>NZ_JABEZT010000001.1 GCF_013149805.1 Isoptericola chiayiensis
GACTTGCATGTGTTAAGCACGCCGCCAGCGTTCGTCCTGAGCCAGGATCAAACTCTCCGTAAAAGAGAGAAAACACCACCAACCCTCAACAGGCCAGCGATGCCATATCGATACTGGCCAGACCAAACAAACTAGCAAAAACTAGCTGTCCAATCCAGTCCAAAGGAACCAATGAAGGTTCAATAAATTGGCATTGACTATCAAGCACACTGTTGAGTTCTCAAACAACCGACGCACACCATCCAAGACCAGAACCTTCGCCCTGACCCCGTCCGGGGCAACCCTTCAACCTTACCCGAACCAACCCGCCGTGTCCAACCCGCTCTGCGAACTCTTCCGGCGACCTGCTTCACAGGCTCGGCCCCACGCTGCTCGGTCGAGAGCGCACGAAGCGACCCGACCTTTGCGGTGTGAGTTCCAGCCCCGGCGGCCGCCTCGCGGCGTCCGTTCCCTGTCGGGCTGACGTCAGAGAACATTACACGCCGCCTGCCCCGACGCCAACTCATCGTGCGGTGACCCCCACCACACCGAGGCATGTCGGTGTCATCGCAGGTGAGCGCGCCCGCCGACGACGGCGACCCCGGTCCTGCGACGTGCACACCGACGCCCGCGCCGACGCCCAGACCTCGGGTCGGTCCTGGACGCCCCGATCGAGCCGCGGCGCCGCCCCGAGGGGCCATGACACCGTCGTCACACCGTCGGGCGCTACCGTCTGTCGAGTGAGCTCCCATCCGCTGTTCGTCCGTGCGGCACGCCCGACCGAGGCTGCCGAGATCGCCTGGCTCGCCGCCCTGACGTTCCCCCTCGCGTGTCCACCGGGCACGCCGGTCGCCACGATGGCCGCCCACATCGCCCGTCACCTTTCGCCGCGGCGGGTAGCGGGCTGGATCGGCGACCCCGCGCGGGAGACGGTGGTCGCTCTCGCCGGCCCCGAGGTCGTGGGCTACGCCCTCCTGGTGCACGGGAGTCCCGACGGCGAGGCGGAGGCCGACGTGTTGCGCGAGGCCGCCGGCCCCGGCCCGTACGTCGAGCTGTCGAAGATCTACGTGCACCCCGACCGGCTCGGCGACGGCACGGCGCACGCCCTGATGACGGGTGCCCTCGAGGCCGGTGAGCGGCTCGCGCCGGAGGCGTCCCTGTGGCTGGGGACCAACGGTGCCAACCATCGGGCGCAGACCTTCTACCGCAAGCACGGGTTCGAGGTCGTCGGCGAGCGGACCTACGACGTCGGCGGCGTGCAGCACGCCGACGTGGTCATGCTCCGACAGCCGGGTCACTGAGCCCGCCCGCTGACGGGTCGAGCGTCTCTGTTCGTTCCGCATCAGGTGGTGATGCGGTACGAACAGAGACGCTCGACCCGTCTCGTCACTGCTGAAGTGGGTCAGTCCTTGGACGAGAACGCCGCGTCGAAGGCCGCGTCCGGGGCGTCGAAGGCGAGGCGACGCACGAAGGCCAGCCCTTCCGGGGCGCCCACGAGACGGTCCATGCCGGCGTCCTCCCACTCGACCGAGAGCGGGCCGTCGTACCCGATGGCGTTGAGCATCCGGAACGAGTCCTCCCAGGGCACGTCGCCGTGCCCGGTCGAGATGAAGTCCCAGCCACGGCGCGGGTCCGCCCAGGCCAGGTGCGACGAGAGGCGGCCGTTGCGACCGTTGAGACGCTTCTTCGTGTCCTTGCAGTGCGCGTGGTAGATGCGGTCCTTGAAGTCCCAGAGGAAGCCCACCGGGTCCACGTCCTGCCAGACCATGTGGCTCGGGTCCCAGTTCAGGCCGAACGACTCGCGGTGCCCGATCGCCTCGAGCGTGCGGTGCGTCGTCCAGTAGTCGTAGGCGATCTCGCTCGGGTGGACCTCGAGCGCGAAGCGGACGCCGACCTCCTCGAAGACGTCGAGGATCGGGTTCCAGCGGTCTGCGAAGTCCTGGTAGCCGGCCTCGACCATGTCGGCCGGTACCGGCGGGAACATGGCGACGGTCTTCCAGATGGACGAGCCGGTGAACCCGACGACGGTGCGCACCCCGAGCTTCGCGGCCATCCGGGCGGTGTCCTTCATCGCCTCGGCCGCCCGTCGCCGGACGCCCTCCGGGTCGCCGTCGCCCCAGACGTGCGGCGACAGGATCTCCTCGTGCCGCCGGTCGATCGGGTCGTCGCAGACCGCCTGGCCGGTCAGGTGGTTGGAGATCGCGACGATCCGCAGGCCGTGCCGGGCCATGAGGTCCTTGCGGCCCTGGACGTACTCGGCGTCGTCCCACCGGGTCACGTCGAGGTGGTCGCCCCAGCAGCACAGCTCGAGGCCGTCGTAGCCCCATCCGGAGGCGAGCTCTGCGAGCTCCTCCAGCGGCATGTCCGCCCACTGGCCGGTGAAGAGACTGATCGGTCGTGTCATGGTCTTTCCTCTCGTTGTTCCTGGTCCCGGCCGTGCCGAGCCGTGGCTCTCAACTGCGCCGCCGCCGCACCACGACGGCCCCGAGGACGCCGGCCACCACGAGGGCACCCAGCGTCCACACGCTCCAGGCCGGCAGTCCGTCCGGGCCCGACGACGCCGCGGCGGCCTGCTCGGCGTCGCTCCCCGCGGCCGGGGCGTCGTCCGTCTGCCCGGTGCTGTCCTCTCCCCCGGCGTCCGCGCCGGTCGCGACCTCCGACTCCTCGGGCGAGGGCGCCTCGGGCGGAGCCACCACATCGATCTCGGTGGTCACCTTGGTCTTCTGCGGTTCCTTCACCCGTGCGGTGACCGTCCAGTGTCCAGCCTCGAGCAGCTCGGCGTCCGAGCGGTACCAGCCGACGCCCTCGGACGCCGACGCCAGCGTCACCGGACCGACCTCCTCGCCGTCGTCAGAGACGGCCCGCACGACGACCATCGCGGACTCCTCGACAGGATGCCCGTCCCCCGCCCAGACCAGCGACGCCGAGACGCCGCCGCTGCCGTCCGTGCCGATCTCGACGTCGATCTCGCCGCCGTGGGCGACCGCCGGTCCGGCGACAGCCACCGGCCCGGCGGCCAGTCCGAGCGCGAGCGCCACTCCGGCGCCTGCTCGTCCGAACCTTCTCATCGTGCTGCCTCCTCGTGGTGTGGGTGGGACCGGTGGCCCCGGGCCCTCGGCACGGGGCCGGAGCGCACCCGCCCCGTGCCGAGGGTGGCCGACCGGAGTCGGCCGATGCCGGCGGCGCACCCGCCGCACCCCCACCGAACACCCTGGGCCGGGGTCGTCGGCGGGGGCTCGATGCGGCCGGGCGCGACGCCGGCGGTCTGGCGAGGGGTGTGCGCCGGGGATCAGGGCCACCGGCGCACACCCCGGTCCGTCAGTCGCACACCTCCTCGACGGTGGCGATCAGCCGCGCCTTGCCCGAGGGGCTCAGCGTCCAGTCGCCGGTCACCGTGAGGTCGGTGCGGGGCGACGGCGAGGCGATCACCCGGTAGTCGCCGGGGGCGAGGTCGTCGAGCTCCTTGACCTTGCCGTCCGCCGAACCGTCGACCCACCGGTGCACGGTGTAGCTGCGCACCCCCGGCAGCGTCACCGGCGAGATCGACCCGCCGGCGTCGCAGGTGGCCGCCTCGACGGCCACGTCCGGGGTGTTCGGGTCGGGGCACTCCGGCTCCTCGAGCGTCACGACGAGCACCGCGAGCCCGTTGTCCCGGACCCTCCAGTCGCCGTCACCGACGAGGAAGTAGCCGTCCGCCGGGCGGGCCGCGATGCGGTACTCCCCCGGCGAGAGGTCTTCCAGGTCGGTCAGCCGGTCGCCGGCGGACCCGTCGACCAGCTCCCGCACCACGTAGGAGCGCACCCCCGGCACGTCGGCCAGGACGAGCGAGCCCCCGGTCACGACCTCGGAGTCGTCCGCGTCGTAGGTGCACGTCGGCTGGACGACCTCGACCGCCGGGGCGGCAGGGCAGTCCGGCTCGGACAGGGTCACCGTGGTCTGGACGCGTCCCTGGAAGATCTCCGTCCAGCCCTCGCCGGCCACGAGCTCGTAGCCGTCGGCCGGCCAGGCCCGCACCACGTAGTCACCCGGCGGCAGGTCCGACCCGTCGCCGATGTAGGTGCCGAGGTCGTCGGCCGCCCACACCACGTAGCGCTGCACGCCGTCCATGGACACCCCGGAGACCGCACCGTTCGACACGACGGTGGAGCCGTCGTCGTCCAGCGAGCAGGTCGGCTGGGTGAGCTCGACGGCGGGAGTGGCCTCCGCGACGTCGGGCTCGGCGATCGTGAACTCGAGCGTCTCGCCCGTGGCCTCCTCGCCGTCGGCCGAGGCCCGCACCTGGACGGTGTGGGCGCCGGGCTCCGAGATCTCCACCGGTGCGGTGTATTCCGCCCAGCCACCGCCGTCGACGTCGACCTCCCGGTACACCTGAGCACCCTCAGGTCCACCGGTGGTCTCCACCGTGACGGTCACCGGACCGAGCCACTGACCGTCGGGGCCGTCAGGCTCGGCGGGGTCGAGCGTCCCGACCACCTCGAGCGGCTCGGCGGTGCCGGCCACCCGGAAGTGGTCGAAGGACGCCGTGGCCACCGACTGCTGCGAGGCGCCCAGGGCGTACAGGCCCACCCGGGCGTCCTCCAGCCCCTCGTGGGCGACGGACTGCCCGAAGGACGTCCAGTCCTCGCCGTCCGCGCTGTACTCGCCGGAGTACGTGGACCCGTCCTTGGTCAGGCGCAGGTGCCAGACGCTCTCGGTGAGCTCGTTCGCGTTGGGCTGCGGGTCCTGGACGACGGCGTCGACCTCGCTGCGCAACTCGATCCGCCGCGTGACGGGGTCGCCCGCCGCGTTGTCGGTGACGAGGTCGAGCTTGACGTAGTTGTCGTCGTCGCCGTAGACGATCAGACCGCCCTGCTGGTACTGCTGGTCGAACGTCGAGCCGTCGACCAGGGTCTCCACGGTCCAGTCACCGTCCGGCAGGTCCTGCACGACGATGTTCGGCGTGCCGGTGTTGTCGCCGGTGTAGATGTCCGTGGCCGTGGTGTCGATCTCCAGCGCGCCACCGGTCACCCGGTAGCCCGTCGGGTCCTCGCGCACCACGTCCCAGCGGCAGGCGTCCAGAGAGTCCCCGTCGAACTCGTCGTCGGGCCCGGGGGCCTCGGCGGTGTCGTCCGGCGTGATCTGGAACCAGTCGAACTGCGCGTCCACCACGTCCGCCGCCGAACCGGCGCCCGCGAGCGCCACGAGTCCGATCTGCGGGTCGTCGATACCGGTCAGCGACTTCGTCTGCGGCATGGCCGTGAAGTCCACGCCGTCGTCCGAGTACGACGCCGTCAGGTCGTCGCCGTCGCTGCTGGCCAGACGCACGTACACCGTGTCGGGGTACGCCGCGCCGAGTGCCGCGGTGTTGGAGTCCCCGACCTCGTTCGGTGCACCTGCCTCCTCACGGATGTACTGGAAGATGCGCGTCGCCGGGTCGGCCGGTGCCGACCGGCCCTGCACCACCATCTTCGCGTAGTTGTCCGCGTCGCCGTAGATCACCAGGCCGGCCTGCTGGTACTGCGCGTAGGCCGGGATGGTCACCTTGGCGGTCGCCGTGAACGGACCGTCCGGGAGGTCCTGCAGGACGACGTTCGGCACGGTGACGTTGTTCGTTCCGTAGAAGTCCGTGGCCGTCGCCGGGATCGTGAGGACCCCGTCGGCGACCTGCAGGTCCTGGTTGCGGTCGAGCACGGTCCACCGCTCCGGGTCGAGCTCGGAGCCGAGGAAGTCGTCCGACCGGCCGGACAGGCACGGTGTCGGCTCCGGCGTCGTGCCGGTGACCTCCACCTCGACGTACTCGACGGCGTAGGCACCGCCGTCGTCCGTCACGCGCACCTGGAGCCGGTACGTGCCCGGCGCGTCGTAGGTGTGCTCGAGCGTGGGCTCGCCACCCTCGACGAACCCGTCGCCGAGACCCACGTCCCAGGCGTAGGACAGCTCGCCGGACCCGTCGGGGTCGGTGGCGTCGGCGGTCGCGGTCACGGTCAGCGGGGCGTCGCCCGAGACCGGGTCGACCGTCAGCTCGACCTCCGGCCGCTCGTTGTCCGTGACACCGCGCCCGTCGATCTCCATCCAGTTGACGTTGATCCCACCGGACAGCAGCACGAAGTGCAGCGATCCGGAACCGCCGGGCACGTTCGACAGCTCGGTGCCGACGTCGACGTACTGCTGCCAGCCGCCGGTGCCGGGCACGGTGATGCTGCCGATCTCGGGACCGTCGGGGGCGTCCCAGCGCACCGAGACCTCCCCGCCGCTCCCGGACGACGCCGCGCGCAGCGAGATCCCGTCCACGTTGGTCAGGCTGACGGGCTCGTGGGCCCAGTAGTCACCGGGCTCGATGTAGCCGATGTTCTGGCCGCCGCCGGCGGTGTCGCCCGTCTCCTCGATCTGGACGCCCGGGTCCCCCGCACCGTCACCGATGCCGTCCGCACGACCGGTGGCCGTGAAGAACTCCGACTGGACCAGCTTGGGCTGGAGCACCTGCAGGTCGGTGGTGGTCAGCGGAGCGCCGGCGTCACCGCCGTCGTCCGTGTAGAACGCCTCGATCACCCAGAAGATGTTCGACTCGATGCCGTGACCCTCGTCCCGGGCGGTCTGGATGACCCCCGAGCAGCCGGTCAGCTCGTCGAACGGGTGCGCGTGCGAGTCGTGCCCGAGCGACGTGAACAGCGAGACGTCTTCACAGCTCACCTCGCCGTCCGGGTCGTCCACCTCGATCTCGTAGAGGACCTGGTCGCCCCACTCGAAGAAGCCACCGTTCTCCGGGAAGGTGATGCTCACCTCCGGAGCCACGTTGCCGACCACGACGGTCACGTTCGCGACACCGGTCTGCCCGGAGGCGTCGGTGGCCGTGAGCTGGGCGGTGTAGCGCCCGTTCTCGGTGTACGTGTGGGTCGGGTTCGCCTCGGTGCTCGGCTCCGATCCGTCACCGAAGGTCCACTGCAGGGTGATCGGGTCGCCGGCAGGGTGCCGGGTGCCCTCGGAGGAGAACTGCACCGTCAGCGGTGCCAGGCCGTCCGTGACGTCCGCGGACGCACGGGCGATCGGCGCCGGGTCACCCTCGACGTAGTTCACCTGGTAGACGCCCGAGCTGTCGTTGTTGCCGCCGAACCCGGAACCCCAGTCGACGACGTACAGCGCGCCGTCCGGGCCGAAGTCGAAGTCCATCGGCCGGTCGAACCCGACGCTCGGGTCGAAGACGCCCGGCAGGATCCGGTTGATGTCCACCAGGTCGTCGCGCTGCTCGCCCGCGAGCTGGAACGAGTACATCCGTCCCTGGTTCCACTCGCCGAAGAGCGCCTTGCCCTCCCAGTACTGGGGCCACTTGACGTCGGAGTCGAGCTCGGCGTCGTAGGAGTAGACCGGGCCACCCATCGGCGCACCGCCGCCACCGATCTCCGGGAACAGCGGGTTGGTCGAGTAGCCGTACCAGACCTCGGCCTCGATCGCCGGCGGGAGCTGGGTGATCCCCGTGTTGTGCGGGGAGTCGTTGACGGGGCCGCCGTCGCAGTCGAACTCGGCACCGGACTGACCGGTCGCGAAGTCGTACGCGTGGTAGGCGTTGTTGGCCCCCGTGCAGTACGGCCAGCCGTAGAAGCCGGTCTCGCTCACGACGTTCCACTCGACGGTCCCGGCCGGGCCGCGGTCCGGGTTCGCCGAGCCGGCGTCCGGGCCGTAGTCCGCGACGAGCACGTTGTCGTTCGCCGGGTCGACCCCGATGCGGAACGGGTTGCGGAAGCCCATCGCGTAGATCTCCGGCAACGTGTCCGCCGTGCCCGGGGCGAACATGTTGCCCTCCGGGATCGTGTAGCCGCCCTCGTCCTGCGGGGTGATCCGCAGGATCTTGCCGCGCAGGTCGTTGCTGTTGGCCGAGGTGCGCTGGGAGTCGAAGTTCTCACGTCCGTCGCGCTCGTCGAGGGGCGAGTAGCCCTGCGACTCGAACGGGTTGGTGTTGTCGCCCGTGGCGACGAAGAGGTTGCCCTCGGAGTCGAACACCATGTCCCCGCCGGCGTGGCAGCAGGTCTGCCGCTGCGTCGGGATGACCAGCACGGTCTCCTCCGTGGCCGGGTCGATGCTGCCCGACGCCGCGTCGTAGTCGAACCGCGAGACGCGGTTGTGAGGGCCGTCGTCACCGACGTCCTGCGGGGACCAGAACAGGTAGATCCACCCGTTGGACGCGAAGTCGGGGTCCAGCACGACGCCGGTCAGCCCGTCCTCGTTCGACTGGGTGACCGACAGGGTCATCGCGGTGCTGGTGGTGTTCGACTCCGGGTCGATCACCTGCACGCGCCCGTCGCGCTCGACGTAGAAGACGGTGCCGTCGTCGGCGACGTCCAGCATCATCGGGTTGGCGGTGTCCTCGTCGAGGGGCACGGTCTCGTAGCTGTCGCTCTGCGTCGCCGAGCAGTCGGAGTCCACGACCCCGGCCGCCGTCTGCAGACCGCCCAGCAGGTGCTCGAGGAACTCCGGCTCGGCGAACGACTCGTTCGTGTGACCGCCGCCGGTGTACCAGGACCGGCCGCCGTCGTACGGCTGGCACCACGCGATCGGGTGCTCGGCACCCATCGCACCGGTACCGGCGTCGTACGTGGACTCGTCCAGCGAGGCCAGCACGTGCACCTCGTCGGTCGGGTCGGAGCGGAAGTTGTACCACTCGTCGAACCGCTCCCACCGCTGCGGCAGGTGCTCGGTCGACGGGTGCACGTGGTCGTGCACGTCGATCGTCGCGTCCTGGTTCTGCGGGTGGGAGTTGAAGTACGCGCCGACCAGCTCGCCGTACCACGGCCAGTCGTACTCGGTGTCGGACGCCGCGTGGATGCCGGCGTACCCGCCACCGTCCTGGATGTAGCGTTCGAACGCCGCCTGCTGGTCGTCGTCGAGCACGTCACCCGTGGTCGAGAGCCAGGCCACGACGTCGTAGTTCGCGAGGTTCTCGTCGGTGAATGCATCGGCGTCCTCCGTGGCGTCCACCGAGAAGCCGTGCTCCGTGCCCAGCTGCTCGATCGCCGCGATCCCCGCGGGGATCGAACCGTGCCGGAAGCCGGCCGTCTTGGAGAACACGAGCACGTCGAACGGGTCGGACACGTCCGGCGCCGCGGCGAGCGGCCCGGACGGAGCGGCAGGTGCTGCCGCGGCGGCCGGCGTCGCGCCGGCGATGGTGATGGGAGCGGCCACCGCGAGCGCGACGGCGACGGCGACGAGCCGTCCCCCCGCGCGCGGTGCTCCCCAGAGCCTTCTGGTCACCAAGATCTCCTTCGTCGTCATCGTCGAACGGTCTTGCTGCGCTCCGGGATCACCGTGCGTCGGCCCTGACGCCCACGGTCACCGGTCCTGCTCCATCCGCGCCCCGGCGCGGGGCGCGCGCCCTCCTCTCGTCGATGCCTCGTGCTGTCCCGCCACGGCGGGCGAGTCAGGTCAGGTCGATCCAGCGGTGCTTGTCCGACGCGCTGCGCTCGACCGCGTCGAGCACGCGCTGGACGGCGAGCCCGTCGGCGAACGACGGCGTGGGCTGGTCGCCCGCCGCGAGCGCGCCGACGAGGTCGACCACCTGGTGGGTGAACGCGTGCTCGTAGCCCAGCCCGTGCCCGGCCGGCCACCACGCCTCGATGTAGCGGTGCTCGGGCTCGGTGACCACGATGCGACGGAAGCCCGCCGTCTCGGCCGGCTCGGCCGCGTCGAAGAAGTGCAGGACGTTCATGTCCTCGAAGTCGAACGCGAGCGACCCCGCCGACCCGTTGATCTCGATGCGGATCGCGTTCTTGCGGCCCTGGGCGTACCGCGTGGCCTCGTAGCTCGCCAGCGCCCCGCCCGACATGCGGCCGAAGAACACGGCGGCGTCGTCGACGCTGACGGGTCCGGTCTCGGTGCCCCCCGAGCCGGACAGGCCGGAGAACTCGGTGGCGACCGGGCGTTCGCGCACGAACGTCTCGAGCATCCCGGACACGCCCGTGAGGCGCTCGCCGGTGATGAACTGGGTGAGGTCGACGACGTGGGCGCCGATGTCCCCCAGGGCGCCGGAGCCGGCCTTGTCCTTGTCGAGGCGCCAGTTCAGCGGCGTCGACGGGTCCGAGAGCCAGTCCTGCAGGTACTGGGCGCGCACGTGCCGGACCTGGCCGATGCGGCCGTCGGCGACCAGCTGGCGCGCGAGCTGGATCGCGGGGACCCGGCGGTAGGTGAAGCCGACCATCGCCCGCACGCCGCGCGCGGCGGCCCGGTCGGCGGCGGCGACCATCTGCTCGGCCTCGGCGACCGAGTTGGCCAGCGGCTTCTCGCACAGGACGTGCTTGCCGGCGTCGAGCGCGGCGACCGCGATCTCGGCGTGCGTGTTGCCCGGCGTGCAGACGTCGATCACGTCGACGTCGTCCCGGGTGAGCAGCGTGCGCCAGTCGGTCGTCGACTCCTGCCAGCCGAGGCGGTCGGCGGCGGCGGCCACGCCGTCGGCCGATCGACCTGCCACCACCCGCATGTCGACGGCGAGCGGCAGGTCGAAGAAGCGGGGGGCGGTACGCCACGCCTGGGAGTGGGCGGCGCCCATGAACGAGTAGCCGACCATGCCGACGCCGAGTCGCGCGCGATCTGCTGCAGCCATTGGGGTGTCCTTTCGTTCCTCGTGCGGCCCGGGTCACCGCGCGAGGGCGGACGAGGCCGCGGCGGCGGGGCGCGGAGACGCCCCGCCGCCGTGGGTGTGTGACCGAAGGTCAGGAGCGGAAGCCGATGTCCATGAACTGGTCGACGTTGTCCGCGGTGACCACCGGCGCGTAGAGCTGGACGGTGCGCGGCACCGTCGACGACGCCAGGTCGCCCAGGTTCTTCTCCTGCGCGATCAGGCGGGCCAGCTTGATGCCGTCGGCCGCCTGCGTGGACGGGTAGACGACCGTGGCCTCCAGCACGGTGTCGCCGGACTGGATGTGCTCCATCACGTCGAGCGAACCGGCGCCGCCGACCATGAAGAACTCGTCTCGGCCGGCGTTCTCGATCGCCTGCAGCACGCCGACGCCCTGGTCGTCGTCGTGGTTCCAGATGGCGTCGATCTCCGGGGCCGCCTGGAGAAGGTTCGCCGTCACCTGCTCACCGCTCTGCACGGTGAACTCGGCGGCGACCTGGTTGTCGACGTCGAGACCGCAGTCGGCCAGCGCGTCCTCGAAGCCCTGCGAGCGGTCCTGCGTCAGCGGCAGCGAGGCGATGCCCTGGATCTCCGCGACGACGGCGTCGGGCTGGTCGCCGAGCTGCTCGCAGATGTAGGTCCCGGCGCTGACGCCCATGCCGTAGTTGTCGCCGAGCACCGTGCTGCGCGCGGCGAACGGGCTGGAGAACTCCCGGTCGACGTTGACGACCGGGATCCCGGCCTCCATGGCCTCGGTGGCGACGTCCGTGAGCGCGGCGCCGTCGAACGGCAGCAGCACGATGGCGTCGACGCCGTCGGCGATGAACGTCTCGATCTGGCTGATCTGGACGTTGACGTCGTTGGTGCCCTCCGCGACGCGGAGCTCGACGTCCTCGTAGTCGGCCGCGGCGTCCTCGGCCGCGCTGGTGATGGCACCCATCCAGCCGTGGTCGGCCGCCGGGGCGGAGAAGCCGATGGTGACGGTCTCCCCGGGCTCGTCGTTCATGGTGCCGCCGGAGCCCTCCTCCGAGCTCATCTCCTCGGAGTCGCTGCCCTCCTCCTCGGCGGGTTCGTTGCTGACGCAGCCGGCCAGCAGGGCGGCCGACGCGGCCAGGGCGAGTGGTGCCGCGATCAGGCGACGGCGGCGGGTGGTGCGTGCGGACATGATCTTCCTCGATTCGGTCCGGTGTGCGGGTACTTGCAGGGATGGGTCGGGGGTCGGCGGACAGGGTCGGGTGACGGCTCGATCAGCTCGTGGAGCGTCGGGCGAACCGCTGCTGGAGCAGCACGGCGGCGACGATGATCGCGCCACGGGCGATCTGCTGCACCGAGCTGTCGATGTTGTTGATGATGAAGACGTTGGTGAGCGTCGCGAAGATGAGGACGCCGATGACGGTGCCGACGATCGTGCCGCGACCACCGACGAGCAGGGTGCCACCGACGACGACCGCGGCGATCACGTCGAGCTCGAGGAGCAGTCCGTTGGTGGACGACCCGGCTCCGGTGCGGGCGAGCAGCATGACGCCGGCGACACCTGCCGTGAGGCCGGCCAGGCCGTAGACGTACAGCAGGTGGCGCTTGACGTTGATGCCGGCGAGGCGTGCGGCCTCGGCGTTGCCGCCGACGGCGACCGTGCGGCGTCCGAAGGTGGTCCGGTTGAGCAGGAACCAGCCCGCGACCGCGACGATCGCGAAGATCCACACGATCTTCGGGACACCGAGCAGGTCGCCCTGGAACGTCGACTCGAACGAGCTCTGGTTGACGATCTGCGTGCGGCGGTTCGCGATCAGCTCGGCCAGCCCACGGGCCGCCACCAGCATGGAGAGCGTCGCGATGAACGCGACGACATTGCCGTAGGCGATGATCACGCCGTTGATGAGCCCGGCGGCGAGTCCCACCAGGAGGGCGCAGCCGACCATCACGATCCAGCCGTACTGGTCCGCCATGGTCTGCGTGGCCAGGGTCGACGCCCAGACCGTCGTCAGGCCGAGCACGGAGCCGACCGAGAGGTCGATGCCGCCGGTGGTGATGACGAACGTCATCCCGATGGCGATGACCCCCGTCACCGAGGCCAGGCTCAGGACGATCATGAGGTTCTGCACGCTGGCGAAGCGATCCCCGCCGGTGAGGAACCCGACCAGGCACAGCAGGAGCAGGGCGGCGACGAGGCCGAGGTTGCGGACGGTCGCTCCCGAGAGTCCCAGCCGTGAACGGGAGCTCTCCCGGTGCTTCGTCGGGTTGTCTGCCGCCGGACTCGACGGCGTCTGCTGCTCGCTCACGCGGCACTTCCTTCCATGACCATATCGAGCACCTGGTGCTCGTCGATCGACTCGGCGGGCCCGGAGTGCACGACCTGTCCGTCGGAGATCACGAGGACACGATCGGCCAGGCCCAGGACTTCGGGGATCTCGCTGGAGACGACCAACACGGCGGTACCGGCGTCGGCCAGACGTCGCACCAGGTCGTAGATCTCGGACCGCGCGCCGACGTCGACGCCGCGCGTCGGCTCGTCGAGCAGCAGCACCTCGCACCCGTGCACGAGCCACCGTGCGAGCATCGCCTTCTGCTGGTTGCCGCCGGAGAGGGTGCGGATCGCACGATCGACGCCTGCGGGCCGCAGGTCGAGGGCTGCGGCCTGCTCGGTGGCGGCAGCCTTCTCGGCGCGCTCGTCGAGCCAGCCACCGCGGGCGATCCGCGCGAACGACGACAGCGTGACGTTGCGGTAGACCGGCTCGTCGAGCAGCAGCCCCTGGCTCTTGCGCTCTTCCGGGGCGAGGCCGATGTCGGCAGCCACGGCGGCACCGACCGAGCCGCGCCGCAGCGACTTCCCGTCGAGCTGCACGCGTCCGTGCGTCGCCCGGCGCGCACCGTAGATGGTCTCGAGGATCTCGGAGCGCCCCGACCCGACCAGGCCGGCCAGCCCGACGATCTCGCCGGCGCGGATCGAGAGCGACACGTCAGAGAAGACCCCGCTCAGGGAGAGGTCCGTGACCTCGAGCCGCACCGGGGCGTCCTGCGGGACGCCGGGGCGCTCGGGGAAGGCGTACTCGACGTTCTTGCCGGTCATCAGCTTGATGAGCTCGTCCGTGGGCGTGTCGGCCACATCGAGGTTGCGGCCCACCGTGACACCGTCCTTGAGGACCGTGATCCGGTCGCCGATCCGGCGGATCTCCTCGAGCCGGTGGGAGATGTAGACGATCGCGACGCCCTGGGACGTGAGCTCGTCGACGACCCGGAAGAGGTTGTCCACCTCGCCGGAGTCGAGCACGGCCGAGGGTTCGTCCATGACGATCACGCGGGCGTCTCGCGAGAGGGCTCGCGCCATCGACACGATCTGCTTCCCTGCGGCCGACAGCTCGCCGACCTCCCGGTGGGGCGGGATCTCGGGGTGGCCGAGGCGGGCCATCAGCTCCCGGGTGCGGGAGGCCACCGTCCGACGCTGGGTGAACCCGGCGCTGGCGAGCTCGTGGCCCAGGTAGATGTTCTCCGCGACCGTCAGCCCGTCGACGACGTCGAGCTCCTGGTACATGGTGGCGACGCCGTGCTCCAGCGCCGCCACGGGGTGGGAGATCTGGATCTCCTGCCCGTCCATGAGGATGGTGCCGGCCGTGGGCTGGTGGGCGCCGGCGAGCACCTTGATGAGCGTGGACTTGCCGGCTCCGTTCTGACCGAGGAGGCAGTGCACCTCACCGGGGAGCACGTCGAGGTCGACGCCGTCGAGCGCCTTGGCGCCCGGGAAGTGTTTGACGATCCCTTGCATCTGCAGCAGCGGTGCCGCGGGGTCTTCGGTGACCATGCGGCGACTCTAGACACACCTTCTGTTCATCGTCAATCATAAGTTCCGCGACTTTAGGATCGTTACCTCCCCGTGATACACACCGAGGGACGAAAGCGTGCGAAGAAGGGAGGCGTGGTTCACTGTGCTCATGGAAGGACTGGCGAAGTTCCCCCCTCGCCCGACGGGGGCGGGAGACATGTTCCAGCTGTTCCGGGACGGTGCGCCGCGTACGCGCGCCTCGCTGGTGTCCGAGACGGGCCAGTCGCGGTCGACCGTCGCCGCGCGTATCGACGCCCTGCGGTCCGTCGGACTCCTGGTCCCCGCGGGCGAGGCCAGCAGCACCGGCGGCCGACCGCCCTCGACCTTCGCCTTCGACCCCCGATCCCGCATCGTGCTCGGCGTCGACCTCGGGGCGACCCACGCCCGCATCGCCGTCACCGACCTCGCCGGCGAGCCACTGACCCACCTCGACGAGCCGCTCGCGATCGCCGACGGCCCCGAGCACGTCCTGTCCTGGGTGGCCGAGGCCGGCGACAAGCTGGTCGCGCAGGCAGGCCGCCACCGCGACGAGCTCGCCGGCATCGGCATCGGCCTGCCCGGACCCGTCGACCACACCACCGGCCGACCGGTGAACCCCCCGATCATGCCGGGCTGGGACGGCACCGACGTCCCCGCCGAGCTGCACCGCCGGCTCGGCGCGCCCGTGATGGTCGACAACGACGTCAACATCATGGCGCTCGGCGAGCACCGCACCATCGCCCCGGACGTGGACGACCTGCTGTTCGTCAAGGTCGCGACCGGCATCGGCGCCGGCGTCATCATGGACGGCCACCTGCGGCGCGGCGCCCAGGGCGCGGCCGGCGACCTCGGGCACGTCACCGTCCCCGGCGCCGGGGACATCCCGTGCCGGTGCGGCAACACCGGGTGCCTCGAGGCGGTCGCCGGCGGCGCCGCCCTGGTGGAACAGCTGCGCCGCGCCGGCGCCACCGTCGCCACGACGGCCGACATCGTCGCCCTCGTGCGGTCCGGCGACGTCGCCGCCGGTCAGGCGGTACGCCAGGCCGGCCGTGACGTCGGTACGGTGCTCGCCGCGTCGGTGAGCCTGCTCAACCCGTCGCGGATCGTCATCGGCGGGATCCTGGCCGGCGCGGGCGAGCACCTCATGGCCGGCATCCGCGAGGTCGTCTACCAGCGCTCGCTCCCGCTCGCCACCCAGCACCTGCGCATCACGCCCTCCGGGGCGGGGGCCCAGGCCGGCGTCGTCGGTGCCGCCGTCCTGGTCATCGAGCAGTACCTCGCACCGGCGTCGGTCGAGTCGCTCATCAACGCGAAGGAGGATTCGTGAGCGCGCGCAACGCCCTCGTCGTCCGCGGAGGCTGGGACGGCCACGACCCCGTCGGCACCACCGACCTGTTCCTTCCGGTCCTGCGGGACGCCGGGTTCGACCTCACCGTCGAGGAGTCCCTCGAGGTCTACGCCGACGAGGACACCATGGCCGGTACCGACCTCGTCGTCCAGTCGTGGACCATGGGTGACATCCTGGTCGAGGAGATGCACGGGCTGCGGGTCGCCGTCGAGAACGGCACCGGCCTGGCCGGCTGGCACGGCGGCCTGCTCGACGCGTTCCGCAACGCCACCGACTACCAGCACCTGGTCGGCGGCCAGTTCGTGGCCCACCCGGGCGACCTGGTGGACCACACGGTCGACGTCAGGCCCGAGCGCGCCGACCACCCCGTCGTCGCCGGCCTGCCGTCCAGGGTCGACCTGACCACCGAGCAGTACTGGATCCAGCACGACCCCGCCTGCGACGTGCTGATGACCACGACCCACCGCCCCCGGGCCGGTGCCCCCTGGCACGAGCCGGTCACCGTGCCGGTGACCTGGACGCGCCGCTGGGGCCGGGGCAGGGTCTTCGCCTGCGCGATAGGCCACACCGTCGACGACCTGCGGGACCCCACGGTGCACGAGGTGATCTCGCGCGGGCTGGTCTGGGCCGCCCGCGACCCGCGCTGACCGACGTCGCTCGCCCGCTCACTCCTCACGCAGCTCCGCCAGCGTCGCCGCGACGGCCTGCCAGAACTCGACACGGACCTGGTGCGTGGCAGCGGGTACGGCGGCGGACGTGACGTCGTACCTCTCGTAGAGGTCCTCCTCGAAGGCGATCGGGACGTAGGGCGGCAGCGCCACGGCGTGCCCGGCGTCCTCGTGGCGCACCAGGACCGTCTCCTCGTCACCCCGGCGGTCCAGCACGTGCTGCGCGTAGTCGCACGACGGCCACAGCTCGTCGCGTCCGCCGCAGGCCAGCACCACGGGCCCACCGATGTCCGCGACGTCCACCGCGGCGTCCCGCATCTCCTCGACACGGCCGTAGTTCGGGCACACGTCGGCGAGCGGCTCGCCGTCGAGCGTCCACGCGGGCACCCCGAAGTCGGGGATGCCGCAGACGAGCGCCCCTGCCCCGACCGGCGCGATCGCACCGTGCACGAGCTCCGGCCGCTCCGCGGCCAGCCAGAGCGCCATCTCTCCGCCACGCGACACCCCGAACGTCATCACGCGCTCGGTGTCGACCTCCGGCTGCGCCCGCAACCACCGCAGCGCCTCGAGGAAGGTCTCGACCGGGACGCGCTCCAGGTTCTCCAGCTGCCCCGGAGCGCCGAAGAACGAGATCGCCAGCGCGGGGTACCCGAGCGAGGCCACCGTCCGGGCGATGCCCGCCCCGGTGTTCAGGCCGCCCTCCGAACCACCGAAGACCACCAGGGCCGGACGCCGTCCCTCGAGGCCGGACGGGACCGAGTACTCCGCGACGAGGCCCCGGTCGTCGACGCGCCGGCTCTCCACGCCCGGAGCAGTGCCGGGCCGCTCGACCGTCGTCGTGGCGAGCGCCTCGCCCGCGTCGTCACGGACCACGAGGTCGACGACGAACGGCTCCTCCCACATCGCCGCGTAGTACCGGCTCTCGGCGACCATCGCCCACAGCGGCGCCGTCGGGTCGGCCGACTCCCAGTCACCGGACTCGGGCACCGTCTCGGCGAGGACGACCGTGCCGTCGTCGGCCACCGTGAACGTCGCCTGCGACACGAAGTCGACGCCACCCCCGACGGCGGTCGCGGCTTCGAGGGTGACCTCCTGGCCGGGCGGCAGCCCGGCCAGGGTCACGTCCAGGGGGACGAAGGGGCCGTCGACCTCGGTGACCTCGATCTCGGGATCGGGCGACGCCGTGCACGCGGCGGGGAGCACCAGGGCGGCGGCGACGGCGGTCAGGACGGCGGAGCGGCGGGCGTCACGGCGTCGGGCCATGCGTCGATCGTGGCAGGGATCACCGCCGCGGCGCATCCCGGCCGCGGCGGCACGTCACGTCTCCAGCGCCGCCGGGCCGTCCTCCAGCAGCCGCGTGAAGCCCTCCTCGTCGAGGATCGGCAGGCCCAGCTCCTCCGCCTTGGCCGCCTTCGACCCGGCGTTCGCCCCGACGACGACGTAGTCGGTCTTCTTCGACACCGACCCGGCCGCCTTGCCGCCCGCGGCCAGGATCGCCTCCTTGGCCCCGTCCCGGGAGTACCCGTCGAGCGATCCGGTCACCACGACCGTCAGTCCCGCCAGCGGACCGGTGGGCCCCTCGGCGGCCTGCTCCGCCATGGCCGCGGGACCGGGGTGTCCCGGCGTCGCGAACCGCACGCCCGCGGTCGCCCACGCGTCGACGATCTCGCGGTGCCAGTCGACGTCGAACCAGGCCAGGACCTCGTCCGCGATGACCGGGCCGACCCCCTCGACGGCGGCGAGGTCCTCCCGGGAGGCCTCCCGGACCGCGTCGAGGGAGCCGAACCAGTCAGCGAGCGCCCGGGCGGCCACCGGACCGACGTGGCGGATGTTCAACGAGACGAGGATCCGCCAGAGGTCCTTGGTCCTCGCCCGCTCGAGCTCGTCGAGCAGCTTGGTGGCCTGGGCGTTGGGCTCGTGCAGCGACTCCCCCGCCTCGACGGCGGCGCGTTCCTCGGCCTTGGACAGCTTGCGCTTCTTCTGGAACGGCCGCACGACCTTGACCGTCTGGACCGAGCCGTCCGGCATCTCGAACTCGGCGGACTCGCCGCGCCCGTCGAACTCCTTGGGCAGGCCGGTCTCGGAGTCGCGGACCACGGCGCGGATCGGCGCGAGCTCGTCGAGGGTGAGGTCGAACAGCCGCGCCTCGGTGCGCAGGGGCGGGTCGCTGGGCTCCAGCGGCTGGGTGAGGGCCGCGGCGGTGACCTCGCCGAGCGCGTCGACGTCCAGCCCGCCGCGGGAGCCGATGTGCTCGACGCGGCCGCGCACCTGCGCCGGGCAGGACTCCGCGTTGGGGCAGCGCAGGTCGACGTCGCCTTCCTTCATCGCCCGCAGCGGGGTGCCGCACTCGGGGCACTCGGCAGGCATGACGAAGTCCTCGCGGGGGTAGCCGTCGTCGGCCAGCGCCGTGACCGGACCGAGGATCTCGGGGATGACGTCGCCGGCCTTGCGCAGCACCACCATGTCGCCGATGCGGACGCCCTTGGCCTTGACGACGTCCTGGTTGTGCAGGGTGGCCTGCCGCACCGTGGACCCGGCGACCAGCACGGGTTCCATGACGGCGTACGGCGTGGCGCGGCCGGTGCGGCCGACGCCGACCTGGATGGCGAGCAGGCGCGTGTTGACCTCCTCGGGCGGGTACTTGTAGGCCGTCGCCCAGCGCGGTGCCCGGCTGGTGGCGCCCAGGAGGCGCTGGTCGGCCAGGGCGTCGACCTTGACGACGATGCCGTCCAGCTCGTGCTCGATGTCGTGGCGGTGCTCACCGAAGTGGTCGATCATGTCGAGCACCGCGTCGACGCCCTCGACGACCCGGTTGTGCGGGGAGATCGGGATGCCCCACCGCGCGAAGAGGTCGTAGGCGTCGGACAGGTTCGCGAGCTCCTCGTGCTCACCCTCCGTCCACTGGAGCGCGCCGACGCCGTGCGCGTACAGGCGCAGCGCCTCGATGCGGGCGAGCCCCGCCTCGTGCTCGAGCCCGGACTTCTTGTCCAGGAGCTGACGCAGCCCGCCGGCGGCGGCGTTGCGCGGGTTGGCGAACTGCGGGAAGCGGCGCAGCGCCGCCAAGCGGGCCCGCTCCTCGTCGAGCTCGCGGGACCCCGCGCGCTCCCGCGCCTCGGCGACGACCCGTTCCCGCATCTCGCCCTGCAGCTCGTTCAGCCGCGTGAACGACGCCGTGGGGATGAAGACCTCACCCCGGATCTCGACGACGTCCGGGTGCTCGTCGCCCTCGAGCCGCCGCGGGATCTGCGCGATGCGCAGCGCGTTGGCGGTGATGTCCTCGCCCGTGCGGCCGTCGCCCCGGGTGGCGGCGCGGACCAGGCGGCCCCGCTCGTACAGCAGCGCGATCGCCAGGCCGTCGATCTTGACCTCGGACAGGTAGCCGACGGCGCCGCCGGGGACGTCGAGGTCCCGGGCGACGCGGGCGTCCCAGGCACGCAGCTCGTCCGTGCTGAACACGTTGTCGAGCGAGAGCATGCGTTCCAGGTGCTCGACCGTCGAGAAACCGGTCGCCGCCTGCCCGCCGACGCGCTGCGTGGGCGAGTCGGGCCGGCGCAGCGCCGGGTGCGCCCCCTCGAGCGCCTCGAGCTCACGCATGCGCGCGTCGTACTCGGCGTCGGACACCTTCGGGGCGTCGTGCTGGTAGTAGGCGGCCTGGTCCTCCTCGACGAGGGCGACGAGCTCGGCCCAGCGGCGCTGGGCCGCGGCCTCGTCGAGCACGGGATCGGGCGCGTCGGTCGTCTCGGTCACGGTCCTATCCTGCCGCCTGCCACCCACACCCGGCACGACGACGGTGCCGGGTCGCCCGCACGTTGCTCTGCCACGATGGAGTCATGACGCGCACGCTGCAGACGCTCGGCATCGACGTCGACCTCCGCACCCACCCGTGGCGCTACCCCGGCCCCGCCGCGCCGTCGTCGGGCCTGCTGAGCGGGGGGTCGTTCCACGAGCTGCGGCGCGACGACGGCACCTGGACCGACGCCGACGGGACCGGCCTGGAGGCGCTCCTGGACGACGCGGGGGTGCCGGGCCTCGACGACCGGCAGGCCGTGGTCGCCATCGGGTCGAACGCCTCACCGGCGGTCATGCACCGCAAGTTCACGCGGCTCGAGGTCTCGACGACGGTGCCGATGCTGGCGGGCGACCTCGCCGGCGTCGGCCTCGGCCACATCCCGCGGGTGAACCCGGCCGGGTACGTCGCCGCGGTGCCGCTCGTCGCGCCGGGCGGCCGGACCGCCGTCGTCGTCTCGCTGCTCACCCCGGCCCAGGCGGACGCCCTCGACGCGACCGAGCAGAGCTACGCCCGCTGCGCCGGTGGCGACGGCCTGACCGTGGCCGGGCACGACGAGCCCTGGTCGCTGTACGTCTCCGAGCTGGGCGCGATCGGCGGGACCGACGGGCTCCCCCTGCCCCTGGGGACGCAGTCCGACCTGTGGGACCGGCTGCGCACCGACCCGGTGCTGGCCGGGCTCGCCGGGGACGGCGACCACCGGGAGGTGGCCCGCCGGCTCGCGGCCGACGGGTCGCTGCGCGACCGCGTGCGCGCCCACCTGGTCACCCACGACCGGGTGGTCCCCACCGGGATGGAGGACCTGCTCCCGACGGCGTGATCCCGGCGCTCCGCCGGCGACCGACCCGTATCGTCCCAGGTCATCCCCGCTCGCCCCTATCGCCCGATGTGTCCGGACCGCTACGATCCTGCCGTTCGGGACAGCAACGATCGAGAGCAGGGACGCTGATGAGAATCGCCGTCGTCGGAGCCGGGTTCGCCGGACTGGCCAGCGCGAAGATCCTGGCCGGGTGCGGGCACCGGGTCACCGTGTTCGACAAGGCCCCCGACGTGGGTGGCGTGTGGAGCGCCACCCGCCGGTACTCGGGTCTGACCACGCAGAACAACAAGGGCTCCTACGCCTTCAGCGACCTGCCCATGCCGAAGGACTACCCCGAGTGGCCCAGCGGCGAGCAGGTGCAGGCCTACCTCGAGCAGTACGTCGACAAGCACGACCTGCGGGGCACGCTGCGGCTGAGCACGGAGGTCGTGCGCGCCGAGCTCACGCCCGCCGAGGACGGCTGGCTCGTCACCGCCCGCCGCACCGGCGAACCGGTCGGCGACCCCGAGACCTTCGACCACCTCATCGTCGCCAACGGGATCTTCTCCGACCCGGTGCTCCCTGCCTTCGACGGGCTCGCCCAGCTGCTCCGCGCCGGCGGCAAGGTGGTCGCCGCCAGCCAGCTCGCCACCGTCGAGGACGCCCGGGACAAGCACGTCGTCGTCGTCGGCTACGGCAAGTCCGCGTGCGACGTCGCCGCCGAGGTCGGGCCCGTCGCCGCGAGCACCGCCGTCGTCGCGCGCCACCTGCTGTGGAAGATGCCCAAGAAGCTCGGCAACGCCCTCAACTACAAGTACCTGCTGCTCACGCGGCTCGGCGAGGCGCTGTTCCGGTACCAGAACGTCTCCGGCGGGGCGGAGAAGTTCCTGCACGGTCCCGGCGACCCCGTGCGACGCTCCATGCTCGGCTCGGTCGGCTCCGTCGCCACCAAGCAGCTCCGCCTCAAGGAGCTCGGCCTCGTCCCCCACGACGAGTTCGACGCCATCGCCCGCTCCACCGTCTCCCTGGCCACGGACGGGTTCTACGACCAGGTCGCCGACGGCACGCTCGTGGTCCACCGGGACACCGAGATCGAACGCTTCAGCACCGACGACGACGGCCACCCGGTCGCCGTCCTCAGCGACGGTGCCACCGTGCGGGCCGACCTGGTGGTCTGCGGCACGGGGTTCCACCAGCGGGTCCCCTTCCTCGACGAGGACACCACCCGGCGCCTGCTGGACGACCGCGGCAACTTCCAGCTCTACCGGCAGATCCTGCCCCACGACGTCCCCCACCTGACCTTCGCGGGGTACAACTCGTCGCTCTTCAGCCCGCTGTCCGCCGAGATCGGCGCCGCCTGGACCGCAGCGCACCTCGCCGACGCGGTCGACCTGCCACCCGTGGAGGTCCGGCGCGAGCTCGTCGCCGACCGCGTCGACTGGATGGAGAAGCGCACCGAGGGCAAGCACGCCCGCGGCACCAACATCATCCCGTTCTCCATGCACCAGATCGACGAGATGCTCGACGACCTGGACCTCAACCTGTCCTCCGGGCGGCGTGCGTCGCAGTGGCTGCTGCCGATCGACCCGTCGGCCTACCGCGACGTCCCCGCGCGCCTCGAGGCACGCCTGGGCGGCTGAGGCCGTCGCTGCCGGTCCGGCTCAGCGGAACCGGACCGGCAGCGACGCCGGGTGGCGCACCCAGGCGGAGCGCACCGGCACGACCTGCTCGGGCGCGACGGCGAGATCCATGTCGGCGATCCGCCCGAGCAGGTAACCGACCGCCAGCCGGGTCACGAGCGGGGCGGGCCGGTGGGCGGGGCACGCGTGCGCGCCCGCGCCCCACGTCAGGTGGAACCGCGCGTCGACCTGCTCCCACGGGTCCGCGGCCTGGACCGCCCGGTCGGCGTTGGCGGCCGCGACCGCCGGGACCACGGCGTCGCCCGCCGCGACCGCCTGCCCCCCGAGCCGGACGTCGGAGCGCGCGTACCGGGGCAGCAGGTGCGGCAACGGCGGCGACTCCCGGGCGATCTCGTCCAGCGCGTCGTCGAGGGACAGCCGCCCCCCGTGCACCCGGGCGCCGAGGTCGGCGTCGGACAGCAGGCGCTGCGCGGCGACGGCGATCCAGGCGACCTCGGCGTCGTGCGCGGTCCGGAACACCAGCCCGACGGCTCCCATGACCTCCAGGTCGTTGGCGTGACCGGGCGCGGCCACGAGCGCC
Source organism: Isoptericola chiayiensis (assembly GCF_013149805.1). Taxonomy (GTDB): domain Bacteria; phylum Actinomycetota; class Actinomycetes; order Actinomycetales; family Cellulomonadaceae; genus Isoptericola; species Isoptericola chiayiensis. Next base: position 23,180 of record NZ_JABEZT010000001.1, read on the forward strand.
GACATCAGGTCGTCGCCCGGTTCCGCCCGGCGTGCCGTCACCAGCTCGGCCAGGAGGTTCTCCTCCTCGGCCGACGCCTCCCGGGCGTCCGCCACCCCCGAACGCTGCCGCACCGTCAGCTCGTGCAGGTGCCGGGCGTCCGCGGGCGTCAGGCCGAGCAGGTCGGCGAGCACACGCACCGTGACCTCCACCGCGTACCCGTCGACGAGGTCGAGCTCCCCGCGGGCCGCGGCGCGATCGAGCACCGAGGTGCAGGCCACCGCCACCGTCCGGGACAACCGCTTCTCGTCGAGACCGGCCAGGACGTCCGACAGCGGGCCGCGCAGCCGGCGGTGGTCGTCGCCGTCCCGGTCCAGCGCGCTGTCCCGGGAGCCCAGCACGGCACGGACCGGTGCCCGCCAGGCCACCAGCCGCTCGGCCTCGTAGCGCCAGTGGCGCACGTCGCGGGAGAACGACACCTCGTTGCGCAGCACCGTGGAGACCTCGTCGTACCCGAGCGCCAGCCAGGCCGGCACCCCGGGCTCGAGGTCGACCGGCGCGACGGTCCCCCACCGCGACCGCAACGCGTCGTAGCTGGCCCGCGGGTCGGGCGCACCGGCCAGGTCCGCGAGCAGCGGCCGGTCGGCCACCTCCTCGAGGCGGACGGTGCGTCCCGCGGCCGTGATGCTCATGCCGCCACGCTCCCGGCGCCCTGGCGACGCAGGGCGTGCTCGACCAGCGCCACCAGCGCGGCCACGGCGTGCGGGCGCTCGCGCACGTCCCCGGAGACGACCGGCGTCTCGGGCGGCAGGTCGAGAGCGCGCCGCACCTCCGGGTCCGGGTGGCGGGGCGAGTCGGGGAACTGGTTCACGACGACGGCGACCGGGAGCCGCGAGTGCTCCTCGAGCTGGTCGAGCACCTCGAAGCTGTCCTCGAGCCGCCGCGTGTCGACCAGCACCAGCACGCCGACCGCGCCGTCGGCGAGCCCGGCCCACAGGTCCCAGAAGCGTCGCTGGCCCGGCGTGCCGAACAGGTACAGCGCCGTCGAGGCGCCCAGGGTGACACGGCCGAAGTCCATGGCGACCGTCGTCGTGTCCTTCGCGCCGCGACGCGGGTCGACGCCGACGCTGGCCGTGGTGATCTGCTCCTCGGTGCGCAGCATCGGGATCTCGCTGACGGCGTCGATCAGCGTCGTCTTGCCGACGCCGTAGGCGCCCACCACCAACACCTTGACCGAACGGTCGACGTCCGCGGACAGGTGGCGTGCGTCCTCAGAGGTTGCGGAGCCCATCGAGGACCTCCTCCAGCAGGTCGGTTCCGGGCAGGTCGTGCGCGGCGGTGGAGCGGATCACGAGGGTGCCGGCGTCCACCAGGTCGGACACGAGCACCGTCACCAGGCTCACCGGCAGACGCAGGTAGGCGGCCAGCTCGGCCAGCGCCAGCGTGCCCTGGCACAGCTCGAGCACGGCGCGCTCGTGGCGCCCGGCCGTGGCGGGCAGGTCGCGGCCGCCGTCGTCGGCCGCCCGCAGCAGCGTCTCGGGGCGCAACGTGTTGCGGGTCGGGTGCGCCCTGCCGCCGGTCAGGACGTACGAGCGGACCGGATGGTCTCGGTATCCCTCGGTCTGCACGGGCCTCCCACCTCAGCGTCCGGCCGGCTCGGTGCCCAGCGTGCGCTCACCGATCATCAGCACCTGGGCCTGCATCTGCTGGGCCACGAGCCCGGGGTCGACGGCGGAGTCCGTCACCACGGCCAGGCGCGACCCGTCCCCGGCACCCCGGACGAACAGGAAACCGCCGCCGAACTCCACGACCACCTGCCGCAGCGTGTCCGACTCGCCGAACTCGCGGCCCATGCTCGTGCCGAGCGCCGCCAGGCCCGCGCACGCGGCCGCCAGCTTGTCGGCGGTGTCCGGGTCGGTGACGTCGGTACGCACCTTGACGAGACCGTCCGAGCTCAGCACGACGGCGTGACGCACGCCCCGCACCTCGGCGACGTGGTCGAGCATCCAGCTGTCGGGATGGGCGTCGGCCGTGGTGCCGGCCGTGGCGTGCGTCGTCATCGGTCCTCCGGTTCGGCGTCCGCGGGCGCGGACGGTTCGCTGTGCTGGGGATCGGTTCGTCGGTCGGTGTGCGTCGCGGCGAAGAAGGCGCCCATCCAGGCACCGGCCTCCGCGGCCGTCTGGTCCGCCACCCGCGGGGCCGACGGCGTCCTCATCGGCTCCGTGAGCGGGTTCGGCCTTGCCGGGGACCGGACCGGGTCCGCGTCGGACCCGCCCGGACGGTCCAGCGCCGCGCGCCGCGACCGGCGTTGCGGCAGGACCGGCGTCGTCCCGGACTCCGGTGCGGGCTCCGCGACCGTCACCCGGCCCGTGCCGGCCGGCGCGTCCGCGGCGGCGCCCCCCTCGTCCGGGCCCGGGGCGCCGTGGTCGGCCTGCGCGACCAGGCTGCCCGTGGCGGGCAGCGCACCGTCCTGCCAGCCCTCGTGGGCGCTCGCGGCCAGCGCGACGGGAGCCGCCGCCGTCTCCGTGAGCTCGCCGGGGACCAGGACGACGGCGCGCAGCCCGCCGTAGACCGACTCGACCAGGTCGACGCGCAGCCCGAGGAACCGGGCGTAGGTGCCGACGACGGCCAGCCCGGTCTGCGGCACCTCGCCCAGGGCGGCGAGCCCCACGGGCGTCTGCCCGTTCGCGATCGCGCGGACCCGCGCGAGCTCGTGCTCGTCCATCCCCACGCCGCAGTCGTCCACCTCGACGACCGCGCCGCGCTGCACCTGCCGCAGCGTCACCAGCACCTGGGTGTTCGGCGGCGAGCACTGCGTCGCGTTGGCCAGCAGCTCCGCCACGACGTGCACGAGCGGCTCCACGGCCCGCCCCGAGACCGCCAGGCCCGGGTCGCCCGAGACCTCGACGCGCCCGAAGGCGGTGATGCGGCCCGCCGCGGCCCGCACCACGTCGGGCAGCGGCAGGGCGTCGTCCCACGTCTGCCCGGGCCGGCGTCCGCACAGCGCGACCAGGCTCTGCGCCTGCCGGGCGTGCTGGGCGGCAGCGTGGTCGATGCGCATGGAGCTCTCGAGCACGTCCGGGTCGGACGGATGCCGCTGGACCATCCGCGCCGCCTCCTCCTGCACGCGGTGGGCGGACGCCTGGACCTTGCGGCTCAGGGCCACGACCGCCGTCTCCACCGAGGCCTGCTCGTCGGCACGACGCTGCTGCTCGGCGACCAGGGACGCCGTCGACTCCTCCAGCAGCCGGGTGGTGCGGCTCAGCTCGGACGCGAGGGCGTCGCGCTCGCCGGCCAGGGCACCGAAAGCGACGTCCTCGCGCCGCGCGGCCCGGGTCAGCAGCACCGCCGCGACGACCGGCAGCACCACGGCGGCGGCGCCGATCGCCCAGGCGGGCCAGCCCACGTCCTCCGACGCCACGAGAGGCAGCGCGGCGACGCAGAGCACCATCGCGGCGACGCAGAGCCAGGGCAGGGCGCGACCCGTCGCGCGTGGTCTCGCGGTCGTGCTGCTCACCGCACCCCCGTCGGATATGAGGGCGGTTCGTCGGTGTCGTGCGACCGGCCGCTCGGGCGACCGTCCCCGCGAACCGCGCTGGGAAGATGGATCGGGGCATCACGGCCCTGACCAGGAGTTTCTACCACAGGCTTCACCCGCGGGGAAGGTCTGTCCGCGGCGCGCGCTAGGGTCCGCAGCATGAGCGCCGACCCGCACACCGCCGCCCTCCCTGCCCTCGACACCGACCCGCACGTCTGGCTCGAGGAGGTCCTCGACCCCGACGCGCTGGCCTGGGTGCGGCGGCGCAACGAGGCCGCGCACGAGGCCCTGGGCGGTGCGGAGCTGAGCGGCACCGAGGCGGCGGTGCGCGAGGTCCTCGACTCCGACGACCGCATCCCGGACGTCGCCCGCATCGGCGAGCACCTGTACAACTTCTGGCGCGACGCCGACCACGAGCGGGGCCTGTGGCGACGCACCACCCTCGAGTCCTACCGCACGGACCACCCGCGCTGGGAGACCGTCCTCGACCTGGACGCCCTCGCCGCGAACGAGGGCGAGTCCTGGGTGTGGCACGGTGCCTCCGTGCTCCGGCCCACGCCCGAACAGCTCGACGCCGGCGAACCCTGGCGCCGCGCCCTGGTGGACCTGTCCCCCGGCGGGTCCGACGCGGACGTCACCCGCGAGTTCGACCTGGTCGACAAGCGGTTCGTGCCGGCCTCCGAGGGCGGCTTCGAGCGCCCGCTGGCCAAGGGCGGCCTGTCGTGGGCCGACGAGGACACGGTGTATCTCGCGACCGACCTCGGGCCCGGCACGACCACGTCGTCCGGCTACCCGCGCCTGGTGAAGCTGTGGCGGCGCGGCACCCCGATCGACGACGCGGCGCTCGTCTTCGAGGGGTCCGAGGGCGACCTCGCCGTCACGGGTCTGCGCCGCCGGACGCCCGGGTTCGAGCGCGACATCGTGCGGCGGTCCTTCGCCTTCTACCGGTCGGAGACCTACGTGGTGCACGGTGTCGGGACCGCCGAGCAGGAGCTCGTGCGCATCGACGTGCCCGAGTCCGCGGAGATCGGCGCCCACCGGGAGTGGCTCACGGTCGACCTGCGCGAGGACTGGACCGTGGGCGGCCGCACCCACCGCGCCGGGTCGCTGCTGGCCGCGCCCTTCGACGACTTCCTGGCCGGGTCGCGGGACCTGACCGTGCTGTTCGAGCCCACCGCCTCGACGTCCCTCGTCGGTGCGACGTGGACGCGGCACCACCTGGTGCTCACCGTGCTCGACGACGTCAAGAACGCCGTCCAGGTGCTCACGCCTCCCGACCTGGCCGCCGGGGCCGACCCGAACGCCGCCTGGACCCCGTCGGAGCTGCCCGTCGGCGACGGCCTGCTCACCGTCGGCGTGCGCGCGGTGTCCACGATCGACAGCGACGACGTCTGGGTGACCCGCAGCGGCTACCTGCAGCCCGCCACGCTGGCGCTGGCGACCGTCGTCGGACCGGACGGCACCGCGACCGCGCCCGAGCCGCTGAAGTCCGCACCCGCGTTCTTCGACGCCACCGGGCTGGTGGCGGACCAGCACTTCGCCACGTCCGACGACGGCACCCGGGTGCCGTACTTCGTCGTGGGCCGCGAGGACCTCGTCCGCCCCGCCGACCCGTCGACGCCCGGCGACGCGCCCACCCTGCTGTACGGGTACGGCGGGTTCGAGATCCCCCTGCTGCCCGGGTACGCGGCGTTCGCCGGCCGGACGTGGCTGACCCGCGGCGGGGTGTACGTGGTGGCCAACATCCGCGGCGGCGGCGAGTACGGGCCCGCGTGGCACCAGGCGGCCCTGCGGGAGAACCGCCACCGCGCCTACGAGGACTTCGCGGCCGTCGCCCGCGACCTCGTGGCCCGCGGCATCACGTCGCACCGCCACCTGGCCGCCCAGGGCGGGTCGAACGGCGGGCTGCTCGCCGGCAACATGCTCACCCGGTACCCGGAGCTGTTCGGCGCCGTGGTGATCCAGGTCCCGCTGCTCGACATGCAGCGCTACTCCCACCTGCTCGCCGGTGCGTCCTGGGTGGCCGAGTACGGGGACCCCGACGTGCCCGAGGACTGGGCGTTCCTGCAGGCCTTCTCGCCGTACCACCAGTTCGACCCGGAGCGTGACCACCCCCCGGTGCTGCTGACCACCTCCACCAAGGACGACCGGGTCCACCCCGGGCACGCGCGCAAGATGGCGGCGAAGATGCTGGCCGCCGGCAAGGACGTCACCTACTACGAGAACATCGAGGGCGGGCACGGCGGCGCGGCCAACAACGCGCAGGCGGCGCACATGGCGGCCCTGGCCTGGACGTTCCTGCGCGACCGGCTGAACTGAGGGGGGCCGCACGGGCTGCGGCGGCGGTCAGGCGGCGGGTCGCGGCGCCGGGATCAGGCGGCGGCGCGCTCGGCCAGCGCCTCGGCCACACGGCCCAGGTTGGCCAGCTCGGCACGGTGCTCGTCGACACCGACCAGGCGCCGACGGCGCGACGCCAGCAGCGTCACCGCAGCCAGGCCGTCGGCCGGCAGCCCCATCCGCCGCCACGGCTCGGCCACGGTCCGGACCAGCTCGCCGAGCTGCGGACCCGAGCACTGCGACACCGTGGCCGGCGGCAGGCCGGCCCACAGCCCGACCTCCCGCTCGGTCGCCCGGGCCACGAGCTCCCACGCCTTCTCGTTCCAGCCCTGCGGGCCGACGTCGGCGAGGTCCAGCCCGACGGCGTCCGCCCCGGCCAGCACCGCGGGCGGGATGCCCACCCAGGTGCCGCCGAGGTGCACGACGGCGGTGGCACCGGCGTCGTGCACCGCATCGATCACGGGCCGCAGGCCGTCGACGATCTCGGGCCCGGGCACGCTGCGCAGGCGCGCGTAGCCGGAGAAGGTGGGCAGCACGCCGGCGTGCACCTGCCCGAGCAGCGGCTCGGAGAGCTGGACCACGGGGCGGGCGCCCGGAACCTGGGCGGTGATCTCGGCGAGGTGGCCGGCCAGGCCGGCGGCGAGCGCCGCGGCGAGGTCGCGCCGCGCACCGTGGTCGGCGAGCACCCGGTCGGCGCGGGCCGACCAGAGCTCGGCGGCGAGCGTCCAGGGGCCGGTGACCTCGACCGTCAGCGGGCCGTCGTACCCGTGGGCGGCGATCGCCAGCGCCTCCAGGTCGGCCTGCTGCAGCGCCTGCGCACGCCGGGCGTCGGCACCGGGCCGGTCGGCGAGCTTCCAGCCGTGGGGTCCGATCTCCACGGGCAGCTCGGACAGCAGCGCGCCCGCGCGGCCCACCGGGTCCGCTCCCGGGCCGCGGTCGGTGAGCTGGACCAGGAACGGGACGGCGTCGACACCCGTGGGCAGCGCGGCCAGGTCGTCCAGGACGGTGAGCTGGGCGGTCAGGACGTCCTGCTCACCGCCGGGCCAGGGGCCGTGGCCGGAGACCGCCGTCATGCGCGGGCCGCCGTGGCGCCGACCTGCGCGGCGACCGGGACGTCCGCCCGGTGCGCGCCGGAGACCGTGCCCTGCCCGAGCACGCGCGTGCCGCGGTAGACGACGATGGACTGGCCCGAGGCGATCCCGCGCAGGTGCTCGCCGAGGTGGACCTCCATGGCCGGACCACCGCCGTCGGACACCGCCCGCACCTGCGCCGGGACGGCCCGGCCGTGCGCGCGCACCTGCACGGTGACGTCGGTCCACTCCTGGGGGGCCGCGACCAGCCACACGGCGCTCGACGCGTCGATCCGGTCGACGCTGAGCAGCTCGGACGGCCCGACGACCACCGTGTTGGACTCGGTGTCGACGTCGACGACGTAGCGGGGCCGCCCGTCCGCGGCGGGGCGCCCGAGCCCGAGGCCCTTGCGCTGGCCGATGGTGTAGGCGAACGCGCCGCGGTGCTCCCCGACGACGGTGCCGTCGGTGTCGACGACCTCGCCGGGCTTCTCGCCCAGCCGGTCGCGCAGGAACCCGCGGGTGTCGCCGTCGGCCACGAAGCAGATGTCGTAGGAGTCCGGCTTGGCGCTCACGGACAGTCCGCGGCGCTCGGCCTCGGCGCGCACCTCGTCCTTGGTCGCGAAGCGGCCGAGCGGGAACACCGACCGGGCGAGGCGCTCGGGACCCATGACGGCCAGCACGTAGGACTGGTCCTTGGCGTCGTTCGGCGAACGGTGCAGCTCGGGACCGTCGGGGCCGTCCTCGATCCGCGCGTAGTGGCCGGTGGCGACCGCGTCGAAGCCCAGCGCCGTGGCCTTGTCGAGCAGCGCGGTGAACTTGATGTGCTCGTTGCAGCGCACGCACGGGTTCGGCGTGCGGCCCGCGGAGTACTCGGACAGGAAGTCCGCGACGACCGTCTCCTCGAACGTCTCGGACAGGTCCCACACGTAGTACGGGATGCCGAGCACGTCGGCGGCGCGGCGGGCGTCCCCCGCGTCCTCGATGGAGCAGCAGCCCCTCGACCCGGTGCGGAACTGGTCGCGGTTGCGGCTCAGGGCCATGTGGACGCCGACGACGTCGTGCCCGGCCTCGACGGCGAGCGCCGCGGCGACGGCGGAGTCCACTCCCCCGGACATGGCGGCGAGTACTCTCACGATGCCTCCTCGGTGCCTGGTGCCTGCGATGCCCCTGCGCGGGAGCTCTCCACGATCATGCGGCACCTCCCTGCCGTGCGGAGACCAGGCCCGCGGCCCGCGCGCGTTCGACCACTCCCGGCAGCGCGTCCAGCAGCGCCTCGACGTCCTGCGCGGTGGAGGTGGCGCCGAGGGAGAAGCGCAGGGCACCGCGGGCGTCGGCCTCCTCGACACCCATCGCGAGCAGGACGTGGCTGGGCTGCGGGACGCCCGCCTGGCAGGCCGACCCGGTCGAGGCCTGCACGCCCGCCGAGTCCAGCAGGTACAGCAGCGAGTCGCCCTCGGCCCCCGGGAACGTGAAGTGGGCGTTGGCGGGCAGGCGGTCGGGCACGCCGTCCGGGGTGGACGACGCCGGGTCCGGGCCGCGCAGGACGGCCCGCGGGGCGACGCGGCGGACCCCGTCGACGAGCGTGTCGCGCAGCGCGGCGAGCCGTGCGGCGTGCTCCTCGCGGCGGCCGACGGCGTCGGTCAGGGCCACGGAGAAGGCCCGGATCGCCGGGACGTCCAGGGTGCCCGACCGGACGCCACGCTCCTGGCCACCGCCGTGGGAGACGGCCTCCAGGGCGAGGTCGCGGCGGGCCAGCAGGGCGCCGACGCCGACCGGTCCGCCGATCTTGTGCCCCGTCACCGTCATGGCGTCCACGCCCGAGGCCGCGAAGTCGACCTCGACCTGCCCGACTGCCTGGATGGCGTCGGTGTGCACCGGGACGCCGTGCTGGTGGGCGAGGCGCACGACGTCGCGCACCGGCTGCACGGCGCCCACCTCGTTGTTCGCCCACATCACGCTGACCAGGGCGATCTCGTCGGCGTGCGCGGCCAGCTCCGCGCGCAGGGCGTCCAGGTCGAGGCGTCCCTCGGCGTCGACCGGGAGCAGCGTGATCTCCGCGCCCGCGTGGCCGGCCAGCCAGAACGCCGGGTCGAGCACGGCGTGGTGCTCGACGGCGGAGACCAGCACGCGCCGTCGTCGGGAGTCCTGGGAGCGCCGCCCCCAGAAGATGCCCTTGACCGCGAGGTTGTCGGACTCGGTGCCGCCGGCCGTGAAGATCACCTCGCTCGGCCGGGCGCCGAGAGCCGCGGCCGCGGCCTCGCGGGACTCCTCGACCACGCGTCGGGCAGCCCGTCCCGCCGAGTGCAGCGAGGAGGCGTTGCCTGTCCGGCCCGCCGCGGCGACGAACGCCTCGAGCGCCGCCGACGACATCGGCGTCGTGGCGGCGTGGTCGAGGTAGGCGCCGGGGTCGGGGGAGGTTGTCACGGTCATCAAGTCTACGAACCGCCGGGCGCGCCCGTCTCATCCCGCCGTCCCGCTTCACCGAGGTAGGCAACTCACCGCCGACGTAGGCAGACCCACCGCGAGGTAGGGCACGGATTCGTGCCCTACCTCGCAGCAGGAGGCCTACGTCGCGAGATCGTTGCCTACCTCGGCGGGAGCGGCGGGCGTCAGCCGCGGAACTGCTCCCCGGCGCCGTGGCGGTACGTCGGCCGGTTCGTCGATCCGCGGCCACGCCCCCCGCGGGCGGTCCGGAAGGGTCCCGGACCGTCGTGCCGGTCGTCACCCCGACCGCGACCGCTCCCCCGGCCCTTCCCGTGGCCCCAGCGGTCGTCGTCCTCGACCGCGTCCGTCCGGTACACCTGGATCGTCGACGGCCGGGGCCCGCGCCACGCGCCGGCCGGCACGTCCTCGTCATCACCCAGGTAGTCCGGGAAGTACGAGGTCTGGGCGTCCCAGCTGCCGTCGTCGCCCGGGTGCTGGACGTTGACGTACGCCATGGAGTCGCGCACGTCGAGCACCGGACCGCAGGTCTCGGCGCTGCGCGGCACCGCCAGGAACTGCTCGACCCGGCCGCGCCGCGACCCGTCGAGCGTGACCTTGAACAGCCCGTCGCTCTTCTGGATCGACGACGGCTGGCCGTCGGTGGAGATCCACAGGTTGCCGTCGGTGTCGAAGGCGAGGTTGTCCGGGCACGAGATCGGCGAGACCTTGTCCGCGGGGTAGCCGGAGAAGTAGGTCGAGTCGTTGACCTCGGGGTCGCCGGCCACGATGAGCAGGTTCCAGGTGAAGGTGGTGGCGGTCTGGTCGCCGCCGTCCTCGATGATCTCCACGACGTGCCCGTCACGGTTCGACCCGCGGGGGTTCGCCTCGTCGGCGGCCGGGTAGCCGTCGCGCGCACGGTTGGAGTTGTTGGTGCAGGCGACGTAGATGCGGCCGGTGTACGGGTTCGGCTCGACGTCCTCGGGGCGGTCCATCTTGGTGGCGCCCACGGCGTCGGCGGCCAGGCGCGTGAAGACCAGCACCTCCTCCAGCGACATGCCGTCCACCTGCGAGGCGCCGTCGAGCACCAGCGGCAGCCACTGCCCGGTGCCGTCGAAGGCACCGTCGGAGGGCACGGCACCGGAACCGTCGATCTCGGAGGCCGGGGAGTCGCCGTCGAACCGCGCGACGTACAGGTCGCCGGAGGACAGCAGCGTCTTGTTGTGCCGACGCGCCCAACGGCTGTTGCCCCGCCGCATGCGCTCGGTCGAGACGAACTTGTAGACGTAGTCGAAGCGCTCGTCGTCGCCCATGTAGACGACGGCACGGTCGTCGTCGGACATGATGACGTTCGCGCCCTCGTGCTTGAAGCGGCCCAGCGCGGTGTGCTTCACCGGAGCCTCGTCCGGGTCGTACGGGTCGATCTCGACGACCCAGCCGAAGCGGTGGTTCTCGTTCTCGTAACCGGGGTTGTTGCCGTCGAAGCGGGGCTCGTCGAGCTCCCAGCCGTACCCCGTCGGCGCGTTGCGCAGGCCGTAGCGCGCGTCGCGGGAGTCCTGGCCGTTCACGCGCAGGTACCCGTGGAAGTTCTCCTCGCCGGAGACCACGGTGCCCCACGGCGTCGTGCCGCCGGCGCAGTTGTTGAGCGTGCCGAGGACCTTCCGGCCCGTCGGGTCGTCCACGGTCCTCAGGAGGTCGTGGCCGGCGGCCGGGCCGTCGATCGTGAACTCCGAGCCGATGTGGATGCGCCGGTTCAGGCGGGCGATCCGGTCGTACTCCCACGGCTTCCCGGTCCTGTCGCGGCGCAGCTCCACCACGGACATGCCGTGCGCGGCGCGCTCGATCGCGCGGCGGGTGGCGTCGTCGTAGGACGCGTCGAACATGATGTGCGGGTTCGTGTACTCGTGGTTCGCCACGAGCACGCCCTTGGTGCCGCGCCGCGTCTCCACCATGGAGCGGATGTGCTTCGGGTCCTCGGGCAGGATGTCGAGGTAGTCGCAGTTGTAGCCGAACTGCTTGGCCTGCTGCTCCGGCGACTGGCGGAGCGGGTCGAACGCCCGCCCGCCCGGCAGGATCGGGTCGCCCCAGCGGATGATCGGCGACCACTCGTAGCCCTCGGGGACGGCGAAGTCGTCGACCTCCATGGCCTGGGGTGCGATGGCGCCGAAGGACAGCCCGCGCGCACCGTGCCCGCCGCGTCGGGTCGGCAGCGCGGACGCGGGCTCGGCACCCAGGACCTCGGCGCCCACGACGACGGCGGCTGCAGCCGCGGCGGCCCCACCGAGCATGACGCGGCGGCTCATCGCCCGCGAGGCGATGTCCCGGAAGTACTCGTTGGCGCTCTCGTTGGGCGCCGGGTGGGCGCAGGCGTCCGCGCACTTGAACCGGCAGGTGGCCGCGGACCGCTTGCCGCGCGCGTAGTGGGGCGTCGTCACCACGGGAAGCTGGCGGCGGGACTCGGGAGTGATCGTCATCGGAGCTCTCCTGGTGGGCTGGGGGTGTGACCAGCCCGACGGTAGGAATGCTCCGTGGCGTCAGGGCGACCCGCGCCTGACACGCGGGTGAACAGCAGATGATTGCCCGGGGTGAGTTGCCCGGCGTCGTCCGAGGTCAGCCCAGCGAGTCCACCCATTCGCTGGAGCCGTCCGTGAACCCCTGCTGCTTCCAGATGGGGACCTCGGCCTTGAGCTCCTCGACGAGGTCGCTCGCGCACGTGAACGCGGCCTGGCGGTGGCCGGAGGCGACGGCGGCCACGACGGCGACGTCACCGACCCGCAGGTCGCCGGTGCGGTGCACGACGGCGGTGCGCACGGTGTCGCCGGTGGCCGCGGCCGTGCGGGTGGTCACCTGGTGGGCGACGTCGTGCAGGATCTCGGCAGCCTGCGGGTGGGCCTCGTAGTGCAGCGCGGTGACACCGCGGCCGTCGTCGTGGTCGCGAACATGACCGACGAACGTGGCGACGGCCCCGCAGGTGTCGTCACGGACCAGGTCGCTCAGCTCGACCAGGAGGCCCTCGAGCGAGGTGTCGAGGACGTCGGCACGCAGGACGACGGCGTCCTCGGTCCGCGAGGTCGTACCTTCCGTCGCGGGGTCGTACCCCTCGGGTACGACCGGGGAGCGGGAGGTACGACCTCGCGCGTCGGCGGGGTCGGCCGGCGGACGGTGCGTGTGGTCGTGGCCGGCGAGCTGCTCGACGGCGTGCGGCAGCACCTCGGCCAGGGCGTCGAGGCCGTCGAGCACTCCCCCGACCGACCCCGGCAGGTTGACGATCAGGGTGCGGTCGGCGACCCCGGCGATCCCCCGCGAGAGCGCGGCACCGGGGACGACCTTCTTGGCCGGGTCCGTGGGCGCCAGCGACCGTGCGCGCACGAGCTCGGCGATGCCGGGCACCTCCCGGTCCAGCACGGCCAGGGTGGCCTCGGGGGTGGCGTCCGTCGGCGAGATCCCGGTGCCGCCGGAGGTGACGACGACGTCGGGTGCGACGTCGTCCCCCTCGACCAGCTCGAGCAGCGCGTCCCGCACGGGTTCGCCGTCGGGCACGACGACGACGGGCAGCACCTCCCAGCCCCGGGCGATGAACCACTCCGTGGCGGCCGGTCCGGAGCGGTCCTCGTAGACGCCGGCGGCGGCGCGTTCGGAGGCGACGACGATCGCGGCCCTCATGCCTGCCCCTCCCGCGTCCAGTCTCCGGACTTTCCGCCGGACTTGGCGACGACCTCGATGTCCGTGAGGACCGCGGCCTTGTCGACGGCCTTGATCATGTCGTAGAGCGTGAGCCCGGCGACGGTGACGGCGGTGAGGGCCTCCATCTCGACGCCGGTACGGCCGGTGGTCCTCACGGTCGCGGTGATCTCGACCGTCCCGGAGCCGTCGTCGGCCGGGGTGACGTCGATCTCGACGCCGGAGATCGGCAGCGGGTGGCACAACGGCACCAGGTCCGGGGTGCGCTTGGCGCCCATGATCCCCGCGATGCGAGCGGTCGCGATCGCCTCACCCTTGGGGAGGTCGCCGGAGGCGATCCGGTCGACGACGTCGGCCCGCGTGCGCAGCACGCCGCGGGCGGTGGCGCGGCGTTTCGTGACGTCCTTGGCGCTGACGTCGACCATGTGGGCGGCGCCGTCGTCGCGGTAGTGGGACAGGTCGCTCATCAGATCTCCCAGTAGTCGACGTCGTCCCCCGTGTCGAGGTGCCCGACGCCGGGTGGCACGTGAACCAGCAGCGTAGCCATCGCGAGGTGGGCCAGGAGGTGGGATCCCGGCCCGCCGACCATCTCGACACGGCCGTCGGCGCCGAGGCGGCCCCGACGGACCTGGTGCAGGTGCTCGGGTGAGTCGATCGCGTCGGCGAGCGGCGCGCGGCCGCGGGCTCGGTGCGCGGGCACCGCGCCGGTGGCCTCGGCGAGCACGGGGCGCAGGAACAGCTCGAAGGAGATCAGGGCGCTGACCGGGTTGCCGGGGAACGCGACGAGCGGAAACGCGCGCGGCGCCGACCTCGATGCCGAGGCTTCGCCGAGCGTGATCGTGCCGAGTCCCTGCGGCCCGCCGGGCTGGACGGCGACGTGCCCGAACCAGGCGTCCGTGAGGGTCTGGCGCACCACCTCGTAGGCACCGGCAGACACGCCGCCGCTCGTGACCACCAGCGCGACGTCGTCCGGCGCCTCGGCCAGAACACCGCGCAGGGCGGCCGGGTCGTCCGGCACCACGCGATGGGTGACACGGCACCCCACCTCGGCCAGGGCGGCGGTCAGCGCGGCACCGTTGGCGTCGTACAGCTGTCCCGGGCCGAGCGGCTCGCCGGCCTCGACGAGCTCGGAGCCGGTGGAGATCAGCAGCACGTGGGGCGGCTCGGCGACCTCGACCTCGGAGACGCCGGACGCCACGAGGACGCCGACCTGCGCCGGACCGAGCCAGGTGCCCGCGGGGACGACGACGTCACCGGCGGCGACGTCGGAACCCGCGCGGCGGACGAAGGTGCCCGGCGCCACCGGTGCGCTGAACCGGACCGTCGCGGTGGCGCCCGGCTCGGGGAACGCCGGCGGGTCGGCCTCCTCGATCCTGATGACGGCGTCGGCGCCGTGCGGGATCGGGGCGCCGGTCATCACCGGGGCCGCGGTGCCGGGCGCGAGAGGTGGCGGCTGGGTGCCCGCCGGAACCGGCGCCGCGACGGGCAGCTCGACCGGGTCCGACGGCGTCGCTCCGGCCAGTTCGACGGCGCGGACGGCGTAACCGTCCATCTGCGAGTTGTCGAAGCCCGGCAGGTCGATGGCAGCGAGGACGCCGGACGCCACGACGCGAGAGCCGACGGTGGCGCCGGCACCGGCTGTGGCGAGGTCCTCGGCCACGAGGCGTGTCTCGACGCCGCGCGCACCGGCGAGAGCCGGTCCGATCAGCGTCCGGACCGCTTCACGATGGACGTCGACGGGCCGACGTCTCGACTGAGCGTGCACACCAGGCAGCCTACGTCGCGCCCCGATCGGATCGGTCCACGATGATCGGGCGCAGCAGCACACCGCCGCCGCAGGCTGGGTCACGAAGGGAGTCGCCGTGATCACCGAGCTCAACCGCCTGATCGACCTCGTCGAGAGCCATCTCTCCGACGAGATCGACCTCGCTCGGCTGTCGGCCGACCTCGGCACGACCGAGTACCACCTGCGGCGCATGTTCTCGTCGCTGGCCGGCATGCCGCTGTCCGACTACGTGCGGCGCCGGCGCATGACCGTCGCCGCGACCGACATCGTCGCCGGGGACCCGGCTCTCGACGTCGCGGTCCGCTACGGGTACGGCTCCGCCGAGGCGTTCGGCCGGGCGTTCCGTGCCGTGCACGGTTCCCGGCCCGCCGACGTCAGGACCCACGGCGGCCCCCTTCGGTCACAACCACGCCTCAGGTTCCGCCTGACCGTCGAAGGGAGCTCCCCCATGGACACCCGCATCACCGACCGCCCCGCTGTCCGCCTCGTCGGCCACGCCGCCCGCGTGCCGCTGATCCACGAGGGCGTGAACCCGCACATCCAGGCGCACGTCGCCTCGCTGCCCGCAGACGAGCATGCGCGCCTCAAGGCTCTCGGGAACACCGAACCCGCCGGCCTGCTCCAGGTGAGCACCGACGTCGACCCGGACTACACGGAGGGCAGCGAGCTCACGTACCTGCACGGGGTCGCCGTCGACGCCGGCACGCACGCCCCGGAGGACCTCGACGTGATCGAGGTACCCGCCGGGGCGTGGGTCGTGTTCCGCAGCTCGGGCGCCTACCCGGCCGTGCTGCAGGAGACGTACGCGGCCTCGGCGACGGAGTGGTTCCCGTCGAACCCGTGGCGACTGCGTCCCGGACCGTCGATCGTGGCGGTCCTGGAGCGGGCCGACGACTTCAGCACCGCCACCACCGAGCTCTGGCTGCCCGTCGAGCGAGCCTGAGCCCGCACGAGCCGGTGGTGGGCCGCGAGCGCCCATCACCGGCCCGTCACGCATCCACGGGTCTAGAGTGGATCTCATGCCGCAGATGAGGATCAGTGAGGCTGCCGTCTACCTGGGCGTCAGCGACGACACCGTCCGCCGCTGGGTCGACCGCGGGCTGCTCACCGCCGACCGCGACGACTCGGGCCGCAAGGTGGTCGACGGCTACGAGGTCGCGATGGTCGCCCGCGAGCACGCCACGCCGCCCGGGCTGCCCCACGGCATGAAGAGCTCGGCCCGCAACCGGTTCGTCGGGCTGGTCACCGACCTGCAGGTCGACACCGTGATGGCGCAGGTCGAGCTGCAGTGCGGGCCGTTCCGCGTGGTGTCGCTGATGAGCAGCGAGGCCGTCCGCGACCTCGGGCTGGACCGAGGCTCCGTCGCGGTGGCCACGATCAAGTCGACGAACGTCGTCGTCGAGACCACCGACCGGGGCCACGCATGACGACGGCACTCCCCCGCCGCACGACGCGCGCCACCGCAGCGCTGGCCGTCGCCGCGAGCGCCGCCGTCGTCCTCACGGCCTGCAGCACCGGCACGTCCGCCACCCCGGACGATGAGCCCGACACGACGCTGACCGTCTTCGCCGCCGCGTCCCTGACCGAGGCGTTCGACGAGATCGCCGCGGACTTCGAGGCTGACCACCCCGACGTCGACGTCGCGCTTAGCCTCGCCGGGTCGTCCAGCCTGGTCGCACAGATCCAGCAGGGCGCCCCGGCCGACGTCGTCGCCACCGCCGACACGGCGACGATGGACACGCTCGTCGCGGACGACCTGGTCGGCACCCCGCAGACCTTCGCCACCAACACCCTGGAGATCGCCGTCCCGCCGGACAACCCGGCCGATGTCACCACGCTGCAGGACCTGACCGACCCGGACGTGAACGTCGTGGTCTGCGCTCCGGAGGTGCCGTGCGGGGCCGCCACGACCGCCGTCGTCGATCACGCCGGCCTCACGCTGCAGCCGGTCAGCGAGGAGCAGAGCGTCACCGACGTCCTGGGGAAGGTGACCGCTGGCGAGGCCGACGCCGGGCTCGTCTACGTCACCGACGTCGCCCGCGCCGGCGACCGGGTCGAGGGCATCGCCTTCGACGAGTCCGACGCCGCCGTGAACACGTATCCGATCGCCACGGTCGACCGGACCGGACAGAACACCGACCAGGCCGACCTCGCCCAGCAGTTCGTCGACGCCGTCCTCTCCCCCGGCGGCCAGGCCGTGCTCGCCGACCTCGGGTTCGCCGCACCATGAGCGCCCCGGCCACCCGCGAGCGCGCCGCGACCACCCGCACGCGACGCGACCCGGCCGAGGTCCCCGCCGGCCTCCCCCGCTGGGCCTACCTGCCCGCCGTCGTCGGCGGCCTGTTCGTCGTCCTGCCCCTGATCGCGATGGGCACCCGCGTCGACTGGTCAAACTACGGGGCCCTGGTCACTAGCGAGTCGGCCCGTGCCGCCCTGGTGCTCAGCCTGCAGACGGCGGTGGCGAGCACCCTGCTGTGCCTGGTCCTCGGCATCCCGATGGCGCTCGTGCTGGCCCGCGGCCGGTTCCCCGGCCAGGGTCTGCTGCGCTCCCTGGTGCTGGTCCCCCTGGTGCTGCCGCCCGTCGTCGGCGGTGTTGCCCTGCTGTCCACGTTCGGCCGCCGCGGTCTGCTCGGGGAGTCGATGGAGGTGCTCGGCCTGCAGATCGCCTTCTCGACGACGGCGGTAGTCCTGGCGCAGAGCTTCGTCGCCCTGCCGTTCCTCGTCGTCAGCCTGGAAGGGGCGCT
Source organism: Isoptericola chiayiensis (assembly GCF_013149805.1). Classification (GTDB taxonomy): domain Bacteria; phylum Actinomycetota; class Actinomycetes; order Actinomycetales; family Cellulomonadaceae; genus Isoptericola; species Isoptericola chiayiensis. The sequence goes on from NZ_JABEZT010000001.1 coordinate 40,739, forward strand.
GCGCACGGCCGGTGAGCGGTACGACGTCGTGGCCGCGTCGCTCGGCGCAAGCCCGACGACCGTGCTGCGGCGCGTGACCCTGCCGCTGGTGTGGCCGGGGCTGCTGTCCGGGACGGTGCTGGCGTTCGCGCGGGCCCTCGGCGAGTTCGGCGCCACCATCACCTTCGCGGGCAGCCTGCAGGGCGTCACCCGCACGCTCCCGCTGGAGGTCTACCTGCAGCGCGAGACCGACCCGGACGCCGCCGTCGCGCTGTCGCTGCTGCTGGTGGCCGTCGCCGTCGTCGTCATCGCCGCCACCCACCGCCGAGGCGCCGGAGGTGCGGTGCGATGACGTTCGAGCTCGCCGCCACCGTGCCGTCGCGCGGCCTGGACGTCCGCCTCGACGTCGCCGAGGGCCGCACGCTCGCGCTGCTCGGGCCCAACGGGGCCGGCAAGTCCACCGCCCTCGGCCTCGCCGCCGGGACGCTGCGCCCGCACGACGGCGAGATCACCCTGGACGGCCGCACGCTCGCCGCCGCGCAGGACGGCCGCCGCACCGCCTGGGTGGCCCCGCACCGCCGTCGGGTCGCGCTGCTCGCCCAGGACCCGATGCTGTTCGGCCACCTGACCGTGCGCGAGAACATCGCGTTCGGTCCCCGCGCCCAGGGAGCGACCCGCCGCGAGGCCGCCGCACGGGCCCACCGGTGGCTGGCGGCGATCGACCTCACGGATCTCGCCGACCGCCGTCCGGCCACGCTGTCCGGCGGGCAGGCGCAGCGCGTCGCGATCGCCCGCGCGCTGGCCGCCGCACCCCGGCTGCTGCTCCTCGACGAGCCGATGGCGGCCCTCGACGTCGACACCACCCCCGCGCTGCGCCAGAGACTGCAGCACCTGCTCGCCGAGCAGACCACGATCCTGGCGACCCACGACGTCCTGGACGCGCTGGTGCTCGCGGACGAGGTCGCCGTCGTCGACGGTGGGCGCGTCGTCGAGCGCGGCCCGACGGCGGAGGTGCTGTCCCGCCCGCGCAGCGCCTTCGCCGCGTCGATCGCCGGCCTCAACCTGCTGTCCGGGACCTGGACGTCCGACGGCGTCGCCACCGCGGGCGGGGAGGTGGTGCACGGGCACGGCGCCCCCGACGTCGTCCTCGGCACCGCGATGACGGCGGTGTGCCGACCCGCCGCCGTCGCCGTCCACCTCACCGCGCCGCACGGCTCGCCGCGCAACACCTTCCGGGCCACGGTGCGGTCGCTGACACCCCACGGCGACCTCGTCCGGGTGCGCACCGACCGGCTCGCCGCCGACGTCACGCCCGGATCCGTGGCCGAGCTCGGCCTGGCTCCCGGCCGGGAGGTCTGGCTGGCGGTCAAGGCCGCCGAGGTCGACGTCTACCCGGTGTGAGCGACGACGGACCAGGCGTGACCGCGACCGGTCAGGACGACACGTCCGCCGTCGTGAAGCGGCTCCAGGCCAGCGCCCCGAAGACCGCGACCCACGCCGCCTGCACGGCCAGCCCCGCCAGCAGCGTCGAGCCGTCCACCTCGAGGCGCAGGAACTCCCCGAAGTCCAGCCAGTGGTGCGTCAGCAGCCCCGGGTGGATCGCGGAGAGCTGCGGCAGCGCGTCGAGCACGCCGCTGACGATGGCCACGACCACGGTCGAGGCCATCGCGGCCACCGGCACCTCGGTGAGCGTCGACAGGAACAGACCGACCGCGACCAGCCCCGTCAGCGAGGCGATGACGTAGGCGACCACACCGAGCGTGCGCAGCATGCCCTCGGCCAGCGGGATCGTGTCCCCCGAGAGCAGCACCACGTCGCCCACCCCGAAGAAGGCGGCGCCGGCGACCAGCCCGACGACGGCGATCGCGGCGACGGCGACCCCCGCGTACGCCAGGGCGGCGACCGCCTTGACCAGCAGCAGCCGGGTGCGCGGCACGGGCACCACCAGCAGGTACCGCAGGGTGCCGGCACCCGCCTCCCCCGCGACCGCGTCACCGGACACGATCGACACGCACAGCGGCAGCAGGAACGGCAGACAGCTCACCAGCGCGGCGAAGACGAGGAACACCCCGTTGCCGGTCACGCGGTCGAGGAACGGCGGCCCCTGCCCGGCCACGGGCGTGTCCTGGGTGATGAACAGGACCGTGCCGATGAGCAGCGGGACGGCCGCCAGGCCCGCCAGCAGCACGATGTTGCGCACCCGGCCGAACACCAGGCGCAGCTCGCTGCGCAGCAGGCGGGCCGTCGCGCGGGCAGGTGCCGCCCACACCTCCGCCGCGGGAGCCTCAGCGAGCGACATCGAAGCCCTCCCCCGTCAGCCGCACGAACACGTCCTCCAGCGTCGGCCGCCGGACCTCGAGTCCGAGCAGGTCGACGCCGTCGCCGACCACCGCCTGGGCGACCTTCTCGACCGCCACGCTCCCCAGCGGCGCGGCGACGACCTCGCCGTCGACGCGCACGTCCGCCAGCCCGAGCCCCGCGAGCACCCGCACCACGTGGTCGCGCTGGTCGGGACGGGTCGCCACCCGCACCTCGGTGGTCCCCGAGCCGGCGATCTCCGCGCGCGGCCCCTGGGCGAGCAGCTTGCCCCGGCTCATGATCCCGACGTGGGAGCACACCTGCTCGATCTCGCTGAGCAGGTGCGACGAGACGAGCACGGTGGCACCGCCGTCGGCCAGCTCGCGCACCAGCGCCCGCACCTCCCGCGTGCCCTGCGGGTCGAGCCCGTTGGTGGGCTCGTCGAGCAGCAGCAGGTCCCGCGGACGCAGCAGCGCCGCCGCGAGCCCGAGGCGCTGCTTCATGCCGAGCGAGTACTGCCGGTACTTCTTGCCGGCGGCCGCCGTCAGCCCGACGCGTTCCAGCGCCGCACCGACCCGGCCCGCGCGGCTCGCCGGCGACGCCGTCGCGTCCGCGGCGTCCAGGCGGCGCAGGTTCGCCTCCCCGGACAGGTACGGGTGGAACGCCGGACCTTCCACGAGCGCCCCGACCCGCGGCAGCACCGCCGGGCCCGCCTGCGGCATCGGCGCACCCAGCAGCTCCACCGACCCGGCGGTGGGCGACACCAGCCCGAGGAGCATGCGGATCGTCGTCGTCTTGCCCGACCCGTTCGGCCCGAGGAACCCGTACACGGCGCCGCGCGGCACGTGCAGGTCGATCGCGTCGACGCCGACCTGCCCCGACCGGAACCGTTTCGTCAGCCCACCGGTGCGCACCGCCGGCGGCGCGGCGGGCACGCCTGCGGTCATCCGGCGAGCTCCTCGAGCACCGCCGGCGGCACCGATCCGGCCAGGACCCGGCCGTCGTCGGTCACCAGCACGGACAGCAGCGCCGAGCTGAGCAGCCGCCCGCCGTCGACCGGTGTGGTGAGCTGCTCGTACAGCGCGCGGGTGTCGAGCTCGGGGATGCCCGGCAGCTCGCCCTCCTCGGCCTCGGTGAGCTCCTCGAACAGGTCGTCCGCGCCGCTGGACCCGGTGCTGCCCTCCGGCAGCCGGCCTTCCGCCGTCGCGCCGAGGATCGCCTCGACGTCCACCTCGGAGACCTCCACGACGGTCTCCCAGCCGGTGCCGGAGACCGCGACGTCCCCGTCCCCGTCCCCGCCCAGCGCGGAGCTGCTCGGCCTCCCCGTCGTGCCCGGCTCGGGCAGCGGCACCACGACCTCGCGCACCTCGGCGCCCGCCGGGGCGGAGAACTCGAACACGCCGGCGTCGGGCGCGTCGAAGGAGACGTCGGTGAAGCCCACCTCGAGCGCCGGCGCCTCGGCGTCCTGGACGCTCCACACCTGGGTCCGCAGCGGCACCCAGGTCTCGGCGTCGACGGCGACGCGGATCCGGTCGACCAAGGTGGCGTCGGTCTGCGGCGTCAGCTCCACCTGGTAGGCGGCGCGCCCGGCGACCTCCACGGGGTCCGTGGCCTCCACGTCGGTGGAGATCCGTGCCTGCGCCAGCGCCAGGTCCGCCAGCTCCGACGGCGCCGGCACGTCGCCCTCGACCTCCGGCTCGAGGGCCCGCTGCGCGAGCTCGTCGTACCGCTCCTGGTCCGCCGGCTCGAGGACGTAGTGCACGGCCTCGTCGTCGGCGCTGGAGTAGGTCCACGCCTCCGCGCCGGAACGCACCACCGAGTACTCCGAGACGTCGCCGAGCAGCGCGGCGCGCGAGGAGTCCTCGCCGTCGGACCACACGCGCATCGTGCTGCTGCCACCGAGCAGGTCCAGCGGGCCGGCGCCCTGCAGCTCGGAGACGGTCACGTCCGGCAGGCCCAGGCGCGCCGTGTAGACCACGGTCCCGGAGACGGGGACCGGCTCGGCGTTCGCGACGCGGTCGACCAGCTCGTCGGCGGTGACGGCCGGCAGGTCGTCGCTCGCGACGGCGCCGACGGCGGCGGGGATGGCGAACGCGGCGGCGACGGCGCCGGCCACGACGGCCGGGACCGCCCACCGCGCCCGGGGCGAGAGGGTGCGCGTGGTGTTCATGGCACCACTGTGGCCGAGGCCTCCTGAGACGAGGCTGAGAACGACGGGACTGAGCACGCGGACCGTGCCCGACGGTGCCATGCTGCGGTGGTGCGCATCCTGGTGGTCGAGGACGAGGCGGTGCTCGCGCGGGCCCTGCGCCGTGGCCTGCAGGCGGAGGGATTCGCGGTCGACCTGGCGGCCGACGGCGAGACCGGCCTGGAGGCCGCGCTCGAGGGCGACCACGACATCGTCGTCCTGGACCTCATGCTCCCGCAACGCTCCGGCCTCGAGATCCTGCGCGAGATGCGGCGCGCGGAGATCTGGACCCCGGTGCTCGTCCTGAGCGCCAAGGACTCCGACGACGACGTCACCCGCGGCCTGGACGTCGGTGCCGACGACTACCTGGCCAAACCGTTCGCCTTCACCGTCCTCGTCGCCCGGCTGCGGGCGCTCCTGCGCCGCGGCGCCCCGCCCCGACCCGCCGTCCTGGAGGCCGGGCGCCTGACCCTCGACCCGGCCACCCGGGAGGTGCGCCTGGACGGCCGGGCCGTCGAGCTCACCACCCGCGAGACGGCCCTGCTCGAACACCTCATGCGCCGCCCCGGCGAGGTGCTGACCAAGGTCGAGCTGCGCGACCACGTGTGGGACGCCGCCGGTGACGACCTCAACGTCGTCGAGGTCTACGTCGGGTACCTGCGCCGCAAGCTCGGCAAGGACGCGATCGACACGGTCCGCGGCTCCGGCTACCGGGTCGTGGGGCAGTGACCGCGCCGCCCGCAGCACGGCCGGGCTGGTCGCTGCGCCTCCGACTCACGCTCGTCGCCGCCGGACTCACCGCCGTCGCCCTGGTGCTCGGCGCGTTCGCGCTCACCTCGGTCGTCTCCCAGAGCCGGATCGCCGCGACGGACGCCGTCCTGCGCGGCACGGCGGACCAGGTGGCGGCCCTCGTCGCCGAGGACCGGCTGCCCGACGTGCTCGCCGCCGACGAGCCGGGAGAGATCGTCCAGCTCGTCGACCCCTCCGGGCGGGTGGTCGCCTCGTCGCCCAACGCCTCCCGCACCCTGCCGGTACTCGCTCCCGCCCTGCTCGGCACCACGCCCGACGGCGCGACCACCCGCGAGGACTCCGCCTACGGTTCCGGTCCGGTCCGCGCCTACGTGGCCACCCTGCCCACGGACCAGCGGGTCGTCGCCACCCTGCCCCTGGCCACCATCGAGGGCGCCCTCGCCGCGCTACGCCTCTCCCTGGGCGTCGTCGTCCCCCTCCTGACCCTCGCGCTGGGTCTGGTCACCTGGACGCTGCTCGGGCGGGCGCTGCGGCCCGTGGAGGAGCTGCGGGCCGGCGCCGACCGGGTCAGCGGCGTCGGCGGGCCCGGCACGCTGCCCGTGCCCCGGCCCCGGGAGCTCGCCGCGCTGGCGCACACCCTCAACGCCATGCTCGACCGCCTCGACACCGCCGCACGCCGGCAGACCGACTTCGTGGCCGACGCCGCCCACGAGCTGCGCTCCCCGATCGCCGCGCTGCGCACCAGCGTCGAGGTGGCGCGCGAGCACCCCGAGACCTACCCGCCCGCCGAGCTCACGGCCGACCTCGCGCAGGAGGTCGCGCGCCTGCAGGCGCTCGCGGACGACCTGCTCGTCCTGGCGCGGGTCGGCGCCTCGCGACCCGAGGTCCGCGACGTCGACCTGCGGGACGTCGTCCGCGAGGCCGCCGCTGACGTCGACGTCCGCGGCGACGGACGCGCCGTCGTCGACCCGGACGCCGTCGCGCGGGTGGTGCGCAACCTCGTCGACAACGCCCGCCGGCACGCCCACCGCGTCCGGGTCACGGTGGCCGACGGCGTCGTCACGGTCGACGACGACGGCCCCGGCATCGCCCCGGAGGACCGCGAGCGCGTGTTCGAGCGGTTCACCCGGCTCTCCCCGGCACGCGGTCGCGACGCCGGCGGGGCCGGGCTCGGTCTCGCCATCGCCCGGGAGGTCGCCCGGGACCAGGGCGGCGACGTCGCGCTGTCCGACAGCCCGCTCGGCGGCCTGCGGGCCACGGTCACGCTGCCGACCGGACCGGCAGCGCAGGCACCGCACCGCTGAGCGGTGCTCAGGGGTGCGCCAGCTCCAGGCGGTAGCCGCGCTTGACGACCGTCTTGACCAGGTCCCGCCGACCGGTCGCCTCGCGCAGCCGGGCGATCGCCACCTCCACGGCGTGCCCGTCCCGGGACACGCCCGGCAGCACGTCGAGCACCTGGTCCCGCGTGACGACGTCGCCTCCGGCCGCGGCGAGCAGCCGCAGCACCTGGACCCCCGTCGGAGACAGCGGCAGCACCTCACCGTCGAGCACCGCGACCCGCGCCCGGATCACCAGGGGGCCGGCGACCGTGCTCAGCGCGACGGATTCGATGTGCTCGTAATGGCCGACCAGGGTGCGCACCAGCGCCCCGAGCCGGCCGCGCTCCGGTTCCACGGTCGGCACCGCGCGGGACGCGAGGGGCCGGGAGGTCACCGGGCCGACCGAAGCGGCGACCATCTCGCCGCACGAGAACCGCGACACCACCTCGTCCAGCAGGCCCGCGTCCTCCACGGCCTCCATCCAGGCCTCGGCACCCGGCGCGGAGGTGAACACGACCGCGTCGATCTCGCCGTCGGCCGCGGCCCGCACCGACGTGGCCACGGCCTCCGGGTCCGGCGCCGGACCCCACCGGTAGACCACCAGCGGGGACACCGTCGCACCGGCCTTGGCGAAGACCTCGTCCAGCCCGTCCGCGCCGGCACCGTGGTGCTGGATGGCGATGTGCTGGCCGCTGACGCCCTCGCTCAGCAGCACCTCCGCCACCTCCGCGGAGGTCTCGGACTCGGCGACCCAGTCGGCGCCCAGGCCGGCGGCCTGCACGGCGCCGCGCGCCTTCGGACCGCGGGCCACGATGCGTGCCGCGCCGAGCACCCGGAGCAGGTCGTCGGCCAGCCCGTGGGCGTCCGCCGCCTCGATCCAGGCCCGGAACCCGACTCCCGTCGTGGCGACGACGACGTCGGGCGGGTCGTCGACGAGGGCCGCGGTCGCGGTGATGAGCGCGTCGTCGTCCACGTGCGGGACCATGCTCAGCGCGGGAGCGTGCCGGATCGAGGCGCCGCGGCGCTCCAGCGCGGCGGCGAGCTCACCGGAGCGTCGGTCCGCGGTGACCAGCACGGTGCATCCCGCCATGACCTGGCCGAGGGCCGGTCGTGTCGAGGTCTCAGCCACGCGCGTCCCCCACGTGTGCTCCGTGTCCGTCACCCGCACCCTCCAGCAGTCCTTGCGCCGCCACGTCTCCGACCACGATCACCGCCGGGGCCCGGACCCCGAGCTCGTCGGCGCGCTTGGCCGCCAGGTCCAGCCCGGTCCGGGTGACCCGCTGGTCGGGGGTCGAGCCTCGTTCCACGATCGCCACGGGGGTGGCCGGGTCCGCTCCGGCGTCGAGCAGCCTGGTCACGATCGCCGGCAGGGAAGACACCCCCATGAGGATCACCAGCGTAGCGCTCCGCCGCGTGACGCAGGACACGGCGGTGTCGTCCAGCTCCTGCTCACCCGTGCGGGTGTGGGCGGTCACGACGTGGAAGGCGGTCGTCGTGCCCCGGTGGGTGAGCGGCACGCCGGCGAGCGCCGGCACCGCCAGCGCCGAGGACACCCCGGGCACCACGTCGACGTCGATCCCCGCCTCGCGGCAGGCCGCGTACTCCTCGCCGCCGCGTCCGAACACGAACGGGTCCCCGCCCTTGAGGCGCACGACGCACCGGCCGGCGCGGGCCCGGTCGACGAGCAGGGCGTTGATCTCGGGCTGGGGCACCTTGTGCCGTCCGGGAGCCTTGCCGACGTCGATCACCTCGACCTCGGGGGCCAGGTCGTCGAGGACCTCCGACGGGACCAGCCGGTCGTGGACGACGACGTCGGCCCGGGCGACCGCACGCCAGGCCCGGTAGGTCAGCAGGTCGGCCGCGCCGGGACCCGCCCCGACGAGCGTGACCCGCCCCGGCGTCGGCTGCGCCGTCACCTCAGGTCACCTGCACGTGCACGACGCCGTCCCGCACCTCGGCCGGGAAGGCCTCCAGGTGCGCGCCGAGACCCGCCTTCGGCGTCTTGCCGCCGGACTCCAGGCACTCGCCGGTGCGCAGCGCGAAGACCTGCTTGTACACGGGCGACGCCACCGTGGGCTCCTCGCCGCGCGTGCCGACGATCCCCCGGGACATGACGTTCGCCGCGGCGTAGGGGTCGAGCTGCTGGACGGCGTGCACCGAGTCGTCCAGCAGCCGGAAGACGGCCACCTGGAACGGTGCGCCGTCGGCCCGCCGCAGCAGGGCCGCCGCACCGCGTTCCGGGACGAGCTGGTCGAGGCGGCACACCGCGGCCCATCCGCCGGCGGTCGCGTCGGCCGCCACGTCGGCGGCGTCCTGGGTGGTGGTCACGGTGTCCTCCGGGTCGGGGATCTCGGCGGGGCGGTCGGTCGGGGCGGCGGCGAGCGGGATCATGCCCGGACCTCGAGCGTGGGACCGGTCACCAGGACCGGGCCGGCGAGCGCCGGGTCCACCGGGCCGTCGGGACCGGCGGCGATCTCCTCGGCGGTGGCGGGACGCTTCTGCCCGCGCTCGGCCACGTACGCCAGGCTCGGGTCCGGCGTCGTCGGCGCGTTGACGAACGAGCCGAACCGGGCCAGCTTGTCCGGGTCCTCGAGGACGGCCTTCCACTCGTCCTCGTAGGCGCCGACGTGCGCGGCCATGGCGGCGTCGAGGTCGTCGGCGATGCCGAGGGAGTCCTCCATGATCACCTGGCGGATCGCCTCCAGGCCGCCCTCGTACTCCTCGGCCCACGGCGCGGTGCGCTGCAGGCGGTCCGCGGTGCGGATGTAGAGCATGAGGAACCGGTCGATGGTGCGCAGCAGGGTCTCGGAGTCCAGGTCCTCGGCCAGGAGCTGGGCGTGCTTCGGCGTCTGCCCGCCGTTGCCGGCCACGTACAGGTTCCAGCCCTTGTCCGTGGCGATGACGCCGACGTCCTTGCCGCGGGCCTCGGCGCACTCGCGGGCGCAGCCCGAGACGCCGAGCTTGAGCTTGTGCGGGCTGCGCAGCCCGCGGTAGCGCAGCTCCAGCTCGACGGCCATGCCGACCGAGTCCTGCACCCCGTAGCGGCACCAGGTGGACCCGACGCAGGACTTCACCGTCCGCAGGGACTTGCCGTAGGCGTGGCCGGACTCGAACCCGGCGTCGACCAGGCGCTTCCAGATGTCGGGCAGCTGCTCGACGCGGGCACCGAACATGTCGATGCGCTGACCGCCGGTGATCTTGGTGTAGAGGCCGAAGTCCTTCGCGACCTCGCCGATGACGATCAGGCCCTCGGGGGTGATCTCGCCGCCGGGGACGCGCGGGACGACGGAGTAGGTGCCGTCCTTCTGCATGTTGGCCAGCATGTGGTCGTTGGTGTCCTGCAGGGTCGACTGCTCCCCCGACAGGATGTGCCCGTTGCCCTGGCTCGCCAGGATCGAGGCCACCACGGGCTTGCAGATGTCGCAGCCGCGGCCGGCGCTCGTGGCGCCCTCGGGGACGACGCCGAAGCGCTCGATGATGTCGCTGAACGAGTGCAGCTCGGACACCCGCACGGCGTCGAAGAGCTGGGCGCGGGTCATCTCGAAGTGCTCGCACAGGGCGTTCGAGACCTCGATGCCGGCCCGCGTCATCTCGGTCTCGGTGATCTTCTTGACCAGCGGCAGGCAGGCGCCGCAGGTGGTGCCCGCCTTGGTGCAGCTCTTGACGTCCCCGACCGACGTGCAGCCGTGGTCGGTCACCGCGCCGCGGATGGTGCCTGCGGAGACGTTGTTGCAGGAGCAGACGTTGGCCTCGTCGGGCAGCTCGATGTCCGGGGCGTTGCCGGCGCCCTCGGGCAGCAGGAACGCCGCCGGGTCGCCGGGCAGCTCGGCGCCGAGCATCGGTCGCAGGGTGGCGTACGGCGTCGCGTCCCCGACGAAGACGCCGCCGAGCAGGGTCTTGGCGTCGTCGGAGAGCACCAGCTTCTTGTAGACGCCGGCGGTGGGGTCGGCCCAGACCACCTCGACGCAGTCCTCGGTGCGACCGTGGGCGTCGCCGAACGAGGCGACGTCGACGCCGGACAGCTTGAGCTTCGTGGCCGTGTCGGCGCCGGGGAACTCGGCCTGCCCACCGAGGAGCCGGTCGACGACGACCTCCGCCATCGTGTTGCCGGGCGCGACCAGTCCGAGGCAGCGCCCCTCGATGCAGGCGACCTCGCCGATGGCCCACACGTTCGGGTCCTCGGTGCGGCAGGTCAGGTCGACGACGGCGCCACCGCGCTCACCCATCTCCAGGCCGGCAGACCGCGCCAGCTCGTCGCGGGGCCGCACACCGGTGGCCACGACGACCACGTCCACGTCCAGCCGGCCGCCGTCGTTGAAGTCGAGGCGCCCGACGTGCCCGGTACGGCGGTGGGGCTTCATCTCCTTGGTGGCGGTCTCGGGCCGCACCGAGATGCCCTTGTCGTTGATGAGGCGCTTGAGGGCCTGACCGCCGCCGAGGTCGCACTGGACACCCATCAGGTGGGTGCCGAACTCGATGACGGTGGCCTGGGCGCCCAGCGCCTTCAGCGCGCCGGCCGCCTCCAGGCCGAGCAGGCCGCCACCGATGACGGCACCGCGGACCGGCTTCTCGACCACGCCGCCGCGGGTCTCGACGCGACCCGCCTCGCGCTTGGCCTCGACCCAGCCGCGCAGCTCCGCGACGTCGTCGATGGTGCGGTAGACGAACACGCCGGGCAGGTCGTTGCCGGGGATCGGCGGCATCGCCGCGTTCGATCCGGTGGCCAGGACGAGCTCGTCGTAGGCGTGGACGCGGCCGAGACGGTCGGTGACCGTCCGCTGCTCCCGGTCGATCTTCTCGACCTTGCAGTCCCGGTGCAGGGTGACCAACGGGTCGTCCCACAGCGCCGGGTCGCCCAGGGTGAGCTCCTCGGCGTCGCGGACCTCGAAGTACCGGGTCAGCCCGACGCGGTCGTACGGCTTGCGCGGCTCCTCGGCGAAGACGCTGATGCGCCAGGTGCCGTCGGTGTCGCGGGAACGCAGGGCCTCGACGAAGCGCTGCGCGACCATCCCGCCGCCGACGACGACGACGTGCCGGGTGCTGCTGGTGGGGGGCTCGCTGCTCATGTCCTCGACACTAGGGAGCCACCGTGACCGGACCGTCAGGGTGGAGTTACCTGATGCGAACATCTTGCTCACGTCGGCACGCGGACCCGTGAGAGAAGCCGGTCGCGCCGCCGAGGTAGGCAACTTCCCCGCGAGGTAGGCGACCTGCAGGGGGGCGGCGACGAACGTCCGGGGCGCCCGACGGCGAGGGGTCCGTCGAGCGCCTCGGGGTCCGGGCGTGTCTCGCCTCCGCGACGTGTTCACACGGAGGCGAGGTCCGCCGCCTCCGGCTCGGCCCCGGGCCCGCCGTCGCGCGTGGCGGACAACCAGTCGGCCAGGCCGCAGACCGCCTCCGTGCAGCTCCCGCAGCCGGTCGTCGCCCGGGTGGCCGCCGCGATGTCGTCCTTGGTCCGGGCGCCGTCGTCCCAGGCGCACGTGATGTCGTGCTTGGACACCCCGTTGCAGCGGCACACCGTCGCGTCGTCCGGCATGTGCTCCGGGGACGTGGCCGGCTCCGCGCTCGGCATGACCGGCGTCAGCAGCAGGAACGCGGGGTCGACCGGCACGGGGCTGCGCCGCGTGTAGGCGGCGGTGAGATCGGCCGCCACCTGCGCGTCGCCGACGCACGTGGCGCCGATGAGGACGCCGTCGGCCACCACCGCCTCGATGTACCTGCCGCCGACGGTGTCGGCCAGGCGCACGGCTCGTTCTCCGGGTCGCGGCGCCCGCCCGGTGCCGGCCGCACCCATGGAGACCACGCTCAGGGGGCCCGCCTTGACCTTCACGACGTCGGTCCCGCGGGTGTCGACACCGTCGTCCGTGGCCGCCCGCGTCGCGAGCAGCGTGCCCAGCCGCACCGCCATCGACGGCCGCTCGTCCTCGTTCGGGAACCGCAGGTGCTCCCGGGGGCGCTCCTGCGACCGCTGGGAGGCGTCCTGCAGCGCCACCACCAGGGAGGCGAGGTGGTCGGCGAGGCGACGCGCGTGGTCCCAGCCCTCGGCGACCAGCCCGCGCGACCCCTGCGGGGGCTGCGCGCAGTCCCCGACGGCGAAGACGCGGCGGTCCGCCGGGCTGGCCAGGTCGTGCCCGACGACGATCCCGCGGTCGGTCGGCAGGCCCGCGGCCGCGGCGAGACCCGTCTCGGGGACGGTCCCGGTGGTCAGGACCACCAGGCCGGCGGCGAGCACCTCGCCGTCGCCGCCGTCGCCGGTGTCGATCCGCACCCCGACGGCACGGCCGCCGGCGACCAGCACCTCGGTGGGTCGGGTCCCGGACCGCACGGTCACCCCGTGCTCCGTCAGGCCGGCGGCCAGCACGGAGCCGGCATCGGCGTCGAGCTGTCGGTTCATCGGCGCCGCGGCCGGGTCCACCAGCGTCACGTCCAGCCCGCGGGCGGCCAGCCCGTACGCGGACTCCACCCCCAGCACACCGCCGCCCACGACGACCGCGCGCGAGGAGTTCATCGTCGCGGCGACGATCTCGCGGGCGTCGTCCAGGGTGCGCAGCGCGTGCACGCCGCCCGGCAGCTCGACCACGCCGTCGTCGTCGACCAGACCTGGCATCGGGAAGACGCGGGCCTGCGACCCGGTGGCCAGCACGAGGTGGTCGTACGGGTGCACCGCACCGGCGTCGTCGGTGACGGTCCGGCGCACCCGGTCCACCGACACGGCCGACACCCCGCGCAGCGTCCTGACGTGCTCGCCGGACACGGCGGGCATGGAGATCGCGGCGACGTCGGTGCGGCCGGCGACGACGTCGCTGAGCAGCACCCGGTTGTACGGCTCGTACGGCTCCGCACCGAGCACCGTGATGTCGAACGCGTCCGCGCTGCGGCGCACGAGCTCGTCCACCAAACGGGACCCGACCATGCCGTTCCCGACGACGACGATCTTCGTCGGCACGTGGAGCGTCATACCGGCACCTCCTGGGTGTCGTGGGCTGTCGTGTCGGCAGCGGTGACCGGGATGACGTCCACCGCGCAGACCTTGAACTCGGGCATGGAGCTGATCGGGTCGACGGCGTCGCTGGTGATGCGGTTGACGCCACCGAGGCCGCCCCAGTGGAACGGCATGAACACGGTGTCCGGTCGGACGGCGTCGGTCCAGCGCGCGACCGCCTCGACCACGCCGCGCGCGGACTCCAGCCGTACCCGGTCGCCGTCGGCCACCCCGACCCGCAGCCCGAGCTGGGGGTGCAGCTCGACGTACGGCTCCGGCACGAGGCGGTCCAGCTCGGCCACCCGGCGGGTCTGGGCACCGGACTGGTAGTGCTGCAGCACACGGCCGGTGACCAGGTAGGTCGGTGCGTCGCCGCGGACGTCGTCGGTCGGGCCGCCGTGGTCGACCGGCACCATGCGGGCACGGCCGTCCGGGGTGCCGAACGCGTCGAGGAACATCCGGGGCGTGCCCGGGTGCTCCGCGGTCGTCGCCGGGCACGGCCAGTACAGACCCGGACCGCCCACGGCCTCGTCGGCGTCCAGGCGGGCGTGCGACAGGCCGGAGTAGTCCGCCGGGCCCCCGGCGGAGGCGCGGGCGAGCTCGTCGAAGACCTCGGCCGGGTCGGTGCCGAAGTGCACGTCCGAGCCGAGCCGGCGCGCCAGCTCGGCGAGCAGCCACAGCTCCGAGCGGGCCTGCCCCGGGGCCTCGACGGCCTGGCGACGGCGGATGACCCTCCCCTCCAGGGACGTCATCGTGCCCTCCTCCTCGGCCCACTGCGTCACCGGCAGCACGACGTCGGCCAACCGTGCCGTCTCCGAGGGGACGAAGTCGCACACCACCAGCAGGTCGAGGGCCTCGAGGCGCTCGCGGACCCGGTCGGCGTTCGGAGCGGAGACGAGCACGTTGGAACCGTGCACGAACAGCGCCTGCGGGCCGCCGGGCGTCGCCAGCGAGCTCAGCAGCGCCACGGCGGGCTTGCCCGGTCCGGGGAGGGTCTCGGGATCCACCCCCCACACGGAGGCGACGTACGAGCGCGCGGCGGGGTCGTCGATCTTGCGGTAGCCGGGCAGCTGGTCGGACTTCTGCCCGTGCTCACGGCCGCCCTGGCCATTGCCCTGGCCGGTCAGGCATCCGTAGCCGGAGCCCTCCCGACCGACCAAGCCGAGGGACAGCGCGAGGTTGATGGCCGCGGTGACGGTCGCGGTGCCCTGCGCGGACTGCTCGACGCCGCGACCGGTGAGGACGTACGCCCCCCGACCGCCGTGCGCCGGGGACGCCGCGGCCAGCCGGCGCGCCACGACCCGCAGGGTCTCGGCCGGCACCCCGCACACCGTCTCCGCGCGCTCGGGCCACCACGCCGAGACCGAGCGGACGACGTCGTCGTAGCCCGCGGTGCGCTCCGCCAGGTAGTCGGCGTCGACGAGCCGCTCGGCGACCACCACGTGCAGCAGCGCCAGCAGCACCACCATGTCGGTGCCGGGAACGGGCTGGACGTGGATGCCCTGGCCGTCGTCGGCCAGCCGCGCCGTGGCCGACCGGCGCGGGTCGACGACGACGAGTCCGCCGGCGTCGCGCGCCCCGGCCAGGTGCTGCACGAACGGCGGCATCGTCTCGGCCGGGTTGGAGCCGAGCAGCAGCACGACGTCGGCGCCGCCGAGATCGGTCAGTGGGAACGGCATGCCCCGGTCGACGCCGAAGGCGCGGTTGCCCGCCGCGGCCGCCGAGGACATGCAGAACCGCCCGTTGTAGTCGATGTTGGGCGTGCGCAGCACCGTCCGGGCGAACTTGCCCAGGGCGTAGGCCTTCTCGTTCGTCAGCCCGCCGCCGCCGAAGATCGCGACACCCTCCGGACCGTGCCGGTCCTGGATCGCCCGGACGCGGTCCGTGACGAGCGTGAGCGCCTCGTCCCACGTCGCCTCGGCCAGCTCGCCGTCGGCGCCGCGCACCAGCGGCGTCGTGATCCGGTCCGGGACCCCGAGCACGGAGGCGCTGGTCCACCCCTTCTGGCACAGCCCGCCGGCGTTCGTCGGGAAGTCCCGGGGGCTCACGGCCACGGGCAGGGGCGCACGCCCGCCGGGGGCCGGCGCGGCGACCGCGGCTGCGGACGACGCCGATCCCTCGACGGGCGTGAGCTCCATGCCGCACTGCAGGGCGCAGTAGGGGCAGTGCGTCGCGGCCGGAGCGGCCGGAGCGGCGGTGGCGCTGCTCATACCCGAGCAGCCCCCATCCGGCTGCTGCGGCGACCGTAGACGGCCCAGGTGAGCAGGCCCATGACCACGTAGACGCCGATGATCGTCCACAGGGCCGGCACCATCGAGCCGGTCGCCGTGTCCGACATCGCGAACCCGCGCGGGATGAGGAACCCGCCGAAGGCGCCGACGGCGCCGGCGATGCCGATGCAGCCCGCCGCGGCCTTCGCCGTCGCGGCACCGCCGCCGGCGACGTTCGCGATGCGGAAGGTCGCCGGGATCATGCGGTAGACCGACCCGTTGCCGATGCCGGTCGCGACGAACAGCAGCATGAAGGAGCCGAAGAACAGCCCGAAGGAGCCGCTGCCGAGCGCCTGGATGGCACCGAAGGCGCCGACGACCATCACCGCGAAGCTCGCCACGGTGATCACGGCGCCGCCGGTGCGGTCGGCGATCCAGCCGCCGAGCGGGCGGGTGACCGAGCCGACGAGGGCGCCCATGAACGCCAGGGACAGCGTGACCTCGGGGAACTCCTTGTTCAGCAGGGTCGGGAAGGCTCCGGCGAACCCGACGAAGCTGCCGAACGTGCCGATGTAGATGAAGGAGATCAGCCAGGTGTGCTTCTCCCGCGCCGCGGTGCCGAAGGACCGGGGGTCGGCCTTGGCGGCGGTCAGGTTGTCCATGAACCGCCAGGCGAGGAGCACGGCCAGCAGGATGAACGGGATGAAGACCCAGCCCGCGCGCGGCAGGGAGACGCCGGCAGCCGTGACGATGACCAGCGGCACGACGAACTGGACGGCCGCGGTGCCGATGTTGCCGCCGGCGGCGTTCCAGCCGAGGGCGGCGCCCTTCTCCTTCTCGGGGAAGAAGAACGAGATGTTGGCCATCGAGGAGGCGAAGTTGCCGCCGCCGAAGCCCGCGAGCGCCGCGATGGCGAGCAGGACGCCGAACGACGTCTCCGGGCGCTGCACGACCCAGACGAGCGAGAGCGTGGGGATGAGGAGGAGGGCGGCGGAGATCATGGTCCAGTTGCGTCCGCCGAAGACCGGCACGGCCAGCGTGTAGGGGACGCGCAGGGAGGCGCCGACCAGGGCCGGCAGGCCGACGAGCCAGAACATCTGGTCGGTCGTCAGGGCGAACCCGGCGTCGGGGAGCTGCGGGACGACGATGGACCAGATCGCCCAGACGCAGAAGCCGAGGAACTCGGCGAAGATCGAGATCCACAGGTTGCGCCGTGCGATCGTCCGGCCGCCGTTGCGCCAGAAGACCGGATCCTCCGGGTCCCAGTGGTCGATCCACCGGCCGGAGCGGTGCACGGGCCGGCGGGCGAGGGCCTCGGTGTCTGTCGCCGCGCCGGGGGCTACCGGCTCGGACTCGGTGGTGCCACTCGTCGGAGCAACCATCGACGTTCTCCCATCCGTGGTCGTACCCGGCGACGCCGGGCGTGGTCCGCGGGTCCGACGGGCGCCGGTCCCGGACCGGCTCGACGTCGGGCCGGTACGACGACAGTAGGAAGCGGGTGTTTCGCGTCACGGTCGCTCGCCGTGAACTTCCCATGAGCCAAAACTCTCACCGCCGGGGAGGCGGTTGTGAGAAGTGCTCCGTGGCGGTCCGGGGGCCTCGGCCGGTCCCGGCAGCACCGCCGCGAACGAGGACCCATCTTCTCACAGCGCGCCCGGGACGCCTGTGAGAACCGGGCTGCACCGCGGACACACGGCCTCCCTAGAGTGGTCGTCATGAAGGCCGGAGCACCGCGCAGCATCGCCGAGCACGCCACCGCCGTGCTGGCGCGCGTCGGCCCGCTTCCCGTGGTCGAGCAGCGCCTGGACGACCCCGGCGTGGTGGGCCTCGTGCTCGCCGAGGACGTCGTCGCCGCCGCTCCCGTGCCGCCGTTCGACCACGCCGCGATGGACGGGTACGCCGTGCGGTCCGCCGATCTGCCCGACGACGGCACGGCGGTGACGCTGCCGGTCCTCGCCGACGCGCGCCCCGGCACCCCACCGACCGCTGTGGGCAGGAAATCTGCAGCCCCGGACCCTGACGAGGCTGCAGATTCCCTGCCCACAGCATCGAGGGGGGCGGTACGGATCATGACCGGTGCGCCCCTGCCACCGGGGTACGACGCCATCGTCCCCGTCGAGCGCACGTCCACGGGCCGCTTCGTGGCGGGTGGCCCGACGGCGGAGCGCACCGTGACCCTCGCCCGGCAGCACCGCGACCACGTACGCCGCACCGGCACCGACCTGGCCGCCGGTGCGCCCGTCGCCCGCGCCGGCACCGCCGTCGGCCCCGGACTGGTGGCCACGGCCGCCGCGGCCGGACTCGTCACGGTGCCCGTCCGCCGTCGTCCCCGGGTCGCGGTGCTGTCGACCGGCTCCGAGCTGGCCCCGCTGGGAACCACCGCGCCGGGCACGATCGCGGACTCGAACTCGCTGATGCTGGCGGCGCTCGTGCGCGCGGCCGGCGCCGAGGTGGTGCGCGTCGGAGCCGTCCCCGACCACGTGGACGCGCTCCGTACCGCCCTCGACGACCTGACCGGGCCCGCGCCCGGCGCGGCGGACGGCCGGCAGCACGCCGGGGTGGACCTGATCGTGTCCTCCGGCGGCGTGTCCGCCGGGGCGAGCGACGTCGTGCGCGAGCTCCTCGCCCGCCCGGACGCCACCGACGTGGACGTCGCCACCGTGGCGCAGCGGCCCGGCAAGCCGCAGGCCCTCGCCACCTGGCGCGGCGTCCCCTGGGTGGCCGTGCCCGGCAACCCCGTCAGCGCCTTCGTCTCGGCCGCGCTGTACGCGCTGCCGGCCGTGCGGCGGCTCGCCGGGCACCCCGACGCACCGCCGCGCACCGCCCGGGCCGCTGCCTCCTGGACCAGCCCGGCCGGCACCCAGCAGGTGGTCCCGGTCGTCACCCGGCCCGACGGCGTCACCCCGGCCGGCAGCGACGGCCACCACCTCTCCGCGCTGGTCGACGCCGACGCCCTCGTGATCGTCCCCGCCCAGCTCGAGCGAGTCTCCCCCGCCGACGACCTGCCCCTCCTCCCCCTGCCGGAGGCCCGATGAGGTACGACGCCGTCGTCCTCGCCGGAGGACGTGCCACCCGGCTCGGCGGCACACCGAAGCCGACCGTCGAGGTCGGCGGCACGACCCTGCTCGACCGCGCGCTCGCCGCCACCGTCGGCGCCGACCGTACCGCCGTCGTCGGGCCGCCCGGGACGGCCGCCGGCGCTCGCGACGACGTCGTCATCACCCGTGAGGACCCCCCGTTCGGCGGCCCGGTGGCCGGGATCGCCGCCGGTCTCGCCGCGCTGCGACGACCCGGCGCGCCCGCCCTGGTGCTGCTGCTGGCCGTCGACGTCCCGCGTGCCCGCGCGGCCGCCGACCGGCTCCTCGCCTCGCCTCCGGCCGGGAGCGACGGCGTCCACCTGGTGCGCCGGGGGCGGGACCAGTGGCTCACCGGCCTGTACCGTCGTGCCGCGCTCGAGAAGGCGCTCGCCGCGCTGGAACCGCACGGCGCTCCGGTGCGGCGGCTCATGGCCGGGCTCGACCTGGCGAGGATCCCCGACGAGACCGGGGTGAGCGACGACGTCGATACCTGGGACGATGTGACCAGACTCTCCGAGGAGGCACCATGACCGACGACACCCCGACCGTGCTGGCGCGCTGGGTCTCCGCCGTGGAGGCCGAGCTCGGGCTGCCCGCCGCCAGCATCGACGTCACCGAGGTCCTGGACCTGGCGCGGGACGCCGCCCACCACGTGGCACGCCCCGCCGCCCCCGTGACCACCTACCTGGTGGGATACGCGCGCGGGCTGGCGATGGCGCAGGGCAAGGTCACCCCCGACGACGACGTGGCCGGACGAGCCGCCCGGCTCGCCCTGGGCTGGGACTCCGAGGGCACCTGATGAGTCTCGTCGACCTCGGCATCCCGGCGGTCCCCAGCACCCGGGGCGAGGCCGTGCTGCCCGCCGACCGGCCCGCGACGCCCGGGCTCGTGGACCGCTACGGGCGCCTCGCCACCGACCTGCGCGTGTCCCTGACGGACCGCTGCAACCTGCGCTGCACCTACTGCATGCCCGCCGAAGGCCTCCCGGCGCTGCCCCGGGACAAGGTCATGACACGGGCCGAGATCGCCCGGCTCGTCGGCGTCGCGGTCCGCGACCTGGGGGTGCGGCAGGTGCGGTTCACCGGCGGCGAGCCGCTGCTGCGCGGCGACCTCGCCGAGATCGTCGCCGACATCGCCGCGCTGGACCCGCGCCCGGAGATCTCCCTGACCACCAACGCCGTCGGCCTCGACTCCCGTGCGGCGACCCTGCGGGCGGCCGGCCTGGACCGGATCAACGTCTCCCTCGACACGCTCGACCCGGACACCTTCGCGCGGCTGGCCCGCCGGCCGTTCCTCGAGCGGACGCTCGCCGGGATCGACGCCGGTGCCCGCGAGTTCGACCTGGTCAAGATCAACGCGGTGCTGGTGCGCGGCGTCAACCTCGGCCACGCCGCCGACCTGCTGTCCTGGTGCCTGGAGCGCGGGTTCGAGCTGCGGTTCATCGAGCAGATGCCGCTCGATGCCGACCACTCGTGGGACCGAACGGCGATGGTGACGGCCGCGGAGGTCCGCGAGCTGCTCGGGCAACGGTTCGCGCTCTCGGCCGACGACGAGCCGCGCGACGGCGCCCCGGCGGAACGGTTCGCGGTGCGCTCGCTCGCCACGGGTGAGCGTCTGGGCCGGGTCGGGATCATCGCGTCGGTCACCGAGCCGTTCTGCGCCGACTGCCGCCGCACGCGGCTGACGGCCGAGGGCGGCATCCGCGACTGCCTGTTCGCGCACACCGAGACCGACCTGCTCGGTCCGCTGCGCGACGGCGCCGCTGACGCCGAGCTGGCCGACCGGTGGCGGGCCGCGATGTGGGGCAAGGGCGCCGGGCACGGGATGGACGACCCGTCGTTCGTCCAGCCGGACCGGACCATGAGTGCGATCGGGGGCTGAGATGGTCGAGCTGCGCTACTTCGCGGCGGCCCGTGCGGCGCTGGGCCGGTCCGGGGAGTCGCTGCCGCTGGACGACGGCGTCACGGTCGCGGACGTCGTCGGGCGGCTGAGCGCCGGGTCGCCCGAGGCGGCCCCGGTACTGGCACGCTGCTCGGTGCTGCTGGACGGACGTCGGGCCGCGCCGTCCGACGTCGTGCCCGACGGGGCGACGCTCGACCTGCTGCCGCCCTTCGCCGGCGGCTGAGCGGGCGCGCCGCCCCGTCACGCCGCGCCGCTCCGTTGCGCCGCTCCGTTGCGCCGCGCGTCGCACGCCGCACGCCGCACGCCGCACGTCGAGATCGACGTACTCGTACCGAGATCGACGCACGGTACGTCGATCTCGATACGGGTACATCGATCTCGGCGAGGAACGGGCAGGGTACGGTACGGACGTGACCCTGCAGCGCTGCACCGATCTGTCCGCCGCCGACTGGATCATCGGGTCGGAAACACCCTGGTGGCAGTTGGTGACCTTCGGGCCGGACGCCTTCGAAGCCTCGGCCCGGCTTCGACTCATTCCCGACCCGACGGCGCCTGGACAGCACGAAGGCGATGTCGAGGACGAGCCCGTGCACCTGGCGTCGGAAGGGGAGTGGGGCGCCCGGGCCCTGCGGGTGCTGACACGGTGGACGGCCACGCCGGAACGGGTCTACTTCGCGGTCTGGCTCGGCGACGGCAACACTGACGACATCCCGCCAGGACCGACGTTCGACCTGCCGGAACGTCCGGAATGCGCGCTCCTGGCCGGTGACGGGAGCGACCTGGAGGAGGGACGGTCGGTCCTGTCCGAGCGTCGACGCCGTCCGCCCGCCATGGTGTGGCCCGCTGACCGCGCCTGGGTGATGGCTTGCGACGTCGACCCGCACTGGGCCGGCATCGGCGCTCCACGCGATGCTGTCGGCGAGCTGATGGCCGCACCAGATATCGACGTCGTTCCCGCGGACCCGCGGGCCCGCCAGCCGGAGTACGACGGGCCGTCGCTCGACGCGACGGTCAGGCCACCGCTGCCACCGGGCTTCCGCCCCGGTGTCTACCGGCATCCTGGCGTCTACCGACCGTGAGATCGACGCACCCGTATCGAGATCGACGTACCGTAGGTCGATCTCGACACGGGTACGTCGATCTCGGCGGGCAGCGGGAGGCAGGAGCCGGCTACCGGGCCGCCTTGTGGGCGCGGATGACCTCGGCGGCCTGCGGCAGCACGTCGGCCAGGTCGCCGACGACGGCGAAGTCGCAGATCTCGAAGATCGGCGCCTCGGGGTCGTTGTTCACCGCCACGATCACCTGGGACGCCTGCATCCCGCCGCGGTGGTGCGGCGCTCCGGAGATCCCCGCGCCCACGTAGAGCCGCGGAGCGACCGTCACGCCGGTCTGCCCCACGTAGCGGTCGAACCACCCCTCGAACACGGCGTCCCGCGAGGCCCCCACGGCGGCACCGAGCGCGTCGGCGAAGTCCTGGACGGGCCCGAAGTCGCCCTCGGTCCCGCGCCCGCCGGCCACCACGATCGCGGCCTCCTCGAGGGTGGGCCGGTCGGCGTCGCGCTCCTTCTCGGTGCGTGAGGTCACCGTGGGCAGCGCCGCACCGACCTCGACCGCGAAGCCCTCCACCTCGGTCGCCACCGCGGCCTCGGCGGGCTGCGGGACGACGGCGTTGGCCCGGACGGTCAGCACGGCCACGTCGGTGGTGACCCGGCTCGAGGTGTCCCACGCGCCGGCGAAGACCCGCTTGGTGCCGACGATGCGGCCCTCGTCGTCCTCGGCCACGCCGGCGGCGTCGATGATCACGCCGGCGCCGAGCGCCCGGCCAGCCAGCGCCACGGCCTCCTTGGCGGCGAAGGTCGACGGGGCCAGCAAGACGTCGGCGTCCGTGCGCCGCACGGCGGCGGCCAGCACCTCGGCGACGACGGCGGACAGGTGGCGGGCGTCGCCGCGCAGCTCGGCGGGCAGCTCGGCCTGGTGCACGGTCTCGACGCCGTGGGCGCCGAGCTGGGCGAGCGCCTCGACGCTCGGCGCCTCGAGGGTCACGGCCTCCACCCGTCCGAGGGCACGGCCGATGGTCAACAGCTCCAGCACGCTGGACCGGACCTCGTCCGCCGGGTCGAGCAGGACCAGCACAGTTCGGTTCGTCACGGGGTCCCCTCTCAGACCAGCTCGTTGCGGATGAGGTACTCGGCCAGGGCCTTGCCACCCTCGCCCTTGTCCTGGACCAGCTCGACCTCGGGCTTCTCGGGGCGCGGTGCGGCCGCCGTGGTCTCGGTGCGGGCACCGGCGGCGCCGACGACGGCGGGGTCCAGGCCCAGGTCGGCGGACGACAGCTCCTCGATCGCCTTGGAACGGGCCGCCATGATGAGCTTGAAGTTGGGGAACCGCGGACGGTTGGCGGTGTCCGCGACGGACAGCACCGCGGGCAGCGGTGCGGTGAGCGTCTCGGTGGCCTCGTCGGTCTCCCGGGTGATCTCCAGCGCCCCGCCGGCGACCGCGACCGTCTTGGCGAACGTCAGCGACGGCCGCCCCAGCTCGGCGGCGAGCAGCGCGGGCACCACGGAGCCGAGCCCGTCCAGGGCCGCCATGCCGGTGACCACCAGGTCGACGGGCCCCTCGGCCTCGAGGTGGCGCACCGCGGCCGCGAGCGCCGCCGTCGTCCCGAAGTAGTCCGAGCCGGCCAGCGCGTCGTCGGACACCCGCACCCCGCGGTGCACGCCCATCTGGAACGCCTTGCGCAGCGCGACGTCACCCTCGGGCGGCGAGACGGTCACCGCGACCACCTCGGCCGACTCCTGCTCGCCCTCGGGCAGCGCCTCGACGATCTGCAGCGCCGCCTCGAGCGCGTTCTCGTCGAGCTCGTTGAGGGTCCCCTCGGCCGGGTCGCGCACGACGCGACAGTCCGCGAACTTCCGCTCGGCATTGATGTCCGGGACGTACTTCACGGCTACGACGATGCGCACGAGGAGCCTTTCGACGGTCTCGAGGATCAGGGTCTGATCAGGTCAGCGGGCGGCCGGACCGCCCAGGGCGAGCCTACTCGCCGTCGTCGCGCGGCCCGACCGCTGTCCGCATGCCGCGACACCGTGCCGCGACGCGCCGCGCGGGCGCCGGCTCGTCGCCGTGGGCGGCGCCAGGCAGGATGGGCGCATGGAGGCTCGTCCGAAGGTCACGCCGCTGACCCGACCCACCCGCACCCGCAGCCACGTCCCGCCGCTGGGGGTCCGCACCACGCCCGACGGCGGTATCGACGTCGCCGTGCTCGCCTCGCACGCGCACGGCGTCGACCTGTGCCTGGTCGACGTCGTCGACGAGGACAGGGACCAGCACGACCCGCAGCGGTACACCGAGCGCCGCATCCCGCTCGACGGCCCCACCTACGGCGTCTGGCACGGGCACGTGCCGGACGTCGGACCGGGCCGACGCTACGGGTTCCGGGTGCACGGGCCGTGGGACCCCGGGGCGGGGATGCGCCACAACCCGGCCAAGCTGCTGCTGGACCCGTACGCGCGCGGGATCGAGGGTGACCTGGCCTACGTCCCGGCGGTCCTCGGCGGGGGAAGCGACGACGACGGCGGCCCGGACGGGGAGGACTCGCTGCCGTTCGTGCCGCACGCCGTGATCATGGGCGACCTGCCGGAGCCCCCGCCGCAGTCCAGGCCCCGGGTCCCCTGGGCGGACACCGTCGTCTACGAGGCGCACGTTCGCGGCCTGACGCTGCAGCACCCGGAGGTGCCCGCCGAGCTGCGCGGCACCTACGCCGGGCTCGCCCACCCCGCCGTGGTCGAGCACCTGCAGGCGCTCGGTGTCACCACGCTCGAGCTGCTGCCGATCCACGCCTCGACGCCCGAGCCCTGGCTCGCCGACCGCGGGCTGACCAACTACTGGGGCTACTCGACGCTCGGGTTCTTCGCCCCGCACGCCGCCTACGCCACGGCTGCGGCCCGCGAGGCCGGCCCGGCCGCCGTCCTCGACGAGGTGCGCGGCATGGTCCACCTGCTGCACGCCGCCGGCATCGAGGTGATCCTCGACGTCGTCTACAACCACACGTGCGAGGGCGGCGACGACGCGCTCCACGTGTCGTGGCGCGGCCTGGACAACACGGCGTACTACCTGCACGACGGCGGCACCCCGGCGGCGCTGGCGGACGTCACCGGCACGGGCAACACGCTGGACTTCCGCCGGACCCGCGTGGTGCAGATGGCCCTGGACTCGCTGCGCTACTGGGCCGAGGTCGTGGGCGTGGACGGCTACCGGTTCGACCTCGCCGTCACCCTGGGCCGCGACCACGACGGATTCACCCCCGACCACCCGTTCCTGTCCGCGCTGCGCACCGACCCGGTCCTCTCGCAGCTCAAGCTGGTGGCCGAGCCGTGGGACGTCGGACCGGGCGGCTGGCAGACCGGCCGGTTCCCCGCGCCGATGGCCGAGTGGAACGACCGTTTCCGCAACGCGGCGCGCTCGTTCTGGCTGGAGGCCCCGAAGGCCGGCTCCCACGGCGCCCCCATGCACGGGCTGCGCGAGCTGACGACGCGCCTGGCCGGGTCGGCGGACTTCTTCGGGCACTCCGACCCGCCGCTGATGCGGGGTCCGGTCGCGTCGGTCAACTACGTCACCGCGCACGACGGGTTCACGCTCGCCGACCTCGTCTCGTTCGACCACAAGCACAACGAGGCCAACGGCGAGGACAACCGCGACGGCACCGACGACAACCGCTCCTGGAACCACGGCATCGAGGGCCACGCCCCGACCGGCGACGACGCCACGACCGAACCGTGGTCCGCCGTCGTGCCGCTGCGGCGGCGCTCGCAGCGCAACCTGCTCGCGACGCTGCTGCTGGCGGCGGGCACGCCCATGATCACGGCGGGCGACGAGATGGGTCGGACCCAGGGCGGCAACAACAACGCCTACGCCCAGGACACCGCGATCTCGTGGCTGGACTGGGACCTGGACACCGCGGACCTCGAGCTGCTGGCGACCGCCCGGTACCTGGTGGGTCTGCGCCGCGAGCACGCGGCGCTGCGCGCCGAGTCGTTCTTCCTCGGCACCCCGCGGCCGGGCGAGGAGTTCCCCGACCTGCTGTGGTTCGACGAGGCGGGGGCCGCGATGGACGGCGAGGCCTGGTCGGTGGACGGACGGCGGATCATCCAGATGCTGCGACCGGGGCCCGACGCCGGCGACGCGGACGTGCTGGTCGTGCTGCACGGCGGCCTGGAGGACGCCGAGGTGACGCTGCCGGACGTCCTGGACGGCGCCGACCCGTGGCAGCGGGTGTGGAGCTCGACCTGGGACGCGCCCGAGGGCCCGGAGCAGGCGGACGAGGAGGAGGCGCCCGGCACGGCGCTGGTCGAGACGCTCAGCGTCGAGGTGTTCGTGGCGCGCCGGTGACGGACGTCCCGCGCGCCCTGGGCGCGGGGCCGACGGCTCTGCCAGACTGCCCGCATGGCAGACGCGGACGTCATCGTCATCGGGGCCGGCCTGTCCGGCCTGGTCACCGCGACCGAGCTCACGGCGGCGGGACGGCGGGTGATCCTGCTCGACCAGGAGCCCGAGGCTTCCCTGGGCGGGCAGGCGTGGTGGTCCTTCGGCGGCCTGTTCCTGGTGGACTCGCCCGAGCAGCGGCGCCTCGGCGTGCACGACTCGGCCGAGCTCGCCTGGTCGGACTGGCTGGGCTCGGCACGGTTCGCGCCCGGCGCCGAGCACGGCGAGGGCGCTGACCGGCACGGGTACGCCTGGGCCAAGCACTACGTCGAGGCCGCCTCGGGCGACCTGCGCTCCTGGCTGCACGCCAAGGGGGTGCGCTGGTTCCCGCTGGTGCAGTGGGCCGAGCGCGGCGGCTACGCGTTCGGCCCCGGGCACGGCACGGCGCACGGCAACACGGTGCCGCGGTTCCACGTCACCTGGGGCACCGGACCGGCGATCGTCGCACCGTTCGTCGCCGCCGCGCTGGAGGCCCGCTCGGCCGGGCTGCTCGACCTGCGCTTCCGGCGTCGGGCCACCGGGCTGGTGACGACGGACGGCCGGGTCACGGGCGTGCGCGCCGAGATCCTGGCCGACGACGGCGCGGTGCGCGGTGCGCCGTCGTCCCGCGAGGTCGTGGGCACCGAGGAGCTGAGCGCCGGTGCCGTGGTCGTCGCCTCCGGCGGCATCGGGGCGAACCACGACCTGGCCCGCGAGCGCTGGGACCGCACGCACGGCGAGCTGCCCGCCCGCATGCTGTCCGGGGTGCCCGACTCCACCGACGGGCTCCTGCTCGGCCACGCCGCCGACGCCGGGGCCGCGCTGGTCCACGAGGACCGCATGTGGCACTACCCCGAGGGCATCGCCAACCACTCCCCCGTCTGGACGAACCACGGCATCCGCATCCTGCCGGGACCCTCCTCGCTCTGGCTGGACGCCGACGGCGGCCGGCTGCCCGCTCCCCTGTTCCCCGGGTTCGACGCCCTCGGGGCGCTGCAGCACGTGACCGGCCGCGGGGACGACCACTCCTGGTTCGTGCTCAACCGGGCCGTCATGGAGGCGGAGTTCGCGCTGTCCGGGTCGGAGCAGAACCCGGACCTGACCGGCAAGGACGTGCGGCTGCTCGCCCAGCGGGTGCTGCCCGGCGCCGTCGGCCCCGTCGCCCGGTTCGCCGCCGACTCCCCGGAGTTCCTGTGGGCCGACACCCCCGAGGAGCTGGCCGGGAGGATGAACGCGCTCACGGCCGCCACCCCCGGCTCGCGCGGGACGATCGACCCGGCCGGGCTGGCCGCCGTCGTGCACGCCCGCGACGCCCAGGTGGCCTCCGGGCTCGGCAAGGACCCCCAGGTGGTCGCGACCCGGGCCGCCCGCGACTTCCGCGTGGACAAGATGATCCGGGTCTCGCCGCCGCGCCCGCTGACGACGCCGAAGGACGGCCCGCTGCTCGCCGTGCGGCTCTCGGTCCTGACCCGCAAGACGCTCGGCGGGCTGTGGTGCGACCCGTCCGGGCGGGTGCTGCGCGACGACGGCACCGTGCTGGACGGTCTGTGGGCCGTCGGGGAGGCCGCGGGGTTCGGCGGCGGCGGGGTGCACGGTCACCGGGCCCTGGAGGGCACGTTCCTCGGCGGCTGCCTCCACACAGGCCGGGTCACCGGGCGGGCCCTGGCCGCCGACGCCTGACCCCCGGATGACCGCGAGGTCGTACCTTCTGTCGCGCGGTCGTACCCGGCGTGTACGACCGCGCGACAGAAGGTACGACCTGGCGGCGACACCCGACGTCATCCACAGGCGACGTCCGCCGGCGGGCCGTCCACAGCCGCTGCTCCCACGGCGACAACGCGCTGCTCGGCCGTGGCACGGTGCCACGCATGTCCACCGACGACGCCTCTCCGACGTCCGGCCCGTCGCTCCCGCGCCGACGCCCCGGCGACACCGCCCGTGTCCGTCCCCGCGATCTCCCGACGACCGTCCGGAATCGCGACGACCGCCGGACAGCTATCGAGCGCCGGCGACGACGCGGCGAGCTCGTCCGACGTCGACGCGGCCGGTACTCCGTGCCCGTCCCCGACGAGGGCGGCATCGCGCTCCGCCGTGAACGGCAGGTCCTCCAGCTCGCCGCCGCCGTGGCGTCGACGCTGCGGACCGACTTCGTGTTCTCGCACGAGACCGCGGCGCTGCTGCACGGCCTGAGCCACTACCGGCTCGGCGAGCAGGTGCACGTCTCCCAGTCGTGGAAGCCACCGAGCCGGAGCAGCGGCCGCCAGCTGCACCGCCATCCGGTGGACGTCCCGGCGGGCGACCGGATGCTCGTCGGCGGTCGGCCCGTCACGACCCTGGAACGGACCCTGGTCGACTGCGCGCGATGGCTGCCGGGAGACCGCGCCCTGGTGATCGCGGACTCGGCCCTGCGTGCCGGCGCCGACCCCGTGGTCGTGGACCGCGTCCTCGGCGACGCCCGAGGGCGGGCGGGTGTCCGTCGCGCGCGACGGATCGTGGCGCTGGCCGACCCCCGTGCCGAGTCGCCCGGCGAGTCCTTGGTCCGGTGGCACCTCGACGAGCACGGGTTCGACGTCCCGGACCTCGCCGTCGGGGTCAGCACGCCGGTCGGTGACTCCTGGGTGGACCTCGGGTGGCCGGGCCTGCGCGTCGGGATCGAGTTCGACGGCGCCGTGAAGTACTCCGGCGGTGCCTACGGGGACCCGGCCGGGCGGCTCCTCGCCGAGAAGCGCCGTCACGACGCCCTGGTCGAGGCGGGATGGGTCCTCCTGCGCGTGGTCTGGGCGGACCTGACGGACCCGGCACGGCTGATCGCGCGCTGCCACCGTGCCCTGGTGGCGGCGGAGGCCCGGTCGGTTCGTCGACGCTGAGGTCGTACCTTCCGTCGCAGGGTCGTACACGCCGGGTACGACCCCGAGACGGAGGGTACGACCTCGGCGGCCGGGGAGATCGGGCCAGGCGGAAGGGTCGGCGAGAGATCGGGTCGGGCGATCCGGGCATGTTGACGCGCAGACCCCGCCCGGCCTGGCTAGCGTGGGGGGCGTGACGTCCCCGCAGCCCGCACCACCCTGTCCGATCGGCCGCATCCCCGTGCTGGAGGTGTCTCCCGTGGTCGAGGGCGGTCGCTGGCCCGCCAAGGCCACCCCCGGCGAGGTCGTGCCGGTCGAGGCCACCGTGTTCCGCGAGGGGCACGACGCCGTGAACGCCACCGCCGTACTGTTCGGACCGGACCGACGGGTGCACTCGTGGTCACCCATGGTCGACGTCGCCCCCGGCCTGGACCGGTTCCGCGGGTTCCTCCAGCCCGACGCCGTCGGGGACTGGACCTTCCGGGTGGAGGCCTGGTCCGACCCGTACGCCACCTGGGCCCACGACGCCTCGATCAAGGTGGCGGCGGGCCAGGACGTGGACCTGATGCTCACCGAGGGCGCGCTGCTGTTCGAGGAGATCGTCTCCCGCAAGCTGCAGCGCCGGCGCACCCCCCAGGACGCCCAGCTCCTCGAGGACGTCGCCCGCGAGCTCGCCGACACCTCCCGGCCCGCCGAGGCGCGCCTGGCGATGGCGACCCAGCAGTCCGTCCACGACGCCCTGCGCCGCATCCCGCTGCGGCGACTCATGACGCCGAGCGCCACGTACCCGTTGCGGGTGGAGCGCCGGCTGGCCCTGGCCGGGTCCTGGTACGAGATGTTCCCCCGCTCCGAGGGCGCGACGCAGACGCGGGACGGCACGTGGCGGTCCGGCACCTTCGTGTCGGCAGCCCGGCGGCTGCCGGCCATCGCCGCGATGGGCTTCGACGTCGTCTACCTCACCCCGATCCACCCCATCGGCACGACGTTCCGCAAGGGCCGCAACAACACGCTCGACGCCGAACCGGGAGACCCGGGGAGCCCCTACGCCATCGGCTCGGCCGACGGCGGCCACGACGCCATCCACCCGGACCTCGGCACCGAACGGGGTTTCAAGGCGTTCGTCGCCGAGGCCCGCGAGCACGGCCTGGAGGTGGCCCTGGACCTGGCCCTGCAGTGCTCCCCCGACCACCCGTGGGTCACCGAGCACCCCGAGTGGTTCACGGTGCGCGCCGACGGTTCCATCGCCTACGCCGAGAACCCGCCCAAGAAGTACCAGGACATCTACCCGCTGAACTTCGACCGGGACCCGCGCGGGCTGTCGGAGGAGATCCTGCGGATCGTGCGGGTGTGGATCGAGCGCGGCGTGACGCTGTTCCGGGTCGACAACCCGCACACCAAGCCGCTCGACTTCTGGGAGTGGCTGCTCGCGGAGGTCCGCGCCACGGACCCCGAGGTGATCTTCTTGTCCGAGGCGTTCACCAAGCCGGCGATGATGCAGACGCTGGCGCGGATCGGGTTCCACCAGTCGTACACGTACTTCACCTGGCGGAACACCAAGGAGGAGATCGAGGAGTACCTCACCGAGGTCTCCGGGGAGCAGGGCGCGGTGATGCGGCCGGCGTTCTGGCCGACCACCCACGACATCCTGCCGCCCTACCTGCAGGACGGCGGTGCGGCCGGGTTCGCGGTCCGGGCCGTGCTGGCGGCGACGGGCAGCCCGACCTGGGGCATCTACTCCGGCTACGAGCTCGTGGAGAACGTGCCGCGACCCGGCGTCGAGGAGCAGATCGACAACGAGAAGTACGAGTACCGGCCCCGTGACTGGGCGCGTGCGGACGACCTCGGTCTGTCGATGCTGCTGGGCCGACTCAACGAGATCCGCCGCAACCATCCCGCGCTGCAGCAGCTGCGCAACCTCACCGTCCACCCGACCACCAACGGCCAGGTCGTCGCCTTCTCGCGCCGCGTCCGGGCCGAGCACCTGCCCGCCGCCGGGCGCCCCGGGGCGACGGCGGACGACGTCGTGCTCGTGATCGTCAACCTCGACCCCCACCAGGCCCAGGAGTCCACCGTGCTGCTCGACCTCGAAGCCCTCGGACTGACCCCGCCCGACGGGGTGGAGGACCAACCGTTCTTCACGGTCCACGACGAGCTGTCCGGCGCCACCTATCCGTGGGGCAGGCATCCGTACGTCCGGCTCGAACCCCACCAGCAGGTCGCCCACGTGCTGCGGGTGACGCCGGCATGAACGCCTCCATCAGCGCCGGCGGTGTCGAGGTCCCGCGTCCCATCACCCGCCAGATCCCCGTCCAGGCACTCCCCCCGCGGCGCCAGCCCGAGCCGCCGCCGCTGCCCAAGCCGGGACTCACCGAGGACCCGGACTGGTACCGCAAGGCGGTGTTCTACGAGGTGCTCGTGCGGGCCTTCACGGATTCCGAGGGCGCCGGCACCGGCGACCTGCGCGGGGTGATCGACCGGCTCGACTACCTGCAGTGGCTGGGCGTCGACTGCCTGTGGCTGCCGCCGTTCTACCCCTCGCCGCTGCGCGACGGCGGCTACGACGTGTCCGACTACACGGCGATCTCGGCCCAGTACGGCACGCTGCAGGACTTCGGCCAGCTCATCGAGGCCGCGCACGCCCGCGGCATCCGCATCATCATCGACCTGGTCATGAACCACACCAGCGACCAGCACCCGTGGTTCCAGGCGTCCCGCTCCGACCCCGAGGGGCCGTACGGCGACTTCTACGTCTGGGCGGACGACGACGAGGGCTATCCGGACGCCCGCATCATCTTCGTCGACACCGAGACCTCGAACTGGACGTTCGACCCGGTGCGCCGGCAGTACTTCTGGCACCGGTTCTTCAGCCACCAGCCCGACCTGAACTTCGAGAACCCGAAGGTCGCCGAGGCAATGCTGGAGGTGGTCCGCTTCTGGCTGCGCACCGGCGTGGACGGGTTCCGGCTCGACGCCGTGCCCTACCTGTTCGAGGAGGAGGGCACCAACTGCGAGAACCTCCCGCGCACCCACGACTTCCTGCGGACGGTGCGCGCCATGATCGACGAGGAGTTCCCCGGCCGCATCATGCTGGCGGAGGCGAACCAGTGGCCGCACGACGTCGTGGACTACTTCGGCTCGGAGTCCGAGCCCGAGTGCCACATGTGCTTCCACTTCCCGGTGATGCCGCGCATCTACTACGCGCTGCGGGACCAGCGGGCCAACCAGCTCCTGGACATCCTGGCCGACACCCCGGACATCCCAGCGTCCGGGGGGCAGTGGAGCACGTTCCTGCGCAACCACGACGAGCTCACGCTGGAGATGGTCTCCACCGAGGAGCGCGCGGCCATGTACGGGTGGTACGCGCACGACCCGCGGATGCGCGCCAACGTGGGCATCCGCCGTCGGCTCGCCCCGCTGCTGGACAACTCCCGCAAGGAGATCGAGCTGGCGCACGCGCTGCTGCTGTCGCTGCCGGGCAGCCCGTGCCTGTACTACGGCGACGAGATCGGCATGGGCGACAACATCTGGCTGCCGGACCGTGACGCGGTGCGCACGCCGATGCAGTGGACCCCGGACCGCAACGCCGGCTTCTCCACCGCGGACCCCGGCAAGCTGTACCTGCCGCTGAACCAGTCGCTGGTGCACCACTACCACCACGCCAACGTCGAGGCGCAGCTCGCCCAACCGACCTCCCTGCTGCACTGGGTGCACGGGATGCTGGCGGTGCGCCGCCTGCACCCCACGTTCGGCACGGGAGCGTTCACGGCGTGCGAGGTCGACGACGAGGCGATCCTCGCCTTCACCCGCACCGACGACGAGACCTTGCTGGTGGCCGCCAACCTGTCCACCACCGCCCGGTCGGCCACGATCTCCGCACCGGGACTGGAGGGGTGGGACCTGACCGACGTGTTCGGCGGCGGGCGGTTCCCGCGCGTCGGCGACGACGGCACCGTGCAGCTGTCGTGGGGGTCGCGCGACTTCTACTGGCTGCTGGCCACCCCGCCCGCCGAGTCCCCGACCGGGACGTCCGCCGTCGAGACCTGAGGAGACGAGCCATGATCGACGTCGCCGTGCAGCCCGCGGTCCCCGACCCGAGCGTGGGCGAGCTGCTCGCCGCCTGGTTGCCCACCCGGCGGTGGTACCCCGGCACGGGCGACGTCGAGGTGGAGCCGTGGCTCGCCGTCACGTTCGACGACGGGTCCGGCGACGGCGCTCCGGGTGCGGCTCCGGTGTCCGACGACGGGGCGGGCGTCCCGCACGAACCGCACCTCGTGCTGCTCCTCGTCCGGCTCGTCGGTGAGGCGCTCCCCGGCGGCGAGGTGATCGCCCAGGTCCCGCTGGTGCTCTCGGACGTGGAGCACATCGGCCTCGGCCACATCGGGACGGTGACGACTCCGGCCGGGGAGGTCGCGGTGCACGACGGCGGCGCGCACCCGACGGGGTGGGTGACGCTGCTGCACGCGATGGGCGTCGAGGGCGAGCCGGACGTGCTGACCGAGCGGGGCCGGGCCCTGGCGGGCGAGCAGTCCAACACGTCGGTGATCCTGCCCGCCGTGCCGTCGCCCGCGGGCACCGGGGGCATGCTGAAGATCCTGCGCACGATCGCGGACGGCCCGCACCCGGACGTGGTGGTGCCGGAGGCCCTGACGGCGGACGGCTGGGACGGGGTGCCGCGCTTCCTCGGCGCGCTCGAGGTGGACCCCGGTGACGGCGTCCCGCTGCACCTGGCGATCCTGTCCGAGCTGGTCGGGCACGCCGTCGACGGGTTCGAGCTGGCCTGCGACCTGGCGAGCCGGGACGAGTCGTTCGCCGAGCAGGCGGCGGCGCTGGGCCGGCTGGTCGGGGAGCTGCACGGACGCCTGGGCCGGGTGCTGCCGCCGGGCCCGTCGTTGGACGCCGGCGAGTTCGTCGGCGGGCTGCGACGCCGCGCCGACCGTGCCGTCTCCGAGGCCCCGGAGCTGGCCGGGCGGGCGGCCGAGATCGTCGCCCTGCTCGACGAGCTGGAGCGCCGGCTGACCGGCCTGCCGGGCCCCGTGACCACCCAGCACGTCCACGGCGACCTGCACCTGGGGCAGACCCTGCACGGCGACTCCGACTGGAAGGTCCTCGACTTCGAGGGCGAGCCGCAGCGGCCGGTCTCCGAGCGCACGGCGCCCGACCTGACGTTGCGTGACGTCGCCGGGATGCTGCGGTCCTTCGACTACGCCGCCGCGGTCGGCGGTGCGTCCGACCCGGCCGGGTGGCAGGCCGAGGCGGCCGCGGCGTTCCGCGAGGCCTACGGCGCGACGGTGGCTCCGCCGTCGGGCCTCGACGCGGACACCGCCGCCCTGGTGCTGGACGCCCTGGTGCTGGACAAGGCGCTCTACGAGGTGGTGTACGAGAACCACCACCGCCCGCAGTGGCTGCCGATCCCCCTGGCCGCCGTCGACCGCGTGCTGGGCTGATCAGCGCGGCGAGCCGTCACGG
Organism: Isoptericola chiayiensis; assembly: GCF_013149805.1. GTDB lineage: Bacteria > Actinomycetota > Actinomycetes > Actinomycetales > Cellulomonadaceae > Isoptericola > Isoptericola chiayiensis. The sequence continues at coordinate 75,216 of NZ_JABEZT010000001.1, forward strand.
GCCGCCGACAGGTCGGCGACACGCTCGTAGGTCGCCCGGATCACCTCGGCGGCGGGTTTGCCGGACGGGCAGTAGTCGCCGTTCGTCGCCGCCTCCTCAGGTGGGTACAACGCTGCCGGCCAGTCCCACAGGACCCAGCCCTGCACCCAGGGCCGCGCCGACGTCGCGGTGAGCATGTCGACGTACCAACGTGCCTGCTCGCCGCCGTCGGGCGGTCCGGAGAGAGTCCAGTCGTTGGGCAGCGCCGCGGAGCCGCGGCGGCTGGGACACCCGGTCTCCATGAAGAAGAACGGCTTGCGCTCACGTGCGACGACGGCCTCGATCCGGTCGAGCTGGGACTCCCACCCACCCAGCGGGTAGTACCCGGACGCACTGATGACGTCCACGGCGTCCCACCAGGTCAGACGGTCCTCCTGGTACTTGTCGCAGTTGTAGGTGATCAGCCCGTCGTACACCTCGCGGACGGCGGCGACGATGGCACGCCACCGGTCGGCGTGGGCGTCGGCGCGCACCATCTCGCAGCCGACGCAGAACATCTCCGCACCTTCCTCCGCAGCGAGGCGCGCGTGGTGGACGACGAACTGCGTGTACGCGGCGAACCACTCGGCCCAGGTGGGCTCGTTCGGCACCTCAGGGTCCAGGAACCCGATGTGGGCTCGCCAGGTGCCGTCCGCGACGTTGACCACCGGCTTGAGGCAGACGCGCTGCCCGCGGGCGTGGGCTGCGCGCACGGCCCAGCGCACCTCGTCGTCGGTGAGGGCGGGCGCGTCCCGGAACGGGATCGTCGTGGACTGCGCCGTGGCCTGCTCGGCCGCGTAGGTCACGGCCGTCCAGGTGGTGCCGAGCTCGCGGACCATCGCGTCCATCGAGGCCTCGGCACGGGACGTGGCCCAGGTGCCACGGACGCCGGTCCAGCCCCAGGTCATGCCAAGCACGGGACCGCCCGGCAGGGGCACGACGAGGGCGTCGTGCGGGGACCCGGCCGTCATCGTCCACCGCCGACGAGCTGGTTGAGGCTGCGCAGCACGTGCGGGGCCGCGAGCGCCTCCGGGTCGACGGTGACACCGTCGGGGACCCGCACCGTGAGCTCGACGGACTCCCCGGGCAGCAGGGTGACCATCTGGTCGTCGACGCGCGCGTCGGGGTGCGCCTTGTCCGCGAGCAGGGTGAGGTCCCGCACGAGCGTGTCGGCCTGCACGCGGACGCGCCAGCCGCCGTCGGCGGGGACGACGGCGGTGCGGACGGCGGGTGCGGGCAGCGCGGAGTCGCGGGGTTCGGCGAAGAACCACAGCCCCCGGACCCCGTCGAGCTCGGCGACGACCAGCTCGCCGCCCGGGTCCGTGGCAGTGGCCACCTCGGCGGGCAGCACGGCGGTCGCGGCACCGCGGGGACCCACGTCGACCGCGACGGTCCCGGTGGCCAGCTCCGTGCCGTCGTAGGTGAGGCGCCGCACGACGACGTCTCCGACCCAGGGCGTGTCGGTGTCGTCGACGACCACGACCGCGAGTCCTGCGGGCCGCGGCTGGATGGTCACGAGGCGGTCGGCGTGCGCGTGGCCGAGCGCGTGCAGCAGCGGCTTGGGGCGCTCGTCACCGTCGACGGCGGCCCAGGACGTCACGGGCCAGCAGTCGTTGAGCTGCCAGACCACCGATCCGGTGCAGCGCGGCGCCCAGGACCGCAGGTGCTCGACGGCGGTGCGCACCGCCGTGGCCTGGTTCCACGACATGGCCCAGTGCCAGTCGTCCATGTCGTCCGGGACGGCGACGTGCCGCACCAGCCCCACGGAGAGCTTCTTGTTGCCCTCCATGGCCTTCTGGTGCACCTGCATGCCGGGCGACTCGGGCGTGAGGGGGTCGTCGGAGACGGCCCGGGTGAGGGTGGCCCACGTGGGCGGTGCCTGCCATCCGAACTCGGCCATGAACCGGGGCACGTCGTCGCGGTAGTGCGTCCAGTCGAGCCGGTTCCACACCTCCCACGAGTGCATGGAGCCGTGGTCGGTCTCGTTCTGGTCCCGGGTCGGGTCGATCGGCAGCACGCCCGACCACGGCGACGACGGCGTGTACGGCCGTGTCCCGTCGATCTCGGCGACGACGGTCGGCAGCAGGTCGGTGTAGTACCCCAGACCCCAGCTCTTGTCCGCCAGCAGCGGCTCCCAGCCCCAGGCCTGCACGCCCCAGATGTTCTCGTTGGACCCGTTCCACAGCACCAGGGACGGGTGGGGGGCGAGGCGGGCGACGTTGTCGCGGGCCTCGGCCTCCACCTCGGAGCGCAGCGGCTCGGCCTCGCTGTAGGCGGCGCACGCGAACGCGAAGTCCTGCCACACGAGGAGGCCGCGCTCGTCGCACAGTTCGTAGAAGGCGTCGTCCTCGTAGATGCCGCCGCCCCAGACGCGCAGCAGGTTCATGTTCGCCTGCTCGGCCTGGTCGAGCCGGCGTGCGTAGCGGGCGCGGTCGACGCGGTGGGCGAACACGTCGTCCGGGATCCAGTTGGCGCCCTTGACCCAGATCGGACGGTCGTTGACGAGGATCGTGAAGGGTGTGCCGTCGTCGTCCGGCGTCGTGTCCAGACGCACGGACCGGAACCCGGTGCGGGTGCGCCACGCGTCCCGTGTCCCGGTGGTGTCGCCGAGCGTGACCTCGACGTCGTGCAGGGGCTGCTCCCCGTACCCGCGGGGCCACCACAGCGCCACGTCCGGGACGTCCAGGTGCACGACGGCGGAGCTCGCGTCGGCCGGGACGGTGACGGTCGCGCTGCGCCCGCCGTCGAGCGTCACGGTCACCTCCACGTCCTCGGCGGGGGCGCCGGCGGCCCGCTCGACCGCGGCGCGGACCTCGAGGCGACCGGTGGCGCTGCCGTCGGGGGCGAGGTCGGCCGTGCCCACGGCGGTGACGACACCCAGGCGAGCCGCGGTCCACGACTCGAGCCGGACGGGGCGCCAGATCCCGACGGTGGCGGCGTCGATCCCCCAGTCCCACCCGAAGTTGCAGGCCATCTTGCGCATCGCGTTGAAGGGGTGGTGGTTCACCTGCGGACGCTGCCCGAGCGCCATGCTCTGCGCGTCCGCGAACGGCACCGGGGCGGAGAACCGCACGGTGAGCTCGTTCTCGCCGTCGCGCAGCAGGTCGGTCACGTCGAACCGGTGGCGGCGGTGCTGGTTGGCGGTCCGGGCGACCTCGGTGCCGTTGAGCGCGACGGTCGCGACCGTGTCGAGACCGTCGAACGCGAGCTCGTGCCGCTCGTTGCTGGTGCGGTCCACGGTGAAGGTGGTGGCGTACTCCCAGTCGCAGCGGCCGATCCACTGCAGCTGCCGCTCGTGGTCGTCGAGGTAGGGGTCCACGATCAGGTCGGCGGCCAGCAGGTCGGTGTGGATGCTGCCCGGCACCGTGGCGGGTACCTCGTGCAGCGGTGCGGCGGTGCTCGCGGGGACGGGACCGCCGACGTGCCGCACGGTCCACCCGGTGGAGAGGTCGTGCTGCACGCGCCGTGCGCCGTGGACCGCCGGTCGACGCTCGTCGGTGCTGGTGGGGGTCGTGCTCGTCACTTGGTGGCTCCTGACGTCATGCCGTTGTAGATGTAGCGCTGGAGGAACAGGAAGGCGACCAGGGTCGGGATGATCACGATCATCGCCCCGGCAGAGATCACTTCCCACTGGGCTCCGAACGGCCCCTTGAACCGGAACAGCGACGTCGAGATCACACCGAGGTCCTGGGAGGGCATGTAGAGGAAGGGGATGTAGAACTCGTTGTAGATGGCGAGACCCTTGATGATGACCACGGTGGCGATCGCCGGCTTGAGCAGCGGGAAGATGATCCGGGCGTAGATCGTGAAACGGTTCGCACCGTCCAGCATGGCCGCCTCGTCGAGCGAGCGCGAGATCGAGCGCATGAACTGCAGGAAGATGTAGATCGCCACGATGTCGGTGCCCATGAAGAGCACGACGGCGGACCACCGGGTGTTGAACAGCCCGAGCCAGTTGATCACCTGGAACGTCGCGACCTGGGTCGTGACCGCGGGGACCAGGGTGGCGAGCAGGAAGCCGCCGAGGACCAGCCTGCGGCCGCGGAACTCGAAGCGGTCCAGGGCGTAGGCCGTCATCGTGCCGATGACGACCGTGCCGGTGACGGCCAGCAGCAGGATGATCGTGGTGTTGACGAAGCCCTGCAGCATGCCGCCGCGCACGAAGGCCGTGACGAAGTTGTCGACGTTCAGCCAGTTCGACGGCGGGTCGAGGGGCGACGTCGAGGCGAACTCCGCCGGTGTCTTGAAGGCTGCCATGAGCACGGTGACGAGCGGGAGGAGCGCGACGACGACCGCAGCCAGCAGGCTGACGTACTTGGCGGTGGTCCCTAACGGCCCGAGCACGGGCGCGAGGCCGCGGATCCCGCGGCGCAGGGCGAGGGTGCCGGCCTCGAGGCGTCCCCCGGGACGCCGGGTGTCCGCGGTGGAGGAGGTCTGGGCGGCACTCATGTCAGGTCCACCTTGTCGTCGGGGAAGATGCGGCGTTGCAGCCAGGTGAAGATCAGGACGATGGCCAGGAGGACGACCGCCATCGCGGAGGCCAGGCCGACCTTGGAGAAGGTGAAGGCGGTCGTGACCGTTTTGATCACGAAGGTCTCCGACCCGTTGGCCCCGCCGGTCATGATGTAGGGGATCTCGAAGACGCTCAGCGCACCCGAGACGGCCAGGATGAAGGACAGACCGACGATCTGGCGGATGCCGGGGAGCACGATCGAGCGGAACTTGTCCCATCCGCCGGCACCGTCGAGCTCGGCGGCCTCGTAGAGCTCGGACGGGATGGACTGGATGGCCCCGAGGAACAGGACGAAGTTGAGTCCCATGTAGCGCCAGACGGACGTGGCGGCCAGGGAGACGTTGACGATGTCGGGGTCGCCGAGCCAGAGCGGCGGCTCCCCCACCCCGACGAGCGCCAGGAGGGCGTCGAGGGTGCCGCCCGGCCGGAAGAAGTAGAGGAACACCAGGCCGATGGCCACCCCGTTGAGCAGGTAGGGGAAGAACAGCACGCCCTTGAAGAAGTTCCGGAACCTCGTGCTGAAGCTCAGTACCGTCGCGAAGTAGAGCGCCACGATCAGCTGGACGAACGCTCCGACGACGTAGTACAGCGAGACGAGGAAGACCTGGAAGATCTCGGGGCGCGTGAAGATCTCGACGTAGTTCGCCAGGCCGACCGGCTCCTTGACGGGGTCGAGGCCGTCCCAGTCGGTGAACCCGTACCAGACCATGTTGGCGACCGGCACGTAGGTGAAGAGCACCAGCAGCAGGATCGGTGCGAGCAGGAACAGCCACGGCACGGCCGCACCCCTGCGCGGTCGTGGCCCGGGTCCGCGAGGCGCCGACGTCCTGCGCGCTGCGACGTTCCTTGCCCGGGAGTCGAGTCCGGTCGTCACGGACATCTGTGGTCCTTTCGATGGGGACGGCGGCCCCCGCCGCAGCGGGGGCCGCCGGACAGCGTGTGGGCTCAGCCCGTCACCTCGGCGCGAGCGTCGGACCAGCGCTGGTTGAGCTCGTCGAAGTACGACTGCTTGTCACCGTCGGCGGCACCGCGGGCGACGTCGACGAGCTTCTGCCGGTAGACGTTGCCCCAGAGGTCGATCTCCGCGGTGTCGTAGATGTCGGAGAGCAGGCTCTCCTCCCCGGCCGGTGCCGGCGCGATCTCGACGAGCTCGACGCCGAGCGGCTCGAACTCCGACAACGTGTCCGGGAGGTCGCCGCCGACCGTGGGCGGCAGGCCGCCCTCGGACTGCGCGTAGCCGGACTCCTGCGCGAACCAGTCGACCCAGGCGCGTGCCGCCTCGGGGTTCTCGGTGTGCTTGCTCACGGCGTTCTTGTAGTCCCCGCCGATCGTGGAGCGGAACGTGCCGTCCACCTGGAAGGGCATCGGCCAGTAGGCGATGTCGTCGGCCGACCCGCCGTTGGCCTCGGCGGCGTCCTGCATCTGGGTGACGGCCCAGGATCCGAGCACCATCGTGGCGACCTGCCCCGAGCCGAGCAGGTTCTTCGACTCCTCCCAGTTGGTGGTGGTCGGGTCCGGCTCGCTGAGCCCGGCGTCGACGACGTCGTACAGGAGCGAGTCGAGCGCGTACTGCTCCTCCCCCTCCGACCAGGGCGCGTCGGTGGCGGCGAGCTCCTGCTCCGTCTCGGGTCCCGCGATCACGCCCCGGTTGCCCTGCCACTGGCTCAGCGGCCAGCCGTCGGCGTAGTTGGTGTAGTACGGCGTCGCCTCGGTGGTGTCCGCGATCGCCTGCAGACCGGCGAGGAACTCCTCGGGGGTCGTGGGTGGTTCGGTCACGCCGGCGCTCTCCCACACCGCCTTGTTGACCACGTAGCCCTGGGCGTTGCCGGTGATGGCCACCCCGTAGGCCTGCCCGTCGTAGGCCTGCTCCTCGACGAACCGGTACGTCTCGGCGACCTCGTCCGTGGTGCCGAGAGGCAGGAAGAAGTTCGGCAGCTGGTCCTTGCTCACGGTGTTCGGGATGAGCAGGACGTCACCGTAGTCCTGGGTGTTCAGGCGGATCGAGACGTCGCCCTCGTAGTCGGTGACGGCCTCGAACTCGACGTTCACCTCGGGGTGTTCCGCCTCGAAGCTCTCCTTGTACTCCTGGAACGTGGTGTCGACGAGGTCGGTGCGGTTGGTCAGGACGGTGATGTCCCCGCTCACCTCGCCGCTGCCGGTCGGGTCCGTGGCCCCGTCGCCGGCGTCGTCCTCGCTGCCGCAGGCGGTCAGGGCCAGAGCCAGGGCTCCTGCGGCCGCGATCGCGGTCATGTGCTTGCGCGCCATCGTGCATCTCCTGTCGTCGTCGACCGATCAAGCGCTTCAGTTCGCCGGTGTCCCGGTCGTCGCCGAGCTTCGATACCGCTCGACGACGGCCCCACCTTGAGGGGGCACTCCCTGAAATTAATCGCTTAAGTGCCGGGTGTCAACGCTGTCATGGTCACGATCAGGTCTCGGGACGCCCGCGACGGCGAGGCGTCAGACGAGCCGGGCCCTCGTGGTGCCTCGCGGACGCAGCGTGGGGGTCGAGTCGAGATGGCTGCCGCCCCGCTCACCCGCGATGCGCTCGAACAACCGCCGCGCCACGTGGGCACCGAACCCGGTCACGTCGTGGCTGAGCGCGGAGAGGGCGGGGAACGTCGCCTGGCAGAGCGGTGAGTCGTCCCAGGCGATGATCGACAGGTCGTCGGGGACCCGCAGGCCCAGCTCGGCGGCCACACCCATGGCCGCGAGCGCCATCACGTCGTTGTCGAAGACGATCGCGGAAGGCGGCTCGTGCGACGTCAGGAGCCTCCGCGTCGCGGAGGCTCCTGATCCCGTGGTGTAGTCGGTCCCGGCGATCTCGCCCTCGAGGCCGACGCGCGTCATCTCCTCGGCGAAGGCGACGTCACGGATGAAGGTGTGCCCGAGCTCGGGAAGACCGCTCACCCGGGCGATCCGCCGGTGCCCGGCGGAGTACAGGTAGCGCACCGACTCCCGCACGGCCGCGGCGTCGTCGGTCCACACGTTGGTCAGCCCGCCGGCCAGGGCGGGGTCCCCGACGACGACGGCGGGCAGGGCGTCGGGCTCGCCGAGGAGCGCGACCCGTGGGTCGTCGTGCCGCGGGTCGACGACGACGACCCCGTCGACCCGCCGTGCGGCACGCCACCGTCGGTACGTCCGCAGCTCGGCCTCGATGTCGGGCACCACCTGCAGGAGCAGGGCGAAGGACCGCGGAGCCAGCTCGGACTCGATCCCCGCGATGAACTGCATGTAGAAGGACTCCACACCGAGCGTGCTCGGGTGGCGTGCGAGGACGAGGCCGATCGTCTGGGTGCTGGCCCCCGTCAACGACCGGGCCGCCGGGCTGGGTTCCCACCCCAGCTCCTCGGCGATCGCGAGGATCCGGTCCCGGGTCGCCCGCGACACGCCCGGTCGGCCGTTGAGCGCGTACGAGACCGCTCCGGTCGACACCCCGGCCTCCCGCGCGATGTCCGCGATGGTGATCCGCTGCACCCGACCTCCTGGTCCGCTCCGCCTCGTGACCGTCCGAGCGTAGCCGTCGCACGCCCCCGCGGCCGCCGGTCACGGCCGGGGTCGCGCCGGCACGCCGCGGGCGCTCGTGCCGCGTGCCCGGCTCAGGTGCGCGGCAGGCCGAGCTCGCCCCGGCGCGGCGGGTCGGCGCCGGGCCGGGAGACGGTCACCGCGGCCGCACGTGCGGCGTGCCCGCAGACGGCGCCGAGGTCGGAGTCCGTCGCGGCCCCGATCCGCTCGGCGGTGTCCAGGCCGAGCGCGAGCAGGCCGTCGATCAGTCCGCCCATGTAGGTGTCACCCGCGCCGACGGTGTCGACCACCGTCACGGAGGGCACGGGGACGCGGGCGACCGGCACGCCGTCGCGCAGCACGACCGACCCGTCGCCGCCGGCCGTCATGACGACCAGGGCGGGGCCGGAACGCGACCAGCGCGACGCCATCTCCTCCGGTGCGGTGCCGGGTGCGAGCCAGGCGAGGTCCTCGTCGCTGACCTTGACGACGCCGACCGACGCGACGATCTCCTCGACGCGCGGCCGGACGACGTCGGGGTCGGGCGTGATGGTGGGACGCACGTTCGGGTCGTAGGTGACCAGTCCGGACGCCGAGCGCACGGCCTCCAGCACCGTCGTCCCGCCGGGTTCGAGCACGGCGGCGATCGAGCCGACGTGCAGCACCGCGGCGGCGGGCACCTCGGCGCCGCGCAGGTCCCAGTCGAGGTCGAACTCGTACTCGGCGGAGCCGTCGGCGTCGAGCCGTGCCAGCGCCGTCGAGGTGCGGGTCGCCGGGCAGGACAGCACCTCGACGTCGGACTCCTCCAGCCAGGCACGCACCCGGCGGCCCCGTTCGTCGTCGCCGAGACGGGTGAGCAACCGGGGCCCGCGACCGAGCCGGCCGAGGGTGAGCGCGACGTTCGCCGGGCTGCCCCCGGGCAGCTCCTGCGTGCTTCCGTCGACCCGGCGGACGATGTCGACGAGTGCCTCGCCGACGACGGTGACCCCGACGGCGGGGAGCGCGGCGCTCATGCGTCGGTCCTCGTCGGGACGAGACCGTCGCGCACCGCCACGGCCAGCCCCGGCGACAGCGGGGCGACGGGGAGCAGCGTGGCCTGGACCGCGTGGTAGAGGTCCGGCTTGCCGGGCCACACCGTGTCGGTCGGCGTGTTGGTGGCGTCCAGCTGGTGGTGCCACGACCCTCGCTCGGTGTCGACGAAGGCGGTCGCGACGTGGTCCCACCAGGTGGCGTAGGAGCGGGCGTAGTCCTCGTCGCCGGTCCGGGCGTGCAGCACCGCCGCGGCGGCGGTCGCCTCGGCGGGCACCCAGTGCATCCGGTCGCGGACCACGGGGGCACCCGTCCAGTCGGTGGTGTAGACGAACCCCTCGCGGCCGTCGACCGCCCAGCCGTCGGCCGCGGCGCGGGCGAAGAGGGCTCGTGCAGCCGTCAGCAGGTCCTCCGCTCCGGTGCTCGCCTCCAGGTGCACGAGCAGGCGGGACCACTCGAAGCCGTGCCCCACGGTCGCGCCGTACGGCTTGAACGGGTCGTCGGGGCGCTGGCGGTTGAGGTCGAGGTCGGCGGTCCAGGTCGCGTCGTAGTGCTCCGGGATGCGCCAGTCGTGGGCCCGGGCCTCCGTCACCACGCGGCGGGCGACCCGCAGCGCCCGGTCGCGCCAGGCGACGTCGCCGGTGAGGTCGCCGGCCGCCAGCATCGCCTCGACGGCGTGCATGTTGCCGTTGACACCGCGGTAGGGGTCGAGTTCCGCGAACGTCCGGTCGTACGCGTCGACGCACATCCCGGCCGCGTCGTCCCAGAAACGCTCGAGGAACGTCGTGGTCGCCTCGTCGAAGAGCTCGGTGGCGCCGTCGAGGCCGGCGGCGACGGCCGTCGAGGCGGCCAGCACCACGAAGGCGTGCTGGTAGCACTGCTTGTCGCCGTCCTGGACCGTCCCGTCCCGGGCGACCCTGGCGAACCACCCGCCGTGCTCCCGGTCGCGCAGCGGCGCCTGCGGGCCGAAGAGCCCGGCGAGCGCACCGCGAGCGACGTCCCGGGCGCCCGGGACGCCGAGCAGGGCGCCGAGGGAGTAGGTGTGCACGGTCCGGGCGGTGATCCAGGTCTCGATCCCGCGGTCGAGGTCGGGCCGGCCCTCGACGTCGAGCCAGCCGGCGCCGCCGCCGGGCAGCGCGGCGTGCCGACCGAAGTCGAGCAGTCGGAGGCGTTCGGTGCGCAACCAGGCGCGGTGTTCGGGGCTCGTGGTCCAGGCAGTCACGGTCATCCTCGCTCCAGCAGGTCGATCTCAGGGTGGTCACCCTATCTGACAGCGTTGACATTAAACGCTTAATGTAGTCCACTGGCAGCCGGCCGCACCGCCGCGGCCACCACCACCACAGGGAGGACGACGATGCACCCTGGTCGACGACGACGCGCGCCGGTCGGCTCAGCAGCCGTGGCCGCCGCAGCACTGGTCCTGGCCGCAGCAGTACCGGCCGAGGCCGGCCCGACGCACGACACCGGCCCGACGCGCGACACCGGCTTCGTGCAGACGCAAGGACACCGCCTGGTCCTGGACGGCGAACCCTACGAGTTCGCCGGGACCAACAACTACTACCTGGGCTACAAGTCCGCGCAGATGGCCGAGGCGGTCCTCGACGACGCCGCCGAGGCCGGGTTCGACGTCGTCCGGACCTGGGGGTTCCAGGACTACCAGAACCCCGACGGTTCCGGATCCGTCCATCAGAACTTCGAAGGCGTCTGGTACCAGGCCTGGGACGAGGAGGCCGGCCGACCCGTCGTCAACACCGGGGCAGACGGGCTCGAGCGCCTCGACCACGTCGTCGCCGCGGCGTCCGAGCGGGGACTGCGGCTCGTCATCCCCTTCACCAACAACTGGAACGCGTTCGGCGGCATGGACCAGTACGTCCGGTGGGCCGGCGCCGACGAGCACGCCGACTTCTACACCGACCCCCGCATCCGCACCTGGTTCAAGGAGTGGATCAGCACCCTGCTGAACCGGGTCAACACGGTGACCGGGGTCGCGTACAAGGACGACCCCACGATCATGGCCTGGGAGCTCGCCAACGAGCCACGGTGCACCAGCGCCGGCGCCTACCCCGACGGGGACTGCGACACCCGGACCATCACCACCTGGGCCGCCGAGATGAGCGCCCACGTCAAGTCCGTCGACGACAACCACCTGCTCACCGCCGGCGACGAGGGGTTCTTCTGCCGTGACGAGGCGCGGCGCGTCATGGACGACCGCTACGGAGCCTCCGGGTACGGCCCGGACTTCGGGGAGGACTGCGCCGAGGGCGTCGACACCGTCGCCCTGGCCTCGCTGGACGACATCGACATGATGTCGATGCACCTGTACCCGGACCACTGGAAGACGACACCGGAGTGGGGTTCGGGCTGGATCGCGGAGCACGCCAAGGCGTCCCTGCGGATCGGCAAACCTGTCTACCTCGGCGAGTTCGGGATCACCGACGAGGCCACCCGCATGCCGGTCTACCACGAGTGGTTGCAGGACGTCCGGCGCTGGGGCGTCGACGGCGCGCTGTACTGGATCCTGTCGGCCGAGCAGGACGACGGGACGCTCTACGCCGACTACGACGGGTTCACGGTCTACTGTCCCTCGCCCGTGTGCGAGCTGGTCTCGACCCACGCCCGGCTGGTACCGCGACCGGACCGGTGGTCCGTCCCGCACCCGATCGCCGACCACGACGAGGTCGTCCTCGAGTCGGGGCGCTCGACCACCGTCGACGTCCTGGCGAACGACGTCGCCCTCCTCACCTCCGTCCGGGCCCGGACGCTGACGCTGTCCGACGCCGAGGGGGCTCGGGACCACGTCACGATCGACGGGGTGACGGCACGCATCACGGCGGACTGGACCGTCGAGGTCACCGCCGCGGACGACTTCACCGGCACCGTCACGATTCCCTACGCGGTCCAGGACCGGCTGCGACGCACCACCTCGGCCGACCTGACCGTCGTCGTCAAGCCACCGCCTGGAGCCGCCGAGGTCGTCGAGTCCTGGGAGACGGGCACCGCGGGCTGGGTCCCCGCCGACTGGCAGTCCGCCCCCGGAACCGTGGCCGGTTCCGAGACGTGGTCGAGCCACGGCGAGCGCTCGCTAGAGATCGTCTCGAACGGCGCCTGGTTCGGCTCCCCGCAGCTCGACCCACCCCTCGACCTGACGGACCGCACCGCGCTGGAGATCGACGTCCGGACCGGACCGGACGGCACGTCCGTCGCCCTCGCGGTGCGGACAGGTTCCGACTGGACCTGGTGCCAGTCACCCTTCGAATGGATCGAACCCGGTAGGACGGCCACCGTCGCCATCGACATCGAGGACCTGGGGTGTGCCCGGGAGGCTCTCGACGAGGTGCACGACATCCTCGTGTATCTCGACGCCGGCACGTTCGCCGTCGATCGGCTCACCCTGATCTGATCCCGCCCGGCGGCCGGTGCCACCTGCAGCGGCACCGGCCGCCCCGACCGTTAACCTGCCCTCCATGACCTCGACCGACTCCCCCTCCGACCGCCGCGGCACCCGCGCCACGCTGGCCGACGTCGCACGCCTGGCCGGGGTCAGCGCCAAGACGGTGTCCCGCGTCGTGTCCGGCGAGCCCAACGTCGCCCCCGCCACCCGCGACGCCGTCCTCGAGGCCGCCGCCCGGCTGCGGTTCCGGCCCAACCGGCTCGCCGCCGGCCTGCGCGGCGGCGGGGTGTCCCGCACCGTCGGATTCGTCGTCGGCGACCTGGGCAACCCGTTCTACGCCGCCGTCGCGGCCGGCATGGAGCGCGAGCTCACCGCCCGCGGGCTCACCCTCGTCCTGGCCGCCACCGAGGACGACCCGGCGGCCGAACGCACCGCCGTCGACGCCCTGCTGGCCGAACGCGTCCGCGGCCTCGTCGTCGTCCCCATCGCCGGGGACAGCTCCCATCTCGCGCACGAGCAACGGCTCGGCACCCCTGTCGTCGCGCTCGACCGTCCGGCCCGCGGTCTCGAGGTCGACACGGTGGTCCTCGACAACGTGGGCGGAGCCCGCAGCGCCGTCGCGGCCCTCACTGCCGCCGGGCACCGGGACATCGCCTTCCTCGGCACTCCGGCCGAGCTCGTCACCCTGCGCGACCGGCTCGAGGGCTACCGCGCCGGACTCGCCGCGGCAGGGCTCGAGACGCCCTCTGCCTGGGAACGGCTCGGGGACCACGGCGACGCCGGGCTCGTCGACGTCGTCCGCGAGCTCGTCGACCGGCCGGACCCGCCCACCGCCGTCCTGGCCGCGAACAACCGGGCCAGCACCGCCGTCGTGCGCGCGCTCGGGCCCCGCCCCGACCCCGTCCTGGTCGGCTTCGACGACTTCGAGCTCGCCGACGCCCTCGGCATCAGCGTCGTCACCTACGACGCCGCACGACTCGGGCAGGAGGCGGCCCGCTGCGTCCTCGACCGGCTCGAGGAGCCCGACGCCCCGGCCCGCCGGACCGTCGTACCGACCACGCTCGTGCGACGCGGGCGCCTGTCCCGCTGAATCAGCAGCAGGCCCGCCGGACACGCGTGTTCAGCACGCAGCCTCGCGCCGGGCGTGGAAGGGTGGCGGTATGACGCCTGAGCCGCCCACCGTCGACCCGGAGCACCTCACCGCCGTCGCCCGCGGCACGGCCCACGACCCGCACGCCGTGCTCGGCCCGCACCTGCTCGAGTCCGGACCGTGGGCCGCCGTGCGCGTGCTGCGCCCGCTCGCCGACGAGGTCGTCGTCCTCGGCGACGGCCCCGACGGACCCTGGGAACACGCGGCCCGGCACGAGGCGGCCGGCGTGTGGACCGCCGTCGTGCCCGTGCCGACGGACGACGACGGGACCCGCCACGCCCCCGACTACCGGGTGCGCACGCGGTACGGCGACGACGTGCACACCGGCGACGACCCGTACCGGTTCCTGCCGTCGCTCGGCGAGGTCGACCTGCACCTCGTGGGCGAGGGCCGCCACGAGCAGCTCTGGCGGGTGCTCGGCGCCAACCGCCACGTCTACCCCAGCGCGCTGGGCGACGTCGTCGGCACGAGCTTCGCCGTCTGGGCCCCGAACGCCCGCGGCGTCCGCCTCGTCGGGGACCACAACCGGTGGAGCGGGGTGCACCCGATGCGCTCCCTCGGCTCGAGCGGCGTGTGGGAGCTGTTCGTGCCCGACGTGGGCCCCGGCACCCGCTACAAGTACGAGGTCTGCGGACCGGACGGCATCTGGCGCGCCAAGGCCGACCCCATGGCCAAGGCCGCGGAGGTGCCCCCGGCGACGGCCTCCGTCGTCACCCACTCCGAGTACACCTGGGGCGACGACGCGTGGATGGCCCGTCGGCGTGAGGCCGACCCGCACGGCGGCCCGATGAGCGTCTACGAGGTCCACCTGGCCTCGTGGCGGCCGGGTCTCGGCTACCGCGAGCTCGCCGAGGAGCTCACCGCCTACGTCGTCGAGCAGGGCTTCACGCACGTCGAGCTCCTCCCGGTGGCCGAGCACCCGTTCGGCGGCTCGTGGGGCTACCAGGTCACGGGCTACTTCGCCCCCACCTCCCGGCTCGGCTCGCCCGACGACTTCCGCCACCTCGTCGACCGGCTGCACCAGGCCGGCGTCGGCGTGCTGCTCGACTGGGTGCCCGGCCACTTCCCCAAGGACGAGTTCGCGCTCGCGCGGTTCGACGGCACCCCGCTGTACGAGCACCCCGACCCGCGCCGCGGCGAGCAGCCCGACTGGGGCACCTACGTCTTCGACTTCGGCCGCCGCGAGGTGCGCAACTTCCTGGTCGCCAACGCGACCTACTGGCTCGAGGAGTTCCACGCCGACGGTCTGCGGGTCGACGCCGTCGCCTCGATGCTCTACCTCGACTACTCCCGCAACGACGGCGAGTGGGTGCCCAACGTCCACGGCGGGCGCGAGAACCTCGAGGCGATCTCGTTCCTGCAGGAGGCCAACGCCACGGCCTACCGGCGCAACCCCGGCACGATGATCATCGCCGAGGAGTCCACCGCCTACCCGGGGGTCACCCGGCCCACGAGCTCCGGCGGCCTCGGGTTCGGGCTGAAGTGGAACATGGGCTGGATGAACGACTCCCTCGAGTACGTGTCCCGCGACCCGATGTACCGCAGCCACCACCACGGCGAGCTGACGTTCTCGCTGGTCTACGCGTTCTCCGAGCAGTACGTGCTGCCCATCAGCCACGACGAGGTCGTGCACGGCAAGGGGTCGCTGCTGCGCAAGATGCCGGGCGACCGGTGGAAGCAGCTCGCGGGCGTGCGCTCGTTCCTGGCCTACCAGTGGACGCACCCGGGCAAGCAGCTGCTCTTCATGGGCTCCGAGATCGCCCAGGACGCCGAGTGGAACGAGGGTCGCGGCGTCGACTGGTGGCACCTCGACGACGCCGGTCACGCCGGGGTGCAGCGCACGGTGCGCGACCTCAACGCTCTGTACCGCGCGACGCCGGCGCTGTGGGAGCGGGACTTCGACGGCTCCGGCTTCGAGTGGATCGACGCCGACGACGCCGCCCGCAACGTGCTGTCCTACGTGCGTCGCGCCGCGGACGGCTCCCCCGTGGTGGTCGTCGTCAACTTCGCGGGCATCCCCTACGAGGGCTACCGGATCGGGCTGCCGGACGGGCGCACGTGGACCGAGGCCCTCAACACCGACGCCCCCGAGTACGGGGGCTCCGGGGTGGTCAACACCGGACCCGTGCTCGCGGAGGACGTGCCGTGGCACGGGCGGGAGCACTCGGCCGCCCTGCGGGTCCCCCCGCTGGGCGCCCTGGTGCTCGTCCCGGCCACGGCCCCCTGAGCCGCCCGGCCGGCACCCGACGCGGTGCCGGTGCCTGCCGGTGCCTCAGTACAGGTACATCGCCAGGCGCCGGCGCGCCTTGGCCACCCGCGGGTCCGTCGGGCCGACGACCTCGAAGTAGTCGACCAGCCGCGCCCGCAGCGCCTCCTTGTCGTCGCCGTCGGAGGCGGGCAGCAGCTGCATCAGCCGGTCGAGCGCGTCGTCGACCTTGCCGCCCAGCATGTCCATGTCGGCCACCGCGAGCTGCGCGGAGACGTCCGCCGGCGCGTCCGCGGCCGCCTGGCGCACCTGCTGCAGGTCGGCCCCGCGGGTCCGCCGCATGAGGCGCACCTGCGCCCGCCCGGCGATCGCGTCGGCGTCCTTCGGGTCCTGCTTGATCGCCTTGGCGTACGCCGCCTCGGCCGCCTCGAGGTCGTCGCGCTCGATGGCGTCGTAGGCCTCCTGGTGCAGCGGCGGCAGCGGCTCCTCGACCGGTTCGGCGGGCTCCTCCTCGCCGGCAGCATCTCCCGCGCCGGCGACCCGACCGGTGACTCCGTTCTGCTCCGCGGCGGCGAAGACCTGGTCGAGCACGCCGCGGACCTGCTCCTCGGAGGCCGCGCCCGCGAACAGCGGCAGCGGCTGGCCCTGCAGCACAGCGACCACGGTCGGCACGCCCTGCGGCTGGAAGGCCGCCGCGATCTGCGGGTAGGCGTCGACGTCGAGACGACCGAGCAGGAACCGGCCCGCGTACTCCTCGGCGATCCGGCCCAGCGTGGTGGCGAGCTCGGCGTTGGCCTGGTCCGTGGGCTTCCACAGCAGCATCACCACGACGTGCTTCGTGGAGTCCTTGACCGTCTGCTCGAAGTTGGCGTCGGTGACGTCGACGACGAACCCGCCGGCGGTCGGCGCGCCGCCCGGCTCCCCCGGGGGCGGCGACTGGGGGCGGTTCAGCGCCGACAGGTCGACGGCGCCGCGCGGGCTGAAGGTCGGCTCGGGCGTGGGGTTGCTCATGCGCACATCCTACGAACTCGTGGTGGCCGTCCGCGCCGTCGGACGGCGGTCACCGGGCGGTGTTGCGGTCCTTCTTGGCCGGCACCGACGTCGAGGCGTCGGTCGGCACGTGGGAGTAGCCGAGCGGACGGATCTTCTCCTCCGAGCCCGACGGCGGCACGTACAGCGCCACCTGGTCGGTGTACTCGACATAGAGCTCGTTGGTGTTGTCCTCGTCCCCGATGAGGGCCTTCTGCGTCTCGGTGAGCGGACCGATCTCGCCGTCCTCCTCGACCGTGGCCCGGACGTTGCCGTCGAGGACGCCCATCACGAGCGCCCCGCCGTCGGAGGTCCGTACCGCGACGACCTCGCCGCCACGGGAGGCGAAGGCCAGCCGGTAGGAGCCGTCGGCCTCCTGGAACCCGTCGTCGCCGCGCACGTTGCGGGCGTCGGCCTGCACGCGCTGGACGAGGTCCGGGCTGTCCCCGGGCAGCTCGAACTGGTCGGCGAACTCCGAGTCGTCGCCGTTGGCCACCAGGTCCGCGTAGCGGTTCAGGGCCTGCTCCGGGGAGGCGGCGAGCGAGTCGTCGTCGGTGGCGACGGCCTCGGAGCCGATCACCTCGGGGTCGGCGAAGTTCGGCATGGTGGTGCCGGGGATGAGCTGGACCCAGCTGCGCATCTTGTAGTTGTCGCGCGCCGAGGACTGCTCGTAGGCGACCAGGCGCGGCACCTCGAGGTTCTCGGTCTCCTCGGTGATCGTGAAGCTCACCCGCGGCCACGACTCGGTCGTGGGAATGATCATGCGCTGCAGCTCGGCCGGGATCGAGGTGATCAGGGAGTCGTCGTCGCGCGCCTTCGCCACCTTGATCTGGCTCGCGCGCACCTCGCGGGCCGGTCCCTGGACGCGGGCGTCGAGCTGCTTGGGCGCGAGCTCCGCGTCGGCCTTCTCGACCGTCTCGGCCACGGCCTGCACGACCGCGGTCTCCTGGTCCGCGGTGAGCGCGGGCCCGGCGAAGGGCTCGTCGGCGGCCGGCTGCGGGATCTCCTCGGCGCAGGCCGTCAGGAGCAGTCCGGTGGTCGCCGCCGCCGCGACGGCGGCAGCACCACGCCCGGCCCGACGGCGGCGGAGGGGTGCGTTGATCGGCTCGGTGCGGGTCATCGTGCTCCCCCGTCGGTCGTGTCGTCGGGCTTCGTGGTGCCGGCGGCGTCCCCAAAGCCCCAGGTCTCGCGCCAGGCGGAGGCGCGCCGCGAGCCGGTCGCCTCGGTCGTGCCGTCCTCGGGGGCGGGGGCGGCGGCGGGCGGCACCGCCGGCGTCTGGCCCGTCAGCGCCCGGAAGGCGCGTCCGACGCCGGTCTGCTCGGCCGCGCGGCGCTCCTCCTCGCGACGGCGCAGCTCGCGCCGGGTCAGGGGCCGTCCCTCCGGCAGGGTCGGCGAGGTCGCCGAGGTCGGCGCGTCGGCCGGTACGTCGTCCGAGCCGGTGGCGGGCGACGGCGCGGGCACGGGTGCGGGCACCGGCGCGGGGCCGTCCGCCGCGGGCGCCGCGGGGCCGTCGGACGCCGCCGGGGCGCCGTCGTCGGACCGACGCCGCAGGCGCGAACGCCGGAAGCGGCCCGCGACGGGTACCGGCGCGGTACCGGTGCGCCCCCCGGACGCGGACGAGCTCTCGGCGGTCTCGTCGTCCTGCGCGGCGGGCTCCGCGGCGGGCTCCGCGGTGGTCTCGCCGGCACCGGTGTCGGTCCCGTCCTGCCCGCCGGCCGCGAACGGCGCGGGCACGGGCGTGCTCGACGTGCCGGACGTGCCCGGCGTGCTCGACGTGCTCGGCGTGGCCGCCGGCCACCCGCTCGCGCCCGGGCCGAGGGTGGTCGGCGCGAAGGGTGCCGGCGACGAGGCGACGTCGTCGCGCGCTGGGGACGACGTGCTCGCGGGCGACGCGCCCGACCCGCTCGACGCGGGTGCGGCGACCTCGACCCCGGCGGCCGCCGTCGAACGCCGGGACCGCTTGCGGCGGCGTCGGCCGGCGATCAGCAGCACGACGCCGATCAGGAGCAGCACCGCGCCGCCGCCGACGGCCGGCCAGAGCAGCGGCGTCCCCACCTGGCGGTCCCAGGTGAGCTCCAGGGTCGGCGCCTGCGCCACGGCCTCGTCGGCCGGCGCGTCCGCACCCTCCTGCTCGTCCTCGGCGCCGTCCTCGACGGGCGCCGGCCCGGTCCCGGCCGCGAGCAGGACCCAGCGGCCCGGGCGGTCGGTCCAGCGCAGGGTCACCTGCTCGGCGTCGGAGAGCTCGGTCACCCACATGTCGGAGCCGGCGGGGTCGGCCGGCGGGGCGGCGTCGGCGTCCTCGGACTCGGCGGGCTCCTCGGACTCGTCGGTCTCGGGCACGACCTCCTCGGTCGCGAGGGTCTCCCAGTCGCTCAGTCCCGTGACCCGGGTGTACGGGTCCTCGCCGATCCAGCCCTCGACGTCGACGTCGCGACCGACGACGACCGTCACCTCCTGCCCCTGCGGCACCGAGGCGGTCACCGTCACGTCGGAGTCGACGAGCCCGAGGACGCCGGGGTCGGTGACCACGAGCGTGCCGTCTCCGGCGGGCGCGGCCGTGGCCACGACGGAGTCCGACTCGCGCAGGACCGTCGCCGTCGCGACCCCGAACACGATGGCGCCCAGGCCAGCGACCACGAGGACGACACCGAGTATGCGTTGCAGCACCGAGATTCCCTTTCGACGTGGACTCCTCAGGATAGGTATCCGCGCCGGACCTCCGGTCGTCGGGAGGCTCTGCGCAGGATCGGTTCACGAACCCTTCACGAGTCCGGTACCGGCGTCCCCGAGCCTGCCACGACTGGCATCGCCGTGCCCACCCCGCCTGCGGCGACGTGGCCCACAGCACCGCCGGACCGGCGCCTCAGGTATCGGTGCGCACCCGTGCCCACTATCCTGACCGGAGCCGGGGCACCCACTGACTACACGGAGGTCTCCACGTGTCCGACGAGCGCACGCTCTTCCCCATCACCATGCGCGGTTACGACCGGGCCGCGGTGGAGAACCAGATCTCCCGCCTCGAGCAGGCGGTGGACGAGGCCCGCCGCAACGTCGAGTCCACCGACGCACGCGCCATGCAGCTCTCGTCCGAGCTGGCCGAGGCGCACCGCCAGCTGCGGGAGAACGACAAGCCCTCCTACGCGGGCCTCGGGGCCCGCGCCGAGCGCCTCCTGCGGTCCGCGGACGAGCAGGCCGCCGAGGTGATGACCCAGGCGAACCAGCAGGCCTCGGACATCATGGCCCGCGCCAAGCTCTCCGCCGGGCAGGTGCGCCAGCGCGCCGAGTCGGAGGCCTCCGAGCTGCTCGCCAGCGCGCGGCGCGAGGCCGAGGAGGTGCGGTCCACGACCCGCGCGGAGGCCGAGGGCACCCTCCAGGGGGCCCAGCGGCGCGCCGAGGAGCTCGTCGGCTCCGCCGAGCGGGAGGCCGCGCTGATCACCAGCACGCTGACCACCGAGGAGAACGAGCGCCGCGCCGGCCTCGAGCGCGAGATCGGGACCCAGCGGTCCACGGCCGAGCGGGAGATCACCGAGGCCCGTGTCGCCGCGGACCGCGAGATCGCGCAGCTGCGCGCCGAGGCCGCGGCGGAGGCCGCCGCCGCGCGCGAGGAGGCCGAGCGGGAGGCCAACGACCTGCTGGAACGCACCCGGAACGAGGCCGCGCGGATCGTCGCCGAGGCCAAGCACCAGGCGGCGGAAGCCGCGAACTCGGTCACCTCCGAGCTGGAGGAGCTGCGCGAGCGGGCGCGCCGGGAGCTGTCCGACGCCGAGCTCGAGGCCGCGCAGACCCGCGAGCGGGTCGAGGCCGAGGCCGCCGAACGCCACGAGACGGCGCGAGCCGAGACCGAACGGCTGATCGCCGTCGCCGAGGAGCACGCCTCCGAGGCGGAGAAGCGTGTCGCCGCGGCGCTGCAGCAGGCCGACCAGGTGCGGTCCGAGTCCGACACCTACGTCAAGGAGCTCGTCGCCGACGCGCGCCGCACGGCGGACTCCATCGTCTCCGAGGCCCGGACCTTCGCCGAGCAGACCGTCAACGACGCGCGGACCGAGGCCGACCAGAGCCGCACCACCGCGGAGCGCCAGCTCGAGGACCTCACCCGTCGCCACGACTCGATCAACTCCTACCTCGAGGAGCTGCGCGGTCTGCTGGGCACGGAGCGCGCCGAGGAGGCCGGGGGCGACGACACGGTGACCGAGGAGAGCCCCTCCTGGACCGACTCGGCCCAGAGCGGGGCCGGCTCGCCCGCGGAGTCCTCGGCGTCCGGTGCGGGCGACGACGACGCCGAGGCCGGCACGCCGGCGCGGGACGCCTCCGACGGCAGGACCCCTGCCCAGGTGGCGCGCGCCGCGTCGACGCACTCCGCCGACGACGAGGCCGAGGCCGGTACCCCGGCCGAGGACACCCCGGCCCGGTCGCAGGCCTGAGCCGCAGCCCTCGGGCACCACGAGGCCCTCGCGTCGCGCGACGCGGGGGCCTCGTCGTCTGCCGGGCGTCGGCCCGTCGTGCCGGAGCGGCGTCAGCCGTGCGCGGCCCGGTGGTGCAGGTCCGCGAGGGCCTTCGCGACGGCCGCGGGCTCCTCGAGGGCGGTCAGGTGGCCGGCGTTCGGCACCACCGTCAGGACCCCGTGGCGGGCCGCCTCCACCATGTGGCGGGCGTCGTCGACCGGGGTGATGTCGTCCTCGGCGCCGACCACGACGGCCACGGGCCCGTCGAAGTCGGCGAGCGCGGCGGTGCGGTCCGGGCGAGCCGCCATGGCCCGCTGGGCCCAGGCCACGCCGGTCGGGGACTGGCTGCGGATCCAGTGGTCGACGGCCGGGTAGAGGGCACGACGCTCGAGCTCGCTGGTCGGGCCGAGGAGCTTGGCGGGCATGCCGCGCACGGCGTCCACGGTCTGGGTGTCCTCGACGTCCCGCGCGATCTTGCGGCGGTTGTCCCGCGCCTCGGGCGTGTCGGCGGTGGCCTTCGTGTCGACCAGCCCCAGACCGTGCACGAAGTCGCCGTGCCGCTCGGCGAGGGCGAGCGCGACGTAGCCGCCCATCGAGAGCCCCACGACGACCGCGTTGCCCTCCCCCTGGGCCCGCAGGGTGGCGTGCACGGCGTCGGCCGCCGCGTCGAGCGACGGGGGCAGGTGGTCGAGGTCGCTGTGCCCCTGACCCGGCAGGTCGACGCCGATGACACGGATCCCGGCCGGCAGGGCTTCGGCCACCGGCCGCCACATCCGCAGGTCCAGCGGGAAGCCGTGCAGCAGCACGAGCGGTGGACCGGCTCCGTCGCGCAGAACGGTCGTGGCCAGGTGCGGTCGCGTCATCGGTCCCTCATCCTCTCGTGGTGGCCGGGGCGACGTCCGAGGCCTGCTCGACGTCGCCGTCGTAGTGGGTGGGCAGCGGGTCGTGACCCGGCAGCACGTGCTGGACGATCTCGTCGAGCACGCGGCGCACCGCCGGCTCGCCGACCCAGAGATGCTTGGCGCCGTCGACGCCGATGACCTCGGCCTGCGGCACGCGGGCGAACCGCTCGCGGGCCTCGGCGGGCTGCAGGTAGTCGTCGAGCTCCGGGACCAGGACCACGAGCGGTTTGCCGAACTCGGCCCACCGGTCCAGGTCGGCGTCGGTGGCGCGGTGCAGCGGCGGCGAGAGCAGGATCGCACCCTCGATGCTCGGGTCGGCGCCGTGCTTGAGCACCAGCTCGGTGCCGAAGGACCAGCCGACGAGCCACGGGCGGGGCAGCTCGCGGAACTCGGCGAGCTCGAGCGCGGCCGCGACGTCGAACCTCTCGGCGTCACCGCCGTCGAACTCCCCCTCGGAGGTGCCGCGCGGCGAGGAGGTGCCGCGCGTGTTGAAGCGCAGGACGGCGAGGTCGGCGAGCGCGGGCAGCCGCCAGGCGGCCTTGCGGTAGACGTGGGAGTCCATGTACCCGCCGTGGGTGGGCAGCGGGTGCAGCGTCAGCAGGCTCGCCGCGGGGTCCTTCGCGGCGGGCAGCGCGAGCTCGCCGACGAGCGTCAGCCCGTCCGCGGTGTGCAGGTCGACGTCCTCGCGGCGGGCGGGCAGGACGGTCATCGAGCGGATCTGGTGGCCGGTGGCGGCGTCGTCGTTCATCGTCTCCAGCCTAGTTCGCGCCCGCGCTCCCGCCCGGTGGGGACGACGGCGCGGCCGGGAGCGGCTCCCCTGCTCAGAGCAGGCGTTCGCGCCGGTCGAAGCACGACCGGTGCCAGTGCCGACGCGCCTCCAGGCCGGCCTGCTCGCCGCCGACGACGTCGCGCTGCCACGCGACGACGTGCGCCGTGCCGGGAGGGATCGTCTGGTGGCACGCGGGGCACGTGTACGCCTTGTCGCCGCCCTTGACGCGGCGCACGGTCCACTCCCCGTCGCCGCCGCTGACGTGCCGGACGCCGCCGAGCGCCCGGTCGAGGTCGAGGGGCTGGTGCTGGGCGTTCCAGGGCCGCTTGCGCGAGGGTCGACGTGAGGGCATGGCACCCATTCTCGCGCGTCGGCCCGGAACCGGGAGGACGTCCCGACCGTTAGAGTGTCCCGGGTCCGTCGACCCGGACCAGCACTCCCCCGCGACCGAAGGGTCTCTCGTGAAGCTCCGTACCGCAGGCGTCGCCGCAGCGCTCGCCTCCACCCTCCTGCTCGCCTCGTGCTCCGACGGAGGGTCGGCCGAACCGACGGCGTCGGAGTCCGCGTCGACGGAGGCCACCCAGTCCGCCGAGGCGACGGCACCGCCGGAGCCCACCGAGGAGGACGTGGCGGCGCTGGAGGCCGTCGAGGTGACGGGTGACCCCGGTGAGGAGCCGGAGCTGTCCTACGACTCGATCGAGGTGTCCGTGCCGACCTCGCGGGTCGTCGACGAGGGTGACGGGGCCGAGATCGCCGAGGGCATGAAGGTCACGGTGCAGTACGTGGCCTACGACGCCGCGGGCGAGCGGATCGGGTCGACCTGGGAGACCGACGCCCCCGAGAGCTTCTTCTTCGGCGAGGCGAACTACTCGCTGCTGACCGACCCGCTGGCCGGTCAGCAGGTCGGCGCGCGCATCCTGATCGCGAACCCCACCTACGACGCCGAGAACAACCCGACCACCGTCGTCAACCTCATCGAGGTCACCGACGTCGTCGAGGTGCCGACCCGCGCCGAGGGTGAGGCCGTCGAGCCCGCCGAGGGCCTGCCGACCGTCTCCCTGGCCGACGACGGCACCCCGTCCGTCGAGATCCCCGACGGCTACGAGGCGCCCGACGAGCTCGTGGCCCAGACCCTGATCCGGGGTGACGGCGCCGAGGTCTCCGCCGACCAGACGGTGCGCGCCCATTACACCGGCTGGACCACCGACGGCGAGGTCTTCGACTCCTCCTGGGAGCGCGGCGAGCCCGCGTCCTTCTCCCTGCAGGCCGTCATCGAGGGCTGGACCGAGGGCCTGTCCGGCCAGACCGTCGGCAGCCAGGTGCTGCTCGTGATCCCCGCCGCGCAGGCCTACGGCGCCGAGGAGAGCGAGGACAACGAGCTCGCCGGTCAGGACCTGATCTTCGTCGTCGACATCCTCGACGCCTCCTGACCCTGCCCCTCCCGCGAAGTAGGCAACTCCCCCGCGAGGTAGGCAAACCTCCGCCGGGGTAGGCAACTCCCCCGCGACGTGGGCGCACCGACCACGACGCCCCCGCACCGCTCGAGGTGCGGGGGCGTCGTCGTCCACCGGGAGGCGGCCCGGACGTGCGAGGCGTGAGAACCTCGGATCCATGACGAGCACGGAGCGCGAGATCCTGACCTGGTCCGACTTCGGCACCGCGGCGCGCCGGCTGGCCGAGGACGTCGTCGCCGACGGGTTCCGACCCGACGTCGTCGTCGCCGTGGCCCGCGGCGGGCTGGTGCCGGGCGGGGCCGTCGCCTACGCGCTGGGCACCAAGGGCGTCGGGACGATGAACGTCGAGTTCTACACCGACATCGGACGCACCCTCGACGACCCGCGCATCCTGCCGCCGCTGATGGACACCTCCGAGCTGCCCGGCTCCCGCGTGCTCGTCGTGGACGACGTCGCGGACTCGGGGCGGACGCTGGAGCTGGTCATGCGCAAGCTGGGCGAACGTGGTGCCGACGCACGCTCGGCCGTCCTGTACACCAAACCACGCTCGATCATCCGGCCCGACTACTCCTGGCGGGAGACGGACCTGTGGATCACGTTCCCCTGGTCCGCCGAACCTCCGGTCGAGGGCGCCGCGCCCGACGTCGTGGCGTGAGGCCGGGGCCCGGTACGACGACGGGCCGCGCCCCGGTGGAGCGCGGCCCGTCTCAGCGGACGTGCGAGCCGATCACTCGATCGTGATCCGCCCCTCCCCGCCGCGCGGGTAGTCGGCCTGGCTGACGACCCCACCGAGCGCCTCGGCCAGGAAGTTCTCCAGGGACTGCTGGTCGGAGACACCGATGGTGGTGTTCTCGAGCGTCGGGTAGGCGTCCCCGCCGTTCAGCGAGAAGTTCAGGCCGGCGACGTCGACCGTGCCGTCGACCGACACCCCGTCCTCGACCAGGACCGTCCCGTCGTCCAGCACGACCGAGCGGACCCGCTCACCCGGGGCGAACTGCTCACCGGTGGACTGGTCCGCGTCCCGCGCCGGGAAGGAGGTGTCGACGGTGTAGCTGAAGCCGGCGGCCTGGACGAACGCGCCGTCCCCGGACTCGGGGAGCCGGAAGGCGCCCTCCTCCAGGATCTGGCGGAACGTCTCGACCGGCACGTCCTCGGCGATGGCGACGAAGTTGCCGAACGGCTGCAGCCGGAACGTGTCGGCGACCGAGACGGGACCCGCCTCCTGGTCGATCTCGCCGCGGATGCCGCCACCGTTCTGGATCGCCACCTGCGGCGCGTCCAGACCGAAGTCGGCGGCCGCCTGCTGCGCGGTCCACAGGTGGGCGTCGGCGATCAGGTTGCCGCAGTTCGCCTCGACGCCGCGCACCTCGCTGCGCTCGCAGTCGAGGACCACGTCGCTGGTCGCCACGATGTCCTCGGCCAGGGCGGCCTCGTACGCCGCCACCGGCTCCTCGATCTTGCGCTCGGCCTTCCGGCTCGTGCCCACGGCCTCGGCACCGGTGTCGGTGACGACCTTGATGCCCGAGTCGCCGCCGTCGATGCCGACGACGTCGCCCTTGCGGTCGAACGTCACCTCCAGCTGACCGACGTACCGGTAGTTGCCGGGCGTCGTCACCACCGGCACCTCGGTGCCGTCGGCGTCCGTGGCGATCTGGGGGTACTCGCCGTACACGTCGTCGGCGTCACCCGGGAAGAGCTGGGTCGAGTCGTCGGCGAGGATCTCGTCGCCGCCGCCGCCGATGACGACGTCGACGTCGGTCAGCGAACCGACCAGCTCGAGCTCGCTGCTCAGCCCCTGCAGGTGCGAGACCAGGATGATCTTGTCCACGCCGCGCTCGGTGAGCGCGTCGACCTGCTCCTGCGCGATCCCGGCGAGGTCGGTCAGGACCTCGACGTCGCCCGGCGAGGAGATCGTCGGCAGCGACGGCGTGGTCAGGCCGACGACGCCGATCTTCTCGCCGCGCTCGCGGATCACGGTGCTGGGGACGAGCTGGCGCAGGCCGGCCAGGGAGTCCTCCGCCGAGTAGTCGAGGTTGGCGGAGACGAACGGGGTGCGCTTGACGTCGCGCACCAGCTCGCCGAACACGCCCGGACCGAAGTCGAACTCGTGGTTGCCCACTCCGAGCGCGTCGTAGCCGACGAGGTTCTGGGCCACCGCGTCGTAGAACGGCGCGCCCTCCTCGCGCGAGGCCTGGAACGTCGTGCCCGCGAGGAAGTTGTCCCCGGAGTTCAGCGTGACGACGCCGCGCTTGAACGACTCGCCGCGGTCGTAGTTGAGGTACGAGCGCCACCGCAGGGTGTCGACCTTGCGGACGAACCGGGCGATGCCGCCGTACTCGGCGTCGTCGACCGTCGTCGGCAGCAGGCTGGACTCGCCGTCGTTGTTGTGCAGGATCGTCAGGGTGAAGTCGGCGCCGCTGTGGCCGTGATGCCGGTCGCGGTCGCCGGCCACGGCCGGCGCGGCCAGCCCGGCGGTGAGAGCGACGGCGCCGAGGGCCGCGGTCGCGGGGATGAGTCGGCTGCGGAGTGAGGACACGTTTCTCCTTCGACGGAGGCGAGCTCCGGGAGCAGGGTTCGTTCGACCTTCGCTATTCAGGCACAGGATCTGCACCATGTCCAGGCTCACCGGCGCATCGTCGCGAAGAGTTCTCCGCCGGTTCAGCCGCTCCGCGGCCGGCACCCCGGCCGGTCCACGGTCGGGACCTCAGAAGTCCCAGTCGTCGTCCGTGGTCTCCACGGCCTTGCCGATCACGTACGAGGAACCCGAGCCGGAGAAGAAGTCGTGGTTCTCGTCCGCGTTCGGGCTCAGCGCCGCGAGGATCGCCGGGTTGACGTCGGTCTCGTCCTTGGGGAACAGGCCCTCGTAGCCGAGGTTCATCAGCGCCTTGTTGGCGTTGTACCGCAGGAACTTCTTGACGTCCTCGGTGAGCCCCAGCTCGCCGTACAACGACTCGGTGTACTCCACCTCGTTCTCGTACAGCTCGAAGAGGAGCTCGAAGGTGTAGCCCTTCATCTCCTCCTGCTCGGCGGCCGAGAGCTTGGCCAGCCCCTTCTGGTACTTGTAGCCGATGTAGTACCCGTGGACGGCCTCGTCGCGGATGATGAGGCGGATGACGTCGGCCGTGTTCGTCAGCTTGGCGCGGCTCGACCAGTACATCGGGGCGTAGAAGCCCGAGTAGAACAGGAACGACTCGAGCATGGTCGAGGCGACCTTGCGCTTGAGGGGGTCGTCGCCGCGGTAGTACTCGAGGACGATCTCGGCCTTGCGCTGCAGGTGCGGGTTCTGCTCGGACCAGGCGAAGGCCTCGTCGATCTCCTTGGTGGAGATCAGCGTGGAGAAGATCGACGAGTAGCTCTTGGCGTGCACCGACTCCATGAACGCGATGTTGGTGTACACCGCCTCCTCGTGCGGGGTCAGCGCGTCCGGGATCAGGGACACCGCCCCGACCGTGCCCTGGATCGTGTCCAGCAGCGTGAGACCGGTGAACACCCGGGTGGTCATGAGCTTCTCCGCCTCGGAGAGGGTGTTCCACGACTGGATGTCGTTGGACACCGGAACCTTCTCCGGCAGCCAGAAGTTGCCGACCAGCCGGTCCCACACCTCCAGGTCCTTCTCGTCCTGCAGGCGGTTCCAGTTGATCGCGCTGACGCGGTCGATGAGCTTGAGCTGTCCGGTGGGTGCCATGGCGGTTCCTTCGGGGTGCGCGGCGGTTCGGGGACGGAGGTGCGGAGGCGTCACAGCATGCAGCTGACGCAGCCCTCGATCTCGGTCCCCTCGAGCGCCAGCTGGCGCAGGCGGATGTAGTAGAGCGTCTTGATGCCCTTGCGCCAGGCGTAGATCTGCGCCTTGTTGACGTCGCGGGTGGTGACCGTGTCCGGGAAGAACAGGGTGAGCGACAGGCCCTGGTCCACGTGCTGCGTGGCCGCGGCGTAGGTGTCGATGATCTTCTCGTACCCGATCTCGTACGCGTCCTGGTAGTACTCCAGGTTGTCGTTCGTCATGTACGGCGCCGGGTAGTAGGCGCGGCCGAGCTTGCCTTCCTTGCGGATCTCGATCTTCGCCGCCACCGGGTGGATCGACGACGTCGAGTGGTTGATGTAGCTGATCGACCCGGTCGGGGGCACCGCCTGGAGGTTCTGGTTGTAGATCCCGTGCTCCATGACGGACGCCTTCAGTGCACGCCAGTCGTCCTGCGTCGGCACGTGCACGCCGGCGTCCGCGAACAGTCGGGCGACGCGCTCGGTCGCCGGCTTCCACTCGGCGTCGGTGTACTTGTCGAAGTACTCCCCCGAGGCGTACGCCGAGTCCGCGAACCCGCCGAACGCCCGGCCACGCTCCTTCGCGAGCCGGTTGGAGGCCGCGATCGCGTGGTAGGCGACGGTGTAGAAGTAGATGTTGGTGAAGTCGATGCCCTCGGTCGACCCGTAGTGGATCCGCTCTCGCGCGAGGTAGCCGTGCAGGTTCATCTGGCCGAGGCCGATGGCGTGACCGAGCTCGTTCGCCTTCTTCACCGACGGCACCGACTCGATGCTCGTCTGGTCCGACACGGCGGTGAGCGCCCGGATCGCGGTGTCGATGGTGTGCCCGAAGTCGGGCGAGTCCATCGTCCTGGCGATGTTCAGCGACCCGAGGTTGCAGGAGATGTCCCGGCCGACCTCGTCGTACGACAGGTCCTCGTTGAAGGTCGACGCCGTGGAGACCTGGAGGATCTCCGAGCACAGGTTGGAGTGGGTGATACGTCCGGCGATCGGGTTCGCCCGGTTCACGGTGTCCTCGAACATCACGTACGGGTACCCGGACTCGAACTGCAGCTCCGCGATCGTCTGGAAGAAGTCGCGCGCCCTGATCGTCTTCTTGGTGATGCGGTCGTCGGCGACGAGCTCGTCGTACTTCTCGGTGATCGAGATGTCGGCGAACGGCTTGCCGTACACGCGCTCGACGTCGTACGGGCTGAACAGGTGCATGTCCTCGTTGCGCTTGGCCAGCTCGAACGTGATGTCCGGGATGACGACGCCGAGCGAGAGGGTCTTGATGCGGATCTTCTCGTCGGCGTTCTCGCGCTTGGTGTCGAGGAAACGCAGGATGTCGGGGTGATGGGCGTGCAGGTAGACGGCGCCGGCGCCCTGGCGTGCCCCGAGCTGGTTGGCGTAGGAGAACGAGTCCTCCAGCAGCTTCATGACGGGGATGACGCCGGAGGACTGGTTCTGGATGTGCTTGATGGGCGCGCCGTGCTCGCGCACGTTGCTGAGCAGCAGGGCGACGCCGCCGCCGCGCTTGGAGAGCTGCAGGGCGGAGTTGATGCCGCGCGCGATGGACTCCATGTTGTCCTCGATGCGCAGCAGGAAGCAGGACACGGGCTCGCCACGCTGCGCCTTGCCCACGTTGAGGAACGTCGGGGTCGCGGGCTGGAACCGCCCGGCGATGACCTCGTCGACGATGTCGCGAGCGACCTGCTCGTCACCGTCCGCCAGGCCGAGGGCGACCATCGAGACGCGGTCCTCGAAGCGCTCGAGGTACTTCTTGCCGTCGAACGTCTTGAGCGTGTACGACGTGTAGTACTTGAACGCGCCGAGGAACGACTCGAACCGGAAGTCCGCGGCGTACGCACGCTGGAACAGCTCCTTGACGAACGCCCGGGAGTACTTGGCCAGCACGGCGGGGTCGTAGTACTTGTTCTCGACCAGGTGGTCGAGCTTGGCGTCGAGCGTGTCGAACTCGATCGTGTTGGGCAGCACGTGCTGACGGAAGTAGGCCGCCGCGGCCTCGCGGTCCTTCTCGAACTGGATCTCGCCGTCCGGCCCGTAGAGGTTCAGCATCGCGTTGAGCGCGTGGTAGTCGAGCTCGGACTGCTGCAGCGTCACGCTCCCGGTCTGCTCCGGAGCGTCGGCGGAGGTTGCGCTCACGCCGAGATCAGTGACTGTCGTTGCCAAAATCGTCCCAATCCGTCACGGACGCGCTGGGCGTCCTCGGCCGTCCCGAGAAGTTCGAAGGCGTACAGGTAGGGCACCTGGCACTTCGCGGAGATGATGTCGCCGGCGATGCAGTACGCAGCGCCGAAGTTGGTGTTGCCCGCGGCCACGACGCCGCGGATCAAGGAACGGTTCCCCACGTCCCCGAGGAACTTGCGCACCTGCCGCGGGACGGCGCCGCCCTCGTTGCCCCCGCCGTAGGTGGGGGCCATCAGGACGTACGGTTCGTCGACGGTCAGGAAGCCGTCGGACGGACGCAGCGGGATGCGGTGGACCGACATCCCGAGCTCTTCCAGCCCGAGGCGCTGGACGAAGCGGTGCGTGTTCTCCGAGACGCTGGAGAAGTAGACGAGCGATCCCATGTCACGCTCCCCCCGTCGGTCGTGCTGCGGTGGAGCCGGCCCGGTCGCCGACGACGTCGGGGACCGGGCCGGGGTCGAGGGTCAGGCCGAGACGGCCTGCTGCGCCGCGACGGCGCTGATCTGGTCGGGGCGGAAGCCCGACCAGTGGGTGTCGCCGGCGACGACGACCGGCGCCTGCAGGTAGCCGAGCCCACGGACCATCTCGAGCGCGTCGGCGTCCTGCGTGATGTCGACGACGTCGTACTCCACGCCCTTGCGGTCGAGGGCACGGTAGGTCGCGTCGCACTGCACGCAGGCCGGCTTGCTGTAGACCGTGACGCTCATGTCGCACTCCCTGTCTCGCCGCCCGATCGGCGGTCGTCCGATGTCCCGAGTTCTGCTCCGACGAGCTCCGGGAGCTGCCGTCCGAGACCCCGCGAAGCCCTCCGCGAGAGCCTCCGACCTGGGACGACACCGGTGGAACTACGCCGATGTTCTTTCCGTCGGAGCCTAGGGCTGCGACGTGTCCCCAACACTACACCTAGTGTTCGGCGGCCGCTCGCCCACGACATGTTGTGGTTCACACGGGTGTGATTTCGCCCGTGTGATTCGTCCGGAATCGCCGGTACGGGCCACCTCGACGACGCCTGGGACCACCTTCTCACCCGCCTCCGACACCGCGGTCGTCCACCGCCGCGTGCACCGGCCCGACGGCTCCCGGGGCGCAGGTTCGCGCGGCACGGCACCCGTCGTCCACACCCGGTGGACGACGACGGTCCACAGGCTGTGCAGATCCGGTCCGGGGCCCGCACGAGCCTGGCTCAGATCTTCCTCACACCTCGGCGCCCGGCGTGTCAGAGGACCGGTTGCGCCTCGAACACCGCCGGGAGCCGACCGGTCCGGGCCAGGCGGGCGAACCAGTAGGCCGAGTCCTTCCAGGTGCGCTCGCCCGTGTCGTAGTCGACGCGGAGCAGGCCGAACCTCTTCGAGTAGCCGTAGGCCCACTCGAAGTTGTCCATGAGCGACCAGGCGAAGTAGCCGCGCACGTCCGCACCCGCGTCGATCGCCGCACCGACGGCCGCCACGTGGTCGCGCAGGTAGGCGACACGCGCGACGTCGTGCACCCGGTCGATCCCGAGCGCCGTGTCGGGCACGACGACGTCGTCGAACGCCGCGCCGTTCTCCGTCACCGCCAGCGGCTGGTCCGGGTAGCGCTCGTGCAGCGAGACCAGCAGCTCCGTCAGCCCTGCCGGCTCCACGTTCCAGCCCATCGCGGTGTGCGGACCGGGCTGGGGCAGGAACTCGACGTCGTCCGCGGCGACCCAGGGCGAGGTCACGGTCGTCCTGTGCCCGTCGGCGCGCACCGGCTCGCCGTTGCCGGAGAACCGCCGCACCCGGGTCGACGAGTAGTAGTTCACCCCGAGCACGTCGATCGGCTGCCGCGTGACGTCGAGGTCGCCGTCGCGCACGAACGACCAGTCCGAGACGTCCGCGGTGTCGGCGAGCACGTCGTCGGGGTAGGCGCCCTCGAGCAGCGGGCCCAGGAACACCCGGTTGGCGAGGCCGTCGACCTGGCGCACGGCGTCGGCGTCCTGGTCCGAGGCGGTCGCGGCGCGGAAGACGTGCAGGTTCAGCGTGATCGAGCACTGCGCCCCGGGCAGCTCCTCGCGGATCGCACGCACCGCCAGGCCGTGCGCGAGGTTCAGGTGGTGCACCGCCGCGAGCGCCGACGCCGGCTCGGTCCGTCCGGGGGCGTGCACGCCGGAGGCATACCCGAGACAGGCGCTGCACCACGGCTCGTTGAGCGTCGTCCACGTCGCGACGCGGTTCCCGAGCTCGCGGGCCATGGCCCGGGCGTAGTCGGCGAACGCCTCGGCCGTCTCCCGCACGGCCCACCCGCCGGCGTCCTCGAGCTCCTGGGGCAGGTCCCAGTGGTAGAGCGTCACGAAAGGGGTGATCCCCTTGCTCCGCAGCGCGTCGAGCAGGTCGCGGTAGAAGGCGACGCCCTCGGGGTTCAGCGGTCCGCGACCGCCGGGCTGGACCCGGGGCCAGGAGATCGACAGGCGGTAGCCGCCGACGCCGAGGCGCTCGAGGTGGTCGACGTCCTCACGCCACCGGTGGTAGTGGTCGCAGGCGACGTCGCCGGTGTCGCCGCCCTGCACAGCGCCGGGGACGCGGCACAGCGTGTCCCAGATCGACGGTCCGCGACCGCCCTCGGTGGCGCCGCCCTCGATCTGGTAGGCCGCGGTGGCGGTCCCCCACAGGAAGTCCTGGCCGAACGTGCCGGCGTTGATGGTGCTCACAGCTGGCTCCTCACCCCTCCGGGGCCGACGTGCTCGGCCCGACGCTCACCCGACCGCTGCGCGACCCGATCAGACGGGCCGGCCGCCCCGGCACACGTGCTGCACCCGCAGGTCCCGGTCGGTGACGACGACGTCGGCGCGGCGCCCGGCGACCAGACCGCCGACGTCGTCGCGGCCGAGCACGCCCGCGGGGACCCACGAGGCGCAGCGTACCGCCGTCACCAGCGGCAGGCCGGCGTCCACGACCGCGCTGCGCACCACGTCGACCAGGTGCGCGGTCCCGCCGGCGATGGCGCCGTTGCCGGGGTCCGCGGGGTCGGTCAGGCGCGCGACGCCGTCGGTCACCGTCACGTCCTGGGGACCGAGCCGGTAGGCCCCGTCGGCCATCCCGGCCGCACCCATGGCGTCGGTGACCAGGGCGACCTGGTCCGCGCCCACCGTCTCGGTCACGGTCCGCACCGTCGCCGGATCGAGGTGCACGCCGTCGCCGATCAGCTCGACGACCAGGTCGCCCCGCGACGCCGCCGCGAGACAGGCGGCGATCGGCCCGGGATCGCGGTGGTGCAGCGGGCGCATCCCGTTGAACAGGTGCGTGGCGGTCATCCGCCGGCGGGGTCCGGGCGCCTCGGCCAGGGCACCGAGGACCTGGCCCACCAGGTCCTCGGCCTGCGCGGTGCTGCTGTCGGTGTGTCCGAGCGACGGGATCACACCGGCCCGGACGAGCGCGACCGCCGCCCCGCCGGGCCCCCCGACGCCGTCGACGTCGGGGGCGACGGTCATCGTCCGCAGGTGGCCACCCGCCGCCTCCACGAGCTCGCGCACGAGCGTGACGTCGCCGGGGATCAGGTAGCGCGGGTCCTGGGCACCGCACCGCGCGGCCGCGAGGAACGGCCCCTCGGCGTGGATGCCGTCGATCTCGCCGGCCTCGGCCAGGCCGCTCAGCAGCTCGAGCTGGCGCACGAGCGTCTCCGTGGGAGCCGTCACCAGGGAGGCGAGCAGCGTCGTCGTCCCGTGCGTCCGGTGCTCGACGACGGCGCGCAGGGCCTCGTCCGCGTCGGCGGCGTCGGGGAAGCCCGCTCCCCCGCCGCCGTGGTTGTGCAGGTCGACCAGCCCGGGGAGCACGTACGTGCCGGGCGGGGGCTCCTCCGCCGCGGCGACCTCGTCGCCCACGCCGGCCCCCGCGGCCTCCTCGATCGGCCCGGCCCACACGATCGTGCCGTCGGCCACCACGACCGCGCCGTCGGGGACGACGGCGTCGGGGGTGACGACGTCTCCGCGCAGGGCGAAGACCTGGGGCGGTTCCGGGACGAGGACGTCGGTGTCGCGATCGCTGGTCATGGACCCATCCTGCCCCACCGGTCGGGCATTAGGAAGCAGTCCTGCCTAACGCCTCAGAAGAGCCGCGACCCCGGGTCGTCGACCCCACGCATCGCGTCGTAGTCGAGCACCAGGCAGTCGATCCCCCGGTCGGTGGCGAGCACCCGGGCCTGCGGCTTGATCTCCTGAGCGGCGAACACCCCTCGCACCGGCGCCAGCAGCGGGTCACGGTTGAGCAGATCCAGGTAGCGCGTCAGCTGTTCGACCCCGTCGATCTCGCCACGACGCTTGATCTCCACCGCGACCGACGCGCCGTCCGCGTCCCGGGCGAGGATGTCCACCGGCCCGATCGCCGTCATGTACTCCCGGCGCACGAGCGAGTGCCCCGCACCGAGCAGGTCGATCTGGGCGGCGAGCAGCTCCTGCAGGTGCGCCTCCACCCCGTCCTTCACCAGGCCGGGGTCGACGCCGAGCTCGTGCGCGGAGTCGTGCAGCACCTCGTACAGCTCGATCTCGAGCCGGTCGTCGGACTTCTGGTGCTGCACCGCCCAGACCTCGACGACACCGCGCTCGGCGGCCTCCGGCTCCGGCTCGCGGACCGCGGTCGTGCAGGGCGGGCTCATCCAGTTCAACGGCTTGTACGACCCGCCGTCGGAGTGCAGCAGCACGCTGCCGTCCGCCTTGACGAGCAGCAGCCGGGTAGCCGGCGGCAGATGAGCGGTCAGCCGACCCGTGTACCGGGCCGAGCAGCGGGCGACGACGAGACGCACAGAACTCCTCGAGGGAACAGGTCAGACGACGAGGTCGCGGCGACCCGGGGGTGCGGACTCCAGCCACGACGCCAGGCCCGAGTACGCCCCGGGCGACATCGTCAGCTCGAAGTCCGTGCCGTCGTAACGGCAGCGGACCAGGACCAGGTCGGGCTGTCCGGCCTGGTCGAGCGAGACCCGGCCGGTGATCGCGAGCCGGTCACGCTGCCACGTCCGCGCCGGGCGGGGGGCCAGCGACCAGCAGCGCCACCAGTCGATGCGTCCCGCGCCGTACTGGGCGATACCGACCGACCAGGCGGCCTGCGGCCGGCTGCCGGCCCGGGCGCTGCACTGGAACGACCCGACCCGGTGCGACAGGGTACGCAGCCGGGACGCCCCGGCCAGCGCGACCAGGACCAGCACGAGCAGCACGACGCCGAGCGCCACGAGCACGTACTGACCCATCTCGCGATCCGTCCCTCAGGCTCGCGTCCCCGCGTGGCCGCCGACCTCGGAGAGGTCGTCGACCACGAGCGTGACGACGTCGTCGTCGACGGACACGAACCCGCCGCTGACCTGAGCCTCGACCGCGACCTGGCCCGGTGCGGTGGAGACCTTGACGGTGCCGGGGCGCAGCACCGCGAGCAGCGGCGTGTGTCCGGCGAGGATGCCGATCTGACCGTCGGCGGACGGGGCGCTGACCTCGCGCGCCGCGCCGGACCAGACCTTGCGGTCGGCCGCGACGAGATCGACGTTCAGCTCTGCCATGTCGGGCTCCAGGGTTCTTCAGTCGAGGGTGGTACGGCGTCGCCCCACCGGTCCGTACGGTACACGGCAGGGCGACGCCGTCGAGAGGGGCGACGCGGTCGTCAGGCCCCGTACTCCTTCTGGATGCGCGCCCAGTTGCGCTCGAGGTCCTCGAGACCACCGATGTTGTAGAAGGCCTGCTCGGCCACGTGGTCGTACTCGCCCTCGGTGATCTTCTTGAACGCCTCGACCGTCTCGCTCAGCGGCACCGTGGAACCCTCGACACCGGTGAACTTCTTGGCCATGTAGGTGTTCTGGGAGAGGAACTGCTGGATGCGGCGCGCACGGGCCACCAGCGTCTTGTCCTCCTCCGAGAGCTCGTCGACACCGAGGATCGCGATGATGTCCTGCAGCTCCTTGTTGCGCTGCAGGATCTGCTTGACCGCCGTGGCGACCTCGTAGTGCTCCTGGCCCACGTACCGCGGGTCGAGGATGCGCGAGGTGGAGGTCAGCGGGTCGATCGCCGGGTACAGACCCTGCGAGGCGATCTCGCGCGAGAGCTCCGTCGTGGCGTCCAGGTGGGCGAACGTCGTCGCCGGCGCCGGGTCGGTGTAGTCGTCCGCGGGCACGTAGATCGCCTGCAGCGAGGTGATGGAGTGACCGCGCGTGGACGTGATGCGCTCCTGCAGCAGACCCATCTCGTCGGCGAGGTTCGGCTGGTAGCCCACGGCGGACGGCATGCGGCCGAGCAGCGTGGAGACCTCGGAACCCGCCTGCGTGAAGCGGAAGATGTTGTCGATGAACAGCAGCACGTCCTGCTTCTTGACGTCGCGGAAGTACTCCGCCATCGTCAGCGCGGACAGGGCGACGCGCAGACGCGTGCCCGGCGGCTCGTCCATCTGGCCGAAGACCAGGGCGGTCTTGTCGAAGACGCCGGCCTCGTCCATCTCGTGGATCAGGTCGTTGCCCTCACGGGTGCGCTCGCCGACGCCGGCGAACACGGAGACACCGCCGTGGTCCTGGGCGACACGCTGGATCATCTCCTGGATGAGGACCGTCTTGCCGACGCCCGCACCACCGAAGAGACCGATCTTTCCACCCTGCACGTACGGGGTGAGCAGGTCGATCGACTTGATGCCCGTCTCGAACATCTGCGTCTTCGACTCGAGCTGGTCGAACGCCGGCGGCTTGCGGTGGATCGGCCAGCGCTCGGTGACCTCGATCTGCTCGCCCTCGGCGAGGTTCAGGACCTCGCCGGTGACGTTGAAGACCTTGCCCTTGGTGACGTCGCCGACGGGCACCGAGATGGGCTCGCCCGTGTCGGTGACGACCGCGCCCCGGACCAGGCCGTCGGTCGGCTTGAGGGCGATGGCGCGCACGAGGGAGTCGCCCAGGTGCTGAGCGGTCTCGAGGGTCAGGGTGAAGGAGCTCTCGCCCTCGCCCTGGTTCGACAGGTCGATGTCGACCGTGAGCGCGTTGTAGATGTCGGGGATCGAGTCCTCGGGGAACTCGATGTCGACGACAGGGCCGATCACGCGTGCGACGCGGCCGGTGCCCGGCCCGGCGGGGGCCGCGCCCTGCGGCGATTCCACAGTGGTGGCGGTCATTGCTTGCCTCGCTTCGAAAGGTTCGGGTGTGAGTTCGTCGATCGACGGCGTCGGACGCGGGACGTCACGACGCCGCGAGGGCGTCAGCACCCGAGACGATCTCGCTGATCTCCTGGGTGATGTCCGCCTGGCGGGCCTGGTTCGCCAGGCGCGTGTAGTTGCGGATGATGTCCTCGGCGTTGTCCGTCGCGGTGTGCATCGCACGCTGGCGCGACGCCAGCTCGGACGCCGCCGCCTCCAGCATGAAGCTGAAGATGCGGCTGCGCACGTACCGCGGCAGCAAAGCGTCCAGGACGCTCTCCGGCGACGGCTCGAAGTCGTACAGCGGCAGCGCGTCGTGCTCGCCGGGCGTCGCGACGCCCTCGACGACCTCGAGCGGGAGCATGCGCACGACCCGCGGGCGCTGGGTCACCATGTTCACGAACTGCGTGTAGACGACGTGCAGCTCGCTGACGCCCCCCTCGGCCTCCGGGGCCAGGAAGGCACCGAGCAGCGTGTCGGCGATGTCGCCGGCCACCTCGGACTCCGGGCTGTCGGACCCGTAGGACCACTGACCGGCCAGCTCGCGGTCCCGGTACTTGTAGTACGAGATCGCGCGACGCCCGGCGGCGTAGAGCGAGACCTGCTTGCCCTCGGCCGTCAGCCGGGCCACGAGCCGCTCCGACTCGCGGATGATGGCGGCCGAGTAGGACCCGGCCATGCCACGGTCCGAGGCGATGACCAGCACCGCGACGCGGTCGGTGTCGGTGCGCTCGGTGGTCAGCGGGTGATCGGTCGAGGTGTGCGTCGCCACGGCCGACACGGCGCGCGTGATCGCGCGCTCGTACGGCGCGGCGGCAGCCGTCCGGCCGCGCGCCTTGCCGATGCGGGACGCCGCGATCAGCTCCTGCGCGCGGAACATCTTCTTCAGCGACTGCGTCGACTTGATCCGCTGCTTGTAGACGCGCTGGGATCCTCCGGCCATACGATCAGCCCTTCTTCTGCACGACGAGCTGCTCCTGCTCGACGTCGGTGTCCCCGGACACGTCCTCGCCGCCGACGAGCGCCGAGCCGTCGCCCTTGAGGAACCCGTTGCGGAAGTCCTCCACGGCCGCGGCCAGGGCGTCCTCGGTCTCCTGCTCGAGCTTGCCGGTCTCCGTGATGGTGCTGAAGACGTCGGTGTTGCGGCGCAGGTGCTCCAGCAGCTCGGACTCGAACCGCTTGACGTCCGCGACGGGAACGTCGTCCAGCTTGCCCTTGGTGCCGGCCCAGATGGAGGCGACCTGCTCCTCGACCGGGTACGGGGTGTACTGGGGCTGCTTGAGCAGCTCCATGAGCACCGCACCGCGGGCCAGCTGCCCGCGCGACGCCGCGTCGAGGTCCGAGGCGAACATCGCGAAGGCCTCGAGCGAGCGGTACTGCGCCAGCTCGAGCTTCAGCGTGCCGGAGACCTTCTTCATGGCCTTGACCTGCGCGTCACCGCCGACTCGGGACACCGAGATGCCGACGTCGACAGCGGGGCGCTGGTCGGCGTTGAAGAGGTCGGACTGCAGGAAGATCTGCCCGTCGGTGATGGAGATGACGTTGGTCGGGATGTAGGCCGACACGTCGTTCGCCTTGGTCTCGATGATCGGCAGACCGGTCATCGAGCCCGCGCCCATCTCGTCGGAGAGCTTGGCGCAGCGCTCCAGCAGCCGGGAGTGCAGGTAGAAGACGTCACCCGGGTAGGCCTCGCGGCCCGGCGGGCGGCGCAGCAGCAGCGACGTGGCGCGGTAGGCCTCGGCCTGCTTCGACAGGTCGTCGAAGATGATCAGCACGTGCTTGCCGGCGTACATCCAGTGCTGGCCGATGGCGGAACCGGTGTACGGGGCGAGGTACTTGAAGCCCGCCGGGTCCGACGCCGGGGCGGCCACGATCGTCGTGTACTCCAGCGCGCCGGCGTCCTCGAGCGCGCCGCGCACCGAGGCGATGGTCGAGCCCTTCTGGCCGACGGCGACGTAGATGCAGCGCACCTGCTTGTCCGGGTCGCCGGACTCCCAGTTGGCCTTCTGGTTGATGATCGTGTCGATCGCGATCGCGGTCTTGCCGGTCTGGCGGTCGCCGATGATCAGCTGACGCTGACCCCGACCGACCGGGATCATCGAGTCGATCGCCTTGATGCCGGTCTGCAGCGGCTCGTGGACCGACTTGCGCTGCATGACGCCGGGCGCCTGCAGCTCGAGGGCGCGGCGGCCCTCGGACTCGATGTCGCCGAGACCGTCGACCGGGTTGCCCAGCGGGTCGACGACGCGACCCAGGTAGCCCTCGCCCACGGGGACCGAGAGCACCTCGCCGGTGCGACGGACCTCCTGGCCCTCCTCGATCCCGGTGAACTCACCGAGGACGACGACACCGATCTCGCGGACGTCCAGGTTCTGCGCGAGGCCGAGCGTGCCGTCCTCGAAGCGCAGCAGCTCGTTCGCCATCGCGCCGGGCAGGCCCTCGACGTTCGCGATGCCGTCGGCGGCGAAGGTCACGCGGCCGACCTCCTCGGTCGCCGCTCCCTCGGGCTCGTAGGACTTCACGAAGCTGTCCAGTGCGGCGCGGATCTCCTCCGGCCGGATCGTCAGCTCAGCCATTGCTCTTCTCCTGTCGTGGCCGCAGGTGCGACCGAACGTTCATCTGCGCCGACCGGCGGCCGGCTGGGCGTCGTGTAGGTCAGCCGGCCAGCCGGCGACGGGCGTCGGCCAGGCGGGTCAGCACGGTGGAGTCGACGACGTCCGCGCCGACCTGGATTCGCAGCCCGCCGACGACGGCCGGGTCGACCGTCACGTTGAGCTGCACGGGACGGCCGTAGGCGCGCTCGAGGATGCCCCCGAGCCGCTCCTCCTGTGCCGCGGTGAGGACCGAGCCGCTCGTGACGGAGGCCACGAGACGGTGACGACGCTCGGCCGCGACGTCGCCGAACCAGGTCAGGCTCGGCACGAACCGGCGACCCCGCGGAGCGGTGGTCGCACGGCGGGCCAGCACGAGCGTGACCGGGTCGACCTTGCCGTCCAGCAGGTCGTCCACCAGGGCAGCACGACGGGACGCCTCGGTCGTCGGGTCGGAGAGCGCCTGCCGCACGTCACGCTGTCCCGCCAGGGCCCGCGTGAGCCGGAACAGCTCGTCCTCCACCGTCTCGAGGGCCTGCCTGGCCTCCGCACCGGCGAGCACGGCGTCGACGCCGAGCCGCTCGAGGGCGTCCGTCAGGTCGGCCTCGCTCGACCACCGTGACCGGGCCAGTCCGGAGACCAGGTCGATCACGCGCTCGTCGAAGCCGCCCGCCAGGACGGTACGGACCACCTGGGCCTTGTCGTCGCCCTCCCGCGAGGGGTCGGCGAGCGAGCGGCGCAGCGCACCGGACCCGTCCAACGCGGTCACGACGACGAACAGCTGCTCGCCGAGCGTGGTGGCGTCGGCACCCGCCGACCGCAGCACCGGCTCGAACCGCTCCTGGGCGGCTGCCAGCGATGCTCCGCTCGTGCCTCGCATCAGCCCTCCCTGGTGGCGTTCGTCGTCGCGGACTGCTCGGCCTCGAGCTCGTCGAGGAACCGGTCGACCACGCGCGACTGCCGGGCGCTGTCCTCGAGGGACTCGCCGACGATCTTGGACGCGAGCTCGGTGGCCAGGGTCCCGACCTCGGACCGCAGGGAGACCGCGGCGGACTGCCGCTCGGCCTCGATCTGACGGTGCGCGGTCTCGACGATGCGTGCCGCCTCGTCGTTCGCCTTGGCCTTGAGCTCGGCCACGATGGCGGTGCCCTCGGCC
Organism: Isoptericola chiayiensis; assembly: GCF_013149805.1. Lineage (GTDB taxonomy): Bacteria > Actinomycetota > Actinomycetes > Actinomycetales > Cellulomonadaceae > Isoptericola > Isoptericola chiayiensis. Next base: position 116,422 of record NZ_JABEZT010000001.1, read on the forward strand.
CGAGCCTCCTCACGCGTCCTGGCCGCCTCGGAGCGGGCCTCGGCGAGCTGCTGGTGGTACTCCGCCAGCGCCGCTGCCGCCTCCTCCTGCGCCTTCTCGGCCTTGGCCAGACCGCCCTCGATCTTCGCGGTGCGCTCGTCCAGGACGACCTGGAACTTGGGGAGCACGACCTTGTAGAACACGACGGCGATGACGATCATGACGACCGACGACCAGATGATGTCGTACCAGGCGGGGATGAAGAGGTCGATCCCCTCCGCCGTCGTCTCTTCGGCCGCCACGATCACCGGGGCGGCGAAGTTCGCCGCCGCCATCACGCGGCCGGGAAGAGGAAGCCGGCGACGAGGCCGAGCAGGGCGAGGAGCTCGACGAACGCGACACCGAGGAACATGGTGGCGCGCAGCTGGCCGGCGACCTCGGGCTGGCGGGCCATGCCCTCGATGGTCTTGCCGATGAGGATGCCGAGACCGATGCCCGGGCCGACCGCGGCGAGGCCGTAGCCGACAGCGTTGAGGTTACCGGTGACCTCGGCGAGGGTGGTGACGTCCACTGGGTTTCCTTCCGTTGGGCGTCGGACCGGGCGGCCCGACGTCGCTGACTTACGTCTGGGGTGGGTAGGTGGGCGTGTGCCGTCAGGGAGCCGATCCGGGGATCAGTGCTCCTCCTCCAGCGACAGGCTGATGTAGACCGCGGCGAGCAGGGCGAAGATGTACGCCTGCAGCAGCGCGACCAGGATCTCGAACAGGGTGACCGCGAAGCCGCCGGCGAGCGTGAGCGCGCCGATGGCCTTCAGGGCCGGTGCCGCCTCGAGGAGGAAGAAGTGCGTCGCCGCGAAGCAGAGCACGAGCATGATGTGCCCGGCGATCATGTTGGCCGCGAGTCGCAGCGCGAGCGAGGCCGGCCGGACGACGAGGATCTGCAGCAGCTCGATCGGCGTGACGATGATGTAGATCGGCCACGGGATCCCGGGCGGGAAGAGGTTGTTCTTCAGGTAGCCGCCGAGCCCGTGCTTGCTGACGCCGACCCACCAGTAGGTCACGAAGACCCAGAGGGCGAGGACGATCGGCAGACCGATGCGGGCGGTGCCGGCCATGTTGAGGAACGGGATGATGCCCGTGATGTTGAACGCGAGGATCGAGAGGAAGATCGTCGTCAGCATCGGGACGAAGCGCCGGGCGTTCGTCTTGCCGAGGATCTCCTCGGCGATCTGGACGCGGACGAAGTCGAGGATCATCTCGATCGCGCCCTGGAACCGCCCGGGCACGAGCTTGGCCCGACGAGCGGCGATCACGAAGACCGTGAGGAGCACGGCCGCCGCGACGATGCGGATGATCCAGATGCGGTCGATCTGGAAGATCGTGTCCTCGAAGAGGATCGCCGGCGGGAAGAACTCGTCGATGGACGGCACGTGGAAGCCGCCCTCACCCTCGGAGGCGGCGAGCAGCGTGGGGGTCGCTGAGGTGAACAGGAGGACTCCCGGTGGTCGAAGGTCGTTCGGCACGCCACGAGCATGTGGGCACACCGTCGGACCTGGCCGTCATGGATTCGCGCACAGCCTACTAGATGATCTGCCGTGGTCGAGCATCAAGACTGCTCGTCCCGGCCGGAATCCCGCGCCTTGTGAACTATGGCACTTGTGGAACTCGGAAGCGTGCCCGAGGCACCCGAAACGGTCGTCGCCCGGGTCGCGCCGTCCCGTCCCAGGAGGTCACGGCTGCACGTACGGCATCCGCGCGCCCCGCACCGCCTGGTAGTCCAGCAGCGCCGAACCCACCGCACCGACGGCCAGGACCACGAAGAGCACGTACGGGTCGTAGAAGTCCGCTCCACGCAGCAGCACGAGCACGACGACGAGCACCACGATCTTCGCCAGCCACGCGCCCATCACCGTCGCCGCCATCGTCGTCGGGGACTTGCCGACCGTGCGCTGCATCGACCAGATCGTCGTCGCGCAGAAGAACGCGGCCAGGCCCGCGCCCACCAGGGCGCCCCACAGGCCCGCCGTCCCGGCCACGAGCCAGCCCACCAGTCCCCCGATCACGACGAGGCCGCCCACCAGGGCCAGCGTCGACCGCATCGCGCGGCGCAGCATCGTGCGCTCCGAGGCCTGCACCTCGTCGAAGGTCCGCCCGGGCACCTCAGCCGGGTCGCCCTGCGGGTCCGGAGTGGCGTTCTGCTCGGTCATGGTCGTGCTCCTTGGTCGGGACGGGGCTCGACACCCGGGTCGAGGAGGGTGCGGTCGCGCGGACGGTGCGCGACGACGGCGCGGACGTGGCGACGGGCAGCGTGCCGGAGGCGACGTCGTCGTCCAGGAACCGCCCGCGGGTCCGCAGCGGACCCAGCGTCAGCACGAAGGCGACGACGACCGCGACGGCCAGCCACACCAGCACCACCTGCCAGCGCCACCGCACGAGCGCGGCGGCACCGAAGGCGAACACGGCGGTCCACACGTAGAGGATCAGCACGGCGCGCCGGTGCGAGTGGCCCAGGGCCAGCATGCGGTGGTGCAGGTGCAGCCGGTCCGGAGCCATCGGGGACTTGCCGGCCGCGAGCCGCCGGACCACCGCCATCGTCATGTCCAGCAGCGGCAGCAGCACGACCGCGACGGGCAGCACCAGCGGGATGAACAGCGGGGCGCGCTGGGCACCGGAGATCGCGACCAGCGTGGGGTCGAACCGGCCGATCACGGAGATGGCCGCCCCGGCGAACACGAGCCCCAGGACCATCGAGCCCGAGTCGCCCATGAAGATGTGCGACGGGTAGAAGTTGTGCGGCAGGAAGCCCAGGCAGATCCCCACCAGCACCGCCGTCATCAGCGTGGCGATGCTCGCGTAGTTCTCCGGGCTGGCCTGCTGCGTCAACGAGTACGTGTAGAGGAAGAACGCCGAGGCGCCGATGGCGACGATGCCGGCTGCCAGCCCGTCCAGCCCGTCGACGAAGTTCACCGCGTTCATCGCCACCACGATCACGAGCACCGTGAGGAACAACGACAGCCGCGCCGAAGGGATCGTCAGCCCGCCCGGGGTCGGCAGCCAGACGAGCTGGACCTGGTTGAAGGCGACGAAGCCGGCCGCGAGCATCTGCCCGGCCAGCTTGGTCATCCAGTCCAGGTCCCACACGTCGTCGGCCCAGCCCAGCAGGCACACGATGGCCGCGCCGCCGACGATGCCGATCACCTGGCGGTCGGCGAAGACGTCCTCGAGGAACGGCATCTGCGACGCCAGGAGCACCGCCACGACGATCCCGAGCAGCATCGCCAGACCACCGAGCCGCGGTGTCGGCTGCACGTGGACGTCACGGGCCCGGACCGCCGAGATCGCGTTGGTGCGGCGGGCGACCCAGCGGGCACCCGGCGTCGCCAGGTACGTCACCGCGGCCGCGACCAGCATGACCAGGACGTAGACCCTCACCCGGCGGGCTCCCCCGCGGCGTCGTCCGCACCGGCGGGCTCCGGCACCTCGTCGACGCCCAGCACCGGCGCGACCTGACGCAACGCCTCCAGCGGGATCGCGCCGTCGCGCACGACACGCAGCGTCGCCCCGGTCGCGTCGACGATCGTCGAGGCGACACCACCGGGTGCTGTCCCGCCGTCGAGGTAGCAGGTCACGGCGTCCCCGAGCTGGTCGACGGCGGAGGCGACCTCCGTCGCCGCCGGGCCGCCCGTCCGGTTCGCGCTGGAGACCGCCAGCGGCCCGGTGCGCCGCAGCAGCGCGAGCGCCGCCTCGTGGTCGGGCATGCGCAGCGCCACCGTGCCGTGCGTCTCCCCCAGGTCCCAGTGCAGGGAGGGCTGGGAGCGCAGGATGATCGTGAACCCTCCGGGCCAGAACTCCTCGATGAGGGCTCGGGCGTCGTCGGAGACGTCGACCGCCAGGCCGTCGACCGTCCGCGTGTCGGGCACCAGGACGGGCGGCGGCATCTGCCGTCCGCGGCCCTTGGCCGCCAGGAGGGCGGCCACCGCCTCGGGGTCGAAGGCGTCGGCGCCGATGCCGTAGACGGTGTCCGTCGGCAGGACGACGAGGCCCCCGCGGGAGACGGTGTTCACGGCCTCGTCGATCGCGGGGCCCCAGGTGTTGGCGTCGGTGACGTCGCGCACGCTGCTCACGCAGGCCAGTCTGTCACGGTTCCGGCCTGCTCCGGCGCGCGCGGCCGCCGGGCCACGACCATCCGGTCGCGGCCGGACAGGTCCGGGCGGGTCCCGACGTCCACGAACCCGTGGTCCGCGACGAGGGACCTCGCGGCCGCCGCCTGGACCTCGGCGTGCTCCATGACCAGCAGTCCCCCCGGACGCAGCAGCCGGGCCGCCGCCGCGACGATGCCGCGCGGCACCTCGAGCCCGTCGGCGCCGAGCCCGTAGAGCGCGACCGCGGGATCGTGCCGAGCGACCTCGGGTTCCTGCGGCACGGCGTCGGACGGCACGTACGGCGGGTTGGAGACGACGACGTCGACGCTCCCGTCCAGGTCGGACAGCGCGGTGCGGGCGTCGCCACGAACGAGGTGCACCCGGGAGCCGCGGAGGTTCCGCGCCGCCCAGCCGTGCGCGGTGGCGTCCAGCTCGACGGCGTGCACCTGCGCACCGGGCACCTCGGTCGCCACGGAGAGCGCGATCGCCCCCGACCCGGTGCACAGGTCGACGACGACGACGCTCCCCCGCGTGGAGATCGCCTCGGCAGCCGCGTCGACAGCCACCTGCGCCACCTGCTCGGTCTCCGGGCGCGGGACGAACACCCCGGGCCCGACAGCGAGCTCCACGTGCCGGAACGGTGCCGTCCCGGTCAGGTGCTGCAACGGTTCACGGTCGGCACGACGTCGCACCAGCAGCGCGAACCGGGCCGCGACGGACTCCGGACCTGCGCCGTCGGACATCTCGCTGCCGAGCAGCGTGCGACGCCGCACCTCCCCGCGCGGCACGCCGAGGACGTGCGCCAGGAGCAGCTCGGCGTCCGGGCGCGGCGAGGGGACACCGGCGGCAGCGAGGTCCTCGGCGGCACGCCGCAGCAGCAGGTCGACGCGTTCGCCCACCGGCTCAGGCCCCGCCGGCCGCGGCCATTCGGGCGGCCTCGTCCGCCTCGATCGCCGACCGGACGACCGGGTCGAGATCGCCCGCCAGCACGTGGTCCAGGTTGTACGCCTTGTACCCGGTGCGGTGGTCCGCGATGCGGTTCTCCGGGAAGTTGTACGTCCGGATCCGCTCGCTGCGGTCGACCGTGCGCACCTGCGAGCGGCGGATGTCGGCGGCCTCCGCCGCGGCAGCCTCCTGCTGCGCCGCCAGCAGCCGGGCACGCAGCACGCGCATCGCCTGCTCCTTGTTCTGCAGCTGCGACTTCTCGTTCTGCATCGAGACCACGATGCCGGTCGGCAGGTGCGTGATGCGCACCGCGGAGTCCGTGGTGTTCACGGACTGCCCGCCCGGCCCGGAGGACCGGTAGACGTCGATGCGCAGGTCGTTCGCGTCGATCTCGACCTCGCCCGGGTCGTCGACCTCCGGCAGCACGAGCACGCCGGCGGCCGAGGTGTGGATGCGCCCCTGCGACTCGGTGACCGGCACCCGCTGGACGCGGTGCACCCCGCCCTCGTACTTGAGGTTGGCCCACACGCCGTCGGCGGGGTCCTCGAGGTTGCCCCGCGTCTTGATCGCGAGCTGGACGTCCTTGAACCCGCCGAGCTCGGTCTCCGTGGACTCCAGCACCTGGGTGGCCCAGCCGCGCCGTTCCGCGAACCGCAGGTACATGCGCAGCAGGTCTCCCGCGAACAGCGCCGACTCGTCGCCGCCCTCGCCGGCCTTGATCTCCAGGATCACGTCGCGTCCGTCGTCGGGGTCGCGAGGGACCAGCACGCGGCGCAGGTGCTCGGCGGCCTCGTCCTCCGCAGCGGTCAGCTCCGGCAGCTCGGCCGCGAACGACTCGTCCTCGTCGGCGAGCTCCGCCGCGGCGGATGCGTCGTCGTGCGCGGTCCGCCAGGCGCGGTAGGCGCCGACCACGCGGTTGAGCTCCGCGTACCGGCGTCCCAGCGTGCGGGCGCGGCCGGCGTCGGCGTGCACCGAGGGATCGGCGAGGGCGCTCTCGATCTCCGCGTGCTCGGCGAGCAGCGGCTGCGCCACCGCGAAGTCCTCGGTCACATCGTCTCCTGTTCCGGCCGCGGGGTAGGCGAACCCTTCGCGAAGTAGGCGAACCCTTCGCGAGGTAGGCAACGTCGTCGCGAGGTAGGCGGCCCTTGCCTACCTCGGCGGGAGGTTGCCTACCTCGGCGACCACGGGCCGCCCCTCCGACGACGGCAGCGCCGGTGGTCCGGCGTCCGACTGCCCCTGGAGAGGTTGTCGGGCGGACCACCGGCGCTGCCGGGGGTGCTACTTGTTCTTCTTGCCGTAGCGGGCCTGGAACCGGGCCACGCGGCCACCGGTGTCGAGGATCTTCTGCTTGCCCGTGTAGAACGGGTGGCAGGCGCTGCAGACGTCCGCCGAGATCTTGCCGCTGGTCTCGGTGCTGCGGGTCACGAAGGTGTTCCCGCAGGTGCAGGTGACCTCGGTGGTGACGTACTCGGGGTGGATACCGCTCTTCATGATGCTCCTTGGTGTGATGCCGCCGGGTCGCCTCGCAGGACCGCGAGCCGTGAACCGGCAGGCCGACGAACCATTCTGCCAGAACGCGGGCGGTCGGGGAATGATTCCGCCCGCGTCCCGGATGTGACGTCCGACGCGCGTCAGACCGTCTCGCCCGGACGGTCGTCCGTGAGTCCGGCGGGCGTCGTCTTCTGGACCTGCAGGAGGAACTCGACGTTGGTCGGCGTCTCCTTGAGCTTGCCGAGCAGCAGCTCGGCCGCCTGGGTCTGGTCGAGGGCGCCCATGACGCGACGCAGCTTGTAGACGATGCCCAGCTCCTCCTTGGAGAGCAGGATCTCCTCGCGCCGCGTGCTCGAGCTGTTGACGTCGATCGCCGGGAAGATGCGCTTCTCCGCCAGCGAGCGCGACAGGCGCAGCTCCATGTTGCCGGTGCCCTTGAACTCCTCGAAGATCACCTCGTCCATCTTGGAGCCGGTCTCCACCAGCGCCGTGGCGAGGATCGTGAGCGAGCCGCCGTTCTCGATGTTGCGGGCCGCGCCGAAGAACTTCTTGGGCGGGTAGAGCGCCGCGGCGTCCACACCACCGGACAGGATCCGGCCCGACGCCGGGGCGGCCAGGTTGTAGGCACGCGACAGGCGGGTGATGCCGTCGAGCAGCACGACGACGTCCTGGCCGAGCTCGACGAGCCGCTTCGCCCGCTCGATCGCCAGCTCGGCGACCAGCGTGTGGTCCGAGGCGTGCCGGTCGAACGTCGAGGCGATGACCTCGCCCTTGACCGAGCGCTCGAAGTCGGTGACCTCCTCGGGGCGCTCGTCGACGAGCACGACCATGAGGTGGACCTCGGGGTTGTTCGTCGTGATGGCGTTGGCGATCTGCTGCATGATGATCGTCTTGCCGGCCTTGGGCGGCGCCACGATGAGGCCGCGCTGGCCCTTGCCGATCGGCGCGACGATGTCGATGACGCGCGGCGTCAGCCGGGTCGCCTCCGGGTTCTCCAGGCGCAGCCGCTCCTGGGGGTACAGCGGCGTGAGCTTGGTGAACTCGGACCGCTCGCGCGCCTGCTCGGGCGGCATGCCGTTGACGGAGTCGAGCCGGACCAGCGCGGAGAACTTGTTGCGCACGTTCTTGCCGCCGCCGCTCGAGTTGCCGCCGGGCGGCTCCTCGCCCTCGCGGGGCTGGCGGATCGCGCCCGTGACCGCGTCGCCGCGGCGCAGGCCCGACTTCTTGACCTGGTTCAGCGAGACGTAGACGTCCTTGGAACCCGGCAGGTAGCCGCTGGTGCGCACGAACGCGTAGTTGTCGAGGACGTCGAGGATGCCGGCCACGGGGACCAGCACGTCGTCCTCGCGCACCTCGGGCTCGTCGAGGTGCAGGTCGGGCGCGTTGCCACCGCGACCGCCGCCGCGGTTGCGCTTGCGGTCACGTCCGCGGTCCCGGCCGCGACGACGGCGCGACCCGGACCGCTCGTTCTGCTGGTCGCCGCGCTGGCGCTGGTCGTCCTGGCCCTGGCCCTGGCCCTGGCGGGAGCCGTTCTGGTTGCCGGACCGGGAGTCCTGACCGGACCGGTCGGAGTCCTGCCCCTCGCCCTGGCCCTCCTGGCGCGGGCGCTGGTTGCGCTCGCGCGGCGCCGCGACGGCGTCGGCCAGCTGAGCGAGCCGGGCCTCCCGGTCCTCGCCACGACCGGCCGACTTCTGCTCGCGGGCGGGTGCCTGCTCGGTGCGCGGTGCGTCGGCGGCGCCGTCCTGCGCGGCCGACGTCGGACGCGTGGCGCGGCGCTGGCGCCGCTGCCCGCCCTCGGCCGGTGCGTCGGTGCGGACTGTCTGCGCCGTCGCGGTCGCCGCGGCGACCGGCTGCTCGGCGACGGCCGGCTGCTCGTCCCGCGCCTCGGCGGGGCGACGGCGCTCGGCGGGAGCGGATGCCGCCCCCTGCTGCTGACCTCCGCCACGTCGGGTGCGGATCGCGTCGGCGAGGTCGCTCTTGCGCATGCGGCTCGTGCCCTTGACGCCCAGCTGGGACGCCACGGCCTGGAGCTCGGCAAGCTTCATCGAGCTCAGGTTGTCGGTGGTGTTCGTCACGAAGGACCCTTCCCCCTCGTATGCGACCCTGCGGCGAAGCCGTGCGGGTCGGGGTGGTGGGCACCCGGAATCAGGATCATCCGGGCGCGAAACCTCGTGTCAGTGCTACGACGACGTCGGCTGACCGGGTTGCTGGCGGCCTTCAGTACGGGGAATCGGGAGGTACCGGTGCTGTCTCCGTGACCGGGGCGCCCTGCTGACGTCGAAGCGCGCAGCAGCACGGAACGATCTGGAGAGGATGCCGCACTGGCCGATCCCGATGGTCGACCCCGAAGGCTTAGTTCATGCTACCACTCCTGCAGACGGCGCCCGCGGTGTCGATGCTCGGGTCCGCACGACGCCAGCCGGCGACGTCGTCGACCAGGTCGGCGAGCAGCGCGTCGAGCGGCTCCTGCTGACCGGGTCCGGTCAGCACCAGCACCGTGGGTCCGGCGCCCGACACCGTGGCCGCCAGCCCCTCGGCCCGCAGCGACCGGACCAGCTCGGCCGTGGCCGCCATGACCTCGGCACGGTAGTCCTGGTGGATCCGGTCCTCCGTGGCGTCGAGCAGCAGCTCCGGCCGTCGGGCGAGGGCCTCGACGAGCAGTGCCGCCCGACCGGCGGTGAAGGCCGCGTCGGCGTGCGGGACCTGCTCCGGCAGCACCCCGCGCGCCCGGCTCGTCGCCAGCCGCACGTCCGGCACGAGGACCGTCGCCGCGATCCGCGGGTCGAGCTCCAGGTCCACCGCGCGCGGTCCGGCAGGCCCGGACCAGGCAAGGGTGGCGCCGCCCCGCAGTGCCGGTGCCGCGTTGTCCGGGTGCCCCTCGAACGCCGTGGCGATGCCGAGCATCGTCGTCCGGCCGAGCGCCTGGGGGTCGGCGAGCAGGCCGCGGGCCGCCACGATGCCTGAGACGACGGCGGCCGCCGAGGACCCGAGCCCCCGGCCGTGCGGGATCCGGTTGGCGCAGCGCAGGTGCATCCCGGTCAGCGGCGCGCCGGCCACCTCGAGCGTGTGCCGCAGCGCACGCACCACCAGGTGGTCCTCGCCGTCGGGCACCTCACCGGCACCCTCGCCGGTGACGTCGACGCGGATCTCGTCGCTCGCGACGAGCCGCACCTCGATCTCGTCGTACAGCCCCAGGGCGAGGCCCATCGCGTCGAAGCCCGGCCCCAGGTTCGCGCTCGTGGCGGGGACACGGACGACCACGTGGTCGGCGCCGAGCCTCATCTCACTCCAGCCCGAGCGCGTCGGCGACGGAGACGACGTCGGCACCCACGCGGGTCGGCGTGACGTCCGCGCCGTCGGGCCCGCGCAGCGCCCACTGCGGGTCCTTCAGCCCGTGACCGGTGACGGTCACCACGACGCGGGCGCCGGCCGGGACGAGCCCGCGCTCGGCACGCGACAGCAGCCCCGCGACGCCGGCGGCGGACGCCGGCTCGACGAAGACGCCGACCTCGGCGGACAGGATCCGGTGCGCGGCGAGGATCTCGTCGTCGGAGACCGCCTCGATCACGCCCCCGGAGTCGTCGCGCGCCTGCTCGGCCTGCGTCCACGACGCCGGGTTGCCGATCCGGATGGCGGTGGCGATCGTCTCCGGGTCCACCGGGTGGCCCTGGACGATCGGGGCCGCGCCCGCCGCCTGGAAGCCCCACATGGCCGGGGTCCGGGTGGCGACGGCGACCGGCGCGGCGCCGGGACCCTGCTCGCTGGTCGCGATGCCCGCGTACTCCCGGTAGCCCTTCCAGTAGGCGGTGATGTTGCCCGCGTTGCCGACCGGTAGCGCGTGGATGTCGGGTGCGTCGCCGAGGGCGTCCACGACCTCGAACGCCGCCGTCTTCTGGCCCTCGATGCGGTCCGGGTTGACGGAGTTGACCAGCTCGACCGGGTAGGCCTCGGCCAGCTTGCGCGCCACGACCAGGCAGTCGTCGAAGTTGCCGTCGACCTGCAGCAGCTTCGCCCCGTGGGCGATGGCCTGGCTGAGCTTGCCCATCGCGATCTTGCCGTCGGGGACCAGCACGGCGCAGACCATCCCCGCCCGGGTGGCGTAGGCGGCCGCCGACGCCGAGGTGTTGCCGGTGGAGGCGCACACGACCGCCTGGGCGCCCCGGGCGGCGGCGGCGGACATCGCCGTCGTCATCCCGCGGTCCTTGAACGACCCCGTGGGGTTCATCCCCTCGACCTTGACGTGGACGTCGGCACCCGTGCGCTGCGAGAGCGCCGGCGCCGCGACGAGCGGGGTACCGCCCTCGGCCAGCGTGACGATCTTCTCGGCGACGTGGGCCGGCAGACGGTCGGCGTACTCGGTGATGACACCCCGCCACTGGTGGGCCGGCATGGTCAGACTCCCTCGACTCGCAGGACGGACGTGATCTGGCGGACGGGTTCCAGGCCTTCCAGGGCCGCGACCGTGGCGGCCAGCGAGGCCTCGCGGGCGGCGTGGGTCGTGATGACGAGCCGGGCCACGGGCTCACCCTCGTCGGGGACGGCCCCCGGGGCGGGCTCGGAGGCCGGCTCGGCCTCGAAGGGCGCCGTGAGCGCCTCGCTCTGGCGCACGGTGTCGATCGACACGCCGTGCTCGGCGAGCACGCCGGCGACCTGGGCGAGCACACCGGTGCGGTCCGCCACCTCGAGCCGGACCTGGTAGCGCGTGACCGCGGCGTCGGACGGCAGCACCGGCAGCGAGGCGTACGCGGACTCCTGCGGCCCCTTGCCGCCGATGAGCCGGTCCCGGGCCGCCGAGACGACGTCACCCAGCACGGCCGACGCCGTCGGACGCCCCCCGGCGCCCTGCCCGTAGAACATGAGCGGACCCGCGCCCTCGGCCTCGACGAAGACGGCGTTGAACGCGCCGCGCACCGCCGCCAGCGGGTGGTCGGTGGGCACGAGCGCCGGGTGGACGCGGGCGGCGACGCCCTCCCCCGTGCGCTCGGCGATGGCCAGCAGCTTGAGCACGTACCCGGTGCGGCGCGCCCAGTCGACGTCGTCGCTGGTGATGCCGCGGATGCCCTCGCGGGCCACCTGGTGGATCGAGACCCGGGTGTGGAACGCCAGGGAGGCCAGGATCGCGGCCTTGGCCGCCGCGTCGAAGCCGTCGACGTCGGCCGTGGGGTCGGCCTCCGCGTACCCGAGCTCCTGGGCACGCTTGACGGCGTCGTCGAGATCCATGCCCTGGGTGGTCATCTCGTCCAGCACGTAGTTCGTGGTGCCGTTGACGATCCCCAGCACCCGGTTGACCTGGTCCCCGGCGAGCGACTCGCGCACCGGCCGCACGATCGGGATGGCCCCGGCGACGGCGGCCTCGAAGGACAGGTCGGCGCGGGCGGCGTCGGCGGCCTCGAACAGCACGGGTCCCTGCTCGGCGAGCAGCTGCTTGTTCGCGGTGACGACGCTCGCGCCGCGGGCCAGCGCCCGCAGGATCAGGCCGCGCGCCGGCTCGATGCCGCCCATGAGCTCCACGACGATGTCGGCGGTGTCGACCAGCGCCTCGGCGTCGTCGGTGAGCAGCTCGGCGGGGACTCCGTCGCGGGGGCGGGTCAGGTCGCGCACGGCGACACCCACCAGCTGCAACGGGGCACCGACGCGCGCCCCGAGGTCCGGGGACTGCTCCAGGAGCAGGTTCGCGACCTGGGAGCCCACCACGCCGCAGCCCAGGAGCGCGACGCGTACCGGGGTGCGCTCGTGGAGCGGGGCGTCCGACGGCGCGGGCACGGCGGGCGGGCTGGCTGCAGCGGGCACGGGCGACCTTCGATCCTGGACGGGCGGGGACGTCGCCCAGGATAGCCCTGGACGACGGCGGCCCGGCCGGTCCGTCCGGATGCTGACGCCGGCGCAGGTCGGGTGCAGGACGCGGTCCGGATGTCACGATCTGGTCACGGTGTGACGGCGCGCACACTTGCCTGACACATCTGTGTCACACGTCACCCCTACCGTGTGCGACACACCAACCCCAATGGGAGGACACAGTGCGCATCACCATGCGACGGCGTGCCGTCGTCGGCGCGCTCGCAGCGTTCGGCATCGCCGCCACCACCGTGGCCGTGCCGGGCGTCGCGACCGCGGACGACCCCCAGGGCCCCGAGCCCCTGGCGCCGGTTCACACCACCCCGACCGACGGCGACGGCGCCGTCGTCAACGAGACGCCCGGCGCCTGGTTCGTCGAGCTCGAGACGCGCCCCACGGCGCAGGGAGGCAAGCGGGCCGCGGTCCGCAGCGACCACGCCGCGTTCCGGCGGGCTGCCCGCGACTCCGGCGTCGAGTACACCGAGCGCGAGGAGTTCGACGCGCTGTTCAACGGCTTCTCCGTCGACATGGACAGCTCCCAGCTCGGCAAGCTCCAACGGACCGAGGGCGTCAAGGCCATCTACCCGATGGTGCAGCTCTCCGTCCCCGAGCCGCAGAGCACGTCCAGCCCGGAGATGGCGACCGCGCTCGCCATGACCGGCAGCGACGTGGCACAGAACGAGCTCGGGCTGTCCGGCGACGGCATCAAGGTCGCGGTGATGGACACCGGCATCGACTACGAGCACCCCGACTTCGGTGGTGGCGAGTACCCGACCGAGCGCGTCGCCTACGGCTACGACTTCGTCGGTGACGCCTACGACGCCGGCTCCCCCGACCCCGCGGCGCGCGTCCCCCAGCCGGACTCCGACCCCATGGACTGCCAGGGTCACGGCACCCACGTGGCCGGCATCGTCGGAGCCGACGGCGAGGTCGTCGGCGTGGCCCCCGAGGTCACCTTCGGCGCCTACCGCGTGTTCGGCTGCGAGGGCTCGACCGAGGCCGACATCATGATCGCCGCCATGGAGATGGCGCTCGAGGACGACATGGACATCCTGAACATGTCGATCGGCTCGTCCTACACGTGGCCCGACTACCCGACCGCGACGGCCGCCGACGCGGCGGTCGACGCCGGCATGATCGTGGTGGCCTCGATCGGCAACTCCGGCCGCACGGGCGTCTACTCCACCGGCGCCCCCGGCGTCGGCGCGAAGAGCATCGGCGTCGCCTCCGTGGACAACACGAACAACGACGCCGCCCTGGCGATCGCCGAGCCGTCGGGAACCGAGGTCCCGTACACGGTTCTCGCGGACGTCGCGGCCCCGCCCACCTCCGGCTCGACCGACCCGATGGTCCACGTCGGGCGCGGCTGCGTGGACACCCTCGGCGACGAGCTCCTCGCCGACCCGGCGGGCATGACCGCGCTGGTCGACCGTGGCGACTGCGCCTTCGCGGAGAAGTACGACTCCGCCGTCGCCGCCGGTGCGACCGCCGTCGTCATCGCCAACAACATTCCCGGGCTGTTCAACGGTGGTGGCGTCGTGGACGCCGGCGTCCCCGGGGTCGGGATCAGCCTGGCCAGCGGTGACGCACTGAAGGCCGAGATCGAGGGTGGCGCCGACGTCACCCTGACCTGGACCGACGAGACCACGTCCGTCGTCAGCCCGACCGGGGGCGAGAAGAGCGACTTCAGCTCCTACGGCCTCTCTCCGGACCTGACGCTCAAGCCGGACCTGGCCGCACCTGGCGGGAACATCCACTCGACGTACCCGCTCGCCAAGGGCGGCTACGCCACCCTGTCGGGCACGTCGATGGCTGCTCCGCACGTCGCCGGTGCCGCCGCGCTGCTCCTCGAGGCGGACCCGGAGATCGGCACCACCGAGATGCGGGACCTGCTGCAGAACACGGCCGACCCGATCCTGTACGCCGGCACCTACGTCGAGACCGTCCACGGCCAGGGCGCCGGACTGATCGACGTCCCGGCCGCGTACGCCGCGACGACGTCGGTCACCCCGGCGAAGATCTCGCTCGGCGAGTCCGTCGTGGACCGCGTCGACGGCGAGCCGGTCTTCGAGCCGGTCACCACGACCCTGACCGTGTCGAACGACTCGGACGCCGAGGTCACCTACACCATGGGGCACACGACGGCGCTGGCGACCTACGGCGACACCTTCGCGCCGACGCTCTCCATCCTGGACGCCACCGCCGAGTTCTCGGCGGACACGGTCTCCGTGCCGGCGGGTGGATCGGCCGAGGTGGACGTGACGATCATCTCCCCCGGACTCGACGGTTACCAGGTGCTCTACGGCGGGTTCGTCGAGATCACCGGCGACGACGGTTCCGAGATCTCGGTGCCGTACGCCGGGTTCGACGGTGACTACCAGGACATCGAGGCGATCACCCCGATCGACCTCGGCGACGGCACCGTCGTCGACGTTCCCTGGATCACCCGCCTGACCCAGTGCGCCGAGTTCGTCGAGCTCGACTGCATCGACCCGGCCGGGTCGTTCAGCGAGGCCGGCGGAGAGACCTTCTCGCTGCAGTGGGTGGACGGTCTGCCCGACTACCCCTACGTCGTCGCGCACTTCGACCACCAGGTCGAGGACTTCGAGATCTCGGTGATCGACGGCAAGGGGCGCAGCAAGGGCGCCTTCACCGTCGCCGCGGACCTGGGCTCCCTGGGTCGTAGCGAGACGGCCGCCGGTATCCAGGCGTTCGTGTGGGACGGCACCGCCACCAAGAAGAAGGGCAACCGCGAGGTCACCAAGACCCTCAAAGACGGCGACTACCAGCTGAGGATCGACGCTCTCAAGGCGAACGGTGACCGGGCGAACCCGGACCACTGGGAGACCTGGACGTCGCCGGTCTTCACGATCGATCGTCCGGGCAAGGGCAACGGGAAGGGCAAGGGGTGACGATCGCACCCCACCTGCCGAGGTAGGCGACGTCTCGCCGAGGTAGGCAACTCCTCCGCGAGGTAGGCGACCTCCCGGCGAGGTAGGCATCGACCTACCGAGACGGCACGGCGAACGGCTCCGCATCCGGAAGGGTGCGGAGCCGTTCGCGGTCGTGCGTCTGCGCCGAGGGGGGTCCGTTCCGCCTCGGGGAGAGGTTGCCTACCCCGGCGAGAGATCGCTTACCTCACGGGAAAGTTGCCTACCTCGCGGAGGAGTTGCCTACGTCGCGAGACGTTGGCCTACCTCGCGGACGGCGGCTCAGCCCTGGTCGAGGGCGAGCAGGTCCTCGACGGTCTCGCGGCGCACCAGGACCCGGGAGTCCCCCTCGGCGACCGCCACGACCGGCGGGCGGGTCAGCGCGTTGTAGTTGGAGGCCATCGACCGCCCGTAGGCACCCGTCGCAGCGACGGCGAGCAGGTCCCCCGCGCGCACGTCACCGGGCAGCAAGACCTCGTGCACCACGATGTCGCCGCTCTCGCAGTGCTTGCCGACCACGCGGGCCAGCACCGGGGCGGCGTCGGAGAGCCGCCCCACGACCTCCGCGTGATAGTCCGCGCCGTACAGCGCCGGACGGATGTTGTCGCTCATCCCCCCGTCGACAGAGACGTACAGCCGCGTGAACGGCTCGGCGTCCGACGACCCTCCGCCGGCCGGCGAGACCGTCACCGGCTTGACCGTACCCACCGTGTACAGAGTCATCCCCGCGGGGCCGACGACGGCCCTGCCGGGCTCGATCGAGAAGCGCGGCAGCGGCGTCCCGAGCTCGGAGCAGACGGCCGCCACCGCGGCGGCCACGTCCCGCGCCACGGGTGCGGGCTCGAGCGCCTCGTCGGCCGGCAGATAGGCGATGCCGTAACCGCCACCCAGGTCGACCTCCTCCACCAGGACGCCGGTACGCTCCGCCAGGTCGGCCCGCAGCTGCAGCACCACGCGGGCCGCCGCCTCGAACCCGGACGGGTCCAGGATCTGCGAGCCGATGTGGGAGTGGATGCCCAGCAGCTCCAGCTCGGGCCGCGCCACCACCGCCTCGAGAGCCCCGAGCGCCGGCGACGTGCCGCCGTCGGGCCCGGGCGTCACGGAGAGCCCGAACTTCTGGTCCTCGTGCGCGGTGGAGATGTACTCGTGCCCGCCGGCGTGCACGCCGGTGGTGACCCGGACCATCACGGGCGCGACGACACCGCGGGAGGCGGCCAGGTCCCCGACCCGCTCGATCTCGACCAGGGAGTCGACGATGATCCGCCCGACGCCGGCGTCCAGCGCGGCGAGGACCTCGCCGTCGGACTTGTTGTTGCCGTGCAGGCCGATGGCGGCGCCGGGGACGCCGGCGCGCAGCGCGACGGCGAGCTCGCCGCCGGACGCCGTGTCGACCCCCAGGCCCTCCTGGGTGGCCCAGCGGGCGACGGCGACGGTCAGCAGCGCCTTGCCCGCGTAGTAGACGTCGACGCCCGTGCCGATCTGCTCGAAGGCGGCTTCGAAGGCACCCCGGTAGGCGCGGGCGCGCGCACGGAAGTCAGCCTCGTCCAGCACGTAGGCCGGCGTCCCGTGCTCGGCGGCGAGGTCACCCGCGCCGACGCCGGCCACCTCGACCTCGCCGTCCGGCCGACGTCGGACACCCGAGGACCACGGCGCACCCAGCGCACCGGGCCCACCTGTCGGCAGTGCCGCCGTCGTCCCGTCCACGTCCACCCGGGCGCTCACATGCGCTCCGGGGCGCTGACGCCGAGCAGGTCGAGCCCGTTGGCGAGCACCTGGCGCACGGCGTCGTTGAGCCACAGGCGCGTGCGGTGCACGGTCTCGACCTCCTCGTCCGGGTAGGGCAGGACGCGACGCTCGCTGTACCACTTGTGGTAATCCGCAGCGAGCCCCTCGAGGTAGCGGGCGACGCGGTGCGGCTCGCGCAGCTCGGCCGCCTGGGCGACGATCCGCGGGAACTCGGTCAGGCGACCGAGCAGCACGGCTTCGGTCTCGTGGTCCAGCAGCGCCGGGTCGAAGCCGTCGCCCCGTGCCACCGACCGGTCGGCGGCGTTGCGGTCCACGGCGCAGGTCCGCGAGTGCGCGTACTGCACGTAGTAGACCGGGTTCTCGTTGGTGGCGCTGGCGAGCAGGTCCAGGTCCAGGTCGATGCTCGTGTCGACCGAGGACCGGGCCAACGAGTAGCGCGCGGCGTCGACGCCCACGGCGTCCACGAGGTCCTCGAGCGTGACGACGGTCCCGGCACGCTTGGACATGCGCACCGGCTGGCCGTCCTTGACCAGGTTGACCATCTGGCCGATGAGGAGCTGCAGGTTGACGCCCGGGGTGTCGCCGAACGCGGCGCACACCGCCATCATGCGGCCGACGTACCCGTGGTGGTCCGCGCCGAGCATGATGATCGCCTCGTCGAAGCCGCGCTCGCGCTTGTCCAGGTAGTAGGCGATGTCACCGGCGATGTACGCGGCGTCGCCGTCGGACTTGATGACGACCCGGTCCTTGTCGTCGCCGAAGTCGGTCGTACGCAGCCAGGTCGCACCGTCCGCCTCGAACATCCGGCCCGCGTCCTGCAGCCGGGCCACGGCGCGGTCCACCGCACCGGACCCGTGCAGGGAGTCCTCGTGGAAGAACACGTCGAAGTCGACGCCGAAGTCGTGCAGCGAGGACTTGATCTCGCCGAACATGCGCTCCACGCCGCGCGACCGGAAGACCTCCTGCGCCTCCGCGTCGGGCAGGTCGCGCGGGTCGGTGTCGCCCGCAGCGACCGCGTCGGCGATGACGGCGTCGGCGATCTCGGCGATGTACTGCCCGCCGTAGCCGTCCTCCGGCGCCTCCTGGCCGCGAGCGCGGGCGAGCAGCGACCGCGCGAAACGGTCGATCTGCGCGCCGTGGTCGTTGAAGTAGTACTCGCGCGTCACCTCGGCGCCGCTGGCCTCGAGCACGCGGGCCAGCGAGTCACCGACGGCGGCCCAGCGCACGCCGCCGATGTGGATCGGCCCCGTCGGGTTCGCCGAGACGAACTCCAGGTTGACCTTCTTGCCGGCCTCCGAGTCGTTGCGGCCGTAGGCGGCGCCCGACTCGACGATGGTGCGCGCCAGCTCGCCGGCGGCACCGGCCTCCAGCGTGATGTTCAGGAAACCCGGGCCGGCGACGTCGACCGCCTTGATCCCCGGGGTGGACCCGAGGCGCGTGGCGAGCTCCTGGGCGAGCTCGCGCGGCGGCACACCGGCCTTCTTCGCGAGCTGCAGGGCCACGTTCGTGGCCCAGTCGCCGTGCTCGCGCTGCTTGGGTCGCTCCACGTGGACCGACGTCGGCACGGCGTCGGCGTCGAGGGCGAACGTGCCGTCGGCCACGGCCGAGGCGAGGGCAGCACTGAGTACGTGGGAGAGCTCGTCGGGTGTCACCGGGCGATTCTATCGGCCCCGCCCGCCACACCGGCGCCCGGCCTCCGGCCACGTTTTCCGACCAGCCACGTCGCGGTGGTAGTCTCGTGCACCGTGCCGAGCGGTCGCCGTCAGTGACGGACGACGAGCGGCGCCCGCGCCTGTAGCTCAGCGGATAGAGCGTCTGCCTCCGGAGCAGAAGGTCGGGGGTTCGAGTCCCTCCAGGCGCACCATCGAGGTCCTCGGGTCGTCAGCGACCCGGGGACCTTCGTCGTTCTTGACCCCCGGCTCGGCTGGGACCTGATCCCCTCGATCGTGTCGCCGCGAGCGCCGGTATGGGAAGGGCTCGCCATCGCTGCCGCGTCGGCGCTGGCCTTCTGGCCGCTCTGGCGGTGCCAACGCACAGCGTCGTCCCTGTGGCACCAGGTGCCGGTGTGGGCTGCACTCGTGGCGGTCCTCGCCCTGACAGCCTGGGCCGTGGCGACCACCGAGCTGCCGTACAGCGCCATGTCCGTCCTGTCCGACCGGCCCTCGGCGCTGGACGGCGGGGTGTCCGACTCGCTCGTCGTGGCCTATGTGCGCCAGGGTGCGTTGAACCCGGTGACGCCCGTCTTCGTCGGCGTCCTGGTGGTGCTCGCGCTCGCCCGCCCGGGGGCCCGCCGCGCGTCGGCTCGCGCGACGACCGAGGTCGCGATCGAGGACGATCGGCCGGCCCGCTGACTCGGCCGCAGGTCGCCGGCCTCACCGACACGCGCGAGGGAGGCGGACTCCCCCGCGCGGGGGTGGCGGCGGCCATCTGGCGCCCGGCAGGATCGACGCCATGAGCAGCCACGACGTCCCCGCCCTGCCCTCGACCATCGACCGTCGATGGGTGACCTCGGCCGTGCTCGCCGCCGTTCTCGGCATCTTCCTGATGTTCTCGCCGCTGTGGCTGCCACCGGACCACGACATGGAACCCTCGGGCGACGGGATCGTCGAGGAGGTTGCCGACGGTCCATTCCTGCTGGGAACGAGCTGGCTGGACTCCGGCTATCTGCTGCCCCTGATCTCGTGGGCCGCGGGCCTGAGCTGCGTCGCCGCGGTGCTGATCGCTCGCCGTCGTCCGTTCACCGCGACGGCGCTCGCGGGCTGGCCGTTCGTCACCGTCTGGCTCCTCGGCACGTTCGTGTGGGGTTGGTGGCTCGCCCTGCTGCTGGTCGCCTACCTGGTGGTGCAGGACTCGTGGCGTCGCGCCGTCGTTCCGCTCGCGGTGACCCTGGCGACCGCGTGGTGTTACGCGCTGAGCGGCGTCCCGGCCATGCTGCCGATCGGCCCCGTGACCGCGGGCAGTGCCGACGCCCGGGAGGTTGTGGAAGCAGGTGTGCTCTACACCGTCGCGGTCGCCGTCATCGTCGGCGCAGCAGCGGCGGTCCGCCTCGTCCGCGAGTCCCGGCGCCGCAGCGACCGTGCGGCCGCCGTCGAACGCCACGCGCTCGAGGTGGAGTCCGTCGCGACCGAGCGGGCGCGGCTGGCCCGCGACCTGCACGACGTCGTCGCCCACCACGTCTCCCTGGTGGCGGTGCGCGCCGAGTCCGCCCCGTACACCCACCCGGACATGAACGACGACGCTCGGCGGGTCCTAGCGGAGATCGCCGACGACGCCCGGTCCGCACTCGGCGAGCTGCGCCAGGTCCTGAGCGTGCTGCAGCGCACCGCGGGGCCCGGCCGCGCCCCTCAGCCGACAGCGTGCGACGTCGCGGACCTGGTCGACCAGGCGCGGGCCGCCGGGCAGGACGTCACGCTGACCGGACGCTGCGACGGCGTGCCGGACGCGCCGGGGTACGTGCTGTACCGGGCGGCGCAGGAGGCCTTGACCAACGCTCGACGTCACGCCCCCGGAGCGCCGACCACCGTCGAGCTGACCCATGCGGCCCAGGTCGCCGGGCTGCGGGTCACCAACCCCGTCGACCGGACGGACGCGGTCGTCGTGCCCGGGCGGGGCCTGACCGGGATGCGCGAGCGCGTCGAAGCCCTCGGCGGTGCGCTCACCGCGGGAGTGGAGGACTCCGCGTTCGCGCTCGTCGTGACGCTGCCCACCGATCCGGACCGCGAGCCGACGGCGGCACCCACCGAGCGCGAGGAGGTCGCGTGACGCGCGTCGTCGTCGCGGACGACCAGCCCGTCGTCCTCCACGGATTCGCCTCCATCCTGGATTCCGCACCTGACCTGGAGGTGGTCGACACCGCGGGCGACGGCGCCGAGCTGCTGACCGCCGTCGCCCGCGACGCACCGGACGTCGCCGTCGTCGACGTCCGCATGCCGGTCCTCGACGGCATCGCCGCGACCGCCCGCATCGCCGCGGAGCACCCGTCGACCCGCGTGCTCATCCTGACCACGTTCGACCTCGACGAGTACGTCTACGACGCCCTGCGGGCCGGGGCCAGCGGGTTCCTGCTCAAGGACGTCACCGGCGCTCGCCTCATCGATGGCGTCCGGCTCGTCGCCGACGGCTCCATGCTGCTCGGCCCTCGGGTGACGCGCCGCCTCGTCGACGACTTCGCCGTCCGGGCCGGCACGCGGGACACTACCCGGATCGACACCCTCACCGCCCGCGAGTCCGAAGTGCTCCTGGAGGTGGCCCGCGGCCGATCCAACGCGGAGATCGCCGCCGAGCTGTTCATCGGCGACGAGACCGTCAAGTCCCACGTCTCGGAGGTCCTGCGCAAGCTCGGCTGCCGGGACCGCGTCCAGCTCGTCATCACCGCCTACGAGGCCGGCCTCGTAGGCACCCCGGATCGATCGGGAGGTCGATGACTCCGCACGGCACGACGGCGGTACCCGATACCGGCGTGGACGACCGGCCCGGGGCACGTTAGGTTCGCCGGAGCGGGCGCCGACGCCTGGCCCACCGCCACGGTGCCCGCGACGCCGCCCCCGCGACCCGGAGGATCCATGATCGACCACACCGTGCGCACCTACCGCGCCGACGAACCGCTCGCCCGCACCGACCAGCTCGCGTGGAAGATCGCGGACGTCGCGGCCGAGCAGCTCGACCCGACGCCGGAGGTCACCGACATGGTGATCAACCGGATCATCGACAACGCGGCGGTGGCCACGGCGTCGTTGGGGCGCGCCCCGATCCTCGCCGCCCGGGCGCAGGCCGAGGCCCACCCTGTCTCCCGCAACGGACGCGGGTCCACGGTGTTCGCCTCGCCACAGCGCACGAGCCCGGAGTGGGCAGCCTGGGCGAACGGTGTGGCCGTGCGAGAGCTGGACTACCACGACACGTTCCTCGCCGCGGAGTACTCCCACCCGGGGGACAACATCCCGCCGGTCCTGGCCGTGGCGCAGCACCTGGGACGCGACGGCGCGGACCTGCTGCGCGGCATCGTCACCGGCTACGAGATCCAGGTCGACCTCGTCAAGGGCATCTGCCTGCACGAGCACAAGATCGACCACGTCGCCCACCTCGGCCCGAGCGCGGCCGCCGGGATCGGCACGCTGCTGGGGCTGCCCGCCGAGACGATCTACCAGGCGGTCGGCCAGGCGCTGCACACCACCACGGCCACCCGTCAGTCCCGCAAGGGCGAGATCTCCACCTGGAAGGCGCACGCGCCGGCCTTCGCCGGGAAGATGGCCGTGGAGGCCGTGGACCGCGCGATGCGCGGACAGACCTCCCCCAGCCCGATCTACGAGGGCACCGACGGTTTCATCGCATGGATGCTGTCCGGACCCGAGGCGCGGTACACGGTGCCGCTGCCCGGCCACGGGGAGGACCGCACGGCGATCCTGGACACGTACACCAAGGAGCACTCCGCGGAGTACCAGGCCCAGGCGTGGATCGACCTGGCACGCCGGCTGGGCACCGAGCGGCCCGAGCTGCGGGAGGCCGGGGCGGTGCGGTCGATCGTGCTGCACACGTCCCACCACACCCACTACGTGATCGGGTCCGGGTCGGGCGACCCGCAGAAGTACGACCCGACCGCCAGCCGGGAGACCCTCGACCACTCGATCCCGTACATCTTCACCGTCGCCCTCCAGGACGGGGCGTGGGACCACGTCGCCAGCTACGCCCCCGAGCGCGCCGGCCGCCCGGACACCGTCGAGCTGTGGCGGAAGGTCACCACGGCGGAGGACGCGGAGTGGACCCGTCGCTACCACTCGGCCGACCCCGACGAGAAGTCCTTCGGCGGCCGGGTGGAGATCACCATGTCCGACGGCGAGACGATCGTCGACGAGATCGCCGTCGCCGACGCCCACCCCTTCGGGGCCCGTCCTTTCGCGCGTGAGCAGTACGTCGCCAAGTTCCGGTCCCTGGCCGACGGCGTCCTGGCGGAGGACGAGATCGAGCGGTTCCTCGACGTCGCCCAGCGTCTGCCCGAGCTGAGCGCCGAGGAGCTCGGCGGCCTGACCGTCACGCCCGCCGTCGACCCGGCCGCGGGTGCCGCCGTCGGGCGCGGGATCTTCTGATGCTGTACTCGGACCTCACTGTTGCCGCCAAGCGGGCGGCGTTCCGCGAGCGCCTGCGCTCCGGGGAGCTGCTGCAGCTCCCCGGTGCCTTCAACCCGCTCTCGGCCCGGCTGATCGAGCGCAAGCGGTTCGACGGCGTGTACGTGTCGGGTGCGG
This sequence comes from Isoptericola chiayiensis, assembly GCF_013149805.1. Classification (GTDB taxonomy): domain Bacteria; phylum Actinomycetota; class Actinomycetes; order Actinomycetales; family Cellulomonadaceae; genus Isoptericola; species Isoptericola chiayiensis. The sequence continues at coordinate 139,725 of NZ_JABEZT010000001.1, forward strand.
TCGTCGCGGCGGACCTGGGCCTGCCCGACGTCGGTCTGACGACGTTGAGCGAGGTCGCCGGCCGGGCCGGGCAGATCGCCCGGATGACGGACCTGCCGACGCTCGTGGACGCGGACACCGGGTTCGGCGAAGCCATGAACGTGGCTCGCACGGTCCAGACGATGGAGGACGCCGGCGTGGCCGGCCTGCACATCGAGGACCAGGTCAATCCCAAGCGGTGCGGCCACCTCGACGGCAAGCAGGTGGTCGACGAACCCACCGCGCTGCAGCGCGTCCGCGCCGCTGTCACGGCGCGTCGGGACCAGAACCTCCTGATCATGGCGCGCACCGACATCCGCGCCGCCGCCGGCCTGGACGCGGCGATCGAACGCGCCCGCGCACTCGTCGACGCCGGGGCGGACGCCGTGTTCCCCGAGGCGATGCGCGACCTCGACGAGTTCGCCGCGATGAGCGCCGCTCTCGACGTGCCGGTCCTGGCGAACATGACCGAGTTCGGCAAGTCCGAGCTGTTCACCGCCGACCGGCTGCGCGACGCCGGCGTCGCCCTGGTCATCTACCCGGTCTCGTTGCTGCGCCTGGCGATGGGGGCGGCGGACCGTGCGCTCGACGCCCTGCACGCGGAAGGGTCCCTCACCTCGCAGGTCGAGCACATGCAGACGCGTGCCGAGCTCTACGACCTGCTCGACTACCCCGCCTACAGCACGTTCGACGCCGGGGTGTACGACTTCTCCCTGGAGGGGCACCACCACCAGTGACCGCACGCCGGCGCCCACCACCCCGAGCGCCGGACGTCATCCGAGCGAAGGAGCACCGATGACCGACTCCCCCACCGAGCCCGACGTCCGCCGCGGACTGAACGGGGTCGTCGCCGACACCACGGCGGTGTCCAAGGTCGACCCGGAGTCCAACTCCCTGCTGTACCGCGGCTACCCCGTGCAGGACCTCGCGGCCACCCAGCCGTTCGAGGCCGTCGCCCACCTGCTGTGGCACGGCGAGCTGCCGACGGCGGACGAGCTCGCGGACCTGCGGGCCGCGGAGCGCGAGCACCGGGCCCTCGACGACGCGGTCCGCAGCGCGATGGATCTGCTGCCCACCGACGCGCATCCGATGGACGACGTCCGGACAGCCCTCAGCGTGCTGGGGGGCCGGGACGCGGCCGGCACCGAGCTGCTCGACCTCGCCGACCCGACCGCCACGCTGCAGCACGCGGTGCCCCTCTACGCCGCGCTGCCGGCCGTCGTCACGTACGCCCAGCGCCGTCGGCGCGGACTGGATGCCGTGCCGCCGCGCGACGACCTGGACCACGCCGCGAACACGCTGTGGATGACGTTCGGCGAGGAGCCCGACGCGACCGTCGTCGACGCGTTCAACCGCTCGATGATCCTGTACGCCGAGCACTCCTTCAACGCCTCGACGTTCACCGCACGCGTCGTGGCCTCGACGCTGAGCGACGTGCACTCGGCGGTCGTGGCCGCCGTCGGCGCCCTCAAGGGCCCTCTGCACGGCGGAGCGAACGAGGCCGTCATGCACGCCTTCGCCGAGATCGGGTCGGCGGACCGCGCGGCGGCCTGGCTGGACGAGGCGCTGGCCGCCAAGCGCAAGGTCATGGGGTTCGGGCACCGGGTCTACAAGCGCGGCGACTCGCGTGTGCCGACGATGAAGGGCGCCCTGGACTCCCTGGTGGCCCACTACGACCGTCAGGACCTCGCCGACCTGTACGACGCGCTGGAGTCGGCGTTCGTCGAGCGCAAGGGCATCTACCCCAACCTCGACTACCCGGCCGGTCCCGCCTACCACCTCATGGGCTTCGACACCGAGACGTTCACGCCCCTGTTCGTGGCGGCGCGGGTGACCGGGTGGACGGCCCACGTCGCCGAGCAGCAGTCGTCCAACGCGCTGATCCGGCCGCTGTCCGCGTACGTGGGCCACGAACGGCGCGAGATCCCGCAGCCGTGAGCGTCGCCGTCGCCCCGCCCGTCGTCGCCGGCGGGCGGGGCGATCAGACGTCCAGCTCCTGGTTGTCGCCGAAGTCGTCGCGGAAGCGCGGGCCGGTCTCGGCCAGCTCGCGGGCGTAGTCCGCCGCCCACTCGCCGAAGGGTCGGACCGCCAGCGACTCGTTGGAGAAGCGCCGGTCGTCGGTGATCTCGGTGACGCAGAACTCCGGGATCTGCAGGTCGGTGACCGGGCCCGAGCGTTCGCACTCGGCGACGATCAACGGGCTGTTCGCACCCCCGAACACGTCGACGGACCAGCCGTCGGCACCGAGCCAGACGGCGTAGCGCGTCTTCAGCACGCGAGCGCCGCCCCGGCGCACGAGCTCGCAGCCGACGAGCGGGTCGAGCTGCCGCTCGGCCTCGTACCGGGTGCCGCCCGCCGAGGGGCCCTTCACCGTCACCGCCGAGAAGTCGATCCGCTCGCGGTGCGCGTCCAGGACGTCACGGGGGTCGCTGCGGCCGTCGAGTCCTGCCTCGACGCCGTTGGCCTGCGCGCGCACGCGCAGCGCGTACCCGCCGTCGGACAGGAAGTAGGACTGCACGATCAGCGATGGCGCGTCCCGCAGCACCGCAGGAAGGTCGCGGACGAGGAAGCGGCGCTCGAACTCGAAGTCGGAGTAGTCGGTGGGCATCCTCCGACACTACGACGGTTCCCCGGGCGAGAGCTCGAGGCGGGCTCGCCTACCTCGGCGAAAGATTGCCTACCTCGCGGGAGGTTGGCCTACCTCGGCGGGAGTTGCCTACCCGCGGAGGGCGGCCCGGCGGCGGTCAGTGCCAGGTGGAGACTTCCTCGACACCCGGGCGGTACTCGAAGTGCCATGGCTCGTACTTGCCGGACCCGCCGCGCTGCGCCCACGGCGGGTTCTCCCAGCCGTAGGCCGGGGCGTTGTCCCAGAGCCACTGGTAGACCTCGGAGCTGCCTGTCTCCTTGGAGCACAGGTCGATCGCCAGTCCCCAGCCGTGCATCGACGTCCCCGGGGTGGCCGCGAGATACCCCCGGCTGGCCTTGACGGCGTACTGGGAGGACAGCGAGCGGTAGCTGTCGACCAGGCACAGGCTGCGGCCGAACCGGGCGCCGAAGGCCTCGTTGAGGGCGCTGAGCGCCACGGCCGCGTCCGGGCGGAGCTGTTCGCCGCTCTGCCACAGGTCGCACAGCGAGTGGTCGGCGAGCTGGCCGTTGGTGCCCTCGACCGGTGCGGACGGGTCGCAGTCCGGCAGGGGGTCCCGGCTGACCGTCGAGCGGCTGGCGACGTCGACCGACCTCTCGCGCGGGGCGGCGGCGATGGCGGACGCCGGTGCCGGGGCCGTGGCACCCGACTGCAGCACGGCGAGCGTCGAGGGTCCCGACGGCGAGCTCTCGAGGTCGAAAGGGGACCGTTCGTCGGCATCGGCGTCGGCCGTCAGCGGGACGGCGATGGTCGCCGCCGCGAGGGACCCGAGGACGGTCGCTCGGGTCACCCAGGTGTGCCCGGTCGGAGCGGCGTGCGCCCCGCGTCCCCGACGCGCCGGCCGGCGGCGGGGCCGGCGTCCGTCGCGGACCTCGGCGGCCTCCCGCAGCTCGCGACGGGAGCGGGGAGCGGGGGCGTCGCCCTGCGACGTCGTGTCCACGCCACCTCCGTGCTCTCGCGGGCCGCGCCGGGCGCGCCCTTCGTCGACGAGTTCTCGACCGCGACCTGCGCGGACGCACCGGTCGTTGCCGTTCTGTGACCGCACCCTAACGGTGACGCGCCTCACCGCCAAGTCCCAGGTTGTTCATACCCTGTTCAACCGCCGGCGGAGCGGTTCTGCACCCTCAGCGCCGGCGCTGCATCGCGTCACGGACCTCGCCGACGAGCTCCTCGAGGATGTCCTCGAGGAACACGACGCCCACGGTCCGGCCGCCCTCGTCCACCCGCGCCAGGTGCGCGCCGGAGCGCTGCATGGCCCGCAGGGCGTCCTCGACCTCCTCGTCCGGGCCGACGGTCGCGATGGCCCGGACACGCCAGGTGGGCACCGGGCGCGCCCGGTTGCCGTTGGTGGCGTACAGCACGTCCTTGAGGTGCAGGTACCCGATGAGGCGGGCACCACCGTCCAGGTCCGTCCCCGCGTCGCCGCGACCGGCGCCCGCCTCCGGCGGCCCAGCCGGCTCAGCGGGCTCAGCGGGCTCGACCATCGGGAACCGGCTGTACCCGGTCTGCGCCACCAGGCGCTCGACGTCCTCCGGCGAGGCGCCCGGCGACAGGGTCACCAGGTCCGCCACGGGGACCATGACGTCGCGCGCCGTGCGCGAGGAGAACTGGATCGCACCGGCGAGCAGCCCCTGGTCGTCCTCGAGCACTCCTTCGGCGCGGGAGTGCTCCACGATGGACTGCACCTCCTCCACCGTGAAGGCGGAGGCGACCTCGTCCTTCGGTTCGACGCCGAGCGCGCGGATCGCGTGGTTGGCGACCCAGTTCAGCGCGACGATGATCGGGCGCACGACCCGGGCGATGAACACCAGCGGGGGCGCGAACCACAGTGCGGCCGCCTCCGGGCCGGTCACGGCCAGGTTCTTCGGGACCATCTCGCCGAGCACCACGTGCAGGTAGACGACGATGCCGAGAGCGATGACCAGCGCGACCGGGTGGACGAGCTGCTCGGGGATCCCGATCGCCTCGAACGGCCCCTCGAGCAGGTGCGCCAGCGCCGGTTCGGCGATGATGCCCAGACCCGTGGAGCACACGGTGATGCCGAGCTGGGCGCACGCCAGCATCAGCGAGACGTTCTCCATGGCCCACAGGACGACCTTGGCGCGCTTCTCCCCCGCCTCGGCGCGTGGCTCGATCGTCGAGCGCCGCACCGACAGCACGGCGAACTCGGCTCCGACGAAGAAGGCGTTGCCGACGAGCAGCAGCAGGCCGATCAGCAGTGCGGTGGTGGTGCTCATGCCGCACCCCCCGCGACGGTCGTGGAGGCGTCGTCGCCGGCCACCCGGAGGCGTTCCACCCGGCGTCCGTCGACGATCTCGACGCGCAGGACCACGCCGTCGACGTCCACGGTGTCACCCTCGGCAGGCAGGCGTCCGAGGCGGTCCATGACCAGGCCCCCGAGCGTCTCGTACGCCGCGCCCTCGGGAACGCGCAACCCCGTGGACTCCTCGAGCTCGTCGGGCCGCAGCACGCCGGGCACCGCCCAGGAGCCGTCGGCGAGCCGGGCGACCCCGCCGCGGCGGCGGTCGTGCTCGTCGGCGACGTCCCCGACGAGCTCCTCGACCACGTCCTCGAGCGTCACGACGCCGGAGGTGCCGCCGTACTCGTCCACGACGACGGCCATCTGCAGGCCCAGGCCGCGCAGCTCGACGAGCAGCGGACCGAGCGTCACCGTCTCCGGCACGCGGGGTGCCTCGACCATCAGCGCCCCGGCCGGGACGTCGTCGCGCCGGTCGTCGGGGACCCCCACGGCGCGGCGCAGGTGGACCAGCCCGACGACGTCGTCCCGGTCGTCGCCGATCACGGGGAAGCGGGAGTGCCCGGTGCGGTGCGCCAGCGCCACGACCTCGCGCGCGCTGGTGTCCCGCCCGACGACGGACATGCGGGTGCGGTCGGTCATGACGTCGCGCGCGGTCAGCTCATCCAGCTCCAGGGAGTTGGCCAGCAGGGTGGCGGTGCCCGCCTCCAGCGTCCCCTCCTGGGCGGAGCGGCGCACCAGCGACAGCAGCTCGGAGGACGACCGGGCGCCCGACAGCTCCTCGCGCGGCTCGACACCCATCCGGCGCAGGATCGCGTTCGCGGACCCGTTCAGGACGGCGATCAGCGGCCCCGCGCCCACGGTGAACACCCGCTGCAGGGGCACGACGGCGCGCGCGGTCGTGTGCGGGGTCGACAGGGCGAAGTTCTTGGGGATCAGCTCGCCGAAGAGCATGGAGAAGGCGTTCACCACGATCAGGGCCAGCACGCCCGCCAGGACGCCGGCGACGCCCTCACCGAGCGGTGTCGCGGAGAACCCGGCGCTGAACAGCGACAGCAGGGCGGGCTGCGCGGTGTAGCCCAGCAGGATGGTGGTGACGGTGATGCCGACCTGCGCGGAGCTCAGCTCCGTGGACAGGTGCTTGAGCCCGGCACGGACGATGCGGTCCCGACGGTCGGGACCCTTCCGGCCGGGCGGCGGACTGTCGCCCTCCTCGTCGTCGGCGCCGACGACGGCGGGATCGAGGGTCACCAGCGAGAACTCGCTCGCCACGAAGATCGCGGTACCGGCCGTCAGCAGCACACCCACCGTGACCATGAGCACGTCGGTCAGCACGTCGGCTCCCGGTGGCCGGTCGGGCCGTTCGTGCGGTCAGGGTGGTCGGTATATCGACTGTCATCCATCGTGCGCAGATCGTATCCGGTCTCCCGGCCGCCGTGCACACCCCTCCCTCACCCCAGGGCGCGACGACCGCCACGCCAGCCGATGCCCAGCGAAACCTCAGGGTCTGAGTGCAAGATGGGGACATGACCACCACTGCGAGCAGCTCCGGGCAGGGCCAGCAGAACGCGACGGTGCTCGTCGTCGAGGACGAGCCGACCATCGCCACCGCCATCGCGCAGCGGCTCTCCGCCGAGGGCTGGCGGGTCGAGGTCGCCCGCGACGGGCTGTCCGGCGTCGACGCCGCCGCGCGGCTGCACCCGGACGCCGTCGTGCTGGACGTCATGCTGCCCGGGATCGACGGGCTGGAGGTGTGCCGCCGCATCCAGGCCGACCACCCGACGCCGATCCTCATGCTGACCGCACGCGACGACGAGACGGACATGATCATCGGCCTCGGCGTGGGCGCGGACGACTACATGACCAAGCCGTTCTCGATGCGCGAGCTCGTCGCGCGCGTCAAGGCGCTCCTGCGACGCGTGGAGCGCGCGGCCCAGGCCGCGGCGGCAGCACCCGCCGAGCCGCCCCTCGTCGCCGGCGACGTCACGATCGACCGGGCCCAGCGCCGCGTGCACCGCTCGGGCGAGGAGGTCCACCTCACCCCCACGGAGTTCGAGCTGCTGGTGATGCTCGCCGCCGCCCCGAAGACCGTGCAGACCCGCGAGAAGCTCCTGGCGGAGGTGTGGGACTGGGCGGACGCGAGCGGGACCCGCACCGTGGACTCCCACATCAAGGCGCTGCGTCGCAAGCTCGGTCCGGAGCTCATCCGCACGGTCCACGGCGTGGGGTACGCGTTCGAGCCGCCGGCGGACTGACGTGGAGCCGACGCAGCCGGGCGCGCGCCGCCCGGAGCACCACCGTCTCGACGTCCGCCCCCTGGACCCGGTGCACTCGCTGAAGGTGAAGCTGGGCCTCCTGGTCGTGGCGAGCGTCGCCGTGGGGGTGCTGATCACCTGGATCGGCCTGCGCAACGAGCTCGGGCCCAGCCGGACGTTCCCGCTGGCGATCCTGGTCTCGCTGCTGCTGACCTGGCTGCTCGCGCGGGGCATGACGTCCCCGCTGCGGGAGATGACGGCGGCCGCCCAGGCCATGGCGGACGGCGACTACTCGATCCGGGTGCGCTCCACGAGCCAGGACGAGGTCGGTCAGCTGGCCGAGGCGTTCAACACCATGTCGCGCGACCTGGAGGCCTCGGACCGCATCCGGCGCGAGCTCGTCGCCAACGTCTCGCACGAGCTGCGCACCCCGGTCGCGGCGCTGCAGGCACAGCTGGAGAACATGGTCGACGGCGTCACCGAACCGACGCCGGCCGCCCTGGAGGTCTCCCTGGAGCAGACCGAGCGCCTGAGCCGCCTGGTGACCTACCTGCTGGACCTGTCACGGGTGGAGGCGGGTGCCTCGGCGCTGACGCTGACGCAGTTCTCCGTGGGCGACTTCCTCGAGGAGTGCGCCGAGGCGGTGTCCATGGTCGACGCGGCCAAGGGCCTCACGTACGTCGTGGACGTCACGCCCGAGGACCTCGTGCTCGAGGCGGACGTCGAACGCCTGCGGCAGGTCGTGACCAACCTGCTGCAGAACGCGATCCGGCACTCGCCGCACGGGGGCACGGTGCGTCTCGACGCCTACCCGGTCGACGACGACGTCGTGGTCGAGATCGGCGACGAAGGTCCCGGCATCGCCCCGGAGGACCGTGACCGGGTGTTCGAGAGGTTCGCCCGGGGCTCCACGAGCGGACGCGCCCTGGCCGGCAGCGGCGGCACCGGGATCGGCCTGGCGATCGTGCGCTGGGCCGTGGACCTGCACGGCGGGCACGTGGAGGTCGCGGACACCGAGTCGGGCGCGACGATGCGGGTGACGCTCCCCGCGTCAGCCCGGCCCGCCGCCGGGGTGACGACCGAGTCCGCCCGCTGACCGCGTGAGATCCGTCACATGAGTCGTGCGTCGCACGACGGGCGTGGGGCGGCCATGACGCCGCACGACACAACGCGACCCTGGGCTTGCCTCGCCTATTACCCGAGGACCACGCGGGGCAGAAGCTGGCGGCCCGAGCGCCCGCGCGGGCGACGGCGTCGGCTCTGCGGGCCCGCTGTGAGGGCCTACCCTGGAATGGCCCGAACATCGGGTGCAGTACGACGAGTGCAACGTGGGAAGTGGGCGATCCGGGCGTGGTGTCCCCGAAGGCTGGGTCAGAGTCGATCAACGCCGAGAGTGCGTCGTTCGGAGCCAACGAATGGCTCGTGGACGAGCTCTACGAGCAGTACCTGAAGGACAAGAACGCGGTCGATCCCGCGTGGTGGGACTTCTTCGAGGACTACACGCCGGACGAGTCCGCCGACGGTGCGGCCGACCGGTCGTCGGCACCCTCGTCACCTGCCGAGGGCAGCCCCGCTCCGGCGTCCTCGTCGGGCTCCGCGGACGGGACGCCGCAGGAGACCCGCACGGAACCGACCCAGGAGTCGGGCACCTCGACGCCCGCGACCGGCACGGCCGCGGCCGAGGAGCGCCAGGGCAGCGCCGAGCCGCCGGTGCCCGCCGACCCTGTCGTCTCCGCCGCCGACGCGCCGGTCGCCGAGGCCCTGCCCGCGACGGCCCCGTACGCGGAGGTCGCACGCTCGACCCCGGAGTCCGGCGACGACGAGGCCACCGACGACGTCCAGAAGCTGCGCGGCCCCGCGGCGCGCGTGGTCACGAACATGGAGGCCTCGCTCGAGGTCCCGACCGCGACGTCGGTGCGTGCCGTGCCCGCCAAGCTCATGGTGGACAACCGCATCGTCATCAACAACCACCTCAAGCGCGGCCGCGGCGGGAAGATCTCCTTCACCCACCTCATCGGCTACGCGCTCGTCGAGGCGCTGGCCGACATGCCGGTGATGAACGCGCACTACGAGAGCACCGACGGCAAGCCCCACGTCGTCCAGCCCGCGCACGTCGGGTTCGGCCTCGCGATCGACCTCGCCAAGCCGGACGGCTCGCGCCAGCTCCTCGTGCCGAGCATCAAGAAGGCCGAGGAGATGGACTTCGCCGAGTTCTGGGCGGCGTACGAGGACCTCGTGCGCAAGGCCCGCGGCGGCAAGCTCGGCATGGACGACTTCGCCGGCACCACGATCTCGCTGACCAACCCGGGCGGGATCGGCACGGTCCACTCGGTACCGCGCCTCATGCAGGGCCAGGGCACGATCATCGGTGTCGGCGCGATGGACTACCCGGCGGAGTTCGCCGGGGCCTCGGACGAGCAGCTCGCCCGCATGGGCGTCTCGAAGGTCATGACCGTGACCTCGACGTACGACCACCGGATCATCCAGGGCGCGCAGTCCGGCGAGTTCCTCAAGATCCTGAACAGCAAGCTCCTGGGCCTGGACGGCTTCTACGACCGCGTGTTCGCGGCGCTGCGCGTCCCCTACGAGCCGGTGCGCTGGGTGCGCGACAACACCGTGGACGCCGAGGTCGAGGCCGCCAAGCCGGCCAAGATCGCCGAGCTCATCCACGCCTACCGCTCGCGCGGTCACCTCATGGCGGACACCGACCCGCTCGCGTACCGCCAGCGCAAGCACCCGGACCTCGACATCCAGAACCACGGCCTGACGCTGTGGGACCTGGACCGCGCTTTCCCCACCGGCGGGTTCGGCGGCACGTCCAAGGCGACGCTGCGCGACACCCTGGGCCTGCTGCGCGACTCGTACTGCCGCTCCATCGGCATCGAGTACATGCACCTGTCCGACCCGGCGCAGCGCAAGTGGCTGCAGGACCGGCTCGAGCACGGGTACGCGCGCACGCCCCGCGAGGACCAGCTGCGCATCCTGCGCCGCCTCAACTCGGCCGAGGCGTTCGAGACGTTCCTGCAGACCAAGTACGTCGGCCAGAAGCGCTTCTCGCTCGAGGGCGGCGAGTCCGTCATCCCGCTCCTCGACGCCGTGCTGTCCAAGGCCGCCGAGAACGGCCTCGACGAGGTCGGCGTCGGCATGGCCCACCGCGGCCGTCTCAACGTGCTCGCGAACATCGCCGGCAAGAGCTACGCGCAGATCTTCCAGGAGTTCGAGGGTCAGCTCGACCCGAAGTCCGTGCAGGGCTCCGGCGACGTGAAGTACCACCTCGGCACCGAGGGCACGTTCACCGCCGAGTCGGGTGCGACCACCAAGGTCTACCTGGCGGCGAACCCGTCGCACCTGGAGGCCGTGGACCCGGTCCTCGAGGGCATCGTGCGCGCCAAGCAGGACCGGATCGACCTCGGCGGCGACGGCTTCTCGGTGCTGCCGATCCTCATCCACGGGGACGCGGCCTTCGCGGGCCAGGGCGTCGTGCCGGAGGTGCTCAACCTCGCCCAGCTGCGCGGCTACCGCACCGGCGGCACGATCCACGTGGTCATCAACAACCAGGTGGGCTTCACCACCGGACCGTCGTCCTCGCGCTCCACGACCTACTCCACCGACGTCGCCAAGGGCTACCAGGTCCCGGTGTTCCATGTGAACGGCGACGACCCGGAGGCGTGCGTGCGCGTCGCCGAGCTGGCCTTCGCCTACCGCGAGCAGTTCGACCGCGACGTGATCATCGACATGATCTGCTACCGCCGCCGCGGTCACAACGAGGGTGACGACCCCTCGATGACGCAGCCGCTGATGTACAACCTCATCGAGGCCAAGCAGTCGGTGCGCAAGCTCTACACGAAGAACCTCGTGGCCCGCGGCGACATCACCGTCGAGGAGGCCGAGCAGGCGCTCAAGGACTACCAGGCGCAGCTCGAGCGCGTCTTCACCGAGACCAAGGGCTCGGGGTACACGGCGCCCGCCGGCACCGAGGAGATCGCCGGTCTCGAGCGGCCCGAGTCCCAGCGCGAGGACGCGGGCACGATGGTCGGCTGGCAGACGGCCGTGCCGCACACCGTGCTGGAGCGCGTGGGCGAGGTGCACGTCTCGCAGCCCGAGGGGTTCACCATCCACCCCAAGCTCGGCAAGCTGCTCGAGAAGCGCCAGCTCATGGCCAAGGAGGGCGACATCGACTGGGGCTTCGGCGAGCTGCTGGCCTTCGGGTCGCTGCTCATCGAGGGCACCCCGGTGCGCCTGGCCGGTCAGGACTCGCGTCGCGGCACGTTCACCCAGCGCCACGCCGTCCTGCACGACCGCCACACGGGTGCCGAGTGGACCCCGCTGCTGTACCTGTCCGGCGACCAGGCCAAGTTCTGGGTGTACGACTCCTCGCTGAGCGAGTACGCGGCGCTCGGCTTCGAGTACGGCTACTCGGTCGAGCGGCCCGACGCCCTCGTGCTGTGGGAGGCGCAGTTCGGCGACTTCGTCAACGGCGCCCAGACGGTCATCGACGAGTTCATCTCGTCGGCCGAGCAGAAGTGGGGGCAGAACTCCTCGGTCGTCATGCTGCTCCCGCACGGGTACGAGGGGCAGGGTCCGGACCACTCCTCGGCCCGCATCGAGCGGTTCCTGCAGATGTCGGCGGAGAACAACATGACGGTCGCCCAGCCGTCGACGCCGGCGTCGTACTTCCACCTGCTGCGCAAGCAGGCGTACGACCGCCCGCGCCGTCCGCTGGTCGTGTTCACCCCCAAGCAGCTGCTGCGGCTCAAGGCGGCGGCCTCCGACGTCGCCGACTTCACGTCGGGCACGTTCGAGCCGGTGCTGCCGGACACCGCCGTCGAGCGTGGCGAGATCACGCCGTCCGACGTCGACCGGCTCGTGCTGTGCACGGGGCGCGTCTACTACGACCTGGTCGCCGAGCGCGCCAGGCGTGAGGACGCCCGGACTGCGATCGTGCGGGTGGAGCAGCTCTACCCGTTCCCGGAGGAGCAGATCCGCGCCGAGTTCGCGAAGTACCCGGACGCCGAGATCCTCTGGGTCCAGGACGAGCCCCAGAACCAGGGCGCCTGGTCGTTCCTGCACCTGGCGATGCCGGAGGACCTGCCCCGCGTGGGCGTCGTCTCGCGCCCGGCGTCGGCCTCGACCGCCGCGGGCACCGCGAAGCGGCACAAGGAGGAGCAGCAGATCCTGCTGGACCAGGTCTTCGACCGCTGACACCGGTACGACGAAGGGCCCGGGAGGTTCGCCTCCCGGGCCCTTCGCCGTACCGCGCCGACCCCGTCGGGGCCGCGCGCGTCACCAGCGGTCGTGCACGTGCTCGCGGACCAGCTCGTCGTACAGGTCGCGCACCTTCGAGGTGAAGAGCGGCCCCAGGGACGACGCCGAACCGGCCGCGGCGTTGAGCCGCGCCTGCTCGGGGTTGCGGGCACCCGGGATCACGGTGGAGACCCCGGCCCGCTGCCAGACCCACGCCAGCGCCGCCTGGGCCGCGGTGAGGTCCTGGGTCAGACCGCCCGCGATCTCGGTGAACCGTGCAGCGGCCTCGACCCCCGTGTCGAAGGGGACGCCCGAGAACGTCTCGCCGACGTCGAACGCCTCGCCGGAGCGGTTGAACGTCCGGTGGTCGTTCTCGGCGAACGTGGTGTCCTTGGTGTAGCGCCCGGACAGGAGCCCGGAGGCCAGCGGGACGCGGGCGATGATGCCGACGCCGGCCTCGGACGCCGCGGGCAGCACCTGCTCGAGCGGCTTGTGCCGGAACGCGTTGAGGATGATCTGGACCGTCGCCACGCCCGGGCGGGCGATCGCCGTCAGGGCCTCGTCGACCGTCTCCACCGACACGCCGTAGGCCGCGGTGACGCCGTCGGCGACGAGGGTGTCCAGGGCGTCGTAGACCTCGTCGTCGGAGTACACCGCCGTCGGGGGGCAGTGCAGCTGCACCAGGTCGAGGCGGTCGACACCGAGGTTGCGGCGCGACCGGTCGGTCCACTCCCGGAAATGGGGCAGCACGTAGTTCTCCGGCACCTGGTCCGCCCGGCGACCCATCTTGGTCGCCACGGTGATGCCCTCGCCCTCGTGGTCGGCGAGGAAGCGCCCCAGCGCCTGCTCGCTGCGACCGTCCCCGTACACGTCGGCCGTGTCGAAGAAGTTGACCCCGGCCTCCAGCGAGGCCTCGAGCACGGCGCGCGACTCGTCGTCGCTCACCTCGCCCCAGTCCGCGCCGAGCTGCCAGGTTCCCAGGCCGACCACCGACACCATCCGGCCGGTCCGACCGAGCACCCGCTCTTCCATCTGTCCTCCAAGTCAGGGTTGACCTGCCCACGCTACGCGGGACGCGGCCCGCTGGCCTTCCGACTACGGTGTGAGCGTGAACACGACCTCCCACGCCCCCACCGTCCCCGCGCCGTCGGGCGCCCAGCACATCATCAGCGCCGGCGAGCACACCGCCACGATCGCCGAGGTCGGCGCGATGGTCCGCGAGTACACCGTGGGCGGTCGCGACGTCTTCGTGCCGTTCGACGCCGCCGAGCCCGCCCCGGTGTTCAACGCCGCGGTCCTGGTGCCGTGGCCGAACCGGCTGCGCGACGGCCGCTACACCGTCGACGGGACCTCCTACCAGCTGCCGGTGAGCGAGCCGGACCGCGGCACGGCGCTGCACGGCCTGGGCTGCTGGTACCGCTGGACGCCGGTGGACAGCGCCCCGGACTCGGTCACCCTGGAGCTCGCCCTGCCCGCGCAGAAGGGCTGGCCGTTCCAGCTGGTGACCCGCGTGCGCTACACCGTCGACGCCGGGTCGGGACTCGAGGTCGTCGTGCGCACCACGAACGTCGGTGCCGGCACCGCGCCCTACGGCGTCGGCTTCCACCCGTGGCTGTCCGCCGGGGGCGCCGACCTCGACGACTGCACGGTGCGGCTGGACGCCACCGAGCACGTGACGGTCGACGACCGTCTGCTGCCCACCGGGGTCGAGCCGGTCACCGGCGACCACGACCTGCGCGAGACGCGGTCCCTGGCCGGTCTGGACCTCGACGACGCCTGGGTCGGGGCCACCCGGGACGCCGACGGCCTGGCCTGGTGCCGCCTGGGCTGCCCCGACGGCAGCACGCCCGCCGTCTGGATGGACGGGACCATGGACTGCTGGCAGGTCTGCTCGGCGGACCACATCGACGGCCACGAACGGTTCGGCCTCGCCGCCGAGCCGATGAGCTGCTACGCCGACGCGTTCAACACCGGCGACCGCCTGGTGCGCCTCGCGCCGGGCGAGTCGCACGAGGTCCGCTGGGGCGCCACCCTGCTCTGACGGGTACCCGTCCACGATCCATTCCGGACAGGACGTCACGAAACCGACCTTCGGCCCTCTTCGTCCACGGGACCGGGTACGGCGTGGGATCATGCCATGCCGTACCCGGGCACGGGACAATGACGGCGCAGCACAGCAACAGGGCAGGGGACGGTGAAGGTTCGTGACGGACCGCGAGGTGCGCATCTGCGTGGTGGGCGACGAGCTCAGCGTGGGCGTCGGGGACGCCCGCGCCCTGGGCTGGACGGGGCGCGTCCTGGCCCGGACGCGGTTCGAGCGACCCGCCATGACGTTCACCCTGGCGGTGCCCGGCGAGACGACGTCGGCGCTCGGCGCCCGCTGGGAGGGTGAGACCGAGCAGCGCTTCGGTCCGGAGGCCACGACCGACAACCGCCTGGTCGTGGCGCTCGGACGCCACGACCTGGCGGCCGGGCTGTCGGTGGCACGCTCCCGCCTGAACCTGGCCAACATCCTCGACCAGGCGGACAGCCGCCGTCTGCCCGCGTTCGTGGTCGGCCCCCCGCCGGGCCGGGCCGAGGACGGCGGGCGCATCGCCGAGCTGTCGGCGGCGTTCGCGGACGTCGCCAGCCGCCGCCGCGTGCCCTACGTGGACACGTACACCCCGCTGGCCCAGCACGAGCAGTGGCTGGCCGACCTGGCCACCACGGGGTCGACGTTCCCGGGGCAGGCCGGGTACGGGCTGATGGCGTGGCTGGTCCTGCACACGGGCTGGCACTCCTGGCTGGGCCTGCCCGGCGAGAACGAGTGAGGTACGGCTCAGCCGCGTGAGACGACGACGCGCGCCGACGTGACGTTGGCCGTGACGTAGGCCGTGGGGCGGCCGTCCTCGCCCGGGGCCGCCCGGTCCACGCTCAGCGTGCGCGCCGCCGAGTCGACGGACTCGCCGTCCAGCACGACCTGACCGGCCGCCCCGCGCACCTTGAGGCTGACCGGGGTGCCGGCGTCGAGCCGCACCGCCACGTCGCCGGAGACGGTCTTGGCCGTGACCATCGGTGCCGTCCCGGCCGCCGTCACGACGACCGCGCCGGACACGCTGGCCGCCGAGACGCGCCCCACGGCTCCGTCGACGGCCAGCGAGCCGGACACCACCTGGCCCGAGACGTCGCCGGTGTGGTCGCCGGCGGCGACGTCCCCGGACACCGACCGCAGGTAGAGCGACCCGCGGGTGCCCGCCGTGTGCACGCTCCCCGTGACGGTCTTGACGACCGTCCCGGCCGTGCCCGCCACGTCGATCGCGGCGTCGACACTGCCGAGGTCCACGCTGGTACCGGGGGGCACGGTCAGCCGCACGACGGCGCGCTCGGACTCCCCGAGGGACCGCACCCGGGCGACGAACGCGTCGACCCGTGAGCGCTCGTACGCGATGCGCAGGCGGTCACGGTCGCGGGTGACCTGCAGCGGCTTCTCCCCCACCTCGTCGACCGCGACCTGCACGGCGGTCGCGTCGTCGTCCGTGACGACCTCGACCCGCCCGGACTGCAGGCGCGCGGACACGGCGGTGACCCCCGGGACGTCGAAGGTCTGGGGGGCGGCGACCGCCCACGTCTCGGTGCTCATGGCGCCTCCGTGCCGATGGTGCGTGGACCGCGGGATCGTGGGGCACGGCCGCGGTGTGGGATCATGGGTGCGACCCCCGTTCACCTTCTCGTGAGGAGACCGCCATGAGCAAGCGCGGCAACAAGCGCCGGGCCCGCAAGGGCAAGGCCGCGAACCACGGCAAGCGTCCCAACGCCTGATCCTCGGGCAGCGACGACTTCACGACGAAGGGCCGGAACCCGTGGCGGGTTCCGGCCCTTCGTCGTCGCGTGCCATGGGGGCAGCGCTCAGTCGTGCACGGACATCACGGTGATCTGCTGGCGGATGCGCACCAGGAGCGTCTCCGGCGCCTGCTCGGCGCAGGAGCGCTTCACCAGCTTCTTGACGAGCTCCTCGATGCTGAGCTCGGCCAGGCAGGGCGAGCAGTGGGCGACGTGGGCGCGCATGCGCCGCTCGTCCGCCTCGGTCATCTCGGAGTCGAGGTACTCGTACAGGTGCACGAGCGCGTGCTCGCACTCGCTCTCGCCCTCCGCGGGTTCGTGCGGGATGGGCGTCAGGTCGCCGCTCATGATTCTCCTCCACGCGCTGCGGCGAGTCCGCGGTCGGCCGCGTAGTCGGCGAGCAGCTCGCGCAGCTGGCGCCGGCCACGGTGCAGCCGGGACATCACCGTCCCGATGGGTGTGCCCATGATCTCCGCGATCTCCTTGTAGGGGAAGCCCTCGACGTCGGCGTAGTAGACGACCATCCGCCGCTCCTCGGGCAGCTCGGCGAGCGCCCGCTTCACGTCGGAGTCGGGCAGCCGGTCCAGGGCCTCGACCTCGGCGGAACGCAGACCCTGGGAGGTGTGGGTCGCGGCGCGCGCGATCTGCCAGTCCTCGATGTCCTCGGTCTGCGCCTGCTGGGGCTGGCGCTGCTTCTTGCGGTAGTTGTTGATGAACGTGTTCGTCAGGATCCGGTACAGCCACGCCTTGAGGTTGGTGCCCGGCCGGTACTGGTGGAACGCGGCGAACGCCTTGACGAACGTCTCCTGGACGAGGTCCTCGGCGTCGGCCGGGTTGCGGGTCATGCGCAGGGCGGCCGAGTAGAGCTGGTCGACGAACTGCAGCGCGTCCCGCTCGAAACGGGCGGCGCGGTCGGCGTCGGACTCCTGCTCGGGCGCGCGCTCGGTGTCCTCGCCGACCTCGTCCTGGGGAGTCGGTGCGGAGGCGGGTGCGCCGGTGTCGTCATCCTGGGTCATCGCTCTCGAGCCTAGCCCTGTCGGCCAGGCCGTGCGGGTCGTGCCCGGCGAGGCGGAGGTGTCCATGGCGTCGCGCGCGAGGCCGAACAGGGGTACCTCGGCGGCGGGCGCGTCGGGTCGGGTCGTGCAGGCTTCCACATCCGCGTGCAACGACGCGTCCGCCGCGCGCATTCCCGGCGGGCCGCCGGGCCGGCGGGCCGTCGGGCGTCCGGCGTCGCGCGCCCGGTCCGTCAGGGGACGACGGCGGGGACGCGGTCCCCGAAGCGGCGCCGGTAGGCGGTGGGGCTGGTGCCGAGCACGCGCGTGAAGTGGTGCCGCAGCACGGCCGCGGTGCCGAACCCGACGGTGTCGGCGATCTCGTCGATGCTCGCGGCGGTCGTCTCGAGCAGCTCCTGGGCGCGGGCGACGCGCTGGCGGGCGATCCAGGCGGCCGGGGTGGTCCCGGTCTCGGCGGCGAACCGCCGGGCGAAGGTGCGCTCGGAGAGCATGGCGCGGCGGGCGAGGGAGGGCACGGTGTGCGGCTCGGCCAGGTGCGTGCGGACCCAGGCGAGCAGCGGCGCGAGCGAGTCGGCGGCCTCGGGCACGGGGTCGAGGACGAACTGCGCCTGCCCGCCGTCGCGCTGCGGCGGGACGATCATCCGGCGCGCGACGGCACGCGCCGCCTCGCCGCCGAGCTCGGTGCGCACCAGGTGCAGGGCGGCGTCGATGCCAGCGGCGGTGCCGGCGCTGGTGAGCACCCGCCTGTCGGCGACGTAGAGCACGTCGGGGTCGACGTCGGCGTCGGGCACGAGGGCGGCGAGCCGGTCGGCGAACATCCAGTGGGTGGTGCAGCGGCGTCCGGCGAGCAGCCCCGCGGCGGCCAGGACGAAGGCGCCCGAGCACAGCGACAGGATCCACGCGCCGCGGGCGTGGGCGCGGCACAGGGCGTCGAGGTACGACGGCGGCACCTCCGGGACGCCGTCGCCCGACAGCACGTCGTAGGCGACCACGACGACGACGTCGGCGTCCTCGGTGGCCTCGAGCCCGGCGTCGACCTGGAGCGCGAACCCGCCCTTCGTGGGCACCGACCCGGGCACGGGGGTGCAGAGCGTGAACTCGAAGGTCGGCCCGCCGGTGTCGCGGCGGTCGATACCGAAGACCTCGTAGGCGATCCCCATCTCGAACGGCGCGACGCCGGGGACGACGACGGCGGCCACCTTCTCGATCATGGGCACAGCCTGGCACACGGATGGCAGGATGTCGATGAAGCATGGCATCTCGGCCACTCGTGGCAGTTGCTCGACGGTTGAAGAATTACTGCCATGACCCTGTTCCTGCTGCTCCTCGCCCTCGCGATCGGCGCCGCCTGGCTGGCCGCGCTCGCCCGCACGGTGCACCGCGACGGACTCGGCACGCGCCGCCCGCCGCGGTCCCACCGCGACTGGTGGGAGGACGTCGGCGCCGGTTGACCCGGCCCGCTACCCGACGATCCGCACGACCTCGACGACGCACCGCACCGGGGAGGACTCCTCGCACTCGTCCGCGACCCAGACCTCGACGTCCGCGCCCGGCTCGAGGGACTCGGGCGGCGCCTCCCTGCCGTCGGTGCCCACGACCATCGTCTCCTCGCTGAGCAGGGCCATGCCCTCGTAGTAGTCGTCGCTCGCGCCCGTCAACGCGGGACCTGCAGCGGAGTCGACGTCGGACACGACGCCCGTGACGTCCGCCGGCGGGTCGGGCACCGCGCCGCCCCGACCGCCGGAGCACGCCCCCGTCACCAGCACCACGACGGTGAGCAGGGCAGCGGTGACCGGGCCGGCACCCCGCACGCGAGCAGACATGCCCCCATCCGAGCGGACCTGCCGCCCGGCGTCAACCGGCGCGTATCGGTAGGCATGCACGGCGCCGCTCTGCCACAGTGGGGCCATGCTGCTGCGACGTCTCGCCCGCCCCCTGCTGGCCGCCCCGTTCGTCTACGACGGCGTGTCCACCGCGCTGCGACCGGCCGAGCACACCGACGCCGCCCGCCAGGGCGCCGACACGGTCACCGACGCGCTCGGCGTCGACAAGCTCGACGACACGCAGGTCTCGCTGCTGGTCCGCGCCCACGGCACCGCCACCGCGCTGGCCGGCGTGCTCCTCGCCGTCGGACGCGCACCCCGCACGGCCGCGCTCGCGCTGGCCGCCCTGTCCGCGCCCCTGGCCGTGGTCAACCAGCCCTTCACCAGCAAGGGCGACGAGCGCAAGGACAAGACCGCCAAGTTCGTCCGCAACCTCGGCGCCGTCGGCGCGGCAGTCATCGCGGGGATCGACCTCGAGGGCCGCCCGGGCGTGAGCTACCGGATCTCCCAGAAGCGCACCGCCGCCCAGCGGTCCGGCAAGCACGCGATCGAGTCCGCCGAAAAGTCCGGCAAGCATGCCGTCGAGTCCGCGACGAAGTCCGGCAAGCACGCCGTCGACACCGCCAGGCGGTCGGCCGAGCACGCCGGCAGGTCGGCCACGGCGTCGGTCAAGCACGCCCGCCGGTCCGCGACCGCGTCCGCCAAACACGCCGCCGCCTCGGCCAAGAGGTCCGCGGAGCACGCGACCCGCGCCGCGAAGCACGACGTCAAGGCCACCGCCAAGAGCGCCAGGGCCTCCGCCGAGAAGGCCGCCGCCACGGTGTCCTGACCCCCGGACGGGCGCACCGTCGTCGGACCGGGTCAACTAGTCTCGGAACCATGACGACCGCGCCTGCCTCGACCGACCTGCCCCTGTGGGACGCCCCCGTCGCCGACGGAGCGCTCGCCGCCACGGTCGAGGTCCCCGGCAGCAAGTCGCTGACCAACCGGCTGCTGGTGCTCGCCGCCCTGGCCGACGGCCCCGGCACCCTGCAGGGCGCCCTGCGCTCGCGCGACGCCGACCTGATGATCGCCGCGCTGCGGTCCCTCGGCGCCACCGTCACCGAGGGCGACTCCCCCAGCACCCTGCACGTCACGCCCGGCCCCCTCACCGGGGACGTCGACGTCGACTGCGGACTGGCGGGCACCGTCATGCGGTTCCTGCCGCCCGTGGCCGCGCTGGCCGACGGCGACGTCCGGTTCGACGGCGACCCGGAGGCCCGCGTCCGGCCGATGCAGCCGGTGCTCGCCGGCCTGCACACCCTCGGGGTGCGCGTCACCGGCCCCGAGGGCGACCGCCCGGCGCACCTGCCGTTCACGGTGCACGGTCGCGGCCACGTCGCCGGCGGCGCGGTGGACATCGACGCCTCGGGCTCCTCGCAGTTCGTCTCCGCGCTGCTGCTGGCCGCCGCCCGGTTCGACCGGCCGCTGACGCTGCGCCACATCGGCACCACCCTGCCGAGCCTGCCGCACATCGACATGACCGTGGCCACCCTGCGCGAGGTCGGCGTCGCCGTGGACGACTCCCGCGACGGCATCTGGCAGGTCACCCCCGGCCCGATCACCGCTCGCGACGTGCGCGTCGAGCCCGACCTGTCCAACGCCGCACCGTTCCTCGCCGCGGCCCTCGTCGCCGGCGGCACGGTGCGCGTGCCGGGCTGGCCGACGTCGACCACCCAGCCGGGCGCCATGGTCCCCGCGCTGCTGGAGCGGATGGGCGGCACGTCCTCGCTCGACGACGGCGTGCTCACCGTGACGGGGACCGGCGAGATCCGCGGCATCGACGTCGACCTGCGCGCCGCCGGCGAGCTCGCCCCCACGTTCGCCGTGCTCGCCGCGCTGGCCGACTCCCCCAGCCGCCTGCGCGGCATCGCGCACCTGCGCGGCCACGAGACCGACCGGCTGGCCGCGCTGGCCGCCGAGGTCACGCGGCTGGGCGGCCGGTGCGAGGAGACCCGCGACGGGCTCGTCATCACCCCGCGCCCGCTGCACGGCGGAGTGTTCCGCACCTACGCCGACCACCGCATGGCCACCTCCGCTGCCCTGCTCGGGCTGCGGGTGCCGGGCGTCCAGGTCGAGAACGTCGCCACCACCGCCAAGACCCTTCCGGGGTTCGACCGCATCTGGGCGCGCATGCTCCGCCGCACGGAGGACCCGGCCTGATGGCCCGGCGGGTCCGCGACGAGCACGAGCGCTTCGCGCGCCCCTCCAAGCACGGCTCGCGGCCGCGCTCCAAGCAGCGACCCGACCACGCCGACGCCGTCCCCGCCCTGGTCACGGGCATCGACCGGGGTCGCTACACGCTCGTGGTGGACGACGGCGGGCCCGACGAGCGCGAGATCCTCGCCATGAAGGCCCGCGAGCTCGGGCGCACCCGCACGGTCGTCGGCGACCGCGTCGACGTCGTCGGGGACACCACCGGCCACGAGGGCACGCTCGCCCGCATCGTGCGCATCACCGACCGGACCTCCACGCTGCGACGCACCGCCGACGACACCGACCCGTACGAGCGGATCGTGGTCGCCAACGCCGACCAGCTCGTCGTCGTCACGGCGCTCGCCCAGCCCGAGCCGCGCACCGGCATGATCGACCGCTGCGTCGTCGCCGCCTACGACGCCGGCATGGACGTGCTGCTGTGCCTGACCAAGGCCGACCTCGCCTCCCCCGACGAGCTGCGCGGGCTGTACGAGCCGATCGGGGTGTCGGTCGTCGTGACACGCCGGGACTCCCCCGAGACCGTCGAGGACGTGCGCTCGCACCTGCTCGGGCGGACGTCGGTGCTCGTGGGCCACTCCGGCGTCGGCAAGTCCACGCTCATCAACGCGCTGGTGCCCGACGCCCTGCGGGCGACCGGGGACGTCAACGACGTGACCGGACGAGGGCGGCACACCTCGACGTCGGCGGTCGCCCTGCGGCTGCCCGTGGGGCCGGACTCCTCCGTGGACGACGACGGCCACGACGGCTGGGTGATCGACACCCCCGGCGTGCGCTCCTTCGGGCTGGCGCACGTCGAGACCGACCACCTCCTGGCCGCGTTCGAGGACCTCGACGCCGCGGCCGCGGAATGCCCGCGGGGCTGCACCCACGCCGAGGACGCGCCGGACTGCGCGCTGGACGACTGGGTCGCGGCCGCCGACGGCGAGACCGAGCGAGAGGCCAGGGCAGCGCGTCTCGCGTCGTTCCGCCGCCTGCTGGCCTCGCGCGACTGAGGGGGAACGCCCCGCCTCATCGCGAGAAGGAGCCGCCCGCCGCACGGCGGAACCTCGAGACGAGTCGATCGAACGCGAGCGCCAGCTCGTCGCCATCGATCACCTCGACGTCCGCATCGAGCTGTGTCAGCCAGAGTGCGAGGCCGTCAGGGTCGTCCGACCCCAGCTCGAGGCGACACGTCGACGCGTCGACCGCCTCGACGTCCGCCGGGATGCGGAGCTTCGCGACGACGACGGCAGCAGGGGCGTGCACCAGGACCCGAGCGCGATAGGTCCACGCCTCCTTGCTGACGCGGCGGACCACGAAGGCCACCGCGTCACCCCCCGGGATCTCGCGCGGCCGGAACCGTGCCCCGGTCGGGGGGCTCGGGACCAGGCGGTCGACGCGGAAGACACGCCAGTCGTGACGGTCGATGTCCCATGCCAGCAAGTACCAGAGCGACCCCCAGCTCACCAGCCGCCGTGGCTCGGCGTGCCGCACCGTCTGCGCTCCACCACGGCTCGTGTACTCGAAGCGGAGGCGCTCGTGGCCGCGGACCGCAGCCGCGACCGTACCGAGGACCGCGAGGTCGAGAGGCGGCTGGTCGCCCGGGACGGTGCTCGTCGCCTCGCGGACCGCTTCGACACGGCGGCGCAGCCGCGAAGGCAGCACCTGCTCGAGCTTCGCGAGCGCGGTGAGCGACGTCTCCTCGACGCCGAGCCGGCCGGTCGCCACCGCACCGAGCCCGGCGGCGACCGCGACCGCCTCGTCATCGTCGAGGAGCAACGGCGGCATCGCCGTCCCGGCGGCCAGCCGGTACCCACCCGCAACCCCTGGCCGCGAGTCGACCGGATAGCCGAGCGACCGGAGCCTGCCGACGTCGGACCGCACCGTCCGGGTGCTCACGCCGAGCCGCTCGGACAGCTCGGAGCTCGTCCAGTGGCGCCGGAGCTGGAGCAACGAGAGCAGCTCGAGCAGGCGTGCGGACGTCGCGAGCATGTCGTCGATCATGCCAGCGATCGCGGAATCTCTTCTTCCGCATGCGATGGCACCGTGAGGACATGGACGAGAACACCACGCTCACCCCGTTCCGCATCGACATCCCCCAGGCCGACCTGGACGACCTGCACGACCGGCTCGCGCGCGCCCGCCTGCCGCACCCGGTGCCCGGACGCACCGGTCGCGACGACTTCAGTCGTGGCATCCCGACGCCCTACCTGCGGGAGCTCGTCGAGTACTGGCGCGACGAGTTCGACTGGCGCGCGCAGGAGGCCACGCTCAACGAGCTCGCCCAGTTCACGACCGTCGTCGACCGCCAGACCTTCCACGTCGTCCACGTACGATCGGCGAACCCGGCCGCCACGCCGCTGTTGCTGAACCACGGCTGGCCCGGCTCGTTCGTGGAGTACAAGCGCCTCGTCCCGCTGCTGACCGACGACTTCCACGTGGTCGTCTCCTCACCGCCTGGGTTCGGATTCTCCACGCCGCTGTCCGGGACCGGCTGGGAGATCGTCAGGACGGCGGACGCCTTCGCCGAGATCATGACGCGCCTCGGCTACGCGGAGTTCGCGGTGCACGGCACGGACATGGGTATCGGGACCACCGGCCACCTCGCGGCGGCCTACCCGGAGCGCGTCATCGGCACCCACCTCGGCGGCGACCGCAGGGTCCTGGGGATGGTGGGCGACGTCTTCCCGTGTCCCGAGGACCTGACGGAGGACGAGCGCGCCCAGCTCGACGCGGTGCGCACCGAGCACGCCACCGACCACGGCTACCTCGCGATGCAGCGCTACCGTCCGGACACCATCGGCCCGGCGCTCACCGACTCCCCGGTCGGGCAGCTCGCCTGGATCGCCGAGAAGTTCCGGACCCGCGCCCGGGGCGTCGACCGCACGCCCGACACGTCGGTCGACCGCGACCAGCTGCTGACCAACATCGCCCTCTACTGGTTCACCCGTGGCGGGGCCTCGAGCGCACAGCTCTACTTCGAGGCCGAGCACGCGGAGCCCGAACCGCCCGTGCCGTCCGACGTCCCGTCCGGATGGGCCGTGTTCGACGCTCACCCGCTCGTGCGCCGTGTTCTGGACCCGTCGCGGGCGATCGCGCACTGGAGCGAGTTCACCGAGGGAGGCCACTTCCCCGCCATGGAGGAACCGCAGCTCCTCGCGGACGACATCAGGGCCTTCTTCAGCGGGTGGTGACAGGTGTCGGGACCGGTCGCCGACGGGATACCCGGCGCGCCGGTCCCGACACACCTGTCCGAAGCGCGGCGTTCAGCCGCTCCCGCGGGTCAGGACCGCTAGCGTGTGAGGGTGGCCTCCTTCCAGCAGACTCCCAGCACCTCCGGGCACGGGCGCACGTACGAGGACGACCTGCGCCTGGCCCACGTGATCGCCGACCAGGTGGACTCGATGACGATGTCCCGGTTCCGCGCGGTCGACCTCCACGTCGAGACCAAGCCGGACCAGACGCCGGTCTCCGACGCCGACCGCGGCGCCGAGGAGTTCATCCGCGCCCAGCTCGCCCGCGCCCGCACGCGTGACGCCATCGTCGGCGAGGAGTTCGGCGAGGCCGGCTCCGGGTCGCGCCGCTGGATCATCGACCCCATCGACGGCACGAAGAACTTCGTGCGCGGCGTGCCCGTGTGGGCGACGCTCATCGCGCTCGCCGACGGCGACGACGTCGTCATGGGTCTCGTCTCCGCCCCGGCGCTGGGACGGCGTTGGTGGGCGGCCAAGGGGTCGGGCGCCTGGACGGGCAAGTCCATCGCCGCGGCCACCCGGATGCACGTCTCCGGCGTCTCGTCGCTCGGGGACGCCTCGTTCGCCTACTCCTCCCTGGACGGCTGGGAGGAGCGCGACAAGCTCAACGGGTTCCTCGACCTGACCCGCGAGTGCTGGCGCACGCGCGGCTACGGCGACTTCTGGTCCTACATGCTGGTGGCCGAGGGCGCGGCGGACATCGCCGCGGAACCCGAGCTCGAGCTGTACGACATGGCCGCGCTCGTACCGATCGTCGTCGAGGCCGGGGGCCGGTTCACCTCGCTCGAGGGCACCGACGGCCCCTGGGGCGGCAACGCCGTGGCCACCAACGGACTGCTGCACGACAAGGCGATGGTCTACCTCGGCTGACGCGCCGCTCGCGCCCCGGGGTCAGGGGCGCGGGATCTGGCCGATCTCGGTCGGGTCGTACCAGAGCAGGTCCCGGTCGGTGACCCGCTGGACCGCGTCCGCGAGCGCCTCGTCGTCGTCGCCGTCCGCGACCGCGAGCACGGCGCGGACGTCCTCGGCGGCCTCGGGCTCGTCGACGTGCACCGCCACGACCCGGGCGTCGGGCGCCGGTCCGGCGTCCACCGACGACGGGGCGGTGGCCTCCCCGGCCGGAGGGTGCGCACCGGGGGTCACCGCCCCGTCGGGCACGTCGAGCGAGACGACCACGCGTGCGGGCAGGGCCCCGCCACCGGCGACCAGGGCGAGCGAGTCGTCGGCAGCAGCGAGGAAGGCGGCGTACTCGCGTCCCTCGTCGTCCTCGTCCGCCAACGTCGCCTCGAGGGCGGGGGTCACGGCGTGGACCCGGCGGGCCGGCAGGTCCCAGCGGGCGCCGTGCGAGGTCACGGTGGCGGCGTCGAGCTCGTCGAGGGTCGCGGGCACGTAGATGCGCATGGCCCTAGTGTGCCGGGCGCGACGCCTCCGCGCGGCCCGCGACCCGCGCCGCCCGGGACGAGATCACGCCACCGGGACGGGTACCTGCTCGCGCACGTGCGCCGCCAGGTCGGCGAACGCCTCGCGTGCCGCCGACGTCGGAGCATGCTCGGCCAGGGTCCGTCCCGCCAGGACAGCCGCGTCGAGGGCCGGGCCGTCGTCGGGCACGGGGTGGAGCTCGTCGACCCCGCCGTAGCGGTCCAGCGCCTCGGCCACGGCACGGGACGGGTCCGCACCGACCGCCGAGGCCCGGACCCGGTTGGCCACCACGACCCGCCGTCCCGGCACGGGCACCGGCACCTCGGCCAGGTCCTCCAGGGCACGCACCAGGCGGTGGATACCGATCGGGTCGGCCGCACCGACGACGACCACGACGTCCGCGGCCTGCAGGGCGGCCAGGGTCGCGGCGTTGCGCTGCGGGGCGTGCGTGTCGTACATCAGCAGCTCGTCGAGCTCCAGGACCGGGCCGCAGTCGACCACCGTCCAGCGGGCCAGCGATCGGGCCCGCTCGAGGACCACCTCGAGCGCGCTCGCGGGCAGCTCGGGCCACCGCGAGGCTCGTGTGATCCCGGCCAGGACCCGCAGGTGGCCCTCCACCACCGGGGCGTGCCGGGCGAGCGCGGCCACGTCGAGGGTGCCCTGGCCCGCGGCCCGGGCGACGGCAGCGAGCCCCGGCGCGTCGTCCAGCAGCCCGAGACGCGCCGCCACGCACGACCCGTAGGTGTCGGCGTCCACCAGGAGCGTCGGGTCCGCCGCCCGGGTCTCCCGGCGTCGACGGCGACGACGGCCCGAGCGACGCCCGAGCCCGGCGAGCTCGGCCGCCAGCTCGACCGCCGTCGTCGTGCGCCCGGGAGCCCCGACCGGACCCCAGACCGCGACGACGGACCCGGGCGGGGTGGCGAGCCCCGGCGTCGCGAACCCGGACAGCGTCGACAGGTCGTGCTCCGCGGTGGCCAACGGGTCGGTGATCGGCGCCGTGTCGCGCACCGCGTCGAGGAACCGTGGGTCGTCAGGACCGTCGACGACGGCGTCGACGCCCAGCGCCTCGACGCGTTCGAGCGGGCCGTCGTCGACCAGGGCCACCACCCGGGTCCCGGCGGCGTGCAGGCGCCCGACCGTCTCCCGGTCGAGTCCGGGGAGGTCGGCCGCGACCACGGCCACCGTCCCGGCACCTGCGGCCGACGCCGCGAGCAGCTCCGTGACGTCGCCGCAGCGGCGCGTGACCGACGTGCGGGCGCCCGGCGCCTCGAGCGTGAGCACGACGTCGGGTTCGGACGGCCCGTGCACCGCGCACAGGACCGTCGTGGGCCCCGCCATCAGGTGCCGGCCACGGGGACGACGGCCACGGACCCACGGGCACCCAGCGCGGCGAGCACCGGGGGCAGGTCGCCGTCGCCGACGAGGACGTGCAGCGTGCCGCGGTCGGCGACGACGAGGCCGCTCTCGCTGACGTCCACCTGCTCGACGACGACGCCGGCCACCAGCGGTTCCGGCTCCTGGCGAGCGTCGGACTCCCCCGCGGGGGCCTCCGGCACGAACCACAGGTCGACGACGGCGCCGGGCCGGATCCGCTCCGACAGCCCGGACGAGACGGGCACGGCCACCGAGCGGACCTCGACCGCCGTGGCGTCTCCGACGGCGGTGAGCGCGACCAGCTCGCCGGCGGGGACCACGCGCAGTGCCACCGGGTCGTCGGGCAGGGTGGCGTCGGCGCGCAGGTAGCGTTCCTGCTCGGCGCCCAGGTTCACGTCGACGACCCGCAGCAGGCTCGTGTCGACGGGCTCGCCGGGGGTCAGGGTGTCGGCGGCGGCGTAGACGCCGACGGTGCGGTCGGCGCTGGACACCACCCACGCGCCGAGGGCGACGGCGAGGGCGACCAGCACGACGCCCACGACGAGCCGGGGGTCGCGCCAGGTGGGGCGGCGCAGCCGCGGGGCGGTACGGGCCGGGAGTGCTTCGTTGCTCAACGGGCGGTCCTTCGGATCGGCCGGAAGCGACGTCGCGACCGGCGGGCGGGA
The DNA here is from genome assembly GCF_013149805.1 of Isoptericola chiayiensis. Taxonomy (GTDB): domain Bacteria; phylum Actinomycetota; class Actinomycetes; order Actinomycetales; family Cellulomonadaceae; genus Isoptericola; species Isoptericola chiayiensis. The sequence continues at coordinate 167,745 of NZ_JABEZT010000001.1, forward strand.
TGGTCCGGCAGGCGTGGGCAGACTAGCGGCGGCGCACGCCGAGGAGTCGGGGCGATCCATCATCCGGGACGATGCCCGTGGAGCGCACACCCGACGCCATCATCTGTGGACAACAGGGGTGATAACGCACCCCTGTGGGAGGATGGACGCATGACGGCCCGCTTCCTCTCCCTCGCCGAGGTCCAGGAGATGCTCAGCATCTCCGCGACGCAGGCCTACTCGCTCGTGCGGTCGGGCGAGCTGCCCGCGATCCAGGTGGGCCCCAAGAAGGTCTGGCGCGTCGAGGCGTCCAAGCTCGAGGAGTACATCGACCGCCAGTACACGCGCACCCGCGAGCGCATCGCCTCCGGCGAGCTCTAGCCCCTCACGCCTCGCTGACCCGGACCAGCGCGGCGAACGGCACGACCCGGACGGCCGGACGCGCACGGTCCAGCTCCTCGACGTCCAGGTGATCCGCGCCCACCCGGGCGATCCTGCCCACGACACGCCCCGCCGTCGTGCACACCTGCACCCGGGCGCGGTCGCGCTGCAGGCCCCGCAGGGCCCTGCCGAGGCCGAGCCCGTCCGTGCGCGAGCGCGACGGCGCGCCGTGCCGACCGAGACCCACCACGCCGACCACCGCCGCCAGCGGCACCACGTGCTGCACCGGCCCGCGTGCGCCGCGCCCCTGGAGCTGGCACCAGGCGTCCGCCACGTGCGCCAGGACGCCCTCGACCGCCTCGCCGTCGCGCAGGTCGAACCGGACCTGCGTCCCGGCGGCCGCCCGCAACCGGTCCGCGAGGGGCACCGACGCCTGCTCGGCGCGCGTCAGCTCGGCGACGGCGCCGTCGCGCTCGGCCGCCTCCTCGGCGGCGAGCTGCGCCTCCAGGTCGGCGAACAGCAGGGCCCAGCGGGAACGTCCCGCACTCATCGTCACGTCCTTCCCGGTCCCGGTCGGCGGCGGGACCCGGTCCAGGATGCCGTCCCCTGGACAGGAGAGCCAGAGTGCGGTTCACTATCGGACATCAAACAGCATCAACATGCATCACCACGGTGCATCGGATGCTCTCCACCGTGATCAGCCAAGGACGTCCTCATGAGAGACCACACCGCCCGGCCGCTGCGCAGCACCTGCGGCCTCGGGACCTGCGCGCTGGGTGCCGCCGTCGCGCTGCTGCTCCTCTCGTCGCGCCTGCTCGCCGTCGCACCCCGTGACCTCACCGCGGCCCGGCTCACCGGCATCGACCGGTGGGTCGAGCTCGCCGTCCTGACGGCCGGCGGCGTCGCCGCGGCCTGGGTGCTGGTCGCCTCCCTGGTGGCGGCCGCCTGCGTCGCCGTCGCCCGGTTCGGCGGAGCCCGTGGCGCCGGTGCGCGGCGCACCGTCGACGCCGCGCTCGGCACGTGGGCGCCCGCCGTCGTCCGTCGGCTCGCCCGCGGGGCGGTCGGCGTCGGCGTCGGCACCGGGCTCGCCCTCACCCCGATGGCCGCCACCGCGGCGGAGAGCCCCACGCCCGCGCCGACACCCGCCGCCGTCCTCGACCTCGGATGGCAGAGCTCGGCGCCCGACGGCGGGTCCGGGAGCGAGCACGAGAGCGGGGCCACGGAGGACCGGCCGGACCGCGCGGAGACCGTCTCGACGCCGGACCTCGTCCGGCCCGCACCGGGCGGGACGGACGGCGCCGAACCTACCGCCGACACCCCGACCTCGGACGACAAGAGCGCCGTCGACCAGAGCCCCGACGACGTCCGGCCGGTGGACGTCCGCCCCGCCCGCGACGTCGCCGACGACACCTACGTCGTCGTCCACGGCGACACGCTCTGGGACATCGCCGCACGCGACCTGCCCGCCGACGCCGGTGCCGCCGACGTCCTGCGCGAGGTCACCCGGTGGCACGAGACCAACCGGGACACCATCGGCGCCGATCCCGACCTCATCCTGCCCGGGCAGGTCCTGCAGACCCCCTGAGCGCCCGACCCGACCTGCTCCGCGACAGCCACGCCCCACGGAGGCCCGCCATGACCGCCACGACGCCCGAGAGCACGCCCGCAGGCACCGACGAGCGCCGCGAGACGCCGCGACGCCTGCGGGTCACGGCACCGCCGCGCGACCGACGGCCCGGCGCTCCCCCGCGCGCTCCCCGGCGCCCGGGTCCGGTCCGGCGCGTGCGCGTCGGCGGCCCCACCACGACCCCGGCCGGCGACCGGACGACCGGCCGCCCGGTACCGACTCAGGACCCGGCTGCCGACACGCGTCTGCCGGATCCCACGGCGCTGTGCTGCGCCGTCGTGCGGGCCGCCGTCGACGTGCTGCGCGGCAGCCGGGCGCCGTCCCAGATCGCGCGCTGGGTCTCCCCCACCGTGCACGACCAGCTCGCCGAGCGTGCGCGGCTCACCCGTCCCACGGCCGACGGCACGGTGCCCCCTCCGGTCACGGTGCGCCGGGTCCGGATGGTCCGGCTCGGCGACACGACCGCCGAGGCCACCGTCGTCCTCGACGACGCCGGGCGGGTCCGGGCCGCCGCCGTCCGGCTCGAGGCACGGCGTGGCATCTGGCGGGTCACCGTCCTCGAGCTCGGCTGACACGACCGTGGGCGGGCGACCTGCGGCGCTCCACGAGGGAGTGCCGCAGGTCGCCCGCCCACGACGACGACAAAGTGGCGCTACTCGTTCACGCCGTGGCAGACCTTGTACTTCTTGCCCGACCCGCAGGGGCACTGGGCGTTGCGGGGCGTGCCCGGGAAGGTACGGCCGTCCGCCTCGGTCGCGGCCGCCTCGCCGTGCAGAGCCCGACGCGCGGCCTGCGTGTCACCGGAACGCGTCGTCGAGCCGTCCTCGCTCGGCGCCGAGTACTGCAGGTTCTGCGGCGGCTTGGGCGTCTCGAGGCCCTTGGCCACCAGCACCGGCTCCTCGGTCCCGCCGAACGCCGCAGGCACGTCCGGACCGGGCTCCGACTCCGGCTCCGCCTCGGGTTCGGCCGGAGCCGCCGGAGCTGCGGGGGCGTCCTCGGCCGCGTCCGCACCCACCACGGTCGGGCTCGACGCCGTCACCACCTGGCCCGCCGCCGATCCGGCCGCGGCCGCGGCGGAGGCGACCGAGACGGCCGGACCGTCCGCGCTCTGCGCCGAGTCGCCGGCCTCCTTGACCTGGACCTCCAGGTTGAACAGGTAGCCGACCGACTCCTCCTTGATGGCCTCGGTCATCGCCTGGAAGAGCTGGAAGCCCTCGCGCTGGTACTCGATGAGCGGGTCCTTCTGGGCCATCGCCCGCAGGCCGATGCCCTCCTTGAGGTAGTCCATCTCGTACAGGTGCTCACGCCACTTGCGGTCCAGCACCGACAGCACCACGCGGCGCTCCAGCTGGCGCATCGCGGCCTCGCCCAGAGCCTCCTCGCGGCCCTGGTAGGCGACCCGCGCGTCGGAGAGCAGCTCCTCGAGCAGCATCTCCTTGGTGAGACGCTCGCGACCGCCGGCCTCCTCGAGCAGCTCGTCCACGGTGATGGAGACCGGGTAGACGGACTTCAGCGCCGTCCACAGCCCGTCCAGGTCCCATGCCTCCGCGTTGCCGTCGTCGGCGGCACCCTCCACGTACGCGGTGACCACGTCGGTGAGGAAGTGCTGGATCTGCTCGTGCAGGTCCTCGCCCTCGAGCACGCGGCGCCGCTCGTCGTAGATGACGGTGCGCTGGCGCGCCAGGACGTCGTCGTACTTCAGGACGTTCTTGCGGATCTCGAAGTTGCGCGCCTCGACCTGGGACTGCGCGCTCTGGATGCCGCGCGTGACCATCTTCGACTCGAGCGGCAGGTCGTCGGGGAAGCCGGCGCGGCCCATCATCGACTCGGCCAGACCCGAGTTGAACAGCCGCATCAGGTCGTCCTGCATCGACAGGTAGAAGCGGGACTCGCCCGGGTCGCCCTGACGGCCGGAACGGCCGCGCAGCTGGTTGTCGATGCGGCGCGACTCGTGGCGCTCGGTGCCCAGCACGTAGAGACCGCCGAGCGCGACGACCTCCTCGTGCTCGGCCTTCACGGACTCTTCGGCCTTGGCCAGCACCTCGGGCCAGGCCTCCTCGTACGCCTCCGGGTCCTCGGTCGAGTCGTAGCCCTGGGCCGCCATCTCCGCGACGGCGGTGAACTCGGCGTTGCCGCCGAGCATGATGTCGGTGCCGCGACCGGCCATGTTCGTCGCGACGGTCACGGCGCCCTTGCGCCCCGCCTGGGCGACGATGGCGGCCTCGCGGTCGTGCTCCTTGGCGTTGAGCACGTCGTGCGGGACACCGGCCTTCTTCAGCAGCTTCGACAGCAGCTCGGACTTCTCGACGCTGGTGGTGCCCACCAGCACCGGCTGGCCCTTGGCGTGGCGCTCGACGATGTCCTCGACGACCGCGTTGAACTTGCCCTCCTCGCCCTTGTACACGAGGTCCGGCTGGTCGATGCGGATCATCGGCTTGTTCGTCGGGACGGGCACCACGCCGAGCTTGTAGGTGCCCTGGAACTCCGCGGCCTCCGTCTCGGCCGTACCGGTCATGCCGGCGACCTTCTCGTACTGACGGAAGTAGTTCTGCAGCGTGATCGTGGCGAGCGTCTGGTTCTCCGCCTTGATCTGCACGCCTTCCTTGGCCTCGATGGCCTGGTGCATGCCCTCGTTGTACCGGCGGCCGGCGAGGATGCGCCCGGTGTGCTCGTCGACGATCATGACCTCGCCGTTGAGCACGACGTAGTCCTTGTCGCGCTTGAACAGCTCCTTGGCCTTGATGGCGTTGTTGACGAACCCGATCAGGGGCGTGTTGAGCGACTCGTACAGGTTGTCGATGCCGAGGTAGTCCTCGATCTTCGCGATCCCCGGCTCGAGGATGCCGACGGTGCGCTTCTTCTCGTCGACCTCGTAGTCGGTCTCGCGCTGCAGCCGCTTGACCACCTTGGCGAACTCGACGTACCAGCGGTTGGAGTCGCCCGACGAGGGCCCGGAGATGATCAGCGGCGTCCGTGCCTCGTCGATGAGGATGGAGTCGACCTCGTCCACGATCGCGAAGTGGTGGCCGCGCTGGACCAGGTCGTCCGGCGACCACGCCATGTTGTCGCGCAGGTAGTCGAACCCGAACTCGTTGTTGGTCCCGTAGGTGATGTCCGCGGCGTACTGCTCGCGGCGCTCGTCCGGCGTCTGCCCGGAGACGATGATGCCGGTGCTCATCCCGAGGAACCGGTAGACACGGCCCATCAGCTCGCCCTGGTACCGGGCGAGGAAGTCGTTCGTGGTGATGACGTGCACGCCCTTGCCCGTCAGGGCGTTGAGGTAGGCGGCCGTGGTGGCGACCAGCGTCTTGCCCTCACCGGTCTTCATCTCGGCGATGTTGCCCTGGTGCAGCGCGGCCCCGCCGACGAGCTGGACGTCGAAGTGCCGGTGGCCGAGCGTGCGGCGCGCCGCCTCGCGGACGGTGGCGAACGCCTCGGGCAGGAGCTCGTCGAGCGACGCCCCGTGCTCCAGCCGCTCCTTGAACCGGTCCGTCTCCTCCTGCAGCTCGGTGTCGCTGAGCTCGGTGAAGCTCGACTCGAGCTGGTTCACCTGCTCGGCGAGCGCGGTCAGCTTCTTGAGGGTCCGGCCCTCGCCGATGCGGAGGATCTTCTCGAGGATGGCAGGCACGCACTTCTCCCGTGTCGGTGGTGCCCGGGAACGACCCCGGGCCCGTCGGTCGGTGCCGTCCGACGACGCCGCCGTCCGGTCGCACCACCCGTCATCCTATTCCTCCGCGCCGCTGCTCGGGGCCAGGTTCGCGGCCGACGAACGTCCCCGCGCCCGTGCACGACGCCGCGCGGGCCGCCGGGGACGTGCGGGGGTGCCCGACGGCGGAGCGGCGGCCGCCGCCTCAACGACCGGTGGCGAGCACCTCCGCCGCCCGGTCCGCGAGCTCCGCGCCGGCCGCCCCGTAGAGGTGGAACACGGCGTGCGCCCCGTGGCGACGCAGCTCGTCGGCGTCGTCGTCGTACCGCGCGATCGCGGCCACGTAGCCCTCGAACCCGGCGTCCTGGAGCCGGGACAGCGCGATGAGGTTGGCGTTGTGGAACGGCATCGCCAGCACGGCCAGCCGGACCCGCCCCGCCCGCTTGACCCGCGCCCAGAACTCCAGGTCGGTGGCGTCGGCCCGCACCACCTCGAACCCCTCGTCGCGCAGCGCCGTCACGCGGGACTGGTCGTGCTCCACGCCGACGACACCGAGCCCGTACTCGTCGCGCAGCTTCGCGCACGTCGCCGAACCCACCCGGCCCAGGCCGAGCACGAGCGCGTCGGTGGCACCGACGTCGACCACCCGGTCGTCGGGGTGCAGGGTCGTGGGGTCCTTCGCCGGCAGGAACCTGGTCAGCCACGAGGCGAGCTCGACGCCGCGCCGGTTGACCACCGACGACAGCGCGAAGCTGGCGGCCACCGCAAGCGAGACCACGATGACCCAGTCCTCCGCCAGCCACCCGGCCTCCGCGCCGACCACGGCCACGATGATCCCGAACTCCGAGTAGTTGCCGAGCGCCAGTCCCGTGAGGAACGCCGTGCGCCGGCGCAGCCGCAGCATCCACAGCACGACGGCGAACACGGCTGCCTGCACCGGCAGCAGCAGGAGCAGGCCCAGCGCCAGCCCCACGTGCCCGGCCTCGGGCGTCCCGTGCAGGCCGATCTCGAGGAAGAACGCGACCAGCATGAGGTCCTTGAACGTCATGAGCGAGCGCGACATCTCGCCGGCGCTCGGGTGCGAGGCCAGCAGGGCGCCCATGATGAGCGCCCCCAGGTCCCCGGACAGGCCGAGGTGCTCGAACAGGAAGAACCCGGGCCCGAGCGCCATCGCCACCCCGAAGAGCGCCTGGAGCTCGCCGTGCCCGAGCCGGTCCCACAGCAGGTGGAGCAGCCTGCGCCCGGGGAGGAACGCGAGCAGCGCCAGCGCCCACGGACTCGGCACGCGGCCTTCGGCCACCGCCAGGAACACCACGGCCACCACGTCCTGGACCACCAGGATGCCGATCGCGATCCGCCCGTACAGGCTGGTGGCGTCCGACCGGTCCTCGAGGACCTTGACGACGAAAACCGTCGAGGAGAAGGACAGCGCGAACGCGATCAGCGCGATCGTGCGCCACGACTCCCCCGCGGCGAGCGACGTGCCGACCAGGCCCAGCAGGCCGAGGAAGCCCACGCCGAGGGCGACGGACACGGCCATGTGGACCGCCGTCGTGCCCCAGATCTCGCGGCGCAGCAGCGAACGCACGTCGAGCTTGAGACCGATCGTGAACAGCAGCAGGGCCACGCCCACCTCGGACAGCACGTGCAGGCCCGGCATCTCCGGTGCGCCGGCGGCGGCCAGCGCGAACCCTGCGGCGAGGAACCCGACCAGCGGGGGCAGGCGCACGAGCGTGGCGAGCACGCCGCCGGCGAAGGCGACGCCCAGGTACAGCGCGACGACGTCCACTCGTCCCCCCTCTCCCTGCGGCGATCCTACGTTCGACCCACGGTCGGATCTCGCCGGGTGCCCGGGCCGGGGGTTGGAGCCTACCGGGCGACCTCGGCGTCCAGCGCCCGGGCGAGGTCACCCACGGGCCGCACCACGATCCGCTCGAGACCCAGCCAGGCCGCGAGCGTCGCCAGCTCGGCGGCGAGCGCCGACGCGGTATCCGGGCCGGTGTGCGCGGTGCCGTGGGCGGCGGCGACCTGCAGCACTCCGGCGGCCCGGTCAGCCTTGAGGTCGACCATCGCGGTGACGTCCTCGCCCTCCAGGAACGGCAGGACGTAGTAGCCGAGCGTGCGCTTCGGGGCGGGCACGTAGATCTCGATGCGGTAGTAGACGTCGAAGAGGGCCTCGAGCCGGCGACGTTCCCAGACCACGGGGTCGAACGGGCTCAGCAGCGTGGCGGCGGAGACCGTCCGCGGGACCACGGCGTCGCGGTGCCGGTAGGTCCGCGCAGCCCATCCCTCGACCTCGACGGGCTCCAGCGTGCCCTCCTCGACGAGCTCGGCCAGCGCTCGCCGCGCCGCCGGACCGGTGACGCGGAAGTAGTCCTGGAAGCAGCGGGCGGTCCCGACGCCGTGGGCACGGGCGCCGAGCTCCAGCAGCCGGCGCACGGCGTCGTCGTCGGCCACCGGCGGCGCGTGCCGCACCGACGGCGGCAGCACCCGTTCGGCGAGGTCGTAGCGCCGCTCGAAGGCGGCGTTGCGGGACGCCGAGAGGACCTCGCCGGTGAAGAACAGGAACTCCAGGCACCGTTTCGCCGTGGTCCAGTTCCAGCCCCACTCGCCCCGGGACCGCGGTGAGACGTCGCCCCGCCGCTCGAGGGCGTCGTGGAGGGCGGCAGCGGTGATCGGTCCGCGCTCGGTCACGAGCGCGCGCACCAGCTCGAGCTCGACGGGGTGCGCCCGCGGCACGGCCGAGATCGAGGACCAGGCCTCCTTCTGGTAGGCACGACGCCGCCACTCCAGCAGCGGGTAGGTGGTCGCGGGGACGTAGGAGGCCACGTGCGCCCACGTCTCGACCAGGCGGCGTGGGGCACGGCCCGCGGCGCGGTCGAGCAGCGCGGTGTCGTACGGGCCCAGACGCGAGTACAGGGGCACCAGGTGGGCGCGCGCCAGGACGTTGACGGAGTCGATCTGCAGGAGGTTGATCCGGTCGACGGTGCGCGTCAGGTGGCGCATCGTGACCGGCGCGGCAGTCCTGGACCGGTCCACGCCCTGTGCTCGCAGCGCGGCCCGGCGCGCCTCGGACTTCGTCAGCGTCTGCACGGACCCGATCCTGCCGGGCGCCACCGACACGCCTACCTGGCGGGAGATTCGCCTACCTCGCGGGAAGTTCGCCTACCTCGCGGCCAGGTCGCCTACCTCGCGGGAAGTTCGCCTACCTCGCGGGAAGTTCGCCTACCTCGCGGGGGGTTGGCCTACCTCGCGGGAGGTACCTCGCGGGGCGGGGGCGGGGCGGTCGCCGCGCGGGTGGGGGCGGGGAGCGCGTGGCGCTCCCCGCCCCCACCCGCGCGGTCCGGACTAGGTCAGCGAGGAGACCGGCTCCACACCGCTGCAGGTGGTGTCGAGCTCGATGACGCCGTAGGTCCAGCCCTTGCGCCGGTAGACGGCCGCCGGGCGCGCGGACTCCTTGTCGATGAAGAGGAAGAAGTCGTGGCCCACGAGCTCCATCCGCTCGACGGCCTCGTCGACCGCCATGGGCTCGCCGGTGTGCAGCTTCTGGCGGATCACGACGGGCGAGTCACCGAGCTGGTGCTCCACCGCGTCGCCCGGGGACTCCAGGGTCGCCGGCTCGGGCTCGGGCTCGGGCTGAGCGGCGAGCATCTCGTCGTAGGGGCGCACGTCCACGGCGGGGGTGACGGGGGTGCGGCGGCGGTGCTCCTTGCTCCGCTCGCGGGACCGGCGCAGACGCTCGTTGAGCTTGTCCATCGCGAGGTCCAGGGCGCCGAACCGGTCGTCCGCGGCGGCCTCCGCCCGGATCACCGGCCCCTTGGCCCGCACCGTCAGCTCGACCCGTTCGCTCTGGTCGGCGAGCCGCGGGTTCTTCTCGTGCGTGACCGCGACGTCGACGCGCCGCGCGTTGGGGGCGAACTGCGTGACCTTGCCGAGCTTGTCCTCCACGTGCTGACGGAACCTGTCCGTCACGTCCGTGTGCCTACCGACGACGATGATCTCCATCGTGTGCTCCACTTCGTCGTGGGGCCGCTCGCAGTCCCGCGGGCGGCCCGGTCTCACTGGTCCGGGCACCGTTGCTGGTGCCGGTGATGGCACCACCTCCCGGTCGTCGGACGCCGTCCGACCCGCTCGCGGTCTGCAGCGTCGGGCCCGGTCTCCGGGGCCTTCCACCGTCGGATTCCTAGGCTAACCCACGGTGTCCGTCAGGAGAACCGGAGGCGTCCCCCGCGTCGCGTGCCGAGGGTGTGACGGTGCCCGGCGGCGGGGTCGCGGCGAGCACGAGGGCGCCGACGACGGCGGCATCGGCGGCCTCCAGGACCCGCTCCGCAGCCGCGAGCGTCGCCCCGGTGGTGAGCACGTCGTCGACCAGGAGGCACGTCCCCGCGGAGGGCACGGCGGCCCGGTACCGGCGTCGGACGGCCACCGCACCGAGCAGGTTGGCGCCGCGGGCCCGTGCCGAGAGGCCGGCCTGGTCCGCCGTGCGCCGCCGTCGGACCAGCGCGCCCGCGACGGCGGCCGGCACCCCCGCCGACCGCAGGCCGTCCGCGACGGCGGCGGCCAGGACCGCGGTCGGCTCACGGCCCCGCCGACGCCGGGAGCCGGGCGAGGACGGCGCCGGCACGACCGTCACCCGACCGGCGGACGCCGCCCGCAGGTCGGGCGCGAGCGCCACCGCCGCGCGCCGCACCGCGGTGCCGAGGACGCGGTCCAGGTCGGCCCGGTCGCGGTCCTTCCACGCGACGACCGTCTCCCGGGTGCTGCCCGTGCACACGCCGAGCGCCCAGACCGGCAGGGGCGGCACCCCGTCGAGGCGGTCCAGCCGCGGGGCGTCGGCCTCGGCCCGCCACGGCGCGCCGTCGAACGCGGCGCCGCACCGGTCGCACAGCGGCACGTCGTCCAGCCCGCACCCCGCGCAGGAGACGGGCACCACGAGCCGCGCCAGCGAGCGCAGCGCCACCGTCGCCGCCGGGGGCGGTGGGCGCTCCCGGGACGGCGGGCGGGGAGGGTCGGTCGGCACCTGCCGAGCGTGTCGGACCGGCACCGCGCACCGCCGTCGTCCCGGCCACGCCTGGGGACGGCCGCACACCGGGGGTGGGCGGGCCGCCTCAGCCGGGGTAGGCCGCGGCCCGCACCCCGGTCGCCACCGACGGCCACAGCGCGGAGCTCTGCCGCACGGACAGCACCCCGCCCGAGTCGAGGACGAGCAGCGGGCTCGCGCCCACGCCCGAGGCGAGCGCCTGCGGGCCCGACGGCGTCACCAGCGCCCGCGACGCCCCGCCGGCCGACCCGGCGAGACCGCCGATCCCGGCCAGGTAGGGCGACCGCGTCCCGTCGGGGTTGCGGCCCAGCAGCACCAGCGTGGTCTCCTCGTACCAGTCGACGGCGGCGACCGACGGGACGGGAGCGCCGACCCGGACCGGGACGGACAGCCCGGTGGGGACGTCGTCGGCGTCCCGCTCCACGGCGGCCACCCACACCTCCGGGCCGTCGGCGCCGTCGGCGACCACCGCGATCCGCGCCCCCTCGGGCGACACCCGCAACGACCGGACCTGCGCGTCGGCGAGCCACTCGACGTCGAGCGCGAACGACTCCCCCGACTCCAGCGCGACCCACGTTCGGCCGTCCACCGCCGTCCACACGGTGCCGAACCGGTCCACCGACGGCGCCAGCAGGTCGTCGCCCCGCAGCAGCAGGGCGGGCGGGGCGTCCGCGGAGAGCCGGAACAACCGGTCGTCGCCGGCGCGCACGACGACGGGACCGTCGTCGGGTCCGACGCCCACGCCCGTCGGCGTCAGGTCGCCCAGCCGGACGGGCTGCTCGAGGTCGGTCAGCTCGGTGCCCACCACCCGGCGCAGGGCGGGCTCGCCGTCGTCGCCCTCCAGCACCGCCACCGCGTCACCCAGCGTGACCGGGTGCGACGGCGTCTCGGTGGCGGCCTCGACCGCCAGCGGGCTGCTGCCCTCGGAGAGCTCGACGCTGCGCCCCTCGCCCTCGCGCAACGTCTCCTCGAGCTGGGCGACCAGGAGGGCCCGGTCGTCGGCCGGGGCGCTGGTGATCGCGGAGGTCACCGACACGTCGATGACGCCCTCGTCGTCCACGGTCACGGCGTCGATCGCGAGCGCCGTGCCCTCGGGCACGACGGAGATCGCGGACTGCACCAGCGGCGGGGGCGGCCCGGCCAGGATCTGCTGGCTGGCGGTGGTGCGCCACGCCTGCTCCGGGTACCAGCGCACGTCCGGGACCCACCAGCGCCGGTCGGGCGTGGGGTAGTACAGCGTGGTGCGGTGGAAGGCGTACCCGAACAGGGTCTGGAGCACGAGCAGGCCGTCGTCCAGGCCGCTCATGCGCCACTCGCCGCCGTCCCGGGACAGCTCGTAGGACACGTCGACCGGGCTGGGTTCCGGCAGCTCGGAGTACACCCCCGCCTCGTCGAGCGTGGCCACCACCATCGCCTCGCCGCTGACCGTCGTGGTGGTCGCGTCCTCCTCGTACGCGGCGACCTCCCACTCGGGGTACTCCGACAGCACCAGCACCCGCGAGGCCCGGTCCCAGGCGTTCCAGGCCGCCGGCGTGACGTACTCGCGGGCCACGTTGAACGTGCTCGTCGAGGCCGGGCCGAGCTGGGCGACGTTGACGAATCCCTGGACGAGCTGCATCGGGTCCGCCCCGCTGGCGGGCCCCTGCACGTCGAACCCGACCTCGCCCGGGGCGGCCACCTCGGCCGTGCCCTCGACGACGCCGCCGGAGGTGGGCATGGAGGCGCAGCCCACCAGCGCCAGGGCGGCGGCGAGCACGACGGCGACGGCGGTGCCGCGCCGGGACCGGCGGGGCGGGGCCTGGGTGGTCATCGGGCGTCCTCCTCGGCGGGTGGCAGGTCCGGGATGGCCGTCGGCGTCGGACCGGTGACCGGGTTGACCACCGGGATCTGCCCGGTCGGCACGTGCCGGCCGTGCTGCCGTGACGGCCCCTCGATCGGCAGGGGCGAGCCGGTCAGGCGGATGCCGGCGCGCCGCGGCAGGGTCAGCCGGAAGCTGGCGCCCTGCCCGCGGACGCCCCAGACCTGCAGGGTGCCGGCGTGCAGGCGGGCGTCCTCGAGGGAGATCGCCAGGCCCAGCCCCGTGCCCCCGGTGGTGCGGGCGCGGGCCGGGTCGGCCCGCCAGAAGCGGTCGAAGACACGGTTGAGCTCGTCGGGGGTCAGCCCCACCCCGTGGTCGCGCACGACGACGGCGACCGCCTCGTCGTCGGCGCCGACGGTGACCTCCACGGGCTTGCCCTCGGCGTGCTCGATCGCGTTGACGACGAGGTTGCGCAGGATGCGTTCGACGCGCCGCGGGTCGATGTCGGCGCGGACCGCCTCGCCGGGCATGTCCACCGAGAGGAAGACGTCCTTGCGCTCGGCCAGCGGGCCGGCGGTGTCGACGACGGCGGTGACCACGTCGCGCACGTCGCGGTGCTCCACGTCCAGCACCGCGGCCCCGGCGTCGAACCGGCTGATCTCCAGCAGGTCGGTCAGCAGGTCCTCGAACCGGTCGAGCTGGTTCTGCAGCAGCTCGGCGGACCGCCGGGCCGCGGGTTCCAGGTCGTCGCGGGCGCCGTAGATGACCTCGCCGGCCATGCGCACCGTCGTCAGGGGGGTGCGCAGCTCGTGGGACACGTCGGAGACGAACCGGCGCTGCGAGGCCGACAGCTCCTCCATGCGGGCGATCTGGTCCTCCAGGCTCGCCGCCATCTCGTTGAACGTGCGCGCCAGGGTGGCCATCTCGTCCTGGCCCTTCGAGCCGGGCACGCGGACGTCCAGATGGCCCTCGCCGAGCCGGGCGGCCGCCGTCGCCGCGCGCCGCACGGGCACGACGGTCTGGCGGGTCACGGTCCAGGTGAGCAGCCCGATCATCGCCAGGATCACCACCGCCCCGACCGCGAGGGTGCGCTGGACGAACCGCAGGGTCTCCTCCTGGGAGGCGAGGGAGTACAGGGCGTACAGCTCGAAGACGCCGGCCGAGGCCAGCTCGACCGTGGCACCGAAGACGAGGCCCGGCTCGGCCTGGCCGGTCCCGGAGTACTCGGCGGGGATGAGCACGGACTGCATGACGTGGCCGTCGGTGGCGAGGGTGGCCTCCCGCAGCTCGTCGCTGACCAGGTCGTCGACCGACAGGTCCTGACGCGAGGAGGGGTCGACCAGGGGCAGCCCCTGCCCGGGCGCCTGGCGCAGGAAGTAGTCCTGCGCGCTCGACCCGGCGGCGCTGAGCCCGAGGATGACGTCCCCGAGGAGGGACTGCTGCTCGCCGATGGTCGTGGCGGTCGAGGCGCTGAACCGCGACTGCGCCTCCTCCACCAGCGCGACGTTCTCGGCCTCGATCTGGTCGACGCGCTGCTCGAACAGCCCGTCGCGCACGGAGTAGGACAGGTAGACGCCGAGGACGGCGACGACGATCACCCCGAGCGCGAGCGCCGAGGCGACGACGCGCACCTGCATGGAGGAGCGCCAGCGACGGACCAGCGCACGCACGCCGGCGGCCAGGGGCCGCTGTCCGCCCGAGGCCGGTGCACCGGACCGGGTCCGGCGCCCCGCGTCCGCCGCACGCACCTCAGCGGGCGGCACCGGCCTTGTATCCGACGCCGCGCACCGTCTGGACGACCTCGGGGTTCTCCGGGTCCTTCTCGATCTTCGAGCGCAGGCGCTGCACGTGGACGTTGACGAGGCGCGTGTCGGCGCTGTGCCGGTAGCCCCACACCTTCTCCAGCAGGACCTCGCGCGTGAACACCTGCCACGGCTTGCGGGCGAGCTCGACGAGCAGGTCGAACTCGAGCGGCGTCAGGCCGATCCGCTCGCCGTCGCGCAGCACGGCGTGCCCGGTGACGTCGATCTCCAGGTCGCCGATGCGCAGCCGCTCCGGCCCGGGCTCGTCCGAGCGGCGCAGGCGGGCGCGGACCCGGGCGACGAGCTCCTTGGGCTTGAAGGGCTTGGTCACGTAGTCGTCGGCACCGGACTCCAGGCCGAGCACCACGTCGACGGTGTCCGTCTTGGCCGTGAGCATGATGATGGGCACGCCCGACTCGCCGCGGATCTCCCGGGCGATCTCGATGCCGTCCTTGCCGGGCAGCATCAGGTCGAGGAGCACGAGGTCGGGCTGGACCGACCGGAACAGCCCGACGGCCTCGTCCCCGTTCGCGCAGAACGTCGGCTCGAACCCCTCCGACTCCAGGACGATGCCGATCATCTCGGCCAGGGCAGTGTCGTCGTCGACCACGAGCACACGGGACTTCATGGCCACAGTCTGCCAGCACCGGCGCCGGGACGTGGAGGACGCGCCCGCGGGGGCGCCGAGGCTATAGGGTCGTGGCGGTCACCCGTCCGCCGCGCCGCGCCCCAGGAGGCCGCATGAGCACGCCCGACCAGCCGTCCTCCCCGTCCGGGTGGGGAGAGGCCCCGCGCCCGCCTGCCTACGGGCAGTACGGCCCTGGTCAGTACGGTGCCGGGCAGTACGGGCAGGGCAGGTACGGCCAGGCGCCCGACGGCGGCACCCCCGGGCAGCAGCCCGCCGGGGCGCCGAACCCGTACGGCCCCGCCGCCACCAGGCCCGGGATCGTCCCGCTGCGGCCGCTGAGCCTCGGGGAGGTCTACGACGGCGCGTTCGGCGCGGTGCGGCACAACCCGGCCGTGCTGCTCGGCATGGTCTCCGTCGTCGTCGCCGTCGCGACCGTGCTGGCGACGCTGCTGTCCCGGGTCGCGGTGCCGTTCCTGACCGGTGCGCTCAGCGACGCCGTGGCCCGCCAGCCCGACCTCGCGCCGCTGGAGGCGGAGGTCCCGCTGTTCGCCGAGCTCCTGGCGCTCTCGGGAGCGCTCACGCTGACCTTCCTCATCGCCCAGCCGATCGCCGAGGGCCTCATCACCGCCTCGGTCAGCCAGTCGGTGATCGGCCGCAAGCTCGCCCCGGGCCAGGTCTGGGCGCGGGTCCGGCCCCGCCTCGCCACCCTGGTCGGCTGGATGGTGGTGCGCACGCTGGCGGTCACCGTCGGCGTCTTCGCCCTGACGTTCACGGTCGCGCTCCTGGCCGGGTTCGCCGCCGCGGCGTCGGGCTCGATCGGCCTCGCCGTCCTGGTCGCGCTGGTGGCCGGCCTCGCGTGCGTCGCGCTCGTACTGTGGCTGTGGGTGCGGTTCCTGCTGGTGGTGCCCGCCCTCGTGCTCGAGGGCCGGCCGCTCCTCGCCACCGTCGCCCGGGCCTGGCGCCTGACCCGCCAGAACTACTGGCGCATCCTCGGCACCGTGCTGCTGGCGAACGTCATCGCGAGCCTGGCCGGGCAGGTCGTCGGCTACCCGCTGGCCCTGGTCGGGTTCGCCGTCGACGAGCAGACCGGCGGCCTCTGGGGCACGGTCGTGGTGTCCGTGGTCGCCTCGGTCATCGCCTCCGTGGTGCTGCTGGTCTTCACCTCCGGCGTCGTCGCGCTCGTCTACACCGACGTGCGCATGCGCCGCGAGGGTCTGGACGTCCGGCTCGCCGAGGCCGCCGCCCGCGCCGCCCAGGAACCCGCCCCGGGTGCCTCCGACGGCCCGACCCCGCCCCCGACGACTGGGCCCGGCGCCCAGTGGTGACCCCGGCGACCGGCGCGGTCGGGCTCCTGACGGCACCGCTCGCCGCCGCGGTGCCCGTCGACCCGGACCGGCCGACGGCGCGCCGGTGGCTGCTCGAGGAGCTGTCCCGCCCCGAGTACTCCACCGACCAGACCCTGCTGTCCCGGTTCGTCGAGTGGTTCACCGGCCTCTTCGAGGGCCTCGAGGCCGTGGCGGTGTCCCCCGGGCGCCTCGCCGTCGTCGTCGCCCTGGTCCTGGGCCTCGTGGTCGCCGTCGCCTGGTGGGTGGCCGGGCCCGCCCGCCTGCGCCGCCGCACCCGGCCGGCCTCCGCCGTCGTGCACGGCGACGACGTCCGCACCGCGGCGCAGCTGACCGCCGCCGCCGACGACGCCGCCGCACGGGGCGACTGGTCCCTGGCCGTGCTGGAACGGTTCCGGGCCACCGTCCGCGGGCTCGAGGAGCGCGCCGTCCTCGACGAACGACCCGGCCGCACCGCCCGGGAGGCCGCCGACGACGCCGCCGCCCGCCTGCCCGACCTGGCCCGCGACCTGCACGACGCCGCCACCGTGTTCGACGACGTCTGCTACGGCCACCTGCCCGCCGGTCCGGCCGACGACGCGACGCTGCGCGACCTCGAGCACCGGGTCTCCGCCGCCCGCCCGGCGGTGGCCGCGCCATGACCGCCACCGTCACCTGGACGTCCGACCCGGCCACCGACGCCACCACGGCGTCACGACGGCGCCTGCGCCGGCACCGCGCCCGCTGGGTGCTCGTCGCAGCGGCGTCGCTGCTGCTCGTCGTCGCCGTCCTGCTCGTGACCCGCTCCCCCGGCTCCACCGCCGACCTCGACCCCGGCAACACGCGCCCCAACGGATCCCAGGCCGTGGCGCGGGTCCTCGAGCAGCAGGGCGTCACCATCACCCACGTCACCCGCGTCGCCGACGCCCTCGCCGCGGCCGGCCCCGACAGCACGCTGCTCGTCACCCCGTCACCGTTCCTGCTGCCCGAGCAGGCCGACGCGCTCGCCGGCACCGACGCGGACCTCGTGCTCGCCGGCGCCGGGCGGACCCTGCTGACCGCCGCCACCGGCGCACAGGTCGAGACCGACCCCCTGATCGGGACCCCGCCCGAGGCCCGCCCGCCCGGGTGCGAGCTGCCCGCCGCCGTCGCCGCGGGACCGCTGGTCCTGGAGGCCGGGCTCGTCGCCGTCGGCGACGCGGTCACCACCTGCTGGCCCTCCGGCGACGCCGCCGCGCTGGCCGCCGTCGAGCAGGACGGGCGCCAGGTCACCGCCGTGCACGACCCGAGCCTGCTGCGCAACGACACCGTCGCCGACGAGGGCAACGCCGCCCTCGCCCTGCACCTGCTCGGCGCCCACGAGCGCCTCGTCTGGCTCGTCCAGGACCCGACCGACCTCACCGCCGCACCCGACGGCGGCCGCAGCGGCGTCGAGCCCGACCCCGCCGGCGTGCTGCCCGACTGGTTCGGCGCCGCCCTCGCCTGGGCCGCGCTCGTCGCACTCGCCACCGTGCTGTGGCGCGGCCGGCGCCTCGGCCGGCTCGTCGCCGAGGACCTGCCCGTCGTCGTGCCCGCCGCCGAGTCCACCCGCGGACGCGCCCGCCTGTACCGGCGCTCGCGGGCACGCGGGCACGCCGCCGCCGCGCTGCGCGCCGCCACCGCCGACCGGATCGCCCACCGGCTCGGCCTGCCCCGCGCGGCCGGCGCGCCGGACGTCGTGGACGCCGTCGTGCGGGCGAGCGGTCGCCACCCCGACGACGTCGGGGCACTGCTGTACGGACCACCACCCGCCGACGACGCCGAGCTGCAGGAGCTCGCCCGCCGGCTCGACACCCTGGAGAGCGAGGTTCACCGACCGTGACCCACCCCGACGAGAACCCGCCCGTGCCGCAGGAACCGGCGCCGGCCCCGGAACCCGAGCACCGGCCCGAGGCCGAGGCCGTCGCCGAGCCGCCCCGGCCCTCCCTGGAGCTGCGGCAGGCGCTCGCCGGGGTGCGCACGGAGGTGGGCCGCGCCGTCGTCGGGCAGGACTCGGCCGTCACCAGCCTGCTCATCGCGCTGCTGTGCTCCGGGCACGTGCTGCTCGAGGGCGTGCCCGGCGTCGCCAAGACCCTGCTGGTCCGCTCCCTGGCCGCCTCGCTGGACCTGGACTTCAAGCGGGTGCAGTTCACCCCCGACCTGATGCCCGGCGACGTCACCGGCTCGCTCGTCTACGACGCGCGCACCGCGCAGTTCTCCTTCCGCGAGGGCCCGGTGTTCACCAACCTGCTGCTCGCCGACGAGATCAACCGCACCCCTCCGAAGACCCAGGCGTCCCTGCTGGAGTCCATGGAGGAGCGCCAGGTCTCCGTCGACGGCCAGCCGCGGCCGCTGCCCGAGCCGTTCGTCGTGGTGGCCACGCAGAACCCCGTCGAGCACGAGGGCACCTACCCGCTGCCCGAGGCCCAGCTCGACCGGTTCCTGCTCAAGGTGCTGCTCCCCCTGCCGGAGCGGGACACCGAGATCGAGGTGCTGGCCCGGCACGCCGCCGGGTTCGACCCGCGCGACCTGACCGCCGCAGGCGTGCAGGCCGTGGCCGACGCCGGCACGCTCGCCGCCGCGCGGGCCGAGGTCCGCCGCGTCGAGGTGGCGCCCGAGGTGCTCGGGTACGCCGTCGACGTGTGCCGCGCCACCCGGCAGTCGCCGTCGCTGCAGCTCGGCGTGTCCCCCCGCGGCGCCACGGCGCTGCTCGCCGCCTCCCGCGCCTGGGCCTGGCTGACCGGCCGCATGTACGTCACGCCCGACGACGTCAAGGCGCTCGCGCACCCGACCCTGCGGCACCGCGTGGCCCTGCGCCCCGAGGCCGAGCTGGAGGGCGTGACCGCCGAGACGGTGCTCGGCACCGTCCTGTCGGCCGTCCCGGTGCCGCGCTGACATGGTCCTGACCCGTCGTGCCGTCGCCCTCGCGGCCCTCGGCGTGGTGCCGCTGGTGCTGTGGCCGGTCGCCGGAACCGTCGTCGTGTGGGCCGGCGTGGTCGTGCTGGTGTGCGCGCTGGACGTGGCGCTCGCGGTGCCGCCGCGCCGGGTCGCCGTGCGGCGCACCGTGCCCGCCGCGGTGCGGCTCGGCACGCCCGTCGACTCGGAGCTGGTCGTGTCCCACCCGGGACGACGGCGCCTGCGCGCCCTGGTGCGGGACGCGTGGCCGCCGTCGCTGGCCGCCGACCGCGACGGCGACTCCCTGAGGCCGCACACCGATCCCGCCGCCGTGACCCGCACGGCCCGGCACCGCGTCGACCTGCGGCCCGGGGAGTCGGCGCGGCTGCGCACCCCCCTGCTCGCGACCCGTCGCGGCGAGCGCCGGGCCGGTCCGGTCACCGTGCGCACCTACGGGCCCTGCGGGGTCGCGGGTCGGCAGGCCTCGCTGCCCGTGGGCGGCCGGATCCGGGTGCTGCCGGAGTTCGCCTCGCGGCGCCACCTGCCGAGCCGGTTGGCGCGGCTGCGCGAGATGGACGGCCGCGCGGCCGTGCAGGTGCGCGGCGAGGGCACCGAGTTCGACTCCCTGCGCGAGTACGTCGTCGGGGACGACGTGCGCTCCATCGACTGGCGCGCCACCGCGCGCGGCGGTGACGTCGTCGTGCGCACCTGGCGGCCCGAGCGCGACCGGCGGGTCGTCGTCGTGCTCGATACCGGGCGCACGGCGGCCGCCCGCATCTCCGCCGTCGACGACGGGTCGCTGAACACCGGCGGGACGCGGCTCGAGGCCGGCATCGAGGCGGCCCTGCTGCTCGCCGCGCTGGCCGACCGCGCCGGTGACCGGGTCCAGGTGCTCGCCTACGACCGGGCGCTGCGGGCCCGGGTCGCCGGCGCGTCCGGCACCCGGCTGCTGCCGGCCGCCGCCGACGCGCTCGCCGCCGTGGAGCCGGCGCTGCGCGAGACGGACTGGACCGGCCTGGTGGGTCAGGTGCGCGCCCGGGTCTCGCAGCGCTCGCTCGTGGTGCTGCTGACGTCGCTCGACCCGGCCGCCGTCGAGTCGGGGCTGCTGCCGGTGCTCGGCCACCTGACCGGGACGCACCAGGTCGTGGTCGCGGCGGTCCAGGACGGCGAGGTGGCGGCGATGCGCACCGGCCGCGACGACGTCGAGGCGGTCTACGACGCCGCGGCGGCGTCGCGGGCTGACCTGGAGCGCTCGGCCGTCGCCGCGGTGCTGCGCCGGCACGGCGCCGAGGTGGTCGAGGCGCTGCCGGCGGAGCTCGCGCCGCGGCTGGCCGACGCCTACCTGGCGCTCAAGGCGGCCGGCCGCCTCTGACCCGCCCGCCAACGCTGTGGGCGCACTCCGTGGCCCGAAATGCCCTTTCCAGCGCCTTTTGCGGCCACAACAAGTGCGCCCACAGTAGACGTCAGCCGGCGGTCGGCAGGACCGCCCCGGCCCGGTCCGCGTCGAGGTCGCCGGTCTCCCCGGCCCGCACCGCCCGGCGACCGAGCACCAGCGCGTACGCCAGGAACGCGCCCAGCGCCACGGCGCCGATGGCGATCTTCAGCCACCAGGCCAGCCCGGACCCCGTGACGAAACCCTCCACGAGACCCGACAGCGCCAGCGCGCCGGTCAGCCCCACTGCGACCGTCACCAGCGCCCGACCCTCCGCCGCCAGCGCGACGGCGCGACGCCGCGGTCCCGGCGCGACCCAGGCCCAGAACAGCCGCAGGCCCGCCGCCCCCGCGACGAAGATGCACGTCAGCTCCAGCAGCCCGTGCGGCGCGATGAGCTGCAGGAACAGGCCGAGCTCGCCGTGCTCGGCCATCAGTCCGCCCGCCGCGCCGACGTTGACCGCGTTGAGCAGCAGCACGTAGACCGGCCACAGCCCGGTCACCCCGAACGCGACGAGCTGGGCGCAGATCCATGCGTTGTTGGTCCAGACCATCGCCGCGAACGACAGCTGCGGGTCGTAGTAGGACGCGAACGCCTCCGAGACGTACTGCTCCTGTTCCGCGGGCGTGCCCATCGAGGCCAGCGCGTCCGGGTCGAGCGCCACGCGGAACCCGGCGAGCAGCGCCACCGCCAGGAACGCGACCGTGACCCACACGGTCCACCAGCGGATGCGGTACAGCGCGGCCGGCACCGAGACGACGGCGAAGCGGACCACGTCGCTCCAGGCGGGCTCGTGCGCCCCCGAGATCCGGGTCCTGGCCCTGCCCAGCAGGTCCGACAGGCGGCTGACCGTGGCCGGGTCCGGTGCGGCCGACCGCACGGTGGACAGGTGCGTGGCCACGGCCTGGTAGAGCCGCACGATCTCGTCGGCCTCCGCGCCGTCGAGGCGACGGCGGCGCGTCAGCTCGTCCAGGCGTCGCCACTCCGGGCCGTGCACGGCGGTGAAGGCGTCGAGGTCCACGACCGATACCCTGCCACAGGTGGCCGGCGCCGGGACGCGCCGGGACGACGTCGGGCGCCCGCCCCGACGGACCGCGGGGACGGAGGCACGGTGGAGCAGGACGGCATCCTCATCGGCGAAGGCGTGCTGCTCGACGCCCGCCCGGCATCCTTCGCCACCCGGGGGCTCGGCGCGCTGCTCGACGTGATCGTCACCGTGCTGGTCGGGATCGTGGCGCTGATGGTGGTCAGCGGCAGCCTCCTCGACGCCGGCACGCAGTGGCAGACCACCGCCACGGTGAGCCTGATGGTGCTGCTGCTGGTGCTCGTACCGGTCACGGTCGAGACGCTCACGCGGGGCAGGTCGCTCGGCAAGCTCGCCGCCGGCCTGCGGGTGGTGCGCGACGACGGCGGTCCTGTCCGGTTCCGGCACGCCCTGGTGCGCGCCCTGGTCGGCGTCTTCGAGATCTGGTTCACGCTCGGCTCCGTGGCCGTCATCGCCTCGCTGTCCAACGCCCGGGGCAAGCGCCTGGGTGACCTGCTCGCCGGGACCTACGCGGTCCGGGTGCGCGGGGTGCGCGGGTGGGAGCAGCCCCTGGTCATGGCTCCCGGGCTCGCCGGCTGGGCGGCGAGCGCCGACATCCGCCGCCTGCCGGACGGCCTGGCGCTGCAGGTGCGCCAGGTGCTGGACCGCGCACCGCGGCTGGCGCCGTCGTCCCGCGCGCAGCTCACCGACGAGCTGGCCGGACGCGTCGAGGCCTTCGTGGCCCCCGGCCCGCCGCCGGGCACCTCAGCCGAGACGTTCCTGCACGCCGTGCTGCACGAGCGGCGCGAGCGGGAGCTGGCACGCGGCACCGTCGATCGGGAGCGTGCCGCGGCCCAGGCCGCGGCGCTGCACCGCCTGCCGTACGGCGTGCCCGACCCGCGCGACTGAGCGGTAGGGTCACCGGATGCGATCGACACTCCCCCGGGCCGGCGCCGCGGCCACGACACTCCTGCTCGCCCTCGGCCTGGCGGCCTGCTCCGGCGGCGCCGACGACGCCGAGGCGCAGGCGTTCTGCGACTCGTTCGACGCCCTGGAGGACCTGACCACCGAGCTCGGCGAGGTCGACTACTCCGACCCCGAGGCAGCCACCTCCTCCCTGGAACAGATCACCGCCGAGATCGAGTCCATCGAGGCACCGGAGGAGATCGCCGACGACTACGCAGTGGTGTCCTCGGCGTTCCGGACCTTCACCGACACGGCGAGCGAGGCGCTCGCCGACCCGGAGAACGTGGACCAGCAGGCCATGAGCGAGGCGACGGCCGCGATGGGCGGTGAGGAGTTCACCGCGGCGACCACCGCGCTCAACGACTACACGAACGAGCACTGCGCGGGGGCCTCACCGACGTCCGAGTGAGGCCCCCGCGCGCCGGTCGGCCGCCGGTCAGTACCGGTAGTGCTCCGGCTTGTACGGACCCTCGACCGGCACCCCGAGGTAGTCGGCCTGCGCCGTCGACAGCTCGGTGAGGCGGACGCCGAGGGCGTCGAGGTGCAGCCGCGCGACCTTCTCGTCGAGCACCTTGGGCAGCCGGTAGACCTGGCGGGAGTACTGCTGCTCCTCGGCCGGGCGGGCCATGTCGGCGAACAGCTCGAGCTGGCCGATGACCTGGTTGGCGAACGAGTTCGACATGACGAAAGACGGGTGCCCGGTCGCGTTGCCGAGGTTGAGCAGGCGGCCTTCGGACAGCACGATGATGGACCGCTCGGCGCGGTCGCCCGCGGCCGGCAGGGTCCACTCGTGCACCTGCGGCTTGATCTCGGTCTTGACGACGCCGGGCACCTGCGCCAGCCCGGCCATGTCGATCTCGTTGTCGAAGTGGCCGATGTTGCCCACCACGGCCTTGTCCTTCATGGCGGTCATGTGCTCGGCGGTGATGACGCCGAAGTTGCCCGTGGTGGTGATGAAGAAGTCGGCCTCGCCGAGCACGTCCTCGATGCGGGCGACCTGGAAGCCGTCCATGGCGGCCTGCAGCGCGCAGATCGGGTCGACCTCGGAGACGATCACGCGGGCGCCCTGGCCCCGGAACGCCTCGGCGGCGCCCTTGCCGACGTCGCCGTAGCCGGCCACGAACGCGACCTTGCCGCCGATGAGGATGTCGGTCGCACGGTTGATGCCGTCCGGCAGGGAGTGCCGGATGCCGTACTTGTTGTCGAACTTGGACTTGGTCACCGAGTCGTTGACGTTGATGGCCGGGAAGAGCAGCTCGCCGGCCTCGGCCAGGTGGTACAGCCGGTGCACACCGGTGGTGGTCTCCTCGGTGACGCCGCCGATCTGCTCGGCGACGCCGGTCCACCGCAGCGGGTCGGTGGCCAGGGCGCGACGCAGCACGCCGCGCACCACGTTCATCTCCTCGGTGTGGTCGGGCTCGCCGGGCAGCGTGTCCGGCGGCACCGCGCCCACGCGCTCGTACTGCAGGCCGAGGTGGACCAGCAGGGTGGCGTCGCCGCCGTCGTCGAGGATGAGGTTGGCGCCCTCCCCGTGCGGCCACACGAGGATCTGCTCGGTGCAGTCCCAGTACTCGGGCAGCGTCTCGCCCTTCCAGGCGAAGACGGGCACGCCCCGCGGGTCGTCGGGGGTGCCGTCCGGGCCGACGACGACGGCGGCCGCGGCCTCGTCCTGCGTGCTGAAGATGTTGCAGCTCGCCCAGCGGACCTCGGCGCCCAGCGCCGTGAGGGTCTCGATGAGGACGGCGGTCTGGACGGTCATGTGCAGGGATCCCGCGATGCGGGCCCCGGTGAGGGGCTTGGCCTCGCCGTACTCGGCGCGCAGGGCCATGAGGCCGGGCATCTCGTGCTCGGCGAGGCGGATCTGGTGCCGGCCGGCCTCGGCGAGGGAGAGGTCGCGGACCTTGTAGCGGCCCGGGACCTCGTCGAAGCCGGGCGCGGACTGGGTGCTGGCCGCAGCGGTCGCGGTCATGGGTGCCCTCCTGGGACGTCGTGGGGTCGTGTCGCGCGCTGGGGGCTCCCGTCGGCGCTGGGTCCCAGCCTACGGCGCACGCCGGCAGCTCGAGGGTCGCCCGAGGACTGCAGCACGGGTGCGTAGGATGAACTGCGGGCGAACGAGGCGTGTCGCCAGGATTTCCACGAGGGGCGAGGAATGAAGCGAGTCATCACCTACGGGACGTACGACCTGCTGCACTACGGGCACATCGAGCTGCTGAGGCGCGCCCGCGCGCTGGGCGACTACCTCATCGTGGCCCTGTCGACCGACGAGTTCAACGCCGGCAAGGGCAAGAAGTCCTACTTCACGTTCGAGGAGCGCCGCCGCATGCTCGAGGCGATCCGGCACGTCGACCTGGTCATCCCGGAGCGCACCTGGGAGCAGAAGGCCGACGACATCCGCATGTACCACGTGGACACCTTCGTCATCGGCGACGACTGGACCGGCAAGTTCGACGAGCTCAAGGAGCACTGCGAGGTCGTCTACCTCGAGCGCACCCCCGAGATCTCGACCACGCAGATCAAGGCGGGCCTGGCGGGTACCGCGTAGGCACTCGTCGCGGCATCGCGTCCTGCCCGGTCGGCACCTCGATCGAGACTGTTACCAAAATGTGATCTAGTGTCGTCCCATGGATTCGACGACACCGACGCCGACGCGCATGCACCTGCTGGACGTGCTGCGCTTCGGCTCCGCCGCCGCCGTGGTCGTCTACCACTTCACGGCCACGCCGAGCGCGTCGCGCTACTGGGACGCCGACGTCACCGTGCTCTTCGAGGGCATCAGCCACCTGACGCGCTACGGCTGGCTCGCCGTCGAGATGTTCTTCGTGATGAGCGGGTTCGCGATCCTGTGGAGCAGCCAGGGTCGCAGCGTGGCCCAGTTCGCCGGCTCCCGCGCCGGACGCCTGTACCCGGCGTTCTGGGCATGCATCGTCGTCACCGCCGTGCTGCAGGCGTTCTGGGCGGGCGGGCGGCACCTGACCTTCGGTGAGACGCTCGCCAACCTCACCATGGCACCGGCGCTGCTGGGCGCCGAGCTGTCCCAGGTCGTGTACTGGACGCTGCTGGTCGAGCTGAAGTTCTACGTGCTGGTCGGCGTCGCCATGCTGTTCGGTCCCCTGACCCGCGCGCGGGTGCTGGGCCTGGCCGTCGGGTGGCCCGCCGTCGCGCTGCTGGTGCGCGGCTTCGGCTACCCCGACCTGGCCGAGCACCTCGTGGTCCGGCACGCCGTCTACCTGAGCATCGGGATGGTGCTGTTCTTGCTCTGGCAGGACCTCTCCGCCCGCCGGGAGTCGTCGGACGACGGCGGGCGCCTCGGGACGGCGACCGTGGCGACCACCCTGGGCGTCCTGCTGGCCTGGGGCTCCTACCAGGTGATGGAGGCCGCGGGGCGCGCCACCGCGCTGCAGGGCGTCGACGTCGACCCGGGCGTGTCCGTCGTCGTCTTCCTCGCCACCGTCGGTGCGGTGTGGCTGGCGACGCGGCCGTGGGCGGGCTTCCGGTCCCCGACCCTCGGGGCCGTCTGCGTGCTCGCCGGGGGCCTGACGTACCCCCTGTACCTGGTGCACACGCAGTTCGGCTGGGCCGTCACCGAGTGGCTCACGGTCCGGGGCGTCGGGACCTGGACGACGTTCGCTGCCGCCGTGCTCGTCTCGGTGCTCCTCGCCGCCGTCATCCACTACGCCGTCGAGCGACCCCTCGGCACCCGGCTGCGCCGGGCCGTCACGGCACGCCTCGACCGTAGCCGCGCCGGACGGCCGGCGCCCGCACCGGCGACGGTCAGCTCTCATCCTGCCGCTCACCCGTCGCTCGCGACCGCGGGACCGCCGCTCCTCGACCCGCAGCTGCGCTGAGCCCTGACGACGCCTCACGACGACGGAGCGCCCGCCCCGAACGGATCGGGACGGGCGCTCCGGTGCGGCCCTCGCAGGGCCGGTCGACGCGTCGGCGTCTCAGCTCTCCGGCATCGGGATGACGTCCGGGTACTCCTCGAGCCAGGCCTCGACGCCCGCAGCCGGGTCGTCCGGGTTCTCGTTGACCACGAGGTCCTCGAGCGCGCCGTACTGGGTGTCGTCGAGCTCGATGGAACCGATGATCTCGGCCGCCTCCGGGTACTCCGAGGAGAAGCCCTCGGTGCCCAGGAAGTGCAGACCCTCGGCCTCGCCGAGCGCACCCTCCGGGTCCTCGAGGTCCTTGACCGGGTAGGCCGCGTTGGCCCAGAACGGACGCCACAGCGTGACGACGATGTCCTCCTCGTTCTCCGTGGCCTGCTCCAGCTCGGTGAGCATGGCGGTGGTGGAGGAGGTCTGCAGCTCGAAGCCGGCCTCGTCCAGGCCGTACGTCGGGATGACGTTGTCCTGGACGGCGGCGGTCAGACCGGCGCCCGGCTCGATGCCGGTGATGGTGCCGCCGAACATGTCGGCGTTGTCGGCCAGGTCCTCGATCGAGTCGATGTCGGTGTACTCCGGCACCGCCATCGTCAGCTTGGCGTTGCCGTAGTAGGTGCCGATGTCCTCGATCGAGTCGCCGTACTCGTCCATGTAGGAAGCGTGGGTCACCTCGGGCCATGCCGACGGGTACATGTCGACGTCACCCTCGGCGAGCGCGGTGTAGAGCGGGCCCGCCTCGGAGATCTCCTCGTGCTCCACCGTGTAGCCGGCCTCGGTCAGGAGGTTGTCCAGCAGGTAGGCGGTGCTCAGACCGTCGGTCCAGGACGGGATGTAGCCCATGGTGATGGTGCCCATGTCCTCGGACTCGGTGGTCTCCTCCGAGCCGGCGTCGTCCGAGCCGGAGTCGTCGGTGCTGCACGCGGCCAGGGTCAGACCCAGGGCGGCGGCGGAGACCAGGGCGACGCCCTGACGGCGCCGCAGATGCTTGCGATGGGTGCTCATGTGATGAGTTCCTTCCGTGTCGGGGGACGGTGCCCCGGAGGTGGGACGGGTGTCCCGGGACGGTGTGGTCCGGACAGGTCGGGTCCTGCCCGGCAGGACGGTGCGGTGATGCGTCAGACCGCCGCGGCGGCAGCCTTGCGGCTCTTGAGGACGTCGACCAACGAACGGCCGGTGGGCTGGCCGATGGCACCGGTGATGCGGTCGAGGAAGATGGCGAGGATGACGACGGACAGGCCGCCCTCGACACCCTGCGGGACGTCGAGCGTCGAGATCGACTGGACGACCACGCCACCGAGACCACCGGCACCCACGATGCCCGCGACGACCGCCATCGACAGGGCCAGCATGATGACCTGGTTGACGCCCGCCATGATGGTGGGCAGGCCCAGCGGGAGCTGGATACCGCGCAGGATCTGCCACGACGTGCCGCCGAAGGCCTCGCCGGCCTCGACGGTCTCGCTGTCCACCTGGCGGATACCCAGCTCGGTGAGCCGGACGCCGGGCGGCAGGGCGAAGACGATCGTGGCGCAGACGCCGGGCACGACGCCGATGCCGAAGAAGATCACGACCGGCACCAGGTAGACGAAGGCCGGCATGGTCTGCATGAAGTCCAGCACCGGGCGGATGAACGCGCTGACGGTGTCGTTGCGTGCGGCGAGGATGCCGACGGGTACGGCGATGATCACCGCGGTGACGGTGGCGACCAGCACGAGGCTGAGGGTCTCCATCGCCGGTACCCACATCTCCATGCTCACGATCAGCAGGAGACCCACGAACGTGAAGATCGCCGAACCCCACGACCTCACCAGCAGGGCCAGGAGCGTGAACAGACCCACCAGGAGCCAGGGTGACGGCGCCAGGAGCACCTCGGTCAGGCCGTCGATGAGGAAGGACATCACCGCGGTGATGGCGTCCAGGAGCCACTCGAGGTTGTCGTTGATCCAGTCGATGGCGCTGTCGACGGCCTCGCCGATCGGCACCTTGGGGATCGAGGTCTCGTCTGCGGCGAGATTCAGGGACATCACTTCGCTCCTGCCGGGTCGAGGACGGGCTCGCCGTCGGCGGGGCCGTCGCCCTCGCCCGTCGTGCCGTCGGCGTCATCGGTCGTGGGGACGGACAGCGCGCTGAGCAGCGTCACCCGGGGGATGACGCCCTGCACGCGGCCGTCCTCACCCACCACGGCCAACGGCGCGCGGCTCGCGGCGGCGTCGGCGAACAGCTCGGCGAGCGGCGTCTCGGGGGCGACCTGGGCCACCGGCTCGTCGCTCACGGGGAGCACGTCGACACCGCGGCGCACGGCGTCGGCGACGTCGTTCTCGAACACCGCGCCGGAGACCTTGCGGTTGCGGCCGATGACCAGCAGGGACGAGACCTGGTGCTCACGCATCAGCTTGTGCGCCGCCTTGGGGCCGGACTCCGGTCCGACGACGGCCACGGGCCGCTCCATGACGGCGCTCGCCGACAGGACGCGGGAGCGGTCGACGTCCGCGACGAACTGCGCCACGTAGTCGTTGGCCGGCTCGTTGAGGATCTCCTCCGAGGTGCCCACCTGCACCACGCGGCCGTCGCGCATCATGGCGATGCGGTCACCGAGGCGCATGGCCTCGTTGAGGTCGTGGGTGATGAACAGGATCGTCTTGCCGAGCTCTGCCTGGAGCTCGAGGAGCTGGTCCTGCATCTCCTTGCGGATCAGGGGGTCGAGCGCGCTGAACGCCTCGTCCATGAGCATCACGTCGGTGCCGGCGGCGAGCGCGCGGGCCAGCCCGACGCGCTGGCGCATACCGCCGGAGAGCTGGTCGGGCATGGAGCCGCCCCAGCCGCCCAGGCCCACCATGCCGAGGGCCTCCTCGGCCTTGGCCTCGCGCTCGGCCTTGTTGACGCCGCGCAGCGCCAGCGGGTAGGCGGCGTTCTCGCCCACGGTGCGGTGCGGCAGCAGCGCGAAGTGCTGGAAGACCATGGAGACCTTGGACCGGCGGACCTCGCGCAGGCCCGCCTTGCTCAGGTGGGTGACGTCCTGACCGTCGATGGAGATGGTGCCGTCGGTCGGCTCGAGCAGACCGTTGACCATGCGGATCAGGGTCGACTTGCCGGAGCCGGACAGGCCCATGACGACGAAGATCTCTCCCGGCGCCACGTCGAACGCGGCGTCGATGACCGCTGCCGTCAGGCCTTCGCGGCGCAACGCCGCGCGGTCGGCTCCCTCCTTGAGCATGCGGACGCCTCGTTGGGGGCGTCGGCCGAAGATCTTGGTCAGGCCACTTGCCTCGATGGCTGGCACGATTCTCCCGGGTCGGGGACGGTGACTCGCCGTCGGTCAGGTGTCGTGTGACCGTGCGGGGCTACCCGCACCGCGGGGAGATCCCCGGGGACGACGTTCTGCGCTGACTTCACACTAGGACACCTCGGGCTGCGCACTTCGCCCGCAATGTATGAATACCGATGATCTGTGTCACGATCTGGTCCGATTCGTTACTGGGCTGTGACTTTCCGGCCCTTCCAGGCCTCCATTGGGAATGTTTGTCCCTTCCCGGCGCCGTGAGGATCCTCACGAGATCCCCCACGCCGAGACCGGCCGACGGACCGGCCGGACCGGACATCTCGGTCCGGTTCGCGCGAGGCCCGTAAGGTTGCCCCGTGCCTCGCGACAAGCTCCACCTCGGCCTCATGCTGGCCCTGACCTTCTCCACCGGGATCGCCGACGCCGTCGGCTACCTCGGCCTGGACCGCGTCTTCACCGGCAACATGACCGGGAACGTCGTCATCCTCGGCATGGGTCTGGCCGGCGCCGACGACCTGCCCGTGGTCGGTCCGTTGCTCGCCTTCGCGACGTTCTTGACCGGCGCGGCGTTCGGCGGGTTCGTCCTGCGCCGCCAGGAGGCCGGCTGGTCGTGGCGCACGACGTCGTGCTTCGGCCTGGTCGCAGCGGTCATGGTGGCCCTGACGATCCTGCTGACGGTGTTCGACGGCGACATGCCGCACGCCGTGCAGCTCACGGTCACCGGACTGCTCGCCGCAGCCATGGGACTGCAGGCCGCCGCCGCCCGCCACCTGGCCGTCAAGGAGATCACCACCGTCGTGGTCACCAGCGCCATCACCGGCCTCGCGATGGACTCGCGGCTGGTCGGGGGGCACGGCCGCCACGTGTGGCGCCGGGTCGCGGCCATCGGGCTGCTCGGCGCGGGCGCGTGCGCCGGGGCGCTGCTCCTGCAGGCCCACCTCGCGCTCGGCGTCGCCGCGAGCGCCGCCATCACCCTGGCCGTCACCCTGCTGGGTCATCTGAGAGGACGGGAGATCACCCGATGACGTTCACCGCACCACCGGCCCACCTGACCCGCCCCGACCTGCAGGGCACCCACGGCACGGCCGCCTCGACCCACTGGCTGGCCACGGCGACCGCCCAGTCGGTGCTGGAGCGCGACGGCAACGCGTTCGACGCCGGCTGTGCCGCAGCGTTCGTGCTGCACGTCGTCGAACCGCACCTCAACGGCCCCGGCGGCGACCTGGTCGGCCTGTTCGCGACGGCGCAGGCACCCGCCGCCCCGCAGGTCCTCATGGGGCAGGGGCCGGCGCCCGCCGGCGCGACCATCGAGCACTACCGCGACCACGAGGGCCTCGAGCTCGTCCCCGGCTCCGGAGCCCTGGCGGCCGCCGTCCCCGGTGCCGTCGACGCCTGGCTGCTGCTGCTGCGCGACCACGGCACCTGGTCCGTGCGCGACGTGCTCGCCTACGCCGTCGGCTACGCTCGTGACGGCCACCCCGTGCTGCCCGCCGTCGCCGCCGCCGTCGAACGCGTCGCCGACCTGTTCGGCCGCCACTGGCCGACGTCCGCGGCCCGCTGGCTGCCGCACGGCCGTCCACCGCAGGCCGGCGAGACGATCACCAACCCCGAGTACGCCGACCTGCTCGACGCGCTCGCCGACGCCGCCGACGCCTCACCCGGCGACCGCGCGGCCTCCGTCGACGCCGCGCGCGACGCCTGGCGCACCCGCGTCGGCGCCGCCGTCGAACCGTTCGTCCGCACCCCCCACCGCCACTCCGACGGCCGCGACCACGCCGGCGTGATCACCGCCGCCGACGTCGAGAGCTTCCGCGCCAGCTACGAGCAGCCGACGACGGCGCAGTTCCGCGGCCGCACCGTCGTCAAGCCCGGCGCGTGGACCCAGGGACCCGTGCTGCTGCAGTCGCTGCGGATCCTCGACGGGTTCGACGACGACCGGCTCGACGTCGCCACCGAGCTCGGCGCGCACACCGTGCTGGAGACGCTCAAGCTGGCGCTCGCCGACCGGGACGTCTGGTACGGGGACGCCGAGGTGCCGTTGAGCGACCTGCTCTCCGAGGAGCACGCCGCCGGACGCCGAGCCCTGATCGGCGAACGCGCCTCGCACGAGGTGCGCCCCGGCGTCGTGCCCGGACGCACCGCTCCCCCGCTGCCGCCGCTGCGCACGACCGGACCGACGTCGTCGGACACCGGAGAACCCACCGTCGCCTCGAGCGGCGCCGTGAAGGGCGACACCTGCCACCTCGACGTGGTGGACCGCTGGGGCAACATGCTCAGCGCGACGCCGTCCGGCGGCTGGCTGACGTCCTCCCCCACCGTGCCCGGGCTCGGGTTCTGCCTCGGCACCCGCCTGCAGATGACCTGGCTCGACGCGGACTCGCCGTCCGCGCTGACCCCCGGCGTGCGACCGCGCACCACGCTGTCACCCACGCTGGTGCTCGCGGACGGTGTCCCCGTGCTGGCCTGCGGCACCCCGGGCGGCGACCAGCAGGACCAGTGGCAGCTGCCCTTCCTGCTGCGCGTCCTCGCCGGCGGGTGGACCCCGCAGCAGGCCATCGACGCACCCACCCTGCACACCACCTCGGCCGTCGGGTCGTTCTGGCCGCGCACCTGGGTGCCCGGCGGCGCCGTCGTCGAGGACCGGCTCGGCGCCGACGTGCTCGCCGGGCTCGCCGAACGCGGCCACGCGCTCACCCTCGCCGGCGACTGGGCGCTCGGACGGCTCACCGCCGTGACGCGCGACCCGGCGACCGGGGTGCTCGGCGCGGCGGCGAACCCGCGGGGGCAGCAGGGGTACGCCGCCGGGCGGTGACGGCGTCCTGACGTCGTAGGATGTCCCGAACCTCCACCCCGTCGAGAAGGTAGCGACCCTTGTCCCTGATCAGAGACCTCCAGGCGCTGGCCACCGCCGTCACCAGAACCGTGATACGGCGCCGCAACCGCCGGGCGTGGAGCAGCTACGAGGCGTCGCGCCCTGCTCCGAGGGAGACCTTCGAGGCCGCGATCTTCTTCGCCGACTCCCCGGTGAACCTGTACCAGATCCAGCAGTGGTACGAGCCGATGCGCAAGCTCGCCGAGACCCACCCCGTCGCCGTGATCGTGCGCAACGTCGCGACCGCCGTCGCGCTCAAGGACGAGTGCCCGCTACCCGTCATCTACCAGCCGTTTATCGCCGAGACCGAGTCCTGGCTCGAGACGCAGCGCATCGGTGCCGTCTTCTACGTGAACCAGAACATCGTGAACTTCCGCATGATGCGATTCCGGGACCCGGCGCACATCTTCATCAGCCACGGTGAGTCCGACAAGGACTACATGGCCTCCAACCAGCTCAAGGCCTACGACTACACGTTCATCGCCGGTCAGGCCGCCTACGAGCGGCTCGGACGCCGTCTCGTCGACTTCGACCGGGACAAGCACCTGCGGCGCATCGGTCGGCCCCAGGTCGACGTGCCGCCGGCCGGCCCGTCCCTGCCTGACGACGACCGCAGCGTCGTGCTCTACGCGCCCACCTGGGAGGGCGACCGCCCGTCGATGAGCTACTCGTCGCTCGTCTCGCACGCCCCCGCCATGATCGACGCGCTCGTCGCCACCGGACGGCACCGGATCATCTACCGGCCGCACCCGCGCACCGGCGTCGTCGACCCTGCCTACCGGGACGCTCACCGCGCGGTCGTCGAGCGTCTCCAGAAGGCGAACGCCGCCGACCCTGCCGCACGACACCTGGTCGACACCGACTCCGTCTTCGGGTGGCAGCTCGGGGTGTCCGACGTCTGCGTCGCCGACATCTCCGCCGTTGCCTTCGACTTCCTCGCCACCGGCAAGCCCCTGCTGCTGACCGAACCCGCGTCCCCCGACACCGAGGTCGACCGGGACGGACTCGCCGGAAAGATCCGCACCTTCCGGGCCGACGAGGCAGCGGCCGTGCTCTCCGTGATCGACGACGTCGCGCACGGCGAGGACCGCGGCCGCTACGAGCAGATCGTCGAGCACTACTTCGGTGACACGACGCCAGGGGCATCGTTGCAACGGTTCCTCGACGTCTCCGACAAGGTCATCCGGCACCGGCAGACCGTCTGACGAGGCCGGCTGCCCGGACCGACACCCGGTGCGGGCACTGTCCCGCACCGGGTGCGCTCCCTACGAGCTCATCCGTCCAGCCGCCAGGGCCAGTCGTAGTACGGGTCCGAGACGGACCACCCGTCGCCATAGCGCTCGGCGAGGAATGCCTCCGGCTTCGCCGGGCCGAGCAGCTCACGCCCCTTGAAGGTGATGGGCGCAGGGGGCATGACGATCGACGTCGCGATGGACCGCAGCTTCATCTTCTCCATGTGCAACGTGGTGCGCTCACCATCGACGAACAGCGGGAAGACGTCGACGTGCAGACCGTTCGACGGGTCGTGCAGGTGGAAGTTGGTGTACGAGTTCGGTCGGGTGACCTTCCACCCCTTCTGCTGGAGGGCCAGGCGGAGCTCCCCGAGAACCGGCTCCGCGCTGTCACGATCCATGGCTTCGAGCGGAACCATCAGGTCGACGTCGTCGTCGTGAGCCAGGAAGTCCTTCTCGCGGACCGCTCCGAGCAGTGTGCCGTAGGCGAGCATCGTCGGGTACCCGAGGTCGCCGAGAAGCCGGGACGCACGTTCGATCGTGTCCAGGTACTCGTCCGACCGTGCTCGAAGTCCGCCGTCGTCGACCAGGCCGTGCCGCGACAGCACCGCCGGAGGAGTACCGACGACCTCTCCGGCCGCGTTGGCCTCTCGCGCGAGTCTTTCCAGTCTGGCCCGCGTCCGCAGGAGCAGGTGGAACGTGCGGATCGACGTCGCCGTGGTGGGTACCCGATGCCGCTCGGCCGCGAGGGCGTGGCCTAGCAGGGCCCATTCGTCGTCGCTCGGCTCCTCGTCGTCGGACCCCGGCTCCAGACGGATCGCTGACAGCACCAGACGCTGCTCAGTCGGGTCGGCCGTCAGCAGGCCTTCGCGCGCCCGGTCGGCCAGGCGGGCGAGGAGCTCGCGCCGCAGTGCGCGCGCCCGCTCCACGCTGCCGAGGTCCTCGTCCGTCACGGTGATCGCGGTCAGTCGTGCCAGGAGGTCGAGCGTGGAGCGCACCACACGATCCGAATCGGTCGAGACCGGCGTGAACCGGCCGTCGTCCGCCGCGTACGCCACCGTGAGCCGCCGGTTGCGCCGTCCGAAACCGTCCAACCTGTTGTAGACCCTGATCTCATCGACGTCCAACGTCTCCGCGAGCCACATCCGCCACCAGGGTCCGACCTCCCGCTTCGTGCGGATGCCACCCATCATGAACGGCGAGCGGTCGTCTTTCGTCGCGTCGGAGCTCTGGGTGACGTCGACCCTGTCGCCGTCCAGAGCTATCCGCCGCCCCCCGCGGTACAGCTCGATCCCGCGAAGGTCGAGCTGCCCCTCCTCGCGACGCGGAAGGAAGAGCTCGATCTCACGCACCCCGCCCGTCACCGCCACCGCCAGGTAGTTGGCGGCGATCCCGCCGAAGTACCCGAGTGACGGGAGGATCTCCGTGGTCCCCGGTTCACGGCGCAACCGGCTGCGTTCACGACGAGGACGCTCGACCTTCGCGTCGGTCGCTCCGTCCACCGGCATGACGGCACTCGGCGGCGCGCTCCTCCGGTCGCGGGGCACGACCCGTGCCAGAAGGTCTCTAACTGCTCGGCGGATCGGCATCAGGGCTCCTGTCGTGCGGTCAGGCGCTCGACGACGCGCTCAGCCGCACGTCCGTCGTCGTGTGGCGCGAACTCGGCGACGAAGGCGTCGTAGTCGCTCCCGTGCGCCGCCCAGTAGTCGGAGGCCAGCGCGTCGACCAGCTCCGACGTGCTCGCGCAGAGCGGGCCGGGTGCGATCCTGCGCAGGTCGCGGTAGAAACCGCGCGTCGTACCCGCGTAGAGGTCCAGGTCCGGGACCAGGAAGTAGATCGGTCGACGCAGGACCGCGAAGTCGAACATGATCGACGAGTAGTCCGTCACCAGGACGTCGGCAGCCAGCATCAGCTCGTTGACGTCGGGATGGCTGGTGACGTCGATGACGGAGTCCGGCAGGCTGCTCGTGGCCGATGCGGTGTTGGCATGGCCGCGGTAGAGCACGACCGTCCCCCGCGGCAGCTGTTCGGCGTCGAGGTACGAGACCCGACCGTACGACGTCGCCGAGCGCAGGTTGTCCCGCCACGTCGGCGCATAGAGGAGGACGCGGTCGTCGTCGCCGATCCCCAGCCGGTCACGCATCTCCCGGCGCGTGGTCGTCGCCGTGCCGTCGAGGAGGCTGTCGTTCCGCGGATATCCGGTGACCAGGACGTCGCCGTCGTACCCGAAGGCCTCGGGAAAGATCTGGGCGGAGTAGTCGTTCTGGGCGAGCAGCAGATCCCAGGACGCGGCCTCCCGCTCCATCAGCCGGCGGTAGGTGATCGAGAGGTTGGCGTCCGGGACGTGGTTGCCGATCTTCTTGAGCGGCGTGCCGTGCCACGTCTGGACGTATTTCTGCCCCGGCCGCTTCGTGAAGTACCACGGCCAGTTGTTGTTGTTGACGAGGAGGCGGCAGTGCGCCAACGCGTCGTACCAGTCGGCCGAGTAGCGCAGCACCGCGGTCGCCCACGGCGGGACCGGGACGCGCAGGTCGGCGACGGACCAGTACTGGTCCAGTCCAGGGCTGGTGCGGTACAGCTCTCGGCTCAGTGCCAGCGGCGAGTCCCCGACCGAACGACCGTTGAAGACCTCGAACAGGACGGCGTCCCGCAACGGTCCGGCCGCTTCCCGATAGGAGTCCTGGAGCAGTCGCTGGCGTCGTCGGCCTCGAGCATCGTCGGAGAACGGTGGGCGCAGCACGACGCCCGGAGCACCGCTCGGCAGCGCGATCGGCTCCACACGGACGTCGCCACGGAGCAACTCTATCTGGAGGGAGGACCACAGCCCGGCGCCGATCCGGACGACGCCCGGCGTCGAAGCGCACTCGAGGGTGACCTCGTGCGGCTGACCGGGCGGGAGGTTCACGCCGTGCTCGTCGACGAGCGGGACGACGACCCGGAACTCCCCGTGGTCGCCACCGGTCACCTCCACCGCGGAGGTGCGGCTGCCAGTACCCGTGAGCCGGCAACGCACGGGCTCGTCCGACGTCGAGGTCATCCACCCGACGATCTCGACACCGGCGTCGTGCACCCGGATCTGGTCGACCTCACCGACCAGCGGCCCTGAGTCGAGCGTCAGGTTGCCGAACTGCGTGGCCGCAAGCCGCCCGACCGCACCCCGGCCGGGACCGGAGCCGCACGACGGTGCCGCCCAGGACAGCCGCCGGGCGCTCTCGCCGCGGAGGCCCGTCGCCGAGAACGTCCAGGACCGTGGCGTGTCGAGCCACGCGCCCAGGTCGAACCGGGCTGTCGTCCTGCCCGACTCGCTCGTGACGCGGGCCGTCGTCGACCTCCCCTCGGACGTGGCCACGAAGTCCGTGCGCTCCGCCCGGTGGTCCCCCACGTCGAGGACGAGCGTCGTGCCGTCCATCGAAGCACCAACAACCGGGACCCGGTTGGTCGTGAGGCGTCGCACGACGAGGGCGACGCTCTGGCGGTCCACGCACCACCTGCCGTCAACGTCCAGCCCGTCGAACACCGGGGCCCGACCCGGGCCTCGCGACCCCGGTCGTGCCAGCACGCCAGAACGGCTGAACCCGTCGACCGTGATCTCGACCTCGAAGGTGAAGCTTCGATCCTCCGCCGCGGACAGGTCGACGGTGGCGACGAACCCGCTCTGGGCGTGGTCGTTCCAGGGATCCTTGGCGAACGAGTCGACCGCCGGGTCGGGGTTCGGAGCGACATCTGCCTCGATCCGCCCGCCGTTCCGGTCCAGCGCGAAGACACGCAGACGGACGTCCGATCCGTCGTCGACGGTCACCTGCGCGAGGTGTGCACTCCCGTGGAGCTCGACGACCCCGTCACTGATGGTGACCGTGTCCGTCCGGGTGCGGACCTCGGCGTCGAGCTCCAACGAGCTGATCACGTCGTCGGGTTCGAGATCGAGGTCGCCGAAGTAGTCGGGATGCACCTCGGGGCGCCCCGCGATGATCCGTCCAGGAACCTTCCACGTCTGGGACTCCCGGCGCTCGAGCAGGGTGGCGAGGTCTGCCCGGTAGCCGTGATAGGTCGCCGCGGCGAACAGGCGGTCGGAGACCGGGACGTCCGTGAGGATCTCGTAGCCGGATTCGTCGAGGAAGTGCCTCACCCGCTCACGCAGGAAGTCCCAGTACTCGGACGGCGTCCGCGGCACCTGCTCGTAGTACGGCCTCATGTCGAAGCCGATCGTCTTGACCTGCCAGGCACGCAACAGCTCGGCCGGCGCGTCCCGCATCTCCTCGGCGAGCTCGTCCAGCATCCCCCATCGGCCCACCAGGTCCTTCATCGTCGACTTCTGCTGAGTGATCGACGTGCCGTCGTCCCGGATGCGCCAGTGGCACACCACGTCGTCGAGGATGTCGAACGTTCCGTGCAGGTAGGCGCGCGCCGCCGGCGCCTGGTCCTCGTAGATGCCGTCGGGAAACTCCTTGACGACACGCCGGAAGAACTCGGTGCGGTAGAGCTTTGTCCAGGCGAAGACGTTCTTGAGCACGTCGGGCTCGTCCGCGAAGACCAGCCCACGCCGGGTCGTCGCGTGGAGCTTCTTCGCCCACGGCGGCATCTGCTGGCCGTCCACGGTGTCCCGGACGAGAGATCCCACGGCAAAGTCGGAGCCGCTCACGCGCAAGGAACGCAGCATCGCCTCGATCGCACCCGGCGGAAGGGTGTCGTCGGAGTCGACGAAGCAGAGCATCTGGCCACGGGCGTGCCGGACTCCGGTGTTCCGCGCTGCACCCAGCCCGCCGTTGGCCTGCTGCACGATGCGGATCCGCCGGTCCTGTGCGGCGTAACGTCGAGCGATGTCGATGGAACCGTCGGGCGAACCGTCGTCCACCACGACGACGTCGAGTCGCGGGTGGGTCTGCGCCAGGATCGAGTCGAGACACTCACCGAGGTAGTCCTCGACGTTGTAGACAGGGACGACCACGGAGACGAGCACCGACCGGCCTGCGGCTCGACGCTCGTCGAGGGGACGACGAAGCCCCGGGGGAACGAGGCCGTAGAGGCGCCGCACGGCTCTCCTGGTGAACTCCTGCACCCTGAAATGTCCTTAGCTCGTCGTCGAAGGCAGGACCCGAGCCCCCAGTCTGGCAGCGAGCCGGATCCAGGTCGGCCGCTCGAAGGTTACCCGAGCATCGATTCGCCGGACCACCGTCATCGTACGTTCACCACCGGCTCGCCCGGACGTACCCGGATGTCGCGCTCAGTCCCGACCGAGTCGTGCGAGCTCGCGCTCGTGTCGCTCGATCGCGGACCGGCAGGCTCCGACGAAGCGCTCGAGCGAGGAACCCGGAGCGACGTCACCCAGGTAGTACTCCACCAGTCGCTGTCGGTCCTCCCGGCCAGGATCGTCGGACACCTGTCGCCGAACCAGCTCCGCCGCGTCATCGACATCGCCCACACGCAGCCGGGGAGTCAGATCCAGGAGGGGCGTCGAGGCGATCGTCGCCCAAGGTGCCGCGACGTCCGTCACGATCAGCGGGCGCAGCGTCGGCAGCCACTCGGTCGCGGCAGCGGAGATGTCACAGACCAGCAGATCGGCCTCGGCGAACGTCTCAGTGAGCTCGCCGTCCGTCCGCACCTCATGACCGGCACCAGGCTCGGCGGCGGTTGCGGCTGCCAGCACCGCCCGGACCTCACGGTCGGCCCGCGCATAGTTTGCCGACCGGACTCCGCTGAGCGGGTGCGGTCGGTACAGCAGCCGCAGCGTCGGGTCGGAGACGACCGCCCGGGCGAGCTCAGGACCCAGCACGTCCAGCGACCCGTAGGCGACAGAAGGGTTCGCCCCTTCCCACGTCGGGGCGTACAGGACCGTGGTCCTGCCTCCAACGCTCGATCGCGCGACCTGCGGCACACCGTCGACCTGAGGGCGACCGACCGTCACACACCGCGCCTCGGCATCGAAGTAGGGCAGATTTCGTGCGAAGCGGTCGACGGCCGCCTGCCCCGCGACGAAGACCAGGTCGTAGGCCTTGTGCTGGTTCGACACCGACACGGTCTTGTCCGAGTCCCCGTGCAGCAGCGAGACGTGGACGAGTCGACCGAAGCTCAGCATCGTGAAGTTCTGCGGGCTGTGGTTCACGTAGAGCGCGAGACGCACGTCGCTGCCGGTGAGGATCTCGTCGAGCGTGGCGTGCAGCGCGACGGTGACGACCCGTAGTGAGCTCTCGGTCCTCAACAGCCTGGCCGTCCGGGAGTCCCCAGCCACCACGACGAGAGGGACGGTGCGGTCGAGCTCCTCGAGCGCGCGGTACCACTGCCGGATCTGGTACATGCTCTCGGGCGGGTCCCCGAAGAACACGACGGCGCGAGCAGGCAGCGTGGTGCCCTGAAGCATCGCGTCCTCGCCGAGGCCGTCAGGCACCCCGCCGGGCAGCAGGCCGAGTCGGCGGATCACGCGCCCACCGGTCGAGCGCACCTTGCCCCGCAGCCGGGCGCCGCGTCCGACGTCAGTCATGCGTCCCCTCTCTCCTTCCCCCACCTCGGGACAGCGGGGCGGGGTCGTCACATCATAGGGAGTGCCGACGCCGTGGTCGGCTCTGCCTAGCCGTCCTGCAGCACCTGCTCCAGCTCGTCGCGGTGTCTGGGCAGATCGAAGGTCCATGCCGACTTGTAGGCCTCACGGGTCCACCCGCCCACAGGATGCGCGATCTCCGGAGCGTTCCAGAAGTAGTGGAGGCGAACGTCCAGAGGGAGCGCGATCAGAGCCTCGTTCCGCGCCGTGTAGGCCTCGTGGGTCAGCACGATCATCGTCTCGAGGCGGTCCGCGAAGAGGGCGTTGAACATGCCGGACCCACCGAACCCGGCGATGGTCCTCGCCTGGGAGAAGACCTGGGCCTGTCGACTCAACGAGAAGTCCTCGGGATAGATCACCTCGAAACCTGCGTCGCTGAAGTAGCCCTCGACCTCCTCGCGGTTGAGGCACCGTCGGTTGCCGTAGGTGTCGCGGCGCGAGACGAAGACCTTCTCCCACGTTGGCCCGTCCTGCACGGGTAGCCCGTCCCGGATCCGCTGCCAGATCGCCCGGATCCCGGGGTGCACGTAGTGCGGCCGAGAGTTGTGGAACATCGGCGTCGCGGCGTACATCGACTCGAGCCGGACGGGGTGATCGACCCAGGCGATGTCTTCCTCGGCTATACCGAACGCCGAGAAGATCGTCCTCTCGAGCGCGGGATCGCGCTCCTGCGGATACCGGATGCGGAATATCGCCCGGAGGTCCGGATCATCCTGCTTGGCACGATCCCACCCCCACAGCCGAGAGATGACCTCCGTCAAGAGATGACCGAAGTGGCCCGAGTTCTCGGAGTCCAGCAGGTAGTAGGAACCACCAAGATCGTCCCTCGGCATCAGACGCTGCGGGACGCGGCCGAAGCGGGCATCGGCGTCGACCAGTCGCGGGTTGGATGGTCGTCGGTTGAGATGGTGCCGGAACGAGTCCGGTAGCACCTCGTGGTCGGTCAAGGTCAGCGCATTGGACACGAGCCCTACGTGACCCTGGTAGTGGCGCAGGTGCAACGGTGGCGTGAGCACGGTCGTCGCCAGTCCCGCCAGCTCCTTGCTCGCGCCGTGGGAGACGATCTCAGTGCCCGCACGGAAGGTGTCACCGGGCGCCACCACCAGCTCATCGACCTTGGTCCGCGACCCACGGGACCGGAGGAGTCGAGTCGCCGAGTCGTCCCTCAGCTTCAGGAAGTGCCGACCGGTCTTGCGCACCCTGATCCAGCGCCGCCCGACCCGGACACGGAGCGCCGCCCGGCGCAGCTCACGAACGTCCCGAGGCACGACGCCTCCGTCACCGGCGAGCGTCCGAAGCAGTGCACCGAACTCGTCGGTCGTGGTGACCTCCGACGCCGGATCGAGCGCTACGACGTACAGGCCCTCAGGACTCAGGTGGAACAAGAGCTCCCGAAGCATGGCGGCCTGGACCTCGGCGCTCGCGGATCGTACGACCACGATTCTATCTACCGGTCCCAGCCGTTCGAGATGCCGTCCCGGTGACTCCTCGTCGTCGAAGGTCAGGAACCGGTGCCGAGAGGCATCGAGTCCCCACTCCGCGTGCTCCGCGGGAGCGATGACGAACAGCTCCTGGTCGCGATAGGAGGCGAGGAAGGTGCGAAGCCTCGCCGGCGGCAGGTCGTCGGCGATCACCACCACCCGGCTCACGCCGTGCTGGGTCTCGGGCTCCGTGGCAGGCCTCCGGCCCTCGATCCGACTCTCTCGAGACCTTATCCCTTCAACGGTCATCACGTGAGGCTAGCCTGTCATTCCAGAGCGACGTGAACGGCGTGCGACGGGCGTGGCGACCACCAAGCGTCATGCAGCGACGAAGGCAGCCTCTAGAGTCGTGCTCGACGTTGCCGACGAGATCGGATGGATGACGACACGACCGCGGAAAGGTGCGCATGTCGATCAGTGAAGAAGCTCCCTCGACGCTCCGGTTGCCGGAGCGGGCTCGACTCCTGCACATCGGGTTGATGAAGACCGGGACGACCAGCCTCCAGAACGCCGCGGCGGCCCTGCGCCCCCAGCTTCTCCAGAACGGTGTTCGGTACCCGGGGCGCTCGACCAACCACCGCAGTGCCGTCAATGACTTCATGGGGCACTCGTGGGGTTGGGGGACGACCCCCGTCGCGGGCGCGTGGTCCAAGGTCAAGGCGGAGATCGATGCGGACCTGGAGAACCGCATTTGGCTCGGCCACGAGTTCGGCGCCAACGCCGACGACGAGACCGCAGCCCGGTGGCGTGACGAGCTCGGCGACCGGGCTCACGTCGTCGTCACCTTGCGCAACTATGCGGCGCTCCTGCCCTCGGTCTGGCAGCAGACGACGAAAGAGGGCGACCGCTGGCCCTTCGACGAGTGGCTCGCAGGAGTGCTGTCGGACGACCCGAGCGACGAACTGCGCCCGTTCAGGGACCGGCACGACCAGGGCAGAGTCGTCAGCCGGTGGGCCCAAGCATTCGGGCCCGAGAACGTCACCGTCGTCGTCGTGGACAAGTCCAGCCCGGACCTGCTGTTCGATGCGTTCGAGCGGATGCTGGATCTCGAGACCGGGTTGCTCGCCTCGGCACCGCTCGACGGAAAGTCCACGAACCGTGGGATGTCGATCGAGGAGTCCGAGTTCCTGCGAGTGCTCAACCTCACACTGCGCGAGGAGCTCACCTGGCACGAGTACTGCAAGTGGCTCCGTGACGCGGCGTCCACCGCGCTGCTCCGTCGACGACAGCCCGGCGAGCACGACACCCGCTTCGTGCTCCCTACCTGGGCGGCCGACGCAGCTCACGAGCGCTCGTTGGAGTTCGTCGATGCGATCAACCGGTCCGGCGTGCGGGTGATCGGCGAGCTCGATCGGCTCTCGACCGAGGTCCGAGCCGCACAAGCACCGCCCTTGGGTGCGGACGTCGTACCGATCGACGCTGCGGCGGAGGCCCTGCTCGGGGTGATCCGCCAGGGCCGACGCGACGAGACACGCCTGAAGGAGGCGCGGCGACGGATCAAGAGCCTCGAGAAGGCTGCAGCTGCCCACCGGCCCTCAGGAACGGCGATCGAGGCGGCCAGCGGCCGCGAGCTCGTCCACGAGCTGGGGTCGCGCCTCCGGCGACGGTTGCGTCGGGGCTGAGGCCGACGAATGCCGCGAGGCCCCGACATCGAGCACGATGTCGGGGCCTCGCGGCACTGCAGAACGTCCTGCCGA
This sequence comes from Isoptericola chiayiensis, assembly GCF_013149805.1. Classification (GTDB taxonomy): domain Bacteria; phylum Actinomycetota; class Actinomycetes; order Actinomycetales; family Cellulomonadaceae; genus Isoptericola; species Isoptericola chiayiensis. The sequence goes on from NZ_JABEZT010000001.1 coordinate 211,279, forward strand.
TCGCCGTCAGGAGCTGTGCGGCAGCCCGCCGATCATCCCGGCGGCGACGGTCTTGTTCGTCGACTCGTCGACCAGGATGAACGATCCCGTCTGCGGGTTCTGCTGGTACGGGTCGACGAACAGCGGCTGCGTGACACGGAGCTGTATACGACCGATCTCGTTGAGCTTGATCTCGGTCGCCTCCTCGTCACGGTGCAGCGTGTTGACGTCGACGCGATAGTTGATGTCCTTGACCATCGCACGCGCCCACCGGGTGGTGTGCTTGATGGCGTACTTCTTGCCCTTGACGAGCGCGGAGTCGGAGTCCATCCAGCAGATCTGCGCGTCGATGTTCTGCAGCGCGGCGGGCGTGTTGTTCGGCCGGGCGATCATGTCCCCGCGGGAGATGTCGATCTCGTCGGCGAGCCGGACGGTGACCGCCATCGGGGGGTAGGCCTCCTCGACGGGACCGTCGGCCGTGTCGATCGCCTCGATGGTGGTCTCCAGGCCCGCGGGCAGCGCCACGACCTTGTCGCCGGGCTTCATCACGCCGGACGCGACAGTACCCGCGTAGCCGCGGTAGTCACGCGCGTCGTGCGACTGCGGCCGGATCACGTACTGGACCGGGAACCGCACGTCCATGAGGTTGCGGTCCGAGGCGACGTGCAGCCGCTCGAGGTGGCTGAGCAGCGCGGGCCCGTCGTACCAGGGCGTGTTCTCCGAGCGGTTGACGACGTTGTCGCCCTCCAGCGCGGAGATCGGGATGAACGTCAGGTCGGGCACGCGCAGGCGGGAGGCGAACTCCGTGAAGTCCTTGCGGATGTTCTCGAAGACGTCCTCCGCGTAGTCCACGAGGTCCATCTTGTTGACGCACACCACGATGTGCGGCACGCCCAGCAGGGTCGCCAGGAACGTGTGGCGGCGCGACTGCTCGATGACGCCCTTGCGCGCGTCCACGAGGATCAGCGCGACGTCGGCCGTCGAGGCCCCCGTCACCATGTTCCGGGTGTACTGGATGTGGCCCGGGGTGTCGGCGATGATGAACTTGCGCTTCGGCGTCGCGAAGTAGCGGTAGGCGACGTCGATCGTGATGCCCTGCTCACGCTCGGCACGCAGGCCGTCCGTCAGCAGCGCCAGGTCCGTGTAGTCGTTGCCACGGTCCTGGGAGACCTGCTCGACCGAGTCGAGCTGGTCCTCGAAGATCGTCTTGGAGTCGAACAGCAGGCGGCCGATGAGGGTCGACTTGCCGTCGTCGACGGAGCCGGCGGTCGCGAACCGCAGCAGGTCGACGGAGCCGTCGGTCATGGCCTCGGCGGTGTTCTCGATCGTGGTGCTCATGGCTTAGAAGTAGCCCTCTCGCTTGCGGTCCTCCATCGCGGCCTCGCTCACCTTGTCGTCGCCGCGGGTCGCGCCACGCTCGGTGACGCGCACGGCGGCGGTCTCTTCGACGATGGCCTGCAGCGTGGTGGCGTCGGACTCGACGGCGGCGGTGAGGTTGGCGTCGCCGACCGTGCGGTAGCGCACGGAGCGGGTCTCGGAGGTCTCCCCCTCCTTCAGCGGGGTGAACTCGTTGACGGCGAACAGCATCCCGTCGCGGTTCACGACCTCGCGCTCCTGGGCGAGGTAGAGGTCCGGGATGTCGATCTCCTCGGCCGCGATGTAGGACCAGATGTCCAGCTCGGTCCAGTTCGACAGCGGGAAGACGCGGATGGACTCGCCCTGGTGGACACGGCCGTTGTACAGGCTCCAGATCTCCGGACGCTGGTTCTTCGGGTCCCACTGGCCGAAGTCGTCGCGGAAGGAGAACACACGCTCCTTGGCGCGTGCCTTCTCCTCGTCGCGGCGGCCACCGCCGAAGGCCGCGTCGAAGCCGTTCTTCTCGATGGCCTCCAGCAGCACCGGCGTCTGGATCCGGTTGCGCGAGCCGTTCGGCTCCTCCTGGACCAGGCCGCGGTCGATCGCGTCCTGCACGGAGGCGACGACGAGCTGGATCCCGAGGTTCTCGACCCACCGGTCACGGCACGCGAGCACGGTGGGGAAGTTCAGGCCCGTGTCGACGTGCATGATCGGGAACGGGATCCGCGCCGGCGCGAACGCCTTGGCCGCCATGTGCAGCATGACGATCGAGTCCTTGCCGCCGGAGAACAGCAGCACCGGCCGCTGCATCTCCGCGACCACCTCGCGGATGATGTGGATGCTCTCCGCTTCGAGGCTGCGGAGCTGGCTCAGGACGTGAGACGTCACGACTGGGCACCTTCCTTGATCGCCACGCCGACCTCCTGGAGCGCCGCGCGCAGGTGCGCGGCCAGGGTCGGGTGGCAGACGAACAGATCGGGGAGCCAGGGGTCCTGGCGGTTGTACTCGAGCGGGGTGCCGTCGAGCCGGGTCGCCGTGTGCCCGGCGGCCAGCGCGACCGCGACCGGCGCCGCGGAGTCCCACTCGTATTGTCCACCACCGTGGACGTAGGCGTCGACGGTGCCGTCCACGACGGACACCACCTTGACGCCGGCCGACCCCATCGGGACGAGCTCGACGTCGTCGCGCTCGGCCAGCTCGGCGACGAAGGCCGGCGGGCGGGAGCGGCTGGCAGCGATGCGCAGCGGCCGCTCCCCGCGCAGCACGGCCTCGGCGGCCGCGTCCAGGTCGGTGGACGACGACGGAGCACCGGTGGTGTGCACGACGTCGCGGGCCGGCAGCGCGACAGCGCCGGCGAGAAGCCCGCCGGGGCCCGCGGTGGCGTCTTCCGCACCGCGTGCCCACAGGGCGACGTGCACCGCGAAGTCGTCCCGCCAGCCACCGTCCGAGGCTCGCTCCGCGAACTCCCGCGTCCCGTCGAGCGGATCGATGATCCACACGCGGTCGGCGCCGGTGCGCGCGGCATCGTCCTTGGCCTCCTCGGACAGCACCGCGTCGTCCGGCCGTGCCTGCGTGATCGCGTCGGCCAGCCACTGCTGGGCCGCCGCGTCACCGGCGTCCTTGAAGGCCCGGGCCTCGAAGTCACCACCGGCGGCGTCGATGTCGGCGCGCAGGGCGAGCAGCACCCGCCCTGCTCCGTCGGCGAGCGCAGCCGCCAGGGCGGCGTCGTCCAGCGTCCCCGGAGGGAAGGCCGGCGATGGCGTGGTCATCAAGCTCCTCGGTACTCCAGGGGATGGGGAGCGCAGCAGGCTGCGAACCTCGCCGAGGCTACCATTGCGGCGAAGCCCGAGGCCGTGACGATCTGATTGCCGAGACCAGCGCACCCATGAACCTCCCTGAAGCCACGTACGTGCTGTCCGACGACGAGCTCGACCTGCTCGAGCTCCACCTCGGCGGCGGCACCGACCGCCTCCAGCTCGACGGCGACCTCCCCCAAGTGCCCGTGACGCTCACCGACGTGGAGAACACCCCGCTCGCGGTCCTGCGTGGCACGGATGCCGGCCCGTCCGCGGAAGCGGTCAAGCCGTTCGCGCGTGCGGCCGGTCCGCACTGGGACCCGGCGCTGCGCCGCCCGGCGCGCGACGTCTCGCACGGGCTGCGCCGCGAGGTCGGGCCGGAGGGTACGGTCCTCGCGCTCGTCGTCGACGAGGCACCCACCCGTCAGGAGCTGGACGCGCTCCCCGGCCTGACGTCGTCGGCGTCCGCCGTGCTGGTCCTGGTCCCCGTCCAGCGCCGTTCCCCTGCTCCCGGAGCCGTCGGTGCGCCGGGCCTGGCACGAGTCGGCATGCTGGTACGTGACGCCGTCGGCGCCACCGGTGCCAGAACGTCCGCCTCCGTCGTGCCCTGGGCACCGGGCCGCGGCCTCGACCTGGCCACCGTCGCCGCACGATACGGGGCGGACCGTACGGTCCGTCTGTCGGACGTCCGCGACGAGGGCACCGTCCGCCGGCTGGCCACGCTCGGCACCCGCTGGTCCGACGAGGTGCACGCGCTGTACCCGCCCGACGTCGCCGCGGAGGTCGAACATGCGGCTCGCGGAGCGCGCCAGGAGGGCACCGTGGTCTTCTTCACCGGCCTGTCCGGTTCGGGCAAGTCCACGGTCGCCCAGGCGCTCGCCGCCGAGCTCGACGACGAGGGCCGGCACACGACATTGCTGGACGGTGACGCCGTGCGTCAGCATCTCTCCAAGGGACTCGGTTTCGACAAGGAGTCGCGCGAGCTGAACGTGGAACGGATCGGCTACGTGGCCTCGCTCGTGGCGTACCACGGCGGTATCGCTGTCGCCGCGCCGATCGCGCCCTTCGCCTCGTCGCGCGCGAAGGTTCGCGAGATGGCCGAGGCCGCCGGCCGTTTCGTGCTCGTGCACGTCTCCACGCCGCTGGAGGTGTGCGAGGCACGGGACCGCAAGGGTCTCTACGCGAAGGCGCGCGCGGGCGAGATCCCCGAGTTCACCGGGATCTCCTCGCCCTACGAGGAGCCGACCGACGCCGACCTCGTCATCGACACCTCGACGGTCTCCGTCGAGGACGCCGTGGCGCAGGTCAAGGAGCTGCTCTAGCAGCCGTGCCGGCCACGGGACCTCAGCTGCGACGCTGTCGGTCCTGCCTGCTCTGCCCGTCCTGCCGGTTCTGGCGCCGACCACCGGCCCGTGCGCTGGACCGGGCCTGCCGGTGGGCGCGGACGAAGGCGCGGTACGCCTCGGTAACCTCCTCGACCGGACCGTCCATGACGAGCTGACCCTGGTGCATCCACAGCACCCGCGTGCACATCGCCTCGATGGTCGAGATCGAGTGGCTCACCAGGAACACCGTCCCGGCCTGCTCGCGGACCTCTTCGATCCGCGCCTTGGAACGCGCCTTGAACGCGGCGTCACCGGTCGCGAGCGCCTCGTCGACCATGAGGATGTCGGGGACGGCGGCGGAGCTGATCGCGAACCGCAGGCGCGCAGCCATCCCCGACGAGTAGGTCCGCATCGGCATGTCGACGAAGTCGCCGATGTCGGCGAACTCGACCACCTCGTCGAACTTCTCGTCGATCTGCCGAGGAGTCATCCCCAGGGCCAGACCACCGATCTCGATGTTCTTGGCCCCGGTCATCTGCGGCATCAACGCCGCGTTGACACCGAGCAGGGCGGGTTCGCCATCGACGTAGACGGACCCGGTGTGCGGCGGGATCAGCCCCGTGATCGCCCGCAGGAGGGTGGACTTGCCCGACCCGTTGATCCCGACGATCCCGATGGACTCGCCGTGACGTGCCGTGAACGACACCCCACGGACCGCGTGGACCTCCGAGACGGCACCGACGTGCTGCCGTCCCGCGCCGAGGAGCCGCTTGACGGGATTGCGTCGCACAGGAGTGGCGTCCTGCACGTGGAGCCCTTGCTTCTTGGCGCTCTCGCGCTTCTTGCCGCCGAACACCCGGAAGACGATGTGCAGGTCGTCGACCACCAGGCAGGGGTCCCCCAGCGGGATCGACTCCGCGTGCTCGCCGGCGTCGTCGGACTCGTCCTCGAGGTCGAAGTCGAGATGGGCGTCGGCCTCGGCCACGTCGTCAGTCACGTCCGTACCTCTCCTCACCACGCCAGAAGATGATGAACCCGACGACGAAGAACACGACGGCCCAGACGGCACCCAGCACCCACATGAAGGGCTCCTGCGGAAAACCCTCCTCGTTCATCAGGGAAGACCGGCCCAGGTAGAGATAGACGGCGATCGGCTGGAACTCCAGGATCGTGCCCATCCAGCCCTGCATCCACTCGGGAAGCTCGCTGACGTACCGCACCACGGGGAAGATCACGCCCGATCCGTACATCGCCAGCCGCAGGATGAAGCTGATGACGTTGTCGAGGTCGGGCGTGATCGCCACCAGGCGTGCCATGACGAACGCCAAGCCCATGTTGAACACCCAGAGCATGCCGACCGCGGGAATCAGCAGCAGCCACTGCCACGTGACGGGCACGGGCTCGTAGGCGGGCAGAAGACCCGACCCCAGCACGATGAGGCACATCACCACCAGCGCCGGGACGAGGGTCGTCAGGTGCGACATCACGTTGGACAGCGGCAGCACGGCGCGGGGGAAGTGCAGCGACCGGATCAGGTTGGACCGCTTGGCGATCGACTGCGCACCGCCGTTGACCGACTGCTCGACGAAGCGGAACAGGAAGACACCGATGACGATGAACGCGATGGTGTTGTCCACGCCGCGGCTCACGTTCAGCAGCATCCCGAAGATGAGCACGTAGACAGCGGCGTTGAGGATCGGGTTGAGGACCGCCCAGAGCTGGCCCAGGTACGTGTTCTGGTTGCGTGCGTACGCCGAGGACATGCCCAGCACCCGGATGAACGCTCCGCGACGGGCGACGTCCTTGATGTAGGTCCACAGCGGCGGACGGACGCCCATCTTGGTCAGGCCGAACTGCTCGGCGATCGCCTGACGTTCGGCGGACGACGTCGACGGGACGACGGGATCGGGCGGCTCCGGCGGCCGCGGACGTCCGGCGTCCTGCGCACCCGAGGTCGCGGTCTTCACGGGGGTCACGATGCGATGCGAACCTGTCCTTCAGGGGATCCGACCGTATGATCCTACCTACAGGTCGACGTTCGCCCTGTCCCCTCAGCACACCTGGCGCAGGAAGGCCGATGCCGACAGTCCGCACTCCCGCTCGTCCCGTCACCCGAGCGACGTCGTGGGCGGCCGGCACCCTCATCCGCTGGGGCGTGCACGCCAAGCGTCTGCTCGTCTCCGCAGCCGAGCGTGGTGCCGAGTCGAGCACCGACGTCTCCGAGCACGGCAGCACGCCCGTGGTCGCCTACTTCGGCGACCAGCCCGCGACCCTGTACCAGATCCGCCAGTGGCTCCCGGTCTTCGAGGCGGTCGCCCAGCACCGACCCCTCCTGGTCCTGACCCGGGACGCCACCACCAGCCGCCTCCTGCGGCAGGAGACGTCGCTGCCCGTGGTGCTGGCCCACCGCATCGACGACGTCCTCGCGGCCTACCGGCAGGTCGACGCCAAGGTCGTCGTCTACGTCAACAACGGCATGCTCAACTTCCAGTCGCTGATCTACCCGGACGCGCTGCACGTGCACGTCAACCACGGCGAGTCCGACAAGATCTCGATGGTCTCCAACCAGGCGAAGGCGTACGACCGCGTGGTGGTCGCCGGCCGGGCCGCGGTCGAACGCCATCGCCGGGCGCTGATCAACCTGCCCGACGACCGGCTCGCGGTCTGCGGTCGCCCGCAGCTCGACCATGACGTCGACCCCGTCCTCCCCCCGGCTCCTGCCGGAGTGCGCACGGTGCTCTACGCCCCGACCTGGTCGGGAGAGAACGACGCCAACAACTACACCTCGCTGGACCGCTACGGGGAAGTCATCGTGCGTGCCGTCCTGTCCCACCCGGACCTCCGGCTCGTCTACCGCCCGCATCCTCGCGTCGTCGAGGGCACGGACCCCGCGTGCGCCAGAGCGCACCGCACCCTGGTCGGGATGATCGAGTCGGCGAACCGCGCGGCGGAGCGGCACCTCATGCCGTTCCACGACGCCCCTCTGGCCGTGTTCGACGGCGTCGACCTGCTCGTCACCGACGTGTCCTCCGTCGGCCTGGACTTCCTCTACCTCCGCCCGGAGGCGCCGATCGTGCTGACGGACCGGCGGACCGACCGTGAGCGGCTCGAGTGCGAGGCCCCCGTCGCACGGGGCACCGACGTCGTGGACGCCACGACGGTGGAGGACGTCGCGGGGACGATCCGACGGAACCTCGACGCGGACCCGCACCGTGCCGAACGGGCCAGGCTCCGCGACCACTACTTCGGGTTCGAGCGCCACGAGTCGAGCACCCGGTTCCAGGAGCTGGTCGAGGAGTGCATCACCACCCGTGACGCTCTCGTCCGGGAGCGCGACACCCGCTGAGCAGCGGCGGACGAGCGAGCGGGCGCACCGTGACCCTGCCGTCGCCCGGCGTTCATCCGCGCGCAACCCGCGATCCGCCTCGACGTCGCCCCGGCTTGTCACCCTGACCCTGTGAGTTCACTGGTCGAGTCGCCCCTGCAGCTGCTCTGCGCGGTCGAGGCGCACGCCGCGGGGATCGCCGGGCGCCAGATCCGCCTCCTGGCCCGTCAGGACGTGCCGGCGCTCGCCCGGTCGGTGGAGGCGCTGGGCAGGCTCGGGGCGCCGGCCGGCCTCTCCGTCGCCGTCGGGCCCCCCCGGCTCACGACCGGCTCCGCCCGCCACGTGCTGGTCGGGGACGCCTTCTCGGGAGTGTTCCAGGCCGCGGCCGTCCGCGGCCCGTCCCCCGAGCACCTGGTCGTGGTCGACGACGGTCTGGCCACCCTCGACCTCGCGGACCGGTTGATCGCCGGGGAACCCCTGGTCAGGCTGGTCGCGCCCACGCGCCCGCTCCGTCACGCGCTGGGATCGTTGGCGTCCCGCCGGGTGCGTCGCTGGGCGGGCGAGGGGCGCGTCACCCTCTTCACGATGCTGCCGCTCGGATCGGACCGGCGCGCCGCGCTCGAGCGGCTCGGCGTCCATGTCGTCGAGCACTCCTTCGAGTGGTTGGCCTCCCGCGACGTCCCGCACGACGACGAGCGCATCGACGAGCCGACGGTCGTCGTCGGCTCGGGGCTCGTGGCCGACCGTCTGGTGCACGCCGACCAGTACGCGGCCTGGCTGCGTGGTCTCGCCGCCGACGGGCCCGTGCGCTACATCCCGCACCGTCGTCACGACCCGCTCGTCACCGCCGTCTTCGAGGATCTCCCCGGGGTGCAGGTGGACTCCCCCGGCGCTCCCGTCGAGGTCCGCCTCCGTGGTCTGCGCCATGGCCAGCGCGTGGTCTCGCTGCCGTCGACGTCGGCCGTCACCCTCACCCGGCTGCTCGCGCACCGCGACGTCCCCGTGGTCGCGCAGGACGTCCCGCCGTCGTGGTGGACGCCGCGGGCCGCACCGGCCCTGCGCGAGCACCTGGGGCTCGCCGTCGGGCTGGCCCGGACCGCGGCGGCCACGCGCGGGGGCGCTGACCGGTCGTGGGCCGCATGACGGCGGTGCGCGTCCTCGCCGTCGCCGACTCCGACTCGTATCTCAAGTGGGCCACGTGGACCCTCGCGAGGCTGCACGACGGCGGTCCGGGCGCACCCGAGGTCGCGTCCGTCGTCGTCCGCTCACCCCTGGCACCCACCCCTGACCAGGTCCGTGCCGCGGTGGCAGGGACCGGCGCACCGCTTCCTGCGGTCGTCGGGCCCCGGGAGGTCGGGCGGATCGTGGCGGCACACGGCCCGGACGTCGTCCTGGTCGCGGCCACCGGCCCCGTCGCCGAGCTCGTCGCACGGCACGTCGTCCGCGCGACACGTGCGGGTCGCCGTCCGGCGCTCGTCTCCGGACTGCCGGGGATGGCGTTGCCGGCCACGCCGCGGGGCACCGGGTGGCGCCGATGGTCGGACGCGTTCGTCGTCCACGCCCGCCAGGAGCTCGGGCCGTACCGTGCGGCGTTCGCCGCGCACGGCACCGCGCCCCGGCTGGCGCTCGCCCGGCTGCCGTTCCTCGACCAGGTGCCGCAGCAGCCCGACTCGTCGACCCGGATCCCCGGCCTCCCTCACCGGGTGGTGCTCGCCGCCCAGGCGAAGGTGCCCGGCACCCGCGAGGACCGGGTGCGGCTCCTCGCGGGGCTCGCGGCGCTCTCCGACGACGGCCTCGAGGTCACCGTGAAGCTCCGGGCCCGTGCCGGCGAGCGGCAGACGCACAACGAGCCGTACCCGCTGGACGAGCTCTGGGCGGCCGAGCACCGGACGCTCGGACGGCCGGCGGACGCTGTCGGCTTCGCCGTCGGGCCCATGGCAGACCACCTGACACCGGGCACGGCGCTGCTCACCGTCAGCTCGACGGCGGCGCTCGAGGCCATGGCGCGTGGGCTGCCCACCGTCTTCCTCGCCGACTTCGGCGTCGGGCCCGCACAGCTCAACGAACCGTTCGCGGACTCCGGATGCCTGGCCGCGCTGGACGACGTCGCCGACGTGCTGCGCCACGGCGGTCCGACGCCGGACGCGAGCTGGTGCGAGGACGGCTACCTGCACACCGGGGACGAGGTCGCCGACGTGGTCCGCGACCTCGCCGCGCAGGCTCGGAGCGGGCGGCTCGCGCCGTTGCGCCGTGTCGCGCCGTGGAGCCCGCCCCGGCACCTGTGGGCGGCGGGGCGCAGCGCGCTGCCCGTCGCCGTCTCCGCTCGGCTGCGCCGCGCCTGACCGAGAGCTGGCCGGGCGCGCCGCAGTTCGGTGGTCGGGCGCAGGTTCGGGTCAGGCGCGATGGTCGACGGCCGCGCGCGCGGTGAGCCCGCGGACGAACCCCGAGCCCCAGCACACGTGCATGGTCACCAGGACGACCGGCAGGACGAGCGCCGCGGCGACGGAGAGTCGCGGGGCACGCACTGACGCGTGGGTCGCCGCCAGCAGCACACCGACCAGGTAGGCCGCCGGCAGCGCGGCGCCGACCGCTGCGACACCCGGCAGGGTGGCGACCAGCCCGACGCCGACCAGCACGGCCGACACGACGAGCCCGGCGACGAGGACGGGCGGCGCCAGATAGCGCAGCCCCGCCGTCGACGGGTCGCGGCGCACCACCTCACGGCGCCACATCCCGGTGCGCCAGAACTGCTTGGCCACGGCACGCAGGGTGCGTCGGGGCCGGTACTCCACCACGAGCGACGGGTCGAACCACAGCACCCCCCCAGCACGGCGCAGCCGCAGGCACAGGTCCCAGTCCTCGGCCCGGAACAGCGTGGGGTCGTACCCGCCGACGGCATCGACCGCCGCACGCCGGAACGCACCCAGGTAGACCGTCTCCGCCGGGCCCGCGACGCCACCGGTGTGGAACGACGCCGCGCCGATCCCGGCCGGATGGCTCATCGCCCGTGCCGCGGCCTCCTGGACCGCACCCCGGCCGACCGGCGCCATGAGGCCGCCGACCCCGACCGCCCCGGTGCTGCGCAGCAGGTCGATGCACCGGCGCACATATTGCGGCGGCAGCTCGGTGTGCCCGTCGACACGCAGCACGACGGGGTGGTCCACGTCCGTACCCAGGTGGTCGATCGCGAGGTTGAGGCCGACGGACCGGGATCCCGTCGGGTTGTCGACCACGACGACGCGGTCGTCCTCGGCCGCGAGCCGCGCGGCGATCCGGGCGGTCGCGTCGTGCGACGGGCCGACGGCGAGGACGAGGAGCAGGTGCCCGTCGTAGTCCTGGTCGAGGACGGACCGGGCGGCGTCCTCGAGGTAGGCCTCCTCGTCCCGCACGCACGCCACGACCGTGACCCCGCAACGTTCGGGCACGCTGTCGAGGCCCTGCAACAGCTCGACGAGCTCCGGCTCACCCACGCTCCACCTGCCCTTTCGCGACGCCGACGGCCGCACGCACGTCCTCACCGGCGCTGCGGTACCGGGTCCGCACGAGACGGCGCAGGCGACCGCCGAGCACCCGGCGGTCCACCGCGTCGGCGAAGCGCACCACGGCCGTCGAACGCCACCAGGGCAGGGGGAACCCGCCGGGGAGCCCGAGGGCCGTGAGGCGGTTCCGGCGGAACCACAGCCGCAGGCGTGCGTCGTCGAGCTCGCGCAGCAGGGCGACGGTGTCGTCGCGCAGCTCCGGCAGGAGGGCCGGCTGCTGGCAGTACGACACCGCACGCACGAGCCGCTGCATCTGCTGTGCGTCATCGGCCCACCGCCCGCCGTCACGTCCGAGGGCGTCGACCACCACGGTCGGCACACGGTTCGAGTTCTGGTACGGCTCGAGCCGACCGAGCAGCATCGGCGTGCCGACGGAGCGTACGGGGATCTCGTAGGTCGCACGGGCGGTGGCGAGCGCCGTCGAGAAGCACGACACGACCAGACCGGGGGCGGACTCCTCGTACAGCGCCTCGGCCAGGACCGCGGCCGGCGCGACCTCCAGGCGCACCCCACGGCGCCGGGCGTGCTCCACCAGATCCTCGGTGCCCTGCCGCGGAGCCGACGGGTGCGGCTTGAGCAGGACGGTGGTGAACCCCTGCTCCGCGGCGACGTCGACCATCGAGCGGTGCAGGTCGGCCTCGTCGGCCTCCGACAGCAGACCGATCGCCGCCATGTACTGCCCCAGGACCAGGGCGTACGTCCCGGGAGCCGGCAACCGCTCCACGTCCGTGGCCGCCCCGTGGGCCGCGGCCGACAGTGCCGTGATCACCTTGCGGAAGGACTCCGCCGGGACGACGACCCCGGGCGCCCCCCACTCGTGGAGCAGCGTCGGCTCCACCCCGGGCAGCAGGTCGAGGTGCAGGACGCGGTCGACGCGCCCGCCGAGCGCGTGCCCGACGTCGAACCGGGTGGGGCCGTAGACCATGAGGCCGTCGGCGTACACGCTCACCGCCGCGGAGGCGAAGATCGCCGCGAGCGTCCCCGTGGGCGGTGTCGCCACCGACTCCCCCACCAGCTCGACGGGGCCGTCGCCCAGTCGCCACCGCTCGCGCAGCAGCCGCTCCCACAGCGGCGCGTCGGCCGGCCGGGGCTTCCACTCCTTGGGGTGGTAGGGCCGGATCACGTCGTTCCAGTGCACGACGGCGTCGAAGCGGTCGGCGAGCGCGGCGAACGCCTGCGAGGAGGTGAAGTCGTCGGACACCTCGGGGACCGGCACGTTGTGCTGGACCACGAGCACGGTGCGCTCGCGGCGTGGCAGGACTCCGGCGTCCCACGCGGCGGAGACGGTCGCCGCGCCGAACAGCGTCGACGCGGTCACGACCTGGACGGGTGCGCTCACCACGTCACCCCCTGCTTGCGGATGGCCCGGGCACGCTCGGGCCCGATCCCCGCCACCTGACGCGCGACCACGTCCTTGTCGAACCGGGACAGGACGGTTCGCGCCCGGTCGGTCATGCGGGACCACACCTCGTCGGGGTAGGCCTCACGACGCTTGACGTGGTGGTGCAGGACGGCGAGCACGTCCCGGGCGAGCTTCGGCTCGAACTCGAGCAGGTCCTCCCGGTGCAAGCGGTCCAGGACGGTGTCGTAGGCGTCCAGGAACCCGATCTGGCGTGCGTCGCCGATCGCGGTCAAGGACCCGGCCACGGAGCGGCGGTACACGTAGCCGGGGGCGTCCACGACCACGTAGGACCGGGCGTCCAGGAGCAGACGCCAGGCCCACTCGCGGTCCTCCGCCGTCGGGAGCGTCTCGTCGAAGCCGGCCAGCCCGTCGTCGACCGCCCGGCGGGCGACGAAGCGGGAGGAGACCTGCACATAGTTGACCATCGTGGACCGCGTGGTCGGCATGATGCCCGTGCGTGGGTCGAGCGGGACGTGCCGCCGCGGCTCGGGCGCGCGGACGATCCTGCGGTCGTTGCCGTACGCCTGGACCTGGTCGCAGACCACGAAGTCGACGTCGTGGTGCCGGGCAGCGGCGTGCATCGCGGCCAGGTGCCCCGGGAAGTACCAGTCGTCGGGGTCCAGGAAGGTCACCCACGCCCCGCGCGACTCCGCGATCCCCCGGTTGCGCGCCGCCGACACTCCTCGGGGCTCGTCGTGGCGCACCACGCGCAGCCCCGGAAGCGCCCCGGTGTAGTCGTCCAGCACGGCGGCGGTGTTGTCGGTGGAGCCGTCGTCGACGACGAGGACCTCGAACTCGGTCGGGTCCAGCCCCTGGCGTGTCAGGCTGTTCAGGGCGTCGGGCAGGTGCCCGCCGGCGTCCCGCGCGGGGACGACGACGGACACCTCGGGTCGTGCGTGGGCCATCCGGTCCGTGTCCTCCTGCGTCAGCCGTCGACGCGGCGCAGCCGCGACATCGGGGCGAGCTCGCCGGGCATGACCTTCTTCTCGCCGTCGCCGAGGGCGTCCTGCAGGATCCGGATGTCGCGGACCAGGTTGTTCAGGCCCTTCGGCTCCAGCGAGGCGGCGTGGTCCGAGCCCCACATGGCGCGGTCGAGAGTGATGTGACGCTCCACGGCCACGGCGCCGAGCGCCACGGCGGCGAGCGAGATCTGCAGGCCGGTCTCGTGGCCCGAGTAGCCCACGGGCACGCCGTACCGCTCCTGCAGCGTCGTGATGGTGCGCAGGTTGGCCTCCTCGGGAGGCAGCGGGTAGGTGGAGGTCGAGTGCAGGATCACCAGGCCGTCGGTCCCGAGGATCTCCACCGCCGCGTCGATCTGCTCCAGCGTCGACATCCCGGTCGACAGGATGAGCGGCTTGCCCGTGTCGGCGAGCGCACGCAGCAGCTCGTGGTCGGTGACCGAGGCCGAGGCGATCTTGTGGGTGGGGACCCCGAACTCCTCGAGGAACCCGACCGAGGGCACGTCCCACGGCGAGGCGAACCACTGGACGCCCTGGGCCTTGGCGTACTGGTCGATCTCGCCGTACTGCTCGTGCTCGAACTCGACCTTGTACTTGTACTCCAGGTAGGTCATCTCGCCCCACGGCGTCTGGCGGATCTTGTCCCGCTGGTCCTTCGGGGTGGAGATCTCCGGGGTGCGCTTCTGGAACTTGACGGCCTGGCAGCCGGCAGCGGCGGCCACGTCGATGAGCTGCTTGGCGATCTCGACGTCGCCGTTGTGGTTGATGCCGATCTCGCCGATGACGTAGACGGGCGCGTCCGCGCCGACCTGGTGCTCGCCGATCTCGACGGGCTGCACCGCGGTGCTCGGGGTGGCGGTCATGACGGGGTCCTTCCGATGGGTGGTGGTGATGCGGTCGCAGATCTCCCGGACGGCGCCGTGGCCGCCGCGAGCTGCCGTGACGACCCGCGCCGCAGCGAGGACGTCGGGGTGGGCGTCGGCGACGGCCACGGGCCAGCCGACGAGGTGGAGTGCGGGCAGGTCGTTGACGTCGTTGCCGACGTAGGCCACGCGCGCGGGATCGAGGCGGTTTGAGACGCACCACTCGCGCAGCGCGGTCGCCTTGTCGTCGACGCCCTGCAGGACGTCGACGCCGAGCTTGATTCCCCGTGCCGAGACGACGGGATTGCGCTCCTTGGACAGGATGAGGATCGGCAGCCCGGCGTCCCGCAGCCGGGCGATGCCGAGCCCGTCGCCGCGGTGCACCCGGACGGACTCGACGCCGTCGGAGTCGACGTGCACGCCGTCGTCGGTGTGGACGCCGTCGAAGTCGGTCACCAGGGCGTCGACGTCGAGGGTGGCCGACGCGGAGCCGGTCGTGTCGTCGGCGGACGGCTGGTCGAGCAGCGTGCGGGCGAGCCAGAGGTCGCGGGGCTCGTCGATCTCGAGGGCCCAGTCGGGGGCGACCGGCTGCAGGCCGACCGACCCGAAGAACCGGGTGCCGTGCTCGCGGAGACCGGCGGTCCGCATCACGTAGAAGGCGCCGGTCTCCCGGAAGTGGGGCGCGCGGTCCTGACGCCGCGGCCGGTGGTCGGTGGTGTGCCCGACGGGGACCGGGCCGGAGTCGTCCAGCCGCCACTGGAAGTCGTGCGTCGCTGCCACGGCCACGACGACGTCGTGCTCTCCGGCGAGCACCTGGCCGATCGCGGCATCGAGGTCGGCGGGGTCGAGGAACGGGCTCGTCGCCTGCAGCAGCACCGTGACCGCCGGCTCGGATCCCCGGCCGTCGTCGACGAGGGCGTCGAGCGCATGGAGGACGGCGGACTCGGAGCTCGCGGTCGCACCCGACAGGTCGGCGGGACGCCGGACGACCCGCGCACCGTGCTCGGCACCCTCGCGGGCGATCTCCTCGTGGTCGGTCGAGACGACGACGTCGGTCACCGTCGCGGCGGCCGTCGCCGAACGGACGGCACGGGCGACCAGAGAGCTGCCGCCGACGCGTTGCAGATTCTTCAACGGCACGCCGGCCGAGCCCCCACGAGCGGGGATCACGACGAGTACGGACTCCTTCATGGCGGCGACTCTAGGTCGCCGACAAGGCAACATCGGCCCTTTCCCGGTAACTGCGGAGGAACTCTCGGTAGCCACCAGGTGAACATTCCTCGCCGAAGATGTCGCAACGCCGGAACCGGCCACGAGAATGTCATTTCGGCACACGCCGTGGGATTACCGTTCTGTCCGGAAGAGATCTGCGAGCACAGGAGCGACGACGATGCCGGAACCGACGTCCACGACGGCCACACCGGTCGTGGCGGTCCATCTGGGCGCGCACGGCCCGACCGCGCGTGCCGTGCGGGACTGGTGCGGCACGCACCGCCGCGAGCTCCGGCGTCGCGGGCTGACGGCCCACACCTCCTGGTCGGGGCTGCGGGAAGCCGTCCCCGCCCTCGACTGGCGCTCAGACCGCAGCCGCCGACAGCTGCGCGACTACCTGACCGCCACGGGTCCGACGCTCTTCTCGTCGCACGCACCGCTCGGTCCCGTCTACCGGCACACCGGAGGGGACCTCTTCCCGACGGCAGCCGCCGGCGTCGACGGCCTCGGCGCAGCGCTCGACGACGTGCCCTGGACGGCCCACCTCAGCATCGGGCGGCACGCCGACGCGCTCGTCGAGGCCTGGGTGGCGGCGGTCCGCGCGGGGCACGAGGTGAGGTTCGACGACCTCTACGACGCGACCCGGGACGCCTCCTGGGTCCCCCTCGCGGAGCACCTGGTCCGGACCGCGGGCGCTCGTGCCGTCACCGTCCACGACGCCGGCGCCACACGTCCCGACCGCGGGGCCGGCCCCGCGGTGGTGTCCGCGGTCCTGACGGACCTCCTCGGCGAACCCTCGTCGCTCGGCGACGACGCCGCCGCGTCCCCGGCCAGGCACTGGTCCACGAGGCAGGTCGACGTCGCACTCGCCGCGCTGCCCCACCTGCGCTCCTGGGACGAGCGCCGGGCGCTGCGCGACTTCGTCGACCGGTCGGTGGACGGCGACGACGCACCCTGCTGGCCGCTCACCGCGGTCCAGGAGGACGAGCTGGCCGACCGCGACGCCGCCGACAGACAGCGGCTCGCGGCCCTGGGGGTGACCCGGTGAACCTCCTCGGCCGCGCCACCGGGCTCCTGCGACGTCGTCGACCGAGCGACGCCGACCGGCGCCTCGTGCTGCACCTCGGATCGCAGAAGACCGGGACCACCGCCGTGCAGGCCTGGTGCCGGGACCATGCCGCGATGCTGCGCGACGACGACGTCGTGGCGTGCACGACCCAGCCGGAGATCCGTACCGCCCTCGGCGGCTGGTACGACGTCACCCGCCCGGGCGCCGACGCGCGCCTGCGGGACTACCTGGAGTCCGCCTGGACCACGAGCCGCGCCGCCCGACTGTTCTACTCCTGCGAGTCCAACGTGGGACCGGCGTTCACCGGCGACGAGCCGTCGTTGTACCCCCGGTTCCGCACCGCCGTGGCGGGCGTCGACCGTGCCACGGCGGGCACGCCCCGGCACGTGCAGTTCACGATCCGCAGCTACGGGGACTTCCTCGAGTCCGCCTACCAGCAGCAGCTCAAGCACGGCCGGGCGACACCGTTCGCCGCTCTCGCCGACCGCGTCGTCGACGGGCTGTCCTGGCGGGAGCACGTCACGAGCCTCGTGGAGACCTTCGGGGCGGACAACGTCACCGTCTACGACTACGACCGAGAGCGCCCCGCCCCCGAGCAGCCCCTGGTGGGCAGGATCCTCGAGGACGCGATGCGGTGGCTCGGCGCCGACCGGGTGACCGTCGGCGACGAGGTCTCCCGACGGACCAACACCCGCTACACCCAGCGGATGGCCGACCTGTCGGTGGAGGTCCTGCCGCTGCTGCAGGGGGCCGACGAACGTGCGGCGCTGCACCGGTTCGTGACCGACGCCCTCGGTCGGCGACCCGCCGCCGACGACGTCCCCGCGTCCTTCCTCGACCCGGGGACGTCGGCCGAGCTGGCCGAACGCTACGCGCGCGACGTGGCCTGGATCGGATCGGTGGTCGACGTCCGGTGACCGTCGTCGTAGCCGAAGACCTCGGTGAGCAGGCGTTCCCGCGCGGCCACGCGCCGTCGGACGTCGTCCCGCACCGCGAAGCCGGAGCCCGCGTCGAGGCGTGCGCTGGTGTTGAGGCGCTGCTGGGCGCGCACCGCGGTGAGCGCGGCCTCCCGCGTCGGACGCCAGGCCAGGTCCGCACGAAGCACCAGCGCCTCGAGGTCCTGCGGCAGGCTCTCGTTGCGCAGCACGACGTCCACGAGGCTGTTGTCGCGGTAGGCGGCGACGAAGTCCTCGGGCGCCGCGACGTCCCGCATCCACCGGTCGGGGCGCGGCGCGGCGAGCCGTGCCACGCGGTACGAGAGCAGGCCCGTGTGCTCGGCGACGCCGCGGCGGTGGTACGACGGCGGGTCGAGCACCGGCGCGGAGCCAGGATCGAGCACCACGTCGAGCCACCGGTCGAAACCGGCGGCCGTGCCGTCGTACAGGGCGCCGTGTCCGGCGTCGCGCAGCCTGCCGAAGAGGCCGCCCTTGCCCTGGCACCCGTAGGAGAACAGCGACAGGTACGTGTCGACCGGGTCCCGGACCGACAGCACGTGCAGGCGGCCCGACGGCGGCCGGTCCTCCATCTCGTGGTGCTTGCGGCACCACACCTCGTCGTCGTCGAGGAAGTCGCGCAGGAACTGCGAGACATAGGTCGAGCCGGACTTCTCGACGTCGAGGTAGGCCAAGGAATGAAAGACGTGCACGGCAGCTCCGCAGGGTCGGTGGTGGACCGTGATCATATTCGATCTCCGAAGAGAGTCCCTCGCGCCCCCGAAAGGACGATGACGTGTTGGTGAACAGTTCGAGAACAGGAGATGTCAGCATCGATTCCATTCATCTTCTCGAAAATTCCGTCCGCCGGTACGACTGGGGTTCGGTCGACCACATCCAGGGCCTCCTCGGGCTGCCTGCCGACGGTCGGCCGGCGGCGGAGCTCTGGTTGGGCGCCCACCCCGGGGCGCCGTCACGGACCGGCCCCGGAACCTCCCTGGTCGACCTGATCTCCGCGGCACCGCACGCGGTCCTCGGACGCCGCACGGCCGACCGGTTCGGCCCACGCCTGCCGTACCTGCTCAAGGTCCTGGCGGCGCGGCGCGCACTGTCCCTGCAGGTCCACCCCCGCCCGCACGACGCGCGAGCAGGGTTCCGTCGCGACGACCAGGCCGGCGTCGAGGTGGGATCGCCGCTGCGGTCGTTCCACGACGAACACCACAAGCCCGAGATGATCGTGGCGCTGACACGCTTCGAGGGTCTGGCCGGGTTCCGCAGCCCGCGCACCGTGCTCGAGCTGCTCGACGGCCTCGAGGGACGCCTGGTGACGTCGATGCGAGGGGCGTTGCGTGGGACCCGGTCGGGCCCTGGGCTGCGGGCTGCGCTCGAAGGACTTCTCGCCGCACGGGACGAGCCCGGCTGTGCCGACGACGTCTCCGTCACCGTGGCCTCGGTCCGGGAGCGCCTGGCCTCCGTCTCACCCGACCTGCGGGCCGACACGACGGTCCTGCAGCTCGCCGAGGAGCATCCCGGCGACCCGGGGGCGATCGCGTCCCTGCTGCTCAACCGGGTATCCCTCGAACCCGGTGAGGCGATCTACATCCCGGCCGGCGAGGTGCACGCCTACCTGTCGGGTGTCGGCGTGGAGATCATGGCGGCGTCCGACAACGTGCTCCGCGCCGGGCTCACCACCAAGCACGTGGACAGCGACGCGCTGCTGGCCTGCGCCGCGTTCGCACCCCGTCCCCCGGACCGACCGGAGACCCTCGTCTCCGGCTCGCAGTCGCTCGTGCGGACGTACCGCGCGCCGATCGAGGAGTTCGCCCTGCTCACCGCGGACCTGCACCCCTCCGAACCGGTCACGCTGCCGCACGACGGCCCCCGGATCGTGCTCGCGCTGGACGGCTCGGCCCGGCTGCTGACCGGTTCCAGCGAGACCACCCTGCGCCGCGGCGAGTCCTGCCTGGTGCCCGACGCCGCCGGTCCGCTCACCGCGGACGGCGAGGCCCACCTGGTGTGCGCCTGGGTGCCCTAGTCGTCGGACAGGGACCGCGCAGTCCGGACTGAGTGGTAGGTGCGCTCTGTGCTCTTCCGATCGTGCGCGGGGAAGAACCGTAGCGCTCGCTCCCTGTACTGCCTCTCCACCGGGAATCCTTCGGCGCGCGCCGCCGCGATCGTCTCTGCCAAGGACTCCGCGTCGAACAGCACCTTCCCCGGCAGTTCGGTGTCCAGGTCTAGGTGGCTGCCTGCACCTCCGAAGTACTTGGAGCGGTCGAACTGGTAGTAGTAGACAGGGCGCTCCAACAAGGCGAAATCGAAACCGACCGACGAGTAGTCCGTCACCAGCGCAGCGTGCTCACGCAGTAGGTCCTGCACCGCGCGCTCACCCTGGCGGTAGACCTCGAAACCCTGGAGGTCGAAGGCGTCGACGAAGTTGCGCATGTTGGGGTGGAGAATCAAAGAGATCCGCTCCCCGTCGTCGACCATGCGGCGCAGCGCGGGATGGTCGAAGACCTCCTGCCACCGGAGGCGGAAGTCGCTGTCGTCGAACTGGTTGCGCTGGGGTAGCCAGCTGCGCCACGTCGGAATCACCAGGAGCCCCCTGGGAGGAGTCGGGGCGGGTGCGAGGAGCGCATCGAAGCGCGGTAGACCTGTGACCCTCACCTGCTCGGGTTCGTACCCGAGATCGCGGACGACGATGTCACGTTCTCTCGGAGAACTGACGTGAAAGACGTCTGCCGGCTGGACCCTGCCTCTGCGTCCGTAGGTCGTCACCATGTTCTTCGTTCCCAGCACGCCGTGCTGGAGCATGACTCTGACCCCGCCGGCGGCCCGGATCATGCGTGGGTCCGTGGTCGGTAGGAGGTAGTCGGCATGGTGAGTTCCGATCAGCCGTGCGGCGCAGGCGGCCAGGTAGACATGCTTGGCGGATCCTCTCTCGACCACTCTCCCAAGCGCCTCGACACGCCTCCGGTCGGGTGAGTCAGGGTCGATGACGTAGAAGGCGGGCCGCATCGGGTGCCGTTGCCGTACCCACCGGAAGAAGTGGTAGCCGTTGTCCTGTGCCTTGTACGGCACCTCGCCGACGAGCCAGATCCCCAGCGTGCGGCGGGCCACGGCTGCCCACCACGGGGTGCGCATCACGCGTTCGAGTGCTGCGTGAGCCGCAGGTGTGAACCGGTCCACCTGCAGGCTCAGTCCGCCCCACAGAAACGTGTAGTGCGGGACGATGTGAAAGACCGTGTCACCCGCGGTGACCGCAGCCGGATCGAGATCGCCTTGCGTCGCGTGCCGCTCGTTCAGCCGGACCGTCTGCACCCGTCCGGCGGTGTCCGTCAGGACCAGCCGTGCATCAAGAACTGTCTCGCCGGGCCCGGACCGCGCCATAAGCACACTGACGTCGAGCGAACCCTCCGTCCGGTACGTCGCTGCCCCGTAGCGATCGTCGAACCGGCCCAGATCAGGCTGGACCAGCAGCTGCGTCGAGACGGAATCAGCACTCTGGCGCCACGCGACCTGCAACTCGGCAGACCGTATCTCGCGGTCGTGTGCCACGATCGCGAGGTCGATCGCCAGCACGCCGTCGCGGTGAGAGACGGATCCGCCCTCGACGGCGAAACCCCTCGGCGCGACGGCGTCGTCCAGCACGAGGACCAGGTTTCCTTTGTCGTTCACACGCAGGCGTACCGACCGTCCGGCGACCACAGTCTCTGCCAGCTCGCTCTCGCGGGCAGTGCGGGGGAACCGGCCGAGCCGACGTGCCGTGACTCGCTGTCCTGTCTCCCCGACCTGTCGCCAGAGGTCGACGATGCCCGACCCCTCATACTCGGCGACCACAGCAGCAAGGTCCAGTTCGAGGGTGTCTCTGTCTCCCTCCGGCGCCGCCTCGCACGGAAACCACCGGTCGATAGAGCCGCCCCGCAGGCTTATGCCGACCTTGGTGGTGCGCGGGCGGCCGGCAGGTGCGGAGAACTTCAACGAGAGTCGATCGGGCAGGAGGCGGAACGCGAAAGTGGGCCGAGACCCCGACGTCCCCTCACGCTGAGGAACACCGCCCATCCGAACTCCTGTCGTTGCCGTCGAACAGCGCGACTCTACTCACGTCGTCACGATGACCACGTGTCGAACACACGGACGCTACGACAGCTGGTTGTCGACCATGGACAGCGCCGAGCCGATGGCCATGTGCATGTCGAGGTACTGGTAGGTGCCCAGCCGGCCACCGAAGTGCACGTCGCGCTCGGCGGCCATCAAGTCGCGGTACCGCTTGAGGCGCTCACGGTCGTCGGCGGTGTTGACCGGGTAGTACGGCTCGTCCTGCCGTGCCGCGAACCGCGAGTACTCCCGCATGATCACGGTGCGGTCGTCCGGGTAGTCCCGCTCCGGGTGGAAGTGGCGGAACTCGTGGATCCGCGTGTACGGCACCTCCGCGTCGGCGTAGTTCATCACCGACGTTCCCTGGAAGTCACCCACGTCGAGCACCTCGGTCTCGAAGTCCAGGGTCCGCCACGACAGCTCACCCTCGGCGTAGTCGAAGTACCGGTCCACCGGCCCGGTGTACACCACCGGCACCTGGCCCACCACGGCCGCCTGGTGCACCGGCTGGGAGGAGTCGAAGAAGTCCGTGGACAGCCGCACCTCGATGTTCGGGTGGTCGGCCATCCGCTCCAACCATGCCGTGTACCCGTCCACCGGCAGACCCTGGTGCGGGTCGTTGAAGTACCGGTTGTCGTACGTGTACCGCACCGGCAGCCGCTTGATGATCGACGCCGGCAGCTCGCGCGGATCCGTCTGCCACTGCTTGGCCGTGTACTCCCGGATGAACGCCTCGTACAACGGCCGCCCGATCAACCGCACCCCCTGCTCGTCCAGGTTCTCCGGCACCCGGTCCCCCAGCTCCGCAGCCTGCTCCCTGATCAGCTCGCGCGCCGCGGCCGGCCCGTACGCCGACCGGAAGAACTGGTTGATCGTGCCCAGGTTGATCGGCATCGGGAACACCTCACCCCGATGCGTCGTGTACACCCGGTGCTCGTACGACGTGAACCGCGTGAACCGGTTCACGTACTCCCACACCCGCTCGTTCGCCGTGTGGAACAGGTGCGCCCCGTACCGATGCACCTCGATACCCGTCGACGCCTCCGCCTCCGAGTACGCGTTGCCCCCCAGATGCTCACGACGATCGATCATCAGCACCTTCCGCCCGGCGGACGCCAGGCGTTCGGCCACGGTCAGACCGAAGAACCCGGTCCCGACGACGACGAGGTCGGCGTTCATGTGTTCAGCTCCTACAGGTCGTCGGGGAGGTAGCCGCCACGGCGGCGCGTGTACGCCCGGTATCCGGCGGCCCGCAGGCGCTCGGGCACGAGCCGATAGCCGGCGCGCACGATCACGTTGCGCACGAGCTGCGGCGTCGACACGAACCCCTCGCCGTGCAGCGTGCGCTGCAGCGCCAGCTCGGAGGCGAGCAGGCGGCGACCGCCACGGCGGGCGTACGCGCCGGCGCCGACCCGGTAGAGCACCAGCGGGTCGGTGACGTTCTGCGCGTGGGCACCTGCCGCCAGCATCCGGGCGAACAGGAGGTAGTCCTCCATGAGGTCGAGGTGCTGGTAGCCGCCGACCGCCGCCACCGCCGACCGCCGGTACACCACCGAGGGGTGGTTGAACGGGTCGCGGAACCGTGCCGCCTCCGCGATCCCCGCGTCCGTCGGCGGGACGCGGACCATGCCCCGCTCGTCCTCGTCCTCCTCGAACTCCCAGATGGCCGAGCCGACGATGTCGTAGGCGGAAGCCACCATCGGGATCTGCACGGCGAACCGTTCCGGCAGCGAGATGTCGTCGGCGTCGGCGCGCGCCACGATCTCGTGCCGGCACGCCTCCAGCCCGCGCTCCAGCGCACGGGCCAGGCCCAGGTTGTGCGGGAGGGCCACGAGCTTCACCGGGATGTCCGTGAGCTCGCCCAACCGGTCGAGCACCGCGGCGACCTCGGCACCGACCGGACCGTCGCGCACCACGACGACCTCGTCCGGGCGGAGCGTCTGGTCCTGCGTGACCGAACGGAACCCGCGTTCCAGGTGTCCGGCGTCGTCCCCGCGGTACACGGGCAGCAGGACGGAGAACCGTTCGTCGTCGAGGGGCTCTCCGGCGACGAAGGAACCGGGCGCCGCAGCGATACGGCTGACGGGCACCGGCGCCGGGAGCGAGGCGCCGGCCTCCAGCCTCGCGACGGTGAGGGCACCCGGTCCGACGCCGGACAGGACCTCGGTGTCCGGCCGCGGCGCGCGCACCACGCCGTGCCAGAACCCTCGCGCACCGGCGGAAGCCAGGGTGCGCCGGTCCCGGGAGCGCCAGAACGTGCGGAGCCACCGGCGCAGCGTCGAGCCGCCGTACAGCAGTCGTTCCCGCGGGGTGAGCGCACCGGACCGCGTGAACATCCAGATCTTGTTGCGCACCTCGTAGTAGAAGCGCGGTCCGGGATCGGCGTCGGTGGACCCGGGGCTCTTGGTCCGGTGCTCGACGACGCTGCCCGGGACGTAAAGACCGACACGGTCCCGCAGGATCCGCGTCGCGTACTCGAAGTCGTCGTTCCAGATGAAGTAGTCGGTGACCGGCACACCGGCCCTCCGCACGGCGGCCGCGTCGATCATCATCGAGACGAACGACATCGACCGGACCGGGACCGCGCCGGCACGACGTGCGCGGTCGACGTCGTCGGCGGAGGCTCCCGGGCGCTGCCGCGGTGTGTTCATGGGGTGGTCGGACCCGTCGGTCCACACGACCTTGCTGCACACCGCCGCGACGTCGCCGTCGTAGGCGTCCCGTGCGGCGAGCATCTCGGCGAGCGCGGTCGGCGTGGGGATGGTGTCGTCGTCCATCACCCAGACGAGGTCCGCCGCGTGCTCGGCGACCGCGGTCGCGATCCCCACGGCGAACCCGCCGGCACCACCGGTGTTGCGCGCGAGCGCGACGACCCGCGGCGCGGTCGCGTGACCGCGCGCGACCGCGAGCGCGTCGTCGGTCGAGGCGTTGTCGACGACGACGACCCGGTCGACGGGTCGGCTCTGGGCGCCGAGGGCATCGAGCGCGGCACCGAGCAGCTCTGCCCGGTTGTACGACACGACGACGGCGACGACTACGGGGGTGGACATCCCCGACATCCTAGTCGGCACCCGGGGATGCCAAGGTCGCCCGCCAGCGCCGGGGCGACGTGAGCTCCGGCGCGGCCGCACGCCATCGACGCGACAGCCGACGCCAGGTCAGCGCGAGTCGCGCGTGCACGACGACGGTCCGCACGGCCAGCCGCCAGAACGTCGCCGGGTCGCGGCGCAGCCAGACCCCGCTGTCCCCCGCCGCGTCGAGCACCAGCACCGAGTCGTGGCCGGGCACCTCCCACCAGACGGCCTGCTCCCGGGTGAGCACCGTCGTCGGACCGCGACGCGCGACGGCGGGAACGGGGCGCAGGGTGCGTGCCAGCCCCCGCACGGCGAAGACGGCCAGACCGGACGCGCCCACGGGTCGCGGTGCGGGCGGCTCGTGCGTCTGCCGCGCGGCGACCGCGTCGAAGACCGGATCTCCGGGGCGGTGGCGCACCGTCTCGGGGAAGGCGGACGCTGCGGCACGGACCCGTCCGACGACGGAGTCGAGCTCCGGGTGCAGTCGGCCCGGGCCGTCAGCGATCTCCTTCAGGGCGCGCAGGTGCAGCTCGACCGGGTAGTAGCGCATCGCGAGCAGCAGCTTGAGGTCTGTCGCGAGCAGGGCCAGCGGGAGCAGCCGCGGGCCCGTGGCGTGCAGGAGCGCCGTGGCGACCCGGTTGCGGACGTGCAGGTAGGCCTGCCACTCCACCGAGTCGTCCTTCTCCGTCCAGGCCATGTGCCACAGGCAGGCCCCGGGCAGGGAGACGGTCGGGTAGCCGGCCTCACCGGCGCGCAGGCAGAACTCGGCGTCGTCCCACTTGAGGAAGAACGGCATGCTCAGCCCGACCGCCCGGAGCGTGTCGGCGGGGATCAGGCACATCCACCACCCGTTGAACTCCGAGTCCTGGCGGCGGTGCAACCAGGGCACGGGACGCAGTCCGCCCGCGAGGTCCTGCCACTGGTGCTCCATCCGGGGCGGCCCCCAGTTGAAGGTGCGCCGGTGGACGACCTCGCTGAAGGAGTTCAGCACCGTGGGCCGGGCCAGGTCGAACATATGGCCGCCGACGACGACGGGCGCCTCGGCCATCCGGTGGAACCGCACGGCGCGCAGCAGGCACTCCGGCTCGACCTCGACGTCGTCGTCGCAGATCAGCACGGCGTCTGCGTCGGCGTCGAGCGTCTCGAGCATGCCGCGGGAGAAGCCGCCCGATCCTCCGAGGTTGGACTGGTCCACGACGCGCAGTCGGTCGCCGAGCAGCTCGGAGACCTCCGCGAACCCGTCATGGTCGACGACCTTGTCGGAACCCTGGTCGACGACCTGCACGCGCACGTCCTCCGTGACGAGCTCAGGACACGAGGCGAGCGTCCGCAACGTGGCCACGCAGTAGTCGGGCTTGTCCATGGTGGTGATCGAGACGACGACGTCGCCTCCACGGCGGACGGGCGCATCGACCCACCAGGTTCCGCCCGTGACCACGACGTCGTCGTCACCGGCGGACACCTCGCACCAGAGCCATCCGACGTCGTCGTACGGGAGGTCCACATCGACGGGCTCGCCGACAGGCGCGGTCGCTACCTCGCTCACCGCACCCGCGGATCCGGACCGCAGGAGCCGGACCGTCCCCGGACCCTTGGCCTCGAGCTGCAGCCGCGCGCGCCGAGCACCGGTCCACGCTGCCCAGTAGGCGGCGGGCAGACCGTTCAGGTAGGTGCCGATCCCCTGGACCGTACCGGCGGGGACGGTGAGAGCGCCGCAGTCGTCCACCGCACCGGGGCCGTCCTCGACGCAGAGCGGGCCGCGCTCCGAGACCGGCTTGAAGATCAGGTGCTGCGCGACGTGCATCGTCGCCGTCATCGAATCCGTTCGCGGACCCGGCGTACGAGCGCGGCCGCCAGCTCCCGCCCGGACGCCTGGTCGAGACGAGGAGCCGTCGCGTCGAGCGTGTCCGCAGCCGAGTCCGCCGACTTCTCGGCGAGAAGCTCCTGGGCCTTGTCGCGTTGGAGCTTGCCGCGGGAGATGGCTCCGACGACGGCCTTCGCGGCCGCCTCGACCGGCACGGTGCTCGACCGCGGAGCACGCCGACCCGCGTCCGGCACGTCACGCTCGAGCAGCGCGAGGTCGCCGACGACGCGGACCCCGGACCCCTCGATCTGGGCCGCGAACCGTTCCGAACGTTCGGCCGCACGGTCGGCAGCCCACGCCGGGAGGAGCAGCTTGGTCTCGTCCTCCGCCGGTTTGCGCCCCCCGAGCACGGCAGCGATGGCCCCCGTGCGGATCCAGTACCGGTACTCCTGGAACGACAGCGTGGACCGGACCTCCGCGTTGACCGCACGTAGCAGCTCGGCCTCCTCGAGGCTCATGCTGCGGTTGGAGGCGAACCCGTCCAGGTCGGCACCGGCGAGCACCCCACGGTCGAGACCCAGCATGTCCTCGAAGGCGTCGAACAGAAGGGTGGGGGTCGACTTGTCGACCACGACGACGGTCACGTTCTCCGGACCGACGACCCGCGCCCAGCGCTCGGTGACCGCCCCCTGGTCGAGCCGGTCCCGTTCCAGGCGGAGCCGACGGTGCTCGAGGTCGTCGGAGAGAACCTGCTTGAGCCAGTGCCCGAACGACATGTTCCGCCCGGACTTCAAGGTCTGCTGCCACGCGGAGGGCAGGACCTCGGAGTAGTTGCGCAACGTGATCACCACGTGCGTGCGGTCGCCCAGTCCCTCGTACACCTGCTGGGCCGTCGCGTCGTCCGCCTCCGAGACGAACTCGTGGCCCACCAGGACGCGACGGGAGGTGTCCGCCTCGATCTCGGAGTGGAGCCGCTTCCACACCTTGGGTCGCGGCTCGACGCCAGGGAGGCTCCGCTCCATCAACGCGGCCATCGCGATCCGATGGTTCACCGCGGTGCCCGGGTACAGCACACCTCGGGCGGCAAGCTCGGGACGCAACGCGGACGCGGCGTTCTGCAGGCTCGTCGTCCCCGTCTTCATCAAGCCGATGTGCAGCAGGCGCGCCCTCTCGGGGAGCAGCAACCCGTCGGCGCTCGTAGCGGTCAAGTGGACCTCACTCCTGGACATCTCGCTGGGATCGGACCACCTTAGCCGAGGTCGCGGGGCACGATCGACGTCCGCTCGAGATGCTCGGGAAGGAGGCCTGCGTCACAGTAGTTGCAGGGGGTATCTATCGTCATGACACCAAGCACCAGGCTGCGCCGCACCATCGCCGGCGCTCTCATCACCGTCCTCGCTCTCGCCGGCGGCGTCGCGACAGGGTCGACTGCGTCCGCTGCCGACGTCCCGGACCGGTTCACGCTCTCCGGCTCGGGGTACGGCCACGGCGTCGGGATGAGTCAGTACGGCGCGTACGAGCTCGCACGCCAGGGCGCGTCCGGCGTCGACGTCCTCAAGCACTACTACACCGGGTCGAGGGCGCCGTACACCACCACGCCCAAGAACATCCGCGTCCAGGTCTACGGGCCGGACCCCTACAGCTTCTCCGGCTACGGCGACTCCGGCCGCAACACCTGGCTCACCGTCAGCGGTGGCGACTGGCGCGTGCGCAAGCCGGGCACGGGCACGGTCGCGCAGGGAAGCGGGACCGAGACGATGAAGATCCGCATCGGAACCAAGGGCGCAGTGCGCGTCAAGGTGAACGGCAAGGTCTACAAGGGCGACATGATGCGCATCCAGTGGTCGGGGACCCGCTACTGGCGACCGAACGGGAAGACCGCCGTCGCGACGATCCAAGGAGCCCACGGAGCCTACAAGAACGGGCGGTTGACGATCATCAACCGGAAGTCGACGCCCAACATCACCAACGATCTCCTCCTCAACACCGAGTACCTGTACGGCATCGCCGAGATGCCCTCGTCGTGGGGACTCAACGGTGGCGAGCGTGCGCTGCGGGCTCAGGCGATGACCGCCCGGTCGTACGCGGTATCCAAGCACGAGGGCAAGCCGCAGTGCCGCTGCCACGTCGTCGACGACGTCCGCGACCAGCACTTCAGCGGCTGGAGGAAGGAGAACGAAGGTTCCGGTGCCCGGTACGGCAAGATCTGGACCCGCTCCGTCGACAAGACGACGAAGAGCGCCACCCGTGCCCGCGTCCTCCAGGTCGGCGGACGACCGGTCGCCGCACACTACTTCTCCTCCAGCGGCGGCCGTACCGCCGACTCCGAGGACGTCTGGTCGTCGGCGCTGTCCTACGAGCGCAGCGTGGCGGACCCGTACAGCCTGCGGGCACCGGGCAACTCCTACGCCTCCTGGACCCGCACCATGACCCAGGCCGAGGCGCGAGACCTGTTCGACCTGAAGAACGTCGCCTCGATCGAGGTCACGAGCCGCTGGACCAGCGGCCAGATGCGAACGCTGACCGCGACCCAGCCGAACGGCAAGAGGTCGACGCTGACCGGCAAGGCCGATCAGATGCGGTCCTGGGTGGGACGAGCCACGACACGCGGGAGCCTGCCGGCCTCCTGGATCACCGGGATCCGGGCGAGCTGAGCGACCTCATCCGAGCAGGTCGCGAACGGCCACTCCGAGCGCGTCCGGTTCACACCGCCGCGAGCAGCTTCCCCAGTGCTTCCTCGTAGTGGGTCCGGAGCTTCTCGCGGGCCGACGCCACCTCCCGCCGGTACGTGGTCGGGTCTGCCAACACTGCGCGCACCAGCTCGTCGAGGCGACCGCCGAGTCCGGGCTCGTCGATCGCGATGCCCCACTCCTGGTGTTCCACGTCCTCGAGGAAGTACCGGAGCTTCGGGTGCGACACCAGCGAGACGATCGGCGTGCCTACCCCGAAGGGGATCATGCCGGCATGCCCTCGCATGCCCACCACGACGGCTGCTCCCGCGTAGGAGCGAAGGGCCCTGTCGATCCCCATCCGGTAGAAGGGGTCGACCGGGACGCGCCGGCCATGGTGCGCGTAAAGATCCTGAGCGACGCGCTCGTCCCCGACCGTGTGGGCCGCGACACGGACCTCGGCGACCCGGGTGGTCCTGCCGAGGAAGACGTCGAGCTCGGCGAGGAACGCGGGGTAGGAATCCTTGAAGCGCAGCGACGAGCGGTCGTAGGCGACGTTCAGGTAGACCACCGGCCGACTCGCCGTCGGCGGCGCCCCCTGCAGACGTGCGCCCGGTCCGTCGTCGAGCAGGCCGAGGAACGTCGTCGGGCACGGCATGTACACGACCTTCTCCGCCAGCTCGGCGGGCAGCATCGCCCGGACCCGATCGATCGAGCCGTGATTGCGCAGTCCGACGAGCTCCGCCGTCTCGACGGTCAGCCGGAGGGACTCCTCGAACCTGCTGCCGTGGATCTGCTGACCGTCGAACAGGTTGTATCCGACCGCCGTGAGGGCGAGCGGCACCTCGAGCCGCCGCAGACTCGCGTCCGGGACGTTCCACTGCCAGCCGCTGTTGCCGTTGGGCATCGTGTCGGGCAGGAAGAGGCCACCGCCACCGACGAGCAGGGCGTCGGTCCCGTTGACCCGTTCGACCGCGGCCTCGTCGAAGACCTGGTGCACGTGGAACCCGGTCCAGGACTCGACGGGACGCTGCGCGGCGACGCTCTCGCGGACCGCCACGGGCAGCAGCTCGTCGCCGAAGTTGCCGAGCTCGTCCACGTAGAACGCGGCGTGCGAGAGGCGCAGGCCCGGCACGCTCAGGGCTGACCGCACCCGTGCGTCCGGCGCGCCTGCTTCGAGGCGTCCCGCCAAGGACCGTGCCTTGGCGTGCACGGGCTGCCGGCCGAGAGCGGCACGCACGTGGGTCGCCGCCGCCGCGTGGTCTCCACGGACCCAGGCCGTCTCAGCCTGGAAGTACGAGCCGTCGGCGGCGTCGGGGCCCGCTGCGAGCGTCGCCACGGCGCAGGCGTCGTCGTAGCGGCCGACAGCGCGGAGAGCGGACGCGTACCGCAGGGGCTGGTCCACCCGGCCGGTCTGCACCGCCGTCAGGCGCCGGATCGCCACCGCCGCGGCGAAGTCGCCTCCCGCCGCACAGGCCACCGCTTCCGCCAGCAGCTCCTTGACCGACGGATCCTCGCCGCACAGCCATCGGCGGATCCGGGGCGGGAGTCCGGCGGCCAGGTGTCGATAGTGCTCCAGCAGGGCCGCCGCGGGTGTTCCCCCGTCACGCTCCAGCTGTTCGGCGGCTGCAAGGTAGCGGCAGACGAAGGCGGCATCGCTCGTGTCGAACCGGTGCCACGTGCGTTCCAGCTCCGCGTAGCCGTGCTCGCCGCCGTGCCACGGCTTGTAGCGGCCGGTGTAGTGCAGGACCCGGGCTTCGGTCGGCGCGCTGCCGCCGGGCGGCGTGGCGCGCTTCACCCAGTTGAAGCGCCGGTCCAGCTGGTGATAGTCCCCGTCCAGGACGGCGGTGAGCACCCCTTGGTCGTGTCGGTCGAGCTCGTAGCCGCCCGATCGCCCGACGGCGTCGATCCGGGCCACGAACTCCGCGGAGAGGCAGTCCGCCCCGACGGCGAGCAGCCCGCTGTTCAGCTTGCGCCCGCCCTCCGAGTCGAAGTACTGCGGCACGGCCGCGAACGGCGCCGTCAGGTGGAACAGCTCGTCGATCGGTGCGGTGAGGACCATGTCCGTGTCGAGCGTGACGATCCTGTCGTAGTCACGAAGGCGGAACGCGTCCAGGATGTAGTAAGCCTTCGTGTACAGGTAGTTCGAGTCGTCGCCCTTGCGGTACTGCTCGTAGGGAGTCGGATCGACCCTCACGAACCTCACGTCCGGACGCAGCGAGCGCACCCGCGCGACGTTCGCCGGGTGGAGACCGTCGTGCAGCACGACCATCTCGGCGGTCGTACCGGGATCCACCAGGTGCAGGCTCTTGAGGAGAGCGACGAAGCCGACGAAGTAGTCGTCGTCGACGAACGACACGTAGGCGTGCCGGGAAACGCGGTTCATCGCAGCGAGATCCTTCCGGGGGCCGTTCCGACGGTCCGTTCCGCGACCCATCGGCGTTCGATCGCGTAGGAATGTGCTGCGGCCACCGGGAGGTGCATCGCGTCGGGTCGCCGATAGGGGTCACCCGAGTGGAAGTTGAAGCCGAAGAGATCGATCCGCGGACACACGTCGAGATAGTCGAGAAGAACGAGCATGTTGAATCCGGTGGTCGGAACTGCCAGCTCGTCGCGCAGCTCGGGACCGATCAGCGAATTCCTCGGCCATCGCAGCGACTCGTCCCCGACGAACTCCTGAGCACTCGGTCGGAGATGTCGCCGCAGGCTCTCCTCCCACACCCCCGGTATGCCGCCGAACACCAGGCGCAGGTCCACCGGCACGTCCCAGTTGTAGTCGTGCAGATGGATCGTGGCATGCACGTCCGTCCGCTGCCCCGTGCGGACGGGGTCCAGGTCGAAGGAGTTGAAACGGACGACGACGTCGTAGGAGTCGATCTGCGCACCGAGCTCGAGGTCCAACAGCTCGGCCGAGTTGGCGACGAGACAGACCGACCTGCCGTCGAGGTACTCCCGCAGTCCCGCGAGGCCCATCGGCCGCACGCCCAGTAGATCAGGACGTCCACCCGCGTCGGGCTCGGCGACGGTCCGCTCGAGGATCGGCAGCAGCGGTGCGAGCGGAGCGTCGATGCTCAGCCCGCGGGCCACCGTCGCACGAAGCGTCGCACCGTAGCCGCGCACGGCGCCGGGCTCACCGAGATAGGACGCGTGGAGCGCTCCGCCAGCAGCGGTCGCCAGATCGTCGCCGGCCCGGAGGCTCTCCTCGACGCCGAACCAGCCGTCCTGGTCCGAGATCGCCGGCGCCGAGCGCTCGCGGAGCATGACGGCGATCGGGTCGTCGGACGAACGCTTCGCTGCTCTGCGGCGCCAGCGCGGTCGCTCTGCGGTCCGGAGCACGGCCGCCGCCTCGGCCGCCAGCGCGGTGGCCTCGGGTTCGGCGGGGCGTGCATCCAGGAGGAGCTCCACGACGCGAGCCGTCAGCGCGGGTTCCCGACGCACCGCGCGGCGGGCGACCAGCAGCAGGGCGTCCCAGGTTCGTGAGGGCGGCTCCCACCACCCGCAGCGTCCCAACGCGAGCTCGGTCGCCCGATGGTCGTCCACGAGGTCGTCGGCGCGGGCTGCCTGCACCTCGATCACCGCCCGCGTGAGCTGGATGTCCGTCCACGCGGCGCTGGCGGAGAGATCAGCCGCGAGCCGGCCGAGGTCGGCGACGACCGCAGCGAGCTCGGCGTTCTGCCGCCGCGTGTGGGGCCCACCGCGCATCCGCTCCATCGCCGCGTGGCGGACATGCCGCTTCATCGTCGAGACCGTGAGATCCATCAAGACATATCCTCATCATTCGCGTCGTCTGAGGCATCGTAACGACGGAGATGGTCGATATTGTCGCGACGGACGAACCTCGCGAATGTTCACGACGAAGCATGAATGAATTCATGTGTCGTTCACCGGATGAACGGCTACTGGAGCGGACGCGCCTCGCTCTCCAGCAGCACCGGGATCCCGTCGCGGACCGGGTAGGCCAAGGGCCGCTCCGTGTCGTTCGAACGCAGCTCAGGCGCCCCGTCCGGGCCGACGGCGTCGACCAGCTCGGCCCCGGTGACGGGGCACCGCAGCACGGAACGCACCCACGGGTCGATCCAGGGAGTGTTCTCGGTGTTCACGCGTCCTCCTTGCGCACGAGGGACAGGACGTCGTCTCGTAGCTTGGTCATGATGTCGTGGTCGGCTGCTTCGACGTTGAGGCGCAGCAGGGGTTCGGTGTTGGAGGCGCGCAGGTTGAACCACCACTTGGGGTGGTGGCCGTCCCAGTGGGTGATGGTCAGCCCGTCGAGGGTGTCCACGACCGCGTCGGGGTAGGCGGCCTGGTAGGTGGCGCGCACGTGGTCGGTGACGGCGGCGGCGTCGGTGACGGTGGAGTTGATCTCCCCGGACGCGGTGTACGGGGTGTACATGTCGGCCAGCGCCGAGGCGGGGTGCGGTTGGGAGCCGAGGGCGGCCAGGACGTGCAGCGCGGCGAGCATGCCGGTGTCGGCGTACCAGAAGTCGCGGAAGTAGTAGTGCGCGGAGTGCTCCCCTCCGAACACGGCGCCGTGGTCGGCCATGGTCTGCTTGATGAAGGAGTGCCCCACCCGGGTGCGCACGACGTCGGCCTCGGCGCCGAGCAGGTCGGTCACGGCGCGAGAGGTGATGAGGTTGGCGATCACGGTCGCGGACCGTCCGGCGGCCTTCTCGCGGGCGACCTCCCGCAGCCCCACCAGCGCGGTGACCGCGCTCGGAGACACGGCCGCGCCGGTCTCGTCGACCACGAAGCAGCGGTCGGCGTCGCCGTCGAACGCCAGGCCCAGGTCGGCCTCGTGGGCCACGACCGCGGCCTGCAGGTCCAGCAGGTTCGCGGGCTCGAGCGGGTTGGCCTCGTGGTTCGGGAACGTGCCGTCCAGCTCGAAGTACATCGGCACGACCTCCAGGGGCAGGCCGGCCAGCCCGGCCGCGTCGCCCAGCACCGCCGGGACCGTCAACCCCGCCATCCCGTTGCCGGCATCGACCACGACCTTCAACGGCCGCATCCCCGACAGGTCCACCAGGGACCGCAGGAACCCCGCGTAGTCGCCCAGCAGGTCCCGCCGCGACACCGACCCCCGCGCCGCCGGCCCGGCGTCCTCGCCACCGTCCAGGGCGCCGTCGACGCCCGCGTCGTCGAGGAGCTCTTGGGCGATCTCGCGGATCTCGGCCAGGCCCGTGTCCTGCCCGACCGGACGCGCACCGGCCCGGCACAGCTTCATCCCGTTGTACGCCGCCGGGTTGTGCGAGGCAGTGAACATCACCCCCGGAGCGTCCAGATGCCCCGAGGCGAAGTACAACCCGTCCGTGGAGCACATCCCCACGTCGAGGACGTCCACCCCCTGCGAGGTCACCCCCCGCGCGAACCCCGCCACCAGGTCCGGACCCGAGTCCCGCATGTCCCTGCCCACCACCACCCGCGACGCACCCTCCGGCGCCACGACCACCCGCGCGAACGCCACCCCCACCGCCTCGGCCACCCGCGCCGAGAACTCCTTAGGCACGATCCCCCGCACGTCGTACGCCTTGATGATCCGGGACAGGTCGAAGTCGCTCACAGGGGCCAGCCTACGGTGGCGCGCCCCACCTCCTCCGGGTGAGGTCCGGCGACCGGGTGACGACGTCTGACCAGGCCGTGTGATTGGCTGTGCCCGTGACCGAGCTGCACCCGCTCGACAACCCCCTGCGCCGCTACGACTGGGGGTCGCCGAAACAGATCCCCGTGCTGCTCGGCCTGCCCGTGGACGGTCGACCGGTGGCCGAGCTGTGGCTGGGTGCCCACCCCACGGCACCGAGCCGGACGCCCGCAGGTCCGCTGCACGAGGTCGTCCGCGCGGCTCCCGACGCGATGCTGGGTCGCAGGGTGTCCGACCGGTTCGGTCCTCGGCTGCCGTTCCTGCTCAAGGTCCTGGCCGCCGACCGTGCCCTCTCGCTGCAGGTTCACCCCAAGCCGCACCTCGCCCGGGCCGGCTACAACCGCGAGAACAGCCTCGGCATCGCCGCGGACTCCCCCGAACGGTCCTTCCACGACGACCAGCACAAGCCCGAGATGGTCGTCGCCCTGACCGAGTTCGAGGGCCTCGCCGGCTTCCGCACCCCACGCACCGCGCTCGAGCTGCTGGACGGGCTCGACGGCCCGCTGGTGGACGGCGTCCGGACGGCGCTGCAGGCCGACCGGTCCGCCGACGGCGTCCGAGCGGCCTTCAGCCATCTGCTCGCAGCGCGCTCGTCGCCCCGCTGCCGTGACGCACTGGCCGAGGCGCTGGAGGGCGTGCGGCGTCGGCTGGCGGACGGCTCCCCGTCGACGCGTGCCGACACGACCGTGCTCGCCCTGGACGCACAGCATCCCGGAGACCCGGGCGCCCTCGCGTCGCTCCTGCTCAACCGCGTCACCCTCGACCCGGGCGAGGCCCTGTTCCTGCCGCCCGGAGAGGTGCACGCCTACCTGTCAGGGCTGGCGATCGAGGTGATGGCCTCCAGCGACAACGTGCTGCGCGCCGGGCTCACCACCAAGCGCGTCG
The DNA here is from genome assembly GCF_013149805.1 of Isoptericola chiayiensis. Classification (GTDB taxonomy): domain Bacteria; phylum Actinomycetota; class Actinomycetes; order Actinomycetales; family Cellulomonadaceae; genus Isoptericola; species Isoptericola chiayiensis. The sequence goes on from NZ_JABEZT010000001.1 coordinate 247,195, forward strand.
ACACCGACGCCCTGCTCGAGTGCGCCTCCTTCGCCCCGCGCCCGCCCGTCGCCCCGGAGAGATCCGTCGCGGCGGGAGGAGCCGTCCAGACCTACCGAGCACCTGTCTCCGAGTTCGCCCTCACCGTCGCGGACGTCGGATCCACGGTCGGCGTCGCCCTGCCCGGGCAGGGGCCGCGCATCGTCCTCTGCCTCGACGGCGCGGTCGACCTCGGGACGGAGCGGGCCGACGCCGGTCCCACCCCGCTGCACCGCGGGGAGTCGGTCTTCGTCCCGCACGACGCCGGCGCCCTCGAGGTCGCCGGCAACGGCCACGTCGTGTGCGCCTGGGTGCCCTAGGACATCTCGGTCGGATCTGTTGCCGACCGAGCCTGCGACTCCGCGCGCAGCACCCGCAGGTGCCCGCGCCGCGCCGTCTCGGTGACGCTCGCCGGCTCCGCCGCGGGTGCCGGATCCGCTGCCCGACCCCCACGACCGGCCTCACGGACCGCCTCCGCCAGGGCCGACAGGTCGTCCTTCGACGGCGGCGGGGTCACGAACTCCGGTTGCAGCCGCACGACCTCCCAGCCGCGCGGCGCCGTCAGTCGCTCGGCGTGCACCGAGCACAGGTCGTAGCTGTGCGGTTCGGCGCGCTGCGCCAGCGGGCCCAGGACGGCGGTGGAGTCCGCGTACACATAGGTGAGCGTCGCCACCGCCGTCTGCGTGCATGCCGTGCGCGAGCACTGCCTGACCGATCTCACCCGGGGAGGATACGCCGCCGGGAGCGTGTGCGGTGCTCTGGCGCGCCGCACACGGATACGCTCGTCGGGTGAACAGCTTCGTCCGACGGCGGGACCGGCGTGGCCGCGGCATCCGCGGCCCGCTGCTGCCCCCGGGGGCTCCGGCTCGCCGGACCCGGGCGGACCTCTTCGACGACACGGTCCTGGCCGCCATGGACCGCCTCGAGCGACGGTGGCCCGCCGTCTCGGGCACCGAGCTGGCCGTCGAGGACGTCCCGCCCTCGGACCCGGCGCCGTGGGAGACGCGGGGCGTCCCCCTGGGACGGCTCTTCCCGGCCGAGTCGGGCCAGCCGGCGCGGATCGTGGTCTACCGCCGCCCCGTGGAGTCCCGTGCCCTGGACGCCGAGGACCGTGTCCGCCTGGTCAACGACGTCCTGGTGGAGCAGGTCGCCGAGCTCCTCGCACGCACGCCCGAGGAGATCGACCCCGACGTCGGGCGCCCGTAGCGCCGCTGCTCAGGGCACGTCCACGCGCCGCACGGAGACGCTGCCCGCGCTCGCGGACGTCGCGGTCGGGTCGAGCGTGGCGACCAGGGTGCCGTCGGCTCCCGTGCCGTCGTCGGCCCGCAAGCGCACGGACCAGGTGAGCACAGCGGAGCCCTCCCGGTCACCGTCGGTGTCGACGAGCACACCGACCTCGGCACCGAAGTCCGCGACCGGCACCTCCACCGTCGAGCCGACCGGGACGGTGACGGCCTGCTCGCCCGCCACGTCGCCCGCGGCGTCGACCCCGCGGACGGTGGCGGTGAGCTCGCCCGTGACGTCGTCCGCGCCGGCGGGCGGCACGGCCGTCAGTGCCACGGTGGCTCCGGCAGCCGTCGGAGGCAGGGCCACCTGCGCGGCGACGGGGGCCCCGGGGTCCGGCAGCACCTGCCCGGCGCTCCACGCGACGTCGTGCGGCGTGCCGTCGACCACCGAGTCCTCCGGCTGCTCGCCGGGCACGGAGACCCGTGCCGCGGCGGCCACGGAGACGTCGGCGTCGACCCGGACCGTGTAGGTCCCGGCCGGCAGCCCGCCCACCGGCACGGCCGTGACCGCGCCCGCGGCGAGCTCGACCTGCTCGGCGCCCCGCAGGGTCACCGGACCGTCGGGGCCCAGGACGGTCAGGCGAGCCGTCCCGCTCCGGTCCCCCGGGTTCAGCAGCCACAGCACCGGCGCGTGGTCGTCCTCGAGCTCCTCGCCGCGGGAGACGACGCCGTCGACCGCCACGACGTCGCCCGGCGCGGCGCCGGCTTCGACGAGGTCGACACCGGCCGGCACGAGCCCGTCGATGGCCTGGATCTGCATCGTGGCGGTGACGCGTGTCCCCGAGGCCGCCACGTGCACGGCGAGACGCCTCTGCTCGGGGGCGAGGGAGTCGAGCCGGACCACCTCCTGCTCACCCGCTGCGACGGTGAACTCCCCCTGGCCCCCGACCGCGACGGGCCCGTTCGGCCCGTACACCTGCACGGCGACCGCCGCGGGACGGGCGCTCGGGTTCTGCACGACCAGCAGCGCGCTGGACCCGACCTCGCTGTCGCCGCCGACGAGCCAGTGCTCCGTCGCGGGCTCCTGGCAGGACGCCGCCGCCAGACCGCGCAGGTCGCCGGCGGTGGTCACCGACCCCGTCGCCGCGGCCGCGCGCAGAGCAGAGCCTTGGGGCATCGCGGAGAGCACCCGGGGGCGTTCCACCGGCGTGGTGAGCACGTCGGCGTCCGCACCGCCGGTGAGCTCCGCCTCCCGCCCTCCGCCGAGCCCGCGGGTCTCGGCGCCGTCGGCCCCGAGGACGACGGCAGCCAGCCCCGAGGCCACGTCCTGGGAGGCGCTGAACTGGTCGTCACCGACGTCGGCGCCCTGCGGCAGGCTCACGGGTCGCGGGCAGACGAGGTGTGTCTCGGACGGATCCACCGGGACCTCTCGCGTCCCCGCGGCGACGGCGGACTGCTCCGCCCCGGTCCACCGGTCGACCCAGTCCTGCCCGACGGCGGCCGTGGCGGCCAGCCCTCCGGCCACGACGATCCCGGTGGCGACCACGGCGGCCGTGCGGCCCCACTGCGCGGCGCGACTCATCGTGACCTCCGTCGTGCGACCGGCAGGGCCAGCAGCACGAACACGACCAGCACGAGCCCGGCCAGGACGAGCCAGGGCGTCCGGGACGGGACGTCGTGCTCGACCACCAGGCGTCCGCCGTCGGGCCCCACCTCGAACGCCTGCCGGCCGTCGGCCTCCACGGCGGTCAGGCGACGCCCGTCCAGGGTGGCCCGCCAGCCCGGGTCGGCGGTCTCGGCGAGCACCAGCACGCGGGAGTCGGGACCCGGGCCGACACGGTCCGCCACGACCCGCCCGTCCGCCGCCACGGAGCGCAGCGCGGTCTCCCCGGTCGCCGGAAGACCCTCGTGGAGCACCGCCCAGGCCGGTTCGACGGGCGCGCCCGCGACACGCCAGACGAGCGTGCCGTCCTGGGTGCTGCGCGCGAGGCCGGGCGTCAGGTCCAGAGAGGTGACCAGCTCGCTGTCGGTGCCGGCCGGGACCTGCACGGCGCCGACGCCGAGGGCGGACAGACGCTCGGTGGTACCGGGTCCGGCTCCGGCGGACAGCTGGGCGACGGCCGCGTCCAGCGCGGCGACGTCGGCACGTCCGGGGGCCTCCAGCACGCCGGCCGCGCGGGCCCGGACCACCGTGGACGAGTCCAGCAGGCTGGAGCCGTCGGCGTGCAGCACGGCGTACTCGACGGCTCCGTCGACCGGCTCGAGCTGCAGCACCCGGGCGCTGCGCGGGGGCGCCTGGACCTGCTGCCCGACGGCCGGCACGGTGCCGGCCGTCGCGGCGACCAGCTGGTCGACGGACCCGTCGTCGACGTCGTCGACCCACCAGGCGGCCAGCCCGGCGGTGGGCACCACGAGGGCCGCGGCGGCGAGGAGGCCCACGGCGGCACGGCGCAACGGACGCCCGCCCGGTGCCGCCGTGACCCCGAGCGCCGCGACCCCCAGGCCGAGCAGCAGCACCGACAGACCGACCGACGGCCAGCCGTGCACCGGGACGGCCGCGCCGTCCGCCGGCGTCCCGGCCGCCACGACGGTGCCGGCGGCGAGCAGCGCCGCCAGCAGCCCGACCGCCGCCGCACCGACCGCGACGCGCGCCGCCACGACCCGCTCGCCCCCGAAGAGCGCCACCAGGGCCAGCCCCAGCACACCGGCACCCAGCAGCCACGGCACGATCGCGACCAGCACCTCGAGCGGGTCGCCCGGTACCGTCGGCAGGTCACGGTGCAGCGGGAACCCGAGCAGCAGCGACAGCCCGTCGGGCGTCGTCGCCGCACGGGCGGCCCCCGGCTCGGCCAGCAGCAGACGCCAGCCGCCGTCCGACCACGTCGAGACGGCCTGCCACCAGAACGGCAGCCCCACCACCGCCGCGGGGACGACGACGAGGGACAGCCGCCGCCAGTACCGCGGACGCAGGACGATCCCGGCCACCATGACAACGAGCGCGACCGGCAGGAGCACCGGGGCCGCGCCGACGGCGACGGCGAGCAGGAGGGCGGCGGCCGCGCCCGCACCGAGCGACCCTCGGCGCTCCGGGGCCGGCCCGACGTCGTCCCGGGCCTGCACTCCGACGGCGCGGACCCCGGCGAGCAGCACCCAGGGCAACGTCAGGTGTGCGACCACGGCCGCGAGCCGCCCGGTGCCGAGGGAGTCGAGGAAGGTCGGCGCCGCGGCCCAGCACAGCGCCGCAGCGGCGCGCGCCCACACCGACCGGGTCACCGCACCGGCCCCGAACCACCCGGCGAGCGCGGCGAGCGGCAGCGCCGCCACGACGAGCAGGTTGACGGCGAGCTGGGCGCTCCCCCCGGCGAGGACGGTCAGGAGGGTCACCACCGCCAGCCAGGGATCCGCGGGCGCCGCCGTCCCCAGGCCGTCGCGCACCCAGCCCGACGTGGCGGCGTCGAACGTCTCGGCCAGGCCCGCGGGTGCGGGCAGCAGCGCCCCGCCGACGATCCGACCGCCGTCGGCGAGCACACCCTGCCAGGGCGCGAAGGCGGCGACGGCCACCGCAACGGAGACGAGCAGCACGCACGTCAGCCCGACGCGGCGCCGCGCGGCCAGGCGCCTCAGCTCGGCACGCTCCAGGTCGGTGAGCTGACGCCGCGCACGCAGCGTCTCGGCGCGGGTGAGCCGGGCGTCGCGCCGCTCGGCGGCCACCTGCCGCCAGTCGGCCCGCAGCGGCCGCAGCACCCGGCGCGGCAGGCTCCGGGTACGGGCGGCACGACGTCGGCCCCGGACCAGGGGCACCACACGCAGCACGGTGACCAGCGGCGCCAGGATCTCGTCGCGCGCCCCGGCAGGACTCTTCAGCGCGAGGCGGTAGCCCGCCACGAACGGCGCCCACACCACCATGGCCACCAGGGCCAGCGGGAGCAGCGGCAACGGCACCGACACCAGGCGGGCGTACAGCTGGCTGCGACGACGGGCGTAGGCGGACGACGCCGTACCCCGGGCACGGTGGGTGCGCGGACGACGTAGACCTCGCAGCGACGCCTGCGCGTGGTGGACGACGGCGTCGGGCACCACGACGACCCGGTGCCCGGCCAGGCGAGCCCGCCGGCACAGGTCGAGGCTGTCACCGAAGACGCCCGCCTCCGGGTCGGTACCGCCCAGCTCGGTCCACACGCGGCGCCGCACCAGCGCTCCGGCGAGGCCCACCGCGAGGACGTCCTCGCGGGCGTCGTGCTGGCCCTGGTCGATCTCCGACTCGTCGATGCCGGTCATCCTGCGGCCCAGGGGCGAGACCGTGTAACCCACCTCGACGAGGAGCCCCGGCCGGGCCGGGTCAGGTGCGGCGGGACGCCCGTCGGCCTCGAGGGTCCAGCGACGCTGCTTGCACCCCGCGACGGCCACCGCGGCGGAGTGCTCGACGGCACGCAGCAGTCGGCCCAGGGCGTCGGGTGCCGGGGCGGAGTCGTCGTGCAGGATCCAGATCCAGCCGCCGGGCTCCCCGTCCGGGTCGCCCTCCTCGGCCTCCGCCGTCACGGCACGGTCGACGGCGTCTCCGAGGCTGCGGGCCGACGGGGCGGGGACGTAGCGGTGGTCGCCCATGCGCAGACCGTCGTGGTCACCGGTGGACCGGGCTGCGTCCGTGTCGACGACGACGACGTCGTCAGGCGCACGGTCCTGCGCGCCGAGGGCCGCGAGCGTGGCCTGCAGGAAGGGCGTCCGGCCGTGCGTGACCACGACGGCGGTCACCGTGACGGCGGTCCGTGGGGGCACGCCCAGCACGGCCTCGGGCCCGGGCGCCGTCGGCGCGGCGCTCGCTCGCGAGGGATCCTGGGTCAGGTGCGGTGCAGTCATCCTGCCCGCCATGATGCGGCGCCCGGACGGCGACGCGTGGGATATCGCTCAGACGGCGCGCCGCTTGAGCTTGCGGCGCTCGCGCTCGGACAGACCTCCCCAGATCCCGAACCGCTCGTCGTGCTCGAGCGCGTAGTCCAGGCACTCGCTGCGCACGTCGCAGGAAGCGCAGACCTTCTTGGCCTCGCGCGTCGACCCGCCCTTCTCCGGGAAGAAGGCCTCCGGGTCGGTCTGGGCGCACAGAGCTCGTTCCTGCCACCCCAGCAGGGTCTCGTCGTCGTCGACGTCGCCCTGGCCGAACAGCGGGAGGACCGGTGCTACATGGTCCGTCGTGCTGCCGACGTCAGACGGGAAGACCTCCTGGTCCCCGTCGAGCAAGTTCCACATGGCGTGCCCCTCCATGCCCTTCTCGAGGAAACTGCATATATGGAATTACACGCGTGTCATCACAAGGCGTCAAGCCGAAATGTGCTAGCGCCGCCATCTGCACCCCTCGTTCACCCCGACCTGAGGTCGAATTGAGGTCCTCCGGGACCGGGCCGCGCTCGTAGGCTGGTGCGGTGGCACACTCCCCCAGCACCGTCCCTGACCTGCTCGACCACCTGCGATCCACCGGCGGGCGACCTGCCCTGACGTGGTACGGCGAGGCCGGGGAACGGATCGAGCTGTCCGGCGCCGTGCTCGACAACTGGGTCGCCAAGACCGTCAATCTTCTGGTCGAGGAGTTCGACGTCGACCCCGGCAGCACCGTCGCCGTCGACCTGCCCGCGGGCTGGCGGCAGGTCGTCTGGTCGTTGGCCGCGGCCCGCTGCGGCGCAGCGGTCGGCCTGACCGACCCGACGGCGGACCCTGCGGGTGGTGCAGCGGTGGTCGACGTCGTGGTCACGTCACGTCCGTCGGCCTGGCCGGACGCCGACGAGCTGGTCGCCGTCGCGCTGCCGGCCCTCGCCCGCCGGTTCGACGGCGACCTGCCGGACGGCGCCGTCGACGCCGCCGCGGCCGTCATGACCTACGGGGACGTCATCGGCTTCGACCCCGCGGCCGGGACCCGCACACCGCTGGACCGGCTGGGCGCCGTCACCGCCGGCGACGCGGCCGGACGCACGCTGGTCCGCGGGGACGCCGCGGTGGACGAGGTGCTGGCCGAGGCCGTCTCCGTGTGGGCCCGGGGCGGTTCCGTCGTCCTGGTCGGTGCCGGCCCGCTCGCCGAGCTGACGGCCGACCCGGCTCGCCTGGAACGGCTGGTCGCGACCGAGCAGATCACCGACGGGCTCTGACGGCCGCGTTCAGGCGCGGCCGAGGGCGCGGTACCGCCATCCGGCGGCCTGCCACGACTCACGGTCCAACGCGTTGCGGCCGTCCAGGACGTTGCGCGCCCCGACCAGGGACCCGGCCCGGACCGGGTCCAGATCCTTGTACACGCGCCACTCGGTCAGCACCAGCACCGCCTCCGCCCCCGACAGCGCCGCCTCCAGGTCCGACTCGTAGACCAGCTCAGGAGCCTTGAGCCGCGCGTTGTCGATCGCCTGCGGATCGTGCACCACCACGTCCGCACCCGCCTCACCCAGCCGCGCCGCCACGTCCAGCGCCGGCGAGTCACGCACGTCGTCCGAGTCCGGCTTGAACGCCGCTCCCAGCACCACCACCCGCCGACCCGCCACGTCCCCGCCCAGCACCTGTCCGGCCAGCTCCACCATCCGCACCCGCCGCCGCGTGTTGATCGCGTCCACCTCCCCCAGGAACGCCACCGCCTCCGGCGCACCCAGCTCGTCCGCCCGCGCCATGAACGCCCGGATGTCCTTGGGCAGACACCCACCCCCGAACCCCAGCCCCGCGTTCAGGAACCGCCGGCCGATCCGCGCGTCGTGCCCGATCGCGTCCGCCAACCGCGTCACGTCGCCCCCGGCCACCTCGCACAGCTCCGCCATCGCGTTGATGAACGAGATCTTCGTGGCCAGGAACGAGTTCGCCGCCACCTTCACCAGCTCCGCCGTCGGATAGTCCGTCACCACCCGCGGCATCTGCTCGGCCAGCACCGCCGCATACACCTCGTCCAGCACCCCCGCCGCCCGCACCCCGGCCTCACCATCAGCCACCCCGTACACGATCCGGTCCGGGTGCAACGTGTCCTCGACCGCGAACCCCTCACGCAGGAACTCCGGGTTCCACACCAACGACGCCCCCGCCGCCTCGACCAGCCCCGCCAACCGCGCCGCCGTGCCCACCGGCACCGTCGACTTACCCACCACCACGTCCCCCGGCGCCACCTGCCCCACCACCGACGCGAACGCCGCCTCCACGAACGACAGGTCCGCCGCCAACGACCCCACCTGCTGCGGCGTACCCACGCACACGAAGTGCACCCGAGCACCAGCCACCGCAGCCACGTCCGTCGTCACCTGCAACCGACACGTGTCCTGCACCCGCGTCAACAGCTCGTCGAACCCCGGCTCGAAGAACGGCGCCTTCCCCCCAGCCAACGCCTCCACCCGGGCCGCATCCACGTCCACACCCACGACCTCGTGCCCCAACGACGCCATCGACGCCGCATGCACCGCACCCAGATACCCCAGACCGATCACCGAGATCCGCATGCCGGGAGTCTAGGAGCGTGCCCTACCGCTCGACAGGTGCGGCGGCATGACGTCCGGGTGAACTCTCCGCCGGTCCACGGACGCGACAGGTCCGACATTCCGCTCCCGTCCCGAGGTGTCGCACGTCGACCTGCGCACTCGGTTGCCCGGTCGTACCGTGCCTCACGTGACGCGTACCACAGCTCCGCGAGCAGTCACCGCCGGCGTCGCCGGGGTCCTGACCTTCGCCCTCGTCCTGCCGGCCGGCGGCGCCGTCGCCGCACCGTCCGCCCCGTCCGGCCCCACCACCACGGGGACGGCGGAGACGACGCACGTCCCGGCTGCCGCCGACCAGGATCCCGAACCCGTCGCCCCGGAGTCGTCCGAGGCCGAGTTCGTCGAGTCCGACGACGCCGCCGGCGACGAAGTGCCGGCGCACGAGCACGAGCACTCCGAGTCCGAGGGCTCGGAGTCCCCGTCCGCCGAGCCCGACTCCGAGGCGACGACAGAGCCGTCGGGAGAGCCGTCGGGAGAGCCGTCTGCCGAGAGCGAGTCCGAGGCCGCGCCCGACGAGTCGTCGACGCCCGACACCGCTCCCGGTGGCGAGGAGGTCCTGGTCGCCGACGCCGCGGTCACCGGGTTCGGCGTCGTCGGCGTGACCTGGTCGGGAGACCTCACCGACGAGCACGCGCTGATCGTGCACGTTCGCACCACCGAACGTCCGGACCCGGCTGCCGACGACCCGTCGTGGAGCGACTGGGAGGAGATCGCCGTCGAGCCCTCGCCGCGCGGGCGACTCGACGGCACCGAGCCCGTCGTCGTCGGGGACGTCGCGCACGTCCAGGCACGCGTGTCCGGCGAGGATGCCGCGGACATCCGCGGCCTGGAGCTCACCGTGATCGACCCGGGGACCTCCTCCGCCGACGACGACGTGCCGGTCCCGCCCGAGGAGACCTCGCCGAGCGGGTCCGCCGTGGCGGCCATGCCCGTCGCGAGCCGGCCCGGCATCGCGTCCCGGGCCGACTGGGGCGCCGACGAGTCGATCATGACCTGGACGCCGCGCCAGGGAGACGTGCGCGGTGCCGCGATCCACCACACCGCCGGCACCAACGGCTACAGCCGCTCCGACGTGCCACGCATCATCCGCGGCATCTACGCCTACCACGCCCAGACCCGCGACTGGGGCGACATCGGCTACAACTTCCTCGTCGACCGGTACGGCCGCATCTGGGAGGGACGCGCCGGCGGGGTCACGCGCCAGACGACCGGCGGGCACGCGATCGGCGTCAACGCGACCTCGACGGGCATCTCGATGATCGGCAACTACGACGCCGTCCGTCCGACCACCGCGTCGATCTCCGCCGTCGTGCGGCTCGTCGCCTGGAAGCTGTCGCTGCACGACGTCCCGGCCACCGGCCAGGTCACGCTCGACGGCACCCGGCTCAACCGTGTCTTCGGGCACCGTGACGTCTCCTCCACCGCATGCCCCGGCCGGTACCTCTACCCCAAGCTCGGGGAGATCCGACGCCGCGCCCAGGCCGCCCAGGACCGAGCGGCCGCGGAACAGGCGCAGAAAGGCATACCGGACGGCACTTTCGTCCAGAACCCCAACGGCAATCTCGCGATGGTCGAGAACGGACGCAAGCACATCGCCTACTGCTCGGTCGTCCAGGAGTACGGCGCCAGCTGCGGCCGGGCCACCAAGGTGTCCCGGTGGCAGTGGCGCGCCTTCGAGCCCGGAGGCAGGCTGCAGCGCACCGCGATGCTCACCGACGGTCGCGTCTTCCGGATCGACCGTGGCAAGAAGCGCGAGGCCTTCGATGTTCTCTCGCTCGAAAAGGCTGGAAAGCTGACCAAGAAGGTGACTTTGGCGCCGAGCGCGGTACGGAAACTGCCGTACGGCAACCCCTTCGTGCGCGCCGGCGTCGTCGTGGTCAACCGCACCAACGGCAACCACCGACTGGTCACCGCGGGCAACAAGCACGGCTACATCAACAAGTACCTCCTGCGGCGAACACCGCTCGGCGACCTCGACACGGGGTACTTGGATGGTTCGAGCGTGTCGCGCATGCCGAAGGTCGCCAAGACCTCGGGCGTCGTCAGCCGCCGCAACGGCCGCGACTTCCTCATGACAAGGCAGGGGCTGTTGCGGGTCGACCGGAGCGGCGACCTCCGAGGCGGCACGACCACACAGCACTGGAGCAAGGCGCTCATGAAGCAGTTCGACAGGCTGGGCCATCCGAATCCCGTCGTGGTGCGCGTGCGGAAGCAGTCCCAGTGGTACGTGCTGCGAGACGGTGTCCTGCGGCCCGTCTCCAAGGCCCGCGCGCGCCAGCTCAACGGCGGCAACAACCCTGACGTCCAGGTGATCCTCAAGGTCACGAAGCGCCAGTTCCCCGTGGGGTCGCGCCTCTGACCCTCACAACTCCTCTACGTCCTCGGCCCGCCGACGGCGCAGTCCGGCAGCACTGAGCATCTATGCTCACCTACCGTGAGTGACCGCCCTGCCCGCCACGCCGCGCCGCGCCGCGACCCCGCCAAGGGTCCGTCGCACGCGCGCGACCTGGGGCGGCGCTCGGTGGCGCGGGTCGTCGGGCTGGCCATGACGGCCGCGCTGGCGTTCGTCACGGTCGGCGCGGGCACCGCTGCCCTGACGCTGACGGGCAACATCACCGCGGTGGACGCCGAAGCGGCGCTCGGGACGGACCGTCCGACGAAGGAGCCACCGGCCGACCCGTCCGCCGGGGAGGCGCTCAACATCCTGCTGCTCGGCTCGGACTCGCGGGGCGGGGCGAACAGCGACGTGGTCGACGACGGCACGGACGGCGCGCGGTCCGACACGACGATGATCATGCACATCGCGGCGGACAGATCGCGTGTCGAACTCATGTCGATCCCCCGCGACACCACCATCGACGTGCCCTCGTGCCCCACCTCGGCCGGGGAGACGACGCCGGAGATGTACGGCGTGAAGTTCAACTCCGCGTTCGCCCAGGGCGTCCTGTACGGCGACGACGTCGAGTCCGGCGCGCTGTGCACGATGAAGACCGTCGAGACCATCACCGACGTCCGCATGGACGGGTTCGTGGTGGTGGACTTCTCGGGCTTCGAGGCGATGATCGACGCTCTCGACGGCGTGGAGATGTGCATCCCCGAGGACATCGACTCCCCCAAGGCGGACAACCTGGTGCTGTCCGCGGGCGTGCAGTCCCTCGACGGCGAGACGGCCCTGAAGTACGCCCGCGCCCGCACGGGCCAGGGGCTCGGCGACGGCTCCGACATCGGCCGGATCGGTCGCCAGCAGGAGCTGATGGCGGCGCTCGCCCGGACGGTGCTCGGCCAGAACCTGCTCACCGACTCCCCCCAGCTGCTGCGGTTCCTGGACGCCGTGACCGGGTCGCTGACGATGAGCAGCAACTTCGCCTCCGTCCAGGGACTCGCCGGGCTGGCGTACAGCGTCCGCGGGCTGCGGCCTGACACCATCGCGTTCATGACGGTTCCGTGGCAGTACGACCCGTCGAACCCCAACAACGTCGTGCTCACGGAGGAATCGGTCCAGGTGTTCGACAACCTGCGCAGCGACGTCCCGCTCAGCGACGTGATCGAGCCGGAGCCCTCGGCGTCGCCCGAGGGCGGGTCGTCCGGGGACGACGAGCAGACGTCGTCGGACGACCCGACCGACGCGGGCGGCGACGCCTCGGCCGGCGGCGACGCCGGCGACGGATCCACCGACGCGGGCACCGCCGAGGCGTCCGAGCCCGAGCAGTCCCCGTCGCCCACCCAGACCCGCGACGCCGGTGAGGAAGCCTTCACCGGCGCGGACGTGACCTCGGTGTGCGGGTGATCGCATGAGCGACGAGCGACGCATCCCCCCGAGCTTCACGCCCGCCGGCGGCGGCTCGTCGCGCCCCCGGCAGGACGGCGACGCCATCTCCGTCGGCGGTTCCGACACCCCGGCCCGCCCCTCGGGCCGGGTCGGCCGGCGGGACGACGCCGTCCCGATGGAACCTCGTGAGCCACGGGTGCGCCGGCAGTCGTCGCGCGAGATCCCCGTCACGCCGCAGCGGAGGTCGGCGACCCCGCAACGCAAGCCCCAGTCCTACGCGCCGGCCGTCGGGTCGACCCACCGTGCCGCCGAGCGTCAGCCCACCCGTCCCCCGTCGCAGCAGCCCCGACGCGCGGGGGCGGCACCGGCACAGCCACGTCCCGCCCCTGCCGCAGCACCGCCGTCGGGCCGGGACGGCGGTTCGGGCGGCATCCGCATCCGCAAGGGCCGCGTCGCCGCGCTGGTCCTCGCCCTGCTCCTGGTGCTGCTGCTGGCCTGGCCCGTCGGGCTCCTGATCTGGGCGAACGGCAAGATCCAGCACACCGAGGCGCTCTCCGGCGCCGAGGGGACCTCGGGCACCACGTACCTGCTGGCCGGTTCGGACGCCCGCGGCTCGGGCGGGATCGACGACGGCACCGCCGGCGCCCGCACGGACACCATCATGGTGCTGCACCAGCCCCGCAGCGGTCCGACGGCGCTCATCTCGATCCCGCGCGACACCTACGCCGAGATCCCCGGCGAGGGTGCGAGCAAGATCAACTCGGCCTACGCCTGGGGCGGTCCCCCGCTCCTCGTCGAGTCCGTCGAACAGCTGACCGGCCTGACGGTCGACCACTACGCGGAGATCGGCTTCGGCAGCCTCCAGGAGATCGTCGACGCCGTCGGTGGCGTCGAGCTGTGCCTGGACTACGACGTCGACGACAAGCGCTCGGAGCTCGTGTGGGAGGCCGGCTGCCACCAGGCCGACGGCGCGACGGCCCTGGCGTTCTCGCGGATGCGCTACTCCGACCCGAAGGGTGACATCGGCCGGGCCGAGCGCCAGCGGCAGGTCATCGCGGCCACGGCCGACAAGGTGGTCCAGCCGAGCGTGCTGCTCAACCCGATCGACCAGGTCCAGCTCGTCGAGGCGGGCACCGACGCGCTGCTCGTCGACGAGGACACGGGCATGATCGACCTCGGCCGGCTCGCGCTGGCGTTCAAGTCCGCCACCGGCCCGGAGGGCGTGACCGGCACCCCGCCGATCGCGGACCCCGGGTACAACCCCGGTGGCGGCGTCGGCTCGACGGTGCTGCTGTCCGACGACGCCGACCAGTTCTGGGTCGACGTGCGCGACGGCGAGCTGGAGCCCGGCAGCACCGTCGGCGGGCTCTGAGCGGACAGGGCTCTGAGCGGACCGGGCGAAGAGCTCGGGGACAGGCTCAGTGCCCGGCGCGGGACGCCCGCAGCCGCTCCCCCTTGGCGTGCGCGACGTCGCGCAGGTTCTCCTGGAAGGCGACCATCCGCTCGCGCAGCGCCAGCGACTCGTCGTCGACGCCCGCCCCGAGGATCTGCGCGGCGAGCAGGCCGGCGTTGCGGGCCCCGCCGATGGACACGGTGGCCACGGGCACGCCGGCGGGCATCTGCACGATCGACAGCAGGGAGTCCATCCCGTCGAGGTGCTTGAGCGGCACCGGGACCCCGATGACGGGAAGCGGGGTGACGGCGGCGAGCATGCCGGGCAGGTGCGCCGCTCCCCCGGCGCCGGCGACGATCGCCCGCAGCCCGCGACCGGCGGCCTCGCGGCCGTAGTCGATCATCTCGGTGGGCATGCGGTGGGCGGAGACGACGTCGACCTCGTAGGTGACGCCGAGCTCGTCGAGCGCGTCGGCGGCGCCCTCCATGACGGGCCAGTCGGAGTCCGACCCCATGACGATCCCGACGGCGGGTGCGTTGCTCATCAGTCCTCCAGGTTCGCGGGGTCCTCGCCGCGCAGGAGCGCGGCGGCGGTGCGGGCACGACGGCGGACCTCGTCCAGGTCGTCGCCGCTGACGTTGACGTGGCCGAGCTTGCGGCCGGGGCGGATCCCCTTGCCGTACAGGTTGACCCGGGCCTCGGGGACCTGCGTGCCGACGGCGGGCAGCGCGTCGGTGAGCCGGTCCAGCCCCGACCCGAGGACGTTGGCCATGACGGTCCAGCGGGCCACGGGAGCGGTGTCGCCCAGCGGCAGGTCGAGGACGGCGCGCAGGTGCTGCTCGAACTGGCTGGTCACCGCGCCGTCGATGGTCCAGTGCCCGGAGTTGTGCGGACGCATGGCGAGCTCGTTGACGAGCACCTCGCTGGTGCCGTCCACGCCGACCACCTCGAACATCTCCACGGCGAGCACGCCGGTGACGTCGAGACCCTCGGCGATGCGCACCGCCACGTCGCGGGCCCGTCGCGCCAGGGTGTCGTCGAGGCCCGGGGCGGGGGCGACGACCTCGGCGCAGACCCCGTCCCGCTGGGTCGACTCGACGACGGGCCAGGTCCGCACCTCGCCGGAGGGCCGGCGGGCGACGAGCACGGCGAGCTCGCGGGTGAACGGCACCTTGGCCTCGACGAGCAGCTCCGGTCCGCCGTCGAGGTGCGCGGCGACCCAGTCGTCGACCTGGTCGGCCGCGGAGACGACGCGCACGCCCTTGCCGTCGTAGCCGCCACGGGCGGTCTTGACCACGGCGCGGCCGTCGTGGGTCGCGTCCAGGAAGGCCCCCAGCGCCTCGCGGGCGGCCGCGACGTCGGAGGGCAGCGCGGTCCAGCGCGGGCACGGCACGCCGAGCTCGGTCAGGCGCCGGCGCATCACGATCTTGTCCTGGGCGTGCACGAGCGCGTGCGGTCCGGGGTGCACGGGGGTGCCGTGGGCGGCGACGTCGCCCAGCAGGGCGTTCGGCACGTGCTCGTGCTCGAAGGTCAGCACGTCGGCGGCCGCGCCGTCTGCCGGGGCCACCAGCGCGCGCACCGCCACCTCGTCCGCGGCCGCGCCCACGGGGGCGTCGACGACGACCTGGGCGGCCGACGTCGTCGGCCCCTCGACCAGGACGCGCAGGTGCACGCCGAGCTCGGCGGCCGCGGGGGCCATCATGCGGGCGAGCTGGCCACCGCCGACGACGGCGACCACGGGGGACTCGGGGAGGGATGCTGCGGACGTCACGGGGTACGAGGATACCGGCCCGCCCCGCGCGGGGCGGTCGCGGACCGCACGCCGGATAGGGTGGCCGCCATGTCCCGTGCCCCCGCCCCCGCGGCCCCCCGGCCGCGCGCGTGGCCCGTCCGGTTCGTCGCCGCCACCTGGCGGCGCCGGGTCGAGCTGCTGCGCTTCGGGACGGTCGGCGGGCTGGCGTACGTGGTGAACCTGGCCGTGTTCAACCTGCTGCTGCACGGACCGGCGCCGTTCGACGTGCTGTCGCACAAGCCGGTCACCGTCAACGTCGTCGCGGTGGCGGTCTCCACCGTCGTCGCCTGGCTCGGCAACCGGTACTGGACCTTCTCCGCCGGGCGCACGACACGCCACGTGCGCGAGCTGATCGAGTTCGGGCTCGTGAACGTCGGCGGTCTGGTGATCTCCTCGGCGTGCCTGGCCGTCTCCCGGTACGTGCTCGGGTTCGACTCGATCCTGGCGGACAACGTCGCCGCCAACGGCGTCGGGCTCGTGCTGGGCATGATCTTCCGGTACGTGATGTACCGCGGCGTGGTCTTCCGCGGGGACCGCTGAGGCTCAGTCCTCGGGGTGCATCCACCCGCCCCGGCGACGTCCGCGCGAGGAGATCGTGGTGCCCGGGGGCAGCACGAGCCGGGGGTCGAGCGTGCGCGGGACCCGGGCGAGGAAGACGCGGAACACCGGTGGGCGGCGCTGCGCCAGCTCCAGCCGTCCGCCGTCGGCGGCCACCAGGTCGCGCGCCAGAGCCAGCCCGAGACCGGTGCTGCCCCCGGTGGACTCGCCGCGCTCGAAGATGCGCGGCGCCACCTCGTCGGCGACCCCCGGCCCCTCGTCCGTCACCTCGAGCGCGACGGTGCCCTTGGGGCCGGACAGCTTGGACCGCACGGTGGTGGTGCCGTCGCCGTACTTCAGGGAGTTCTCGAGCAGGGTCGCGATCACCTGGGCGAGCGCACCCGGGGTGGCCAGGACGCGGTGGTCCTCCGCGACGTCGACCACCAGCCGGCGACCGGCCTGCTCGAACGTCTCGACCCACTCCTCGTGCTGCTGGCGCACCACGTCGAGCAGCACGATGGCCTCCGTGGTGCCACCGGCCGACCGGCGCGACGTCGCCAGCAGGTCGTCCACGACCGTCACCAGCCGCTCGACCTGCTCCAGGGAGACGCGCGCCTCCTCGACGACGTCGTCGTCGTCCGAGGTCAGCATGATCTCCTCGAGCCGCATCGACAGGGCGGTCAGCGGGGTGCGCAGCTGGTGCGAGGCGTCCTGCGTGAACTGACGCTCGGCGGCCAGCCGTCCCGCGAGCCGGTCGGCGCTGCGGGCCAGCTCGGCGGCCACGAGGTCGATCTCCTCGACGCCGGAGGGCTCGAGGCTGGGGCGCACCTGGCCGGAACCGAGCTGCTCGGCGGACGCCGCGAGGTAGACGAGCGGCGCCGAGAGCCGGTTGGCCTGCCACACCGCCATCGCGACCCCCGCGCCGATGGCGACGAGCCCGGCGACGACCACGAGCGCGACGATCTGCGCCGACTTGACCAGCACCGCCCAGGAGGAGACCTCCAGGGACACCCAGGCGCGGCTGTCCCCGGCTTCCGCCGCCTTGACGATCGTCGGCGGCTCGACGGTCTCGCCGAAGGTGAGCTGCTCGCCGTCGGGCAGGCTGACCGTCACACGCGCGGGCAGGTCGCCGGCGCGTCCCTCGGAGGCGCGCTGGAGCTGGTCGTCGGTGGGTCGCTCGCCCGTGCCGACCACGCGGTCGACGGTGTTCGCCAGGGTGGTCGCCCGGTCGGAGATGCGCTGCTCCTCGATGGCGACGACGTAGCGGGCGCCGAAGAGCCCCAGCGGCACGCCGAGGAGGATCACCGCGACGGCCACCGCCGAGATCGTCGCCAGCAGGACGCGACGGCGCACCGCAGGTCAGGCCTGCTGGCCGAGCTCGAACCGGAAGCCGAGCCCCCGGACCGTGGAGACGTAGCGCGGGGAGTTGGCGTCGTCGCCGAGCTTGCGGCGCAGCCACGACACGTGCATGTCGAGCGTCTTGGTCGAGCCCACCGGGTCGGAGCCCCACACGTCGCGCATCAGCGAGTCGCGCACGACGACGGAGCCCGCGTTGGCGACGAGGACCTTCAGCAGGTCGAACTCCTTGGTGGTCAGGTGCAGCTCCCGCTCGCCCTGGAACGCCCGGTGCGCGGCGACGTCGACGCGCACGTCCTGGGCGCGCAGCTCCTCGTCGTCCGTGGCCTCCCCGTGGGTGCGCCGCAGCAGGGCCCGCACGCGCGCGAGCAGCTCGGCGAGACGGAAGGGCTTGGTGACGTAGTCGTCGGCGCCGGCGTCGAGGCCGACCACCAGGTCGACCTCGTCGGCACGCGCGGTGAGGACGAGGATCGGCGTGCTCAGCCCGCGCCCCCGGATCTCGCGGGCGACGTCGAGCCCGTCCACGTCGGGCAGTCCGAGATCGAGGACCACGATGTCCGCGTCACCGGCGTGATCGATCGCGCCTTGACCAGTTCCTTGCACGACGACGTCGTAACCCTCACGTGTGAGAGCCCGCGCCAAAGGCTCGGCAATCGCCGGGTCGTCCTCGGCCAGAAGTACGTGGGTCATTCCCTCATGCTAGCGGCAACACGCCTGCTCCCGGCACCGCACGACACGACGCGGACATCACCCTGAGGTCGCATGTCAGGTGCGCCGTCGTCCCACCCCGGACGGACGCCGGCGCGGCACCCGCCTGCCTACGCTGAGGCCCATGACCTGGTTCGCACGCGCCACCCGGTGGCTGGAGAGCCACCGGTTCGCCGTGGACGCCACCGGGGCCGCCCTCTTCGCCCTCGCCGCGGCCGTCCTGGCCGCCGACGCCGTCGGGTACGCGAGCGGCGAGCGCCTCGCGCCCGCCCTGTGGTCGGTGGCGCTCGCCGTGCCGCTCGCGTGGCGGCGCACCCGGCCCGTCGTGTCGGCCGTCGCGGTGTACACGGTGGCGCTGGCTCACCTGGTCACCGGGTATCCCCTGCTCCTCCCGGGCGACCTCGCCGTCCTGGTCGCCCTGTACTCCGTGACCGTGTACGGCCCGCGCTGGGCGCACCTGACCGCGATCGCCGCGACGGGCGTCGGCTGCCTGGCGTTCGTCGCCGTCACCGCGTGGTCGTTCGCCGGTGCGGGGTTCGGCACGAGCTTCGCGGACCTGCTGCCCAGCGCCGTGTTCCTGGGTGCGATCGCGCTCGCGGTCTGGGCCTTCGGGCTGACACGCCGCTACCGGCGGGTGACCGTCGAGGCCCTGCGGGACCGCGCCGGACGCCTCGAGGTCGAGCGCGACCAGCAGGCGCGGATCGCCACCGCCGCCGAGCGGGCCCGGATCGCCCGCGAGATGCACGACATCGTCGCCCACTCGCTGTCCATCGTCGTCGCCCAGGCCGACGGCGGCCGGTACGCGGCCGCGGACGACCCGCAGGCCGCCGTGCGCTCGCTGGGCGTCATCTCCGAGACGGGCCGGGCGGCGCTGGCGGACATGCGCCGCCTGCTGGGCGTGCTGCGGGACGACGACGGCGCACCGGCCCCGCACCCGGCGGCAGGGGTGGCGATCTCCGCGGCGCCCCGACCCGACGCGCCGCCCGGCCCGGCATCCCACCCGGCACCCGACCCCGCGACCGGCGCGACGGCGCTGGCCGGACGCGCGCCGTCGTCGGGCGCCGCCCCGCTGACCCCGCAACCGGACGACGCGGACCTCGAGTCGCTGACCGCGCAGGCCCGCGCGGCGGGCTCCCGCGTGTCCCTGGTCCGCGTGGGCACCCCGCGCCGCCTGCCGCCCGGCGCCGGGCTCACGCTGCACCGGGTGGCGCAGGAGGCGTTGAGCAACGTGCGCAAGCACGCGGGCCCCGGTCCGGGTGTCACCGTCGTCGAACGCTGGCAGCCGGAGGCGGTCGTGCTGGAGGTCTCCGACGACGGTCGCGGCGCCGCGGCCGGGACGGGGCGGGCGGGCTACGGTCTGCTGGGGATGCGCGAGCGGGCGGCGATGTTCGGCGGCACCGTGACCGCGGGCCCGCGTCCTGGTGGCGGCTGGCGGGTACGGTTCACGATGCCGCTGCCGTCGGGCCCCACCGACGGGCCCGCACCCACCCCCGAGGAGCCCGCATGAGCGAGACCCACCCCGGCCCGGTGCGGGTCGCGCTCGTCGACGACCAGCAGCTCGTGCGCGCCGGGTTCCGCATGGTCATCGACTCCCAGCCCGACCTGACCGTCGCCGTCGAGGCCTCCGACGGCGCCCAGGCGCTGCGGCTGCTCGCCGACCACCCGGTCGACGTGGTCCTCATGGACGTGCGCATGCCCACCATGGACGGCCTGACCGCGACATCGCACCTGACCGCCGCGCCCGACGCGCCGCGCGTCGTCGTGCTGACCACCTTCGACCTGGACGAGTACGTCCTCGAGGCGATCCGGGCCGGCGCCTCGGGGTTCCTGCTCAAGGACGCCCCGCCGGAGGAGATGCTGGCGGCCGTGCGCACCGTCCACCGCGGCGACGCCGTCATCGCGCCGTCCTCGACGCGGCGGCTGCTGGAGCACCTGGTCACCGCGCTGCCGACGTCGGCCCCGGCCACCGACCCCCGGCACACGGCGCTGACCGGGCTCACCGACCGCGAGCGCGAGGTGCTCGTCCTCATGGCCCGCGGGCTGTCCAACGGCGAGATCGCGGGCGAGCTGTTCGTCGCGGAGGCGACGGTCAAGACGCACGTGGGCCGGGTCCTGGCCAAGCTGGACGCCCGCGACCGCGTGCAGGCCGTCGTCGTCGCCTACGAGACGGGCCTGGTCCGCCCGGGCGGCTGAGGTTACCCTCGGCGTCCGTGAGCATCCCCACCACGGCCATCGAGCCGCGCTTCGTCGAGCCGGACGGTGCACCCGTGGCGTTCCGTGCGGCGCGGGACGTCCTCGTCGGGCTCGCGTCCGGTGCCGGTGCGACGCTCGGGCTGGTCGTGGTCGTCGGCCTCGTCGTGGAGGAGGTGCTCGTCGGTCATGCCCTCGCCCCGGCGCTGGACCTGCTCGCGCGGCGCGGTGGCGCCGTCGTCCTCGCCCTGGGTGCGCTCCTGGTCGTCGGCTGGCCCCTGGTCGGCGCGCTGGAGCGTGCCGTGCTGCTGCGCCGGCTCGAGCGGCGCCTGGAGGCGGACCCCCGGGCGGTGGCGCTCGGCTCCGTCGTCGAACGGGTCGCGACGGCCCCGTCCCACGTCGTCGGACGGCTGGTCGCGTTCCTCGGCGTCGCCGCGGCGGGGCTGGGGATCGTCCTGGCGTTCGTGGCGATGTCGGGCGCCGACGAGACGGCCCTTCCGCTGCTGGGCTTCGCGTCCGCCGTCGTACTGTGGCTCGCCGTGCGCGTCCCGCTGCGGCGTGCGACCGGGCGCTGGGAGGAGCGGGTCGACGAGTTCCGGCGGCGGCGCGACCGGTGGGCCGAGGCCGCGCGGACGTCGCTGGAGCGGCGTCGCCGCGAGGCTCCCCGGGACCCGGGCCCGCAGCGCCGTGCGCCGTGGTCGCGAGCGCTGGGAATCGTCTCGGGCGTCGCGGCCGTGCTGCAGGTCCTCGCGGTGGCGCTGTGGTTCGTGCCGGTCCGGGTGCGCTACCGGTGCCGCACCTGCGAGCCGCGCACGTTCGGACCGGTGGGCGAGGAGCGCATGGACGCCCTGACCGTCGGCACGACGGCGTTCCTCGCGGTGGCGACCGTGCTCCTGGTCCTCGTCCTCGCCGCACGCCTGCTCGACCGGGTCCGCCAGGACCGCGTCGTCGCACGCTGGGCCACGACCGGACCGTGGGACGTCCCGGACGCCGTCGCCGAGGACCTGCTGGGACGCCGTGCGGCCACCTCGACCTCCGTCCGCGTCCTGGCCGGCCTCTGCCCGCTCGTGCTCACCGTCCTGGTGGCCGCGACAGACCCGGATCTCGCGCTCCCGCTACCGGCACCGGCGTGGGCCGCTGCCCTGCCCGCCGTGGCGCTGGGGCTCGCGCTGGTCACCGCGCCCGGCGCGCACCGGCGTCGTGCTGCGCTGCGGCACGCGCTCCTCGCCGGCGACGACGTGACCCCGCAGGCCGACGTCGACCCCGAGGACGCCCGGACCGGCGACTGAGGGTTCTCCCCGGTCCGGGGTCATCCCACGGGATGACCCCGGCACGGCCAGGACCAGCCTCGCGGCCGACGCCGGCGGCCGGCGCGGTCCGTAGCGTCGGTGGTGTCATCGGCTCCCGCGTGGGGCCACCCCTCCGACCGTGGAGACACCTCGTGGACACCACCGTGTTCGTGCCCGTCGACGACGCCACCGGCGCCGCCGCACCCGACGCGACGCCCGCCGTGCGGGCCCGTGCCCTGACCAAGACCTACGGCCGCGGCCAGGCGCAGGTACACGCCCTGGACGGCGTGGACGTCGACTTCGACGCCGGCCGGTTCACCGCGATCATGGGCCCCTCGGGCTCGGGCAAGTCGACGCTGATGCACCTGCTGGCGGGGCTGGACAGCGCCACGAGCGGACAGGCCTTCCTCGGGTCCACGGACGTGACCGCGCTCGGCGACAAGGCGCTGACGCGGTTGCGGCGCGACCGCGTCGGGTTCGTCTTCCAGCAGTTCAACCTGCTGCCGATGTTCACCGCCGAGCAGAACATCACCCTGCCCGTGGAGCTCGCCGGCGGCAGCGTGGACCGCGCCTGGTTCGACACGCTGGTCACCACCCTCGGGCTGTCGCAGCGGCTGACCCACCGCCCCAGCGAGCTGTCCGGCGGGCAGCAGCAGCGTGTCGCCATCGCCCGAGCGCTCATCGCCCAGCCGGAGGTCGTCTTCGCCGACGAGCCCACCGGCAACCTGGACTCGCGCGCCGGGGTCGAGGTGCTCAGCTTCCTGCGCCGGTCGGTGCGCGAGCTGGGCCGGACCGTCATCATGGTCACCCACGACCCGACCGCCGCCGCCTACGCGGACCGGGTGGTCCTCATCGCCGACGGGCGGATCGCCGGGGAGATCTCCGACCCGACACCGGAGGCCGTGCTGGCCGGCCTGGACGCGCTGCGCTCGCTCGAGGCCCCCGTGGCCGGGACGGCGGCCGACGGCGGCACCCGGGCGGGTGCCTGATGCTGCGGATCACCCTGGCCCAGATGCGTCGCAGCGCCGGGCGGCTCACCGCCGCCGGCGTGGCGATCGTCATCGGCACCGCGTTCGTCGCGGCCACCCTGCTGGCCTCCGGCGTCATCACCCGCATGACGTACGACTCCATCGCCGCGCAGTACGGCGACGCCGACCTGGTGGTCGGGGCCAGCGAGGACGCCCCGCTCGACGTCGACGCGCTCGCCACGACGGACGGGGTCGCGGCCGTCGCCCCGGTGACGTCCACCTACGCCCAGCTGACCGACGGGGCACGGTCGGTCTACCAGAGCGTCGTGCCCACGGCCGACGACCGGCTGATGCCCCTCGAGGTGACCGAGGGTGGCATGCCCGCCGGACCCGACGAGATCGCCCTGCCGACCGACGTCGCCGAACGGCTCGACGTCGCCGTCGGGGACACCGTCGACGTGGGCCGCGACGTCGTCGGCGACGACGGCTCGTGGCAGCAGGTCACCGAGACGCCGACCGTCGTCGGACTGCTGGACGACCCCTTCGGGGCGTACTCCCAGACCGGCGGTGCCGCCGTCGTCGACGCCTCGACGTACACGACCTGGCAGACCGAGGCCCGGGGCGAGCCCGCGCCCGTGACGGAGGCCGCCGTCGTCGTAGCGGACGGCGCGGACCTGTCGGCGACGCGGTCCGCGCTCGCCGGGACGATCGGCGGGGCGACCAGCACGGACAGCTCCCCGTGGGTGGTCACCACCGACGAGCGGGCGGCCGAGTCCGCCGCTGAGCTCACCGACGGCCAGGACCTCATGTTCCTCGTCTTCGTCCTGACGTTCGCCGCGATCGCGCTGGTCGTGGCCGGACTGGTCATCGCGAACACCTTCCAGGTGCTGGTCGCCCAGCGGGCCCGCACGCTCGCGCTGCTGCGATGCGTCGGCGCCGACAAGGCCCAGGTCGGCCGCGGAGTCCTCGTCGAGGCCGGGATCCTCGGGCTGATCGCCTCCGTCGCCGGTGTGCTGCTCGGCACGGCGCTCGGCCAGGCCGCGCTCTGGGTCGCCCACGCCATGGACGTGCCCGTCCCCCTGCCGGACACGGTGACGCTCACCTGGCAGGTCGTGGTGATCCCGGTCCTGGTCGGCACGCTGGTCACCGTCGGCGCCGCCGTCGTCCCGGCCCGGGTCGCCACCCGGGTGGCACCGCTGGCCGCGCTGCGACCGGCGGCGTCCCCCTCGACGTCACGGCGCGCCGGGAAGGTCCGCCCGGTGCTGTCGCTGCTGGCGGCGGTCGTCGGGTTCGCCCTGCTGGGCGGGGGTGCCGCCCTGGGCACGCTCGGGCAGGAACCGACGCTCGGCCTGCTGGCCGGGATCGCCGGCGGTGCCCTGTCGTTCGTCGGCGTGGCCGTCGGTGCCGTGTTCTGGCTGCCGAAGGTCGCCGCGGCGGCCGGGCGGCTGGTCGGTGCCTCCGGTCCGACGGCGCGGCTCGCGGCCGCGAACACGCTGCGGAACCCGCGGCGCACGGCCACCACCAGCACGGCACTGCTCATCGGCGTCACGCTCGTGGCGATGATGTCCACGGGGGCCGCGAGCGCCCGGGTGTCGCTGACCGCGGCCCTCGACGAGCAGTTCCCGGTGGACGTGATGGTCGCGAGCACGTCGTGGGACGCGGACGGTGCGCCGGCGGCGATCCCTGCAGACCTGCGAGCCGAGCTCGTTGCCGTGGACGGCGTGACCGCTGCCGTGGACGTGCAGGACTCGGTCGTCGCGGAGCCCGGGGGCCAGCGCCGCTTGACCGCGGTCGACACCGGGGACGCGCGCGCCGTGCTCAACTCGCCGCAGCGGCTCGACGGGCTGACGGAAGGAACCGCACTCGTCGGCAGCGACGTGGCCGGGAACCTTGACGACGGCGACTCGCTCGAGCTCACCGGTCCAGACGGAGTGGTGTCGCTGGCGGTCGTGCTGAGCGACTCGGCGTCGTCGAGCACTTTCGTCACCCCCGCGGACCTCGCCCGCTTGGATGCAGACGTTCCTGCCTCTGAGGTCTACCTGGCCCTGGACGACGACGTGGACGCCGTGGACGCCGTGGGCGCGATCCAGGACGTGGTCGCGGACTCCGGGGAGTCGGCGCAGGTGACGGGCATCGCGTCGCAGCGCGCCATGTTCGACCAGGTGATCGACACGATGCTGGGCATCGTCCTTGGGCTGCTGGCGGTGGCCGTGGTGATCGCGCTGATCGGCGTGGCCAACACGCTGTCGTTGTCGGTGCTCGAACGGCGTCGCGAGTCGGCGACCCTGCGGGCGATCGGGCTGTCCAGGGCGCAGCTGCGCGGCATGCTCGCGGTCGAGGGCCTGCTCATCGCGGGTGTCGGCGCCGTGCTCGGCGTGGTGCTCGGTCTGGTCTACGGGTGGGCCGGCGCCGCCGCGGCGCTGGGCGTCATGGGTGACGTGACGCTCTCGGTGCCGTGGCGGGACGTGGTGCTGGTGCTGCTGGTGGCGCTGCTGGCGGGGCTGGTCGCCTCGGTGGCCCCGGCGCGGACCGCGCTGAAGGCCTCGCCGGTGGAGGCGCTCGCCACCGAGTAGCCGGCGCCGTTCCGTGCCGCGAGATCGACGGACCCGTTCCGAGATCGACGTACCGTGCGTCGATCTCGGTCCGGGTGCGTCGATCTCGCGGTTGTGCACAGGCTGTGGACGGCCGCTGCGGCACGCGGGTCGACGGCGGCACCCTGGTGGCCATGCCCGTCCGCCTCACGCTCCACCCCGGCGAGGACGTCGAGCTGCCCGACGGCGCCCGGCTCGGCGACCTGCGCCCCTCGCTGGCCGACCTGGCCCGGCGTCCCGAGCTGCTGCACCGTCCGCTGCAGGCCGACGGCACCGTGGTCGAGGACGACGGCGTCGCCGGCGCTCGCCCCCTGCTGGCCGGCGCCACGCTGCGGCCCGCCGGCGCCCCGCAGCCCGAGGCACCCGATGTCGCCGCCCTGCGCAGCCCGTGGCTCCTCGCCGCGGCCACGGGACCACGAGCCGGGGAGCCGGTACCGCTGACCGGGGCGATGCGCCTCGGACCGGTGACCGTGCGGGTCGGGGCCCACGGACGGGTGCAGGTACGCCCGACCCGTCCGGCCTGGCCCCTGCGCCGCCGCTCGGAGCCGGCCGTGCTCGTGACCGAACGCTCCGGGCGGGAACACCGCCGCCAGGTGCGGATGCCGTGCCGGTGGCGCCCCGGTGCGCTGCTCGAGGTGGACGGAACCCGGTTCGCCGTGCATCCCTCGGGCCAGGTGGACCTGTGGCTGGCACCGCCTGAGCAGGACGGTGGCCCCGGGTCGACGCCGCCCTGGGGGATGCTCGCGACCGGGCTGGTCCCGGTGGTCGGGTCGATCGCCCTGGCGGTCGCGTTCCGCCAGCCGCTGTACGCACTGTTCTCCCTGGTGACCGTCGTCGGCCTGCTCCCCCAGCTCCTGGCCCGGCGCAGACGCCGGGGCTCGGGCCTCCCGGCCCGGGACGTCGGGACCGCCGCGGGACGGGTCCCGCAGCCCGTCGGCACCGAACCCGCGCGCACGGCGCTCCGGGTCGTGGCTGCGCACCAGGCCTCGCCCGCCGCATGGCGTCGGGCCCGGCAGACCCTGGCCCGGAGCGCC
This sequence comes from Isoptericola chiayiensis, assembly GCF_013149805.1. Lineage (GTDB taxonomy): Bacteria > Actinomycetota > Actinomycetes > Actinomycetales > Cellulomonadaceae > Isoptericola > Isoptericola chiayiensis. The sequence goes on from NZ_JABEZT010000001.1 coordinate 273,552, forward strand.
CGTGACCGCACCGGTGACCCGCCCGCCCCGGCGACACCGGCCGAGCTGCTGCCCGACGGCGCCCTGGCGGTGCGCGGGCCGCTGGACGCGGTGCGCGCCACGGCACGGTCCGTCGTCGTCGACCTCGCAGCGGCCGGTGCGGACGTCACCGTCGCCGGGACCGGCCGCGGCTCCTGGTCGTGGTGCCGCTGGATCGCTCCCGGCGAGGACGAGCGCCCCCGGGTGCTCGTGGTCGACGGCGCGGACCGCGCCGGGCGGGCCGCCGCGGACACGGCGGCCCGCCGGGGCGACGCCGTCGTGCTCTGCCTGCCCAGCGGTGCCGGGGACCCGGCGTCGGTGCCGTCGTGGTGCCGGGCGGTCGTCGACCTCGACGGCCGGGGTGGCGCCCGACGGCGGGCCCCGGACGGCACCGACTTCGTCACCCGCCACGTCGGGGTGTCGGCGGCGTGGGCGGAGCGGACGGCGCGACGGCTCGCCGGCCTGCGAGGACTCGGCCGGTCGCTGACGACGCTGGCCGACGCCGCCCGCGGCATCGAGGCCGCGGCGACCGTGCCCCCGGCCGAGGACCGGGACGACCCGACCGACCGGCGGCTGCCCACCGCGGTGGCCCTGGGGGCGCTGCTGCCCACGGACGATCCTGCCCCGCGGTGGGCGCGGGCCGAGGGATGGAGCATCCCGCTCGGGTGCGGCGCGGACGGGGACCCCGTGCCGTTCGACCTGGTGGCCGACGGACCCCACCTGCTGGTCGCGGGCACGACGGGGGCCGGAAAGTCGGAGCTGCTGCAGTCGCTCGTGCTGGGCCTGGCCCTGACCCGCTCCCCCGCCGACCTGTCGTTCGCGCTCGTCGACTTCAAGGGCGGGGCGTCCTTCGGCCGGTGCGCCGACCTGCCCCACGTCGTCGGGCAGGTGACCGACCTCGAGCCAGGGCTGGCGGGGCGTGCCCTCGCCGGGCTCCGCGCCGAGCTGCGCCGTCGGGAGCACGTGCTGGCCCGGCACCGCGTCGCGTCGCTGGACGACGCCCCGCCCGGCACCCTGGGACGGCTCGTGGTCGTCATCGACGAGTTCCGGGCCCTGGCGGACGACCTGCCCGAGTTCCTGCCGGGGCTGCTCCGCGTCGCGGCGCAGGGCCGCTCGCTCGGCGTGCACCTGGTGCTGGCCACGCAACGGCCCGCCGGTGCGGTGGGCACGGACGTGCGGGCCAACGTCTCAGCGCGGATCGCGCTGCGCGTCGTCGACGCGGCCGACTCCCACGACGTCGTGGACACCGCCGCGGCGGCCCGCATCCCGGTGTCCGCGCCGGGCCGGGCCGTGCTGCGCGTCGGGTCGGGCGCGCCCGTCGCCCTGCAGTGCGCCCACGCCGGCGCGACCCCCGACGCCGCGCCCGCCGTCCGCCGCGCTCCGTCCTGGCGCAGCACGGGTCCCGACCCGGACGGTCGGTCCGGCCACCTGGACGATCCGGGCGCGACGCCGGAAGGCAACGCGGCGCGGACGGCATCAGTCTCCGAGGACCCCGTGGCGCGCACGGTCGACCGGATCCGCCAGGCTGCCGCCCGGCAGGGTCACCGAACCGGGCCGCCGCCGTGGCTCCCGCCGCTGCCGGAGGACGTCGACCCGGACTCGGTGCCCGCCGACGTCGCCGACCGCCCTGAGGCCGGGTTGCTGCTGGCGCTCGGTGACGAACCGGACCGGCAGCGCCGCACCCTCGTGCGGTGGCAGCCGTCCGACGGCCATCTCGCCGTCCTCGGCGGTGCACGCTCCGGACGGACGACGGCGCTGCTCCGGCTCGCGGTGTCCGCCCTCGACGCCGGCCGGCCGGTGCACGCGCTGGTGCCGGCGTCGGCGGCCGCCCTGTTCGCTCCCCTGCTGGACCACCCGGGCTTCGGCACGCTCGCCGGCCCCGAGGACCCGCGGCGCGCACGCCGCCTCCTGACCCTGCTGGACCGGGGCGGCCCGTCCGAGTGCCTCGTCGTCGTGGACGACGTCGCCGAGATGCGCGCCGCCCTGGCCGGCTCCGACCCCTGGGACCCCCTGGCTACGGCGGTCGCCACCGGGAGCACGGCGTTCGCGATGAGCGCGGACTCCGCCCACGTCGGCGGGCTGGCGTCCCGGACCGGTCCGCGCCTCGTCCTGCTCGGCGGGGACCAGCACGCCGACGTCATGCGGGGCGCCCCGACCGCGATGGCCGGCACCGGAGGCGTCCCGGGCCGCGCGGCGTGGATGGCCGGCGCGGGCCCGGTCACCTGCCAGGTGCTGCGTCCGATGCCTCCCCGGGCACCCGCCGGCCCGAGACCTGAGCCGCCGCCGCGGCTGCTGCCGCTTCCGACCACCGTGGACCCGGCGGACCTGGCGCTCGACGGGATCGCGGACATACGAGGGACGGCGGGCGCGCCGGGACCTGCGGAGGACCCGGACTCGGCAGAGGCACTCGTGCCGCTCGGCATCGGCGGTGACGCCGCCGGGCCCGTGGGACTCGACGTCCGAGCCGGCGCGCTCGTCGTGGGTCCGCGCGGCTCGGGTCGGACGGCGACACTGGTGACGATCACCCGCTGGGCCGCTGGGCGAGGACTCCTGGAGGCCGTCGTCACCCGCGACGAGACCCTCCGCGCCGCCGCCGGGGACGCGCGGACGTGCCGGCCCACCCCCGACGAGGTCCGCGCGCTCGTCGGTGGGCTGGGGCCCTCGCCGGGATGGTTGGTGGTCGACGACGTGGACGCCCTGGCCCAGAGCTGCCCCGTCGAGGCCGAGACGCTCGGCGCGGCGATGCTCGACGGCCTGACGGTCATCGGCTCGAGCACCACGCAGGGGGCGCTGATGGCCCACCGCGGGGCGCTGGCCGAGCTGCGGGGCCAGCGGACCGGCGTCGTGCTGAGCCCTTCCGACCGCGGCGCCGAGGAGGTCTTCGGCGTCAGCCTCTCCGACACCGCCGACGCGGGCCCGCCGCGACCCGGGCGGGGTGCGCTGGTCGCGGACGGCCGCGTGGTGCCGGTCCAGCTCGTCCTCCCGACCGCGACGTAAGCCACTCTCCCGGGAGGGAGGCCACTCCTCCGTGAGGTAGGCAACGTTCCCCGCGAGGTAGGCAATTCTTGCGCCAGAGAGGCGGCCTTGGGCCGAGGTAGGCAATTCCTGCGCAGGGTAGGCACCCGCACGATGAGAGGACTGCGGAATGCCGCTCGTTCTGGCTCCGGGTTGCCTACCTCGACGGGACCTCGCCTACCTGGGCGAGAAGTGGCCTACGTCGCGGGAGAGTTGCCTACCTCGCGGGAACGTTGCCTACGTCGCGGAGGGCGTCAGTCGATCGTGTGCCGGACCAGCGGGCGGGTCATCAGCCCGACCAGGATCCCGACCGCGAGCGCCAGCGCCACGGCTCCGGCCGCGACCGCCCAGGCCGCTCCGCCGGTCAGGAGCGCGACGCCGATCAACCCCTGGAACACCTGCCATCCGGCCACCGGCGCGCGCCCGCCGCGACGGCCGCGCCACAGCGCCCGGGCGGCCGCGACCAGCATCCAGGCCAGACCCGCGAAGAACGCGATCACGAACAGGCTGACCCCGACGCCGGCCGTGGCGCCGCGCACCAGGTCGACGACGACGGCACCGGCGAAGACGGCGAGTGCCACGGCCTCGAGCAGGACGCCCGCGAGCAGCGCGACGACTGCGGCGGGCGGCCGGCCACCGTCACCCCCGGAAGGGGCGTCCGGTGCCGGTTCGGCGACGTGCGGACCGGGCATGGTTCGTCAGGATACGCGGGCCGCAAGACTTTGTGCAGTGTGATGAAACCCTCACGGTTTACCTGGCAGAAATCTCGGCGCCACCCCTTGTGCGGGGGTTCACGAGGTGTGAGTCTTGATCTCAGATCCCGAACCCCCCTGGACCCTGACGGGTTGTCGCTGACCTGCCTGTGATCGCGCACCCGGGTCCCACGACCGAGGAGATGACATGGACTGGCGTCACAAGGCTGCCTGCCTCGAGGAGGACCCCGAGCTCTTCTTCCCCATCGGCAACACCGGCCCGGCCCTCATGCAGATCGAGGAGGCCAAGGCCGTCTGCCGCCGGTGCGACGTGGTCGACACGTGCCTGAAGTGGGCGATGGAGTCCGGTCAGGACGCCGGCGTCTGGGGCGGCATGAGCGAGGACGAGCGCCGCGCGCTCAAGCGCCGCACCGCGCGCGCCCGCCGCGCCGGCTGACCGCCGGCAGCACGCACGAGGCCCCCGTCGCTCCCTCGAGCGCCGGGGGCCTCGTGCGTGCCGACTGAGGGACAGGTCGGTGATCCCCGGTCTCAGCGACCGGAGTCCTCGCGCAGACGGACGTCGAGCACGACCTCGGTGCCGCCGCCCTGGCGGGGCTGCCAGTCGATGGACCCGCGCAGCTCGTTGACCACCAGCGTCTTGACGATCTGGGACCCGAGCCCGCTGCGGGACGCACGGCCCAGCTCCTCGATCCCCTCGCGCATCCCCACGCCGTCGTCGGCGACGACCACCCGCAGGTCCTGGCCCGTCCGCGTCACGTCGATGGACACGATGCCCGCCTCCCGTTCGGGGAACGCGTGCTCGACGGCGTTGGTCACCAGCTCGGTGAGCACGAGCGCCAGCGGCGTGGCGTCCTGGGCGGGGATCATGCCGAACGAGCCGCTCTGCCGGGTGCTGACCTGGGTGCGCGTCGAGGCGACGTCGGCGGCCATCCGCAGCGCCCGCTTGAGCATGTCGTCGAGCTCGACCTGCTCGTCGATCGTCTGCGACAGCGACTCGTGCACCAGGGAGATGGTGGCGACGCGTCGCATCGCCTCCTCCAGTGCCGCCCGCGCCTCGGGGACGTCCATCCGCCGGGCCTGCAGGCGCAGCAGGGCGGCGACCGTCGCGAGATTGTTCTTCACCCGGTGGTGGATCTCGCGGATCGTGGCGTCCTTGGTCATGAGCTCGCGCTCACGACGCCGCAGCTCCGAGACGTCGCGGCAGAGCAGGACGGCACCGATGCGCTGGCCGTGGTCGGTCAGCGGCAGCGCGCGCAGCGACAGCGCGACGCGGCCCGCCTCGATGTCGGTGCGCCACGGCGCGCGCCCCATGACGACCAGGGGCAGCGACTCGTCGACCGTGTTCTGCTGCTCGACGATCCCGGCGGTGACCTCGACGAGCGACTGTCCGACGAGCGGGCCGATGACGCCGAGCCGGTGGAAGCAGGACAGGGCGTTGGGGCTGGCGTACAGCACCTCGCCCTCGGAGTTGAGGCGGATGAGCCCGTCGCCCACGCGGGGTGCTCCGCGGCGCGGTCCGGTGGCGGCGTTGGGCGAGGGGTACTCCCCGCGTCCGATCATGGCGAGCAGGTCGTCCGCCGACTCCACGTAGTTGAGCTCGAGCCGGCTGGGGGTCCGCCCCGAGCCGAGGTTCGTCTGCCGCGCGACGACGGCGACGGCCCGGCCCTCGTGCACCACCGGGACGGCCTCCTCCCGCACCGCGTACGCACCGAACCACCGCGGCTCGCGGGACCGTTGCGCGCGGCCCTCCGTCATCGCGGCGACGAGCTGCGGACGCTGCCCCTCCGGTGCCAGCGAACCCACGACGTCGTCGTAGTGCACGGTGGCCCCGGTGCTGGGACGGCACTGCGCGACGGCGACGAACCCGCCGTCGTCGGTCGGCAGCCACAGCACGAGGTCGGCGAAGGCGAGGTCGGAGACGATCTGCCAGTCGCCGACCAGCAGGTGGAGCCACTCCACGTCCCCGGGCGGGAGGTCGGTGTGCTCGGCGATCAGGTCACTCATGGCGGACACGCCCACCAGCCTACGGGCGCCCCGCCGACGACGACGCCGCTTGTAGGGTGAGCGTGTGCACCTGACGGTGGAGCTGACCTACCCGGCGGACGTCGCCGACGTCGCCGCCCTGCTCAGCGACCCCGACTTCGTGCGCTGGCGAGCCGGACGCCCGGGTGCCGGGTCCGTCTCCCGGGTCGACGTCACCGGCGACCCGACCTCCGGGTTCACCGTCTCCCTGCGCCGGACGCTGACGACGGACGCCATCCCCGCTCAGGTGCGTCCGTTCGTCGGCGAGTGCCTGGAGATCCGTCAGACCGAGGCGTGGGAGGCCGCGGGGTCGGGACGCCACGTCGGGACCGTCGTCGTCGAGATCACCGGCGCCCCCGTGCGCATGACCGGCACCCTCGTCCTGGAGCCGCACCCGCAGGGCGGGTGCCGGCAGGTGTACACCGGAGAGCTGCGTGCCTCGGTGCCGCTCTTCGCGGCCGCCGTGGAGGAGGCTGCGGCGGGAGCCGTGCGGCGCACCCTGGAGTCGGAGGAGCAGTCCTTGCGCGACTGGCTCGCCGGCGCCTGAGCCCTCGTCGGACCCGACGATCTGCTGGATCGAGCATGGACAGTCGATCACAGTTCGATAACGGGAGCGCTCCCACACCGCTGTTGACCAGCGATGTTATGCGATCGCAACATTTCTGTCCGGCATCGGGGCCGATCGGCGCTTGACGCCGGGGGCTCGACCACGGAAGCATCAGTGGCGGTCGTGGAAGCGCTACCACCTCGTCGACGATCCGCCGAGGTACTGCGCCGACGAGGTGCGTCGGTAGCGCTCTCCAAGCGTCCTACCGTTTGTTCGAAACCAGACAAGGGAGTCACCGTGCTCAGCAGCACCAGCCCCCGCCGGAATCGTCGCTTCGTCGCGGCGAGCGCCGGCATCGCGTCCCTCGCTCTCGTCCTCGGCGCCTGTGGCAGCGGGGACGAGCCCGCGGACGAGGAGACCGCCGCCGAGGAAGGCGGCAGCACCGACGAGGAGATCACCCTCACGGTCGCCACCTTCAACAACTTCGGGTACACCGACGAGCTGCTCGCCCAGTACACCGAGGAGCACCCGAACGTCACCGTCGAGCACGTCACGGCCGCCCAGGCCGAGGACGCCCGCACGAACCTGTCGACCAAGCTCGCCGCCGGCGGCGAGGGCCTCGCCGACATCGAGGCCGTCGAGGTCGACTGGCTCGCCGAGTTCATGCAGTACCCCGAGCTGTTCGCCGAGATGCCGGCCATCGACGGCCGCTGGGTCGACTGGAAGGTCGAGCAGGCCACCACGCAGGACGGCAAGCTCATCGGCTACGGCACCGACATCGGCCCGGAGGCCATCTGCTACCGCTCCGACCTGCTCGAGGCAGCGGGCCTGCCGTCCGAGCGCGAGGAGGTCGCCGAGTGGATCGGCGGCGACGGCGCCACCTGGGAGTCCTACTTCGACGCCGGCAAGGAGTACGTCGAGGCCACCGGCAACGCCTGGTTCGACGGCGCGGTCGCCACCTACCAGGGCATGATCAACCAGGTCGAGGCCGCCTACGAGGACCCCAGCACGGGTGAGCCGAAGGACCTGGCCTCCAACACCGAGGTGCAGGACCTGTACAACCAGGTCGTCACCGCCTCGGTCGACGACGAGCTGTCCGCCGGCCTGGAGCAGTGGGGCGACGACTGGTCGGCCGGTTTCCAGAACGACGCCTTCGCCACCATGCTCTGCCCGGCCTGGATGACCGGGCCCATCGAGCAGAACGCCGGTGGCGTCGAGGGCTGGGACGTCGCCGACGTCTTCCCCGGCGGCGGCGGCAACTGGGGCGGTTCGTTCCTGACCGTCCCGGCCTCCGGCGAGAACGTCGAGGCGGCCCAGGAGCTCGCCGACTGGCTGACCTCGCCCGAGATCCAGACCCAGGCCTTCGTCGAGGCGGGCACCTTCCCGTCGCAGGTCGACGCGCAGGAGTCCGAGGAGGTCCAGTCCTTCACGAACGACTTCATGAGCGGCGCCCCGGTCGGCTCGATCTTCTCGTCGCGGGCCCAGGCCATCGACGGTGCGGTCTACAAGGGGCCGAACTACTTCGCGATCCACCAGGAGGTCCAGAACGGTCTCAACCGTGTCGACCTCAACGGTGAGGACCCGGAGGCGTCGTGGGAGACCACGCTGTCGTCCGTGAACGAGCTGGGTCTCTGACGACACCGGCCCGAGGATGACCGGTCCCTGACCGCATCCTCCGATCACCACCGTGTCGGGCCGGTCGCCGACCCCGGCGACCGGCCCGACACGTGTCCCGCAGCATCCCGGAGAGACGCACAGGAAGCAGCTCATGGCCCTCTTGTCCCCCACCAAGCCGGCGCACGCCCGCGGCGGCACCGACCGCCCGCCGCGACGCGTCGGGTTCTCCCAACGACTCGGCCGGCTGGACGTCAAGGTCTCGCCCTACCTGTACATCTCCCCGTTCTTCCTCCTCTTCGCCGTCGTCGGGCTCTTCCCCCTGGCCTACACCGCCGTGGTGTCGGTCTACGAGTGGAACCTCCTCGGGGGCCAGGGCGAGTTCGTCGGCATGCAGAACTACATCGACGTGCTCGGCCAGCCGACGTTCTGGAAGTCCGTCGTCAACACGTTCTCGATCTTCCTGTTCTCCTCGGTCCCGCAGGTGATCATGGCGATCACGATCGCCGCCCTGCTCGACCAGAACCTCCGCGCCGCCACGTTCTGGCGCATGGGCGTGCTGGTGCCCTTCATCGTGGCGCCGGTCGCCATCTCGATGATCTTCGGCCGCCTGTTCGCCGACCAGTACGGGTTCATCAACGAGCTCCTCGGGATCATCGGCGTCGACCCGGTGGCGTGGCACGGCGACCGCCTGGCCAGCCACTTCGCGATCGCCACGATGGTCAACTACCGCTGGACCGGCTACAACACCCTCATCTTCCTCGCCGCCATGCAGGCGGTCCCCCGCGACCTGTACGAGGCCGCCGTCATCGACGGCGCAGGCCGAGTCCGGCAGTTCTTCTCGGTCACGGTGCCCCAGATCCGCGCCACCGTGATCTTCGTGGTCATCACCTCGACGGTCGGCGGCATGCAGATCTTCGACGAGGTCCGCATGTACGACGCCGGAGGTCTCGGCGGCCCCGACCGCGACTGGATGACGACCGTCGTCTACCTGTACGACGTGGCGTGGGGCAACCAGAAGAACTTCGGCCGCGCCGCCGCGGTCGCATGGCTGCTGTTCCTCATCATCGTCGCCGTCGGCATGGTCAACTTCCTCATGACCCAGCGGATCGCGACCGCGGGCCCGAAGGGCGCCAAGGTCAGCCGCCGGCACACCAAGCGCCTGATGGCCGAGGCGCGCGCCGCCGCGGCCCGCGGCGAGACCCCGACGCCGTCGGCCACGCCCGGCGGAGCTCCCGGTATCCAGCCCGGGTCGCCGCCACCGCCACCGTCGATCCCACCCACGTCGAGCACCGGCTCGCCCGACACGAACCACGGGGAGGACGCCCGATGAGCTCCGTCGCCGTCACCGCACAGACCGCGGGCCGAGGCGCTGCCCGCGCCGCAGCCAAGCGCCGTCGTCGGGTCCCCATCGGGGGCTCGGCACGGCGGGCCGGACGTCTCACGTACTTCCTGCTCGCCGCGGTCCTGCTGATCTCGATCTTCCCGCTGTACTACACGCTGCTGCTCGGGTCCTCCGACCCGGTCTCCATCGCGCAGAACCCGGTCCCGCAGTGGCTGCCGGACCTCAGCCTCTTCCAGCAGTTCCAGACGGTCATCACCGACTCGAACATCAACTTCTGGAAGGCGCTGTGGAACTCGACGCTGATCGGGGTCCTGTCCTCGGTCTCGGTGGTGTTCTTCTCGACGCTCGCCGGGTACTCGTTCGCGAAGCTCAACTTCCGGGGCCGCGGGCCGCTGCTGGTGTTCGTCATCGCCACGATGGCGGTGCCGGTCCAGCTCGGCATCATCCCGCTGTACATCCTGATGAGCGAGATCGGCTGGTACGGCCAGGTCCAGGCGGTCATCGTCCCGGGTCTGGTGACCGCGTTCGGCGTGTTCTGGATGACGCAGTACCTGTCCGAGGCGCTGCCGTACGAGCTGATCGAGGCCGCACGGGTGGACGGGGCGTCGATGTTCCGCACCTTCTGGTCGGTGGCGATGCCGGCCGCCCTGCCGGCGGCGGCCATGCTCGGGCTCTTCCAGTTCGTCCAGCAGTGGACCAACTTCTTCTGGCCGTCGATCATCCTGACCTCGGAGAACCCGACGCTGCCGCTCGTGGTCCAGTCCCTGCGGGACAACTACTTCGTGGACTACTCGCTGGTCATGGGCGGCGTCTTCCTGGTCACCCTGCCCCTGCTGGTCCTGTTCTTCTTCATCGGCCGCCAGCTCGTCGCCGGGATCATGGCCGGCGCCGTCAAGGGCTGAGCCGCCCACCACCTCCGGACCGCCCGGGCCCCGCGCCCGGGCGGTCCCCGACACGGAAGCATCGACATGACACTGAGCACGACGGGCACGGGCGCCCGCATCGCCGCACCGGGCACGGCCGTCCCCTTCGCCCCGACGGCCCCGCTGACCGTGCCGACGGCCAACGCGACCGGTCGCGTCGAGTTCCCGGACGGGTTCGTCTGGGGCACCGCGACCGCGGCCTACCAGGTCGAGGGGGCCGGGGCCGAGGACGGCCGCGGCGCCTCCGTGTGGGACGTCTTCTGCCGTGTCCCCGGTGCGGTGGTCGACGGCGACGACGGCATGGTCGCGTGCGACCACTACCACCGCTACCGCGAGGACGTCGCGCTGATGCGCGGCCTGCACCTCGGCGCGTACCGCTTCTCGACGTCGTGGGCCCGGGTCATGCCGGACGGGCGGACGCTCAACCCGGCGGGCGTCGACTTCTACTCGCGGCTCGTCGACGAGCTGCTGGCCGCGGACATCCTGCCGTGGCTGACCCTCTACCACTGGGACCTGCCGCAGGCGCTGGAGGACCGGGGCGGGTGGCCGGAACGGGACACGGCGTACCGGTTCGCGGACTACGCGGTGGCGATGCACGAGGCCCTCGGCGACCGGGTGGGCGTGTGGACGACGCTCAACGAGCCGTGGTGCTCGGCGTTCCTGGGCTACACCGCGGGCGTGCACGCTCCCGGCCGCCAGTCCCCGGCCGACGGCCTCGCGGCCGCGCACCACCTGATGCTGGGCCACGGCCTGGCCGTGGGAGCGCTGCGCGAGCGCGCCCCGGAGGCCTCGCTCGGGCTCACCCTGAACTTCACCGTCTCGGACCCCGTGGACCCGGCCGACCCGGCCGACGTGGACGCGGCCCGCCGCGACGACGGCATGTTCAACCGGATCTTCCTCGATCCCATCCTGCGAGGTGCGTATCCGCAGGACATCCTGGACGACGTGGCCCACCTCGGACTGGCCGACCGCATCCACGACGGCGACCTGGACATCATCTCCACGCCCATCGACGTGCTCGGCGTGAACTACTACAACGGTGGTGCGGTGTCGGCCAGGCCTGCCCCCGAGACGGAGCAGGACGGCACCGCCGGTCCCGACGGTGCCCGCGCCGCCGGCGACGGCCCGGTCCGGACCACGAGCTCGCCCAACCCGGTGCCGGACGGCGTGCACGCCCACAGCCGTGGCCTGCCCACCACCGACATGGGGTGGGAGATCCAGCCCGAGGGCCTGACGCGGCTGCTCACCCGGCTCCAGCGCGACTACACCGGACCGCGGGGGACGGCGCTCGTCGTCACGGAGAACGGCGCCGCCTTCCCCGACGTGGTCGAGCCCGACGGCAGCGTGGACGACCAGGACCGCCTGGAGTTCATCGACCGCCACCTGCGTGCCGTCAAGGACGCGATCGACGTCGGCGTCGACGTGCGCGGGTACTTCGCGTGGTCGCTGATGGACAACTTCGAGTGGGCGCTGGGTTACTCGAAGCGATTCGGGATCACTCGTGTCGACTACGAGACCCAGGACCGGACGGTCAAGGCGTCCGGCCGGTGGTATGCCGCGGTGGCTCGGGACAACGCGGTCCCGAGCAGGACGGAATAGTTAGGTAACCTCCCATGGTGGTCACGAAGAACATCGCCCCGACGCTCGACGACGTCGCGCGCGCAGCAGGCGTGTCCCGGTCGACGGCGTCGCGGGCGATCAACGGCGGCGAACGCGTCTCGCCCGAGGCGCAGCAGGCCGTCGATGCCGCGATCGCACGGCTCGGGTACGCCCCGAACCGCGCGGCGCGCTCTCTCGTGACCCGGCGGACCGACTCGATCGCCCTGGTCGTCCCGGAGCCGGACGCCCGCATCCTGACCGACCCGTTCCTCGCCGGCGTCGTGCGCGGCGTCAGCGAGGGCCTCGGCGGGACGGACCTGCAGCTCGTGCTGCTGCTGGCCCGGCCCGGCGAGCGCCCGGGCCATATCGCCCGCTACCTCAACAGCGGGCACGTCGACGGCGTCATCATCGCCTCGCACCACAAGGACGACGCGCTGGAGCCCGAGCTGCGCTCCGGCAGCCTGCCGGGCGTTTTCGTGGGCCGCCCCTTCGACGCCACCGGGCTGCACTACGTCGACGTCGACAACCGGGCCGGCGCGCGCGTGGCCACCCAGCGGCTCGTGGACCGCGGCTGTCGCACGATCGCCTCGATCACCGGCCCGCAGGACATGACCGCGGCCCTGGACCGGTTCGACGGGTGGCGCACCACGCTGTCCCGGGCCGGACTCGCGTCCGACGTCGTCGCGAACGGGGACTTCACCGTCGAGGGCGGCGCCGCGGCGATGGAGCAGATCCTCGCCGAGCGTCCCGACGTCGACGGCGTGTTCGCGGCGTCGGACCTCATGGCCAGCGGCGCGCTGCAGGTCCTGCAGGCCCACGGCCGCCGCGTGCCCGACGACGTCGCGATCGTCGGGTTCGACGCTCTCGGCGCCGAGCGCACGACCCCACGGCTCACCACCGTGCTGCAGCCCGTGGTCGAGATGGTGGCCGCCGCGACGTCGTCGCTGCTGGACATGCTGGCCGGCGCGGACGCGCACCCGGAGCCACGGATCTTCGTGCCGCGGCTCGTCGAGGGCGGCTCCGCCTGAGGCGAAGGTGCAGCGCAGGGTGGGGGCCGCAGCGCAGCAAGGCACCCGCCCGCAGCGCAACCGCAGCCACAGGCGGCAACCAGCTCCGCCTGAGGCGACGTCAGCTCGGGACGCGGTCGCCGATCCACCGGTCGACCACGCCCCACTGGTCGAACAGCCAGTCCTCCCGGGCCGCGCCGTCGCGGGGCACCGCCCCGGCAGGGTGCAGCCATCCGGCCAGCCGGATGGTCTTGTCCATCGGCAGCTCGCGCCAGATGTCGCCGACGGTGACGAGCCGTTCGAGGCCCGTGTGCGCGACGACGAGGACGGCGGCGTCGGGCGATCCGTCCAGCGCCGCCTCGAATCCGCCCACGTGGGGTGCCATGACGTTGGCCATGCCCTCCGCCCGGTCGGCCAACCGGTCCTGGCCGGCCTCCCGCAGCTTCGCGATGCGCCCCGCCCGCCGCCGCGCGGTCACGTTGCCGCCCTCGGGGAACAGCACGAGCGCGTCGTCGGCCGTCAGACCCTCCGCGATGCGACGCACCGTCTGCCGGGCGCCGGGCTGGCCGGGTCGGCGGCGGGACGACGGCGTCACGAAGGCGGACGGCAGCCGGTGCAGCAGCACGTCGATCGCGGGATCCCACTGCAGGGTGTCCTTGAGCACGACGGCCGGCGCCCTCCCCGCGAGGCCGAGCAGCCGGTCGACCAGGATGAACGAGTCCCCGGGACCGGCGTGCCGGCTGAGCACGACGAGCGGGGCGTCCGGCAGCGCGGCCTCGTCGGCGACGTCGACGACGATCCGCAGCCGCAGCGTCCAGCGCACCTGCCAGAAGAACAGCGCGAGCATCCCGCGGGCCAGGCGCACGTGCGCCCGTCGGTACCAGGCGCGGTCGGCGAACAGCCCGCAGCCCGCGCCGATCCACAGGCCGAGCATCGCCAGCAGCGCGGCCGCGTCCCAGACGACGTAGAACGCGATCATCCACAGCACCCGGACCACGCGCAGGCGGCCCGGCAGGACCCACGTCAGGGCCGCGCCGACCACGAGCGCGAACATCAGGGTGGTCGGCACCATCAGCACCGCCAGGGCCACGACGAGCGGCCCGAGCACCACACGCCGGACCCAGACCGGTGGCGGCGCGATCATGCGTGCTCGTCCAGGTAGGTCAGTCCGGCGGCGTAGGACTGCTCGATGCGGCGTCGGGTCGCGTCGAGCCGCCGGAACGAGCCGACCTTCTCGTCGCCGGGCACGGGGCCGCCCGAGGGCAGCACGTGGACGGCGACGCCGTCCGGCACCTCGGCGAGCTCCCGGTGGAACCGGTGCCGGCGGGCGATCTCGAAGGCGACCTTGGCGACGTCGGAGGGGTTGCGGGGAGCGGTGAGCGGTTCCTCGATCCGGCCCACCTGGAGCACGTACACCGTGGTGGCACCGCGGCGGACGGCTTCCCCGAGCGGGATGGAGTTGACCACGCCCCCGTCGACGAAGTGCTCGCCGTCGATCTCGGTCGGGGGCAGCGCGCCGGGGACCGACGCGGAGGCGAGGACGGCCGGGACCAGGGCGCCGGCGTCGAACCAGTGCTCGCAGGCGCCCTCGATGCTGGCTGCCGCGACGACGAGCGGCACCTCGAGGTCGGCGAAGTCGCGGTGGTCGCCCAGCGTCGACTCGATGAGGGTGCGCAGCTTGCCGGGGTCGAACACGTGGGTGCGCGACCGTGCGAGCTGGCCGACCTGCCGGTACCAGGGCTCGCCGTAGACGCTCGCGGCCACGGGTGACGCCCACGCCTCGAGCATGCGCTCGACGACGGCGGGTGACGGGTCGGCGGCCACGGCGGCACCGTTGATCGCCCCGATGGAGGTGCCGACCACCAGGTCGGGGCGGACGCCCCGCTCGAGCAGCGCGCGCACCATCCCGACGTGCACGGCACCGCGTACACCGCCGCCACCCAGCACGAACGCAGTCGTCACGGCGACATCGTCGCACGCCACCCGCCCTCGCGCTGCGGGTGCACGACATGCCGCCAGGCTCACGAGCCCGGCGGCATGTCGTGCACCCGCAGCGCGAGCGGGGTGGTTCGCCGGTCAGTCGCGCAGGTGGCCGTAGCGGTGCTTGGTGCGGCTGATCGCCTGCTCGCGCAGGAACGTCAGCAGCTCGCGCCGGCCGGCGGCCAGCACCGGGCCGTCCAGGACGGTGACCTCGCCGAGGCGGCCGGCGGCGGCCTCCCGCAGCCCGGGCGCCTCGCCGAGCACGCGCACCCGCCCGGAGACCCGGCCGTCGGCGACGGCGGCGGCGAACTCCGCGTGCGGCACGGGGGCGTCGTGCGGCACGCCCCAGCCGGCGTCGGACGCGGGGACGACGACGGCGTGGACGCCGGCGCGGCGCGCACCGGCCAGGACGCGGCGCACCTCGACCGGCAGGGCGCCGTCGCCGACACGCACCGTGACCTGCTCGACGGGGCGGTAGCGGAAGGTGTTCTCCTCCACGGCCAGGCCGGTCTCGTCGTGCGCGACGCCGAACTCCCGGGCCCAGGCGTCGGCGTCGGAGGCCTCCGCCCACGCGAGCCAGCCCGCCGGGTCGTTCCCGCGCGACGGCGGACCCCCGGCGTCGGCCGCGGTGTCCGACCAGGTGCCGAGCTGGGCGACGTAGTTGGGGCCGCCCGCCTTCGCACCCGGTCCGACGACGGACCCCTTCCACCCGCCGAACGACTGGCGCTGGACGATGGCGCCGGTGATGTGGCGGTTGACGTAGGCGTTGCCGACCTCGACGCGGTCGAGCCAGTGCTCGACCTCCTCGGCGTCCAGGGAGTGGATGCCGCCGGTCAGGCCGAAGGAGACGGCGTTCTGCAGCTCGATCGCCTCGTCGAGCGTCGCGGCGCGCATGATGCCGAGCACGGGACCGAACACCTCGGTGAGGTGGAAGAAGGAGCCGGGCGCGACGCCGTCGCGCAGCCCGGGCGTCCACATCCGGTCCGGGTCGATCCCGGCGGCCGCGGCGACGTCGTCGAGCCGCTGCGGCTCGACCAGCCACGACTCCCCCGGCTCCAACGAGGTCAGGGCGCGGTGCAGCTTGCCGGCGGCGGGCTCGGTGAGCGGCCCCATGACGGTGGACAGCGAGGTGGCCGGACCGACGGCCAGCGACCGGACGGCGTCGACGAGCTGGCGGCCGAACCGCTCGCCGGTGACGGTGGTGGCGTCCCCGACGGAGCCGACGAGGATCACCAGGGAGGCCGCCGAGCACTTCTGGCCGGCGTGCCCGAACGCGCTGCGCAGCACGTCGGCGACCGCCAGGTCGAGGTCGGCGGACGGGGTGACGATCAGCGCGTTCTTGCCGGAGGTCTCCGCCAGGACGGGTCGCTCGGGACGCCAGGAGGCGAACATCTCGGCGGTCTCGAGGGCGCCGGTGAGCACCACCCGGGACACGTCGGGGTGGGTGACCAGGTGCTTGCCGACGTCGCCGTCGGGCACCCGCAGGAACTGCACGGCGTCGCGGGCCACGGCGGGGTCGAGGCCGATGTCGGGAGCGACGGCCTCCAGCGCGGCGTGCACCGCCTCGACCGCGAGCTCGTAGCAGCGCGGCGTCGGCGGGGCGGGCTTGGCGAGCACCGTGGAG
Organism: Isoptericola chiayiensis; assembly: GCF_013149805.1. GTDB lineage: Bacteria > Actinomycetota > Actinomycetes > Actinomycetales > Cellulomonadaceae > Isoptericola > Isoptericola chiayiensis. The sequence goes on from NZ_JABEZT010000001.1 coordinate 289,959, forward strand.
CCCGCCGCGAGCGCGGCGAGCGCGCCGCCGATCGGGATGGCGACCGGGAAGTTCCAGGGGGGCGTGACGAGGGTGACGCCGTCGGGCGCGAAGGTGACGCCGTCGACGGTGTCGAGGGCCTCGGCGGCCGCCGCGTAGTAGTTGGCGAAGTCGATGGCCTCGGTGACCTCGGGGTCCGTCTCCGCGACGGTCTTGCCGACCTCGTGCACGGCGGCGGCGATCAGGTCCGTGCGGCGGTCCTCGAGCCGGCGGGCGGCCTCGCGCAGCACCCGGGCGCGGCCGGCGGGCGGCACGGCGGCCCACTGCTCGCGGACCTCGACGGCCCGGGCGACGGCGGCGTCGACGGCGGCGGTGTCGGTGACCTCGGCGGACCGGACCGGGACGAACCCGCTGCCGGGGCCGACGATCCGTGCGGCCCACTCGCGGTGCGCCGCGACCGACGGGTCGGTGTCGACGGCGTTACGGAAGCCGGTCGGCGAGCCGGGTCGCCCACCACCGGGCTCCTCGCCACCGGGCCGCTCACCACCGGGCCGCGAGGTCGTACCGTCCGTCTCGCCGTCGTACCCCGCGGGTACGACCTCGGGACGGGAGGTACGACCTGGCGGGACGGCGTCGGGGGCGGACGCGTCGCCCTCGAAGCGCGACCGGCGCCGCGGCGCCACGTCGGCGGCCTCGAAGGGCACGGCGTCGGACACCGAGGCGCGGAACGCGACCTCCTGGCGGTCCATCGGCGTGGCGGAGACACCCGGGACGGACGACGGCGGGGCGAACGAGGCGTGCAGGAAGTTCTGCTCCGCGGCGTTCTCCTCGAGGCGACGCACCAGGTAGGAGATCGCGACGTCGAAGTCCTGCGGGCGCACCACCGGGGTGTACAGGACCACGCGGCCGCCGTCGCGGGCCACCTCGGCCTGCACCTGGCGGGCCTCGATCGGAGCCATGCCCTGCAGCATCTCCACGTCGAGGCCGTCGCTGACGCCGCGGGCCCGGCCCAGCAGGATCGCGAGCGCCACGTGGAACAGGTTGTGGGAGGCGACGCCGAGGCGGACGGCCGCGGTGCGCTCCGGGGTCAGGTGGTGGTCGAGGACGCGCACGTAGTTGGCGTCGACCTCGGCCTTGCTGCCGTAGGGGGCGACCGCCCAGTCGTGCAGCTCGGCCTCGACGTGCTCCATGGCGAGGTTCGCGCCCTTGACCAGGCGCACCTTGACCGGTGCCCCGCCGTCGGCGACGCGCTGCTGCGCCCAGGCGGTGAGCTCGTCCAGCGCGCCGAGCGCGTCGGGCAGGTAGGCCTGCAGCACGACGCCGGCCTGCAGGTCGCGCAGCTCGTCGCGGTCGAGGACGTCGCGGAACACCGCCGTGGTGAGCGCCAGGTCCTTGTACTCCTCCATGTCGAGGTTCACGAAGACGCCGTGGTCGCGGGCGGCCCGGTAGAGGGGCAGCAGCCGATCGACCACGCGCTCGCGGGACCCGTCGAGGTCCCACGTGACGAGCTGGGCGGCGACGGAGGACACCTTCACCGACACGTAGTCGACGTCCGGGCGGCGCACCAGGTCGAGGGTGCGCTGCAGGCGCGCGCGGGCCTCGTCCTCGCCGAGCACCATCTCGCCCAGGAGGTTGACGTTGAGCGTGTATCCCTCGTCCCGCGTCCGCGCGAGGTGCGCACCGAGCCCGCGACCGGCGTCGGCCACGAGGTGCCCGACGAGCTGGCGCAGCCGGACCCGTGCGGCGGGCACGACGACGCTCGGCAGGGCGGGGGCGACGGCGGCACCGACGCGGAACAGGGTGCGGTCGACCGGGGAGAGGAACGAGGCGGCGCCGGCGTCGCGGCCGAGCCGGGCCAGCGCCTTGGCGGCGACGCGGACGTCCTGGGGGCGGGCGACGTCGTCGACGAACCCGACGGCCAGGTCGAGCCCGGCGGGGTCGGCGACCAGCGCGCCGAGGCGTTCGGCGGTGGCGCGAGTGCGCCGGTCCGCGCGGCTGGCCGCGGCGCCGGTGCCGTCGGCCGCGGCGATCCAGGTGTGCGCCAGGGCGACGGCATCCTCGACGAGGGACTCGATGTCGGCGGGGCCGGACGTGCGGGTTCCGCCCGTCCCGGTCCCGCGCGCGGCGGAGTGTGTGCTCATCCCTCCACTGTGCTCCCTCGCGGCGCGTGCGTCTTGTACAGAACGGGGCCGCCGACGGCGACCTTTCGACAAGGCTCCGCGACGGGGCGACGCTTCTCGACGGCCTGCCGGTCGCGCCTCGGGGAGTACCCGCGAGGCTAGGGTGTGATGCGGGCACCCGCTGCCGACCGAACGCCCCGACGTCCGGGCGAACCGAGGAGGATCCCGTGGGCACCGCCGTGCGACTCACGGAGCGGCTGCGCGCCGCGGGGTGCGTGTTCGCCGAGGAGGAGGCGGCGCTGCTGCTCGCCTCGACGGACGACCCGGAGCAGCTGGAGCGCCGGGTGACGCGACGCACGGCCGGCGAGCCGCTGGAGCACGTGCTGGGCCGGGTGGAGCTCGCGGGCCGGTCCTGGTCGGTGGGTCCCGGGGTGTTCGTGCCGCGACGGCGCAGCGAACGGCTCGTGGCGGCGGCGCTCGACCTGCCCGCCGCGCGTGCGGACGCGACCGTCGTCGACCTGTGCTGCGGGAGCGGGGCGGTCGGCGGTGCGGTGCTGCTCGGCCTTCCCGACGGCGGGCGGTCCGCGCGCCTGCACGCGGCGGACGTGGACCCCCGGGCGGTGGCCCACGCCCGCGCCAACATCGCCCCGTTCGGCGGGACGGTCGGCACGGGCGACCTCTGGGACGCGCTGCCGGAGTCGCTGCGGGGACGGGTCGACCTGCTGCTCTGCCACGCTCCGTACGTCCCGACGTCGGCCCTGGACACGCTGCCGGCCGAGGCCCGCGACCACGAACCGCGCCCGGCCCTGGACGGGGGGCCCGACGGTCTGGACGTGCTGCGTCGCGTGGTGGCCGGAGCCCCGCCGTGGCTGGCACGCGGCGGAGCGCTGCTGTTCGAGGTGGCGGGGGTTCAGGTGACGGCGGCCACGCGCCTGGTGACGGCGGCCGGACTGGGGGTCGGGGTCCTGCGGGACGACGAGACCGACGGCGCGGTCATGGTCGCGAGCGTCGGCGCAGCAGGCTGATCACGACCGGCCCGCCGACGGCGACGACGGCGGCCACCCCGGCGGCGTAGGAGACACCGGAGTCGAGCAGGGGGCCCTGCGAACGGGCGACCGCGATCCAGGCCAGTCCCCATCCGGCCGCGAGCCCGACGCCGACGGCCACGGTGGGGCGGGACGCCGTCCGGGTGGCGATCAGCACCACCAGCAGGGCGGCCACCACGCACAGCACCACGCCCCACGCGGTGGCGCCGAGCAGCAGGTCGCCCACCTCGGCGTCGACCAGGGTGGCCGCGACGTCGGCGATGGTGGCGACGCAGACCCAGCCGAGGTAGAGACCGACCGTACCCTCGGTGACGAGGGCGTCGAGGCGTCGCGTCGGCTCGACGCGCAGCAGCCGGACGACGACGGCGGCCAGGACGGCGACGAGGGCCACGATGACCAGCACGCTCAGCCACAGCAGGCCGAGCTGGACGACCCCGATCCAGGCGGCGTTGAGCACCATGGAGCCGAGCACCCACCACGACACGGCGCGCATCCTCGGGTCGGCGGCACGGCCCGGCAGCGCCTGCAGGAGCGCGAACAGGAGCAGCCCGGTGTAGATCACGGACCAGATCGAGAAGGCGGGGCCGGCCGGGGCCATCACGGTCGCGTCGGCGGAGAGCGCGCCGCCGGCGGCCTCCTCGATGGGCTGGCCGCCGAACGCGCCGGACCCGTAGGCGGCGCCGGCGACGGCCAGCAGGGCGCCGACGACCACCACGACCTGGCGGACGCGGTCGGCGGTGGTCGCGCGGGATGCTGCGGTGGTGGTCATCTGCCCAGCATGACAAAGATCAGCATGCTGAGCATCCCGGGAGCTCCGGCGCGGGAGCCGATGCGGGAGCTCAGGCGCGCGGGCGGGCCTCCACCCACTGCGCCAGGCCGGTGCGCGGTCCGGTGAAGAACGGCACCTCCTCGCGGACGTGCCGGCGCGCCTCGGTGGCCCGCAGGTCGCGCATCAGGTCGACGATGCGGTGCAGCTCGTCGGCCTCGAAGGCGAGCAGCCACTCGTAGTCGCTCAGCGCGAACGTGCTCATGGTGTTGGCCCGCACGTCCTTGTACCCGGCCGCGGCGATGCCGTGGTCGCGCAGCATGGTCCGGCGTTCGTCGTCGGGGAGCAGGTACCACTCGTAGGAGCGAACGAACGGGTAGACGCACAGGTAGTCGCGCGGCGCCTCGCCCGCGAGGAACGCCGGGACGTGCCCCTTGTTGAACTCCGCGGCACGGTGCAGCGCGACGACGGACCACACCGGTGCCAGCGTCGCCCCGAGCCGGGAGGCGAGCAGCCGGCGGTAGGCGCCCTGCACGGACTCGACGCTGGGGCCGTGCACCCAGACCATGAGGTCGGCGTCGGCCCGCAGCCCGGCCACGTCGTACACGCCGCGCACGACGACGTCGCCGTCCGCCCGGGAGGCGTCGCGGTCGCCGTCGGCGGCGCCGTCCCAGAGCGCGTCGGCGGCCTCGGCGGCGACCTCCGCACGGGTCGCGTCGTCGGCCGGGACGGGTGCGACCGCCGAGAACACCGCGATCATCGCGTAGCGGATCGAGTCGTTGATCGCCGCGGTGTCGACGTCCTCGCCGGTGTCCGCGTGCACGTGCCGGTCGGTCATGGGTGCGCTCCTCGTCGTCGTGGTGTCGGGGTGTCCGTGGTGGCGTGGCGCCGGTCAGCGGCGCAGGTCGACGCCGCACAGGGCCGGCACGCCGCTGGGCTCGCCGTCGCGGCGCAGGCAGCAGTCGACCTCGCACACCGAGCGGAAGGGCGGCAGGCTGCCGACGGTGGCCTCCTCGACGGCCTCGCCGCGGGCGATCGCCGCCCGCTCGAGCAGGAGGTCGACCAGGCCGGCCACGAACGGGGCCCGGGTGCCGACCGTCCCGGCCCGCACCGCCGTCAGGCCGAGCTCGGTCGCGGTCTCCATGGCCTCGGTGTCCAGGTCGTAGGCGACCTCCATGTGGTCCGAGACGAACCCGATCGGCGCCATGACGACGTCGCGCAGACCTTCGCCCGCGCGCTCGGTGAGCAGGTCGTTGACGTCGGGCTCCAGCCACGGCTGCGACGGCGGGCCCGAGCGGGAGCAGTAGGCGAGCTCCCAGGTGACCTCGTGCCCGCGGACCGCACCCACGCGCTCGGCGATGACGGCCGCGACGTCGAGGTGCTGCTCGGAGTAGGTGGCCTGCGAGATGCGCGAGGCCGCCTCCATCGTGTCCGGGATGGAGTGGGTGACGAACACCAGGGTGGCGTCGGCGGGCGACCCGCCCTTCGCCTCGAGCGCGGCGAACCCGTCGAGCACCGCGTCGACGTTCGCCTGCACGAACCCGGGGTGGTTGAAGTAGGACCGGATCTTGTCGAACTCGACGGTGGTGGAGCCGTCCTCGCCGAGCTGGCCGCGCTTGTCCAGCGTGACGGCCAGGTCCTCGCGGTACTGGCGGCAGCCGGAGTAGCTGGAGTACGCCGAGGTCACCAGCGCCACGGCGCGCTCGGCGCCGAGGTTCTCGAGCTCGGTGACGGCGTCGTCGGTGTACGGCTCCCAGTTGCGGTTGCCCCACACCACGGGCAGGTCGATGCCCCGCTCGGCGAGCTCGGCCTCGAGCGCCGCCTGCAACGCGAGGTTCTGCTCGTTGATGGGGCTCTTGCCGCCGAAGCCGTAGTAGTGCTCCCCGACCTCCTCGAGGCGGGAGTCGGGGATCCCCTTGCCGGCCGTCACGTTGCGGAGGAACGGTACGACGTCCTCCGCCTTGTTCGGGCCTCCGAAGGAATACAGCAGCAGGGCGTCGTAAGGGCTCGCGAGATCGGACCGGGGGGTCGTCGGCATGAGCCCATCATCCACCCGCTCGAGGGCGCGGCACGCCGCGAACGGGTCCACGGCGACGTGACATGGAACGCACAGGTTGTCATCTCGCCGTCGTGCCGCCGCCGCGCCCGCCGTCGCCCGAGCCGCTTCTCACCCGCGCGGGTAGTCTCGACGGACCGAGCGACCGACGGCGAGGAGGCATGGTGACCCGCACCCCCACGGCCCCCGTCGTCGACGCCCTGACCAGCGCAGACGTCCCGACGTCGGTCGGTCGTGTCCGCGACCCCGACGAGGCGGAGGCCCTGGCCGCGCGGCTGCAGGACCCCGCCCGCGCCTGGCCCGTGGTGGTCGTGTCCACGCCGCGCGAGCACGGCGTGCCCTACGTCGACCCCGACCGCGTGCTGGACGACGTCCGCGGCCTCGCCGAGGTGGTCGTCGTGCGCACCGGCGAGGCGTCGTGGGCGTTCTCGCACGCGATGCCGCCCGGCACGCAGGTCTACGGCGGCGCCTCGCGCGTCTACCCCGTCGGCCTGGACTGGGTGCACGACGTCGGCCGCTCGCCGTTGTGGTTCGCCTACGACGACGCCGAGGGCACCCGGGTGCGCGACCGTCTCGTCCAGGACGCCCTGACGGCGGCCGCCGCGGCCGGGCTGACCGGCAGCGCCTCCACGCCGGACTCCCCCGCGACCGTCGGCGCGACGGTCCTCGGCGTGGTCGGGACCCGCGCCCTGGTGCGGACCGACGAGGGCACGACGGCCCAGGTCGCCCAGGAGCTCACCCTGCCCATCGTGCCCGTCGACCGCCTCCTCGCGCCGGGGATGACCCTGCGGGGCGTCCTCGACCCCGGCGCCCAGCGTCTCGACGTCCGCGGCATGCTGCCCGACTCCGCCGCTCAGGCCGAGCTGGCCCGGCAGGCCTACCCGCCGGGGACCGTGGCTCCCGTGCAGGTCCACGACGTCACCACCGACGAGGTCGTGCTGGCCCTGGCACCGGCCGTACCGGTCCGGGTCGGCCGCGCCGCGGCGTCGGGCAGCGAGCTCGAGGACCTGCGCGACCTGTTCTCCGTCGGCGAGGTCGTCGCCGCACGCGTGCTCCCCGGCCGGCCAGTGCCAGGACCGGCCGGGCCGCGGCTGCGCCCGGACCTGAGCCTGCACGACGTCGCCGACACCGAGGACGTCGCGGCGGCACTGAGCCTGCTGCCCGGCGGCCCGCCCTGGCTGCCCGCACCGACCGCCGTCGCCGACTCCGCCTCCTCGCCCGACACCACGACCGACGACGACCCGCCCGCGGACCGCGACGAGCCGATCGACCCTGCCGGCGAGGACGACGGCCCGCCCGCGCCCAAGCCGGGCCCGGGACGGCGGCCCGCCGTGCCGCCCCGCGGCCGGGCCCTGCCGGCGACGCCGCCACCCCCGCCGTCGGACACCGCGGAACCAAGCCCGGCCCGCAGCGAGCACCGGGTGCTGGTCAACCAGCTCGAGCTGTCCGTGCACGAGCAGCGGGCCCGCGCGGACGCCGCCGAGCAGGAGCTCGCCGAGAGCCGCGCCGCCGTCCGCCAGCTCGAGCTCGAGGTGGCCGGCCTGCGCGACCTCACGCGCGAGCAGCGCGACCAGGTCGAGCGGCTGCGGCGCGACGTCGAGCGCTACAAGACCCGCATCCGCACCGCGCGCAAGGAACGTCCGCGCGCCGAGGAGCCCCGGCCCACGGGTCCCCTGTTCCTCGACCCCGTCGACCAGCTGCGGTACGACGTGCGACGCACCTGGGCCCAGATCGTCCACGCCGAGGAGAAGACGCGGTTCCCGCTCCCGGAGTACGACGTCGGACCGGCGTTCTGCGCCAGCCTCGCCGACGCCGGACGCGGGCTCGAGGAGAAGGTGCACCGCGCCGTCGTCCTCGTGCTGGTCGGCCGCGCCCCGGAGATCGCCGGCTACGAGCTGCACCGGCTGCGCCGCGGGGACGGCGGCGGCGACCCGTACCGCGTCCGCGACCACGACGGCGCCCAGGCGTGGCGGCTGTCCCTGCAGGTGAACACGCCGCAGGCGCGCCGCCTGCACTACTGGGTGCTGCCCGGCGGTCGCGTCGAGCTGTCCCGCGTGGTGCTGCACGACGACGTCGAGCCCTGAGTCGCGACGGGCGCCCCGCGCGCCGCGCTCACCCGGTCAGCCCGCGTTGTCGAAGGCGCACGGCCGTTCCGCGGCCTCCGGGGCGAGCGACACCATGCGGGCGGTGTTCTCCTCGATCAGTTCCGGCGACGCCAGCCTCGTCCCCTCCCGGAACGGGCTGCTTAACGCCATCAGCAGGACCAGCAGGACCGTGGTGAAGAGTCCGACCAGACCCAGCAGCGACGCCTGCACGAGCGGCCGGGCCGGCAGGGTGACGACGAAGAGCAGGAAGACCACCAGCAGAGCCGCACCGATGAGCACGGTCCAGATCAGCGGACCCAGGTCGAGCTCCGAGGCGACGAGCCGGGTCTCCCGCGCGGTGGAGATGCTGCCGATCTGGACGAAGCTGTTGGTCGCGGCCGCGGACTGGAAGGTTCCGCCCGTCGGCTCGTCCACCGCCCCGTAGGCGGCGATGAGCTCGCGGTACGCCGCGTCGGTCTCAGGTGCCGACCCGCCCTCGGCCAGCGCCGGCCACTCCTTCTCCGTGACCGAGCGGGCGTAGCAGATCAGGGCATGCTGCAGGTCGGCCTCGTTCTCCGGGAAGAGCTGGGCCTCGTCGAACGCCGTGCCGATGGAGGTCGCCTCGTCGCCGATCGCGTGCCGAGCGCTGGTCGCCTCGCCGAGCAGGACGACGATGAGGAACCCGACGAGGATCCCGAAGGTCGCCGCGACGTACGACAGGATCGATCCGGCCGGTGCCGTGTCGACGTCCGCCAGACCGGGCCGGACGCGCCGCACGAGCAGAGTCGCGCCGAAGACCACCGCACCGCCGCCGACCAGCAGCACCACCATCGTGAACTGATCCATCGGGCGCTCCTGGACTCGGCGACCAGCCTGTGCGTGTCGCCGGTCCCGGGTCGCGGGCCGGCGGTCTTCGCCCATCATCACCGAACCGCCCGTGCGCGGCCACCGCCACGGGGGGTGATCCGGTCGCGGCGGCCGCGTCCGCGGAGCGGACCGCCGGGATCAGCGGGCGGCGAGCACCAGGCTCGTCACCGATGCCGCCACCTCGGTGAGGCGTCCCGCCGTCCGGCCGAGCAGGTCGTCGAGGTCGATCGGCCCGGGGGCGATGGAGAACGCCGCCGCGATGCCGGCCGCGCGGGTCTGGTCGGCGGGCAGCAGCACCTGGCCCGCCACGACCACGACCGGTGGGCGGGCCGGGGACGCGGCCGCGACGCGCGCCACGCCGTCGGCCACCTTGCCGCGCACCGACTGCGAGTCGAAGGAGCCCTCCCCCGTGAGCACGAGGGCGGCGTCGTCGAGGACGGCGGGCAGGCCCACGGCCTCGGCGACGAGCGCGGCGCCCGGCTCCAGCCCGGCGCCGAGCACGGCAGCGAGCGCGGCCGGAACGCCACCCGCCGCACCGGCGCCCGGGAGCTCGTGGACGCGGACGCCCGTCTCCCGCTCGAGCAGGTTGGCCCAGCGGGTCAGCGCCTCGTCGAGGAACGCGACCTGACCCGGCCCGGCGCCCTTCTGCGGGGCGAACACGGCCGCCGAGCCGAGCTCGCCGACGAGCGGGTTCGACACGTCGACGGCGAGACGCCAGCGCACCTGCCGTGCCCGCGGGTGCAGCCCGTCGAGATCGAGCGCGGCCACGCCGGCCAGGCCCTCGCCGCCGTCGGGCACCACGCGGCCCTCGGCGTCCAGGAGCCGTGCGCCGAGACCGGTCAGGATCCCGGCACCCCCGTCGGTCGAGGCCGAACCACCCAGGCAGACGAGCACCTCCTCGACCCCGGCGTCGAGCACCGCTGCCGCGACGTCGCCGGTGCCGCGGGTGTGGGCGTGCAGCGGCTGCAACGGCTGGTCGCTGACGGCGGGCAACCCGCTGGCCTCGGCCAGCTCGACGACGCCGACCCTCCCGTCGGGCGACGTCGCCCACCGCGCCGTCGCCGGTCGGCCCACGGCGTCGCAGGTCGTCACGGTGCGGACCGGGGTCAGCCAGGTCGACAGCAGGGCGTCCAGCGTGCCCTCGCCGCCGTCGGCCATCGCCAGGCAGGTCACCCGGGCGTCGGGGGCGGCTGCCAGCACGCCCTCGCGCAGGGCCGCGGCGACCTGGCCGGCGTCCAGGCTGCCCTTGAAGGAGTCGGGCACGACGACGACGTGCGGCCCCGCCGGTGCCGCGACGTCGGACGTGGGCTCGGGCTGGTTCGTCGGGGTCACGCGCCGAGGATACCGATCCCGGTCACCCGCGCGGGGACCAGTCCGCGATGTCGGGCTGGGCGGTGCGCAGCTTGTCGAGCAGGCGGGTCAGCTCGGCCTGCTCGTCGTCGTCGAGCGCGGACCCGACGTACTGCTCCATGGCCCGCACGTGCCGCCGTCCGACGCGCCGCTGCAGCCGGCGACCCTCGTCCGTCAGGGCCACGAGCGTGCCCCGGCCGTCCTCGCACGGCACCGACCGGGTGACCAGCCCGCGCTCCTCCAGCCGCTCCACCATGCGGGACAGCGACGACTGGGCGAGCAGCACGTTCTCGTTGAGGTCGCGCAGTCGCAGGATCCCGTCGTGGGCGCGCGACAGCGTGAACAGCACGTCGTACTCGCGCATGGTCAGCTCCACCCAGACCTCGTCGGTCTGGAACCGCCGCATCAGGGTGACCTGGCTGCGGAACAGAGCCTCCCAGGTCGCGGCGGCGCGCTGCGCGGTGCCGGACGTCCGGTGCGTCGTGGTCATGGCGCCTCTCCTGTCCCCGGCGTCGTCGCCGGTACGCCTATCGTCCCAGCCGGCGCTCGCGCCGGGAGAAGTCTCGCAGGGCGCGCAGGAAGTCCACGCGCCGGAAGTCCGGCCAGAAGGCCTCGCAGAAGTAGAGCTCGGAGTGCGCGCTCTGCCACATCAGGAAGCCGCCGACCCGCAGCTCGCCCGAGGTGCGGATGACGAGCTCGGGGTCGGGCTGGCCCTTGGTGTACAGGTGGTCGGCGATGTCGGAGACGTCGAGCCGTTCGGCGAGCTCGGCGAGCGTGGCGCCGCGAGCCTGCTCGGCCCGGAGGTAGGAACGCACGGCGTCAGCGATCTCGTGCCGGCCGCCGTACCCGACCGCGATGTTGACGTGCAGGCCGTCGACGTCGGCCGTCGCGGCCGCGGCCTCGCGCACGGCCCCGACGAGCCGCTCGGGCAGCAGGTCGAGCCGACCCACGATGCGCAGCCGCCAGCGCCGCGTCTCCGCGAGGTCGCGGACGGCGTCGGAGATGATGTCGAGGAGGTCGGCGAGCTCGTCCTCGGAGCGGGAGAGGTTGTCGGTGGAGAGCATCCACAGCGTGACGACCTCGATGCCGAACTCCTCGGCCCACCCCAGGAACTGCGCGATCTTGTCCGCGCCCTTGCGGTGACCCGTCGCGGCGGTCTCGCCGAACGACTTGGCCCACCGACGGTTGCCGTCGAGGATGACGCCGACGTGCCGGGGCAGGGACGCGCTCGGCATCGACGCGGCGAGCCGTCGCTCGTACAGGCTGTACAGCGGGTGGGGCAGGCGCACGCGGGTCCTCGCAGGCGGGTTCGGGTCGGACGAATCGGGACAACGGTACCGCCGCCACCGCGGTGCCGAGGCCGCGCAGATCGGTCCGGTGGGCGAGCCGGACCGGGTCGTCGCACGATCTTCACAGGATAGGGCGCGACACGCGCTTCCCGCGTCACCTACGCTGGCGTAACCTACGCAACCGTAGGTTAGTTCGCCGCCCGATCGACAGACCCCGACCCGCCAGGAGGACCCGTGGCCGGAGCCGCCCCGCACGAGCGCCAGTCCGTACCCGACCCGGCCGACGCCGACCACACCGCCTCGGACGTCGCGCGCGAGGCCGTGCACGGCGCCCGCGAGAGCGTCACCGGCGCCGTCCAGACCGTCACCGCGAGCGCCGCCACCCAGGCCCGCCGCCTCAAGCCCAAGCTGCGCGGCTGGATACACCTGGTCACGACGCCGCTCGCCCTGGCGGCCACCATCGTGCTCGTCGTGCTCGCCGAACCGGTGGCCGGCAAGGTCGCGGCCGCGATCTTCGGGCTCAGCGCGCTCATGCTCTTCGGCACCAGCGCCGTCTACCACCGCGGGACGTGGTCGCCGCGCGTCGAGGCCGTGCTGCGACGCATGGACCACGCGAACATCTTCCTCATCATCGCCGGCACCTACACGCCGCTGGCCGTAGCCCTGCTGGACCCCGAGTCCGCCACCGTGCTGCTGTCCATCGTGTGGGGCGGCGCGATCCTCGGTCTGCTCGCGCGCGTCATCTGGATGAACGCTCCGCGCTGGGTCTACGTGCCGGTCTACGTCGCGCTCGGCTGGGTCGCGGTGGCCTACCTGGGACAGTTCGGGGCCACCGGCGGACCGGCGGTGGTGTGGCTGGTGGCCGGCGGCGGCCTCGCCTACACCCTGGGCGCCGTCGTCTACGGCACGAAGTTCCCCGACCCGTCTCCGCTCTGGTTCGGCTTCCACGAGATCTTCCACGCGCTGACGGTGGTCGGGTTCGCCTGCCACACGGTGGCGATCTACCTCGCCTGGCTCGCCGTCTGACCCGGTCCTTCCGCGAGGTAGGCAACTCGTCCGCGAGGTAGGCGGCCCTCCCGCCAGGTAGGCAAGGTTCTCGCGAGGTAGGCGACGTTGTGCTCACGGAGGCAACAACTCGGCGAGATGTCGCCTACCTCGCGGGGAGCAGCGCTACCTCGCGGCCGGCGGGTCCGGGTGGGAGGCGCCGGCTACCGCGGGACGACGGCGTAGCGCCGGTTGGCGAGCGACGGGTTCGAGCGCCGCACGGCCGCGAGCTGCTCCGGGTCCAGGTCGACCGTGCGCAGCTGCGGGGTCTCGTCGGCCTCGAGCCCGACGACGCCGTCCGGCCCGACGAGCGTCGAGCACCCGGTGACGCCCTTGCCCGCCATCCCGACACCGACGGCCACCACGGTGTTCTCGATCGCGCGGGCCGTCAGCAGGGCGCGCCAGTGCTCCGCCTTCAGCGGACCGGACACCCAGGCGGCCGGCACGACGACGACGTCGGCGCCGGCGTCGACCACCCGACGCGCCGACTCGGGGAAGCGCAGGTCGTAGCAGGTGATGACCCCGAACGTCAGGTCGCCGACCCGCAGCGTGAGGGGTTCGGCGTCGACGGGCCCGGGTTCGAGGCGGTCGGACTCCCGGGTGCCGAACGCGTCGTACAGGTGCACCTTGCGGTAGACGCCGGCGAGCTCACCGGAGGCGTCCACGGCGACGACGGCGTTGACACCCTTGCGGGTCTCGCCGGGTGCCGGGTCGGCGCCGGGCAGGGTCGTGCCGGCGATGATCGCGAGCCCGTGCTCGCCGGCGAGCCGCCGCAGCAGGGACACGAACGGCCCCTCGAGGTCCTCGGCGTGCTCGATCCCGACACCGTGGCGGTGGTACCCGGAGGCGTACTCGGGCAGCACCAGCAGGTCGGCGCCCACGCGGGCGGCCTCGGCCACGGCGTCGGCGACCATGTAGCGGTTGGCCTCGTGGTCGTCCGCCACGGTCACCTGGCCGATCGTGACCCGCACGCTCATGCGGGGCCCCGCCGGTCGTCCTCGCCGGCGACGTCCGGGGACTCCGGCGTCGCCCCCACGTCGGCGGAGGCCGTCGCCTCCCGGTCACCCTCCCCCGCCTGGCCGGTGCCGTCCGCGTCCGTGCCGGCGTCGGACCGGCGCACCGCGATCCCCTTGCGCTCGGGGACGTCGTAGCCCAGCTCGCGGGCGTTGGCATCCGCCTTGCGCAGGTGCCGGCTCAACGACAGGAAGAGCACGACGGCGGCCGCGGCGACGGCAAACGTGGCCAGGAAGCCCTCGAGCCCGGGCGTGACCTCCCAGTCCTCCAGCACGCGGGCCGTGGGGCTCGGCGCGGGGGCGGGGTCGACGTCGGCGAGCAGGGCACCGAGCTGCGCCAGCGGCATCAGGACTCCTTCCGGATGCCGGCGAACAGGTCGTCCTCCGGCGTGGTGGTGGGGACGCGGGCGTCCGCGAGCTCGAACTCCTCGGTCGGCCAGACGTCGGCCTCGAGGTCGCGCGGGACCGCGAAGAAGAACCCCTCGGGGTCGATCTGGGAGGCGTGCGCGGTGAGCGCCGCGTCGCGCTGCGGGAAGTACGCGGCGACGTCGACGCTGGTCGTCGCGGTGCGCTCGGGGATCTCCCGGGCGGCACGCGACTCGATCCAGTCCCCGAACGGCGACTCCAGGCCGGCGCCCTCCATCGCCTCGTGCGCGGCACGCAGGCGCGCCATCGAGAACCCGTGGTTGTAGTACAGCTTGAGCGGCGCCCACGGCTCGGCACCACCGTCGACGACGTACCGGCCGGCGTCACCCGCCGCGTGGTACGCCTCGAAGGCGACCTCGTGGCAGCGGATGTGGTCCGGGTGCGGGTAGCCGCCCGACGGGTCGTAGGTGGTCATCACGTGCGGCCGGAACTCGCGGACCAGCTCGACCAGCGGCGCGGAGGCCTCCTCCAGCGGCAGCAGCGCGAAGCAGCCCTCCGGCAGCGGCGGCAGCGGGTCGCCCTCGGGCAGCCCGGAGTCGACGAAACCGAGCCACGTCTGGCGCACGCCGAGCGCGTCGGCGGCGGCCGCCATCTCCAGGCGGCGCACGGCCCGCTTGCCCTCGACGGACTCGAACTCGTGACCGGTGGGGACCTCGAACGACGGGTTGAGCACATCGCCCCGTTCCCCGCCCGTGCACGTGACCACCAGGACCTCGACGCCCTCGGCCGCGTAGCGGGCCGTCGTCGCCGCACCCTTGCTCGACTCGTCGTCGGGGTGCGCGTGCACCGCCATGAGCCGCAGCGGTTCGCCGGTCACAGTGCCTCCTCGGTGTTCCGGGCCCGTGGGCGGACCCCTCGTCCCCATCGGGGACAATGGTGTCATGACCGAGTCCTCGCCCCCCGCCGTGCCCGCGGACCGCTACGGAGCCGCGCGCCCGAGCACGGGCCGCGGTGGCGCCGGACGCCGCGGGCGCACGACCGCCGTGGTGGTCGCGCTGGTCGTGGCCGTGCTGGCGGTCGCCGGCTACACGTTCTGGCTGCAGCAGGACGACCCCGTCGAGTACGACATGGTCGGCTTCGACGTGGTGGACGCCGAGACCGTCGAGGCCTCGTTCCAGGTGCACATGGCGCCCGGCACGACGGCGGTGTGCACCGTCGAGGCGCTGGCGCCCAGCTACGCGCAGGTCGGCACCGTGGACGTGACCGTGGGTCCCGCCGAGGCCCGGACGTCCGCCTACGAGGTCACGATCGGCACCTCCCAGGAGGCGACGTCGGCCGTGGTGGCCCGCTGCGCGGCCGTCGACGGCTGACCTGCCCGTGGTCCGCACCTGACCACCGATCGACCCGCACCTGACCAGCCAACTCTCCCGCACCCGGCGCACCCTGGGCTATCCTGAGGGATTCATACGCAAGTCCTGCACGAGCCGACGCGCGTGCCGACGCCCGTCGGCCGGACGTCCGCGCGGCGCGCGCCGGGCACGAACGAGCACCAGAAAGGAGAGCCCTCGTGACCGAGAGCAACGTCACCTGGCTCACCCAGGAGGCTCACGACCGGCTGACGGCCGAGCTGGAGCACCTCTCCGGCCCCGCCCGCGCCGAGATCGCCGAGCGCATCGCTGCCGCCCGCGACGAGGGTGACCTCAAGGAGAACGGCGGCTACCACGCCGCCCGCGAGGAGCAGGCGAAGAACGAGGCCCGCATCCGCGAGCTGACCGAGAAGCTGCGCTACGTGGCGGTCGGCAGCCCGGCCGACGACGGCACCGTCGAGGCCGGCATGGTCGTCACCGCGTCGGTGGCAGGGAACGAGATGACGTTCCTGCTCGGGTCGCGCGAGATCGCCGGCACCACGGACATGGACGTCTACTCGCCCACGTCGCCCCTGGGTGCCGCCATCGACGGCCACCAGGTCGGGGACAAGGTCAGCTACACGGCGCCGAACGGCCGCGAGATCCCGGTCGAGGTCCTCAAGGCCACCCCGTTCTCCGGCTGAGCCGGCCACGGCGCAGCCCGAGCCGGAGGTGCGGCGAGCGTGCCGCCCGCGGCGCTCGACACCGCCAGGACGTGACGTGCACCACGTCCTGGCGGTGTCGCGACGGTCGACGTCGACCCGCTTCCGCCCCGGCAGCGCAACGGTTGCGGACGGTTCCCGGGGCCCGTGTCACCACCTGTGACCGTCGGCACAAGGGTGGGAATTCCCCGCAGAAGTGTCTATGGTTTTCCGTGGTATGAACACCACCGAATCCTCATCGAGCGACCATCAGGTGCCCGGCGGAGCGACGCCCGGGCGCGATTCCGTCGACCTCCAGATCCGACCGCCCGCCCTCGCCGACGGTGGCGAGATGTGGCGGGTCGCCCGTGACTCGGGCAGCCTCGACCTCAACTCCTCGTACAGCTACCTGCTGCTCGCGGACCACTTCTCCGACACCTGCCGCGTCGCCGTCCTGGACGGCCGCGTCGTCGGCTTCCTCAGCGGTTACCTCCTGCCCCGCGACCCCAGCCGCTTCTTCCTGTGGCAGGTCGCCGTGGACGACGCCGCCCGCGGCCACCGTGTGGCCGGGCGGCTCGTCGACTCGGTCATCGACGGACTGCCCGGGGTAGACTCGTTGGTGACCACGGTGACCGAGGACAACACGTCCTCCCGACGAGTCTTCCAGCGCTGGGCCGCCGAGCGCGGAGCCACGCTCTCGGAGGTGACCGGTTTCGAGGCGGAGCACTTCCCCGACGGCCACGAGGCCGAACCACTGCTCGTCATCGAGGGCATCCGCCGTTCCTGACGGGCCATGATCTCCGGGCTGCGCCGGTCCCGCGCGCAGGTGACGGCGCAGCCCCGCACGTTCGCACGCACCCGCGCGCACCACCTACAGGAGTGTCCTTCGTGACAACCTTGACCCCCCCGAACGACGCGTCGACCACCGAGGACCCGACCGGCTTCACCGCCCTCGAGTCCGGGGTCCGCAGCTACTCGCGCGCCTGGCCGGTCGTGTTCGACCGTGCGGTCGGTGCCACCGTCTACACCGAGGACGGCGACGCCTACCTGGACTTCTTCGCCGGCGCCGGGTCCCTCAACTACGGGCACAACAACCCCGTGCTGAAGAAGGTCCTGATCGACTACCTCGCCGACGACCGCATGGTGCACTCGCTCGACATGTTCACCACGGCCCGTCGCGACTTCCTCGAGACGTTCCACTCGCTGATCCTGGAGCCGCGCGGGCTCGACCACAAGGTCGTCTTCCCCGGCCCCGGTGGCGCGAACTCCGTCGAGGCCGCGCTGAAGCTGGCCCGCAAGGTCACCGGTCGCGAGTCGGTCATCAACTTCACCAACGCGTTCCACGGCATGACGCTCGGCGCGCTGTCCGTCACCGGCAACTCGATGAAGCGTGGCGGTGCCGGCATCCCGCTCGTGCACGCCACGCCCATGCCGTACGACGACTACTTCAACGGTGACGTCGACGACTTCCAGTACTTCCGGCGGATGCTCGAGGACGGCGGTTCCGGCCTCAACGAGCCGGCCGCCGTCATCGTCGAGACGGTGCAGGGCGAGGGCGGCATCAACGCCGCGCGCGCCGAGTGGCTGCGCAGCCTCGCCGAGCTCTGCAAGGAGCACGGCATCCTGCTCATCCTCGACGACATCCAGATGGGCTGCGGCCGCACGGGCGGGTTCTTCTCGTTCGAGGAGGCCGGCATCAACCCGGACATCATCTGCCTGTCGAAGTCGATCTCCGGCTACGGCTTGCCGATGGCCATCACCCTGGTCCGTCCCGAGCTGGACGTCTGGGAGCCCGGCGAGCACAACGGCACCTTCCGCGGTCTCGCCCCGGCGTTCGCCACGGCGGCCGAGGCCATCCGCACCTACTGGTCGGACGACACGCTCGAGAAGGAGATCCTCGCCAAGGGCCTGCTGATCGAGGCCCACTTCAACGGTCTCGTGTCGCGCTACCCGGAGCTCGGTCTCGTGAACAAGGGCCGCGGCCTGGCCCGCGGCCTGCAGATGCCCTCGGGCGAGCTCGCCGACAAGGTGACCACCGGCGCGTTCGAGCGCGGGCTGCTCGTCGAGACCTCCGGTCCCGAGAGCGAGGTCGTCAAGCTCCTGCCGCCGCTGACCATCACCGAGGACGAGCTCCGCAAGGGCCTGGCCATCATCGACGAGGCGCTCGCCGCCGCCGTCGCCTGAGACCTGCGCCACCGCGAGCACCCCCACGACCTGAGGAGACACGCATGATCGTCCGCAGCCTCGACGAGATCACCGACACCGAAGCCGACATCAAGAGCGAGAACTGGCGCTCCAAGCGCATCATCCTCGCCAAGGAGGGTGTCGGGTTCTCGGTGCACGAGACCACGCTGTATGCGGGGACCGACAACTTCTTCTGGTACGCCAACCACATCGAGGCCGTCTTCATCACCTCCGGCGAGGGCGAGATCGAGGACCTGGCCACCGGTGAGGTGCACGAGCTCAAGCCGGGCACGCTGTACCTGCTCAACGACCACGACAAGCACAAGGTGCGGCCCAAGACCGACATCACGTGCGTGTGCGTGTTCAACCCGCCGGTCACCGGCCGCGAGGTGCACGACGAGAACGGCGTGTACCCGCTGATCACCGAGCCGGAGACCAGCACCGAGCCGCAGGCTGCGGCCGGCTGACGGCACCTTCCCGCGAGGACGACCCCCGCGGTCCGCGATCGACTGTCGGTCCGGACCGCGGGGGTCGTCCTCGTCTCAGGTCAGGTGGTAGCCGTCACGCCGCAGGCGCTCCAGCACGCGGGCGCAGTGGTCCGGCCCCTCGGTCTCGAGCTGCAGGGTGACCAGCACCTCGGACACCTCGAGCGTGGTGTCGGTGCGGCGGTGGTCGACACGCACGATGTTGCCCTCGGCCGCGGCGACCGAGTCCAGCAGGGAGGCCAGGGCCCCGGGCTCGTCGTCGAGCCGGACCGAGATCTGCAGGTAGCGCCCGGCGGCCACCAGACCGTGCTGGATGACGCGCTGCAGGAGCAGCGGGTCGATGTTGCCTCCGGTCAGGACGGGCACGACCGTCCCCGCGAACAGGCCCTGGGCGGCGACCACGGCGGCGACGGCGGCGACACCGGCGGGCTCGACCACCTGCTTCGCACGCTCCGCGACGAGCAGCAGGGCCCGGGAGATCTCCGCCTCGGACACGGTGCGCACCTCGACGCCGAGGCGGTGCAGCACCTCGAAGGGGACCTCGCCGGGCGTCCCGACGGCGATCCCGTCGGCCATCGTCGACCCGAGCTGACCGGGCACCGGCTTGCCGGCCGCGAGCGAGGCCGGGTAGGCGGCCGCAGACGCCGCCTGGACACCGACGACGCGGACGTGCGGCGCCGCCTCGGCGAGCACCGTGGCGATCCCGGCCACGAGGCCACCGCCACCGAGCGGCACGACGACCGTGCCGACGTCGGGCACCTGCTCGAGGATCTCCAGCGCCACCGTCCCCTGCCCGGCCACGACGTCGGCGTGGTCGAACGGGTGCACGAGGACCTGGCCGGTGCGCGCCGACTCGGAGCGTGCGGCGGCGAGCGCCTCATCGACGCTGGTGCCGACCTGGCGCACCTCGGCGCCGTACCCCCGGGTGGCCTGCAGCTTGGGCACCGAGGCTCCCTGCGGCATGTACACGACGGCGGGGATGTCGAGCTGCTGGGCGGCGAGGGCCACGCCCTGGGCGTGGTTGCCGGCCGAGGCGGCGATGACGCCGCGCTGCTGCTCCTCGGGCGTCAGCCGCGCGAGGCGCGTGTAGGCGCCACGGATCTTGAACGACCCGGCGCGTTGGAGGTTCTCGCACTTGAGGACGACGTCGGTACCCGTGAGCTGCGTCAGCGCCCGGAACGGCAGCACGGGTGTCCGTGTCACCACCGGCTCCAGCAGGGTGGCGGCAGCCCTGACGTCGTCGAGCGTCACGCGGTCCAGCGGGGTCGGAAGATTCACCCGCCCAGTATGGGGCGTCGGGCCGGTACGACCGAACCGGCGGTTCAGCGGTCCGGGGTCTCGCCGCGGGTCCGCGGGTCCTCGCCGCGTCCGGCGTCGGTGCCGGGCGCCGCGGTCCCGGGTGCTGCGGCGTCGTCCGAGCCGGAGCGGTGGGTCCACAGCAGGGTGCCCGGCAGGTCGGCGAACGAGGGTCGCCGTCGCAGCAGCGGCACGTGGTCGTCGGTGCCGAGCTCGGGGAACTTGTCGTGGCCGTGCAGGTACTGGATGACGGTGTTCAGGACGGCGGCGAGGGGCACGGCGAACAGCGCCCCGATCAGGCCTGCCGCCAGGCTCCCGGCGGCCACCACGAGCACCACGGCGACGGGGTGCAGCGAGACGGCGTGACCCATGAGGAACGGCTGCAGGATGTGGCTCTCGGCCTGCTGGACGAACAGGACGATGCCGAGCATGATCAGCGCCGCGATCCAGCCCTCGGCGACCAGCACCACGGCCGTGGCGATGGCGCCGGTGACGATGGCGCCCAGGATCGGGATGAACGAGCCGACGAAGACGAGGATGCCGATCGGGATGGCCAGCGCGGGCACGAAGAATGCCGCACCGACACCGATGCCGATCGCGTCGACGAGGGCCACGAGGATCTGGGTGCGCACGTAGGACGACAGGGTGACCATGCCGCGCCGGCCGGCCTGGTGCACGGTCTCGCGGGCGGCGACCGGCAGCAGGTTGACCACCCAGGTCCAGATGCTGCGGCCGTCCTGCAGGAAGAAGATCAGGCAGAAGATCGCGATGATGATGCCGACGAGGACGTGCCCGACGGTCGTCGCCGCACCGAGCGCCCCGGTGATGAGCGTGGAGCTCTGGTCGGAGGCCCAGTCCTGGGCCTGCTGGCCGACGTTCTCCAGCGTGGCGGTGTCCAGTCCTAGCGGGCCGTCGGACAGCCAGGCGAGGAACTCCTCGAACCCGGCGACGGCCTGGTCCCACAGGTCCTGGAACCCGGAGACGATCGACTGCCCGGCGAGGACGATCAGGCCCGTGACGAACGCGATCAGCCCGAGGATCGAGATCGCGCTCGCCACGCCCCGGTTGACGCCCCAGCGTTGGAGGGTGACGCGCACGGGCCGCAGCAGGACGGTGATGAGCAGGGCGATCGCGACCGGGACCGCGATGGTCTTGAGCTGACTGAGCAGCCAGACGAGCCCCGCCACGCCGGCGGCGATGAGCAGCAGCCGCCACGACCACGCGGCCGCGCCCCGCACGCTGAGCGGGACGGTGTCCGCCCCGCTGATCCGACCCCGCTCGCTGTTCACGGGCCCCAGACTAGGGTCCTGGTCAGGTCATCGCCCGTCGTCGTGCAGCCGCCGGCGCTGCGGGTAGGGCGTCTCGCCCCGTTCGAGCATCTCGACGAAGCGCGCGGCGTTGCGCACGCGGGCGTCGTCGGTGCGCAGGGTCACGAGGCGGTGCAGGATCGCGTACCGGTTGCGTGCCGTGAGCCGGTCCCACGCGGCGGTCGCCCGCGGGCTGTCGGCGAGCACGGCGGCCAGCTCGGGCGGGATCTCGATGGAGGCAGGGCCGGCGTAGGCGGCGTCCCAGCGGCCGTCCTGCCGGGCGCGGTCGATCTCGGCCTGCCCGCGGGGGCGCATGCGCCCCTGGTCGACGAGCCGGCCCACGATCTCGCGGTTGCGCAGGGACCAGGTGCTGCGCGGGCGCCGCGGGCTGAAACGCTGCAGCGTCGTGTCGGCGTCACGGCGTCGTGCCTGACCGTCGATCCAGCCGCTGCACAGGGCCTCCTCGAGCGCCTCGTCGCGTCGCAGCGTGGTGGGCGCGTCGTCACGCCCCTTGCGGGCGAGCACGAGCCACACGCCGCCGTGCGCGGAGTCCTCGTGGTCGTCGAGCCAGGATCGCCAGGCTGCGGCGTCGGGGAGCAGGAGGGGGTCGTCCGATGGGGTCGCCATGCTCCGACCGTACCCATCGGCGCCGACACGCCGGGCAGCACGACCCGTCGAACGGGTGCGTCGCCGCTCCCGGACCGGCAGACTTGCCGCGACCGCCGTCGTCGTCCACCGGGAGCAGCCATGTCGTCGATCGCCCTGTGGGGCGTGATCATCGCCGGCATCGTGGTGCTGACGCCGCTCGCGGACCGGATCCGGGTGCCGCTGCCCGTCCTGCTGACGCTGTTCGGGATCCTGCTCCCGCTGATCCCGGGCACGCCCGGGCTTCGCCTCGATCCCGAGCTGGTGCTGCCCGTGGTGCTGCCGCCGCTGCTGTTCGCCGCGACCCAGCGCTCCACGGCCCGCGAGTTCCGCAGCCAGGCGCGGCCGATCCTCATCACCGCGGTGGGGCTGACGATCGCGTCGGCGGGCGTCGTGGCGGTGATCGCGCACGCCGCCGGGGCGCCGTGGGCGGTGGCGTGGGTGCTGGGCGCCATCGTCGCTCCCCCGGACCCCGTGGCCGCGACGGCGGTGGCGCGACGCCTCCGGCTGCCGGGCCGCGTGGTGACGGTCCTCGAGGGTGAGGGGATGTTCAACGACGCGACGGCCCTGGTGCTGTACCACGTGGCGGTCGCGGCGGTGGTGGCCGGCAGCGTGACGGCGGCCGAGGTGGGACTCGACCTGCTGCTCGCGGTCGTGGTGGGGATCGCCGTCGGCGCCGCCGGGGGCTGGCTGGGCCACCTGCTGCTGGGCCGCATCCGGGTCCCGGCGGCCGAGACGACGGTGACGATCGCGCTGCCCTTCGCCGCCTACCTGGTGGCCGAGGAGCTGCTGGGTTCCGGCGTGCTCGCCGTCCTGACCCTCGGGCTGTGGCTGCGCTCGGTGTCGCACACGTCGGTGTCCTCCGGCGGCTGGCTGCTGGGCCGCTCGGTGTGGGAGTACGCCGACTACCTGATCACGGGGGTGGTGTTCGTCCTCATCGGCTTCGAGCTCACCTCCGTGCTGGACGGCAACCCCGTCGCCGACATCGCCCTGCCGCTGTCGCTGGCCGTGGTCGCCGCGCTGATCCTGCTGCGGTTCGCCTGGATGTTCCCGGCGGTGTGGTGGCTGGAGCGCGGCATGGCGGACCGTGCGCGCCGCCAGGGCGTGCCGGAGCACGTGGCCGGGATCGGGGCGTTCACGCAGCGCGAGACCCTGGTGATCTCGTGGGCGGGGATGCGCGGCGTCGTCTCCGTGGCGTCCGCGCTGGCCCTGCCGCACCTGGTGGCCTCGGGCGAGGAGTTCCCGCAGCGGGACACGGTGGTCTTCGTGGGGCTCGTCGTCGTGCTGGCGACGCTCGTGCTGCAGGGCCTCACGCTGGCGCCGGTGGTGCGACGTCTCGGCGTGGGCACGACGGCGGACGAGACGGCCGAGGTCGCCGAGCTGCGGGAGCGTGCGACCCGGGCGGCGCTCGACGCGGTGCTGGCGCGCGGCGACCTGCCCGCGCCGGTGCGGGATGCCGTCGCGCAGCAGTACGAGGGGTACCTCGCGGCCCAGCAGGCGCTGTCGGAGGCGCGGCAGGCGGGCGGTGACGCCGAGGGCCGGTACGGCGAGCTGGTGGACGAGCTGCTGCGCGACGCCGTGGAGGTCGAGCGGGACGTGTGCGTCCGGGCGCGCAACGCCGGCGAGGTGAGTCCGCACGTAGCCGACGAGGTGCTGGCGGACGTGGAGGCCCGCGCCGTCCGCGACCTCGACTGAGTCCAGCACCCCTCGTCCCCGAACTGCCGAGGTCGGCAGTTCGGGACCCGGGGTTCGTGGGGCGTCGGCACGACGGCGGAACACGCGGCGGCGCGAGATCGTTGCGCAGGAGCGGGGTCGGCGGACCGGCCCCGCAGGCAACTCCAGGAGGCGACGCGATGTTCGAGAACCTGTTCGGCAGCGGCAAGACGACGATGATCGCGCCCGAGGACGCGCTGCCCGGCCGTGAGGGCCCCGTGCTGGCCGCGCCCCGGCCGCACACCGTCCTGGGGACCTCGATCGTCGGCCCCTGGGAGCCCGGCACCCGCGTGCTCTACCTCGCGATGGGCTGCTTCTGGGGCGCCGAGGAGATCTACTGGCAGGTCCCGGGGGTGGTGAGCACCGCCGTCGGCTACATGGGCGGCACGACGCCGAACCCCACGTACGAGGAGGTCTGCACGGCGCGGACCGGGCACACCGAGACCGCGATGGTCGCCTACGACCCCGCGAAGGTGTCGGAGGAGGAGCTGCTGCGCCTCTTCTGGGAGCGGCACGACCCGACCCAGGGCTACCGCCAGGGCAACGACGTCGGCACCCAGTATCGCTCGGGCGTCTACTGGACGACCCCGGAGCAGGCGGAGGCGGTGCGCTCCACCGCCGAGCGGTACGCCGAGGTGCTGGCGGCCAAGGGGTACGACCCGATCACCACCGAGATGCGGCCCGCGGCGGAGGCCGGCCCGTTCTTCTACGCCGAGGACTACCACCAGCAGTACCTGTCCGACGCGAAGAACCCGCACGGTTACCGCTGCCACGCCACGACCGGCGTGCCGTTCCCCACGGCCGCCTGAGCGATCCCGCCGGCGACCTCTCCCTCATGACGACGGCCCGCCCCTCACGCTCGAGGGGCGGGCCGTGTCGCGCCGGCGTCAGCTCGCGACGGTGAACCGGCGACGACGGTGCGTCGGGTTCTCCAGCTCGTCGACCAGCGCGGTCGCGAAGTCGGCGCCCGAGATGAACGAGCTGCCCTCGTCGTCGGCCAGGAGCACGTCACCGCCG
Organism: Isoptericola chiayiensis; assembly: GCF_013149805.1. Classification (GTDB taxonomy): domain Bacteria; phylum Actinomycetota; class Actinomycetes; order Actinomycetales; family Cellulomonadaceae; genus Isoptericola; species Isoptericola chiayiensis. The sequence continues at coordinate 314,633 of NZ_JABEZT010000001.1, forward strand.
GTGCGGTACGTGCCGGTCCTCTCGCCGGGGGCGTAGGCGCCGAACACGGCCGGCGGGCTGAGGTAGAACCAGTCGAGGCTCTCCGGCGCGTCCTGCAGGTCGGCGAGGATGTCGGTGAACTCCAGCGCCTCGGCCTTGAACGCGTCCGGGAAGTCGGGGCCGTCGACGACGCGCGGGCCGTCCTCGCTGACCTTCAGGGATCCGGCGCCGCCGACGACGGCGAGCCGCGCCTCGTGGGCGGCGGCCCGGTCCGCGATCCGGGCGTAGGCGGGCCGGACGCGACCGGCCATGTCACCGCGCGGGGAGACGGTCGCGACGACGACGTCGGCGCCCTGCGCGGCGCCGTCCACGGTCGCTTCGTCCAGGACCGAGCCGGTGGTGTACCGCACGCCGTCGACGGGCTCGGTGGGCTCGGACCGGCTCAGCGAGGTGACCTCGTGACCGCGCGCGACGGCCTCGCGGACGATGTGCTCCCCGGCGTACCCGGTGCCTCCGATGACGGTGATGCGTGCCATGACATTCTCGCTCTCTGCCGGCATGTCACTCTCCAAAGGAGAGTAGGTTTCCTTCGGAGACTATAGGACGTAGGATCGTGGTCCGCAAGGAGGAAGCACCGTGACCGAGATCCCGTTCGACCCGTACCTCAAGGCCTGCCCGAGCCGCACGGTCCTGGACCGCGTCGCCGACCGGTGGACCGTCCTCGTCGTCGGCGCCCTGGCCGACGGCCCGCAACGCTTCTCCGCGCTGGCGCAGCGCGTCGACGGCGTCTCGCAGAAGATGCTCACCCGGACGCTGCGCGGCCTCGAGCGGGACGGCCTCGTGCAGCGCACGGTGCACGCGGAGGTCCCGCCGCGCGTCGAGTACGAGCTCACCGCCGCCGGGCACGACGTGCTCGGCCCCCTGCAGGCTCTCGAACGCTGGACCCTGGACCACTCCGCCGACGTGCTCGCCGCCCGCGAGGCCTACGACACGGCGCACGCCACCTCCTGAGATCTCCCCAGGTATCTGACGGCCCCGCCCCCGTCAGCCCCGCCACCCCCGCGTCTTCGGGCAGATGTCGGTAGCCACTGGGAAGATCGAGGGGTGCTGCTCGCCGAGCTGGTCACCACGCACGCCGCGGTCGCCGCGACGCGCTCCCGCCTGCGCAAGCGCCAGCTGCTGGCCGAGGCGCTGCGGTCGGCCGCTCCCCCGGCGGAGGCCGTGTCGGACGACCCGGACGCCGACGAGATCGAGATCGTCGCGTCGTACCTGTCCGGCCGCCCGCGGCAACGCCGCACGGGGATCGGTTGGCGCAACCTGGCCGACCTGCCGCCTGCGGCGGAGGTCGCCACGCTGACGCCCGTCGAGGTCGACGCGGCCCTGGCCGCGATGCAGGCGCTCGCGGGCACGGGCTCCCACACGGCACGCACGTACGCCTTCACCGAGCTGTTCTCCCGGGCCACGGCCGACGAGCAGCAGTTCCTGTCCGGGCTGCTGCGCGAGGAGCTGCGCCAGGGCGCCTCGGACTCGCTGCTGCTCGACGCGATCGCCGAAGCGGCCGACGTCCCCGGGCGGTCCGTGCGCCGGGCCGCGATGTTCAGCGCGCTGTCCGGGCCGATCGCCCGCGCCGCACTGACCGGCGGCGCCGGGGCGCTGGAGTCCTTCACGCTGCGGGTCGGCCGCCCGGTGCGGCCCATGCTGGCCTCGTCCGCGCCCGACGTCTCCACGGCCGTGGACAAGTTCGGCGACGCCGCGGTCGCCGCCGACACCAAGCTCGACGGCATCCGCGTCCAGGTGCACGTGGCCGGTGACGACGTCGCGGTGTTTACCCGGTCGCTCGACGACATCACCGACCGCCTCCCGGAGGTCGTGGCGCTGGCCCGCTCCCTGGAGGTGGAGGCCGCCGTGCTCGACGGCGAGGCCCTCGCCCTGGACGACGCCGGACGGCCCCGGCCGTTCCAGGAGACGGCGTCGCGCACCGGCACCCACGACGCCGAACCCGGCGCCCTCCCCCTCACCGTCCGCTTCTTCGACCTGCTGCACCTCGACGGCACGGACCTGATCGACGCACCGGCGCGCGAGCGCCTGGCAGCGCTCGACCGGGCGGTCCCCGCGGAGGCCGTCGTCCCTCGCCTGGTCGACGCCGATGCGGCGGCGCTGGCGGAGTTCTTCGAGCGGGTCGTCGCCGCCGGGCACGAGGGGGTCGTCGTCAAGGACCTCGACGCGCCCTACGCGGCCGGCAAGCGCGGGTCCGCGTGGGTCAAGGTCAAGCCGCGCCACACCCTGGACCTGGTGGTGCTGGCCGTCGAGCGGGGATCGGGGCGGCGCAGCGGCTGGCTGTCGAACATCCACCTCGGCGCGCGGGACCCCGCCGGGGACGGGTTCGTGATGTTGGGCAAGACGTTCAAGGGCATGACGGACGAGATGCTCGCCTGGCAGACCGAGCGCTTCACCGAGCTCGCCGAAGGGTCCACCGACGGCTACGTCGTCCACGTGCGGCCCGAGCAGGTCGTCGAGATCGCGTTCGACGGCGTCCAGCGCTCCACCCGCTACCCCGGCGGCGTCGCGCTGCGGTTCGCCCGCGTGCTGCGCTACCGGGACGACAAGACGGCCGCCGAGGCCGACACGATCGACGCATTGCGGGGACTCCTCTAGCGTGGTGGGTGACACTCCGTGGCCAACCCTCCCCGGCCGGGCACATGAAACCTTGGGGCTACTGCAGCCCAGCAAGAGATCTACGTCTCACGGATCCCATCAAACGGATTGGATCCGCCCTATAGACATCATCCTCAAGTTGGGCCAATCTGAGACGGGGCCCTCCCCAACGTCGAGGAAAGAACGGGCCCAACTCCGGAGGAGGAGATGCTAATGCGCCTCAAGAAGATCGCGTTTCACGGCTTCAAACGATTCTCCGAACTAGCAATCGAAAATATACCATCATCAGCAAGACTTGTCATTCTCGCAGGACCGAACGGATCCGGTAAGTCTTCTGTTTTCGACGGCCTCAAGACCTGGCACTGGGCGCATGGAGGCGCTGGCGCCAATTGGGATGAGTCCTACGGCACCAAGACTGGCAGCGAGCCAATGAACTGGACCCAACGCGTCTCTGTCGAATTTCACGAGCCACTACCAGAGGGTCAGGATGAGCGCAAGAAACTTGTGTACACTAGAAGCGCGTTTCGCAATGAAGCCGACTTCACCGTAGACGGAATCTCCCGCTCCAGATCGCCTCTAGACATGCCCCGGGTTACTAGGCTTATCGACACTGACCAGAGCGTGTCTGACAACTATCGACGACTCGTGATCCAAACAATCGATGGACTATATCGCGACGACTTGCCCGAGACAATGACCCGAGCACAGTTGCGAGATAGAATAATTGGCAAGGTTCGAACGGCTCTCGGAAGGGTTTTCAACGACCTCCAGCTTGAGGGCATCGGAGGTGTCACCGAGGGCGCAGATTCCGCTGGAACTTTCTACTTCACTAAGGGCGAATCTCACAGGTTCCTCTACAAGAATCTCTCCGCAGGCGAGAAAGCGTGCTTCGACCTGATCCTGGACACAATCATCAAGGCCGATTACTTCGATAACTCAATCTGGTGCATTGACGAGCCAGAAACCCACCTCAATACGCGAATTCAGGGCGCACTCCTTGAGACGCTCTCCTCACTCGTCCCGAGAGAATCGCAACTGGTTTTGGCTACACACAGCATAGGATTCATGCGAAAGGCTTGGGAGATGGCGCAGCAGACTCCGGGTGCTGTGACCTTTATCGACATGCACGGTATCGATTTCGATCAGTCCGCGTCGATCGTTCCCGTTCAACCAAGCCGCGACTTCTGGGCAAAGACGCTCGATGTTGCTCTTGGCGACCTTGCTCAACTAATGGCACCAGAGCGCGTAGTGCTATGTGAGGGCCGCCCTCCTGCGTCAGCGACGGACGGTAGGGCTGAGTTTGACGCCGCATGCTACCGCAAGATCTTCTCCAAGGAGTTCCCTGAAACAGATTTCATATCAGCAGGGAACAGTACTGACGTGTCGCAGGATCGACTTGAAGCGGGCCGCGCTATCCAGACTATCGCGAGCGGCACCGAGTTGGTGCGGCTGGTTGACCGTGACTTGCTTAGCGAGGAGGAAGTGGCTGAATATAACGCTGCAGGGGTGCGGGTACTGGGCCGGAGGAACATTGAGTCCTACCTAATGGACGATGAAGTTCTGGTTGCGCTGTGTAACGAGTACGGGGCCATCGACCGATCCGAAACTCTGATTCAGCGTCGCGACGCGCTAATGAGCGATTCCATCGCTAAGGGCAACGACCGCGACGATTTCAAGAAGATCGCAGGTCTTTTCTATACAGATATTCGCAGAGATCTAGGCATTTCCGGTGGGGGGAGCAACTGGAATGCATTCGCCACAGGGACTCTGGCAAGTCTACTTCAGCCCGGCATGGGCGTCTACAGCGAACTCAAGCAGAGCATTTTTGGCGAGTAGTCAACAATTTGGCGACGGTGGGCTTCCGCGCGCCTTTACGACGGGAAGCACAAGCAAGTACCGAGATCCGTGGCCGGGTCAGCAGACGTCCACCTTTGATTCCAGGGCCTAGGACTTCCCTCGTCGCTTCCGGGTGCGCTTGATTCGTGATTTTTGTCCGGTATCGCGATATTTCTTTGAGGGGGCGCTCTTGCTGAGGCGTCTGCCAGGACTTGTCGCACCAAGACCCGGCGTCTTGCGATCCGATGCCATGAGTTGCTTCCGTGCTCGGTCCCCTGCCCGGCCCCGGGAGCTGTTCGCGGTACGACCGCGCACGATGCCGACCATCTCCTCGACGAGCTCGGCCGTCTGCTCCGACAGCCCGTCGCGCAGCCAGACCAGGCCGACGGGTGCCTCGGGGCCGTCGTCGAGCACGCGGTGCACGACGTCCTTGCGGCGGTGCAGGCGGGCCAGGGACATCGGCACGACGACGGCGCCGCTGCCGGCGGCGGCCCAGGCGATGGCCTCCGCCGTCGTCGCGGGCGCCGGTGTCACCAGCGTCCCCGTGCCGTCGTCGTACGCCTCCGGAGCCTTTCCGGGCCGTGGCTCGTCGCCCGTGAACAGCACGTCGTCGGCCGGCACCCACAGGACGTCCTCGGCGAGGTCGGCGGCCGTGACGTGCTCCGACTCCTCGGTGGCGGCGAGCAGGTGGTCACGGGAGACCACGACCATCGGCACCTCGTCGTACAGCGCGATGGCGTGGAAGTCCTCCTTGTCGACGGGCAACCGACCGATCGCGGCGTCGACCTCCCTGGCACGCAGGGCGCCGGCCACGTCCGCGGCCTCGACCTGCACGAGGTCCAGGGGCACGTCACGCAGTCGTTGCTCCCACGTGCGCGCCCACTTGCCCGGGGTCGCGCCCGGGACGTAGCCCAGCCGGAACCGGGGGCTGCCTGCCATGTCGGGGCCGCCGTCGTCGGCCGGGGCCGTGTCCTCGCTCACGGTGCCAGGCTACGGTGCGGCGGCACGCGGCCCGCACGTCTACGCTGGGCGCATGGCCGGTACACCCTTCTCCCAGCAGGTCCTCAAGCCGATGAACGCGGCGAAGAAGCTCGGCGTCTACCTGCCCGCCACGCCGGCGGAGTTCCAGGAGAAGGGCATCACGCGCGCCGAGCTGGAACAGCTGGAGACCAACCCGCCGCAGTGGCTGGACGACCTGCGTCGCAACGGTCCGCACCCGCGCCCCGTGGTGGCCGGGCGGCTCGGCATCTCGATCGGCGGGCTGGCCCGGGGCGGCGTCACCGAGCCGCTGACCACCGAGCAGATCGACGAGCTGCGCGAGGACCCGCCCGAGTGGCTCGTCCGCGAGCGCGAGACGGCCGCGAAGGTGCGTGCCGAGGAGGAGCGCGTCGCTGCGGAGCGCAAGCCCACGGACTGATCGGTGCGGCAGTCCGGCCTCGGTTCGGCAGTCAGGAGTGCCGATCCGGGGACGAGCTGCCGAACCGGTCACTCGCCGGCGGCCACCCGGTCGGTGTGCCCGAGGGACAGGTCCGGCGCGACGGCGTCCCGCACCGCCTTCTTCAGCGGCGGGATCTCCGGGAACCCACCCTCCGCCTTGCGGTCCCACAGCAGCACCGGCTCCGCACCCGGCGCCGGGACCAGCTCGACGCGGAACACGCCGCCGGTGCCCGGCACCAGCGCCACCTCGCCGAGGCGGGTGCGGAAGGTCTGCAGCAGCTCCTGGGCCACCCAGGCGGCCCGCATCAGCCAGCGGCACTGCGTGCAGTAGGTGATCGTCACCCGGGCGTCGGACGACGTGGCTTCGGTCATGCGCCCAGACTACGGTCGTGCCGTGACCCCTCCCGTGCTGCCCGCCTCCGTGACCGCCGTGCTCGACCGGCTCGTGCCCTGGCCCGACGACGGCACCCGTGCCGACGGTCCCGTCGCGGTGGACGCCACCGACCGGCTGCTGCTCACCGAGGCCGCCGAACGCCTCGCCACGGCCGCGGCGGGCGACGTCGTGGTGGTCGGTGACCGGTTCGGGGCACTGACGCTGGGCGTGCTGGCTCTCGGCGCACCGGACGTGCGCACCCACACCGACGCGGTCGACGCCGAGGTGGCCCTGCAGCACAACCTGCAGGCGGCGGAGCTCCCGGCCGGGCCGACGGCGGTGGTCCACGGAACCCTCGAGCCGTCGCTGCTCGACGGTGCCCGGCTGGTGCTGCTGCAGCTGCCCAAGTCGCTCGCCGAGCTCACGGAGATCGCCGAGGCCGTCGCCCGGCACGCGGCCGACGACGTCACGGTGCTCGCCGGCGGCCGCATCAAGCACATGACGCGGGCCATGAACGACGTGCTCGGCGACCGGTTCGTCGAGGTGCACGCCACGCTCGCCCGCAGCAAGTCGCGCGCCCTGGTGGCGTCCGGGACGCGTCCCGAGGCTCGCGTCGCCGACCCGCTCCACCCGGCCCGCGAGCGCCTCGTCGACCCCGAGCTGCTCGCCGCGGCCACCCCGACCGACGGCGGCACTCCCCCGGACCATCTCGACGTGGTCGCCCACGGCGGCACGTTCGCCGGTCCCGCCCTGGACCACGGCACCCGGTTCCTGCTCGGCACCGCCGGACGGTGGCCCGCCGCCGACCGCGTGCGCGACGCCGTCGACCTCGGGTCGGGCACCGGTCTGCTGTCCGTGGTGCTGGCGCGCCGCTACCCGGCCGCCCGCGTGGTGGCCTCGGACCGGTCCGCGGCCGCGGTGGCGTCCACGCGGGCGACGCTGGCCGCCAACGGGGTCTCCGCCGTCGTGCAGCGTGGCGACGCCGGAGCCGACCTGCCGGACGCGAGCGCCGACGTCGTCCTGCTCAACCCGCCGTTCCACGACCGCGCCGGCGTGAGCACCGACGCCGCGCACCGCATGTTCGCGGCGGCCGGACGGCTCCTGCGGCCGGGCGGCGAGCTGTGGTGCGTGTACAACACGCGGCTGCGCTACCGCGGGTCGCTCGCCCGTGCGGTGGGGCCCACGGACCACGTCGCCCAGGACCCGCGCTTCACGGTGACCCGGTCGCGCAAGGTCTGAGGCCGCGACGAGCACGGGGCGGCGCGGGGACGTCCCGCACCGCCCCGCGTCGGCTCACTTGACGTCGACGACGTCCACCACGAAGACGAGGGTCGCACCGCCGGGGATGCCGGCCTGCGGGACGCCGCGCTCGCCGTAGCCGTGCTCGGACGGGATGGACAGCAGCACGCGGTCGCCGACGTTGCGGCCGACGAGGCCCTTGTCCCAGCCGCCGATGACGGCGCCGACACCGATCGGGAAGTCGATGGTCTGGCCACGGTCCCAGGAGTTGTCGAACATCTGGCCGCCCCAGGTCTGGCCGTAGTAGTTGACGACGATGGTGCGGCCGGCGTCGACGACGGGGCCGGAGCCCTCCTCGAGCACCTGCACCTGCAGGCCGGACGGGGCGTCACCCGCGGGAAAGGTGATCTCGGGCTTGTCGCCGAAGGAGCCGGTGGCGGTGGGCAGCGTGGTCACGGTGGTACCTCACGGGGGTTCGGGGGCCGACGGCGGTGCTGCCGGTCGGCGGTGTCGCCCCAGCCTACGACGGCGCGTCGGCGCGCACCGTCTCCCGGGCCCGGTCGGCGATCTGGACGAGCGTGGCGACGGCGGCACGGGCCGCGGGCGTCCGGGCGGCGGCGTCCCGGGTGACGACGAAGATGGATCGGACGGGCTCGGGCCGCTCGACGGGCACGGCGACCGTGCCGGGTGGGAGGTGGGTGGCGCCGAGCGCGGGCAGCACCGTGATGCCGACGCCGGCGCGCACCAGGGCGATCGCCGTCGGGTAGTCGTGGGCCTCGACGGCGAACGCGGGGCTGAAGCCGGCGGCGGTGCACGCCTCGAGCAGGTTGCGGCGGCACCACCCGCGCGCGAAGTCGTTGTCGATCCAGCGCTCGGGTTCGAGGTCGGCGAGCTCGACGGCTCCGGCGCCGGCGTACGGGTGATCGGCCGGGACGACGGCGACGTACGGGTCGTCGAGGAGGTGCCGTGCGGTGAATCCTGCGCCGGGCTCGAACCCGTGCCGGGCGACGGCGATCTGCAGGTCGGGACGCGCGTCGGCGTCGTCGGCGATGTGCTCGCGCAGCGACAGGTCGAGCCGCACGCCAGGGAACTCGGTGGTGAGCCGCCGCACGACGTCGGGCAGCCAGGCGGCACCGACGGAGGCGAAGTAGTCGACGGACAGCCGGCCGGTGCGTCCCGAACGCAGGTCGGCGACGACGGCCTCCACCTCCCCGAGCCGGGCGAGGACGCGGTCGGCCTGGTCGGCGAGCTCGAGCCCGGCGGCCGTGGGCCGGACGCCGCGGCCGGACCGTTCGAGGAGCGCCAGGCCGGTCTCGCGCTGCAGGGCGGCGACGTGCTGGCTGACGGCGGACGGCGTGTAGCCGAGGTTGGTCGCGGCGGCGGCGACGGACCCGCTGGCGACGACGGAGCGGAAGATGCGCAGGCGGTGCACGTCGAGCATCCCCCTACCGTACAGCGCCACTGAACGGAGCGGAAGAAACATGAACTGGTGCTGACGTGTGGTGTCGAGAGACGATCGCGGCATGGCGACCACCACCGCACCCCTCCCGCCCGGACCGACCCCTCCGGCGACCCCCTCGGCACGCACGGGGCCCGGCCGCCCCGGACTCGTCGTCGCCGCGATGTCCACGACGATCCTGCTGTGGGCCTCGGCGTTCATCGGCATCCGCGCGGTCGCCCACGACCTCGACCCCGGGCCGCTCACGCTCGGTCGCGTCGCGGTCGGGACGCTCACCCTCACCGTCCTGGTCGGGATCGCGCGCCACCGGCGCCGCACGCACGGCCGCCCCGCCGCGCGACTCCCCCGCGGCCGCGCCCTCGCGCTGGTCGCGGTATGGGGCGTCGCCTGGTTCGGGGGCTACAACATGGCCCTCAACGCCGCCGAGCAGCACCTCGACGCCGGCACCACCTCCATGCTCATCAACCTCGCCCCCGTGCTCATCGCGGTCCTCGCCGGGCTGCTCCTCGGCGAGGGCTTCCCGCGGCGGCTCCTGACGGGCATGGCCGTCGCGCTCGCCGGCGTCGTCCTCATCGCCGTCGCCACCTCGAACGGCCGGTTCGACGCCGCCGGCGTCGCGCTCGCGCTGGTCGCCGCGCTGCTGTACGCCGGCTCCGCGGTGCTGCAGAAGCGGATCCTGCCCGGCCTGGACGCCCTGACCATGACCTGGCTCGGCTGCGCGGCCGGCACCCTCGCCGCGCTGCCGTTCCTGCCCGCGCTGCTCGATCAGCTGGCCGCCGCACCCGCCCCGGTGGTCGCCGGCGTCGTCTACCTGGGCGTGTTCCCCACGGCGATCGCGTTCAGCACCTGGGGGTACGTGCTGGCGCGCACCGATGCCGGGCGGACCGCCGCGAGCGCCTACGCCATCCCGCCCCTGACGGTGCTGCTGTCCTGGATCCTGCTCGACGAGGTGCCGCCGCCGGTGGCGCTGGCCGGCGGGGCGCTCGCGCTGGCGGGCGTCGCCGTGGCGACGCTCCCCCGCCGGGCGCGCCGCGCCGGCAGTTCCGGCACGCGGCGACCCACGGCTCCGGCCTGAGCGGTCAGCGCAGCGCCGCGGCCTTGGCCGCCAGCACCCCGCGCTCGCGCTCGTTGCCGCAGAGCCGGGCGGCCAGCTCCAGCTCGGCGCGCGCCTCGTCGCGACGCCCGAGGCGGGACAGCAGCTCGCCGCGCACGCTCGGGAGCAGGTAGGTGCCGCCCAGCACCTCCCGGGCGACCAGGTCGTCGACGATCTCCAGCGCGGCCGCCGGGCCGGCAGCCATGGACACCGCGACCGCCCGGTTGAGCTCCACCACGGGTGAGGGCGCCACCTGGCCGAGCGCCTCGTACAGCACGACGATGCGCTCCCAGTCGGTGTCCTGCACGGACCGTGCGACGGCGTGCTGCTCGGCGATCGCGGCCTGCAACCCGTACGGGCCGAGGCCGCGCCCGGCGCCGACCGCCCGGGCGAGCGCGGCCCGGCCCCGCCGGATCGCGCCCGTGTCCCAGCGCCGCCGGTCCTGGTCGGCCAGCAGCACGGGTTCGCCGTCCGGTCCCGTGCGTGCGGGGAACCGCGCCGCGGTGAGCTCCAGCAGGGCGAGCAGCCCGGCGACCTCCGGCTCGCGCGGGGCCAGCCGCCGCAGCACGCGCGCCAGGCGGATCGCCTCGGACGCCAGGTCCGTGCGCATCCAGTCGCTGCCCGACGACGCCGTGGCCCCCTCGGTGAAGATCACGTACAGCACGTTGAGCACCGAGCCCAGGCGCTCGGGCCGGTCCGCCGCGGTCGGCACCTCGAACGGGACCCGCGCGGCGCCGAGCGTCTTCTTGGCCCGCGTGATGCGCGCCTGGACCGTGGCACGCGGCACCAGGAAGGCCCGCGCGATCTCGTCGCTCGACAGCCCGGCCACGACCCGCAGCGTGAGCGCCACGCGGGCCTCCTTGGACAGCACCGGGTGGCAGGCGGTGAAGATCAGCGCGAGCCGGTCGTCCTCGATCCGGTCCGGGTCCCACAGCAGGTCCGTCTCACCGGTGTCCGACGGCGCGGCTCCGGCGTGCGTCTGCCCCTCGGCCAGGTCGCGGCCGAGGGCGGCGTACCGGTCGTCGCGTCCGGCACGACGGCGGAACGCGTCGATCGCTCGGCGGCGAGCGGTGGCCAGCAGCCAGGCCGTCGGGTCCCGGGGCCTGCCGTCCCGCGGCCAGGCGACCAGCGCCTCCGCCAGTGCCTCCGAGGCGACGTCCTCGGCGAGGGCGAGGTCGCCGGTGTACCGGGCGAGCGCGCCGACGATGCGGGCGGAGTCGATCCGCCAGGTCGCCTCGACAGCACGCCGCGCGTCGGGCACGCCGCTCACTCCGTGCCGAGCTCCTGACGCCACTGCTTCTCCTTCTGGATCCACTCGTTGTCGGCGGGGAAGTCCTCCTCGCCGTGCACCCGGCGCACCTCGAGCTTGGTGCCCGGACCGCTCAGCGGGGCACGCTTGGCCCACTCGATCGCCTCCGCCTGCGAGGCGACGTCCAGGATCCAGAACCCGTTGAACAGCTCCTTGGTCTCCCCGTACGGCCCGTCCGTCACGACCGGCGTGTCGGTGGAGAAGTCGACGACGGCGCCCTCCGCGGCGTCCGCCAGACCCTCGCCGGCCGTGAGCACGCCGGCGTCCATCATCTGCTCGTTGTAGCGACCCATCGCGGCGATGACCTCGGTGAAGTCCATCTCCTCGTAGGCCGCCCGACCCTCGTCGCTGGCTCGCATGATCAGCATGTACTTGCCCATGGTGCTGCGTCCTCTCCGGTACCGGTGGATGGTGGCTCAGAGCTGGCCGGTGCGCTCGCGCCAGGCGCGCTCGCGGCGGACCCACTCGTTGTCCTGCGGGAACTCGTCGATCCCCGGGATGCGGCGGATCTCGGCCTTCATCCCCGGGCCGGCCAGCGGCGCCTTCCTGGCCCAGGCGACGGCGTCGTCCATCGTCGGCACGTCCAGCACCCAGAAGCCGTTGAATAGCTCCTTCGTCTCGCCGTACGGACCGTCGGTGGCGACCGGCTCGTCACCCGAGTAGTCGACCACCACGCCCTTCTCCGGCTCCTCGAGGCCCTCGGCCGCGACCAGCACGCCCGCCGTGATCATCTCCTCGTTGAACCGGCCCATCGTGGCCAGCATCTCGTCGAAGTCGATCCCCGCCTCGGCGAACGCCTCCTGCGCCTCGTCGCTGGCTCGCATGATCAGCATGTACTTGGCCATGTCACTCGTCTCCGATGCTCTCCAGGCCCCTGTCGAGACCTTCTCACCCCCAGGTCGAACGGGACAGCGCAGGATCGACACCGGGACGGTTCTACGTCACAACTGTGTGAATCTTCTCGCCGCACGGGGGTCGGAAGTGGCGCGCGGGGACCGGAGCACCGCAGTCTGGACCTATGACGCTCGACTCCCAGGCACCACCGCGGCCGGACGGACGCAGCACCTTCCCGTCCATCGCGGAGTACGCCTTCCTGTCCGACTGCGAGACGAACGCCCTGGTCGCACCCAGCGGCGCCGTGGAGTGGATGTGCGCGCCACGCCCCGACTCGCCCAGCGTCTTCGCCGCGATCCTCGACCGCGGGGCAGGCACGTTCCGGGTCGGTCCGCACGCCGTACGGGTGCCCGTCGCCCGTCGCTACATTCCCGGCACGCTCATCCTCGAGACCACGTGGCAGACCTCGACCGGATGGCTCGTGGTCCGCGACGCGATGGTGATGGGCCCGTGGCACAACGTCGACGAGCGCTCCCAGACGCACCGGCGCACCCCCACCGACCACGACGCCGAGCACATCCTGCTGCGCACCGTGAAGTGCGTCTCCGGCACGGTCGACCTCGAGGTCATCTGCTCGCCGATGTCCGACTACGGGCGGCACGAGCCCACGTGGGAGTACCTCGACGAGGGCTACTCCTCGGTCGTGGCCCGCACGGGTGACGAGAACCCGGACTTGCGGCTCAGCTCGTCCCTGAGGTTCGGGCTCGAGGGCCGCCGCGCCCAGGCGCGCACCCGGATGGACGCCGGCGACACCCAGTACGTCGCCCTGGCCTGGTCGCCGCTGCCGGCCCCCGCTTCCTTCGACGAGGCCGCCGAGAAGATGTGGCGCACCGAGCAGTTCTGGCGCGACTGGATCACCCAGGGCTCCTTCCCCGACCACCCGTGGCGCATCTACCTGCAGCGCTCGGCCCTGACCCTCAAGGGCCTGACCTACGCGCCGTCGGGCGCCCTGCTCGCCGCGGCCACGACATCGCTCCCCGAGACCCCCGGCGGCGAACGCAACTGGGACTACCGGTACGCGTGGATCCGTGACTCCACGTTCGCCCTGTGGGGCCTGTACACCCTCGGGCTGGACCGTGAGGCGAACGACTTCTTCGCCTTCATCCAGGACGCCTGCCACGACAACAAGCGTCTGCAGATCATGTACGGCGTCGACGGCGAGGAGAAGCTCGACGAGTCCGTGCTGACGCACCTCACGGGCTACGAGGGCGCCCAGCCCGTGCGCGTCGGCAACGCCGCCTACAACCAGCGCCAGCACGACGTCTGGGGCGCGGTGCTCGACTCCGTCTACCTGCACACCCGCAACCGCGAACAGCTCCCCGAGGCGCTGTGGCCGGTGCTCAAGCGCCAGGTCGAGGAGGCCGCCAAGCACTGGCACCTGCCCGACCGGGGCATCTGGGAGGTGCGGGGCGAGCCGCAGCACTTCACGTCCTCCAAGCTCATGTGCTGGGTGGCCCTCGACCGCGGGGCACGCCTCGCGCGCCTGTACGACGAGCTCGACTTCGCCGAGCAGTGGCAGAAGCTCGCCGACGAGATCCACGCCGACATCTGCTCCAAGGGCGTCGACGAGCGCGGCGTGTTCACCCAGCGCTACGGCGACGACGCCCTCGACGCCTCGCTGCTGCTCATCCCCCTGCTGCGGTTCCTGCCGCCCGACGACGAACGCGTGCGCGCCACCGTCACGGCCATCGCCGAGGAGCTCACCGAGGACGGCCTCGTGCTGCGCTACCGCACCGACGAGACCGACGACGGCATGTCCGGCGAGGAGGGCACGTTCACCATCTGCTCGTTCTGGCTGGTCTCCGCCCTGTGCGAGATCGGCGAGATCGACCAGGCCCGGACGCTGTGCGAGCGGCTGCTGTCCTTCGCGTCCTCGCTGAACCTCTACGCCGAGGAGATCGACCCCCGCACCGGCCGGCACCTCGGGAACTTCCCGCAGGCGTTCACGCACCTGGCGCTCATCAACGCCGTCATGCACGTGATCCGCGCCGAGGAGGACCCGGGCGACCACCGCGCCTTCCGCACGCCCAGCCGGGCATGAGCTCCGCCGTCGTCCCGCGTTCCCGCGCCTCGCGAGGTAGGCGGCCTTCGCGCCACGTAGGCAACTCCCTCGCGAGGTAGAACGCTCGACGTGCGACGGGGCGCGCTACCTGGGCGGATTGTTGCCTACCTCGGCGAGAAGTTGCCTACCTCGCGGGACGGGGACGGAGGCGGGACGACGACGGCCGGGCACCTTCGCGGTGAAGGTGCCCGGCCGTCGTCGGTGCGCTGTGCTACGTCGTGAGGACGTCGCCCACGTCGCGGCGGGTGTCAGTCGCTGCTCTGCATGATGGCCAGCAGGCGCAGGATCTCCAGGTACAGCCAGACCAGGGTGACGATGAGGCCGAAGGCCGCCGACCAGGCGAACTTGGCCGGGACGCCCTGCTCGACACCGCGCTTGATGAAGTCGAAGTCCATGATCAGCGACATGGCTGCCAGGACGACGGCGAACAGGCCGATGACGATGCCCAGCGTGCCGCCGCGCATGCCCCAGCCCTCGAGGACGCCCGTCCAGACGAGGACCACGTTGACCAGGGAGAACAGCAGGTAGCCGACCATGCCGATCAGCAGGAACCGCGTGAACTTCGGGGTGACGCGCACCTTGCCGGAGCTGTACAGGCCCAGCGCGGCGGCGAAGACGCAGAGCGTGAGCAGGACGGCCTGGCCGACGATGCCGTTGAACTGCGTCTCGTAGAACGCCGAGATGCCTCCGAGGAACACACCCTGGGCGATCGTGTACAGGGTGATGAGCACCGGGCTCGG
The DNA here is from genome assembly GCF_013149805.1 of Isoptericola chiayiensis. Taxonomy (GTDB): domain Bacteria; phylum Actinomycetota; class Actinomycetes; order Actinomycetales; family Cellulomonadaceae; genus Isoptericola; species Isoptericola chiayiensis. The sequence goes on from NZ_JABEZT010000001.1 coordinate 329,709, forward strand.
GTTCTTCTTGAAGGCGTTGACCAGGCCGAGCACGAGGCCCGCGATCATGCCGAAGATCCACAGTCCCGGGGCGATCACCCAGGTGGCCGCGGCCACGACGACGAGCAGCGCGAGCAGCCCGGCCGTCTTCATGATGACGTCGGTGTAGGTGAGGCGCTTGGTGTCGACCGGCGTGGCCGACGGCGACTCGTACATGTTCTGCAGGGATGCGGCGTCGGCGGCCTGCGCGCCGTAGGCCCCGTACTGGGCCTGGCCGCGGGGCGGCGCCGTGGTGGCACCACCGCGCGCCGTGCGGCGGGGCTCGCCGAACACGTCGCTGTTCGAGAAGACGGGGTTGCTCATGAACTCCTCCTGGTCGCGGCTGCCGGGTGCCCGACGACGGGTCGTCGCGCGGGCAGGGCCGGGTCGCTGGCCGTCACCGACATCCTAGGCAACGCACGGCCCGGCCGGGAGGTTCCCGGGTTGCGGATCCGCAACGGGTCGGCAGCGTCGGGGCCCGCTGAGGGCGGTCAGGACGCGGCCGGCCCGGACGCCTCGCTCGCCTCCCGGGCGGCAGCCCGGTCACGGCGGTCGAGCTCCTTGCGCTCCCGCTTCTCGGCCCGCCGACGACGGCGGTCGGCCCGGCGGTCCTTGCGCCCCTCGACCAGCACGTACAGCACCGGGACGATGAGCAGCGTCAGCAGCGTCGACGAGATCAACCCACCGATGACCACGAGGGCCAGCGGCTGCGAGATGAACGCCCCGCCGCCGGTGAGCCCGAACGCCATCGGCGTCAGGGCGCAGATCGTGGCCAGCGCCGTCATGACGATGGGGCGCAGACGCTTGCGGGCACCCTCGCGCACCGCGTCGTCGAGCCCGCGCCCGCGCTCGCGGTACTGGTTGATGAGGTCGATGAGCACGATGGCGTTGGACACCACGATGCCGACCAGCATCAGCACGCCGATCAGTGCCGGAACACCGAGCGGGGTGTCGGTGACCAGCAGCGCCACGAGCGCGCCCGTGGCGGACAGCGGGACCGACACCAGCAGGATGAGCGGCTGGATCAGCGACTTGAAGGTCGCGACCATGATCAGGTACACGATCGCGATCGCCGCCATGAGCGCCAGGCCGAGGTCGGCGAAGGCCTCCTCCTGGTCGGCCGCGACACCGCCGATCGTCACGTCGGCACCGGCCGGCAGCTCGACCTCGTCGACCGCCGTGGTGATCTCGGCGCTCAGGGTGCCGAGGTCCTGGGCGCCCGGGGTCACCGAGACGGTGGCGGACCGCTGCCCGTCGATGCGGCTGACGGACGTCGGGGTCGGGACCTCCTCGACGGTCGCGACGTCGGTGAGCGGCACCATGCCGGTCGCGGTCGGGATCTCGATCTCCTCGACCTCGGCCTGCGTCGCGGGCGCCTCACCGGTGACGACGACGGTCTCCAGCGGTCCCTCGCCGAGGTCGACCTCGCCGACCGCCTGCTCCGGGTTCATGGTCCCGGACACGATGCCGGCGACCTGCGTCTCGGTCAGCCCCGCCTCGGCGGCTGCCTCCCGGTCGACGGACACCTGCAGGATCGTCTGCGACGACGCGAGGTCGTTGCTGACCTCGGCGACCCCGTCGAGGTCCGCGACGGCGTCCTGGACGGCCTCGGCCGCCTCGGTCAGCTCGTCGGAGCCGTTGGCGCTGACCACCAGGTCGACGGTGGTGGACCCGAAGCCGGAGTCGCCCCCGGCCACGCTGACCTCCGTCGTCGGACCGTCACCGGCGAAGCCCTCGACGGCGGCGCGCACCTCGTCCTGGACGGCGACGCCGTCGGCCTCCTCGTCCAGGGTGACCGAGTAGGTCGCGGTGGGCGCTCCCCCACCGCCGAAGAACGCGGCCTCCGGGCCGCCCGCGGACCCGACGGACGTCTGGACGGTCTCGACGCCCTCGACGTCGCCGATGGCCTGCTCGACCTCGCGCGCGGCGTCGTCCTGCGCCTCGAGGGAGGTCGTGTCCTCGAACGTCTGGGTGACGGTGACGGTGTCCTGGCCGGAGTCGCCGATGAAGTTGGTCTCCAGGCGCGGCACCAGCGCGAGCGTGCCGGCGAGGATGCCGACGGCGAGCACCAGCGAGATCCACGGGTGCCGCAGCGCGGTGGCGAGGCTCGGGATGTAGGCCCGCTGCCACAGGCCGCGGCGCTCCTTGGCCTCGGCGGCCTCGCGGATCGCCTGGCCGCCGTCGGTGGCGTCCTCGGTGCCCTTCGGGGCCTTGACGAACCAGTAGGCCAGCACGGGCACGATCGTCAGCGCGACCAGCAGCGAGGCGAGCATCGCGATGGCGACGGTGAACGCGAACGGCCGGAACAGCTCGCCCGTCATGCCGGTCACGAGCCCGAGCGGCAGGAACACGGCGACGGTGCAGATGGTGGACGAGGTGATGGCGCCGCCGACCTCGCGCACGGCGTTGAGGATCGCCTCGATCTTGTCCTCGCCGTAGGACAGGTGTCTCTTGATGTTCTCGATGACGACGATGGCGTCGTCGACCACGCGGCCGATGGAGATCGTCAGCGCGGCGAGCGTGAGGATGTTGAGCGTGTAGCCGGTGGCCTCCATGACGAGGAACGCCGTGGCCAGGGACAGCGGGATGGACACCGCGGAGACCAGGGTGGCCCGCAGCGACAGCAGGAACACCAGGATGATGACGATCGCGAAGATGAGGCCGAGACCGCCCTCGGTGGCCAGTCCCTCGATGGACTCCTCGATGAACGGTGCCTGGTCGAAGACGACGGCGGTGGAGATGCCGGCCTCGTCGAGCTCGGCGGCCGAGTCGTCCAGCACGTCCTGGACGGCGTGGGAGACGTCGACGGTGTTGCCCTGCGGGGTCTTGGTGATGGCGATGCCGAGCGACGGCTCGCCGTCGAGGCGGGAGTAGGAGGTCGCGTCGGTCTCGGCGACGGAGATCTCGGCGACGTCGCCGAGGAGCACGGGCTCCGGGACGGCCGGGGGCGCGTTGGCGTCCGGGAGCAGCTCGGTGTCGGTGCCCGTGCTGCCCTCGGCGGCTCCGGCGGCGCTCTCGCCGTCCGACGACGGCACGTCGGTGCCGCTGTCGGGGAGCGTCGCGCCGTCGTCGGCCCCGCCCGCGGTGGTGCCGCCGTCGGACCCGGTGCTCCCGGTGCTCGCGGTGGCCGTGGGGACCAGCGGCAGCTCCTCGAGGTCCTCGACGCTCTCGAGGCGCGTGCCGGCCTGCAGCGAGTAGGTGGCGCTGTCCTCGGTGACGGTCCCGGCGGGGATCACGACGCCGTAGTCGGCCAGCACGTCGGTGACCTGGCTGAGCTCGAGCCCCTCGGCGGCGAGGTCGGCCTGGTCGACGTCGATGCGGACCTGGTCCTCGACGCCTCCGGTGACGGCCACGGACCGGACGTCGTCGATGTCCTCGAGCGCGGGCACGAGCACCGTGTCGACCTCGTCGGCGAGCTCGGGGAGGTCGCCGTCGCCCGCCACGGCGAGCTGGATGACGGGCAGGTCGTCGAGCGAACCGGTGATGACCTGCGGCTCGACGTCCTCGGGGAGCTGGGACTGGGTGCGTGTGATCGCCGTGGTGAGCCGCTGCGTGGCGGCGTCCATGTCGGTGCCGTACGTGAACTCCACCGTCGTGGTGGACATGCCGGTGGACGCGGTCGAGCTGATCGACTCGATGCCGTCGACGGTCTGCGCGGCGGCCTCGAGCGGTTCGGTGACGTTCTCCTCGACCACCTCCGGGGAGGCGCCCGGGTAGGTGGCGACGACGACGCCGGCGGGCAGCTCCAGGGAGGGGATGAGCTCCTGCTTCAGCGAGGTCAGGCTCAGCGCTCCGAAGACGAAGATCGCGACCGTGGCCAGGGCGACCACGGCACGATTCGCCAGGGACAGGCGGGCAAGGCGGAACACGCGCTCTCCAGTTCGATGAGGGGGAGTGCACGACGGCGGAGTCGTACGGCTGCAGAACGGAGCCTACGCGCCGTGAGTTCCCTCCGAGTACACCGGTGTATCGGGAACGGTTGCCAAGAACCTCTTGCAAAGGCTTCTTTGCAGCGCTATGTTGGCATTGTTCTCGCACCACCACCGCAGAGCTGGAGGTCGTCATGATCATCGCCGTCACCGCACCGCCCGTCCCCCACCGGACCGTCCTGGACCGCCTGCTCGACGGCGCCGGGCGGGCACTCCTGGCCGCCGGGTCGCGGCTGGCCGACGCCGGTCACCGACGTGTCGAGCAGCGTCGGACGTCCCTGCCCGCCCGGGTGGCGACGGCGGACCGTCGGCACGACCTGACCGAGCGGGTCCGCGACAACGCCGCGCAGATCCACCCGCTCGGCCTGCGCTGACACGCCGCAGTACGGTCGTCGCATGGGAACAGAGCCGGCACCGGGGACACCGCAGCCGTCGCGAGACGTCGACTCGACCCGGCTGAAGGGCCTGTCGCACCCCCTGCGCCTCACGATCCTCGACCTGCTGCACACCCACGGCGAGCTCACGGCCAGCCGGCTGGCCGAGCTGGTCGGCGAGTCCAGCGGATCGACCAGCTATCACCTGCGCCAGCTCGCCAAGCACGACTTCGTCACCGAGGTCGAGGGTCGCGGCACGGCCCGGGAGCGCTGGTGGAAGGCCACCCCCGGCGGCTACAGCATCAGGATCGACGACGAGGACGACGTCGGCACCCGCACCGCGAAGTCCCTCGTCAACGCCGAGTCCGAGCGCTCACGCCAGGCGAAGGTGTGGCGGCTGCTCGAGGAGATCGGGCGGACCGACCCCGCCGATCCGCGCACCGCCCGCTGGCGCGACGCCATCACGCTCGACACCGCGCACCTCTGGGCGACGCCCGAGCAGATGGAGGACGTGATCGCGGCGTACCACCGGTTCGTCGAGGAGCACCTGCTGCCGCTGCGCGGACAGGAGGGCACCCCCGGAGCGGTCCCCGTCCAGATCCACTTCAACGCGTTCCCACTGGTGGACGAGCTCCCGGGCGAGCCTCCGACGGACTGAGGTCCCCGGCGTCGTCGCGGGCCGGGCGGGACGGGTCCCCGCCGTCGCGCGCACGCCCGTCCCGGCGCCCGGCGCGGCTGCCGAGCAGCACGCCGACCACCACCAGCACGCCGCCGGCCAGCTCCCCGGGCGTGACGGTCTCCCCCAGCACAAGCCAGGCGGCCGACATGCCGAACACGGGCACGAGCATCGAGAACGGCGCGACGACGCCGGACGGGTGCCGGGCCATCAGCCACGTCCACAGGCTGGAGCCGACCACCGTGCCGAAGATCACCGTGTAGGCGAGACCCGCCAGGGCGGCACCGGCGCCCGGGGCCCCGAGCGTCGTCAACGAGCCCACGATTGCGTCCGGGCCCTCCACGACCAGCGAGACGGCCAGCATCGGCAACGGCGGGACCACCGTCATCCACAGCGCCAGGTGCATCGGGTTGCGCGGCTGCGCCCGGCGGTTGCACACGTTGCCGATCGCCCAGCCGAAGGCCCCCGCGAGCGTCAGCAGGAACGGCAGGACGGCGGCGTGCTCGGCGCGCTGCCAGCCCACGACGGCGAGCCCGGCCACCGCGATCAGGACGCCGAGCACCTGCCGACCGCTGACCCGCTCCCGCAGGAACGTGGCACCGAGCACCACCGTGAACGGTCCCGAGGCCTGCAGCACCAACGACGCCAGCCCTGCGGGCATCCCGGCGGCCATCCCCCAGTAGAGGAACGTGAACTGCAGCACGCCGAAACCGAGGCCGTACCCGATCAGCCACCGCACCGGCACCTGCGGCCAGGGCACGAGCAGCACGGTCGGCACCGCCAGCACGGCGAACCGCAGCGCCACCAGGAACATCGGCGGGAAGTGCCCGAGCGAGGCGTCGATGGCCAGGAAGTTCAGGCCCCAGAGCAGGGCGACGACGACGGCGAGGAGGCGGTGGCGGATCGGCACGAGACCCATGCTCACCGCGCGTCACAGATAAGGACAAGCGAAATGTTCTGCAGTCGCCCTTTAGGCTGTCTTCATGGACGCCCGTCATCTCGACCTGCTGCGCGAGCTGTCGGACCGCGGCAGCATCTCCGCCGTCGCCGCCGCGACCCACCGGACGCCGTCCGCGGTGTCGCAACAGCTCAAGACCGCCCAGCGCGAGCTCGGCGCCGCCCTCGTGGAACCGCACGGTCGCGGGGTCCGGCTCACGGACGCCGGGCGCCTGCTCGCCGCAGGCGGCGCCGAGGTCGCCGCTGCCCTGGCCGAGGTGCAGGCACGCTGGGACGCGTTCCGCGACTCCCCCGCCGGAACCGTGTCCGTCGCCGCGCTGCCCAGCGGGGCGACGTTCCTGTTCCCCGCCCTCGAACGCGCGCTGGCCGGCTCCGGGATCGACCTGCGGCTGACCGACGCCGACCGCGCCGAGGACGCCTACGGCGCCCTGGCCGCCGATCACGACGTCGTCGTCGGCCACAGCATGACGAGCGTGAGGCCACCGGGCACCGCGGGCCTCGTCGTCGTACCCGTGGTGGACGAGCCGATCGACGTGGCGATGGCCTCGAGCCACCCCCTCGCCTGCCAGGACACGGTCAGCGCCGAGGACGTCGCACCCCATCCCTGGATCGGCGTCCCGCCGGGATTCCCGTTCGACACGGTGCTGCAGAACGTCGAGCGGGCCACCGGCGCGCGGCTCGACGTCCGCCAGCGCCTGCTCGACAACCGGCTCGTGGAGGCGTGCGTCGCGTCCGGCCCGTACCTCGCGGCGCTCCCCCGGTTCACCACGCCGACGGCGGGCGGGCTGACGCTGCGCCCGCTGACCGGCGTCCCCGCCGTCCGCCACCTCACGGCGCTCGTGCGGCCGGACCGCGCCCGCCGGCTCGCCGTGCGCCGCGTGCTCGACGCCGTCGTCCGGGCGGGGGCCGACGTCGCCGCGCGCCACGGCGTCGACCGCCCGCCCTGATGGCGTCGGGTCACTGTTGCTTCGGGCATCGCCGCTCGGGGGGGCTTCTCGTGCGAGTGCGCGCGGGCGCTACTAGACGTGGAGGAGCGGGGGGTCGGCACACCGGGCAGGAGGACGACCATGACCATCGACCTCGCGGCCCTCGCCACGTTCCTGCACGAGCGGCTGGACGAGGACGCGGGCACCGCTCAGGACGCCAACGCGACCCGATGGTCGCCGGCCGGGACGGAGGTGGACTTCGAGATCTGGTCGGACCGGCTGCGCGACGGCGTCACGCTGTCCCGGCTCAAGGCGTTGAACCGGGCGAACGTCTGGCACATCGTCAACTGGGCCCCACCCCGGGTCCTGGCCGAGGTCGAGTCGAAGCGCCGCATCATCCGGCTCTGCCTCGACGAATGGGTGGTTCCCACGGACCTCGGCCTCCGGTCCCGACGTGACCACGTGCTCCGCCTGCCCTACGCCAGACACCCGCAGTACCGCACCGAGTGGCGGCCGACAGCCTGAGGACGGTGCCCCCGCCCGGGTTCGAACCGGGACTGGACCGGGTTTAAGCCGGCTGCCTCTGCCAGTTGGGCTACGGGGGCCGGGACGCGCACGGGCGGCCCCGCGTCGACACGTCCGGTCACGCCCGGCACCTCACGGTACCGAGCGCGACGCGAGCTGCCGAGCGGAACCGCCCGAACGCCGTCGTGCGGCGCGTCAGCCCTTCTCGGCCTTGGCCGCCGAGGACTCGGCTTTCTGCTCCACCTTGGCGTCGCCGGACGGCTTCGGCGGCACCGACGCCTTGCGGAACTCGTCGCGCGGGTCGTGCAACGAACCCAGCGAGACGATCTCGCGGCCCATGAGGAACTGACCGATCCAGCCGATGAGGATGCGCAGCTTGCGGTTGCCGGTCGGCATCGCCATCACGTGGTAGCTGCGGTGCGCCATCCAGGCGAGCGGACCCTTGAGCTTGAGGAAGCCGAACAGCTCGGCCACGCCCTTGTACAGGCCGAGGGAGGCCACCACGCCGACGCTCTTGTGCTTGTACTCGACCAGCGGGTCGCCCTTCAGCGTCGCGATGATGTTGTCGGCGAGCCGGGTCGCCTCGCGGATCGCGTGCTGGGCGTTCGGGGGGCAGAACGAGCCCGGGTTGATCAGGTCCGGGACGGCGGCGCAGTCGCCGGCGGCCCAGGCGTCCTGCACGACCTCACCCTCGGTGCCGTCGTCGTTGGTGACCGCGACCTGCAGCGTCGGCAGCACCGTCACGCGGCCCATCCGGTCGCTGGGCAGGTCGGAGGCCTCCTTGATGACCGGGTTCGCCTTGACGCCCGCGGTCCACACGATCGTCTCGGTGTCGAACTCGACGCCCGTGGAGGTCACGACGTGCCCGTCCTCGCAGGACGACAGGAAGGTGTTGAGGTGGAACTCGATGCCGCGCTTCTTCATCTCCTCCAGCGCCCACTCACCCATGGGCTCGGAGACCTCGGGCAGGATACGGCCCGCGCCCTCGATCATGACGAAGCGGAGATCCGACTCCTCGATCGTCGGGTAGTTGCGCGTCGCGTAGCGCGCCATGTCCTCGATCTCGGCCAGCGCCTCGATCCCGGCGAAACCGCCGCCGACGAACGTAAAGGTCAGCATCTGCTTGCGCAGGTCCGCGTCCCAGGTGGACGAGGCGACGTCCATCCGGTTGAGCACGTGGTTGCGGACCGCGATCGCTTCCTCGACGTTCTTGAACCCGATGCCGTGCTCGGCGAGCCCGGGGATCGGCAGCGTGCGGGAGACCGAGCCGAGACCGACGACGACGTGGTCGTAGGAGACCTCGTAGTCCAGGCCCTCCTCCGGCGAGATCGTGATCTTCTTGTCGCCGTGGGCGATCTTCGTGACCTTGCCCTGCAGCACGTCGATGCCCTTGAGCGCGATCCGGTGCGGGGCGACGACGTCGCGGGCGTCGATCGAGCCCGCGCCGGCCTCCGGCAGGAACGGCGCGTACGTCATGTACGGGCGCGGGTCGACGACCACGATGGCCGCCTCACGCTTGCCGAGCTTCTTGCGGAGCCGGCGCGCCACGTACAGGCCGACGGATCCACCGCCGAGCACGACGATCCGCGGCACCTTCCGCGGGCGCGGGGCGGGCGCTGACGCGTCCTGGGCAGGGGTGTCCGTCGTCAGAACGTTCTGAGGCATGGCGACCAGTCTACGACCGCCCGCGGATTGCTCGCGCGTGCGGGCGATCACAGTCGGGTCTCGTCGCCGACAGTGCCGGGCGCCGCACCGCCGGCACCGCTGCGGGCGGCTCAGGCCAGCGAGAGCGCGATCCCGTCGAGGATGTCGCTCTCGCTGGTCACGACCTGCGTGAGCTCGCCGCCCGACGCCGCCACGTCGTCGCGCACCCGTGCCACGACCTGCGCCCAGACCAGCGCGCCCGCGCCGATGACGTCGGCGCGCCCCGGGTGCATGAACCCGAGGTCGAGCCGCTGCTCGCGCGTGCGGCCGAGCAGGTCCTCGCACGCCGCCAGCACCTGCGGCACACCGAGCACCGTGCCGTTGATCTCCTCGCGGCGGTAGGCGTCCAGGCCGAGCGCGTGCGCGGTCACCGACGTCACCGAGCCCGCCAGCCCCACCAACGTCGACGTGCGGCCCAGCGGGACGACGGCGGAGGCCGCGTCGAGCGCGGCGTCGACGTCCGCGCGGGCCCGGTCGACCTCGGTGGCCGTCGGCGGGTCGGAGTGCAGGTGGCGTTCGGTGAGCCGCACGGAACCGACGTCCATCGAGACCGCGGCGTCCGGCGCCGTCGTCCCGTGCACCAGCTCGGTCGACCCGCCCCCGAGGTCCACCACGAGGTACGGGCCGGGATGGGACGCCGCCTCCCCGCTGATCGCCCCGCGGAACGACAGCGCGGCCTCCTCGTCGCCCGTGATGACCTCCGGGACCACGCCCAGCGTCGCGCGGACGCCCTCGGCGAAGACGTCCCGGTTGCGCGCGTCGCGGGTGGCCGACGTCGCCACGAACCGGGTGCGCGTCGCCCCCAGCTCGGCGGCGATCTTCGCGTACTCCCCCGAGGCCGTCAGGGTGCGCGCGAGGGCCTCCGGCGCGAGCTCTCCGGTGCGGTCGACGCCCTGGCCGAGCCGCACGATCTGCATGCGCCGGTCCAGCTCGGTGAGGGTGCCATCGGGCGCGACGTCCGCCACGAGGAGCCGGATGGAGTTCGTGCCGCAGTCCACGGCGGCTACACGGGTGCTGCTCATCACCGGGTCACCCTCTCACCCCGTGCCGGAACGCGCGCGGCTGCCGGCGTCAGCACGAGCACCGGTCGGGACGCCACTGGTCGCGGACCCGGTCCAGCGCCTCGTCGCCCAGCGGGTTGACCCCCGGGCCGGCCGCCAGGCTGTGGGCGAGCAGGACGTGCAGGCACTTCACGCGGGTCGGCATCCCGCCGGCCGAGATCCCCTCGATCTCCTCGACGTGCCCCAGCTCGGCGCGCCGGGCGAGGTAGTGCTCGTGGGCCCCGCGGTAGGCCGCGGCCAGCTCCTCGTCCTGGGCGAGCCGCTCGGTCATCTCCTTCATCACGCCCTCCGCCTCCAGGCGCGACGCCGCCGCCACCGCACCCGGGTGGGTCAGGTAGTAGGTGGTCGGGAAGGGGGTGCCGTCCGGCAGCCGCGGGGCGGTGCGGGCCACCAGCGGCCGTCCACACACGCAACGTGCGGCGATGCCCACCACCCCGCGGGGTGCGCGGCCGAGCTGCTCGGCCATCACCTCGAGGTCGCGGTCGGTCGCCGTGGTCGGGTCGTCAGGGGTCGCGGTTGCCACGCGGCTATTCTCCCCCGTCCTCGCCCTCGTCCGCGGCGCCGTCGACGTCGGACGCGTCACGGTCCGGCTCCCCCACGGCGTCCGCGCCGACCTCGTCGGTCACCTGCACCGACTCCCACATCCCCTGGTACCAGGGGACCGCCGGGGTGCCCGTGGCCACCGGCTGCGGGGCGTCGTCCGTCGCGGTGGTGCCGCCGTCGGACACCGCGTCGCCGTCCACCACCCGCCACGCCGTGTCCCCCGGCAGCACGTAGTTGAGCCGGCTGCGGGCCTGCTGGACGACGTAGGTGCGGTCGTCCCAGCGCGCCAGCTCGTCCTCCAGCTCGGACAGCTCCGCACGGTGGGCGCTCAGCTCGGCCTCGAGCCGGTCGATCTCCGCCTGCTGCTGGACGGCGCCGCGCACGGTGGGCAGCAGCAGCACGAACGACAGCATGAGCACCACGCCGAGGACGAGGAGCCGGACGGTCAGGACCTCCGGCAGCACCAGTCCCAGGCGGCTGCGCCGGCGCTCGTCGCGGGCCGGGCCCGAGGGGCGGCGGGGCGGCTTCGTCGCGTTCGAGGCGGTGCGGGTCGCCCCCGTGCTCCGGGAGCGTGCGGTGGTCCGGGCCCCGGAGCGCGCGGTCGAGCGGGCGCCCGGCCGGGAGGCGGGGCGGCGCGGTGCGGACGGTCGACGGGAGGCCACGGGCCGATCGTCCCAAACCGGGCGCCGAGGCCGGTGGATGCTGGTCGGCGCGCCCGCCCTCCCGCGAGGTAGGCGATCCTCTCGCGAGGTAGGCGACCTTGCGGTGAGGTAGGCAGCACGCCGCCGGCTCGGGCGGTACGGCGCACGGCGGTACGGCGCACGGCAGGGCTGCGGCCGCTCCGCGGTACGACGACGGCCGGTGACCTCCGCACGGAAGTCACCGGCCGTCGTCGTACCGCGGGCGAACTCGCCTACCTCACCGCAAGGTCGCCTACCTCAGCAGGTCCGGGCCTACCTCGCGGAGAGGTTGCCTACCTCGCGAGAAGATCGCCTATCTCGCGGGACGGGCGACGCGAGGGTCAGCCCTGGAAGCGCGGGAAGGCCGAACGCCCGGCGTAGCGACCGGCGTCGTCCAGCGCGTCCTCGATGCGCAGGAGCTGGTTGTACTTGTTGATCCGCTCGCCGCGGGCCGGGGCACCGGTCTTGATCTGGCCGGCGTTGGTGGCCACCGACAGGTCCGCGATCGTGGTGTCCTCGGTCTCGCCGGAGCGGTGCGAGGTCATCGTGGTGAAGCCGTTGCGCTGCGCCAGCGTCACGGCGTCGAGGGTCTCCGTGAGCGAGCCGATCTGGTTGAGCTTGACCAGCAGCGAGTTCGCAGCCTTCGTCTCGATGCCCTTGGCCAGACGCTCGGGGTTGGTGACGAACAGGTCGTCGCCGACGATCTGGACCTTGTCGCCGACCTTGTCCATGAGCGCCGACCAGGAGTCCCACTCGTCCTCGGACAGCGGGTCCTCGATGGAGACCAGCGGGTAGTCGCGGACGAGCTCCTCGTAGAAGGAGATCAGCTCCTCGGGCGACTTCGCGCCGCCCTCCCAGTGGTACGTGCCGTCGGAGAAGAACTCCGTGGCGGCCACGTCGAGCGCCAGCGCCACGTCGGTGCCCGGCGTGTAGCCGGCCTTCTCGATGGCGGTGATGATCAGGTCGAGCGCCGCACGGTTGCTCGAAAGGTTCGGGGCGAAGCCGCCCTCGTCGCCGAGACCGGTGGCCAGGCCCTCGGCCTTCAGCACCGACTTCAGGGCGTGGTAGACCTCGGCGCCGGTGCGCAGCGCCTCCTTGAACGAGGTCGCGCCGATCGGGGCGATCATGAACTCCTGGATGTCCACGTTCGAGTCCGCGTGGGACCCGCCGTTGAGGATGTTCATCATCGGCACGGGCAGGACGTGCGCGTTCGGGCCGCCGACGTAGCGGAACAGGTCCAGACCGGCGCTCTTGGCGGCGGCCTTCGCCACGGCCAGGGAGACGCCCAGGATCGCGTTGGCGCCGAGCTTGCCCTTGTTCGGGGTGGCGTCCAGCTCGATGAGGGTCTGGTCGATGAGGCGCTGCTCCTCGGCGTCGTAGCCGATCAGCTCGGGCGCGATGTCGTCGATGACGGCGTTGACCGCACCCTCGACACCCTTGCCCAGGTAGCGCTCGGCGTCGCCGTCACGCCGCTCGACGGCCTCGAAGGCGCCGGTCGAGGCGCCGGACGGGACCGCGGCACGGGCGAAGGTGCCGTCGTCGAGGGCGATCTCCACCTCCACGGTCGGGTTTCCACGAGAGTCCAGGATCTCGCGCGCGCCAACGGCTTCGATGCTTGCCACGGATGCTCCTTCTGACAGGGCTCGCGGGCTATCGGGGCCAGGCTCGGACGCGGTGCGTCCGGGGCAGCCGACGCCCACGACGATGGAGGGTTGACGCCCCCAGCGTAGCCCTGACGCCGGGTGCCTGCGCCCCCGACCACCTGTCGGTCACCACCGTCCCGGCCGCGGGCCCCGCACTATCGTGAAGACGTGGACGGCTTCTGGGACTTCCTCGGCTCGTACTGGTGGCTCGTCTTCCCGCTCAGCGGCGTCGTGGGCGCGTGGGCCAGCGGGTTGCGGGCGTGGGACGAGCGGCGCCGCCGCGACAAGATCGAGATGTACCGGATCAAGCACGGCGGCCAGGTGGCGGCGGCGGAGTCCGCGGAGTCGATGCAGCGCGAGATCGACCGGGCGCTGGCCGTGCACGACGAGACCGAGCACCGCTGGCTCGACTACGAGCTCGACGCCGTCAAGGTGCTCGACTACCCCCTCATGACGGACATGCGGGAACCGGTCACCGTCGACTTCCACCGGGCCCGGCGGGCGGCCGAGGAGCTGCGCCCCGAGGACCCCGCCGAGCTGCGCGACCGGCACCTGCTGGACCGCTACCGCACCGCCGTCCTGGAGTATCAGCTCACGTTCGACGTCGCCGAGCGCGAGGCGAAGCGCCGTCAGGCCTCGGACTTCACCGCCGAGGAGCGGCGCGCCCTGGACCGGGCGAAGAAGCTGCTGGCCCTGGCCGACGACCCGGGCGCCAGCCACGCCGAACGGCAGTCCGCCTATCGCCGGGCCACGAAGGAGCTCGAGGGAATCCTCGTGCTGCCGGACCCGGCGACCGAGGCGATCGAGCGTCGGATCGCCGGCGAGCTGGGCACCCGCTCACCGGAGTAGGACGGCCACGCCACCCGTCCGTCGTCGTCCAGCACGCTCCCAGCCGACTCCCTGAACTGGCCCTTCACAGGTCTGTCACAGGTTCGTGGCAGGTCCGCGCCAGGTTCGCTCCGTAGGTTCCGGCCCCGACAGGCTCCGACGACGTCGGACCCCGCGGGCCGCTGCGCCCCTCGGACAAGGAGTGGCATGTTCCTGACCTATCTACGCCGCGAGCTGCGGCACCGCCGCAAGCAGACGACGGTCGTCGCCGTCGGCCTGGCCGTCGCGATCGCCCTGGTCATGGTGGTCTCGTCGGTGTCGTCCGGCGTGCGGGACGCCCAGGCGTCCGTGCTCGAGTCCGTCTACGGCGTCGGCACCGACGTGACCGTCACGCAGGCCGGGGCGCCGGGCGGCGGAGGAGGCCCGGGACGCTTCGAGTTCGACGCCGAGTCCGGCGAGGCCGACGAGGAGGGCACCCGCTCCCTGGACCAGTCGCAGCTGACGGTCGAGCGGGGCAGCTCGTCGTTCGACGACACCGCGCTGACATCGATCACCGGCGTCGAGCACGTCTCCGGCGCCGCCGCGACGCTGACCCTGTCCAGCACGTCGTTCAGCGGCGAGATGCCGGACTTCGAGGCGATGCGCGAGCAGATGGAGTCCGGCGGGCAGCCCGGCGCGGCGCCCGGTGAGGGCACGCAGGACGGGTCCGACGACGGCACCACCGGTGGCGCGGACGGCGCCGGGGGCAGCGCGTTCGAGGTCGACTCGTTCACGGTGACCGGCGTGGACCCCGCGGTGACCGCCGTCGGGCCGCTCACGACCCTCGAGGTGGCCGACGGTCGCGGCCTCGAGGACGGGGACACCGAGGCCGCCGTGCTGGATGCGACCTACGCCGAGACCGCCGAGATCGCCGTCGGCGACACGATCGACGTCGGCGGCACCGACGTCGAGGTGGTCGGCACGGTCGGCTCCACCACCGGCGATGGCGTCGCCACCGCGTCGGACGTGTACGTGCCGCTGACGCTCGCCCAGGAGCTCGCCGACCTCGACGGCCAGGTCACCGACGTCTACGTCGCGGTGGACTCCGCCGACAACGTCGACGCGGTCGCCGACGCCATCGCCGCCGAGCTGCCCGACGCCTCGGTCTCCACCAGCTCCGACCTGGCCGGGGACGTCACGGGCTCGCTGTCCACGGCGTCGTCGCTGGTCTCCACCCTCGGCACCTGGCTGAGCATCGTGGTGCTCGCCGCGGCGTTCGGCCTGGCCATCCTGTTCACCGTCTCCGGCGTCAACCGCCGCACCCGCGAGCTCGGGACCCTCAAGGCGATCGGCTGGTCCAAGGGCCGCGTCGTCGGGCAGGTGGCCGGCGAGTCGGTGGTCCAGGGTCTGATCGGCGGCGTGGCCGGCGTCGCACTCGGCGCCCTGGCCGTCCTCGGCATCAACCTCGCCGGGATCACGTTGACCGGTGCTTCCGGTGCCGGCGGCTTCTCGTTCGGCGGCCCCGATGCCGGCGGTCAGGCCGGCGGCGGACAGCTGCCCGACGGCGGTGCGTCCGGTGGCGGCCCCGGCGCCGGTGGGGGCGGTCCCTTCGGGCAGGTCGCCGATGCCGCCTCCAGCGCCGTCGACGTGGTGCTCTCCGCACCGGTCTCCGTGTGGATCGTGGTCGCCGCCGTCGGGCTCGCCGTCCTCGGCGGGCTGCTCGCCGGCGTCGTCGGCGGCTGGCGCGCCGCCCGTCTCCGCCCCGCCGAAGCCCTTCGCTCGCTCGCCTGAGAGGAACCCGCATGTACCAGCTCACGGACGTCACCAAGACCTACACCGGCAAGCGCACCGTCCACGCCCTGCAGTCGGTGGACCTGGAGATCGGCGACGGCGAGCTCGTCGCGATCCAGGGTCCCACCGGCGGCGGCAAGTCCACCCTGCTGCAGATGCTCGGCGGGCTCGACCGTCCGACGTCGGGCCGCGTCGTGCTCGCCGGGGACGACCTGGCGAGGCTGTCCGACGGCGCGCTCACCAAGGCCCGCGCGAAGAACCTCGGATTCGTGTTCCAGCACTACAACCTGATCCCGACGCTCACGGCCGTGGAGAACGTCGGCACCGCGCTGGTGCCGCTCGGCGTGCCGGCGGCCGACCGTGCGCGGCGCTCGCTCGCGGCGCTGGAGTCGGTCGGCCTCGGCGAGCGTGCCGACCACCTGCCCGGGGAGCTGTCCGGCGGGCAGCAGCAGCGGGTCGCCATCGCCCGGGCGCTGGTCAAGGAGCCGACCGTCCTGCTCGCCGACGAACCGACCGGCAACCTCGACGAGGCCACGCGCGACGAGATCGTCGAGCTCCTCGAAGTGCTGTGGAAGGAGCAGGGGCTGACCATCGTCATGGTCACGCACGACTCCGCCGTCGCCCGACGGGCCCAGCGGCGCCTGCGGATCGCGAGCGGGAAGGTCTCCGAGGCCGCCTGACGACCGGCCGGTCCTCTGCCGAGGTAGGCAATCTTCCCGCGAGGTAGGCCGGGCACCGCTCAGGTAGGCAAGGTTCCCGCGAGGTAGGGCACGATTCCGTGCCCTACCTCGCGGGAAGATTGCCTACCTCGGCGAGAGGTGCCCTACCTCGCGGGGCGGTCGAGCGTGACCTGGGCGGCCGCGAGGCGGGCGATCGGCACCCGGTACGGCGAGCAGGACACGTAGTCCAGGCCGATCTCGTCGAACAGGGCGATGGACGCCGGGTCTCCCCCGTGCTCGCCGCACACGCCGGTCTTGAGGTCCGGCGTCGTGCCGCGTCCCTTGCGCACGCCCAGGCGGACCAGCTCGCCCACGCCGTCGACGTCGATGCTCGCGAACGGGTTGGCGGGCAGGATCCCGCCGTCGACGTAGGCGTTGAGGAACGAGCCCTCGGCGTCGTCGCGCGAGATGCCGACCGTCGTCTGCGTCAGGTCGTTGGTGCCGAACGAGAAGAAGTCGGCGTGCTCGGCGATCGCGTCGGCGACGAGGACCGCCCGCGGCAGCTCGATCATCGTCCCCACCGTGTGCGGCACGTCGGCACCGGCCGTCTCCTCGGCCCACGTCTCGGTGACGACGGCACGCATGCGGCGCAGCTCCTCGTCGAAACCGACCAGCGGCACCATGATCTCCACGCGCGGGTCACCGCCCTGCTCGCGCACCGCGGCCGCGGCCCGCGCGATCGCCCGCACCTGCATCCGCGCGATCTCCGGGTACAGCAGCGCGAGCCGCACCCCGCGGGTCCCCAGCATCGGGTTCATCTCGCTGAGCCGCTTGACATGCCCGAGCACCGTGCGGGCGTCGTCGAGCTCGCGGCCCGTCACCCCCGAGTCCTCCAACCGCTGGACCAGCACGGACTGCTCGACGAGGTCGGGCAGGAACTCGTGCAGCGGCGGGTCGATGAGCCGGATCGTGACCGGGAGCCCGCTCATCGCCGTGAAGAGCTCGGTGAAGTCCGCCTGCTGCATCGGCAGGAGGCGCTCCAGGGCCTCGGCGCGTTCCTCCGGTTTCTCGGCGAGGATCATCGCCTGCACCGCCGGGAGCCGTTCGGCGTCCATGAACATGTGCTCGGTGCGGCACAGCCCGATCCCCTCGGCACCGAGCTCGCGGGCCTTGGCGGCGTCGGCCCCGGTGTCCGCGTTGGCCCGCACGCCGAGGCGCCGCACGTCGTCCGCCCAGGACAGCACCTCGGTGAAGTCGTCGGTGATCTGCGGCGGCACCAGCTCCAGCGCCCCGGCGAAGACCTCACCGGTGGTGCCGTCGATGGTGATCGTGTCACCCTCGGTGAGCACCGTGTCCCCCACGGCGACGGTGCGGGCCTCGACATCGATGTGCAGGTCCCCGGCGCCGGCGACGCACGGCTTGCCCATCCCGCGCGCGACGACGGCGGCGTGCGAGGTCATGCCCCCGTGCGACGTCAGGACCCCCTGCGCGGCGATGACGCCGTGGATGTCGTCGGGGGTGGTCTCCCAACGCACCAGGACCACCGGCTCGCCGGCACCGCCGCGCTCGGCCGCGGTGTCGGCGTCGAACACCACCGTCCCCACACCCGCACCGGGCGAGGCGTTGAGACCGCGCGTCAGCGGCTCCCGACCGTGCTCCGGGTCCAGCCCGGGGTGCAGCAGCTGGTCGAGCTGGGCGGGCTCGATGCGCCGCAGCGCCGTCTCCCGGTCGATGACCCCCTCGGCCACCAGGTCGCGGGCCACCTTGAGCGCGGCCGCCGCCGTGCGCTTCCCGGTGCGGGTCTGCAGCAGGTAGAGCTTGCCGTCGTCGACCGTGAACTCGATGTCCTGCATGTCGCCGTAGTGCTGCTCCAGACGGTTCATCGTGTCGAGCAGCTCGCCGTAGGCGTCCGGGAGCACCCGTTCCATCTGCGCCAGGGGCAGCGGCGTGCGGATGCCGGCGACGACGTCCTCCCCCTGGGCGTTGACGAGGAACTCGCCGTAGAGCTCCTTCGCGCCCGTGGACGGGTTGCGCGTGAAGCACACCCCGGTGGCTGAGGTGTCGCCCCGATTGCCGAACACCATCTGCATGACGTTGACGGCGGTGCCCAGGTCGTCGGGGATGTCGTGGGCCTTGCGGTAGACCCCGGCCCGCGGGGTGTCCCAGGAGGCGAAGACGGCGTGCACCGCCCGGCGCAGCTGCTCACGCGGGTCGGTCGGCAGTTCCTCACCGGTGTGCCGCAGCGCGACGGTCCGGAACGTCTCGACGAGCTCCTGCAGGTCCTCGACCGTCAGGTCGGTGTCCTGCTCGACGCCGCGGCGCCCCTTGAGCGCGGCGATCTCGTCGGAGAAGGCGTGCGCCGGCACCCCCTCGACGACCTCGCCGTACATCTGCAGGAACCGCCGGTAGCAGTCCCAGGCGAACCGCGGGCTGCCGGACTCGGTGGCCAGCGCGACGACGGACTCGTCCGAGATCCCCAGGTTGAGGATCGTGTCCATCATCCCGGGCATGGAGATCACCGCACCCGAGCGCACCGACACCAGCAGCGGGCGCTCCGCGGCCCCCAGGCGCCGGCCGGTGCGCTCCTCCAACGCGTCGAGCCGGGCGAGGATCTCCTCCCAGAGCCCGTCCGGCCAGGTGCCGCCCGCCTCCATCGCCGCCACGCACGCCGCGGTCGTGACCGTGAACCCGTCGGGCACCGGCACCCCGATGCGGCTCATCTCCGCCACGCCGGCGCCCTTGCCGCCCAGCAACGGCTTCATCGCGGCGCTGCCCTCCGCGAGGTCGTACACGAGCCGACGTTCCCCGGGGCTCCCGGGCGCTGCGCCGTCGGACTGGTCGGTGCGGGCCTGCTCGGACTGGTCGCTCATGGCTTCCTCGCCTCCGTCTCGGCTCCGGGCGAGGTGGGTGTGCTGCGCCCGTCGACGTGCTCGGACAGGACTGTATTGGCCCGGCGCCGCGCTGTCACCAGGTCGATGATGCGACCCGCCGCCTCCTCCAGCGCGAGAGACGTCGTGTCCAGCACGGGACAGCCCAGACGCCGCTGCGTGGCGGCGATGTCGTCGAGCTCCTCGAGGATGCGGGCGAGGTCCGCGTAGCCACCCAGGCGACCGCCGTCCTGCCGCCCGGCACCCATGAGGTCCACCCGCCGTCGTCGGATCGTCAGCAAGCGCTCCGGATCGATCGTCAGGCCGACGATCTTCCAGCGGTCGATCGACCCGAGCACCGACGGCGGCGCCACCCCCGCGACCAGGGGGATGTTCGCCGTGCGGTACCCGAGATAGCCCAGGTACATCGACAGCGGCGTCTTGCCGGTGCGTGAGGCCCCCACCAGGACGATCTGCGCCTCCGCGAGACCCTCCGGCGTCGCGTTGCCGTCGTCGTTCGCGATGGCGAACTCCATGGCGTGGATGCGTTCGAAGTAGTCGGCCGCGAGTCCCACGGGTTGCACCAGGCGCGTCGGGGTGGCGCCGGTCCGTTCCGCCACGGCGTCCAGCGCCGGCGTCAGCAGGTCCGCGCACGGGATGCCGAGCTCCGCGCACCGGTCCAGCACCTGCTGGTGCAACGTCTCGTCGACGACCGTGCAGTAGACCACCGCCGGCGCCGGATCCGCGCGGAGCTGCTCGACGACGTCGTCCAGGCCCTCCTGGCTGTGCAGGCGAGGATGGCGCACCACAGCGACGTCCAGGCCCGGGTACTGCGACTGCACGGCACGGGCCACGCGGGCACCCGTGTCACCCGTGGAGTCCGCGACGACATGGATGACGACCTGCTCCGTCGGGGTCATGGGGCCAGGGTAGAACCGTCCGCTCAACGACGGCGGCGATGAGTCGCGCCGCCGGGGCCGGTCCACCCGGGATGAGCGCAACGAACTCCGACGGCCCCGCCCACGTCCCCGAGCTCGCCCGGACCCTCGTCGCCGGCACCCACGTCGCCCACCTCGCCACGCTGCTGCCCGACGGCTCCCCGCACGTCGTGCCCCTCTGGGTCGCCTGGGAGGACGACCGCCTCGCCTTCCTCACCGGCCCCGGGTCCCGCAAGGCCCGCAACGTCGCGCGCGACCCGCGCGTCGCCGTGTCGGTGGCACACACCGAGCGCCCCTGGGAGATGGCGATGCTGCGGGGTCGCGTGGCCCGGACGGTCGACGGGGCGGCGGGCTGGACGATCGTCGACCGGATCGCCGACGCCTACACCGGCGCGCCGTACCCGCGCGGCGAGGAACGCATGGCGTTCCTGATCGACGTCGAGCACGCGACAGCGGCGGACTTCGGCTGAGCTGCGCGCCGGAGAAGATCACCCGCCACCGGGCCACACGGCCGCGCTGGATGCGGAACCATGAGCCCGTGCGGAGAATCGCCGTCGTCGGTGCAGGGATCATCGGGCTCGCCGTGGCCGCGCGGCTGGCGGCCCGCGGCGACGACGTCGTCGTCCTGGAGAAGGAACAGGGCATCGCCCGCCATCAGACGGGCCGCAACTCGGGAGTCATCCACTCCGGGCTCTACTACGCTCCTGGGTCGCTCAAGGCTCGGCTCGGTACGGCCGGTGCAGCCTCCATGACCCGGTTCGCCCAGGAGCGAGGCATCGACGTGCGCACCACCGGCAAGCTCGTCGTGGCGACCGACGCTTCCGAGCTCCCGGCGCTCGCCGAGCTCGAGCGACGCGGGACCGCCAACGGTGTGCCCCTGCGCCGCGTCGCAGCGACGGAGCTCAGCAGGATCGAACCCCACGTGCGGGGCGTCGGCGCGCTGCATGTGGCGTCCACGGGCATCGTCGACTACCCGGCCGTGTGCCGGGCGTTGGCCGACGACGTCGCGCAGCACGGCGGGGAGGTCCGGTGCGGCGTCCGGGTGGTCGGCGCCAGGCCGTCGTCAGGGGGCGGCATGGCGATCGATGTCGAGTCCGCGGGCACCGGCAACAACCGGGCCGAGGAGATCGTGGTCGACGCCCTGGTCGCGTGCGCGGGTCTGTACGCGGACCGGTTCGCCGAGACCTGCGGTCTCGCGCCCGACGTCCGGATCGTGCCATTCCGCGGGGAGTACTTCGACCTCGTCGGGGATGCCGCCCACGTCGTGACGAACCCGGTCTACCCGGTGCCGGATCCTCGGTTCCCCTTCCTGGGCGTCCATCTGACGCCCACGCTGCACGGCAGCGTGCACGCCGGCCCCAACGCCGTGCTCGCCCTCGCCCGCGAGGGGTACCGATGGCGGGACGTCGTCCCGGGTGACGTCTTCGACTCGCTCTCCTGGCCGGGACTGTGGGCGCTCGGGGCGCACCACGTCGTGCCGGGTGCCCGCGAGGTCGTCCGCTCGTTGTCCCGGCGCGCGTTCGTGCGCTCGTTGCAGCGCCTGGCACCGATGATCGAACGTCAGCACCTCGTCCCCGCGCCCTCGGGCGTGCGGGCCCAGGCGCTCGAGCGCGACGGGCGCCTCGTCGACGACTTCCGGATCCTGACCGGGCCCCGGCAGGTGCACGTGCTCAACGCTCCCTCACCCGCGGCGACGGCGAGCCTCGAGATCGCCCGGACCGTGGTCCAGCGTCTCGACGAGGCCTGACCGGGACGGCAGCTCGGCTACCGCGAGCCCGCCGCCGCGGCGGCCGCCACCTCCCCGAGGATCACCCCGTCGATGAGCTGACGCGCCCACTCCAGCAGCGCGGCTCCACGCAGCGGCTTGCCGCCGATGCGCGCGGTCGTCGGGAACGGCACGAGGACGGCGCGGATGCCAGGCTTGAGGATGGTGCCCGGATAGAGCCGCTTGAGCCGGAGCTGGGCCGACTCGGGCAGGTCCACCGGGGCGAACCGGATGTGCTTGCCCTGTGCGGTGATGTCCGTCAGGCCGGCCCGCCGGGCGTGGTTGCGGAACTCGGCGACCTCGAAGAGCGCCTCGGTGGGTTCCGGGAGCGTGCCGTACCGGTCGGTGAGCTCGGCGCGGATCTCCGCGAGCGCCGCCGAGTCGTGCGCGGCGGCGATCTTCTTGTAGGCCTCGAGGCGGAGGCGCTCGGTGGCGATGTACGACTCGGGCAGGTGTGCGTCGACGGGCAGCTCGATGGTGACCTCGGGCTGCTCCTCCTCGCGGTCGCCGCGGAACGCGGCCACGGCCTCGCCGACCATGCGGACGTAGAGGTCGAATCCGACGCCGGCGATGTGCCCGGACTGCTCGCCTCCGAGCAGGTTGCCGGCGCCGCGGATCTCGAGGTCCTTCATGGCGATCTGCATGCCGGCGCCGAGGTCGGTGTGTGCGGCCATGGTGGCGAGCCGGTCGTGGGCGGTGTCGGTCAGCGGCCGCTCGGGCGGGTAGAGGAAGTAGGCGTAGGCGCGTTCGCGTCCGCGGCCCACCCGGCCGCGCAGCTGGTGCAGCTGGGACAGCCCGAACGTGTCGGCACGCTCCAGGATGAGCGTGTTCGCGTTGGAGATGTCCAGGCCCGTCTCGACGATCGTGGTGCAGACCAGGACGTCGATCTCGCGTTCCCAGAAGGCGCGGATGATCTGGTCGAGCTGGGACTCGCTCATCTTGCCGTGCGCGACGCCGACGCGGGCCTCGGGGACGAGCTCGCGGAGGCGCGCGGCCTGCCGGTCGATGGACTCGACCTTGTTGTGGATGTAGAACACCTGGCCCTCGCGCAGGAGCTCGCGGCGCACGGCCGCCGAGATCTGCTTCTCCTCGTAGGCGCCGACGTAGGTGAGCACGGGGTGGCGCTCCTCCGGGGGCGTGGCGAGGGTGGACATCTCGCGGATGCCGGTGACGGCCATCTCCAGGGTGCGTGGGATCGGCGTGGCGGACATGGCCAGGACGTCGACGTTGGTGCGCAGCTGCTTGAGGGTCTCCTTGTGCTCGACGCCGAACCGCTGCTCCTCGTCGACGACCACCAGGCCGAGGCTCTTGAAGTGCACCGAGCCGGTGATGAGGCGGTGGGTGCCGATGACGACGTCGACCGAACCGTCCTTGAGCCCTTCGAGCGTCTCGGCGGACTCCTTGGTGCTCTGGAACCGGGACAGCGCGCGGACGTTGACGGGGAACCCGGCGTACCGCTCGGAGAACGTGTCGAAGTGCTGCTGGACGAGCAGGGTGGTCGGCACCAGCACGGCGACCTGCTTGCCGTCCTGGACCGCCTTGAACGCCGCCCGGATCGCGATCTCGGTCTTGCCGTAGCCGACGTCGCCGCAGATCAGCCGGTCCATGGGTACCGTCTTCTCCATGTCGGCCTTGACCTCGTCGATGGTGACGAGCTGGTCGGGCGTCTCGATGTAGGCGAACGCGTCCTCGAGCTCGCGCTGCCACGGCGTGTCCGGGCCGAACGCGTGCCCCTCGGTGGCCATGCGCGCCGAGTACAGGCGGATCAGCTCGCTCGCGATCTCCTTGACGTGCTTGCGGGCGCGAGACTTGGTGTTCTTCCAGTCGGCGCCGCCCATCTTGTTCAGGCTGGGCGCCTCGCCGCCGGTGTACTTGGTGACCTGGTCGAGCTGGTCCATCGGCACGAACAGCCGGTCTCCCGGGTGCCCGCGCTTGGAGGAGGCGTACTCGATGACCAGGTACTCGCGGGTCGCCCGGTTGCCGGCCGCCCCGAGGGTGCGCTGCACCATCTCGACGAACCGGCCCACACCGTGCTGCTCGTGCACGACGTAGTCCCCGGCCTGGAGCTGCAGCGGGTCGACGACGTTGCGCCGCCGCGAGGGCATCTTGCGCATGTCGCGGGTGGTCGACCCCTGGCGACCTGTCAGGTCGGCCTCGCTGAACACGGCGAGCCGCAGCTCGGGGACCACGAACCCCTTGCCCACGAGCGCCGGGACGACATGCACGACGCCGCCCTCGGGCCGGTCGGTCAGGTCTGTGGACAGGCGGGCCGCGGTGTCGGCCGCGCCGAGCTGCTCGACCATGCGCCGGGCCGGTCCGGGACCCTCCGTGGTGAGCACCAGGTGCCAGCCGGCCTTCTGCAGCCCCTGGACGTCGTCGAGCGCCCGCGCGACGTCCCCGCGGTAGGACTCGACGTCGCGTGCCGCGATCGTCACGGTGGTGCCGCCGTCGTCCCCCAGCACGACCGGGGCCGACGACGCGAGGTCCGTGCCGTCGTCGTCCCCGGTCTCCGCGCCCTCCAGGGAGAAGGCCGAGAGCGTCCACCAGCCGAGCCCGCGGCGGGCCGCCACCTCACGCGTCTCGGCGAACGTGGCGAACGACGCCGCCGACAGGTCGATCGGGGCGTCCGCCCCGGCCACCGCGCCCGTCCACGCGGCCGCGAGGAACTCCTCCGTGGTGGCGACCAGGTCGTGCGCTCGACGACGGACCCGCTCCGGCTCGTCGAGGACCAGCAGCGCGTCCTCGCGCACCAGCTCCAGGACCGGCACCATCCGGTCCACCAGCACCGGCGCGAGGGACTCCATGCCCTCCACCGCCACGCCCGCGGCGAGCTTGTCCAGCATGTCCGTGGCGCCCGGCAGCTGCTGGACCAGGTCCGCGGCGCGGGCACGCACCGACGCCGTCAGCAGGATCTCGCGGCACGGCGGGGCCCACAGGCCGTGCCCGGCGATCTCCAGCGAGCGCTGGTCGGCGACGGCGAACCAGCGGATCTCGCTGACCTCGTCGCCCCAGAACTCGATGCGCAGCGGGTGGTCCTCCGTCGGCGGGAAGACGTCCAGGATCCCGCCGCGCACCGCGAACTCGCCGCGACGCTCCACCATGTCCACCCGGGTGTACGCGGCGGCCACGAGGGCGTCGCCGACCGCGGTCAGGTCGGCCTCCTGGCCGGTGCGGAGCTCCACCGGGACCAGCTCGCCCAGACCCTCGACCACCGGCTGCAGCAGGGCACGCACCGGCATCACGAGGATGTTCACGGGACCGGCCTGGCCACGCCGCTCCGTGGGGTGCGCCAGACGCCGGAAGACCGCCAGACGCTTGGCCACCGTGTCCGCGCGGGGGCTGAGGCGCTCGTGCGGCAACGTCTCCCAGGCCGGCAGCACGGCCACGTCGTCGGCGCGGTCGTCCGGCAGGTAGGCGCGCAGGCTCGCGGCCAGCTCGTCGGCGTCGCGGCCCGTCGCGGTGACGACCACCAGGGGACGCTGCTCCGCGGCCGCAGCCAGCAGCGGGGGGCGGACGCCCTTCGGCCCGACCACGTCGACCTCTCCCCCGGCCCGGACCGCCTCGAGGGCGGCGGCCGCTCCGGGGTCGTCGAGGAGAGCGGGGACGATGCCGGTGAGGTTCATGGAAGTCCTTCGAGCGCGCGACGACGGGCCCACCTCGCCCCGGGACGGGGCGTGCGGGCTGACCGTCCTAGGTTACGCCGGGAAGCCGACACCCATCTCTGTCCACGAAGCACCTCCGGATCGGCAACTTCACCCTCGACCGTTGCCGATGCCCGGGCGACGATCGACGAATGAGTCGGAATAGCTCCGGATGGCGCGATCCGATCAGCGCCGTGCTCGCAGCTGCCGGAGCCGCTCTCGTCTACGGTCTGGCCGTCCACACGCCAGCGGGACGTTCGGTCGACGGCGCTGTACTCGGTCTGGTCGCAGGCTGGGCCGGAACTCCCGACACCAGTGCCGTCGCTGCGGCCTTGGGAGTGATCCGCGGCGCTCTCCCGTTCCTGCTCGCCGCAGCGGTGGGAGTTCTCGGCATGATCGGAGTCGCGCGGCGGCGGTGGCGCGGCGTCGTTGCCGCGGCGGTGGCGATACCGTGCGCCATCGCATCCAGCCTGGTGCTGCGCGACCTCCTCCTCAGTCGGCCTTCCGAGCTCGCCCACCCGGTCTACGCGCACAACACGTTTCCGAGCACGCATGTCACGGCAGTCGCGGCCCTCTGCCTGGCCGCGTGGTGGCTGCGGCCCACGTCCTGGAACGACACGGTCACCGCGTACTCGGCAGGGTTGATCGTCCTTCTCGCCGCGGTCGCCAGCGTGGCCACACATGCCCACCGGCCGAGTGACACCCTCGGGTCGGTATTCCTGGTCGCAGCGTGGGGGGCGATGACCGTCTACGCGTTGCGACTCCGGCCCGACTGAGCCGGCACGAGGAACGGGCTACGTCGATCAACCAGCGGCGACACGGTCCACGACGAGTAGCCAATCGGTGGCGTCGTCGGAATGCCGACCCTCAGGAGGTTCGAACCACCCCGAGTCGTCAGGGCGAACCCCCGACTCCGCCCCCGTGGTCGGGTCCCACCAAACCGCATGGACCTCGCTGTCGCCGAGATCCAGCCGCACCGGGCGGGCTGTCGGGAGGTACACCACGACCTGAGACCGGTCCGGCGTCGCGGCGCACGTCGCAAAGTCCGACTCGAGCATGTCGGCCGTACCGTCGAGCTGCGAACCGCTCCGGACGTCCTCCCCCGACCCGTCGACGAGCACCTCGCCAGCGAGGTCAGGGACCCACGCGGACCAGTCGAGCGTCTCGACACGGGCACGGATCAGACCCAGCTGCGCGACGGCGGTCGACCCCAAGGCATCGAGGAAATCGCCCCGCGACTGCCAGACGTCGCGCCGCCCGTAGGCGGCATAGGCGCCCCCACTCGTGTAGGTCCACAACACCTGCCGCCGGATCGTCTCGGAAGTGGTGTCCGGCCCAGCTGTGTTGTTCTCGTCCTCGAAGTTGGACTCGACGAGCGCCACCGGGCCCTCAGCGAGCTCGTACCCCTTGCGCACGACGGCGTAGGTGGGGGCATACGTGTAGGCGGCCTGGACCTCGACGCGTCCCCCCCAACGGGCGTTGTCGACGGAGAGCGAGCTGTTGTTGTGGTACTGGACGGTGGCGGGCTGATCGGCACCCGCGTCCCGCAGGCCATCGAGGCATTCCAAAAGGCTCGGGTCGAGGAGGTCCCACTCGGAGCTTGCGTAGTCGACGCCGAAGAGCCAGATGATCCCGGGCCGGCCGCCGTACCGGTCCCCCAGCATCCGGCCAAACTCACGGCTTTCGGCCGGGTCACCGATGCCGTAGGCAAGCAGCGGGCCCATCGCTCCCAGGAGAACGGAGAAGCCGCGTTTGCTCGCTTCGTCGAGAAGCGTGTCCAGCCGGGTCCAGTACCCTTCGTCCCACCGCGTGATGTCGCCGTCGACGAACGCTTGCTGCCCGTCGATGCAACCGTCGACACGGTTGCCTGAACCGTCGATATGAAACGGTAGTGCGGAGGTCTGGACCGCATTGAAACCCTGCGCCTGACGCTCGCTGAAGTACTTCCCGAGCTGCTCGGCCGTGTAGACACCGGACATGGTCCACACCGTGTCCGCAAGCACGAGCAACGGCGAGCCGTTCTCGTCGACCAGGCGCCGGCCGTCCGCAGAGACACCCGCCACCAGGGGCAGATCGCCGCCGGTCCAGCGCTCGAGCGCCACGTCAGGAACCTCTGGATCCGGAGTCGAACAGCACGCGATCAGCGTCGTGCCCGAGACCACTCCTGCCAGGGCCAGGAAACGGCGTCGACTGATGATCACAGGTCTGCGAGTTGTTGCGGGTCGCACGTGGTGAGCCGTACTCCGAAACCGAACGGGTACCCCTCGATGAGCGCGCCGTCCTCGTCTCCTCGGAGATCAACGGTGTAGGTGTCGCCCGGCGACAGCAGCGTCTCGCGCCAGTCGTTCGCACCCCGGCGCCACTCCACGACGAGCACCGTGCCCCACACGACCTCGACCTGACACCCGTCGATCCATGAGCCTGCGTATGGGTGCAGCTCCTGGCCGTTCACGTCGAACGCAGTGCGGGATGCGTCGCCAGGCCTGTCGTTACTCGAGTACGCAGTACCGGTGGGCCACGAGATCGCAGCACCCGCCCACGGAGAACCGTGGCACTCTTCGATATTGCACTGCCAGGACGACTCGACGGCCGTCACCACATCGCATACCGTGACGTCGGTGCAGGGCTCGGTGGGCTCGGGCTCGACCGGATCGGTCGGGTCCAAGGGCTCACCGGGAACCTCGGCGTCCATCGTCAGCTCGTACGAGAACGGGGCCGTGCCCTGGACGCTCACCACGGTCCCGCTCGCTGCCCCCGTGACGAGTCGTGTAGACCCCGGCACGAGCACCGCCCGCAGGTCGTGGGCCCCGTCCGGAGGGCCTACATAGATCGCCGCGGTGCCCTCGGTCAGAGTGATAGAGAGGCCTTCGGCGACCTCACCGTCGAGGTACACGCGCTTGGAGGCCGTGTAGCCGCTCTGGCCCGCGAACCCTGCCTCAAGCGACTCCGGCCAGACCAATCCCTGTCCGGAGAGCACAGGACCCCAGGGGCAACCCGCGAGCTGGCACTCTAGCGAGGCACTTGCCGACGTGCCCTCCCAGGTTGTCCCCACGCCCGGCTCCGGCGACGGGGAGGGCGTCGGAGAGGGCGAAGGCGTCGGGGAGGGCGTCGGAGAGGGCGAAAGCGTCGGAGAGGGCGAAGGCGTCGGGGAGGGCGTCGGGGGAACGCTCGGCGACGGCGACGGCGACGGCGACGCACCGTCTCGTCGAATCTCCCACGAGAACGTCGAACTGCCCTGTACCGCGAGCACCTCGTCCGAGGCGAGGCCGGAGACGACGATGCTCTGACCCGATCCGAGGGCATAGCTCCGGTGGTTCGCCGCATCCGGACGACCGGCCGTGAGCTGGGCCTGCCCGCTCAGCACCGTGATCCTCAGACCGTTCGCCTGCTGGGCAGGAAGGTACGCCGGAGCGCTCGCGGTGTAGCCGAGGCGGCCGACGACCGCGTCGAAGTCTGCGGGCCATGCCACGGCCTGCCCACTGAGGTGCTGTCCCCAGGGGCACGGGGTGCCGGTGCAGTCGAGGCTCAGCGCACTGGACGAGCCCGACCACTGGTCCGCGGCAGCCGCGGGTCCGGTCACCCCGATGCTCGCGACGAGCGCGAGGCAGAGTGCGGCCGCCAGGCGCAACGGGCTGCGGACGCCAAAACGCCCCGTCTTCGACCTGGTCATTGCTTCTCCTGTAGTTCCGACCGGCGTTGTGGGATGCCGGCGGCGGTGCCGACGACGAGACCGCTCAGTTCGATCACCGAGCGAAGAACAATGGCGGGCGAACGCAGCCTCCCACGGTGGTCCAGTTCTGGGACCCGACCCGCGAGCGCCCTCGCCACGTAGGCGCAGCGCATCTTGAGCTCGCGGAGGAGGGTGCCGGCCAGGCGCGCGGGGTAAGGCGACCCCAGCCCGAAGACGCGGATGAACATCGCCTGCTGATTTCGGCGGGCGTAGAAGTGCCACCGTCGGTCAAAGCGATCTCCTTTGATCGCGTAGGGAGCCGAGACGTGGCGCACCACCGCACGCGGGTTGAAGACCAGGCGTCGACCCAGAGCACGCTGCCGGAGCGAGATGTCCGTCTCTTCGCAGATGCAGGGGCCGGGGTAGCCTCCGTGGACTCCTCCGACGTCGGAGAGCGCAGCCCGGCGAAAGGACATATTGGCGCCCAAGAGGTGGTCTACGTCGATCACCCGACCAGGATCGGCGGCAAAGTACCCCATGAGCCGACCGTCCGGCAGGAGTCTCCCGATGCGGTCCAGCCCTTCGCGGTCCTCCCCCGACTGGCCGTTGACGATACGCCCGCCGACACCGAAGACCTCAGGGTCGGCATAGCAGCTGATCAACTCGTCCAACCAGTCCGGATCGACGTAGGCGTCGTCGTCGACGAAGGCGACGACGTCACCCGTGGCCGCCTGCAGGCCGATATTCCGGGACTCCGGCGTGGTGCTCGCGCCGAGATCGTTCCGCAGATAAGTGACACCCGGCCACTCTCCGACGACGGCGCGAGTGCGGTCGTCCGGCGATGCATCCACCACCAGGGCCTCGGTGGGCGGCGTCCGCAGCGCTGAGAGATGTCGAAGACATTCCCGTACGAACTCGGGACGTCGATACGTCGGCACCACCACACTCACCGTGAGACGGTCCGGCTGGTTACGCGCCTCAGACATCCTCCGCCTCCGGTCTTATGGTGACGAGCCGCAGCCAGGCGGGATGCCTGCGGAATGGCGTTGCCATGACGGCTCTCCAAGGGCGCTGCGCGCGCTCCACCCATCGCTGGTAGACCGCGGGACGTGAGTACGTGGCTGCGTGGCCGGACCACCCGAACTTCCTGCGCATCTGATCGTCCGGGCGCACCCACGAGTAGTGGACGACGGCGTCGTCCACACCGACCACATCATGGACGAGGCGCTGGTAACCCTGGACGCGATCCGTGTGCCACGGCCGGATGTCGACCCTGTAGGACACCGCGGTAGAGGCCTGCCGCGCGCAGTCCAACGTGACACCAGGACGGATGGCGAGCGGGCCAGGAAAGCTTGCAGCAGGACGCCAGAAGCGGGTCGACGCCTCCAGATATCGCCCACCGCCGGGAACGTCGCCCACCCTGGCGTAGAGCCAGCGCGCGGGATACTCGAGGGCGTCGGCACCCACCGCCTCGGCGCGCTCCACCATGCGGAAAAAGGTGTCGGGAGACACCATCACTTCGTCGGTGTCCAGTTGCAGGACCCAGTCGACGCCCTCCCCGGCCTGATCGAGCGCCACCTGCCGCTGGTAGGTGTCGTTGGCAATCGGTTCCTCGCCGGGCTGCCAAAAATCGCCGGGGGCGAGAACACACTTGCCGTCAACATCGACCGACTTGATGATCGTGAGGCACTGGTCGACGGGAAGCCTCGTTCCGGTCCACGACGTCGAGCTGCGGTCGTACGACACAATGATCCGCTCCACCCGGTCGTAGTACGACCTGATGCTCGCCGCCAGGAAGTGGGGGTCAGCGGCGAGAACGTAGGCATTGGCGCGCATCAGATCACGTCCGCGAACTGTCGCTCGTAGCGCTGAAAGACCAAGGTCCCGCCGAGAAGCACGAGCAGCGCAGCACCGACCATTCCTACGATCTGCCACAGCGGAGGCGCCGCCTGACCGAGGAGCGACCATCGGAACGCCTCGAGGAACCAGGTCAGAGGGTTGGCTGTGAAGAGCCACTGGACGGCCTCGGGCGATCCCTCGAGCGCCTCGAGCGAGTAGGCGACCGGAGTCGCGTAGAGGCCCATCTGCAGCAGCCACGGCATCACGTAGCCGACGTCCCGATACTTGACCTGGATCGCGGCGGCGGCAACCCCGACCCCGAGCGCGACCATGAGCAGGAGCATCGTCCAGACCGGCAGGAGCAGGACTGCCCACCCCGGGCTGACCCCGTACACGATCAGCAGGACGACGCCCAATCCGAGCGCCACGGCATAGTCGAGGAGCACGCCCAGCGCACTCGACAAGGGCACCAGCAACCGTGGGAAGAAGACCTTCGCCACGAGAGCCTGGTTGGCCACCAGCGAGGCCGAGGACCGAGCGATCGTCTGGCTGAACAGGTTCCAGGCAAGCATGCCCATGAAGCTGAAGAGAAAGTAGGGCACACCGTTGGTCGGCAGATCGGCGACGGTACCGAAGACCAGCGCGAAGATCCCTGCACCGAGCAACGGTTGGACGACGACCCACGCCACACCGACAGCGGTCTGCCGGTACCTCAGCAGGATGTCCCGCAGACCGAAGCGGAGAAGAACCTCCCGCGCCGCCCACAACTCGCGCCATCGGGGCAGCCCAAGGCGTCCCGGGGGTGTGATCACGATGGTCGCCATGTCACCGCCCCTCGTAGTCGTAGTCGGCGAGCACGACTCCCTGCGCCGTCGCTTCGTCGAGCGTCATCTCGGGGTACGGGGTCGCCGGGAGCACCTCGAAGGCCGATGCTCCCTCCCAGGCGTCGAGCACTCCCGTCTGACAGACGAAGGCGTCCACTGTGTAGCGCCCCGGCTTCAACCAGGGCGCGCGCAGCGTCAGCTGGATCTCCTGCTCCTTGCTCGCCTCGTACCAGCCGCCCACCGCGCGCGAGTCGCACTGGGCGACCACCGCGCCGCTGGCATCGTTGACGTGGATGGAGACGAAGTACGAGCCGACGAGATCCGGGTTCGAGCCGACGCCGAGGACGAACCGCTTGCTTTCTGCCGGGTCGAAGACGTCGGACGCCGGGATCAACGAACTCGCGCGCAGCGTCCCCGTGCCAGGCCTCCTCTCCGGATCCTGCTGCTCCATCGCAAACTGCTCGAAGCTACGCCGGTAGACGTCGAGCGCACCGTCGACCGAGCCGGCGTACGTGAGCCGCCCGCGGTCGAGGTAGACGGCGCTGGTGCACAGTGCGGTGACCGTCTGGACGAGGTGGCTCACGTAAAGAACCGTGCGTCCGTCCTTGGCGACGTCGCGCATCTTCGCCAACGACTTGCGCTGGAACTCTGCGTCCCCCACGGCGAGCACCTCGTCGATCGCGAGGATCTCCGTTCGGAGGTGGGCGGCCACGGAGAAGGCGAGACGCACGTACATGCCGGACGAGTAGCGCTTCACCGGGGTGTCGAGGAACTTCGCGACGCCCGAGAAGTCGACGATCTCGTCGAACGAGGACCGAATCTCCTTGCGCGTCATCCCCAGGATCGCGCCGTTGAGGTAAATGTTCTCCCGTCCGGTCAGCTCCCCCGAAAAGCCGGTGCCGACCTCGAGCAGGCTCCCCATGCGTCCGTGGAGCTCGATCCGACCGCGGGTGGGAGCCGTCACCCGTGTCAGCAGCTTGAGTAGCGTGGACTTGCCCGCACCGTTCCGCCCCACGATCCCGAGCGCCTCGCCCCACGGGACGTCCAGATCAACTCCGTCGAGCGCGTCGAACTCGGTGAACCGCGACTTCGCCCACGGGCTCCGCAACCGCGCCATGATCGCCTCGACCGCCGTCGTCGGACGGTGGCCGGCACTACCGATGCGGTAGGTCTTGCCGAGTCCACGGACGGACACAGCTGGAGTGGAGGCGGACACGCTTGGAGACTAGTCCCGCCCGTCGGCGCCAGCCCATGCGGTGACCGGGTGAAGTGGCAGTTTCACCCGAGCGATCCACCCATCAAGGTGCGCCAGACACGGGCGTGCCCGGCCGCGCTCGCCTCCCAGGTAAAGCCACTGGCGTGCACCCGGCCTGCCGACACGCGTTCCGACACCCCAGGGCCGTCCTCGAGGACGTGTACCAGCCCGTCGGCGATCCCGGGGCCGTCCGGCTCGACGAGCCACGCGGCGCCTCCGCACACCTCCGGGAGGGCCGCACGGTCGGCAGCGACGACGGGCACGCCACAGGCCATTGCCTCGAGCGCCGGTAGCCCGAAGCCCTCGTGCAGGGAGGGAACGACGACGGCGGACGCTGCGGCCATGAGTCCCGGTAGGACGTCGTCGGGTACGCGACCCAGCCGTACGACCCCGTCGAGCGGCCCGAAGAGACGGTCTCGCCGCTCGGCCGGCGGCCCGCACATCACGAGCTGGACGTCCGGGCACGCGCTGCGGACACGGGTCCAGGCCGACGCGAGCCCCTCCAGGTTCTTGCGGGCCGTGGCACCACCGGCGTGCAGGACGAAGCGTCCCCGGATGCCCAGGTCGGTGCGCTTCTCCTCCGACAGGGGCGGGATCCGGAAGTAGCGCTGAGCCACGCCGTTGTGGACGACATGGACGCCGTCCAACCCGAAACGCTCCGCAATGTCGTCCGCCGAGAACTTCGAGACGGCGATCACCGCCTCCGCACGCCTCGTCTCTTCAGCGGCGAACGGCTCCGGTGCGGCCTCGTCGGGGAACAGCCACGATACCGTGTCGTGCACGGTGACCACCTCGGGAACCGGTGCCGGTGGCATCGACAGCCCCATCCGATGCACGACGGCTGAGCCGCGGTAGAGCCAATGGCCGGCCGCCCGTCGCGCACCCGGCGCGGTGCCGCGCAGCACCGCGCCGGGCAGGCGGGCAGTCCCCGGAAGCTCCGATCGCAAGGACCGCACGAGCGCGCGCTCGACGCGCACGCCGTCGCCGACGGCCGCCTGGGCGCGGGAGGCGATGTTCTCCTCATAGGTCTGGGGCCCCATGGGCAGCGCCGAAGCGAACGAAGCAAGGGTCAGAACGGGCTCCACGGGACCATTGTGGTGCGCACCGGCTGGTCGTCGGGGGCGAATTGGCGGCTCGAGCGGGTGAGATCTGCGCTTCTCCGGACCGATCGGAGGGTGGACTCCCTACGATCACCAGGTGGCCTCCATCGCACTCGTCACGAGTTCCTTCTGGCCCCGCCCAGGCGGGGTCGAGGAGCACGTGCGACGACTGGCGGCGGAGCTCGAGCGACGCGGTCATCGGGTCGCCGTCTGGGCGGTCGACCGGGGCGACGAGACGACCGGGGTCGACGAGGCCGTGCCCGGCGTCCACGTCCGGTACCTTCCGGCTCCCCTGCCCACGAGGTCCATCAGAGGCGTAGCCCGGTTCCTCGCGGCCTTTCCATCCGCATGGCGGTCCTGGGCGTCTGCGGCACGGGCAGATCGGCCTGACATCGTTCACGTCCAGTGCTACGGGCCGAACGGTCCCTGGGCCACGGCGCTGGCTGCGGTGCGTCGCCGTCCCCTCGTCGTCGGAGTCCACGGTGAGACCAGCGGGGATGCCGACGACGCCTTCGGCGTCTCCGCCCTGCAACGGTACGCGCTGCGACGTTCCCTCGCACGATCCGCCGCCGTCACGGCCTGCTCCGCGTACGCCGCGGCCGACCTCGCTCGCTTCGGTTTCGCCCCGGGGCGCGCCACCGTCGTGGGCAACGGGGTCGACACGGACGAAGCGGAGGGCTCGCCACCGGACGACCTGCCGGACCGCTACCTCCTCGCTCTCGGTCGCGTCGACCGCGTGAAGGGCTTCGACCTCCTGGTCCGCGCGTTCGCGCGTGCACGTGCGACGGGCGACATCGCCGCGGACCTGAGCCTGGTGTGTGCGGGAGACGGTCCACTGGTGAGCGCCGTCAAACAGCTGGCGCAGGACCTCGGCGTGCAGGGCAGCGTCCACTGGACCGGAACGCTCGATCGCGGCGCCGTGGTGGCCGTGATGGCGCGCGCCGACGCGCTCGTCGTCCCGAGTCGCTCCGAGGCCTTCGGGATCGTCGTGCTCGAGGCGATGCGCGCCGGGGTCCCCGTGGTGGCCACCAACCGTGGCGGTGTCGCAGAGATCGTCGACGACGACGTCACGGGATTGCTGATCGACCCCGAACAGTCCGAGGACTTCGCCCGCGCCCTTGGCCGGATCACCGACCCCGCGACTCGACACCGCATCGGCGTTGCCGGCCGTGCTTCCGTGGTCATCCACTCGTGGCAGGCGGTCACCGACCGCGTCGAGGACGTCTACCAGGACGTCCTGGGCCCGGCGCACCACGACGAGGCCCTTGCATGAGGCGAACCGTTCATGTCATCACACCGGGCGACCACTACTCCCCGCGGACCGGAAGCGCCGTACCTACGGTGGTGCACGGGCTGAACTCCAGCATGCGAGGCGGCCGCGCCACGGTCCGGGTCGCCCGCGGGACGTACGCCGACCGCTACGACGACGCGACCATCGACGAGTACGAGCCGGTCGCAGACCCCGGTGCATGGAACCGCCGGCTCGACGTCCTTCGGGCGCCTCTGGGCCTCGCCCGCTCGACGGCCGGGCCGTGGGCGGCCGCTCTGGCGGACCAGGACCGGTGGGAGCCATCCGTCGTGATCCTGCACAACGCGCCCCAGGCGGTCGGCCTGGTCGCACGTCCACACACTCCGGTCCTGTACGCCCATAACGAGCTGTTCCGCACGTACACCCAGCGCGAGGCGGGGCGCGTGATCGGCGACGTGGGCGCCGTCGTCTGCGTGAGCGATTTCCTCGCCGAGCGCACGGCGGACCGGCTACCGCGCGCGCTGCGCGACCGCGTGCACGTCATCCGCAACGGTGTCGACACCGCACGGTTCCGGCCTGGGCCCGCCTTTCCGAAGGGCCAGGGCGAGCTCCACGTGGTCTTCGTCGGCCGCACGATCCCGGACAAGGGGCCTGACATCCTCCTGCAGGCCGTCGAGCTGCTGGACCGCGCGGACATCCGGGCCACTGTCGTCGGCAGCGCCGGCTTCTCTGCGACGGCCCCACTCACCTCCTACGAGCGGCAGGTCAGGGCCCGGGCCGACCGCATCGGTCGCCGCGCGACCGTGCTGCCCTTCGTTCCCCGCCCGGAGGTGCCCGGGCTTCTGGCCACAGCCGACGTGGTCGTCGTTCCCTCCGTCTGGCCTGACCCCTGTCCTCTGACCGTGCTAGAGGGCATGGCCGCGGGCGCGGCGATCGTGGCATCCGCGGTCGGTGGCATCCCTGAGGTGGTGGGTGACGCCGGGGCTCTCGTCGACGCCGGCGACGCGAGAGCACTTGCCGACGCGCTCGAACGCCTCGCCGAGGATCCACGGACGTTGGAGGCCGCTCGATCACGAGCCCGTGCCCGTGCCGAAGGCCGGGACTGGGCCGTCGCGTCCGCCGAGCTGGACACGCTCCTGAGGTCGATCCGGCCCGCAGGAGCGCCCGGATGACCACCGTCGGCATCTCCGTCGTGCTCGCCACCAATCGCGGTGCCGACAATCCGTTCCTGGCCGAGACTCTCGCATCGGCCTGCCGGCAGAGCACCGAGTACCTCGAGCTCGTCATCGTCGACGACGGAGGGCCGCGGGAGTTCGGACCCGAAGACCTGCCCGGCGCGCCTCCACGGGCCAGGGTGGTCAGGACACCAGGAGGCGGCCCGGCGCGTGCGCGCAACATCGGTGCCCGCGTCGTCCGGGGCGACCTCATTGCCTTCCTGGACGACGACGACGTGTGGGAGCCCGAACGTCTCGAGGCCCACACCCGCGCCATGCGTGCCGACCCAGGACTCGCGCTCACCTACTCCCGGATGCGCTCCGTGGACGACGAAGGGAGAACGATAGCTTCCGCGGACCAGATTCCGATCTCGACGACGTCGGATGTCTACCGACGACGAACCGGCATCATGCTCCCCAACTCCGTGGTCAGGGCGGACGCGTTCCGAGCCGTCGGAGGATTCGACGAGTCGCTGCGCCTGGCCGAGGACCTGGACCTCGTGTTCCGGCTTGCTGCGCACGGTGGTGTCGCGATGGTCGGGAGTCGTTCACTGGTCTCTTACCGACGCCATCGAGGCAACGCGACACGCCGGCATCGCGACCTCGCGACGGCGATTCGCGGTGTCGTCGCCCGGCACCTGGAACAGTCGTCCGCGCGCGGGGAGTCCGAGCTCGTCAGCGCCCTGGTCGAGTCTCAGCAGGCGAACGACCGCTTTGCGATCTGGTCGGCGGGTCGCGCCGCGCGGTCAGCCCTGGGCGAGCACCGCCCGGCCGCGGCGTGGGCCGAGGTGGTGTGGGCAGTGCGATTCGCTCCACATGCACCCTTGCGAGCAGCGATCAGGCGGGTGAACGGCCAGCGCCACGGCGAACGAGCTGAGCGTTCCTCTTGAGGTCGTAGGGAAAGAAGCGCCAGTTCTCGACGGTCCAGTCCCGCAGCACGACCCGGACCGCACGAGCGCGTTCCGCGGCGGGCAACGGAGCGAGCACCGCTTCCGCGAGGAGCCGGTGGTTCAGGTACCACTGGGGAAACGCGAGACGTCGACGGTGCTCCCGGTACGCGCGGGTCTGCCGCACCGGGTCGGAGGCCTGGAGCTTGTTGGTCTGCTCCTCGTGGTTCCTCGCCCAGAAGAGTTGGTCGGGAACCTGGATCCAAGGAGCCCGCAGTGCCATCCGTACCGCGAGCGCCATGTCACCGCCGTAGAAATCAGGGTGCCCGCCC
Organism: Isoptericola chiayiensis; assembly: GCF_013149805.1. GTDB lineage: Bacteria > Actinomycetota > Actinomycetes > Actinomycetales > Cellulomonadaceae > Isoptericola > Isoptericola chiayiensis. Next base: position 367,583 of record NZ_JABEZT010000001.1, read on the forward strand.
ATGGACCGCAGCACGTCGGAGCGAAACACGCCGCCGTATCCGATCACCTGATAGGCCTGCCGGACGAAGAACTCGTGCAACCGCTCGACCGGTCCGAGGGACATGAAGTCGAGGTCCTCGTCGTCCCGTTCACCGAGACGCTCGCCGTCAGCCCCGATGAGAACAACTCGCGAGAAGGCGATCGTCGCGTCGGGATGGGAGTCCAGAGCCGACCGACAGGACACAAGATGACCCGGCCGCACCAGGTCGTCGGCTGCGTTCCACATGAACAGGGGCGCATCCGCCGCGTGGAGAACGCGATTGAAGTTCCACGTCACGCCACGATTGACCTCTGTCGTCAGCACCGTGAAACGGTCGTCCTCGGCGGCGAACGAGCGGGCGATCTCGAGCGTGCCGTCCGTAGAACCATTGTCCGAGACAACGACCTGGATGTTCTCAAGCTCTTGTTCCTGGAGGGCCGTGAGCGCCTCGGCAAGGTATCTCTCGCCGTTCCACACCGGTACGCCGACCGTCACGGCCGGACCCCGGCCCGTCACAGGTCGATCACCGCCTTCGGTACCACGAAAGCCTCCGCATAGTGCGACCTGCATTCGATTCCGCGCATCCTCATCAGCCCGCCGAACGTCTCACGGTCCCACCAGTCATGGCCCACCTGCGAGGGATAGCACTCGTCGAGGATCTCGAGCTTACGGAGCGCGACCTCCTTCGACAGCCGGACATAGGTGCTGGGACGGCCGAGGTCTCCGTCCCACTTCGGGATCTCGTAGTGAAGCACCAGCGCGTCCCGCCACACCGTCGTGACGAGGCGACCCAGCAACCGGTGGTCCTGGTGGGCGTCGTCGTATCGGGGCGCCAGGACGACGTCGGGAGGCGGTGTCGAGGCCGCGAAGTCGTGCAACGTCTGCTTCACCGCGTCCCAGTGGCCGGGCAGCCGACCGTCCGGCAACCCGGCGAACGTGGAGCGAGCACCGGGCCACACCGCGGCGGCAGCTCGGCGCGCCTCTTCGGTCCTCTCACTGGACCCCGTGAGAGTGAGGAACGCGGCCGAGGCCCCCGGGCGCGCCCCCAGGCGGAGCAACGTCCCGCCGCAGCCGATCTCTAGGTCGTCCGGGTGCGCTGCCAGCCCGATGACGTGGATCGGGCCGGGCCCCGTTGTCAACGGCTTCACCGCTTCGTCTCCAGTTGCGTCGGGTACCGGCTGAGTCCCAGGTCGCGCCGGAGATCGTCTGCCTGCGCCTCGAGCAGGGCGCGTGCCCGGCCCGTCCATCGCACCGTGTCGGTGTGCGCTGAATGCCAGGCGTTCCCCTCCCTCAGCATCTCGAGGACCTGTTCCGCGACGAGGTCGGGGTCGAATCCGGCGACGTCGTGCGCTCTCTCGGGCGCTCCGAGGTCGTCCACCAGCCACTGCTGCTTCCTCGCGTACCCCAGAGACACGACCGGGAGCCCGGCGCGCACCGCCGTGACCAGGTTGTGGTAACGCGCTGCGACGACGACGCGACAGCCGGCGAACCACTCGGCCAACTCGTCGAGAGTGTCCGCGGGAGCTCGGACGACGGCAGCACGGTCGACACGAGCGACCACCTCCTCGGCGATCGTGTCGTCCAGCCCTGCCCCACCGACCACCAGGACCGTCGTCCCGGCCTCCTCGAGCCGGCGCGCGACCAGGCAGATCCTGCCCAGATAGTCGTCCCGGTCCCACGAGGCCTCGACCGTTCCCGTCCCGTTCGTGTCGATCACACCGAGGGCGACCGTCCACCCTCCCGCGTCGCCCCTGGCGCCCAGCGGCTTGCCCGAGAGCACCAGGTCCGGGACGACGGGAGGTCGAGCGCCTGCGAGCCTCGCGACGTGTTCCGCAGAACCGCGATCCCGCACCGTCACCGACGTGGCGAACCTCAGCACCGCGCCGAACAGTGCCCGCGTCAACCGGCTGCCGCCGTCGTCGACGCCGATCGAGACCAGGTGGAACGGGCGATGACGACACCGCGCAGCGACCCCGTACCACGCCAGGGTCAGCGGGATCGCCGTCGCTCGGATCGCCGCCCCCTCCAACAGCCCGGTCCCAGGCACGACCACGGCGTCGACCTCACCGACCCGCCGCCACGCCCACACCAGGTCGCGCAACTTTCCCCACGCTCCTCGCCACCCGCCACGGACAGCGTGCGGGTCGGTGACGGAGACCGTCGAGATGCCTCGGTCACGCCGGACGACGTCAGGCTTCTCGGTGACGATCACCAGCTCCGCGTCCTCGCCGAGGACGTCGAGCATGGCGTCGAGCGACGCTTCGTTGCCGAGGTTGCCGATGCCGAACTGCCCCAGCAGGGCTACACGGGGACGAGCCGGTGGCCGTATGTCACGCACCACGGGTTCGTCCGACTACTTCCGGTACCCGGACCTCCGGCGCGCGGCGCGGCCGATGCTGAGACGCACGGTCCCAGACGGCCCAGGGCCGATCACCCGTGCGGTTCATCTCCTCGAGCGCGGAGCGCTCCTTGAGCGTGTCCATGGGCGCCCAGAAGCCGGGGTGGGGGTGCACTCTGAACCGGCCGGCACGGGCGGCGCGCACGCACGCGTCCATGACGAGGTCCTCCCCCTCGTCGAGGAAGTCGAAGATCCCCTGCCGGAGGACGAAGTAGCCTCCGTTGATGCACATGCTCATATGCGCGACGGGCTCGAGGTCACGCATCCAGCCGTCCTCGTCAAAACGCACCACGTGGAACGAGTCCTGAGGGGCGACCGCCAGCAAGGTCCCGACCGCGTCAGTCTTCACGAACTCGTCGATGATGGCGTTCATCGGGGCGTCCGTCAGGACGTCACCGTAGTTGGCGAGAAACACGTCGTCGTCGTCGAGATACTGACGCACGCGGCGCAGTCGTTCACCGATCGCGGTGTCGATGCCGGTGTCGACGAAGGTGATGCGCCACTCGCTGATGTCGCTCGACAGCAACTCGATCTGGTCGCCACCCTTGGTGAGGACAAAGTCGTTCGAGTGCGTCTCCGAGTAGTTCAGGAAGTAGTCCTTGACCGCGTTGGCCCCGTGCCCCAGGCACAGGATGAACTCCGTGTGCCCGAAGTGTGCGTAGTACTTCATGATGTGCCACAGGACGGGCCGGGTTCCGATCGGCATCATCGGCTTCGGCAACGAGTCCGAGCCGGACCGCATGCGCATGCCCAGACCGCCGCAGAACAGGACGACCTTCATCGTGCACCTCCGGGGCGTCGAATGGAGTCGGTGTCGTGACGGAGGCGGCGTGGTGCGGCGCGCTCTCGCAGCGCTGGAGCGACGGGAGCGCCGACGAGGAATCTATCGGTCGAACCGGCGTCGAGCGCAGCCTCGTAGATCGGGAGCGCTCGACCGACCGCGTCCACCGTCCGGTCGAGGTCGGCGTCTGTGTGCGCCGCCGAGACGACGAACGACTGAGCGAGAACTCCCCCTCGGAGGAGTTCGGACAGGAACAACGCTCGGTAGGCCTGCGATGCCTTGCGGGTCGCGTCCAGCGTTCCGAACACCAGGCATGCGGGATGTCCGGAAACCGTGACGTGGGCCGAGAGCCCCGCGGCGTCCACGACCTGCTCGACTCCGGTGCGAAGCCGCCGTCCGCGCTCCGCCAGAACCGCCGGCACGTCTCGGCTTTCGTAGGTGCGGCGGACCGCGAGCCAGGCGGCCAAACCGCCGGTCTCCGCACCGTTTGTGGTGGAGAGCAGGAACACGCGTCGCTCGTCGGTCGCAAGACCCCCGAGCTCCATCAACTCGCGACGACCGGCCAGGGCTGAGACGGCGAAGCCGTTCCCCATGGCCTTGCCCCATGTAGACAGGTCGGGCGTGACGCCGTAGACCGACTGAGCACCTCCTGCGGCCCAGCGCATACCCGTGATGATCTCGTCGAAGACAAGGACGACACCCTCTCGATCGCAGAGCGCCCGAAGCCCCTCGAGGTAGCCAGGTGGTGGCGTGAGTTGGGCGGTCGCCGCCTCGAGCACGAGAGCTGCGATCTCTCCGCGGCGTTCCGCGAGCAGCGATGCCGTACCTGCGAGATCTCCGTACCGGAACCTGACGGTCAGACCGCTGACCGCCCTAGGGATGCCGGCATCCATCGGTGTGGTGCCGATGAACCAGTCGTCGGTCGAGAAGAAGGGCTGGTCCGTGCAGACGGCAACCACCTCACGTCCCGTCGCGGCTCGGGCCAGCCGGACGGCCGCAGTGGTCGCGTCGGAACCGTTCTTGGCGAACTTCACCATCTCGGCGCCGGGCACCTGGGCACAGAACGCCTCGGCAGCATCGAGTTCCCATGTCGTCGGTCGCGAGAAGCTCACCCCGTCCGCGACAGCGGCGGCGACCGCATCGACGACAGGTCGGTAGCCATGGCCGAGCGTGACGCTCCGCAGTCCCATCCCGTACTCGACGTACTCGTTGCCGTCCATGTCCCAGACATGAGCACCTGCACCTCGAGCGAGCACCGGCGCCATGCCTTCCGGGTACTGGTCGGAGGCACGCGCGTAGGTGTGCGCCCCGCCCGGAACGAGTTCGTGCAGGCGCGCTTGGGCGGCCGCCGAACGTTCGAGCCCGGCCCACGCAGGGCGGGCAGACGCCGTGTCGGATCCTACGTGCTGCGACATCGGCTTCCCCTCGACGCGGTGGCTCCGGAGCCGCCCGGTCGGGCGCCCGCAGCCAGTCTGCTGCGCGTCACCGCAGGTCTGAACCCGCACGGCGGCATTTCATCCGTGCCGCGGGCACTTTTCACCCGTGCGCGGGCCACGAGGTCGCCTAGCGTGAGGCCGTGCACGTACGAGACACGAGCCTTCACGGTGTCCTCCTCCTCGAACCCACACCGCACCGGGACGATCGCGGGCTCTTCACCCGGACGTTCGACGACGACACGGCGGCCCGGGCCGGTATCGACCCCAGGTCGTTCGTTCAGGACAGCCAGTCCCGGTCGCTGCGCGGTGTTGTGCGCGGACTCCACGGACGAGACGGCGCCGGCGAGTCAAAGCTGGTCAGAGTGGCGAACGGTGCGGTGCACGACGTGGTCGTCGACGCGCGGCCGAACTCACCGACCTTCGGCCGATGGGAGGCGTTCCTCCTCGACGACACGAACTTCCGCGTGCTGCACGTGCCACGTGGATGCCTCCACGGCCACCAGACCCTGACGGTCACCGCGGACGTCTGCTACCGCATCGATTCCGAGCACGAACCGAGGGAGGACGTCGCCGTCCACTACAGGGATCCGGACCTCGGCATCACATGGCCTGTCCCGGTGACGGTCGTCAGCGACCGTGACGCCGCCGCCGGCTCATGGGCACGGCTCGTCGAACGACTCACGTCCCGCTGAGCGGAGGGACGACGAACGGTTCCGGCTCGGCGAGCACCCAGCGAGCGCCGGCGGCCTCGATCTGCGGGTAGGCCCGGCGGACCTCGTCGAGAAGGTCGGGTACGAAGAGCAGCACGTGATCGGGACGGAGCTCGGCGAACGCTTCGGGACCGACGATCGGCACTCGGGGCCGCCCGCTTCCCGGCATCGACAGACCCCGTTTCGCCTCCGACGAGTCCACGACGGCCCGCACGTCCCGGACCGTGATCCCGGTGGCTGCGAAGAGTGACACTGCCCGTGAGGCCGCGCCATACCCGACGACGACCGAGTCACCACAACCGTCCAGCCAGGCTCGCAGGGCGGCCGTCGACGCCGTGACTCCCCGACCGAGCAGGGCGACAGCGGCGGGGTCCCGTACACCCAGGGCGGACTCGTCCTCCAGCGCCCGCTCTATGACGGAGCTGACCTCGGGCGGCACCGACGCCGCACGGACGGAAGCGGACCGGGCGAACGCCAGAACCCATGTTCCGCCGTAGAGGGGGTATCGCCAGGCGCCGACGGGCGTCAGCTCGCTCGAGCGTGCCATCTCGACCGTCATCGTCACGGACAGGTAGGAGTAGTGGCCGTGGCGCAGCACATTCCACGTCCCGTCGCGCATGATCGTCGAGAGCGGATGGAGATGCAGGGCGAGGACACCCTCGGCAGACATCTCCCGGACCCGGCGAAGCCAGGCGGACCGCAGATCTGGCTCGTGCATCAGGCCCAAGGAGTCGACTACGAGGTCGGCCGGGCCGCCGCCCGCTACGACGACGCCGGGCACGGCGTCCCGGACGGGGGCCCACCACGAGCCGCCGTGCGGACTGCCGTGTTCCTCGACGCGCGCACCCCGCTCGACGAACCCCGCGCGCGTCAGATCGGCGACGGCCGCACGCGCCTGCGCGACGAGTGCCTCCGGCTCCACGCCACGCGGCTCGTCCGCGCGCGTCTCGTCTTCCTCGAGCTGCGCCAGCCCACAACGGTCGCACAGCACCATTCGCAGCGGGAAGAGTGCGTCCTCCACGGGATCGGTGGCCGCAGGGAACCGGTCCGCCGGTGGCTGTGCACCCAGGTCGAGGACGACGCTGCCCTCCGCACCTCGGCACCATCGACAGCGCCAGGCAGGGCTGGGGCCGGAGCCGACGAACGAGCCACGCGGCCCGGCGCCGCTGTTCACGTCCCCGGCTCGAAGACCTCGAGACGGGGAAGGAAGCACACCAGGCGGCCTCCCCACGTCGCGATGTGGGCCAGCTGAGCAGAGATCTCCTGGCGGAGGTTCCAGGGCATGACGACGACGAAGTCGGGCCGAGCCTCGTCGAGCGCTTCGGGCGGGAGGATCGGAAGGTGCGCCCCCGGGGTGAAGCGGCCGTGCTTGTAGGGGTTGCGGTCGACGGCAAACTCGATGAGGTCCGGGCGGATCCCGCAGTGGTTGAGCAGGGTGTTGCCCTTTCCCGGGGCCCCGTACGCCACGACGCGACGACCTTCGCGGCGGGCTTCGAGCAAGAACCGCAAGACTTCGTCGCGCACGGAAGTGACCTGTTCGGCAAAGCCGGCATGGCCCTCGACGGTGTGCAGGCCGGCGTCGGCCTCGAGGCGCAGGACACGAGCCACCTCGGACGAGGGAGCGGGAGCGTGCTCGGACGGCGCCGACCATGTCCGGAGCGAACCGCCATGACTCGCCAGCTCCTCGACGTCGACGACGGTGAGGCCGGCCGACTCGAGCACCCGTTGAGTCGTCAGCAGCGATAGATAGCTGTAATGCTCGTGATAGATCGTGTCGTACTCGTTCCCCTGCACCAGTCGCAGGAGGTGGGGGATCTCGATGCTCACCCGCCCTTCGTCGGCGACGAGAGCACGCAGCCCCCGGGCGAAGTCGACGATGTCCGGCACGTGGGCGAACACGTTGTTCGCCACAACGAGGTCGGCCGGGCCGTGCGCCTCACGAGCCTTCGCCCCCGTCTGCTCACCGAGGAAGTCGACCTGCGTCGGCACGCCTCGCGCGACGGCAGCCTCGGCGACGTTGCTCGATGGCTCGATACCGAGACAGCGCATCCCCCGATCTACGACATGCTGGAGCAGATAGCCGTCGTTGCTGGCCACCTCCACCACGTATGACTCCTCCGGGGTCAGGCCCAGGCGTTCTACGGCGTCGTCGACGAAGCGGCGTGCATGCGCCACCCAGGAGTCCGAGTAGGAGGAGAAGTACGCGTAGTCGTCGAAGATCTCCTCCGCGGGAACGTACGAAGGAAGCTGAACGAGCAGGCAGGACTCGCACACCCGCACGTGGAGCGGGTAGAAGGTCTCCGGACCATCGACCTGATCGACGGTCGGGTAGCTCTCGCACAGGGGGGACAGGCCAAGGTCGACGAACGTCCGGCGCAGTGGATTGCCGCAGAGACGGCAAGGGGGCGCAGGGGCCAGAGCAGCGTCGATGGAAAGAGGGGCCTTCGTGGAGCCGGTCACGCCTTCACCACGGCCCGCAGCGTGCCCAGGTCGAGCTCTCCGGACTCGGAAAGCGCGCGGATCCGCTCAAGACGAACGAAGCGCTCCCCTTCGAAGTCTGGAGCGGAGAGCCCGTGGCGATGCGCAGCGTCCCAGATCTCCTGGATACCGTCCGGTACCGTCCACCGCGGCGACGCCCCGGGCAACTCCTCGCGGATCCGCGAGAACTCGACCCGGTAGTTGCGTGCATCCGCTCCGGCGCCAGGCGCAAAGGTCACCGGGCGCCTCGTGATCCTGCTGACCTGTTCGGCGACCGTTCGGATCTGAACGACGTCCTCGTCCCGGCCGACGTTGTACGCACGGTCGTGCACGATCTCCCGCGGAGCCTCGAGGGCTGCGAGGAACGCCCGGGAGATGTCCTCCACGTGCACCAGCGGCCTCCACGGGCTCCCGTCCGACTGCAGTCGCACCTCGCCCCGAGTGAACGCGGCGCCTGTCAGGTTGTTGACCACGATGTCGGCACGCAGCCGCGGCGACGAGCCGTAGGCCGTGGCGTTGCGGAGGTAGGTCGGGGAGAAGCTCGCCGTGGCGAGCTCCGAGATGCCCTCCTCCGCGCGGACCTTCGACTCCCCGTACGGCGTGACGGGGTGGAACGACGAGTTCTCGTCCACAGGGGCGTCACCGGCGGCGCCGTACAGCGAGCACGACGAGGAGAAGAGGAACCTCGACACACCTGCCTCGCGTGAGGCCCTGGCCATGTTCACCGCGCCATCGGTGTTCACGGAGAATGTGGCCTCCGGGTTGAGGTGGCCGAGCGGATCGTTCGAGATCGCCGCGAGGTGCACGACGGCGTCGAACCCCTCGAGGTCGTCGGGTCGCACGTCCCGCACGTCCCCGGTCCGCTGCTCGTAGCCTTGCACCGGAGGCCCGAAGTCGCACCCGTCGTACCAGCCGGCATCGAGCCCGACGACCTCGTGGCCCGCCGCCTGAAGCAGAGGTACCAGCACGGCACCGATGTACCCCCGATCACCATCGACGAGCACCCGCATCTCTTGCCTCCTCGGCGTCAGTGGCTCTCGACGTCTCCCAGAGCGACGAGCAGGGCCGACTCGACGGTACCCAGCACCCCTGCTCCAGGGAGAGGCCGGGAGCGGGTGAAAGATCGGACCGAGCGGGTGATAGTGCCAGGCGAACATTTCGCCCCGCCGGCAGATCGACCAGGATCGTTGCCCATGAGGGTCCTGCGGGTGTCGCACAGCGCGGTCGTCGATGCCTGGCGTGAACGAGAGCGCGAGCTCCGGCGTCGCGGGGTAGAGGTGACCCTGCTGTCTGCGCGGCGCTGGGACGAAGGCGGTCGCGAGGTCCGCCTCGTGCCGCACCCGGACGAAGTGGTGGTCGGCGTGCGAACGTGGGGCTCGCACCCCGCGCTGTTCGTCTACGACCCGATCCCTATCTGGCACGCCCTGGGGCGCCCGCATGATGTCCTCGACCTGCACGAGGAGCCGTTCGCCGTCGCCACCGCCGAGGTGCTGCTGCTCGCGCTGGCACGACGCGCGGTCGATCGATTGCGCGGCCGCAACACACCGCAGCACCCCTTCGTCGTCTACAGCGCTCAAAACCTTCACAAGCGGTACCCGCCGCCCTTCCGCTGGATCGAGAGGCGCGTCCTGCGTCGTGCGGCGGCGATCCAGGTCTGCAACCGCGATGCGAGGGAGATCCTTCTGGACAAGGGGGCCCGCGGGACGGTCGAGGTCATCCCGCTAGGGGTGGACCTCGGCGTCTTCACTCCCGTCGATAGGCCGCGCCCGAGGCAACGTGCCCTCGTCGGGTACGCGGGTCGGCTCGCACCGCACAAGGGTGTGGACGTCCTCCTCGAGGCGATCGCCCTCGACCCCGGCCTGGACCTTGCCATCGCAGGAGCCGGGCCGGCACAGGATGAGCTCCGCAAGCGGTCCGGCGAGCTCGGCCTCACCCATCGGGTCAGGTTCCAGGGCTCTCTGGGCGGCGCCGAGCTCGTCGAGTTCTTCCGGTCGATCGACGTGCTCGCCGTCCCGTCTCGAACCACGAGGGGTTGGGTCGAGCAGTTCGGGCGGGTCGCGATCGAGGCTATGGCATGTGGGACTCCGGTGGTGGCGAGCAGGTCCGGGGCATTGCCCGACGTCGTCGGTGGCGCTGGGCTCCTGGTGCCCCCCGAGGACCCACGGGCGCTCACCGCCGCGTTGCGCAAGGCCACCGAGCCGGCGACCGCCGTACGTCTGCGCGCCAGCGGCGCGGAGCGTGCGGCGGAGTGCGCCTGGCCCGTCGTGGCGGCGCGGCTCGCCGCACTCTACGGCGCCGCCACGGCAGCGCCGCAGGAGTGTGACGAGGACCGGCCACCGGCCGAGGCGCTTGTCGTGGCCTACGGTTCGCCGGAACTTCTCAGACGTGCCTTGGCACCGATCACCGGGAAGCTGCCGATCACCGTGGTGGACAACTCCAGTGACCCTCAGGTCCGAGAGATCACGAAACTAGCCGGTGGGCGGTATCTGGATCCGGGCCGCAACGGCGGCTTCGCGGCCGGCGTCAACCACGGTCTGGCTAACCTCCAACATCCGGGGCGCGACGTGCTGCTGCTCAACCCTGACGCCGCCATCAGCCCGGACGGCGTCCGTGCGTTGCAGGACGCCCTGCACTCGACCCCGCGCACCGCGAGCGTCGGTCCCGCCCAGGTGGACCCCGCGGGTGCGGCGGCGCGCGTGGAGTGGCCATTCCCCCATCCCTGGTCGGCATGGTCCGAGGCACTCGGGATCGATGTGCTCCGGCGTGCCGTCGGCCTGGCCGCACACGGTGGACGCCGGGCGACGTACGTCGTGGGATCGGTCCTGCTGCTGCACCCGGACGCCATCGACGACGTCGGGGCGTTCGACGAGGAGTTCTTCCTCTACTCCGAGGAGACGGACTGGGCCTACCGGGCGCACCAGCGTGGATGGTCCCACCGGCTGATCACCGATGTCGTCGCACTCCACGTCGGAGGGGCGACGAGCTCTGACAGCCTGCAACGCGAGAGGTGGGTCCGCGCTTCGCAGGAGCGTTACTGGCGCAAGCACTACGGGACGACCGGATGGCACGTCGCGCGGGCTGGTGGCGCGGTCGGCGCGTCGATCCGCGCGATGGCCCCGGGCTCGGACCGGCGCGCCGCCGCTCGGCGGCGTCTGGGGCTCCTGGTCCACGGGGCGGCGGGATGATCCCGCCTTCCTCGCGCGCCCTGCCGCGGGGGGCCCGGACGGCGCTGCTGATCTGCGTCGTCGCGGCCAGCCTCGCTCTGATCGGCCTCCTCGTCGTCGTCGCGCCGGCTCTCGCCGTGGTCGCCGCGGTGTTGCTGATGCTGGTCGGCGTCACGGTGTACGAACCGGTCGCGCTCCCCGTCCTCGCCATGCCGCTCTTCGTCATCGTCGAGCGGGTCGGAGCAGGCGGTGTCGACCTCTCACTGAGCGACTTCGCCTTCTTCGGCGCGTTCTGGTTCGCGGTGTTTCTCGGACCGCGCCCCTTCAGCCCGGCCATGCGGAACATGCTGTGGCTGAGTGCGGTCTACCAGGCTGCGACACTCTTCACGGTGCTCGTCAATCCCTATCTCGCCAACACCGTCGAGTGGTTTCACGCCTGGCTGCTCGTCGGTGGCGCACTGGTCGTCGGGTGGGCCGTCGGCCGGTCCGGGCACGCCGCGCTCGGCCTGACCCTCCTCGTGGGCGCCTGTCTCGTGATCGCTGGGCTCACCCTGGTCTTCGGAGCGCTGCAGTTCTCCCAGGGAAACACCGGACCGGTCTACCTCCACTGGCCCTTCGGGATGCACAAGAACTTCATCGGCACCCTCCTCGCCTCCGCCGCCGCCATCGTCTACGCACGCCCGCCCTGGATGAACTGGCCCCTCTGGGTGAGCTATGCGTCGTTCGGCGCCCTCACCCTCGCGGTAGCCGCCACACAGGCGCGGCAGGCCTACATCGGCCTCGCTGTGGCCGTGGTGATCATTCTTTTCCGCCGACACCAGAAGGTCCGGCACACCCCGTGGATCCTCGCGCCGGTCGTCGTCGCGTGCGTCGCGGTACTGACACTGGTCCAGGAACAGGTGGCCGAAGGCAACTCCTTCAACTCAACCTACCAGCGCCTGACCTGGTTCGAGCAGGCGATCGAGGTCTGGCAGCACCAGCCGGTCGTCGGCGTCGGCCTGCGTTGGTGGACCACGGGTGAGTTCTACTCGTTCCAACCTCCGAACGCTGAGCTCGAGGTCCTCAGCTCGACGGGCATCGTCGGTCTCGTCGCCTTCCTCGTGCTGCAGTTCGGCGGGCTCATGGTCCTGTGGCGCGTGCGTCCCGACTACGGGACGGTGGCCTTCGCGATCCTTGCCTCACGCCTCGTTCAGGGCCAACTCGACCTGTTCTGGGTCGCCGTGAGCGTCTCTGTCCCGTACGTGATCGCCGGGGTCTGCCTCGGTGCAGCAGCCCGGGCCGACGCCGAGGAGCGATCCGTCGAGGCCGCTCCGCCTGAAGCTCGGCACGCGCCGCTCACGGGGAGCAGGACATGATCGTCGTCCAGATCTGCCCCGAGATCGGACCGGGAACGGGCGTGGGAGGAGTCGCTGCCGAGCTCGAGTCGGCGTGGGACCGGGCTGGAGTGGAGACCAAGCGCTTCACCCTCGAGGACAGCTGGGGCGGGTGGATTCCGGCCCCGTCGACGAGCATCGGCGGCCGCCTCGCCCTGCTCGCACGAGTGGTCTGGTTCTCGACGGTCGGCACGGTGCTCGCTCGGCGCTACTGCCGGTCTATACCCGGGTCCGTCTCCATCTGCCACAACGACGCCCTCGCTGGTGACGCTTACGTCAACCATGGGCTGGTCCAGGTGGCGATGCGCGGCCGGGGGCATGCTAGGTGGAGGCTCGCGCGCAATCCAATGCACCTCTTCGTTCTGGGCCGGGACGCGATCCGCTACCGGTTCGGCGTCCACCGGGTCGTGGTCAACCTCAGCCCGACCGAGGACGATCTGCTGCACGACCTGCATCCCGGCCTCCGCACGACGACGGCAGTCATCGGCAACGGCGTGGACCTGGATCGCTTCCGGCCCCCGACTCCGGAGCAGAGGAAGGCCGCCCGGGACCGCTACGGCTTCGGCCCCGGTCAGCGCGTCGTGCTGTTCGTCGGCAACGAGCACGACCGCAAGGGACTTCCCGCGCTCCTCGACGCGATCCCGCAGACCGGTGCCCATCTGCTCGTCGTGGGCGGTGACGCGCAGATGGTGAGCGTTGCCCGACGTCACGCCGAGACATCGGGCATCACCGACCGATGCGTCTTCACCGGTCCCGAGAGCGACGTGGTCACGGCCTTCCACGCCTCCGACGCCTTGTGCCTCCCCAGCGCCTACGAGTCTTTCGGGCTGGTGTACCTCGAAGCACTCGCTGCCGGCCTTCCCGTCGTCGCGACACCCGTGGGGGTCGTGCCGGAGGTGGTCATTCCCTCGACCGGGCGCATGGTCTCCCCCGCGCCGGAATCCGTGGCGCGGGGGCTGACGGAGGTCCTTGAGCTGGATCCCACAGAGGTCCGCGAGGCGACTCGCCGCATGGCCGAACGGTGGTCATGGAACACCGTGGCAACCCGATACCTGGAGGTTCTGTCCGCGTCGTCGCGCGACGGGCGCCGCGAGGGAGCAGCATGAGGATCGTCCATGCCGTACGCTCCGACGGGTTCGCCGGTGTCGAGCGGCACGTTGCCCGCCTCGCTCGCGCCCAGGCAGAGCGCGGTGAGGACGTGCTGGTCATCGGAGGCTCGCCGCCCGACATGGTCCGCGAGCTCGGCGGTGTCCTCCATCGTCCGGCGTCGACGGTGCGTGACGTTGCACGCGAGCTGCAGGTCCACGGCCGGTGGTCAGACGTGGTGCACGTCCACATGACGGCGGCGGAGATCGCGGCAGGACTGACGGTCCGCGGCTCACGGCAAGGCCCGGCAGTCGTCACGACACGCCACTTCGCCGCACCACGCGGCCGCGGGCTACAAGGTCCTGCTGTCGCCGCGATCGCACGCCGGGCCGTCTCGGCCCAGATCGCGATCTCGGAGTTCGTGGCCGACCACGTGGACGGACCGAGCACCGTGGTTCATCCCGGGGTGCACACTGCGCCGAGGGGCGACCACCAACAGAAGGTCATCCTGATCCTCCAGCGCCTCGAGAAGGAGAAGGAGACCGCTTTGGCCATCCGGGCCGCCGCAGCCTCAGGGCTCACCGAGCTGGGGTGGCGAGTCCGGATCGCGGGTACCGGGACCGAGCGCGATCGGCTGGGCGCCCTCAGCTCGGAGCTGGCTCTCGATGTCGAGTTCCTGGGGCACCGGTCGGACGTGCCCGACCTCATGGACAAATCAGGGCTGCTTCTCGCGCCGTGCGCGGTGGAAGGGCTCGGGCTCAGCGTCCTCGAGGCGATGGCTCGCTCTTTACCAGTCGTCGCTGCCGATGCCGGCGGCCACGCCGAACTGCTCGCCGGGCTCGACGAACGCGCACTGTTCACCCCGGGAGACGTCCGCGACGCCGGCGACCGCCTGAGGTCTCTCGCTCTCGACGACAGGGGGCGTCGTGCCTACGGGCACGCGGCGGCCTCCCGACAGCGCGAACGTTTCACTCTCGAGGCCCAGGTGGCGGGCACGGCCGCTGTGTACCGGAGCCTGCGATGACGGCCGCTACAGCAGAGGTCCTCGTGGTCTGTTCGCTCGAACCCTGGGACGAGGTCTGGAGACGCAACCAGCATCTTGTGTCTCGGATACTCGCCGCGGACGAGGAGCTGCGTGTGCTCTTCGTCGAGCCCCCGGCCGACCCGTTGTACGACGCTGTGCACCGTCGTGCGCCTCGGCCTGGCCGGGGGTTGCGCAGCGGACGGGACGCGGACACCGCACTCGCCCACGACGCGGCAGCGCGTCTGACACTGTACCAACCGACGAAGTGGCTGCCACGCCGGTGGGACTCAGGCGGCGACAGGAGACGAGCTCGAGGCGTGCTGCGCGTCGCACGGCGGCTCGGGCCGTTGTACGCCGTCTGGATCAACGACCTCGCCTTGGTCGATATCCTCGACCTGACCACGGCACCGACACTGTACGACGTCACCGACGACTGGCTCGCAGCACGCCGAACTCAGACGGAGTCGGCCCGGTTGGCACGTTCCGAAGCCAGGCTGCTCGCCGAGACCGCCACCGTCACGGTGTGTTCGCCGGCGCTCGCCCACGACAAGGGGTCTGTTCGTCCAGATGTCGTCGTCGTGACGAACGGCGTCGACTCGGCCGCGTACACGGGACCGGTCGAGCGCCCGCGCGATCTCGGCGAGGGGCCGGTCGCCCTCTACGTCGGCACCCTTCATGCGGATCGCCTCGACGTCGATCTGTGCGCACGCACGGCCCGCGCCCTGCGCAGATCTGGCGGACGTCTGGTGCTCGTCGGCCCTGACGCGCTCGAGGGCCGTGAGCGGCATCTCCTCGAGGAAGCCGGCGTCCACCTCCTGGGAGCGAAGCCGTTCTCGGAGATCCCCGCCTACACCCGCAGCGCCGACGTGCTCGTGGTGCCCCACGTCGTCGACCAGTTCACCGACTCCCTCGATCCGATCAAGCTGTACGAGTACCGGGCCGCACGACGACCTGTGGTCTCGACACGGGTAGCGGGGTTCCGCGACAGCCGGGACGTGCTCGTCGAGGCGGTGTCGTCCGAGCAGTTCCCCGCGCACGTCGTCGCGGTCACGGCACGGCCCGTGCCCGATCAGCGGCAGATCAGGGTGCCCGACGACCTGCCCACGTGGGACCGCCAGGCGGCGGTCATGCACGAGGTGATCCGCGCGACCGTCGCCCCGCGCGACGCCAGACCGTAGTGACGAGCTCGGCGGTCAGCTCGATCCTGAAACGGTCGTGCGCCGCCGCGTAGGCCTCCGACGCGCGCCGTCGCGCTTCAGCAGGCTGGTCGAGCACGTCGATGACTGCAGCGGCGAGAGCGTCGGCGTCTCCCGGGGGGACGAGCCATCCGAGTGGCCTGGACGAGCGGTCGACGAGTATCTCCGGCACGCCCCCGGCGTCGGTGGCGATGACCGGTACACCCCGCACCATGGCCTCGACAACCACCTGTCCGAACGGCTCCGGCACGGGCGAAGCGTGCACGAGGACGGTGGCCTCGTCGAGCTCGTACCGCGGATCGTCGACTGCTTCCAGCATCGTCACGTGGTCGGAGACACCGAGCGCACGTACCGCTTGCTGGACTTTTCCCGCATAGTCCTCGCCGCCGAAGATCGGGGAACCCACTATGCGGAAGGTCGATCCGGGATGGCGAGCGAGAATGCTCGGCATCGCCCGGGCGAGCTCCAGCTGGCCCTTCGTCGGACTGATCCGGCCGAGCAAGAGCACCACCGGGCGCGCGGGCGCCACGTGGCTGGCGGGGTCGGCGATCGCCTGGCTGGTAGAAAAACCAGGGTAGGCGACGACGAGGTTCCGCACCCCGGGAAGCGTGGCTGCGGTCGCACGAGAGTTGGCGACGACTGCACGGGGGAAGACCCTGGCGGCCGCTCGCAACAGCTTCGAGAGCGGAGCGGGCATGTAGTCGGGCGCGATCCTGTCATGCACGTGCCAGACGAGAGGAGCCCCTACGGCCGCAGCCGCGGCCGAACCGATGACGTGGGCCTTCATCGTCGTCGTGACCACCACGTCCGGCCGTTCGCGCGCGAGGTGCACCGCGAGCCGCCACATCAGCGCGGCAGCGGCGGGCGCTGCGGCGATGCTCCGCAGCCCGTGGACCTGACCACGCGTCAAGCCCGCGGCACGACGCGCGAGGGGCATGACGGTCACGACGTCGGCCAGCGGCGCCAGCCGATCGACGAGCGGGCCGTCCTCGAAGAGGACCACGTCGATCCCGAGCCGGACGCGGTCGACGGCACCTAGCAGCCGGCACAGCGCTAACTCAGCGCCCGATTCACGCGCCGTGTGACCGATGATCGTGACGCGCAAGGGCCGCTGAACTTCAGCGGGCGCTGCGGGCATGCTTCGAACCCGGCAGCGGTGACGCCTCGTCGTCTCCGCTGTCCGCCGACGATGGCGACTCCTTCCTCTCGCCGTCCCTCGACATGAACGGTATCCGAGCCCATGGCACCGCTGGCGCGCCGGAGGGCTTACCGCCCCTGTCTATGCCCGCGGCATCCGAGGCGCTCGAAGCGCTCGACGTGCTCGACGTGCTCGACGTGCTCGACGCACTGGGAAAGCTGATGCCTTCTGCGGACTCACCCGAATGCCGAGACGACGTCGTGGCCTCGTCCACCTCGCCATATGTCGCAGCGTAGGCCGCTCGATGCGTCTCAGACCTGCCGGCCACGGCGACTCCGAGCAGACGCACGGAATTGGTGCTCAGACGACTCGCCGCCTCGGCAAGCACCGCACGGTCGGTCTTTCCGATCTCCGCGACCAACACGACACCGTCCGCGTACGACCCGAGGATGGTGGCATCAGCGGCGGCAAGAACGGGCGGCGCATCGACGACGACGATGTCGGCGCGTCGCTTGAGAGCGTCGAACAGGTCTCGCGCGCTGGCGCTCGCCAGGTAGTCCGCTGGGTCGAGGGGGACGTCAGGCATCGGACAGACCTCAAGGTTGGGGACGGTCGAGGCACGGAGTTGTCCGCGGGTGCCGCTCCATCCATCCGGCGGAGGAAGAAGCTCGTCGATCTGTGGACGCCGCAGGTCACCGGAGAGAACGATCGTGTGCCTCCCGGACAACGCGAAGGACGCAGCCAGATTGGCCGCGACGAACGCGCGTGGCGCTCGGGGTTCCGCCGCAGATACCACGATCGTGCCGTGTCGACTCTCTCCCAACCCGACCTGGATGGCGGTCCGAAGCTCGCGAATCGACTCAGTGAACGGGGTGGCCACGCGAGTCGCCACGGGGAGCTTCTTCTCCCCCTGAGCCCACTTCATCGCTCGTCGCGCGTTGGCGAGGCCCGCCAGAACCGGCGCTGCGCTGATTTCGGCCACTTCGTGGGCAGTCCGCACGCGCATGTCGAGCGCGAACCTGAGAAATGCGGCACCGACACCGGCGACGATGCCTGCGAGTACCGCGATGGCGAGGATCATCGCCGTATCGAGGCCCACGGGCGTCGCGCCGACCGCGGCGACCGAGACTTGGCCCGGGCGCACCAGGGCGAGATATGCCGTCAGCGTCGACGTGAGCCCGGCGAGCGTCTCGTTGCCGGTCTGCTCGAGTGCTGTCGCGACGGGGTCGTCCTTGTCCCCCTCCAGCGTCTCGCGCGCTTCACTGACCTGCTCACTGACGGCGGAAATCTGCTCGTCCAGCAACGTCACCTGATCGTTGATCAGCGTCGGGAGGTACTCGAGGTATGCCTGCGCATAGGTGTTGGCAAGTGCAGTGGCACGCTCCTGACTGAGTGCCCGGCTCTGGACGACGAACGTCAGAGTCTCG
Source organism: Isoptericola chiayiensis (assembly GCF_013149805.1). Classification (GTDB taxonomy): domain Bacteria; phylum Actinomycetota; class Actinomycetes; order Actinomycetales; family Cellulomonadaceae; genus Isoptericola; species Isoptericola chiayiensis. The sequence goes on from NZ_JABEZT010000001.1 coordinate 385,814, forward strand.
CTGTCGTAGCTGGCTTCGACGCTTTCGCCCTCGGCGATCGGGTCCCCGAGAGCTTCCTCAGCAGCTGAGACGATGTCGGGCGACGTCAGGAGGGACGGGTCATCGCCGACCACGACACTTCCGCTGCCCGTGGCGCTCTCCTCCAGCTGAACGGCGGCGGCGGCCTCGTACTCGGTGACTTGTCGGTCGGCGAACCACAGTGTCGCGGCGACCACAACGAGGACCGCGGCCAGGACATACCAGCGGCCCGCCCACAGGACGCGTCCGAAATCACGCACAGTCACGGCTGCGCCCCCGCCGACGTTGCCTTCGTCGCACCCTGTGCTCCGATCTTCATCGACTCCGACATCGCCGCCTGACGAAGACGGGCTGCGAACCTGTCCGCGGAGAACTGCTCCAGGTGAGCAGCAATGGCTCCATCATCCCAGGTCGCCGACAGCATCTGCTGCACCACGGCGGCGACGGACCCGCTCGTCGGGTGGTCGAAGAAGGCGCCGTTGACGTGCTCCGCGACGGTGTCCAGGTATCCGCCACCCCTCAGCGCGGCGACGGGGAGCCCGAACTCGCCAGCTTCCAGGGGTGTCAACCCGTAGTCCTCGTACGAGGAGGCCACCAAGACCGAAGCGCTGCTGTACAACCAGCGCAGCTCGCTGTCATCAACCCTTCCGGCGAACGTGACGGCTCCGGGGGCTAGTCGCGAGGCGCGCTGCTCTAGACGCGACCTGTCGGGTCCCTCGCCGACCACAACGAGCCGTCGTCCGAGCTCGGCGGCGGCCTCGATCACCACGTCGACGTTCTTGTACGGGAGGAGGCGAGCGACGCACAGCAGAAAACCTGGCTCGAGTGCGTGCCCGCCTGGGGCCTCGACCGCGCGACACGGGCCCGTCGGGGACAGTGCGCCGGGAGGCGGGAGCACTTCGGCCTCGATCCCGTACGCCACACGAACAGCATCGCGAGTCACCGAGGAGTTGACCAGGTACAGGTCGGCCCGCCGTGCCGCGCGCTGGTCCCAACTCCGCAGTCGATCGGCCGTGAGGCCCAGGACCGCTCCCGCTAGCGCTCGACGGAGTCGGTCCGCCGGGCCACCACCCGCACCGAGGTATCGGTCTCGCTGATAGAGCCAGCGCGCCGGTGCATGGCAGTAGACGACAGACCGCTGCGCACCGCGGTAGCCGTGCGCCCAGCCGGTCGAGCTCGCGACCAGGACGTCGCCCACCACCCGCTGGTGATCGACCGCACGGGAGAGCACCGGAAACGCCAATCGGTGATGACGCCGCAACATTCGGTAGCGGTTCAGAGCGGAGACCCGGAGATCGAGAGCACCGAACTCGGGAAAGGTCGCTGACGGCTCGTACAGCGTCGTGTACAACGGAGACCCCGGGAACGCCTGTGCCATCAGCAGCGCCACCCGCTCTGCACCGCCTCGTTGCGTGGCGTAGTCGTGCGCCAGCACAACTCCGTCGCTCATCACAGCCTCCTGTGCACGCCGATCCGCTGAGCGTGCCCTGTCAGGTTATGTCGTCGGGGCCACCTTCTGGACCGTTCGTGCTGGTGTCACCCGGGTGAAACCGGACGACTATGGGGTCCCACGTACCCAACGTCACGCATGATCGTGAGACGTGCCATGGCGATTCATCGCGGGAGGATTCATGACCGCCTCAGACCTACGTCGGCGCCTTCACGAGACGATGGGTAGTCAGCGCAAGGACTTCGCCCGCTACGTTCTGTACCGATCGGTCTTCGCACCCGCAGGTCGACACCTACCGATGTCGGTCGCGCGCGCCTTGGCATGGGGGTTTGCCGGTTTGCTGGTGGCCCTCGACGCCAGGCGCGGCACGGGCTGGCGTCCGTTCCGAGCCGTACTCGGTTGCTCTGCTCCGCGCGCCGTCGCCGCCTTCTGGGCGCAACAGGCTGCGCTCCTCGAAGAGCATGCCTTCCAGAGCGCTGTCCTGGCGCGTCGACTCACCCCGGACGCCTACGAGTTCTGCATCGCGGCGACGCCCGAAGCACGCCAGGTGCTCGACGGCCAGGGGCCACTCGTCGTGGTGTCCGGCCACTTCATCCGCGACCCCGCCATCTACGCCGCCTTCGCGGCGCAAGTTGGTGGTCGCAACTCGGCTCTGATCACCGCGACGCCCCCGGAGTCGGCATCCACACCGCAGGAGCAGCGCATACAGCGTCAGCTGGGCCTGAGCCTCGAGGCACTGGCGCCATGGAGCGAGCCCTTGGACTTCCAACTGATCTACCTCGGCAACGCGGCGACCCAGGCCGTACGTGCTCTCCGAGACGAGAAACGCATGCTGTGGGTCAACATCGACGCACCGTGGCAAGCCGGTCGGGGACGCACCGTCTCCGTCCCATTCGCCGGTCACGCGACACGACACTTCTCCACCGGCTCTGCACGGATCGCGCGGTCCGTGGGGTGTCCGCTGCTGCTCATCCTGCCGGGCGTAGTCCGGAAGACCGAAGTCGTGGTCCATGTCCTCGGCCCGTACTCGTCGTCGGCAACCGATCCGTCCGAGCGTGACGCCGACGTGACAAGACAGGTTCTGCGCGCCATCGAGGACCACATCGGCACAAACCCTCGCCGCTACAGTCTCGACCTGGGCCAGGAACGCCGCTGGAACAAATCGGCGCGCCATTGGGACGTCATCTGACTACCCGGCTCAGCCCCGCTGGTGATACTTCCCCTGCGCGGCCAGCAGCCCCTCGGTCACGACCATCTCGACGGCGTCCGCGGCGTCGTCGACCAGCATCGGCAGCTCCTTGCGCTCCGCGCCCGCGAAGTCCCGCAGCACGTAGTCCGCGGTGTCCATGCGCCCGGGCGGTCGCCCGACGCCGACACGCACCCGCACGTAGTCCCGCGTCCCGAGCGCCTTGGAGATGTCGCGCAGGCCGTTGTGGCCGCCCTCTCCCCCGCCGGTCTTGAGCTTGATGGTGTCGAAGGGGATGTCCACCTCGTCGTGGACGGCGACGACCCGCTCGGGGTCGATCGAGTAGTACTTCGCGAGCGCCGACGTGGGCCCGCCGGAGGTGTTCATGTAGGTGGTGGGCTTGGCGAGCACCACGCGGGGGCCGGGAGCACCACCGGGCAGCACACCCAGCCGCGCCTCGGTGACGACGGCCTGGGCGCGGACGTGCCGCGCGAACCGCGCGCCGGTCCGCGAGGCCAGCAGGTCGAGCACCATCTGCCCGACGTTGTGCCGGTTCCCGGCGTACTTCGGCCCGGGGTTGCCGAGCCCGACCACGAGCCAGGGGCCGTCAGTCATGTGTTCCGTCCTTTCGCCAGGTGCAACCTACCCGGCACGCAGAACGCCCGACGGCGGCACGTGGCCGCCGTCGGGCGTTCGAGGGTCGTGACATCTCCCGCGAGCAGCGAACCGCCCGCGGGAGACGAGGTCACTCGGCGGAGAACTCGCCCTCGGCCGGCGCCTCGGCGGACTCGGCGGACGCCTCGTCCTCGTCGGCGGACTCCTCGCCGCGCGGCTCGGTGATCGACACGACCGTGTACTCCGGGTCGGTAAGCAGCGTGGCGCCGTTCGGCAGCTCGATGTCGCCGGCGGAGATGTGGTCGCCCGCCTCGCGGCCCTCGATGGAGACCTCGGCGTACTCGGGGATGTTGGTGGCGTCGACCTCGACCGTGAGGGTCTGGTAGTCGACGAGGTGGATCGTGCCGGGGGCGGACTCACCGGTGACGTGCACGGTGATGTCGACGGCGATCTTCTCGCCCTTCTTCACGATGAGCAGGTCGACGTGCTCGATCTCCTCGCGCACGACGTTGCGCTGGACGTCCTTGACGACGGCGAGCTCGGTGCCGTTGTCGAAGGTCAGCTCGATGAGCGCGTTGGTGTGACGCACGGCGAGCATCGTGGCGTGGCCCGGGAGGGTCACGTGCACCGGGTCGGTGCCGTGCCCGTAGAGGACGGCGGGGATGTTGTCGGCGCGGCGGATGCGGCGGGCCGCACCCTTGCCGAACTCGGTGCGCATCTCGGCGGCGAGCTTGATCTCGGCCATGGGGATCACTCCTGCGGAAGGTCGTGTGCGTGCCGACGGCCAGTGGGAGCCGTCGGCTGCCCGGGACCGGAGGCCCACGGGCGGGCGGCTGCGTCGGCGTGGGACACGTGACGGACGCGACCGTGGACGCCGCAGGGTCGGCGCAGCGCGCGACACCGGCAGCCGCCCAGTCGATCACGGAAATCCGACGGATCCTGCTCTGCGTTCGCACGGTCTCGCAGACCGGCGCCCGTCAGACGTCCCTCGCCGAGGCAACCTGACTACTGTACCCGGCGTCGTCCCTGCAGCGAAAGCGTCGGACGGCGGCGCACGTCACAGTCCGCGGCCCCGCACGCGCCGACGGCGGCCGCCCCCGCCGGGGCGACCGCCGTCGTGCACGCGAGGACGAGGTGCTCAACTGTTCCCGTCGAACAGCGAGGTCACCGACCCGTCGTCGAAGACCTCGCGGATGGCGCGGGCGATGAGCGGCGCGATGGACAGCACGGTGAGGCTCTCGAACCGCTTCTCGGCGGGGATGGGCAGCGTGTCGGTGACGACGACCTCGAGGGCCCCGGACTCGGAGAGCCGCTGGGCGGCGGGGTCGGAGAGCACGCCGTGGGTGGCGGCGACGATGACGGACTTGGCGCCGGCGTCCATGCAGACCTTGGCGGCCTCGGAGATGGTGCCGCCGGTGTCGATGAGGTCGTCGACGAGCACGCAGTCGCGGCCCTCGACGTCGCCGACGACGCGGTTGGCGACGGCCTGGTTGGGTCGGGTGACGTCGCGCGTCTTGTGCACGAACGCCAGGGGTCCGCCGCCGAGCTTGGCGGCCCACTGCTCGGCGACGCGGATGCGGCCGGCGTCGGGCGAGACGACGGTGACGTTGGAGGTGTCGACGCGGGTGCGCACGTAGTCGGTGAGCACGGGCATGGCCCACAGGTGGTCGACGGGGCCGTCGAAGAAGCCCTGGATCTGCGCGGTGTGCAGGTCGACGCTCATGATCCGGTCGGCGCCGGCCGTGTGCAGCATGTCCGCCACCAGACGCGCCGAGATGGGCTCGCGGCCGCGGGACTTCTTGTCCTGACGGGCGTAGGCGTAGAAGGGCGCGACGACGGTGATGGTGCGGGCGGACGCCCGCTTGGCGGCGTCGACCATGAGCAGGTGCTCCATGAGCCACTGGTTGACCGGCGCGGTGTGGCTCTGCAGCAGGAAGATGTCCGACCCGCGCACGGACTCGCCGAAGCGGACGTAGGTCTCGCTGTTGGCGAAGTCGTAGGCGGAGGTCGGCAGCAGGCCGATGCCCAGCTCCTCGGCGACGTCCTCGGCGAGCGCCGGGTGCGCACGGCCGGCGGCGAGGACGAGGGTGCGCTCTCCGGTGCCAGGGATCGAGGTGTTCATCTGCGGGGGTTCCTTCGTCGTGCGGCTCGGGTGCGGGCGAGGGTCAGGCGGCCATCGGGCGGGACGTCGGGCAGGACTTCAGGCGGATCCGGTCGACGCGGAGGCGTCGCCGTCGTCGTCCGTCGAGGGGTTCGCCCCGTTCAGGGCATTGTGCTCGGCGAGCTCACGCTTCGCCTGCGGGGCGAGCGTGGCGTCGTCGCCGGCGGCGTCGCGGGTGCGCGCCGCGGCCTCGGCGGCGGGGGTGCCGGGGCGGCGGCTCTCGACCCATCCGTCGATGTTCTTCTGCTGGGCGCGGCTGACGCCGAGCGACCCGGCGGGCACGTCGCGCGTGATGATGCTGCCGGCCGCGGTGTAGGCGCCGTCACCGACGGTGACGGGGGCGACGAACATGTTGTCGGCGCCGGTGCGGGCGTGCGAGCCGATGACGGTGCGGTGCTTGGCGACGCCGTCGTAGTTGACGGTGACGGACGCGGCGCCGATGTTGGACTGCTCGCCGATGACGGCGTCGCCGACGTAGGACAGGTGCGGCACCTTGGACCCGGCGCCGATCTCGGCGTTCTTGGTCTCGACGAACGTGCCGATCTTGCCCTTCGTCCCGAGCACCGTGCCGGGGCGCAGGTAGGCGAACGGCCCGACGGAGGCGCCCTCGCCGATGACGGACAGCGAGCCGTGGGTGCGCACGACGGTGGCCCCGGCGCCGATCTCGACGTCGGTCAGCGTGGTGTCCGGGCCGACGGTGGCGCCGGCGGCGACGGTGGTGGCGCCGTGCAGCTGGGTGCCGGGCAGGAGCGTGACGTCGGGCGCGAGCTCGACGTCGGCGTCGACCCAGGTGGTGGCGGGGTCGACGACGGTGACGCCGTCGCGCATCCAGCGCTCGAGGGTGCGGCGGTTGAGCTCGGCGCCGAGGGTGGCCAGCGCGAGCCGGTCGTTGACGCCCTCGACGAGCATCGGGTCGTCGGACAGCAGGGCCCGCACGGCCCCGCCCTCGGCACGGGCGGAGGCGACGACGTCGGTCAGGTACACCTCGCCCTGGGCGTTGTCGCTGCCGAGCCCGCCGAGCCCGCGGCGCAGCACGGCGGCGTCGAACACGTAGACGGAGGAGTTGATCTCGCGGATCTCGCGCTGTGCGGCGGTGGCGTCCTTGTGCTCGACGATGGCGGTGACGTCGCCGGTGCCGCTCTCGCGCACGATGCGGCCGTAGCCGGTGGCGTCGTCGAGCTCGGTGGTCAGGATCGTCACGGCGTTGCCGTCGGCGTGGTGGGCGGCGAGCAGCTCGGCGAGGGTGGCGCCGTCGAGCAGCGGGATGTCCCCGGCCAGGACGACGACGGCGCCGTCGACGCCGTCGCCGAGGGGGTGCTCGCCGTCCTCGTCGTCGTGCACCGTGTCGCTCTGCGCGAGCGTCGCGGCACGGGTGGCGTGCACGCGGGCGTCGAGGGCGTCGAGGGCGCACTGCACGGCCCGTCCGGTGCCGGGGATCTCGTCCTGGTCGACGACGAGGGCACCGGCGTCGAGGTCGAGCGCGGCGGCGGCGACCTGCTCGCGCTCGTGCCGCACGACGACGGCGAGGTGCTCGGGGGCGAGCTCGCCGGCGGCGGTCATGGCGTGGCCGAGCATCGTGCGCCCGCCGAGGGCGTGCAGCACCTTGGGCGTCGCGGACTTCATCCGGGTGCCCTGGCCGGCGGCGAGGACGACGACGGCGGCGGGCCGTGGCGTCTGCTGCGGTGCGGGCGTCTGGTCTGCGGTCGTCTCGCCGTGAGGGGCCGTGGCTACCACCGGTGCTCCGTCTCTGTCGGGGTCTCGCGCGGGCTCCGCCCCCAGGATTCGAACCTGGACCAAGGGCACCAAAAACCCTTGTGCTGCCGATTACACCAAGGCGGACCGGACGACGACGGTGACCCTCCGGCGTGCGGGCCCGGGCCTGCCGTCGCTCGTCGGTCCTCAGTCTGCCAGGTCGTCGGCAGTGGGTCGGACCGGATCCACGCCTCGGCGGCGGCCTGCGTCGTGGGGCGGACCACATCCCGCGGTGGACACACCCGGCACAATGGACGCATGCCTGCCGAACCTCGCGACGCCAAGCGCGCCCCGCGCGCCCGCATGACGGCGAGCCAGCGCCGCGAGCAGCTCCTGGCGGTAAGCCGCGGCCTGTTCGCGACGAAGGGCTTCGACGGCACGAGCGTGGAGGAGATCGCCTCGACGGCGGGCGTGTCGAAGCCGGTGGTGTACGAGCACTTCGGCGGCAAGGAGGGCATCTACGCGGTCATCGTGGACCGTGAGGTCCAGTCCCTGACCGGTGCGCTGACGGGTGCGCTGGCCGAGGGCGGGCACCCGAAGGTGATGGTGGAGCGCACGGCGCTGGCGCTGCTCGGCTACATCGAGTCCTCGGAGGACGGGTTCCGCATCCTCGTGCGCGACTCCCCCGTCGCCCAGGCCACGGGCACGTTCTCCTCGTTGATCGGCGACGTCGCCACCCAGGTGGAGCACATCCTGGCCGACGAGTTCCGCAGCAACGGCCTGGACCCCAAGATCGCCCCGCTGTACGCGCAGATGCTGGTCGGCATGGTGGCCCTGACCGGCCAGTACTGGCTGGACGCCCGCCGCCCCAAGAAGGCCGACGTCGCCGCGCACCTGGTCAACCTGGCGTGGAACGGCCTGGCGGGCATGGAGCGCAAGCCGGGTCTGATCGGCCGCTGACCTCGAGGGCACGGTCCTGCCACGGCCTACCACGGGCCCGGCACGTCGACCCCGGTCGCTGTGGGCATGGAATCTGCAGGTCCGCAGCGGTCCGGACCCGCAGATTTCATGCCCACAGCGCGGACGGCGCGTCAAGATTCTTGACGTCGAGACACCGGCGCTAGGCTGGACGGATGGACAGCACGCAGCACGCCGGCGACGAGGTCGACCGCATCGTCGCCGCCTGGCAGCGCGAACGTCCCGACCTGGACGTCGAGCCGCTGACCGTCTTCTCCCGCGTCAGCCGCCTCGCCCGCCACCTCGACCGGGCGCGCCGCATCGCGTTCGAGCGGCACCACCTCGAGACGTGGGAGTTCGACGTACTCTCGGCCCTCCGCCGCGCCGGCGAGCCGTACCGCCTCTCCCCCGGCCGCCTCGTCGCGCAGACCCTCGTCACCAGCGGCACCATGACCAACCGCATCGACCGGCTCGAGCAGCGCGGCCTCGTCGAACGGCACCGCTCCCCCGACGACCGCCGCGGCGTCCTCGTCCACCTCACCGCCGCCGGCCGCGCCCGCGTCGACGCCGCGATGAGCGACCTGCTCGACGTCGAGGCCCAGGTCCTCGACGCCCTGCCCGCCGCGGAACGTCCGCGGCTCGCCGCCCTCCTGAGGACCCTCGGCGCCCAGTTCGATGAGTAGCGCCGACGACGGCGGCACCCCGGCCGACCGGTCGGCGTCCGGCCCCGGCGGCTCCGGGTCCGACGGCTCCGGGTCCGGCGGCTCCGGGTCCGACGGCGGCACCCGCCCGGGTGCGGCGCTCGCCGCGGGTGCCGGCGGACTCGTCCTCGCGGCCCTGCTGCTGGTGTCGGTCAACCTGCGCGCCCCGCTGACCGCGCTGGCACCGGTGGTGGACGACGTCGCCACCGGACTGGGGATGACCTCGGCGGGCGTCGGCCTGCTGACCTCCATCCCCGTGCTGTCCTTCGCGCTGTGCACACCGGCCGCTGCGGCCCTGGTGGGTCGCTGGGGTCCGGAACGCGCCCTCGTCCTCGCGCTGGTCGCCGTGCTCGGCGGCACCCTGCTGCGCTCCGGTGGCTCGGTCACGACAGCACTGGCCGGCACCGCGGTGCTCGGCGTCGGCATCACCCTCGGCAACGTCGCCGTCCCGGTGATCATCACCCGCGACTTCCGACGCCGCGCCGCCGGGGTGACCGGCGCCTACACGGCGACGATGAACGCCGGGTCCACCGTCACGACCCTCTTCACCGCACCGCTCGCCGCCGCGTTCGGATGGCAGTGGGCCCTGGCGGGCTGGGGCGTGCTGGCGGTCGCAGCACTGGTCGCCTGGGTTCCCGCCGGCCGCACGCTGGCCGCCCGGCACGCCGGAGCACCGCCGTCGGGCACCACGCCGCAGGCGGCGGACGCGACGGTGCAGCGCGGCCTGGCCGTCCTGCTCATGGTGGCGTTCGCCGGGCAGACGTCCGGCTACTACGCGATGTCGACCTGGCTGCCGTCGATCCTGGCCGACCGGATCGGGTTCGACGCCGCGGCCGCCGGGGGTGCAGCCGCCCCGTTCCAGCTCGCCGCCGTGGCGGGCGCGTTCCTGGTGCCGCTGGGTCTGCGCGGACGCCTGTCCGAGCGGACCGTCGCGACCGTGCTGTGCACGTTCTGGATGAGCCTGCCGGTGCTCCTGCTCGTGGCGCCGCAGGCCTGGTGGGTCGGGGTGTGCCTGGCGGGCGCCGCACAGGGCGGCGTGTTCACCGTGATCTTCACCCTCATCGCGCGACGCTCGCCGTCCGTGGCTGCCGCCCGCCGGACCTCCGCCGTCGTGCAGACGGGCGGCTACGCCTGCGGAGCGCTGGCCCCGACGCTGCTGGGTGCGTTGCACGAGGCCACCGGCTCGTGGACGGCGTCGCTCGGCGTGATCGTCGGGCTGGTGGTGGCGATGGCGGCGGCGCTGTGGGTCGCGGCGGGCGATCGGGGCCGCTGACGTCCGGTCAGGCCGGCTGGGCGACGGCGAGGTTGGCCTCCCCGAGCAGCTCGAGCAGGCGCGTGGCGGTCGGTTCCGCCGTCGGCCCCGAGACCGCCGAGACGACCCACTGCGGGGTGGTCCCGGCAGGCAGCTCGAGGGTCACCAGGCCGGCGGCCTGCGGCTTGGCGGCCACGTGCTGCGGCACGACGGCGACCCCCAGGCCGCGCTGGACGAAGTCGAGCAGCGTGTGGACGTCGTCGACGCTCATCCGCACCCGGCGCTCGAGGTGGCGGTCGGCGAACGCCGCGTCCACGAGCTGCCGGATGGCCCAGGGCTCCCGGAAGTCCACGAAGTCGCGGACGGCCAGGTCCTCCCACGTGACCTGGTCGGAGCGGGCCAGGTCGTCGGTGGGGTGCACCAGGCCGACCACGGGCCGGCGGCCGAGCTCGAGCCTCCGCAGCGAGCCGAGATGCTGCGTGGTGGCGAGGAACGCGACGTCGAGCTCCCCGCCGCGCACCTGCGCGGCGAGCTCGGCGGACCCCGCCTGGGTGAACTGGACGTCGACGAGCGGGTACCGCAGCCGGAAGCGCTCCAGCAGCGGGCCGACGTCGACCACACCGAGGCACTGCTCGGACCCGAGCCGCAGCCGGCCGGAGAGCTGCTGGCTCGCTCGCGCGACGGCGTCGCGGCCCGCGGACGCCTGGGCGAGCATGCGCCGGGCGAACGGCAGCAGCGCGCGGCCGGCGTCCGTCAGCGCCACCTGTCGCGTGGTGCGGGCGAACAGCGACGCGCCCAGCTCCTTCTCCAGGTTGCGGATGGCGGCGGACAGCCCGGACTGGGTCACCCCGCACAGCGCGGCCGCGCGGGTGAAGTGGCCTTCCTCGGCCACCGCCACCAGGTACTCCATCTGCCGCAGCTCCATCGATCACTCCCGTTGCTGAATCCGATGAGTTCAAGTTGTTGGACTCATCACCGGTTCCTTCCTATCGTCGAACCCGCAGTCACCACAAGGTCGTCGAGACGAGGAGAACCGTGGAATCTCGCACCATCGGACACCACACTGTCAGCGCCGTCGGTCTCGGCGGGATGCCGCTGTCCATCGAGGGACGCCCCGACCGCGACCGCGCGATCGCCACCGTCCACGCCGCCCTCGACGCGGGCGTCACGCTCATCGACACCGCCGACGCCTACCACCGCGACGCCGGCGAGGTCGGCCACAACGAGGAGCTCGTCGCCGAGGCCCTGCGCAGCTGGGGCGGCGACCCCTCCGCCGTGCTCGTCGCGACCAAGGGCGGGCACCTGCGCCCAGGCGACGGGTCCTGGACGAAGGACGGCCGTCCCGAGCACCTCAAGGCCGCGGCCAAGGCCTCCGCCCAGCGCCTCGGCGTCGACGCGATCGGCCTCTACCAGTTCCACCGCCCCGACCCGTCCGTGCCCTACGCCGAGTCCATCGGCGCGCTGGTCGAGCTCCTCGACGAGGGCGTCATCCAGCAGGCCGGCATCTCCAACGCGGACGTCGCCCAGATCGACGAGGCGAACGAGGTGCTCGGCGGACGCCTCGCCTCCGTGCAGAACCAGTTCTCGCCCGCCTTCCGTTCCAGCCTGGGCGAGCTGCAGCACTGCGCCGAGCTCGGCATCGCGTTCCTGCCCTGGTCGCCGCTCGGAGGCATCGCCCGGGCAAGTGAGGTCGGCACGGCCCACGCGGCGTTCGGCCGCGTCGCCGAGAGCCGCGGCGTCAGCCCCCAGCAGGTCACGCTCGCCTGGGAGCTCGCGCTCGCACCCGTCGTCGTGCCCATCCCCGGGTCCTCGCGGCCCGCGAGCATCCAGGACTCCGTCCGCGCCGTCGACCTGGACCTCACCGCCGACGAGCTCGCCGAGCTCTCGGCCTCCTGACCCACCGCACCACACCGAGGAGATCCATGAAGACCGTCCCCCTGGGCACCACGGGCCGCCAGGTCCCCAACGTCGTCCTCGGCCTGATGCGCATCGCGCAGATGGACGACGACGCCGTGCGCACCCTGGTGCGCACCGCCCGCGACGCCGGCATCGACTTCGTCGACCACGCCGACGTCTACGGCGAGGAGCTGCACGGCTGCGAGCGCCGGTTCGCCGAGGCCATGCAGCTCACGTCGTCGCAGCGCGAGGAGCTGACCATCCAGTCGAAGGCCGGCATCGTGCCGGACGGGCCGTACTTCGACTACTCGTACGACCACCTCGTGTCCTCCGTCGAGGGCTCTCTGGAGGCGCTGGGCACCGACTACCTCGACGTGCTGCTGCTGCACCGTCCCGACGCGCTGGTGGAGCCGGACGAGGTCGCCCGCGCGTTCGACCACCTGGAGTCGAGCGGCAAGGTGCGCGCCTTCGGCGTCTCCAACCACACGCCCGGCCAGATCGAGCTGCTGAAGAAGTCGGTGCGCCAGCCTCTGGTGGCCAACCAGGTGCAGCTCTCGATCACGCATGCACCGCTCGTGGCGCAGGGCGTGGCGGCCAACATGGCCGGGCTGGACCAGTCGGCCGTGCGCGACGGTGGCGGGCTGCTCGACTACTGCCGCCTGCACGACATCACCGTGCAGGCCTGGTCGCCGTTCCAGGCCGGGTTCTTCACCGGGGTGTTCCTCGGCTCCGAGGAGTACCCGGAGCTCAACGCCGTCATCGACCGGCTGGCCGCGAAGTACGACGTGCCCGCCATCGCGATCGCAACCGCGTGGATCACCCGGCACCCCGCCGGGATGCAGGTGGTCCTCGGCACGACGACGCCGGAGCGCGTCGCCGGTGCCGCGCAGGGTTCCGACGTCCCCCTGACCCGGGCCGAGTGGTACGAGCTGTTCCGCGCGGCGGGCTACACCGTGCCGTAGCAGGGACGACGGCGGCCGGCCCGGGGTGCGTTCCCGGACCGGCCGCCGTCGCGCGGGGGCCTCACGGACGCCGAGGGCCGGTACACGCCCGGACGCACCGAGAGGTTGAGTGCCGCCGTCGTCCGGCTCGTTCAGTCGGCGAGTTCGGCGGCCTCCAGCCACTGCATCTCCAGCTCGTCCTTCTCGGCGCCGAGCTCACGAAGGCGCGCGTCCAGCTTGGTGGTCGCCTCGAAGTCGGTGGGGTCGGCGGCCATCCGCTCGTGCAGCCGGGCCTCCTCGTCGGTCAGCCGTGCGAGCTGCTTCTCCAGGCGCTGGACGGTCTTCTTGGCCTGCCGCTGGTCGGCGGCCGACGGCGCGGGGGTCGCGGCGTCCGACGGCGCGGACGTCGCCCCTCGAGAGGTGGGCTCTCCGCCGGACGCCGGCGCGCCGGACGTCGCAGCGCGGCGCAGGTCGAGATACTGCTCGACGCCGCCGGGCAGGTCCCTCAGCGCCCCGTCGCCGAGCAGCGCCCACTGCCGGTCGCAGACCCGCTCCAGCAGGTACCGGTCGTGGGAGACCACGATCAGCGTGCCGGGCCAGCCGTCGAGCAGGTCCTCCACGGCGGCCAGGGTGTCGGTGTCGAGGTCGTTCGTCGGCTCGTCGAGGAGCAGCACGTTCGGCTCCGAGACGAGTAGCCGAAGCAGCTGGAGCCGACGCCGCTCGCCGCCGGACAGGTTCCGCACGATCGTGTGCGCCCGCTCGCGGGTGAAGCCGAGCCGTTCGGTGAGCTGGCCGGCGGTGAGCTCCTTGCCGTCCACGACGACGGTGCGCTTCTCGCGGTCCACGACCTGCACGGCGGTGAGGTGCCCGACCTCGTCGAGCTCGGTGACCTCCTGGGTCAGCTCGGCGACCTCGACGGTCTTGCCGCGACGCACCCGGCCGCCCTCGGGGTCGCGGCGTCCGGCCAGCAGGGCGAGCAGCGTCGTCTTGCCGGCACCGTTGACGCCGACGACGCCGTACCGGTCGCCGGGCCCGAGCCGCCACGTGACGTCGTCGAGCAGGGTGCGTTCCCCGCCGTCGGGCAACGGGACACGCACCGTGACGTCCTCGAGGTCCAGGACGTCCTTGCCGAGCCGCTTGGTGGCCATCTGCGTCAGCTCGAGCTGGTCGCGCGGCGGCGGCTCGTCGGCGATGAGGGTCTGAGCCGCCTCGACGCGGAACTTCGGCTTGGAGGTGCGGGCCGGGGCGCCGCGCTTGAGCCAGGCGAGCTCCTTGCGGAGCAGGTTGTTCCGCTTCTCGGCCGCGGCGGCGGCCTGCCGGGACCGTTCGGCGCGGGCCAGGATGTAGGCGGCGTACCCGCCCTCGTACCCGTCGACGGCGCCGGACCCGTCACCGCGGACCTCCCACATCCGCGAGCACACCGCGTCCAGGAACCAGCGGTCGTGGGTGACGACCACCAAGGCGCCCGTCGCACCGGGGCGGCCGTACCGGTTCCGCAGGTGCTCGGCGAGCCAGGCCACACCCTCGACGTCGAGGTGGTTGGTCGGCTCGTCGAGCAGCAGCACGTCCGGGTCCTCGACGAGCAGGTGGGCCAGGGCCACGCGACGGCGCTGGCCACCGGAGAGCGTGGTGGCCGGCTTGTCGAGGTCGAGGTCGGCCAGCAGCCCGGCGTGCACGGCGCGGATCCGCGGGTCGGAGGCCCACTCATGGGTCTCGTCGTCGCCGTGCACCAGGTCCAGGACGGTGGCGCCCTCGGGGACGTCGTCGCGCTGGTCGAGCATCCCCAGCCGCGAGCCGCCGACCCGGGTGATGCGACCGCCGTCGGGCGAGGCCGTGCCGGCGAGCATCCGCAGCAGCGTGGACTTGCCGGCACCGTTGGGGCCGACGACGCCGATCCGGTCGCCGTCGTCGAGCCCGAGCGAGACGTCGTCGAGCAGGGTGCGGGTGCCGATGGTCAGCGAGATGCTGTCCGCGCCGAGGAGATGTGCCACCCGAGAAGGGTAGTCGCCGCCCGTCGCCCCACCCTCACCGTCGAGCGTCCCTGGATGCACGTCATGGGGCGTCGATGACGTGCATCCAGGGACGCTCGACGGGGGGCGGGCATCGCCGGACGACGGCGCGGGCCGCTAACCTCGTCCCGACGCCGCCGTCCTCACCCTGGAGTTCCCGCATGGCCCAGTTCGACCTGCCCGTCCCCGAGCTCGAGCAGTACCGTCCCGCCGTCGACGAGCCGGACGACTTCGACGAGTTCTGGAGGGCGACGATCGCCGAGGCGCGCGGCCTCGGCGACGACGTCCGCGTCGAGCGGGTCGACGCCGGGCTGACGGCGCTCACGGTCGACGACGTCACGTTCGCCGGGTTCGGCGGGCACCCGATCAAGGCGTGGCTGGTCCGGCCCGCGCAGGTCGACGGACCTCTGCCGACCGTCGTCGAGTTCCTCGGGTACGGCGGGGGCCGCGGGCTGGCGCACGAGCATCTCGGGTACGCGGCCGCCGGGTTCGCCCACCTGGTCGTGGACACCCGCGGACAGGGCTCCGGCTGGGGGTCCGGCGGCGACACGCCCGACCCGGTCGGCAGCGGCCCCGCCTCCCCCGGCTTCATGACCCGCGGCATCCTCGACCCGGCCCAGCACTACTACCGACGGGTGTTCACCGACGGGGTGCGGGCCGTGGACGCCGTGCGGCAGATCGACGGGATCGACCCCGCACGGGTGGCCGTGGCCGGGACCTCGCAGGGTGGCGGCATCGCGATCGCCGTGGCCGGGCTGCTGCCCGACGTCGTCGCCGCCGCACCCAACGTGCCGTTCCTGTGCCACTTCCGGCGTGCTGTACAGATCGTCGACTCCCATCCGTACGGTGAGATCACGCAGTACCTGTCGGTGCACCGCGACCATGAGGACGCCGTCTGGCGCACCCTGTCCTACCTGGACGGCGTCTCGTTCGCGCGCCGCGCGCGGGCCGCCGGACTGTTCTCCGCGGCCCTGATGGACACGATCTGCCCGCCCTCGACGGTGTACGCGGCGTACAACGCCTGGGGCGGCGAGCACCGAGAGATCGACGTGTACCCGTACAACGGGCACGAGGGCGGCCAGGCGTACCGGTTCGCGCCCACCGTGGCGTGGCTGCGCAAGCATGCCTGAACCGGTCGCCTCACCCGGACCTCGCTACCGCCTGCGGCACGTCCTGACGGCGACGGCCGTCGCGGTCCTCGCGCTCTGCGCCGCAGGTGCCGCGTGGGCCGCCATGGACGGCGACCCCGTCGACGCACCCGTCACGGCCTCGACCCTCGACGCGTTCCCCGCTCGCGGCAGCCTGATCGACTCCGGCGACTGGGCCGGCGAGGTCGAGGCCGCCGCGGACGTGTGGCGGGACGAACCCGCCGGCGGTCGCGAGGAGCCGCCGTCGGACCAGCAGCCGATCTCTGTCCTGTGGGCCGGCGACGTGTCCGCACAAGCCCTGATGGCTTACCTCCGCTACGAGCTCGCCCTCGACGTCCCCGAACGGCCCACGCTCCTCGAATCGGCGCGCGCCGTGGTGCTGCGCGCCGGGGACCGTACGGCACTGCTCATCGCGAAGGTGGAGGACGACGGCGGCCGGGACGACGAATTCACCATCGTCGGCGACGGCGTCGCGCCTTATCTCGACGGTGCGGCACTGCACCCGGCGGACGGCGTCGTCCTGCTCGCCTCGGACGCCACCGGTCCGGCATCGTCCGGTCCCGCGACGCTCGAGGTGGTCTCGGCGGCCGCCGGGACCGGGGCCGGCGCCCGCCCGATCCACGACGGCCTGGTCATCAGCCCGCCGTTCGATGCCGCGAGAGTTCCCGGTGACGACGTCGAGCGGCTGGTGCGGCCGTCGTCGGGCACGACGATCGAGACGAGCGGGTCGGACCTGTGGGAGACGCTCACCGGCCCCCACGCCGCGTCCGCCTGGTCCGCGCTGGCCGACACGGAGGAAGCGGCGCGCGAGCAGGTCCCGGGAGAGCCCGTCCACGCCGAGGTGTGGGGCACCAAGAGGCTCGACGACGGCCGCTCGATCGCCGTCGTAGCCGCCCGGACGCACCCCGACTCCGTGGACGACGTGTGGTGGGCCGCGAGCGCGGGCGTCCTCGCTCCCGGTGACGGGACCCCGTGGGTCCATCCGCTGGGCCGCGGGGCAGGGACGTCCACCCCGCACGGCACGGCGTTGCCGCCGTTCGCCGGCGACTGGGTGGTCCGAGACGCCGAGGAGATGACGGTCGACCTGGTCGTGGCGGCGCCGCCGCAGGTCGAGCAGGTCACGGTGGAGGCGCGCGACCGCAGCGTCCGGCTCGGACCAGGGCTGACCGTGCTGCCGTCGTGGGAGGACGACGGCGGCTGGCCGGCCGCGAGCCCGGTCGTCCTGGTCGGGCGGTCGGCGGACGGGACGCCGCTGGCGCCGCTGCCGCACTGACGGCGGCGCGGTGCGACGACCGCGTGCGGGCCGGCACCCACCGTCGCGTACCTCACGGGAACGTTGCCTACCTCGGCGCGGCGTTGCCTACCTCGCGGGAGAGTTGCCTACGTCGCGGGAGGGCGGGTCAGAGGACCCGGGCCCCGGCGGCGGGCGCCGTCGTGCACCACACCGAGTCGGCGGCGTCCTCGGCGGTCCAGGTGGCCGCGATCGCGAGCGCGTGCTGCCGTGACCGGGCGAGCGCGGCGACGGTCGGCCCCGACCCGGAGACCATGGCCCCGAGGGCGCCGCCGTTGCGGGCGATCTCGAGGGTCCGCTCCAGCTCGGGGCGCAGGTCGAGCGCGGCTGCCTGGAGGTCGTTGTGCAGGGCGGCACCGAGGGCCGTGGGGTCGCCGGCCCGCAGGGCCTGCATCAGCGCGGTGTCGGCGTCGACCTCGGCGGTCGGCGCGAGGCGGCCCGCGGCCACGAGCTCGTCGAAGCGTCCGTAGACGGCGGGCGTCGACAGGCCCTCGTCCTGCGCGGCGAACGCCCAGTGGAACTCGCCGCGGGTCATCGCCGGGGTGAGCAGGTGGCCCCGCCCGGTGCCGACGGCGGTGTGGCCGTGCAGCGCGAAGGGCACGTCGGAACCGAGCTCGCCGCCGAGTGCCACGAGGTCCTGGCGGGACAGCCCGGTGCCCCACAGGGCGTCGCAGGCGACCAGGGTGGCGGCTGCGTCGGCCGAGCCGCCGGCCATCCCGCCCGCGACGGGCACGCCCTTGGCGAGGTGCAGGGCGACGTCGGGGGCCAGGCCCACGTGCCGTGCGAGCAGCTCCGCGGCCCGCCAGGCGAGGTTGGTCGCGTCCAGCGGCACCCGGTCGGCCTGCGGTCCGTCCACGGTCAGCGAGATCCCGGCCCCGTCGCCGACCTGGGTCGCGGTGACCTCCTCGGCGAGCGAGACGGCCTGGAACACGGAGACCAGCGGGTGGTAGCCGTCGTCGTCCAACGGTCCCACGTGCAGGGACAGGTTGACCTTCCCCGGGGCGCGGACGCGGACGGACGGGGTGGGGGCGGCGGCGAGACTCACCCGTCCACCGTGCCAGCAGCGGGCGGAAGGTGCTCGGCGATCCGGGCGAAGTCGGCGATCGAGAGACGTTCGCCACGCAGCCGCGGGTCGACGCCCGCGGCGACCAGGGCCTGCTCGGCGGCGGCGCCGGAGCCGAACGTGCCCGACAGCGCGGCGCGCAGCGTCTTGCGGCGCTGCGCGAACGCGGCGTCGACGACGGCGAACACCTGCTCGCGCGGCGCCGTGGTCGCCGGGGGCTCGTGACGTCGGATCGCCACCAGGGCCGAGTCCACGTTGGGCTCGGGCCAGAACACGTGCCGGGACACGTTGAGCGACCGCCGGGCGGCGCCGTACCAGGCGGCCTTGGCGGACGGCACGCCGTACGTGCGTGACCCGGGCGGCGCCGCGAGCCGGTCGGCGACCTCGGCCTGCACCATCACGAGCACCGACTCCAGGGAGTCGAACCGTTCCAGGAAGGTCAGCAGCACCGGGACGGCCACGTTGTACGGCAGGTTCGCGACGAGGGCCGACGGCGGTGCGCCCGGCAGGTCGGTGACGTCCAGCGCGTCGGCGGTCACCACCTCGAAGTCGGCGTCCGGCAGGTGCCGGTGCACGGTCTCAGCGATCTGACCGGCCAGCACGGGGTCGATCTCGACGGCCACCACCGACGCGCCGGCCTCGAGGAGCCCGAGGGTCAGCGACCCGAGCCCGGGGCCGACCTCGACGACCCGGTCGCCGGGCTGCACCCCGGCCGCACGGACGATCTTGCGCACCGTACCGCCGTCGTGCACGAAGTTCTGCCCGAGCGTCTTGGTGGGCCGGACGCCGAGGCGCCCTGCCAGCTCGCGGATCTCCGCAGGGCCGAGCAGGGCGCCAGGGGTGGTGGTCATGGGCTGCAGTATCGCCCGACCGGTGGTGTCGGGACCAGTCGGGCCGTGCGGCCCGGTGCCGGTCGGCTCAGTACCAGTTGTTCGCCTGCGAGTGGCTCCAGGCGCCGCACGGGGTGCCGTAGCGCCCGGCGATGTAGTCCAGGCCCCAGGCGATCTGCGTGGCCGGGTTGGTCTGCCAGTCCGAGCCGTGCGAGGCCATCTTGGAGCCCGGCAGCGACTGCGGGATGCCGTAGGCGCCCGAGGACGGGTTGGCGACGGTGTGCGACCAGTTGGACTCCTTGGTCCACAGCGACTCGAGGCAGGTCCACTGCGACCCGGTCCAGCCGCGGGCGGCGGCCATCTGCTGACCGATCGAGCGGTTGGAGCCGGAGTAGGTGGTGCCGGACGAGCCGGAGGATCCGGACGAGGAGCTGCTGCTCGACGAGGAGCTGGTGGCGGGCTCCGGCTCGGGCTCGGGCTCGGGGCGCTCCTTGGTGCCCTCGACGAGCACGCGGGTACGGGGCTCGGTGGTCACCATCGAGGTGATCTTCTCGTTCGAGACCTCCTCGCCGTCGATCGTGGTGATCTCGCGGACCACGGTGCGCGAGCCGTCGCGGCCCTTCTTCTTGACCTTGGGGTCGAGGTCCTCGTAGCGGTCGTCGCTCTGCTTGACCTTGACGTCGCGCTCGATGGTCTTGACCTTCGTGACCTGCTCGACCTCGACGCGCTCGACGACGGCGGCGACCTGCGGCACCTCGGTGCCGTCGGGCAGGTCCTCGGCCTTCACGCCGGCGGTGGCCGCGTCGGTGACGGAGACGAGGTCGTCGCCGTCGATCTCGACGTCGGCGGCCTCGAGGACGTCGTCGACCTCCTCGGAGCCGTCGACGACGTCGGTCTCGCCGTCGTGCACGACGGCGACCTGCTCGCCCTGGTGCAGCTCGAGCGGGATCTCGGCACGCTCGGCGGACCGCGAGGCGACCAGGGCGACGTCGGAGCCGCGCTGGCTGAGGAGGTTCAGGGCCTCCTGGGCGTCGGCGGCGGCGACCCACGTGGAGTGGTCCTCGCCGTCGACCTGGATGTCGAGCTGCTTGGCGGTGCGCACGACGACGTCGCTGCCGGAGTTCAGTGCGGACGCGGTCGCGGGGGCCACCACGTCACGGTCGGTGACGTCGATGCCCTCCTCGGCGAGCAGACCCTCGACGTCGCCGGCGAACGTGCCGACGTCGCGGGTCTCGCCGTCGATGTCGAGCGTGACGGTCTTGTAGGCGTTCGAGACGGCGACGGCGGAACCGGCGCCGAGGACCAGCGCACCGGCCGTGGACGCGGCGAGGACCGCGCGACGACGGCGGGTGCGGCGCGTCCGAGTGACGGCGCGGGTCTCGGCCGTGGTCGGCCGTGACTCGTGGGTCTCGGAAGTCATGGTGCTCCTGTGGTCGTGTGGGGTTCTTCGGTCCCGGAAGGGGGGTCGCCCTACACCTGCAGACCGCGGGAGAGCGACGAGGACACCCGACCGTAACCGTTCTGTTATCGCGTGCAAGACGATCTACGTCACACCTGTCCGGCCGGTACCGGGCTTTCACAGCCCTTTCACGCCGCGGTTGCTGCTCGGTCGCACCGGGCTCCGGATCCCCGCCGTCGCGAGGTAGGCCGGCGCACCGCGAGGTAGACCAGCGCACCGCGAGGCAGACCAACATGCCGCGAGGTAGGCAACGGCGTCGCCTACCTCGCGGGAATGTCGCCTACCTCGCGGGACGTGCCGGGCGACCGCGGCGGATCAGAGCAGGCCCAGCTTGGACGCGCAGTGGGGCCACTGACCCCATCCCGCACGGGACTGCAGGATCTGCGCCCGCTTGGTCTGCTCGGCGGCCGAGGCGTCCGACGGCAGCCCGCTGCCGCCGACCGACTGCCAGGTCGACAGCGAGAACTGGTACATCCCGTAGTAGCCGTTCCCGGTGTTGGTGCTCGGGTTCCCGCCGGACTCGCACTGCGCGAGCGCGGCCCACACGCTGCCGGACGGCGCGCTGCCGCCCGAGCTCGACGAGGACGAGCTCGAGGAGGACGACGAGCTGCTCGAGGACGAGCTGCCGGACGACGAGGAGCTCTCCGGCTCGGGCTCCGGCTCCGGCTCCGGGCGCTCCTTGGTGCCCTTGACGATCACCTCGTCGACGGGCTTGGTCGTGACCTTGTTCGAGAGCTTCTCGCGGTCGGTGACCTCGCCGTCGGTGCGGGTCACGCGGTGGACGATGGTGCGCTCGCCCTTCTTGCCCTCGGTCGCCACGTAGGAGCCCTGGTCGGCGTACCGGTCGGGGTCGGTCCTGGTGACGGTGTCGTAGCCGACCTTCTTGGTCTTGGTGACCTTCTCGACGTCGACGACCTGGATGACGACGCGGACGGTCGGGTCGCCCGGGTTCTCCGGCGTGATCTGGTCGACGTGGACGATGTCGTCCTCGTCGAGGGTCACGCCCTCGGCCTCGAGGAGGGCGTCGAGGGAGACGGCGCCGTCGTCGACGACCGTCCGCTCGCCGCCGACGACGAGGACGACCGACTGCTCGGCGTCGAGCCGGATCGGCAGGCTGGCGCGGTCCGCGGACCGCGACGGCAGCAGGCGCACCTGGTCGGCCCGGTCGGCGAAGCGGTCGAGGACCTCGTCGGCGTCGAGGGCGGCGACCCACACGTCGCGGGAGTCGCCGTCGGTCTCCACGGTGATCTGGTGCCCGTAGCGGACCTCGACGACGGCACCGTCGCGCAGCTCGTCCGTGCCGACCGGGGTGACGGCGTCGTTGTCGTCGACGCGCACCCCTTCCTCGGCCAGCAGGTCGTCCACGGTGCTCGCGTACGTGGACACGGTGCTCATCTCACCGTCGACGTCGAGGGTGACGTCCTTGCGGAGCTGCTCCACGACGGCGGCGGCCACGCCGCCGGCGACGGCGACGCCCAGGACGGTCGCGATCGTGATGAGCGGCCACCGGCGGCGGCGCCTCGGCGCGGCCTCGGCGGGGTCCGTGGCGCTCGCGGTGGCGCCCGACACCGTCACGGGGACGGGGGCGGTGGGCGGCGTGACGGAGTCGGCGGGCCAGTCGTTCACGGGTGGTCCAGTCGTTCGGCAGATCCGGGCACGACGGCGGGCCTCGACGGGGTGGTCGGGCCGCGGCCGATCCGGCGGCTCCGACGACCGTAACCGCATCGTGACCTTCGACCAAGCGGTGTTGTGGTATGTATGTCCGCTTTAGTGGCTCGATGCGAGAAAAGTTCCCGCAGTTTCTGAGGGGCACGTCACACCGGATCACCCGGTCGGGAGCTCAGTACCAGCCGACCGACATCGAGTGATTCCACGCGGCGCACGGGCTGCCGTACCGCCCGGAGATGTAGCCCAGACCCCACGTGATCTGCGTCGTGGGGTTGGTCCGCCAGTCGGACCCGGCCGACGCCATCTTGGAGCCCGGCAACGCCTGCGGGATGCCGTACGCCCCCGAGGACGGGTTCTCGGCGTTCCAGCGCCAGTTCGACTCCTTGGTCCAGAGCTTGTCGAGGCACACGAACTGGTCGTCACCCCAGCCCCGTTCGGCGGCGAGCGAGCGCGCGACCGCCTTCGCCGAGCCGGGGTCGACCTGGATGTCCGACACGTCGAGGGTGCCCACCAGCACGACCTCCGTCACCGGCTCCTGCGTGACACGCCGGTCCACCACGGCACGCTCCACCTCGGCACCGTCGAGCGTGCGGACCTCGTAGGTCGTCACCCGCTCCCCCGGCACGCCGCGCGTCTGGACCACCTCGTGACCCTGGGGCAGGGAGTCGGACTCGACCCGCTCCGTCTTGAACGGCATGACCTCGGTGACGATGTCCGACCCGGTCCGCCCCCGGTTGACCACCACGAGCATGCCGTCCACCGCCGCCGCACCCAGCGGCACCGACGTCGTGTCCTGCGCACCGAGGGTGATGCCGACCTCGGACAGCACCTCGCGGACCGTCGACCGCGTGGTGCGCAGCGGCACCACCGCGTCGTCCACGGCGACCCGCACCGTCTTGAGCGTCGACACGCGGACGGGTTCCCGTCCGAGCGGCGCGGAGCGCGACGACGTCGTCACGGCCCCCTCGCCGCGGGGGCCGATCGCCGCGAGCAGCTCACCGACCGTGTGTGCCGTCGTCGGGAAGGTGACGGTCTCCCCGTCGATCTCGAGCGTGACGTCCTTGCTGGTGCGGACCACGACCTCGCCGTCGTCCGGGGCGGTGGCGTCGACCGCCGGCTGGACGAGGTCGTCCGGGCCGGGGTGGATGCCGTGCAGCGCCAGCACCTCACCGACCGTGTCCCCGTACCCGTCGAGGGTGCGGACCTGGCCGTCCACGTCCACCGTCACCTGCGAGTGGGCGTCCACGACGCCCACGGCGCCCAGGGCCAGCACGCCGACCACCGCGCCCTGCACGCCGATCCGCGCAGCACGCGGCAACGCGCCGCGCCGTCCCACGTACGACGCCGGAGCGCGGTGTCGCCGCAGGTCCCGCCGTCGTGCCCGATGAGAGGTCGCCACGGTCACCAGACCGTAGTGGAGGTCGGGCCCGGACGGAAGACGCTCACCACGCTCCGTAGACCTCCACGGACGTCGCAGACACCGTGTCGCAGACCTCCTCGAGCGGCCGGTCGAGGATCTCGGCCATCGCCCGGACGGTGTGCCCGACGACGTACGGGCCGATCGGTCGGCCCCGGTACGGGTGGGGCGGCAGGAACGGCGCGTCGGTCTCCACGAGCACGTGGTCCAGCGGGATCGTGCGCAGCGCGGCACGCAGGTGGTCGTTCTTCGGGTAGGTGACCGGCCCGGCGAACGACAGGTACCAGCCGTGCTCCGCCGCCAGGGCCGCCATCTGCTCGTCGCCGGAGTAGCAGTGGAAGATCGTGCGCTCCGGCGCGCCGTCGCCGAGCAGGACGTCGATCACCTGCTCGTGGGCGTCGCGATCGTGGATCTGCAGCGCCAGCCCCAGCTCCTTGGCCAGCGCCACATGGGCGCGGAACGACTCCCGCTGGGCGGCCTCGCCCCGCGGTCCGGTGCGGAACAGGTCCATGCCCGTCTCCCCGATCGCACGGATGCGCGGGTTGTCCCGGGCGACGGCGGCCACCCGGGCGACCGCGTCGTCGAGCGACGTCGCGTGGTGCGGCTGCGGGTCCGGCTCGAGGCCGTCGGGCCCGACCTCACGGACACCCGCGTGCAGCACGGCCTCGTTCGGGTGGATCGCGACGGCGCCGAGCAGGCTCGACCCGTACGCCGGGTCGCGCAGCAGGGCGTCCGTCCACGCGATCGTCGGCAGCTCGCAACCGACCTGCACCAGCCGGTCGACACCGACGGCGGCAGCCCTCTCCAGGTGGTCCGCCACCGTCGGGACGGGTGCGCCCTGCAGGGCACGCTCGTCCAGCACCGCGTCGATGACGTCCAGGTGGGTGTGGTTGTCGACGACCGGGACGGGCAGGGGCTCCGGGTCCGGCGGGAAACCCCGCTCCCGCTTGCTGCGACCCATCAGGCCTTCTCGCGCAGGCGTTCCAGCTCCTCGTCGACGATCGAGTCGTCGAGCTTGGTGAACACCGGCGTGGGCTTGGCGATCGGGGTTCCGGGGGTCACCGCGCGGGACTCCCACGACGGGAACTCGTAGCCGCCGTCGCGGTTGCCGGTGATGACCGGGTAGTGGCGCGAGTCGTCGTCGAGGTCGGTGACCTCCTCGATCACCGGCTGCGGCGCGAACTCGCCCGTGCCGCCGAGCACCTCGTGCACCGACTGGGCCGAGTGCGGCAGGAACGGAGCGAGCAGCGTGTTGCAGTCGCTGACGGCCTGGGTGGTGGTGTGCAGCACGGTGGCGAGCCGGTCCGGGTCGGTCTTGAGCTTCCACGGCTGGGTCTCGGAGACGTACCGGTTGACCTCGCCGACCACCCGCATCGCCTCGGCGACGGCGGCCCGCTGCCGGTTGGACTCGATCAGCGAGCCGACCTTGGCGAACGCCTCACCCGTGGTGGCGAGCACCGCGCGGTCGACGTCGGCTTGCTCGCCCGCGGTGGGGATCTCGCCGAAGTTCTTGTGCACCATCGAGGCCGTGCGGTTGACCAGGTTGCCCCAGCCGGCGACCAGCTCGTCGTTGGTGCGCCGCAGGAAGCTCTCCCAGGTGAAGTCGACGTCCTGGTTCTCCGGTCCGGCGGCGGCCACGTAGTAGCGGAACGCGTCCGGCTGGTAGCGGGCCAGCATGTCGCGCACGTAGATGACCACGCCGCGCGAGGAGGAGAACTTCTGCCCCTCGACGTTGAGGAACTCGCTGGAGACCACCTCGGTGGGGAGCTGGAGCGAGCCGTACGGGCCGGGCTCGCCCCCGTGCGCACCTCCGCCGTCGTACCCGAGCAGCTCCGCCGGCCAGATCTGGGAGTGGAACGTGATGTTGTCCTTGCCCATGAAGTAGAACGAGCGGGCGTCCGGGTTGGTCCACCAGTCGCGCCACGCCTCGGGGGTGTCGCGGCGACGCGCCCACTCGATCGAGCTGGACAGGTAGCCGATGACGGCGTCGAACCAGACGTAGAGCCGCTTGTTCGGGTTGTCGGACCAGCCGTCCAGCGGGACGGGGATGCCCCAGTCGATGTCGCGCGTCATGGCGCGCGGGCGGACGTCGTCGAGCAGGTTGCGGCTGAAGTTCAGCACGTTCTGCCGCCAGCCCTGACGGGTCTCGAGCCAGGAGGCGAGCGCGTCCACGAAGGCCGGCAGGTCGAGGAAGAAGTGGTTCGACTCGACGAACTTCGGCGTCTCGCCGTTGATGCGGCTGCGCGGGTTCTTCAGGTCGATCGGGTCGAGCTGGTTGCCGCAGTTGTCGCACTGGTCGCCGCGAGCGCCGTCGTAGCCGCAGATGGGGCAGGTGCCCTCGATGAAGCGGTCGGGCAGCGTGCGGCCCGTGGACGGCGAGATGGCGCCCATCGTCGACTTCTCGACCATGTAGCCGTTCTGGTGGACCGTGCGGAACATCTCCTGCACGACGGCGTAGTGGTTACGCGTCGTGGTGCGCGTGAACAGGTCGTAGCTCAGGCCCAGGGACTGCAGGTCCTCGACGATGACGCGGTTGTACCGGTCGGCGAGCTCCTGCGGGGTGACGCCCTCCTGCTCCGCCTGCACCAGGATCGGGGTGCCGTGCTCGTCCGTGCCGGAGACCATCAGCACGTCGTGACCCGCCATCCGCATGTGCCGGCTGAAGACGTCGGAGGGAACGCCGAAGCCGGCGACGTGGCCGATGTGCCGCGGGCCGTTGGCATAGGGCCATGCCACGGCCGAGAGGATGTGGGTCATGGCCCGAATCCTACTGGTCCGGGCCGTGACGCCGTCGGGGCGTCTCGCCCCTCCGCTGCCTCTTCCGCCGAGATCGACCTACCCGTACCGAGATCGACCTACCGTCCGTCGATCTCGGTACGGGTACATCGAGATCGACACCTGGGGGGGGCGGTTGGTGGCACAGTGGAAGCATGAGTACGCGAGCACTCCTCGTCGTCGACGTCCAGCCGACCTTCTGCGAGGGCGGCGAGCTACCGGTCGACGGCGGCAACCGCGTGGCCCAGGACGTGGCCGCGTACGTCGCCGCGCACCGCGACCGCTACGGGCTGGTCGTCACGACCCAGGACTGGCACATCGACCCGGGTGAGCACTTCAGCTCCGAACCCGACTTCGTGAACTCCTGGCCGGTGCACGGCGTCGCGGAGTCCCCCAACGCCGCGCTGCACCCGGCGCTGGCCGACCTGGCCGCCGACGTCGCCGTCCGCAAGGGGCAGTACGACCACGGGTACTCCGGGTTCGACGGCGCGGACGAGGTCGGGCGCTCCCTCGACCAGGTGCTGCGCGAGGCGGACGTCCGCGAGGTCGACGTGGTCGGGCTCGCCGAGTCGCACTGCGTGAAGTTCACGGCCCTCGACGCCGAGCGGCACGGGTTCGAGACCCGGGTGCTCACCGACCTCACCGCCCCCGTGTCGGCCGAGCAGGGCGAGCAGGCCCACCGCGAGCTGACCGAGGCCGGCGTCGAGCTGACCCCCTCCACCGCGAGGTAGGCAAACTTCTGGCGAGGTAGGCAACTCGTCCGCGACGTAGGCGACCTTGCGGCGAGGTAGGCCGGGGCCTCCTCGGTACCCGGGCACACCTGCGGCGCGACGTACCGGTAGGTCGAACCGGAGACACCGACGTCGCCTACCTCGCGGAAAGTTCGCCTACCTCGGGGGAGAAGTGGCCTACCTCGCGGGAGGGGTCGGTCGGGCCGCCAGCACGGCTTCGTACAGCTCGCGCTTGGACACCCCGGTGGCGGTGGCGATCTCGCCGGCGACGGTCTTGAGCCGCTCCCCCGCCGCGACCCGTTCCTGGACCTGCGGCACCAGCTCCTCGACGCCCGGTGCCGCGGGTGCGGACGCCCCGCCGACGACGACGCAGATCTCGCCGCGCAGCGGCTCCCCGGCGTCCGCCCGCTCGGCGGCCCATTCCGCCAGCTCGCCCAGGGTCCCGCGCAGGACCTCCTCGTAGAGCTTGGTCAGCTCGCGGCAGACGGCGGCGGGTCGCTCCGGCCCGAACGCCTGCGCCATGGCGGCGAGGGTCTCGACGACGCGGTGCGGCGCCTCGAAGAAGACCATCGTGCGGGGCTCGTCCGTGAGCGCCTCCAGCCACCGCGTGCGGTCGCCCGCCTTGCGGGGCACGAACCCGTCGAAGGTGAACCGGTCGGTGGGCAGCCCGGACAGCGCCAGCGCGGTGAGCACGGCCGAGGCGCCGGGTGCGCTCGTGACGGGGAGGCCGCGCTCGACGGCACGTGAGACGAGCCGGTACCCCGGGTCGGAGACGGCGGGCATGCCGGCGTCGGTGACGACCAGGACTGTGCCGCCGTCGTCGACGACGTCGAGCAGGTCGTCGGCGCGGTCCCGTTCGTTGTGCTCGTGGTAGGACACGACGCGTCCGCCGATGCGGACGTCGAGCCGCGCGGCGAGGGCGTGCAGCCGGCGGGTGTCCTCGGCGGCGACGACGTCGGCGTCGGCCAGCAGTCGCAGCAGCCGCGCAGAGGCGTCCTCGACGTTGCCGATGGGGGTGGCGGCCAGGACGACGGACCCGGACTCGGCGACACGACTCATGGGGACAACTGTCCCACGGGCGGTGCCCACCCCTTAGAGTGACCGGCGTGAGCGCCCACGACGACGGTACGTCCACCGGAGATCAGCCCGAGGTGACCGCCGACGCGCCACGGCCTCGGCAGGAGCTCCCGTCCCGGCGGGAGATCCACGGGCACCGGCGCACGGACACGCGCGGCATCCCGGTGGTCACGGGTGCGATCAAGGCGCTGACGGGTTCGATCCCTGCCGTGGGGAAGCGGTCGGAGGGTGCGGGCGGTCCGTCGACGGGCACGACGGCGGCCGTCCCGTCTCCGGCACCCGGGACATCGGGCCACACGTCCTCAGGCCGCACCGCGCCCGAGGCGAGCCCGGCGTCACCGGTGGCGACGACGGCGTCGCCCGCTGCGCCGTCGGACGGCGACGACGGCGGCTCGGCGACGTCCCCGGCGGAGAGGACCGGGTCGCCGGACGAGCCGGAGGTCTCCCACGAGCGGCGGCTGCTCGTGGCGCTGCTGGGTGAGCGCCGCCTGGCGCTGGCGGACAGCCGCCGCGCCCGGCTGATCGGCTGGCTGGGCACGCTGGTGGTGACGGCGGTGGCTGCGGTGGCGCGGCTGTGGCAGCTCGGCCGCCCGGAGACGCTCGTCTTCGACGAGACCTACTACGTCAAGGACGCCCACACCCTCGGCTCCGAGGGGGTGGAGCTGCAGTGGCCCGACGACCCGAACGCGGCGTTCGAGGCCGGCGACGTCTCCAGCTACCTGGACCAGGCCGCCTACGTGGTGCACCCCCCGGTGGGCAAGTGGATGATCTGGCTCGGCATGGAGGCCGGGGGCGGTGCGACGAACCCGTTCGCGTGGCGCCTGGCGAGCGCCGTCGTCGGCATCCTGGCGGTGCTGCTGCTGGTCCGGATCGCCCGGCGGCTGTTCGCCTCGACGACGATGGGTCTGGTCGCGGGCTTCCTGCTGGCGATCGACGGGCAGGCGATCGTGCACTCGCGCACGGCGTTGCTGGACCAGTTCCTCATGTTCTGGGTGGTGGTGGCGTTCGGCTGCCTGGTGCTGGACCGGGAGCAAGCCCGACGTCGCCTCGCGGCCCGCGTGGGTGCGGTGCTGGACGCCGGGGGTTCCGTCGCCCGGTACGGGCCCCGGCTGGGCTTCCGGTGGTGGCGTCTCGCGGCCGGTGTCTCGCTGGGGCTGGCGTGCGGCGTGAAGTGGTCGGGCCTGTGGTTCGTGGCCGTGTTCGGACTGCTGACGGTGCTGTGGGACGTGACGGCCCGGCGTCGGGCCGGGATCGGGCGCTGGCTGGAGGACGGGGTGCTGGCCGACGGCGTACCGGCGTTCCTGCAGATCGTGCCGGTCGCGCTGGTCACGTACGTCGCGTCGTGGTGGTCGTGGATCGTGTCGTCGAACCCGGCCGGGTACTACCGCGACTGGGCGGCGGACAACCCCGACGAGACGGTGTCGTGGATCCCGGACTGGATGGAGTCGCTGTGGTACTACCACCAGCAGATGTTCAGCTTCCACACCGGGTTGAGCTCGGAGCACGCCTATGCGGCGAGCCCGTGGGGCTGGATCGTGCAGTGGCGACCGACCTCGTTCTACTGGGAGCGCACTTCGCCCGGTGAGGGGTCGTGCCCGGCGGACGCGGACGGCGCCTGTGCGGTCGCGGTGACGGCGCTCGGCAACCCGCTGCTGTGGTTCCTGGGGGCGCTGGCGATCGTGGTGACGATCCTGCTGGGGATCTGGCTGCGCGACTGGAGGGCTCTGGCGGTGCTGTCCGGCGTCGTCGCGGGCTGGGCGCCCTGGTTCCTGTACACCGACCGGACGATCTTCACGTTCTACTCGATCGTGTTCCTGCCGTTCGTGGTGCTCACGCTGTGCTACCCGATGGTGGTGGCCCTCGAGCGTTCGCGCTGGCGGCAGGGCCGCGGCGGCACTCTCGCGGTGATCGCGGGGATCGTGCTCGCCATCGCACTGGTGTCGGTGGCGTTCTACCCGTTCTGGTCGGCGATGCAGGTGCCGTACGACTACTGGCGCGAGGTCATCCGCTTCCAGAACTGGATCTGACGCCCCCACCTGTTGTGGGCGCACTTCCTGGCCCGAATTGACCGTTTAAACGGCATTTGCGACCCCAGGGAGTGCGCCCACAGCGGTGGCGGACTACCGCCAGTCGACCTGCGGCGTGGGGTGGAACGCCCAGCCGGCGGTGCTCCAGGCCGGCGCCGCGGCGGCGGTGCGGCCGCGGAACGACTCCCAGTCCTTCGCGTCCGGCGCCGCCCAGGCGACCTCCGCCACGGCGCCGAGGCGCGGCAGCAGCATCGAGAACAGCTCGTCGCGCGTCGTCAGGGTCTCGGTCCAGACGGCGGCGCTCACGCCCTCGACCGCGGACGCCGGCAGCCCGTCGATGACGGCCGTGGGCTCCCACTCGTAGGAGTCGCGCAGCTCGACGGTGCCGGCCCACTCCAGCCCGAGCGGGTGCTCGGACGTGTACTTCATGTCGAGGTAGGCGTGGTTGCCGGGCGACATGACGAACCGTGCCCCGGCGTCGGCCGCGGCGACGAACCGCTCGAACTCCTCGCCCTTGGGCTCCCAGTACTGCAGCAGGGTGCCGGGCTCGACGGGGCCGCGGGCGCCCTCCTGCCAGAAGATCGGCGTCTTGCCGTGCTCGCGCACGATCCGGGCGGCGAGCTCGACGAACTGCGCGAACTCGCCGTGGTCCATGGTGAGCACCTCGTCGCCGCCGACGTGCACCCACTCGCCGTGGGTCATGCGCGCCAGGTCGCCGATCACGTCACGCAGGAACGGCTCGGTGGCCGGGTTGTCGAACCACAGGCGCGAGAACCCGACCTCGATGCCGTCGTAGGCGTCGGTGGCGAGCCCGTCCGAGGTCAGCGCCCCGTAGACGTGGGTGGCGGCGTTGACGTGCCCGGGCATGTCGAACTCCGGCACGATCGTGACGTAGCGCGCGGCGGCGTACTCCTGCAACGCGGCGTAGTCGTCGACGGTGAGGTAGCCGGCCGTGCCGCCGCCGACCTGGTTGTCGGAGGCCTTCTCGAGCTCCGGGCGGGAGGGGATCTCGATGCGCCAGCCCTGGTCGTCGGTCAGGTGCAGGTGCAGCACCCGCAGCTTGAACGCGGCGACGAGGTCCACGACCGCACGGATGTCCTCCGGGCCGAACCAGTGCCGCACGACGTCGAAGCTCAGCCCGCGCCAGGTGTAGCGCGGGGCGTCGTGCACGACGACGGCGGGCACCCGGGCAGCGCCGTCGCCGGCGCCGTCGGTGGCGGCCGGGACCACGAGCTGGCGCAGGGTGCGCGCGGCGTGCAGGAGCCCGACGGGTTCGGCGGCGGTGGCCCGGATCTCGCCGTCGCCGACGCGCAGGGTGTATCGCTCGGGGCTGTCGGAGCCGTCGGGTCCGGCGGCCGGGTCGATCCGCAGGGTGAACGTCACGACCCCGCCCGGAGTGACGACGTCGGCACTCTGCGGCGAGGTCGGCACTTCGGACTGCCGATCTCGCGGCGTGCTGCCGACGTCGGCAGCCTGGGAGATCGGGACGCCGGCGGCGGTCAGCTGTTCGGCGACGACGGCGGCGAGCGCCGGCTCGGGTGCGTCGACGCGGACGGCGGGCAGGTCGACGGCGGGGGCGTCGGCCTCGGTGACCTGGGTGGGCCACGGGATGAGCGGAAGCATGGGTCTCCTGGTCAGGACCCGGCGACGAGCAGCGGCGCCGGGTCCGTCGGGACGAGGTCGGGCGTCTGGTACGGGACCAGCGATGGTCCGGACCAGCCGGGGTGGACCCCGTCGGGAAGGTCGTCGGTCACTCGCCCCCACACCCAGTCGGTGGCGGTCATGGCACCGGTGCGGTCCGCGGTGACCACGACCTCGACGGCGGCGCCGGCCGCCGCCCTGCCGAGCTGGGCACGGTCGACGACGGACTCGGGTCGTGTCTGGTGCACGACGACCATCGCTGGGGGCAGACCGTGATTCGTTACCACTCCTTCAATATAGGCGATGGCGTCCCGCAGCTCCGCCATCGAGACCTGCCCGGGCGGGTTGACGCCGTCCGACCGCCGGTCCTCGGGGTGCAGCGCGACACCCACGCCGGGACGGGCCAGCAGGTCCTCGTAGGGCTCGATCTCCTCGACCAGCGCGCCCGTCCCCGCACCGACGTCGAGCAGCACGTACTGGCCAGCCTCCCGCGCGGCGTCGATCAGCGGTTCGAGCTCGGCGGCGGGCTCCTCCGCGACCCAGTCGCCGTCCTCGGTGGGGTGCCCGGCCGCCGCGCTCGCCTGCACGACGACGGTCGGCACGACCGGCCCTCCGTCGAGCCCGGCGTAGGCCTCGGCCGTCCCGGCGGCCTCGGCCACCACGTCGGCGGGGTCGGAGCGTCGATCGCCGGCGACCGACACGTACCGTGCGGGCAGCAGGTGCTGGGTGCCGGTCGGCAGCAGGTCGCCCCGCTCGGCCGTCGCGACCCGCCACGCGAACTCCGCGGGCGTCCCGAAGGACGGGCCGACGCCGATCACCGCGAGCGCCTGTGCCGCGTCGATCCGCTCGATCGACTCCGGCGAGCCGGCGATGTCACCGCCGGGCACGGCATGGTCCACCGCTCCTGCGGCGCGCAGCGTCGCGACCGCCGCCTCGTGGCCGGGCTGCGGGTCGGTGAGCGCCAGGACCTCGCGCAACGTCGACGACTCGGCGGGTGCCGCACCGGTCGGCGCCCCGGCGAGCGCGGCGTCGACGTCCGCCCGCAGCCGCTCGGCGTCGTCGTCGGGCAGCGAGTGCTCGGTCTCGACGCTCGGCAGAGGGTCGGACACCTCGAGCCGGACCGTCTCCACGCCGGCCGCCTCCGCCGCGCTCTCCGCCGACGCCGGGGCCGGCGTCGCGGACGCCGAGGGCGCTGCTCCCGAGCCGTCGTCGGAGCCGTCGGCAGCGGATGACGGGTCGGGGACGACGACGACCGCCACCCGCGCACCGAGCCGTTCGAGCTCGTCGGTCACGCCGTGCTCCGACACCGAGCCGCCGACCAGCAGGGCCGGCGCCTCGAGCTCCTCCGCGGCCGCGGCGTGGACCGCACGCAGGTGGGCGCCGTCGTCGTCGCGGGTCTCCGCCGCGAGCACGACGACGGGCGCCCGGCGGTAGACCTGCTGGCTCGCGGTGAGGGCGAGCTCGGCCGGCTCCGCGGCGTCCAGGAGCACCGTGTGCGCGTCGGGTGCGTCGACGACGCGGTGCACCGCGGGGCCGTCGGGTTCCGGGACGGGCTCGGGCGAGGCCGGACCGCAGCCGACGAGGGCGACGAGGCCGAGCACCACGAGGACGAATCGGACGTTTCGCGCAGGCACGTACTCCATCTTGGCGCATCCTCGCCGCTGCGTCGATGTCCCGCAGCAGGCTAGGGGGCCGGCCGGCCGGGACGGACGGTCAGCTCTGCGGGACCCGGTCGGCGGTCTCGACGGGCAGGGCCGTCCGCGCGAGCCGTGACTCGGCCTCGCGCACCAGCTCCTCGGCGACGGCGGCACCGGCCACCGACCAGACGACGGCGGACCGCAGCTCGGGCCAGGCCGGCGCGTCCACGCCGCCGGAGGGTTCCACCAGCTGGGCGAGCACGTGCCGGCGCAGCTGGTCCGCCGAGGCGGCCGCGTGGATGTCGTCCATCGGGGGCAGCGTCGCCAGGACCGCGAACCGGTCGCCGTCGACCCGTCCGGCCTCGCAACCGCGGGGCAGCCCGGTGCGGAGCCGGTGGGCCAGCTCGACCAGGACCGTGTCCCCGACGGCCAGCCCGTGGCGCGCGTTGAGCCGCGCCATGCCCCGCACGTCCAGCAGCACGACGACGACCCGGGTGCCGGAGGTGCGCACCAGGTCGCAGCGCCGTGAGAGGGAGTGCCAGGTCGCGGCACGCGTCGGCAGGCGGGTCTGGGGGTCCTGGGAGGACCGCTCGGCCAGGGCGGCGACCAGCGACCGCATGAGGTCGGCCGTCCCGGCGCTGCCCCAGGTGCGCCCGGCGACCAGGACGTCGTCGTACCGGTGCTCCTCGGGGCGTTCCATGGCCTGGGTGGCGACCGTGGAGACGGCGTCGTCCGGGCGTACCACCATGGGCGTCCAGTCGGTGACGCTCGCGACCGGCTTGCGCTCGAGGACGGCCCGTCCGTAGCCGAGCCGGCCCGTCAGCGCCGCGGTCAGCCCGGTCCGCATGATCATGCCGGTGCGCTCGCCCCCGGACTCCTGCACGACGACGCAGGTCACCTCGGGGTTGCGGAACATCACCTCGAGCTGGCCCACCGGCATCGAGGAGTCGACCACGGTGACGGGACGGGCGAGGTCCGACACCACGCCCGCCAGACGGGCTCCTCCGCGGACCTGGCGGTGGCGGGCGACCTGGGTGATCTCGTCGTGCACGCGTGCAGTATGGGCTCGGACCGAACGGTCATGACGGACCAAACGGACACCGATGCCGAGTGTTCCGGGAGTGTTCACCACCGTTCACCGCCCGGACACGGTCGGCCGTGGTCGTGACCGGGCGCCGGGGCTCAGCCGCGGTCGGCCGCCGCCCGGCACAGGCAGAACGGGTACCCCGCCGGGTCCGCGTAGACGGCGAGCTGCTCGTCGGCACCAGGCGGCGCCGAGGGGCCCCTCCGGATACCCGGAGGGGCCCCTCGTCCGCCGTTCCGATCGAGGAGATCAGCCGCCGGCGTAGACGGGGAAGACGCCGCTGTCGCCGTAGTCGCGGAAATGCACGCCGCGCAAGACCTCCATGTCCTCGTCCGAGATCTCGAAGTCGACCTCGGCATTGCTGCGCATGTGCGCGGGGTTGGCCGTCTTCGGCACCGGCACGGTGCCGAGCTGCAGCGTGTAGCGGATGCACAGCTGCGGCACCGTCACGCCGTACTTCGCGGCCATCTCGGCCACGTGCGCGTTCTCGAGGATCTCCCCGTGCGCGATGGGCGAGTACGCCTCGACGAGGACGCCCTGGCTCTCGCAGAACTCGAGGAGCTCGAAGGGCGTGTTGCCCACGTGGACCAGCAGCTGGTTGACGTGGGGCTTCACCGTGGCGCCGGCGAGCAGGTTCTCCAGGTCCTTCTGCTCGAAGTTGGACACCCCGATCGACCGCAGCTTGCCCGCCTCGTACGCCTCCTCGAGAGCACGCCAGGCCTCACGGTTGCCGTCGGCGTAGTCGCCACCCCGGAAGTCGTCCCAGGGCTGCGGGCTGTGGATCAGCATCAGGTCCACGTAGTCCAGCCCCATGGTCTCCAGGGACCCGTCGATCGCCGCCACGGCGTCGTCGTAGGTCTTGACCTCGGCGGCCAGCTTGGTCGACACGAAGATCTCCTCGCGCGGGACGCCGCTGGTACGCACGCCCTCGCCGACACCGCGCTCGTTGCCGTACGCCTGGGCGGTGTCGATGTTGCGGTACCCGATCTCGACGGCGTCGCGGACAGCCTGCGCGACCACGTCGTCGTCGATGAACCAGGTCCCCAGACCCAGCTTCGGGATCGTCACGTCGTTCGAGAGCGTGTAGGTCTCGTTCAGCATCATGATCTGCCTTCCTCTCGGTGCGACGCGCTCGCTGCTGCTGCGGCGGGCGCGTCCTCTGTCTCCACGCTAGGACGGCCGGGCCGGACGAGGGAGACACTGGCGGTACACCCTCCGGCGGGGCGCGGCGTGGCACCCGGAGAACGACGAAGGCCCGGAACCGTGCGGTTCCGGGCCTTCTGCGGGTGGAGCTAGGGGGATTCGAACCCCCGACCTTCTCATTGCGAACGAGACGCGCTACCAACTGCGCCATAGCCCCGTGAAGCGGTAGCAAGATTAGCACCCTGCCACCGCCTCCGGCCAAATCGACCCGCAGGTCACCGCGTGACGTACGTCGCAGCCGCGCGGGCGACGGCGGCCGTCAGCCCGCAGCGCGGCGACGCGCGAGGATCTGCTCCAGCGGCAGACCGAGGGTCTCGGTCCTCGGCCGCGGCTCGTCGCCGGCGGGCTGCGCCGAGTCGCCCGACGGCGGTGCGGCCGAGTCCTCGTGCGTCCCGTGGTCGGGACCGACGGACGGGGCGTCGCTCCCCGACGGTGCCGCCGTCGTCGGACGCGGGGCGTGCACCGGCACGGTCGTCTCCTGCTCACGCCGCGGCGCCTGCGCCTTGGTCACGTAGGTCGGCAGCGGGACGGGGACCGGCTCCCACGGCTCTCCCCCGACGCGCCACGGCGTCCCGCCGGAGGCGCCGAGGACCGGGCCGACGCCCGCCGTCGGGCCGGAATCGACCCGCTCGTGACCGGAGTCGGTCACGCGCCCGGAGCCGGCCGCGCCTCGCTCGGGGTCGGCGTCGTCCGCGCGCTCGGCGCCCGCGTCGTTGCCGGCCGGGGACGACGCCGCACGTGCGCGTGCTGACGGCGTGCCGTCGGTCTGCACCCGCGGGATCATCTGGGTGCTCGTGTCCGAGGGGTGCACGGCCCGTCCCGTGACGCGGGCCCGGTTGCGCGGCGCGTACGGACCGCCGTGCGCCAGGGTGCGGCGCTGAGTGGCGCGCTGCTGCTGGGCCCGGCGCTCGGCACGCCAGCGCGCGTCGGACCGCCGGGCGGACAGCACCGCCAACCGCCCCAGGACGAGCACGACGAGGAGCAGCGCCGAGGGCACCACGGCCGCCTGCCAGACCAGGTAGCCGAGGCCGACGGCGGTCCAGGCGCCCGCCGTGAGCAGGACGAGCGCCAGCGTCATCACCAGCCGGCGCCGCGCGCGGGCGGCGCGCCGCTCCAGGACGGCGAACCGGCCGGGACCGGGAGTCGCCGAGGAGGACCGTGCCGGCGGCGGGCCCACGAGGGGGACGCTCCCACCGGTCCCGCCGGTCGTGCGAGTCGGACGCATCGGCCGCCCCTTCCCTGCTCCGTCGGCCACCGTCAGGACCCGCAGCCCGCCGGAGAACCGGTCGCCCGTGCGGGCGTCGGCGAGCAGCTGACGCCGGTGCACCTGCTGCGGGACCCAGAACCCGAGCAGCAGGACGATCAGCGCGAGGGCTGCGAGTCCTGCCGGCGAGGTGTCCACCCCATGACGGTAGGCGAGCCGGGGCGGCCGGGACCGCACACCACGCGGCGTGTCCGCGACCTGGACGCGGCTACGCGCCGTCGCGCACCTGCTGCCACCGGGCCAGCAGGCCCTGCGGCACCTCCTCCGCGGTCAGCGCGAAGGAGCGGTGGTCGCGCCAGGCACCCTGGATGTGCAGGTACCGCTCGCGGATCCCCTCGTCGCGGAAGCCGAGCTTCTCGACCACCCGCAGGCTCGCCGCGTTCTCCGGGCGGATGTTGATCTCGATGCGGTGCAGCCCGACGATCTGGAAGCAGTAGTCGGTGGCCATCGCCACCGCGGTCGGCACGACGCCGCGTCCGGCGTGCTCGCGGGCGACCCAGTAGCCGATGCTCGCCGAGCACAGCGACCCGAGCTGGATCGCCGACACGGTGAGCTGCCCGGCCAGCGCCCCGTCCAGCTCGATGACGAACGGCAGCGCCGTGCCGGCACGCGCCTGCGACGTCAGCGCACGCACGTACTCGCCGAACGTCGTCGCGCCCGGCCGCTCCCCCGGCGTCGTCGCCTCCCAGGGCTCCAGCCAGTCGGCGTTCACGCGCCGCAGCCGCATCCACTCACCGCCGTCGCGGCGGCGCAGCGGGCGCAGCACCACGGCGCCCGACGGCGTGTCCTCACGCAGCGTCACGGGCCACGGCCTGGTCACGGCCCACCTCTTGGCGTCGCTCATCGCATCCCTCGTCCGTCCCGGCGCGCCGGGTCCACCGTGCTCCGGAGACTGCCACAATGTCACCATGCACGGCGACCTCAAGCCCTCCAGCGTCCACCAGCCCTACCCGGTCGCCCCCGGGATGGAGCCCGAGGACGCCAAGGACGAGCTGCGGCGCGCCATCCGGCACCAGCGCGAGGGCAGGTCGCCGCGACTGCGCGAGGAGGCCGCCTCCGCGTTCGCCGAGGTGCTCGCCACCGTGCCCGCCGTCCAGGAGGCCGACGTCGTGGCCACCTACGCGGCACGCCCCACCGAACCCGGCACCGGTGCCCTGCTGGAGCGGCTCGCCGCCCGCGGCACCCGCATCCTGCTGCCGGTCCTCGGTGCCGGCCTGGCCCGCGACTGGGCCGAGTACACCGGCCCCGACGACCTGCTGGAGCGTGCACCGGGTCGCCCGCCCGAGCCGGGCGGCCAGAACCTCGGGGCGGACGCCATCCTCGAGGCCGACGTCGTCATCTCCCCCGCGCTGGCCGTGGACACCTCGGGCACCCGCCTCGGTCAGGGCGGCGGCTGGTACGACCGCGTGCTCAAGCAGGCACGCCCCGAGGTCCGGGCGGTCGCGGTGGTGTTCCCCGAGGAGCTGTACGACGCCGCCGAGCGCCCCCTGCCGTTCGAGAGCCACGACGTGCGTGTGCACGCCGTAGCCACCCCCGAGGGCTGGTGGCCGCTGCCGGCCTGAGCAGGAGCCGGGCGCGGCTCAGGGCTGCAGCGTGGCGGTCTCCTCCGCGGCGCCCGACACCGCCTCGCGGGAGAACGGGAACGGGAACGACTCCCCCGCCGCCCACGCGTCGAGCTGGTCGCCGTAGTGCCGCGAGGCCGGGTGGCCCGACACCCCGGTGACCTCGACCCACGTCGAGGAGTCCAGGTCGCCCAGGTCCACGACCATGCGCATCGACGGACCCGTCGTGACGGCGAAGCTGCCGGTCGAGGCGTCCCAGGCGGTGGCGTTGACGATGGAGCTGCCGCCGGGCAGCTGCACCGGGCGCGGGTTGACGTAGTCGCGCACCAGCGCCGGCACGTCGTCGCCGCCCAGGACGGGGTGCTGCAGGGACAGCTCGTGCACGGAGCCCCAGTCCCAGTCGGCCGGGTCCTTGGACAGCTCGACGGTGAGGTCCCGTCGGGCCGTGACGAGGGCTCGCAGGAGCGCCTCGTCGCGGGTCTCGACCACGCCGACGGTGGAGCGGTCGTCCCAGAACGGGTCGTCGGGCCGCTCCAGCATGTCGCGGACCACCACCAGCCAGCGGGCGCCACCGGTCGGCGCCATCTGCGGGGGCAGGTCGTCCTCGAAGGTCGCGGCGAGCAGGTTGCGCCACACGGCGTTGAAGTAGGCGGCGGCCGCCGAGTCCGTTCCCGTCGAGTAGTCCCAGCCGGCCAGGAGCTCCTGGCCGGCGGCGTCGTAGGAGTCGGGGATGTCGACGTCGAGCAGCACGGGCACCAGCGCGTCCGCGAAGGGTGACCAGTCGTCCTGCTGGATGCGCTCCATGTCCTCGACCGTGAACGGTCGCCCGGCGTCGATCTGCTCCGTCAGCAGGGAACGGATGCGCTCGGACCGGAACCCGGGGTCCCAGTCGCTCGACAGGTACGGTCGCGTGCCCGCCGGCAGCACGGCCTGGTTGGCAGCGACGACGAACCCGGACTCCGGGTCCAGGGAGCGCGGCATGTCGGCCGGGTCCACGTACCCCTGCCAGTCGTAGGCGGGCTCCCAGCCGGGCCGGGGCCACGTGCCGTCGGAGGGGACGGGTCCCCGGACGCGGTCCCGCACGGGGATCCTGCCCGGCGCCTGGTAGCCGATGTGCCCGTCGGCGGTGGCGAACACGATGTTCTGGGCCGGCACGTCGAACAGGGCGGCCGCGTCCTGCACGTCCTGGGCGCCGGCCGCCGTCATCATGGCGAGCACGGCGTCCGCCGTCCGCCCCGGCTCCAGCGCCGTCCAGGCGAGAGACACCGCGTACTCTCCGAACCCGGTCCCGGTCTCGGTGGGCGCGCCGACGACCTCGTCGACGTCGAGCGCCGACGACAGCACCGGCCCGTGGTCGGTGGACCGCACCTGCAGCTCGATCGGGTCCCCGCCGTTGACCCGGATCGTCTCGGTGCGGGTCTCCATGGGCACCCACTCCTCGGACTCGGCGTCGCGCAGCCACGTGTCGTCGCGGACCCGTTCGATGTAGAAGTCGGTGACGTCGGCGTTCATGTTCGTCAGGCCCCAGGCCAGGTCGGCGTTGTGACCGATGATCACCCCGGGGAACCCGGCGAACCCGAACCCGGCGACGTCGTACGGGCACTCGTCGCCCACCTGCTCGCAGTGCAGGCCGACCTGCGACCACACGCCCGGGATCTCGAGGGACAGGTGCGGGTCGTTGGCCAGCAGGGGCGCGCCGGAGGCCGTGTGCTCGCCGGAGACGACCCACGAGTTCGACCCGGTGCCCTCGCCCCGACCGACCATCACCGGCACCGCGGACACGGCGTCGCGGGCGGAGGCGACCGCCTCGTCGAGCAGTGCCGAACCGAAGGAGGCCGAGGACGTCGAGGCCTGCTCGGCGCGCGAGCCGTCGCCCGTGGCGAGGTCGCTCTGCTGCAGGATCGGCGTGTTGCCGCCCGCGGCGAAGCTCGGGAAGAGCTCGTCGACGAGCTCGACGTCCTCGACGGTGCTGAACGCGAGCGCCCGGTCGAGCTCGTCGTCGTAGTTGCCGCGCAGGTCCCACGCCATCGCCTTGAGCCAGGCCAGCGAGTCGACGGGGTCCCACGGGTCGGGGGCGGACAGGTCCACCCGGGTGCCGAGCACCGTGTACTCGACGCCGAGGTCGTCGGGGCCGCGGTCGGCGAGGTAGGCGTTGACGCCCTGGGCGTAGGCCTGCAGGGCGGCGCGCGTCTCGGGCGAGACCAGGTCCCACTCGGCCTCGGCGACCTCGCGCCAGCCGAACGTGCGGATCACCTGGTCCGCCTGCACCGCTTCGGGCACGTCGCCGACGAGCTCGGCGAGCCGGCCCGCGGTGACGTGGCGGCGGTAGTCCATCTGGAAGAACCGGTCCTGGGCGTGCAGGTAGCCCTGCGCGACGAACAGGTCCTGCGCGTTCGAGGCGGTCACGTGGGGCACGCCCTGGGCGTCGCGCTGCACCGTCACCTCACCCTCGAGCCCCGGGACGGTCTGGGTCCCGCTGACCTCGGGCAGCGGGGCGCGCACGGTGACCACCGTGAACGACACCGAGGCCACGACGGCGAGCACGATCAGCACGCTCAGGCCGACGGCGGCCCGGCGCAGGCGGGAGCCGGGCCTCGGTCCGGCGTCGGGGCGGTCGTCGGGGCGGTCGTCGTCGGCCGTCTGCGGCTCGTCGGGTCCGGTCGGTTCGGAGGTGGCGCGCTCTGACACGCAGGCGAGACTACCGCCCGGCGTATGATTGGCACTCACGCCAACCGAGTGCCAGCCCCGAGGAGTTCTCGTGCCCACCTACGCCTACCGGTGCGCCGACTGCGGCCACGCCTTCGACATCCGTCAGGCGTTCACCGACGACGCGCTGACCGTCTGCCCGGAGTGCTCGGGCACCCTGCGCAAGCAGTACGGGTCGGTCGGTGTGACGTTTAAGGGGTCCGGGTTCTACCGGACCGACTCGCGCGCCGGGTCGTCGTCGAAGAGCTCCGCGGGCGGGTCGTCCTCGTCGAGCAAGGAGTCCTCCTCGGCCAAGGGCTCGTCCTCGTCCGGCGGCGGCAGCTCGTCGGGGTCGTCCTCGTCGGGTTCGGGCAGCTCGTCGGGTTCGGCGTCGAAGGCCGCCTCCGCCTGATCCCGCGGGCCGCGGCCCACCCCCGGTCGCACCGTGCGCCGGACCGTCCACAGACGGGTGTCCGGCGACGGTGGGCCCGGCGCCCGCCGGCCCTACCGTCGCGGGCATGGAACGTGATCTCGCACGTGCGCTGCACCGCATCCGGACGCTGATCTGGCGGGCTCGGTTCGTCGTGGCCGCCGGCTGCTGCGGGCTCGCGGCGGCCGTCGCCGTCGACGCCCTGCGACCGCCCCCGCCCCCGGTCGCGCACGTCGTGGTCACCGCGCGGGAGGTGCCTGCGGGCGCGTCGATCACCGCCTCCGACGTCGCCACCACGGCCGTGGCCACCGACCTGATGCCCGCGGGGCTGGTCACCGACGTCGACGAGCTGGTCGGCCGCACGGCCGCGGTGGCGCTGCCGGCCGGGGTCCCCCTGCACCGTGGCCTGGTCCCCGCCGACGCCGTCCGAGCCCCGGCCGGACGCGTGGTGGTCGCCGTCCGTGTCACCGAGCCGGGCTGGCTGCGCCCGGGAGACCGGGTCGACCTGCTCGCCGGCCAGGGCGACGACGGCGGGAGCCGGCTGGCGCGCCGCGCCCTGGTCCTGCCGCCCCAGGAGGGCCCGGGGTCCGGC
Source organism: Isoptericola chiayiensis (assembly GCF_013149805.1). Taxonomy (GTDB): domain Bacteria; phylum Actinomycetota; class Actinomycetes; order Actinomycetales; family Cellulomonadaceae; genus Isoptericola; species Isoptericola chiayiensis. The sequence continues at coordinate 428,276 of NZ_JABEZT010000001.1, forward strand.
GGGTCGAGCGGCGGTCTCCTGCAGGGCACCGGTCCGGCCGCGGACGCGCCGCCGACGCTGGTCGCCGTGGATCCCGACGAGGCCGCCGCCGTCTCCGCGGCGTCCGGCGGACGCACCGTCGTCGCGGTGCTGGTGCCCTGACGCGCGCCGCGGCAGCCGGACGGCCGCCTGTGTCGCGCCGCTCCGCGTTGCGCCGTGGCGTGCCTGCGGAAACAATCGTCCCGGCGCGCGGCCGTCGACGCGCCGTCGGGAGGAGAGGAACTCACATGCTGGCCGGATTCAAGCAGTTCATCATGCGCGGGAACGTGGTCGACCTGGCGGTCGGCATCGTCATCGGCGGCGCCTTCGCCACCGTGATCACCGCCTTCGTCGACGGGCTGCTGACCCCGCTGATCGCGGCCGTGTTCGGCCAGCCGGACCTGACCGCCGTCGGCAACTTCGAGCTCAACGGCGCGGAGTTCAGCATCGGCCTGGTGCTCGACGCGCTGCTGAAGTTCCTCATCGTGGCCGCCGCGCTGTACTTCTTCGTGGTGATGCCGATGAACCACCTGGCCGAGCGGCGTGCCCGCGGCCAGGAGCCCGAGCCGGAGCCGGTCCCCGAGCCCGACGTGGTGCTGCTCACCGAGATCCGCGACCTGCTGGCGGGCGGCGGTCCGCAGCGCCGCCACTGACCCCTTCCCTCAAGCGTCCACGCGGTCACCAGTGGGGCGGGACGTCGCGACGCAGCCGCTCGTCGTTGGAGTCGTGCGCGGCCTCGTCGTCCGACGTCGCGCCCCAGACGGTCTCGCGCTCGGTGCCCCGGCGCACGGCACGGCGGGGGCGACGGCGGACCGCGGCCTCGTCGGGCCGGTCCTGCGGTGCGGGGTCGTCGCTCACCGCCCCATTGTCCCCCGGGTCTCAGTCCGCCGTGGACGCCGACCGCTCCGCCGCCGGCGTCGGCTCGCCGTCGTCGGGCAGCACGGGCACCACGACCTCGGGCGGCACCGGGACGCCGCCCGGGGTGCCGATCCGCTCGTCGCGGACCTGCTGGACCAGCCGGCGCACCCGGTCCGCCTCACCGTCCGGGTCGAGGAACGCCGCCGCCGACCACACCTGCGCGACGGTCCAGCCGAGCCGTTCGAGCCGCTGGGCGAGCTGGCGGTCACGGACGCGCACCGACGGCTCGGCCACGTAGTCGGCGTCGTCGGTGAGCACCGCGACCAGCAGCTCGCCCGGCAGGTCGGGGTGACCGACGGCCAGCGGGACGTGCTCGCCGTCGTCGGTGCCGTAGTCCGTCTCGACCAGGTAGCCCAGGCGCCACAGCCGCTCGCCCAGGTCGGTGAGCAACCGGTCCGGCACCCGGCCGACGTCCACGCCGTTGCCGAGCTCGACCTGGTCGGCGACGCCGCTGCGCTCGGCCGTGACCTCGAGCAGCTCGCGCAGCAGGCGCGGCCCTCCGGCGCGCAGCCGTTCCGGGTCCAGCGCGTCGGCGTCGAAGCAGGAGACCACGTGCAGCCGGCGCCGGGTGGCACCGATCGCGCCGAGCAGCATCGCCGCGCCGCCGTCGGACCCGAGCGCGCCGAACCGGTGCAGCACCCGCCCGTGCGGGGTGCGCCCGAACCCGACCGACAGCAGGATCGTGTCCCGCGACAGCCCGGCCACGCCGGTGATGTCGGCGACGACGACCGGCTCGGGCCGGCGTCCGGAGAAGAACGAGGCCAGCGCCGGGTTGGCACGCACCTCCGAGAGCAGCGCCTCACGGATCCGGTCGGCGTGCGCCGCGGTGATGGTGACGATCCCCAGGGTCTCCTCGGGCCGGGTCAGCGCATGGTCGATGCAGACCTCGATGACCCGGTCCACCTCGGCGCGGGTCGACTCCACGGACCCGGACGACGGGTCGGGCATGCCCGTGCCGTCCACGACGTCCAGGCGCACCAGCTCCTCGGACCGCGGCAGGGGTGCCGGCCGCAGCAGGTCGGCGTACCCGTGGGCGGCGAGCAGCCGGGTGATCGCGGGGTCGCGGCGGTTCTCCTGCGGCGCCAGGGTCACGCGCGGGAGCAGCTCGCCCAGCTCGGCGACGCTCGAGCCCGACGCCGAGCGCGGGTCGCCGACGACGACGACCTGGCGGCCCCGCGCCAGGGCCGGCACGACGACCTCGGTCGGCACGTGCTGGACGGCGTCCAGCACGACGAGGTCGACGGTGCGATGCGCCGGCATCAGGTGCGGCACGAGGGTCGGGGTGGCCAGCACCACCGGCCGCAGCCGGCGGGCCACGTCGCCGTACCGCTCCACCAGGTCGCGCAGGGAGGTCATGCGGCCCTCGATGAGCTCGGCGAACAGCGCCTCGGCGCCGTCGCGGTCCTCCCGCATGGCGCTGCCCAGGTGGGCGCGCGCCGCGACCCGGGCCGGCTGGGACAGGGCGGCCAGGTGCCGCACGTCCAGGTCGCGGAACCGGTGCGCCAGGGCGTCCAGACCGGCGCCGTCCTGACCGGCCAGCGCCGGGTCCTCGGCGAGGATCTGCTCGAACACGCTCGACCACCAGGCCAGGTCGACCTCCGGGCCCACCCGGGAGGCGTCCACCCGGCGGGTGGTCAGGTCGTCGACCAGCGCGCCGAGGCCCGCCTCGCGGGCCCGGCGCAGCAGCGCGGTACGTTCGGGCAGCGTCTCCAGCGCCTCCGGGTCCCCGGCGAGCTGGTGCAGGCGCTCGGCCAGCGCGTCCAGGTCGAGGTCGAGCAGCCGTCCGCCGTGCGTGGTCGGGGCGAGCACCGGCTCCAGCTCGACCAGGTCGATCCGCACCGCCTCGTACGTGTCCTCGATGGTCGCCAGTCCCTCCGGCAGCGTCGGCCAGCCGCCCCGCGAGGAGTGCTCGGCCCACACGTCGCGCTGCTCGGCGACCTGGGTCAGCGCCGCGTGCAGGTCCGGCACGCGGACCCCCGGACGCACCATGTCGCGGGCCCGCTTGCGCAGGCGGCGGCGCGTGAACCAGCCCATCTCGACGTCGTGCTCACGCCGCCACGCACGCGACGCCGTCGCCTGGACCAGGTCCGTCGCCGTGCGCTCGAACACCATCGGGTGGAAGACGTCCAGGGTGCTGCGCATCCCGGCGAGCATCTCGAGCTGGGTGCCCCACGAGCGCACGGTCCGGGGCCGGTCCAGGCCCGTGACCTCGCCGGCGTAGGCGATCTGGCGGCGCAGCTGCGGGAACGTCGTCTCCTTGAGGCGCCGCACGCGGGCCAGCGCGTCCCGCGCCTCGGTCGCCGTGAGCAGGTGGGCGCCGAACCACGGCGTGCCCGAGGGGCGCAGCGTGAACGCGCCGAGCTCGGCCGCACGCTCCAGGTCGCCCGTGACGCGCCGTCGTCGGTCGGCGTCCGTCGCGAGGACCGTGGCACGGTCCAGCCGGACCGCCGTCGACGGCGTCGGACGCTCCGACGTCAGCCGCGCGAGCTCCTGCAGGGCGTCGTAGGCGGACACGCCCCACGGCGCCCGGCGCTGGTGCAGCGCGTCGATGTACCCCGTGAGCTGGGCCCGCGCCCCGATGAGGGCGTCGCGCACCTGCGCCGGTCCGGCGGCGTCCACCTGCTCCGGCTCGGTGGCCATCGCACCCGCGAGGCGTTGCGCCATGTCCTCGCGCCAGGTGGGCCGGGGCGTCACGTCGAGCGAGAGGTTGCCGAGGCCGAGCTCGTCGAGCTGCTGGGCCAGCCGGTCCGCGGCCCGCCGGTGCCCCGTCACGTACAGCACCGAGCGTCCCGCGGCCGCCGCCTCGGCGACGACGGCGGCCAGCGTGCCGGCCACGTCGGCACCGACCGGCGCGTCGACGAACACGTGGTTGCCGGTGGACAGCACGTCGACCACGTGCCGCTGCTGCGGGTCCAGGTCACCCACGCCGCGCTCCCGCGCCGGGTCGGCGTCGCCGCGACGCAGCTCCGGCAGCTCGACGCGCGCGACCCGGTCGCGGGCCTGCTCGGCACCCGCCAGCGCCGCCACCAGCTCGTGGCGGCCGAGGCCGGGAGCGAGCTCGTCCAGGTCGTCGACCAGCGCCTGGCCGGGGTGCACGAACGTGCCCACCAGGGTGCGGTCCTCCCAGCGGAAGTCCTCCAGGTGCTCCGAGGCCAGCCCCGCCACCCGCGACAGCACGTCGTCCGGGTCGAACCCGGCGGCCGTGAACGCCGCCTGTGCGAGCGCCTGCGCGTCCACGCCGACCCCTCGCGCGGCCAGCGTGCGCACGAGCACCGGGTTCACCTCGACCGACGGCTCCAGCGTCAGCTCGTAGTCCGACTCCCCCTCGCCGCGCGGCGTCAGCGTCACCGGACGCAGCAGCATCGGCGCGTGCACGGTCCGGGTCCGCACCGGTCCCGCCCCGGCGTCCGACGGCGGCACCTGGCGTCGCACCCACTCCTCGCGCGCCGCGACGCTCACCACCGGGATCGACGTCGTCACCGGGGGTGCGGCGTCGTCCCCGTCGGGCTGCCCGGCGCTGTCCGGACGGTCGGTGCCGTCCGGCCGCGCGCTGCCGTCCGGCTGCTCCGCACCGTCGTCCGTCCCGGCGGCCCGGATCCCTGCCGACTCGTCGGGCCGGCGGGCGCCGGACGGGGAGTCCGTCCCCGCCTCCGCCGCGCTGTCCCCCGACGTGGCGTCCGCGAGCGCCGTCAGGTCCGCACGACGGTCCCCCGTGGGCTCGCCGGCGGCGTCCACGGGCTCCTGCCACGTCGCGACGCCGAGCGCCAGATAGGTGGGAGCCATGCCGTAGCGCGCCGCGTACTCCGCGGACCGCACGACGACGGTACGCGCGCGCCGTCGCGCCCGCGGGAACGTCGCCGGCTCACGGACCAGGTTGGACAGGCGCGTGGGCCGTCCGGCGAAGAGCTGGGCCACGCCGGACGGGTGCGCGGCCGACAGGTCGACCACCGCCTCGCCCAGCAGACCGACGTCGGCCAGGCTCTGCCCCCCGACCATCTCCACCAGGCCGGCGCGCCACTGCCGCACGGCGTCGACCATCGGGCTGGAGGTGGTCGGTCCGGCGGGCGCCGACCCGGCGCCTGCGGCGCCTGCACGGTGCTCGGGCTGCCCGACGGCGGGCCCGGACGGCGCGGCGGGGACGTCCCGGTCGACCGGGGCGTCCTGCGGCTCGGCCACGGGTTCGGCCGCGGCCACGGCGGAGGATCGGCGCAGCACTCTCACCCGTGCACGGTATTCCCGCCGGGGCGGGCGGCCGTCGTGGCACGCCGACGGAGCCACGAATACACCGACGCCCCCACGGGTCGGGGGGGGATCCGCGGAGGCGTCAGCCGACACCGACGTCGGGTGCGAAGCAGCGCGCACCGTGCAGGGGGTGAACGGCACGCGCTGCCTCCGGCAGTCTGGCGGGTGAAACGTGCGGCGTCAACAGGCATTTTGTCCTGGATCGGTATACCTTTCGCCAACCCGTCGACTCACCGTCTCCGCACGGCCGACCCGGGCCGGGCAGACCGTTGGCGAGCACCGCCGTCGTCGCCGTACCCTCCCGAGGTGCGGCGCATGCTCGAGGCGATCACCCCCGCCCGGATGGGGACCCCCTTCCGCTGGCTGCTCGCCTCCAGCTGGACCAGCAACATCGGCGACGGCATCGCCCTGGCCGCCGGCCCCCTGCTCATCGCCTCCCTCACCGACTCCGCGTTCCTCGTCGCCCTCGCCGCCCTGCTGCAACGCCTCCCCTGGGTGGTCCTCGGACTCTGGGCGGGGGCGCTCGCCGACCGGCTCGACCGCCGCCGGCTCGTCATCGTCGCCAACGCCCTGCGCGCCGTCGTCGTCGCCGTGCTCTGCGCCTTCATCGCCACCGACCACGTGGACGTCACCGTCGTCCTCGTCGCCATGCTGCTCATGGGCGTCGCCGAGGTCTTCGCCGACACCACCGCCCAGACCCTGCTGCCCATGGTCGTCGCACCCCGCGACCTCGGCACCGGCAACGCCCGCCTCCAGGCCGGGTTCCTCACCGGCAACCAGCTCGTCGGCCCACCCGTCGGCGCCGCACTCTTCGCCGCCGGCACCGCCTGGCCCTTCGTCGTGCAGGTGGTGTGCGTGACGCTCGCCGTGGTGCTGGTCAGCCGGATGGCGCTGCCGGCGGTGCCCCCGCCGTCGTCGTCCGGGACCCGCCGCGAGATCCGTGACGGGCTGCGCTGGCTGTGGCACCACCCGCCGGTGCGCACGCTCGCGCTGGTGATCTTCTCGTTCAACCTCACCTGGGCGGCGCCGTGGGGCGTGCTGGTGCTGTACTCGCTGGAGCGGGTGCAGATGGGCCCCGTCGGCTACGGGCTGCTCATCACGTCCTCGGCCGTCGGCGGGATCCTCGGCACGCTGCTGTACGGGCGGCTGGAGCGTCGGTTCTCCCTCGCGAACCTCATGAAGGTCTGCCTGTCGCTGGAGGTCGTGTTCCACCTGGTGCTCGCCCTGACCACGACCGGCTGGGTGGCGATGGTGTGCCTGTTCATGTTCGGCGCGTACACGTTCGTGTGGGGCACGGTCTCCAACACGGTGCGTCAGCGGGCCGTGCCCACCGCCTACCAGGGGCGGGTCGGATCGGTGTACCTCATCGGACTGTTCGGCGGCATCGTGGTCGGCAACGCCCTCGGGGGCGTGCTGGCCGAGTGGTGGGGGTTGACGGCGCCGTTCTGGTTCGCGTTCGTCGGCGCCGGGATCACGCTCGCGCTGGTGTGGCGCCAGCTCGCGCACATCGCGCACGCCGAGGCCCCCTGACCCGGCGTTGTGGGGCGGCGCGACGGGATCCCCGCACGACGAGGTACGGCTACTCCCCGGTCGCTCCGTCGGCCAGCTCGCGGGCGACGTCGAGGTGCCCGGTGTGGCGGGCGTACTCCTGGAGCACGTGGAAGCAGATCCACAGCAGGGTCGGCGGGTCGGCGGTGAAGCGCCCGCCGACGGCGGCACGGTCGGCGAGGTCGTGCCCGACCAGCACCGCGCGGGTGCGCTCGCCCCCAGCCTGCAGGGCGTCGACCAGGGCGGCCGCGGTGACGCCGTCGGGCACCTGCCAGGGACCCTCGGGGTCGTTATCGGCGTGGTCGCCCCACGGATCGTCGACCTGCTCACCGAGGAACCCCCACACGAACCAGCGTCGCTCCACGTGGACCAGGTGGACCAGCAGCTCGGCGGGTGTCCACCCGGACGGCAGCACGCTGGTCGTGAGCTGGGCGTCGGTGAGCCCTTCGAGCTTCCGCGCGACGGCGGCCCGGTAGTAGTCGAGGTAGGCCGCGAACTGGGCGGCCGGGTCGGCGGAGTCGAGGCGGGGTTCGACGTCGGAGAGCGGCATGCTCGCAACGTACGACGCGCCCGGACCGAATTGACGACCTGTTGACCAAAGTGCGCCTGATTGGATTCGAACCAACGACACCCGCTTTAGGAGAGCGGTGCTCTATCCCCTGAGCTACAGGCGCTCGTCGCCCCGATGACCGCGGCGACGCCCCACAGCCTAGCGCCCAAGCCCGCGAGAGCAGGAATCAGCCCCACGCGGCCGGGTCGGCCACGACCTCGCGCAGCACCTCGCGTGCTCCCCCGCTGAGCGCCGCGTGGACGCCGGCCCGCGCGGACCGGACCGCCACCGGCGCGAACGGCGCCGCGAGCACCCGCTCGGCCAGCCCTGCCTCGACCGGCTCCCGCAGCCAGGACCCCAGGGCCGTGTACACCCCGCCGAGCACGACGGTCGAGACGCCCGTGAGGTTCACGAAGTCCGCGAGCGCCGAGCCGAGCGCCTGCCCGGCCCGCCCGACGGCGGCACGTACCTGCGCGGCCGGGGTGGCGTCGTCGGACGGCAGAGCGCCGGGACCATCGACGACGCCGGGGCCGTCGCCGCCCGCCCGGGGACCGCCGTCGGACCGCAGCAGTCCGACGAGCTCGCCGAGCGGCGCGTCCCCGGGCAGCCCGGCGGCCCGCAGGATCGCCTCCTTGCCGGCGTACTGCTCGAGGCAGCCGTGCGCGCCGCAGGTGCAGCGCGGCCCGGCGGGGTCGACGACGACGTGTCCGACCTCGCCGTTCCACCCGCGTTCGGCGAGGAACAGGGCGCGGTCGACGACGATGCCGGCGCCGATGCCGACGTCCCCGGAGACGTAGAGAAAGGAGTCGGGGGCGTCGCCGGCGAGCTCGGCCAGGGCGGCGAGCTTGGCCTCGTTGGCGACCTGGACCGCGACGTCGGGCAGTCCGAGCAGCGGCACGGGGTCGAGGGAGGACCAGCCGAGGTTGGGGGCGACCTCGAGCTCGCCGGTACGGGCGTCGACGAGGCCGGGCAGGGCGAGGCGGGCGCCGGCGACGCGCATGCCGTCGGCCTCGAGGCGGCTGACGGCATCGGACGCGAGGGCGCCGAGGCGAGCCAGGACCGCGGTGGGGTCGGAGTCGTGGAAGGCGCCGGGTTCGACGTGCTCGGCGACGGTGTCGCCGGCGAGGTCGAGGGCACGCACGCCGAGGTAGTCGACGTTCACCTCGAGCCCGAGGCCGACGACTGTCCGTGGCGCGGGGACCAGTGGCACGGCGGGGCGGCCGGCGCGCTGGGTGGCCACGGGTGGGAGCTCGACGACGAGGCGGGCGGCGACGAGGCGGTCGACGAGGGTGGAGACGGTCGCTCGGGTGAGCCCGGTGGCGGCGGCGACGTCGGCGCGGGACGGTGGGACGATGGCCGGCTCGCCGGGCGAGGTGGCGGCCGCGGCGTCGTAGACGGCCCGTGCGACGAGGCGCAGGTTGCGTTCGCGCAGGGTGTGCTGGCGCGAGGCCCGCTCGCCGGAGCCGGCGGACGCACCCGCGGTGCGCTGCGTCGTCGTCGGCTGTGCGGTCACGCCTTGACTGTAGCCCACCGACGCGCAATAGTTCAGCCGTACAACAAACGCCGCGGCCGTCGCCCGGCGACCGACTCGACGAGGAGAACCCGTGAGCGACATCAAGTACTCGTTCGGCCTGTGGACCGTCGGCTGGCCGGCCAACGACCCCTTCGGCTCCGCCACTCGGCCGGACCTCGACCCGGCCGAGTCCGTGCGCAAGCTCGCCGACCTGGGCGCCTGGGGCTTCACGTACCACGACAACGACGTGTTCCCCTTCGGCGCCTCGGAGTCCGAGCGCCAGGCCGGCATCGACGCCGTCAAGAAGGCCGCCCAGGAGTCGGGCCTCGTCTGCGAGATGGTCACCACCAACACGTTCAGCCACCCGATCTTCAAGGACGGCGCGTTCACGTCGAACAACCGCGACGTGCGCCGCTTCGGCCTGAAGAAGGTGCTGCGCAGCGTCGACAACGCCGCCGAGATGGGCGCATCCACGTTCGTCATGTGGGGCGGCCGCGAGGGCACCGAGTACGACAACTCCAAGGACCTGCACGCCGCGCACGCCCGGTACGCCGAGGGCATCGACACCGTCGCCGCCTACATCAAGTCCAAGGGCTACGACCTGCGCATCGGCCTCGAGCCGAAGCCGAACGAGCCCCGCGGCGACATCTTCCTGCCCACCATCGGCCACGCCATCGCCCTGATCGACACGCTCGACAACGGCGACATCGTGGGCCTCAACCCCGAGACCGGGCACGAGCAGATGGCCGGCCTCAACTACACCCACGGCCTCGCCCTGGCGCTGTACTGCGGCAAGCTGTTCCACATCGACCTCAACGGTCAGCACGGGCCCAAGTACGACCAGGACCTCGTGTTCGGCCACGGCGACCTGCTCAACGCGTTCTTCACCGTCGACCTGCTGGAGAACGGGTTCCCGAACGGCGGTCCGCGCTACGAAGGGCCGCGCCACTTCGACTACAAGCCCTCGCGCACCGAGTACCTCGACGGCGTGTGGGAGTCGGCCAAGGCCAACATGGAGACCTACGACATGCTCGCCGCCAAGGCGGCCGCGTACCGGCAGGACCCGGAGGTCCAGGCCGCGTTCGAGCACGCCGGGATCTTCGAGCTCGGGCAGTCGACGCTGGCCGAGGGCGAGTCGTTCGACGCCTTCATGGCCGACACCTCGGTCGAGGGCATCGACGTCGACGCCGCCGCCGAGCGCGACTACGGGCTGGTCAAGCTGCACCAGCTCGCGCTGAAGCACCTCATCGGCTGACCCCACCGTCCGCACACCCTCCCCCCGGGGTGCCGACGGCTACGAAGTGCTGCAGTATGCGGCGCTGACTGCAACACTTCGTAGCCGTCGGCCCGGCGGGACCCAGACACTCCCGGAGCGAAGATGCCCCTCGTGGCCGGCGTGGACACCTCCACGCAGTCCTGCAAGATCGTCGTGCGCGACGCCGAGACCGGCGCCCTGGTGCGCAGCGGCTCCGCCAAGCACCCCGACGGCACCGAGATCCACCCCGACCACTGGTGGGACGCCTTCCGCGAGGCCGCACGCGAGGCCGGCGGGCTCGACGACGTCGCCGCGATCGCCGTCGGCGGCCAGCAGCACGGCATGGTCGCCCTCGACGCCGACGGCCGCGTCATCCGCGACGCCCTGCTGTGGAACGACACCCGCTCCGCACCCGCCGCCGAGGACCTGATTCACGAGCTGGGCGACGGCGACCGGACCACCGGCGCCCAGCGCTGGGCCGACGTCACCGGCTCCGTCCTCGTCGCCTCCCTGACCATCACCAAGCTGCGCTGGCTGCGCGACGCCGAGCCCGACAACGCCGCCCGCGTCGCCGCCGTCGCGCTCCCCCACGACTGGCTGAGCTGGCGCATCGCCGGCTACGGCCCGGCCGACTCCTCCCCGCTCGGCCCCGACCTCGACGCGCTGTGCACCGACCGCTCCGACGCGTCCGGCACCGGGTACTACGACGCGCAGGCGTCCGACGGCGGGACCACCGGGGCGTACCGCCGCGACCTGCTGCGCCTCGGGCTCGGCCGCGACGACGTCGCGCTCCCCCGCGTCCTCGCCCCGTCGGAGCCGGGCGGCGTCGCCCACCCGTCGATCGCCGGCGGTGCCGTCGACGGCGGCGCGCTCATCGGGCCCGGCACCGGCGACAACGCCGGCGCCGCCCTGGGCCTGGGCATGCAGCCGGGCGACATCGCGATCTCCCTCGGCACCTCCGGCGTCGTCTCCGCCGTCGCCCCGCGCCGCACCGCGGACGGCTCCGGCGCGATCAACGGGTTCGCCGACGCCACCGGCAACGCCCTCATGCTCGCCGTCACGCTCAACGCAGCCCGCGTGCTCGACGCCGCCCGCAGCGTGCTCGGCGCGAGCTTCGACGAGCTCTCCGACCTGGCCCTCGCCGCGCCGGCCGGGTCGGACGGGCTGGTGCTCGTGCCCTACCTCGAGGGCGAGCGCACCCCCAACCGCCCGGACGCCACCGGCACGCTGCACGGCGTCCGGCTGGCCACGTCCACGCGGGAGCACCTCGCCCGCGCCTACGTCGAGGGCATGCTGTGCGGGCTGGCGGACGGCCTCGACGCCCTGCGCGCCCAGGACGTGCCCGTCGAGCGGGTGCTCCTCATCGGCGGGGCCGCCCAGTCCCCCGCCGTCCAGGAGGTCGCCACCCAGGTGTTCGGGCTGCCGATCTCCGTCCCCGAGCCCGGCGAGTACGTGGCCGACGGCGCGGCCCGGCAGGCGGCGTGGGTCCTCGCGACTGCCGGATCCCCGGGCGCCGGCGCGCCCGAGTGGTCCGCCGCCGTCGCCCGGACGCTCGACGCCGACCCCCGCCCCGTGGTGCGCGAGCAGTACGCGGCGGTGCGCGACCTGGTCTGACGTGCCACGCCCTACCTCGCGGGGCTCGTGACCTCGACCGGGAGGTAGGGCGCCTGCTCGGCCACCACGGCCGGCCCCTCGACGCCCGCGACCCGCACCCGGGAGAAGTGCGCGCCAGTCAGGAACCCGACCCGGAAGCCGGCGCGCACCACGGCGTCGACGCCGTCGGCCATCGCGGGGACACCCGGCTCGGCGTCCGCGGCGAACGAGATCGAGACGTCGTCGAACGTCACGTCGTCGAGCGGCTGCTCCGGCAGCCCGTACAGGTACCCGGCGGCGGCGTGGACGTCGCGGGCGGAGACATGGGCGACGTGGATGCGGCGGAAGACCGGCGTCGTGCCGTCGACCGGGTGCTGTGCGCGGTCGGCGACGGACGGGTCGTCACCGCCCGGACCGCAGAAGTAGAACGGGTTGACCACGAACGGGCACATCACCCCGCGCATGATCACGTTGACCACGCGGACGTCCTCAACCACGCCGCCGCGCCCGCGCCGGGACTTGAAGCGGATGCCCCGGTCGGTCCCCTCGAACACGCAGTTGCTGATCACGACGCCCCGCACGCCGCCGGACATCTCCGAGCCGAGGACGACACCGCCGTGCCCGTGCACCATCGTGCAGTTCGTGATCGTGATGTTCTCGCAGGGCACCCGTTCCGGGGAACGCTCGGTGCCGGCCTTGATCGCGATGCAGTCGTCGCCGACGTCGATGTGGCAGTCGCTGATACGCACGTTGCGGCTCGACTCCGGGTCGATGCCGTCGGTGTTGGGCGAGTCGGGCGGGTTGACGATCTGCAGGTTGGTCAGCGTCACGCCGTCGCACAGCAGCGGGTGGACGGTCCACGACGGCGAGTCGCGCAGGGTCACGTCGCGGACGGTGACGCGCCGGCACTCGTGCAGGCCGAGCAGGGTGGGACGCGGGTGGGCGAGCTCGTCTCGGCGGTGGCGGAACGTGTCCCACCACGGGGCGCCCTGGCCGTCGATGGTGCCGAAGCCGGTGATCGACACGTTCGTCTCGCCGCGCGCGTACAGGCACGGCTGGTGGATCGTCTCGGGCGCACCCTCCCACCGTCCCTCGACCGGCGGGTAGAGGGACGGGTCGGGCACGAACCGCAGGACCGCGCCGGCCTCCAGGTGCAGCTCGACGTGCGAGCGCAGGCGCAGCGACCCGGTGGGGTGCACACCGGCGGGGACGACGACGGTCCCGCCGCCGGCAGCGGCCGCCGCGTCGATCGCAGCCTGCCAGGTGTCGGTCTCGAGCGCGCCGGCGTCGGGGGTGCGGCCGTCGGTCGTGCGGTCGGTCGTGGGGTCGGTCAGCACTGACTCGCCTCTCGGTGGTGTCGCGTCCGGCTCGCGGTCTGGGGAACCGGTTTCTGGCACGCTATCCGCCCTGCCGCGAGGTAGGCAACATCTCGTCGAGGGAGGCGAGCGCGGCGCGAGGTAGGGCGGATCGCCTACCTCACGAGAAAATTGCCTACATGGGCGCGAAGTTGCCTACCTCGCGAGACGATTGCCTACCTGGCGGGGAGTTTGCCTATCTCGCCGCGGGACGACGGCGGTACGTGCGGATGCGGTAGCGCAGGCCGTCCGGGCCCGACGACGGCACCCACCCGCCGTCGTCGGCCCCGGCAGCGCCGGCCTCGACCGCATCGTCGGTGTCCGCACCGTCGAGCCACCACTCCGCGGGGTCGACGTCGGGCGCGTACACGTCACCGGCCACCTCGAGGTCGATCTCGGTGACGACGAGCCGGTCCGCGAGCGCCAGCGCCTCGGCGTAGACGCGCGACCCGCCCATGACCCAGACCTCGTCGCCGCCGGGTGCTTCGGCGGCGAGCCCCAGCGCCGACTCGAGCGACGCCGCCACCCGGACGTCGTCGCGCCGGGCAGCCACGGCGAGCGCCAGGACGTCCTCGGCAGCACCGCGCGTGACGACGACGTTGGTCCGCCGCGGCAGGGGTCGCGCCCGGTCCGGGAGCGAGGCCCAGGTGAGCCGTCCCATGACCACGGGGTGTCCCGCCGTCGTGCGTTGGAAGTGCGCGAAGTCCTCGGGGACGTGCCAGGGGATGCCGCCGTCGACCCCGATGACGGCACGGCCGGCGGCGTCGCGGGCCTGGGCCCAGATGAGTCCGATCATGCTCAGACGGCGACCGGTGCCTTGATGCCGGGGTGGTGCTGGTAGCCGAGGACCTCGATGTCGTCGAACTCGTAGTCGAAGATCGAGTCCCGGGGTGCGAGCCGCAGGGTTGGGTAGGGGTAGGGGTCGCGGGCGAGCTGGCGTTCGACCTGCTCGACGTGGTTGTCGTAGATGTGGCAGTCGCCGCCGGTCCACACGAAGTCGCCGACCTCGAGTCCGGTCTGCGCGGCGACCATGTGGGTCAGCAGCGCGTAGGAGGCGATGTTGAACGGCACGCCGAGGAACAGGTCGGCGGAGCGCTGGTAGAGCTGGCAGCTCAGCTTGCCGTCGGCGACGTAGAACTGGAACATCACGTGGCAGGGCGGCAGCGCCATCTGGTCGACCTCCGCCGGGTTCCAGGCGGTGACGACGTGCCGGCGCGAGTCCGGGTTGGTGCGGATCTGCTCGACGACGGCCGCGATCTGGTCGAGGTGGCGGCCGTCCGGCATCGGCCAGGAGCGCCACTGGACGCCGTAGACAGGACCGAGCTCGCCGTCGTCGTCGGCCCACTCGTCCCAGATGGTCACGCCGCGTTCCTGCAGCCAGCGCACGTTGCTCTCGCCCCGCAGGAACCACAGCAGCTCGTAGAGCACGGACTTCAGGTGCACCCGCTTGGTCGTGATCAGGGGGAACCCGGCGGACAGGTCGTAGCGGATCTGGCGCCCGAACACGCTGCGGGTGCCGGTCCCGGTGCGGTCACCCTTGGGGGTGCCGGTGGCGACGACGTCGCGCAGGAGGTCCTCGTACGGGGTGGGGATCGACGCCGCTGCTGCGCTCATGTGCGAGAGTCTACGGACCTCGTCCCCGTCGGAAGGAGCCGCCGTGCCGCGACGTGCGATGCCTGGACGCGGGTTCGCCACGGGTGGGCTGGCCGGGCTGGTCTCGGTGCTGGTCGTGCTGCTGGTGGCGGCGCGGATCGGACGTCGGCTCGACGAACCGGGCGTGTGGGTGGGGATCGCCGTGCTGGTGACGGTGGCGGTCCTCGCGGTGCTGGGCTGGTTCGGCTTCACCAGCGCCAGGGTCCGCGGCCAGGTCCGGCGCGTCGAGCGGTACCGGCCGGGGGTGCCGCTGGTGGTCGGGCGTCCGACGACGGCACTGACGGCCGAGGCGCGGTCGTTGCGTGCCGGGACGCGCGGCCTGCCCCCGGACTGTCCCGACCGGGAGCACGTGGTGTACGCGTTCGGCCCGGACCGCGTCGAGCTGTGGGTGCGCGGGGACGACTCTCCGCGCTGGTGGGTGACGCTGCCGGCGCCGGTCGCCACGGGCACCGCCCGCCCCGGGAGCCGGGAGCTGACCGCCCTGACCATCCGCGACGCGGCGGCGCGGCTGCAGCTCGTGCCGACGTCGCACGAGGCGCGCGCCTGGCCGTCGGCGGCGCACCGGGAGGCCGCCGTCGTGCGTGCGCAGGAGCTGCTGGTGCGGTGAGGCCCTAGTCGTCGGCGCCGTGCCGGGGGCGATGGTCGAGCTCGACGGGCTCGTCCGACCGGGTGAGCGGGTCGTCGCGGAAGTGGGCGCCCTGCTCGACGGGGCGGTGGCCCGCCTCGGTGCCGCTGTCGGGAGCGTCGCCGTCGTCGTCCGAGCCGCTGTCGGGAGCGTCCTCGGCGGCCGCGACGTCCGGACCGGTGGCCCAGTCGCGGTCGGGGTGCGGGTCGCCGTCGCCCTCGGCCGCCGGCACGGCGCCGTCGTCCAGCTCCTCGGGCAGGATCTTGCCGGAGCCGAAGTCGGACTTGTCCCGTGTGCTCATCCCCTGATCGTGGCACCGTCGAGGCCCGCTCGCGCGGCGTGCGCGGCCCGCGGGCCCGCCGTCGGACCTGCAGCCGCGCGCCGCCCGCCACCCCTCGCGCTCATGGTGCGGGCCGGTCGGTGGGAGGATCGGGGGCATGACCGACCAGAACCTCACCGAGGAAGCCCCCGCCGCCGTCACCCCGACGCCCACCGACCCGCTGTGGGTGGAGCGCACCGGCACCCGCACCTACCGCGGGTACACGGCCCGGGGCGCGAGCGTCGAGATCGGGCCGGCCTCGGCGGGCGCCGTCTTCACCCCGGGCGAGCTGCTGAAGATCGCGCTGGCCGCGTGCGCGGGCATGTCCAGCGACACCAAGTTCGCGCGCGTGCTCGGCGACGACTACGAGACCACCATCCGGGTCGAGGACCCCAAGGACATGGCCGAGGACCTGTACCCGGTGCTCACCGAGAAGTTCGAGATCGACCTGTCCGGCCTGGACGACAAGACCCGCGAGAAGACGCTGCTGCTGGCCCAGCGGTCGATCGACCGCGCCTGCACCGTCGGACGCACGCTCAAGGCCGGCGCCGAGGTGCCGCCCGCGGAGTTCCACCAGCCGGAGTCCTGACCGGTGGCCGCCTACCGGGTCGAGGTCGCACGGGTCGTGTCCGTGCCGGCGAGCGTCGCCTTCGCGTGGGTCGCCGACCCGCGCACGCATCCCCGGTTCATCCCGCTGACGCACCTCGTGCCGGAGCCGACGGCGCCCCTCGGGCCGGGCGACGAGTTCACCATGGTCAGCGGCCCCGGTGTGCGCCGCGGGCTGCCCGGGTTCGCGGACACCATGGTGATCACGACCGAGGAGCCACCGACGGCCGGACGGGTCGGGCGCAGCGCGGTGCGCAAGGTGGGCCCGTACCTGGTCGGGGAGGCGGGGTTCGACGTCGTCGCGGTCGACGAGCACCGCTCGCGCGTCGTGTGGTGGGAGGAGGCCCGGTTCGCCGGTCCGTGGCCGCGCCGCCTCAACGAGCGCGCCGTCGGGCTGTTCCTGCGCGGCATGATGCACCTGTCGCTGCACCGTCTGGCTCGCCTCCTGCGGCGGCATCGGTAGAGTCGCGGACGTGACGCTGCACGACGACGGCCCGCCCGGCGGGCGCACCGGTGCCGGCCCTGCGGACGCGAGGCAGGAGCTCGAGTCCTGGACCCGCTACCGCCCCACGCCCGTGCTCGACGCCCTGCTCACGAAGGCCGTGACCATCCCGTCGGCGGCGATCCACCGGCACGTCGACTCGGTGCGCCGCCGCAACCCCGAGGCCGACCCGGCGGGCGTCATCCGCATCCTGGAGAAGGAGTACCTGACGCTCGTGGCGACGGCCGGCGGGGCGGTCGGCGCGGCCGCCGCGGCTCCGGCCGTGGGCACGGGTGCCGCCGCAGCGCTGACCACCAGCGACATCGCGACGTTCTTCGCGTCGTCGGCCGCGTTCTCGCTGGCCGTCGCGGACGTGCACGGCGTCCCCATCGACGACGTGCAGCGCCGTCGCGCCCTGCTGCTGGCGTCCGTGCTCGGCGAGTCCGGGGCGCGCGACGTCGAGAAGGCCGCCGCCGGGTCGCAGCTCGCCTGGGGCAAGGTGCTGCTGACGTCGATGCCGCAGACCACGCTCAAGCGGGTCAACAAGGTGTTGACCCACCAGTTCCTGAAGAAGCAGCTCGCCAAGCAGGGCACGCTCGCGCTCGGCCGGATGATCCCGTTCGGCGTCGGTGCCGTGGTCGGTTTCGCCGGCGGCCGGGCGCTGGGGCACGGCGTCGTCGGGCAGTCCCGGTCGGCGTTCGGGGCACCCCCGGATCACTTCCCGCGGGTGATCGAGCAGCCGCCTGCGGCACTCGAGGAACCGGCGAAGCGTTCTGTGCGGGTCGGTCGGTTCCGGCGCCGAGGTTCTGCGGTCCCGCACGACGACGGCGGTACGGCGGACGCGTAGTCTCTAAGCCGTGAGTACCTCACCGGAACAAGCCACCGTCGTCGACCCCGAGCTCGCCACCCGCCTGCCCGAGCTGCGCGAGCAGTACGCCGCGCTCCAGGCCCGTGGACTGTCTCTCGATCTGACCCGCGGCAAGCCGTCGGCCGAGCAGCTCGACCTGTCCGAACCGCTGCTGTCGCTGCCCGGCGAGGGCAACCATACCTCCGCCGCCGGGACGGACGTGCGCAACTACGGCGGGCTGACCGGGCTGCCGGAGCTGCGCGAGATCTTCGCCGAGCTGCTCGGTGTGCCCGTCGAGCAGCTCCTCGCCCAGGACAACGCCTCGCTGCGGCTGATGTACGACTGCGTGGTCCAGGCGATGCTGTTCGGCGTGCCCGGCGGTGAGCCGTGGTCCGCCACGGACGGGCCGATCACGTTCCTGTGCCCGGTGCCCGGGTACGACCGGCACTTCGCGATCTGCGAGGAGCTGGGCATCCGGATGGTCACGGTGCCGATGACGCCCGACGGTCCCGACGCGGAGGCCGTGGCCGAGCTCGTCGCCGAGGACCCGTCGGTCAAGGGCATCTGGTGCGTGCCGACGTACGCCAACCCGGACGGCTCGGTGGTGTCCGAGGCCGTCGCGCGGCGTCTGGTGTCGATGCCGACGGCGGCGCCGGACTTCCGGATCTTCTGGGACAACGCCTACGCCGTGCACCACCTGACCGAGCACGAGACCAAGTCGGCGAACGCGATCGACCTCGCCGACGAGGCGGGCAACCCCGACCGGGTGCTGATGTTCGCCTCGACGTCCAAGGTGACCTTCGCCGGCGCCGGGGTGTCGTTCCTGGCGTCGTCGCCGGCGAACATCGCCTGGTTCTCCGAGCACCTGTCGTTCCGGTCGATCGGGCCGGACAAGGTCAACCAGCTCCGGCACGCGCTGTTCTTCGGCGACGCCGCCGGGGTGCGGGCCCACATGGCGAAGCACCGGGCGATCCTGGCACCGAAGTTCGCGGCGGTGACCCGGATCCTCGCGGAGCGGCTCGGCGACCTCGGCGTGGCGACGTGGACCGACCCGGACGGCGGGTACTTCGTGTCCGTCGACGTGGTGCCGGGCACCGCCTCGCGCGTCGTGGAGCTGGCCGGTGAGGCGGGCATCAAGCTGACGCCCGCCGGGGCGACGTTCCCGTACGGCGAGGACCCGCGGAACGCCAACATCCGCCTGGCGCCGTCGATGCCCCCGCTGGACGAGGTCGAGGTCGCGATGGACGCCGTGGCGACCTGCATCCTGCTGGCGGCCGCCGAGTCCGCCTGACTCCCAACGCTGTGGGCGCACTTCGTGGCCCGATTTGTCGTTTCTGCGGCTTTTCTAGCCCCAGGAAGTGCGCCCACAGCATCCGGGGTGGCGTCGGCCACAGCACAGAACCTTCCCCGAGCCTCTCCCAGGGCTGCACGGTCGCCCTCCTACGATGAAGGCTTCGCCCGCGGCCGACGCCGGAACCGCAGCAGCACGGCAGCGACAGCCGACGGGTGACGCGGGCGCGTCCTGACCCTACGCACCACGGAGGCGCCCGTGACCGCGACCAGCCCTCCCCCGACCGAGCAGCGCGACGGCGCGCCCGCCCAGGAACCCGAGCCCACCCGGCTCTCGATCACCCAGATCGTCGCCAGCGCGCTCGCGGCTGTCTCCACCACCGTCGCGCTGTCGTTCTTCGGCATCGCCGGGACGATCATCGGCGCCGGCGTGGCCAGCGTCCTGACCGTCGTCGCGAACTTCCTCTACACCCGCTCGATCGAGAAGACGCACGCCCAGCTCAAGCCCGTCGTCGGGCAGATCAAGCGACCGCGCTCAGCACAGGCGGGGCCCGACGGCGGCACGTCGGTGCCGCTCGACGGCGGGGCGACGGCGGCGCTCGAGACCACCCGCGGCGGCACCCGCGTCGAGGCGGGCGCCGGGGAGAACTCCCCCGGCGAGGCCGCAGGTGACCCGGGCACGGCGGCGGACGGCGTGGACGATTCCGAGGCACTGCCGCACAACCGCTGGCTGCGGATGATCCGCCGGCACGGCAAGGTGCGGGTGCTGGCGGCCTCCGCGGCGGTCGTGTTCGTGGCCGTGATGGGCGTGGTGCTGGCCGTCGAGCTGCTGATCGGCAAGCCGCTGGCGGATGCGGTCCAGGGTCAGGACGGTTCGGGGACCAGCATCAGCCGGACCGTCGGATCGGACCGTTCGGCATCGTCCAGCAGCACGGACGACGGCGACGGGGTCGACCGGGCCGGTCGGAGCTCCACCGGCACGGACGAGGACCAGGGTGCCTCGGACGGCGAGCAGGCCGGCAGCACCGGGACTGGGACCGACGGCTCCGAGAGCTCGGACGACTCCGAGACCTCCGAGCCCACGACGGACCCGACGCCGGAGCCGACCGAGCCCACCGATCCTTCTGAGCCGACGTCACCGACGGAGCCCACGGAGCCCACCGCTCCCGAGACTCCCGAGACGGGCGGGTCGGACGGTTCGACGGAGGGGTCCGGCGGCGTCACGAGCCCCGGCTCGGGATCCGGGTCGACCGGCACGGTCGGCGGCACGGAGTCCTCGTCGGGCGAGAGCTCGTCGAGCACCGACTGATCGCACCCCTCCCCGATGTGGGTGTGAAAGATGGCCCGTGACGTCCGGAAGACCGGACGTCACGGGCCATTTTTCGTGCCCTCCACGCCTGCAGGGGCGTGGCGGGCGAGGACGGAGTCCGTCAGCCGCCGAGGACGGCCTTGAGGAACTCCTTGGTCCGCTCGTGGGAGGGGTTGGTGAACATCGTCTCGGGGTCAGCCTCCTCGACGATCTGCCCCTTGTCGAACATGAGCACACGGTCCGACACCTCGCGGGCGAACTGCATCTCGTGCGTGACCAGGAGCATCGTGATGTCGGTGGTCTCGGCGATCTCGCGGAGCACGTCGAGGACGTCCGCGACGATCTCGGGGTCGAGCGCCGAGGTGACCTCGTCCAGCAGCAGGATCTCCGGGTCCATCGCCAGCGCGCGGGCGATCGCCACGCGCTGCTGCTGACCACCGGAGAGCTGGTTGGTGTTGAAGTCCCGCTTCTCGGACATGCCGACCTTCTCGAGCAGCCGTTCGGCGTCCGCGATCGCTTCGGCCTTGGACTTGCCCAGGACGTGCACCGGCGACTCGATGATGTTCTCGAGCACCGTCATGTTCGGGAAGAGGTTGAACTGCTGGAAGACCATCCCCACGCGGTTGCGCACCACACGGCGGCGCTTCTCCGGGACGGCGACCCACTTCTCACCCTTGTACTCGTGGGTGTACGGGTCGCCGTCGATGAGGATGAGACCGCCGCTGAGCTCCTCGAGCGTCATCAGCAGCCGGAGGATCGTGGTCTTGCCCGATCCCGACGGACCGATGAGCGTGATCCGCTGGCCCTGCGGGACGGAGAAGTTCAGCCCGTCCAGCACGACGTTGTCGCCGAAACGCTTGGTGACGTCCCGGAACTCGATGGCGGGCACGTCGCCCGAGGTGTTGGTCATGGTCTGGCTCTCTGCGGAGTGGGTCGGGTCAGGCAAGGCGGATCTCCATCCTGCGCACCAGCAACGAGGTTGGGTAGCTCACCGCGAGGAAGAGCAGACCGACCATCGTCAGCGCCTCGATGTACGAGAACGTGTTGGCACCGTAGTCCTGGCCCGCCTTGTACATCTCCGTCACGGAGATGGCGAAGAGGAACGGCGTCTCCTTGAACATGGAGATCGCGTAGTTCCCCAGGCCGGGCAACGTGTTGCGGATGGCCTGCGGCAGGATCACCGCGCGCCAGGTCCGGCCCTTCGACATGTTCAGGGCCGTGGCGGCCTCCCACTGTCCCTTCGGGACCGCCTCGATGCCGGCGCGGTACACCTCGGACATGTACGTCGCGTAGTGCACGCCGAGCACGACGAACCCGACCACGTAGCCGGGCACGGCCGTCAGCAGCAGGTAGACGAACACGAGCTGGACCAGCACCGGAGTCATCCGGATGAAGTCCACGAGGAACTTCAGGGGCGTGGTCAGCCACTTGCTCGGCGTCCGCATCGCCAGGGCGATGAAGAGACCGAGGACCGAGGCGATGATCATGCCGAGCACGGTGATCTGGATCGTGACCCAGAGACCCGCGAGCAGGTCGGGAAGCACCTCCCAGGCGCGTTCCCAGTCCCAGATGCTGTCGTCGTTCACGCAGCACCACCCCCCGCGGGCATCTGCGTGTTCGCCAGCCGCGGGTTGGTCGGCGGCTTGAGGCTGAACGTCTCACGCAACGTCGGCCGGGTTCCGCGACCCAGGCGCCGCTTGGCACGCTCCTCGAGAATGTTCATCCCCCAGGTCAGCAGGTAGGCGATGATGAAGTAGACGATCAGGCCGGCGGTGTAGCTGAAGAACGTGTCCGCCGTGGCCCGCCGCAGCTCGACGGTCCAGAAGTTCACGTCCTGCAGGGTGATGTAGTAGGCCAGCGCCGAACCCTTGACGAGCTGGATCAGCAGGTTCGCCAGCATCGGGATCATCAGTGCCCAGGCCTGCGGGAAGATGACCCGGCGCACCTTGTGGAACCAGGTCATGTTCAACGCCGTCGCGGCCTCCCACTGGCCTTGCGGCACGGAGGCGATCGAACCGCGGACCACCTCGGACGCGTAGGCGCCGTAGTTGAGACCGAGGGCCACGATCGCCACGGCGAGCGCTTCCATCTTGAAGCCGAAGACCGGCAGCACGTAGAAGAGCCAGAAGAGCTGGACCACCAGCGACGTGCCGCGGAAGAACTCCACGATCACGCGGGACGGCCCGCGCACCCAGAGGGACTGGGTGCGCGAGCCGAACCCGAGCACGACGGCGATGACGATGGCGAGGAGAGCCCCGCCGAGTGTCATCTCCAGGGTGACCAGAACTGCATCGCCGAGGGCTGGAAGCCTGTCGATGAGCTCCTGGATGTCATCCGTCATGCGTTCAGTAGTCCATGCCCAGCTCGTCGGCGAGGTCGGACAGGTCCTGGTCCGGGTCGCACAGCTGCTCGGCGGTCAGGCCGCTGGGCGGGAACTCGGCGGCGCTGAAGCCGAACGGCTCCATGATCTCGAGCCAGGCGGCCTCGTCCTCCAGGTAGGTGGCGAGCTGCTCGTTGTAGGCGTCGAGCAGCTCGGTGTCGTCCTGGCGGAAGACCTCGGCGCCGGCACCGATCTGCGGCTCACCGTTGATGGTGGCGGTGAAGGCCTCGGTCGCCTCGACGGGCTGGTCGGTCTCCTCGGCCAGGGCGCGCAGGGAGATGCCGGTCAGCGCGTAGGCGTCGGCACGGCCGGACACCACGGCGTCCAGGCCCGCCTGGCGGTCCGGGACCTCCATGGCGTCGACGTCGGTCTCCTCGGCGTAGCCGGCCTCGATGGCACCGGAGGTGACGGCCAGCGTCAGGCCGCTGCCCTCGACCGACTGCCAGTCGGTCAGGCCCTCGGGGTTGCCCTCGGGGACGAGGAAGGCGGTGGTGTACATGATGGTCGGGTCGGCGAAGGCGACCTCTTCGCAGCGCTCCGGCAGGATCGACATGCCGGCGCTCACGGCGTCGAACCGGTCGGCGTTGACGCCGGGGATGAGAGCACCCCACTCGACCTGGGTACCGGTGACCTCGCCGATGCCGAGCTCGCCGTAGATGGCGCGGCCCAGCTCGATGGTCGCACCGGTCAGCTCGCCGTCCTCCTCGTAGGAGTAGGGCACCTCACCGAAGAAGCCGACGTTGATCGAGCCGGCGTCCTGCAGGTCGGCCAGGGTCGACATGGACTCGCTGTCGCCGCTGTCGCCGCTGTCGCCGTCGCTCGAACCGCCGTCGTCGACGCTCGAGCAGGCGGTCAGGGCGGTCAGAGCAAGTACAGAGCCGGCCGCGGCCAGTGCGCGGCGGCGATTCGTGGTCCGGATGGACTGCACGGGGTCTCCCTTCCGTCGCCCCGGACGACTGAGAGGCCGCGGGGCTGGATGTGCGGACGATCCGTTACGTTAGCGGTGTTCCGGACGCTCCGACAATGGGCGTGTCGTCGTGTCTGATTGTCTACAATCGAGGAATCGGCGTGAACCCGCAGTTCGACGCGGCAGAATTCACCCCGCGACACGCGCCTGCAACATTCCTCGTCGGCGATCGTTGTCAGGTCGTGACCTCGGAAGGAGCCTCGATGCCCCCCTCGCACCGCCCGGCCCCCGGTGCCGCCCCGACCCTGTCCCCGGTGACCCGCCCCTCCACGGTGGACCTGATCACCGTCGAGCTGCGCAACGCCATCTACACCGGGGCGCTGCGCGTCGGCTCCCCGATCCGCGAGGTCGAGATGGCCGGCCAGCTCGGGGTCAGCCGGGGCCCGTTCCGCGAGGCGGCCCAGCGCCTCGTCGCCGAGGGCCTCGTGGTGGCCACCCCGGGGCGTGGCCTCTCGGTGCGCCGCATCGACCGCGATCGCATCCCGGCGCTGTACACCGCGCGCACGATGGTGGAGACGACGGCGGCACGTCTCGCCGTCGAGCACGCCACGGACGAGCAGGTCGCCGTCGTGCGGCGGGCGCACGACGCGCTCGTCCGCGCCGACGCGACCCACGACGCCCTGCAGATCGGCGCCGCCGACCTCAACGTGCACTGGGAGCTCGTCGCCGCGGGCGGCAATCCCTGGCTGCTGAGCTGGATGAGCACCCTCATCGTCGAGGTGCGCATCGCCAGCTTCACGGTCAGCGAGGAGTACGCGGTCCGACGCGACGCGGGGCCGTCGCACGCGCCGATCGTCGAGCTGCTCGAGGCGCGGGACGCCGACGCCCTCGACGCCGCGATCCGCGCCAACCTGGACGACGCCGTCGCGCGGCTCCTGGCGCCGGAGGCGACCGGGGTGCCCATGCTCGAGGAGCCGCGCCCGCTGCCGGCCCCGCGCCTGGACCCGCTCGACCTCTGATGCCCCGCCCCTGCGGGCGCCTTGCACGTCCCGTTGCGGGCGCCCTCCGGGTCCCCTTGCGGACGCACTACGCGTCCCGTTGTGGGCGCACTTCGTGGCCCGAAACGCGCGGTATGTAGGCGTTCCACAGCACAGAAAGTGCGCCCACAGCGAGAGCAGGGCGGTCAGCGGGCGGTCTGCTCCCGGCGCGCCCGCTCGAACTCGTCCGCCCGCCAGGACGTCATCCCGCCGACGACGACGGCACTCGGCTCGCCCGCCCCGTCGCGCAGGACGTGGATCGACTCCCCCACCGGACCGAACCCGGCATGAGCCTCAGGTCGCAGCACCTCGCCGTCCACGGACAACCGCTCGGCGCCCTCCAACGGGTCGGCGCGCCGCGGGTCCACCAGCCACAGCGCATCACCCAGACGCACCAGATCCGTCATGCCCCACAGGTTCGCGAACCGCCCGGTCCACCGGTCCAGCGGGTGCCCCGCCGTGGTTACCGGGTCCGACGCCGGTGCCGCACCCTCCGCCACCGGCGCACCTGTGTCCGCACCGCCGTCGTGCACCGACGTCCCGGAACCCTCCAGAGCCGTGGTGACCAGCGCGAACAGGCCCTGCGCGATCTGGTCCGCGGGTCCGTCGACCGCGTTGGTCAGCACCGAGACCGCGATGCGCGCGGACGGGTCGAACCACGTGCGCGTGATCTGCCCCGGGAACCCGCCCGAGTGGCCCAGCAGCCGCCGCCCGGCCACCGTGCGCGACTCGAACCCCAGACCGTAGGTCCGACGCGGCGCGTGCGGCCGGTCGATGACGGACTCGTCGCGCTGCAGCAGCCGCAGCGTCTCGGGGCGCACCAGACCCGCGCCGTCGAAGTGCGCCGCCACCCAGCGCACCAGGTCGCGCGCCGTCGAGCAGAACCCCGTGGCCGCCGCGAGCGCCCCCGTGGTCACGCCCGCGACGGGCAGGCGACCGTCGGCGAACGTCGTGGCCAGCCCGGGGGTGGCCAGGGCGCGTGCGGAGTGTCCGACGACGGCACGTCGGGCGACGTCGTCGTCCAGCTCGGGCAGTGTGTCGGCCAGCCCGAGGGGCTCGAGCAGGTCGGCGCGCAGGTGCTCGTCGTAGGGGCGGCCGGTGACGGCCTCGATCACCAGGCCGAGCAGTCCGTAGGCGAGGTTGGAGTACTTGAAGTGCTCGCCGCGGCCGTAGACGTCGCCGCCGTGCAGCACGGAGTCGAGGAGGACCGCCCGGTCGGGGAACGGGGTGGCGAGCTGCCAGAAGTCGGCGTCGCGTCCGTCGCGCAGCAGGCCGCCGGTGTGACCGAGCGCCTCCCGGACGGTGACCTGCCCGGCGTCGGAGCCGTCGAGCTCGAGCACGTGGTCGCCGAGGGGGTCGTCCCAGCGCAGGTGGCCGGCGTCGACCAGGCGGGCGATCGCCGTGGCGGTGAACGTCTTGGAGTGCGACGCGACGCGGAAGACGTGGTCGCCGCGCAGTGGCGTGCCGGAGGTGATGTCGGTGACGCCCCAGGCGCCGTCGGCCACGACGTCGTCGTCGACCAGCACCGCGTACTGCACACCGGGGACGCGGGCCAGCCCGGCCTGGGTCGCGACCCAGTCGTGCAGGTAGTTCAGCCCACCCGACGTCGGTGCGGTGGCGCGGGCAGGGTCCGGCGCGGTTCCGGGGAGGGTCATGCCGCCAACCCTAGCCGCGCGTCCGGTTCGGGACCGGTGCTCAGGATCCGATGAATTCGCTGTCGGTGGCCCGTCCTAGGTTCTAGGTTGGAAGCACACCCATCGAGGAGACCCCCATGCGCGACGCGTCCGGTCCGGCTGTCGAGGCAGCCGGCCTCGTCAAGCACTTCACGTCCGGCAAGAAGACGACCAAGGCGGTCGACGGCGTCGACCTGTCGATCCCCGCCGGCACCGTGTTCGGCCTGCTGGGGCCCAACGGTGCGGGCAAGACCACGGTGGTGCGGATGCTCGCCACGCTGTTGCGCCCCGACGCGGGCACGGCACGGGTGCTGGGGCACGACGTCGTGCAGGACGCCGACGCCGTGCGCGGCGCCGTCGGGCTCACCGGCCAGTACGCGTCCGTGGACGAGGACCTCACCGGCACCGAGAACCTCCTCATGCTCGCGCGGCTGTACGGGTTCCGCGGCACCGCGGCCAGGACGCGCGTGAGCGACCTGCTGGAGGCGTTCAGCCTGACCGACGCCGGGTCACGGCAGGTCAAGACGTACTCGGGCGGTATGCGACGGCGGATCGACCTGGCCGCCTCGCTGGTGCTGTCCCCGCGGGTGCTGTTCCTCGACGAGCCGACCACGGGTTTGGACCCTCGCTCGCGCAACCAGGTGTGGGACATCGTGCGGGTGCTCGTCGACGACGGCGCCACCGTGCTGCTGACCACGCAGTACCTCGAGGAGGCGGACCAGCTCGCCGACCGCATCGCCGTGATCGACCACGGCAGGCTCATCGCGGAGGGCACCTCCAGCGAGCTGAAGCGGTCGGTCGGCCAGGGTGCGGTGGACCTGCGCCTGGCCGACGCCTCCCGGCGCGGCGAGGCGGCCGACGTCGTGCAACGGGTGCTCGGTACGGAGCCGACGCTGCCCACCGACCCGTACGCCCTGTCCGCGCGGGTGCCCGACGACGGAGCGCACCTGGTCGCGCAGGTGCTGCCCGCGCTGGGCGAGGCCGGGATCGCCGTGCCGGAGTTCTCCCTCGGCCAGCCCAGCCTGGACGAGGTCTTCCTGACGCTGACCGGCCAGCCGTTGCCGGACGAGCAGGGCTCCGAGGAGCCCGCCCCTGCCCCGGAGGTGTCCCGATGAGCGCCGTCGACATCAGCACGACCACCCTGCGCGACGCCGTCGCGCTCGAGACGCGGCCCACCCGACCGTCCGCCGTGTCCACGTCCTTGACGTTCGCCTGGCGGGCTCTGCTGAAGATCAAGCACGTCCCGGAGCAGCTGTTCGACGTGCTGGTCTCCCCCGTGATCTTCACGCTGATGTTCACGTACCTGTTCGGCGGGGCGCTGGCCGGGTCGACGGACGCCTATATCCAGTTCCTGCTCCCGGGGATCCTGGTGCAGACGATCATCATCGTGACCGTCTACACCGGCTACACCCTCAACACGGACATCACCAAGGGGGTGTTCGACCGGTTCCGCTCGCTGCCGATCTGGCGTCCGGCGCCGATCGTGGGCGCGCTGCTGGGCGACACCGTGCGCTACACGATCGCGTCGATCATGTGCATCGGGCTGGGGCTGCTCATCGGGTTCCGGCCCGACGGCGGGGTCCTCGGCGTGGTCGGAGGCGTCGCGCTGCTGCTGGTGTTCGCGTTCGCGCTGAGCTGGATCTTCACCATCCTGGGGCTGCTGCTGCGCACCCCGAACGCCGTGATGGGCGTGTCGATGATGGTGCTGATGCCGCTGACGTTCGCGTCGAACATCTTCGTCGACCCGTCGACCATGCCGTCCGGGCTGCAGGCCTTCGTGGACATCAACCCGGTGTCCCACCTGGTGACCGCCGTTCGCGGGCTCATGGGCGGGGTGGCGGACACCGGCGACGTCGTGACGGTGCTGATCTCCGCGGTGGTCATGACCGCCGTGTTCGCGCCGATCACGATGTACCTGTACCGCACCCGCCACTGACCGGGCTCGCGCCGCCGGCCTGTCCTCCCTCGCTACGCACCCCCACGCTGTGGGCGCACTTCCTGGCCCGATATGCACGTGATGTACGGACTTTCGGCTCGAGCAGTGCGCCCACAGCGACCTCATCCCTCATCGGGCGAGCGCCTGACGGACACGAGCGACGAGCCGGGTCCCGTCCCCGATGACATCGTCGGCCACGACCACGATCACGGTGACACCGATCTCCTCCAGCCAGCGCCGACGCCGGACGTCGTCGCGCCATTGCGCCTTGTCGGTCCGGTGCTGGTCGCCGTCGTACTCGATCGCCACCCGCGCCCCCGGGTAGTACATGTCGCAGCGCTTCACGTAGGTCCCGTCGTCGA
Source organism: Isoptericola chiayiensis (assembly GCF_013149805.1). Lineage (GTDB taxonomy): Bacteria > Actinomycetota > Actinomycetes > Actinomycetales > Cellulomonadaceae > Isoptericola > Isoptericola chiayiensis. The sequence goes on from NZ_JABEZT010000001.1 coordinate 456,693, forward strand.
GCCGCACCACCTCGTTGACCAGCGGACAGGGCAGTCCGGCGCTCGTCAGCAACAGGCGTGTCCGCGTCTCCATCGGCGAGTCCGTCCCCGGCCGGACTCGCGCGAGCTGGTCCCGCACCTGCGCGATCCCCTTCACCTTCGTCGTCGCGGCAGCGGTCCGCTGCAGTTCCGAGATGCTCGTCAGCATGCGCTTGCGGCGCAGGAACGCGTCGCCGAGGACGACGACGTCGTCCGGAAGGCGCAACCCCACCCCGACCTGGACGAAGGTCTGCGCCGGTGCGGTCACGAGCAACCCGTCGAGATCGACTGCCGAGATCGCGTTCTGGCGACTGCGGTGGGCCACGACGCCGGGGCGACGGACCCTATGACTCGCGGAGGGAGTCACGACATGCAGTCGCCGGTCGTCCTCGACGGTCCAGGGCACGTCGACACCGAGGAGTCGCAGCGCGGTCACGTGACTGAAGACGACGTCGTCGTGCAGCACTGTGCTCAAAGCGACGCAGCGCTCGAACAGGTCGCGGGGCTCGCCGGTCGTCCGGACCCCGCGGAACGGCACGGCGTACTGGCCGCCGGCCCGCAGGGCCTCGGCACCGACGCCCTGCGCTCGCGCGGCGCCGACGGAGAAGGCGCGAATTCGCTGACGCATGGCTCGAACGTGCCAGACCGACGACACTCGCAGGCACTCACATCAACAGCCTGTGGAAAACCGTCCGGGTGGCGAACCACCACCACCGTGCCGCAGCACACCCTCCCCTGTTGTGGGCGCACATCTTGAGGTCCCACAACAGGCTAAACCGGTAATTTCGGGCCAAGAAGTGCGCCCACAGCCCGTGAGCTCTCGAGCGGGTCAGGCGGCCGACTCGGCCTGCATCTCCTCGTCGCACTTGCGCGTCACCACGAGCACCGGGCACTTCGAGTGGTGCAGCACAGCCTGGCTGGTCGACCCCAGCAGCAGCCCGCGGAACCCGCCGCGGCCCCGCGATCCCACGACCACGAGGTCCGACGCCCCCGAGAACTCGGTCAGCAGCTCGGCACCCGAACCGTCGAGCACGTGCCGCTTGATCTCCAGGCCCGGGTTCTCCGCCTGGACACGGTCGACGATCACGTCCAGGCCCGCCCGGACATCCTCGAGCACCTGCTCGTGGTCGATCTGCGACGGCAACCAGGCGAGCACCCCGGCCCCGCTGCCGAGGGGCACGCCGGCGACCGCGACGAGCTCGGCGTCCCAGGCGAGAGCCTGCTCGACGGCGTGGCGCAGAGCGACCTCGGCCGACGGCGATCCGTCGACGCCGACGACGATCCGGCGGACCTCGTGGACCCGGTCCCCGTCCCGTCGTTCGGGATCGGCGGCATCCACGGCAGCCTCCCGGTAGGGCACGACGACGGTAGGACAGTGGGCGTGCGCCGGAAGCGCCGAGGACACGGTACCGAGCAGCCGCTCGGTGAACCCGCCGCGGCCACGGGTGCCGACCACGGCGAGGCTGTGCTCCGTGGACAGCTCCACGAGCACCCCGGCGGCGTCGCCGGTGACGACCGACCCCTCGACCCGCCCCGAGAAGCCGGCGACACGAGCCCGCGCCTCGGACAGGACCGCCTTGGCGCCCTCGGCGATCGCCGTGTCGTCCAGGGCGGCGTACCCGCCGTCGAGCGAGGCGGCGGTGAACGACGGCAGCGAGTAGCTGCACACGATGTGCAGCGACCATCCGACCCGCTCGGCGTACGCAGCGGCCCAGTCCAGGGCGTGCAGGCTGGCCGCGGATCCGTCCACCCCTACCAGGACAACCTCTGGACGTGTCATCTCGCGCCTCCCGTTCTGACCGGACCTCGACGTCCGACTGGCTTCGTGGTTCAAGCCTAGCGAAAGGCAGCCGCAAGGTGCAGCAAAGCGGTCGGCCCGTCCAGCCCGATTCGCGCCCGTCTCCCGCTGTGGGCGCACCACCTGGGCAGGTGAACCGTTCTCAACGGTCATTTCAGGCCACGGAGTGCGCCCACAGCGGCACGGGCGGGGCGACAGGGCGGGGCGGTGCGGGGCGCCGGGGGGACGACCGAGCGGCGGGACGACGAAGGCCCCGGCACTCGCGAGGAGTGCCGGGGCCTTCGGTCGAACGGGTGCGGTCAGCCCGTGACGCGCAGGAACGTCGGGCTGGACTGCCAGAGGCTGGCCTGACGCACGGTCCAGCCACCCGGGCGGGTCGCTTCGATCTGCTGGCCGTTGCCGATGTAGATCGAGATGTGCCCCGGGGACCAGATGAGGTCGCCCGGCTGCGCTTCGGAGCTCGAGATCACCGTGGTGTTCGACGCGTTGCGGATCGCGCTGGACGAGTGCGGCAGCGAGACGCCGAGCTGGGCGTAGACGTAGGTCACCAGGCCCGAGCAGTCGAAGCCGGACGGCGAGGAGCCGCCCACGACGTAGGGGGTGCCGATGTACCGGGCCGCGATGGACACCGCCGACGAGTAGGAACCACTGGAGGTCGCGGTCGTGGTGCTCGCGGAGCTGCTGCTCGAGCTGGACTCGGAGCTCGACGAGGACGAGGACGACGTCGAGGTCGACTCGAGCGAGGTCCGCTCGGACGAGCGGGACGGTGCGACCTCGCGCACGGGCTCCGGCTCGGGTTCCGGCGCGGCCTTGATGCCGGCCTTCTTGACGACCTTCGAGGTGACCTTCTCGACCGTGACCTCGGACTTGGCGTCCACGGTGACGACCGGAGCCGACTCCAGGGCCTGACGGGCCTGGTCGGTCAGCGCACCGAGGTCGACGGTGCTGAGCTTCTTCGCGGCGTCCGACTCGACCGGAGCCGCCTGTGCCGCCGTGGCGCCACCGATGGTCGACACCAGCAGGCCACCGGCGGTCGCGACGACGGCGGCGCGGCGACCCGCAGCGGCGGACGGTGCCGCCATCAGGGGACGACGAGCGGCGCGGTGCCGTCCTCGCGTCGTGGTGCGTGCGTTCACGTCTTTCCTCTCCATCCGCCTACGAAGTCAGCTGTCGGGTTCGGGTGGGAGAATCACCCGGCCGCGCGGCCCGAGGGCCACGAGACTTCACCCCGAGGACATCGTGTCCGATGCCCGGAAGTGGGTCCCCCGCTCCCGCCAAGGTCTCGGATCCTCGACCGGTGGCGGGACTCGGCGTCCGGTCGAGATTCGATGGAATGCTCCAACGAACGAGTGAACCGTATCCGATCGCGGCGTCCATGTCACGTTTCGATCACGACGCCGGTCACGGCGTGTCCCGCGGGGCCGACGAGAGCCCGCGGGAGGGCCTTCAGAACGCCCCACGGCACCCGTCGGACCGTACGCCCGCGAACGGCCCCGGAGACGCCAGAGGGCCCCTGGACGCCGTCAGCGTCCAGGGGCCCTCTGCGGAAGTTCTCAGCCGACCCGGATGAACGTCGGGTTGGACTGCCAGATGCTGCGGAACTGGATCGTCTTGCCGGGGCGCGGCGCGTCGATCTGCGTGTTGCCGCCGGCGTAGATCGCGATGTGACCCGGGGACCAGATCAGGTCGCCCGGCTGGGCGGCCGACCGCGAGACCACGGTGCCGGCGTACCGCTGCGCGGACGAGGCGCGCGGGAGCGAGATGCCGACCTGGGCGAAGACGTACTGGGTGAACCCGGAGCAGTCGAACCCGGACGGGCTGCTGCCGCCGGAGACGTACGGCACACCGACGTAGCGCGACGCGACGGAGATCACCGAGGAGCCGACCGCGGAGTCCGGCACCGCCGTCGTGGCCTCGGTCGAGGACGAGGTGCTCGACTCCGAGGAGGTCGAGATCGCCTCGCGCTCGCCGGAGCGCGACGGTGCGACCTCACGCACGGGCTCCGGCTCGGGCTCAGGAGCGGCCTTGATGTCGGCCTTCTTGACGACCTTCGAGGTGACCTTCTCGACCGTGATCTCCGACTTCGCGTCGACGGTCACGACCGGAGCGGACTCCAGGGCCTGGCGGGCCTGGTCGGTCAGCGCGCCCAGGTCGACGGTGCTGAGCTTCTTCGCGGCGTCGGAGTCCACCGGGGCGGCGTGTGCGGCCGTGGCGCCACCGATGGTGGAGACCAGCAGGCCACCGGCGGTGGCGACGACGGCGGCACGGCGACCCGCGGCAGCGGACGGCGCTGCGATCATCGGGCGGCGTGCGGCACGGTGCTTGCCACGCGTGGTGCGAGCAGTCACGTTCAACCTCTCCGGTCGCCTACGAGGTCAGCTGTCGGGTTCGGGTGGGAGAATCACCCGGCCACGCGGCCCGGAGGCCGTGCGGCTTCACCCCGAGGACATCGAGCTGCGATGCCCAGAAATGGGTCCCCCGCCCCTGCCGTACGGTCGTCCGTGGTGACCGGGGCGGTGGCAGGGTTCGGCGTCCGTCCCGGTACTCGCCGGAGTCAATCCGGTGAGCGAGTCCGACCGTACCCGAACGCCGCAGGGATGTCACGCTCCGGTCACGACGCCACGCCGCCCCGCCAGCGCACGCCCGCTCGGCGTGCCGCGAGCGCGGCCCGCCGGCCGCGCCTCAGCGCGCCGCGACGAAGAGGTGCTTGGCGAGGTCCTCGGGCAGCTCGAGCGCGTCGTCGCCGCCCTCGGCACGCACCACGAACGCCCCGCCGATCCGCTCGGCGGCGATGCTGGCGCCGGGCGTGAGCCCGACGGACTGCAGGCGCGCCAGGAACTCGTCGTCGACCTGGACGGGCTCGGCGATGCGCTGCAGCACCAGCGGGGCGTCGTCGTCGGCCCTGGACTGCAGGTAGAGCGGCAGCGACTGGACGCCGTCGAGGAACGGCACCTCCTCGTACTGCTCGCCCAGCTCGGACAGACCCGGGATGGGGTTGCCGTACGGGTCCTGGTGCGGGTGGTCGAGCAGGGTCACGAGCCGACGCTCCACGAGGTCGCTCATGACGTGCTCCCAGCGGCACGCCTCGTTGTGCACGTGCTCCCAGTCGAGCTTGATGACGTCGGTGAGCAGCCGCTCGGCGAGCCGGTGCTTGCGCATGACGCGCACGGCCTTCTCCTGGCCGGCGTCGGTGAGCTCGAGGTGGCGGTCGCCGGTGACGACGACGAGCCCGTCGCGCTCCATGCGTGCGACGGTCTGCGACACCGTGGGTCCCGAGTGCCCCAGACGCTCCGCGATCCGAGCGCGCAGGGGCGTGATGCCTTCCTCCCCGAGCTCGTAGATCGTCTTGAGGTACATCTCTGTGGTGTCGATCAGGTCCGTCACGTCCACTCCCGTCTTGAGGCCCGGGCCTAGTCTATTCGCACACACCCTGCTCACCGTGCCGGGCGCCGCGAGGCGCACGCCACCGCGTCGAGCCCTCGTCGAGACCGGAGCCGCCATGTCCTTGCAGATCCCCGCCTCGCTGCTGCCCGCCGACGGCCGGTTCGGCTCCGGTCCGTCCAAGGTGCGGCCGGCGCAGGTCGACGCCGTGGTCGCGGCGGGCGCGCCGGCCCGGCCGGTGCTGGGGACCTCGCACCGCCAGGCGCCCGTGAAGGACCTCGTCCGCCGGGTGCGTTCGGGCCTCGCGGAGCTCTTCGCGCTGCCGGACGGGTACGAGGTGGCGCTCGGCAACGGCGGGTCGACGGCGTTCTGGGAGGTGGCGACCGCGTCTCTCGTGCGGGAGCGGGCGCAGCACGCGACGTTCGGCGAGTTCGGCGCGAAGTTCGCGGCGGCCACGCGGCGGGCACCGTTCCTCGCGGAACCGGAGGTGGTCGACGCCGCACCGGGCGGCGTGGCGTACGTGACGCCGTCGGACGCCGTGGACGTCTATGCGACGCCCCACAACGAGACCTCGACGGGCGCGATGGCGCCGGTGCGCCGCGTGGGATCCGGCGACCAGCTCGTGCTGACGGACGCGACGTCGGGTGCCGGCGCGCTGCCCGTGGACGTGGCCGAGACCGACGTGTACTACTTCGGGCCGCAGAAGGCGTTCGCGTCCGACGGCGGTCTGTGGCTGGCGCTGTGCTCCCCGGCGGCGGTGGCCCGTGCGCAGGAGGTCGAGGCCTCGGGCGGCGACCGGTGGGTGCCGGAGTTCCTGTCGCTGACGACGGCGCTGGACAACTCCCGCAAGGACCAGACGCTGAACACGCCCGCCGTGGCCACGCTGGTGATGCTCGCCGACCAGGTCGAGTGGCTGCTGGAGAACGGCGGCCTGGAGTGGTCGGCGGGCCGCTGCGCCGCCTCGGCCGCCCACCTGTACGGCTGGGCCGAGTCCCGCGAGTGGGCGACACCGTTCGTCGCCGAGGTGGCGGAGCGCTCCACCGTGGTGGGCACCGTCGACCTGGACGACTCGATCGACGCGAGCGCCGTCGTCGGGCACCTGCGCGACCACGGGGTGCTGGACGTGTTCCCGTACCGCAAGCTCGGGCGCAACCAGATCCGGGTGGGGATGTTCCCGGCGGTGGAGCCGGACGACGTCGCGGCGCTGACGGCGTGCGTTGACCACGTCGTCGAGCGGATCGCCTGACCGGAGGCGGGGCGTCGGACGGCGATCGTCCGGTGCCGCACCGTCGGACGGCGAACGTCAGGCCGCGCGGACGTGCTCCGGCGCGGGGCCGTCGAGGTAGACCACCTCGAGGTGCGGCCGTCGACGGATCGAGTAGCGCACGGTGACGTTCCAGGAGCGGCGGGCCCAGAGCGTGGCGGCCACGGCGACGAGGAGCGTCGTGATCGAGCCGACCAGGATCGCCCACCGCGGCCCGATCGCCTCCCCGATCCAGCCGACGATCGGCGAGCCGATCGGCGTCGAGCCGAGCAGCACCATCATGTACAGCGCCATGACGCGCCCGCGCATGACGGGGTCGACGGACGTCTGGATCGCGGAGTTCGCGGCGGTCAGCATGGTCAGCGACGCCAGCCCGACGGGGATGCACATGAGCACGTAGCCCCAGTAGGTCGGCATCAGCGCGCCGACGGCGGTGGCGACGGCGAACGCGAACGCCGCCCCGATGACGAGCCGGACGCGCGGGCGTTCGCGCCGGGCGGCGAGCAGGGCGCCGGTGAGCGACCCGATCGCGAGGACCGAGCCGAGCAGCCCGAACTCGCTCGCGCCGCGCCCGAACTCGACGCGCGCCATCATCGCGGACGTCAGCTGGAAGTTGAGCCCGAACGTGGACACGACGGCCATCACGACCATGATCACGACGATGTCGGAGCGTCCCCGCACGTAGCGCAGGCCCTCGCGGATCTGTCCCTTGGCCCGGGGTGCGCGGTCCTTGGCCCACATCGCGGCGGGCTTCATCAGTGCGACGGCGGCGATGGTGGCGGCGAACGTCAGCCCGTTGACGACGAACACCCAGCCGGGCCCGACGGCGGCGATCAGCAGCCCGGCGACGCCCGGTCCGACGAGGCGTGCGGCGTTGAAGGAGGCGCTGTTGAGACCGACGGCGTTGGCGAGGCGCTCGGGCGGGACGAGTTCGGCGACGAACGTCTGGCGCACCGGGTTGTCGAACGCGGTGGCGAACCCGAGGCCGAGGGCGAACGCGTAGACGTGCCACAGCTCGGCGTTCCCGGACAGGACGAGAGCGCCGAGGCCGAGCGCGAGGAGGCCCATCGCCCCCTGGGTCGCCATGAGCAGCCGGCGGCGCGGCAGGCGGTCGGCGAGCAGCCCGGTCCAGGGTCCGATGAGCAGGAACGGGAGGAACTGCAGCGCGGTGGTGATGCCGACCGCGACGCCGGAGTCGTCGGTCAGGACGGTGAGCACGAGCCAGTCCTGGGCGATGCGTTGCATCCAGGTGCCGACGTTGGCGACCAGGGCAGCGCCGAACCACAGCCGGTAGTTCGGGTACTGCAGGGAGGTGAAGGTCGCACTCATACGTCGTCTCGTAACGTTTCGAGGGCGGTTGGTATTCCCGGGCGACGACGGCGGTGGGCCCGGTCACCGGCGTCGCCCCGACGGGAGCGGGGTTCAGTCCGGTTCGTCCCTCTATTACCCTGGCCGCCGTGCGCACCGAAATGACACTTGCAGACACCCTGAACACGCTCGGCCTGCTCGGCGGGTCGACCCTCCCCCGTTTCGTCACCGAGGTCGGTGGCCAGGGCGACGTCCTGGACGTCGTCGCCGACGCCCGGTCCGTCAAGAGCCTGCCCGGACCGCTCAAGATGGCCACCCGCCTGGTCCCGGCCGTCCGGTCGAAGCTGCGGGTCGAGGAGTTCGACGGCGGCGTGGCCGTGCTGAGCGTGGACGCCTCCGCCGGCGGGCTGCCCGCCCACAAGCTGCTGGGCCTGGCGAAGAGCCGCATCGAGTCCGTGCTGGAGTCGAAGGGGCTGCCGGCCGGGTCGGTGCAGATCCGCCCCGACGCCCGCATCGCGCTCGACGTGCAGCGGCTGGTCGAGGCCCGTCACCCCGGCACCGTGGTGCAGAACATGGCGTTCGCCGACGGCAAGGTCGCCTTCGACACCGCGGCCTGACCGACGCCGTCGCCCCCTCGTCGTTGTGGGCGCACGTCGTGGCCCGTTTTGCCCGATAAAAGGGGCGAAACGGGCCACGACGTGCGCCCACAACGACGGGGTTCGCGCTCGCGACGAGGGTTCGCGCCCATCGCGACGACGGGCGGGGCGGCCGACCGGGTTACTGGACGGTCGCGGGGAGCAGCTCCAGCTCCTCGCCGTGCTCCTCGAGGAACTCGGCCGCCTCGCCGTCGGCGATGGCGGTCATGAGCTGACCGAACGGGTCCTCGTCGAGCACCACGATCGACTGCCCGTCGGCGGACCGGCCGGTCCCCTCGTACGGAGCGGTCATGAAGGCGACGTCGTTGGTGGAGATCTCGCGCGCCTCGTCGAAGATCTCCCGCATCCGGGTGATGTCCAGCCCGTCGTCGGTGGCGACCGCCTTGCTGACCTCCTCGAAGAAGTTGGTCATCATGATCGGGTCGCGGCGGTTGTTGTTGATCTTGCCGAGGATGGCGCGCATCCAGTTCTGCTGACGCTGCACGCGGCCGAAGTCGCCGTTGGACAGGCCGTAGCGCTGCCGGGTGTAGGCCAGCGCCTCCTCGCCGCTCATCATGTGCTCGCCGGCCTCGAAGAACACGTCGTCGCCGTCGCCGATGTCCTGCGGCACGCGGATGCGCACGCCGTCCAGGGCGTCGGTGAGCCCGACGAACTGGTCGAACCCGGTGACCACGAAGTGGTCGATGTGCACGTCGGTGAGGTTCTCGACGGTCTGGATCATCAGGCTGGGCCCGCCGTACGCGTAGGCGGCGTTGATCTTGGCGTGCCCGTGCCCGGGGACCTCCACCCACGAGTCGCGCGGGATGGAGACCACGACGGCGGACTCCCGGTCGGCCGGCAGGTGCACCAGCATGATCGCGTCAGGGCGCTGCCCGGTGTCGGTCAGCGACGCGGTGCCGTCCCCGGAGCCCCGCGAGTCCGACCCCAGCACCAGGAAGTTCAGGTCGGTGAGCTCGTCCTCGGAGGTGGGCGACTGCGCGGGCTCGGGGCGGTCGGTGAGCTCGGCGAACGGGTCGCCGAGCTTCTCGACGTTGTCGTCCAGACGCTGCTGGAACCACCAGATGCCGCCGAATGCCGCTCCGCCGAGGACGGCCACCAGGCACGCCACCACGATGAGTGCGGTGGCGGTGGTGCCGAGCCGACGTCGCCGTCGGGCGTGGCGCTGCGGGGGCGGGTCGTCGGGGATGCCGGTCACCAGGGGCCCGTCGCCGTGGGAAGAACTCACAGGGGGTGATCTTAGGCCCTGGTCGCGGGCACCGTTCCGCCGATTTGCGAAGAGAACGTGGCGAAACGGTGGTCAGTTGCCCTTACCATCTATGCCAGTGCGTGCTCCGTCGTGACACGCCTCCGACGCCAGACCCCGACCGAGAGGTCCCCATGCGCAGCACCACGCCGAGGGCGGCGCGGCGCCATCTCCTCCTGGTCACGCACCACTACACCCCGGAGCGCTGCGCACCGCAGCGCCGTTGGGACGCGCTGGCGCCGCGCCTGATCGACGCCGGCGTGGAGGTCTCGGTGCTGGCGCCGCCGCCGCACTACCCGTCGGGCCGGTTGACCGAGGACTCCGCCGAGTACCGGCCGGGCGCCGTGAGCCGTGGTCGGCACGGTGAGCACGTGGTGCGCACCCGGTTCCGGGAGCACACGCCCCGGCTGCGTTCCCGGTCGGTGGATCAGGCCGTGGCGGCGGCAAGCGCTGTCCGCCTGGGGTTGCGCGTGTTCGGCCACGCGAAGCGCCGTCCCGGCGTCGTGGTGGGCACCGTGCCCGGCATCCCGTCGATGTTCGCCGCCTGGGCCCTGGCCCGGCTGCTGGGCGCCCGGTTCGTCGTCGAGATGCGCGACGCCTGGCCCGACCTCATCGAGCCCGCCGGCCTCTTCCTGTCCCAGCGGACCATGAAGGGCCGCGTGCTCGGCACGGCCCGCACGCTGGTCCACCGTGCCGTCACACGCCTGCAGGCGCGCGCCGACTTGGTGGTCACCACCACCGAGACGTTCGCCGACGTGCTGCGCGGCCGCGGAGTACGCCGCGTCGCCGTCGTGCGCAACGGTACGTCGCTGTCCGACGGCGTCGCCCCGGACGAGCAGGCGGCCGCGGCCGAGCCCGCGGGAACCGAGCCCGGTGCGACCGAGCCCGCGGGAACCGCCACCGAACCCGAGGCCACCGAGCCCGGTGCGACCGAGACCGACGACCACCCCCTGCACCACCGCCCGCTGCGCGCCGTGTACGCCGGCACGATCGGCCGCGCCCAGGACCTCGACATGGTGGTGCGTGCCGCCGCCGAGCTGCGCCGCCGCGGCCGCGACGTGGAGGTCCGGATCGTCGGCAGCGGTTCGGAGTCGCCGGGGCTGGAGCGCCTGATCGACCAGCTCGACGCCCCGGTGCGGCTGGGCGGTCCGGTCGGCCACGCCGAGGTGCACCTGCTGTACGACTGGGCGGACACGGTGATCGTCTCCCTGCGCGACTGGGAGCCGCTGGAGTGGACGGTGCCCTCGAAGCTGTACGAGGTGATGGCCACAGGGCGCCCGGTCACCGCCTGCGTGGCCGGTGAGGCCGCGGACATCGTCGCGAAGAACGGGGCGGGCAGCGTCGTGCTCCCGGGGGACGCCGCCGCCCTGGCCGAGCTGTGGAGCGGGTGGGTGACCGACGGCTCCGTGCCCGAGGTCTCCCCCGCGGCGGCCGCGTGGGTGGCGGAGAACGCCGAGGACGACGTGCTCGGCGAGCACTACGTCCAGCTCGTCGACACGCTGCTCGGCGACTCCGGGGCCCGGCGGTGAGCCGTGCGGCCGAGCTGGCCCGCAACCTGCGGTTCACGGCCTCGTTCGCCCTCGGCGCCCTGGCGACCGACCCGGCGTGGCTGGTGCTGCAGGCGAGCCGCCGGCTGCCCGCCCGGGCGAGCGCCGTCGTCGTCCCGCGGGTGGAACGTCTGCTCGGGGACGGCACGTCGGGGCCGGCCGGTCGGTTGCGTGCGGCGTGGGCCGCCGGGGACGTGGCCGCGATCCGCGCGGCGACACCGACCGGCCGCACGGGACGCCGGGTGCGGGCGTCGCTGCTGGGTCAGGTGGCCTCGCTCGCGCCGTCCGACGGCGGCACCCCGGCGGGCGGCACCGGTACGCCGCCGCGCGGCACCGGCGAGGCGCCCGCCGCGCCGGTCACCGTGCACCACCACCTGACCAACTCGCTGCCGCACACGCAGAGCGGCTACACGCTGCGCACGCACGCGATCCTCACCGCCCAGCACGCCACCGGGCACCATGTCACCGCGACCACGCGCGCGGGCTACCCGCTGACCATCGGCGCGGTGACCGCCCGCGGCACCGACGTCGTCGACGGCGTGCCGTACACCCGGCTGATCCCGCGCTCGCTGCCCGCCGACCACGCCCGACGCGCCGCCGACGCCGACGCGCTGCTGGTCGACGCCGTGCGGGACGCGCGCCCCGACGTCGTGCACGCGACCACGCCGTGGACCACCGGTGCCGCGGCCCGCCACGCGGCGCGCACGCTCGGGCTGCCGTGGGTGTACGAGGTGCGTGGCCTGCCCGAGGAGACGTGGGCCGCCTCGCACGCGACCGCCGAGGCCCGCGAGGCCGCGACCCGCTCCGAGCGGTACGCCCTGATCCGCGCCAAGGAGACCGAGCTGGCCCGGGCCGCGGACCACGTGGTCACCCTCAGCGCCACCATGGCCGACGAGCTGACCGACCGCGGCGTGCCCGCCGACCGGATCACCGTGGTGCCGAACGCCGTCGACGCGGCCCTCCTCGACACCGACGTCCCGGACCCGGCCGAGGCCCGCGAGCGCCTGGGGCTGCCCGCGCGGCCGCTGCTCGGCACGGTGACCTCGGTGGTGGGCTACGAGGGCATCGACACGATCCTGCGCACGGTGGCGCGGCTGCGCGGCGAGGGCGTCGACGTCGGGGCGCTCGTGGTGGGTGACGGCGTGGCCCGGCCGGGGCTGCTGCGGCTCGCGGCCGACCTGGGGATCGCCGAGCAGGTGGTCATGCCGGGGCGGGTGCCGCGGGACGTGGCCCGCACGTATCTCGCGGCCCTCGACGTCGTGCTGGTGCCGCGCCGCCCGGACCGCGTGACGCGGCTGGTGACGCCGCTGAAGCCGGTGGAGGCGATGGCGCTCGGCCGTCCGGTCGTCGCCAGCGACCTGCCCGCGCTGCGCGAGGTGTGCTCGCCGGTCGACGGCGGGGCCCCGGCCGCGCTGCTGGTCGCGCCGGACGACGACGCGGCGTGGGCGTCCGCCGTCGGGCGGCTGCTGCACGACGGCGGAGCGCGGGCCGCGCAGGTCGCTGCCGGTCGCGCGGTGGCCGCCGAGAGGACCTGGACCCGGCTCGTGGCACGCTACGGGTCGGCCTACGCGGCGGCCTGCGCCGCGCCGTCGAACGGGAAGGACGTTGCACGATGACCCGCACCCTCGGGGCGCGACTGACCGCTGCGGTCCTGGGCGGCGTGCTGCTGCTCGCGGGCTGCTCGCCGACGCCGGAGCCGGAGGCGGCGCCGACCACGACGGTCTCGGAGTCGGCGGAACCGGCCGAGAAGCAGGCGGTGCCGTCGCCGTCACCGTCGCCGGAGGCGTCGGACCCGCTGGGCGAGGGCGCGCGCAACGTGATGCTGATCGGCACGGACTCGCGCGACGACGCGTCGCTGTCCGGCAACGCCGACACGATGATGCTGATGCACGTGCCGGCCGACCGGTCGGCGCTGTACCTGGTGTCGTTCACGCGGGACATGTGGGTGGACATCCCGGGCATCGGCGAGGGGAAGATGAACTCGGCGTTCGCCCGCGGGGGGACGCAGACGCTGATGGACACCGCCGCGGAGCTGCTGGGCGGCGGGATCGAGTTCGACTACGCGATGCAGTCGAACTTCAACGGGTTCATCAACCTGACGCGGGCCCTCGAGGGGTTCGAGGTGGACAACAAGCACCACTCGACGGTCGAGGTGATCTCCACCGGGCGGGTCGTGGACTTCCCCGAGGGCCGAATCACCCTGGAGAACACCGACGGTCTGATCTACGTGCGCGAGCGCAAGCGGCTGCCCCTGGGTGACCTGGACCGGACCGAGCGGCAGCGCGCCGCGGTGATCGGGATGATGGACCGGATCGCGGAGCAGGCGGACGACCCGGTGTTCCTCGCCGAGCTGGTCGGGCTGCTGTACAACAACGTCAAGGTCACCGGGGACCTGGACGTCGAGGACTTCGTCGACCTGGTGCCGCTGGCCGGGGAGCTGACCCGCGACGACGTGGTGAGCCTCATGGTGCCGATCACCGGGTTCGGGACCGTGAACGGGGCGTCGGTGAACCTCGTCGACGAGGCGCAGACGGCGGCGCTCGGCGAGGCGATCCGGACCGACACGATGGACGACTACGTCGCGGAGTACGGCACCGACTACGCGCCCTGATCCGGCCGGTGCGCTGTCGGGGCTTTCCTCTCCCCCTCCCGCGCGCCGAGATACCGGTCCGTCGCACCCGCACGCTCGCACGCTCGCCCGCCCGCGCGCCGAGATACCGGTCGGTCGCCGAGATACCGGCTCATCGAGCTCACAGTCGTCGACGGATCGGTATCTCGGCGACGGACCGGTATCTCGCGGAAGGCCCCCGGAACGGACCGACGGGGCGATGAGCGCGCGCCGAGGACCGGGATCCGGACGTCAGGGCCAGGTGCCCCAGGCGATCAGCGCCGGCCCGGTCGCGGGGAACGCCCGCTGCGCGACCCGGAACGGCCACGTCCCGACCTCCACGGCGGCGCCGACGGCCCGCGACGACGGCTGGAACAGCCGCCCCGAGCGCGCGGTGCGCTCCGCCGTCGTCGTCCCGTCGGAGTCCAGCCGCCGCCGCGCCACCCGGTTGCGCACCGCCTCCAACGCGTACCCGAGCGGCATCCCGTACAGCCGGCCCCCGACGTCGGTCAGCCCGGCGCCGTCCAGCAGGGCGCGCATCCGCGGCGGGTCGTAGCGGCGGTGGTGCCCGACGGCGGAGTCCATCGGACCGAACCGGCGCTGCCACGCGGGGGTCGAGACGAGCACCGACCCACCCGGTCGCAGCAACGGCAGCCACGCGGCGAGCGCTCCGGCGTCGTCCTCGAGGTGCTCGAGCACCTCGAACGCGCACAGCAGGTCGAACCCGGCGTCCAGCCTCGAGGACTCGACGGACCCGCAGACCACCCGCCCCGGCAGCTCCGCGCCGGCGAGCCGGTCGGAGGCCACCTCGGCGCTGGCGGCGTCGAGCTCGACACCCGTGTACTCGTACCCGGCGGCGGCCAGTCGCACCCCGACGGCCCCCTGCCCGCACCCGACCTCGAGCACGCTCGCACCGGGCGGGAGGGCCAGGTCGTCCAGGCGTCGCCGCACGACGTCCCAGCGCAGGGCACCGAACAGGGTCAGCGGTGGCAGGCTCACGGTCCCGAGGATCCCTGGTCGGGCGGCGCGGCGCCAGACCCCGCGCCGGGCGCGCCGTCGGGCATGTCACCGGCGTCCACCGACGCGGGCCGTCGTCCCCGCGCGACGAGTCCCGTGCCGTGCCGGGGCAGGGCCCGCTGCAGCAGCAGGAACGGCCAGATGCCGACGGCGATCGCGCTGCCGACGAGCCGCGAGCGCGGTTGCAGCCGCCGCCCCGACCCGGCCGTGGCGGTGGCGAGCGCGTCGTCGACCTCGGTCCGCTCGCCCGAGAGAGCGGCCCCGGGGTCCGACGCCGGCACCTGGCCCGACGGCGGCACGGTGCCCGACGCCGGCACCTGCCGGCGGGCGACCCGGTCGCGGACCGCTTCGAGCAGGAACCCGAGGGGTGCGTCGTAGCGGCGCACCCGGACATCGACCAGGCCGGCGTCCTCCAGGAGCGCGGCGAGTCGCGCCGGCTCGTAGCGCCGGTAGTGCCCGGCGAGGGTGTCCCACGGTCCGAACCTCTCGGGGTCGGCCGGCGTGGACAGCACCAGCTCGCCGCCGGGTCGTACCCGCGCAGCCCACGAGCGCAGCGCGCCGGCGTCGTCGTCCAGGTGCTCGATGACCTCGAACGCGCACACGACGTCGAACCGTTCCGCGGCCGGGAGCGCCGACAGGTCGCCGTGCAGCACCCGGGCCTCGGCCGACACCATGGCCACCCGCGGCGCGGCGAGCGCCCAGGAGTCGACGTCGAGCTCGACGGCCGTGTAGTCGTGCCGGGCGGCGATCCGCATGCCGACGGCGCCCTGCCCGCACCCGATCTCGAGCACCGTGGAGCGCCGGGCGGGCAGGGTCCGGCGCACCGTGTCCCAGCGCAGCCAGGCTCGGGGGGCGAGCGGCGCGAACCGGACGCCGGCCGGACGCCGCAGCAGCGCCCCGAGCCCGGCGAGGAACAGGTCGGCGAGCGTGACGAGGACCCGGCTGACCAGCACGACGAGCAGCACCTCGGCGTGCGGCAGGGCGCCGGTGAGGACGGCGAGGAGCACGAGCTCGCGGGCGCCGGCGCCGGCGGGGACCACGACGACGAGGAATCCGACCATCCAGGCCAGCGCGTACCCGCCGACGGCGAGCGCGAGGGTGCGCACGTCGCCGGCCATGCCGAGACCGGTGGCGAGCAGCCACACCTGCACGCCGGCGAGCATCCAGCCGGCGGCGGCCCACCCGGCGGCGGCGCCGAGGCCGCCCCACGACAGGGGGTGCTCGAGCGCGGGTCGCCGGGCGAGGCGCAGCGCGGCGGCGAGCAGCCGGTTGAGCACGGGCGGCAGGAGCAGCACGACGACGGCGGGCAGCAGCCAGAGCGCCCAGGCCCAGTCGTCGAGTGCTCCGGCGGCGACGAACGGCAGCGCGAGGACGCCGACGACGGCCCCGGAGACGACGCCGACGCCGGTCGCGACGGCGGTGGCGGTGGCGGTGCGGCGGCGCGGGACGCCGTGGTCGGCGCCGACCTCGGCGGCGGCCACCACGTTCCACACCCCGCCGGGCACGTACTTGCCGAGCTGGCTGATCCCGAACACGGTGACGGCGGCCCGGCGGTCGAGCCGGGAGCCGAGGTCGGTGAGCACGGCCCGCCACGACAGCAGCGTGCAGCCGACGAACGCGACGGCGAGGAGTGCCGCTCCGGCGATGCGGACGCCGGAGAGCGCTGCGGCGGCGTCGGCGAGGTCCTCGCGCACGGCGACGACGGCGTAGACCGCGAGCGCCAGCGCGAGGACGAGGAACCCCCAGCGCACCCACGGTGAGCGCAGCACGGTGAGGACGCGGGCGGTGGCGCCGGGCCGGGGTGCGGTGCTGACGGGTGGGGTGCCGGTCACGGGTGGATCCCGCGGGCGGCGAGGGCGTCGAGCAGGGGTCCGACGACGGCGGCCGGGCGGACGGCGTCGCGGCCGGCGTGCGCTCGGGTCCGGGCGGCGGCGAGTGCTGCCGGGTCGGTGAGGGTGAGGAGCCGGTCGGCGAGGGCTGCGGCGTCGCCGGGTGGCACGAGCTCGAGGTGATCGCCGAGCAGCCGGCACTGGGGCGGGGTGTCGGAGGTGACGACGACGCAGCCGGCGGCCAGCCCCTGGAACACCTTGTTGGGGATCACGCGCAGCGCCTTTGCGGTGGTGCCGAGGATGCCGAGGCAGACGTCGTGCTCGGCGACGAGTCCGGGGAGCTCGTCGGGTTCGACCCAGTCGTGCCAGGTGATCCCGGGGGTGTCGGCGAGCGCGGCTCGGGCGGCGGCGTGGTCCTGGCCGGTGCCGGCGAGGGTCGCGGTGATCGGCCGGCCCTGCGCGGCGGCCCGAGGCAGGGCGTCGGCGAACGCCCGGGCGATGGTGACCGCACCCTGCAGCGGGGTGAAGAGGCCGAAGAACACCACGCGCAGCGGCTCGGGGTCTCCCCCGTGCCGAGATACCGGCTCGTCGCCGAGATACCGCTCCGTCGACTCGACGCCCCGGTATCTCACCGACCGATCGGTATCTCGGCGAGGAGGGGGGAACCAGGTTTCCGGGGCCCCGACGGGCACGACCACGGCCCTTCTGGCCGTCGAGCGTCTCTGGATGCCGCTGATCGGGGGCTGACGGGATGCATTCAGAGACGCTCGACGACGGCGGGAGGACGGAGGCAGCAGCTCCCGGTGCTCGTCGGTGTCCAGCACGACGACGTCGGCACTGGCGAGCGCGAGCCGGTCCAGCCCGTGCAGCAACCGGACCCGCAGCCCGCGGGCGCCCCGGTCGGTGGCGGTGTCGGCCGCGAAGACGAGGTGGTCGAGGATCACGGGGGTGCGGGGGTGCAGCAGCCGGGCGAGCACCACGTCGAAGTGACCGAGGTAGCCGACCAGCAGCGCGTCCGGAGCCCCGTGCGCACGGCGGTGTCCGACGTCGTCCCGGATCAGGGCGAGCCAGCAGGTCAGCAGCCGCAGCACCAGCAGCGGGAGCCGCCACGGCCGGCGCAGCATCTGCACCCGCTCGGCGGTGGAGAACCCGAGGGGCCGGTTCAGCTCGTCGACGCGGTAGCCGTGGGCGCGCAGCCCGGCGACCAGGATGCCGACGCGGGGATGCCGGGCGGCGTCGTAGGTGCCGAACGCGACGATCACTCGTCCCGCCCGTACTGGACCTGCTTGACCCGTTCGAGGGTGTCCTCGATCAGCGTCCGGTTGGTGCGCTGCAGGTCGGCGATGACCAGCAGCGCGAGGCACAGCAGCGACCCCACCAGCATGGCGGCGGCGAACACGAGCGACTGCACGTGCCCGCCGCCCTCGCCCTGGGCGAAGAACACAAGGAACCGCACGGCGGGCACCGCGGAGGCCAGGAAGAACAGTGCCGCGAGGGACAGGAACACCAGGTGGGGGCGGAACATGATCCACGAGCGCACGATGGCCCGCCCGGAGCGTCCCATGTGCTGCCAGATGTTGCGGAACAGCCGCGACTCGCGCGTCTTGGGGTTGGTGACCACGGGCACGGACACGATCCGCAGGTGCTTGTTGCCCGCCTGGATGATCGTCTCCATGGTGTAGCTGAACTGGGTGACGACGTTGAGCCGCAGCAGCGCGGACCGCGAGTAGGCGCGGAATCCGCTGGCGGCGTCGGGCAGGGGCGTGTTGGCGGCGGCGCTGACCACGCGGGAGCCGAGGCGCTGCATGCGCTTCTTGAACGGGCTGAAGTGCTCGATGGTGGCGGTCTGGCGGTCGGCGACGACGATGTCGGCCTCGCCGGCGAGGATCGGCGCGCACAGGTCCCCGACGCGTTCGGAGGGGTACTGGTTGTCGCCGTCGGTGTTGACGACGACGTCGGCGCCGTGAGCGAGGGCGTGGTCGACGCCGTCGCGGAACGAGCGGGCGAGCCCCATGGTCCGGGTGTGCCGCAGCACGTGGTCGACGCCGAGGTTGCGGGCGACGTCGCCGGTGCCGTCGGTGGAGCCGTCGTCGATGACGAGCCACTCGACCTCGTCGAACCCGGGAACCTCGCGCGGCAGGGTGGCGAGCACGAGGGGGAGCGTCTCGGCCTCGTTGAGGCACGGGATCTGCACGACGAGCTTCATCGAGCCCTCTCCGGTCCGACGACGGTGCTGCTGAGCGGCGTGGGGGCGCCCGGCGCGAGTCTAGCCACGCCGGGCCGTCCGGGCGGGCCGACCGTCACGAGCCGGCCTCGTCCGGGCGGACAGGTCGGGGCCTCGGCAGTGCGGTGGGTTGGATGCCAGGAACGAGCCGGTCCATCATCCGCAGCAGCGCCGAGGCCTGGTACACCTCCGACCGATTGAATCGACCGCCTGAAGGTTCGACGATCCCGGCGTCGAGCAGCTGGTCGACGACCCGCCGGCCGGTCACCGTCGACACGCCCAGCGCGGACGCGAGGTAGCGCGCCGTCAGGACCGGTTGGTCGGCGACGACGGGGAGGGCACGGTGGACGGCCGAGTCGGACCGGTACCCGGAGACACGATCGGCCCAGTCGGCACGCACCTCCTCCGACTCGGCCATCACGCGGTCGGTCTCCTCGCAGGAGTCCACGAGGCAGTCGGCGAAGTAGTCGACGAACTGGGCGACGGCGCCGGGTCGATCGTCGTCGGAGGCGTGCCGGTACGCCATCAATCGGCGCACGTATTCGTCGACGTCCCGCCGCAGCACGACGGACAACGGCAGCACGCCGTGATCGAGCACGCCGGCACGGGCCAGGTATCCGTGCACGAGGACGCGACCGGCTCGACCGTTGCCGTCCTCGTAGGGGTGGACGGTCTCGAACTGCGCATGGATGATCGCCGACTTGACCAGCGGGGCGTCGGGGCTGACGTTGGCATAGGTGAGCAGGTCGTCCATCAACCAGGGCACCTCGGCCGCCGGCGGCGCGGCGTACGAGGCGGTCAGCTTGGACGAGCCGCCGATCTGCACGTCCTGCACCCGGTATCCGTCGTCGTGGACGGCGGGAGCGATCGTGCGGTGGATCGCGTGGATCGCGTCGTGCGTCCAGGGCGCACGGAGCAGCTCGACCCCGTCGCGCACCGAGTTCAGGTTCGCCAGGATCGAGGACGCGGTCCGCAGCCGGTCGAACTGGTGCCCGGCGAGACCCGGATCCCGCTCTCGCAGCTGCGCCACCATGATGTTTCGGGGGGTCTCGCGCAGTCCCTCGACCCAGCTCGACGAGATGGACTCGCTCCGCAGCAGCGTCGCGTGCAGGATCGCCACGGGTCGCTGCCGGAGCTGGTGGGCCGTCCGTGCGACAGCGACGGATGCGTCGGCGACCTTCTCCATCGTGTCGGCGTCGATCAGAGGGACCATACGTTCGGCGAGGCGCCTGGGGTGATATCTCAGAAAGCTGCCCCCGCGCCGGTCGGACGCCCGGTGGGCGGTCAGGTCGGGAGCCTGCTCCTCGCGCATCCACAGGCCTTCGACGTCAGGCATCATCGGCGACGACATCGGCGTCCCTCCCCGCTCTTGAGTTAAGGCTAGCAAAAGAGCCTTAACTCAGAAGGAGGTTTCGTGCGGGATCTGCTCCGCACGCCAGGTCCGCTGCGACGACGGCCGCGACAACCCGCGCGTCAGCGCCGCCCACCGCCACGCGGCCACGACCCCGGCGAGCAGCCCCAGGGCCACGACCACGAGCACCGCGGCGATCACGGCCTCGTCGAGCGGGCTCCACGCGACCCAGCGCTCCCACGCCTGCGCCGCCGAGTCCCCCGGCGCCCGGTAGAAGGCGGCGAACCCCCATGCGAGCCCGGCGACGGCGGCCGCCCCGGCCAGCGCCGTGAGCACCGGGACGACGACGGCGGTCCGGTGCTCCCGCCGTCGTGCGGCCTGCCACAGGGCGATCGCGAACAGCGCGGCCAGCGCGGTCAGACCGCCGAAGATGTAGCGGCCCTGCAGGGCGACGAGCACGCCGGTCTCGGCCCAGCGGCTCACGGCGTTGGCGACCACTCCCGCGGCGAGCGCGAGCGGCAGCAGCGCGATCGTGAACGCGCCGCGACGAGCACCGGGCAGGACGACGGCGGCGAGCACGGCGACCACGAGCAGCGTCGAGGCGAGCGCGACGAGCGTGCCGTGCATGCGGATCTCGAGCCAGCCGAGGTTGCCGAAGAACGCCTGGGCGGTGCGGCCGATCGACTCGGGCAGCACCTCGGAGCCGGGCACCTGGGCCATGCTGGCGTAGTCGCGCGGCAGGCCGACGGGCTGCACGGCACCGTCGACGAGCCAGTTGCGGGCCCACCACCAGCCGCCGACGACGAACGCCACGGCCAGCGCGACGAACGCACGCCAGGCCCGCTGGACCGCCGTCGGACCGGGAGGCGCCAGCAGGTAGGCGGCGACCACCACCGGGATGGCGAACGCGAGCATCACCTTGGTCAGCAGCCCGACGCCGAGCACCAGCCCGAGGCCGACCACGACCCGCCAGCGCAGGTCGCCGGTGACGACGCGCGCGGCGAGGTAGGTGACGCCGGCGCCGGTGAGGACCACGAGGGCGTCGTTGTTGGCGGCGCCCATGATGTGGCCGACCTGCGGGATCAGCATCGGGAAGGGGGCGGCGAGCAGGGCGGCGGACCGGGACCCTGTCAGACGTCGGGTGGTGGAGGCGGCGAGCGGGACGGTCGCGGCGAAAAGGGCCACGTCGAGCAGCCGCAACGCGAGCAGGGCGACGTCCCACTGCGCATCAGCGGTGCCGGTGGCGCGCAGGGCGGCGGCGCCGAGGGCGTAATAGGCGGGCGGATGCTGGGTCATCTGGTCGACGGTGGCGCTGGTGCCGGGTGCGGGCAGCGCGTTGCCGACGTCGATGTGGATGCGGTCCGCGGTGGGCACCGGCGTGAGCTCGACGAACTGGGGCCACTGCGGGCGGTCGTTGAACCGTCCGGGCAGGTCGCTCGGGTAGGTGGACTCCGCGACGGCCTGGTCGATGACGGGTGCGAAGTGGGCGTCGCCGGGTGCCGGCCACCCGCCCCCGTACGCGAGACGGATGGCGCTGTTGAGGTGGTTCTGCTCGTCGGGCGCCCGGAACCCCGGGGTCAGCACCGCCCACGCCACCGACCAGAGGGCGACGGCCAGGGTGAGAAGGGCGAGGGTGCGGCGGTAGGCACGCTCGCACGACGGCGTGTCTCGCGTCACCCGGCCATTGTGGCAGGCGACGGCGATCACGGTGTCGGTACGGTCACCGGTGACGACGCACGCCGACGAGCGAGGACACGATGCGCAGCACGCGAACGGCCCGCCCTCCGATGGGCTGGAACTCCTGGGACTGCTACGGCACCACGGTGACGGAGGCGGAGGTGCTGGCCAACGCGCGGTTCCTGGCCGAGCACCTGCTGCCGTTCGGCTGGGACACGGTGGTGGTCGACATCGACTGGTCGGATCCGACGGCTCGCTCGCACGGCTACAACGCGGACGCCCCGCTGGCGATGGACACCCGCGGCCGGCTGCTGCCGGATCCGGGCCGGTTCCCGAGCGCTGCGGGCGGGCGCGGGTTCGGTCCGCTGGCCGAGCAGGTGCGTGCGCTGGGTCTGCGGTTCGGCATCCACACGATGCGCGGGATCCCGCGGCGGGCGGTGGAGCGTGCGACGCCGGTCCTGGGCAGCGACGCGACGGCCGCGGACGTCGCGGATCCGGGCAACGCCTGCGAGTGGAACCCGGACATGGTGGGTCTGGACCACTCGCACCCGGGGGCGCAGGCCTACTACGACTCGACGCTCGAGCTGTACGCGGAGTGGGGCGTCGACTTCCTCAAGACGGACGACATGCTCTGGCCGTACCAGGCCGCGGACATCGAGGCGTACGCCCGGGCGATCGAGCGCACGGGCCGGCCGATCGAGCTGAGCCTCTCCCCCGGTCGGGACCTGTCGACGACGCACGCCGCGCATCTGCGCGAGCACGCCACGATGTGGCGCATCAGCGACGACCTGTGGGACCGGTGGGAGGACGTCGAGGCGAACTTCGCGCGGCTGGCGCGGTGGGCGCCGTTCTCGGGTGACGGCGGGTGGGCCGACGCCGACATGCTGCCGTTGGGGCGCATCGGCTTGCGTGCGGAGCGGGGTGAGCCGCGCGACGACGGTCTGACGCACGACGAGCGGGTCAGCCTGCTGACGCTGTGGATGATCGCCCGCTCGCCGCTGATGATCGGCGGGGACCTGCCGTCGTCGGACCCGGACACCGTGGCCCTGTTCCGCAACGCCGACGCCCTGGCCGTGCACAGCGACGGACGGACCCAGCGCGAGGTGTTCCGCGAGGGTCCGCTGGTGATGTGGGCCGCCGACAGTCCGGACGGCACGGCGTTCGCGGCGCTGTTCAACCTGGGCGACGAGCCGCTGTCGCTGGCCCAGGACGTGGCGCGGGTCGGGTTCGCCGTCCGCGGCGGCCCCGAGGTGCGCGAGTTGTGGACCGGGGCGAGGGTGCCGCGCCGGGAGGTGACAGTGCAGAGCGACGCGGCCCGCGGTGTGGCGCCGGGCAGCGCGGCGCTGGACCTGGAGCTGGCCCCGCACGGCGCGGTGCTGCTGAGCGGGCCGGCGGCCGCTCGCTGAACGGAGCGCGTCAACAGTGGCGTCGTGGACTGAGGCTGCGCGATAGGGAGACGATCCTGAGCGCCCTGCCTTCAGCCCCCGCCGTCCGGCGGGGGCTGTCGTGCATCGAGGCGATGTTGCGGGCAATCGTGCACCCACCTGGTGCACAAATTCGGTCTCGGCCGGCGCGGTCCTGGTCACGCGCCCACCCTCCCGGCACCCACCGACAGCGGGCGCAGCGCGGCCCGGACCGCCGCGATGGTGGCGGCCTGCGGAGGTGTCGCGGCGGCGTCCGCGGCCTCGGCGCGCAGACGTTCCTGGACGGGTGAGGGCCGTCGTCGTACCTCTGTGGGGCGCGACGACGGCGGCGCGGCGGGCGGCGCCGTCTTCCTCCGCCAGGAGGGGAAGGGCTGCCGTTGTGTCCGGTTGGGATCGGGCAGGCGGGCGGCTCCGCCGGGCCGGGCGGCACGACGGCGGGCGCGGGCGTCCTTGGCGCGACGGGCGGCGGGCAGCAGCGAGACGAGGGCACGTTTGGTCACGCGCAGCAGCGACGGCACGCCCCGCAGGCCCTGCCGGGCGCCTCGGCGGAGCATGGTGACGACGCCGTGGCGCTGCAGCCAGGTGCGGGCTCGGGCGATGGTGCGCGGGGAGAGGCCGGCGCGTTCGGCGGCCTGGGCGTCGGTGGTCTCGACGACGGCGGTGCGCGGGTCGGCGAGGCGGGCCAGCGCGTGGAGGTAGCTGCGCACGCTCTGGGGTGCGTCGCGCAGGTCGCCCCAGCCGGCGGCGGCGAGGGCGTCGACGAGGCGCCACAGGGGCGCGTGGGCGTTGAGGCGCACCGGGGGTGGTGGGGGCGCGCTGATATCGTCAGGCGTAGCCATCGGGAGTGCTCCAGACTCTCGTTGGTCAGGCCCGGTCAGAGGTTGCCGCCTCTGGCACGGGCCGTTTTCGGTTGTGGTGGCGGTCACACTAGCGCACGACGCCGGTGGTCCGGCAAGGGGGTCGGCGCGAACGGCGACGACGGCTCCGTCCGCGAGGCGCAGGCACCGCATCATCGGTAGATTCGCTCGGTCCGACCCTCACTCGAAGGAGCCGTCGATGCCGATCTATCTGCGGGACGACAAGAGCGTCCTGTTCGTCCACGTGCCCAAGACGGGCGGTTCGTCGATCGAGACCGCCCTTCGCCGGTCGGACTTCAACCAGTACGACCGGGACTCCGCGACCGGTACCGACCAGCCCAACTGGTTCCGGCGGTGTTCACCGCAGCACATCCACGCGGAGCGCCTCCGGGAGACGTACCGCATCAAGCGGTTCACGGCGGTGTTCCTCGTCGTTCGGGACCCGATCGCCCGGTTCCGGTCCGAGGTGGCGCACCGGGCCCGCAAGCACAGGATCCGGTTCACCGACGAGTCCGTCGAGTCGTGGACGCGCACCATGTTCGCGAAGTACCAGAAGGACCCGTACGTGCTCGACAACCATCTGCGCCCGCAGTCGGAGTTCGTGCTGCGCAAGGCGCAGGTCTACCGGTACGAGGACGGGCTGTCCGCAGCCCTCGCCGACCTCGACAAGCGCTTTGACCTCGCCATCGACACCGAGGTACCGCACCGCCTCAACTCCGGCGAGCGCAGGCCCGGGTTCAGCAGCAGCGACGTGCCGATCTCCCGTGGCACCGAGGCCCTGCTGCGGGAGTTCTACCGCGAGGACTTCGAGGCCTTCGGCTACTGAACCGGCCGACAGCGTGATTCCCGCGACGGCCCCGTGAGATCATCCGCCGTATGCGCGGCATCATCCTGGCCGGCGGTTCCGGCACCCGACTGCACCCGATCACCCAGGGCGTGAGCAAGCAGCTCGTGCCGGTGTACGACAAGCCGATGATCTACTACCCGCTCTCGACGCTGATGCTGGCGGGCATCCGGGACATCCTGGTGATCACCACCCCGCACGACGCCGAGCAGTTCCACCGCCTGCTGGGCGACGGCTCGCAGTTCGGCGTGAACATCGAGTACACGGTGCAGGAGCAGCCGAACGGGCTGGCCCAGGCGTTCGTGCTGGGTGAGGAGTTCATCGGCGACGACGCCGCGGCACTGGTGCTGGGCGACAACATCTTCTACGGCCAGGGCCTGGGCGACCAGCTCCAACGGTTCGACTCGATCACCGGTGGCGCGGTGTTCGCCTACCGAGTCGCGGACCCGACGGCCTACGGCGTGGTGGAGTTCGACGATGCCGGCCGCGCGATCTCCCTGGAGGAGAAGCCGGCGCGGCCCAAGTCGAAGTACGCGGTGCCCGGCCTGTACTTCTACGACAACGACGTGGTCGAGATCGCCAAGAACATCCAGCCCTCGGCGCGCGGCGAGTACGAGATCACCGACGTCAACGCCGAGTACCTGAGCCGCGGCTCGCTGCAGGTCGAGGTGCTCCCCCGTGGCACGGCCTGGCTGGACACCGGCACGTTCGACTCGCTCATCGAGGCGAGCGACTTCGTGCGCACGATCGAGCAGCGCCAGGGCCTCAAGATCGGTTCGCCGGAGGAGGTCGCCTGGCGGCGCGGGTTCCTCACCGACGACGAGCTGCGCGTCCGCGCGGAGAAGCTGGTCAAGTCCGGCTACGGCAGCTACCTGCTGGGCCTGCTCGACGAGTGATCACTGCGGCGGGGACATGACGTCGTGTCCTCGCTTCCGCTCATGCGAGCACGGTCGGTGCCGCGGCCTCCCAGCGCTCGGCCCAGTCACCGATCGGCTCCACACCGGCCGCTCGCAGGGCGTCGTGCCCCAGCACCGAGTAGGCGGGCCGCGGCGCCGGGCGCACGAACGCCGCGCTCGTGGTCGGCTCCAGCGGGGTTGCCAGACCGGCCGAGGCCAGGATGCGCTGCGTGAACCCGAACCAGGACGTCTGGCCCGACGACGTGCCGTGGTACGTCCCGGTGGGCGCCTCGGCGTCGACGAGACGCACGATCAGCTCGGCGAGGTCCCGCGTCCACGTGGGCTGCCCGACCTGGTCGTCGACGACGGCGAGCTGGTCCTTCTCCGCACCGAGGCGCGCCATGGTCTTCGGGAAGCAGCCGCCGTGGGCGCCGTAGAGCCAGGCGGTGCGGACGATCAGGTGGTCCGGCGCCTCGGCGCGCACGGCCCACTCCCCCGCCCCCTTGGTGCGGCCGTAGGCGGATCGCGGGGCGATCGGCGCGTCCTCGGTGTACGGCTCGGTGGCAGCGCCGTCGAACACGTAGTCGGTGGACACGTGGACCAGTCGGGCTCCGGCCTCGGCCGCCGCACGAGCGACGTGGGCAGCCGCGGTGGCGTTGACATCGAAGGCCTGCGCTTCGCGCTCCTCCGCATCGTCCACGGCAGTCCAGGCGGCGGCGTTGACGACGACGTCGTAGCCGACGACGGCGGCACGGACGGCCTGCGCATCGGTCACGTCGACGTCGGCCCGGCCCAGGCCGGTCACGTCGGGCCCCGTGGCAGTCAGGACGTCGAGGAGGTCGTGGCCGAGCATGCCGCGAGCTCCGAGGACGAGCCAGCGAGGAGCGGTGTTCTGAGGAGTCGGTGTCGTCACCCGTAGGATCCTAAAGGGCCGTCACCACCGAATCTGAAGGAGCACCACGTGCAGTTCCGCGAGCTGGCCGTCCCTGGCGCCTACGAGATCACTCCCAAGCAGTTCGGGGACCCTCGTGGTGTGTTCCTGGAGTGGTTCAAGGCGTCGACGTTCTCCGAGCACCTGGGCCACGACCTGGACCTGCAGCAGGCCAACCTCTCGGTGTCCGCAGCCGGCGTACTGCGTGGGATCCACTTCGCCGACGTCCCCCCGGGGCAGGCCAAGTACGTGACGTGCCCGAAGGGTGCCGTCCTGGACGTCGTCGTCGACATCCGCGTCGGGTCGCCGACTTTCGGGCAGTGGGACTCCGTGCTCCTCGACGACGTCGACCGCCGCGCGATCTACCTGGGCGAGGGCCTCGGGCACGCCTTCATGTCGCTCGAGGACGACTCGACGGTCATGTATCTCTGCTCGACGGGCTACAACCCGACGGCCGAGCACGGCGTCCACCCGCTGGACCCGGCGGTCGGCATCGAGTGGCCGACGGCAGCGCGGGACGGTTCCCCGATCACTCCGCAGCTCTCCGAGAAGGACGCTGCCGCACCGACCCTGGCGGATGCTCGGGAGCAGGGTCTGCTGCCGACGCTCGAAAGCGTCGAGGCGTACGTGGCTTCACTGAAGGGCTGAGAGATGACGAGGGCCGGGACCGTAGAGCGGTCCCGGCCCTCGTGCTGTCACTGGCCGGTCTTGGCGTACTTGGCCTCGACGGCTGCCTTGCGGGGCCGCCACCAGGATTCGTGCTCGCGGTACCAGTCGACCGTCGCTTCGAGGCCGCTGCGGAAGTCGGTGAACCGCGGCTCCCAGCCGAGCTCGTCGCGCAGCCGCGAGGCATCGATGGCGTAGCGCATGTCGTGCCCCGGGCGGTCGGCCACGTGGTCGAAATCGTCGGCGTCCCGGCCGAAGACCTCGAGCAGGGTCTGGACGACCTCGAGGTTGTTCTTCTCGCCGTCGGCACCGATCAGGTAGGTCTCGCCGATCCGGCCCTTGTCGATGATCGCCCAGACCGCCGTGTTGTGGTCCTCGACGTGAATCCAGTCACGCACGTTCAGTCCGGCGCCGTACAACTTGGGCCGCACCCCGTCGATGAGGTTGGTGATCTGGCGCGGAATGAACTTCTCGACGTGCTGATAGGGCCCGTAGTTGTTCGAGCAGTTCGAGATGGTGGCCTGCACACCGAACGAGCGCACCCACGCCCGGACCAGCAGGTCCGAGCCGGCCTTCGTCGACGAGTAGGGGCTCGACGGGTTGTACGGCGTCTCGGGGGTGAACTTCGCCGGATCGTTTAGCTCCAGGTCCCCGTAGACCTCGTCGGTCGAGATGTGGTGGAACCGCACGCCGTGCTTCCGCACGGCCTCGAGAAGGGTGAACGTGCCCACCAAGTTGGTCTGCACGAACGGCGACGGGTCGTTCAGCGAGTTGTCGTTGTGCGACTCGGCGGCGAAGTGGACGACGACGTCCGACTCCCCCACCAAGCGGTCGACCAGCGGCTCGTCGGCGATCGACCCACGGACCAGGGTCACGTGATCGGCCACCGGGACCAGCGACTTGACGTCCCCCGCATAGGTCAGCGCGTCCAACACGGTGACGCGGACGTCGGGACGCTCCCGGACGGTCTGGTGGGTGAAGTTCGCACCGATGAATCCGGCGCCACCGGTGATGAGTACACGCATGCTCGTGCGTCCTTGCTCCCGTGTCCTGGCGTGGCTGACGGGATGAGCGTACCGGGCAACGATGTCCGCATGCTGCCGCCCGACTTGACCGTTCTGTGACACGAGGCGAACGGTTCGCCCGCCACAGCATCTAAGATGCACGCGATGAGTGCCCCGGTCCCACCGTTGCAGCCGACGTCTTCACCGACGCCGGCCGACGTGTCGGACCTGTACGCGGAGGTCTTCAAGAAGCAGCCGGCCTCGCTCGAGATCGTCTCGACCGGCCGGCTGAAGCAGGTCGGAGCTCGTCCCCCGATCCGCGACTACATTCGCCAGCTCTGGGGACGCCGCTACTTCCTGTGGGCCGAGGCTCGCGCAAAGGTGACCAGCGGAACCCGCGAGACGCTGCTCGGACAGGCCTGGCTGGTCATCAACCCGATCCTCAACGGCCTGGCCTACTACCTGATCTTCGGGCTGATCCTCGACACCCGTGACGGCATCCCTAACTTCCTGGGCTACCTCATCATCGGCGTGTTCCTCTTCCAGTTCACCACGCAGTGTGTCTCCAGCGGAGCCAAGTCCATCCAGTCGGGCCGCAATCTCATCAGGGCTTTCACGTTCCCTCGCGCGTCACTGCCCATCTCCGTGGTACTGCGCAGCATTCTGAATCTGGTGCCCACGATTGGTGCGATGTTCCTGCTCATCGTCCTCCTCCCGGACCACGAGACCTGGACGATGGCGGCGCTGCTCTTCCCGGTCGTGCTCGTCCTTCAAGTCTTCCTGGCCACAGGCCTCGCTCTGCTATTCGCGCGCTTGACGACGATCGTGCCCGACCTCACGCAGCTGATCAGCGTGGCCATGCGGATCTGGCTGTACGCCTCCGCTGTCTTCTTCTCCATCGATCGCTTCGCCGAGTACCCCTCGATCGTCGGGCTGATGGAGGCCAACCCGATGTACATGGTCCTCGACGCCGCACGCGACTGCCTGCTCTATGCCACGGTGCCGGACGCGTCGACTTGGATCGGTCTGTCTACCTGGTCGGTCGGCGCCCTGCTCGTGGGCTTCCTCTTCTTCTGGCAGGGGGAGGAGTCCTATGGGCGAGCATGACGTCGATCCCTTCGCACAAGCCACCGTCGCGGTCCAGAACGTCCACGTGCGCTATCGCGTGCCGTCGACCGACGCAGCCGAACGTCGTCGTGGCGCAAACTTCGTCAAGCGAGCCGCGCGCACGGTGCTCGGCAACGACCCGAAGGTGCTGGTTCGCGCGCTCTCCGGCATCTCGTTCGTCGCCAAGTCTGGGGAGCAGATCGGCCTAGTTGGCCAGAACGGTTCCGGCAAGAGCACGCTCCTCCGCATCATCGCGGGCCTGGAGAACCCTGCGAAGGGACGGGTGCTCGCCGAGAGCACTCCTGTGCTGATCGGAGTCAACGCAGCCCTGGTCCCCGATCTCTCGGGTGAACAGAATATTCGCCTCGGTTGCCTCGCGATGGGTCTGACCCCGGACCAGGCCGACGCCGCGGTGCCGGAGGTCAAGCAGCTCGCAGGACTCGGCAAGTCGATCTACCTACCGATGAAGACATACTCCTCCGGCATGGGTGCGCGGCTTCGGTTCGCCATTGCTACCGCCGCCAACCCCCACATTCTGCTGATCGATGAGGCGCTAGCCACGGGTGACGCTGCGTTCCGTGAGCGGAGCGAGGCACGGATGCAGGGGCTGAGAGACGGTGCGGGCACCGTCTTCCTCGTCAGTCACGCCGCCCAGACCATCGAAGAGACCTGCACGCGGGCGATCTGGCTCAATCACGGTCGCCTTGTTCTCGACGGCCCTGCACAGGACGTAGCCCTCCGGTACCGGAAGTGGGCGTGGGCCGTTGCCAAGGACAAACCGGACGAGGCCCGAACGATCATCGAGAAGGCCTTCGCCGAGCGAGAGCAGACTCACGTCCAGGTCGAAGAGTCCCAGGCGCCCCGCCAGTACAACGCTCGACACGTACGACCATCAGGTGTGCGGTCAACCGATAGGAAGAAGTAGTTCCATGGAAGCGACGCGACCGCGCATCATGACCGTCTACGGGACCCGTCCCGAGGCGATCAAGGTGGCACCCGTCATCAAGGCTATCGAAGCAAGCGACCAGCTCGATTCGATCACTGTCGTGACCGGTCAGCACCGAGAAATGCTCGATCAAGTCAACGAGATCTTCGGGATCACGCCGGACTACGACCTCGACATCTTCCAGCACGGCGCCACGCTGTCTACCATCGTGGCTCGGGTACTTGAGCGCCTGGATCCGGTACTCGAAGAACAGCGCCCGGCCGCCGTCGTCGTGCAAGGCGATACGTCCACCTCGACTGCGGCGGCGCTTGCAGCGTTCCACCGTCAGATCCCCGTGGTGCACGTCGAGGCTGGCCTCCGGTCGGGGAATATCCTCTCACCGTTCCCGGAGGAGGCTAATCGCAAGATCACCTCGCAGATCGCTGCTCTCCACCTCGCACCCACCGCCACCAGCAAGGAGAACCTCCTGAGCGAAGGCGTCTCACCAGACGACATCGTCGTCACCGGCAACACGGTGATTGATGCCCTACTCATGACGGTGGAGAAGAAGACCACCTTCTCGGACCCTGAGCTTGAGGACCTCGCCGACTCTGGGCGGCGGGTGCTGCTCGTGACCACGCATCGACGCGAGAACTGGGGAGGAGCGATGGAGGGCGTCGGCCGGGCACTTGCGCGTCTCGCTCAGTCATTCCCCGACGTTCAGATCGTACTGCCCGCCCACCGCAACCCGGTAGTGCGAGAGGCCGTGCTCCCCCAGCTCGAGGGGCTAAGCAACGTCACCGTGACAGAACCGCTCGCCTACGGTGAGTTCACACGGATGCTCTCGCTCGCCACGGTCGTACTCACCGACTCCGGTGGCGTGCAGGAAGAAGCGCCGAGCCTCGGCAAGCCGGTACTCGTCATGCGCGAGAACACCGAGCGGCCGGAGGCCGTCCACGCAGGAACGGTCAAGCTCATCGGCACCGACGAGAACCGGATAGTCGACGACGTCTCCACCCTGCTCTCTGACCCTGACGCCTACGAAGCGATGGCCCGGGCCACAAACCCCTACGGCGACGGCTCGGCCGCCCGACGCTCTACCGGATCGATCGGCCACCTGCTCGGAGTCCAGAGTAAAGTTGCCCACTGGAACGCGGAGTCCGATCAATGACCAGGCACAGAGTTTTCATCTACGGTTCATGCGTCTCTCGAGACACATTTGAGCACCTAGATCCTGGCCAGTTCGAACTCGTTCAGTACGTTGCCAGGCAATCCGCTCTCAGCGCATACACGCGGCCGGTATCGATGGTCGCGCCGCCCATCCTCGCCTCTCCGTTCCAGCAGCGAATGGTGTCGGGCGACTACGCCTCCAACATCCAGTCGCTAATCCCCGAATACGGCGAACATACCGATCTTGCTCTTATTGATCTAACAGACGAAAGGCTTGGAGTATACGTACTCCCGGACGGATCTGTCATTACCCGCACGCACGAATTAATCGACTCCGATGTGGAGTCTCTACTTCCACCTGGGACACAGCACTTGGCGTTCGGATCAGACCGCCACCTTGAGTACTGGACCCAAGGAATCACAGCGGTAGGCAGCCTCTTTCGCCAACATATGCCCCGTGCGGCGATAATTCTGCTGGACATCCCGTGGGCTGCTTACTCAGAATCTGGAGGCCCGGCTGTGCCTAGTTTCGGCGTGAGCGCCTCGGAAGCAAACCCAGTCTTCGAGCTCTACTCGGACATTGCCGCACAAGCATTGAATGCAAAGGTAATCAGGCTTAACGAGCATGAAGTCTCTTCGAGCCCAAACCACCCTTGGGGAGAAGCGCCGTTCCACTACAGCAGCGAGGTCTACATGAAGGCTTCGCGTCTAATAACCGGCGATAGTGGGCAAACGACTATCCGCGAACAAAACGCGGACGACACGAGCAAGCGAGCTTCAGGACCTGATCAGCTGCGAAGGACTGGCCCGCGCACGGCAGACTCTAGCAACAGAGATTCTGTCAAGCCAAACCTGTTCATCATTGGAGCTGAACAAAGCGGATGTGAATGGCTCTCAGAGAATATCGCGCGGCATCCAGAAGTATACTTACCAGGAGCTGCTGGACGGAGATACTTCGATGATCCCATACGCTTCAACTCTGATAAGGGAGATGAAGCATACCGCCAGTCATTCATGTCCGGCGCCGACCATGAATGGCGAATAGACTGTACGCCCACGTACTTCTGGCAATCAACCGGGTCACCATTCTCCCCGAAGAGAACTGATGCTGCGAGCAGCATTAGCAAGTATACCGGTGATGAAGCCCAAGTCTTCGTAGTTCTAAGGGAGCCCGTAACTCGCGCGATCGCCGCCTATTGGCACTATTTCTCGATGGCGCACTTTGACCTACCTCAGAGTCTGTTCGGGTTGCCCCGTGAGGCCGGGATCATTGGCCAAGGCTTCTACAAGAAGCATCATGATCACTGGTCGACAGTTTTCAATGAGTCACGCATTCATATTTTCCTCTACGACGACCTAGTGACCAATCCCGAGGGGTCGATAAGGCGGGCGCTTGAAATATTGTCACTGGAGCCCCCAACCAACAATTGGTTTGAGCCGATTGCTGCACCAGATGATGCTACTCCGCCTTGGGTGCAGAGGTTTCAAGACAGGCAGTCGTATAGCGAGCAAGAGCTAGCGGCTTTGTTCCAACTGTATCGCCCAGACGTCAAGGCAGTGGAACAAGCAACGGGTCGAAAGCTCGATAATTGGCGAGTTCGATCGAGGGTAATGCGCATGAACCTCGGCCGTGCGAACATAGGGCGTCAGGACGTATGATGAATAGCACCGTGGCGTCACTGCTTCGAATTTGTTTTAGCGATTGGGTGAGCAAACTCCGATGAGAGACTGGAAAACGCTTTTCCGGGACTATGCGAGTGATATTCGCGCGTGGTGGCCCGAGAAGTCGCAGCGTCAGGCTGATAAGATGACTAATCGAATGTCAGCCATTCGCCGTAAACTTAACTATACTCAGCATGATCTAATAGACGCTGTGGTCGGCGTAGCGCAATTTAGGTCAGACACTACCCCCTTGACTGTTTTTATGCCAAACTGCGGCAGTTCGGGCTCCCACTGGATTGAGCCTATGCTCCAGGAGCTCGGCGGCTATCAAGCGTGCGGTGAAATCTATTTGAGCCATCGGATTCGTGAGAGCATATCTCTCCTATCGCCTGCGCAGAGGACAAGTTTTCTAGACGCAGTTCACATTGCTCACGGGCGCCGCGATCCCAGGCAACTCGTACATACTCGATTCGTTAACACCGCGCACAACTGGGAGACACCCCAGCTTTTCCATGCGCCCGCCAGAACAGTATTTATCGCCCGCAATCCGATCGATATTGTCGTATCTCGTAGTTTCCGCAAGTCTTCGTATAGGCGGTTTATCGCCCCGGAGATGGGCGATCGAGAGTATGTTCGTCGCAATACCAATTTGGTGAACCGGTTCTACACCCAAGCACTCCAGACAGGTTTGGATGGCTTCGTGAGGTATGAGGACGTTCGTGCCGACGGAGTCAGAGCGCTTGACTTCCTCATGAGAGTGTTGAATGACCCTCGGCAAGTTTCCGATCTTGCGGGCGTGCTCCGTGATTTTGCAAAGGATGGGGCACTGGTCGCAAGAACCAACATCTATTCGGGCCCTACGGTTGACATCCCAGATTGGGTGCGATCACAAGTCGCGTCTGAGCTGAACGATTCGCCACGAAGTTTCGGTTATGAGTACTAGAACCAGCGCGAGTCGGTACCGCCATCGCGGGCACTTCGCCGATCCGGTGGAGGGCGTAAGTTCTCCGGAGGCGAGGAGCCGACCGGTTTACGTCAGGCGTGAGTACCGAATCGAGTTGAGCGCGAACCGAAAGCTCCTAGCGGTACTGCTTGAGTAGAGCGGCGACGTGTCGATCGACGCTTCGGAGTGCGTATCCAGAGTGGAGCTGCAGTTGTTTGCCGGCTCTTCGCCGATCTGGTGGGGATCAGGGTGTGAGTCCTCTTGCGGCGAGGAGCATCCGTAGTCGGTAGTTCTCGCGGTTGCGGTAGTCGCGGGCGAGACGGCGGTGGAGCTCGATGATGCCGTTCATGGCCTCGGTAGGGCCGTTGTTCGCTCGGCCGGTGGCGAAGTAGGCCAGGAACGCCTCGCGCCAGCGGCGCAGGGTCCGCCCGAGGCGCGCGACTTCCGGGATCGGGCAGCGGCGGAACGACGCCAGGATCTTCTCGGCCAGGTGACGGCCGTCGGTCAGGTCTTGTTGCCGGTAGGCGGCTCGCAGCTGCTGGGCGCACTGCCAGGCGACGAACACTTCCTCGTGTCGTTCGTCGGCCTCGATCGCGCGGGCCAGACGAGCCTGCTGTTTGTCGGCGAGGTTCTCCGCTCCGGCCCGCAGGATGGTCTGGATCCCCAGCAGTGGATCACCCTTACGGCCACGATGGCCGGTGGTGTCCTGCTGGACCCTGCGGCGGACCTCGTCCACGACCTGGGTGCCGAGCTTGACCACGTGGAACGCGTCGAGCACCGCGGTCGCGTCTTCGAGCTGGTCGACGATGGCGGACTTGTAGCCGCCGAACGGATCCAGCGCTGCGACCTGCACGCCTGTGCGGAACTCCTGGCCGCGGGCGGTCAGCCAGTCGGCGTAGGCCTTCTTCGACCGGCCCGGGACCAGGTCGAGCAGTCGTGCGTGCACTCTGCCCTGGTCATCGCGGGTGAGATCGACCATCCCGGTCAGTTCCTTCGGTCCACGCGTCTTCGGGTTGGCATGGTGCCAGACGTGCTCATCAACGCCGAGGCTTGTTACGCCCGCGAAGCGGGACTCGTCGGTGGCACGGCGTTCGAGCTCGGGCTTCACGGCCCGCCACAGCGCCCACCAGGAGACATCCAGGCGGCGCGCCAGGCCAGCGATCGTGGCATGTTCTCGGCGCAGCTGCCCGATCGCCCACCCCATCGCGCGGCCGGTGATCGAGCCACGCGGCGCCACGCGAACTGGGATCTGCTCGACGAACGCCCCCCGAGGGCACGCCGCCTCTGGGCAGCGCCACATCCGTTGGCGCCACACGAGCCGAACCGGGACCTCGCCGTGGGACACGTCGTGCAGGACCCGCCGCCGGCGACCGCGGCTCGGGGCCACGACCCCACAGTCCGCACAGCCCTGCAACTGCCACGACGACGAGACCGTGACCGTCATCGTCGTCTCGGTCCGCTCGACCGTCTCGACGTGAACTACGGGCAGGCCCAGCAGGACGTCACATCGCGAGCAGGGGTCAGTAGTGGTGGGCGCGCAAGCGCACCCCGTAGCGTTGGACAACGTCGAGGTCCTCGAGATCGATCAGGTTGCTTGGTGGCTCCTGATCATCGGGGACCTCGACCCCCACGCCCAGCCCGTCACCCCGCCAGGGCCACTCCCCACCAGATCGGCGAAGACCCATGAATCAGACAGACACACCTGCACCCCTGCCGCACGTGGCACGGCACACATAAACTCGACTGTGAGCGTGACGTCGCTGGCGACGTCACCGTGGTTCGTGTCGATGAACGCGATCACTTCCGGTGTCGGCGGTCGAACTCCGCCTGGCAAACCGTGGTGGACGCCGAGCTCGCGACACTCGGGTGGGTCGACTGGCACAACTCCCAACGGCTGCACACCGATCTCGGAGACCTGCGGTGAAGCGTCCCAGGTTTGATGCCGCTGCTGTTTGAGTCCGGAAGGATGGACAGCATGCCGAAGAAGATCGATCCCGAGCTGCGCGCGAGGTGCGTGCGGTTGGTGCGCGAGCACCTGCAGGAGTACCCCACGCTGACAGCGGCCGTCACGGCGGTGGCGCGCCAGGAGGGTGTATCGCGCGAGTCGGTGCGGCGCTGGCTGGCCCAGGCCGAGGTCGACGACGGCACCCGGCCGGGCGTGACGAGCGAGGAGTCTGCCGAGGTCAAGCGCCTCAAGGCCGAGAACAGGCGCCTGCGGGAGGACAACGAGATCCTGCGCCGGGCGTCGATTTTCTTCGCGGGGGAGCTCGACCCCCGAAACCGCTGATCCTGGCGTTCGTCGACGAGATGAGGGCCGAGGGCTATGCAGTCGAGTCGATCGTTCGCGTCCTGCGTCAACAGGGCCTGCAGATCGCTGCACGGACCTACCGGGCGTGGAAGCGCCCCGCCCCGATCGCGGCCCGCACCGTCACCGACGCCCTGGTCGAGGACAAGGTCCGCGCCCTGGCCTGGACTTTCAACGAGGTCACCGGACGGATGCAGATGACGCCTGAGGGCCTGTACGGACGGCGCAAGTGGGTCGCCCTGCTCCGCCGCCAGCACGACCTGGCCGGCACGTCTCGCGGCGCGGTGGACCGGGCGATGCGAAGCCTCGGGCTCGAGGGTGTGCGGCGGGCGAAGAATCTGCGCACCACCATTGCCGACCCGAGCGGGAAACGAGCCGGTGACCTGCTGAACCGTGACTTCACAGCACCGGCCCCGAACCTGACGTGGGTCACCGACTTCACCTACGTGCGCACCTGGGCGGGGTTCGTCTACGTCGCGTTCATCGTGGACGTCTTCGCCCAGCGGATCATCGGCTGGCACGCCAGCTCCAGCAAGAAGGTCGACCTGGTCATGACCCCACTGCGGATCGCGCTCTGGCAACGCGAGCGCGACGGAAACCCTGTCTCACCAGGGGATTTGATCCACCACAGCGACGCCGGGTCGCAGTACACGGCGATTCGCCTGACCGAGCACCTCGCCCTCGAAGGCATCGCGCCTTCGATCGGGACTGTCGGCGATGCCTACGACAACGCCCTCATGGAGACGATCAACGGTCTGTTCAAGACCGAGTGCATCCGCACCACCGTCTTCCATCCCGGCCCCTACCGCACCCTCGCCGACGTCGAGTACGCGACCGCCGGATGGGTCGACTGGTACAACAACCGCCGTCTCCACGGCTCTCTCGGGATGCTCACCCCGATAGAGTTCGAGACGCTCCACTACGCGGCCCTCACCCGAGAGCCCGAACCCGCAAAGTAGCGGCAGAGAACCCGGGCCGGTTCAGCGGTCCGTCGGGTTGGGAGCGAGGCTCTACGCTCCGCAGCAGGGCCACGAAGCCCTGGTCAGAATCAAACGACCAACGCCACCATCAAACGGAGGGCGAATCATCGTCAAAGGCTGTCGACGGCCTCCGCCAGGCATCCTCGTCAAACGCCAGAAGAGTTTCGAAACGATGCTCACTCGACGCAGTCACGCGATGCCCCATGGACCAGGACGGCGTGAACTCGTAGTCCGAAGCGGACCGCCAGCCCCTCAGGGGAACACTCTGCCCCCTCACTGGTTCTACCAATTCATCGCCCGACAGCGAAATGACAGACAAGGTGCCGGACTTTCTCCCCATCGAAAACTCAACCCGATCGTTCGAAATGGTCGGCCGGTCGAACGCTTCCGCAAGGTTCCACCAAACAACAAATGAATGTTTGCTCGAAGAGGTGACCTGGACAAAATCATCTACCAGTAGCCATTCCCCTGGACACAGGGTAACAGTACGATGGTGCACCCAGTCGCCATGATCGACGCGACCAACAATCCGAAACTGGCCATCTCTTTTCTGCCCAAATGACAGTGCTGAGCCATACGGTGCGCGATTTCTTCGGTCATGGTCCTGCCGGTCGAACTGAACGGTGTTGTGGGCCACAACGCTCTCGACATACTGCCGCTCCGGACGACCATAGTAGAAGCCCTTCAAGCGGTCGGGAGAGTCACGCGGCAGAGGATCCAGGTATCCGAAACGGCCACTATCGATCAGAATCTCCTGCTCACGATCAAACCATGTGACCGACAAGTCATCGCAATGCTTGTGGGTGCGCGAGTGAAAACCCGCCATAAAAGACAAGTAACCTGCACCTAGGTGGTCATCAGTTCCCTTTGGCTGCGGAGAACGAACAAAACCATACCCCGACTCTTTGAGGATCAGCATCTCCTCAGGGTTCGGAATCCCAGCCCGCCCCGAGCTCGCCAGGAACTGCGTATGAGGCGTCGAGAAGGTACGCCCACGCGGTGGAACCCGACGCGCCGGGGAGTCCCCAATCTCGACCGTTCTACGGTCGGGCCTAATGAACCATCCCATGACCTCGGCCGCACGAACGATCCGCTCCCTTGCGTCCGCCGAATCGAGCAAGCCATCGTCCATTGCATCGAGGAACGACCCAAGAAGCAAGCGATGATAGTCAGGTGAATGCTCCAGGTGTCCACCATCGTAAGCAAATTGCTTCGAAGCCACCGCCTCAAGACGGTCCACGCCCTGATGATGCACATACTCCATAGCTGGCAACGTCGCCAATCGACGGGCGAAACTCAACTGTCCGATGGCCGTGTAGAATCCATGGTTTGTCGCGGCGTTGAAGGCAGTGGGTCTACAGATTTCGCGCTGATGCCGCACAGTCGATCGCAACAAAGTATCAATAACTGAATCAGGCTCACCCTCGTGTATGGCCTCCTGCAGCAAATATGCAAGTCTCGGCGCACGTTTAGCGATGGCCATATCGTACCAAGCCATGGTGCCGCTGCCAGACGTTTCTGAAAGAGCCTCACACCAACTACGAGCACGATCGATGCACCAATCGAGGGATTCGCGATCTCCGGATGCACTCCAACTTCTCAAGAACGGGACCATAAAGTCCCATGCGTGAAGGCTATAGGCTTGGGACCGGTTATCAGCACCTGCTTCGAACCAATTGATGTCTGGCAGAATCCTTAACGGTGCGAGGTTCCCAAACTTCCAGCCGATGTGCCGAATATCCTCAACAGTGCCGGCTCCGCCCGCATCAGAAATTCGATCCAATGGTAGCCGTGGTGAGTCTACGACACGGGACCGGACGGCCAAGACAGAAGGGGGTGACATCGCGCGCGCGAGCGCGACATCTCTGTCTGAGATTTGCACGCCTATCTCTAAGAGGGACAACCATTCGAGCGTACTCACGTCTCGACTCGCGAAGCCAACAACCTGTGCGCCCGACAATCCATGCCTGTATAACGCTTCCTTCTGTGCCCGGCGAACCAAGGCTGCACTTGCCGAGGCAGCAACTCGCGCTTCGCAACGCGATTCAAGTACATCGCGGTCTGGAGTTCCCGACCCAAAGGGATCATGGTACCTATATGCACCGTCGGCTGAACTGGTTGAAGCCGGCCGCGGACTATCGAAACTGTGATCGGTCTTGTATAGGAATGGGATCCCGTGCCTTCGGCAAACGCTCGCGGCTGCTAACCCATCGACATAGGTCGAGATTGCCAGAATTGCTGAAGGACGGACCTTACGTACAACGGCATCCAACCTCTTTTGGTAGAGCTTCATCCACTCGACGGTAGGTATGTCCTCGGACGGAGGCCCTGGGATTGCGTAGTGTTTCACGCCATCAACATCATGAACATCGTAACCATCGGCTTCGACGGAGCCCATCCTATACGCGACCGATGCGTAGAGCCCGAGGTGGTCGGAGATACGGAGCAACGCCTCCGCACTGCGTTTGTCCTCTACGAATGTCGAGGGCGGCGCTACAATCAACAATCGCGCGGGCGATGACTGAAGAACGGACGATTCGATATTAGTGCTATCGACAGACTCGTCGTTGAGGAGGGCCAACTTCGACCTAAGTGGCGCAGCATAATTCGAGCGCGGTATGTCGGGTCGCCCATCCAGTTCTTCAGCCACCACCAACGCTCGCTCCACATAGCCCTGGTCATAGAGTAGTGCGAAGAGTTCTTTCAGATGGATCGAAGAGATTCGTCCCATATGCTCGAACTGCTGGATCTCCTCGAATAATGGAGCGGCCAGTTGCTGGTCGAGTCGCTCCTGAACATACGCAGCCAGCCGCCTCTTACAACCTGCCATCGATTCGTCGGGATTTTGCATCGGTGCCCCATCTATCGAGTGCGCAACTACATATTGTGGTCTAAGGCTGGAGTCGACTGCCTAGATCCGACTAAAAGTCAAGAGCCGTCATATTCCTCACGCAGCAGACGTGCCAAGATTCACCCCTATAGAACTATAGAACTC
Source organism: Isoptericola chiayiensis (assembly GCF_013149805.1). Classification (GTDB taxonomy): domain Bacteria; phylum Actinomycetota; class Actinomycetes; order Actinomycetales; family Cellulomonadaceae; genus Isoptericola; species Isoptericola chiayiensis. The sequence goes on from NZ_JABEZT010000001.1 coordinate 497,323, forward strand.
TAGATAAGTTAGCGCGTTACCATCCCATCTACGTTCCCGGCGCACCCAGTCCGCACCCTTGCGCGCCATGATTGCCATCTGGTCGGGATCCGCAATTAGTTGCGCCATCGTTGCCGAAAGGTCGCAATGGTCATCCGCCATAAACAACTGGACTGCACCGGAGTCGCGCGCAATTTCTGCGAGAGCGCCCACGTCCGAGAATATACAAGGGCGTCCCGTCGACATCGCTTCAAAAGGTTTCAGCGGTGTTACTAGCTCCGTGACTGCCGCCTTCTTACGCGGCACCACAAATAAATCAATCAGTCCATAGTACTCAAGTACTCTATCGTGAGCTACGCGGCCCGTAAACTTTACGCCTTTTACTCCCAGCTGCGTGGCGAGCGCCTTGAGACTGGCAAGTTGCGCCCCGTCGCCTACAATAACTAGGACTATTGGGCCGGTGAGCGAGGAAACGGAATTGACGAGCGACGTCGAGTGCTGAGTCAGACTGCCGATATCCCTATCGCCGTTGAATTCCGATAGCTTATCAAGCAGATCCATTATCGCGATTTGCTTGGAGTCAACGGTGCTATCGCCTCTCTGCCGCGCTGCGCCTTCGATTCCGCCGGTGGCGCGATCCGAAGACGACGTCTCCAGGAGCGGGCTCTCGGTTCCTTCTAGCACTGCACCCTTGTACGCATGTGTTGAGCTTCGCGCTACTGCTTCCACCGCCAGTTCTAGTTCGTGCATAGCGCGGATAAGCGTGTCGATCCCCTCATACTCAACTATAGACGAAATGTATCCAATTACGGTTGCGTCGCGCGGTATAGACAGGTCTTGACGCAAATCGGCATTGGGGCCCAGCACCGGGAACTGTTCTGCCTCAACGGCGTTGGGAGCGATAGAAATCTTGGGTACCGGATAACCAAGATTCTCTCCAACGCGCTCGATGTGGTCGCGCATTACACTAGCGAGAGTTACCACTCCGTCGGCAGCATTGCGCATCTTTGCTTCACGCTCAACACGAAGCCGGTACATATCCGGCAACGTGGTTCCCCTCCAGCCACTCTCGTCCGAGTTCCAATTTTCCGCTGCGGTAACGCGCGATAGCCAGCTTTCTTCCCAGAATCCCCGTGTCTCGTTTACTAATGGGATATTGTAGGCCCGCGCGACAGGCAATGCGATCATGGCATTAATGAAGTCAGAATGTGCGTGAATCAGTGATGGTTGTACAAGTCGAACTACCTCTGCCAAGCGCTCCACGTTTTCACGTATCCATGTATCCCAGGGTCCCGCGCCTCGTTGAGGTCCTCCGAGGAGGTAGTGACGAATCCCGTTGTGCTCATACGTTTCAGTGTGTAGATGGGGTCGGTCACTAGCTCCAGCTTGCGCAACTACAACAGGTTCCATACCCACGCGGCGCTGCGCTTCGACAGTGTATTGCGTACGTAGCGTGTATCCCGATTGAGTCTCGGGCAGCGCCTTACCGACGAAGTGAAGCACCACTCCACCTCTAGGCTGGTAGTCCAGAGAGGGTAGTTCTAGATCGAGGTCTACCTCGCCACGGTACAGGGCTAGTTCTGAGGTGTATATTGCTAACGCACGTTCGTCGCTTGGCTTACCAGAGTTCGCTGCAATCTCCCTAATTACTGAGACGGAATGCTCGAGGTAGCCCAACCGCCGCAAGCCCTTTAATAGGTTCCGTTGCGTAGTGAGGCCCAGCTTCCTGGCTAGCCCTGGATAGGATTCCAAGAACGGCACCGCGTCGAAAACTTTGCCCGAATCGACGGCTACCTGTACGCGCTCGGCTGCCTGGTTTATAGATAGGAAACTAGGGATATCCAGCCCTTGTCTGCGGCCCAACAAGACTAACGAGTCAGTGATTTCATGTGAACCACTTGTCGGGCTCGCCTGAGGAGTCCGATTGGTTCGTCCGCCCTGTGCAATCCTGCTCTCCTGGGATTTCAGTTCAGCCGTTACACCGGTGACTTTGTCCAGCGCGCCCTTGTGGGCAGAGGTAGCGTCGGCCAGGGCCGCTACTCGGCGTTCTATGTTCGAAATCCGGGTTGCACGGATTCTCGAGTCACTTCGGAACTTCAACATTGCGGATAAGCCTGCTACTAGAAGTACGAGCGTTGTACCCGCTACCGTCAGGTTAGCGGCCAAGGCCGCGTTCGTCTCAGAGTATCCCGCGACAACGCTCACCACGTTCAGAACTATGCACATGAGTGCGGCGAGCAGGGCTAGTATTATTTGCTTCCGATAGCCAGTCATTTGGTCCGTTCTCCCTACTTCGCCCGTACACGATCACGCCTCAAGCGACATCGTTCTTCAGCGGATTACTGCCAGAGACCCTTCGTGTCGACTACGACCTTCCCTTTCAGGTGATTGAACGTCACCTTCTTGAAATCGCTGTGGTCTACTAGAACTACGACAACGTCGGCCGCGTCGATCGCGGATTCAAGGCTGCCGAGACTCAAGTTCGGAACAGAAACCATTTCGGATGGCAGTTTGTCAATGTGCGGCTCGACGACGACAACTTCGGCGTGCGACAGCCGGTTCGCGAGGTCGGCGACGATCCGCCGCGCAGGCGACTCACGCAGGTCATCGATGTCGGCCTTGAACGCCAGTCCGAGAGCGGCGATCTTTGGCGCCTCGATACCATCCACGGCCTTCTCGACTTGCTCGATGACCCGCTGGGGCTTGCTGTCGTTGACCTCGCGCGCGGTCCGGATGAGGCGCGCCTGCTCGGGGTCGGCGTTCACGATGAACCACGGATCCACGGCGATGCAGTGGCCGCCCACACCCGGCCCGGGCTGCAGGATGTTCACTCGCGGGTGGTGGTTCGCGAGTCGGATGAGCTCCCAGACGTCGATCCCGAGCTTGTCCGAGATCAGCGACAGCTCGTTGGCGAAGGCAATGTTCACGTCACGGAACGAGTTCTCGACCAGCTTGGCCATCTCCGCCGTGACCGCGTCGGTCAGGAGGATCTCGCCCTGGCAGAAGACGGCGTAGAGGTCCTTGGCGTACTGCGCAGCATCCGGCGTGAGCCCACCGACGATACGGTCGTTCGTGACCAGTTCGATCATGACGCGCCCCGGGAGCACTCGCTCCGGGCAGTGCGCCACGTGGATGACAGGGCGGCCTTCCGATCCGTCGAGGCTCAGGTCCGGACGTGCCGCCAGAATCCAGTCAGCCATCTTCTGCGTCGCACCGGGAGGCGACGTCGACTCGAGAATCAGCAGCTCGCCACCACTGAGCTGAGGGGCGACTGCTTCGGCAGCCGCCTGGATGTACGACAGGTCGGGCTCGTAGCCATCCTGGAACGGCGTCGGCACTGCGATGATGAACGCGTCCGCTGGCTCGGGGGTCGCGGTCGCACGCAGCGTTCCATGCTGGACCGCTCCACCGACGTAGGTGGCCAGGTCCGGCTCGACGAACGGTACGTCGCCCCGGTTGATCGCCTCGACAGTGAGGGGGTTGACGTCGACCCCCGTCACCTTGACGTCCTTGGACGCGAGGATGGCAGCGGTCGGCAGGCCGATGTAGCCCAGGCCGACCACACCGACGGTGCTGATCTCCATGTGTTCTTCCTTCTCAGATCATCGCGTGCGACTCGGCACGCCCGTAGAACGCCACGTCGCCCGTGGCGAGCAGCTCGGCATCGGAAATGGTCCAGGTGTGCCGCCCCTGTCCGGAGCGCACCTGGATGAAGTTGAAGCGGTCGGCGGAGTACACGCGGGCACCCGCGTCGACGGCGGCACGCAGGAACCCGGTGTCCTCCCCCGTCGACGTCGCGGTGAACCGCACCCGGTGCGCCAGGTCGCGGCGCGCCACGATCGTGGGCCCCATGACGAAGTCCGTGAACCGGTGCTCCCGGTCGGCGAACCGCAGCAGCGTCGCGTCCTGCGACTCGACATGCATGTAGTGGGCCTGCTTGCCCACGACGTCGGCACCCGAGAAGGCGAGCGCGTCCAGCTGGTCACTGAGGTACTGCGCCCCGTACAGGTCGTCGTCGTCCATCTTGGCGACCACGTCCCCCTCGGCGACGTCAACCAGCCGGTTCAGACAGGCACCCAGCGGCACGTCGGCGTCTGCGGTCAGCAGCACCACGTCGTCGATGCCGGCGCGCTTGGCCCGCAGCCGCAGCTCCTCGTCGTCCACCGTGAACCCGTGGGTCAGCAGCGCGAGCTGGACGTCCACGCCCTCCTGCGAGCCCACGGACGCCAGCACGTGGTCGAGCTGGTGCGGACGGTTCGTGGACACCAGGGTGGTGACGCTCGGCCGCGGGACGACGGCGGAACTCGCCAGTCCGGCGTCGTGCAGCACGCGCTGCGCCCGGGCGCCGTACGTGTGCTCGCGCCAGATGCGGCGCTGGCCGAGGTGCACGGCACGGTCGCGCAGCTCGGGTGAGCGCACCAGCGCGCGGACAGTGTTGGTGGCCTCGTCCCGCGTCGAGACGGAGAAGACCTCGTCACCAGGGAAGAACTCCCCGGTCGCGGCGCTCGGCGTGGTGACCACGGGCGTGCCACAGGCGGTGATCTCGAAGATGCGCCGCGCGCACATGCTCGGCGAGTCCACCACCGAGTTCACGTTGAGGAACACCTTGTAGTCGCGGTACGCGGTGAGCATCTGCTCGTACGGCAGCGACCCCACCACACGGGAGGCGTACGGCTCCGGGAACTCGTACCGCTCGTCCTGCCCGGCGAACCGGCTGAAGATCTCCAGCCCCAGGGCCATCTTCGGCGAGGCGTCCAGGGCGCCACCGAGCAGCGTGTGCATCTGTTCGCGGCGCTCGGGGTACTTGTGGGCGAACCAGGTGCCCGCGAACGCGACGTCACGCTCCGGGCCGGCGCCGTCGGCGCGCACCGGGTTGTGGATCGCGGGCTGCGCGGCGAACTCCAGCACCCCCACCCGGTCGTGGCCGAGAGCCTCGCGGTAGGCGCGCAGCCGGTTGACGTCCGTGGTGTACACGCGGTCGAAGAGCCGCGCGGTGTCCACGAAGTCGTCGAAGTGGACCGGATCCTCCTTGTTCCAGAAGACCGTCGGGATCCCCCGCTCATGGCACGCGGCCAACATCTCCGTCACGGCCGGGCGCGGCGCCGTCGGACCAGTCAGGTGGTACCGCCAGGCACCGCCGTTACCGGCCCACGCCGACTCCACGAACACCAGGTCCAGGCCGTCGAGCTGCTCCACCCACGACGACGGCTTCAGCAGCACCTGCTGCCACTCCGGCCCGAACGCCATGCGGGAGAAGTCGTCCAGCACCACCCCGACCCGCAGGTCCCGTGCGGGCGGGCGCTCCGCCGTCGTCCACGCGTCGTAGACCAGGCCACCCTGCGTGGTGAGCCGGGCGCCACCGCGCCGCTGCGGACCCAGTGCCGAACGGCGCCGGAGGAACTCGCGCACCTGGGCGATTCCGCCGTCGCGAAAGTGCCACAACGCGGTGCGGGCAGTACGGACATACCCGTCCGGTCGCGAGCCCATGGAATCCCCCTTCCAGTGGCGCGTCAGCCGCAGCGGAGTCTACGACGTCCTTGGTGCCCGAAGCACCCACCGACCAACAGTTGAACGGCTATTCCGGGTGAAAAGTTGACCTTCCGGACAGATTCCCGACCCGCTGGCGCGATTCAGAGGCCGAACGCCTGCTCGATCGGCTCCAGGAGGAAGTAGACGACGAACAGCAGCGACGCGATCCACATCAGCGGGTGGATCTGCCGCACCTTGCCCAGGGCCAGCTTGATGACCACGAACGCCAGGAAGCCCGCACCGATGCCGTCCGCGATCGAGTACGTGAACGGCATGATCACGATCGTCAGGAACGCCGGGATCGCGATCTCCACGTTCTTCCACGAGATGTTCGCGACCTGCATCATCATCAGGTAGCCCACGAACACCAGCGCCGGCGCGGCCGCCTCGTACGGCACCAGCGCCACCAGCGGGGACAGGAACGTCGCCAGCAGGAACGCCACACCCGTCGTCACCGACGCCAGACCCGTGCGCGCGCCGTCGCCCACACCCGACGTCGACTCCACGAACGCCGTGTTCGAGGACACCGACCCCATGCCGCCGAACATCGCGGCCAACGAGTCCACCACCAGGATCGCGCGCGTCTTCGGCGGATTGCCCTTCTCGTCCAGCAGGTTCGCCTCGGCACCCACGGCCACCATCGTGCCCATCGTGTCGAAGAAGTCCGCGATGAGCAGCGAGAACACCAGCAGCAGCACTGTGACCGCCGCGATGCTCTCGAACGAGCCCAGCAGCGAGAACTGACCCAGCAGGCCCAGGTCCGGGATCTGCACGACGCCGTCCCACGTGGGGGCGTTCAGGTTGAAGCCGTTCGGGTTGCCACCCGCCTTGCTGCCGATGCTCAGCGTGTTCTCGAGGACCACCGCCAGGATCGTCGCGGTCAGGATGCCGATCAGCATCGCCCCGCGCACCTTGCGCACGAACAACGCGATCACCAGCAGCAGCCCGACGACGAACACCAGGATCGGCCACGTGCCCAGGTTGCCGAGAGCCAACGCCGTGCCCTCGCCCTGCACCACGAACCCGGCGTTCACGAACCCGATCAGCGCGATGAACATGCCGATACCCACGCTGATCGCCGTCTTCAGCTCCAGCGGCACCGCGTTGAACACCGCCTCGCGGAACCCGGTCAGCACCAGCACCAGGATGATCAGGCCCTCGATGACCACCAGACCCATCGCGTCGGCCCACGTCACGTCCGGCAGCCCCGCGATCGAGTACGCCACCACCGCGTTCAGACCCAGACCCGCCGCCAACGCGATCGGGAAGTTCGCGAACACGCCCATGAGGATCGTGACCACACCCGCCACCAGGGCCGTCGCCGCAGCGACCATGCCCAGCGAGTCCGGCGTCGCCTCCGCGCCACCACCCAGCACCTGGCCGGTGCCGTCCGGCACCGTGCCGATGATCAGCGGGTTCAGGACGATGATGTAGCTCATCGCGAAGAACGTGACGATGCCGCCACGGATCTCGCGCCCCACGGTCGAGCCTCGTTCGGTGATCTTGAAGAAGCGGTCGAGGCCGCTCTGCCCGGACGAGGGCACGGTGGTCTGGTTCGCCATGGCAGCAATCGTGCCAGAGGTGTGAAGGAACTCGGGAGACGGGCGGACGTTTTGGTCCAGTTCGTCCTCCCGGCGGGGCCGTGACGGTGGCCACGCCCGGACGTCCCGCCGTCGTCGTTGCTGAGTACAGCCGACCCCGGTACGACGCGGCTGCATCGTGTTAATCTGGCATTGGCAGGGCCCCATATGGGCTGCGAGTCCATCCACGGGGTCCTGCACCTCGCGGACCCCCGGCCACGGCCGGGGGTTCTTGCGTTACTCAGGCAGCCAGACGATGCCGTCCCGGGCGTCGTCACCGCGGTACCAGTGGTTCTTCAGCCGCATGTACGCGCGTATCGCGTCGGCCACGACCTTTCCCTCGCCCCAGATGTCGGGCCGCTCCTGTCGGTGACGGTGGTACGCGCCATATGCGATGAGGTCGGCCGCCTGGATGAACTGGCTGTACCTGCTGTCCTGCATGACGACGTCCTCGACGACCCGCCGTGTCGCGATGTCCAGATCTCGGTGAGCGCGCCGAAACGGCGCCGCGTTCCGCACCGCGGACTCCCACATCTCTGAGAGCTCGGTCGCATCCGGCTCCCCCTGTCCCGCGTGCGCACCCTGCTTCCCGTCGTAGAAGACCAACAGGTGGTCGTCACACGCCTCGGCCCAGTCCTCGAGCCAGGCGACGAACTGGGCGTACAGACGAGGCTTGCGGACTTCCGGGCTCGCGATCGTGACGGCCTGCCACCCTGGAACGCGAGCGAGACTGTTCAGCATGATTCGCCCGGTCGCGGCGCGCTGACGCGTGCCGAAGCGTCGCTCCTCCGTGCTCGACTCGCAGAAGCGACCCCGCCCCTTGTACAACAGGTTGGCGTGCAGCTCCGTGTTCTTGCCGACGCCGAACTGGCGATGGATGTCCCGGCGTCCCTGCAACCACGACTCCAGCAAACCGCTCCACCGTTCCACCGGCACCATCAACGCGCTGAGAGTTGTGCCGTTCTTGGAGTCCCCAGAGTCATCGACGTAGCAAAGGTGCACGTCACGGAGTATGGCAGCAGGACGTAGGTGGCCAGCCGTTGCCTTCGGAGAGTTAGCCGACGCTGCGGTCCTCCACTCGCAGCAGTCAGCCGATGCGGTCGACGAACCGTACGATCGTCCTGTGCCCTCCGTGCTCACGCTGCTGCTCCACCCCGAGCAGCGCCGACCGGCGCCTCCGCCGCCGCACGCCGACCTGACGCGCGTCATCTGGCTCGGGATCGCCGTCTGGGTCGTCGCCCTGCTGGTCGCGACCTCGCTGCTGCTGTTCGCGAGCGGGTCCGTGGAGTTCGTGGCGACCTGCGGGGCCGGCATCGCCCTCGGGCTGCTGGGGCTCCCCTGGGCCCGGCGCCACCGCGACGACTGATCAGCCGCTCAGCCCCACGCCGTCGTCGCCCACAGCGCGACCGCCCGCTCCGGCTCCGCGAGCACCGCCGCCAGCAGCGCCACCCGGTCCGGACGCCCGAGACGGTCCGCCAACCCGGAGGCCAGGCCCGCCGAAGACGTCGCGTGCACGCGCCCCGCCGAGTCCACCCACCACGGCACCGGCCGTCCGGCCACGGACAACCGCTCGTGGAAGTACCAGACGCGCGGCAGCCGGTGGTCGAGCCCGGCCACCCGCGGCTCGAGCTCGCGCTCGTCACCCAGCAGGTCCGGGGCGGGCAGCCCGTCCTGGCCGGCCAGAGGAAGATCCAGCAGCTCGGCCAGCGCCTCCGCATCCCCGGCGGGCGCCGGGATGACCGCACCGAGCGCCGCCCAGCGTGCCGTGCCGGCCACCTCGACGTCGTCGGCGCGCTGCACGACGACGGAGCTCGCGTCCAGCGCGGGCAACCGGTCGGGCAGCGGGTCCAGCGCCGCCGAGCGGTCCGCCGAGTCGAGCCGGCTCGCCAGGTTCGCCAGTCCCCGCCACACCACGAGCGCGTCCCGCAGCGGCAGCGCCGAGCCCACGTCCGGCAGCCGGTCCAGCGCCGCCGGCCAGTCCGTGGCGTCCAGGTCGCCGAGCGAGTCCGCGCCGCCGAGCGCCCGCCGGGTCGCGGCGTCGAGCCCCGCCACCGCACGCGGTGCCGGCGGCAGCAGGGGGACGCCGTCGTGCAGGGCGAAGGGGGCGCCGAGCCGCTCGCGCAGCCACCACGCCGTGTACGACGGCGCGCTAACGCGTCCGCGCCGCACCGGCGTGAGCAGCGCCTGGCGGATCACCGGGTCCACCGCGAGGTGGGCGAGCACATCGTCCCATGCCGCGTCACCCACCGCGTCCAGGTCGGCCACGGCCTCCAGGTCACCGAGCGCGACCCCCGCACCGAACCGGACCGCCAGCAGCCGCAGGTAGTCCGACCAGCCCGAGAGCCAGCCCGCCGGGTCGTCCGGGCCGCCGCCGTCCAGACCGGCGTCCGACTCGTCCGCCTCCGGGGTGACGACGTCGCGCACCGTGTACACGTCCGGATCCGTGCGGGCGCCCGCCGAGGCCAGCACCGGCGCCCCGTACCGGGCCACGTACTCCACGTCGACAGGGTCCAGGCCGTCGAGCACCTCCGCCGCCCACGTGCCGGGCAGCGTCGCCTCGCGCAGCGCCGCCATCTCCCCCGACGCCGTCGGCACCGGCAGCTCGCCCGTCCAGAACGGGGCGTCCACACCCCCGGTGAGGCGCACCAGCGCGAGCGCCGAGTCCACGATCTCCTGCTCGCCGTCGTCCGCGTCGCCGTCCAGCACCGCCTCGGCGGCCTCGAGGGCGGCGCGCCGGACCTCCGGGTCGTGCAGCATGCGCTGGGCGTCGGTGACCACGGCACCCGCGCGCACCAGCAGCGGGTGCGCCACGTCCGGGTGCACCACCCGCAGCCCCAGCACGCGGGCCGTGGCCGCCAGGGACGCCTCGTCGCCGTCGTCCACCGACCCCTCCGGCAGCACGACGGCGCCCCGCACCCCGGCCATCCGACCGTCGGCCAGCGGCACCCGGACGCCCGAGAGCGCCTCGAGCACCCCCGGCTCGTCGGCGTGCGGTGCCAGGGCGCTCAGGACGCCGTGCCAGCGGTCGGTGGGCACACCGGCCGGCAGGTCGTCGACCAGGTCCGCGAGCGGCGCCACGGTGGCACCCAGCGTCCGGACCGTGGCCTGGTGGCGGACCGGCACCGCGACCAGCCCCGGGAGCACCGTGGCCAGCGCGGCGACCAGCTCGCGGTCCTCCCCCGCCGACCCGGCGATCACCAGCGCGTCCGCCGGAGCCGTCAGGTGGGTGTCGGACTCGCCGGGGGCCGGGAGCACCGGCGTGGCGCGCAGGGCCTCGACGGCGGCCCCGCGGATCGCGGCGTCCAGGTCCGACGCCGGCAGCCCGGTCGGGACCAGGTCCAGCGGTTCGATCCCGGTGGCGTGCCCGGGGGCTCGGTCGGTGGTGCTGGTGGCGCCGGTGGTGTCGCTGGCGCCGGTGGAGCCGGTGGTGCCGGTGGTGCCGCCCGAGCGGTAGCGCTGCGCGGCGACATCACCCACGAGCTCGGCGTACGCGCGGCCGGCCTCGGCGGCGAGCCGGTCGGTCGCCGGGCCGGGCAGCACGTGCCGACGACCGGCCTCCACCGGGAACGTCGCGATCAGCGCCGCGGGCAGGTCGACGCGGATGTCGGTCGGGGTCGGGGCGTGCAGCACCCGGCGCAGGCGGGGCGCGCCCTCCGGGGTGCCGCCGTCGGGCACCAACGCCCACGTGAGCGACCACCCGGCGCGGCGGTGCTCCCGCGGCAGGTCGGCGAGCTCGGCGTCCGTGAACCGGCCCCCCACCGTCCGTTGCGGGCGCGACTTCTGGCCCGAGATGAGCCTTTCGTCCCGGTTCTCGACCCCACGTTCTGCGCCCACAGCGTCAGGGAGGGCGTCGGACGGGGCCACGGACAACGACAGGTCCGCGATCCCCGGGAACGCCAGCAGCAGCACCTCGTCCACCTGCGCCACCTGCGCGTCCACCGCCCGCACCGCCGCGTCGTCGCGCAGCACCAGCTCCACCACCGTGTCCCACGGGCCCTCGGCGTCCAGCGGCGGCACCGCGAACGGCAGCCGCAGCACCGGCAGGTCGTCGCCGCGCCCGACGACGTCACCCGCCAGCCGCACCGCGTCCGGCCGCGCCGTCAACCCGTCCACCAGGTCGCGCGTCTGGTCCAGCGAGAACCGCACGCCACCCGTGCGCGAACGCACCGTGACGTCGTCGGACACCGCGCGCACCGCCGCGAACCCCACGCCGAACCGGCCCACCTGGCCCTCGTCGTCCTTCGCCGAGGCGCGCAACGACGCCAACGACGCCACCCCGTCCGCGTCCAGCGACGCGCCCGTGTTCGACACGCGCAGCACCCGCCGCGCGGCATCGAGCGTCAGGTGCACGCGCCCCTCAGGAGCGGAACCCGGGGCGGCGGCGCGCACCGCGGCGTCCGAGGCGTTCTGCAACAGCTCGACCACCACGCGGTCGCGGTAGTGGCCGCGGGCGTGATCCTCCTCGGAGTTCGCATCCTCACGGAAGCGTGTGGCGGACCCGAGCCACGCCTCCGCAACCCCCTGCCGCAGCGCGGCGGTCCCGAAGACGTCGTCCGTCACTCGTCCGGGTCACCGTCCGTCTGCTCAGGACGACCCGCCGGCAGATCCACCGGCTCGATCGTCGACTCGTCGATCAGCGGGTCGTTCGCCGGCCACTCGCTGCGCCGACGGCGCACGTCCGTCTCCGAGTGCGCCCCGCAGCCGTGGTCCAGCGACACCACCTTGCCGTCGTCGGGCGACCACTCGTTGGCGCACACCGCGAACAGCTGACCCAGCGGCCCCTGCAACGGCACCAGGAACCCGCACGTCGAGCACTCGGAGTCCGAGGCGACCGCCCCGCGCGACGTCGGCCCCTGCGAGCCGCGGTACCAGCGCTCGGCGGCCTCGTCGCGGCCCTGCGGGGACAGCACCCGCTGGCGGGCCAGCGCCAGCTCGTCGATCGCGACCTCGTCCTGCTCCTCGTCGCCCGACGGCGTCCAGCCCGGCTCCAGGCGCGGGTCGTCCGGGCGGAACGGCAACGTGTCCCCCGGGCGCACGTCCCCCGGACGCAGCCGCTCCGACCACGGCACCCACTCCGGCGCCAGGATCGCGTCGTCCCCGGGCAGCAGCTCGACCTCGCACACCGTCGCCGTCCGGCCGCGCGGCACCCGGGCCAGCGTCACCGTCCAGTGCCAGCCGTGATAGCCCTTCATCGCCGCGGCGAAGCGGTGCGACATCAGCCGCTCACCCTCCGCCAGCGTGCCCAGGTGCTCACCGACGTCGTCCGGCGACCCGGCGACGTCCTGCGCCGCGGCGCGCGCCAGCTCGACGGCGCCCAGCAGGACGGCGTCGTTGCGGGCGCGCGAGCTCACGCGGCGCGCCTTGGCAGGTGCCGAAGCCATGTGCACTCTCGCAATCAGGAATCGAGGTTGTCGGCGACCGCGCGCAGCATCGTGGCGATCCGCCGGCCGGCGTCGCCCTCCGGATACTTGCCGCGCTTGAGCTGGTCGCCCGTGCGGTCGAGGACACGGATCAGGTCCTCGACGATCCCCGCCATCTCCGACGGCGCCTTCCGCTTGGCACGGACGACCGACGGCTTGGGGTCGAGCAGCCGCACCGAGAGCGCCGACGGGCCACGCCGTCCGTCGGCCACACCGAACTCGACGCGCGCGCCCGGCTTGGGGGCCTGCTCGTCGGTCGGCAGCGCGGAGGCGTGCAGGAAGACCTCACCGCCGTCGTCGTCGGCGATGAATCCGAAGCCGCGATCGGCGTCGTACCACTTGACCTTGCCGGTGGGCACCTGAACCTCTTCGTGCTCGTCGTTCTCTCGGCCGCTCGATCGGGGTGATCGGGGCAGTGACCCAGAGTACCGGGGCGCGGGCCCCGGCGTCGCATCCGTCTCGCCGTCAGGGGGTGGCGGCGGGCCGGATGCCGGCGTCGGCGCCGAGACGGGCGACGACGGCGTCGAACCAGTCCGCGGGGTCGCTCACCGCGTTGTTCAGGTGCCCGAACAGCTCGAACGAGACCGTGCCGAACAGCCCCGTCCACGCCATCAGCACCCGCGCCACCACCTCCGGCGGCGGTTCGGGCCACCCGCGCTGCACGACGACGTCCCGCGCCCCGGCGACGAGCGGCGCCACCTCCGAGACCACCGGTGCGGCCTCCCCCTGCGCCTCGGCGGCGATGCGGGCCAGCAGCAGCACCACGCGGATCGCCGGCTCGATCGTGTCCTGCGGGGCCGCGTACCCCGGCACCGGCGTGCCGTACAGCAGGGCGAACTCCCCGGGATGCGTGACGCACCACTGCCGGGCCGCCCGGCACGTCGCGAGCCAGCGGGCGGCGTGATCGGCACGCGGCGCCTCGGTCTCGGCGTGCTCGACGACGTCGCCCAGCTCGTCGTAGCACTCCACCAGCAGCCGGGTCAGGAGCGCGTCGCGGCTCGGGAAGTACCGGTAGACCGCCGAGGAGACCATGCCCACGTCCCGGGCGACCGCCCGCAGCGACAACGCGGCCGGACCGTCGGCGGCCAGCCGGGCGCGGGCGGCGTCGAGGATCTCGCGGGTGATGCTCTCGCGGGCGCGTTCACGGGCGGTGCGGGCGGTCATTCGGACACCCTTGCACGGCAGAGCGGTGATCGCGAAACGGGTCGGCGCTCGCCGCGGTGAGCGCCGGACACCTGTCAGCCCGGGGCCCGCTGGGCGGACGCCCGCTAGTAGGCGCCGCTGCCCCGGAGCACCGCCTGGGCGGTGCGGGCCAGGATCAGCACGTCGCCGAACGGCGTCCAGTTCTCCGCGTAGTACACGTCGAGCCGCACGGCCTCCTCCCACGGCAGGTCGGAACGGCCACCCACCTGCCACAGCCCGGTGATCCCGGGCTTGACCAGGAGCCGGCGCCGCATCCGCGCCTCGTAGCGGGAGACCTCCTGCGGCAGCGGCGGGCGCGGACCGACGAGCGACATCTGCCCGGCGAGCACGTTGAACAGCTGGGGCAGCTCGTCCAGGGAGTAGCGGCGCAGGTGCTTGCCGACCGCCGTGACGCGCGGGTCGTCGCGGCGCTTGAACAGGACGCCGTCGCCGTCGTTCTGGCCGGCCAGCACCTCCTGCTCACGGTCCGCGCCGACCCGCATGGTGCGGAACTTCAGCATGGGGAACGTGCGCCCGCCGCGGCCGACCCGGTGCTGGGTGTAGAACACCGGACCGGTGCTCGTCAGACCCACCAGCAGGGCGGTGACCACCATGACCGGCAGCACGGCGAGCGTCACCAGCACCGTCAGCGTCCAGTCCATGGCGGTCTTGGCCACGTACTTGGGGCCGGCGAACCGCGGGGCGTCGACGTGCAGCAGCGACACCGACTGCTCGGGGGTGATGGTGATGCGGGGGCCGGCGACGTCGGCGAGCTCGGCCGTCAGCATCAGGTCCACCCCGATGGGCTCGAGCTCCCAGCCCAGGCGGCGCACGACGTCGGCGGTGATGCAGTCCGACCCGGAGACCGCCACGCACTGGGCGCGGGTCTGGCTCGCGATCGTGGCCGCGCCGTCGAGGTCGCCGAGGACGGGCACGCCCAGGATCGTCTCGCCGGGGTGGATGGTGCCCGTGGGCACGCAGACGCCGACGACGCGGTAGCCGGAGGGGCGGTCGTTGAGCTCGTGGATGAGTCGTTCGGCCTGGTCGCGCAGCCCGATGGCGAGCACCGACGTCGTGCAGTCGCCCTGCCCGCGCCGCCGGATGAGGAACCGGCGCCACGACCACCGCCCGACCAGGAGCAGCACGAGTCCCACGGGGAACGCGATCAGGAGGATCTCGCGCAGGCCGGGCCAGGCGAACAGGAACGAGACGAGGGCCAGGGCGGCGAAGAGTCGCCAGGTGGCGTCGAAGACGCGCTGGAACTCCTGGGGGCCGGAGGCGAACACGCGGGGGTCGTAGCCGCGGCTGAGCGCGACGGAGACCGGCCATGCCGCGACGACGAGCACGAGGATCGCGAGCTGGTGGACCTGGACGCCGGACGCCGTCAGCACGTAGGGGCCGTCCCGCAGCACCGCGGCCACGAGGACGGCGAGGAGCGCGACGGCGGCGTCGGTGGCCATGAGCCGACGGCGGTAGGAGGTCTGCCACCGACCCGCTCCGAAGGTGTCGCGGACCTCGCGCAGGCGCTGGGCACGTACTGCTGCCAGCGCGCTGCGGGTCTGGGCCCGCACCTCGGCGATCGACACGTTCGGACTCCCTCGTGAGTCGGTTGACCTTCCCGATGTTAGGAGTGCCGAATCGCTTCGACAGTACCTTCGGCACGCCTTTCACCCGCGCTTTCACCCGTGCTCTCAGCCGCGAGATCTCGCGGTTTTCACCCCCTGATTCACCCCGGGGATCGTTGCGTGCGACGTCGCGCTGTGCATGGCTCGCGCCGATGTTTCGAGAGCACCGCTCTTGTGCTGCACCGCGTCTGGTGCCAGAGTGGGCACACCGATACTGAGAGCACCGCTCTCTGAAAGGAGCATCGATCATGGCCCATCACCTCGTCGTCGGCGCCGGACCCGTCGGGCGTGCCGTCACAGACCTCCTCGCCGCCGACGGCCACGACGTCACCGTCGTGACCCGCTCCGGCCGCGACACCGGCGTCCCCGGCGTCCGCCACGTCGCCGCCGACGCCTCCGACCCCGACGTGCTGAGCGCCGTCGTCCCTCCCGCCGACGTGCTCTACAACTGCGCCAACCCCACCGACTACACCCGCTGGGACACCGTCTGGCCGCCGCTCGCCGCCTCGCTGCTCACCACCGCCGAACGCCTCGGCGCCGTCTACGCCATCACCGGCAACCTCTACCCCTACGGCCCCGTCGACCGGCCCATGACCGAGGACCTGCCCGACGCCGCCACCGACCACAAGGGGAGGCTGCGCGCCCGGATGTGGGCCGACGCGCTCGCCGCGCACCGCGAGGGCCGGGTGCGGGCCGTCGAGGTGCGCGGCTCGGACTACGTCGGCCCCGGCGTCGGGCAGAACGGGCACCTGTCCCGCGTAATCCCGGCCGCGCTGCGGGGCCGAACCGCCGTGATGATGGGCCGCACCGACCAGCCGCACACGTTCACCGACGTGCGCGACGTCGCCCGCACCCTCGTCGCGGCCGCCGCCGACCCGGGCGCGCACGGCCGCACCTGGCACGTGCCGTCGAACCCGCCGGTCACCCAGGCACGCGGCCTCGCGGACGTGCTCGCCGCCATCGGACACCCACCCGTGCGCACCGTCGGGCTGCGCGGACCCGCCCTGGCCGCCGTCGCGGCCTTCTCCCCGCTGCTGCGCGAGCTGCGTCAGCTCATCTACCAGTTCAAGCGGCCCTACGTGCTCGACGACGCCGCAGCGCGGGAGCGCTTCGGCATCACGCCGACGCCGTGGGCGGAGGTCTGCCGCGCCACCGCCGCCGGCTGAGCCCCCGGGTCAGCGCCGGGGCGTAGCATCGATCCGATGGCCGCCACGTTCACCGAGTGGGTACGTTCGCGCTCCGACGACGAGCTCGTGACGCTGCTGCGCGCCCGCCCCGACCTCGGCACCCCCGCGCCCTCCACCCTGCGCTCCTTCGCCGCGCGCGCCGGCAGCCGCACCAGCCTCGACCGGGCCGTCGCCCACCTCGACGCCGGGCGGCTGCAGATCCTCGAGTCGCTCCTCGCGCTGTCCGACGGCGGCCCCCCGGTCACGCTCGAACGGCTCGCCGCCGCGATCGGCGCGCCCGAGTCGGGGTCCGCCATCGCGCAAGTCCTGGACCGGCTGCGCGCCGCAGCGCTCGTGTGGGACGACGAGACCGGCATCCACCCCGCCCCCGGGCTCGACGAGGTGCTCGGGCCCTACCCCGCCGGGCTCGGACCGGCGGTCGCCGACGGCCCGGACCTCACCCGTCTCGACCACCTCGGACCCGCCGCACGCCACGTCCTCGACGCGCTCACCTGGGGCCCGCCCGTCGGCGTCGTCCCCGCCGCCGGCACGGACGCCCGCCGCGCCGTCGACGCGCTCGTCGACGACGGGCTCCTGCACCGCTCCGGATCACGGCACGTGCTGCTCCCCCGCCCCGTCGGCCTCGCGCTGCGCGAAGGCCGCACCCACCAGGCACCCGACCTCGACCCACCGCGGCCCGACGCCCGCGAGGTCCCCGACCCCAGCACCGACGCCGAGGCCGCGGCCGCCGCGCTCGACCTGGTCCGCCGCGTCGCCCGCCTGATCACCGCCTGGGACGACACCCCGCCGGCCGTGCTGCGCGCCGGCGGCCTCGGGGTGCGCGACCTGCGACGCACCGCCCAGCTCCTCGAGTGCGACGAACCCACCGCGGCCGTCGTCCTCGAGATCGCCGCGAGCGCCGGCCTCGTCGCCGACGACGGCGACAGCCCCGCCACCTACCGGCCCACGGTCGCGGCGGACGTCTGGGAGGGTTCGGACGACGCAGACCGCTGGGCCGCCCTGGCCCTCGCGTGGTCGACGTCGCGGCGGACCGCCTGGCAGGTGGGGTCCCGCGACGAGAAGGGCGCCGTGCGCGCACCGCTGGCGCCCGACCTCAACAAGCCGTGGGTGCCGCGGCTGCGCGACCAGGTGCTCGAGACCCTGGCCGCGCAGCCGGGCGCCGCGCTCGGGGTCGACGACGTGGCCACGGTGCTGCGCTGGCACTCACCGCGCGCGGTGCCCCCGGACGCCGCCGTCGCCGGGCTGCTGCGCGAGGCGGCGCTGCTCGGGGTCACCGGTGCGGGGGCGCTGTCGGCGCCGGGACGGGCGCTCACCGCGGACCCCGACCCGGAGGCGCTCGCAGACGCCCTGCGGCAGGTGCTGCCCGCCGAGGTGCCGGAGATCCTGCTCCAGGGCGACCTGACGGGGATCGTCCCGGGCCGGCCGTCGCGGGAGCTGGCGCGACTCATCGACCAGGCCGCGGACGTGGAGTCGCGGGGTGCGGCGACGACGGTGCGGTTCACGACCGCCTCGGTCACCCGTGCGCTGGACCACGGCCGCGCCGGCGAGGACCTGCTGTCCGAGCTGGCGTCCCGCTCCCCCGTGCCCGTGCCGCAGCCGCTGGAGTACCTGGTCAAGGACACCGCGCGCCGGCACGAGGCACTGCGAGTGGGGGCCGCGCAGTCGTACGTGCGGGCGGCCGACCCGACGGTGCTGGCGGGACTGGCCGAGGACCCGGCGCTGGCGTCGTGGGGGCTGGTGCGGCTGACCCCGACGGTCCTGGCGGCGGCCGTGCCGGCGTCGGAGCTCCACCAGCTGCTGCGTGAACGGGGTCTGCTGTCCGCGCTCGAGGGTCCGGACGGGCGGGCGCTCGGTCGGTTGCGGCGGCCGGACCGGTTGGACCGCGGCCGGTGGTCGCGGCGCAGCGGGTCCGGTGCCGTGCGGACGACGACGGACGAGGCGCGCGCCGAGCTGGTCGCCCGAATGCGGGGCGGCACGGGGGGCTCGGGGGGCGGCGCGTCCGACGACGGCACCCCGGACGGCCGGGGCGCTGCGGGACGCTCGGGGCCGGGCACGGCGGGTGCCGCCGTCGTGCGGCCGGAGCCCGGCGACGCGCTGGCCGAGCTGACCGAGGCGCTGCGCGACGGGAGATCGGTCTGGGTGGAGATGGTCGGCGGCGCCGGGGCGCTGGAGCGGCGCGAGCTCAAGCCGCTCAAGCTCGACGGCGGGCGGCTGCGCGCGCTGGACGCCGACCGGGAGGCGGAGCTGACCATCGCGGTGCACCGCATCGCGGCGGTGGAACCCACCGACTGACCCCCTCCCTCGACCGTTGTGGGCGCACTTCGTGGCCCGATATGCGGCTTTCCTCCTGGTCGAGGACCACACGACGTGCGCCCACAACGGTCGAGGGAGGGCATGCGCGTCCGCGCGGAACACGACAGGGGTCCGCGGCGTTGGCATCCTGGACGTCTGCCCGGCGTCCGCCCCGCGGAAGGACACGCATGCCCGACGGCTCCCTCATCGTCCAGAGCGACAAGTCGATCCTGCTGGAGGTCGACCACCCCCGTGCCGAGGAGGCGCGGCGCGCGATCGCGTCGTTCGCCGAGCTCGAGCGCGCCCCCGAGCACATCCACACCTACCGGCTGACGAACCTCGGCCTGTGGAACGCCCGCGCGGCCGGGCACGACGCCGAGCAGGTCGTGGACACCCTCATCGAGCACTCGCGCTACCCGGTGCCGCACGCGCTGCTGGTCGACGTCGCCGAGACGATGGGCCGCTACGGCCGACTCACCCTGCACTCGCACCCCACCCACGGGCTGGTGCTGGAGTCCACCGACGCCGCCGTGCTGGCCGAGGTGCTCAAGTCCAAGCGGACCAAGGGCCTGGTGGGCGACCGGATCGACGACAGCTCCGTCGTCGTGCACCCGTCCGAGCGCGGCAACCTCAAGCAGGCCCTGGTCAAGCTGGGGTGGCCGGCCGAGGACCTCGCCGGGTACGTCGACGGCGAGGCGCACGCCATCGACCTGCGCCCCACCACGAACCCCGTCTACCCGGGCGAGGAGGCCGCCGACTGGACGCCGCGGCCCTACCAGCAGCAGGCCGTGGACGGGTTCTTCCACGGCGGATCCGGCGTCGTGGTGCTGCCCTGCGGTGCCGGCAAGACGATCGTCGGTGCGGGCGCGATGGCCGAGTCCAAGACCACCACGCTCATCCTGGTCACCAACACGGTCAGCGCCCGCCAGTGGCGCGACGAGCTGGTGCGCCGCACCTCCCTGACGGAGGACGAGATCGGCGAGTACTCGGGTTCCCGCAAGGAGATCCGCCCCGTCACCATCGCGACGTACCAGGTGCTGACCACCAAGCGGAAGGGCGTCTACTCCCACCTGGAGCTGCTCGACGCCCGCGACTGGGGCCTCATCGTCTACGACGAGGTCCACCTGCTGCCCGCCCCGATCTTCCGCATGACGGCGGACCTGCAGGCGCGCCGTCGGCTCGGCCTGACGGCCACGCTGGTGCGCGAGGACGGCCGCGAGGACGAGGTGTTCTCGCTGATCGGGCCCAAGCGGTACGACGCGCCGTGGAAGGACATCGAGGCGCAGGGCTACATCGCGCCCGCCGACTGCGTCGAGGTGCGCCTCACCCTGCCCGAGCACGAGCGCATGGTCTACGCGACCGCCGAGCCGGAGGACAAGTACCGGCTCGCCGCCTGCGCGCCGGGCAAGAACCGGGTCGTGGAGCGGATCGTCGCCGACCACACCGACGACCAGGTGCTGGTGATCGGCCAGTACATCGACCAGCTCGAGGAGCTCGCCGCGCACCTCGACGCGCCGCTGATCACCGGGTCGACGACGGTCCGCGAGCGCCAGCGGCTGTTCTCGGCGTTCCGTTCCGGGGAGATCTCGCGGCTCGTGGTCTCCAAGGTCGCGAACTTCTCGATCGACCTGCCCGAGGCGTCGGTGGCGGTGCAGGTCTCGGGGTCGTTCGGGTCCCGGCAGGAGGAGGCGCAGCGCCTGGGTCGGGTGATGCGCCCCAAGCAGGACGGGCGGACGGCGCACTTCTACGCCGTCGTCGCGCGGGACACCGTGGACCAGGACTTCGCGGCGCACCGTCAGCGGTTCCTGGCCGAACAGGGGTACGCCTACCGCATCGTCGACGCGGAGGACCTGGACGCCGTGCCGTAGCCCACCCCGCTGTGGGCGCAGTTCTTGGCCCGCTGTGCACCTTTTGAGGTGATCTCGGAGCGCGCGAAGTGCGCCCACAGCGCCGCGGGAGGCTCGCCGGGGTGCGGCGACGCGACAGTGGCACGGCCGCGCAATACGGTGCGGTCATGGCCGATCACGACGGCGACCTCGACGACGGCGCCACGGCGACCAGCCCGCCCCCGGCCGGCGACGACGGCGGACGCCCGGTGCTGCACGACTCCAAGCGGCCCCCGCGCTGGGTTCCGCGCGTGCTCGTCATGGGCGCTGTCGCCGTCTTCGCGGCCGCCTGGGTGTGGGGCGCGATCCAGCAGCTCAACACCGTCTTCGTCTACCTGCTCATCGCGTTCTTCATCGCGCTGGCCCTGGAACCGATCGTCGTCTGGCTGGTGCGGCACGGCTGGCGCCGCGGCGTCGCCGCGGGCACGGCGTTCTTCGGGTCGGTGATCGTCGCGATCGTGGTGCTGGCGATGTTCGGCAACCTGTTCGTCCAGCAGCTCGTGCAGCTCGTGGGGAACCTGCCCGGCCTGTACGTGCGCATCAGCGAGAGCATCGAGGCGAGCTTCGACGTCGACCTGCCGGCGTCCGACGACCTGCTCGAACAGCTCCTCGCCGAGTACGGCACCGACGTCGCCACGGGCACCCTGGCGATCGGGACCACGGTGGTCGGCGCCGTGTTCGCCTCGCTGACGATCGGGCTGGTCACCTACTACCTGATGGCTGCCGGCCCGCAGTTCCGGGCCGCCGTGTGCCGGTGGCTGAGCCCCAGCCGCCAGACCGAGGTGCTGCGCCTGTGGGAGATCACGCAGGTGAAGGTGTCGGACTTCATCAGCTCGCGCGTGGTGCTCGCGGCGCTGTCCGCGGCCTTCACGGCGGTGTTCCTGGTGATCGTGGGCACGCCGTACGCGCTGCCGCTGGCGCTGTTCACCGGCATCGTCTCGCAGTTCATCCCCACGATCGGCACCTACATCGGCGGTGCCCTGCCCGTCGCCGTCGCGCTCACGTCCCAGGGGGTGCCGCAGGCGGTCGCCGTGCTGGCGTTCATCATCGCCTACCAGCAGCTCGAGAACCTGTACTTCTCCCCCAAGGTGTCCGCCCGCGCGCTGGAGATGAACCCCGCCGTGAGCTTCGTCGTCGTCCTCGCGTTCGGCGCGGTGTTCGGCGCGCTCGGGGCGTTCCTCGCGCTGCCGATCGCCGCCACCATCCAGGCCGTCGCCAACACCTACCTGACCCGCCACGAGCTGGTCGACTCCGACATGCTGCGCGACCCGTCCGGCCCCGCCCCCAAGGGCGGACGCCGCGCCCGGAACCTGCGCGCCGCGCGCGAGGCGGCCCGCACGGTCGCCGAGCGCCGGGCCGACGGCATCGAGTAGCCGTCCGCCCGACGGCGGCCCCACCGAGGTCCTGGACGGAGGTACGGAACTTAACCGTTCCACTCGGCCACCACCTCGTCGAAGGGGATGACCTGTTCGGCCGGCGGCGCCTCAATCGAGACGTTCTTGCCCCAGTCGGAGTAGCGGGTAGCCTTCACAGTCTTGTGACCCGCCGCCTCTGAGACGGTATCGATCGCCACCGGCAAATTATCGGCATCGATGCGGAACACCATGTAGATCGGTGCCGCGCTCACGTGCGCAAGCTCAGCGTCGCCCATGACGAGTGGTGCGGGATCGGACACGCGGCGGGGGTCAAGCGTCGCCCGGTAGACGTCGAGCTCGATTCCGTCGATCACCTCTGGCCCGTCGTACTCAAAGCCGATGACAGCTTCGGACAACTGCCTGATCTGTAGTGCAGGGTCGGCGCCGACCACCAGGTCGAGCGCCCGCAGGAGACCTGGTTCCTCGGCTAGGTCATCTAGTGGAAGGGAAAGCAAGGCGCCCTCCCCCACGCCGAACTCACCAAGATCCATGTACATCGTGGAGTCCACCAGAATCATCTCGATCGGTTCGTCCATGATTTCCATCGTCATGTCTATACGCCGATCGGCAGAACTTGCGCCCAGAACGACGTCTCCCGACTGCACTATCGCAGAGAGCCCTTCGTTCTCGAGGCCCTCACCGTCCATGCTCGACTCAAGGTGCACAGTTGCGTAGCTCTCTTGAGCTCTTGCCATCATCTCGGAGAGATGGATGACGTCGCCGGCGATCAGGTCCCGCTGCTTATCGGCGACATCGGAGGAATCGGAACTCACGGTGCCAGCACTCGCTCTCGTACCGTCGTCCCTGAGCGTGGTCGCATCGAGTCCCCCGCACGCTGTGAGGGTCAGGCCCAGGACCGCGGCGATGACCAGGGTCTTCGTTCGACTCCTCAACACATCCATCCCTTCTTCTTATCTCAACCTGTGGCAGCCCGGGTGCCCTCTACCAGGATCCAACCAGCGGAAGGTCACGATCAGGACACAGAACCGTCAGGCAATGATGATTCCTTAGGCACACACCCGCCCCCAGGACCGACCTGGAGACCAGTACTGCACATCACCCGGTCCGAGATTGCGCCGCCCGCACGGGCGCGGAACGATGCAGACCGTGATCCCGTCCCTCCCGGCCGGGCGGCGACGCCCGGCCGCAACGCCCGTCGCCGCGCTGCTGCTCGCGTCGGCCCTGGCGGCCCTGCCCCTGCTCCTGGCCTCCCCCGCCGCCGCCGAGCCGCCGCTGACCGAGCTCGACGGCGAGGTGACCGACACCGCAGGAGTGCTCAGCGACGGCGACGTCGCCGAGGTGCAGGAGTCGCTCGACGAGCTCGCCGAGACCACGCCGTACCAGCTGTTCGTGGTCTACGTCGACCGGTTCGACGGCATGGACGGACGCACCTGGGCCGACTCCACGGCGAACAACGCCCGCCTCGGCACCGACGACCTCCTGCTCGCCGTCGCCGTCGAGGACCGCCTCTACGGCATGAGCTGGGACAACAACATCGAGCTGTCCGAGGACCAGCTCGACGCCGTCCGCGACGCCACCGAGGACGAGCTGCGCAACGACGAGTGGGGTGCGGCGACGGTCGCCGCGGTGGACTCCCTGCTCGCGGTG
Source organism: Isoptericola chiayiensis (assembly GCF_013149805.1). GTDB lineage: Bacteria > Actinomycetota > Actinomycetes > Actinomycetales > Cellulomonadaceae > Isoptericola > Isoptericola chiayiensis. Next base: position 521,026 of record NZ_JABEZT010000001.1, read on the forward strand.
ACGGCCTCCGGCGGGGCCAGCTCACCGTTCGGGGGGTCCGACGGCGGCACGTCCGGCGGGTCGGGCATCCCCGGCGTCGTCGCGGTCGGGGGCATCGTGGTGCTCGTCGTCGTCGGTGGCGCCGTCCTGGTGAGCAGGGCTCGCAAGAAGGACACCGAGCTGGCCGCCCGCGGGGCCGCGGCCGCGGCGGCCCGACGCCGGGCACGGCGCGGCGAGGCACCCGACCCCCTCGCGGAGCTGCCGCTCGAGGAGCTGCGCCGCCGTGCCGGCAGCACCCTCGTGGCCGTCGACGATGCCATCCGGACCTCCGAGCAGGAGCTCGGGTTCGCCGAGGCCGAGTTCGGCGTGGACGCCACACGCGAGTTCTCCGCCGCGCTCGCCGAGGCCCGGGAACAGGTCACCGAGGCGTTCACGACCAGCCAGCGGATCGCCGACACCGCACCCGACGAGACCACCGAGCTGCTCACCGCCGTCGTGCACCGGTGCGACGCCGCTGCCGACACCCTCGACGCGCAGGCGAAGGCCTTCGACGAGCTGCGGCGGCTGCACGCCCGTGCCCCCGAGGTCCTCGACGAGACCGAGCAGCGCGCCGGCGAGCTCGTCGAGCGCATCGAGGTCGCGCGGACCACCCTGGACGGCCTGACGGCCGCCTACCCGCCCGAGGTGCTCGTCTCCGTCGCGGACAACCCCGACCAGGCGGCACGGCTGATCGCCGACGCCCGCCAGGCCGTCGCCGACGGCCGCACCGCCGTCGCCAAGCACAAGCGCTCCCTCGCCGTCGCCGAGGCCCGCGCCGCGCAGAACGCCCTCGGCCAGGCGGCCGCCCTCCTCGACGCCGTCGACTCGGCCGGCTCCGACCTCGCCACCGTGGGCACCGACCTCGGCAAGGGACTCGTGTCCATCACCCAGGACATCGCCGACGCCGACAAGCTCGCCCCCACCGACCCCGACGTGCAGGCGGCCGTCGCCGAGGCCCGCGCCGCCGCCGACCAGGCACGCGCCGCCCAGGACGGCGGCGACCCGCTCGCCGCCCTGACCCGCCTCACCACCGCCGAGTCCGTCCTCGACGCCGCCCTGGCCCCCCGGCGCCAGCAGGCCGAGTCCGACACCCGGGCACGCGCACTCCTGCGCGAGATCGCCGGACGCGTCGACTCCCAGATCCGCGCGACCCGCAGCTACATCGACACCCGGCGCGGCGCCGTCGGCCCGGACGCCCGCACCCGGCTCACCGAGGCCGAACGACTCCTCGCCCAGGCACGCGCCCAGCAGAGCACCGACCCGCACGCCGGCCTCGCCGCCGCCCAGCAGGCCGAACGCTACGCCCAGCAGGCCCAGCAGATGGCCCAGTCCGACACCGCCGGATGGAACGCCCCCGGCGGGTTCGCCGGAGGCCCCGGCGGGCAATCGAACGTCGGCGGCATGATCCTGGGAGGGATCCTCCTCGACACCGCGCTCGGCGGCGGACGGCACCGACGCCGGCGCATGGGCCGACGGCGGCCCACCGTCCGGATCGGCGGCGGGTTCGGCGGCGGCGGATTCGGGGGCGGTCGCGGCGGTTTCGGCGGCGGCCGGGGCGGTTTCGGTGGCAGCTTCGGCGGCGGACGCGGAGGTGGCGGCGGCCGGTTCTGACCGGACCTCCACCCGACCGGACGCCGACGGGAACCGGGCGACCGCCGTCGTCGTCCTACACAACGACAACACCGCAGGCAGCAGCTCAGCAGCGAAAGAGGCACGGCATGAACCAGAAGCAGAGCATCCTCGGCCGCATCGGCCAGCTCGCGAAGGCGAACATCAACGCGCTGATCGACCGCGCCGAGGACCCGCAGAAGATGCTCGACCAGCTCATCCGCGACTACACGAACAACATCGCCGAGGCCGAGCAGGCCATCGCGCAGACCATCGGCAACCTGCGCATGGCCGAGCAGGACTACCACGAGGACACCCAGGCCGTGCAGGAGTGGGGCGCCAAGGCGCTCGCCGCCTCGCGCAAGGCCGACCAGCAGCGGGCCGCCGGCGACACCACCAATGCCGACAAGTTCGACCAGCTCGCCAAGGTGGCGCTGCGCAAGCAGCTCGACGCCGAGAGCGAGGTCAAGACCGCCCAGCCCATGATCGAGCAGCAGCGCGTCACCGTCGACAAGCTCAAGACCGGGCTGACGCAGATGAAGGACAAGCTGGTCGACCTCAAGTCCAAGCGCGACCAGCTCGTCGCCCGCCAGAAGGCCGCCGAGGCCCAGCAGACCGTCCAGGGCGCCATCAGCTCGATCAACGTCATGGACCCGACCAGCGAGCTCAACCGCTACGAGGAGGCCGTGCGGCGCGAGGAGGCGCAGGCGATGGGCCAGGCGGAGATCGCGGCGTCGTCGCTGGAATCGCAGTTCGCCGAGCTGGAGGGTTCGATGGAGGACATCGAGCTCGAGGCGCGGCTCGCGGCGCTCAAGTCCGGTTCGACGCCTCCGAACCAGATCGAGTCCTGACCGGCCACCGCCGCGAGGTAGGCCCGATCCTCGCGACGTAGGCGACCTCCCCGCGAGGTAGGCAACGTCTCGCCGAGGTAGGCAATGCGAGGGTTCCGTCGGCCGGGCATGGACCATGTCCGGCCGACGGTCTACTGTGAGGCGCCGTGAACCAGTACCACGACTTCTGGACTCCCCGCGTGACGGTGCTGCAGCACTCCTCGGACGTGCCGCTGGACCGGTTCACGGGCCTGCTCGGTGACGTGCACCTCGTGCGGCTCCACGACGGCGATCCCGTGCCGACCCCGGCGGAGTGCGGCGACGGCCTCGTCGTCCTCGGCGGCCAGATGAACGCCTACGCCGACGACGAGGCGCCCTGGCTGCCCGCCGTCCGCGCACTGCTGGTCGAGGCGGTGGCAGCGGGACTGCCGACGCTCGGCATCTGCCTGGGAGCGCAGCTCATGGCGGCCGCCGGCGGGGGCAGCGTGGCGGTCGCGGCGCCACCCGGGCGGGAGGCCGGCGTCGTCGGTGTGCACTGGCGGCCCGAGGCGCTGCAGGATCCGGTGCTCGGACCGGTGGTGCGGGCGACCGGCGCGACGGACGCCGACGAGCTGGAGGACCCGGCGTGCGCCACGCCTGTCGTCTCGATGCACGCGGACGCCGTCATCGAACCGCCCCGGGGCGCGCAGTGGCTCGGCTGGTCGGACACGTACCCCTACCAGGCGTTCCGGTGGGGGTCGGCGCTCGGCGTGCAGTTCCACCCGGAGGCGAGCCCGTCGTTGGCCGTGCGCTGGGCGCTGGGGTGCACCGACGTCGACACCGCGGTCGTGCACGCCCAGGTGACCGCGCACGACGACGGGCTGGCCACGACCGGCGCGCTGCTCGCGGGGGCGTTCCTCGACCAGGTGCGTGCCGCCGTCGAGCAGCACCGGCAGCCGGCGGGCACGGACGACGTCGCCGCCTGAGCCGCGCTCCCCGCCTACCTGACGGGAAGGTCGCCTACCTCGCGACGGAGTTGCCTACGTCGCGGACGACGGCGGCACACGCGTCGCGCTGGAACCCGCACCCGGGGCGCCCGTCCGCCGTCGTCCCCGGCCACGGCCGCCGTGCGCGCGTACGCTGTGCTCATGGCCGCCCCCTTCCCCGACCCGTCCGACGCCCCGGTGCAGCGCAGCCCGCGCACCACGTACCTGCTCGTCGACGGGGAGAACATCGACGCGACCCTGGGCATGAACGTGCTCAACCGGCGCCCGAACCCGGAGGAGCGGCCCCGCTGGGACCGCATCACCACGTTCGCGCGCAAGGTCTGGGACCAGGACGTCGTGCCGCTGTTCTTCCTCAACGCGACCAGCGGGCAGATGCCCATGTCGTTCGTGCAGGCGCTGCTCGCCATGGGCTACCGGCCGATCCCGCTGTCGGCGAGCGCCGACGAGAAGGTGGTCGACGTAGGTATCCAGCTGACGCTGGACGCGATCGCCGACCGCGACGCGGACGTGCTGCTGGCCAGCCACGACGGCGACTTCCTGCCGCAGATCCAGCACCTGCTGGACGAGGACCGGCGCGTCGGCCTGCTGGCGTTCCGGGAGTTCGTGAACGGTCAGCTCACCGCGCTGACCGAGGAGGGGCTGGAGATCTTCGACCTGGAGGGCGACGCGGACGCCTTCACGAGCGCGCTGCCGCGGGTGCGGATCATCCCGATCGAGGAGTTCGACCCGGTCCGCTTCCTCTGACCGGCCCTCTCGCTCGCCGCTGTGGGCGCAGAAGTTGGCCCGTTCCGCCCGGCAAAAAGGGCGAAACGGGCCAACTTCTGCGCCCACAGCTGATCGGAGCGGCGACGGAGGTCAGCGGGGCGGCTCGACGCCGTCCGCGCCCAACGGGTCCGCCCCGCGCTCCCCGGGCAGGTGCTCGCCACGCTGCGCCACGGCGATCCCCCACAGGGCAGCAGCGCCCAGCAGCAGGGCGAGCACGAGAGCCACCCAGTGGAAGCCGGTGACCACGACGACCAGCACCACGAGGGCCAGCACGGCGATCCGCAGCCCGTCCGCGTGCTCACCGACCCATCGCGCGAGCCGGCCGTCCTGCCCGGAGACTGTCCGCACCCACGGCCGGCGCTCCCCCGCCCGGCGCAGCCACGCCGGCCGGCCCAGGAGCAGCCCGCCGACAGCACCGATCAGGGCCACCGCGCCGACCAGCCAGAAGATGTCCCGCACCCCGGTGGTGACCGCGTCGTAGAGCACCCCGGCCACCCGGACGCCGTCCGGTGACCGCGCCACGTCGACGACGACGCCGCGCAGCTGGGACACGAGCGCCACGACGATCACGACGCCCGCCACGACGCCGAGGCCGAGCTGCACCGTGCCGCGCCGCCGGTCGGGCGCCACCATGACGGTCGCCACGATCAGCAGCAGCGTGATCGCCACCAGCGCCCACACGGCGCGGTCCACGGTCACGACGGTCCCCTGCACCAGCTCGAACGTCTCCCGGTCCATGAGGGCGACCTGGCCGAACTCCTCGGGCAGCTCGCGGCCGAGCGCCTCGCCGAGCTGGGCCCGCGCCTCGGGCGCTCGCTCGGACACGGCGTCGGGCAGCGTGACGTCGGGCAGCATGTCGCCGAGCCCGCCGAGCGCCTCGCGCAGCGCCTCGGTGACGATCGGGATCGTGTTGAGCACCACGGCGTCGTCGGTGAGGTAGACGTTCGGGTAGTCCTCGACCTCGGCCCGGGCGAGACCGATCGCGGCCCCGTGAGCGCGCTCGACGAGCTGCGGCAGCCGGTCCCTGAACTGCTCGGACGTGATCAGCCGGTGCACCACCGTGTCGACGCGCTCCTCCAGCCACCCCGCGACGACCGGGGTCAGGGAGGCCAGGGTGGGGCGGTCGACGCGGTCGAGCAGGGCGTCGGTCAGCGGCCCGGGCTCGACGTCGAGGCGTGCCACCAGCGCGGCGGCGAGCGCCTCGTCGGCCTCGGCGAGCCGCTCCGAGACGCGGGAGTCCAGGTCGAGGGCGAGCAGCGCCTGTTCGCTGACGTTGTCGGCGAGCGCCTCGTAGAACGCGGGGTCCTCGACGGCGGGCCCGACGGCATCCATGAACTGGTCGGTGTCCAGCACGGTCCGGTGCGCCCACACGGCGACGCTGGAGGCCACCACCATGAGGGTGGTGATCACCACGAGCACACCGGCGGTCCAGCGCCGGACGGTGGCGCCGCGGCCCGACGTGCGGGTCGCCGGACCGTCCGGGTCGCCGGCGCCGGGGGTGTCGGCCTGCTGCTGCGTCACGGGGTTCCTCCTGGTCGCGGACGTCGCCGCGAGCGTATCGGCACCGGGGCCGCGGCGCGCCGCGAATCACCCGCCGTCGTCCAGGAAACCTCCAGCATCGCGTCGCACACTGGATCCATGGCCACCACGACCGACACCCCCGAGGCGCGGCTCGTCGTCGTCGACGACGAACCGAACATCCGCGAGCTGCTGTCCACCTCCCTGCGCTTCGCCGGGTTCGAGGTCCACGCGGCCGCCGACGGTGCGAACGCCCTGCAGCTCGTGCGGGACACCGAGCCGGACCTGGTGGTCCTCGACGTCATGCTGCCGGACATGGACGGGTTCACCGTCACCCGGCGGATGCGCGCCACGGGCAAGCACACCCCGGTGCTGTTCCTGACGGCCCGGGACGACACCCAGGACAAGATCCAGGGGCTGACGGTCGGCGGCGACGACTACGTCACCAAACCGTTCAGCCTCGAGGAGGTCGTGGCCCGCATCCGTGCCGTGCTGCGCCGCACGGCCGGCGGCGAGCCCGAGGACGACGCCGTGCTGCGCGTCGGCGACCTCGAGATGGACGAGGACTCCCACGAGGTGCGCCGCGCCGGCGTCGAGATCGAGCTGTCCCCCACCGAGTTCAAGCTGCTGCGCTACCTGATGCTCAACGCCGGTCGGGTGCTGTCCAAGGCGCAGATCCTGGACCACGTGTGGCAGTACGACTGGGGCGGCGACGCCAACATCGTCGAGTCCTACATCTCCTACCTGCGCCGCAAGATCGACCACCTCAGCGTGCCCGGTCCGGACGGCACGGACGTGGAGCTGCCCGCCCTGATCCACACCAAGCGGGGCGTCGGGTACCTGCTGCGCGTCCCGCAGCGATGACGGCCGGCCCTGGCGGCGAGCCGCGGTTCGCGGCGCCCGACGACGGCGGCACCGCAGCGACCCCCGGCACGCAGGGACCGCCGTCGGGCACGACGACGGACGGTCCCGGTACGACGACGGAGACACCGGCCGGCGACGACGGCGAGCGCCGCTGGGGCTGGTTGGCGCGCATCCCGCTGCGCGCACGGCTCGTGACCATCATCGTGCTGCTGCTGGGTGCCGGGCTGGTCGCGGCCGGCATCTCCACGCGCACGGTCGTGTCGAACTACCTCATCGACGAGGTCGACACCCAGCTCCAGCAGTCGGCGCAGAGCGTGGCGCAGCTGACGGTGCGCAACCCGGGCAACACCGGGCCCCGCATCCCCAGCGAGTACGCCGTCGTGCTCCACGAGTGCAACGGCGTCGACTCCGACGGGCTCGGCTGGCCGCAGAACCTCGCGAAGTTCGGGACGCCGCAGATCCCCGACGAATCGGTGGACACCGTCGTCGAGCGCGGACTCGACCCGTTCACCGTGGACTCCGGCGGGGGCACCGACCCGTCCCAGTGGCGGGTCGTGTCGATCCCCTGCGGCACCGACCCCGCGAACATCGAGGGCGCAGCCTACGTCGCGTTGCCCCTGGCCGGCGTCGAGCAGACCAGCGACTACCTCGGCAACGCCCTGCTGTGGATCGGCCTGGGCATCGTGGTGCTCGGCGGCGGGCTCGCGTTCTGGCTCGTGCAGCACTCGCTGCGCCCGCTGCGCCAGATCGAGACCACCGCCGCGGCCATCGCCGAGGGCGACCTGTCCCGCCGCGTGCCCGACCAGCCGCCGACGACGGAGGTGGGGTCCCTCTCCCACTCGCTCAACGCGATGCTCACGCAGATCGAGGCGGCGTTCGCCGCGCAGGAGGCCTCCGAGCAGCGGATGCGCCGGTTCGTCTCGGACGCGAGCCACGAGCTGCGCACCCCGCTGGCCACCGTCAAGGGGTACGGCGAGCTCTACCGGATGGGTGCCCTGGACACCGCCGACAAGGTCGAGGACACGATGGTCCGCATCGAGGACTCCGCGCGGCGCATGGGCACGCTCGTCAACGACCTGCTGGTGCTCGCCCGCCTCGACGAGGGCCGGCCGATGCGGCACGAGCCCGTGGACCTGGCCGAGCTGGCACAGGACACGGCCCAGGACCTGCACGCCCTCGACCCGACCCGCGACGTCGCGGTGACCGGCCTGCGACCGGGCGAGGCACCGCCGTCGTCCCTGGTCGTCACCGGCGACCACGACCGCCTGCGCCAGGTGCTGACCAACCTGGTCGGCAACGTCGCCCGGCACACCCCTGCCGGGACGCCGGCCGAGCTCGCGCTCGGGCCGTCGGCCGACGGCGGAGCGGTCGTCGAGGTCCGCGACCACGGGCCGGGCGTCTCGGCCGAGCAGGGCGAACGGATCTTCGAGCGCTTCTACCGCGCCGACTCCTCACGGAACCGGGAGTCCGGCGGATCCGGGCTGGGACTGGCCATCGTGGCCGCGATCCTGGGCGCCCACGGCGGCCGCGCCACGGTGACCGAGACCTCCGGTGGCGGCATGACCGTGCGGGTTCAGTTGCCGCGCTCGGACCGCTACGATGCGTGACGGCCCATTCCGGTTGCGCGGGTCGCCGACGTGAGTGTCGGTGGACGGTCGTAACCTGGACTTGAGCCGTCCGATACCTCACGACGAAGGTCTTGATAGCGATGGGCGTGGTCAACGCCGACGCACCGCAGTGGTTCCTCTCTGCGTTCGTCCGCTCGTGCCTCGGAGCCGGGGCGACCGCCTCGGAGGACGCGATCCGCACGGTCGGTGAAGAGCTGATCAACCGCTGGTCCGAGCCCGACCGGCACTTCCACAACCTGCGCCACCTCGCCGCGGTGCTGCACCGCGTCGACGAGCTGGCGCACGAGACGCACGAACCCGACCTGGTCCGCCTCGCGGCCTGGTACCACGGCGCCGTGTTCGACGCCGACCGCAAGGTGGCCTACGCGACCACCGGCGGTGAGCAGACGACGCTCAGCGGCGAGCTGGCCCGCACCCAGCTCGAGGCGCTCGGCCTGTCCGCCGAGTCCGCGGACCGCGTGGCCGAGCTCGTCGACACCCTGGCGCGGCACAAGCCGCAGTCCGGGGACTTCGACTCCGCGGTGCTCAACGACGCCGACCTGGGCATGCTCGCCGCCGAGCCGCAGCGCTACAAGGAGTACGTGCGCTCCATCCGCGCCGAGTACGCCCACATCCCGCTCGGCGACTACCTGGACGCCCGGATCAAGGTGCTCACCAAGCTCCTGGGACGCTCGCGGCTCTACGCGAGCCCGCTCGGAGCCACGTGGGAGGAGCCGGCGCGGCAGAACCTCGACGCCGAGCTGCACCGGCTGGTCAAGGAGCGCAAGCAGCTCGCCGCGCAGGCGCCGGCGGGTCCGGCTCCCCGCTGACCCCCCTGGTCGCCCCCCGCTGCCCGCACCCGCACCCGCGAGGTAGGCAACGTTCACCCCACATAGGCGACCTTTCCGCGAGGTAGGCAACGTTCCGGTGGGGTAGGCAACCCCTCCGCGAGGTAGGCAAACTTCCCGCGAGGTAGCACGCTGTCCACAGGCTGTGGACGACGGCGGCGGTGCAGCGCCCCGAGCCCCTAACGTCGGCGGCAGCCCGGTTGACCCGGGAACGACGACGAGGGAGACGAACGTGCGGTACGAGGTCGACAGCGACCGGGTGGCTCAGGCGAGCGCTGCGGTCAACGGTTCGGTCGGGGCGATCCGGTCGGAGGTCGCGGCGATGATGCGCCATCTGCAGGACCTGCAGGCGAGCTGGCACGGCAGCGCGGCGACGTCGTTCGCCGGTGTGATGACGCAGTGGCAGTCCACCCAGACGCAGGTGGAGGCGGCCCTGGACTCCGTGACGACGGCGCTGCAGTCGGCGTCGACCACCTACGCCGAGGCCGAGAGCCAGGCGACGCGGCTCTTCGCCACCCGCTGACCACCACCCGCCACGACGACGGCCGGCCACCTCCGCAGAGGTGACCGGCCGTCGTCGTACAGGCTGACGCGGTCAGGGCCGCGCCGGACCGGCAGGGATCAGAAGCCCATGCCGCCCATGTCGCCCATGCCGCCGTCACCGGCCGGGGCCGCGGCGGGCTCCGGCTTGTCGGCGACGACCGCCTCGGTGGTGAGGAACAGCGCGGCGATCGACGCGGCGTTCTGCAGCGCGGAGCGCGTGACCTTGACCGGGTCGTTGACGCCGGCGGCCAGCAGGTCCTCGTACACGCCCGTGGCGGCGTTCAGGCCCCAGCCGGGGGTGAGGTCCTTGACCTTCTCCGCCACGACGCCGCCCTCGAGGCCGGCGTTGATCGCGATCTGCTTGAGCGGGGCCGAGATCGCCGCGTTGACGATCTGCGCACCGGTCGCCTCGTCACCGTCGAGCTCGAGCTTGGCGAACGCGGCGGCACCGGCCTGCAGGAGCGCGACGCCACCACCGGCGACGATGCCCTCCTCGACGGCGGCCTTCGCGTTGCGCACGGCGTCCTCGATGCGGTGCTTGCGCTCCTTGAGCTCGACCTCGGTCGCCGCGCCGGCCTTGATGACGGCCACGCCGCCGGCCAGCTTGGCGAGGCGCTCCTGGAGCTTCTCGCGGTCGTAGTCCGAGTCGGACTTGTCGATCTCGGAGCGGATCTGCTGCACGCGACCCTCGATGAGGTCGGCGTCGCCGGCACCCTCGACGATCGTGGTCTCGTCCTTGGTGACGACGACCTTGCGCGCCTGGCCGAGCTCCTCGAGCGTGGCGTTCTCCAGCGTGAGGCCGACCGTCTCGGTGATGACCTGGCCACCGGTCAGGATCGCGATGTCCTGCAGCATGGCCTTGCGGCGGTCGCCGAAGCCCGGGGCCTTGACGGCGACGGACTTGAAGGTGCCGCGGATCTTGTTCAGCACCAGGGTCGCCAGGGCCTCGCCCTCGACGTCCTCGGCGATGATCAGCAGCGAGCGGTTGGTCTTCATGACCTGGTCGAGGACCGGCAGCAGGTCCTTGACGTTCGAGATCTTCGACTCGACGATCAGGACGTACGGGTCCTCGAGGACGGCCTCCTGGCGCTCCGGGTCCGTCTCGAAGTAGCGGGCGAGGAAGCCCTTGTCGAAGCGCATGCCCTCGGTGAGCTCGAGCTCGAGGCCGAAGGTGTTCGACTCCTCGACGGTGACGACGCCCTCCTTGCCGACCTTGTCGAGGGCCTCGGCGATGAGCTCGCCGATCGCCGGGTCGCCCGCGGAGATGCCGGCGGTCGCAGCGATCTGCTCCTTGGTCTCGATCTCCTTGGCAGCGTTGAGGAGCTGCTCGGTGACCGCGTCGGTGGCCTTCTCGATGCCGCGCTTGACGGCGATCGGGTTGGCGCCGGCGGCGACGACGCGCAGGCCCTCGCGCACGAGCGCCTGGGCGAGCACGGTGGCGGTGGTGGTGCCGTCACCCGCGACGTCGTCCGTCTTCTTGGCGACCTCCTTGACGAGCTCGGCGCCGATCTTCTCGTAGGCGTCCTCGAGCTCGATCTCCTTGGCGATGGAGACACCGTCGTTGGTGATCGTGGGGGCGCCCCACTTCTTGTCCAGGACGACGTTGCGACCCTTGGGGCCGAGCGTGACCTTGACGGTGTCGGCGAGCTGGTTGAGCCCGCGCTCCATGCTCCGACGAGCTTCCTCGTCGAACGCGATGATCTTGGCCATGGGGATTGATCCTCCGCTGTGGCGTGTCGGTGGTCGGCGGTGCCCGCGACGGACGACCCTTCCGCGGGCGTTCACGTCACGCACGCGGCCGGGCCTCACCGTTCGACCGAGGTGGGTCACCCTGCGGCTGTCACTCGACAGCCGAGAGTGCTAACCACATTATTGGCACTCTCGACCCGCGAGTGCAAGACGTTCGCCGTCGGCGCACGACCACCGCAGCCCCGAGCTCGTCGAGCGTGCCGGAATGGTCCTCATCGCGCCGCTATGGGGAACAACCCGGCACGCTCGACGGGCTCGCGGGAGAGGACGACGCGCCGGGACTCGGCGAGCGGGACGACGGCGGCACCCCGGACACGACGGAGGCCGGCGTCCGCGACGCGACGCTGCGCCGTCGGACACCGGCCTCCCGGTGCGACCGTCAGAGCGGCTGGACCTGCTCGGCCTGCGGCCCCTTCTGGCCCTGCCCGACCTCGAACTCCACGGACTGCCCCTCGTCGAGGGTCCGGTAGCCGTCCGACTGGATCGAGCTGTAGTGCACGAACAGGTCCTGCCCGCCGTCGTCGGGGGTGATGAACCCGTACCCCTTCTCGCCGTTGAACCACTTGACGGTGCCCTGGGCCATGCGTGTCTCCTCGTCGTCCTGGGGCGCAGGGCGCTCACCCTGCGATGAGCAGGAGACTAGTGGCCCAGATCACACGGTGGAAGCACCGCGCGTCGGGATGTCGCCACGCCGCGGGACCCGTGGGTCACTCGGCGATGTCGAGCTCCTGCTTGATGACCACGATGACGTCGCCGTCGGACAGCGCCTGCTCCGAGGTCTCCTCCGCGGGGACGCCGAGGACCGCAGCGACGGCGGCAGCGGTCTCCGCCCGACCTTCGGTGTACCAGACGACGTTCGTCGTCTGCCCCGAGTCGTCGGTCGGGTAGTTGTCGGCGACAGCGTTGGTGAACCCCTGCGCACCGAGCGCGTCCGAGCCCCGGCCGGCCTCGCCAGAAGGACCCCCGTCGTTGAGGACGCGGACGTAGGCGCTGGTGTCGGCAGCCTCGAGCAGCGCTGCCACGTCGGTCGCCTCCTCGGACGGCTCCTCGCTGGGCTCCTCGGTCGACTCCCCGTCGCCTGAGCCGTCGCCCTCGCCGGAGCCGTCGCCCTCGCCCTCGCCGGAACCTTCCGCGTCGCCCTCACCGGAGCCCTCACCGCCACCCTCGTCGGCGGAGGCGTCCGGGGAGGCGGACTGCTCGGCGGCGGTCGGCGGGTTCTCGGTGCTCGGGTCGCTGTCCGACAGGTAGGTCATGACGCCGAGCGCGAGACCGCCGAAGACGACGGCGACGAGCAGGAACGGCCAGACCGAGCTCCACCCGCTGCGGGGCTCGCGGTGCACGCCGACCGGCGCGCCCTCGGGGCCGCGGACGTCGAACTCGTCGGGCGGGTAGGGGTACTGGCTCTTGCTCACGCCGGACAGGGTAGCGGTTCGTCGGGCGGAGCCATACCCACCTTGGTCACAAGTCGCGTCAGCGTTGTTCAGCCCCGGGTGCCGTCGGCGCGGCGCGCGCTGCGGGCGCGCTGCCGGGTGGATCGCATGCGTCGAAGCCGCTTGACGAGCATCGGGTCGTGCTCCAGCGCCTCGGGTGTGTCGATGAGGGCGTTGAGCACCTGGTAGTACCGCGTGGCCGACATGTCGAACAGCTCGCGCACGGCCTGCTCCTTGGAGCCGGCGTACTTCCACCACTGCTTCTCGAAGGCGAGGATCTCGCGATCGCGGTCGGACAGCGCCTCGGTGGCGTCCGACGACGGAGCCTGCGTCGCGACGTCGACCTCCTGGACCAGCATCTCGCTCATGCGGCCCAGTATGGGGCACTTCGGGCGTCGCTCCGGGCACCGGCGCCCGCGAGTCGCAGCCTCTGCCGCCGGCCCGGACCGGCTGCTAGCGTCGCCGCCGTGGAGACGACGCCGGACCCCGCACCTGCCGCAGCGCCCGCACCCGAGGCCGCACCGCCGTCGGGCGCCGACAGCCCCCGCCGCGCGGCGCTGGACCGGGTCATGGCCCCGGACTGGGCGACGGCGCTGGCGGACGTCGCGCCGCAGATCCACGCGATGGGCGACTTCCTGCGCGCCGAGGTCGCGGCGGGCCGCCGGTATCTGCCGGCGCCGGACGACGTGTTCGCGGCGTTCCGGCGCCCCCTGGCGGACGTCCGGGTGCTCGTGGTGGGCCAGGACCCCTACCCCACGCCGGGTCACCCGATGGGGCTGTCGTTCTCGGTGCAGCCGCACGTGCGCCCGCTGCCGAAGTCGCTGGTGAACATCTTCACCGAGCTCGCGGACGACGTCGGCGCGCCGGCGCCGAGCTCCGGCGACCTGAGCCCGTGGGCGGACCAGGGCGTGATGATGCTCAACCGCGTGCTCACGGTGCAGCCGGGGCAGCCGGCGTCGCACCGGGGCAAGGGCTGGGAGCCGGTCACGGAGGCCGCGATCAAGGCGCTGGTGGCGCGCGGCGGGCCGCTGGTGGCCATCCTGTGGGGGCGGGACGCGATGTCGCTGAAGCCCTGGCTGGGCGGAACGCCGACGGTCGAGTCCGCGCACCCGAGCCCGCTGGCCGCGTACCGGGGGTTCTTCGGGTCCAAGCCGTTCTCGCGCGTCAACAGCCTGCTCGAGCAGCAGGGCGGCACCCCGGTCGACTGGCGGCTGCCCTGAGCAACCAAAGGTGGGAACCGGTGCAGAATGGGTCGGTGACTTCTGACCCCACCCCGCGCTGGTCCCGCTACGTCGCCCTCGGCGACTCGTTCTCCGAGGGCCTGTGGGACCCGTACCCGTACGACGACGGCACGCGCGCCCCCGCCGGCACCGAGACGACGGCGGTGCAGCGCGGCTGGACCGACCGGCTCGCCGACCACCTCGCCGCACGTCGCGGCGACGAGCCCTTCGAGTACGCCAACCTCGCCATCCGCGGCCTCAAGCTGCCGCAGATCGTGGACCGGCAGCTCGAGATCGCCCTGGCGATGCAGCCCGACCTGGTCTCGCTGGTCGGCGGCGGCAACGACATCCTGCGACCCCAGGCGGACATCAACGGGATCTCCCGACGCCTCGAGGAGGCGGTCGCCGCGATCCGCGCGACCGGCGCCGACGTCCTGATGGGCACCGGGTTCCGCGCCGGCGGCCCGTTGAGCGTCACCAGCGGGCGGGTGGGTCAGTACAACGCCAACATCTGGTCGATCGCGCGGCGCCACGGCGCGCACGTGCTCGACACCTGGGGGCTGCGGTCCCTGTTCGACCTGCGCATGTGGTCCGACGACCGGATCCACCTCACCGACGAGGGGCACCGGCGCATCGCGAACGCCGCGCTCGTCGGGCTGGGGCTGGCACCGGACGACCCCGACTTCGACGCCCCGCTGGAGGCCGCACCCGCAGCACCGCTGCGCCAGCGGGCCCGCGAGGACGCCCAGTGGGCGCGGGCGCACGTGCTGCCGTGGGTGCAGCGCCGGATCCGGGGCACGTCGAGCGGCGACGGCCGGACGCCGAAGTGGCCCGAGCCGAAGCCGTGGCCGCCCTCGGAGCGCTGAGACCGCCGTCGAACGCACTGTGGGCGCACTCCCTGGCCCGTTTCGCCCGTTCTGCCGGGCCGAACGGGCCACGAAGTGCGCCCACAACGTGCTGGTCGGAGCCGCCTGTCGGGTTCGAACCGACGACCTTCCGTTTACAAGACGGGAGCTCTACCAGCTGAGCTAAGGCGGCGAGGCGGGGCCCATCGTACCGACCGTGCGGCCCCCGCCGAACCGCTGCGGGTATGAAATCTGCAGCCCCGGAGCGATCCAGGACTGCAGATCTCATACCCGCAGCGACGGGAGGAGGGATCAGCCCTCGGAGGACTCCTCCGACGACTCGTCCGTGCCGCCCTGGGCCGCCGCGAGCAGCGCACCCGGGGTGCCCCACTGCTCGAAGCGCTCACCGTCGACCAGCACCGTCGGGGTCCCGAAGCTGCCGCTCGAGTTGAGCAGGTCCGGGTTCTCCGTGGCGGCGTTCGTCAGCGAGTAGGCGTACTGCCCGTACGTGGCCCGGGCCGTGCCGTCGGAGATCCCCGCGGCGACGTCGGCGGGGACGCCCGCCTCCTCGGCGATCGTGGCGAGCTCCTCGTTGTCCAGGCCGGGCGTGTTCTCGTCGGGCTGGTTGGCGAACAGGGCCTCGTTGTAGGCGAAGAACGCCTCGGGAGCCTGGTCGGCCACCCAGTAGGCCGACGCGGCGGCACGCGTCGAGTACTCCGTGCTGCGCGAGAGGCGGTCCAGGATGGAGACCGGGTAGTAGACGACGGTCGCGTCACCCTCGGTCGCCATCGTCTCGACGTCGGCGGCGTTGACGTCCTCGAACTGGCCGCACACGGGGCACATGTAGTCCAGGTACACGTCGACGGTCGGGGTGCCCGCGTTCTCCGTGCCGGCCACGAGGTCCGACCCCACCGGGATGCCGCCGTCCGCGTTCGCCGTCGAGGGGACGTTCTCCACCTCCGACAGCGCGACGTCCTCGACGTCCTTCTTGGAGGCCTCGTTGACCAGGATGAACGCCGCGACACCGACCAGCGCGGCGATCGCGACGCCGAGCACGGTGAAGATGATCACGCGGTTGCGCTTGTCGCGGGACACCTGCTTCTGCTGGAGAGCCAGCGCCTCGGCCCGGGCCGCCTCGCGCCGGTCGGCCTTGTTCTGCTTGTTCGACATCGTGTGTAGGAGTCCTTCGGTGGGACGGTCGGGATCCGCGGGTCAGCCTACCGTCGCGGTCGGACCGCGGGTCCGACCACCCTAGGGACACCACCTGGGAGCAACCTGGGAGGTCACATGAACGACGGCGGTCCGTCCATCGGCCACCACTCGACCTCCGCCGCGCCCTCCAGCAGCTGCGACCCGAGGACCGCGGACCCGACCAGGCAGACGACGACCACGACGGCCGCGCCGATCAGACCCGGCGCGAGGTTGTTGAGGATCCGCCGCGCACCGTCCCGGGCCGTGCGGCCGGCCGGCCCGAACCACGTGGCCAGCACCGCGAGCACCATCGCGACCGCGAGGACGGCGGTGAACACGACGGGTTCGTTGCGCCCGCCCACCGAGCGCGACTCGACGTCGCCCAGCGGCATGACGATCAGGTTGCCGTCCCCGAACAGCCAGTACCCGCCCATGATCGCCAGCAGCCCGACGCACCCGCCGACCACGGCTGCCGGGATGATGCCGAGCGCCCCGACGACGGCGTGGTACGGGAAGAGCAGCACGGCCAGCCACCCGTCCGAGCGCCGCACCCCGCGCCGCTCCCGCCGCTCGTGGAAGCGGGAGGCCGAGGTCCCGACGATCCGGCACAGCACCGTCACGCCCACGAACACCCCGAACCCGATCAGCGGGTAGAAGGCGGCGAGGATCGCGAACGGCACGCCCAGGGCGAGCACCGTGCCCCACCGCCGCCGGTGCGCCGGCGCCGTGTACGGCTCGGGGGGCGCCTCCGGCTCCAGGTCGGTGTCCGGCGTCTCCTCGGCGATCTGCTCGTAGGTGCGGTAGCGGGCGTCCCCCAGCGGGATGGCGCGCGTCCCGCCGTCGTTGGCCGCCACGCGGTCCCGTTCGTCCGCGGTCATCGTCGAGGCGGCGTCGGGTACGGGAGGTCCGACGACGGCGGTCTCGTCGGCCGCAGCACCCGCCGGGGTCGCGGCGGGTCGCCCCGCAGCCGGGCCTTCGTCGTCCGCCGGGCTGCCGACGTCGTCCCCGCTGGTGACGGCGTCCGGGGAACGGTCCGCGGCGACCCCTGCCCCGGCCACCGCCGCGGTCGCGGCCCCCGCGGCCA
Organism: Isoptericola chiayiensis; assembly: GCF_013149805.1. GTDB lineage: Bacteria > Actinomycetota > Actinomycetes > Actinomycetales > Cellulomonadaceae > Isoptericola > Isoptericola chiayiensis. Next base: position 538,132 of record NZ_JABEZT010000001.1, read on the forward strand.
CGACGATGCGCTGCGTGGCGTTCGGGTCGGCCGGCACCCCGACGACGGCGGCGTCCTCGTCGTCCAGGTCGCGACGGATCGCCCGCACGACGTCGGTCGGCCCCCATCGCTGCGTCGGGTCGGCGTGCAGGGCCCCCGCGAGCGCCGCCGCCGTGCGGGCGGGCACACCGACGAGGTCCGCGCGGCCCTGCCGCGACCGCTTCAGCACCAGGTCGGTGGGCCGCACCCCGAACGGCGAACGTCCGGTCGCCGCGAAGGCGAGCAGCGCCGCCCAGCTCCACCAGTCCGACTCGGGCACCGGGTCGCCGCCGTCGAGCAGCTCGGGAGCGATGTATCCGGGCGTGCCCATGACGAACCCCGCCATGGTGGTGCGCGGGTCGCCCGGGCTCTGGGCGATCCCGAAGTCGATGAGGGACGGCCCCTGCCCGGTCACCATCACGTTGGACGGCTTGAGGTCACGGTGCACCACGCCCGCGCCGTGCACGGACTCGAGAGCGTCGGCGAGCTGGTCGGCCAGGGAGAACAGGTCGGCCTGGTCCAGCGGGCCGCGGGCGTCGACCTCCTCCTCGAGGGTCAGCCCCTCGACGAGCTCGGTGACGACGAACGCGTGCGGCCCCTCGAACTCCGCGTCCAGCACCTGCGCGACGGCGGGGTGCCGCAGGCGCTGCAGGGCCGCGACCTCCCGGCGCAGCCGCTGCCGGCCGGCAGGGTTGGCGTCGACGTGCGCGTGCAGCACCTTCAGGGCGACACGCACGCCACCGCCGTCGCGCGCCTCGTAGACCGCCCCCATGGCGCCACGACCGAGCACGGCCACGACGGTGTACCCGCCGATGTCGGTGCCGGGCGGCAGGGTCCCGCCGGCCGCGGCGTCGTACGTCTCGCGGCGCGCGCCGTCGGGCACCCGGGCAGCGCTCGCGGCAGGGACCTCGTCGGAGCCCTGCGTCGGAAGCACCCGCGTGTCGTCACCCGCACCCATGGCCCACACCGTAGCGCCGGGGCCGCCTCGTCGCGTCCCGGCCCGCCGGGACCGGCCCGCTCCGGCCGCGGTCCGCCGTCGTGCCCGGGCAGGGAAGCGTCCCGGTCGGTAAGGTCGCTCTGGGCACACCGCTACCCTGTCCGGGCAGGCAGGCGTCCACCGACTCAGGGAGAAACCTTTGGCAGGTCAGGGCACGTCCAGCAGTTCGAGCAGCACCGGGTACGACCTCGTGGTCGTGGCGAACCGGCTCCCGGTCGACTTCGCGGTCGACGACGACGGCAACGTGGACTGGAAGCGGTCCCCCGGCGGACTCGTCACCGCGCTCGAACCCGTCATGCGCGAGGCCGACGGCGCCTGGGTGGGCTGGTCCGGCGCCCCCGACCTGGCCCACGAGCCGTTCGAGGCCGACGGCATGCTGCTCGTGCCGGTGACGCTCTCCGCCGACGAGATCGAGCGCTACTACGAGGGCTTCTCCAACGACACCCTGTGGCCGCTGTACCACGACGTCATCGCCCCGCCGACGTACCACCGGCAGTGGTGGGACGCCTACCGGCGCGTGAACCAGCGCTTCGCCGAGGCCGCCGCCGCACAGGCCGCGCGCGGCGCGGTCGTCTGGGTGCACGACTACCAGCTGCAGCTCGTCCCCCGCATGCTGCGCGAGCTGCGCCCCGACCTGCGCATCGGGTTCTTCGACCACATCCCGTTCCCCCCGGTCGAGCTGTTCCAGCAGCTCCCGTGGCGCAAGAACATCGTCGAAGGGCTGCTGGGCGCCGACCTCATCGGGTTCCAGCGCGGCGGCGACGCCTCGAACTTCGTGCGTGCCGTGCGTCGGCTCACCGACCACCCCACGCGCGGGTCCGTCGTGTCCATGGGGTCCGACGACCCCAACCCCGGCCGCCGGGTCCGGGCCGCCGCGTTCCCCATCTCGATCGACACCCAGCACTTCGACGAGCTCGCCCGCAAGCCCGAGATCCAGGCCCGTGCGAAGGAGATCCGTGCGGACCTGGGCGACCCCGAGGTGGTGATGCTCGGCGTCGACCGCCTCGACTACACCAAGGGCATCCGCCACCGCATCAAGGCGTACGGCGAGCTCCTGCAGGACGGCCGCATCGAGGCGGCGAGCACCACGCTCATCCAGGTGGCCAGCCCGTCCCGGGAGAACGTCGGCGCCTACCAGGAGCTGCGCGAGCACGTGGAGGTGCTGGTCGGCCGCGTCAACGGCGAGTACGGCGAGCTGGGGCACTCGGCGATCCACTACCTGCACCACTCCTACCCGCCGGACGAGATGGCGGCCCTGTACCTCGCGGCCGACGTCATGCTCGTCACCTCGCTGCGCGACGGCATGAACCTCGTGGCCAAGGAGTACATCGCGGCACGGTCCGACCTGGGCGGCGTGCTGGTGCTCAGCGAGTTCACCGGCGCCGCCGACCAGCTCGCCCCCGGGCCGATCCTCGTCAACCCGCACGACATCGACGGCATGAAGAACAAGATCGTCGAGGCGGCGCAGATGGGTGCCAAGGAGAAGCGGCGACGCATGCGCAACCTGCGGCGCAAGGTCATGGGTGACGACGTCGCCAAGTGGTCCGAGTCGTTCCTCGGCGTGCTGAAGGCCGTGCCCGCCCGGGACTCGTATGTCTGACGGGCTCGACCCGGCACTGAGCGAGGCGCTGACGCGGTTCACCGCGGACGACGGCGCGGCGCTGCTCGTGGCGCTCGACTTCGACGGCACGCTCGCCCCGCTCGTCGACGACCCGACCGCCGCACGCATGACCGACCGCGTGCGGGCCGCCGTCGACCGCCTCGGCGCGCTCGACCGGTCCGACGGCGAGGCGTCCGACGGCGGGGCGTCCGGGAGCGGAGCGTCCGACGGCGGACCGGGCCCGGGTGCGCGGACGCGCCTCGCGTTCGTGTCCGGCCGTGACCTGGAGGACCTGGCCGCCCGCGCCGAGCCGCCGGCCGGCTCCTACCTGGTGGGCAGCCACGGGGCGCAGACCGGGCACGTGACCTCCGAGGGTCTCGAGTCCGTGCCGCTGGAGCTCAGCGCGGAGCAGGCGGAGACCCTGTCCGAGCTGCGGACCGCCCTGGACGCCGCGGTGGCCGGCCGCGAGGGGGCGTGGGTGCAGCACAAGCCCAGCGCCGCCGTCCTGCACACCCGGCTGGCCGGCCCGGACGACACGACCGCCGCCGTCGAGGGCGCCGACGCCGCCGCCGAGCGCCTCGGTCTCGAGGCGATGCACGGCAAGGACGTCGTGGAGATCGCCGTGCTGCACACCACCAAGGGCGAGGCGCTGGACCGGCTGCGCGCCGTCGTCGGGCAGGACGCCGGGGCGTCCGCCGTCCGCGTGCTGTACGCCGGGGACGACACGACCGACGAGAAGGCGTTCGCCGTCCTCGGCGCGGACGACCTGACGCTGAAGGTCGGCGACGGCGAGACGCTCGCCGAGCACCGCGTGCACGGGGCCGACGACGTCGCTGACGTGCTCGAACGGCTGCTCGACGGGATCTCCGCAGGATCGTGACCTGCACCATGGCGTGATCCGGCTCACGGCCATGTACTATCGATCCGCGCGGCCGCCCGGAACGGTCCTGGCTGCCGCGGACAACTCAATGTGTCGCCGCTGACACGCCAGTCGTGAACGCAGCACACCCGACCACAACGGATCGTCCGGCACGTACCTGCCGGTGGAGGGAATCATCATGGCTTCGGTCACCTATGACCACGCGACGCGCGTCTACCCGGGCACGGAGCGCCCGGCCGTGGACCAGCTCAACCTGCAGGTCGAGGACGGCGAGTTCCTCGTCCTCGTCGGCCCCTCGGGCTGCGGCAAGTCCACCTCGCTGCGCATGCTGGCCGGTCTCGAGGACGTCAACGGCGGGCACATCTACATCGGCGACCGCGACGTCACCGACGTGCAGCCCAAGGACCGCGACATCGCGATGGTCTTCCAGAACTACGCGCTGTACCCGCACATGTCCGTCGCGGACAACATGGGCTTCGCCCTGAAGATCGCGGGCACCCCGAAGGCGGAGATCCGGCAGCGCGTCGAGGAGGCCGCCAAGATCCTCGACCTCACCGAGTACCTGGACCGCAAGCCGAAGGCGCTCTCCGGTGGTCAGCGTCAGCGTGTCGCCATGGGCCGCGCCATCGTGCGTCAGCCGCAGGTGTTCCTCATGGACGAGCCGCTGTCGAACCTGGACGCCAAGCTGCGTGTCCAGACGCGTACGCAGATCGCCTCGCTGCAGCGTCGTCTCGGCGTCACCACCGTGTACGTGACGCACGACCAGACCGAGGCGCTCACCATGGGTGACCGCATCGCCGTGCTCAAGGACGGTCTGCTGCAGCAGGTCGGCACCCCGCGCGAGATGTACGACACCCCGGCCAACACCTTCGTCGCCGGCTTCATCGGCTCGCCCGCCATGAACATCGGCACGTTCGAGGTCAAGGACGGCAAGGCCGTCGTCGGTCACGCCGCCGTGCCGCTGGAGCGCGACGTCATCGGCCAGCTCACGGACGCCGACGGCGGCAAGGTCGTCGTCGGGTTCCGCCCGGAGTCGCTGGACATCGCCCACGACGGCGCGCAGGACGCCTTCCAGGTGAAGGTCAACCTCGTCGAGGAGCTCGGCTCCGACGCGTTCGTCTACGGCGAGCTGCAGTCGAGCGACGCCGACCTGCACTCCGGTTCCTCGGACCAGGTCATCGTGCGCATCGACCCGCGCGAGGTCCCGATGAAGGGTGACACCATCCACGTCACCATCAAGCAGGGTGCGGAGCACGTCTTCTCCCCGGCCACGGGTGCTCGCCTGAGCAGCTGACCCGATCGGTGGTCGACGGGGCGGGTCCGGCTGAGGCCGGGTCCGCCCCGTCGTCGTCTACGCTGACCACGACGACGCTGTGGGCATGAGAACTGCAGGTCTGCGTCGACGTCGTCCTGCAGGATTCCCACCCACAACCGACCTGGAGGTGCCGTGGACCGGCTGCAGATCACCTCGGCGACGACCAACTCGGCGGCGCTGCTGGACCTGCCCTGGCGTCAGCCGCTGGCCCAGTGGCCCTCCGACGTGCTCGCCGCGCTCCCCCGCGGCATCTCCCGGCACGTCGTCCGGTTCGTGCGGCTCGAGGGGCGCGTGCTCGCGATCAAGGAGATCAGCGAGCACGTCGCGTTCGACGAGTACGAGCTGCTGCGCCAGCTGCGCAAGCTCGAGATCCCGTCCGTGCGCCCCATCGGCGTCGTCACGGGTCGCCTGTCCGACGACGGCACCCACCTGGAAGCAGCGCTCGTCACCGAGCATCTCGCCTTCTCCCTGCCGTACCGGTCCGTGTTCAGCCAGGCCCTGCGCGACGAGACCGCCAACCGCCTGATCGACGCGCTCGCCGTCCTGCTGGTCCGCCTCCACCTGGCCGGATTCTTCTGGGGCGACGTGTCCCTGTCGAACACGCTGTTCCGGCGGGACGCCGAGCAGTTCGCCGCCTACCTCGTGGACGCCGAGACCGGCGCCCTGCACCGCGAGCTCACCCGCGGGCAGCGCGAGTACGACCTCGAGCTGGCGCGTGTCAACATCATCGGCGAGCTCATGGACCTCGCCGCCGGCGAGCTCCTCGACGAAGAGGTGGACGAGGTCGCCATCGGCAACTCGCTGGTCGAGCGGTACGGCGAGCTGTGGGAGGCCCTCACCGGTGTCGAGGCCTTCCACGCCGACGAACGGTGGCGCGTGGCCGCACGCATCGAACGCCTCAACGAGCTGGGCTTCGACGTCGGCGAGCTGTCGATCACCACCGACATCGACGGCACCACGGTGCGGATCCAGCCGCAGGTCGTGGACGCGGGGCACCACTCGCGCCGACTGCTGAAGCTCACGGGCCTCGACGTCCAGGACAACCAGGCCAGGCGGCTGCTCAACGACCTCGACTCGTTCCAGGCCGCGACGGAGCGTCAGGAGGACGACCCGCAGCTCGTCGCCCACGACTGGCTGCAGAACGTCTTCTACCCCACCGTGCGCGGCGTCCCGCGCGAGCTGCGCCGCAAGCTCGAGCCGGCGCAGCTCTACCACGAGATCCTCGACCACCGGTGGTACATCTCCGAGCAGGCCGGGCGCGACGTGCCGATGTCCGAGACCGTGCAGTCGTACGTGGAGAACGTCCTGCAGCACCGGCCGGACGAGAAGGCCATCCTGGGGCTGGCGCCGGGCGAGGAGCCCGAGGAGGGGCCGGAGGCCGACTACTTCCACTACGCGGCGGCCGACCCCGACTGACCGCGACGTAGGCAACTTCATCCCGGGGTAGGCAATTCTCCCGCCACGTAGGCAACCGTCCACCGGATCGCGCGCCGCCTCACGGCAAGGACGCGCACAGGTCTGCCTACTTCGCGGAGAAGTTGCCTACCTCGCGGGAGAGTCGCCTACCTCGGCGGTGGGGTCAGCGGCCGGCGCGGGCCTGAGCCACCTCGTACAGGGTGATGCCGGCGGCCACCCCGGCGTTCAGCGACTCGACGTCGGACGACATCGGGATCGACGCGACGGCGTCGCACGTCTCGCGCACCAGCCGCGACAGCCCCTTGCCCTCGGAGCCGACGACGATCACCAGCGGATCGGTCGCGAACGCGAGATCCCGCACCGACGCGTCCCCGCCCGCGTCCAGCCCGACGACGAACACCCCGGACTTCTTCAGCTCCGTGAGTGTGCGGGCCAGGTTGGTCTCCTTGGCGACGGGCACGCGCGCCGCGGCTCCGGCCGAGACCTTCCACGCCGACGCCGTCACCGACGCCGACCGGCGCGACGGCACGAGCACGCCGTGCGCACCGAAGGCGCCGGCGGAACGCAGCACGGCACCGAGGTTGCGCGGGTCCGTGATCGAGTCGAGCGCCACGATGAGCGGCGGCTCGTCGGCGTCGGCCGCGGCGTCGAGCAGGTCCTCGACGGAGGCGTACTCGTAGGGCGGCACCTCGAGCGCGACACCCTGGTGCACCGCACCCTCGGTGAGCTGGTCCAGCGCCCCGCGGGACGACTCCAGCAGCCTGGCGCCGCGGATCGACGCGAGCTCGAGGATCTCCCGCGTGCGGTCGTCGTGGTCGATACGCTCGGCGAGGTGCACCGCCGTGACGGGCATGTCGGTGCGCAGCGCCTCGAGCACGGCGTTGCGGCCGGTGACGACCTCGGCCCCGCCGGTCGCCTTGCGCGTCCCCTTGGCCTGCCCCTTGCGGGCTCCGGCACCGGCCTGGGACGCGGCACGCTTCTCGGCCGCGACCTTGCGCTTGTGGGCCGGGTGGTAGGTACGGTCCTCGGCCTTCGGCGTCGGGCCCTTGCCCTGCAGGGCCTTGCGCCCGTGCCCGCCGGTGCCGACCTGCGCACCCTTCTTGGTCCCGCCCTTGCGCTGGGATCCCCGTCGCTGCGAGTTGCCGGCCATCATTCCCCCTTCGGGTCGGCCAGCGCCCAGCGGGCGCCGTCCGGAGAGTCCTGCACCACGACGCCGGCCGCGGCCAGGCGGTCCCGGATGGCGTCGCCGGTGGCGTAGTCCTTGGCGGCCCGGGCGGCGGCCCGGGCGTCGAGCTGCACCTGCACGACGGCGTCGAGCGCGTCGGCGACCCGGGTGTCGGCCGCGGAGGCCCACTGCGGGTCGGCGGGGTCGAGGCCGAGCACGTCCAGCATGGCCCGCAGCGCGACGAGCGCGACGCGGGCGGCGTCGTCGTCGGACGCGGCGAGCGCGGAGTTGCCGGCCTTGAGCGTCTCGTGCACGACGGCGAGCGCGGCCGGGACGTTGAGGTCGTCGTCCATGGCGGCGGCGAACCCGGCGGGCAGCTCGGCGGCGAGGACCTCCTCGCGCGGCACCGCCCCGACGCGCTCGCTCGCACGCGCCACGAACCCGGTCAGCCGGTCCCAGGTGGCTCGGGCCTCGTCGAGGGTGTCGGGCCCCCACTCCAGCATGGAGCGGTACTGCACGGCGGTGAGGGCGTAGCGCACGACGGCGGCCGGCACCTGGGCGAGCAGCTCGCTCGCGAGCAGCCCGTTGCCGAGCGACTTGCTCATCTTGACGCCCTGCTGGGTGACCCAGGCAGAGTGCATCCACCGGTCGGCGAACCCGTAGCCGGCGGCGCGGGACTGCGCCTGCTCGTTCTCGTGGTGCGGGAACCGCAGGTCGAGGCCGCCGCCGTGGATGTCGAAGGCCTCGCCGAGGTAGCGGTGCGCCATGGCGGAGCACTCGAGGTGCCAGCCGGGCCGGCCGCGGCCGAACGGGGTGTCCCAGGCGGCGGTCTCGGGCTCGCCGGGCCGGGGCGCCTTCCACAGCGCGAAGTCGTGGGGGTCGCGCTTCTCGGAGGCGGCGACGTCGTCGGTGGCCTCGGGGTTGAGGTCCTCGAGGCGCTGGGTGGTGAGCTCGCCGTAGTGCGGCCACGAGCGCACGTCGAACCAGACGTTGCCGGGACCCGTCGAATAGGCGTGGCCCTTCTCGACGAGGCGCTGCATCAGGTCGATCATCTGCGGCACGTGCCCGGTGGCGCGCGGCTCGAAGGTGGGCGGCAGGATCCCCAGCGCGTCGTAGGCGGAGGTGAACGCCCGCTCGTAGATGGCGGCGTGGGCCCACCACTCGACGCCGGCGGCCTCGGCCTTGGTGAGGATCTTGTCGTCGATGTCGGTGATGTTGCGGATCAGCGTGACGTCGTACCCGCGTCGGGTCAGCCAGCGTCGCAGCACGTCGAAGGCGACGGCGGGGCGCAGGTGGCCCACGTGGGGGGCGGACTGCACCGTGGCGCCGCACAGGTAGATGCCGACCTTGCCGGGTGTCCGAGGTGCGAGCTCGCGCACGGAGCGCGTAGCGGTGTCGAAGAGCTGCAAGGTCACCGGTCCAGCCTACCGGCCGCGACCTGGGCGGGCCGTCCACCGATGCGGGACGGGGCGCGCCTCAGCCGAACGTCTGCCCCGCGCCGCGGTAGGTGGGCACGGTCTCGACGATCTCGTCGCCGCGCACCAGGTGCACCTCGGCGAACCGCTCCATGAGCTCGCCTGCCTTGGCGTGCCGGAACCACACCCGGTCACCGACCCGCAGCTCACGCCCTGACCGTCGCAGGCGCAAGGGGGTCTGCACCTCGCCGGCACCCTCGCGCCGCGTCAGGGACCAGCCGGGGGTGACGACTCGGGGCAGGCGCGAGGGCCCGGCCGCCCCGGAGGCGACGTAGCCGCCACCGAACGCCGTCGCCCAGCCGTCGGCGGGCCGGCGCACCACGTCGAGACCGAAGAACGCGGCCGGCCGCGGCTCGAAGGACCGGTAGCGGTCGAAGGTGCCGGGCACGAACAGCCCCGACCCGGCGGTCACCTCGGTGACGCCGGTGCCGGCGGCCGACGACTCCAGGGAGCCCGTGCCGCCCGCGTTGACGAGCTCGACGTCGCGGCCGACGGCGGTGCGCAGCGCGGCGAGGATGTCGCGGCGGCGCCGTTCGACGTCGGGCACGGACAGGCGCTTGACGGCCCGGACGGCCGGGCTCGCGTCGGGCATCCCGGCGACCTGCGCCTCGTAGAACATCAGGCCACGCACGCGCAGGCCGGGCGTGCGTTCGACCTCCTCGGCCAGCCGGACGACCTGTTCCGGGGTGCGCAGCGGCGAGCGCCGCGTGCCGAGGTGGGCCCGCCAGGAGCCGACGCCGAGGCGCAGCGAGCAGTCCACGTCCAGGCAGACGGCGGCGTCCGGTACCTGCCGGGCACCGGGGCCGCCCGACGGCGGGTGCGTACCGTCGTCGTGCACCGCGAGCGCCCGGCGGACCAGGGCGACCTGGGCGGCGTCGTCGACCATGAGGGTGATCTCGCGCCGCGCGACAGGGTCGGCGGCCCACCGCGCGAGGGCGGCGTCGTCGACGGTCGGGTAGCCGACGAGCACGTCGCGCGTGCCGCGTCCGACCAGCCAGAGCGCCTCGGCGAGCGAGAAGGCCATCACGCCGGTGAACCCGGCCTCCAGGGCACGGTCCATGAGGGCGGGGACGCGGACCGACTTCGCGGCGAGGCGGACGGGGCTGCCGGCGGCTCGGCGGAGCAGGTCGGCGGCGTTGGCGTCGAAGGTGTCCAGGTCGACGACGGCGAGCGGGGCGCTGCGACCGGCCGTCGCGCGGGTGAGCCGGTCGGTCAGCGTCATGGGGGACACCGTACACAGGTGTCCGGGCATGGCAGAGTGTCCGCCGTGACCTTCACCACGTGGGGACGGACCTACACCGCGACCCCGGCACGCCGCGCCACCCCGCGCGACGAGCCCGAGCTGCAGGCGCTCGTCGCCGCGGCGGCCGCAGACGGCCTGCGGGTGCGCGCGGTCGGGGCCGGGCACTCCTTCACCGACGCGGCCGTGACCGACGGCCTGCTGCTGTCCCTGGACCGGCTGCAGGGCCTCGAGGAGCTGCGGCGGCTGCCGGACGGCAACGCCCTGGTGACGGTGGGTGCGGGCATCCGGCTGGCCGCGCTGAACCGGCTGCTGGCCGGGCTCGGGCTGGCGCTGCGCAACCTGGGCGACATCGACCGGCAGTCGATCGCGGGCGCGATCTCCACGGGCACCCACGGCACGGGGTCGCGGCTCGGCGGCCTGGCCACGCAGGTGCGCGGTGTCCGCGTGGTGCTGCCGGACGGTTCGGTGCGCGCCGTGTCCGACGACGACGCGCCCGGCAGCGCGGACCGCGAGCTGTTCGAGGTGGCCCGGCTGGGGCTGGGGTCGGTCGGGGTGCTGTCCGCGGTGACGCTCGAGGTGGTCCCCGCCTACCTGCTGCGCTCCACCGAGCGGGTCCGGCCCTGGGCCGAGGTGGTGGACGGCATCGACGAGCTGTTCGACGCCCACGACCGCCTCGACGCCTACTGGTTCCCGGGCACCGACTCGATGCTCACCTGGAGCCACGACCGATTGTCCGCGGCGGAGTCCGAGCGGCACGCGGCCTCCCGGCGCGGTCCGGCCGGCGCGTTGCGGTCGGCCGGTTCCGCGGCGCGGACGTTCCTCGACTCCGAGGTGCTCGCCAACGGAGTCCTGGGCGCCGTCATGCAGGTGGCGGCCGCCGCCCCGCGGACCGTGCCCCGGCTCAACGCGGTCTGCGCGGCCGCGCTCGGCGACCGGACCCACGTGGCGCCGTCGGCCGAGGTGATGGTGACCCGGCGTCGGGTCCGGTTCGCCGAGATGGAGTACGCCCTGCCCCGCGCGGTGCTGCCCGACGTGCTGCGCGAGCTGGACGGGTGGCTGCGGACCTCCGGCGAGCCCGTGGCGTTCCCCGTCGAGGTGCGCTGCACCGCAGCGGACGACGTCTGGCTGTCGACGGCGCGCGGACGCGAGTCCGCCTACGTGGCGGTGCACCAGTTCCACCGGATGCCGCGGCAGCGGTACTTCGACGCCGCGGAAAAGATCTTCGTCGCGGCCGGCGGGCGGCCCCACTGGGGCAAGCTGCACACCCGCACGGTGGCGGACCTGGCGGAGCACTACCCGCTGGACGACGTCGCCCGCGTGCGTGCCGCCGTCGACCCGGACGGGGTGCTGCGCAACGACTACACCGACCGCGTCCTCGGCTGATGCTGTGGGCGCACTTCCTGGCCCGTATTGCCCGTTCCGTCCGCATCTCGGGCACAGAAAGTGCGCCCACAACCGCGGCGTCAGGCGGTCAGCGCGGGACGACGAGCGCCGTCGCGATCGCCGCGACACCTTCGCCGCGACCGGTCAGCCCCAGGCCGTCGGTGGTGGTGGCGCTCAGCGAGACCGGGGCCCCCGCCGCCGCGGTGAGCGCGGCCTCCGCCTCGGCGCGGCGCGGCTCGACCTTCGGGCGGTTGCCGATCACCTGGATCGCGACGTTGCCGATCTCGAACCCGGCCTCGCGCACGCGGCGCGCGGCCTCGGCGAGCAGGGTGGCGCCGCTCGCCCCAGCCCACTCGGGCTCGCTGGTGCCGAAGTGCGTGCCCAGACCCCCGAGACCTGCCGCGGAGAACAACGCGTCGGCAGCCGCGTGCGCGGCCACGTCGGCGTCGGAGTGCCCGTCGAGACCCCTCTCGCCCGGCCAGCGCAGGCCGCCCAGCCACAGCTCGCGGGCCGACCCCTTCGGCGCGAACGCGTGCACGTCGGTGCCGATCCCGGTGCGCGGCAGGGTCATCGGGCCTCCAGGAGCATCTCCGCGACGGCCAGGTCGTGGGCCGTCGTGATCTTCATCGCCGCGGCGTCGCCGGCGACCATGTGCACCGTCTCGCCCAGCGCCTCCACGAGACCGGCGTCGTCGGTGGCGGCCAGGTGCTCGGTCGCCGCACGCGCGGCACCCTCGGTGTGGGCACGCTGCAGCAGCGCACGGTCGAAGCCCTGCGGGGTCTGCACGGCACGCAGCGCCGCCCGGTCGGGGGTGCTCACCACCCGCTCGACGCGGGGCGCCGCAGCCTCGTCCGCCTCGCGGGCGACCTGCTTGACGGTGTCCGTCACGGGCAGGCCCGGGACGACGGCGGGGAATCCGCCGCGCACGGCAGCCACCACCCGCGCCACGAGGGCCGGGGGTGTCAACGGCCGGGCGGCGTCGTGCACCAGGACGACGTCGGTCCCGCCGTCGGCCGTGGCCAGCCCGGCCGCGACCGACGCCTGACGGGTGGTGCCGCCGTCGACGACCTCGCACGGGACCGACACGGTGCCGAGCGCCCGACGCATGTCGTCGCCGTGCCCCGGCGGTGCGGTCACCACGAGTGCGTCGACCACGCCGGAGGCGAGCAGCTGGCGCGCCGCCACGGCGATCATCGGCGTCCCGCCGACCTCGACGAGAGCCTTGGGCACGTCCCGACCGAGCCGCACGCCGGAACCGGCGGCGGTGAGGATCGCCAGGGTCGTCAGGAGGCGAGCACCTCGTCGATGATGGCGCCGGCGCGCTCCTCGTCGACGCCCTCGGCCAGCGCGACCTCGGACTCGAGGATCTGACGGGCCTTGGCCAGCATCCGCTTCTCGCCGGCGCTCAGGCCGCGGTCCGCGTCACGGCGCGACAGGTCGCGCACGACCTCGCCGACCTTGATCACGTCGCCCGAGGCCAGCTTCTCGAGGTTCGCCTTGTACCGGCGCGACCAGTTGGTGGGCTCCTCGGTGTACGGCGCGCGCAGCACGTCGAAGACCTTGTCGAGACCCTCCTGGTCGACCACGTCGCGCACTCCGACGAGGTCGACGTTGTCGGCCGGGACCTCGATCGTCAGGTCGCCCTGGGCGACCTTGAGCTTGAGGTACATCTTCTCTTCGCCACGGATCTTGCGCGTCTTGACCTCTTCGATCAGCGCGGCGCCGTGGTGCGGGTAGACAACCGTCTCGCCTACTGTGAACGTCATCTGTAGATGTCCCCTTTCCCAGTGCGCAAGTCTATCACGGCGCGACTCGCGTCCGGCAGCCCCTGCGCCCTCCACGGCTGGCGCTGCGCGAGCATCGTCGCAGGTCACAGGGCTGGAGCTGTCGGAGATGGGAAACGAGCGGTCTGGCCTACTAGGATGGGGCAGGGCGGTCTGCGCCCTCCACACTCAGTGACACATCGCGTGCGCGGATCCCTGCCGTCGGCACGCACAGCTCCAGCCGAAGGAGAGCCGTGGCTCGCACCGCCCGTCCCGCCCGTCCCACTCTCGTCGCCGGCGGTGTCGCCGCGAGCGCGCTGCTGCTGGGCGCCTGCGCACCCGTGACCACGGCCCTCAACTACTCGCCGTCCGACGGTTCCCGGGTGGACCTCGACGAGGCCGGAGCCCGCGGGCTCAACCTCATGGTGCTCGCCGAGTCCGAGGGCGCCACGGGCGAGGTGTACGGCGCACTGACGAACGACTCCGCCGACGACCTCGACATCACCCTGACGCCCACCGGCGCCAGCCCCGTGACGATCCCCGTCGCCGCGCACGACACCGTCTACCTCGGCGTCGAGGACGGCGTGCAGATCCTCCTCGACGACGTCGAGGTCATCCCCGGGGCGAACCTCGGCGCGACCCTCGAGGCGGGCGGCGAGTCCGAGTCGTTCTTCCTGCCCGTCTTCGACGCGACGCTCCCGGAGTACGCCGAGTACGTGCCGTGACCGGTGCCCCTCGCCGCTCCCGCGAGGTAGGCAACATCCCCGCGAGATAGGCAACTCTCCGGCGAGGTAGGCGAACGCCCCGCGAGGTAGGCAACCTCGGCGCGACATAGGCATCCCTGGCGCCCGCAGCGTCGCGGGACGTCCTGACGCACCGGGGTGCCGCCGTCGTCCCGCAGGGTGCGTCCCACCACCGGTCCGTGCAGCACGACAGCCCGGCCGCCGATCCATCGGCGGCCGGGCTGTCGTCGTTGCCTACCTCGCGGGAACGTGGCCTACCTGGCGCGGAAGTTGCCTACCTCGCGAAGAAATTGCCTACCTCGCAGAGGACGGAGGCTGTCAGGTCACCCGAAACGGCCGGAGACGTAGTCCTCGGTGGCCTTCTCGGCCGGCGAGGAGAAGATCGTCGCCGTGTCGTCCATCTCGATGAGCTTGCCCGGCTTGCCGGTCCCGGCGATGTTGAAGAACCCGGTCCGGTCGCTCACGCGCGCCGCCTGCTGCATGTTGTGCGTGACGATGACGATCGTGTAGTCGTTCTTCAGCTCGCCGATGAGGTCCTCGATGGCGATCGTGGAGATCGGGTCGAGCGCGGAGCACGGCTCGTCCATGAGCAGGACCTGCGGCTTGATCGCGATCGCGCGGGCGATGCACAGGCGCTGCTGCTGACCGCCGGAGAGCCCGGATCCCGGCCGGTCCAGCCGGTCCTTGACCTCGTTCCACAGGTTCGCCCCGTGCAGCGAGGACTCGACCAGGTCGTCCGCGTCCGACTTCGAGATGCGCTTGTTGTTCAGCTTGACCCCGGCGAGCACGTTGTCGCGGATGGACATCGTGGGGAACGGGTTCGGCCGCTGGAACACCATGCCGACGTTCTTGCGCACGGCCACCGGGTCGACGTTCGGCCCGTACAGGTCGACGCCGTCCATCTCGACATGCCCCTCGACGCGGGCGCCGGGGATGACCTCGTGCATGCGGTTCAGCGTCCGCAGGAACGTGGACTTGCCGCAGCCGGACGGGCCGATGAGCGCGGTGACCGACTTCGGCTCGATCGTCATGTTGACGGCCTCGACGGCGAGAAAGCTGCTGTAGTAGATGTTCAGGTCTTTGGTGTCGATGCGCTGTGCCATCGTGTGACTTCCTTCGTGAGTGCTGTGGCTGATCATCGGCTGCTCATCAGCCCAGCTTCGGGGCGAACCAGCGGGTGATCAGCCGCCCGATGAGGTTGAGTGCCAGGACCATGGCGATCAGCACGAGTGCCGCGCCCCAGGCGTTCTGGGAGGCGATGTCCGCCACGCAGGTCGCGGAGTCCCCGCCGGGGCACGGTGCGTTGCCCTGCGAGTACTGCCGGTAGGCGAACACCGGGAGCGTCATCATGCGGCCCTCGAACGGGTTGAAGTTGATCGAGTCCGTGACGCCCACCGTGACGAGCAGCGGGGCGGTCTCCCCGACGACGCGGGCGACGGCGAGGAGCACGCCGGTGGTCAGGCCTGCCACCGAGGTCCGCAGGACGACCTTGACGATGGTCAGCCACTTCGGCACACCCAGGGCGTAGGAGGCCTCGCGCAGCTCGTTCGGCACGAGCTTGAGCATCTCCTCGCACGAGCGGACGACGACGGGGATCATCAGCACCGACAGCGCCACCGCACCCATGATGCCGATGCGCACGCTCGGGCCGAAGATCAGCGCGAAGAGCGAGAAGGCGAACAGGCCGGCCACGATGGACGGGATACCGGTCATGACGTCCACGAAGAACGTGACCGAGCGGGCCAGCCAGCCCTTGCCGTACTCGACCAGGTAGATGGCCGTCAGGATGCCGATCGGCACGGAGATGACCGTGGCGAGCAGCGTGATGATCACGGTCCCGGCGATGGCGTGGTAGATGCCGCCGCGCGGGTCCCCGCCGAAGATGTTGCGCATCGACTGCGTGAGGAAGTCGATGCTGATCCGGTCGGCGCCCTGGGCCACGACGGTCCAGATCAGCCAGATCAGCGGGATCATCGCCAGGGCGAAGGCGATGTAGATCAGCACCTGCATGGTGCGGTCGGTGCGCCGGCGGGCCGGGTCGACGGTGGCCAGCAGCCGGGCGGTGTCCGGGCTGCCGCCCGGGCTCGAGCTTTCCGTAGCGACACTCATCAGTTGGCTCCCGAGAAGTCCTTGCGGCGGGCCACGACCCAGCGCGCTGCCATGTTGACGGCCAGCGTGATCACGAACAGGGCGAGACCCGCGGCGATCAGCGTGTTCACACCGAGCCCGGTCGACTCCGGGAAGTCGGCGGCGATGTAGGCCGCGATGGTCTGGTGCTGGCCGGCGGCGAGGATGTCCAGGCTGTAGGTGAACCCGGGCGACAGGATCATCAGCACCGCCATCGTCTCGCCGAGGGCGCGGCCCAGGCCGAGCATGGAGGCGGAGATGACGCCGGACCGGCCGAACGGGAGGACGGCGGTGCGCACGACCTCCCACCGCGTCGCGCCGAGGGCGAGCGCGGCCTCCTCGTGCAGGCGCGGCGTCTGCAGGAACACCTCGCGGGACACGGCGGTGATGATCGGCAGGATCATGATCGCGAGCACGATGCCCACGGTGGCCATCGACCGGCCGGTCGGGGATGCCTGCCCGCCCCAGAAGGGGAACCAGCCGAGGTTGTCGTTGAGCCAGAGCCAGAACGGCGTCAGCACGGGCGCGAGGGTGAAGAAGCCCCACAGGCCGTAGATGACCGAGGGGATCGCGGCGAGCAGGTCGACGAGCGCACCGAGGAGCTGCGAGAGCCGGCGCGGCGCGTAGTGCGAGATGAACAGCGCGATGCCCATCGACACCGGGACCGCGATCACCAGCGCCAGCACGGCGGCGAGGATCGTGCCGTAGACGAGGGGTCCGAGGTAGCCGAGGAGCGAGGTGTCCTCGGGGTAGCGCGGCACCCCGGAGGCCAGCTCCTCGGGGCTGGCCATGATGGCGGGCCACGCCTCGGAGATCAGGAAGAGCGCGACCGCCGCCAGGACGGCGAGGATCGTCGCGCCGGCGCCGACGGCGATCCACCGGAAGACCCGGTTGAAGCCGCGGTCGGTGGTGCTGCTGCGGCGTCGCCGCGAACCCCGGGCGGGTGGGCGACTGATGGTGGTACTCACGGGGACCCCTCGTTGGTGCTTGGGCACTGGTCTCGGCTCGGCCTCGGGTGCCCGACGGCGGTACCGGCGGCCGGGCGGGACGCTGCGGTGAGCGCCCCGCCCGGCCGCCGGTGGCCGATCAGGCGGTCGAGCGGATCAGCCCACGGAGATCGACTCGATGCCGGGCAGGACGGCCTGGCGGATCGTGTCGGACAGCGGGGCGGAACCGGCGGCGTCCGCGGCGGCCTGCTGGCCCTCCTCGCTGGCGAGGTAGCCGAGGAAGCCCTTGACCAGCTCGGCGGTGTTCTCGTCCGCGTAGGTGGTGCAGGCGAGCGAGTAGGAGACCAGCACGATCGGGTAGGTGCCCTCGATGTCGCGCTCGAGCTCGATCGTGTAGACGTACTCCGAGGTGCCCTCGGTGCGCGGCGACTGGGCCACGACCTCGGCGGCGGCCTCGGCGGAGTACTCGACGAAGTCGCCGCCCACGCCCACCGCGACGGTGCCGAGGTCGGCGATCTGCGAGGCGTCGGCGTAGGTGATGGTGCCCTCGCCGGCCTGGGCGGCGCCCACGACCCCGGAGGTGCCCTGCGCCGACTCCTGGCCGTCGACCGGCCAGACGCCGGACGGCTCGGTGGTCCACACGTCACCGGCGGCCGAGTAGAGGTAGTCCTCGAAGTTCTCGGTGGTGCCCGACTCGTCGGAGCGGTGCACGACGGTGATGGCGGTGCTCGGCAGGTCGGCGTCGGGGTTGTCCGCGGCGATCGCCTCGTCGTCCCAGGTGGTGATCTCGCCGAGGAACACGTTGGCGATGGTCTCCGGGGACATGTTCAGGCTGTCGACGCCCTCGAGGTTGAAGGCCACGGCCACCGGGGAGACGTAGCCCGGGAACTCGATGACGCCACCCTCACCGCACTGCGCCTCGGCGGCGGCGAGCTCCTCGTCGTCCAGCGCGGCGTCCGAGCCGGCGAAGGCGTAGGAGCCGTCGCCGAAGCCGGTGCGGCCGCCGCCGGAACCGACGGGGTCGTAGTTCACGGTCGCCTCGGGGTTCGCCTGCTGGAACCCGGCGCGCCAGGCGTTCATGGCGGCCTCCTGCGAGGAGGCACCGCCGCCGGAGAGCGTGCCCGACAGGCCGCCCTCCATGTCGTCGCCGGACTCCGACGCCTCGGTGGTCTCATCGCCCGTGGCGTCCGCGGGCTCGGGGTCCGAACCGCACGCGGCGAGGCTGAGAGCCAGCACGCCGACGGCGACTGCAGATCCGGCACGGGTGAATCGGCTGAGGTTCACGAGTCGTTCCATCCTGTTCACACGTTGGTGGCACCGGCGGGTGCCGGCGTTCGTCGGGAACGCTAGGGACCGCAGGTGGACCGTTTGCCAGGAGCAGGTGAACGACGGATGAACAGCCAGCGGCGAGAAGCGAGCAGGTGCCCCGGGCGACGCCGGCAGCGCACCCCGACCGCCGTCGTCGTGCCTACGACTCGCCGTCGGCGAGCTTGTAGCCCAGCCCTCGCACGGTCAGCAGCAGGCTCGGCGACGACGGGTCCGGCTCGATCTTGGACCGGATGCGCTTGACGTGGACGTCGAGGGTCTTGGTGTCCCCCACGTAGTCCGCACCCCAGACCCGGTCGATGAGCTGGCCGCGCGTCAGCACCCGGCCGGCGTTGCGCAGCAGCAGCTCGAGCAGGTCGAACTCCTTGAGCGGCAACGACACCGTCTGGCCGCCCACCGCCACCGTGTGACGCTCCACGTCCATCCGGACCGGGCCCACCTCGAGCACGGACTCGCCGTCGTCCAGGTGCCCGTTCGGCCCGCTCTCCGCGGACGCGGCGCCCCGCCGGCGCATGACGGCACGCATGCGGGCCAGCAGCTCGCGGAACGAGTACGGCTTCGTGACGTAGTCGTCGGCCCCCAGCTCGAGGCCCACGACCTTGTCGATCTCGGAGTCCTTGGCCGTCAGCATGATGATCGGCACCTCGCCCCGCTGCCGCAGCTCGCGGCACACCTCGGTGCCGCTCAGCCCCGGGAGCATCAGGTCGAGCAGCACCAGGTCCGCCCCGCCGTCGTCGTACTGCGTCAGGGCGTCGTTGCCGTTCGACGTCGCCACCACGTCGTACCCCTCGCGGGTGAGCTGGTACGTCAGCGGGTCGCGGTAGGACTCCTCGTCCTCGACCACCAGGATGCGCGTCACGCGCCTACCTCCTCGTTCCTCGGCCCGCCACCGGGCCACTGGTCACCGTCGCGCCCTCCTCGGGGCGCCACGGACGCTTGGTGGGGCTCGCGCCCCTCAGGACGGACGCCGTCGCCGGCCCACCCGGGACTGTCCGACGACGCGTCCCCGACCAGACCGCCGTCGGGCAGGTCCGCGGCCGGGATGCGCAGCGTGAAGGTCGAGCCCTTGCCGGGCTCGGACCACACGCGCACGTCACCGCCGTGGTCGGCGGCGACGTGCTTGACGATGCTGAGCCCGAGACCCGTGCCGCCCGTGTCGCGCGAGCGCGCCGGGTCGACGCGGTAGAACCGCTCGAACACGCGCATCTGCTCCTCGGTCGAGATCCCGATCCCCTGGTCGACCACGTCGATCTCCACGAGCCCGCCGCGCTCGTGGACCCCCAGGCCCACGCGCGTGTTCTCCGCCGAGTACGACACGGCGTTGTCCAGCAGGTTGCGCACCGCCGTCACCAGCAGGTTGTGGTCGCCGAAGACGACGCTGTCCAACGACCCCCCGACCGTGATGGTGATGTTCTTGCCCTGCGCCGTCGTGCGCGCGCGGTCCACCGACTCCTCGACGACGTCGCGCACCGCGATCGGGCGCACCTGCTGCAGGGCGCCCGCCACCTGCAGGCGGGAGAGCTCGATGATCTCGTGCACCAGCGCCGAGAGCCGCGTCGCCTCGGACTGCATCCGTTCGGAGAACCGCCGCACGGCCACCGGGTCGTCCGCGGCGTCCTGGACGGTCTCGGCCAGCAGCGCCAGCGCGCCGACCGGCGTCTTCAGCTCGTGGGACACGTTGACCACGAAGTCGCGGCGGATCGCCTCCACCCGGCGCGCCTCGGTGCGGTCCTCGGCGAGCACCAGCAGCTTGTCCATGCCCAGGGCCGCGACCCGCACCTGCAGCAGCACCGTGCCGGACCCCACCGGCCCGCGCGGCACCTCCAGCTCCTGCTCGCGGATGACGCCGTCACGGCGCACCTCGGCCACCATGTCGGTGATCGCGGGGTGCACCAGGGCGTCGTTGCGCACCACACCGAGGGCGTAGGCGGGCGGGGAGGCTCGGATCACCTCGTCGTCGTCGTCCAGCACCACCGCGGCCGAGCGCAGCACGGACAGCACCCGCACCAGGCCCTCGTCGAGCTCGGACGCACGGTTGTCGTCGGAGTCGTGCTGGGCCCGGTCGGACAGACGGAAGGCGAGGGTCGCCACGACGCCGACCACGACACCGAGCACGCCGGCGACGACGGCCGTGACCCCCGGGATGATTCCTTCCACAGCCCCAGCCTAGGTCGCACCGCAACGCTCGCTGTGCCACGGTGGCAACTGCTCGCGGACGTGTCGCCCACTGTTCACCTGCGCACTCCGCGCCGTTCACCTGGCGGTCCGGGCCGGCTGCGAGGCTGGCCCGGCACCAGAATCGAGAGGACAACCATGCGAGAGATCTTCGAGTCCGAGCTGCGGCAGATCGGCGACAGCCTCGTCGAGATGAGCCGACTCGTCGAGTCCGCGATCACCAGGGCGGGCACGGCGCTGCTCGACGGCGAGCACCAGCTCGCCCAGGACGTCATCGCCTCCGACCACGAGATCGACCGGATCGAGAGCGAGCTGGACGAACGGTGCGTGCACGTGCTCGCCCAGCAGGCGCCCGTGGCCACCGACCTGCGGGTCGTCATCACCGCGCTGCGGATCAGCGCGTCGCTGGAGCGGATGGGCGACCTGGCCCGGCACGTCGCCGAGGTGGCCCGGGGCCGCTACCCGGCGCTGGCCGTCCCGCCGTCGGCCCGCGACACGTTCGTGACGATGAACGACGCAGCGGCGCTCGTGGCCCGCCGGACCACCGAGCTGCTCAGCACCCGTGACGTGGCGCTGGCCGCGGAGATCGAGCGGGGCGACGACGAGCTGGACCACCTGCACCAGGCGACGTTCGCCGCGACGCTGGACCCGGAGTGGACCGGCACCGTCCAGGAGACGATCGACGTCACCCTGCTGGGCCGCTACTACGAGCGGTTCGGCGACCACGGCGTCGGCGTGGCCCGGCGCATCACGTTCCTCGTGACGGGGGACTTCGTCGGGGAGCGCTCCGAGGTCTGACCCGACCCGCGACACGTCGAAGGGCCCTTCCCGACCAGGCGGGAAGGGCCCTTCGGCGATCTCGGGGCGGGACTACTTGCCCTGGTTGGCCACGGCCGCGATGGCGTCCTTGGCGGCCTCCGGGTCGAGGTAGGTGCCGCCCGGGTTGGTGGGCTTCAGCGTCTCCTCATCCAGCTCGTAGACGAGCGGGATGCCGGTGGGGATGTTGAGCCCGGCGATGGTCTCGTCGTCGACGCCGTCGAGGTGCTTGACGAGCGCCCGCAGCGAGTTGCCGTGCGCGGCCACGAGGACGGTCCTGCCCGCCTTCAGGTCCGGGACGATCTCCGACTCCCAGTACGGCAGCGCCCGGTCGAGCACCTGCTTGAGGGCCTCGGAGCGCGGGATCGGCTCGCCGGCGTAGCGCGGGTCGGCGTCCTGGGAGTACTCGGAGCCGAGCTCGATCTCCGGCGGCGGCACGTCGTAGGAACGACGCCAGAGCATGAACTGCTCCTCGCCGTACTGGTCGCGCACCTGCTTCTTGTCCTTGCCCTGCAGGTCGCCGTAGTGACGCTCGTTGAGGCGCCAGCTGCGCTTGACCGGGATCCAGTGCAGGTCGGCCGCGTCGAGGGCGAGGTTCGCCGTCGTGATGGCACGCCGCAGCAGCGACGTGTGCAGGACGTCGGGCGACACGCCGGCCTCGGTCAGGAGGGCGCCACCGCGCTTGGCCTCCTCGGTGCCCTTCTCGGACAGCGGGACGTCGACCCAGCCGGTGAAGAGGTTCTTCGCGTTCCACTCGCTCTCGCCGTGGCGGAGCAGCACGAGGGTGTAGGTCATGTCCCCATCCTGCCCTGCCGGGCACGGTCGGCGCACGCAGGGTCGGATGCCGGACGCCCGATGTTCATCCGTGAGCGCCCGGCACCCTGCGGGGCTCAGGCGCGTTCGAGCACGAAGACCGGGATCTCGCGGTCGGTCTTCTTCTGGTACTCGGCGTAGTCGGGCCAGGCCGCCACGGCCCGCTCCCACCAGGCGGCCTTCTCGTCGCCGGTGACCTCACGTGCCACGTAGGCGTGCTTGTCCGGTCCGTCCTGCAGCTCGACCTGCGGGTGCGCCACGATGTTGTGGTACCAGACGGGATGCGTCGGCGCGCCGCCCATCGAGGCGACGACGGCGTAGGCGCCGTCGTGCTCGACCCGCATCAGCGGGATCTTGCGCACCTTGCCGGACCTGGCGCCGACGGTCGTCAGGATGATGACGGGCTTGCCGCGCATCGTGTTGCCCTCGGCGCCGGCCGAGGCCTCGAAGGTCTCGACCTGGTTCGCCACGAACTCGGACGGGCTGGGGACGTACTCTCCGGTGATCGCCATGTCGGCGGCAACGTCGCTGCCCGACGGCGGCATTCCCGCGGCTGCCCGACGGCGGTACGCGCCGTCGCGGGGTTCCGGCCTACCTCACGGGGTTCCGGCCTACCTCACGGGGTTCTGGCCTACCTCACGGGGTTCCGGCCTACCTCGCGGAGCCTTCGGACCCGTCGGCCCCGTCGGTGCCTGAGGAACCCTCGCCCCCACCGTCCGCGCCACGGGTCTGGCGGGTCTTCGCGGCCTGGGCGTACACGTCCAGCATCGCCGCGGCCGCCCGGTCCCAGGAGAAGCGCTCGCTCGCGCGCCGGGCTCCCGCCGCCAACCGGTCCCGACGCGCCGGGTCGGCGAGCAGGTCGCCGAGCACCTCGGCCCACGTGGCCGGCTCGTGATCCATGACCAGCACCCCGGAGACGTCGTCGACCACCACGGTGCACAGCCCGCCGACGGCGGCCGCCACCACCGGCGTCCCGCAGGCCTGCGCCTCCGCGGCCACCAGGCCGAACGACTCGCTGTGCGACGGCACCGCGACCGCGTCCACGGCCCGGTACCAGTCCGCGAGCTCCGCCCGTGAGACCGGCGGGCGGACCACCAGGTGCTCGGTGACACCCTCCTGGTGGGCGAGCGCCTCCAGCTCGCGCACCGCCGTCGGGCGCCCGCTGGCCCCGCCCAGCACCACCAGCGTCGGCACGTCCGCGTCGTCGCCGGCAGTCCGCGCGCGGTCGGCCAGCACGCCCAGCGCCCGCACCAGCACGTCCGGGCCCTTGAGCAGCTGCACCCGCCCGGCGAACAGCACCACGGGGCGGTCGACCGGCAGCCCCAGCCGCTCGCGCAACGCCTGCCGGGCCTGCGCCGTCGTCTCCCCTGCCGCGGGCTCCAGGGGCGCGAACGCCGCCAGGTCCACCCCCGGCGCGACGACGTGCACCCGGTCCGGGTCCGCGCCGCAGAACCGCACCAGGTCGTCCGCCTCCTCGCGGGTCGAGGCCACCAGGGCGTCGGACTCGGCGACCACCTGCTCCTCGCCGATGATCCGCCCGTGCGGCTCCGGGGTGTCCCCCGGAGCCAGGGCGGCGTTCTTCACCTGCGCCATGGTGTGCATGGTGTGCACCAGCGGCACGTCCCACCGTTCCGCCGCCAGCCAGCCGACCTCCCCGGACAGCCAGTAGTGCGAGTGCACGACGTCGTACCAGCCGGCCGGGCGGTGCGCCTCGGCCCGCAGCACCCCCGCGGTGAACGCGCACAGCTGCCCGGGCAGGTCGTTCTTGTCCAGCCCCTCGAACGGGCCGGCGGGCACGTGCACGACACGGATGCCCGGCTCGGCGTCGGCGACCTTGGGCTGCGCCGACGAGGTGGCCCGCGTGTAGATCTCCACCTCCGCGCCCCGACGCGCCAGCGCCCGCGACAGCTCCAGGACGTAGACGTTCATACCGCCCGCGTCGCCCGTGCCCGGCTGGTCCAGCGGCGAGGTGTGCACCGACAGCATCGCCACCCGCGGTGCGGGACGGTCCTCGCTCACGAGGCCACCAGCACGCACGCGGGCGGTGTCGCCCAGGCCGCACGGTCGAGCACCGTGCCCGTCCCGTCGTCGTCCAGGTGGACCGTGACGAGCTCGGCGGAACCCTGCAGGGCGACCACGACCAGCTCGCCGTCCGGCGAACCCGCCACGACCTCGTGGTGCCGCGGCCAGGCGCCCTCGCCCAGGGGGACGTCACCGACGTGCTTCAGGTGCGGACCGTCGTCGGACACCTCGTGCACCGCCAGCACGTCCGGGCCGCGCACGCCCACGTGCACACGCCGCCCGTCCTCGCTCAGCGTGACGTGGCCGGGGAACGCCTCCCCCACGGCCGCGCCCGGCGAGACGGGCGCGCTGCCCGCGTGCTCCCAGCCGTCGCCGCCGGGCACCAGGACGTGCAGCCGCGCATCCAGCTCGCCCGCGACGACCAGCGCGCCGCCGGGCAGCACCACCAGGTGCCGCGGACCGGTGCCGGCGGGCAGCCGCGCGGCCACCTCCCCGTCGCTCGTGGCGGCGTCCGACGCCGGTGGGTCCAGCGGGTAGCGTCGCACCACGTCCGCACCCAGGTCGGTCACCAGCACGTGGTCGTCCACCACCGTCACCTGATGCGCGTGCGGGCCCTCCTGGCGGTCGGTCACCGGACCGGAGCCGCCGCCGGCGTAGAGCGCGCGATGCTCCGCCTCCGGGGTGCCGTCGTCGGACACCGCCACGACCGACGCGACACCGTCCCCGTAGTTCGTCACCCACACAGCGCGGACGGACGCGGCGACGTGGCAGGGGTCGTCGCCGCCCGAGGAGAGGGTCGACGACGGCTCGATCGTCCCGCCGTCGTGCACCCGCAGCGCGGTCAGCGCCCCGCCGGGGGTCTCCGCGACGGCGTACAGGACGGGGGCGTGGGGATGGCGCGCCAGGAAGGACGGGGAGGTCAGCTCGGCGGCCAGGGCGGGAGCGCCGAATGTGCCGCTGACCGGATCGACGGTGACCCGCCAGACGCCCTCTCCGGTTCCGGGTGCCGACCCGGCCGCCGGATAGGTGCCGATCCACAGGGGCACGGGCTGCTCAGTCATGGGTCCAGGGTAGGCGGCGCCGGGTGCGGCGACGGCCGGTCGCCTACCTCGCGAGAATGTCGCCTACCTCGCGGAAGAGTTGCCTACATCGCGGGAAGGGTGGCGGTGGCCGGACAGCACCGCGCCCCGGCCGGGGCTGATCCGACCGGGGCGCAGGCTGCTTCGCAGGACCGCTCAGTGCGCGGCCTCGAACGCCTCCAGGACACGGCCCGGGATACGACCACGGTCGTTGACCGTGTACCCGTTCTCGCGGGCCCACTCACGGATCTTCTGCAGCTGCTCACGATCCGTGCGCCCGCGGCGTGCACCGCCGGTCGCACGCGGCGCCGACCGGCCGGCCGACTTGCGGGCGTGCCCGATCCACGTCGAGAGCGCCTCGCGCAGCTCGGTGGCGTGCGCCTCCGTGAGGTCGATCTCGTAGGAGACGCCGTCGAGACCGAAAGTGACCGTCTCGTCACCGTCGCTGCCGTCGATGTCGTCGATCAGCACGACCTTGGTCTTCTGAACCACGCTGCCACCTTTCTGAGATTCCACATTCACCGTCGAAACGAGCATGCTCGTACCACAATGAAATGTCAACTCAGTTGTTCGGTCGCGTCACGAAGAATTCCTCAGTCGGACCGGGACCCATTGACCCGGTCACGCGCCTGCGCCTCGTGCAGCTCGGTGGCGGCACGCTCGTTGCGATCGGCCCGGATGATCTTGCGCATCGCGAACCAGAAGAGCAGACCCACACCGATCGACGGGACGAGTCCCGCGATCACCGCCCAGAAAGTGTCCATCTCACGCTCCTCAGTGGGACGGCTTGACGAGCGGGAACAGAATCGTCTCGCGGATTCCCGCTCCGGTGAGCGCCATCAGCAACCGGTCGAGCCCCATTCCCATGCCACCGGCCGGTGGCATGGCGAACTCCATGGCCGTCAGGAAGTCCTCGTCGAGCGCCATCGCCTCGTCGTCGCCGGCCGCGGCGAGCCGCGCCTGCTCGGCGAAGCGCTCGCGCTGGACCACCGGGTCGACCAGCTCCGAGTAGGCGGTGGCGAGCTCGAAACCGCGCACGTACAGGTCCCACTTCTCCACGATGCCCGGGGTGGTGCGGTGCTCGCGGGTCAGCGGCGAGGTCTCGACCGGGAAGTCGCGCACGAACGTCGGCGCGTACAGGCCGTCGCCGACGTGGTGCTCCCACAGCTCCTCGACGAGCTTGCCGTGATTGACCTTCTTCGGGTCGAACGAGATCTCCGCCTTCTCGGCGAGCACGACGAGATGATCGACACTCGTCTCCGGCGTGATCTGCTCCCCCAGGGCGTCCGAGAGCGACCCGTACATCGTGATGTCGGCCCATTCCCCGCCGAGGTCGTACTCCTCGCCGTCGGCCAGGGTGACGGTCGTGGTGCCGAATGCGTCCAGCGCGGCCTTCTGCACCAGATCCTTCGTCAGCTCCGCCATCGTGTCGTAATCACCGTAGGCCTCATAGGCCTCCAGCATCGCGAACTCCGGGGAGTGCGACGAGTCGGCACCTTCGTTGCGGAAGTTGCGGTTGATCTCGAAGACGCGTTCCACACCGCCCACGACGGCCTTCTTCAGGAACAGCTCCGGCGCGATCCGCAGGAACAGATCCATGTCGTAGGCATTCATGTGCGTCGAGAACGGACGTGCCGAAGCCCCCGACGCGACCGCCTGCAGCATCGGCGTCTCCACCTCGACGAAGTCGCGGCGGTGGAAGTTCTCCCGCAGCGAGCGCACGACGGCGGCACGACGGCGGACCATGTCGCGCGCGGCCGGGCGGGCGATCAGGTCCACGTACCGCTGCCGGACCCGCGCCTCCTCCGACAGGTCCTTGTGCAGCACGGGCAGCGGACGCAGCGCCTTCGAGGCGAGCTGCCACTCCTCGGCGAAGATGCTCAGCTCGCCGCGGCGCGAGACACCCACGCGACCCCGGACGAACACGTGGTCCCCGAGGTCCACGTCCGCCTTGAAGGCCGCCAGGGCGTCCTCCCCCACGACCTTCTGGCTCAGCATCGCCTGGAGACGGTTGCCCTCACCGTCCTGCAGCGCCACGAAGCAGAGCTTGCCCGTGTTGCGCAGGAACACCACCCGGCCGGCGACGCCCACGACGTCGTCGGTCTCCTCGCCGGTGCCCAGGTGCTCGTACTGCTCGCGCACCGCCGCGATCGTGCTGGTGATCGGCACCCCGACCGGGTAGGCCTCACCACCCGCGGCGACGATGCGGTCACGCTTCTCCCGGCGGACACGCAGCTGCTCGGGCAGGTCGTCGGAGGGGACGTCGGGCACGGCGGAGTCGGCGTTCTCGGGAGATGTCACCCGTCGATTCTACGATCCGGCCGGCGGCCCCCCGACCCGCCCCCGGTACCGTGACGCCCGTGAGCACGCCCCCACCCGACCTGCCCGTCCACGCGTCCCCCTCCGCCGTCGAACCCCCGCTCGACGACGGCTGGATCGCCCGCACCGTGCAGACCGCCCTCGACGAGGACCTCGGCCCCGCACCCGGCCGCGACGTGACCACACAGGCCACCGTGCCGCCGTCGGACACCCGCACCGCCCACCTCGTCGCCCGCGCGGCAGGGACCGTCGCCGGACTCGTCGTGGTCGCCGAGACCCTGCGCCAGACGGCGACCCGCCTCGCCCTGCCCGCGCCCGAGGTGACGTTCCACACCCAGGACGGGTCCGCCGTCGTCCCGGGACAGGTGCTGGCCTCCCTCACCGGCCGCACGCAGGTGCTGCTCGTCGCCGAACGCACCCTGCTCAACCTGGCCTCCCGCGCCTCCGGCGTCGCCACCGCCACCGCCGCGTTCACCCGCGAGCTCGCCGGCACCGGCGCACAGGTCCTCGACACCCGCAAGACCACGCCCGGCCTGCGCGCGCTCGACAAGTACGCCGTGCGCGCCGGCGGCGGCACCAACAAGCGCATGGGCCTGCACGACGTCGCCATGGTCAAGGACAACCACGTCGTCGCCGCCGGCGGCGTCGCCCCCGCGATCCACGCCATCCGCGCGGCCTTCCCCGACGTGCTCGTCCAGGTCGAGGCCGACACCACCGCCCAGGCCATGGAGGCCCTCGACGCCGGCGCGGACTTCCTGCTGCTCGACAACATGCCCACCGACGTCCTCGCCGCGACCGTCGCCGCCGTCCGCGAGCGCCAGGGCCGCGACGGGGTCCCGGCGCACGTGGAGCTCGAGGCCACCGGCACCCTCACGCTCGACCGGGCGCGGGAGGTCGCGCTGACCGGCGTCGACCACCTGTCCGTCGGGGCGCTGACGCACTCGGCGCCGATCCTCGACCTCGCGCTCGACCTGCGCTGAGCCGCGTCGCGCGCGTCGGGTCCGGCGCGCGCGACGACAGCGGGGCAGGCGTCAGAGCCGGCGCTCGCGGCGGAACAGCGAGCGCGCCCAGAGGTATCCGGCGACGCCGATCACCAGGCACCAGGCGACGGCCTGGACGACGGCGGTCTCGGTCCCCGTGCCGGTCAGCAGCCCGCGCAGGGTCTCGATGACCGGGGTGAACGGCTGGTGCTCGGCGAACCAGCGCACCGCGCCGGGCATGGTGTCGACGGGCACGAACCCGCTGCCGAGGAACGGCAGGAGCAGCAGGATCATGGGCAGGTTGCTGGCGGTCTCCACGCTGCGGGCGTGCAGTCCCATCGCCACGCACAGCCAGTTCAGCGCGAGGCTGAGCAGCACCAGCAGGCCGACGACGGCGAACCACCCGGCCACGCCCGCGTCGGGCCGGTACCCCGTCGCGACCGCGGCGCCGAGCAGCAGCACCAGGGCGGCCAGCGCCTGCACGGTGAAGCCCAGCACCTGCCCGGACAGGACCGACCCGGGTGCGATGGCCATCGTGCGGAACCGCGCCATGATGCCGCCCGCGGCGTCCATCGCAGCGCTCGTGGCCACGGACGTGGCGCCCCCGACGACCGTCAGGACCAGCAGGGTCGGCGTGATGTAGTCGAGGTAGGCGGCGCGCCCCTCGGCGCCCGGGGTGACGCCGGGTGCGACGCCGGCGCCGAACGCGCCGCCGAAAACGTGGACGAACAGCAGCAGCATCACCAGCGGTCCGGCCACGAGGAAGACGGTCAGCCCGGGGTAGCGCACGGCCCGCAGGAGGCTGCGGCGCAGCATCGTGGCGACGTCGGCCAGCGGGCGAGGGCCCGCGGAAGCGGTCGCGGGGGCGGTCACGGCGCTCATCGGGGGTCCTCCTGGTCGGCGGGCGGTGCGGTCAGGGCGAGGAAGACGTCGTCGAGCGTGCCGGCGTCGTGCACGGCCTTGAGCTCGTCCGGCGCGCCCCGGGCGACGATCCGGCCCTCGTGCAGCACCGCGACGTCGTCGGCGAGCCGGTCCGCCTCCTCGAGGTACTGCGTCGTGAGCAGGATGGTGGTGCCGTCCGCGACGAGCCGGCGCACCTCGTCCCACAGCGCGCGGCGGCTGCGCGGGTCGAGGCCGGTGGTCGGCTCGTCGAGGAACACGACCGACGGCGTGCCGACGAGCGTCATGGCCAGGTCGAGCTTGCGCTTCATGCCGCCGGACCAGGTGGCGACCGGGGTGTCGGCCGCCTCGGCGAGGGCGAGGCGGTCCAGCAGCTCCGCCGTCCGACGCCGGCCCTCGGCCCGGCCGAGATGGTGCAGCGCCGCCATGAGGCGCAGGTTCTCGGTGCCGGTGAGCAGCTCGTCGACGGCGGTGATCTGCCCGGTCACGCCGATGGCGGCACGGACCGCACCGGCGTCGGTGGTCACGTCGTGGCCGGCGACGCGCACGGTCCCGGCGTCGGGGGCCAGCAGCGTGGACAGGACACCGACGGTGGTGGTCTTGCCCGCCCCGTTGGGGCCGAGCAGGGCGGTCACCGTGCCCGCGGGCACGGTCAGGTCCAGGCCGTCCAGCACGGGGCGGTCGCCCGACCTCGAACGGTAGGTCTTGCACAGTCCCGCGATCTCGATCGCGGGACCGGTGGCGGCGGTCATGGGCGCTCCCGGTCGTCGGGCCCTCAGGCGGCGGTGTCGCCGGCACCGGCGAGCGGGCGACGCACGACGACGTCGCCGAACCCGGTGCTGGCGTGGATCTCTGCGGTGGACTCGTCCTCGACGGGCCCCTCGGTCGGCGTGAGCTGGTTGCGCACCGCGCCACGCTGGGAGGACAGGTCGAGGTAGGCGGCGGTGCCCTGCGGCACCCCGACCTCGATCGACCCGAACGACGTGGTCAGGTCGACGCTGCCGGACACCAACGCCCCGACGCGCATCCCCGAGTGCGCCGACCGCGCGGAGAGCGTGCCGGACACGTGGTCGACGACGAGGTCGCCGTGCGCGCCGTGCACGTCGAGCGTCCCGGTCACGGCCGACACGGCGACGGTCCCGTTGGTCGCGCGGACGCGGCCGTGCCCGGTGACCTCGCCGAGCCGCACGCTGCCGGCGGCGACGGACACGTCCACGTCGTCGACCCGGCCCGCGACCACGGACCCGGCCGAGACCTTCACGGCCAGCCGACCGGCGTCGTCCACGCGCACGTCCCCGGCGGACAGGGCCATGTCGACGGCGGCGAGCAGGCCCTCGGCGTAGAGGGTCCCCGCCTTGCCCCGGACCTGCGAGGCGCGGGGCAGCTCGACGGTGACGTCGACCGTGCCGGCGGCGAAGGGCAGGACCCACTGCCGCCAGGAACCCGGGTAGGTGATCGCGATCGCGTCCGCGGTGCGGTCGACGCGGACCTCCTCGGCGGCCCGGACGCTGCCGGACCTGGAGGCGTCCGTGGGCAGGACGGTCACGACGACGTCGTCACGCTCGGAGGCGACGACGTGCACGTGGGCGAAGGGCACGTCCACGGAGACGAGGACGGGGTGCGGTGCGGGGAAGGTGGGCATGGCGGGGCTCCGGTGGTGGTGTCACGATGGTGTCGTCGACGGGCGGGCGGGGTGTCAACGCACCCAGCCGGTGACGCGGCCGCTGCCGCGCGGTGCCGGCCGACCCTGCGGGGCGGGGCGGCCGGTGGACTGCTCGAGCGCGGCCGCGACGGCCCGCACGAGCCACGTGTTGACCGAGACGCCGTCGCGGGCGGCGGCGGCCTCGGCCTGGGACTTGAGGTGCTCGGGCAGTCGCAGCGTGGTGCGGGTGCTGCCACCGGCGTCGGCCTCGGCGGGCGGGGGCGGCGGTGCAGGGGCCGACGGCGGCTCAGGGGCGTCGTGCTCGCGGGCGGCGGCGACGTCGCCGGCCGTCACCACGAACTCCGGCGTTCCCGCCCGCAGGCGGACGTCGACGGACCCGGGAGCCAGCTCGGCGGAGATCTCGCCGGTCGCCGCGGACAGGGCGTCGAGCAGGACGAGCCGGACGGCGGCGTCGAGGGGCGCGGTCAGGCGGTCGGCGACCGCGCGCGCCTCGTCCCCGCCGGCGGCGGCTGCGGTGGCGAGCTGGCGACGCAGCTCTTCGACATAGGGCGTCAGTTCCATGACACCACTATGACACCATGATGACGTCAGGCGCAAGATCCGGCCGTGCACCGCCGTCGGACCGGACGCTCCCGACGCGGTGCTCGCGCGGACGGAAGGGCGCCTACCTCGCGGAAAAGTTGCCTACTTCGCGCAGGGGTTGCCTACGTCGCGGGAGAGTTGCCTACGTCGCGGTGAGGGTGCCGTCGTCGTCGAGCGACACCGTGACCCGGCGCTCCCAGGCAGGATCCCGGTCGGGGAAGTCGGTGCGGAAGTGTCCGCCGCGGCTCTCGGACCGCACCCACGCGGCCCGCACCAGGGCCCGGGCCACCTGGTGGACGTTCGTCGTCTCCCACTCGGCGGCCTGCGGGTCGGCGACGACACCACCGTCCCGGTGCGCCGTCGTCGTCACCCGGGCGAGCAGATCGTCGGCGCGCTCCAGCGACGGCGCCGAGCGCAGCGGCCCCGCCCCCTCGGAGGTCACCCGCTGCACGCGCGAGCGGGCCGCGGCCGCCACGAGCCCGGCGTCCCCGGGGCGGTCCACCGGTTCCGGCGCGCCCGCCGCTCCGGGATACCGGGCCACGACGTCGTGCGCGGCACGGTGCGCGAACACGAGCCCCTCCAACAGGGAGTTCGACGCGAGCCGGTTGGCGCCGTGCACCCCGGTGCAGGCGACCTCGCCCACGGCGTACAGCCCGGGCACCGAGGTGCGCCCCTGCAGGTCGGTCACCACGCCGCCGGAGTGGTAGTGCTGGGCGGGCGCGACCGGCACCGGCTCCTCGGTCCAGTCGATGCCCTGCGTCAGCAGTCGCGCGGTGATCCCCGGGAACCGGCGGCGCAGGAAGTCCGCGCCGAGCGAGCGCGCGTCCAGCAGCACGTGGTCCGCGGCTGTGGCGTCCATCTGCCGCACGATGGCGTGGGCGACGACGTCGCGGGGAGCCAGCTCGGCCAGCTCGTGCACGGCCGGCATGAAGCGGTGCCCGTCGACGTCCAGCAGCAGCGCACCCTCGCCGCGCACCGCCTCGCTGATCAGGGGCAGCTGGCCGCGGGCGCCGGCCCCGAGCCACAGCACCGTGGGGTGGAACTGGACGAACTCCAGGTCGCCGAGCGTGGCGCCGGCACGCAGCGCGGCGGCCATGCCGTCGGCGGTGGCGCCGGGCGGGTTGGTCGAGGAGCGGAACACCTGCCCCACTCCCCCGGTGGCCAGCACCACGGCCGGGGCGAGCACCGCCCCGACGCCGTCGCGGGACCCGGCCCCGCGCACGTGCAGGGTCACCCCGGCGACGGGTCGCTGCCCGGACGGCGAGGGCGCACCGGTCAGCACGTCGAGAACCAGGGCGTTCTCGATCACCTCGATGCCCGGGTCGTCCTGCACGGCCTCGATCTGGGCCACCAGCGCACGGGAGATCTCCGCCCCCGTCGCGTCCCCGCCGGCATGCGCGATCCGGTCGGCGCGGTGACCGCCCTCGCGGGTCAGGGCGATGTCGCCGTCGTCACCGACGTCGAACGACGCCCCGCGGGCGACGAGCTCGCGCACCCGGTCCGGACCCTCGGTGACCAGCACCTCGACTGCCGCCGGGTCGCTGAGCCCGCCGCCGGCCACCAGCGTGTCGTGCAGGTGGGCGGCCGGGGTGTCGTCGGGGTGCAGCGCGGCGGCGATGCCGCCCTGCGCCCACACCGTCGACCCGGAGGACAGCTCGGCCTTGGTCACCAGCAGCACGCGCGGCACCCGCGTGCGCAGCTCCAGCGCCGCGGTCAGCCCGGCGATGCCGGAGCCGACGACGACGGCGTCCGCGCGGGTCGTCCAGCCCGGCTCGGGTGCGGCGAGGGTCCGGGCCAGACGGGTCGGCGTCACCGAGCCGGCGCGGGTTCCGGGGCGGCGCCCGGGGCCTCGGCGGGCACCGGCTCCCCGGCGACGGCGCGGCCCGCGGCGGTGCGCACGAGCCCGGCGGACTGGTACGGCTCGATGGGCACGCCCGAGTCGTACAGGCCGTACCCGTCCGGGGCGTGCCCCGGGTCGTCGTGCAGCTCGACGATCTTGTTGTCCCCGTCGACGAACACCACGTGCGGCAGGAACGTGCGCGCGTCGTGGTCCGACATCATGCCGTAGGCGATGATGATCACGGTGTCGCCGGGGCTGACGAGGTGCGCGGCGGCGCCGTTGATGCTGATCTCGCCGGCGCCGGGCTCGCCGGGGATGACGTAGGTGGTCAGGCGTGCCCCGTTGGTGACGTCCACGACGTCGACCTGCTGACCCGGGATGAGGTCCGCGGCGTCCAGCAGGTCGGTGTCGACCGTGATGGATCCCACGTAGTGCAGGTCGGCCTGGGTGACCGTCGCGCGGTGGATCTTGCCGATCATCATGGGCCGCTGCAGCGACGCCGGCCGGCGCACCGGCGCCCGGTGGGTGCCGGGTGCGGCGCCCGTCCCGGGCTCCCCGACGGTGTGCGGCGAGGTCTGGTCAGTCACGGGTCTCCTCCTGGCCTGCAGGTTCGTTCTCTGCTGCGGGCGCGACGACGTCCACGGCCTGGTTGTCGATCAGTCGGGTGGTGCCCACGCGCGCCGCCACGAGCAGCAGCGCCGGGCCGGTGTGCCCGGTGGGCACCTCGTCCACGGTATCCGGGTCGACGAGTGCCAGGTAGTCCACCACAACGTCGGAGGCCTCGTTGAGGATTCCCGACGCGCTCGCCAGGACGGCGGAGACACCGTCTCCGCTCGCCGCGGCCGCCGATCCGGTCTGCAGCGCCCGCGAGAGCGCCAGCGCGGCCCTCCGCTCGCCGTCCGACAGGTAGGCGTTGCGCGACGACAGCGCCATCCCGTCGTCGTCCCGCACCGTCGGTACCCCGACGACCTGCACCGGCAGGTCGAGGTCGCGCGTCATGCGCCGCACCGCCAGGAGCTGCTGGGCGTCCTTCTGCCCGAACAGCGCCACGTCCGGGCGGGTGAGCTGGATCAGCTTGAGCACCACGGTCAGCACGCCGTCCAGGTGGCCCGGGCGGAACGCACCCTCGAGGACCTCGCCGATGCGACCGGCCGACACCCGCACCACCGGGTCCCCGTCGGTGTACACCACGTCCGGCGTCGGGGCGAAGACCACATCGGCACCGACGCCGGCGAGCAGGGCCAGGTCGGCGTCCAGGTCGCGCGGGTAGGCGTCCAGGTCCTCGCCCTGGCCGAACTGCAGCGGGTTGACGAAGATCGTGACCACGACCTGGCCGCCCGGCCCCGCCTCCTCGCGCGCGCGGCGCACCAGCGCGAGGTGCCCGTCGTGCAGGGCGCCCATGGTCATCACCACGGCGCGGCGGTCGGTCGGGGCGGGCGCGCCGAGCGCCCAGTCGGTCAGGGCGTCGCGCAGCTCGTCGCGGGTGCGCACGACGACGGGAGGCGTCGGCGCGTCGGGGGTGCTCATGCGTGCTCCTCGGGTGGTGCGTCGAGGACGTCGAGCAGCCGGCGCGCGGCCTCGTCCTCGATCCGGTGGCTCGCCAGCGCGCGGCGCGTGGCCCCGCGGGCGAGCTCGGCGTAGGCGGCGGGGACGTCGGTGGCGCCGGTGCGGGCGGCGAGATCGCCGAGCGCGCCCAGGTGCGCGGTCACCGTCCCGGTGTCCCCCCGCGATACGGGGCCGGTCAGCGCCGCGATCGCGCCCGGCCCGACGCCGTCACGCACGTCCGCGGACCGGGTCGCGCCGTCGAGCGCCGCACCCAGCAAGGGGCCCAGCACACGTCCGGGACGCTCGATCCCGGCCGCCTCCAGCGCCTGGGCGGCCTGGGCGACCAGCACCACCAGGTGGTTCGCGCCGTGCGCCAGCGCCGCGTGGTAGAGGTCGCGCGCCTCCTCGGCCACGACGACGGGCTCGCCCCCGACCTCGACGACGAGCGCCTGCCCGATGGGCAGCACCGCCGCCGGCGCCGTGACGGCGAACGTGCAGCCCGTCAGCCGCGCCAGGTCCAGGGAGGTGCCGCTGAACGTCATCGCCGGGTGCACCGCCAGCGGGATCGCCCCGGCCGCCTGCGCGGGCGCCAGCACCACGGCACCGAAGCGGCCCGAGGTGTGCACCACGAGCTGTCCCGGCTGCCACGCCCCCACCTCCGCGAGCCCCCCGACCAGGTCGGCCAGCGCGTCGTCGGGCACGGCGAGCAGCACCAGCTCCGCGCGCTCGACCACCTCCTGGACGGTCAGGTTGGGCACCCCGGGCAGCAGGGTGGCGATGCGCTCGCGGGAGTCCTCCGACACCCCCGACGCGCCGACGACGGCGTGCCCGGCCGAGCGCAGGGCGTTGCCGAGCACCGCACCGACCCGCCCGGCACCGACCACGCCCACACCCAGCCGGCCGGGACGGGCCGCGGGGTCACCCGCAGGAGCCCCGGGGCCTCCCGGTGGCACGGCGGTCATGCCGTGCCGTCCCGGCCGTCGGCCACCTCGGGCAGCGCGGTGACCTGCTCCATCCAGCGCTCGGGCGGCTGGTGGGCGCGGGCCGTGCGGGCGCGCACGGACTGCTCGTCGAGGAGACCGGCGACCACGCCCGAGGCCAGGTGCGGGACGCGGGGACCCACGGGCCCGGGGGTGGAGTGCACCGCGAACGAGGCCACGCCTCGACGCCGCTGCCACGGACCCTGCTCGACGCCGAGGGACTGCGTGCGCTCGTGGGGCACCACGACGAGGCTCCGGGTCAGGCGCCCGGTGCGCAGCAGCAGCACCCGCTCGGCCACCGCGAACCCGTTGCGGCGCCAGCTGATCGGGTCGAAGATCCGCGCCGTCCGCGGGCTGGTCGTGAACCAGCGGTCCGTGCGGGCGTCGCCCGTGAGGCCCTCGTCGAGCAGCGGTGCCACCTCGTCGGTGCGCAGGTCGGGCAGCACCAGCCACAGCGCCGTCAGCGCCTCGTCCCGGGGCCCGACGGGCAGCAGCACGTGCTGGGTCTCGCTGTTGCCCTCGACGCCGTACCCGGCGACGTTCACCTTGACGCGCCACCATCCCTTGCCGCGCCACCAGAACCCCTGGGTCAACGACAGGGCCTGCACCCGGCCCGGCGGGATGGTCTGGGCCCGGGTCTCGAGCAGGCCGTGCCGCAGGCGGATGCCGTCGGGGGAGATCGCCGCGCGGAACCCGAACTCGCCCGCGAACCGGCTGAACAGGTAGGCGCCCGCGCCGAACAGGCCCGGCAGCACGGAGCCGAGCAGACCGAAGTTGCGGGTCACCCCCACCGCCACGCCGAGCCCGACGAACGCCAGCAGGATGATCCAGATGACCGGCAGCCGCAGCAGCGACGCCACGAGCCGGCCGGGCGGCACCTCGTAGACGGCGTTCTCCGGAGCCTCGAGCACCGGTTCCGGCACGGGTGCGGCGACCGCGGCGACGGCGTCCCGGGGCGCCTCGGCGTCCGGCACGACGCCGGTGGCCGCGCCCGGTACGCCGGCAGCGTCGCTCTGCTGGTCGGACGTGACCTGCTCCCGGACGGCCGCCTGGTCCCGGACCTCCGCCTGCGCGGGCTCACGCGTCCCGGCCGCTCGGCGGGCCTTCACGCCGGCCGCTCGCGCCAGCAGGTCGGCCCGCAGCGCGTTGGCGTCGTCGAGCCGCAGGAACCCGATCCGCACCGCGGAGTCCGCGCCGCCCGCCACCTCCAGCGTCAGCTCCGCCAGCCCGAAGAGGCGCGCCACGAGCGGCTGGCGCACGTCGACGGCCTGGAGCCGGTCCAGCCGCGCGTGCCGCTGCTGCCGGAACAGGATGCCCTTGCGCAGGTGGGCCGCGGTGTCGTCGACCGCGTACGTCGTCATGCGCCACGCCAGCCAGGACACGCCCGCCACCACCAGGAGGAAGAGCAGCAGCGCGAGCACCGCCACCCACCACAGCCGGACGACCTGGCCGGCGACCTCGCCGAGCGAGGACAGGCTGTCCAGCGCCTGGTTGCCGAGGACGAACAGCAGCACGAGCACCGCCGCCCACGCCCGTACCAGCGGCGTGACCGGGTGCACGCGGTGCCACTCGAGCTGGTCGGCAGACGCCCCGGGCACGCGGGTCTGCGGATCGCTCACAGGCCCGCCAGCCTCGCCTCGCCGTGCGCGGTCAGCCGGTCGCGCAGCCGCTCCGCCTCACCGGGTGCCAACCCCGGGATCTCGGCGTCCGTGCTGGCCGCCGCCGTGTGCAACTGGACGGTCGCGATGCCGAAGCGGCGCGCGAGCGGTCCGGCGGAGACGTCCACGAACTGCATCCGCCCGTACGGGACCACCACGAGCTGCCGGAAGAGGATGCCCTTGCGGATCAGCAGGTCGTCGTCGCGCTCCGCGTACCCGATGGCCCGCACCTGGCGCGGGATCAGCAGCACCGCCCACAGCAGGGCCGCCGCGAGCACGCCGGCCGGGATCCACAGCCAGACCGTGAGCAGGACGGCGAGCACCGCGCAGACCAGGGCGGGCAGTCCCACCCAGAACGCGACGAGGATCCAGCGCACCGGGATCAGGCGGGGCGACACCCGGGCCCAGGTCACGTCGGCCGGCTGGAACGGGTCGCTCGACGACGCCGCGGGCGACGCCGGTGCACCGGCGTCGGCGCCGGCGCCGGGCCGCGGTTCGGGTGCGGGGCTGGTCATAGGGTCATCCTCGCATCGGCCGCGACCACACCCAAGACGGGGTCGGTCGAGGTCACGCCGCCCGTCGTGGGCGCGACCGAGCGCGACCGTCTCAGGTCCGCACCACGTCCGTGCCGTCGTCGTCCTCCGGTGGCGGGATCTCGCAGAACTTCTCCACCACCAGCCCGGCCACCGTCAGCCCGATCGAGACGACCGCGGCCACTCCCGACGTGATCGCCTGGTCGCGCCGTGCCTCGACGTCGAGCTGCGGCAGCACCACCAGCACGTGGGCGACGTACCGGCCCGCCAGCAGCGCCCCCGTGTACGCGGCGGCCTTCGCCATCGCGAACGTGCGCGCCGCCCGCAACGCGTCCAGGTCCGGCTTGTCGCCGCGCAGATAGCTGCGCACCGACCAGCCCGCCCAGAGCACCAGGGCCGCGAGCAGCAGGATCGCCACCACCTCGGCCCAGGCGGCGCCGGGCACGTAGACGCCCCGCGACTCCAGCAGCCGCAGCAGGCCGAAGCCGGCGGCAGCGACCGCCACCGCCACGAGCGCCAGGGTGCGGACCCGTGTGCGACGCACGTCAGGCGCGTCCCGGCGGCTCGGCGTCGGGAGCGGGTGGGATCGGCGCGTGCGCCGCCGGGCCCTGCGGCGGGCGGTACTGCTCCGGGGCGTACGGCTCGGGAGCGCGCTGCTCCGGCTGGTACTGCTCGGGCTGGTACGTCTCCGGCTCGTACACCTCCGGCCGGTACTGCTCGGGCTGGTACGTCTCCGGCCGGTACTGCTCCTGCTGATGCGGCTCGGGGACGTACTGCTCGCCGTGCTGCTCCGGCCGGTACGGCTGGGGGTGCTGCTGCGGCGCCGGCACGGTCGCCTGCTCGGCCGACCGTGGGGCCGCGGGTGCGGGCGGCGCGTACGGCGCGGGTGCCGGCGTCGCCCCGGCGGGCGGCGTCGGGTCCGCCGGCTGCGCCGTCCGGTCCGTCGTGGCCGACGTCCGCTCGGGCAGGGACCCGGGGACGCTCGACGGGGACTGGGCCTCCGGCACGTAGGCCGGCGGCTCCTGACGCTCGGGCAGCGGGTCGGCGTAGACCGCGGGCGGTGCGGTCGCCGGGGCCGGCGCCGACGACGGGGCCGGCGGGGCGAACGCCGTCACCTCCGGCACGTACGCGCCGGTCCCGGGCTGCGCCGGCTCGACCGACGCCGGCTCCTCGACCTGGTCACGAGGAGGCGCCGCGTGCGGCGGAGCCTCGGCGGACCGCTGGGCCCCGGTCGACGGCGGCTGGGCCGGCACGGGGTGCGACGGCGGCCGCGAGGGAGCCAGCGGCTCCGACGCCTGGCCGGATGACGGCTGCTGCACCGCGCCGGACGGCGGCTGTGCCGGGACAGGCCGCGAGGGCGCCTGCGGGACGGCCCCCGACGACGTCGGCTCCGTCAACCAGTCGAGCGCCAGCCACCGGATGCCGGAGCGGTCCGGGGCGGTCGCCGCGAGCTGCGACACCGGGCCGCCGCCGAGCCCGACCAGCACGGCGTCGGGCTCGACCTCCGTCCACGGCACCAGCACGAACGCCCGCTCGCGCGCCCGCGGGTGCGGCAGCTCCAGGTCCTCGGCAGAGGCGACGAGGTCCCCGTACTGGACCAGGTCGACGTCCAGGGTGCGCGGACCCCACCGCTCCTCGCGGACCCGGCCGTGGAGCAGCTCGACCTCCTGGCACGCGCCGAGCAGGTCCCGCGGGGGCAGGGTCGTCCGCACCAGCAGCACCGCGTTGAGGTAGTCGGGCTGCTCCGGCCCGACGGCGGCCGTGCGGGCCAGCGGCGAGACCTCCATGACCTGCAGCCCCGGGATGCGGTCCAGGTCGGTGACGGCCGCGCGCAGCGTGCCCTGCGGGTCCCCGACGTTGGCACCCAGCGCCAGCACCGCTTCGACCGGCGCCTCCGGCGCCCGGTCCAGGACGTCCGTCGGTCCGTCCTGCTCCTCCGGCGCCTCCTGCGGGTCACCGTCCTGCGCGGCGCCGGCCTGCTCACCGTCGCCCTCCGCCGCGAGCGGGGCCGGCACGGGGGCCGGGGGCGGCGCCGGCACCGGGGCGTGCACCGGCTCCGGGGCGGGCGCGGGGACGACCGGCTCCGGCACCGCGGCGTCCCGCGCGGGCTCCGGCGTCGCGCCCGCCGCCTCCTGCTGCACCGCCCACGGCACCTCCACGACCGGCAGGTGCTCGCGATCCCGGCGGACCTCGACCACGACGTCGTCGAACGGCACGGAGATCGGCGCCTGCGGCTTGTGGACGCGCACGTCCACGGCCTGCACGGCCTCGTACGACAGGGCGACCGCGGCGATCCGCTCCGCGAGCGTCTCGACCAGGTCCACGGGCTCGCCCGCCAGGACGTCGTGCACGTCCTCGGCGACGTCGGCGTAGCTGACCGTCGCGGCCAGGTCGTCGGACCCGGCGGCGGGCCGCGTGTCCAGGTGCAGCACGACGTCGGCGGCGAACGTCTGGCCCTCGTCCCGCTCGGCGGGCAGCACCCCGTGCCGACCAGTCGCGGTCACGCCCGTCAGGCGGATCCGGTCCAGGGGGCGCCCGTCGGGGCCGGGAACGGCGTCGTCGCTCACGAAGTCTCCTGCTCGTCGTCCGGGCGCACGGTGCGTCCCGGTTCGTCCTGCGGCAGCGCACGGTACGCCTGCTCCCAGGCGGCCGCCACCCGCACCGCGTCCACGCTCGCACGTGCGGCGTGCACGCGCACGCACCAGGCCCCCGCCCGGGCCGCCAGCGCCGAGACCGCGGCCGTGGCGTCGTCCCGCTCGAGCGGAGCCGCGGGCAGCCCGCCGCTCGCGGCGTCGTCGGCCAGGAGGTGACCCAGGAACCGCTTGCGCGACGCACCGACCAGCACGGGCCGACCCAGCGCGTGCAGGGCGTCGAGGTGGGCGAGCAACGGCCAGTTCAGCGACCCCGCCTTGGCGAAGCCCAGACCCGGGTCGAGTACGACCTGCTCGGGTGCGACACCGGCGTCGTGCAGGTCCGCCATGCGGGCGGCGAGCTCGTCGCGCACGTCCGCCACGACGTCGTCGTACTGCTGCAGGTCGTCCATGACGTCGCTGTGCCCCCGCCAGTGCATGGCCACGTACGCCACGCCCGTCGCGGCGACCACCCCGGCCATGTCCGGATCGGCGAGCCCGCCGGAGACGTCGTTGACGATCCGGGCGCCGGCCGCGATCGCACGCTCGGCCACCCGGGAGCGGGTGGTGTCCACCGACACCACGGCCCCCGTCGCGGCGAGCCGGCCGATCACGGGGATCACCCGGTCCAGCTCCTCGTCCTCGCTCACCCGGGCCGACCCCGGCCGCGTGGACTCCCCGCCCACGTCGAGGACGTCGGCACCCTCGGCGAGCAGGTCCAGACCGTGCCGCACCCCGGCGTCGGGCTCGAACCACTCCCCGCCGTCGGAGAACGAGTCGGGCGTGATGTTCACCACGCCCATGACCAGGCAGCGACCCGTCCCGGACAGCTCGGGAAGACCGGCGACGACCGCGTCGCGTGCACTCATGCCCTACCGCCCCAGGATCAGACTCATCGCCTCCGAACGCGTCGCCGCGTTCTGCATGACTCCCCGCACCGCCGAGGTCACGGTCCGCGAGCCCGGCTTGCGCACCCCGCGCATCGACATGCACAGGTGCTCGCACTCGACCACGACGATGACGCCCCGCGGTTCGAGGATCCGCACCAGGGCGTCCGCGACCTGCGTGGTCAGCCGCTCCTGGACCTGCGGTCGCTTGGCGTACACCTCGACGAGGCGGGCCAGCTTGGACAGGCCGGTGATCCGCCCGTCCGTGCTCGGGATGTACCCGACGTGGGCCACCCCGTGGAACGGCACGAGGTGGTGCTCGCAGGTGGAGTACACCTCGATGTCCTTGACCAGCACCATCTCCTCGTGACCGAGGTCGAACGTGGTGGTCAGCACGTCCTCGGGCTCCTGACGCAGCCCGGCGAAGATCTCCCGGTAGGCGCGGGCCACCCGGGCCGGCGTGTCCCGCAGGCCCTCCCGGTCCGGGTCCTCGCCGACGGCGAGCAGCAGCTCGCGGACCGCCGCCTCGGCACGCTCGGCGTCGTACGGCGGCACGTCGGCCGCCGGGCGCATCCCGAGCGAGACGGGGCTCAGCGGGAGGTCCGCGTCGGTCACGAAGGCTCCTCGCGGTCCGTCGCGCCGTTCGTGTCGTCCCCCGCACGCGAGACGCGGTCGTCGACGTCGGTCCGGGTCGCGGCCTGCTCGGCCTCCACGTTCCCGACGACGGCGGCCTCGTCCTGCGGCAGGCCGCCCGGCGTGCCGTTGCTCGAGAAGGCGGCCTTCTCCCCGTCGGTCATGACCGGCCCCCGGGTGTGCACGGTGCGCTGCTCGCTGGACAGCCACACGTCCCGCGCCGGCCGCTTGGTGATCGGGGCGAAGACCTCGGCGAGCTCGGCCTGGTTCAGCGTCTCCTTCTCCAGGAGCTGCAGGACCAGGTCGTCCAGCACGTCGCGGTACTCGGTGAGCACCTCCCACGCCTCGTCGTGCGCGGCCTCGACGAGCTTGCGCACCTCGTGGTCCACCGTGCCGGCCACGGACTCCGAGTAGTCGCGCTGGTGACCCATGTCGCGGCCCATGAACGGCTCCGAGCTGCCCTGGCCGAGCTTGATGGCGCCGACCCGCTCGCTCATGCCGTACTCGGTGACC
Organism: Isoptericola chiayiensis; assembly: GCF_013149805.1. Taxonomy (GTDB): domain Bacteria; phylum Actinomycetota; class Actinomycetes; order Actinomycetales; family Cellulomonadaceae; genus Isoptericola; species Isoptericola chiayiensis. Next base: position 581,098 of record NZ_JABEZT010000001.1, read on the forward strand.
ATCTTGCGCGCGATCGAGCTGGCCTTCTCGATGTCGTTGCTCGCACCCGTGGTCGGGTCGTGGAACACGATCTCCTCGGCCACCCGGCCACCCATCGCGTAGGCGAGCTGGTCGAGCAGCTCGTTGCGGGTGGTCGAGTACTTGTCCTCGGTGGGCATCACCATCGTGTAGCCCAGCGCGCGGCCGCGCGGCAGGATCGTCACCTTGGTCACCGGGTCCGTGTACCGCATGGCGGCCGCCACCAGGGCGTGGCCGCCCTCGTGGTAGGCGGTGATCTTCTGCTCCTTGACGTTCATCACCCGGGTGCGCTTCTGCGGACCTGCGAGCACGCGGTCGATCGCCTCGTCCAGGGCGCGGTCGTCGATGAGCTGTGCACCGCTGCGCGCGGTCAGCAGGGCGGCCTCGTTGAGCACGTTCGCCAGGTCGGCACCGGTGAAGCCCGGCGTGCGCCGCGCCACCGAGACCAGGTCGATCCCCTCGACCATCGGCTTGCCCTGGGCGTGCACCTTGAGGATGTGCTCGCGGCCCTTGAGGTCGGGGGCCTCCACGGCGACCTGCCGGTCGAACCGGCCCGGGCGCAGCAGCGCCGGGTCGAGGATGTCGGGGCGGTTGGTCGCCGCGATGAGGATGACGTTCGTCTTGACGTCGAACCCGTCCATCTCGACGAGCATCTGGTTCAGCGTCTGCTCACGCTCGTCGTGACCGCCGCCCATGCCGGCGCCACGGTGCCGCCCGACGGCGTCGATCTCGTCGATGAAGATGATCGCCGGGGAGTTGTTCTTGGCCTGCTCGAACAGGTCGCGGACCCGGGAGGCGCCGACGCCGACGAACATCTCGACGAAGTCCGAGCCGGAGATCGTGTAGAACGGCACCCCGGCCTCGCCGGCCACGGCCCGGGCGATGAGGGTCTTGCCCGTCCCGGGCGGGCCGTACAGCAGCACGCCCTTGGGGATCTTGGCGCCCACGGCCTGGAACTTCTCGGGCTCGGAGAGGAACTCCTTGATCTCGTGCAGCTCCTCGACGGCCTCGTCGACCCCGGCGACGTCCGCGAACGTCACCTGCGGCATGTCCTTGTTGACCACCTTGGCCTTGGACTTGCCGAAGCCCATCATGCGGTTGCCGCCGCCCTGCATGCGCGACAGCACGAACCAGAACACCAGCAGGATGATCAGGAACGGGATGAGGAACGAGAACATCGAGCCCAGGAACGACGGCTGCGGCAGGTAGGTGTCGTAGCCCTCGGGCAGGTCGGCGCCCTCGACGGCGGACACGACGTCCTCGCCCTGCGCCTGGACCCAGTAGAAGTCGACCTTCTCGCCGTGGTCCTGCTCGTCGTCGGTGCCCTCGTCGGTGACGTACGGCTCGCTGAGCTCGAGCTCGACCCGCTGGTCGCCGTCGATGACGAGCGCATGGTCGACCGTGTCGCCGGCGAGGAGCTCCAGCCCCTCCGACGTCTCGACGCGCTCGATCCGCTCGCCCGTGAACGCCGAGAAGGCGAGCGCGACCAGCACGAGGCCGAGCGCGATCCAGACGAGCGGTCCGCTGAAGATCTTCTTGAAGTTCATCCGTGACGGGGCGCTGCCCCGCTTCCCTTCGGTCGGGCGGTGGTTCGACCTACGAAACTACACGGGACCGCGGAGAGTTCCCGCCGCTGTTCGCCCAGGGCGTCAGGAGTGCACCTCGTCAGGAGTACACGTGCGGGGACAGCGTCCCGACGAACGGCAGGTTGCGGTACTTCTCCGCGTAGTCCAGCCCGTAGCCGACCACGAACTCGTTGGGGATGTCGAACCCGACGTACTTCACGTCGACCTCCACCTTCGCGGCGTCGGGCTTGCGCAGCATCGTCGCGATCTCCACCGACGCCGGCCCGCGCGAGCGCAGGTTCTGCACCAGCCACGACAGGGTCAGACCCGAGTCGATGATGTCCTCGGCGATGAGCACGTTGCGACCCGACAGGTCGGAGTCGAGGTCCTTGAGGATCCGGACCACGCCGGAGGACTTGGTGCCCGACCCGTAGGACGACACCGCCATCCAGTCCATCTCCAGCGGGTGGTGCAGCCGGCGCGACAGGTCCGCCATCACCATGACGGCGCCCTTGAGCACCCCCACCAGGAGGAGGTCCTTGCCCGCGTAGTCGGCGTCGATCTGGGCGGCCATCTCGTCGAGCCGGGTACCGAGCTGCTCCTCGGTGTGCAGGATGTGGGCGATGTCGCCGGCGACGTCCGAATGGTCCACGTGGGTCACTCCTCACGGTGCGTGGCAGGGGGGCGCGCGCCGGACGACGCCGGTCGCAGGAACAGCCTGCCACACGCCCGGGCGGCCCGTGCATCGCCCGGCAGGTGCACCTCCCCCTGCCCGCGCCAGGCCACGACCAGCGCGTCGAGGGCGTCGACGTGGCGGGCCGTCGTCGTACCGGGCGGGCAGCCGACCGCGAGCGCCGCACCGCGCAGGGCCCGGCGTCGCAGCGCCGCCGGGGCGTCGGCCAGCACGGCGACGTCCAGCACCACCTCGTCGCCGCCCCCCGCCGTGGCACACGCGGCCGCGGCGGTCCGGGCGGCGGACAGGAGCTCGGCGGCGAGCTCGTCCAGCGCGTCGGCGTCGTCGCGCAGCTGGTCGGCGCTGCGGGCGAGCGCCTCGACCGCGCCGGGACCGAGCACCTCGCCGAGCACGGGCAGCAGCCGGCCGCGCACGCGGGACCGCAGCGGCGCCGTCGGCCCGGGTTCGTTGGTCGGGTCGCGCCAGGGCACCAGCCCCTCGACGGCGCAGACCCGCTCGGTCTGCTCGCGACGCAGCCCCAGCAGCGGACGCCGGAACACCCCGCGCGTGGCCGGCATGCCGGCCAGCGACCGTGCTCCGCTGCCCCGGGCCAGGCCGAGCAGCACCTGCTCGGCCTGGTCGTCGAGGGTGTGTCCGAGCAGCACCGTCACCGCGCCGGTGGTGGTGGCGACGTCCTCCAGCAGCCGGTAGCGCGCGTCCCGCGCGGCGGCCTCGAGCCCCTCGCCCCGCGGCACCACGTCGGCGACCCGTACCGCGACCGGATCCAGTCCGAGGTCGCGGCACTGCTGCGCGGCCCGCGCCGCGACGTCGTCGGACCCGGCCTGCAGCCCGTGGTCGACGACGACGGCACCGGCCCGCACCGCATGCCCCCGGGAGCGCACGGACCGGCCCACCCGCCGGGCCTCGTGGGCGACGGCGGCCGCGAGCGCCAGCGAGTCGGGCCCGCCGGAGCACGCGACCAGGACGAGGTCGTCGGGCCCGAGGTCGGCCAGCTCGCGGCGGACGGCGGTGCGGGCGGCGGCGAGGGCCGCGTCGACGCGGGGCACGGCGTCAGCCGTGGACGCGGCGGACCCAGGCGCGCGGGTCGGCGATCTCCCGCGAGCTCGGCAGGTTCTCGGGGGCGGTCCACACGGCGTTGAGCCCGTCGCGGCCGACGTCGGCGTTGACGGCACGCACGAACGCGGCGCCGTCGCGGTACTGGGCGAGCTTGGCGTCCATGCCGAGGATGCGGCGCAGCACGACGTCGAACCGTGGTGCGCCCTCGCCGTCGCGCCGCTTCTCGAACCGGGCCCGGATCGTGCTGACGGTCGGGACGACGCGGCGGCCGACGGCGTCCATCATGACGTCGGCGTGGCCCTCGAGCAGGGCCATGACGGCGGTGATCTCGGCGAGCTCGCGCTTCTGCTCGGGGCCGATCACCTGGTCCAGCGGCGTGGTGAGGTCGCCGCGCACGGCGTCGAGGACGGTGCGGCCGACGAGGGCGAGCTTGTCGCGCAGGGGTGCGCGGCTCAGGCCGAGGGACGACGACGTCACGTCGGACAGGAGGGCGCCGAGCCGGCCGGCGAGGTGGTCGGCGAGCCAGGGCGCGGTGGCGAACTGCAGCGCGTGGGTCTGCTCGTGCAGGCACACCCAGAGGCGGAAGTCGTGGGGGTCGAGGCGCAGCGACTGCTGGGCGGCGAGCACGTTGGGGGCGACGAGCAGCAGACTCGGGCGTCCGGGCCCGTAGGGGTCGAACTGGCCGAGGACCTTCGAGGACAGCAGGGCGAGCAGCCCGCCGACCTCGGCGGCGCCGGCGAGGCGTGCGGCCGCGGACTCCACGGGCCGGTCCTGGGTGAGCGCGGCGAGGACGGGGTCGGTGAGCGCGGCCATGGAGCGGGTGTTGGCCTGCGCCCACGTGGCGCGGTCGACGACGCGCACGTCGCCGAGGTCGGGCTGCTCGGTGCGCACGCGGCGGGTGAACCGGCCGGCGGCGTCGCGCACCCGTTCGGTGCGGGCGCCGGCGGGCCGCATCCGGGTCACGCGCAGCACGTGCGGCACGGCGTCGGCGGCGGCGGTGCGCAGGCCGTCGACGAGGTCGTCGAGCTGGGCGCGCGAGGCCACCGGGCCGGGGCGGGCCACGCGGCGGGCGATCTGGGCGGCGGTGGGCCAGTCGACGAGGTCGGCGCTCGGGGTCGTCACCGCTCCACCGTATCCGTGGCGCTCAGGGTCCGTCGGCGCTGCAGCCGCAGGCGGCGAGATCGTCGACGAAGTCGTCGATGATGACGTTGGCGCCCCACGACTGCCCCTCGGGGATGCGGTCGGCGAGCACCGTGAACAGCAGCAACCGGTCGTCGGCGGTCACCACCGTGCCGGACAGGCCCCGGGTGTCCGGCAGGGAGCCGGTCTTGGCGCGGGTGTAGGCGCGGCCGGCGGAGTCGGGCGGGAAGCGGTCGGCGAGGGTGCCCTCCAGGCCGGCGACGGGCAGCCCGGTGGCGGCCTCGCGCAGCGCGGGCTCCTGCACGGCCACCCCGAGGGTGTCGACGAGCTGGGTGGCGGTCATCCTCGAGCCCTGCCCGAGCCCGGAGAGGTCCGTCAGCTCCGCCCCGGTCAGGTCGACCCCCTGCGCCTCGACCTGGGACATCACCTCGCCGATCGCGGCGTCCAGCGAGCCGGGCAGGCCGACGTCGATCGCGACGAGCCGCCCGACGACCTCGGTGAGGGTGTTGTCGGACTCGACGAGGAAGTAGTCGACGATGTCCCCCAGCGGCGCCGAGTCGACACGGCCGATCTCCCGGGACGACGACGGCGCCGCCTGCCGGGTGATCTGGCCGGTCACGGTGATCCCGCGGTCGGCGAGCTGCTCGGCGAAGGTCTCGGCGGCCGCCAGCGCGGGGTCGTCCTGCCGCTGGGCGTACTTGTCGTCGGTGAGCCGGGCGACGTCGACGGCGAGCGCCGCGACCGGTGCCACGTACCCGTCCCGGGCGTCGGAGGCCCGGACCGTCGGGGCGACGTCCGGGCCGGTGAACAGGGTGTCGTCGACGGCGAGCGAGACGGTGTCGCGTCCGGAGAGCCCGATCTCGGCGACGACCTGGTCGGCGAGGTCGCCGAGACCGGCGCGTCCGTTCACGGCGTCGGGGTCGCCCGCGCCGGCAGCGAGCATCATGTCGCCGCCGCCCTGCAGGATCAGCTGCGAGTCGTCCTGGAGCATCGCCCGCGTGGGCAGCGTGACCTCGCCGCCGGGCCCGGCGTGGGCAGCCACGGCGGTGAGGATCTTCTGGGTGGAGGCGGGGACCATGAGCCGGTTCTCGCCGGAGGCTGCGACGACGTCTCCCGTACCGGCGTCGGACACCATCACCCCGACGCGGTTGCCGAGCCGGTTGTCGTCCACGAGGGCGGTGACGAGCTCGTCGACCGCAGCGGCGTCGGGGACAGGTGCGTCGTCGTCGAGCGGGGGCACGGCGACCTCGGGCGACGGCCCGGGCGTCGCTCCGGGCACCGACGGGAACGGCGCGGGTGAGGAGTGCGGCGGTTCCAGCGTGACCATGCCGGGCACGACGTCGTAGGCGTCGGCCACGAGGTAGCCGCCGAACAGGGCGAGGGCGGTCGTGACGGTGGCGCCGACACCGAGCCGCCACCCCATGCGCCCTCCCCGATCTCGTGAACCTGGTCACATGCAGGCTCTCTCCGCCCGTATTCTCGCACGCCCGCCCCGCTTCTCCCCCCGCCCGCCCTGCTCCTCCCGCCGCCGCGCGGGCCTTCCGCGGGGGTCCGGGCCGTGCTCGCATGGCACACTTGGACCGCGCGTACGCATCACGAGCGGAGGAACTGTGGAGTTCGACGTCACCATCGAGATCCCGAAGGGTCAGCGGAACAAGTACGAGGTGGACCACGAGTCGGGTCGCATCCGCCTGGACCGCATGCTCTTCACCTCGACGCGGTACCCGGACGACTACGGATTCATCGAGGGCACCCTCGGTGAGGACGGCGACCCGCTCGACGCGATGGTCCTGCTGGAGGAGCCCACGTTCCCCGGCTGCCTGATCAAGTGCCGGGCGCTCGGCATGTTCCGCATGCGCGACGAGGCCGGCGGCGACGACAAGGTGCTGTGCGTGCCGACCGGTGACCAGCGCGCCGCCTGGCGCCAGGACATCGACGACGTCTCCGACTTCCACCGCTTGGAGATCCAGCACTTCTTCGAGGTCTACAAGGACCTCGAGCCCGGCAAGTCCGTCGAGGGCGCCCACTGGGTCGGCCGCGAGGACGCCGAGAAGGAGATCGTGCGGTCCATCCAGCGCGCCAAGGACTCCGGCTACAGCCACTGACCTCCGCGCCGGCTCGACGACGGCCCTCGCCCCCGCATCCGCCGGGGCGGGGGCCGTCGGCGTCGCGGCGAGCGCTCACACGGGCTGGCGGTCCCGCACGCCGGGCGTGAGATGGATGGCGAGGTCGCCCCGGCCGGGTGCGAGCCGGGCGTGCAGCTCGCGGTCGCCGTCGTAGTCCTCGAGGAGCCTCCGGTACGCCAGGGGCCGTTCCGTCTCGATCCCGGCGAACCGGCGACGCACCCGACCGCGCGCGTCCTCGACGCCGCCCCACGTCGGCGCGTCGACGCCGAGGAGCGTCAACGGCGCCAGCGGCGCGATGCCGGTGTACCAGAAGATCCCGTGGTTGATCGGGAACAGCAGGTCCTCGATGTGGCCGTTGACGCCGCGCGCCCCGAACGACGACGGCCGGTCGCCCGCCGTGGTCACCACGAGCCCGCGTCGGCCCGCCAGCGCCCCGTCGCCGTACTTGCGCGGGTTGCCGTCGGCGTCGCGCAGTCCGTAGGCGAACCCCTCGGTGAACACGCGGTCCACCCATCCCTTGAGCACCGCGGGCATCCCGGCCCACCACAGCGGGAAGACCAGGACGAGCAGGTCGGCGCGCCGCAGCAGCGCCTGGTGCCGGGACACCTCGGGGGCGAGCAGGCCGTCCGCCGCGGCGCACCGGGCGTGCGCGCCGATCGGGGCGGTGAGCTCGTCGACGCCGTAGTCCGCGGGGCCGACGACCGGGTCCCAGCCGAGCCGCACGAGGTCGAGGACGTCCACGTCGTGGCCGTGCGCACGCAGTGTCGACGCGGCGGTCGCGGTGAGGTCGGCGGTCAGGGCGCGCCCCGAGGGCGCCGCGGAGACGATCAGTGCCTTCATGCTGTCGACGGTAGGGACAACAGCCGCCCTGCGGTAGTACGGTCTTTCTTGTCACCAAGGGACGTCGAGGGAAGTGATCGCCGTGCGAGAGGCCGTCCGACGCGCCGCCGACGTGTGCCCGATCGAGGTCGGGGTCGCCGTCGCGGGCGGCGACTGGAAGCTGACGGTGGTGTCGAAGCTGGAGCCGGGACCGTTGCGCTTCGGGGCGCTGCAGCGCGCCGTGGGGCCGGTCTCCGCCAAGACGTTGACGCGCCAGCTGCGGGCGCTGGAGACGGACGGGATCGTGACCCGGACGGTCTACGCCGAGGTGCCGCCCCGCGTCACGTACGCCCTGACCGCGGCCGGTGCGGAGCTGGCCGAGGTGGCGCGGGCCCTGGGGAGCTGGGGCGAGCGTTATCTCGGGGCGAGCGCCCCGGTGGCACCCGCGAGCGCCCCGGACGCCACGTGATCTCGACATGTGGTCCCACATCCTGAGAACCGGGGTGCGGGCGGCGCCGACGTCGGTCTACCGTCAGGTCATGACCCCGCACCGAATGTGCCGCTGACCTCGCGCACGTTCGCCTGCCCGCGTCCGGCACCGCCGGTCCGCGTCGGTCCGGCCGTGGGAGCACGTGCGCCCCGCATCGCACCCGCCGCCCGGACCGAAGGAGATCCCCGTGACCGACACGCCCCGCTGGTCGTTCTCGACCCGCCAGATCCACGCCGGCCAGCAGCCCGACCCCACCACCGGGGCCCGGGCGCTGCCCATCTTCCAGACCACCTCGTACGTGTTCCCCGACGCCGAGACGGCCGCCAAGCGGTTCGCGCTCGCCGAGCTCGGCCCCATCTACACCCGCATCAACAACCCGACCCAGGAGGTCGTCGAGAACCGGATCGCGGACCTCGAGGGCGGCGTCGGCGCGCTGCTGCTCGCCTCCGGCCAGGCGGCCGAGACGTTCGCGATCCTCAACGTCGCCGAGGCCGGCGACCACGTCGTGGCCAGCGCCAGCCTCTACGGCGGCACGTACAACCTGCTCAAGCACACCCTCGCCCGCTTCGGCATCACGACCACCTTCGTCGACGACGCGCACGACGCCGCCGCGTGGCACGCCGCCGTGCAGGACAACACCAAGGCGTTCTTCGCCGAGACCATCCCCAACCCGAAGGGTGACGTGCTGGACGTCGCCCTCGTGGCCGAGGCCGCGCACGCCGCCGGCGTGCCGCTCATCGTGGACAACACGGTGGCGACCCCCTACCTGGTCCGCCCGATCGAGCACGGTGCCGACGTCGTCGTGCACTCCGCCACGAAGTACCTGGGCGGGCACGGCACCACCGTGGCCGGCGTGATCGTCGACGCCGGCAGCTTCGACTACGGACGCGACCCCGAGCGCTTCCCCGGCTTCAACACCCCGGACCCGTCGTACAACGGGATCGTCTACGCCCGCGACCTCGGCGTCGACGGGGCGCTCGGCGCGAACCTCGCGTTCGTCCTCAAGGCCCGCGTGCAGCTGCTGCGCGACCTGGGCGCCGCGGTCTCGCCGTTCAACGCGTTCCAGATCGCCCAGGGCATCGAGACCCTGTCGCTGCGCATGGAGCGCCACGTGGACAACGCCCAGCGCGTCGCCGAGTGGCTCGAGGCACGCGACGACGTCCGCACCGTCCACTACGCCGGGCTCGCGTCCAGCCCGTGGCACGCCGCCCAGCAGCGGTACGCCCCGCGCGGCGCCGGGGCCGTCCTCGCGTTCGAGCTCGACGGCGGGGCCGAGGCCGGCCAGGCGTTCGTCTCGGCCCTGCAGCTGCACTCGAACGTCGCGAACATCGGCGACGTGCGCTCCCTGGTCATCCATCCCGCCTCGACGACGCACAGCCAGCTCACCGCCGAGGAGCAGGCGAAGTCGGGCGTGACGCCCGGTCTGGTGCGGCTCGCCGTCGGGATCGAGGACGTCGAGGACATCCTGGCCGACCTCGAGCTCGGCTTCACCGCGGCGAAGGCCACGCTCGACGCGCCGGCCTGACCGGCTCGTCGGAGCAGCCCGGCGCGTCAGCGGGGGGCCGTCCGGCGCGTCACCGCAGGGCGCGCGCCACCTCGACGGCGTCCGCAAAGGCGTCCACGTCGCCGCCGAGGGCTTCGAGCTGGTCCCGGTCCAGGACCGGGGCGAGCTCGCCCTCGGCGGTGCGCCCGAGCACGACGGGGCTGCCCCACCGCGCCACGGCGCGGGCGACGTCGTCGGGCATCTCGTCGAGGTGGACCAGCCGGAGCGGGACGTCGAGGCCGGCGACGTACTCGTCCCAGGAGCGCTTGCGGCGCACCGTGCCGTGCGTGACGTCGCACAGGGCGCAGTGCGCCGTGCCGCGCGCCCGGCCGACGACGTACCGCAGCTCGCCCAGCAGACTGCCCTCGGCGTGGTAGACGCCGACGAGCTCGACGGGTGCGTCGGTGGACATGTGCCCAGGCTACGCGCCGGACACCGACACAGCGTCTCACGATGTGGTCCCGGATGATGAGATGGCGTTCGCCCCGCCGTCGCGCCGGGGTTACCGTCGAGGACATGACCCGTCGAATGTGCTGGTGATCCTCGCGCACCGTCGCCTGACACCACCTGGCCGTGGACCTCTGTCTCCGCCGCGTGCGCTCCCCGCCCGCCTTGCACCCTCGCCGGTCCACCGGCACCGCAGCCAGGAGAGACGATGACCTCGACACCCCTCAGCACGCCGGGCACCCCGACCCCGACCCCGGGCACGCCGGGACGCGACGCCACCTGGCGCTCCCCGCGCGCCCGACGCCGCGCACCCGCCGGCCCCGTGCCCGCGTCCGGCGCCTGGCGCGAGGGCGACCCGGTCGCCCGGCGGCAGTTCCTCGACGTCGGTACCTTCGACCTCGAGGGAGGCGGCCGCCTGCCGGACGTCCGCGTCGCCTACGAGACCTACGGCGAGCTCGCGCCCGACGGCTCCAACGCCGTCCTCGTCCTGCACGCCCTGACCGGGGACGCCCACGTCGCCGGACCCGAGGGCCCCGGCCAGGCCACGGCCGGCTGGTGGGAGTCGATGATCGGGCCCGGAGCCCCCCTCGACACCGAGCGGTACCACGTCGTGGTGCCCAACGTCCTCGGCGGGTGCCAGGGCACCACCGGCCCCTCCTCGGCAGCGCCCGACGGCCGCCCCTGGGGCGGCCGGTTCCCCCGCATCACCACCCGCGACCAGGTCGCCGTCGAGATCGAGCTGACCCGCCTGCTCGGCATCTCCTCCTGGACCGCCGTCGTCGGCGCCTCCATGGGCGGCATGCGCGTGCTGGAGTGGGCGCTGCTCGGCCCGGAGGCCGGCATCGAGGTGCGCTCGATCGCCGCGATCGCCACCTGCGCCCAGTCCTCCGGAGACCAGATCGCCTGGGCGCACCCCCAGCTCTGCGCCATCCGCGCCGACCCGCGCTGGAACGACGGCGACTACTACGACGCGCCCGACGGCGAGGGTCCGCACGCCGGGCTCGCCATCGCCCGCCAGATCGCGCACACCACCTACCGCACCGCCGTCGAGCTCGACGAACGGTTCGGACGCCTGCCCCAGGGCGGGGAGGACCCGCTGACCGACGGCCGGTTCGCGGTGCAGTCCTACCTCGACCACCACGGCGACAAGCTCGCCCGCCGCTTCGACGCCAACTCCTACCTACGGCTCACCGAGACGATGATGACCCACGACATCGGGCGGGACCGCGGCGGCGTGGAGGCGGCCCTCGCCCAGATCGACGCCCGGGCCCTCGTCGTCGCCGTCGACAGCGACCGCCTCTTCCCGCCCGCCCAGTCCGAGCGGCTCGCCGCCGGGCTGCCCGGGGCCGACGGCGTGCACGTGCTGCGTTCCCCGTTCGGGCACGACGGCTTCCTCATCGAGCACGAGCAGATGGGGGCGCTCGTGCGCGACTTCCTCGCCGAGCCCTCCCGCGACCGGACCCTCTAGCCCGCGGGGAGCCGGCATCGCGCGCGTGCGCGCGCGAGCACCCCTACCGTGGATGCGGACGCCGACCCGCGGCGCCCTGCGGTACCCCCAGCGCGCTCCCCGGAGGCGACCCATGGCGCGACTCACCCCGTACCTCAGCTTCACGGACCGGGCGCGCGAGGCGCTCGAGTTCTACCGCTCGGTCCTCGGCGGCACCGTGGACATCTCGACGTTCGGTTCCATGCCCGGCATGACCGACGACCCCGCCGAGCAGGAGCTGGTCATGCACGGCCAGCTCGAGACGCCCGGCGGCCTGGTCCTCATGGCCTCGGACACGCCGTCGTTCATGACGTACGTGGCCCCGACCTCCGGCGTGACCGTCGCGCTCACCGGCGGCCCCGAGGACGTCGACGGCATCCGTGCCGCGTTCACGGCCCTGTCCGACGGCGCCACAGACGTGATGCCGTTCGAGCTCGCGCCGTGGGGCGACCACTACGGTCAGCTCGTCGACAGGTTCGGCATCTCCTGGATGTTCGACGCCGGGACGGCCTGAGCCGCCACGGCGACGGCGTCCCCACGGCGGGCCGCGGGGGCGCGTACGTTGGGTGCCATGCTCGCTGCCACCGTCGCCCGCTTCGCACCCGACGCCCCCCTCGACGCCCTCGAGGTGACCGACCGGCCCGCCCCGGAGGCCCGCGACCACTGGACCGTCGTCGACGTGCGCGCCGCCTCCCTCAACCATCACGACCTCTGGTCGCTGCGCGGCGTGGGGCTGGGCGAGGACCAGCTCCCGATGACGCTGGGCACCGACGCCGCCGGGGTCACGGCGGACGGCACCGAGGTCGTGGTCCACGGCGTGATCGGGGCGGACGGCCACGGCGTCGGCCCTCGCGAGCGCCGGTCGCTGCTGAGCGAGAAGTACCCGGGCACGCTGGCCGAGCAGGTCGCCGTCCCGACCGCCAACCTGCTGCCGAAGCCTCCCGAGCTGTCGTTCGCCGAGGCCGCCTGCCTGCCGACGGCCTGGCTGACCGCCTACCGGATGCTGTTCCGCGCCGCCGACCTGCGGCCCGGCGACCGGGTTCTCGTCCAGGGCGCCGGCGGCGGGGTGGCCACGGCCGCCGTCGTGCTCGGCGCCGCGGCCGGCCTGGACGTCACCGCCACGTCCCGCGACGCGGCCAAGCGCGCCCGGGCGCTCGAGCTGGGCGCGAGCGCCGCCGTCGCGCCGGGCGAACGCCTGCCGCACAAGGTCGACGCGGTGCTCGAGTCCGTCGGGCAGGCCACCTGGGGGCACTCGGTGCGCTCGGTCCGCCCGGGCGGGACCGTCGTCGTGTGCGGCGCGACCAGCGGGGACGCCTCGCCCGCCGAGCTGACCCGGGTGTTCTTCACCGAGCTGCGCGTGCAGGGCGTGACGATGGGATCGCGAGAGGACCTCGCCGCGCTGCTGCACTTCTGCGCGACGGCGGGGGTGCGGCCGGTGATCGACTCCGAGGTCGCGCTCGCCGACGTCGCCACGGGCCTGGCCCGGTTGGCCGCCGGGGAGCAGACGGGCAAGATCGTCGTCCTGCCCTGACCCCGTGGGCCGGGCGGCGGATCAGGCGAAGCGGCTGCGGTACGCCTCGAGCAGGGAGATGTCGTCCGGCAGGATCCGCCAGACGTTCCAGCCGTCGTCCGTCGGGGCCCCGCTGGCCGCCGTGGCGGCCCGGTCGGGGTGCTGGAACCGCGAGCCGTCCGGCAGCTCGATGTACCCCTGCGGGTGCAGGACCGCCTCGAGGACCTGGCGACGGCGCGGCCGCGACCACTCCAGGCGGGCCGGCTGCGGCAGCATGCTCGCCAGCGCGATGAGGTCGCCGTCCACCTCGTCCTCCTCCTCCGGCAACGCCGGTGCGGGAGGTGCCGGTACGGGCGGCGGCGCCCACGAGTCGTCGGTGAACGAGGACCGGTCCGGCGGCGGCGTGTACGACGGCGCCTCCAGCGGCGGCACCTCGAGGCGCGGCAGGTCCGCGGAGCCGGAGGTCCAGCGCTCCGTCGGTCCGGGCCGGCCGCGCTCACCCAGCGGGTCGTCCCCGAACGTCCCGGACGACTCGGCCGGCTCCCACGACGCGCGCCGGCGGGACCGCCGCGAGCCGAGCGCCGGCGCCGCGGCGCGCGCGAAGTCCTCGCCGAGACCCGGGGTGTCGGTGCTCGCCGCCGACGTGGTCCGCCGTGCCAGCTCGGCGAGGTCCAGGTCCTCGGCCGACGACGCCGAGGCGGACGCGTAGGCCGCGAGCCCGGGTGACATCGGGGCGGCGTCGGACGAGGCACGGAAACGGTCCGAGCGCGACCGCCGACGCGGTGCCTCACCCTGGGCCGCGGCGGGTCGCTGCGGTGTCGGGGCGGCCGGGGACGGCACCGCGGGCGCCGGTCGAGGGACGGGCGCCGGGGCAGGCTGCGGGGCCGGCGGCGACGTCCCGGCCGGGGTGCCGTCGTCGGACCGCACCCGCGGCACCGCGAGGCTCGGGGCGGACTCGGCGCGGCGCGCGGCCCGCGTGCGGCGCAGGGGCGGCTGCTCGGCGGTGTCGCCGACCTGGTCCCGCGCAGCGGCGGCGCGCCGCCCGGCCGCGGGCGCGCGGTCGGGCGTCCCGGCACCGTCGGCCGGCGAGGTCGCGACGGCGGGATTCTTGCCGGTCAGGGCGAGCCCGACCTTGACCCCCTCGGCGAACGACTCCGGCTCGGCGCCCTGGCCAGCGGTGCCGCGGACGGCCCGCTCCGCGGGCTCGGTGCCGGCCGCCCGGGACAGGCGTGGCGACGACGCTCCGGCGGCCGGGTGGATCACCAGCGGGGACACGTCCACGAACCGGCGTCCCTCCTGGTCGTGCATGACGCCCATCTTGAGGACCTCGACGGGCATCGTCGGCTGGCGCAGGAAGTCCACGGCGTTGAGGATCTCCTCGCCCGCCTCCTGGCAGATGACGATGAGGCGGGCGCTGGAACGACCCGGCTGGGAGCGGGTGATCGGCACCGAGTCGTAGAACGCGGCGATGTCCCGGTGGAACGAGCCGGCGCCGCCGTGGTAGCGCGCGGCGAGCTCGCCGCGGGTCAGCCGCCCCGCCCAGCCGGCGTGGTCGAGCGCGCGCGTCAGCGCGGCACGGTCCAGCTCGGCGACGAGCTCGACGACGACGGGCGACCCGGTGGCGTCCAGCGCGAGCAGGTGCGGCTCGTCCGGCCCGGTGCCCTGGGCGACGGGGAAGATCTGCTCGCCGAGCAGCCCGTCGATGTGCGAGTCCACGACCCGGTGCGCGGTGGTGCCCAGCCCCGGCTCGACGGCGCCGGCGGAGGACTGCACGAGGAGCGGCCTGCTGGCGTCGACCTCGAACAGTGGCATCGCGCTGACTCTCCTCGGATCGGGCGCACGGCCCGGGCGGCCGTGGTTGCGGCATAGCCTACGGCGGGGTAGGGAGTGCCGTACAACACCCCTGGTGGGTGACCAGGATCACGCGTGACCGGTCTCCCCCTCGCCTTCGGCGAGCGCCTCCTCGACGCGGGCCACCTTGCCGTCGAGCTGGCCGGAGTGCCCGGGACGAATGTCGGCCTTGAGCACCAGCGAGACGCGGTGACCGCCGGCGCCCACCGCCTCGGTGGCGCGCTGGATCACCGGCATCACCTCGTCCCACTCCCCCTCGATCTCGGTGAACATCGAGGTGGTGCGGTTCGGCAGCCCGGACTCCCTCACGATGCGGACGGCCTCGGCGACGGAGGCGGTGACGGACTCGCCCGCACCGAGCGGGGCGACGGAGAACGCGAAGACGGCCATGCGTCCATCATGCGCGTCTAGGCTCGACGTGTGAACACCTCGGTCACCCTCCTGGCCGGCGGCGTCGGTGGCGCCCGCCTGGCCCACGGCTTCGCCCGCGCCCTCGACGCGCTCACCTGCGTGGTCAACGTCGGCGACGACACCGAGCGGCACGGGCTGCACGTCTCGCCCGACCTCGACACCGTGATGTACACGCTGGCCGAGATGAACGACGAGGAGCGCGGCTGGGGCCTGACCGGCGAGTCGTACGCGACGCTCACCCAGCTCGAGCGCCTCGGCGAGGACACCTGGTTCACCCTCGGCGACAAGGACCTCGCCACCCACGTGGTGCGCACCGCACGCCTGCGCTCCGGCGAACCGCTCAGCGCGGTGACCGCCGGGCTGGCCGGTGCGCTCGCGGTGACCGCCCGGCTGCTGCCCGTCACCGACGACCCGGTCCGCACCCGGATCACCACGCCGTCGGGCGAGCTGGAGTTCCAGGAGTACTTCGTGCGGCGGCAGCACGCCGACGCCGTCCTCGACCTGGCGTTCGACGGCATCGAGGACGCCCGCCCCGCCCCCGGTGTCCTCGACGCCGTCACCGGCGCCGACCTGCTGGTGGTGGCGCCGTCGAACCCGTTCCTGTCCGTCGAGCCCGTCCTCGGCGTGCCGGGCGTGCGCGAGGCGGTCCGCTCGACGGCGGCCCGTCGCGTCGCCGTCAGCCCCATCGTGGGCGGCCGCGCCCTCAAGGGTCCGGCGGCGCAGGTGCTGGAGTCCCTCGGGCACGACGTCTCGGCCCTGGGCGTGGCGCGCCTCTACGCCGGACTGGTGGACGTGATGGTGATCGACGCCGCCGACGAGGCGCTCGCGGAACCCGTGCGCGACCTCGGGCTCGAGGTGCTGGTCACCGACACGATCATGGGCGGGCCCGACGGCCGCGAACGCCTGGCCCGCGAGCTGCTGGCCCTCGCGTGACCGAGCCGGTGACCGCCGTCGTGCCGCTGCGCGACGGGTCCAGCGGGAAGTCGCGGCTGGCGGCCGGGCTGGACGCCGGTGCCCGACGTCGGCTGGTCGTCGCGCTCGCCCGGCACGTGCTGGAGGCGCTCGCCGCGAGCCGGTCCGTGGCGCGGGTCGTGGTGGTGACGGCCGACATGCCCTTCGCCCGCGAGGTCGCCGCTCGGGTCGGCAGTCCGCGGCCGGGTCGGCCGTCCGCCGTGCCGACGTGGCCGCGCCCTGCCGACCTGATCGCGGAACCGCCGGGCGGACCCGGGCTGAACGCGGCGCTGGAGCACGCCCGCAGCCACGTCGGCGACGGGCGGCTGCTGATGGTGCACGCCGACCTGCCGCTCCTGACCACCGACGACGTGGACGCGGTGGCCGCCGAGCCGGCCGACATCGTGGTGGCCACCGACCGGCACGGCACGGGCACGAACCTCCTGCGGGTCCCGGCCGGAGCGCCCTTCGCGTTCCGGTTCGGCCCGGGCTCCCGCACCGCCCACGAGACCGAGGCCGCGGCGCACGGGCTGACCTGCGCCGTCGTGCAGCGTCCCGGGACGGCCGCCGACCTGGACACCCTCGACGACCTCGCCGAGCTGGCGCCCGCGTCCGCCACGCGGGGGCTCTAGCCGCTCACCACCGGCCGCGGTGGACGACGTCGGCCATCGGCTTGCGCCGCCGCCGCGCCGGCGACCCCTGGGCTCCCCCGGCCTCCGGGTGCCCGACGGCGACCACCCCGGTGGGCGCCCACTCGGCCGGCACGCCGAACGCCGCCCGGAACGTCTCGATGCGGTCGGCCGAGATCCCGAAGAAGCACGCCCCGAGGCCCTCGTCGACGGCCGTCTGGAGCATGAGCAGCGAGGCCATGCCGACGTCGACGTGCCAGTACGGCACCGGCCAGCGCGCCTCGTCGCGGTCGGTCCAGCCCTTGTCGGGTTCGGCGTACCGGCCGACGTAGGCGTCCCGGGAGGCGAGCGCCACGATCAGCACGGGGGCGCGGCGCATCCCGTCCAGCCAGGCCGACATGTCCCGCGGCGAGTCGGTCGGCGTCGTCGCCGCCCAGAACTGCTCCCGCTCGGCGTCGGAGGTGAGCACGAGGAACGACCAGCCCTGGGTGAACCCGGCGCTCGGCGCCCGCACGGCGGTCTCGAGCAGCCGGTCCACCACCTCGGGCGCCACCGGGTCCGGCCCGAACCGCCGGACCATGCGCCGCCGTCGGACCACGTCACGGAACTCCATGGCGTCAGCCTGCCGCACTCAGAGCCGCTCGGCGAGCACCTCCACCAGGGCCTTGCCCTCCACGCCTTCGAGCTGGACGGCCTGCGTGCGGCAGGAGAAACCGTCGGCGATGAACTCCTCGCCCTCGTCGCGTGCCCGCAGCGCCGGCAGCAGGGCGTTCTCGGCAACGGCGACCGAGACGTCGTAGTGACCCTTCTGCATGCCGAAGTTGCCGGCCAGGCCGCAGCACCCGGCGAGCTCGGTGACGGTCGCGCCCGCCCGTGCCAGCAGGGCCCGATCGGCGGCGAACCCCATGACGGAGTGCTGGTGGCAGTGCGGCTGCACGACGGCGGTGAGGTCGCTGAGATCCGGCAGCTCCCAGCCGGCGTCCTCGGAGGGGGCCGTCGCGGGGTCGGTGAGCAGCTCGGCCAGGGTCTTCGTGGCCCCGGCGACCGCCTGGGCGCGGGGGTCCTCGGGGAACAGGTCCAGCAGGTCCGAGCGCAGCACCGCCGTGCAGGACGGCTCCAGCCCGAGGATGGGGTAGCCGTTCACCGCGTAGGGGCCGAGCACCTTCAGCAGGCCGTCGAGCCGCCGTCGGGCGCCGTCGAGCTGGCCGGTGGAGATCCACGTCAGGCCGCAGCACGCCTGCTGGTCGGGGACGACGACGTCGTACCCGGCGGCCTCCAGGACGCGGACGGCCGCCTGCGGCACCGATGGGGACATCGCGTCGCTGAACGAGTCCGTCCACAGCACCACCTTGGGTCGGGTGGTCCCGGCGGGCCGACCCGGGTCCTGGCGGTGCGCCAGGCCGGGCACCCCCTGGGTGGCGTACCCGAGGGACCACCAGCGGCGGAACGGCAGCTCGGCGAACTCGGGCACGGCGCGACGCGTGTCCATCCCGCCGGCCCGCAGCACGACCTTGCGGATCCAGTCGATCTTGAGCACCTTGTTGATGGTCCGCGGCGCGACGGCGGCCAGCCGGGCCCAGCGGGGCAGCCAGCCGAGCGCGTAGTGGTCCATCGGACGCAGCCTGCCGCGGTATGTACGGTGCAGAACCTCCGACTTGTACTGCGCCATGTCGACGCCGGCGGGGCAGTCCGAGGAGCACGCCTTGCAGCTCAGGCACAGGTCGAGGGACTCGTGCACCTCCGGCGCGGTCAGGCCGCCGACCAGCGACCCGTTGACGGCCTCCTGCAGCACGCGGGCCCGCCCCCGGGTGACGTCCTTCTCGTCCTTCGTCGCCAGGTACGACGGGCACATGAACCCGCCCGCCGCGCTGGTGTCCGCCCGGCACTTGCCCACACCCACGCAGCGGTGCACCGCCGTCGTCAGGTCGTGGTGGTCGTGCGCGAAGCTGAACCCGGCGTACCCCGTCTTCTTCGCGACCCCCCGCAGGGTGCCCGAACCGAGCAGCCCGCGCTCGCCCACCGGACCCGTGGACGGCACCGGCTGCGCGGCCGGGCGCCGCAGGTCGACGTCCACCGCCGCCGGCCGCACCACGACGCCGGGGTTGAGCACGTCGTCGGGGTCGAACAGCGCCTTGACCTGCTCCATCAACGCGATCGCCTCGGGCGAGTACATGACGGGAAGCAGCTCCGAGCGCGCCCGGCCGTCACCGTGCTCGCCGGACAGCGACCCGCCGTACTTCGCCACCAGCTCGGCCGCCTCGACCATGAACGTGCGCAGCACCGACCCCGAGGCCTCCAACGGCAGGTCGATGCGCAGGTGCATGCAGCCGTCGCCGAAGTGCCCGTACGGCAGGCCGTCGACGCCGTAGCGCGCCATCAGGTCGTCCAGGTCGCGCAGGTAGTCGCCCAGCTTCTCCGGCGGCACCGCCGAGTCCTCCCAGCCGGGCCACGCCTGCTCCCCCGCCGGGGTGCGCCCGGCCAGCCCCGCGCCGTCGGCCCGGATCTGCCACATCTTCGTCGCGTCCGGACCGGCCGGGTAGATCGCCGCCCCCGTCGATGATGACGCCCCCACGATCAGCTCGGCGATCTCGCGTGCCTCACCGGGCGAGGTCCCGCCCACCTCGATCATGAGCCAGCCGGCACCCTCGGGCAGGTCCGGGACGGCGTCGTCCCCCTTGGCCCGCTTGACGACGTCGACCAGGCGCGCGTCCAGCCCCTCGATCGCGAGGGGGTCGTGCCGCAGCAGCACCGGGACGTCGTCGGCGGCGGTCGGCATGTCCGGGTAGCCGAGGACCACCAGGGTCGGCGCGCTCGGCACCGGGACCAGCTCCAGCGTCGCGCCGAGCAGCGTCACCAGGGTGCCCTCGGTGCCCACCAGGAACTTCGCCAGGTCGGAGCCGTTCTCCGGCAGCAGGTGCTCCAGCGAGTACCCCGACACCTGACGCCCGAACCGGCCGAACTCGGTGCGGATCAGCGCCAGGTTCTCCCGGACCAGCTCGGCCAGGCCCGGCACCGCGGCGAACGTCGCGTCTCCCCGGCCGGCTGTGAACCGCCGACCACGCCCGTCGACGACGTCCAGCCCCACGACGTTGTCCGCCGTCCGCCCGTACGCCACCGCGTGCGGGCCGCAGGCGTTGTTGCCGATCATCCCGCCGAGCGTCGCGCGGTTCTGCGTCGACGGGTCCGGCCCGAACCGCAGCCCGTGCGGTGCCGCGACGCGCTGCAGGGAGGACATGACCACACCCGGGTCGACGACGGCGGTGCGGGCCTCGGGGTCGACGTCGTGGACCGTGTGCAGGTGCTGGGAGAAGTCGAGGACCACGCCCGGACCGACCGCGTTGCCCGCCACCGAGGTCCCCCCGCCCCGGGAGGTGACCGGCACGCCGAGCTCACGCAGCACCTCCAGGGCGGCGACCACGTCGTCGGTGCTACGCGGGTAGGCGACCACGTCGGGCACCACCCGGTAGTTGGACGCGTCCGTCGAGTACTCGGCGCGGCGCCGCGTCGTCGTGTCGACGACGCCGGACATCACCGTGCGCAGCGCGGTGGCGACCGCCTCGCGGGCCTCGGCCGCGGCGAGCTCGGCCTCCCGTTCGGCCTCGCGCTGAGCGGCGAGCGCCGCAGCACGGGCGTCCTCGGTGGTCGCGGGTTCCGTCGACCCCTGCGGGCCGCTCGGGGTGGTCGTCGACTGGGCAGACACGGCCCGATTGTGCCACCGACCCGCGCGGGTGCGACGAACCGTCCGTTTCTCTGCGTGCCCCGCACCGTCAGCGCGCACCGACGCCCGCCCGCCGATAGCGTCGGTGCATGCGCGTCGTCGTCATCGGAGCCACCGGCAACGTCGGGACCGCGATCCTGCGTGCCCTCGTCGCCGAACCCACCGTGACCTCGGTCGTCGGTGTCGCCCGCCGGGTGCCCCGCGCCGACGGGTCCAGCACCGTCGGGCCGCCGCACGACGCCGCCGAGTGGGTCCGCGCCGACCTCGTCGACGAGGACACCGTCGCCGACCGGCTCGACGAGGCGCTCGCGGGAGCCGACGCCGTCATCCACCTGGTCTGGGCGATCCAGCCGGCCCGGGACCCCGACACGCTCCACCGGATCAACGTGGGCGGCGCGCGTCACGTGATCGACGCCGTCGTGCGCAACCGCGTCCCCCAGCTGCTGTTCATGTCCGCGTCCGGCGTGTACTCCCCCGGGCCCGACGACGGCGGCACTGTGGACGAGTCCTGGCCGCGCGAGGGCGTGCCCGGCTCGGCGTACGCCCTGCAGAAGGCGGAGGTCGAGCACCTGCTCGACGACACCGAGGCGGAGCAGCCCTGGCTCACCGTGACACGGATGCGCGCCGCGATCATGCTGCAGCGGGAAGCCGGCGCCGAGATCGCCCGCTACTTCCTCGGCCCCGTGGGCAAGATCGGCCTGAAGGTCGCGGCGGGACCCCTCGGCGAGGCCGTCGGCGGGCTCGTGCGCGGCTGGCAGGGTCAGCCGGAGCCCGAGAAGCCGCCGCTCTTCCCGCTGGTGCCGTTCCCCGCGGGCCTGCGCCTGCAGGTGCTGCACCCGGACGACACCGCCGCCGCCGTCCGGGCCGCCGTCGTCGGACGCCACGACGGGGCCTTCAACCTGGCCCCCGACGGCGCCCTGGACGGCCAGGACCTGGCCGACCTGCTGGCCGCGGGCCAGCTCGTCGAGCTGCCCGTCACCCTGATGCGTCGCGGTCTCGACCTCGCCTCGCGGGCGCGGGTCGTCCCGATCGACCCGGGCTGGCTGGACATGGCGGCGGCGAACATCGTGATGGACTCCGCGCGGGCGCGCGAGCTGCTGCACTGGCGTCCCACGCGCACCCAGGGCGAGGTGCTGCTCGAGGTGCTCGACGGCGTGCTGTCGGGGACCACGGGCGCCACCCCGCCCCTCGCGAAGTAGGCAACTCCCCCGCGAGGTAGGCGACGTCTCGCCGACGTAGTCCGACGCACCGCGAGGTAGGCGAGCACGCCGCGAGGTAGGCGAGCACGCCGCGAGGTAGGCGAGCACGCCGCGAGGTAGGCAACATCTCGTCGAGATGTTGCCTACCTCGCGAAAGCGTTGCCTACCTCGCGGGAACGTTGCCTACCTCGCGGAGGGTGCGGTCAGCCCTCGGAACCCCCGGTCGGGCCGAGCCTGCGCTCGCAAGCTCGCTCCGGGTCAGCCCTCGGAACCCCCGGTCGGGCCGAGCCTGCGCTCGCAAGCTCGCTCCGGGTCAGCCCTCGGCACCCCCGGTCGGGCCGAGCCTGCGCTCGCAAGCTCGCTCCGGCTCAGCCCTCGTAGGAGACGTCGAGCGTGATCTCCTCGACGGCCAGCGACCGCGAGATCGGGCAGCCGGCCTTGGCGGCCTCGGCGGCTTCGCGGAACGCCGCCTCGTCGACGCCGGAGGCGAACCCGCGCACGGCCAGCGCGATCGTCGTGATCTTGTTCCCGCCGTCACCGGCCGGGTCCTCGCCGAGCGTGGCCGACGCGGTCACCTCGACCTGCTCCGGGGTGCCGCCGGCCTTGCCGAGCTCGGCGGAGAACGCCATCGCGAAGCACGCCGAGTGGGCGGCTGCCACGAGCTCCTCCGGGCTGGTGACGCCCTCGGCGTCGTCGGCGACCCGCTTGGGGAACGAGACGTCGAACGTCCCGGCGCCGGAGCTGGACAGCTCGGTCTGGCCCGAGCCCTCGTTGAGGGTGCCGTTCCAGGCGGTGCGTGCGGTACGGGTGGGCATGACGAACTCCTTCACGGGGTACGGCCAGGGACGCCTCGACCGTACCCCGCGAGGCGGCTCAGGGTGCGGTCATGTCCAGGGCGTCCTCGGCCACCGCGACGACGGTCCACAGGTTGCCGTCGGCGTCGCGCAGCTCGTAGGCGGGCAGCAGCAGCGTGCCGCCGTCGCCGTGCTCCTGGGCGAGCCCGAGCGTCGCGGCCGTGATCGTCACGTCCCGCACCGGCCAGGGCAGGTCGCTGCCCGACGACGGCGGTGCCGGCGGCGCGGTCGGCTCACCGGGGTCCTGGGGCAGGTCGGGCTCGGGCAGGGGTGCCGGTTCCAGGCCGGTCACCGTGTCCGACGCCGGTTCCTGCGCCGCGTAGGCGATCGGCCACAGGTTCTGGCCGAAGCGCGGGTCGGACAACCGCTCGACCGCCTCGGCCGGGCTGACCACCGGGTAGTCGCCCAGCGGCACCGTCGCCGCGAGGAACCCGTCCCCCGACACGACGCCGTCGGGACCGACCGACGCGCTCCAGGCCGCGCCGGTGCGCCGGCCGTCCACGACCTGGTGGGCCGTCACCCACCGCGTGACGTCGCCGGACTCGGCGGCCTCGAGCTCGAACCCGGCCGGGTCCACCCCGGCGTCGGACATGAGCTCGCGCAGGGCGGCAGCGGCCGCGTCGACGGGGACGGACCCCCCGGGTGTGGCGCAGACCGGCTCCACGGCGGAGACCTCGCCGCCGTCGCCCGCGCCGCCGTCACCCAGGCTGCTGGAGCTCGCGCCGCTGTCCTCGAGGTCCTGGGTCCGCGCGTCCTCGCAGCGCCACGGGTCACGGCCCGGGTAGGAGACGCTGACGTGCGCGGTGGCGTCCGCCGACAGGTAGAGCGTTGGCCCGGTGCCGTCCGTCGGACCGACCGCCCAGGCACCGCCCTCCCAGCGCGGCGCTCCCTCGACGCCCAGATCGGCCGCGACCTGGGCGGCTCCGGCTCGCGTGGCCACCGCCGTCGCGTCGTAGGCGTACGCGGTCGCCGTCGTCCCGATCGTCGAGAGACCCTCCTGGTCGAACGTCGCCCGCCCGCCGACGCCGTACCCCGGCAGCATCGTGCTCCGCGCCGCGTCGGCGGCGCCCTCCGGCGAGGCGGTGCCCCCCGTGGGACCGCCCTCCAGCGTCAGGGGCGGCAGGGCGTCGGCCTCCCCGACGGCGACCGTGCCGTCCGCGGCGTCCTGCTCCGCGACGACGTCGCCGGACGTCCCGGCGGACCCCAGGGCGTAGCCGCCCCCGCCGACCAGCACCGCACCCACCACACCGGCGGCCACCAGCCACGGGGCACGACGCCGGTCGCGGCGCGTCGCGAGGTCGTCGCGCGGCGTCTCGTCGGTTCCGCCGTCGGCCGGCGCACCGGCGCCGGTGCCCGCCAGCCGGTCGACCTTGGCGCGCAGCACCCCGTGACGCGTCTCGACGTCGGCCGCCGGGTCCGCCGCGCTCAGCCCGTCGAGGGCCTCGTCCCGCTCGTCCATCACGACCTCCTCGCTCCGGCCCGCACCTCGTGCGGACCCTGGTGCCCCGCCTGTGTCGTCACGACCCGCCGCCTTGCTCCACGTCGTCCCTCGCGACGTCGTCCGTCCCGCCGTCGGCCGACTCCCACGCCGAGCGCAGCCGGGCACGCGCACGCGACAGGGCGGCGTCCGCCCCGCCGCGCGAGACCTCCAGCACCCGGGCGAGGTCGTCGCCGGTCACCCCGTCCCAGGCGACCAGCAGCAGGATGCGCCGGTCCCGCGGCGACAACCGACCCAGGACCTGGCGGACCCGGTCGTCGTCCACCGCGAGCGCCTCCGGGTCGACGTCGTCGAGCTCGTCGGGGACGACGGCGAGGGGCACCGCGCGCAGCTTGCGGCGATGGTTGGCGAGCACGAACCCGGCCGTGCGGTACAGCCACGGCAGCTCCCCACCGGCCGGGACGTCGTCGCGGCGCCGCCAGGCCGTGGCGAGCACCTCGGCGGCGAGGTCCTCGGCGTCGTCGCGGGTGGCCGGGGCGAGCCGCCGCACGAAGTAGCGGTGGACCGCGCCCGCGTGCTCGGCGAAGAGCGCGTCGAACCATGCGGCGTCGTGCCGGGGCACCTCCGTGGTGCTGGTCACCGGGCCTCCTGGGTCACGGTCGGGGTCGTGGCGTCGCGCGATATGCTTCCATCCTGCCTGTGTCGTGGCCACGACCAGCCTTGCAGCCCGTGCGGACTCCGCGGTGATTCACCCCGGATTCACCCACCGACGGGTGCCCCAACGACGTACTGTGCGGTCATGCCCCTGCAGACCGGTGGGTCCGAGGCCTCCGCGACGTCGTCAGGACCGGCACCGGCCCCGCGGCGTGCCCGGGCGCCCCGGGTCCTGCGCTGGCTGCTGCTCGGGACCCTGCTGCTCGCCGTGGTGGTCGGCGTGTGCGCCGTGCTCATGGTCCGCGACGCCTTCGTGGCGCGCGACGCCCTCGACGACGCGGCGCAGGCCGTGCCCGAGGTGGAGCAGTCGCTGCGTGACGGGCTGCTGGACCCGCAGGCGGACGGGCCGGCACTGGCCGAGAACCCGGCGCTGGCGGACCTGCAGGGCTACACGGAGACGGCGCGGGAGGCCACGGACGGGCCGCTGTGGCACATCGCGGCGTACCTGCCGGTGGTCGGGCCGTCCGTGGGCGCCGCGACGACGGTGGCCTCCGCGCTCGACGACGTCAGCGGCGTCGTCCTGCCCGCCCTGGCCGCCACCGGCGACGCGGCGCGGGCCACCACCTACACCGCCGACGGCCGTCTCGAGCTCGGTCCCCTGGCGGGCGCCGCCGACGACGTCACCGCGGCGCGGGGGGTGCTCACCGAGGCGCAGGCCGAGGTCGCCGAGATCGACATCGCGGCGGTCCAGCCCGAGTTCGTCGATCCGGTGACGATGCTGTCGGACCAGCTCGGCGCGCTGGGCGGGCTGCTCGAGGGTGCCGAGCGGGCGACGACGCTGCTCCCGCCGATGCTGGGGGCCGACGAGCCGCGCCGGTACGTGCTCATGAGCCTGACGAACGCGGAGCTGCGCACCGCCGGCGGCATACCCGGCGCTCTGATGCTGCTCGAGGTCGACGGCGGGCGCGTCGAGGTGACGCGCCAGGTGACGACCGGGGAGGTCGGGCCGTTCGCCGAACCGGTCGTCGAGCTGGACCCCGCGGACGTCGAGGCCTACTCGGCCCGTCTCGGTCGGTTCGTCCAGGACGTCACCCTCACCCCGGACTTCGCGACGACGGGCCCGATCACCGCGGAGATGTGGCGCCGCGCCCAGGGCGAGGAGGTCGACGGCGTGCTCGCCACCGACCCGGTCGCCCTGTCCCTCCTGCTGGAGGTCACCGGCCCCGTCGACGTCCGGCTCCCCCGCGACCTCGTCGACGCCGTCGGCGAGCGCACGATCACGCTCGAGTCCTCGACCGTCGTGGACCTGCTGCTGCGCCGCGCGTACGAGGTGCTCACCCCGGAGCAGACCGACGTGTTCTTCGCCGTCGTCGCCGGTGCCGTGGTCGAGGAGCTGACGACGACCCAGGTCGCACCCGCGGACCTGCTGCCGGCGCTCGAGTGGATCGCGGAGCGGCACCGGCTGCTCGTGTGGTCCGCCGACGAGGAGGAGCAGGAGCTGCTGACCGGCACCCTGGTGTCCGGGACGTTCGCCGCCGACCGCGCGGCCGACGCGGTCGGGATGTTCCTCGACGACGCCCGCATCGGCAAGATGACCGCCTACCTCGACGTGCAGGTGGAGCTGACGGGCTCGGAGTGCACGGCGGAGGGTCGGCTGGACACGGTGTCGATGCGCCTGGAGAACACCCTGTCCGACGACCAGGCCGCCACGCTGCCGTTCTACGTCGCCGGCCCGGAGGACGCCGCGAACCGCGGGCGCCAGCGCGTGGTGCTCTCGACGTACGGGGCGCGCGACGCCGGGACCCCGGACGTCCGTCGGGACGGCAACCTGGTGGGCGGCACGCTGCAGGAGCTGCACGGCCGGCAGGTCGTCGGCATCACCGTGGCCCTCGACCCCGGGGAGTCCACGACGATCGAGGCCACGTTCCCCACCACCGCCGCGGCCGCCCGGGGCTCGGGCACCGCAGAGCCGGGCACCCTCGAGGTGTGGAGCACGCCCACCGCCACCTCCCGCGGCCTGCACGTGCCGGAGGTCCCGGTCTGCGACGGCTGACCCGGGCAACCCGGACTTCACCCCCACAACCTCGCCTTTCACCCGGTACGGATGGTCCGCGGAGGGTACGCCGTCGCTAGCGTGACAGTGCACGGGACCACGTGGCTCAGCACGTGGTCGAGCGACGGCGAACCCGAGGAGACGAGGACCATGAGGACAGCCCGACGCGCGGCGGTGCGCGGGGCGGCGGCGACCGGGCTGGTCGGCGCACTGATGCTCGGCCCTGCCGCCGGGGCGCTCGCCGACACCGATCCGACGGACGACCCGTCGGCGTCGCCCTCGGAGACCGGCTACGACCCGGACACGCCGCCGACGCTGGAGTTCGAGGTCCTGACCCCGCTCTGCGACGGCGACGTGCCCTACCTGCAGTACGCCGTCGACGTCCAGAACCCGGAGACACCCCCGACGGGCGTCACCATCACGTTCCTCAACCCCGGCGGGGAGGACTACGTGCTGACCGAACTGCCGCTGTCCGGCCGGGTGCTGTGGCCGGGCGCCGAGGTCGACGAGGACGGCAACCCCGTGGACTGGCCGGGCTGGAGCCTGGTCGACGGCGTCTGGGTCGTCGGCGACGAGTGGGACTGGGTACGCCCCTCGGTGCAGGTGCTGTTCGAGGTCAACCCGGAGGCGACCACGAGCGTGGACTACCCGCCGTCGTCCCCGGACTGCGCCACGGACCCGCCCGGGGAGACGCCCCCGCCGAGCGACCCCCCGGGCGACCCGGCCACCGAACCCCCGGGCTCCACCGAGTCGACGCCGCCCTCGCTGCCGGCGACGGGTTCCGAGATCGCCGGGATGATCGCGATCGCGGCCGGGCTGCTGACGGCCGGCGTGCTCGCCGTCCTCGCCGTCCGCCGTCGTCGCTCCCCGTGACCCGCTCGAGCTGAGACGCTGACGGCCGGCACCAGCCGGACGCAGGTCGGCCCCCTCCTCGCGATGCGAGGAGGGGGCCGATGCGTGCGAGGGCTCAGCAGGCGCCGAGGTCCTCCCACGCTCCCCACTGGCTGGTGGCGGGCTCGTCCTGCGTCCACCACTTGGCACGCCACTCGTGACCGGCGTGCGCGACGACGGCACCGCCGGAGTACGCCGACCCCGCCGTCCAGGTCGCGGCCGAGCACTCACCCGGCTGCGGAGGGTCGGTCGGCTCCGGGGACGCCGTCGGGTCCGGGGCACCGCACGCCCCCAGGTCCGTCCACTCGGTGGCGCCCGCCGAGGGCTCCTGGACGGTCCACCACTTGGCCTCCCACTCGTGGCCCTCGTGGGCGACGACGGCACCGCCGCTGTAGGAGCCGGCCGTCCAGGCCTCCGCCGAGCAGTCGCCCGGGTCGGTGGTCGGGTCCGGCGTCGGGTCGGTCGTCGGGTCCGTGGTGGGCTCCGGCGTCGGGTCCGGCTGGTCCGGGACCGTCACCGGTCCCGCAGGACCGGTGAACAGGCCCGCGTCGACGGCGTCGAGCAGCTCGGCCTCCTCGTCACCGGACAGATCCCACCACATGGCGCCGCCGAGTCCGGTGTCCCGGATGTACTGCGACTTCTGCGCCACGGTGTCCGGGGTGTCGAGCGTCCACCACTGGTCGCCGTCGTACCGCCACGCCGCCCCCACCTCGGGGTCGTAGTACTCGGTGCCGAGGTTCTTGAGGATGTCGTAGTCCTCGTTGCCGGCCTCCCAGGTGCCCGGGCCGGCGTCGGTCGCCGCGCCCCAGGCGTCGGCAGAGTCGACCCCCTTC
Source organism: Isoptericola chiayiensis (assembly GCF_013149805.1). GTDB lineage: Bacteria > Actinomycetota > Actinomycetes > Actinomycetales > Cellulomonadaceae > Isoptericola > Isoptericola chiayiensis. The sequence goes on from NZ_JABEZT010000001.1 coordinate 609,474, forward strand.
CACCCACGCCCGTACATGGCCATGCCGAGACCGAGCTGGGCCGGGTCGATCCCCGCACCCGTGTACTCCTGGACGGCCTTCTCGACCGAGAACTGGCGGCTCGGCTCGCGCGGGTCGGCCGGGTCGTCGTACAGGTTGCCCTGGTGCCCCGTCAGGGTCGGGTCCCAGGCGCCGTGCAGGTCGTAGCCCTGGATGTTGCCGAAGTCGAGCGAGTCGAAGTTCCGCGGGTCGTTCCAGCCGCCGGCGGCGATGTCCGCCGGGTTGGCGGGCAGGAACGCGGACAGCAGGTAGTCCTCGCCCGTCTCGGTGCCGTAGGCGTCGAGCTGGGACCGGAACTCGGCCAGCAGCAGCCGGAAGTTCTCGGCGTCGTTCTCCTCGTCGACGTAGTTGCCCTCGAGGCCGTTGTTCGACCCGGGCCACTCCCAGTCGATGTCGATGCCGTCGAACACGCCTGCGGCGGCACCGGGACCCCCACGACCGTCGATGACGGGCAGGTCGCCCTTGATGTACAGGTCGATGCACGACGAGACGAAGTTCTCCCGCGACTGCTGCGTGGCAGCGGCGCGCGAGAAGTTCTTCGACCAGGTCCAGCCGCCGAGGGACAGCATGACCTTGACGTGCGGGTAGGCCTCCTTGAGCTGCTTGAGCTGGTTGAAGGAGCCCGCCAGCGGCTGGTCCCACACGTCGCCGACGCCGGAGACGGAGTCCGCGGCCGAGTAGCTCATGCCGAAGTCGGCCCAGGCGTCACCCGCCCCGTCGGACCCGTTCGGGCCGGTGCCCTGGGCCTTGTTCGCCACGAAGCACTCGAGGCTCTGGTGGTGGATGTTGCCGAAGGAGTAGTTGATGTGGGTGAGCTGGTCGGCGGCGCCCGACGTCACCAGGTCCTTGACCTGGAAGTCGCGGCCGTAGACGCCCCACTGGGTGAAGTAGCCGACGTTGCGGTAGCCGTTGATGGCGCTGTCCCCGGCGGACGTCTCGGCGGCCGAGGCGCTGCTCGCCGCGACGGTGCCGAGCGCGCCCGCCAGGACGACGGCGGTGCTGGTGAGGGCGGCCGCGATGCGGCGCGCTCCTCGTCGTGGTGCGGACATGGTCCGGTTCCTCTCTGTGGATGGACGAACGGTGGGCCGGGGCCCGCTGCTGAGCCCGCTGCCGGGCCCCGGCCGGGTCTGTCGGCGGGTCAGCAGCTCCCCTCGTCGGTCCAGGCGTCGGCGCTCGCCGCGGGCTCGGCCTGGGTCCACCACTTCGCGGTCCAGGCGCGGCCGGCGTGGGTCACGGCGGCCCTGCCGGTGTAGGCCGTGCCCGCGACCCAGGCCGGGGCCTCGCACGCGGTGCCGTCCGCCGGGCCGCCGCCGCCGCCGGAACCGCCGCCGGAGCCGGAGCCGGCGGGCAGGTCGACGACGGTCACGCCGCGCGGCTGGTCGTAAGTGGTCGCGTAGTCGACGCCGTCGACGGTGACGATCACGTTGGAGAACTGCGCGATCGGCAGGGTCCACTTGAGGTGGTTCGTGATGGACCCGCCGGCCGGGATGCCCCCGGTCGGCACGGTGAACTCCGCGTCGTGGAAGTCGCCGGTCAGGCCGCCGACGTTGTCCCCGGTGTGGCCCTGGCGGGTGGTCGTGGTGCCGTAGCCGGACCAGTCGCTCATCTCGCCGAGGTCGCTGGTGCCGTACTGGAACGACACGGTCGCGCCCGCCGGGATGTCGGTGGCCCCGTGGTTGGTGAACACGACCTTCGGGGCGATCGGGTAGTTGTTGTCCCCGAGGGCGAACTCCGTGTAGTCGATGCTCAGGTCGAGCGCCTGGTCGGGCATCGGCCGGTCGGCGTTCGCCTTGGTGGCCCCGTAGGGCGCAGCACCGGCGAGCTTGGAGTGCATGAGGTCGACCATCGTGGAGCCGATCCCGTACTGCCCGGCGGCCTCGTCGTAGCCGTAGTCGCCGGCGAACTCCCAGATCATCATGCCGCCGAGCCCGGAGTCGACGACGTAGTCGGCCTTGGCGCCGATGGCCTGGGCCGTGTCACCGGACAGGTAGGTCCTGGTGGCCTCGTTCCACCACCACTCGTTCTTGGTCACCTCGTCGAAGTGCCGCTCGTAGCTGCCCTCGATGGTGGTGGGCACGCCGTAGGAGGCGGCGTAGTCGCCGACGACACCGTCCTCCAGGTTGAGCAGGTGCCAGATCGGGTTGGCGCCGGCCGGGATCTCCGCACCCTGCGGGTCGGTGTCGTGCCACAGGTTGTCGATGCCGTCGGCGCCGTACCCGCACTTGCCGCTGGTCCCCGCGGGGCAGCTGAAGCCGGCCGGGGCGGGTGCCCGACCGCCGTCGCCGAAGGTGCCGCCCTGGACGTCCTGGAAGCCGCGTGAGTAGAAACCGACGCCGAGGTTGATCCGGCCGGACTGCATGGCGCCGCGGAAGTAGTGGGCGGCCCAGTCGCCGTTGAGGTAGCCGACGCCGTCGTAGGCGGTGTAGACGCCCCCGGCGGCGAGCTCGGGGTCGTCCCCGCCGTCGAACAGCGGCGAGTTGCCGCCGACGTACTCGTTCCACGCCCCGTGCAGGTCGTAGGACATCAGGTTGACGTAATCGAGGTACTGGACGACCTGGTGGGCCTCCATGCCGCGCAGCAGCCAGCCGGACGACGGCGAGGCGGTGGTGAGCAGGTAGTACTCGCCGTCCTGGGCGCCCGCGACGTCGAGCTTCTCGCGCAGCGTCTTCATCAGGTCGATGTACCCGGCGAAGAGCTCGCCGCGGCGCGCCTCCGAGAACGCGAAGTCGTCGGGGTTGCCGGCCTGGTTGTTCGAGGTGGGGTACTCGTAGTCGATGTCGATGCCGTCGAACCCGTACTCGCGGATGAACTCCACGACCGAGTCGGCGAAGGTGTCGATGCCCTCCTGCGTCTCGGTCATCGTGTAGAAGCCGCCCGAGGCGACGCGGTTGCCCTCGCCGTCGAAGTAGCCGCCCGTCTCGGCCCAGCCGCCGACGGCGGGGATCACCTTGACGCCGGGGTTCTCGGCCTTGTACTTGGCGAGCTGGTTGAAGTGGCCCGTGTACGGCAGCGACGGGTCCATCTCCTGGCCGGGCCAGGTGGCGTCGGTGGCGGGGTTGCCCGCGACGTCCTCGTTGACCGACACCTTGTTGTCCGGGCCGACGTGGGCGAACGCGTAGTTGATGTGCGAGATCTTGTCCCACGGGATGTCGCTCGCGAAGTAGCTGGGCTGCTCGTTCGCGCCGGTGCGCCAGCTCGTGAAGTAGCCGATGACGCGCCGGTCGAGCCCGTTGGGCAGGATCTCGCGACCGTCGGCGTCGTAGACGTCGCAGTACGGCGTGTCGACGCCGGCGGTGGGCTTCATGCCGTCCGGGCGGCAGACGTCGTCGGGGTTGGTGGAGATCGGCTCGCCCTGGTCCGCGGTGGGCTCGGTCGTGGGCTCGGGGCTCGGCTCACCGGTGGGCTCGGCCGTCGGCTCCTGGGTCGGCTCGGCCGTCGGCTCCGGCGTGGCCGTCGGCTCCGGCGTCGAGGTCCCGCAGGCCCCGTCGCTGGTCCAGGCGCCCCAGGCCGAGGAGCCGGGTGCTTCGCCCTGGGTCCACCAGCCGGCGGTCCAGTTCTGCCCGTCGTAGGAGGCGATGTCGCCGCCGGTGTAGACGGTGCTCGCGGCCCAGGGGTCGGCGCACTCGACGGCGGCCGAGGCGGTCTGGCCGGCAGCGACGGCGACGAGGCCGCTCGCGGCGAGCACGACGGCGGTCGCGGCCGCGACCGGTCGGCGTCGGCTCGGTGTGGGTGATCGCATGAGGTCTCCTCCGGTGAAGTGCGTCGTCGACGGACGGCGGGTCCGGCCGGTCCGTCGAGGACCGTTCACCTAAAAGTAAGGATTCCTTCTCATTGGAGAATCAGTGATTCCCACACGATGGGCGAGGTGAGCCCGATCACACCGTACGGGTTTCCCCGTACGTCGATCAGTGCGAGGGCGAGCGCAGGGCGCGCACCACCAGCTCGGCGCGCGACCGCACGCCGAGCTTGCGGTAGACCCGGCCCAGGTGGACCTCGACGGTGCGGACCGAGACGCACAGCTCCTCGGCCACCTCCCGGTTGGTGCGCCCGTCGGCGACGAGCGTCGCCACCTCGACCTCGCGGGCCGTGAGGTCACCGGACCACGTCGGCGCGCCCCCGCCCGCGGCACGTCGACCCGTCTGGCGTGCGGCGTCCGCGGCCAGCGCGGGTGCCCCCGCCTCACCGGGCACGGAGGCCGACGCCATCGTGATCCGGACCAGGGCGGCCACCGCGGCGGCGACCTCCGGGGCCGTGGACGCCACCCGTTGCAGCGCGAGCGTGGACACCGACGGCCCGGCCCGACGCTCGTGGTCGAGCTGCAGCGCCACCGCCGCACCCAGCCCGCGCGCGACCGTCGGCACCGGCAGCCGCACCACGGCGTCCTGCAGCACGCCGGTCGCCCCGGTGGTCTCGCCGGCGCAGGCCAGGAGCAGCGCCTGGGCGACGCGCAGGTGCGCCTCGGCGAGCGGCGACAGGGCACCCGGCACACCCGTCCACGGCCCCGGTCGCTCCAGGCTGGGGCGGGCCGCCGCCACGGCGCGCCCGAGCAGCGCGTCGGCGGCACCCAGGTCGACCTCGACGCCGACCAGTGCGTCCGCCACGGCGCGCAGCGCCGCACGGTCCTGCGGTGACACGGCGACGGTGAGTGCCGGCTCGACGAGGCGCGCGAGCACGGCGCCGGGCCCCGACCCGCCCGCGACGGGACCGCCGTCGAGCGCCTCCACGGCCGCCGCGACGGCCTCGGCGCCCCGCTCGACGGCCACCACGCCGCACCCGCGCGCCCGGCGCGCCCATCCCCGGGCCTCCGCCGGGTAACCGCACCACAGCGCGGCACGCCCGGCGGCGAGGAAGGCGCGGGCGCGCCGCTCCCCGGACCCGTGGGAGGTGGCCTCCCGGGCGACGCCGAGGGCCGCCTCGACGTCGCCGCGGCCGAGCAGCACCTCGGCGAGCTCGAGCAGGCCGTCGGCCAGCAGCTCGTCCCCGGTCAGGACCCGGCGGGCCGTGTGCCACAGGGCGACGCCGGGCTCGCCGACCGCGCGGGCGGCGGCGGCGAGCGCGGCGTGGGCCGCGGTGCGCTCGTCCAGGTCGCTCGCGGCGTGCACGACGGCGCGCACCCGCGCGTCGCGCAGCCGGAACCGCCCCTCGTGCACGTGCAGGGCGGCGGCGACGGCGGGCTCGCGCAGCAGAGCGACGTCTCCGTCGGCGGCCGGCAGGAGCACGTCGGCGCGGGCCGTGACCGCGAGCACCGCGCACCGCAGCAGCCGGCGCGCCTCGGGGCAGGCGGGCACCGCGACGGCGTCGCGCAGGGCAGGGACCGCGGGCAGCGGGTCGGGCAGCGGGGCGCGCCCCGCGAGACGTTCGGGGCCGAGCAGCGGCGCCAGCTGCAGGAGGGCTGCCGGGTCGCCGGAGACCTGCCGGGCGAGCCGCCGCGCGACGTGCGGGGCCACGGGCAGGCCGGTCGTCTCGACCAGCAGGGGGAGCGGGTCGGCGGACCGGTCCGAGGTCATCGTCAACCTCCTGGGACGACCGGGCAGGTCGACGGGCCGGGTTTGTCAGGTCTCCAACATAATAGTCACGGGACCGTCGTTGACCAGGTGAACGGCCATGTCGGCGCCGAACACGCCGGTCGAGACGTCCAGCCCGCGCCCCCGCAGGTCGGCGACCACCGCGTCGACCAGCGGCTCGGCCACCGGGCCCGGTGCCGCCGCCTGCCAGGTGGGACGGCGCCCCTTGCGGGCGTCGCCGTACAGCGTGAACTGGCTGACCACCAGCACCGCCGCGCCCTCGTCGCTCACCGACCGCTCCCCGCGCAGGATCCGCAGGTCGGCGATCTTGCGTGCGATCGTGGCGGCGTCGTCCGGCCCGTCGTCGTGCGTCACCCCGACGAGCGCGACGACGCCGGGCCCCTCGAAGCCGCCGACCACCTCGCCGTCGACCGCGACGCCCGCGCCGAGCGCCCGCTGGATCACGGCGCGCATGCTGCCTCCCGCGGCACGAACGCGGCCCGGACCACGCCGACCGGCCGGCCCCCGCCCTCGACCGGCGTCGCAGCCATCGCCTCCAGCGCGGCGCCGTCCACGCCCGGCACGTCCAGCGCCCCGGCGATCCGCAGCGCCGCGCCGAGCACGGCGGGCCGCGGCCGGGACGCGCCGTCGAGCACCTTGAACGCGAGCGCGGCACCACCGGGCAGCCCGGCGGCGTAGACGCCGTCCGCCCCGTCCTTCGCCACCAGGCCGGGGACCGCCCGCATGGCCAGGGTCGCGTCCCGGCGCCGACCGCCCACCAGGTCCGGGTGGGCCGACATCGCGCCCGCCACGCGGGCCTCCGGCGTGCCGTCCGGCGCACCGGCCGTCCGCGCGAACGCCCGGGCCAGGCCGCGCAGCGTCGTCGAGAACAGCGGGGCGCCGCAGCCGTCCACGGTGACGTGCCCGGCCGCACCCGGTCCGGCGAGCTCGACCACCGCGGCCCGCACCGCCTCCTGCAGCGGATGCGTCGGCTCCAGGTACCCGGCCGTGGGCCAGCCGGCCGCCACGCAGGTGGCGAGCATGGCCGCGTGCTTGCCCGAACAGTTCTGGGTCAGACGGTCCGGGCCGCGCCCCGCGGCGCGGACGGCCGCGGCGGCCTGCGGGTCCAGCGGCAGGTCCGGCGTGTTCGCCAGGTCGGCCGGCCCGAGCCCGGCACCCGCCAGGATCTCCCGGGCGAGGGCCACGTGCTCGGGCGTGCCGTCGTGGCTGGCGGCCGCGAGCGCCACGTGCCGCGCGGGCACGTCGAGACCCGCGCGCAGCATCGCGACGGCCTGGGCCGGCTTGAGGGACGACCGCGGCCAGATCTCGACGTCCGGGTCCCCCGCGGCGAGGAGGACGTCACCGGCGGGGTCGAGCACGACGAGGTGACCCAGGTGCACCGACTCCACCAGGTCCCCGCGGACCACCTCCGCGAGCGGGACGGCCCCCGCGACGACCGGCGCGCTCACCATCCGCTCGGGCCCCGGGACCGTCCGCGCCCGGTGCCGTAGGACAGCAGCCGGGGGCGCACGTCGACCAGGTACACGATGGCGGCGACGACGGCGATGAGGTTCAGGAAGCTGTACGACGTCAGCATCATCGGCGGCAGCCCGAGGAACCCGAGCGCCGTGGCGACGCCGAGGATCACCAGCCAGATCGGCTTGGACAGCTTGCCCTCGGCGGTGAACCCGGCGGCGGGGCGTCGCAGCGCGTCGACCAGGGCGTAGGCCTGGACGGCGAACACGATCACCGCCAGGACGATGAAGACGATCTCCTGAAGAGTCCCGAACACGAAACCCAGGTTACGGCAGCACGCGCAGCCCGTGGGACCGGCCGGCGGCGGCGACCCGCTCGTCCCAGGCGGCGAGGATCGTGTCCTCCTGCGCGACGGCGAGCGCACCGGCCAGGTGCACCGCGTCGGCGCCGCGCAGCGGGTGCGTCCCGGCGGCGAGGCCGGCCGCCTGCTGGGCGAGCGACTCGGTCACCTCGACGCGGTGCAGGGCGGGCCAGAACCGCGACCATCGCTCGACGGCGCGGCGGTGCCCGGCGGGGTCGAGCACGCCGGCCCGCTCCCCCGCGGCCAGGGTGGCTCGCAGCTCGACGTCGGACAGGCACGACGTGACGACGACGTCGGCCCGGTTCCACAGCGCGCCGGCCAGGTCCGTGCCCGCCTCGGGGACGCAGAGCTTGACCAGGGCGCTGGCGTCGAAGTAGACGAGAGCCATCGTGAGGTCCCGGCGCTCAGCGGCGGATGCGGCGGACGAGGTTCGACAGGCCCGACCCCGTGCGCGCCGCGCCGTTGCCCGCCCCGGCGACCTCCGCCGTCGTCGGCGCCACGTGCTCCGGGCGGGACACCTGCGCCGGCGTGATCAGGCCCTGGCGGACCAGGTCCGTGAGCAGGTCGGCGCTCTGCACCCCGGTCAGCCGCGCCACGGGTACGCCCCGGTCGGTGATGACGACCTCCTCGCCCGCGCGGGCCCGCTCGATCCACGACTTCAGCTCGGCGCGCAGCGTACTGACGGGGACGTCCATGAGCGACGACGCTACCGCACCCGACCCCCCGGAGGTAGACCCGCGGCGACCTGACCGGCACGATCACCCGCGCCCTGGACGCGCAGACCGCTCCCGACCGTGGCAGGCTGCCACCGAGGCCGGCGACCAGGGAGGACGCGCGTGACACCGCAGACCACCGACCCGCAGGCCCTGCCGCAGCGCAAGATCTGGGCGATCTTCGCCGGGCTCATGCTCGGGATGCTGCTCGCGGCCCTCGACCAGACCATCGTCGCCACCGCGCTGCCGACCATCGTCAGCGACCTCGGCGGGGCCGAGCACCTGTCCTGGGTCGTCACCGCCTACATGCTCGCCACGACCGCCACGACCGTGCTGTGGGGCAAGCTCGGCGACCTGCTCGGACGCAAGCTCCTGTTCATCGTGTGCATCCTGATCTTCCTCGTCGGATCGATGCTGTGCGGCACGTCGGGCACCATGGGCGAGCTCATCGCCTGGCGGGCCTTCCAGGGCATCGGCGGCGGCGGGCTGATGGTGCTCAGCCAGGCGATCGTCGGCGACGTCGTGTCCCCGCGCGAGCGCGGCAGGTACCAGGGCATCTTCGGCGCGGTCTTCGGCGTGTCCTCCGTGGCGGGCCCGCTGCTGGGCGGCTGGTTCGTGGACAACCTGTCCTGGCAGTGGGTGTTCTACATCAACGTGCCGATCGGCGTCGTCGCGCTGGTCGTCATGGCGACGGTGCTGCCCTCGGTCCGGCCCGGGACCTCGCCGCGCATCGACTACGCGGGGATCGTGCTGCTGGCGGTCATCTCCACTGCGATCGTCCTGGTGACCAGCCTGGGCGGCACCACGTGGGGCTGGGACTCGGTGCAGGTGTACGGCTTGGTCACGCTCGCCGTCGTCGCCGTCGTGGCCTTTCTGCTCGTGGAGCGGCGGGTGCCCGAGCCGGTGCTGCCGCTGCACCTGTTCCGCAACAAGGTGTTCTCCGTCGCGGCGGTCGTCGGGTTCGTCGTCGGGTTCGCGATGTTCGGCGCCATCACCTACCTGCCCCTGTACCTGCAGACCGTCAAGGGCTCCTCGCCGACGACGTCCGGCCTCGAGATGACGCCGATGATGCTCGGGATGCTGATCACGTCGATCGGGTCGGGACAGCTCATCACCCGCACGGGCCGGTACAAGGTCTTCCCCGTGATCGGGACGCTGGTGACGTCCGGCGGGCTCTTCCTGCTGTCCCTGATGGACCGCGACACCTCGACCCTGCAGGCCGGCCTGAGCATGTTCGTGCTCGGCACGGGCCTCGGCATGGTCACGCAGGTGCTGGTCATCGCCGTGCAGAACGCCGTCGCCTACCGCGACCTGGGCACCGCGACGTCGGGCGCCACCTACTTCCGCACCATCGGGTCGGCGGTCGGCGTGGCCGCGTTCGGCACGATCTTCGCCAACCGGCTCGCCGCCAACCTCACGGCGTCCCCGCCGGCGGACGCGACGGGCCCGTGCGCGCCCGACGCCCTCGAGGCGTCCGTGGAGGGCCTGGCGCAGTGCTCGCCCGAGGTCCAGGGCTGGTTCCTCGACGGCTACGCCGACACGCTGCAGACGGTGTTCCTGTGGGCGGTGCCGGTCGCGCTGATCGCGTTCGCCCTGTCCTGGCTGCTGCCGCAGGTCGAGCTGCGCACGGCGACGCGGGACGCCGAGCCCGTCGCCGCCGCCGGTCAGGCCGCGGGCGAGACGTTCGCCCTGCCGTCGAGCCGCACCTCGCTCGAGGAGCTGCGGCTGATCCTCTGGCGGCGTATCGGCGCCCTGGACCCCCTGCTCGTGTACGAGTCCACCGCGGCCGACGCCGACCTCGCGCCCGAGGAGGCGTGGATGGTCACGCGGGTCTCGCTCAAGCGGCACCGGGAGATCGCGGTCATGGCGGAGCGCAGCGGGGCGACGCCGGAGACCGTGCGCCACGTCGCGGAAGGTCTGGCGGCGCGCGGGCTGGTGCGGCTCGAGGGCGAGACCGTCGTCGCGACGGACCAGACCGACGTCGCCGCGGAGATCCTGCGCGAGAGCGAGCGCCGTCGCCTGCAGTCGATCGTGCGCGAGTGGCCCGGTGCCGAGCCGCAGGTCGACGACATCGCCGCCGAGATCGACCGGCTGCTGCACAACACCGCGCACGACACCCCCGCCGCCCCCTGAGCGCCCCGCGCGGCGCGCCCCGCCCCCACCCGCTGCCCGAATTGCCGACGTCGGCAGTTCGGCTCGACGTCGGCAGTACGCACTGCCGATCAGGTGCGGATCTGCCGATGTCGGCAGTTCGGGCGGGCGCCGGGAAGAAGGGTCGGGGTCAGAGCTCGGGGAGCGACTCGCGGGCGGCACGCGGCTCCGCGCCGGCCGCCTCGAGGGTGTCCACCAGCGGGGCCCGCATCAGCACGGCGAGCGACGCGACCCGCAGGTCCCCGCCGCCGAGCACGTGCGGGTCGGCAGCGGCGGCGACCTCCCCCAGCAGGGACCGCGCCTCGTCGAACGACCCGCCCCCGCCGACGGCGGACGCCAGCAGCCGCACCCCGCCGGCGAACCGTGCCACCTCATCGGTGAGCGCGGCGACGTCCGGCCAGGTGCCGTCCGGTCCGACGACGGTCGGGGCGCGCCGGGCCAGGAGCCGCACGCTGCGCATGGCCCGGTCCACGAGCACGGCCTGCTCGACGAGGGCGTGGATGTCCTTGCGCTGCCCGCGGTTGACCCCGACGCGGGCGATCTCCTCGGCCTTGCGCGCCGTGTCCCGCCAGTCGGCGAGCACGGTCTCCGAGGCCCGGCCGCGCACCAGTGCCGACCCGAGCTCGTCGACGTCCCCGGCCCGCAGCCCGCGGGCGATCGACTCGAGCGTCTCGGCGAGCTCCGTCGTGGCCTCGAGCGCCAGGGAGCGCAGCCGGCGCAGCGGGTCGCTGGGCAGCAGCAGCGTGACGGCGAGCGCCACGAGCCCGCCGATCGCGGCGTCGGTCCACCGGCCGAACGCGCCGTCGTGCGCGACGGCGGCCGGCAGCCCGACCACCACGATCGCCTGGACGCCGGCCTGGGTGACCAGCAGCGGCCCGCGGTCGATGAACCGGGCGAGCAGCGCGGACAGCAGCAGGACGACGGTGAGCTGCCACCACCCGGTGCCGATGAGCTCGACGATCAGCTCACCGATGCCCACCCCGACGGCGACGCCGATCGCGACTTCCGCGACCCGCCGCAGCTCGCGGTCGAACGAGAACCCCAGGCACACCCAGGCGGCGACCGCGGCGAAGAACGGCTGGGTGTGCCCGAGCAGCACCTGGGCGAGCAGGTAGGCGGCGCCGGCCGCGAGAGAGGCCTGGACGATGGGCCAGAACCCGGTACGGAGGCGGGAGAGCCCCTGCCGCCTCCGGATACGCCGCAGGAGCGTGCCGACCGCCGCCCCGGCGGCGGCCCCGGCCTCACGGGGGTCCGGCGTCCTCACCGGTCGATCACAGCAGGCTCTGCGCCCCGTCGCCACCGCGTGGGGTCAGGCCCCGCATCGTCTCGCCCCGTCCGGCGGGCCGGTCGGCGGAGACGCCGTCGCCGGGCACCACGACCTCCTGGGCGGCGGCGACGGCGATCTGCTGCGCCGCCGTGTCGCCCGGGCCGGCGCCGATCTGGCCGACGACGGCGAGCTCGGCGTCCGTGGGCACGTTCCGCTTGACGACGGCGAGCGCGATCGGTCCGAGCTCGTGGTGCCGGGCCACCGTGGTGACGGTGCCGACCACCTTGCCGTCCGGGCCGTCGCGACGGACCTCCGCGCCGGCGTCGGGCACCACGTGCTGGGAGCCGTCGAGGTGCAGCATCACGAGGCGTCGCGGGGGCCGGCCGAGGTTGTGCACCCGGGCGATGGTCTCCTGGCCGCGGTAGCAGCCCTTGTGCAGGTGCACGGCGGTGCGCAGCCAGTCGAGCTCGTGCGGGACGGTGCGGTCGTCGACCTCGCGGGCCAGGCGGGGACGCCATGCCTCGACGCGCAGCGCCTCGGAGGCCCACGTCCCGGCGAGCCGCCAGCCGGCGGCCTCCCGCTCGGCGACGGCGTCGGCCAGCGTCTCCCGCGGCACGAGGACGAGGCGCCAGGGGCGGTCGGCGCCCGGGTGCTCCTCGGCGGGCGGGCCGTAGCGGGTGCCGCCGCCGACGACGTGCGGCCAGGCGTCGCGCCACGTGACCGGTTCGGTCTCGGTGCCCTCGGCGTCGACGGGTTCACCGAGCGCCGCGTACTGCGCGGTGACGTCCTCGATCTCGACGCGCATCATGAACTTCATGCGCTCGAGCCAGGCGACCAGCGGCTCCACGTGGTCGGGCTCGGTGACGAACCAGGTCGAGGTCCCGTCGTCGACCGTGGCGAGGGCGTGCTCGAGCCGGCCCTGCGGCGACAGGACGAACAGCTCGGTCGAGGCGCGCGGAGCCAGGTGCTCGACGTCCTGGGAGGTGATGGAGTGCAGCCACGACAGACGGTCCGGGCCGGTCAGCCGGACCACGCCCAGGTGGGACTGGTCGACGACGGCACCGCCGCGGGCGAGCGCGCGCTGCTCGGCCACCGGGTCGCCGTAGTGCCAGGCGACGCCGCCGTCCGGTCCGGTGGCGGCGACGGCGCCGGTGCGGTCCAGGAGGGGGCTGCGGTACGTCATGAGTCGGCGTCGGCCCGGTCGAGCTCGCCGGAGGCGTAGGAGCCCAGGGGGTGCCCGAAGGCGGCGAGCTCCTCGACCCACAGCAGCCGTCCCTCGACGTTGCCGTACAGGCGCTTGGCGGCGGTGACCTCGGCGGCGGTGGAGGTGCGGGCCACGAAGTCGGTGGCCAGGTCCACGCGACCGTCGCCCACCATGCCGAGGAACAGGGAGACCCGGCCCGACGCGTCCGTGACGAGCACCTCGAGGGGGTGCTGGCTCTCGGCGAGGTCCTCGGGACGCTCCGGGGCGACGCGCCAGTAGCCGGTCTCGGTGGACCACACGGTGTCGAAGGCGGAGTCGTCGGCCTCGCCGTCGCCCGCGGCCACGGAGCGGACGCGCAGCGTCGACTCGAAGCGCAGGTAGGGCCCGCCGTCGTGGTCGAAGACGAGCTCCTGGCGGAACGGGGTCTCGTCGATGCCCTCGTACTTGATGACACCGGCGCCCGTCCACCGGCCGACCAGCCAGGCGAGCGGGTACACCTCGGGCGCGAGGCCCTCGGGGAAGACGAAGGGCATCAGCGCTGACCCTGGAACAGCTTGTAGACGACGTAGCCCGCGAACCAGGTGATGGTCACGACGGCGGCCACCAGGAGGCTGGTGAAGAAGATCTCGAGCGCGTGGATCGACATGCCTCGATGGTACCCATGGGCGCGCGGTTAGGGTCGGGCCTATGACCGAGACCACAGCTCCGCGTCCGCTCGTGATCAAGACCACGTCCGGGACCGATCGTCCGGAGGCGGCGAACCAGGCCCTGACGGTGGCCGCGGCGGCGGTGGCCGCGGGCGCGCAGGTCTCCCTGTGGCTGACCGGCGAGAGCGCCTGGTTCGGCGTGCCGGGCCGGGCCGCCGAGCTCGACCTGGAGCACGCCGCCCCGGCCGCGGACCTGCTCGAGGCGGTGCTCGCGGCCGGGACGGTCACGGTGTGCACGCAGTGCGCCGCGCGGCGCGGCATCGGCCCCGACGACGTGCTGCCGGGGGTCCGGATCGCGGGCGCCCCGGCGTTCGTCGAGGAGACGCTGCGGCCCGGGGTGCAGGCGTTGGTCTACTGACGCCAGCTCAGGCCGACGGGCGCAGGCGGCGTCCGAGCAGGTAGAGCTCGCAGCCCAGGCAGAGCCCGACGGCGGCGTTGAGCGCCGCGGCGACGAACGCGACGGCCGCGGCCCACGGCACGACGGCGAGCGCGCCCGCGAACCCGGCCACCACGCCGACCGCGGTGACGACGAGACCGACGAGCTGGGCGAACCGCGGCGGACGCGGGTCCTCGAGGTGGTCCGGCGCGTCGAGCCGGGGCCGCACCAGCACCCGGAACAGCCAGGCCTGCCAGGTCGCCTGCGGCCCGCGGACCGCTCCGGGCAGGAAGCTCACGGCGACCACGGTGAGCAGCACCAGCGCGGCCTGCGAGGCGCCCAGGAGCACGACGACGGCGAGCAGCACCGCCGTGACGCCGGCGGCGACGCGGGGCCCGCGCGGGTCGATGCCCGCCGGTGCCGTGGTGGTGCGGTTCTCGGTCACGATGTCCTCCCTGCGGTACGGGCGCCCTCGACGGCGGTGAGCGCCGTGCGGGCCTGGGCCGGGGTCATGGCGCCGGACGCGCGGGCCGCCTCGGCGCCGTCGGGGTCGAGCACGAGCACGGTCGGCGTGCGCAGCATACGGGTGGCGCGCACGAGGTCGGGCCGGTCGTCCACGTCGATCTCGACGTGCACGACGCCGGGGGTCGCGGCCGCGAGGTCGCCGAGCGTGCGTGCGGTGGAGCGGCAGGAGGAGCACACCTCGGCGGAGAGCTGCAGGAACGTCGCACGCTCCCCGAGGGTCGTCCCGGCCGACGCCAGGACGTCGGCCCAGTCCGCTCCGCCGTCGTGCCCCGCGTCCGCGACCTGCGGCGTGGTGCGTGCCCTGCCCTGGGTGGCGCGCCACCCGACGGCCAGGGCCACCGTCACCACCAGGAGGGCGACCAGCGCCGTCCACTGCATCGTCATACCTGTCCTCTCGTCGTCCGCGGGTGGGAACATATCGATTTGCATGGATGTTCCCGACCGGCGTGACCCGTCGCCCGCAGGCGCCGGCACGTCCCGACCGAACCGCCGCCACGACGGCGCCCCTGGAGGACTCGATGACCGACGCCCCCACCCGGACCTGGAACGACCTGGTGATCCCCGCCGCCGGGACCTACCAGCTCGACGAGGCCCACCAGCGCATCGGGTTCCTGGCCATGCACATGATGGTCAGCCCGGTCCGCGGCGAGTTCGCGACGGGGTCGGCCACCATCCACGTCGCCGAGGACCCGCTGGCCTCCAGCGTCTCCGCCAGCATCGGCGCGGACTCGATCACGACGCACCACGCCGACCGCGACACGCACCTCCGCAGCCCCGACTTCCTCGACGTGGAGAACCACCCCACGCTCGAGTTCCGGTCCACCGGCATCGAGTGGCAGCCGCGGCCCGACCCGATCTTCTCGTGGGCCGCGCTCAAGGGCCGCGCCCCGGACCGCACCTCCGGCCTCGGCCCGGCAGCCCTCGCGACCACCAGCCGGTTCGTGCTGCACGGGAACCTGACGATCCGCGGCATCACCCGGCCCGTCGCCCTCGACGCCGAGTTCGGCGGCGCCGGCACCGACCCCTACGGACGCCACATCTTCGGGTTCAGCGCCGAGGCCGAGATCGAGCGCGAGGACTTCGGCCTGCTGTGGAACGTCGCGCTGGAGGCCGGCGGCGTCCTCGTGGCCAAGAAGGTGCGCATCGAGCTCGCCGGCGAGGCGATCCGGGTCGAATGACCCCGCACCGACGACGGCGGGCGGCCGCTCGTCAGACCAGGACGCGCCCGACGACGAACACGAGGATCCCCGTGACGGTCACCGGCACGGCGACCGCGGCGAGCGCCGCGCGGCGCGACGCCAGGGACGGCTGCCGGTCGAACAGGAACCGCAGGGCCGCCGCGACCAGCCCGGCGACCAGCCCCACGACCAGCCCCTGGACCGGCTCGACCTCCGGCACCGCGGACGCCGCACCGGCGCCTGCCGCCCCACCCAGCACGACGGCGAGCAGCGAGCCCGTCCAGCCTCCCGCGACGGGCAGCGCCGACACCGCCGAGGCCACGGCGAGCCCGACCGCGCTGGTCACGACCAGGTCCGCACCGGCGTCGGACCGCCCGGCGGCGACCCACCCGGCCGCCGCGACCGCGGCCACGATCCCGGCCGTCGTCCCGCTGACGGACTCCACGAGCCGTGGCCGGCCGCCCCGCCGCAGCATCTGCGCCACGAACGCCAGGACCAGGGAGAACGCGATCACCACCGGAAGGTTGCGCAGCACCGGCTCCCCCTGCGTGAACCAGGCGACCCCGACGCCGCCGAGGCCGGCCAGCAGCACCACGACGGTGGTGGCGCCGTCGGCGGGCAGCCGCAGCAGCGGGGCCCAGCCCACGGCGACGAGGAGCACCAGCGCCGCGGCGGCCCCCGTGGTCCACAGCGGCCCCAGGTACGCCGCCCCGGCCACCACGGTGGCGAGCACGGCGGTCGTCACGGCACGGGAGGTCACGGTCACGCCGACGAGTCTCCCATGCCAAGACATGGTGAACCCGGGCGGCACGACACGGTACCTTTACCCTCACCGGCAACGGGAGGAGGGCGCGTGGCGGAACTGTTGATCCTGACCCCGGCCAACGGCGGCTCGGTCGAGGTGCTGCCCGCGCTCGGCCTGCTGAGCCACAAGGTCCGGGTGCTGCCCATGGAGCCGTCGGCCCTGGTGGACGCACCGGACTCGGACGTGGTCCTGCTCGACGCGCGCCGCGACCTGGTCGCCGCGCGCACGACGTGCCGGTTGCTGCATGCCACGGGCCTGACGGTGCCCCTGGTCCTGGTGCTCACCGAGGGCGGGCTGACGGTCGTCAACCACGAGTGGGGCGCCGACGACCTGCTGCTGGAGAACGCCTCCCCCGCCGAGGTCGAGGCGCGCCTGCGGCTCGTCGTCGAACGGTCGGCCCACGGCCCCGCCGAGGACTCCCCGCAGGAGATCTCGGCCGGCGAGCTCGCCATCGACGCCGGCGGCTACACGGCACGGCTGCGCGGCCGGCCGATCGACCTCACCTACAAGGAGTTCGAGCTGCTGAAGTACCTCGTGCAGCACCCGGGCCGGGTGTTCACCCGCGCCCAGCTCCTGCAGGAGGTCTGGGGCTACGACTACTACGGCGGCACCCGCACCGTCGACGTGCACGTGCGGCGGCTGCGCGCCAAGCTCGGCCCCGAGCACGAGCAGCTCATCGGCACCGTGCGCAACGTCGGCTACCGGTTCGACCCGCCCAAGGAGCCGCGCGTCGAGGACACCGACGGCGACACCGGCAGCGCCGACGCCGGGTCGCAGGTGTCCTCCGGCACGTGAGCCGGTAGGTTGCGGCGCGTGACCGCCATGTCCGACGCCACCGACTACACCTGCGCCCTCGCCGACGGGCCGTGGCAGCACGAGTACGTCCCCGCCAACGGTTCCCGCTTCCACGTCGCCACCGCGGGGCCCGTCCGGACCCACGGCGACACGCAGCCGCTCGTCCTGCTGCTGCACGGGTTCCCGCAGACCTGGTGGGCGTGGCGGCGCCAGCTCGCCACCCTGTCCGACGCCGGCCTGCGGGTCGCCGCGATGGACGTGCGCGGGGTCGGCGCCTCCGACAAGCCGCCGTCCGGCTACGACGTCCCCACCCGCACCCGCGACGTCGCCGGCGTCGTGCGCTCCCTCGGCCACGACCGCGCGATCGTGGTCGGCGCGGGCACCGGCGGGGTGCTGGCCTGGGCGATGGCGGCGATGCAGCCCGGCGTCACCGCCGGCGTCGCCGCGCTGTCGGCACCCCACCCGCTGCGGCTGCACGTCCCCGGCCGGCGTCTGCTCACCCCCGCCGCACGGCGCTACCTCGCGCTCACCCAGGTACCGGGCCTGCCCGAACGCCGGCTCGTCGACGGCGACGCCGTCGACGCCGTGCTGCGGACCGGGGCGGCACGGCCCCTGCCGGACGACGTCGTCGACCGGTACCACCAGGGGATGCGCATCCCGTTCGTGGCCCGCAGCAGCGTCGAGGCGCTGCGCTGGCTCACGCGGTCCTCCCTGCGACCCGACGGACGCCGCTACCTCGCCGCCCTGCGTCGCCGCGTCGACGTACCCGTGCTGCAGGTCCACGGCGGCCGTGACGGGTTCCTGCGCCGGGCCACGGCCGACGTCGACGGCGCGGCCCTGGCCCGCGACTTCCGGTTCGAGGTCGTCGAGGACGCCGGTCACTACCTCGCCGAGGAGGCCCCCGACGCCGTCGACGCGGTGCTGCTGGAGTGGCTCAGCCGCGTGGCCCGGGCCTGAGCAGCTTCGCCGCGGCGACCGGGTCGGTCTCGCCGAGCCCGTTCGACGGGCACCAGCGGGCCACGGGGCAGGCCCCGCACGCCGGACGCCGGGCGTGGCACACGCGACGCCCGTGCCACACCAGGTGGTGGCTGAGCATGACCCAGTCCTTGCGCTCGAACAGCTCGCCGACGGCGTGCTCCACCTTCACCGGGTCCTCCTGGTCGGTGAACCCCAGCCGGCGCGACAGGCGGCCGAAGTGCGTGTCGACCGTGATCCCCGGGACGCCGAACGCGTTGCCCAGCACCACGTTCGCCGTCTTGCGGCCCACGCCCGGCAGCTGCACCAGGTCGGCGAGGCGCGGCGGCACCTCCCCGTCGTGACGCTCCACCAGCGCCTGCGCCAGCCCGATCACCGACCGCGTCTTGGCGCGGTAGAAGCCCAGCGGGCGCAGGATCTCCTCCATCTCGGCCGGATCGGCACCGGCCAGCGCGGCCGCGTCGGGATACCGAGCGAACAGCGTCGGCGTCGTGGCGTTCACCCGCACGTCCGTGGTCTGCGCCGACAGGACGGTGGCGACCAGCAGCTCGAGGGGGTTGCCGAAGTCGAGCTCGGCGCGCGCGTCGGGATAGGTCTCGGCGAGCACCCGGTCGACACGGCGCGCGCGGCGCACCAGCGCGAGGCGGGACTCGCCGGTCGGGGTAGGCTGCACCGGCGACTCGGACATGCAGGCAGCGTACCGAGCGCCTCCGACGGCGGCTCCGGGCCCGCCGGGGGAACCTCCACGGGCCCCCGCTCGTTCACCGGGTCGTCACCCTGAGACGTCGCTTCCAGGCACGATGCCCGTGCGTGAGGCAGACTGAGACCTGGAACACATTCGACACCGCGGAGCCGCGCGTCGGGCGCTCGCCCGGACGCGGGCTCCAGAGAGAACGTGAGGATTGCTGTGGACGACACCGTCGTGCTCTCCGCCCCCCTCTTCGCGGACATGGACAGCGAAGAGTCCAAGGCGCTCTTCGAGTCCATGGTCCCCGTCGAGCTGACCCGCGGGGACGTGCTCTTCCGCGAGGGCGAGCCGGGCGACCGGCTGTACGTGATCGCGCAGGGCAAGATCAAGCTCGGCCGCCGCTCCAGCGACGGCCGCGAGAACCTGCTGTCGATCCTGGGGCCCGGCGAGATGTTCGGCGAGCTGTCCCTCTTCGACCCCGGCCCCCGCACCGCCACGGCCTCCTCCGTCTCGGACGCGCTGTGCTACGAGCTGCGCCACCAGGCGCTCGTGCAATGGGTCGCCGCGCACCCCAACGTCGCCACGACGCTCCTCGGCGCGCTGGCCCGCCGCCTGCGCCGCACCAACGAGACGCTGGCCGACCTGGTCTTCTCCGACGTGCCCGGCCGCGTCGCCAAGGCGCTGCTCGACCTGTCCCACCGGTTCGGCGAGCCCAACGACGAGGGCGTCCGCGTCGCGCACGACCTCACCCAGGAGGAGCTCGCGCAGCTCGTCGGGGCGTCGCGCGAGACCGTCAACAAGGCGCTGGCCGACTTCGCGACGCGCGGCTGGGTGCGGCGCGAGGGCCGCGCCGTCGTGCTGCTCGACCTGGACCGGTTGGAGCGGCGCGCGCGCTGATCGGCTTTCCTTCCGCGGGAATGACGAAACCCTCGGCACGGTCGCGTTCACGGGCCCCAGGGGGCCCTCCACTTCGGGATTGACGACCGTGCCGAGGGTTTCGTCATTCCCGCTCACGTCGTCCGGTACGTGTCGCACACGCCGGAAGGCTGCGTGACCCGCACCAGCCGGCGGGGCGGGGAGGCGGGGTGTCAGGCGGGCAGCTCGGCGACGAGTTCGACCTCGACCGGGGCGTCCAGCGGCAGGACCGCCACGCCGACGGCGGAGCGCGCGTGGGTGCCCGCGTCGCCGAAGATCTCGCCCAGCACGGTGCTGGCGCCGTTGAGGACGCCGGGCTGCCCGGTGAACGACGGGTCGCTCGCCACGAACCCGGTGACCTTGACGATGCGGACGCCGTCGAGCGAGCCCGCGACGGACCGCACCGCGGCCAGCGCGTTCAGGGCGCAGGTGCGGGCCAGCGCAGCCGCCTGCTCCGGGTCGACCAGGCCGTCGCCGGCGCCCACCTTCCCCGTCACGGCCAGGGCGCCGTCGACGAACGGGAGCTGGCCGGCGGTGTAGACGTGACGGCCCGAGCGCACCGCGGGCTGATAAGTGGCGACCGGTGCCGCGACGTCGGGCAGGGTGATGCCGAGCTCGGTCAGACGTGCCTCGATGCTCACGGGCGGATCACGCTCCGGAGGGCCGCTTGAGGTAGGCGACCAGGTTGGCGCTGTCGGGCCCCGGCACGACCTGGACGAGCTCCCAGCCGTCCGCACCCCACTGGTCGAGGACCGCCTTGGTGTTGTGGATCAGGAGGGGGATCGTCGCGTATTCCCACGTGGTAGCCATGCGGCGATCGTAGCCCGAGGACGCCTGGCGCGACGGACGGCACGGGTCGGCGACCACCGCTCCACACAACCTGCACACGGCGCGCCCCGCCGCGGAGCGACAGACACGACCGACCCTCTAGGGTTGGACCATGGCGAATTCTGACTCCCGCCGCATCACGCGCACCATCCCCGCCACGCAGATGGTGGCGCTGCTGCTCGCGTTCGTGCTCGCGGCCACGGCGGGCGGCGTGCTCGCCGCCGGATTCGTCATCCCCGCCGTCGCCGGCGTCAACGCCGCGGCCGACGGCACCGTCGAGATCTACGACGAGGTGCCCGCCGAGCTCGAGCCGCGGCCGCTGTCGCAGCAGTCGCGCATCTACGCGGCCAACGGCAAGCTGCTCGCCACGTTCTACTACCAGAACCGCATCGTCGTGCCGCTCGACGAGGTGTCGCAGGACATGCAGCACGCGGTCGTCGCCATCGAGGACGAGCGGTTCTACGAGCACAACGGCGTCGACCCGCAGGGCATCACCCGCGCCGCGCTCAACAACCTCGGCAGCGAGTCCACCCAGGGTGCATCGACCATCACCCAGCAGTACGTCAAGAACATGCTCATCGAGTCGGCGCTGCAGGACGACGACCCGTTCGCCGTCATCGACGCCTACGAGGACTCGCTGAACCGCAAGCTGCGCGAGGCCAAGATGGCCATCGCGCTGGAGAAGAACCTGTCCAAGGACGAGATCCTGCAGGGCTACCTCAACGTGGCGCAGTTCGGCTACGAGAGCATCTACGGCGTCGAGGCCGCTGCGCGCTACTACTTCGACAAGTCCGCGGCGGACCTGAACGTGGTCCAGTCCGCGACCATCGCCGGCATCACGAAGTCGCCGACCAAGTTCGACCCGACGCGCAACCCCGAGCAGGCCAAGGAGCGCCGGGACCTCGTGCTCGGCAACATGTGGAAGCTCGGCTACATCACCACCGAGCAGCGTGACGAGGCGCAGGCCAAGAGCATCGAGGAGACGCTGGACGTCCAGCGCACCCCGGCCGGCTGCCAGACGGCCAACAACTCGGCGTTCTTCTGCGACTACGTCATCAAGGAGCTGTTGCTCGACCCGGCCTACGGCGAGACCCGCGCCGACCGGCAGCAGCTGCTCTACCAGGGCGGTCTGGACATCCACACCACGCTGGACATGAAGAAGCAGAAGGCCGCGTTCAAGACCATCAAGCAGGAGATGCCCGAGGACGACTCGAGCAACCTCGAGGCCTCCCTCGTCACCGTCGAGCCCGGGACCGGCAAGATCCTCGCGATGGCGCAGAACGTGCCGTACTCCGGCACGAAGGCCGCCGGGAACTCCAGCCGCGACACCACGGTCAACTACAACGCCGACTACGTCCACGGCGCCTCAGGCGGCTTCCAGGTCGGCTCGAACTTCAAGCCGGTCGTGCTGGCCCAGTGGCTCAAGGAGGGGCACACGCTCCTCGAGCGGGTCACGGCGACCAAGGTGGAACGCACGGTGGGCGACTTCAACGCGCCGTGCGTGCCGTACCTCGGGACCGACACCTGGGCGCCCGCCAACGCCGAGGGTGTGCTCAGCGGCACCATCCCGGTGCTCGAGGCGACCTACCTGTCGGTCAACACCGCCTACGCGTCGATGGGCTACGAGCTCAACCTCTGCGGCCTGCGCGACACCGCGTGGGACATGGGCTACCGCCCTACGAGCAAGTCCAACCACGGCCCGATCAGCACGACGGTCAAGAAGAAGGACATCGATGTGCGAGCCCCCATGGTGGTCGGCACCCAGGAGTCCTCGCCGCTGAACATGGCGGCCACGTACGCGACGCTCGCCTCGGGCGGTACCTACTGCTCGCCGATGGCGATCACCGGCGTCACCGGGCCCAACGGCGAGGAGTACGACGTCTCCGGGTCCGACTGCGACAAGAACGCCCTGCCCAGCGACGTCGCGAACACGATCGTGTACGCCATGGAAAACGTGTTCACCCGCGGCACCGCCTACAGCCTCGGCGGGCTCGACGACGGTCGCCCCGTCGCCGGCAAGACGGGTACGTCGCAGCTGTCGACCCAGACCTGGTTCACCGGCTTCACGCCGCAGCTCGCCACCTCGGTGTGGGTCGGCACGGTCGAGAACGCCACCGAGGACCACACCAACGGGATGTGGGTCAACGGCAGCTGGTACGACCCGCTCTACGGCTCGTCCGTCGCGGCACCCGCCTGGAAGACCTACATGGACCAGGCCGTCGAGGGCATGCCCGTCGAGGACTTCGGCTCGCCCTCGCAGGACATGATCGGCACCCCGCCCGCCCCGCCGACCCCGGTCGAGACCGACGACTCCGACGACAGCTCGGACGACTCGGGCGACAGCGGCGGCTCGGACGACGGCGACTCGGGCGACTCCGGGAACTCGGGCGGCGGGAACGGCGGTGGCAACGGCGGCGGTAACGGCGGCGGCCCCGGGAACGGTGGCGGCGGCGACGGGGACGACGACTGAGCCCCGCACGACTGGTCGGCGGCCTCGTCGGGATCGGCGCCGCCGGCCTCGCCTACGCCCACCTGGAGACCAAGCTCTTCACGCTGCGCCGCGTCACCGTGCCCGCGCTGGCACCCGGTGAGCGTGAGCTGCGCGTCCTGCATGTCTCGGACCTGCACCTGATCCCGAGCCAACGGCGCAAGATCGAGTGGGTCCGGTCCCTGGCGGCGCTCGAGCCCGACCTGGTGATCGACACCGGGGACAACCTCGCCGGCCACGACGCCCTCGACCCGCTGCTGCACGCCCTCGAACCGCTGCTGGAGTTCCCGGGCGCGTTCGTGCTGGGGTCGAACGACTACTACTCCCCCACGTTCAAGAACCCGGCGCGCTACCTTCTGCCGGACGCCCGCGGGCCGGTCCGCAGCACGCCCGACCTGCCGTGGGAGCCCATGGTGGCGGCGATGCGCGATGCCGGGTGGGCGGACCTCACCAACCGTCGTGACGCCGTCGTCGTGCGGGGACGCCGCATCGACCTGGCCGGGGTGGACGACCCGCACCTGGACCGCGACGAGTTCCCCGCCCCCTCGGCACCCTCCCCCGGCGAGGACACGGCGGCCCTGCGCCTCGGTGTCACGCACGCCCCGTACACCCGGGTGCTGGACCGGATGCACGCCGACGGCGCCGACGCGATCATCGCCGGGCACACCCACGGCGGACAGCTCTGCCTGCCCGGCTACGGCGCCCTGGTGACCAACTGCGACATCGACCGGCGTCGCGCCAAGGGCCTGCACGGCTGGCCGGGTGCCCGCCCCGACGCCCCCGGCGGGGAGGACTCCACCTGGCTGCACGTGTCGGCCGGCGCGGGCACCTCGCCGTACGCGCCCGTCCGGTTCGCGTGCCGCCCCGAAGCGACCTTGGTCACCTTCACCGCGCGCGGCCGGATCTGAGTTTTCGTTCTGGCGCGATCGTCGGCTATTCTGGGCAGGCTTCCGCACACGGAGCCCGGTCCGCCGGGTGATCGAGCGTGCGGGCGTAGTCCCTCGGGGTGTGGCGCAGCTTGGTAGCGCGCTTCGTTCGGGACGAAGAGGTCGCAGGTTCAAATCCTGTCACCCCGACCAGCCGAAAGGCCCTCCGACCAGCGGAAACGCTGGGCTCGGAGGGCCTTTCGCTTCCCATGACAACGGTATGGCCGTTTGTGCCGGGTGAGGACCGACGCGGCTCAGGCGCCGCGCGCGGAGTGGATCTGGCGCAACGTGCCTTCGAGCCAGGCGCGAGCCTCGTCGAGTGTCTCGAGGATCGGGGTCATCCCGTCGACCAGGGTCTCGTCGCGCGCGTCGGCATACGCCAGGGACCAGCCGTCCATCGGCCGCAGCGGCAGCGGTGGCCAGAGTTGCTGGTTGCGGAAGGCGAAGGTGCGCTCGCACATTTGCCGCAGCACGTTCAGGTCGGGGCGGGCCAACCACAACAGCTGCAGATCCACCAGGTCGTGGGCCCGCACGTAGCCGGGGTCACTGACGGCGTGAAGCTTCTGCGAGATCTGGTACTCCAGATCGACGAGCTCGACCGGGTTCAAGTCGCCGAACCCGAAGTGGTCGCCGAATTCCACCAGGTGCCCGTCGATCTGCCTGCGAGTGTGGGCGAACGGGTCGATCTCAGGGTCGGAGACCTCGACGTCCAGGCCTGTCCACGCCTTGCCGAGGAACGAGATCGAGACCCGGTAGGGGTGCATCACATACTGCGGCTCGGCAAGCCCGGGGTCGTGGAGTCGCACCGCACGCACCGATGCCGTGAAGGCGACCCGGGCCGGGGCATCGGGGTCACGGCTCAGCGCACCCTTGGATGCCGGAACCTCACCCCAACCGCGTGCGAGCCGGTCACGGAATGCCTGCTCGAAGTCCTCACCACGCGCACGCGTGGAGACATCGAGGTCGGCGGTCGCGCGAGTGCCCTGCTCGCCCATGCGCAGCTTGACGCCCATGCCGCCCTTGATCGCGACGGCGTCCGGAAGCATCTGCGAGACGGCCAGCGTGCAGAGCATCACCCGTGCCCGCGCCACCGGAATCCCCATGCTCCGGGCGACCTCAGCCAATCGGTCGTTCAGCTGCTGGATGTTCAACGGCGGCGTCACCTCAGTCACGGGCGCTCTCCTTCAGGTCCGGGATCTCGTCGGGGCGCATGAGCTCGCGCGCCACGAGGGTCGCGACCAGCGCATCCCAGCGGTGGGGGGCGACCCGTGCCCGCAGGTCCTGCAGCGCCCTGGGGATCGTGGTCGTGGGCACGCCCTCGACGTCTGTCAGGTCGTCGTCGGTGATGTCGGCGCGACGTTCCAGCACCATCCAGTCCGGGAGGGTTCGGCGCACGCGACGCCGGGTTCCCACGCGAACCTGCCGGGGGTTGAACTGGCCGACTCCCAGCAGGTCGAGGACCGACTCACGCTGCAGGAACGCCCCCGGTCCAGCGAGGGCGGCAGCGACTGCCGGCTCGGTCAGACGGGTCGTCGGAACGTCCCGGTGGGAGTAGACGCCCTGACCGTACGAGCGCAGCACGCCTCGCGCTGCCAACTTGCGCACCTCCACCGCGGGCACGCCAG
Source organism: Isoptericola chiayiensis (assembly GCF_013149805.1). Taxonomy (GTDB): domain Bacteria; phylum Actinomycetota; class Actinomycetes; order Actinomycetales; family Cellulomonadaceae; genus Isoptericola; species Isoptericola chiayiensis. The sequence goes on from NZ_JABEZT010000001.1 coordinate 635,020, forward strand.
TGTCCTCTGCCTCGGCGACGGTGACGACGCCGTGGTTGCTCGCCGCGATCTCCCACAGGTCATGCCGATATGTCACGCGCCACCTCCACGTCAATACCGTACCACTATCAGTACGGTATTGACTGGTTGAAGAGGGGCGGGCGCCTGCCATCTGATGCAGCCCTGTTCACGCCGCCCCACTCCGAGCGAAGGTGCCGTGGACTCCACCGTGCTCGGCGATCAGATCTCGATCGCTGCTGCCCCGTAGGGTTCCGGCATGGCAGTGGAGAACGGTGATCGCGCTCGGCAGCTCGCCGATGAGCCTCAGGACGAGAGTCGCGGCTCGTGGCGTGTGCTCGTCGCGTACGTGCTCCTGATCGCCGGACGAGCGCTCCCTGTCATCTCGATCGCAGTGGTCATGTGGAGCGCGCTGACACGAAATTCCTGGAGCAGTGCACCGCTCGATGACGCAGGCTTCACGACAGCCTTGCTACCCAACCTCGCAGCGACCCTCTGGTTCTGCTTCAGCCTGGCGCTCCCGTTCATCCTCCTGCCGGTCGGCTCCACCGTGCTGTCCACTCGCGACGATGACCAACTGACCGTCGCCACCGTGCTCGGTCAACGCATCGTCGACCTTGCCAGCGCCCGGACATGGCGCGCGAGCCTGCCAGGGCGGGGAGTGGACATGCAGATCGTCCTCGTTCGGTCGAGGACAGGCTGGGCGATACTCGCGGCTTCGAACTTCTGGCTCGATGACGGACACCAGGTCCTCGACGGCCGTGACTCCTCGAGCTCGTTCCGGCCGGGAGCAGTGCGGCGCAGAGCACGAGGGTGGATGCTCTTGATGATCTGGGCCCTGTTCTCCTTCATCACCTTCGGTGTCGGCGGAAGCGCCGCGGGTACGTTCTGACGACGGACGGTCTCGCAGCGACGCCCTGCCGAGCGTGCGAGACCGTCATTCGTAGATCCCCTGGGCTCGACGCCGCTCACGCCAGCGACGCACCTCGGCGTCGACGTCACGCGTGGGGGTCACCACGGGCGGACCGCCGGTGAGCTGGCGGCGGGCGTCGACGACACGGGCGTTGAAGTCCTCGACCACCCGCCGCACGCCGGCCTCATCGCTCTCCCGGTCGAGGGTCTCGTCCATCGCCGCCGACTCCTGGCGCAGCTGCGCGGGAGGCAGCACGCCGGTCACCTGCTCGCGTTCCACGAGGTTCTTCAGCCACCAGTCGGGGTCGTGCGTGCCGCCGATCCCCCGCAGCGGCTTGCCCGCCGAGGGCAGGTCGTCGAAGTCACCGCGCCGCATCGCCTGGTCCACCAGGGTGTCGACCCAGCGCGCCCGGTCCGTCATCGACCGGCGCACGCGGTCGCGGCGCCGCTGCTCGGCGTCGCGTCGCGTCTCGTCCTCGTCCGACGGCGGTCCGCCCGGCGCGCGGTCGCCCGCCGGTCCGGTGCGCCCTGCTTCGGCCGCCTCGCGCTCGGACTCGCGATCCATCCGGTACTGCGCAGCCCGGCGCACCGGGTCGTCGTGTCCCTCCACCGTCCCACTGTAAATTCCTGGCGCACCGTGCGGACCGCGTCTACGTTCGCCGTATGGACCTCGACGAGGATCGCTACGGGGCGGCCGTGGCGAGGCGAGCGTTCTCCGGTGTCGTCGCGGTCGACAGGGGTGAGGTGCGGCTGCTGCGGCGGGCCGAGGGGCTCGCACACCGCGCCGCGCAGGTTCCGGTCACCCCGCGGACGCGGTTCGCCGTCGCGAGCGGGACCAAGGCCTTCACCGCACTGGCCGTGATGCGTCTCGTCGAGGACGGCGTGCTCACCCTCGACACGCCCGTTCGGACCTTCCTCGGCGCGGACCTTCCACTGGTGGACGACGACGTCACCGTCGAGCACCTGCTGACCCACACCTCCGGCATCGGTGACTACCTCGACGAGGAGCACTGGGACCCGCACGACCACGTCCTGCGGCAGCCGGTGCACGTGTTCACCTCCGCCGAGGCGTTCGTCGCCGAGCTGGACGGCCACGCACAGGTCGCTCCGCCGGGCCGGCGGTTCGCCTACAACAACGGTGCCTACGTCGTCCTCGCCCTCGTCGCCGAACGAGCGTCGGGCCGCCCCTACCACGAGCTGGTGCGCACCGAGGTGTGCGACCGCGCGGAGCTGCGCGCGACGGGTTTCCTCCGCAGCGACGCCCTGCCCGGCGACACGGCGACGGGCTACCTCGAGGACGACGGACCGGCCACGAACGTGCTGCACCTGCCCGTCCTGGGGGTCGGCGACGGCGGGATCTACACCACCGCGGACGACCTGCACGCCTTCTGGCGAGCGCTGTTCGCCGGGCGGATCGTCGCTCCCGACACCGTGGCGGCGATGACCAGGCCCCGGCACGACGTGCCCGCAGAAGGTCTGCGGTCCGCGATGGGCTTCTGGCGACGACGGACGGGACGCGCCGTGCTGATCGAGGGGTACGACGCCGGCGTCTCCTTCCGGTCCACGCACGATCCGCTGACGGGGACCACCGTGAGCGTGCTCGGCAACAGCTCCGAGGGTGCGTGGCCGGTGATCGACCTGGTGGCGGAGCTCGACGACGAGGCGCCCGAGGACGACGATCCGGCGTAGAGTGCGGGCAGACTGGAGGTACCGATGCCCGTCACCAGCGCCGATGTCGCGCGAGCCGCCGGCGTCTCGCGCGCGACGGTGAGCTACGTCCTCAACGACACCCCGGGGTCGAGCATCTCGACCGCCACCAAGGAGCACGTGCGGGCCACGGCCGCCCGGCTGGGCTACGCGCCGTCGGCCGCCGCCCGGGCACTGCGCCGCGGCCGCAGCGACCTCGTCGTCTGCGTGCTGCCCGACTGGCCCACGGGTCCGGTGGTCGACACAGTGCTGGACCTGCTCAGCGACAACCTCGCCGCGCGCGGGCTGTTCCTGCTGGTCCACCACCACCGCTCCACGCGCCCGCTGCGCGAGCTGTGGAAGGCGGTGACCCCCCGGGTCGTGGTCGGTCTCACCCACTTCCCGGCGGAGGACCTGCGCGCGTTGCGGCAGGCGGGGATCGAGGTCGTCGGTGCCGGCGACGTGGACGACGGCGGTCACCCCGGTCTCGATCCGGACAACCAGCGGGGCCTCGGTGCGCTGCAGGTGGAGCACCTGCTCGACCGGGGGCACCGGCGGATCGGGATCGCGACGACCCCGGAGGAGCGGCTGCGCGAGTTCGCGTCGCTGCGCGTCGACGGCATCCGCGCGGCCTGCGCGGCGGCCGGGGTCTCCGAGCCGCCCGTCGCCGTGGTCGACCCGACGGTCCCGGCGACGGATCTGGCCCGCGGGTGGGGGGACGACGGCGTCGACGCGGTGGCCTGCTACAACGACGAGGTGGCGCTGGCCGTGCTGGCCGGCGCCCGGGAGGCGCGGCTCGACGTTCCCGGCGACCTGGCCGTCATCGGGCTCGACGACGCTCCGGCGGCCGCCCTGGCCGACCCGCCCCTGACGTCGGTCGCCCAGCCGAGCGCGGCCCAGGCCCACCACCTGGCCGCCTGCGTGGAGGCGGTCCTGGACGGCACGCCGCAGCCGGACCCTCCCACCGAGCCGAGCCGAGTCGTCGTGCGCGCCTCCACCTGACCCGGCACTCGCCACGCAACACGGCTGTGGGCATGAGATCTGCAGGTCTCCCGGCCGGGAGACCTGCAGATTTCATGCCCACAGCGTCGGGGTGGGTCAGGGAGCCGGGTACTCCACGACGTACTCCGGGCTGCCCGACGTCGACGGCGGCACCGCGTCACCGACGCCGTTGACGACGTGGTTGATCGTGCCGTCGTTCAGGTTCACCGTCATGACGTGCCGCAGCCGCACGCCCGGGGCGTCCGGCACCTCGAACCCGTTCTCGGTGACGATGTCGGTGTTGTTCCGGTTGTAGACGTACACCCCGCCGCCGTGCAGCGTGTGCTCGGTGACGTCGTCGGCCACCTTGTAGCCGGCCCACCCGAGCGTGCCGTCCGGACGGGTCCAGTCCGCCTGGGTCGGCGGGTCGTAGGGGAGCTCGTTCTGGTACAGCACGGTGGTGCCGCGCTCGCCGTTCCAGACAGTGTTGAACTCCTGGAAGTGCTCGACGAACAGCCCCGTCGCGGTGACGTCGTCGCCGTTGATCCGCACACCGGTACGGCCGGTGTTGGTGGCCCAGCGCTCGTCGTCGCCGAGGAAGCCGTCGGTCAGGTCGAAGTCTTCGATGCCGTGGTCACCGCGCCACACCCAGGTGTGGTCGATGAGCACGTGGTCGGCGTTCACCTCGAGCGCGGTGTCCGTCTTGCCGATGTGCGGGCCGCCGACGCGGAAGTACACGTCGTTCAGCGTGATGGGATTCGCGGGGTCCGCCTGGGCCGAGTGGTCGCCGTTCGGCTTGCCGACCTGCAGCAGCACGGGCGACTCCGCGTTGCCGGCGTCGATCGTCACCCCGGCGACGACGATGCCGGGCTGGTCCGTGACCGTCATGGGCACGGCGCCGTCGACGGCGGTCAGGGTCGCGTGACCCATGCCGAGCACGACGGTGTCGGCGTGCTTGACCTTGATCGTGTCCGCGACGTCGTAGACGCCCGGGGTGAGCAGCAGGTGCTTGCCGCGGGACAGGTTGGTGTTGATCTCCCGCACGGAGTCACCGGGCTGGGCGATGAAGAAGTCCTCGATACCGATCGTGCGACCCTCGGTCAGGCCGTCGGCCCAGCTCACGCCACGCGTCTCGGTCTGCGCGGACGGGACGCGGACGTTCCAGCGGCCGTCGTCGTCGACGAACAGGTACGGCTTCTCGCGGCTCACCGGCGTGGTGTCGAGCGTCGTGTAGGGCTGCTCCGGGAACACCGAGTCGTCGGGTGCGCCCTCGACGCCGGAGAACACCTGGTTCCACACGCCGTTGGACCACGACGGCATCTCGCTGTTGCGGGTCAGCCACTGCTGCTGGGATCCGTTGAGCACCTCGGTGTCGAAGCGGGAGTCGGCGATGTAGCCGCCCGAGGCGTACTGCGGGCCGGCGGTGCAGTAGTCCATGAGCGAGATCGGGCCGGTCACGTCGAGCCGGCGCATCGAGACCGCCTGAGACACGGCCCAGAAGTTGGTGGTGGCGCGGCAGCCGTCCTGCCCGGTGCCGTCGACCGTGAGGTGGAGGTTCGACAGCGTGCGCCAGAAGTTGTTGAGCGCGATGCAGTTCGAGGTCCCGCCGTCCTCGAGGCAGCGGTTGTAGACCTCGATCGCGCCGTGGACGTCGACGTCCCCCGGGTCCGCGCCGAGGCCGGCGACCTCCGTGTAGTAGCCGACGCGTGCCTGCAGCGGGTCCTCGGCCGAGCCGTACTCGCCCGGCGTGAACAGCACGCTGTAGCGGTTCGTCGACATCTCGGCGTCGATCTGCCGGTCGGCGAGCTCGTCGAGCGTGGCCTGGATCTCGGCCTGCGGCGTCGTCGGGTCGAAGACCGTGACGTTCGGGCCGAGGTCCGGGTCGTACGGGTCGACCTGCTGCTTCGGGGACGCCTGCGCGGCGCCGACGGTGGTCGTCAGGATGGCCGCTGCGGCTCCCAGGGCGAGCACGCGGCGCGCTCGGCCGCGTGGGGACGGGACTGACATGCGAGTTCCTCTCCGTCGAGACTCGTGGGTGACTCGTGTCACCACTCGAGGACACTAGGGGGTCGCGCTGTCGGGGCGCAAGCGGTACCCGGCGTCGGCGCGCACGCCGCACCCGCCGTCGTCGCACGTCAGGGGGCGCGTGGCGCGAACTGCTCGTAGCATCGCCAGCACGGGAACCGACCGGAAGGCAGGCCATGTCCGACGCCAGCGCGACACCCCTCTCGAACCGGACCGCAGGCACGGCCCGCCGCCTGTGGGGACTCGTCTACGTCCGCGCCGCCGCCTACCTGGTGGTCGGCGTCCTGCTGTTCGCCAACCCCGACGAGGGACTGGTGTGGCTGCGCTGGCTGGTCTGCCTGGTGATCCTCGCCCAGGGGATCCTGCTGACGCTCGAGGGCCGCGCCGCCCGGGGCGCCGACGGCGAGATGAGCTGGCGGTTCGTGGTGGGGATCATCAGCATCGTCGCCGCCGCGGTCGTCGTCCTGCTGCCCGAGATGACGTCCTCGCTCTTCTTCCTCGTCCTGGGGATCTGGGCGTGCGCCGCCGGTGCGGTCGGCATCGTCGGCGGCCTGAGGGGCCGGGCCGAGCACGCCATGGCCTGGGACTGGCAGCTCGTCAACGCCGCCATGTGGCTGGTGCTGGGGATCGTGGTGCTCGCCCGGCCCACCGACGACACGACGACGATCGCCCTGCTGCTCGGCGTCTACCTGCTGCTGGCCGGCGCGGTGCTCGCCGTCGGCGGGCTCGCCACGAGCACCCGGCAGCGCGAGCTCGACACCGCCGCACCGCCGTCGTCGGACGACTGACGACCGTCACGCACCGGCGGCCAGCCACTCGTCGAACGTGACCCGCCCCCGCGGGCCCTCGCCGTCGGGCAGCAGCCCGCCGCCGCGCATGTCCTCCCCCGCGCCCGGGAACGAGATCGGCACGACCCATCGCAGTCGTCCCCGCGCCCGCAGCAGCCGCCGGGCCATGTCCACCATCTGCTCCTCGCGGGGCCCCGCCAGCTCCGGCGCGAACCCCTGCGGCCCGGCCTCCGCGCACCGCACCAGTTCCTCGCCGACCTCGCGCGCCGCCACCGGACGGCTCAGCATCCGTGGCATCACGCCCACCGGGCCGGGCACCTGGTCGAGGATCTGGCCCGGGAACTCGTGGAACTGCGTCGCCCGCAGCACCGTCCAGGGCACCTCGCCGTCGGTCACCACCTGCTCCTGCGCCGCCTTCGCCCGGAAGTAGCCGTACCCCGGCACCCGCTCCAGCCCCACGATCGACAGCAGCACGTGGTGCGCGACGCCGGCCCGCGCCTCCGCGGCGAGCAGGTTCCGCGAGGTCGCGGTGAAGAAGTCCCGCGCGGTCCGCTCCCGCGGGCTCATGCGGTTCAGCGTGTCCACGACGACGTCGGCACCCTCCAGCGCGGCGTCCAGCCCGGCCCCCGTGACGACGTCGACGCCGCGGCTCCGCGCCAGGACGACGACGTCGTGCCCGGCCCGCTCGACGGCGGACACCACGTGGCGGCCCACGGTGCCGGTCCCCCCGGCGACGGCGATCCTCATCGCGCACCCCTCTCCCCGGTCCCGTCCAGGATCGTCCGCCGGGCGCGCGCTCGCAGCCCCCGTGGCAGGGTGTGACCGGAACCACTCTCGCGAGGAGGACCGATGGAACCGATCGTCGTCGTCGGCGGAGGCCTGGCCGCCGCCCGAGCCACCGAGACGCTGCGCACCGAGGGGTACGACGGTGACCTCGTCGTCGTCACCGGCGAGCCCGAGGTTCCCTACGAGCGACCCCCGCTGTCCAAGGACTACCTGCGCGGCGAGGCCGGCCGGGACGCCCTGCGCACGCTCGACGCCGACTGGTACGCCGACCACGGCGTGGACCTGCGCACCTCCACGACGGCGGTCGGCCTCGACGTCGCCGCACGGTCGGTGTCCACCGCTCCCGACGGGGCGCTGCGGTACTCGCGACTGCTGCTCGCCACGGGCTCGCGGGTCCGCCGTCTCGACGTCCCCGGCGGCGGGCTCGACGGCGTGCACTCCCTGCGCTCCGTCGCCGACGCCGACCGGCTCGCCGAGGCGCTGGCCGGTGACGGACCCGTCGTGGTGGTGGGCGACGGCTGGATCGGCATGGAGGTGGCGGCGTCGGCCCGCCAGCTCGGCCGGGACGTGACGCTGGTCGGCCGCGGCCGCCACCCGTTGGGTGCCCTCGGGCCCGAGGTGTCCGCGATCTTCGCCGCCGAGCACGAGGCCCACGGCGTGCGGCTGCTCGCGGGCCGCAGCGTCACGGCGTTCGAGGGCACCGCCCGGGTCACCGGGGTCACGCTGGACGACGGCGTCACGCTCGAGGCGAGCACCGTCGTCGTCGGCATCGGGGTCACCCCGGAGGTCGGCCTCGCCGAGGCGGCCGGCATCGAGGTGCGCACCGCGGAGGCCGGCGGCGGGATCACCGTCGACCCGACGCTGCGGACGTCGGCACCCGAGGTGTGGGCCGCCGGGGACATCGCCGCCGTCCCCTCCCCGCGGTACGCCAAGCTGCTGCGGATCGAGCACTGGGCCGTCGCCGACAGCACCGGTGCGCACGCCGCCCGCTCGATGCTCGGCTCCGGCCGGGAGTACGACGAGCTGCCCTACTTCTTCTCCGACCAGCTCGACCTGGGCATGGAGGCCAAGGGGCTCACCGAGGGCGACGTGGTGCTCTCCGGGTCCGCCGAGGACCGCGAGTGCGTCGCGTTCTGGGTCACCCGGGACCGCGTCGAGGGAGCGATGGGGATCAACGTGTGGGACCGGATGGACGACGCCGAGGAGCTGATCCGGCGCGACGGACCGGTCGACCGCGCGACGCTCGAGGGTTTCGTCGCCTGATCCCCCACCGGCGGCGGGTCAGCCGAAGGTGAAGGTGTACACGGACACGCCCTCGGGCACCTCCAGCTCCACGACGCCCTCGGTGTGCTCGTCACCGCGCAGCACGTCGTACAGCGTCGGGTTGCCGGCGACGTCGATCTCCCGCTCGGCCCGCACGGAGCCGTCCTCGGCCAGGAGGCGGGCGGTCACGGTCCCCTCGCCACCCAGCACCGAGTACACGTCGGTGGACCGGTATCCCAGCCGCAGCGTCGCGTCGTCGGACACCGCCGTCGCCCCCTGGAAGTCGACCTCCCACGTCCCGGCGAGCGAGAACGTGTCCTCCGGCTGCTCGTCGGGCGCCTCGAAGTGACGTTCCCCGCTGCCGTAGTCGGTGGGCCCGGCGTAGTTGAAGACCTTGTTCAGCGCCAGGTAGGTCTCCGGCGTGGTGTCGGCGTCCGGCGTCGTGTCCTCGGTGTCGGTGGGCTCCGGGAGCTCGACGTCGGGATCTGCCTCCCGGAGCAGGTCGCGGATGTGCTGCTCGGTGGTGGCGTAGTCGCCCTCGCCGAACTTCAGGTACCGGACGGTGCCGTCGGCGTCGATGAGGTACTCGGCCGGCCAGTAACGGTTCCGGTAGCCCGTCCACGTCGAGTAGGAGTTGTCCTGCGCGATCGGGTGGTCGACGCCGAGGTCCTCGGCGCCGGCGATCACGTTGCGGGTCTCCCGCTCGAACGCGAACTCCGGGGTGTGCACGCCGATCACCTCGAGCCCGGCGTCCTCGTAGCTGTCGTACCAGGAGTTGACGTGCGGCAGCGCGCGCTGGCAGTTGATGCACGAGTAGGTCCAGAAGTCGATCAACACCACCTTCCCGCGCAGCTCCTCGAGGTCGACGGCGGTGTTGTCAGGGGTGTTCAGCCACTGCGTGATGCCGGTCAGCGGCGGCGCCGTCCCGCAGTCCGCCAGCTCCGTGTCGCCGCTGGTGCAGTTGTCCAGCTCACGGTTGGCGTCCGTGACGATGCCGCCCAGTTCCAGGGCGTCCTGCACGTCCTCGTTGCCGTCGATCTGCTGCTGCAACGCCCCGGTGTAGTCCGGCAGCGCCCGCTGCAGCTGCGCCGGCAGGTTCAGCGCGAGAGCACCCGCGAGCGCGATCATCACGAGGCCGCCGCCGATGCGGATCCCCCGCTGGTGACGCTGGAACCCCCGCACCCGCTCGGCCACGCGCCGCCCGGCCAGCGCGAACACGAGCAGCGGGATCGCGGCGCCGACGGCGAAGCTCACCGTCAGCGCGACCGTCCCGGGGCCGATCTGCCCGGTGGCGCCCGCCACGGTGATCGCCGCCAGGACCGGCCCGGCGCACGGCACGTACAGCACGCCGAGCCCGAGACCCAGCAGGAACGCACCCCGGTCCTGGTTCGGCGACCGGCGGGACCCCAGGGCGGCGACGCGCTGGAACGGCCGCTCGAGGATCTCCTCGAACCGCGGCACGATCATGCCGATGCCGATGGCCACCAGCAGGGTGATGCCGAGCCAGCGCAGCAGGTCCTGCGGCAGCCCGAGCGCCGTGAGGATCAACGACCCGAGCAACGTGAAGACGCTGAAGCTCACCACCAGCCCGGCGATCACCAGGTACGGCCGCCAGGAGCGGGGCGTCCGACGACGGCGGGTCGCGGAGCTCGTCCCGGCGCCCTCCGACGGCGCGTCGTCGCCCGAGAGCTCCAGGGTCACCGCCCCGGACCGGCCCCGGGGCGGGCCGCTGGAGACGCGGCCCGCGCGGTCGACGCGGACCGCCGTGGGCGCGCCGGCGAACAGGGCGGGATCGGGTCCGCCGTCGGCGCCGGAGCCGTCCGCGTCGTCCGCGTCGACGGCGTCGTCCGCTCCGCCGTCGGACGTGGCCCGCTGCCGGGCTCCCTCGACGCCACCGGCGAAGAAGATGACCGGCAGCATCGGCAGGATGCACGGCGAGATCCCGGTGACCAGGCCACCGAGCAGACCGATGAGGATGAGCGTCTCCATGCCCGAGGTTCGGAGCGGGACGCGTCCCAGATGGGTCCGAGCGCGCCGCTCAGCCCCGCACCGTCGTCGTCACCCGCGTCAACGACGGGCGCCGCGGGGTCGACCCGAACCCGAACCGCACCGGCGGGTCGACGTCCGCGAGCGCCCCCAGGTCGACGCCGTCCCACGTGGCCCGGACACCGACGATCGCGTGCACGTCCGTGGCCCCGTAGCTCTCCCGGCGGCCGTTGCCGGCGCTGCCCCGCGTGCGCACGCCGTCGAGCAGCAGCCGGGCGACCGGGTCGGAGAGCACCGCGAACCAGGGGGCGGTGGCGATCCGCCGCGGCACCAGGCGCAGGACGTGCCCGAGCGCGGTCCGGCGTCCGACGGCGGCACGGAGCCGGAGCGGACCGGCCGCGGCGATCAGCCACCCGCCGGCCGCCGGGGTGCCGCCGTCGTCCGTGCCACCGGCTGGTGCCGCGTCGTCGTGCACGGCCCGGACCGGCGACTCGAGCACGCGGTCGAACCCGTAGGTGGTGGCGACGAACTCGGCCACCTCGGGCGGCGCGACCAGCGTGCGGCGCCCCGTGACCTCCTCGACCATCGCGTCGGCGAACGGGCCGAACGGGGACTCGTCCCACCACCCGAGCACCACCCGCGTACCGGACTCGGTGCCGAGGCCGAGGATGCGCCCGTCGAATCGTCGGATGTCACCCATCCTGCGATTCTGCGGGCGGTCCCCGAGCCTCGCGAGATCACGAAACGGAAAAGTTCTCGATCGGACCCATCCGGACGCGGTGCCGGTTCCGAACCCCTGGTGAAGCGCCCCGGAGACGTCGGGGCGACGAGGCAAGGAGAGATCGATGAACGCTCGCACTCGCACCCGCACCGCCGCCGCCGGCTTCGCCACCCTGGCCCTGCTGGCCCTCGGCGCCTGTTCCTCCGACGACACCGGCGACGACATGTCCGGCTCGGAGGAGACCATGACCGAGGAGTCGCCCATGGAGGAGGAGTCCATGGAGGACGACATGGCCGAGGAGGACATGGAGTCCGACGACATGGAGTCCGACATGGCGATGGACCCCGCCGCGAACCTCGTCGGCCCCGGCTGCGAGGACTACGCCTCGCAGGTGCCCGACGGCGCCGGCTCCATCGAGGGCATGTCCACCGAGCCCGTCGCGGTGGCCGCCTCCAACAACCCGCTGCTGACCACCCTGGTCTCCGCCGTCAGCGGTGAGCTCAACCCCGACGTGAACCTCGTCGACACCCTCAACGGCGGCGAGTTCACCGTGTTCGCGCCGGTGGACGAGGCCTTCGAGGCCGTCGACGCCGAGACCATCGACACGCTGTCCACCGACGCCGACCTGCTGACCTCGGTGCTGACCTACCACGTCGTCGAGGGCCAGGCCCTGCCCGAGGACGTCCCCGGTGAGCACACCACCGTCCAGGGCGACACCCTCGAGGTGACCGGCGAGGGCGACGAGCTCATGGTCAACGACGCCAACGTCATCTGCGGCGGCGTCATGACGCAGAACGCCACCGTCTACCTCATCGACTCGGTCCTCATGCCGTCCATGTGATCACCTCCCGGGTCCCGGACGCGCAGGGGGCGCCCGGGTCCCGGGTCCGCACGCACCGGCCCGCCTTCGTCACCTGACGAGGCGGGCCGGTGTCATGTGCCGGGCGGGCGTCAACGCGCCTCCGGTTCCGGACCCTCGATCGCCGCACCCTCTGACAGCTCGAGCGCCTCCAGGTCGGGATCCGCGACCAGGGCGGCGACCAGTTCCCGGGACCCGGCCACCAGGGTCCAGGCGTCGTCGACGTCGTTCGCCACGAACCAGGCACGGTCCTCGGGCCACCAGAGTGCCGGGGTGCGCGGATCCTGCTGGCGACGGTCCGCGTCGTCGAGCCAGGGGGCGGCGTCGACCCATCCTCGATCGGCGAAGAGGTCGATGCCCCGGTGAAGAGGATGTGGCTGCGGTACGGCAGCTCGAGACGCGGCCCGGCCGCCGGCTCGGCCTCGAGGATGCCGGTACCGAGAGCCGGCACGTCCGGATCCGGCGGCGCGGCACTCGCCACGAGCTCGGACGGGACGCTGCCCTCCGTCGGAGGTTCGAGCGTCACCCCCTGCGGCGTGACGACGTCGTCGTTCGGGGAGTATGGCCGCCGGCAGAGCCGGTCGAGGTTCGCCGTCGCGGTCATCGTGGTGCCGAAGGCCTCCGCGGCCTCGGACCATCGCACGGGCTCGGGGCCGTCGTCCGTCTCACGCTCCAGCGGATGGAAGGCCCGGGCGTACGCCTCGAAACCCCGCGGGACAAAGGTGTGGATCGTCCACGGGACGTGGACGGCGAACTGCTCGGGGTCGACACCCGCGCGCACCCAGTCACCGCACGCCGGATCAGGAATCCAGGGGAACCGGGCAGGTCCTGCAGACATGGCCCCGAGGATGCCAGACCTCGATCAGCACGCTCGCTCCGGGTCACCCCCACAGCACCCACGGTCGGGACGCCCCTGCACTCGCACGCTCGCTCCGGGTCACCCCCACAGCACCCACGGTCGGGACGCCCCTGCACTCGCACGCTCGCTCCGGGTCACCCCTCCGCGAGCACGACGACCGGGTCCGTCGTCGGCTGCTCGGAACCGCCCTCCGGCTCCACGGACACGGCCAGCCCGACGCCGTCCACGTCCTGCACGAGCTGCTCCACCGACCCGTCCTGCGGGTCCAGCAGGCCCGCCGACGTCACACCGCCCTCGGCGCCGACCAGCCAGAGCTGGTAGGTCGAGTCCGTGCCGACGTCGGGCAGGTCGTTCGCACTGAAGAGGAAGTCGTCGCCGGCGACCAGCACGGTCGCGCTGCCGCCCCCGGTCACGTCGCTGCGGAGCAGCTGGGCGGACGGGTCCGCCATCATCTCGGCGACGGTGTCGACCCGCTGCTGGAGCTCGTTCTGCTCGATGGTGGCCTGGATCGCCACGGTGGTCGGCACCGCGACGGCGACCACGGCGGCGGCCGCCGCGGCGACGAGGCCCCAGCGCCGACGTCGGGCACGGTCCAGCGGGACGACGTCGGCTCCCGCCGGGGTGCCGTCGTCGTGCGCGGCGCTGGGCTCGCCGTCGACCGGGGTACCGCCGTCGTGCCGCGACGATCCGGGCGTCGCGGCGATCCGGGCCATCACGGCGTCGCGCATCGCGGCCGGCGGCGCCGACTCGACGGTGAAGGCCGCCACGACCTTGCGGTACTCGTCGAGGGCGCGGCGGGCGTCGGCGTCCGTGTCGAGGAGCCGCTCGACCTGACGACGTTCCAGGTCGTCGACGGCGTCGAGCGCGTAGGCGGGCAGGAGGTCCCAGGCGTCACGGGTGCTGTCAGCCACGGTTCACCCCCAGGCAGTCGCGCAGGCGGATGAGGCCGTCGCGGATCCGGGTCTTCACGGTGGGCAGGGCGGCCCCGAGCCGCTCGGCCACCTCACGGTAGGTGCGCCCGCCGTAGTACGCGTCGACGACGGCTTCGCGCTGCGTCCCCGTCAACGAGTCGAGGCAGCGGCGCACGGCAGCACCCTCGAGGCGCTGCTCGACGTCCTCGGACACGACGTCCCGGTCGCGCGCGGCGAGCGTGCTGTCGACGTCGCGCTGGTCGCGGTCACGGCGCGACTGCTCGGCCCGGACCCGGTCGATCGCCCGGCGACGCGTGAGGGTGACGACCCAGGTGCGCGCCGAGGCGCGGGCGGGATCGAACTTCGCTGCGGACTGCCACACCTCGACCATCACCTCCTGGGTCACCTCGGCGGCGTGGTCGGGGTCGCGGAGCACGCCCAGCGCGGTGCCGTAGGCCGTCGGGGCCAGGGCGTCGTACACCGGCCCGAAGGCGTCCGGCGAGCCGTCGGCGCACGCCACCAGGGCGTCGTCGACCGGCGTCGTCTCGGGTGATGGCACCCGGACAGTGTGCCCCACCGAGCGTGGCTGGTCGATCCGGACCGTTCCTCGTCGCTGATCCCGGGCTCTCCGGGACACCTAGGGTTCGGTGCCGGAGCCCGGATGGATGGGTTCGTGGCGCCGGTCACGCCACCCGTCGCCGTCGGGCGTCTCTGGTTGCACGGGATCAGCCGGTGATCGCGTGCAACCAGGGACGCTCGACGAGGGCCTGTGGACGACGGGGGCAGCCGACGGCATCACTCTGGTTGGGTCGGGCCGTGCCCGCGCGATTCGGTCCCGTCCCACCGGCGCTGCTCCGGCTGGCGGAGCGGCAGTACGGCCTGCTCACCGTGGCGCAGTGCCTCGCCTCCGGGATGACGCGCGGCCAGGTCCAGGCACGCTGCCAGGCCAAGGACTGGGAGCGGCCGGTCCGCGGCGTGGTGGACCTGGGGCTCCCCTCCCGACACGATCGACTCGACCGGTTCGACCTGCGCCGACACCGCGCCGCCGTGCTCGGCCTGCTCGCCCATCCCGGATCCGTCGCGACCGGGGTCTGCGCGCTGGTGCTCCACGGCGTCCAGGGCGCCCCGATCGAGATCGCACCGGAGGTGGCGCTGCCGACAGGTGTCCCGCGGGTCGCGAAGCCACCGGTCAGGCTGCGCCGGTCACCGGTCACGGAGTGGGTCGATGTCGGAGGCTTCCGCTGCGCTCCGGTCGACGTGGCGATGGCGCAGGCCGTCCTCGCGTCCTCGCGACGATCCGCGGTGTCCCTCATGGACTCGGCGCTGCACCGCGGGCTGCTCGCGCCGGACGGCCTGGAGCGTGTTCGCGGGAAGGCCGCGGGGCGTCCCGGGGTGGTTCGGACCCGGAGGTGGTGGGCGCTGGCGGACGGCCGTGCCGAGTCACCCGCCGAGACCTGGGCACGGCTGTCCTGTCTCGACGCGGGATGGCCGCCCGACGCGCTGCAGCTCCGGATCGCCGCAGCCCACGGCCCGGAGTTCGCCCGCGTCGATCTCGCCTGGCGCCTCCCCGACGGCACCGCGCTGCTGGTGGAGATCGACGGGCAGGACGTCCACGCGGCGCCCGAGGCCGTCTACCGCGACCGTGACCGCCAGAACCGGCTGGTCACGCCGCGCACGATCGTCCGCCGGTTCACCGGGTCCGACGCCTGGCGTGGCCGGGTGGCGGTCGAGGTCGGCCGGGTGCTGCGCGGGACCGGCTGGCAGCATGACCCGCTACCGGTCGACACCGTGCTCCGGCTCGATCCTTGATCGTCGAGCGTCTCTGGTTGCACGAGATCAGCAGATGATCACGTGCAACCAGAGACGCTCGACGTCAGGAAGCCCGCCGCGTGCGGACCGCGTCCGCCAGCACCGACAGCAGCTCCGCCGTCGTGCCCCAGTCCATGCACTTGTCCGTGACGGACTGCCCGTAGACCAGCTGGTCCAGCGGCGCCGGCTTCTGCGCGCCCGCCTCGAGGAAGCTCTCCATCATCAGCCCGGAGATGCCCTGCTCGCCGTCGGCCAGGCGCGCCGCGATCTCCCGCACCACCTCGGCCTGACGCACGTGATCCTTGCCGGAGTTGCCGTGCGAGGCGTCCACCACGACGCCCGCCTCCACGGCCCCGCCGAGGCCGGACGTCCGGGCCACGCCCAGCGCGGCGGCGACGTCGGAGGACCCGTAGTTCGGCCCGCCCCGTCCGCCGCGCAGGATGACGTGGCAGTCCGGGTTGCCGACGGTCGCGACGGTGGCCGCCCGCCCCTCGGCGTCCGCCCCGAAGAACGTGTGCTCGCTCGCGGCGGTGATGCAGCCGTCCACGGCGATCTGGACGTCCCCGTCGGTGGCGTTCTTGAACCCGACCGGCATCGACAGCCCCGAGGCGAGCTGCCGGTGCACCTGCGACTCCGCGTTGCGCGCGCCGATGGCCCCCCACGTGACGGCGTCGGCGATGTACTGCGGAGACGTCGGCTCGAGGAACTCGCACGCGGCCGGGACGCCGGCGTCGAGCACCCCGAGCAGCACCTCGCGGGCCAGGTGCAGGCCGTGGTGCACGTCGTGGGAGCCGTCCAGGTGCGGGTCGTTGATCAGGCCCTTCCATCCGACGGTGGTGCGCGGCTTCTCGAAGTAGACGCGCATGACGACGACGAGGTCCTCGGACAGCTCGCGGGCCACGGGCGCCAGGCGCTGCGCGTAGTCCAGCGCGGCGACCGGGTCGTGCACGGAGCAGGGACCGACGATGACGACGAGCCGGTCGTCCTCGCCGCGCAGCACGTCGCGGACCTCGCGGCGCGACGTCGTCACGAGGTCGCTGCGGGCGGTGCCCAGCGGCAGGTTGGTGCGAATCTCGCGCGGCGCGGGCAGCGGATCGAGGGCGCGGACGCGCAGGTCGGAGGTCTCGGCCATCAGCTCAGTATCACCCTGGCGGGCGGACGACGGCGCGTCGGGGAGGGACAGGGGGTGCATCGTGGGGCTCCTGGTCGTGGCGGGTCTGGTCGGCGGTCACCGGCTCCGGCGTCGTCGCCGGAGGTGGTCCGTTCCCGACCGGAGGCCCGTCCGACGACGAAGGGCCCGGACGCACGTGCGTCCCAGGCCCTGTGCTGGCTCCGGTGGAAGGTGTCGGTCAGGCGCGAGCCCGCCGAGCTCCCAGCGGAGCCGGCGTAAAGCGCCAATACCAACGGATGTTCACGACGCCGAGGGTACGCAGGTTTCGCTGGGCGGTCCACCGCGTCCACGATCCGGGACCGCGGTCAGGACTCCTCGGGACGGGCGAAGAGTGCCGCGTCGCCGTCCGCGGCGAGGAACTCGCGCTCCCGGTCCAGCCGTTCCCGGGTGGAGGAGGCAAGGTCCTCGGGCAGCTCGTGGGCGGCGAACCACCCGACCTCGAGCGACTCGTCGTCAGCGACCCGGGCGGCACGTGCGGCCTCCGGGGACACCGGCCGGGCCCGGAACAGGGTGTCGAGATACGCCGTGCGGTCCCCGTTGGGGTAGGTGACCACGGGGGTGGCGAACACCCCGACGATCCCGACGACCTCGACGGCCACCGCCGTCTCCTCCAGGATCTCGCGCGCGATGCCGACGGCCGGCTCCTCCCCCGGGTCCAGGATCCCGCTGGGCAGCGCCCACTGCCCCGAGTCGGCGCGCCGCCCCAGCAGGAGCCGGTGGTCGCCGTCGCGCACCACCGCGCTGACCCCGGGCAGCCACAGCAGGTCGGTGCCGATGCGGGCGCGGAGGGAGACGACGTGGTCGGGGATCGGCATGGCGCGACCCTATCCCCGCACCGGCGACCGAGCGGTCAGGGCAGCCGGTAGCGCTGCACGAAGTTGTGCAGGATCTTCATCGGCTGCGTCACCGGACGGGCGGCGGCCCGGGTGACGACGGCGTCCGCCTCGTCCGGCGCGAAGTAGCCGTACTCCCGGTACACCTGGACGCGCTGCGTCAGACCCGCCAGGTCGAGCTCCGGGTGGAACTGCGTGGCGTACAGGTTCTGCCGCAGCCGGAACATCTGCACCGGCGCCCACGAGGAGAACGCCAGCCGCACCGCACCGGGCGGGAGCTCGCGCATGGCCTCCTTGTGCCCGACGTACGCCGCGAACGCGGGCGGCATCCCGGCGAGCAGCGGGTCGGCCCGCCCCTCCTGCGTGAGCTCGATCGTCACGACCCCGACGTCCTCGCCGTAGTAGCGGTCCACCACTCCCCCGGCGAACGTGCCGAGCGTGCCGACGCCGTAGCAGGCCCCGAGGAACGGGAAGTCGCGGTCGACGACCTCGGCGAGCAGCTCGGCCATCTCGCGCTCGACCCGGTGCTGCACCTCGGACTTGCGGTCCTGCGGGTCCGAGGAGTTGAACGGCCCCCCGCCGACGACGATCCCGGAGTAGGTGTCCAGGTCGAACGACGGCATCGGCCCGGCCTCGAGCCGGACCCGGTGCAGCTGCTCCGGCGCGAGGCCGCCGAACCGGCACATCGCCGCGTACTCGCCGTCGGCGGCGACGTCCTCGGCCCGCGTCGCCAGCAGCAGGAACGGCTTCATGCTCCCGAGGCTAAGCCGGGCCGCGGGACGACGCGCGGGCGCTGCCGTGGGCCGGGCCGGCCGGTCACGTCCAGCGGAACAGCCGGACCGCGAGCGGCACCAGCACGACCGTGTACACCGCCATGACGACCAGCTGCAGGGTCGGGAAGCCCGACTCGAACCAACCCTCGGTGAGCGCCTGCGCCGCCGCTCCCAGCGGCGTGAACTGGCCGATCTGCCGCAGCAGCTCGGGCATGATCGGCCCCGGCGTCCACAGCCCGGCCACCAGCAGCATCGGGAAGTAGATCGACATCGCGATGGCGTTCGCGGCGGACGCCCGCGGTGCGACGGCGGCCACCAGCATACCGAGCGCGAACATGGCGCACAGCCCGAGGGCCGCGGCCAGCACCACCACGCCGAGCTGCGTGGGCACGGGCACGCCGAAGGCGACCTGCGCGACCACGAGGGCGAGGGCGATGCCCACGAGCGTCGTGACGATGTTGATGATCAGGTGCGAGGCGACGATGCCCTGCGGTCGCATCGGCGTGGTGGAGAGCCGCCGCAGCACCCCCTTCTCGCGGTAGGTCGCGACCGTGACCGGCATGACGGTCAGCGCTGCCGTGCCGATCGCCATGGCGAGCACGGTGGGCAGGAACGTCGCGATCGGGGTGAGCCCGTACCAGACCGAGTCCGACGGCGCGTCGAGGATCGGGTCCCGCATGCCGGGGATGAAGTACCCGACGCCGAGCAGGATGATCGTGGGGAAGACGATCCCGAAGAACGGCGAGGCGTAGTCGCGCAGCCACACCTTCGCCTCGGTGGTGAGCAGGCGCCCGAACCCGCGCCAGCCGGCGCTTGGGCGGGCGGGAGCGATGGCGGTCATGACCGGTCTCCTTCGGCGGCGTGGGCGGGTTCGTCGTCCTGGTCGTAGGTGCGTCCGGTGACGGCGAGGAAGACGTCCTCGAGCGTGCGGGTGACGGTGCGGACGTCGTCGGGCACCAGGTCCGCCGCGGCGAGGGCGGGCACGACGGCGAACAGCACGCGGGGTGTCCCGGTGACGGCGATCTCGCCGGGCACGCCGTTCGGCTCCGCGACGCCGGTGACGTCGGGGTGCTCGGCCGCGAGCCGGTCGAGCACGGCACGCGCCGGCTCGTGGGCGTCGTCGGTGAAGCGCACGACGACGGTCCGGTCGGTGTCGAGGTCGGCGATCAGCCCGCTCGGGGTCCCGTCGGCGACGACCCGGCCGGCGTCGATGACGACGAGCCGGTCGCAGAGGCGTTCGGCCTCCTCCATGAAGTGGGTGACCAGCAGGATCGTCACACCGGTGTCGCGCACGCGTTCCACGAGGTCCCAGGTGGAACGGCGCGCCTGCGGGTCCAGCCCGGTGGTGAGCTCGTCGAGGATCGCGACCTCCGGGTTGCCGATGAGCGCCAGCGCGATGGACAGCCGCTGCTTCTGCCCCCCGGAGAGGCGGCCGAACTGCTTGTCGACGTGCTCGGTGAGGTCCAGCAGCGCGAGGAGCTCGTCGGGGTCGGCGGGGTTCGGGTAGAAGCCCGCGAAGAGGCGCAGCGCCTCGCCGACGGTGATCTTGTCGTGCAGCGCGGCCTCCTGGAGCTGCACCCCGAGGAGGTCCTTCACCGCGGCGGGGTCGCGCTGGGTGTCGCGGCCCAGGACGCGGACGGTCCCGCCGTCGGCGCGCCGCAGGCCGGCGAGGGTCTCGACGGTGGTGGTCTTGCCGGCCCCGTTGGGGCCGAGGATCCCGAAGATCTCCCCGGGACGGACGGCGAACGTCACGTCGTCGACCGCCACCTTGGGGCCGTAGGTCTTGCGGAGGTTCGTCACCTCCACGACGGGCTGGGTCATGGTCTCTCCTTGGTCGGGCGGGTCTCGGCCGGTGGGCTCGGCCGGCAGGTTGGGGCGGGCCGGCGGGTCAGGGGCGCAGCGGCACGGACCGCAGCAGCCGGATGATCAGGAGGTACGTCGCCGCGGCGACGACCAGGCTGCCGCCGACGCCGAGGAGCGCGCCGGTGGTGACGTCGTCGTACCCGCCGCGCCACGGGATGCCGGCGACCCCGGTCCGGGTGGCGGCGTCGACGAGGGTGCAGGGCACGAGCAGCGGGACGACGAGCAGGGTGCCGCGCGATGCTCCGAACCGTCGGTAGCCCGTGACGACCCCGACCCCGGCGAGCAGGTAGGTCACGAGCACGAGCGTCTCGGCGCCGACGCTGACCAGGACGCCGCCGACCGAGTCGAGGTCGACGGTGGTGGCGCTGCCCTGCCAGCCGCGGTCGAGGCCGGCGTAGAGCTGCTCCTCGGCGAGGACCAGCACCACGGTGAGCACGCCGTACGCGACCCCGACGACGGCGGCGGCGCGGGTGGCGCCATCGACGAACGCGCGTCGGGTCCCCCCGGCCGCGACGTGCATCCTCAGGGCGGCGGCGGTGAGGATGATCCCGACGGCGAAGCCGACCCATCGTGCGGGGTTGCCGGCGGTGTCGTAGGTGAGGCCGGCCATCTCGCCGCCCCACCGGTCGACGGCGAGCGGCACCCCGACGACGAGCGCGGCCCAGAAGCCCCAGAACCAGATGCCGGTGAGGATCAGCGCACGGGTGAAGTGGCGCCGCGCGGCCCGCGTGCCGGCCCGGTCGGCGCGGGGGCCGGTACGGGTGACGGTCGTCGCGGTCATGGTGATCACCTCGACGGCCGGATCGGGAGCGTGCGCAGGTTCAGGCGGAGCCACCCGGCCGCGATCACGACGACCGCGCTGGTGGCCACCAGGGTCGCGGCCACGGCCGTGGCGCCCGTGAGCTCGGGGCCGAGCGGCTCCAGGAAGCGCTCGGTCCGGGTCGCGACCTCGGCGAGCGCGAGGACGGCGGCGTTCGGCACGAGCAGCAGCGTCCCTCGCCACGGACCGTGGTGCAGGTAGCCGATCGCGACCGCGATGCCGACCAGGACGTAGGCGGCGATGGCGAGGCCGGCGGCGACGACCGTGAGCGTGAACCCGGACCGGCCGCCGAACACCAGGAACTCGGGTGCCTCCCACGTCCAGCCCAGGGCGTCGAAGTAGGACCGCTCGGCGAGCTTCGCGACGGCGTACGCCAGCCCGTTGAAGACCCCACCGACGGCGGCCGCCAGCAGCGACCCGCGGAACAGGGACCGTCGGGTGCCCCCGGCGGCCACGTGGTTGGGGGCGATGGTGGCGACCATGATGAGCCCGAGGGCGAAGGCGAACCAGCGGGCGCTGTAGCCGCCGGTCCCGAGCACACCGGTGTCCATCTGGTTCCCGGCGCGGTCGACGATCTGCGGCACCACGACGCCGGCCAGGCCGACGACCACCCAGAACCCCAGGCCGACGACGACGAGCGGTTCGGCGATCGCGCGGGTGGCGCGGGCCGTGGCGGCGCGCCGGACCTGCCGGACGAACGCGACCCGTTCGTCGAGGAGCGCGCCGGTCATCGGCCCGCTCCGTCCGGGTGGCCCGCGCGGGCCGCGGGGTCGGTCAGTCGGACGAACAGGTCCTGCAGCGGCAGGTGCCCGACCTCGACGCCGGCCTCGCGGGCGGCGGCGCGGGTGCCGTCGTCGGGCGCGCCCTCGAGGGTGACCTGGACGGTTCCCCCGAGCTGCTGGCGGTGCAGGATCCTGCGGTCCCCGGCGAGGCGTTCGACCGCCGTCGTCGGCCCGGTGAGGCTGAACCCGCGGGCGGCCATCTCCTCGGCGGACTCGGCGAGCAGCACGCGGCCGCGGTCGAGGACGACGACGTCCTCGAAGAGCCGCTCGACCTCCTCGACCAGGTGGCTGGACAGCAGGATGGTGCGCGGGTGGGCGGCGTAGTCGGCGAGGATCTCGTCGTAGAACGCGTACCGGGTGGGGGCGTCCATGCCGAGGTAGACCTCGTCGAAGATCGTCAGCGGGGCGCGCGAAGCCAGTCCGAGGACGGCGCCGACGGCGGACCGCTTGCCGCGCGAGAGGGCGTTCGGCTTCTTGCG
This sequence comes from Isoptericola chiayiensis, assembly GCF_013149805.1. Taxonomy (GTDB): domain Bacteria; phylum Actinomycetota; class Actinomycetes; order Actinomycetales; family Cellulomonadaceae; genus Isoptericola; species Isoptericola chiayiensis. The sequence goes on from NZ_JABEZT010000001.1 coordinate 657,324, forward strand.
GGTGCTGATCTCGAACGTCTCGAGCAGGCGCTCGGCGGTGTCGGCGTCCCAGAAGGGCCGCAGGTCGGCGTAGTACTTCAGGGTCTCGCGGAGCTTCTCGTCGTCCTGGACGCCGCCGCCCTCGCTGACGAGCTGCACGTTGGAGGTGACCCACGGGTTCTCCCACGGGTCCTCCCAGGCGGCGGGGTCGTCCCCGGCGCCCACGGCGAGGGTCCCGGCGGTGGGGCGCCGGTACGCGGCGAGCAGGGAGAGCATCGTGGTCTTGCCGGCGCCGTTGCGGCCGAGGACGCCGGTGATGGTGCCCGGGCGGATCGTGAGGCTCGCGCCGTCGAGCGCGGCCGAGGCGTCCGCACGGTAGGTGCCGCCGTCGCTGGTCACCCGGCGCTGCCGGCCGAACCGGACGACGACGTCGTCGAGGCGCGCGCCGAAGGGGGCGGTCATGACTCCTCCGAGGTGGTGTGCTGGTGACGGATGTGGGTGACGATCTCGTCGGTCGTGATGCCGAGGACCTTCGCCTGGGCGAGCGCCGGTGCGAGGACCTCGTCGAAGTAGGCCTGCCGGTCGTGCTCGAGCAGCCGAGCGCGGGCACCGGGTGCGACGAACATGCCCAGCCCGCGCCGCTTGTAGAGGACACCCTCGTCGACGAGGCCGGAGAACGCCTTGGCCGCGGTGGCCGGGTTGATGCGGAACGTGGTGGCGAACTGCGTGGTGGACATGACCTGCTCGTCCTCCCCGAGCTCGCCCGCGAGGACCTGGGACCGGATCATCTGACCGATCTGGACGTAGAGGGGTTCAGGGCCGTCGAACATGGGACCCTCCCCGCGGTTCACTGGTTCTGTGGTTCATTACACGACTAATGAACCATAGAACCTGAGGACCGTCAACCCTCGCTCACCCCACCCCGGCCCGCCGCCGACATCGGCATCGGCTTGACTGGTGCCATGACCGAGCCGGTCGACACCTGGTCCAGCCTCGCGTTCGTCGTCGCGGGCCTGTGGGTGATCGTCCGACGACGGCACTCCGGCGACGGCGCCCCGTCACGCGCCGCAGCGCGCGCCCGGGCCGCGCTCGGCGTCCTGGCGATCGGCATCGGCGTCGGATCGGTCGTCCAGCACGGTCCCGCACCGTCGTGGAACCCGCTGGTGCACGACCCACCGTTGTTCGGCGCCTACGCCCTGGTCGCCGCCGACGCCGTAGCGGACCTCACCGGACGGTGGATGCGCACCTGGTGGTGGCTGGTCCCGACCCTCGTGGACCTGGCGCTCGCCGCCGTCGACCCGTGGGCGTCGGTCGTGGCGCAGGGCGTCGCCTCGGGGATCGCCGTCGTGCTGATCCTGCTGCGGGCGCTGGCCCGACCGGTGCTGCGCGCCCGGCTCGTGAGCGCCGTCGTCGTCCTCGGTGTCGGTGCGCTGGTCGGGTTCGTGGACCCGTGGGGGCACAGCGTGTGGCACGTGCTGGCCGCGACGGCCATCGTGGTCGCGGCACCTGCCGTCGGGGCGCGGCCGTCCTGACCTGCGGCCGCTCCGCCGTCGGACACGACGGAGCCCGGGGCGAGCACGATGCTCACCCCGGGCTCTGCGTGCTACCTGACCGAGAGGTTGCCTACCTCGGCGGAAGGTTGCCCATGTCGGCGGAGAGTTGCCTACCTCGCGGGAGGGATCAGGAGACGGTCGCGTCGGCGGCCTCGTAGGTCGCCAGCTCGGCGATGTCCGCGGCGACGATCTCGCCGATCTGGATCGCGTTGAGCGCCGCCCCCTTGCGCAGGTTGTCGTTCGCGACGAACAGCACCAGCCCGCGCCCGTCCGGCACCGACTGGTCCGTGCGGATCCGGCCCACGAACGACGGGTCCGCACCCGCGGCGGCCAGCGGCGTCGGGACGTCCGCCAGCTCGACGCCGGGAGCCTCGGCGAGCAGCTCGCGCGCCCGGTCCGGCGTGATCGCGGCGCCGAACTCGGCGTGGATCGCCAGCGAGTGTCCCGTGAACACCGGCACGCGCACACAGGTGCCGGCGACCGCGAGATCCGGCAGGCCGAGGATCTTGCGGGACTCGTTGCGGAGCTTCTGCTCCTCGTCGGTCTCCTCCGACCCGTCGTCGACGATCGCGCCGGCCAGCGCCACGACGTCGAACGCGATCGGCGCCACGTACTTCTCGGGCTCCGGGAACGTCACCGCGGAGCCGTCGTGGGTCAGCCCCTCGAGGTCGCCGGCGGCGCCGGCACGAGCCTGGTCGGCCAGCTCCTTGACCCCGCCGAGCCCGGACCCGGACACCGCCTGATAGGTGGCGACCCGCAGGCGCTCGAGCCCGGCCTCGGCGGCCAGCGGCTTGAGCACCGGCATCGCGGCCATCGTGGTGCAGTTCGGGTTGGCGATGATGCCCTTGGCCGCCTCGGAGATCGCCTCCGGGTTGACCTCGGACACCACCAGCGGGACCTCGGGGTCGAGGCGCCAGGCCGACGAGTTGTCGATGACGACGGCGCCCGCCTCCGCGAAGCGCGGCGCGTGCTCCTTCGAGGTGCCGCCACCCGCGGAGAACAGGGCGATGTCGATGTCCTCGAGCGCGGAGGTCTCCGTGGCCGCGACGTCCTCGACGGTGACGTCGACGCCCTCGTAGGTGATCGTCGAGCCGGCCGAGCGCGCGGACGCGAACAGGCGGAGCTCCTTGATCGGGAAGGCCCGCTCGGCGAGCAGCCTGCGCATGACCGCGCCGACCTGGCCGGTCGCGCCGACGACGGCGACGTTGACCCCGGTGGAGTTGATCTGAGCCACGTCGGTCACCGCCCCGTCCCGGCGTAGACCACGGCCTCGCCCTCGGCGGAGTCCAGCTCGAACGCGGTGTGGATGGCGCGCACGGCGTCGTCCAGGTTGTCGGCGCGGGTGACCACCGAGATGCGGATCTCCGAGGTGGAGATCATCTCGATGTTGATGCCCGCGTCGCGCAGCGCGCCGAACAGGCGGGCGGAGATGCCCGGGTGCGACTTCATGCCGGCGCCGACCAGGGAGACCTTGCCGATCTCGTCGTCGACCTGCAGGTCGTCGAACTTCAGCTCGGACTTCACAGCGTTGAGGGCCGCGACGGTGGAGCGGATGTCGCCGTGGGGCAGCGTGAAGGAGATGTCGGTCAGCCCGGTGGCCGCGGCCGACACGTTCTGCACGATCATGTCGATGTTGGCGCCGGCGGCAGCGACGACCTCGAAGATGCGGGCGGCCTGGCCCAGCGTGTCGGGCACGCCGACGATGGTGATCTTGGCCTCGCTGCGGTCGTGCGCGACGCCGGAGATGATCGGGTCTTCCATGGCTGCTTCCTCCTGCTCCTCGGAGCTGGCGTTCGGGTCGATGAGGTCTCCGTGGGTGCCCTTGACGAGCGTGCCGGGCTTGCCGGAGAACGAGCTGCGCACGTGCACCGGCACGTTGTACCGGCGGGCGTACTCGACGGCGCGCAGGGCCAGCACCTTGGCGCCGGAGGCGGCCAGCTCGAGCATCTCCTCGTAGGTGACCTTGTCGATCTTGCGGGCACCCGGCGCGATGCGCGGGTCCGCGGTGAAGATGCCGTCCACGTCGGTGTAGATCTCGCAGACGTCGGCGTCGAGACCGGCGGCCAGGGCGACCGCCGTCGTGTCGGAGCCGCCACGGCCCAGCGTGGTGACGTCGTTGTTGCCCGTGTTGACGCCCTGGAAGCCGGCGACGATCGCGACCTGACCCTTCTCGAGGGTCTGGCGGATGCGGTGCGGCACGACGTCGACGATGCGCGCCTTGCCGTGGACGGCGTCGGTGAGGAGTCCGGCCTGCTGACCGGTGAAGGACTTCGCCTTGACCCCGAGCTTGTCGATCGCCATCGCGAGCAGGGACATCGAGATCCGCTCACCGGCGGTGAGCAGGATGTCCATCTCGCGCTGCGGAGGCTTGGGGCTGATGTCGGCGGCAAGATCGAGGAGCTCGTCCGTGGTGTCGCCCATGGCGCTCACCACCACGACCACGTCGTTGCCGGCGCGCCTGGCCTCGGCGATGCGCTTGGCCACGCGCTTGATGGAGCGGGCGTCCGCCACGGACGACCCGCCGTACTTCTGCACGACCAGTGCCATGCATGCAACCTTTCTGTTGCCGGCCTCCGTCTCTTCCAACGGCCCGCCGGTTTCTTGTGTGTGCGCGCACCATCGTAGCGAGAGGGTCCGTCGCCCGGTGTAGCGGGCGTCACACGTGAGCAGCGCTACGCCGCGCCCGTGACGACGTCGTACCCGAGCTTGCAGATCAGCGCACCGACGACGACGACGAACACCACGCGCACGAACCCGCTTCCCTTGGCGACGGCCATCCGGGCGCCGACGTACCCCCCGATCAGGTTGGCGACACCCATCGCCAGTCCCAGGCCCCAGATCACGGCGCCGTGCGGGACGAAGAACAGCAGCGCCCCGAGGTTGGTGGCGAAGTTGACGATCTTCGCCAGGGCCGACGCCGGCAGGAACGCGTACCCGAGGATGCTCACCAGCGAGATCACCAGGAACGTGCCGGTGCCCGGACCGAGCAGGCCGTCGTAGGCGCCGATCACCGCGCCGATGCCGGCGGCCGTCCACCGGTGCCGGTTGCCCTCCCAGCGCAGGTTGTCGTGCTGGCCGAGCTGCGGCTTCGCCACCGTGAAGACGGCGACGCCGATCAGGACCACCAGGATGATCGGCGTGAACAGCTCCGCGGGGATCTGCGTGGCCAGCGCCGCCCCGCCCGTGGCCCCGACCAGCGCCGCGACCGCCATCGGACCCGCCGTGGTCAGGTCCGGGTGCACCCGGCGGTAGTAGGTGATCGAGCTGACCGACGTGCCCATGATCGAACCCAGCTTGTTGGTGGCCAGCGCCTGGACCGGCGAGATGCCCGGCACGAGGAGCAGGGCGGGCAGCTGGATGAGGCCGCCTCCGCCGACGACGGCGTCCACCCAGCCGGCGGCGAGGCCCGCCAGGACGAGCAGCAGGACGGTCGTGAGGTCGAGTTCGAGCACGAGGCGAATCGTCGCACGCCGGACGCCCCGGGCCCGACGCGACGAGCGTGCTGGCTTCTACCTCAATCCGCGTGGTTGAGGAAGAAGCCAGCACGCTCGTCGCGTCCCGGGGAGGGTTACTTCACCCGGACGGTGAGGTCCTTCGAGCTCGTCGTGCCGAGGTCGTTGGCGAACACGATGCGGTACGTGTACCGCCCGGGCTCGCGGCCCTCGATCGGCACCTCGACGTGCTGGGCCGACGGCGTGGCAGCGGTGAGCTCGCCGGCCGCCACCTCGACGTCGTCCTCGAACAGGGTCCACGAGGTGGCGTTGGTGCCCCACCACAGGTCGGCGCTCACGGTGTAGTCCCCGTCGCGGTCGTGGTTGTCGTGGCTCAGCCGCGGGGCCGCGGGCGCGGCGCCGGTGACCCGGACCCGGTGCTCGTGGCAGGCAGTGGTACCGGCGGCGTTCACCAGCTCGCAGGTGTAGGTGTAGGTCCCGTCGGTGCGGCCGGCGAGGTCGAACTCGACGTGCTGCGCGGCCGGCGAGGCGTCGACCAGGTTGCGCGTCGCGACCACCTCGCCGTCCTCCAGGAGCCGCACCGAGGTGGCGTTCTGCCCCCACCACAGGTCGACGCTCACCGTGTACGACCCGCCGCGGATGCCGTCGTGAGCGTTGTCGTCGCTGATCGCCCCACGTGCCGGGGCCTCGGTCGGCGCGGGGCCGTCGATCGCGAAGAGCGTCGTCGAACCGGAGACCTCGTTGCCGACGGCGAGCATCGGCTCACCGGTGGGCGAGTCGGCCGCGGCGACGAACGCCAGGCCCTCGGCCCCCAGGTCACCGGCAGCGGCCACCGTCTCCGCCGGGTCGGCGCCGTCGTCGATCGCGTCCTCGGCCGAGACCGAGAAGTCACGGTTGTTGACGTACTGGACGAACTCCGCGTCGGCCGGGTCGGTGATGTCGTAGACCATGATGCCGCCGACGCGCTCGAGCCCCACGAACACGTAGGTGCGACCGTCGACCTCGCCGATCGCCATGTTCTCCGGCTCGGGCCCCTTGGCGTCGGAACGCGACTCGAACGAGGACTCGCCGTGGTCGGAGTTGAAGTTCTCCGGCGCCGCCTGCGCGGTGATCTGCTCGAAGTCGTCGCCCGAGTCGAAGACCTGCTCACCGTCGGTGGTCCAGATCGAGAACGACCGCCCGCCGAACGCGTACAGCTCGGAGTAGCACTCGCCGTCGGCCCGCAGCCCGGAGGCGATGGACACGTCGAGACGGCCCAGGTCGGCGTCGTCGGTGCGGTCGGCCGCCGGGTGGTCGGCGCAGATCGGCGCGAGGCCGTCGTCGCCGAGGTCCTTGATGCGCGCCGGCTCCTCGTAGTCGCCGAACTCCCGGGCGTCGCCCTCGTTGGCGGTCACCAGGTAGGTCTCGCCGCCGGCGGAGAACGCGTTGATGCCGTCCGGCAGGTAGAGGCCCTGGACGGGCACGGTGCGGATGTCGATCACGCCCTCCCCGTCCGGACCGTCCTCGTCGGACGGGTCGATGCCCTGCCCCTCGAGGGAGAAGTCCTTGGCGCCGAGCGGCCAGATCTCGGTGACCTCGGCGGCATCCAGGTCGACGACGGCGACGGCGTTGGCCTCCTGCAGCACCGCGTAGGCGGTGGTCGAGTCGGCCGAGACGGCGACGTACTCGGGCTCCAGGTTCCGCGAGACCGGTTGGTCCGTGCCCTCGATCCCGGCGAAGACGCGCACGCCGTCGGGCAGCGCGCCGTCCTCGAAGGCGTGGAAGTCGGCGATGCGCACGGCCTCCTGCTCGGGCGCCTCGACGGCGGCCGGCAGGTCGACGACGGCGACGTCTCCCTCCGGGTCGACCGTGTAGTCGTCGTTCGGCTCACCCTCGTCGGCGACGACGGCGCGCGCCCCGTCCGGCGTGACGGTCACCATGTCGGGCAGGGCCCCGACGCGGACAGCCCCCAGCGCGGTGCCGTCGCCGGCGGCGTCGAAGAACACGAGCCAGCCGGCGTCGGCCTTGACGTCGGACTCCACGGCGACGGCGACGAGCCCGTCGGCCCGCACGGCCACGGAGTTCGCGACGGCCCCGGCGGGCACGGTGGTGCCGTCGTCGGCCATGACACCGGTGGTCTGCAGCGCGAAGAGCTTCGACGGCGCGGACGGGTCGGCGACGTCGAGGACGGTCACCTCACCGGCGTGCGCGTTCACCGAGAACAGGCGCTGCGAGCCGCCGTGGTAGGCGACGATCTCGGCGCCGGACTCGTCGAACAGCCCGGTCTCGTAGCTGCCGAGGGGGCGCAGGTCGAGGGCGGCGTCGTCGGCGGTGACGACCACCGGGTCGTCGACGACGGACGCGGACGCGGGGACGGCGGCGACGGTGCCGCACAGGGTCAGGCCGAGCGCGGCGGCGCCGACGCGGGAGAGGGGATGGTGGCCACGAGCGGGCACGGGTTCCTCCGCAGGTCAGGAGTCAGGTCGCGCCGCACGCTATGGCGTCCGGGTAGCGCTCTCCCGCCCGCAGGGTGAACCGGTGGTGTCCGCGTGGTGACGGGTCGACCGAGGGGGCGGTCAGGCGTGCAAGGCGTCGTACTCCGCCTCGGCCGCGACGTCGTCGTCGACGTCGAGGCGCAGGTGCGCGAGCACGCCCTGCAGCACGCGCAGGGCCGACGACGCCCGCTCGCCCCAGATCGACAGGTAGCTGAACTGCCACCACCACAGGCCCTCGAGCTCGTGCCCGTCGTCGTAGTGCTGCAGCCCCTTGGCGACCTCCGCCGCGACGCAGGCGAGGTCACCCGATACCGTCGCGGAGGCGACCTCGCTGCTCAGCACCGGGTCGGACACCTCGACGTAGTCGTCGAACCCGTCGAACATCTGGGCCAGCGCGGTCCGCAAGGGGTCGACGTCGGTCTCCCGGCCGGCGTCGGGCTCGAACCGCTCGACGGGGACGACGTCGACGATCGCCGCGAGCCGGGCGCCGGCGGAGAGCAGGTCGGACGTGGCCAGGAGCAGCAGCGACAGCTCGGCGCCGGGGAACCCGCCCGAGGCGACCTGCGTCGTCGTCGACAGGAACGTGCGGGCCTGGGTCGACATCTGCTGGGCGACCTCGCTCAGCTCGGAGTCGGCGGCGATCTCTGGCACGGTCCTCACCTGTCCTGTCGTGACCGCGGCCGGACGACCGCGCGCTCCCAGTCTCACCCGAAGGGAGCCCGAGGCGCCAGACGGGCCACGGACGGGGCGGCCACGGGGGCCGCCCGCCCGGCGGGATCACGCGCCGACGACGCGCCGCCCCTCGAAGGCGCGACCGAGCGTGACCTCGTCCGCGTACTCCAGGTCACCGCCCACCGGGAGCCCGGAAGCGAGCCGCGACACCGTGACACCCATCGGCCCGATGAGCCGCGACAGGTAGGTCGCCGTGGCCTCCCCCTCGACGTTCGGGTCGGTGGCGATGATGACCTCGTTGACCGCGCCGTCGGCCAGCCGCGACATGAGCTCGCTGATCCGCAGGTCGTCGGGGCCGACGTTGTCCAGCGGGTTGATGGCCCCGCCGAGCACGTGGTACTTGCCGCGGAACTCGCGGGTGCGCTCGATGGCGACGACGTCCTTCGGTTCCTCGACGACGCAGATCACCTCGTCGCTGCGGCGCGGGTCGGCGCACACGCGGCAGGTGGCCGACTCGGCGACGTTCCCGCACGTCTCGCAGAACTGCACACGCGCCTTGACCTCCGTGAGCGCGTCAGCGAGCCGCCGCACGTCCGCGGCGTCCGCGGCGAGCAGGTGGAACGCGATGCGCTGCGCGCTCTTCGGCCCGACGCCGGGCAACCGGCCGAGCTCGTCGATCAGGTCCTGGACCGCACCTTCGTACACCCGCTCAGCCTACGGCCCGCCGGGGACAGCCGGGCGCCGTCAGACCCAGCCCTTGCTGCGCGCCAGCCGCACGGCCTCGTGCCGGTTCGTCACACCGAGCTTCGCCACCGCCGAGGACAGGTAGTTGCGGACCGTGCCCGGTGCGAGCGCCGCCCGCTGGGCGATCTCCTCGACGCGGGCGCCGTCGGCGGCCAGCTCGAGGACGTCGGCCTCCCGCGGGGTCAGCGGCGACTCCCCCGCCGCGATGGCGTCGGCGGCCAGCTCGGGGTCGACGTACCGGCCGCCGTCGGCGACCTGCCGGACCGCCGCGGCGAGCACGGCGGCGGACGCCGTCTTGGGCAGGAAGCCGCGCACGCCCACCCCGAGAGCCTTCTTCAGGTAGCCCGGCCGGCCGTGGCCGGTCACGATCACCACCCCGCAGCCCGGCACCTCGCGGCGCAGCGCCTCGGCCACCTCGATGCCGTCCGCTCCCGGCATCTGCAGGTCCAGGACGGCGACGTCAGGCTGCTCGCGGCGCAGCACCGCGAGCGCCTCCGTCCCGCTGCCGGCCACGGCGACGACGTCGAGGTCGTCCTCCAGGTCGAGGAGCTGGGCGACGGCATCGCGGATGAGGGTCTCGTCGTCGGCCAGGACGATGCGGATCACGGACGACCTCCGGGTGTCGGGACGCTGGCGAGGAGGGTGAATCGGTCACCCGAACGCGTCGTGTCGAGGGTGCCGCCGACGGCGGCGAGCCGTTCGCGCAGCCCGGCGATCCCGGTGCCGTCGGAGGTGGTCGGACCGGGGGTGCCGTCGTCGGACCGGCCGCCGTCGCGGTCGTCGACGCCGTCGTTGACGAGGTGCAGCCGGGCCGCCCCGTCGGTCACGTCGAGGCGGATGTCGCACTCCCGGGCCCGCGAGTGCCGCACCACGTTGGTGACGCCCTCGCGCACCACCCAGGCGAAGGCCTCCTGCTGCGACGGGACGAGGGCGGGCACGTCCCCGACGACGCGCACCGCGATCCCGGCGGCACGCAGCACCGACCGGGCGCCGGCGAGCTCGGTGGCCAGGTCGGGCGCCCGGTAGCCGGCGACGACGCCGCGCACCTCCCGCAGGGACTCCTGGGCGAGGACGCGGACCTGGTCCATCTCGTCGGCGGCACGGGTGTCCCCGCGTCGCGCCAGCGCGGCGGACAGGTCGCTCTTGACGGCGACGGCGGACAGGGCGCGGCCGACCACGTCGTGCATGTCGCGGGCGATGCGCAGGCGTTCCTCGGCGACGGCGAGCCGTCCGGCCACCGCGCGGGACTCCTCGAGCTCGCGCACCACCTCGAGCACCCACATGGACAGGCGGACCGTGCCGGCCCAGAAGAGCGCGAGGAGGAAGGTGCCGAACGCGACGGTGATGCTGCTCGACACGCTCAGTCCGGCGACGATCCGGACGATCGCGGTGATGGCCGCCGGCACCAGGGCGGCCACGGTGAGCGGCTTGATGCCGAACCCGGTGGCCAGCGCGCCCAGCGTGCCCGCCGCGCAGACGGCGATCGTGATGGACCGGGGGTCCAGGCCGATCCACTCGGGGGACGCCTGCGGCAGCACGAGCAGAGCGAGCACGGTGACGACGACGGCTGCCGCCACGGTCGCGACGACGACGGGCCGCCACCGGCCCCGGAGGACCAAGGGTTGGGAGAAACCGACGTGCACGGTCGCGAAGCACAGCGCCATGTGCCCGAGGGCGGCCACCAGCAGCGCCCCGGCACCGCCGACGCTCGGTGGCGTCCCGTTCTGGGACAGCGCCGCGACCGCGTAGAGGTAGAAGAAGCCCTCGAGGGGGACGAACGTGTAGAGCGTGATCCGCGTGTACAGCTCGACGCCGCGGACCCCGCCGGCCAGCGTCGGGGCAGGTCGACCGGTGGTCATGGCGTCACCCTGCCACGTGGTCGTCTCGGTCCTGGTCACCTGTGCAGTCTGTCGCGGCCACGGCGGCGCGGGTAGTGCGGGCCCTCACGGCCCGGCATGAGGTCCGCACGGCCCGCCGGTGACATCTGTCATGGTCGGGAACGGCTGGCGCCTCAGACGCCCAGCCCGGTGGCGCGCAGCAGCGCGGTGGGTCCGAACGACACGTTCTGGTCGACCGCCACCTCGACGTGGCGGCCCTCGCCGTCCCCGCCGAAAACGAGCTCGATCTCCAGCGCGAACGGGGTGCCGCGCCACAGCAGCCGGAGGGCGAGGGTGTCGTGGTCGGTCCACGCGGCGGCCCCGGCGACGTCGACCGCCTCACCCGCCAGCTCCACCTGGCTCGTCGTCCAGCGCCCGACACCGCAGCGGACCTCGTGCCACGGTTCGCCCTCGTCGGTGGTCCAGGCGAGGGCGATCTGTGCACCGTGGTGCCGCACCGCCACCGCGTGCCAGCGCAGCAGCTCGCGGCCGTGGTCGTCGGGACTGCCGGGGCCGGGTTCGTCCCCGTGCCCGGTCGGCGGCTCGACGGCGTGGTCGGCCAGCACGAACGTGGAGCCCTCGACCAGGGCGGCCATCATGGTGGACGCCGCTCCCTGCGGCAGGTCGACGGCCAGGGTGTCGTCCGGCGTCCACGGCGCGCCCGACGACGTGCCCGCCGGGCTGCTGCCGTCCGCCGGGGTGCCGCCGTCGGACATCTGCTGCAGGGCGTCGAGGACCGCGACGAGCTCGGTCTCGGTGTCGGTGGTGCCGCTGGTCAGCACGACCACCGCGTCCAGGGCGGGCGCCACCACGCAGAACTGGCCGAACGCGCCGTCGGCCCGGTAGGCGTCGTGACGGCACCGCCAGAACTGGTAGCCGTAGCCCTGCTCCCAGTCGGGCTTCTCGTCGGGCCCGTTCGGCACCTGGGCGGCCGTCATCTCGTCCACCCAGGCCCCCGGCACCAGCTGTTCGGAGCCCCAGCGCCCGCGCTGCAGCCACAGCTGCCCGAGCACCGCGAGCTGTTCGGTGGTCAGGGTCAGCCCGTACCCACCGACGTCGATGCCGCGCGGGCACTGCTCCCACGTGGCGCCGGTGATGCCGAGCGGCGCGAGCAGTCGCGGCGTGAGCCAGTCGAGCAGGCGCTCCCCCGTCAGGCGGTGCAGGATCGCGGACAGCAGGTAGGTGGCGCCCGTGTTGTAGACGAAGCGGGTGCCGGGCGTGTGCAGCACGGGGGCGGCGAGGATGTCCCGGGCCCAGCTGGTGCCGGGCTTGCGCAGGTTGCGCAGCGTGAAGTTCATCGTGTCCGTGCCGTGCCCGCTGGTCATGGTCAGCAGGTCCCGCACCGTCATGGCGGCCAGGTGCTCGCCGGGGTCCGACGGCGCGTCGTCCGGCAGCAGGTCGACCACACGGTCCGCGGTGGTCAGCAGGCCCTCGGCGACGGCGATCCCGACGGCCGTCGCCGTGACCGACTTGGACACCGAGAACATGCGGTGCGGCTCCTCGGCGCGGAACGGGTCCCACCAGGCCTCGGCGACCACGGCGCCGTGGCGCAGCACCATCAGGCTGTGCACGTCCCGGACCTGGTCGAGCTGGCCGACCAGCCGTGCCAGCACGGCAGGGTCGACGCCGTGGGCGGCGGGGTCGGTGCGGGGCAGCAGGTGCGTCGTCGTCACGACGTCAGTCTGCCCGACCCGCCGGACTGCTCGCCGCCGCCAGCAGGTCCACCGACAGCGCCGCGACCGGGTGCGTCGTCACCGGTGCGGCCGGATCGACCCACACCAGCTCGGCGAGCTCGGCGCGCGGCTCGGGCTCGAAGCCGTCGGGGATGTCGACCGCGAACACGTGCGCGTCGACGACGTGGTCGGGTTCGTTGGCGGCGACGGCGTGCCGGCGTCCCAGGGCACGCAGCTCCTGCGGCCGGATCGTCAGCCCGATCTCCTCGGCGCACTCGCGCACGAGCGCGTCCCGCGGGTCCTCGCCGGCTTCGATCTTGCCGCCGACCTGCATGAACGCCGTCGTCCCACGCTTGCGCACGAGGAGCTGACGGCCGTCACGCTCGATCACGGCGGCCACGATGTGCAGCGTCGTCGGAGGTGTCGTGGGTGCGGGGGTCGTCTCACTCGTCACGGCTGGTCGGCGACCTCCTCGAGGATCTTGCCGTCCAGCAGCTTCACGACGAGCGGCACCCCGACCAGGCCGGAGGACACCAGCTCCGGGTCGTCGTCCGAGGCGTCGGCGTAGTGGTCGATCGGCGGCGGCTCCTCGGCCGGGCCGGGTGGAGTGGCCGGACGCTCGCGCTGGAACCGCTCGTACGCCGTGGCGCCCGGCGTGCGGTCAGGCCTGCGGTCCGGCGCGCGCTCCGCTCCCCGGTCCGACGACGGCACGGCGGCGCCGGGATCCGGTCGCGGCGGGGTGCCGGCGGACCCCGGGGCCGCTGCGGGAGCGGGTGCGGTCTCGGTCGCGGCGCTCGACGGCGTCGGGGCCGCGTCGGCTGACGCGGAGGACCCGGCCAGCCATGCGGCGTCGGCGGCATCGGCGGCATCCGTGGCCGACTCGACGGCCTCGGTGGCCGACTCCGCCGCCACCGTCACGGTGCTGACGCGTTCCGCGACCGCCACACCGCCGCCAGGACCCGACGGGGTCGGCCCGGACGCCGACGCGCTGGCGAGAGCCCGGCGGTCCGCACCGACGGAGGCCGAGGGCCCGCCCTGCGGACCCGACGGTGCCGCGCCGGGGGGCACCACGGTGGGCCACCCTCCGGGCTCGCCGCCCGAGGGGTGGCCGCCGACGCCCGGTGCCGCACCTCCCGGCGCCGTATCGCCCGGCACGGCCGATCCGGTCGAGGACCGCGGCACCGGCGAAGCGGACGGTGCCGACGGTGGCGTCGACGCGGACGGTGCCGTCGACGCGGAGGGGGCGGGCTGCGGCGCGCCGTCCGGCTCCGGCGCGGGTGGAGCCACCGTACGCGGTGCCTCCTCGGGCCCCGGGGCTCCGACGGTCGCCTCGACGCGGACCTGGATACCCAGGGTCTGGTACACGGCGTCGGCGACGCCGTCGACGTGCCGCGGCTGCGAGAAGGTGCGAGCCATGCCCTCGGCCTGGAACCCGAGGCGCAGCAGGTCACCCGAGAGCGAGGCCACCTGCGCGTGGGGCCCGACGAGCGCACGGGTCACCGGGCTCGCCACGTTGGCGACGACCTCGTCCCAGCGCCGGCGGACCTCCTCGGCCGTCAGACCCGGAGCCGCCTCGGTCGCGGCGGCCGTCTCCGGCTGAGGTGCGGGTTCGGGGGCGGGCGCCGGTTCCGACGGCGGGGCCGTCGCCGGCTCGGGCTCCGACTCGGCCACGGACTCGGATGCCGGTTCGGCTACTGGTTCGGGTGCCGTTTCCGGTGCCGGGGCCGGCCCGGGACGGGGCTCCGGTGCGGGCTCCGGCTCGACCTCGTCGACGGCCGGCTCGGGCTCGCGCGGCGCGGGGTCGCTCGCCGCAGTCGCCACGGCCCCGGACGCCGCGTCGGGCTCGGACGCCGCGGCGGGCGCGGCAGCCCGCGTGGGTTCCGGCTCGGCGGGAGCATGCGCGGGCTCGACGGAAGCATTCGCGGGCTCGGCGGAAGCAGGAGCAGGAGCAGGAGCAGCCTCGGTGGCCTGCGGGGCCGCCACGGTCCCGACGTCGTGCCTCGCCGGTCGGCGCGCGGCCTGCATCGCGGCCCGTGCGGCGGCCAGTCCGGACAGTCCGGCGTCGTCGTCGGGTGCGCCGTCTCCCGCCGCGCCCGACGTCACGGGAGCCGCTGCAGCCGCCGGTGGGGCCGCCGTCGTCCCGGGGCCGGGTGCCGCTACGGCGCCGGGTGCACCCCCGGCGGACCCGGCCGCGACCGCGCCGCGCTCGAGCCGGTCGATGCGCGCCGCCAGTCCGTCGGTGCCGTCGTCGGCGCCGGGCAGGAGCAGTCGCGCGCACAGCAGCTCGAGGTGCAGGCGCGGCGAGGTGGCCCCGGTCATCTCGGTCAGTGCGGAGTTCACGCGGTCCGCCGCCCGCGACAGCTCGGCGACGCCGAGGTTGGCGGCCTGGTGACGCATGCGGTCGAGCTGGTCGGCGGGCAGGTCTCGCAGCACGGCGTCGGCGGAGTCGCCGGAGACGGCGATGACGATGAGGTCGCGGAGGCGCTCGAGGACGTCCTCGACGAAGCGCCGCGGTTCGTGACCGGTGGCGATGATCTGGTCGACCACGCGGAAGATCGAGCCGCCGTCGCGGGCGGCCAGGGCGTCGACCACGTCGTCGAGCAGGGTGGCGTGCGTGAAGCCGAGCAGCCCGACGGCCGTGTCGTACTCGACGGTGCCGCCGGTCGCGCCGGCGATGAGCTGGTCGAGCACCGACAGGGAGTCCCGCACGGAGCCGCCGCCCGCTCTCGTCACGAGCGGGACGACGCCCGCGCCGAGCGCGACGCCCTCCGCACCGCAGAGCTGTTCCAGATACGGGCCGAGGACGTCCGGCGGCACCAGGCGGAACGGGTAGTGGTGCGTGCGCGAGCGGATGGTGCCGATGACCTTGTCCGGCTCGGTGGTCGCGAAGACGAACTTCACGTGCGGGGGCGGCTCCTCGACGATCTTGAGCAGCGCGTTGAAGCCCTGCGGCGTGACCATGTGGGCCTCGTCGAGGACGAAGATCTTGTACCGGTCCCGCGCCGGGGCGAAGCTGGCGCGCTCGCGCAGGTCGCGCGCGTCGTCCACACCGTTGTGCGAGGCGGCGTCGATCTCGACGACGTCCAGCGACCCGGGCCCGCCGCGGGCCAGTTCGACGCAGGAGGCGCACTCGCCGCAGGGGGTGTCGAGGGGGTTCTCGTCCGTGTTGCGCGCGCAGTTGAGGGTGCGCGCCAGGATGCGTGCCGACGTCGTCTTGCCGCAGCCGCGCGGGCCGGAGAACAGGTAGGCGTGGTTGACGCGGCCGCTGCGCAGCGCCTGCCGCAGCGGTGCGGTGACGTGGTCCTGGCCGATCACCTCGGCGAAGGTCTCGGGCCGGTAGCGGCGGTACAGAGCGGTCGTCACCCCAGCAACTGTAGACGGCGGGGCCGACAGGGACGCACCGTCCGGCAAGCGTTGACCGAGATGGCCGACGCGGCTACCTTTTAATCGATTCAACCTCTGGAGGACCGATGACGATCCATCTCGCGGGCGACTCGACCGTCGCCCCCACCGACCACGGCGCCACCTCGGGGCACGCCGAGATCCCGCTGCTGGGCTGGGGTGACGAGCTGGCCGCGCTCGTGACCGACGAGGTGCGCAACCTCGCCGTCGGCGGCGCCACGACGAAGTCGTTCCGCGACGAGGGCCACTGGGCCCGCGTGATCGAGGCCGTGCGTCCCGGGGACACCGTGATCATCCAGTTCGGCCACAACGACCAGAAGGAGCCCGACGAGCTCGCCGCCGACGGCGGCTACCGCCGTCGCCTCGACGAGTTCGTCACCGAGGTGCGCGACGCCGGAGGACGCCCGGTGCTGGCCACCAGCGTCGAGCGGCGCCTGTTCGACGACGACGGGTCGCTGCGCTGGTCCCACGGGTCCTACCCGGCCACCGTGCGCGCCCTGGCCGCCGCACGCGACGTGCCCCTGATCGAGCTGACCGTGTTCACCCGCTGGCTGTACACCTGGCTCGGCGCCGAGGCGTCGACAGCCCTGTTCCCGCACGGCGCGGCCGCCGCGGCCGGCCTCGAGGTGCCCGAGGCGATGCGGCAGGACAACACCCACTACACCACCGCCGGCGCACGGCACGTCGCCCGCTACGTCGCCGAAGCCCTCGTCTCGATCGACGGGCGCCACGACGACGAGACACCGGTCGGCCTCGAGATCGCCGCGCGGGACGCGGCCCGGAGCGCCTGAGAGCGCGCGCCGGTCACGCGAGCCTCAGCGCCGCAGCGCCCGCCGCGCCAACGCGTTCCCCAGCCACTGGACGAGCTGGACGATGACGATGATGATCACGACGACGAACGCCGTCAGCGCCCAGTCGTACTGCCGGTAGCCGTACACGATCGCGAAGTCGCCCAGCCCTCCGCCGCCGATGTAGCCGGCGATCGCCGACATGTCGAGCACGCCGACGAAGAGGAAGGTGTAGCCGAGGATCAGCGGCGACAGGGCCTCGGGGACGACGACGGTGCGCACGATCCGCAGGGGTGAGGCACCCATCGCACGGGCCGCCTCGACGACACCCGGGTCGATGGACACCAGGTTCTGCTCGACCAGCCGCGCGAACACGAACGACGCCATGATGCACATCGCGAACGTGAACGCCCCGGTCCCGATCGTGGTCCCGACGGCGGCGCGGGTCACCGGGCCCAGCGCCACGAGGAAGATGAGGAACGGGATCGGCCGCACGATGTTCACGGCCACGTTCAGCACGGCGAACACGACGCGGTGCTCGAGCAGGTTCCCGGGCCGGGTGAGGTAGAGCCCGAGACCGATCGCCAGGCCGCAGGCTCCGCCGACGGCCAGGGTGATCAGCACCATGAAGGCCGTCTCGGCGAGCGCCTGCCACAGCACGGGCACGAGGTCGGGGCTCATCGGTTGTCCTCTCCGGGAGCGGGTGCTGCCGCGGTGCCGTGGTCGACGACGGCGGTCACGGCGCGCAGGCCGTCCAGCGCCGCGTGCACCGCGGCGTCGTCGCCCGTGAGCTCGAGCGTCAGCGAGCCATAGGGGCGTTCGGCGACCTCGGTGATGCCGCCGTAGACGATGGTCCCGCCCACCCCGTGCTCGGCGAGGACCCGGGTGACCTGCGCGGACGACCCGGCGACCTCGTCGACGCGGACGGTGACGATGCGCCCGGCGTGCCGCTCCCGCAGCCGCTCCAGGACCGCCGTCGTCGGCACGTCCCTCAGCGCGGAGGCCACGAAGCGCCGCGTCACGGGGTGCTGCGGCGCGCTGAACAACCGGTACGCGTCGCCCAGCTCGACGACGCGGCCGGCCTCCATCACGGCGACGCGGTGGCAGATCGAGCGGACGACCTCCATCTCGTGGGTGATGACCACGACGGTGATGCCGAGCTCGCGGTTGACCCGCTGCAGCAGCGCGAGCACGTCCGCGGTGGTCTCCGGGTCGAGCGCCGACGTGGCCTCGTCCGCGAGGAGGATTGTCGGGTTCGTGGCGAGCGCCCGCGCGATGCCGACGCGCTGCTTCTGCCCGCCGGACAGCTTCGACGGGTAGACGTCGGCCTTGTCGGCGATGCCCACGAACTCGAGCAGCGCGCGCACCCGGGCGTACCGGTCGGCGCGCGACCAGCCGGCGACCTCCAGCGGGTAGGCGACGTTGCCGGCGACCGTCCGCGAGGACAGCAGGTTGAACTGCTGGAAGATCATGCCGATCCCGGCCCGGACCGGACGCAGCGCGGACTCGCTCAGCCCCGTCAGGTCCGTGCCGTCCACGGTCACGGAACCGGCCGTCGTCGCCTCCAGGGCGTTGACCAGCCGCACCAGGGTGGACTTGCCGGCCCCGGAGTAGCCGATGACGCCGAAGATCTCGCCCGCGGCGACGTCGAGCGTGACGCCGTCGACCGCGCGGACGGGCGCCGAGCGTCGGCCCCCGCGCCCGCGGCCCGGGAACTCCTTGACCGCGTCGCGGAAGCGGATGATGGGCTCGCTCACGGCTCTCCTTTCAGGTGCGAGGCAGGCAGGGCCACCGCGAGAGGCTTCTATGGGTTGTCAAGGGGTCTGTGAGAGGTCGGCTCGTTTGAGGGCTCGGTAGAGGTTGCGGGCGATGTAGTTCTTCAGGCAGCGGCGGATCTCGCGGTCGGTCTTGCCTTCGGCGCGGCGGCGCGTGACGTAGTCGCGGGTCGCCGCGTCGTGGTGCATGCGGGTCAGGGCGATGGTGTAGGTCGCGGCGTTCAGGCGGCGGTCTCCGCCGCGGTTGAGGCGCATGCGTTGGTGTTTGCCGGAGGAGGCGGGGATGGGGCAGGTGCCGGCCAGGGCGGCGAACGCGTCGGCGTTGCGGATGCGGGCGTGGGTGGAGTAGGTGCAGATGGCGCGCGCGAGGCTGACGGGCCCGTATCCGGTCTGGGTGTGCAGGTCGGGCAGGGTCTGGCGGGTCAGGGTCTCGAGGTCGG
>NZ_JABEZT010000002.1:0-607002 GCF_013149805.1 Isoptericola chiayiensis
CCACTGGGTAGATAGGCCGGAAGTGGAAGACAGGACCAACGACTGTCGCAGCTGACCGGTACTAATCAGCCGACAACTTCACACACCAACACACTTTGCTACGCGTCCACTGTGCGGTTCCCGAGAAACGGGCACCACCCCCACCCCCCACCACCACCACCACGGTGACCCGGGGACCAGCCAGCCACCAGCGGCCGGCGAAGGGGAACCCGACAACTCGATACAGTTACGGCGGTCACAGCGAAGGGGAAACGCCCGGTCCCATACCGAACCCGGAAGCTCAGCCCTTCAGCGCCGATGGTACTGCCCTGGAAACGGGGTGGGAGAGTAGGACGCCGCCGGACACCCTTCACAGCAGGCCCCCCACACCACCAGGTGCGGGGGGCCTGACTGCTACCCCCACAGATCCCTCCGTTCGTTCGCGGCAGCGGCATCCGCCGTGGGACAATCGGTGGTCGATCCGGAGCGAGAGGACAACAGTGAACGACACGCCGCGTGATGACCGCCGTGGGGGAGAGGAGCGGCCTCGCCGCAGCAGCCCCCGTCGCGGAGGCCCGGACGACCGGGGGGAGGGTCGCGGGCGCCAGGCCGACCGGCGCGGGCGCTCCACCGGAGGTCGGGACGGGGCTCGGCGCGGCGAGTCGGGCGGCGGCCGCCGTGAGCAGGGCCGTCAGCACGGTGGTGACCGTGGCCGGCGTGATGACCGGCACTCGGGCGCACGTGGCGGACCGGCGCAGCGACCCGCCCGCCCCGATCGGCCCACGGAGCCGGAGGTGGCGGAGGACGCCCACATCGGCCAGCTCTCCCGCGAGACCCGTTCGCGGCTGCGGGGTCTGAGCAAGGAGAACGCCGAAGGCGTCGGCGCCCACCTGGTGATGACGGGTCGTCTGCTGGACGTCGACCCCGAGCGCGCCTACCAGCACGCCCAGGCCGCCGTGCGCCGCGCCGGACGTATCGACGTCGTGCGCGAGGCCGCCGGACTGGCGGCGTACGCGTCGGGACGCTACGCCGAGGCGCTGCGCGAGCTGCGCACCGTCCGGCGCCTGAACGGGTCGTCCGAGCACCTGCCGTTGATGGCCGACGCCGAACGCGGTCTCGGCCGCCCGGAGCGCGCCATCGCGCTCGCACGCTCCGAGGAGGCGAGCACGCTCGACGCCGACGCGCGGACCGAGCTCGCGATCGTCGTCAGCGGGGCCCGCAGCGACCTCGGTGAGCACGATGCAGCGCTCGCCGTGCTCGACCGCATCCCGGTCGCCGAACGGCAGGGTGACCTGGGGCTGCGCGTGCTGCAGGCCCGTGCGGTGGCGCTCGAGACCGCCGGCCGGACCGACGAGGCCGCCGAGCTGTTGGCCGGCGTGGACCGTGCCGCCCTGGACCGGGCGCTCGGGGTGGACGACGCGCCGGACGCCGACGTCGTGGTGTTCGACACGTTCGACGAGGAGTCCGCGCCCGCGCCCGCGGACGCCGACGACGACCCGGCGCAGGACGCGGGCTCGGGCGACGCGGCCGGGACGCGGCCGGGTGGCGCCGAGGACGACCGGTGACCGCCACGCTGCGCGCGTGCGGGACGCCGCTCGCCGAGGCGTACGACCTGGCTCTGGTCGACCTCGACGGCGTCGCCTACGCCGGGCACCTGCCCATCGAGCACGCTGCTGCGAGCCTCGTGGCTGCCCGCGAGCGCGGCCTGGCGCAGGTGTTCGTGACGAACAACGCCTCGCGGGAGCCCGAGGACGTGGCCGGGCAGCTGTCCGAGCTGGACATCCCGACCCGCCCGGACGACGTCATGACGGCGGCGCAGGCGTGCGCGGCCCTGCTGCGCACCCGCCTCGAACCGGGTGCCCGCGTGCTCGTGGTCGGGGGCGCCGGGCTGGTCACCGCCGTGCGCAAGGCCGGTTTCGACGTCGTGCGCTCCGCGCAGGACGATCCCGCGGCGGTCGCCCAGGGCTACGCCGCCGAGCTCGGCTGGCACGACCTGGCCGAGGCCGCCTACGCGGTGGCCGCCGGCGCCTGGCACGTGGCGAGCAACCGGGACATGTCGCTGCCCACCGCCCGGGGGTTCGCACCCGGCAACGGTGCGCTCGTCGCCGCCGTGGTGGCGGCCACGGGGGTGGAGCCCGACAGCGCCGGCAAGCCCGCCCCGACGATGTACCGGTTGGCCGTCGACGAGCACGGGGCCGAGCGCCCGCTGGTGATCGGCGACCGTCTCGACACGGACCTGGCCGGGGCGCGGTCGGCCGGCTACCCGGGGCTGCACGTGCTCACGGGGGTCTCCTCGGCGCGCGACGCCGTCCTGGCGTCCCCGGGTCTGCGCCCCGACTTCGTCGGAGCCGACCTGCGCTCGCTGCTCGAGCCGCACCCCGCGCCCGAGCAGGAGGACGGCTGGTGGCGCTGCGGCGGTCGAGCGGCCCGTGTCGTGGACGACCGCCTCGAGCTGGACCGTGAGGGACCCGCGGGCATCGACCTGGTGCGGGCCGCCTGCGCCGCAGCCTGGGACGCCGTCGACGCCGGGACCCGGCTGGACGCGGAATCCGTCCCGGACCTGCAGGGCTGACCCCGGGCCGTGCGCCGTCCGGGTCCTGCGCCCACCAGCAGGTAGCGTTTGACCCGGACCGTCCGGGAGCGAGAGGAGGGGGACATGACCCAGGATCCGACCGGGACCAGGCCTGCGCCGTCCGGCCGCGAGTCCGAGGTCGTCTCGGACCTCCGTGACCTCGCCGACCTCCCCGTGGCCGAGCACGCGGCACGCTTCGACGCCGTGCACGACCGTCTGCGCGCCCGGCTCGACCAGGACGACGAGACCACGAGCCCGGAGGCGGGCGACGCCGACAGGACGGGGCGCTGATGCCCGGCCGCGTGGACGTCGAGCTCGTGCGGCGCGGCCTCGCCCGGTCCCGGGCGCAGGCCGCCGCTCTCGTGAGCTCGGGCAGGGTGCTGTCCGACGGCCGACCGGTCGCCAAGCCCGCCGCCCCGACCGGACCGGACACCGTGCTGGCCGTGGTCCCGGACGCCGACGACGCCGGGCACGTCTCGCGCGCGGGCGGCAAGCTGGCCGGCGCCCTGGACGCGCTGGCCGCGCACCCGCGGGGCAGCGGCGTCACCGACCGGGTGCAGGACGGCGTGTGCCTCGACCTGGGGGCCTCGACGGGCGGGTTCACCGACGTCCTGCTGCGCCGCGGTGCCGCCGGCGTCGTCGCCCTCGACGTGGGGCACGGCCAGCTCGTGCCCGAGCTGCGCGCCGACCCGCGCGTCGCCGTCGTCGAGGGCTTCAACGTCCGCGACCTGACGGCCGACGACCTGCAGTCCCCGCCGGACCTGGTGGTGGGGGACCTGTCGTTCATCTCGCTGCGCCTCGTGGTGCCTGCCGTCGCCCGGTCCGTCGGCGCCGGCGTCCCGGCGGTGCTGCTCGTCAAGCCGCAGTTCGAGGTGGGACGCGAACGACTCGGGCACGGCGGCGTGGTGCGCGACCCGGCGCTGCACGTCCGCAGCGTCGTCGATGTCGCGGCGGCCGCCCGGCACGTCGGCCTGGTGCCGCGCGGAGTCGTGCCGTCCCCGCTGCCCGGCCCGAGCGGCAACCGGGAGTACTTCGTGTGGTTCGTCCGGGCCGACGACCCGAGCGTGGAGGCCCCGCCGACGGGACCGGTGCCACCCGGCGCCGGACCGGACGACGCCGTGGTCGCTGCGGCCGAGCGGGCCGTCGCGTGGCAGCCGGGTGACGGGCTGCCGCCGGTCGAGCTGTGCGGCACCGTCGCGGGAGGAGCGTCATGACCCGGCGGGTGCTCATCGTCACGCACGGCGGTCGGCCGGAGGCGGTGGCCGCCATGTCCGAGGCCGTCGAGGAGCTTGAGCGCGCCGGGTTCGAGGTGGCGCTGCACGACGACGACCTCGCCGAGTCGTTCGGCGACCAGATGTCCGCCGCGCGTCTGAGCGAGGGGGTCGCGGAGTCCGAGGTCGTCATGGTGCTCGGCGGGGACGGCACGATCCTGCGGGCCGCCGAGCTGACGCACGGCAGCCGGGTCCCGCTCCTCGGCGTGAACCTGGGCCACGTCGGCTTCCTCGCCGAGTCGGAGCGGGAGAACCTGCACGACGCCGTGCGCCGCGTCGCCGCTCGCGACTACGTCGTCGAGGAGCGGTGCGTCGTCGACGTCGTCGTCGAACGCCCCGGCGAGTCCGAACCCGTCACCGGCTGGGCACTGAACGAGGCCACGGTGGAGAAGGCCTCCCGCGAACGGGTGATGGAGGTGGGTATCGGCGTCGACGGACGTCCGCTCAGCTCGTTCGGGTGCGACGGCGTGGTCGTCTCGACGGCCACCGGGTCGACGGCGCACGCCTTCTCGGCGGGCGGGCCGGTCATGTGGCCCGACGTGGACGCCGTGCTGCTGGTCCCGCTGGCGGCGCACGCGCTGTTCGCCCGACCGCTGGTGATCGGTCCGGGATCGTCCTACACGGTGAAGATCCTCGACCGCAGCCCGGTGCCGGGTGTGCTCGCCTGCGACGGCCGGCGCACCATCGAGCTGCCCGTCGGGTCCCGGGTGCACGTGCGCCGGGGTGCCGTGCCGCTGCGGTTCGCGCGGCTGGCGCACGCGCCGTTCACGGACCGGCTCGTCTCGAAGTTCAACCTGCCGGTGATCGGCTGGCGCGAGGCGGCCGCGGACGGTGCGCGGCGGCCGGCGCGGGCCCGCGGCGAGGCCGCGACCGACCACCACGAGAAGGAGGCGTGAGGGTGCTCGAGGAGATCGCGATCGAGGACCTCGGGGTGATCCGCGCGGCGCGGGTCCCGCTGTCCGCCGGGCTGACGGTCATCACGGGTGAGACCGGTGCCGGCAAGACGATGGTCCTGACCGGTCTGGGGCTGCTGATGGGCGGCAAGGCCGACCCGGGCGGCGTCCGGCCGGGTGCGGAGCGCGCCGTCGTGGAGGGGCGGCTCGACCTGAGCCGTTTCCCGTCCGTCGCCGCCCGGGTGGACGACGCCGGCGGCACGGTCGACGACGACGGCAGCGTCGTCGTGCTGCGCACGGTGGCGGGCGGTCGTTCCCGCGCCCACCTGGGCGGTCGGGGCGTGCCGCAGGGGGTGCTCGCCGAGATCGCCGACGAGCTCGTGACGGTCCACGGCCAGGCAGACCAGCTGCGGCTGCGCACGCCCGGCAAGCAGCGCGAGGCGCTCGACCGCTTCGCGGGGCGGGCACACGCCCAGGTGCTGGCGGACTACCGGGCGGCCTGGTCCGAGCGGGCCGGTCTGCAGTCCGAGATCGAGAACCTCACGGCTCGCGCGGCGGAGCGGGCGCGGGAGGCCGAGCTGTTGCGCCTCGGGCTGGCCGAGGTCGAGCGCATCGACCCCCAACCGGGTGAGGACGTCGAGCTGACGACGCTCGTCGGTCGGCTCGGCAACGCCGAGCAGCTGCGCCAGGGCGCCCAGCTCGCGCACGACGCCGTCGCCGGCGAGGACATGGAGACCGAGGGGTCGGCCGTGCACGCGGTCGAGCGGGCGCGGCGGGCGCTGGACGCCGTGGCCGGCGACGACCCCGCGCTGGCCGAGCAGGTCGGCCGCCTCACCGAGGCGGGGTACGTGCTGGCGGACGTCGCCACCGAGCTCTCCTCGTACGTCGCGGACCTGCAGGCCGACCCCGCCGCCCTGGAGACCGCGCACGCCCGCCTGGCCGAGCTCGGGACGTTGACGCGCAGCTACGGGGACACCGTCGACGACGTCCTGCGCTGGTCCTCCGAGGCGGGGCTGCGGCTGCTGGACCTGGACGACGGCGGCGAGCGCGTCGAGGCGATGCGCGGGCGGGTCGCGGAGCTGGACGAGCGGCTCGCGGAGCTGGCCGAGCAGGTCACCCGGGGCCGGTCGACAGCGGCCGGACGCCTCGCCGAGGCCGTCACCGCCGAGCTCGGCGGGCTCGCGATGGGCGGCGCCAGCCTGCAGGTGAGCGTGCTGCCGGCCGAGCCCGGCCCGCAGGGCGCCGACCAGGTGTCCTTCGAGCTGGTGGCCCACCCCGGGGCTCCGGCGCGGCCCCTGGGCAAGGGCGCCTCGGGCGGTGAGCTGTCCCGCGTGATGCTCGCCGTCGAGGTGGCGTTGGCCACGGCCGCGGACGACGCCGCGGGCACGGTGCTGCCCACGTTCGTCTTCGACGAGGTGGACGCCGGCGTCGGTGGCCGGGCCGCCGTCGAGGTGGGCCGCCGTCTGGCCGCGCTCGCCCGGCGCACGCAGGTGGTGGTGGTCACGCACCTGGCGCAGGTCGCGGCGTTCGCGGACACCCACCTGGTGGTGACCAAGTCCACCGACGACGTCGACACCGTCACGGGCGTGCGCCCCGTCGTCGACGACGACCGGGTGCGCGAGCTGGCGCGGATGCTCTCCGGGCAGGACGGTTCCGAGACGGCTCGTCAGCACGCGGTGGAACTGCTGGAGTCCTCCGCCGTGGGACGATGAGCCCGATGAGACCGATCCTGCGCCGGGCCGACCGGGCCCCCGAGACCAGCGACGACACCGCCGAGCCGGGTGGCCCGGCGCGCGTCGGTGCGCGGACGAAGGACCTGACCAAGCGGCTCCGGGCCGGTGACGTGGCGATCATCGACCACGCCGACGTCGACCGGGTCGCCGCCGACGCCCTCGTCGCCGCCGGCCCGTGCGCGGTGCTCAACGCCGCGGCGTCGACCACCGGCCGCTACCCCAACGCCGGTCCGGACATCCTCGTGCGTGCGGGCATCGTGCTCATCGACGCCCTCGGACCGCAGATCATGGACGTCGCCGAGGGCGCCCGCGTGACGTTCGACGGCGGCACGGTGCTGGTCGACGGCACCGAGTACGCCACGGGCACCCGCCAGACCCCCGAGACGATCGAGCGGGACCTGGCCGCGGCACGCGAGGGGCTGTCCGACGAGATCGAGAGCTTCGCGGAGAACACCCTCACCTACCTGCGCCGGGAGCGGGACCTGCTGCTCGACGGCGTCGGCGTGCCCGACGTGCGCACCCGCTTCGAGGGGCGCCACGTGCTGATCGTGGTGCGCGGCTACCACTACCGCGAGGACCTCGCGATGCTGCGGTCCTACATCGCCGAGAACCGGCCCGTGCTCGTCGGCGTGGACGGCGGGGCCGACGCGATCCTGGACGCCGGGATGCAGCCCGACATGATCGTCGGCGACATGGACTCGGTCTCGGACAAGGCGTTGACCAGCGGCGCCGAGATCGTCGTCCACGCCTACCGCGACGGCAACGCCCCGGGCATGGACCGGGTGCGGGCGCTCGGGGTCGACCCGGTCCCGTTCCCGGCGACCGGGACCAGCGAGGACATCGCGATGCTGCTCGCCGACGACAAGGACGCCGAGCTGATCGTCGCCGTCGGGACCCACGCCACCCTGGTGGAGTTCCTCGACAAGGGGCGTGCCGGCATGGCCAGCACGTTCCTGACGCGCCTACGGGTGGGTGGCAAGCTCGTCGACGCCAAGGGCGTCTCGCGCCTGTACCGGACCCGGATCTCCAACCTCCAGCTGACGCTGCTGTCGCTTGCCGGCGTCGCCGCCGTCCTCGCCGCGCTCTGGTCCACGGCCGCCGGGCAGACGGCGTTCGGACTCGTCGGCGCGCAGTTCGACGACATCGTGTCGTGGGTCGGTAGCCTCTTCGGCGGCTGAGCGCCGCCGGCACGACCCACCCCTCATCAAGGAGCCCGCAGAACCCCGTGATCGACTTCCGATACCACCTCGTCTCGCTGATCAGCGTCTTCCTCGCGCTCGCGGTCGGCATCATCCTCGGCGCCGGGCCGCTGCAGAACGCCATCGGCGACCAGCTGACCGACCAGGTGGAGGCGCTGCGCGACGAGCGCACGGCCCTGCGCGACAGTCTCGCCGAGACCGAGGCGGAGCTGTCCGACCAGAACGCGTTCGCCCTGGCGGCGGGTGCCGAGTTGGTCGACGGATCGCTGGACGGCGTGGCCGTCGCGGTGGTCGACGCGGACGCGGTGCCCGACACCCTGGAGATCGAGGTCGTCAACCAGCTGGAGGCGGCCGGTGCCCGTGTCGTCGCCCAGACCTCCCTGACCCCGGCGTGGTCGTCGCTCGAGGACGAGGTGCTGCGGGGCACGGTGGCGGACGGGCAGCGCTCGCAGCTGGGCGACCTGGTGCCGCAGGACGCCACCACGTCCGAGGTGCTCGGCACCGTCCTGGGGCTGTCGCTGACCGAGGCCGACGCGCAGGGCTCCGGCGCTCGCGCGGAACGCGCGGTCGAGCTCTACCAGCTGCTGGCGTCCGTGGGCCTGCTGGAGTCGCGGTTCGCGCCGTCCGCCCCCGCCGACGCCGTGCTCCTCCTGGCCCCGGGTGGTGAGGACGCCGCGGCGACCGCCTCGCCCGACGACGAGGCGCCCGCGGAGGACGTCGACATGGTCAGCACGGTCTCCGCTCTCGAGGAGATCGCCGGGACGACGGTCGTGGCCGGACCGACGCTCCTCGAGGGCGACCTGGTGGCCGACGTCCGCGGCGACGAGCAGGTGGCGGAGTCCGTGAGCACCGTCAGCGGGATCGAGCAGGAGATCCTGCGCATGGACGTGCCCCTGGCCCTCGCCGCGCAGCACGCGGGACAGGTGGGGCACTACGGCTTCGAGGAGGGCGCCACGCCGGTGCCGCCCGCCGTGGACCTGAGCGCCGGGGACGACACCTCCGACGGCGCCGACGACAGCGGGGACGACTCCGGGACCGACGGCTCCGGGGCGCAGGACGCCACCGGTGACGAGACGGAGGAGAGCTCCTGATGGGGCTGGGCCGGGTCCTGCTGGCCGCCGGTGCCGCGGCGGCCGCCACGGCCGTGAGCCGACGCCTCCTGGCGGCCGCGCCCCCCGGGGGTGCGACGCGCTGGGAACGGACCAACCATCGCGGCGAGACGGTCTCGATGCTGGAGGGCCCCGCCGTCGCCGTCGGTCTCGTCGGCGGCGCCCTCGCGGCGTCGGGCGAGGCGCGGTCGCGGGTCGCGGTCGCCCTGGCCACGGCGGGCGGCGGCGCGTTCGGCGTCGTCGACGACCTGGCGGAGGACACCGCCGTGCGGACCAAGGGGCTGCGCGGCCACCTGGGCGCTCTGGCCCGGGGGCGGGTGACGACCGGAGGGCTCAAGGTCCTGGGCATCACGGCGACCTCGCTCGCCGCCGCCGCGGTCGCGCCGCCCCGGGGGAGGGCCGGGGTCCGGCGCGCGGCCGACGTCCTGGTCGACGGCGCGCTGATCGCGGGCACGGCGAACCTCGTCAACCTGCTGGACCTGCGCCCGGGCCGTGCCCTGAAGGCCTCGCTGGCGCTGGCGGCGCCCGCGGGCGTCGCACCCGGCGGCGGCGCGCTGCTGGGCGCCGGCGCGGCCGCCGCGTCCCGGGACCTCGCCGAGTCGGACATGCTCGGTGACGGTGGGGCGAACGCGCTCGGCGCCTACGTGGGGGCCCGCTGGGTCGTCGCCGCACCGCGGCCCGTGCGTCTCGCCGCGCTCGCCGCCGTCGTCGGGCTGACGCTGGTCTCGGAACGCGTGAGCTTCTCGGCCGTGATCGACCGCACCCCGTGGCTGCACCGGATCGACCAGGTCGGACGGCGGCCCGCGCCGGCGCCCGCCACCGTGCCGCCGGGGGAGCAGGGCGAGGGCTCCGCGGCGTGAGCGGGCCGGACGGGACGGCCGGGCGCCGCGCCGCGACGACGATCGCCGGGGCCGCGGTGCTCATCACCGTCGTGACCCTGGCGAGCCGGGTCGTCGGCTTCGGGCGGTGGCTCGCCCAGGCGCACTACGTCGGCACCGACGGCGTCGACGCGCCGCTCAACGCCGCCAACCTGCTGCCCAACGTCCTGTTCGAGATCGCCGCGGGCGGCGCGCTGACCGGCGCGGTCGTCCCCCTGCTGTCCGGGTTCCTGGTGCGGGGAGACCGGGCGAACGCCTCGCGCACGGCGTCCGCCCTGCTCGGCTGGACCGTCGTCGTGCTGGTGCCGGTCGGTGCGCTGATGGCGCTGCTGGCGGACCCGCTGGCCGAGTACGTGCTGCGACTGCACGACCCGGTCAACATCGCGGTCGCCGCGGACTTCCTGCGGGTGTTCGCCGTCCAGATCCCGCTCTACGGCCTCGCCGTCGTGCTCGGCGGCGTCCTGCAGGCGCACCGCCGGTTCTTCTGGCCGGCGTTCAGCCCGCTCGTGTCCAGCGTCGTGGTGATCGGGGTCTACGCCCGGTTCGGCGCGCTGGCCGACGGCAACCAGCAGGACGTGGCCGCCCTGACGTCCGAGGCGCTCGGCTGGCTGGCGTGGGGCATGACGGCCGGCGTCGCCTTCCTCGCCCTGCCGCTCGTCGTCCCGGTGCTGCGCACCGGGCTGCGCCTGCGCCCGACCCTGCGCTTCCCGGCGGGGGAGGGCCGGCGTGCGGCACGGCTCGCCTCGGCGGGCGTCGGAGCGCTCGTCGCCCAGCAGCTCGCTCTGCTGGCGACCATGGCGTCGGCCAACGAGGCCGGCGGCGACGGGACCTGGACGATCTTCCTGTACGCGCAGAACGTCTACTTCCTGCCCTACGCCGTGCTGGCGTTCCCGATCGCCACCAGCGCCTTCCCGCAGTTCTCGGCGCTGGCCGCGGAGGGCCGGAGCGACGACCTCGCGCGGCTGGTGTCCTCGACGACGCGGGTGCTGGTCGTGGTGTCGGTGGCCGGTGCCGCGGCGCTCGTGGCCGCCGCGCCGCTGGTGGAGAACGTCTTCGACCTGATCATGGCGGAGGGGTCCGACGCCGGCGGGATGGCCGTCGCGCTGACCTGGATGGCGCCCGGCCTGCTCGGCTACGCGCTCATCCTGCAGCTGTCCCGGCTGCTGTACGCGGTCGGGGCGGCCCGGGCGGCGGTCGTCGCGACGGCCTCCGGCTGGCTGGTGGTGGCGGCGGGCACGCTGGTGCCGGTGGTCCTCACGGCGGGCGACGACGGGACGGGTTCGCGCGAGTGGGTGCTGGGCGCCCTCGGCGCGGCGACGACCGTCGGGATGAGCGTGGCCGGTCTGGCCCTGCTGACCGCCGTCCGACGCCGGGTCGGCCCGGCAGCCCTGCGGACGGTGCCGCGCACGCTGCTCGTGGCCCTGCTCGCCGGCGGGTTCGGTGCCGTGCTCGGCCGCTGGAGCGTGCCGGTGGCGGACCGCAGCGTCGCTACCGGGCCGAACGGTGCGGACGGCACGCCCGTGACGACACCGTTCAGCACGGAGGCGATCGTCACGGACATCGGTCTGGGGCTCGTCGCCGGTCTCGTCGCCATGGGGGTCGTGGTGGTCGTGGCCGGCGTGACCGACGCCGCGGTACGGTCCCGGATCTCCGCCGTCGGGCGCCGCCTGCTGCGGCGGTAGTCGCCGCACCTCCCGGCTCCCGGCGCGCCGGTGTGCCGAACGGCACCACGGACCCGGCGCGTCCCGCACGCCGAGCGGCCCGGCGTCGTTTAGCATGGAGTTCCGTGGCTGACACCAACCGAACCTCGTCCCGTTCCTCCAGCCGCGCCGGTGCCTCGCACCTGACGCGCCACATCTTCGTGACGGGTGGTGTCGCCTCCTCCCTCGGCAAGGGGCTGACCGCCTCGTCGCTCGGGCGCCTGCTGCGCTCGCGGGGCCTGCGGGTCACGATGCAGAAGCTCGACCCGTACCTCAACGTGGACCCGGGCACCATGAACCCGTTCCAGCACGGCGAGGTGTTCGTCACCGAGGACGGCGCCGAGACCGACCTCGACATCGGACACTACGAGCGGTTCCTCGACGTGGAGCTGCCGGCGTCGTCCAACGTCACCACCGGCCAGGTCTACTCCCGCGTGATCGCCAAGGAGCGTCGCGGCGAGTACCTCGGCGACACGGTGCAGGTCATCCCGCACATCACCGACGAGATCAAGCTGCGGATGCGGGACCAGGCGGGCCCCGACGTCGACGTGATCATCACCGAGATCGGCGGCACCGTCGGCGACATCGAGTCCCAGCCCTTCCTCGAGGCGGCCCGGCAGGTGCGGCACGAGCTCGGCCGCGACGACTGCTTCTTCCTGCACGTCTCGCTGGTGCCCTACATCGGGCCGTCCGGCGAGCTCAAGACCAAGCCGACCCAGCACTCCGTGGCGGCGCTGCGAAGCATCGGCATCCAGCCGGACGCGATCGTGCTGCGCTCGGACCGCACCGTGCCGACGTCGATCAAGCACAAGATCGCGATGGCCTGCGACGTGGACGACGACGCCGTGGTCAACGCGGCCGACGCCCCGAGCATCTACGACATCCCGCGCGTCGTGCACGGCGAGGGCCTGGACGCCTACGTGGTGCGCCGTCTGGACCTGCCGTTCCACGACGTGGAGTGGGGCGGCTGGAACCGTGTCCTGGAGCGGGTCCACGAGCCGGACCACCACGTCGAGATCGCTCTGGTCGGCAAGTACATCGACCTGCCCGACGCGTACCTGTCGGTGACCGAGGCGCTGCGCGCCGGCGGGTTCGACAACGACGCCCGCGTCGCGATCCGCTGGGTGGCGGCCGACGACTGCCGCACCCCGGCCGGCGCCGAGGAGGCGCTGGCGGGCGTGGACGCGATCCTCGTGCCGGGCGGCTTCGGCGTGCGGGGCATCGACGGCAAGGTCGGCGCCCTGCGGTGGGCCCGCGAGAACCTCGTGCCGACCCTCGGCATCTGCCTGGGCCTGCAGTCGATGGTCATCGAGTACGCGCGCAACGTCCTCGGCCTGTCCGACGCCTCGTCGACCGAGTTCGACCCGGACTCGGCGAACCCGGTGATCGCGACGATGGCGGAGCAGCTCGCGATCGTCGGCGGCGACGGGGACCTGGGTGGCACGATGCGTCTCGGCGCCTACCCCGCCCGCCTGGCGGAGGGGTCGGTGGTCGCTGGGGCGTACGGCGCCACGGAGGTCTCCGAGCGGCACCGGCACCGCTACGAGGTCAACAACCTGTACCGGTCCCGCCTGGAGGAGGCCGGGCTGCGCATCAGCGGCACCTCGCCCGACGGCGACCTCGTGGAGTTCGTCGAGCTCCCGGCGGACACCCACCCGTACTACGTCAGCACCCAGGCCCACCCGGAGTTCAAGTCGCGTCCGACCCGTTCGCACCCGCTGTTCTCCGGCCTGGTCGCCGCCGCGCTCGTGCGGCAGGGCGCGACGGCGTGAGCCGCGGGACCGGGGCCGGGCTCGAGCCCGGCAGGGACGCCGTCGCGCCGCGGCCCGTCGTCTCCCGCACCGCGGTGCACGCGGGCCGGATCTTCGACGTCGTGCGTGACGACGTCGACCTCGGCGACGCCGGCGTCGTCACGCGCGAGTACCTGGACCACCCCGGGGCCGTCGCCGTCGTCGTGCTGGACGACCAGGACCGGGTGCTGCTGCTGCGCCAGTACCGGCACCCCGTGCGGGCGATGATGTGGGAGGTGCCGGCCGGCCTGCTGGACGTGCCCGACGAGCCGGCGGTGGACGCCGCGGCACGCGAGCTGGCCGAGGAGGCCGACCTGCGGGCGCGGCGCTGGGACGTGCTGGTCGACTACGCGACGACGCCCGGTGCGAGCAACGAGTCCGTGCGCATCTTCCTGGCGCGTGACGTCGCGCAGGTCCCGGCGGCCGAGCGGCACGAGCGCACCGGGGAGGAGGCGGAGATCGCCACCCGGTGGGTGCCGCTGGCGGACGCCGTCGACCGGGTGCTGTCCGGCGACCTGCACAACCCGTCGGCCGTGGTGGGGATCCTGGCGGCGGCGGCGAGCCGCGCCGACGGCTGGTCCTCGCTGCGTCCGGTGGACGTGGAGTGGCCCTACCGGCGGGGCGTCCTGCCCGACTGACGGCGAGGCGCGCGCCGCGCCGCGCCCGAGCGGGTC
Organism: Isoptericola chiayiensis; assembly: GCF_013149805.1. Classification (GTDB taxonomy): domain Bacteria; phylum Actinomycetota; class Actinomycetes; order Actinomycetales; family Cellulomonadaceae; genus Isoptericola; species Isoptericola chiayiensis. The sequence continues at coordinate 13,799 of NZ_JABEZT010000002.1, forward strand.
AGGCGCGGGTGCGCAGCCGCAGCACGGCGCGCGCCGTCGCCCAGGTCAGCACTCCGGCGCCGAGCATGTGCAGCCCGACCAGCAGTACGGGCAGGCCCGTGAAGTACTGGGCGTAGCCGATCCCGCCCTGGGCGAGGGTGACGACCAGCAGGAGCCAGGCCCCGCGGCGGGCGCGGCGCACGAGGTCGCCCCCGTCCGCGGCGCGGTGCAGCAGGACCAGCAGCAGCGCGAGCACGCCGACGAACAGCCACACCGAGGCCGAGTGCGCGCGCGTCATGGTCAGGGGGTCGACGGCGAGGCGGTACCCGACCTCGGCGTCCCCGGAGTGCGGGCCGGCACCGGTGACGACCACGCCGAGGCAGATGACGGGCACGACGAGGAGGCCGAGGGCCCACCCGGTCAGGCTGGTGGCCCGTCCGCCCACGGGCGCGGGTGCGCCGTCGCCCTCGCCGTGCCGGTGCAGCAGGTACGTGGAGAGCCACACCAGGGCCGCCGAGACGACGAAGTGCAGGGACACCCAGGCGGGGTGCAGGTCGAGCAGGACGACGACGCCCCCGATGAGCGCCTGGGCCACGACGCCGGCCAGCGGCACCACGCCGAGGACGCGGTAGCGCGGCGACCGCGTGCGGTCCGTCGTCACCAGCAGCAGGACGGCGATCGCGATCGCCGCCAGGACGAACGTCATGAGCCGGTTGCCGAACTCGACGTACGGGTGGATGCCGGCCGCCTCATGGAAGACCGGCGTGAAGCTCCCGGGCTCGCACTGCGGCCAGGTCGAGCAGCCGAGGCCCGACCCGGTGAGCCGGACCGCCCCGCCGGTGACGATGATGCCGATCTGGGCGACGACGTTCGCGACGAGCACGCCGCGCGTCCAGCCGCGGAACCGGGCGAGCCGGTCGCGGCGGGCAGGGGTGCTCGAGGCGTCGACGGGTGCGGGCGTGCTCACGCGGTCCACCGTAGCCCGAACGGCGGGGCGGCCCGGACGCCAGGTCGTCGGTGCCGGTGTGAGATCGGCCCGTCGGACGGTCCGGTCGGGCGCTGCGGGCCGTTGCGGACGGCCTCAGTGCCAGCGGAAGAGTCGCCCGGCCCCGGCGCCGAGCACCGCCGTCCAGCCGAGCAGCACCACGACGGACAGCGGCGGGACGCCGGTACCCAGCAGCGCGCCGCGCAGGCCCTCGCCGAGCGCACCCGACGGCAGGAAGGCGGCCAGGTGGGCGAGCGCCCCGGGGAGCTCGGACGGCGGCACGACGAGCCCGCCGCCGACGACCAGCAGCACCAGCACGAGGTTGGCGACGGCGAGGACGCCCTCGGCCCGCAGCGTGCCGGCGAGCAGCAGCGCCAGCGCGGTGAACGCCGCGGTGCCGAGCAGCACCAGCCCTGCCGCGGGCAGCAGGCCGGACGGCACCGGCTGCCACCCCAGCGCGAGCGCGACGCCGCCGATGACGACGACCTGCACCGCCTCGACGGCGAGCACGCCGAGGATCTTGCCGGCGAGCAGCCCGCCCCGGCCGAGCGGCGTGGTGGCGAGCAGCCGCAGGACGCCGTTGCGGCGGTCGAAGGCCGTCGCGATGGACTGGGACGTGAACGCCGTGGTGACGCACGCCAGGGCGAGGACGCCGGGGGTGACGAAGTCGACGCGCGTCGACGTGCCCGTGTCGAGCTCGACGACGGACGTCTGCACGAGCCCGACCAGGAGGAGCACGGGGAGTGCCACGGTGACCAGCAGCTGTTCGCCGTTGCGCAGGATCGCGCGCGTCTCGAACGCGGCCTGGGTGGCGATCCGCCGGCGGGCGGGGGCGGCCCCGGTGGGCGCCGACGTCATGGTCATCGCAGGTGCCGTCCCGTCAGGTCGAGGAAGACGTCCTCGAGCGTCCGGCGCCCGGTGGTCACGCGGCGCGCGAGCACGCCCTCGCCGGCGAGCCAGTCCGTGACGGCGGCGAGCGCCGAGGGCCCGGTCGCGCCGGTGACCACGTACTCGCCGGGTGCGGACTCCTCGACGTGCCAGCCGCCGTCGTGCCGCGTCCGCTCGAGGTGCGCCCGCAGCGTGGCGGTGTCCAGACCGGGGCGCGCGTCGAGGCGGATGGTGGGTGCCGCGGTGCCGGAGCCGGCCGTGAGCAGCTCGGGGACGGTGCCGGAGGCGATGACCCGGCCGTGGTCGACGACGTGCACGACGTCGGCGAGGTCCTCGGCCTCGTCCATGAGGTGGGTGGTCAGGACGACGGCGACGCCCTCGGACCGCAGCTCGCGCACCAGGTCCCACACGGCGTGGCGCGACTGGGGGTCCATGCCGGCACTGGGTTCGTCGAGGAACACGACGGCGGGGCGTCCGACGACGGCGGTGGCGAGGGCGAGGCGCTGGCGCTGCCCGCCGGAGAGACGGCGCACGGTGGTGCGGGCGAACGAGGTCAGGCCGAGGCGGTCGGCGAGCTCGCCGACGTCGCGGGGGGCGGCGTACATGGTGGCGACGTGCCGCAGCATCTCCAGGGCGCGCACCCCGGTGGGCAGCCCGCCGTCCTGCAGCATGACCCCGACACGGGCGCGGAGCCGGTGCGCGTCGTCGACGGGGTCGAGGCCGAGCACCCGGACCTCGCCGCCGTCGGGGGAGCGCAGGCCCTCGCAGCACTCGACCGTCGTGGTCTTGCCGGCGCCGTTGGGCCCGAGCACCGCGGTGACGGCGCCTTCGGTAGCCTGAAGATCGAGCCCGTCGACGACGTCGCGTCCGCCGTAGGTCTTGCGCAGGCCGCGCACGACGACGGCGGCGCCGGGTGGCGCTTCGATGGTGGGCACCCGAGGATTCTACGGAGTCGCCGAGCAGGACCGAGAACGCGGTACCGAGACCAGGAGAGACGATGACCTTCTACACGTTCGCCCGGCCCGAGGACGTCGCACAGCTGGCGCGTCGGATCTGGTACTGGCCGGTGATCCGCGGGGTGCTGGCCGTCCTGTTCGGGCTGCTGGTGATGTTCCTGCCGCGGGACGTGCCGGGGCTTCTGGTGCAGGTCTTCGGGGTCTTCGTGCTGGTCGACGGCGTGGTCTCGCTGGTGGACGGGCTGCGGCGCCGCGGGACGCAGGCGGGGTCGGTCAACGTCGGCATCGGGGTGGTGGCGGTCGCGTTCGGCGCGGCGCTGCTGTTCCTGCCGGAGGTGTTCCTGACGATCGCGGTGGTGCTCATCGGGATCTGGGCGATGATCTTCGGCCTGCTGCAGGTGTTCGCGGCGTTCGCGGTGCGGGGCAAGGGTGGCGCCTCCTGGCTCCTGAGCCTGCTCTCCGGCGTGCTGTTCGTCGCGCTGGCGGTGGTGTGCTTCGCGAACCCGACGACGGCCCTGACGGCGATGGCGTTCGTGGTGGGCGTGTTCGCGGTGGTCATCGGCGCCGCGCTGATCGCGCTCGGTGTCAAGCTGCGCGGCCTGGGCCGGCAGGGCGGGCCGGGCGGCGGGCACGACGTCATCGAGGGCGAGGTCGTCGACGGGTGACGTCGGGGCTCGACGTCGGGTGACGTCGTGGTGAAACCTGTGTGACGTGCGTCGCACCCGAGCCTGCCACCTGCGGTTCCGTGGTGTCGGTGAGGCTTGCCTTGCTTGACATCCGCCATTACGCAACAAGGATGTTCTGTAATAGGTCGGCAGCAGGCCGGCCCGGCACCGAGCACGGGAGGAGGGTGCATGACGCAGGCACAGGTCGCCCCGCAGCACGTCGCCGGCGACGGTGACGGCACCCGCCGCCGCGTCCTCGAGCTCGTCGCCGAGCGCGGCCCGGTCAGCGCGGCCGAGCTCGCCCGCACCCTGGGCCTGACGGCCGCCGCCGTCCGGCGCCACCTCGGATGTCTCGAGCAGGACGGCACCATCGCCGTGCACGACGCCGGTCCCGCCGGTCACGCCCGTCGCGGACGTCCCGCACGCCGCTACGTGGTCAGCACCAGCGGGCAGGGCGAGCTCGGCGGCGGCTACACCGAGCTGGCGACGCAGGCGATGCGCTACCTGCGCCGCACGGCCGGGGACGACGCCGTGGCCGGGTTCGCCGCCGAGCGCAACGCCGCCGTCGTGCAGCGCTACGCCGGCCGGCTCACCGCGACGGACCCGCACGAGCGGGCCGAGCAGCTCGCGGCGCTGCTGTCCGCCGACGGCTACGCCGCGTCCGTACGGCCCGTCGACGGGCCGCAGGTGCCCACCGTCCAGCTGTGCCAGGGACACTGCCCGGTGCAGCACGCCGCCGAGGAGTTCTCCGAGCTCTGCGAGGCCGAGGCGCGCGGCTTCTCCGAGCTGCTCGGCACCCACGTCCAACGACTCGCGACCCTCGCGGGCGGCGCGCACGCCTGCGTCACCAACATCCCCCTGTCTCCCCCCAACCGCCCCCGCGGCACGCAGGAAGGAACACGATGAGCGCTCCCACCCAGGACGCCCAGCCGGCACCGGAGCAGCGCAGCGACGAGGAGATCATCGCCTCGATCGGTGCCTACGAGTACGGCTGGCGTGACAGCGACGCCGCCGGTGAGGCCGCCGAGCGCGGCCTGAACGAGGCGGTCGTGCGCAACATCTCCGACCGCAAGGACGAGCCGGAGTGGATGCGCAAGCAGCGGCTCAAGGCCCTGCGCCTCTTCGACAAGAAGCCGATGCCGAGCTGGGGCGCCGACCTCACCGGGATCGACTTCGACCGCATCAAGTACTTCGTGCGGTCCACCGAGAAGCAGGCCACCAGCTGGGAGGACCTGCCCGAGGACATCAAGGCGACCTACGACAAGCTCGGCATCCCCGAGGCGGAGAAGCAGCGCCTCGTGGCCGGCGTCGCGGCGCAGTACGAGTCCGAGGTCGTCTACCACCAGATCCGCGAGGACCTGGAGGCCCAGGGCGTCATCTTCGTCGACACCGACACCGGGCTGCGCGATTACCCCGAGCTGTTCGAGGAGTACTTCGGCACGGTCATCCCGGCCGGCGACAACAAGTTCTCCGCGCTGAACTCGGCCGTCTGGTCCGGCGGCTCGTTCGTGTACGTCCCGCCGGGCGTGCACGTCGAGATCCCGCTGCAGGCCTACTTCCGGATCAACACCGAGAACATGGGCCAGTTCGAGCGGACGCTGATCATCGCCGACGAGGGCTCCTACGTGCACTACGTCGAGGGCTGCACGGCGCCGATCTACTCCACCGACTCGCTGCACAGCGCTGTCGTGGAGATCGTCGTCAAGAAGAACGCCCGCGTGCGCTACACGACCATCCAGAACTGGTCGAACAACGTCTACAACCTGGTGACCAAGCGCGCCACGGCCGAGGCAGGCGCCACCATGGAGTGGGTCGACGGCAACATCGGCTCCAAGGTCACCATGAAGTACCCGGCGATCTACCTGCTGGGCGAGCACGCCCGCGGCGAGACGCTGTCCATCGCCTTCGCCGGCGAGGGCCAGCACCAGGACGCCGGCGCCAAGATGGTGCACGCCGCGCCGCGCACGTCGAGCTCCATCGTGTCCAAGTCGGTCGCCCGTGGCGGCGGACGCACGTCCTACCGCGGTCTGGTCCAGGTGCTCGAGGGCGCCGAGGCGTCCGCCTCCAACGTGCTCTGCGACGCGCTGCTCGTCGACCAGATCTCCCGGTCCGACACCTACCCGTACGTCGACGTCCGCGAGGACGACGTGTCCATGGGGCACGAGGCGACGGTGTCCAAGGTGAGCGAGGACCAGCTGTTCTACCTCATGTCCCGAGGCCTGGACGAGACCGAGGCCATGGCCATGATCGTGCGCGGGTTCGTCGAGCCCATCGCGCGCGAGCTGCCCATGGAGTACGCGCTCGAGCTCAACCGCCTCATCGAGCTGCAGATGGAAGGGTCCGTCGGCTGAAATGACTCTCACTACCGATCACACCCGCGCGACGGCCGACGGCACCCACTCCCACGGTGTCGTCCCCGCCGGCTCCCGCGCCGAGCGCAAGACCTCCTTCGACCTGGCGGACATCCCCGTGCCGTCCGGGCGCGAGGAGGAGTGGCGGTTCTCGCCCGTGGCGCGGATCCAGCCGCTGTTCTCCGAGCAGCTCGGCAGCGACGGCGTCGCCGTGACCGTCGAGGCGGCCCCGGAGGTCAAGGTCGAGACCCTCGCCCGCGGTGACGAGCGCCTGGGGCGTGCCGGCAAGCCGGGAGACCGGACCGCCGTCGCCGCCTGGAACGCTGTGGCCGAGGCCACCGCCGTGACGATCCCGGCCGAGGCCGTGGCGTCCGACGTCACCTCCGTGCGCATCGACGGCGTCTCGAAGGACGCCACCGCCGCGCACCTCGTCGTCACCGCCGAGCGGCACTCCGAGGCCGTCGTCGTCATCGACCACCGCGGCGAGGCGCTGCTCAACCAGACCGTCGAGCTCGTCGTCGAGGACGGCGCGCACCTGACGGTCGTGTCCGTCCAGGACTGGGCCGACGGTGCGGTGCACGCCTCCAGCCACCGCGCCGCCATCGGCCGGGACGCCAAGCTCAAGCACGTCGTGGTGACGTTCGGCGGCGACGTCGTGCGGGTCACGCCGGACGCGACCTTCACCGCCGAGGGCGGCGAGGTCGAGATGGTCGGGCTGTACTTCGCCGACGCCGACCAGCACCAGGAGCACCGGCTCTTCGTGGACCACGCCGTGCCGCGCTGCAAGTCCCGCGTCACCTACAAGGGCGCGCTGCAGGGCGCCTCGGCCCACACCGTGTGGGTCGGCGACGTGCTCATCCAGGCCGAGGCCGAGGGCACCGACACCTACGAGCTCAACCGCAACCTCGTCCTGACGGACGGGGCGCGCGCCGACTCGGTGCCGAACCTCGAGATCGAGACCGGCGAGATCGACGGCGCGGGTCACGCGTCGGCGACCGGCCGGTTCGACGACGAGCAGCTCTTCTACCTCATGGCCCGCGGCATCCCCGAGATCGACGCCCGCCGTCTCGTGGTGCGCGGCTTCTTCGCCGAGCTCATCCAGGACATCGGCGTCGCGTCCGTCCAGGACCGGCTGCTGGCCTCGATCGAGGCGGAGCTGGAGAAGTCGATGAGCGTCATCACGGGCGTCGCCCCCGACGCGGAGTGACGACGTGAGCAACCAGATCGCCTGCGCCACCGACGACCTGGCCCCCGAGGAGGCCCTGCTCGTCGAGCTGACGTCCGCCGACGGTGCCGCCGTGCCCGTCGCCGTCGTCCGTGACGAGGACGGCGACTACCACGCCATCAGCGACGTGTGCTCCCACGGGGCCGTCTCGCTGTCCGACGGCGAGGTCGAGGGCTGCCTGGTCGAGTGCTGGCTGCACGGGTCGCAGTTCGACCTGCGCACCGGCCGGCCGCTCCAGCTGCCCGCGATCCAGCCCGTGCCCGTCTACCCGGTGACGGTGGACGGCGACAAGGTGCTCGTCGACATCGACGCACCGCTCGCCGCCGCCTCCTGACCCCCGCCTTTCGAGAACAGACCTGGAGAACCACCTGATGTCCACCCTGGAGATCCGCGACCTGCACGTCAGCGTCGAGACCAAGGAAGGCGCCAAGCCGATCCTGCGCGGTGTCGACCTGACCATCAAGTCCGGCGAGACGCACGCCATCATGGGCCCCAACGGCTCCGGCAAGTCCACCCTGGCCTCCGCCCTGGCCGGCCACCCCAAGTACGAGGTCACCTCGGGCACCGTCACGCTCGACGGCGAGGACGTCCTCGAGATGAGCGTCGACGAGCGCGCCCGGGCCGGCCTCTTCCTGGCCATGCAGTACCCCGTCGAGGTGCCCGGCGTGTCCGTGGCCAACTTCCTGCGCACCGCCAAGACCGCCATCGACGGCGAGGCCCCCGCCCTGCGCCACTGGGGCAAGGAGGTCAAGGGCGCGATGGAGAACCTGCGCATCGACTCCTCCTTCGCCGAGCGCTCCGTCAACGAGGGCTTCTCCGGCGGTGAGAAGAAGCGCCACGAGATCCTGCAGATGGAGCTGTTCAAGCCCCGCTTCGCGATCCTCGACGAGACCGACTCCGGTCTGGACGTCGACGCCCTGCGCGTCGTGTCCGAGGGCGTCAACCGCGCCAAGGAGACCACCGACGTCGGCGTGCTGCTCATCACGCACTACACGCGCATCCTGCGCTACATCAAGCCCGACTTCGTGCACGTCTTCGTCGACGGCAAGATCGCCGAGGAGGGCGGACCCGAGCTCGCCGAGCGGCTCGAGGACGAGGGCTACGACCGCTTCCTGACCGCCGGCGCCACCGCCTGAGCAGGGACGTCATGACCGCCACCGACACCGTGCGCCCGCTGACCGCGGCCGAGCTCGCCGCCGTGCGCGCCGACTTCCCGCTGCTCGGGCGCACGGTGCGGGGCGGCAGGCCGCTGGTCTACCTCGACTCGGCGGCCACCTCGCAGAAGCCGAACGTGGTCCTCGAGGCCGAGGTCGACTTCTACGAGCAGCGCAACGCCGCCGTGCACCGCGGCGCCCACCAGGTCGCCGAGGAGGCCACCGCCGCCTTCGAGGACGCACGGTCCGCCGTCGCGTCGTTCGTGGGCGCCGCCGACGACGAGATCGTGTGGACCCCCGGTGCCACGGCCGCGATCAACCTCGTCGCCTACGCCCTCGGCAACGCCACGGCCGGCCGCGGAGGAGCGGACGCCGAGAGGTTCCGCCTCGCTCCCGGCGACGAGATCGTCGTCACCGAGGCCGAGCACCACGCGAACCTCGTGCCGTGGCAGGAGCTGTGCGCCCGCACGGGCGCCGTGCTGCGGTGGTTCGGCGTCGACGACGACGGACGGCTCGACCTGTCCGACGTCGGCTCGGTGATCACCGAGCGCACCCGCGTCGTGGCCTTCGGGCACGTCTCGAACGTGACCGGCGCCGTCGCACCCGTCGAGACGCTCGTCGCCGCGGCCCGCGAGGTCGGTGCGTACACCGTGCTGGACGCCTGCCAGTCCGTGCCCCACCTGCCCGTGGACCTGCACGCCCTCGGCGTGGACTTCGCGGCGTTCAGCGCCCACAAGATGCTCGGCCCCACCGGCGTCGGTGCGCTGTACGGGCGGCGCGAGCTGCTCGAGGCGCTGCCACCGGTGACCACCGGCGGCTCCATGGTCGAGGTCGTCACGATGACCGAGACCACGTACATGCCGCCGCCGCAGCGGTTCGAGGCCGGCACCCAGATGGTCGCCCAGGCCGTCGGCATGGGGGTCGCCGCGCAGTGGCTCGACGAGCTCGGCATGGGCCGGGTCGCCGCCCACGAGCGCGAGATCGCCGCCGAGCTGCTGAAGATCACCGAGATCCCCGGGATCCGTGTCATCGGGCCGAGCGACGACCGTGACCGGATCGGCGTCGTGTCGTTCGTCGTCGATGGCGTGCACGCCCACGACGTCTCCCAGGTGCTCGACGACCGTGGCATCGCCGTCCGGGTCGGGCACCACTGCGCCCAGCCGCTGCACCGGCGATTCGGGGTCGCCGCCACGGCGAGGGCGTCCGCCTCGGTGTACACCGGGGTGGAGGACGTCGTCGCGTTCCGGGAAGCGTTGGCGGGGGTCCGCGCGTTCTTCGGGGCGGAGTGAGGAGGCCGGCATGAGCTCGCTGGAGCAGATGTACCAGCAGGTGATCCTGGACCACGCCAAGCACCCGCACGGGCGCGGCCTGGTCGACCCCGTCGTCGGGCACCTGGCCGCCGAGTCGCACCAGGTGAACCCGACGTGCGGCGACGAGGTGACGCTGCGTGTGGACGTCGATGCGGACGGCACGGTAGAGACCGTGTCCTGGGAGGGTCAGGGCTGCTCGATCTCGCAGGCCTCGACCTCGGTGATGACCGAGCTCGTCACCGGGCGCCCGCTCGCCGAGGTCGCGGACCTGGACGCCGCGTTCCACGCGCTGATGGCCTCGCGGGGCAAGGGGCTGGACGACGACGCCGCGCTCGACGCGCTCGGGGACGCCGAGGCGTTCACCGGCGTCTCGCAGTACCCCGCCCGCATCAAGTGCGCGCTGCTCGGCTGGGCGGCGCTGAAGGACTCGCTGGCGCGCAGCGGCGCGCTGGCCGACCGACCCGGAGGATCGGATGACTGACAACCCGACCGAGACCGCGCCCGAGCAGGCGACGGCACCCGGCGCGACCACCGCGGCCGACGTCGAGGAGGCGCTGCGCGACGTCATCGACCCCGAGCTCGGCATCAACGTGGTCGACCTCGGACTCGTCTACGGCGTCGAGGTGGACCAGAACAACCACGCCACCATCGACATGACGCTCACCTCGGCGGCCTGCCCGCTGACCGACGTCATCGAGGACCAGGCCGGCCAGGCGCTCGAGGGCATCGTGACCGGTCAGCGCATCAACTGGGTCTGGATGCCGCCGTGGGGCCCGGAGAAGATCACCGACGAGGGCCGCGAGCAGCTGCGGATGCTCGGTTTCAACGTCTGACCGTCCGGAGCTCTCAGGCTTCCGCGCCGCGCACGACGAGCACCGGGCACTGGGCGCCGCGCAGCGCCGACTGGCTGGTGGAGCCGAGAAGCAGCCCCTGGAACCCGCCGCGTCCTCGGCACCCGACCACGACGACGTCGGCGGTCTCGGACAGCTGGGCCAGCGCCGGACCCGCGCCGCCGTCGACCACCCGGGGCGTGACGGTCACGTCGGGGGCGTCCGCGCGCAACGCCTCGACGGCCGCCGCCAGCTCGTCCGTGGCGGACGAGAGCACGGTGTCGCGGTCCGGACGGGAGGGCGTCCACGGCAGCTGACCCCAGCGGTCCGCGGGTACCGCGTGCACGACGAGCAGCTCGGCGTCCAGGGCACGGGCGACCGTGGCCGCGAACCGCATCGCGGTGTCCGAGCCCGACGACCCGTCCACGCCGACGACCCGTCCACGCCGACGACGACGCGGCCGTACCGGCGCACCTCGTCGGTGGACGCGTCGTCGTCCGGCACGAGCGGCTCGGACTCCTGGCGGAACGGCACCACGACGGTGGGGCAGCGGGAGTAGGCCGGCAGCGTGGCGGAGACCGTGCCGAGCAGCCGTTCGGCGAACCCGCCGTGCCCGCGCGACCCCACGACCGCGAGCGCGTGGTCGCCCGACCGCTCGACGAGCACGCCGGTGGGGTCGCCCGTCGCGACCTCGGTGGTGACCGTGGCCCCGGCCCGCTCGGCGCGCGCGGCGGCGTGGGCGAGCGTGCGCTCCACGGCGGTGCGGACCCGGACGTCGTCGGGGACGATGCGCTTGCCGTCCTCGTCGAAGGGTAGGAAGAACCCGGGCAGGGCGTAGCTGCTCACGACGTGCAGGGCGGCGCCGGTGCGCCCGGCGTAAGCGACGGCCCAGTCCAGCGCGTGGGCGGCCTCGGCGGAGTCGTCGACTCCGACCAGGATTGTCGACTCGGTCATCGAGCATCTCCTTCCGATCGAGGGCACCACCAGACCACAGCCGGCCCCGGTCGGCATCGGGACGACGTCGCCGGTCAGTACTCCGTGGGTGTCTCCACGGACTCCCAGTGCCACGGTTCGGGGAGACGTCCGGCCGGGCCCGCCCACCCGGGGTGCTGCCAGCCGAACTCGCCGGCGTGCTCCTGCAGCCAGAGGTACGGCGCCCCGTCGAAGCTCCCCGGCCCCATGCTGAGGTCGACGGCGGTGCCCAGCCCGTGGTTCGAGCAGCCCGGGGGAGCGGCCAGCGGGTTCGGGTCCCGCGGGTCGTGGACCGCGAGCTGCTGGTCGTAGGAGCGGTACGCGGAGTTCACCGTCAGGTGCACGCCGAACTCCGCCCGGTAGGCCTCGTCGAGGGCGACGAGGCCGTCGACGAGGTCAGCGCGGATCTCGTGCTCCGGGGCCCAGGGGATCGGCGCGAGCTCGTCGTCGTCGAGGCGGCCACCCCGGGGCCACCAGCGCTGGTCGTCCTCCGGGCAGGAGACCGCGTCCTGGGCGACCATCAGTGCGGTGGTCGCCCGGTCGACGTCGTCGCGCCGTGCGGAGAGGTCCGGGGCGGCGTCCTCCAGCTCGTCGAGCGCCATCGCGTCCAGCCGGTCCGCAGCGGTGGCCGACACGGCCTCGTCCGCCGTGCCCACGGCGTCGCGCAGCGCGGTGCGAGCCGCGTCGCCCGCCGCGGTCCCGGCGTCGGCCAGCCGGTCCGTCGCGGCCAGGATGTGCTCGGCACGGCGACGCACGGGGGCGACGGTCTCGCGCTGGGCACCGATCTGCTCGGTCGCGAACGTGCGGCGGGACGCGTGGACGGTCGCGGCAGCCTGCTCCAGGCGATCGCCGGCCGCGGCGGCGTCGCCCGGCCCGCGGTCGAGCACGGGCCGGCCCGCGAGCAGCGCCGTGGCGGCGTCGAGGGCGTCGCTCAGCGCCGTGCGCGTCGCGGGGTCGGCGACCTTGTCCTCGGCGTCGGCCAGCTCGGACCCGGCGGCCACGACCTGTGCGCTGAGGTCGTCCGCCTCGAGCCGCAGCGCGCGCTCGACCCCCACGCCTGCGGCACCGACGGCGCCCAGCACGGCCAGGGGGACGAGGACGGCCGCGACCCACCGGGCCCGTGGACGGCGGCGTTCGCGCACGTGCCGCAGGGCCTCGTCGACGACGGCGGCGCGCGGTCGCACGAGCGCCAGCACCGCGCCCGCCAGCGCCGCACCGAGCGCGTACCAGAGGACGTCCGCGGCGCTGAACGTCGTGCCCAGCGCGTACCGGGCGAGAGGGAACCGGTCGAGGACCGTGGCCGGGACGTCCGTGAGGTGGGACAGCTCGACCGCGGTGGCGACCAGCAGCGCGAGCGCCGCGGCCGTGGCCGGCCGGACGGCGGGGGCGACCAGCGCGACGAGCCACACGAGCAGGACGGCGTAGAGGGCGTCGCCGACCGGGCCGGCGACGTCGTCGGGCAGGAACGGCCGCGCACCGAGACCCGCGAGGACGGTCGAGACCGCGAGGACCGTCGGGAGAGCGCGGGGGACACGGACGTCGGGTGGGGCCACGGGCGCACCCTACCGAGGAGCGCGCCGCCGTCGTCGGCCGGACCGCCCTGTGACGTATGTCCTCGTCCGGCACGGCACGGACCACTAGAATCGATCCGGCCCCCGCACTCTTTCGAAGGACACCCCTGCCTTGATCACCGCCCACGGCGTCGAGCTGCGCTTCGGCGCCCGCGTCCTGCTGCACGAGGCCACCTTCCGGGTGGCCCCGGGCGACCGCGTCGGCCTGGTCGGCCGTAACGGCGCCGGCAAGACCACGCTCACCAAGACCCTGGCGGGCGAGACCCTGCCGGCCGGCGGGACGATCTCGCGCGGGAACGAGATCGGCTACCTGCCGCAGGACCCGCGCACCGGCGACCTCGACGTCGTCGCCATGGACCGCGTGCTCAGCGCTCGCGGCCTGGACACGATCGTGACGAAGATGCGCCAGGCCGAGAAGGACATGGCCAGCGAGGACCCGGACGTCCAGGCGAAGGCGCTGGAGCGGTACCCGAGGCTGGAGACGCGGTTCCTTGCCGCGGGTGGCTACTCCGCGGAGTCCGAGGCCCACCGCATCACGAGCAACCTCGCGCTGGACGACCGCATCCTGGCCCAGCCGCTGCACACGCTCTCCGGTGGCCAGCGGCGCCGGGTCGAGTTGGCGAGGATCCTGTTCTCCGGCGTCGACACGCTGCTGCTCGACGAGCCCACCAACCACCTCGACGCCGACTCGATCGTGTGGCTGCGCGAGTACCTGCGGTCCTACTCCGGCGGGTTCGTCGTGATCTCCCACGACGTCGAGCTGCTGCGGGCGACGGTGAACAGGGTCTTCCACCTGGACGCCAACCGGGGCGAGCTCGACCAGTACAACCTGGGCTGGGACAAGTACCTCGAGCAGCGGGAGCAGGACGAGCGTCGGCGTCGGCGCGAGCGCGCCAACGCCGAGAAGAAGGCCGGCACGCTGCTGGCCCAGGCCAACAAGATGCGGGCCAAGGCGACCAAGGCGACCGCCGCGCAGAACATGATCAAGCGGGCCGAGCGGATGCTCGCGGACACCGAGACCGAGCGGCAGACCGACAAGGTGGCCGCGCTGCGCTTCCCGAAGCCGGCACCGTGCGGCAAGACGCCCCTGACGGCGCGCGAGCTGTCCAAGAGCTACGGGTCGCTGGAGGTCTTCACCGGCGTGGACCTGGCGATCGACCGCGGCTCGCGCGTCGTGATCCTGGGGCTCAACGGTGCGGGCAAGACGACGATGCTGCGGCTGCTGGCCGGCGTCGAGACACCCGACACCGGCGAGGTGCTGCCCGGGCACGGGCTCAAGATGGGCTACTACGCCCAGGAGCACGACATGCTCGACATGGACGCCACGGTCGTGGAGAACCTGCGGCACGCCGCCCCGGACCTCACCGACACCCAGGTGCGCACCACCCTCGGGTCGTTCCTCTTCAGCGGCGAGGACGCCGACAAGCCGGCGCACGTGCTCTCCGGCGGGGAGAAGACGCGCCTCGCGCTGGCCACCCTCGTGGTCTCGAGCGCGAACGTCCTGCTGCTCGACGAGCCGACGAACAACCTCGACCCGGCCTCGCGCCGCGAGATCCTGGGCGCGCTGAACACCTACGAGGGTGCGGTCATCATGGTCACGCACGACGACGGTGCCGTCGACGCCCTCAACCCGGAACGGGTGCTGCTGCTCCCTGACGGCGACGAGGACCTGTGGTCGGACGACTACGCGGAGCTCGTGTCCCTGGCGTGACGCCGGTCGCGAGACCCGCCGGCGGCGAGATCGACCCACCCGTCGCGAGATCGACGCACCGTGGGTCGATCTCAGTCCGGGTGCGTCGATCTCGCGGGGACCTGGTGGGCGGCGTCGACCAGCGCGTCCTCGTACTCCTCGTCGACCCGCCGGCGCCGCTGCCGCGGCGGCCGTGACGTGCCGTCGGGGTCCTCGGCGGCGAGAAGCTCCCCGGCGGTGACCGTCGCCGCGCGCGTCTCGCGGCGCCACAGCAGCACGAACCCGCCCACGGCACCGAGGGCGAAGATGACCCACTGGAACGTGTAGCTCAGGTGGGACCCGGGATCCGTGTCGGGCCGGGGGGCCGGGACCAGCGCCACGGCGGCGGCCGGGTCCTCGGCACGCAGCTGCCCGTACGCCCCGACGGTCGCGCCGTCGGCCCAGGCGCCGCCGTCGCGGCCCTCGGCCAGCACCTGCTCGGTGTTGATGCGCTGGACCTGCCCGGCGGGCGCGCCGCGGTCGGACGCCGGCTCGTCGGGTCGCAGCGTGACGGTCACGGTGACCTCGCCCGCCGGCGGGTCGGGGACGGCGGCCGGTCCGCTGGCGTCCGCGCCGAGCGGCACGAATCCCCGGTCCACCACGAGCACGGTCGCGGTGCCGTCCAGCTCGGTGCGCAGCGGCACCAGCACGTGGAAGCCCGGCGTGCCGTTCACCGGCCGGTTGCGCAGCAGCACGGTGTCCTCGGTCGCGTACTCGCCGACGACGACGGCGGGCCGCCACTCGTCGTCGCCGTCCAGCGCGTCGCCCGGCCCTGAAAGCACGTCGGCCAGGGGGACCGGCTGCGAGGTGTAGTTGGACTCCACGAGCGCGATCTGGGCCTGGCGGTCGGTGTAGCGGTGCCACTGCCAGAACGCCGCCAGGACGCACAGCGCGGCGAGCAGGACGGCGGCGAGGCCGAGCGTGACCCACTGCCGGCGGGTCCGCCTCACACGTGCTCCAGGTCGTCGACGCCGACGGTCTGCTTCCAGAAGCCGCGCGCGCCGAGGAACTGTTCGAGGTGCTCACGGTGGTCGTCGCACGCGAGCCACACCTTGCGGCGTGCGGGAGCGTGCAGCTTCGGGTTGTTCCACAGCAGGCCCCAGCGGGCGTCCGAGCGGCAACCCTTGGCCGAGCAGACCAGCGCGTCGGTGGCGACGGGGTCGGCGCCGAGCCCGAGCACGTCCATCAGTCGTCGTCCTTCCGGTCGGTGTCGTCTGTGCCCGCGGACTGGTCGCCCTCCTGGTGGTCCACCACGCGGTGCTCCACGACCCGGTGCTGCTCGGCCGGCGGCGCCGTGGGCGTGGCGGGCAGCTCGGCGGGGGGGACCGGCGGGACGGCGGCGACCTCGTGGGTCGTGCGGTCGCGCCCGGCGTTGGCGAAGATCACCGCGGTGTACGGCAGGACGATCGCCCCGGCGATGCACACCCACAGCAGCCAGCCGTCCACGAAGAACGCGGCGAGCATGATGAGCACGATCCGCAGGCCCATCTGCGCCATGTACTGGCGCAGGCGTCGGCCCTGGTCCTCGGCCATGGAGGTCGGGACCGCCGTGATCGAGGTGACCTCGGGGTGGCGGGGCGTGCTCACCCGCCCAGTCTACGGCCGTGCGGGTGAACTTCCGGCGGCGCCGTGACGAGCGCGCGTTTGGAGGAATCCGACAAACGCGCGTGAGCACGTCTGCCGCGTCGGCAGCGCGGTCGGCGGTGCGGGTCGGGGTACGGTCGCACCGGTGCACGCCAGGTGCGCCCGGGCCGTCGCGCCCGTCGTCGGAAGGAGCACTCGTGGCACAGCCAGCAGAGCACACGGGCCGGGTCGTCGTGGTGACCGGTGCCGCCCGGGGGATCGGGCGCGCCATCGCCGAGCGGTTCGTGGCCGCGGGGGACACCGTCGCCACCCTCTACCGGGGCGGCGAGCTGCCCGACGGCGTCCACGGGTTCGTGGCCGACGTCACCGACAGCGCCGCCGTCGACGCGGCGTTCGGCGAGATCGAGCAGCAGCTCGGCGCGCCGACGGTGCTCGTCGCCAACGCCGGGGTCACCCGCGACCAGCTGCTGATGCGCATGAGCGACGACGAGTTCGACCAGGTGGTCGACGTCAACCTCACCGGGACGTTCCGCTGCGTGCGCCGGGCGTCCAAGGGGATGATCCGGGCGCGGACCGGCCGCATCGTGCTCATCGGGTCGGTCGTCGGGCTGTACGGCGGTCCGGGACAGGTCAACTACTCCTCGACCAAGGCCGCCCTGGTGGGCATGGCGCGGTCGATCACCCGCGAGCTGGGCGGGCGGGGCATCACCGCGAACGTCGTCGCCCCCGGCTTCGTCGAGACCGACATGACGGCCGCGCTGCCCGAGGACACCCAGAAGAAGTACAAGGCCTCGATCCCCGCCGGCCGCTTCGCCGCCACCGAGGAGGTGGCCGGGGTGGTCGAGTTCCTCGCCTCGGACGCCGCCGGCTACGTCTCCGGCGCGGTCGTGCCCGTCGACGGCGGCCTCGGCATGGGGCACTGACTGTCCAAACGGACGCCGTGCCAGATACCCTCCTCCCAGAACTTCACCGAAAGGTCATCATGCCTCTGCTCGCCGGCAAGAAGCTGCTCATCACCGGCGTCCTCACGGACAGCTCCATCGCCTTCCACGCCGCCCGGCTCGCCCAGTCCGAGGGGGCCGAGGTCGTCCTGACGTCGTTCGGGCGTCAGATGAAGCTCACCCAGGCCTTCGCCAAGCGCCTGCCGTCCCCGGCGCCCGTCGTCCAGCTCGACGTGACCAGCCCCGAGGACCTCGCCTCGCTCGCCGACCAGGTGCGTGAGCACACCGACCGGCTCGACGGCGTCGTGCACTCCATCGGTTTCGCCCCGCAGTCCGTCATGGGCGGCAACTTCCTGTCCGCCGAGTGGGACGACGTCGCCACCGCGCTGCAGATCTCGACCTACTCGTACAAGTCCCTGATCACGGCGGCCCAGCCGCTGATGGCCGACGGCGGTGCTTACGTCGGCCTGACGTTCGACGCCGAGTTCGCCTGGCCGGTCTACGACTGGATGGGCGTGGCCAAGGCCGGTCTGGAGTCGGCGAACCGCTACCTCGCCCGCGACCTCGGCCCGGCCGGCATCCGGGCGAACCTGGTCTCGGCGGGCCCGATCCGCACCACGGCGGCCAAGTCGATCCCCGGCTTCGAGACGATGGAGGACAACTGGCCCCGGCGTGCCCCCCTCGGGTGGGACCAGACGACGGCGGAGCCGGCGGCGCGTGCCGTCGTCGCCCTCCTGTCGGACTGGTTCCCCGCGACGACGGGCGAGATCGTGCACGTGGACGGCGGCGTCCACGCGATGGGGCAGTGAACTCCCCGTCATGAAGCATCCCAGGCCGTCGGACGACGCCCCGCTGCCGGGGCGTCGTCTCGTCCTGCTCCGCCACGCCAAGGCGGAACCGGCGAAGAGCTCGGCGACCGACGTCGAGCGGCCGCTGGCGACCCAGGGTCGCAAGCAGGCCGGACGCGTCGGGATGGCGCT
This sequence comes from Isoptericola chiayiensis, assembly GCF_013149805.1. Classification (GTDB taxonomy): domain Bacteria; phylum Actinomycetota; class Actinomycetes; order Actinomycetales; family Cellulomonadaceae; genus Isoptericola; species Isoptericola chiayiensis. The sequence continues at coordinate 31,919 of NZ_JABEZT010000002.1, forward strand.
GACGGCAGCGGGGCTCGTGCCCGAGCTCACGCTCGTGTCCTCGGCGCTGCGGACCCGCCAGACCTGGGACCTGGCCCGCCACCACCTCGGGCACCACCAGGCGGACCTGCCGTTCGAGGTGCGCCGGGAGCTGTACTCCGCTAGCGTCTCGGACGTCCTGGAGCTCGTGCGCGGCGTCGACCCGGACGTGCGCACGCTGCTCGTCATCGGCCACGAGCCGACGATGGCCGCCACGGCCGCGCACCTGGCCGACAAGAGCTCCGACGACGCAGCCCTGGCCCAGGTGCGGGTCGGCGTGCCCACCGCCACATTCTCGGTGCTGCACGCGACCAAGCTGCCCTGGGACCGGTGGGGCAAGAAGTCCGCGACCCTGGCGCGGGTCGGCCGCCCGTCCTGACGCCCGCCGCGGCCGCCGGGCGGCTTCGTCAGCCCGCGTCGACCTCGTCGACGACCCGCAGCACCTCGTCGAGGCGTGGCCCGTCGACGCTGTAGGGAGCCTGGGCGCGCACCAGCGGCTTGGCGGCGAAGGCGATGCCCACCCCGGCCGCGCCGATCATGTCGAGGTCGTTGGCGCCGTCGCCGACCGCGACGGTGTCGGCCATCGACAGCCCCAGGTCGGCCGCCCACCCGCGCAGGGTGGCCTCCTTGACGGCCCGGTCCACGACGGGACCGACGGTCCGGCCCGTCAGGACGCCGTCGACGGCCTCCAGGCGGTTCGCCCGCCAGCGCGTGATGCCGAGCGAGGCGGCGAGCGGCTCCAGGACCTCCGCGAACCCGCCGGAGACCAGCCCGAACTCCCATCCCCGACGACGGACCTCGGCCACCAGCTCGGCGGCGCCCGGCGTGAGCACGACGGCGTCCCGCACGGCGTCCAGGGCGGTGACCGGGACGCCCGCCAGCGTCGCGACGCGCTCGCGCAGCGACTCGGCGAAGTCGAGCTCGCCGCGCATGGCCCGCTCGGTCACGGCCGCGACCGCCTCGCGCGCGCCCGCGTGGTCGGCGATCAGCTCGATGACCTCGCCGGTCAGGAACGTCGAGTCGACGTCGGTGACGACGAGGCGACGGCGGCCGCCAGTGCCGGCGAGATCGGTCGGGTCGGGCAGGGGCGCGGTGGCGCGGTCAGGCAACGTGGGAACCCTTCGGGACGACGGTGATCCCCGAGTCGGTGACGGTGAACCCGCGGGCCCGGTCCTCCTCGTGGTCGACGCCGATCCGGGCACGCTCGTCCACCACCACGTTCTTGTCGAGGATGGCGCGGTGGACCTGGGCGTGCCGGTTCACCTGGACACCGTCCATGAGGACGGAGTCGGTGACGGTCGCCCAGGAGTGCAGGTGCACTCCTGGGGACAGGATGGACCCCGCGACGGTCGCGCCGGAGACGAGGACACCTGGTGAGACGATCGAGTCCGCGGCGTGCCCGAGCCGGCCGGGCCCGGCGTGCACGAACTTCGCCGGGGGCAGTCCCGTGTAGCCCGTGAACAGGGGCCAGTCCTCGTTGTAGAGGTTGAAGACCGGCTGGACGGCGATGAGGTCCTTGTTCGCCTCGAAGTAGGCGTCGATCGTGCCGACGTCGCGCCAGTAGTAGCGGTCGCGGTCGGTGGCACCCGGGACCTCGTTGCGCACCATGTCGTACACGCCCGCGGTGCCGTCGGCCACGAACGCGGGGACGATGTCGCCGCCCATGTCGTGCCGGGAGTCCGGGTTCGTCGAGTCCTTGGTGACCGCCTCGACCAGCGCGTCGGCGTCGAACACGTAGTTGCCCATCGAGGCGAGGATCTCGGTGGGGGAGTCCGGCAGCCCGACCGGGTTCACCGGCTTCTCCAGGAACTCGCGGATGCGCGTCGGGTCGGCCGGGTCCACGTCGATGACGCCGAACTGGTCCGCCAGCGAGATCGGCTGCCGGATCGCGGCGACGGTGGCACGCGCCCCCGACTCCACGTGCGCCTCGACCATCTGGGAGAAGTCCATGCGGTAGACGTGGTCGGCGCCGACCACCACCACGATGTCGGGACGTTCGTCGTCGATGATGTTGAGGCACTGGTAGATGGCGTCGGCCGAGCCCAGGTACCAGTGCTTGCCGACGCGCTGCTGCGCCGGCACGGAGGACACGAAGTTGCCGAGCAGCGCGGACATGCGCCACGTCTTGGAGATGTGGCGGTCCAGCGAGTGCGACTTGTACTGCGTCAGCACGATGACGTGCAGGTAGTGGGAGTTGATGATGTTCGACAGGGCGAAGTCGACCAGCCGGTAGATCCCGCCGAACGGCACCGCCGGCTTGGCCCGCTGGGAGGTGAGCGGCATGAGCCGCTTCCCCTCGCCGCCGGCGAGGACGATGGCCAGGACCCGGGGATGTGACGACGCCATGGGTCGACCCTAGGACCTCGGGGGCCCGCATGCCGCGCGACGCGGCCGCAGACGATACCTTGGCCTGCGTGAGCACCGTACCGAGGGTCGACCTGCTGACCCGCGAGTTCCCGCCGCACGTCTACGGCGGAGCCGGCGTCCACGTCGCCGAGCTGTCCGCCGTCCTGCGCCCGCACGCCGACGTCCGCGTGCGCTGCTTCGACGGTCCCCGCCCGGACCCCGACGTCACCGGCTACGACGTCCCGGACACGCTCGCCGGCGCCAACGCTGCGCTGCGCACGCTCGGTGTGGACCTGGCGATGGCCGACGACGTCGCCGGCGCCGACCTGGTGCACTCCCACACGTGGTACGCCAACCTCGCCGGGCACCTCGGGTCCCTGCTGCACGGCGTGCCGCACGTGATCACCGCGCACTCGCTCGAACCCCTGCGGCCGTGGAAGGCCGAGCAGCTCGGCGGCGGCTACGCCGTCTCGAGCTGGGCCGAGCGCACCGCCTACCTGGGGGCGGCCGGCATCATCGCCGTCTCGGCCGGCATGCGCGCCGACATCCTGCGCTGCTACCCCGACCTGGACCCCGACCGCGTGCACGTGGTGCACAACGGCATCGACCTGGACGGCTGGGTGCGTCCCGGACCCGACGAGACCGCGCGCGTGGCGGCGTCGCACGGCATCGACCCGCAGCGTCCGGCCGTCGTGTTCGTCGGCCGCATCACGCGGCAGAAGGGCCTGCCCCACTTCCTGCGTGCGGCCGCACGTCTGCCCCGCGAGGTCCAGGTCGTGCTGTGCGCCGGAGCGCCCGACACCCCGGAGATCATGGCCGAGGTGCGCGGGCTGGTCGACGACCTGCGCACCGCCCGCGGCGGGGGAGACGCCGCCGGCGTGGTCTGGATCGAGCAGATGCTGCCCCGCCCCGAGCTCAGCGCGGTGCTCGCGGCATCCACGGCGTTCGTGTGCCCGTCGGTGTACGAGCCGCTCGGCATCGTCAACCTCGAGGCGATGGCGATCGGGCTGCCCGTGGTCGGCACCGCCACCGGCGGGATCCCCGAGGTCGTCGACGACGGCGTCACGGGGGTCCTGGTGCCGATCGACCAGGTCGACGACGGCACCGGCACCCCGGTCGACCCGGAGCGGTTCGAGACGGACCTCGCCGCGGCGCTCGCCGACGTCGTCGCCGACCCGGCACGGGCCGCCGCGATGGGCGCGGCCGGCCGCCGTCGCGCCGAGGAGAGCTTCGCCTGGACCGCGGTCGCCGAGCGGACGATGGACGTCTACCGCGCCGTGCTGGCCCCGTGAGCAACCGCGCGCCCCGTCGGCACGGTTCCCTCTGGGAGGACGTGCGAGGGCGCGGCGCCACCTTCAGCCCCGAGGAGCAGGTCCGCCCGGCCGCGTTCCTGCGGGCGGGCCGCGGCGACGCCGCCACCCTGCTGGTCCTGCGCGCCGTGCGCCGCGCGGTCTGGCCGATCATCACCGTCGGCGCCGCCGTGGCGGTGCTGAACGGTGAGTTCACCGCCGAGGCGATCTCCCGCATCACCAACCCCGGGCAGTTCTTCGCCGTCATCCTGTCGCCGCTGGTCATCCTGGCGGCGGGCTGGGCGCTGCGGATCGTCGTCAACCTGGCCGGGCTCCTCCTGGCGGCGCCCCTCGCCCAGGCCGCCTGGGTCAAGGGCACCGAGGCGACGTCCCGCGGCCGGCGGCTGATCGACCTCGCCTACCTCTCCGCGGGCTACCGGTCGGTGCGGTGGTCGTACGCCGTCCAGCGCGAGGCCGTGCGCCGCTGCGGGATGCTCGGACGCCAGCTCGCGTGGGTGGAGACGCTCGGCAGGATCGCGCTGCCCGTCGCGATCGCGGTGTTCGTCTGGGCCGTCTGGTACCAGCTGCCGACCGGGACGTCGGCGGGCTGAGGCGCCACAGCTCCCACGACCCGACCAGCGACGTCGCCGGCTCCGGCGCCCAGGAAAGGAAGGACCCCTCATGTCGCACACCATCTCCGCCAGCACCCCCGTCGCCGTCGTCACCGGCGCGAGCTCCGGCATCGGCGCAGCCACCGCCAGGGCGCTCGCGGCGGTGGGCTACGACGTCGTGCTCGGGGCGCGCCGGGTGGACAAGCTCGAGAGGATCGCCGCCGAGTGCGGCGGCCGGGCGATCCCGCTGGACGTCACCGACGACGACTCGGTGGCCGCGTTCGCCGCGCAGGTCGAGCGCTGCGACGTCCTGGTCAACAACGCGGGTGGAGCGCTCGGTACCGACTCGGTGGCCGAGGCCGATCTGGACGACTGGCAGTGGATGTACGACGTCAACGTGCTGGGCACGTTGCGTGTCACTCAGGCGCTGCTGAGCAAGCTGGTCGACTCGGGGGACGGTCAGGTCATCACGATCGGTTCCATCGCCGCGCGCGAGCCCTACAAGGGCGGGGCGGGCTACAACGCCGCGAAGCATGCCGTGGCCGCCCTGACCCGGGTCCTGCGCCTGGAGCTGCTCGGTCAGCCCGTCCGCGTCTGCGAGATCGACCCGGGCATGGTGCACACCGACTTCTCGCTCGTGCGGTTCAAGGGCGACCAGGCCAAGGCCGACGCCGTGTACGAGGGCGTCGAGCCGCTGACGGCCGAGGACGTCGCGGACACCGTGAGCTGGGTGGCCACCCGACCGCCGCACGTCAACATCGACCAGATCCTCATGCTCGCTCGCGACCAGACCTCCGCCCAGGTGGTCCACCGCCGCGAAGCTTGACGTGAGCGTCCCGGTCGAGATCGTGCTGCTGGCCCTGGCGGCCGTCACGCTGTCGACGTTCGTGCAGTTCGCCACCGGGTCAGGGTTCGGGGTGCTCGGCGGACCGCTGCTGATGATCGTCGACCCCCGGCTGGTGCCCGGGCCGCTCCTGCTGCTCACGCTGGTGGTCATGGCGGCCATCGCCCTGGGCACGATCGCGAGCCTGGCGGGATGGCGCGTGCGCCAGAACCGGGGGACGCTGGCGGCCGCCGGCGTCCTCGGCGGCGCCCTGTCGACGATCGCCGCGACCCCCGGGCCCCCGGTGGTCGTGGTCTACCGCGCCGACGACCCGTCGCGACACCGGGCCAACCTGTCGCTGTTCTTCCTGACCACGACCCTTGTGTCCCTGGCGGTCTACGCCGTCTCCGGCGACCTCGGCCGCGGGGACCTGGAGGTCGCGTCCTGGCTCGTGCTCGGCGTGGGCCTCGGAGCGCTCGTCGCGCGGGTCCTGGTGCGCCGCATCCCGGCCGGCGCGATCCGGCCCGCCGCGCTCTGGTTGTGCCTGGTGTCCGCGGTGGGGCTGCTCGGCGGGGCCCTCGCGGGCTGACGCGGAGGGTTCGGCGCGAGTTCCTCCCGGGTTCACGTGGGCGTCGCCGCAGATGGCGAGCCTGGTCGGGCAGGGGACCGACCGAGGAGGAGCCCGTGAACACCACCCACCGTCCGTCCCGCAGCGCGCGGACCGCCCTGACCGCCACGCTGGCGGCCGTGCTCGCCCTCGGCGCGACGCAGGCCGCCGGCGCCGAGACGCCGGAGACGCCCCGGCGCGTCACGCTCAACCCGACGACCGCACCGGACACGTCGCAGACGATCACCTGGCGCACGGCGGTGCGGACGGGATCCGTCGTCGAGCACGGACCGGCCGGCGGCGGGGCGACCACGACGTCGCCGGCCGCGCGGACCGGACAGGCGGGCGGAGGCTTCTACCACCGTGCCGAGCTCACCGGCCTGGCGCCGGGCACCACCTACCGCTACCGCGTCGGCGACGGCGAGGCCTGGAGCGGCTGGGCCGAGTTCACCACGGCGAGCGCCACCGACGAGCCGTTCGAGCTCCTCTACTTCGGCGACGTGCAGAACGACATCACCGCCGGGGCCGCTCCGGTCGTGCGGGCGGCGTACGACGCCGTCCCGGACGCGGCGCTCGCGGTCCACGCCGGGGACCTGGTCAACGACGCCGAGTCGCAGAGCCAGTGGGACGAGTGGTACGCCGCCCAGGGCGACGCGACGGCCTCGATGAACCACGTGACGACGGTGGGCAACCACGAGTACGAGGACTGGGACCTCGCCTCGGTCTGGAACCACCAGTTCCCGGGCACGGGGAACGGCCCGGGCGACGACGACCTGGACGACACGGTCTGGTTTACGGACTACCAGGGCGTGCGGTTCGTGACGCTGAACGGCAACTTCCAGGCGGCGCCGTGGTTCGACGTGCAGGACTGGATGGAGGACCAGGCGGCGTGGCTCGACCGCGTCCTGAGCGACAACCCGAACGAGTGGACCGTGGTCACCTATCACCAGCCGATGTTCGGCAGCTCCGAGGGGCGGTCCGGCGTGATCCCGCGGCACTACTGGCTGGACGTGATCGAGGAGCACGACGTCGACCTCGTGCTGCAGGGCCACGACCACTCGTACGGTCGCGGCGGTCTGCGGGCGAACGAGACCGACCGGGCGGGCGTGACCACGGGCCCCGTGTACGTCGTCTCGGTGACCGGACCGAAGATGTACGAGCCCTCACGGTTCGACTGGAACCTGGGCCGTGCCCGGGTGCGGACCCAGCTCGGAGACACGCAGACGTACCAGGTGATCTCCGTGGACGGCGACACTCTTGGCTACGAGGCGCGCACCCTCGACGGCACCGTGGTCGACGCCTTCGAGATCGACAGGTCGGGCGACGCGAAGGTCGTGCGCGACCGCTGAGGCCGAGTCACGGCGCACGGCCCGCCAGGGCTCGAGGGGTCAGCGGACCGCCGCGTAGGTGGCCGCCCCGAGGGCCCGGCGGGCCGTGCGCTCCACCTCGCGCAGCGCCGTCGAGCGCTGGTCGGCCTGCCACAGGTTGACGGCCCCGCCGTCGTCGGCGCCCGCGAGGTCCACGATGGCGAGGAGCTTCCAGGCCAGCTGGAGCACCCGGGCCCGGCGTCCCTCGAGCTCGGGGACGGGCCAGCCGGCGGTGGTCGAGCTGCGCACGCGCTCGATGGCGTCGGCGGCGTCGTCCCGCCACCGGGCGACGTCGAGGGAGTCGAGAGCCTCGGTGGCCACGACGAGGCTGCTGCGCAGCTCGCGTTCGGCGTCGGCCAGCGAGCCGACCGTCCCGGCCACCAGCGTGGACCACGCCGGCACCTCGAGGAGCCGCCACGTGACGAGATGACCCGGTTCGAGCTCGCTGCCGAAGAACGTCACCTCGGGCACGGCGGCCCACGAGCCCGCCGGGGTGGCGAGCAGCACGCACTCGCCGGCGTCGGTGGCCTGCGCACCCGCCGCCGCCGGCACCCCGCAGGGGTCCCCGGGTGCGGGCAGCGCGGCGCAGACCTCGCGCGGGCCGGCGGAGAACGCGGCGACCAGGTCCGCGAGGGTGCCCTCGCCCGCGGCGCCCGGCAGCCCGACGACGGTGTGCGGCTCGTCGTCGTCGGTGACCGACCGGACGGCGAGCCCGTGCGAAGCGCCGGTGGCCTGCAGCCACAGGGCGAGCACGACGCTGCGGGGCAGGGCGGTGGACTCGCTCATCCGAGAACCATAGACGCCGGATGTTTCGTCCGCGGCACCGTCTCGACACGGGCGGACCGGGTCCGGTCGGACCCTGCCGCTCCGGTAGGGTCGGGCACCATGAGCGCGGTACTCGACCTGCAGGGTGTCACCGTCCGACGAGGCACCAACACCATCGTCGACAAGATCGACTGGACCGTCTCGGAGGGGGAGCGCTGGATCGTGCTCGGCCCGAACGGGGCGGGCAAGACCACTCTGTTGCAGATCCTCGCCGCCAGGTCGCACCCGACGGCCGGCACGGTGGACCTGCTGGGCGAGCGGCTGGGCACCACGAACGTCTTCGAGCTGCGACCGCGCATCGGGTTCTCCTCCGCGGCGCTCGCCGACCGCATCCCCGGCGGGGAGACCGTGCGCGACGTCGTGCTGACCGCCGCCTACGGCGTCACCGGCCGGTGGCGCGAGGAGTACGAGCAGCTCGACGAGGACCAGGCCGCCGCGCTGCTGGCCGCGTTCGACGTCGCCGATCTCGTCGACCGGCGCTACGGCACCCTCTCGGAGGGGGAGCGCAAGCGCGTCCAGATCGCGCGGGCGCTCATGACGGACCCCGAGGTGCTGCTCCTGGACGAGCCCGCTGCCGGCCTGGACCTGGCGGGGCGCGAGGAGCTGGTCGGTGCCCTGAGCGAGCTGGCCGCGGATCCTGCGTCCCCGGTGCTGGTGCTCGTCACGCACCACGTGGAGGAGATCCCGCCGGGGTTCACCCACCTGCTGCTGCTCGGCGACGGCACGGTCGAGGCGGCCGGGCCGATCGAGGAGGTCCTCACGGCCGAGAACCTCTCGAAGGCGTTCGGGATGGACCTGCTCGTGGCCCACGGCGGCGGGCGGTGGCTGGCGCGCGCGGCACGGTCCACGCGGACCTCCTCGCACTGACGCGGCCGCGTCCCTCCTCGGCGACCAGCGATCTTTGGTATTTTTTGACCAAAGCAGACGGTGCGGTCGGAGGAGATCATGGACGGCTGGTTGTGGTGGGTCGCCGGGGCGTTCGTCCTGGCCGTGGTGGAGATGCTGACCCTCGACCTGGTGTTCATCATGCTCGCCGGTGGAGCGGTGGCGGGCGGCATCACCGCGGGCGCCGGCGGGCCGCTGTGGCTCCAGATCGTCGTGGCCTGCGTGGTGGCGGTGCTGCTGCTCGGCGTGCTGCGACCCTGGTTGCTGACCAACCTCCGGCAGCGTGAACCGCTGCAGGAGACCAACACCGCCGCCCAGGTGGGTCGGCTCGCCGTGGTCATCGCCGAGGTGACGGAGACCGGCGGGCGGGTCAAGCTCTCGGGCGAGGTCTGGTCGGCCCGCCTTCCCGACGACGGCATCGCCAACAGCAGCGGCCGCGTGCCCGAGGGGGTCGAGGTGCGGGTCGTGGCCATCGACGGCGCGACCGCCGTCGTCCAGCCCGCCGCCGCGCCGGACACGACCCCCACCGACGACGGCGGCCGGATCGCCTGAGCGGCCCGCCGGGCCGAACCGACAACGGAAAGAGTCCCTCCGTGGAACCAGGAACCATCATCCTCTGGATCGTCCTGCTCGCCTTCGTGGTCTTCGTGGTCACGGCGCTGTTCAAGATGGTCCGTGTCGTGCCGCAGGCCACCGCGCTGATCATCGAGCGCCTCGGCCGCTACCAGAAGACCTTCGACCCGGGCCTGCACTGGCTGGTGCCCTTCATCGACAAGGTGCGTGCCGGCGTCGACCTGCGTGAGCAGGTCGTCTCGTTCCCGCCGCAGCCGGTCATCACGTCCGACAACCTCGTCGTCGAGATCGACACCGTCATCTACTTCCAGGTGACCGAGCCCAAGTCGGCCGTCTACGAGATCTCGAACTACATCACCGGTATCGAGCAGCTCACCGTCACCACGCTGCGCAACGTCGTCGGCTCCATGGACCTCGAGCAGACGCTGACCAGCCGTGACCAGATCAACGGCCAGCTGCGCGGCGTCCTCGACGAGGCGACCGGACGCTGGGGCGTGCGCGTCAACCGCGTCGAGCTGAAGTCCATCGAACCGCCCGCCTCCGTGCAGGGCGCGATGGAGCAGCAGATGCGTGCCGAGCGCGACCGTCGTGCCGCGATCCTCACCGCCGAGGGCGTCAAGCAGTCGCAGATCCTCACCGCCGAGGGTGAGAAGCAGTCCCAGATCCTCAAGGCCGAGGGTGACGCACAGTCGGCGATCCTGCAGGCCGAGGGCGAGGCCCGCGCGATCCTGCAGGTCTTCGAGGCGATCCACCAGGGCAACCCGGACCCGAAGCTGCTGGCCTACCAGTACCTGCAGATGCTGCCGGAGATCGCCAACGGCTCGTCGTCCAAGCTGTGGGTGGTCCCCACCGAGTTCACCGCCGCGCTGGGCTCCATCGCGAAGGGCTTCGGCGGCACGCCGGGGACCCCGGGCATCCCCACCGAGCCGGGGGACGACGACGAGGGCGACGGCGGCGTCGGCGCCGCGCTGTCCTCCGCGCTGGGCCAGTCCGGGCTGCAGGACCCGGGCGAGGCGCTCGCCGAGGCCCGCCGCCAGGCCGAGGCCGCGACCGCCGACGCCACGAGCTCGGGCACCCGGTCGGGTTCGCCGTTCGACCCGTCGGTCGAGCGCGGGCAGCGTCCGGCCGGCGAGCAGCCGCCGGCGCCGCCGGCCTCGCCGCAGCCGCGCACGCTCGGTGACGAGGAGCAGCCTCCGCAGCAGTAGTGCACCGTGCGGCGCCCGCGCGACCCCCCGTGCCCGGCATAGGGTGACGGGGGGTCGCGCGCGTGCGGCCCCGTCCCGCCCCGGAGGTCGGATGCTCGTCCCGCTGGCTCGCCGCTACCTGCGGCCCTACTACGCCGCCGTCGTGGTGCTGCTTCTGCTGCAGGTCGGCCAGACGCTCGGGTCGCTGTACCTGCCGTCGCTGAACGCCGACATCGTCGACGACGGGGTGACGACCGGTGACACCGGCTACATCATGCGGGTCGGCGGATGGATGCTGCTGGTCAGTCTCGGCCAGGTCGTCTGCGCCGTCGGCGCCGTGTTCCTCGGGGCGCGGGCCGCGACCGCGTTCGGCCGTGACCTGCGTCGCGACCTGTTCGACGCCGTGCAGGGCTTCTCCGCGCGCGAGCTCGGCCGGTTCGGGGCGCCGTCGCTGATCACCCGCACCACCAACGACGTCCAGCAGGTCATGATGGTCGTCCTGATGACCTTCACGGTGATGGTCATGGCGCCGATCATGATGGTCGGCGGCATCGTCATGGCGCTGCGTGAGGACCCCTCGCTCTCGCTCCTGCTCGTGGTGATCGTGCCCGTGCTCGGCGTCGCGGTCGGGCTGCTCCTGTGGCGGATGGTGCCCTACTTCCGCGGCATGCAGGCGCGCATCGACACCATCAACGCCGTGCTGCGCGAGCAGATCACGGGCCTGCGCGTGGTCCGTGCGTTCGTGCGCGAACGCCGCGAGGTCGAACGTTTCGGTGCCGCCAACGAGCGGCTCTACGACGTGTCGCTGGCCGCCGGCAAGCTCATGGCGCTCGCGTTCCCGCTGGTGATGCTCATCATGAGCCTGTCCCAGGTGGCGGTCCTGTGGTTCGGTGCCGGCGAGGTCTCCGACGGCGACCTGCAGGTCGGCTCCCTGATGGCGTTCCTGTCCTACATCATGTTCATCCTGATGGCCGTGATGATGTCGACGATGATGGTCATGATGATCCCGCGCGCGTCCGTGGCGGCGGGGCGGATCAGCGAGGTGCTCGGCACCGAGACGTCGGTGGTCGAGCCCGACGCCCCGGTCGCGCTGGAGTCGCTGTCCGACGGCGGAGGGCCGCGCGGGCGGCTGCGGTTCGAGTCCGTGCAGTTCGGGTACCCCGGGGCCGACGAGCCGGTCCTGCACGACATCACGTTCACCGCCGAGCCCGGGCGGACGACCGCGATCATCGGGTCCACCGGTGCGGGCAAGACCACCCTGCTGAACCTGGTGCCGCGGCTCTTCGACGTCACGGGTGGCCGGGTGAGCATCGACGGTGTCGACGTGCGCGACCTCGCGCTCGGCGACCTGGGCGGCCTGCTCGGTCTGGTCCCGCAGAAGGCGTTCCTCTTCTCGGGCACGGTCGCCGACAACCTCCGGTACGGCAAGGCCGACGCCACCGAGGACGAGATGTGGGCCGCGCTCGAGGTCGCCCAGGCCCGGGAGTTCGTGGCCGCGCTGCCGGACGGGCTCGAGGCACCGGTGGCCCAGGGCGGGACGACCTTCTCCGGCGGCCAGCGGCAACGTCTCGCCATCGCTCGGGCCGTGATCCGCGCACCTCGGGTGTACCTGTTCGACGACTCGTTCTCCGCGCTCGACTACGCGACCGACGCCCGGCTGCGCGCGGCACTGCGCCCACGGACCCGGGACGCGACCGTGCTCGTCGTCGCGCAACGGGTCGCCACGATCCGTGACGCCGACCAGATCCTCGTGCTCGACCAGGGGCGCGTCGTCGGACGGGGGACGCACACCGAGCTGCTCGCGACGAACGAGACGTACGCGGAGATCGTGACGTCCCAGATGTCGCTGGAGGAGGCCGCATGAGCGCCCCGGCCGGCCGCTCGGCGCCGCCGCGTCCCGGAGGCGGGCCGATGGGCGGCGGGGCCGGGATGCCGACGGCCAGGGCGATGGACTTCGCCGGGTCGTTGCGCCGCTTCGCCGGCACGATGCGGCCCGAGCGGGCTCGCGTCGCCGTGCTGACCGCGTGCGGCGTCGCCTCGGTCGCCCTGACCGTCCTGGGCCCCAAGATCCTCGGTGACGCAACGAACGTGATCTTCGCGGGTGTCGTCGGCCAGATGCTCGGTCGCACCCTGCCGGCGGGCACCACCACCGACGAGGCGGTCGCCGCGCTGCGGGCCGCCGGGGACGACACCCAGGCCGACATGCTCGCCTCGATGGGCGACGTCGTGCCCGGCCAGGGCGTCGACACCGAACAGCTGGCCCAGGTCCTCGGCACCGCGGTGCTCGTCTACCTCGGCGCGTTCGTGTTCGGCTGGCTGCAGTCGCGGCTCATGACGGTCGCCGTGCAGCACACGGTGCGCCGGCTGCGGGACGACGTCGAGGCCAAGCTCCACCGCATCCCCCTGAGCTACGTCGACAAGCAGGCCAAGGGCGACATCCTCTCGCGCGTCACCAACGACATCGACAACGTCGCGCAGACGACGACCCAGACGCTCGCCCAGCTCGTCACCGCGGTGCTCACCGTGGTGGGCGTGCTGGCGATGATGTTCTGGATCTCCTGGGTGCTCGCGCTCGTCGCCCTGGTGACCGTCCCGCTGTCGGTGCTGCTGACCATGGCGATCGCCAAGCGGTCGCAGCCGCAGTTCGTCGCCCAGTGGGCGGCCACGGGACGGCTCAACGCGCACGTCGAGGAGATGTTCACCGGGCACGCGCTGGTCAAGGTGTACGGCCGGCAGGCCGACGCCGCGGCGACGTTCGCCCGGGAGAACGAGGCGGTCTACGACGCGACCCGACGCTCGCAGTTCATCAGCGGCACCATCCAGCCGTCGATGGGGTTCCTGGCGAACCTCAACTACGTGCTGGTGGCCGTCATCGGCGGGCTGCGGGTGGCGTCCGGCCAGCTCTCGATCGGTGACGTGCAGGCGTTCATCCAGTACTCGCGCCAGTTCACCCAGCCGTTGACGCAGGTCGCCTCGATGATGAACCTGCTGCAGTCAGGCGTGGCGTCCGCCGAGCGGGTCTTCGAGCTGCTGGACGCGCCCGAGCAGCGGCCCGACCCGGATCCGGCCCGGGTCCCGGAGCGCACCGGCGGCCGGGTGGCGTTCGAGGGCGTCGCGTTCTCCTACGACCCCGACGAGCCGTTGATCGAGGACCTCGACCTCGTGGCCGAGCCGGGGCGGACGATCGCGATCGTGGGCCCGACCGGGGCAGGCAAGACGACGCTGGTGAACCTGCTGATGCGCTTCTACGAGGTCGACGCCGGACGGATCACGCTCGACGGTGTCGACACCCGGGAGCTGACCCGCGACGCGCTGCGCTCCCGCATCGGCATGGTGCTGCAGGACACGTGGCTCTTCGAGGGCACCATCGAGGAGAACCTGCGCTACGGCGTGCGCGACGGCGACGACGTCGACGAGGAGGCGTTCCTCGCCGCGACGCGGGCGACGTCGGTGGACCCGTTCGTGCGGACGCTGCCCGACGGCTACGACACGGTCCTGGACGGCGACGGCGGTGCGCTGTCCGCCGGCGAGCGCCAGCTGCTGACGATCGCGCGCGCGTTCCTGGCGGACCCGGACATCCTCGTGCTCGACGAGGCGACCAGCTCGGTGGACACCCGCACCGAGGTCCTCGTCCAGGAGGCGATGAACGCCCTGCGGTCCGGGCGCACCTCGTTCGTCATCGCCCACCGGCTCTCCACGATCCGCGACGCCGACCTCATCGTCGTGATGGAGCACGGCCGGATCGTCGAGCAGGGCGACCACGCGCGTCTGCTGGAGGCCGGCGGGGCGTACGCCCGGCTGTACGCGAGCCAGTTCGCGGCGCCGCTCACCGCCACCGACGCCGTGCCGGAGTGAGTCCGTCGCGGCGCGGGTGAAAGCCGTCCCGAGGGTGTCACGTCGAGCGGCCGCGCTGCCTCCACCACGGTAGGTCCCGCCGTCGGGGGAGGCTGCCATGAGCGGGTCGACGACCGTGCCGCAGGCCGCGGGCGCAGCGCACGAGAGCGAGGCCGACGTGCTCGAGCTGCGCATCCACGGCGTGAGCAACACGCCGCCGGCGGGTGCGCTCGGGCTGGCGGCCCACGAGGTCGAACCGGCGGCCGTCGACCTGCGCGGCGTGCACGGCGACGCGCTGGGGTCGTTCTGGTGGCCCGGTCCCGACGCCCGGCGCCGGGACCAGGAGCCCCCGGCGCAGGAACCGGTGCGGACCTGCTGCGAGGGGGACGGCGCGGACGGGTGCGAGGAGTGCTGCGACCCGCGCCGGATCCCGCCGGGCGTGCGCCGCGAGGCCTACTCCTGGGGCGCGATGGCGCGGCTGTCGTGGGCGGCGCCCGGCGGGTGGTCGTTCGGGGCGGTGGTGTCGGGGGTGGTGCGGCTGCTGTGGGTGCTCGTGCTCCCGTTCGGCATGGCGAACGTCGCCTACTGGGCGCGGCGCATCCCGACGAGCGCGCACGGTGCGGGCAACGGCCGCCGGGTGCGCTCCTACCAGCACGGCGGTGCGGCGGCGGTGCGGCTGTTCGCGCTGGTGCTGACGCTGCTCCTGACGGCGTCCACGCTGACGGTCACCCTCGACCTGGTGGCCACCAAGTGCTTGGCCGAGTCCGCCCGGGGCCTCGACCCGGAGCTCGAGCGCGTCGTGTGCACGGCGCTGCCGGACGCCGTCCAGGCCCTGGCGTTCGCTCCGACGGCGGTCCGCGCCGCCTGGTCGTCGGCGGTGCCCGTGGCGCTGCTGGTCGCGCTGTGGGCGCTGGGACAGCGCACCCGGGTGCGCTACGAGGAGCTGACCTCGGCCCGCAAGGGCGGCGAGGGCCGCGGGTACCCCGGTGCTGCGGGGGCCACGGCCGAGCAGTCGGCGCCGCGGTTCCCGCTGCTGAGCACGCCGGGGTTCTGGACGCACCGCGTGCTGACGCTCACCGGCGAGCGCGTGCACCTGGCGGCCGGGATCGGGTTCGTGGCGGCCGTGATCGGGTGGTCGGGCGCGGTGTCGGCAGCCGTCCGCGGTTCCGAGGCGTCCGGCTGCCGACGGATGCGGGACTTCCTGCGCGAGTGCGATCCGCAGGACGCCCTGGCGACCGCGCCGGGGCTCGTGGTGGCCGGTCTGGTGGGCGCGCTCGTCGTCGTCGCCGCGGTGTGGCGCACCGTGCAGGACTCCGCGGCGGGCGCCGACGTGGGTGCCCGCCGCGGGCTCGGGGCGCGGCACGGGCCCGCGGTGTGGGCGAACGTGCTCGTGGCGGGCTCGGTGGCTGCCTGGGCCGGGAGCCTCGTGTCGCTCGCCGCGCACGACGTCGCGAGCCTCGCCCCACCGCCCGCGCCGCCCGCGCCGCCCGCGCCGTCGGGCGACGGCGTCACCGTCGCCGCGGGATCGGTCGTGGGACTGGGCGCGGCGCCGTCCCTGCTCGTCGCCGTCCTGGTGGGGCTGTGCGTGTGCGCCGTGGCGTGGCGCTCGGGAGCCCGGTCGGGCTCGTGGTTCCTGCGGCCGCAGGCCCACCTGCTGTACCTGGCAGTCGTGCTCGGTCTGGGGGCGTGGGCGCTGCTGACGGGGATCGACGCGGCGTGCTGGACGGCCGGGGCGGCCGCGGTCCTGCTGGTCGGCCTGGTGCTCGCCACGTGGGCGCGCGGGCGCTCGCACCACGGCGACGAGGCCTGGTGGGGCACGGGACCGGCGGTGTTCCTGCTGCTGGCGGCCGGTTTCGCCGTCCTGCTGTCGGCGCTCGTCGTCCTGGGCGCGCATTCGGTCCTGCAGCGGCCGGCCGGTACCGCAACGTTCGAGGTGGTCCGTGTCGACGGCCGGGAGCCCTCGGCGGCCGTGGCGAACGGTTCCGGGGCCCTGACCGTGCCCGAGGTGTACGTCGTGTTCGGGCTGATCGTCGGGTTGGCCCTCCTGGCGGTCGCTGTCGCGGCGCTGGCGACGGTGCTGCGCAGGCTCCGGTGGATCGCCCGCGCCCCGGGGACCTGGAGCGTCACCACCCCCGACAGCGACTGCTACGGCGACGACGATCCCCGGACCGTCGACTCCTCGGCCCTGCCCGTCCGGGTGCTGCGGGTGCTGCGCATGCGCCGGCACGCCGCGGCGGGGCAGCGCGCCGAGCTGGTGGTCGGGGTGCTCGCGGCGTTCTTCCTGCTGGCCCTGCTCCTCAGCCTGACGCTGGCGCTCGCCGACCTGCCGGTCCTGTCCTCCCTCGAGCCGGGTCACGACGTCGCCCGTCTCGCTGCGCCCGCGCTCGGCACGGCCGCGACGCTCCTGGCGGTCAGCGTCGCCGCCGCGGGCCGTGACGGCGCCGGGCGGCCCGCCGGCGTGCTGTGGGATCTGATGTGCTTCCTGCCCCGTGCCGCGCACCCCTTCGGCCCCCCGTGCTACGCCGAACGGGTCGTCCCCGAGGTCCGGGGACGCCTGGACGCGTGGCTGGACGCCCTGGACCTGCCCCCGGCCCGCCGGGCGGCGGCCGCGCCGCGGCGCCGGGTCGTGCTGTCCGGGCACAGCAACGGCGGGATGCTCGCGGCGGCGGTCGTGCTCGCCCGCAGCGACGAGGACCAGACGCCCCAGCGCGACGTCGCGCTGCTCACGTACGGCACCCAGCTCCGCGGCCTCTTCGGGCGGCTGTTCCCCGAGCTGTTCGGGCCCGCCGCGCTGGGCACGCCGCCGCTGTGCCGGCCGCGCTTCCGCGGTGCCGACCCGTGGCGCAACGAGGTGCCGCGCGCGGGGAGCGTCGTGGCGCAGTCGTCACGCACGTGGCCGCGGCCGAGCCAGGACGAGCCGCGACGTGGCTCGCTCGCCCACCAGCTGCGCGCGGGTGTGGGTCGGGGGCCCCGCTGGCGCAACCTGTGGCGGCGCACCGACTTCATCGGCTTCCCCGTCTGCGCCTACGAACCGAACCCCGTGGACCGGGGTGCCGAGGAGCTGGACCCGAGGGCCTACACCGTCACCGTGTGGCACCACTCGCACTACCCGGCGGCGCCCGCCTACCGGAAGGCCCTCGACGAGCTCCTGGCCTCGTTCTGACGAACGCTGGTGCCGACGTGCGGCGCAGGGCACAGTGGGGCCGGTGAACCCGCCCACCGGACGGGGCGCGCGGACCGCACCCGCGCCGCCCGCTGCCGAACCGCCGCGTCGCAGCCTCGTCGTCGCCGTCCTGGCCGTCGTCGCGCTGGTGCTGCTGGTGCCCGCCTCCGGTGCCCTCGTGCCCCAGGTGCCCGGATGGGGCCATCTCGGGGCGGCCGCCTCGTCGCGGGCGGTGTGGCTGGCGGTCGGCGGGCTCGCCGTCCTGCTGGCGGGGACGGCCGCGCTGCTGCGCCGGGCGAGCGCCACCCGTCTCGGGGTGGTGCTCGCCGGGGCCGCCACCGTCGTGTGCGCGCTGACGGTGCTCACGCAGCAGCTGCTGGTCGCGCAGGAGCACGGCGTCGCCGTCCGTATCGGCGAGCTGTTCGCCGTCGAGCGGCCCGTGCGCCCGCCGGACCGCGACGCCGTGTACGCCCGGTTCGATGGCCGGCCCCTGGACCTGTCGGTGTGGGAACCGGCGTCGGGCGGCTCCGGCGCCCCGGTGGTCGTCCTGGTGCACGGCGGCGGCTGGGTCACCGGCGACCGGCGCCGGCCGGGCACCGCCGCGCACGCCGGCTGGTTCGCCGACCAGGGGTACGTGGCGGTCAGCGTCGACTACCCGCTGTCCGGCGACGACGAGCACCGCTGGGACGTCGTCGAGCCGCAGGTGGCGTGCGCGCTGGTCTGGGTGGCGCGGCACGCGGCCGAGCACGGGGGAGAACCCGGCCGGGTCTTCCTGGTCGGCGACTCCGCGGGCGGCAACGTGGCGCTCGACGTCGCCTACCGCGCCCGCGCCGGCACGCTCGAGCCCGCCTGCGACGGCGACGTGCCCGAGGTCGCCGCCGTGAGCACCCTGTACCCCGTCGCCGACCCGGCCGGTCTCCACGACAACCCGGACCCGCTGGTCGGCGCCGACGCCCGGACGATGGCCGAGCGCTACACCGGCGGCAGTCCGGCCGAGGTCCCGCAGCGGTACGACGCCGTCACCCCGGCCACGCACGTGACGCCGTCGTCCCCGCCCACGGTGACGGTGACCGGCGCCGCCGACCACCTCGTCCCACCGCAGGGTGCCGCCGACCTGGCGGCGACCCTGGCCGCCCACGACGTGGACCACCAGCACGTGGAGATCCCCGCCGCGGGGCACGTCGTCGACGCCGCGCCGGGAGGGGTGGGGACGCAGGTGTGGCGCGAGCTCACCCTGCGACTCTTCGCGACGTCGTGAGCCGTCCAGGTCCCCCTGTCGGGGCTGAGACAATCCCTGGCGTGGACTTGCCGAACCTGGTCCGGGTGACCGACCCCTCCGACCCGCGCCTGCACGACTACACCGACCTGACCGACGTCAGGCTGCGCACCGCGCGGGAACCGGCCGAAGGGCTGTTCATGGCCGAGTCCTCCAACGTCATCCGCCGCGCCCTGCGTGCCGGGCACCGGCCGCGGTCGTTCCTCATGGCCGACAAGTGGCTCGAGTCCATGGCGGACGTGCTCGTCGCGCACCCCGACGTCCCCGTGTTCGTCGCCGACGAGGCCGTGCTGCGCGACATCACCGGGTTCCACCTGCACCGCGGGGCGCTCGCCGCGATGCACCGGCCCGTCCTCCCGGACGTCGCCACGCTGCTGGCCGGAGCCCGCGACGGGCAGGGGGCCCGGCGCGTCGCGGTGCTCGAGGACATCGTCGACCACACCAACGTCGGCGCGATCTTCCGCTCGGCCGCCGGGCTCGGCGTCGACGCGGTGCTGGTCACCCCCCGCTGCGCCGACCCGCTGTACCGGCGCAGCGTGCGGGTGTCGATGGGGACCGTCTTCCAGGTGCCGTGGACGCGGCTCGCGGCCTGGCCCACGGGGATCGACGACCTGCACGACGCCGGGTTCGACGTCGCGGCCCTGGCGCTCGGCGAGGACGCGGTGACGCTGGACGACCTGGCCGCGGACCCGCCGGAACGGCTCGCCCTGGTGCTCGGCACCGAGGGCGACGGCCTGTCGCGGGGCGCGGTCGCGGCGTCGGACCACGTCGTGCGGATCCCCATGGCAGGGCAGGTCGACTCGCTCAACGTCGCAGCGGCGTCGGCGGTCGCCTTCTGGGCGACGCGGCTTCCCGAGGCGGGGTGACCCGTCCGGACCGGTGGACCCCGGCCCGGACCGGCGACGAGCGGACGATCAGGCCTCCTCGGACGCGTGGGCCAGGCGCTCGCGGGCCGTGCGTCCCCGCCGCGCGGCGGGGACCGCGCCGGTGGCGGCGGCGAGCCCGAACCGTGCCGGCGCGCCGACGTACAGGCTCTCGTGCCCGTCGGCGGGCACCCGAAAGGTCTCGTGCCAGACCGTGACCGCACCGGGCACGCGGCGGGCACGCCGGTAGAACTCCGCCCAGGCGGGACGGTGCCGGCGGGCGTCGTCGTTCGCGTAGGCGTAGACGTGCTCGACGCTGCGCCAGTACTGCACCATCGTCGGGCCCCGGCTTCCGAGCAGGGTGGTGCCGCCGAGGAAGCCGGAGTCGGCATCGGCGGTGAGCTCGGCGAGCATCGGCCGCATCGCGGCCATCGCGGGCCACCACGCGTCGGGGCGCCAGAGCCGCTCGACCCTCGCACCGATGAGGAAGACCGCGAGCTCTCCGTGGTGGTCGTGCGTCGTCAGAGTGGTCATGATGCTCCTTGGATAGTAGGGCTATCCATTATTGGAGAGTGCTACTGTCCAATGTCAAGAGGAAGGGAGGAGGCGATGCGCGTCTCCGCGTTGGCCGAGCGCACCGGCGTGCCGGTCGCGACGATCAAGTACTACCTGCGCGAGGGCCTGCTGCCCCCGGGGGTGCCGACGTCGCGCACCCAGGCCGTCTACGACGAGTCGCACGTCGAGCGCGTGCGGCTGGTCCGGGCGCTGACCGGCTCGGCAGGGCTGTCGCTGGCGGCGGTCCACGAGGTGCTGGCGGCGCTCGACGACCCGCCGTCGTCCCGGCACGGCCTGCTCGGCGCGGCGCAACGAGCCCTGGTCGCCGACGAGGCGCAGCAGGAGCCGCCCGCCGGTGTCGCGGCGCGCCGCCGGGTGGACGAGCTCGTCGCGGCCCGCGGATGGTGCGACGACCCGGTGCTGACCGACCGCCTGGCCGCTCAGCTGGACGACGCCGAGAAGGCCGGGGTCCCGGTGTCGCCGGAGCACCTGACGGTCCTGGCGCAGGCCGCCGAGCAGGTCGCGCGCGGCGACCTCGCGACGGTGCCCGAGGTGCCGGCCGACGCGATGCGCCAGGTCGTCGCCGGCACCCTCCTGACCGATCCGGTGCTGCTGACGCTGCGTCGGCTCGCGCAGCAGTGGGCCAGCGGCGGCGCGGGCGAGGTGCGCTGACCGCGCTGCCCGGCGACCCGGTCTCGAGCCAGGTGTGGCACCGGTCACGGTCGTTGCTTCGCGGTACCGGGATGAGGTTAGGCTGTCCTGCGTGACTTCCTCCGCGACCGACGCCCGGACCGAGACGACCGAGACCGCCGTCGCCCCCCGCCCGTGGCGCATGTTCGACGTCGAGGTCAAGCGCGTCACGCGGCTCTGCCCGTCCTTCGTGCGGATCACGTTCACCGGCGACGACCTGCACGAGTTCGCCGACAACGGCTGCGACCAGCGCATCAAGTTCCTCCTGCCCGCACCGTGCGGCGGCTGGGAGTACCTGGACCGGCAGAACCCGGACTGGTTCACCTCCTGGCGCGCGCTGCCCGAGGAGCGCCGCAACCCGCTGCGCACGTACACCGTGCGAGCCGTCCGGCAGGACCTGCGCGAGGTCGACGTCGACATCGTCCTGCACGGGGACACCGGTCCGGCCTCGCGCTGGGCCAACGGTGCCCGGCCGGGTTCGCCCCTGGTGCTGCTCGGCCCCAACGACGCCCACGACGGACCCCACGGCGGCCTGGAGTTCGCGCCGCCCGCGACCAGCCACGCCCTGCTGCTCGCCGGTGACGAGACGGCGGTCCCCGCCATCGCCGCGATCTGCGAGTCGCTGCCCGCCGACGCCGTCGGCGAGGTGTTCCTCGAGGTCCCGCACCCCGAGGACCGCTGGACCCTCGCCGCTCCGGCGGGTGTGCGGGTCACCTGGCTCGGGCGTGACGACCGCTCGCACGGCGACCTGCTGGTGCCCGCCGTCCAGGAGGCCGCCGACCGGCTGCTCGCCATGGGCGTGCGCGCGTCCGTCGACGACGCACCGGCGGTCACCGCCGCGGGCGTCGACCTGGCGGGGGAGTTCGCCGACGTCGACGTCGACGCCGACATCCTCTGGGAGGTGCCGGTCGACGCCACGGGCAGGCCGCTGGCGCAGGACACCGTCCTGTACGCCTGGCTGGCCGGCGAGGCCGGCGTCATCAAGACGCTGCGGCGCTACCTGGTGAGCACCAAGGGCGTCGACCGCAAGGCGGTCGCGTTCATGGGCTACTGGCGGCAGGGGCGCGCCGAGCTCTGAGCACGGTGCGGCAGCGCCCGTGGCGCGGGCCGCGGCTCAGCCGCGCTCGACGCCGAGCGAGTCGATGACCTCGACGCCCGGTGCCTCGCACAGCAGGGGTCCGGGCATGAGCACCTTGGAGTGCCGCACGCCCGAGCCCATGAGCGCGAGCGTGCCGGGGGCGGCGAAGCGGTCGTCCACCAGCACCCGCCAGGACTCGGGCACGCCCAGCGGTGTGATGCCGCCGTAGGCCATGCCGGACTCCGCCGTCGCGCGGTCCTGGGGCAGGAACGACGCCTTGCGGGCGTCCAGCAGCTTGCGCACCCGCGTGTTGACGTCGGCAGACGTCGTGGCCGGCACGACGCAGGCGGCGACGCGTTCGGCCTCGCCGCGCCGTCCGGCCACCACCACGCAGTTCGCGGAGGCCTCGGGCGGCAGCCCGTGCACCTCGTTGAGCGTGGCGGTGTCCGCGTGCTCGGGGTCGATGGGGGCGACCGCGACCTGCGTCGCGACTCGTGCGTCGGCGCCGGCCCAGGCGACCAGGGCGGCGGCGACCGGGTCGGCGAGCAGGTCGCGGTGCTCGACGGCGGGACGCCAGTCGAGGTCGCCCAGCGTCGGCAGCCCCGTGCTCATCGGCGGTACGTCCCGGTGAGGGTGGCGCGGGCCAGCGTGTGGAAGTAGACGTTGAACGCCGCGTGGACGTTGGTGTTCTCGGTGGTCAGGTCGAGGGACTCGACGTCGAGCGCGTGCACCGCGAACACGTACCGGTGCGCGTGGTCCCCGGGCGGCGGGCCGGCACCCTCGAACCCGACCCGACCGCCGTCGGAGGTGAGCTGGAACGCGCCGCGCGGCAGGTCGGTGCCCTCGGCGGCACCCGCACCGCGGGGCAGCGAGGTCGTCGTGGCGGGGAGGTCGAGGACGTGCCAGTGCCAGTAGCCCGACGGCGTCGGCGCGTCGGGGTCGAAGCAGCTCAGCACGAACGACCTCGTCTGCTCGGGGTGGCCGGACCAGGCCAGCGCGGGCGAGGTGTTGCCGCCGTCGACGGCGTGGTCCGCGGGCAGCGGGTCGCCCTCGGTGATGTCCGGGCTGGTCAGGGTGAAGGTCGCCGGGACGGGGAGCAGCGAGTAGGGGTCCGGGGGTAGGGGCCGGGTGAAGTCCATGCCTCCCACCGTGGCGTGCCGGACGGCAGGACGCAACGGCGGACTGAGACGACGTCGCCGGGACGCCGAGGGGGCGAGACGGGCGGGTCGGCGGTGCTAGGGTGGGCACGGCAAACCGACCAGACGGTACGCAACGGCCATCGAGGGCCCGTGCCGGGACGACGACGTCTATCGAGGTGACTCAGTGCAGAGGTTCGCGGACAAGGTCGCGATCGTCACGGGTGGCAGCCGGGGCATCGGCCTCGCGGTCGCCCGGCGGATCGTGGCGGAGGGCGGCAGCGTGGTGATCACCGGCCGCAAGCCCGACTCGCTCGAGGAGGCCGTCGCCGGACTCGGCGCGCGCGCCTCGTTCGTGGCGGGCAAGGCCGACGACGCCGACCACCGCGGCGAGGCGATCGCGCACGCCGTCGACCGGTTCGGCCGGCTCGACCATCTCGTCAACAACGCCGGCATCAACCCCGCCTGGGGACCCGCGCTCGAGGTCGAGGCCTCCGTGGTGCGCAAGATCATCGACGTCAACGTGGTCGCCGCGCTGGAGTGGACGCGCGACGCCGTCGCAGCCGGACTGCGCGGGTCCGTGGTCAACACGGCCTCGCTCGCCGGGACGGGCGCCAGCCCGAACATCGCCTTCTACGGCGTCTCCAAGGCCGCGCTGATCAACCTGACCGCCCAGCTCGCGCACGAGCTGGCACCACGGCTGCGCGTCAACGCCGTCGCCCCCGCCGTCGTCCGCACGCGGCTCGCCGAGGCCCTTTTCGCGGACCGGGAGGAGGAGGTCGCCGCCGCCTACCCGCTGCAGCGCCTGGGGGAGCCGGACGACGTCGCCGGCCCCGTGGCGTTCCTGCTGTCGGACGACGCCGCCTGGATCACCGGGCAGACACTCCGGATCGACGGTGGCGCCTCGATCGTCTCGGTCGGGTGAAGGATGGACTCATGAGGACCACCAACGTCGCCGACTCCGTGCTCAAGGCCGCCCTGGACCTGTTCGCCACCCAGGGTTACGCCACCACCAGCGTCCAGCAGATCGTCGAGGCGGCGGGCGTCACCAAGGGCGCGATGTACCACTACTTCCAGTCCAAGGACGACCTGCTCTTCGCCATCTACGACCGGATGCTCACCCTGCAGCGCCGCCACCTCGACGACATCGTCGCCGCGGGCGGGCCGCCTCTCGAGGTGATCCGCGCGGCGTGCGTCGACGTCGTCGAGACCTCCATCGACCTGCTGCCCGAGGGCACGGTCTTCTTCCGGAGCATGCACATGCTGTCCCCGGCCCGCCACCAGGAGGTCACCCGGCGTCGTCGTGACTACCACGACGCCTTCGCCGCCCTGGTCGAGAAGGGTCAGGCCGAGGGCGTCGTGCGCACCGACGTGCCCCGCTCCGTGCTGATCGCCCACTTCTACTCCGACGTGCACTACCTGTCCTACTGGTACTCGCCGTCGGGTCCCGAGACCAAGACCGAGGTCGCCCAGCAGCTGGCCGACCTGTTCCTGCGAAGCATCACCGTGGAGGACGGATGACCGAGACGATGCGCGCCTGGCGTGTCCACCGCAACGGCGAGCCCCGCGAGGTGATGAGCCTCGACGAGGTCGAGCGCCCCGCGCCGGGCCCCGGCCAGGCGCTGGTCCGCGTCCTGGCGGTCGCGGTGAACTTCCCCGACGTGCTCCTGGCGCGCGGTGAGTACCAGGTCCGGCCCGAGCCGCCGTTCGTGCCCGGCATCGAGATGTGCGCCGAGGTCGTCGAGGTCGGCGCGGACGTGGACCGGGTCGCCGTGGGCGACCGCGTGGTGGGCTCGCACATCGGCGTGCTGAGCGAGTACGCGGTGCTCGACCAGGGGCTGCTGCACCGGGCGCCCGCCGCGCTGGACGACGCCCAGGCCGCCGCCCTGACCGTCGCGTACCAGACGGCCTGGTTCGGACTGCACCGCCGCGCGGGGCTCCGCGAGGGCGAGACGCTGCTCGTGCACGCCGCCGCCGGGGGAGTGGGCACCGCCGCGTGCCAGCTCGGCGCGGCCGCCGGAGCCCGGGTGATCGGCGTGGTCGGCAGCGAGGCCAAGGCCGCCGTCGCCCGTGCCGCCGGGGCGGAGCACATCCTGCTGCGGTCCGACGACGTGGCCGCCCGCGTCAAGGAGCTCACCGGCGGCGCCGGCGCGGACGTGGTCTTCGACCCGGTCGGGGGGCCGTCGTTCGCCGCGTCGACCAAGTGCATCGCCTTCGAGGGGCGGATCGTGGTGGTCGGCTTCGCCAGCGGCGAGATCCCGCCGGTGCGCGCCAACCATGCGCTCGTCAAGAACTACGGGGTGCTCGGCCTGCACTGGGGGCTGTATGCCCAGCGCGACCCGGCGCTCGTCGACGCCGCCCACGCCGACCTGGTCCGGCTCGCCGACGCCGGCGCCGTGCGACCCGTGGTCGCCGACGTGGTCGACCTGACCAAGGCTCCCGAGGCGATCGAGCTGCTCGCCACCGGGACGACGACGGGTCGTCTCGTCGTCGAGGTCGCGACGGCAGGTGCGGCATGACGCGGGGCCTGGACGGCCGGGTCGCCTTCGTCACCGGCGGGGCCCGCGGCATCGGCGCCGCCTACGTGCGGGCCCTGCACGACGCCGGCGCCCGGGTGGTCGTCGCCGACCTGCTCGAGGCGGAGGGCGCCGCCCTCGTCGCCGACCTCGGCGAGCGGGCGCGGTTCGCCGTGCTGGACGTCACGGACGAGGGCGCCTGGACGGCCGTCGTCGACGAGGTCGTGGCCGCCTGGGGCGGGGTCGACGTGCTGGTCAACAACGCCGGCATCGCCAACGCCGGCCCGATCGAGCACTACCCGCGGGCCAAGTGGGACGCCGTGATCGCCGTCAACCTCACCGGAACCTACCTCGGGTGCCGGGCCGTGGTCCCGACGATGAAGGCGGCCGGCCACGGGTCGATCGTCAACATCTCCTCGGTCGAGGGGATGCGGGGGAGCCGTGGCCTGCACGGCTACGTCGCCGCGAAGTTCGGGGTGCGGGGGCTGACGAAGTCGCTGGCCGTCGAGCTCGGCGGCGACGGCATCCGGGTCAACTCGATCCACCCCGGGTGGATCGACACGGACATGACCGCCCGCATCGACCCGTCCGGGCTCCCGATCCCGATGCGGCGCGGCGGGCGTCCCGACGACCTCACCGGGACGGTGCTCTACCTCGCCGGTGACGACTCCGCCTACGTCACCGGCGCCGAGATCGTCGTCGACGGCGGCATGATCAACGGCGTGGGACACCTCTGACCTGCGCTCTTCTCTCCCCACGCACCCGCACGTCACAGCCGTGCAACATCTGCGCAGATGACATACCGGCCAGTCGGTTTATGCGCTAGGGTGTGACACATCCGACACGAAGAGGTGCCGATGTCCAGCTCAACCCCACGACTCGAGGTCGACGGTCTGACCGTCACCTTCTCCGGCCTGACCGCGCTCGACGACGTCGGCTTCACGGTCGGCGACGGCGAGACGGTCGCCCTGATCGGCCCCAACGGCGCCGGCAAGACGACCGTGTTCAACGCCGTCTGCTCCCTGGTCCGGCCCGCGTCCGGAAGCATCCGGATCGGCGGGCGTCGCGCGCCCGCCACGCCGACCGGACTGCTGGAACGAGGCGTCGCGCGCACGCTGCAGGGACTCGGGCTGTTCGAGTCGCTCAGCGTGCTCGAGAACGTCCTCGTCCCGCTCTCGGGACGGCGCGACGGGTCCGGCCGCGACGCCGCGCTCGAGACCCTGCAACGGCTCGACCTCGCCGCCGACGCCGCCACGCCCGTCGCCGCGCTGTCCTACCCCGCCCGCAAGCGGGTCGCCCTCGCCCGTGCCCTGGCCACCCGGCCGCAGCTGCTCCTCCTGGACGAGCCGGCCGGCGGGCTCGGGCCCGACGACATCGCCGAGCTCGCCGACGTCGTGCGGACCCTGTCCGCGCAGGGGTGCTCCGTGCTGCTCGTCGAGCACCACGTCGACTTCGTCATGGACGTCGCCGACCGCATCGTGGTCCTCGACTTCGGGCGGGTCGTGGCGTGCGGGACCCCGGACGAGGTCCGGGCCGACCCCGCCGTCGAGGCCGCCTACCTCGGGCTGGAGGCCGCCGCATGAGCCCCGCGACCCCCCGGCCCACCACCGCGGCCGCCGCACCTGCCGGGGCCTCTCCAGCAGCCCCCGCCGCCCTGGGGGTGGAGGGACTCACCGTCGGGTACGCCGGCGCCCCCGTCATGGCCGACCTGACCCTCGAGGTCCCGGCCGGCCAGATCGTCGCCCTGCTGGGCGCGAACGGCGCGGGCAAGACGACCCTGCTCCGGACGGTCTCCGGCCTGCTGACCCCGCGGTCGGGGCGCGTGGTGCTCGACGGGGAGGACCTGTCCGCGGTGTCCGTCGAGGACCGCGTCCGCCGCGGCCTCGCGCAGGTTCCCGAGGGGCGCAGCGTCGTCGCCGAGCTCAGCGTCGAGGAGAACCTGCACCTCGGGGCCCTCTGGAAGATCCCGGCACGACGTGCCCGCCGGGACGCCGTGGAAGCGATGTACGACGCGTTCGAGCCGCTGTCCCGACGGCGCAGGTCGCTGGGACACCAGCTTTCCGGGGGCGAGCGCCAGATGCTCTCCCTGGCCCGCGCGCTCATCGCGGAGCCCCGCGTGCTGCTGCTCGACGAGCCCTCCCTGGGGCTGGCGCCCCGCGTGGTCGCCCAGCTCCTGGACACGCTGCGCGACACCGCCCGCCGGACCGGGCTGACCGTGCTGCTCGCCGAGCAGAACGTCACCAGCGCGCTGTCCGTCGCCGACCGGGGCGTCGTCCTCGGGCTCGGCGAGATCGTCGCCGACGCCCCGGCGGCCGACATCGCCGCCGACCCGGCCCTCCGCCACGCCTACCTGGGGTTCTGATGGATCGCATCGCCTTTCTCCTCGCCACCGGGCTCGCGCGCGGCCTCGTGATCGCGCTGTTCGCCCTGTCCCTCGTCATCATCTGGCGTGCCGCGCGCATCGTGAACTTCGCGCAGGCCGCCATGGCCGTCGTGGCCGTGTTCGTCGCCTTCGCGGTCACGGCGCTGACCGACTCGTTCTGGCTCGGGCTCGTCGCCGCGCTCGTCGCCGGCGCCGTCGTCGGCTACGCCGTCGAGCGCTGGCTCATCCGCCTCGTGCCCGCCAGGACGCCCCTGCCGGGGATGATCGTGGCCATCGGGCTCGTGATGGTGCTCCAGGCCGGCATCGGCATCGCGTTCGGCCCGCAGCACCGTCCGATGGCGGCACCCTTCTCCGAGCAGCCGTTCACCGTGGGCGGGGTGCCCGTGCTCTCGCCGTACGACCTGTTCGTCCTGCTCGTGGCGCTCGGCGTCGTCGGCGGGCTGGCGCTGCTGTTCAACGGCACCACCCTCGGCCTGCAGATGCGGGCCTCCGCCATGGCGCCCGAGGTCTCCCGCCTGCTGGGCGTCCGGGTACCGCGGATGGTCACGCTGGGCTGGATGCTCTCGGCCGCCGTCGCGTCGCTCGCGGTGCTGCTCCTGGTCCCGACCGAGCTGGGGCTCAACGCCCACAGCGGCGACGTGCTGTTCGTGCACGCCTTCACCGTGGCCGTGCTCGGCGGTCTCGACTCCCCGGTCGGGGCCCTCGTCGGCGGGATCGTCGTCGGCGTCCTGATCAGCCTCGTCACCGGGTTCCTGGGCGCCGGGCTCGCACCGATCGCCGTCCTGGCCCTGCTCACCCTCGTCCTGCTCGTCCGCCCGGGCGGCATCTTCGCGGTCAAGGAGGCACGCACCGCATGACCACTCCAGCACAACGCCGCCGGGCCGTCCTGGTGCGCTCCGCCGTCTGCACCCTGCTCGCCGTCGGCGCGACCTTCGTCCTCGACTCCTACGCCAACTACCAGCTGGCCACCATCGCCGCGATCTTCTGCGCGACCGCCGGACTCACCCTGCTCGTCGGCCTCACCGGCCAGCTCTCCCTGGGGCACGCCGTCCTGATGGCCGCCGGGGGGTACGGGTACGCGCTCACTGCCGCCCCGCTGGCCGACGCCGGGGTCGAGGGCGTGCTGCGCATCCTCGGAGGTCTGCTCGGTGCGCTGGTGCTCGCCGGCGCCGTCGGCGGCCTCCTCGGGCTGGCCGGCGCCCGGCTGCGCGGCCCCTACCTGGCCGGACTCACGCTGGCCCTGGTCATCGCACTGCCCGCCATCAGCACCCAGGTGCCCGCACTCGGCGGCGCCCAGGGCGTGGGCGTCCCCTTCGAGGGCGTCCCCGACGCGCTCGGCGGTGTCGTGAGCATCGAGCAGTGGCACGCCTGGATGGCCGTGCTCGCGGCGGCCCTCGCCGTCACACCGCTGGCGCTGGTGCGGTCGGGACGCAGCGGGCTGCGCATGCGCGCCGTCCACGACGACGAGACGGCCGCCCGCCTCGCGGGTATCTCGCCGGCCCGCGTCAAGACCGGCGCGTTCGTCGCCGTAGCCCTCGCCGCAGGGCTCGGCGGCGGAGTCCTCGCCGTCGTCACCCAGAACGTCAGCCCGGGCGCCTACGACCTGGCCTTCTCCCTCCTGCTGCTCGTGGCCGTCGTCGTCGGCGGACTCGGCAGCATCGGCGGGGCCGCCGTCGGCGCCGTCCTCGTCGTGCTGCTGCCCTGGCTGATCGACACCGGCGTCGCCGCCGTCGGCCTGCCGTCCGAGCTCGAGCAGCGGCTGTCCGGCA
Source organism: Isoptericola chiayiensis (assembly GCF_013149805.1). Lineage (GTDB taxonomy): Bacteria > Actinomycetota > Actinomycetes > Actinomycetales > Cellulomonadaceae > Isoptericola > Isoptericola chiayiensis. The sequence continues at coordinate 61,710 of NZ_JABEZT010000002.1, forward strand.
ACGTCGCCGTCCTCGTCTTCGGTGCACTGCTGATCGCGGTCACCGTCGTGTGGCCCGGAGGGCTGTCCCACGCCCTCGGGGACCGCATCCGTTCCCTCACCACCAGGTTCCGGCCCTCCCGGACCGTCCCGCAACAGCTCACAGAGAGGTGACCCTCATGCGGACCCCCACCATCACCCGTGCCCCGGCACGGACCTTCGTCGCCGCCACCGGCGCCGGAGCGCTCCTGCTGTCCCTGGCCGCCTGCGGCGGCGCCGACGAGGCCGTACCCGGCGTCTCGGAGGACACCATCACGATCGGTACCCACCAGCCGCTCACCGGTCCGGCCGCCGCCGGCTACTCGTCGATCTCGGCCGCCACCAGCGCCTACTTCGACTACGTCAACGCGAACGGCGGCGTCCACGGACGCCAGATCGAGTACATCGTCAAGGACGACGCCTACAACCCGGCGAACACCCAGACGGTGGTGCGCGAGCTCGTCCAGCAGGACGACGTCTTCGCCGTCGTCAACGGCCTCGGTACACCGACGCACTCCTCCGTGCTGGACTTCCTCAACCAGAACGAGGTGCCCGACCTGTTCGTCTCCTCGGGGTCGACGGCGTGGAACGACCCGGAGGAGTACCCGTACACCTTCGGGTACAACGCCGACTACCACGTCGAGGGCTCCGCGCTCGGCCAGTACGCCGCCGACGAGCACGCCGGCAAGAGCGTGTGCGTGCTCGGACAGGACGACGACTACGGCGAGACCTTCCTGGAGGGCGTCCAGATCGCCCTCGGGGAGGACGGCGTCACCACCTACGAGACCTACGAGACCTCCAACCAGGACGTCACCGCTCAGATCGGCGCCATGCAGTCCGCGGGGTGCGAGGTCGTCATGCTCGCGACCGTCAACGGCTTCACGGCGCTCGCCGTGGGCACCGCCGCGCAGATGGGCTTCATGCCGACCTGGATGGCGGCGTCCGCGGGTGGCGACTACCCGACACTCGTGGAGTTCCTCGGCGAGGACGTGGCCGCGCAGGTGCTGCAGGGCTTCACCTCGGTGAACTACCTGCCGTTCAGCCCGGACGGGGAGTGGGTCGAGCTCTTCACCGAGATCAACGACGAGTACAACGGCAGCGCCGCCTTCGACGGCAACACCGTGTTCGGCATGGGCGTCGGGTACGCATTCGTCGAGGCGCTGGAGGCCGCCGGCGAGGACCCGACCCGCGAGTCCCTCGTGGAGGCGCTCGAGTCCGGCGAGGTCGTGGGCAACGGCATCGTGCCCCTGGCCTACAGCGCGGAGAACCACTCCGGGTACGACGCCGTGGGGATCACCATGGTCGACGGCGGCGTGCAGGACTTCGTCGGGTCCACCTACCGCCTGGAGGGGGAGTCGGTGACGGCGATCGAGCCGGAGCAGCTGCCCCTGGACGGCAACGGGATCCCGGCCGCCGAGTGAGCTGACGCCGCGACGGCGGCGACCCCCTGATCCGACGGGTCCCGGCACCACTCCCCCCGGTGCCGGGACCCGTCGTCGTGCGTCCGCGCCCGCCCCTCGCCAGGTAGGCAACTCCTCGCCGAGGTAGGCAACTCATTCGCGACGTAGGCAACGTCCCCGCGGCGTAGGCAACTCTTGCGCGAGGTAGGCAAACGTCCCGCGGCGTAGGCAAAGCCCGGCCGAGGTAGGCACCCAACGTGCCTACCGCGGCCGGACTTGCCTACCTCGTCGAGAGGTTGCCTACCTGGGCCGGAACCCGCCTACCTCGCGGGACGTCTGCCTACCTCGGCGATGCGCGTCGGTGCTCAGCGGCGCAGCTGGGCGCGGCCCAGCGAGGCGAGGTGGACCTCGTCGGGCCCGTCGGCGATGCGCAGCGACCGGTTGCCGGCGAACATCTCCGCCAGCGGCTGGTCCGACGACACCCCGGCAGCGCCGAAGACCTGGATGACGCGGTCCAGGATCCGCTGCACCGCACGGGGCACGGCGATCTTGATCGACTGGATCTCCGTCATCGCCTTGCGGTTGCCCACGGTGTCCATGAGCCAGGCGGTCTTGAGCACGAGCAGCCGCAGCGCCTCGATCTCGACGCGCGACTCGGCCACCCACTCACGGATGACCCCCTGCTCGGACAGCGGCACCCCGAACGTGGACCGCTCCCGGGCGCGCTCGGTGGCCAGCGCCAGCGCGCGCTCCGCCGTGCCGAGCGCACGCATGCAGTGGTGGATGCGTCCCGGACCGAGCCGGGCCTGGGCCATCGCGAACCCGCCGCCCTCCGTGCCGAGGAGGTTCTCGACCGGGACCCGCACGTCGTCGAACACGATCTCGGCGTGCCCGCCGTGGTCGCGATCGTCGTAGCCGAACACGGTCAGCGGGCGCACGATCCGCACCCCCGGGGTGTCGCGGGGGACCAGGACCATCGACTGCTGCTGGTGGCGCGCAGCGTCCGGGTCGGTCTTGCCCATGACGATGAGCAACCGGCAGTCCGGGCTCATGGCCCCGGTCGACCACCACTTGCGCCCCGTCACGACGTACTCGTCGCCGTCGCGGCGGATCCGGGTGCCGATCTGGGACGCGTCCGAGGACGCGACGTCCGGTTCGGTCATGCTGAACGCCGAGCGGATGCGCGCCTCCAGCAGCGGCTCCAGCCAGCTTTCCTGCTGCGCGGGAGTGCCGAACTCGGCCAGCAGCTCCATGTTGCCGGTGTCCGGGGCGGCGCAGTTCATCGCGACCGGGGCCAGACGCTGGCTCCACCCGGTGAGCTCGGCCAGCGGTGCGTACTGCAGGTTGGTCAGTCCGGCGCCGCGTTCGGACGGCAGGAACAGGTTCCACAGGCCCTCCGCGCGGGCCTTGGCGCGCAGCTCGTCGACGATCGGCCGGAACGTCCAGTCGTCGGGGGCGTCGGCGAGCTGGCGGTCGAGGGTGGGCTCGGCCGGCAGGACCTGGTCGTACAGGAACCGGTGCACCGTCTCGGCGAGCTCGGTGGTGCGGGCGTCGGGGGCGAAGTCCATCTCAGCTGCTCCTGGGTCGGGCGGTCGCACGGGCGAGGCCGTCGGCCGCGAGCGGGGCGACGAGGTCGCCGATCGTGTCGAAGCCGGCACCGACGGTCTCGCCGGCGCGGTAGCGGTAGTGGATCCCCTCGAGGATGACGGCGAGCTTGTACGCGGCGAACGCGCGGTACCACCACAGGTCCGGGGGGTCGACGTCGACCCGGTTCGCGTAGGCCTCGACGAGCTCGTCGAAGGTGGGGTAGCCGACACCGGGGACGACGGCGCTGGCTGCGACGCCGTCGTCGCTCAGGGCGCGGATGTCCCAGTAGAGGCCGAGGAGCCCGAGATCCACGAGCGGGTCGCCGAGGGTCGCCATCTCCCAGTCGAGGATGGCTGCGATGGCGGGCCGGTCGGCGGGGCCGGTGACGATGGCGTTGTCGAGGCGGTAGTCGCCGTGCACGATCCCGGTCCGGCGCGCCACGGGGATCCCGGACGCCAGCCGGTCCTGCAGCGCGTCGAGGTCGGGCAGCTCGCGGGAGCGCGACGCGTCGTACTGGCGGCGCCACGTCGCGAGCTGGCGTTCGAGATACCCGTCGGGGCGCCCGAAGTCGGCCAGGCCGACGTCGGAGGGTTCGACGCGGTGCAGGTCGGCGAGCGTGCGGGCGAGCCCGATGCCCAACCGGTGCAGCCCGGCGGGGGTGTAGTCGGCGTTCTGCTCGGGGCGGGACAGCACGACACCCTCGACGCGTTCCATCACGAAGAACGTGGTCCCGGTGACCTCGTTCGTGGTGGTGTCGTCGACGACGTCGACGGTTGCGGGCACGGGCACGTCACCGGCCTCGAGCGCCGAGATGACCCGGTGCTCGCGGCGCATGTCGTGCGCGCTGGTGAGCACGTGACCGAGCGGGGGGCGCCGCAGCACCAGGGGTAGCGCGGCGCCGTCGACGCGGTAGGTCAGGTTGCTGCGGCCGCCGGCGATGACCTCGACGGTGAGCGTCACGTCGGGTGACGGCACCAGCTCCGGGTGCTGTCGTGCCAGCCAGGCGGTCAGGCCGGCGCGGTCCAGGCCGGGGACGTCGGTCATCGATGACCTCACCTCTCTGCTCGGGCCCGGCGGCGGTGCCGAGCCGTGCCAGCATACCGCGCGGTCGGTATGTGGTCGAACGGGCCGAGACGCCGTCCTGCCCGACGGCCCGCCGACGCTGCTCCCGGTGTGTCCGAGCCGGCCGCGCACTACGCTCGGCGGGTGACCACCACGCCCGTGGAGCGCTGGCTGCTGGACTCCGACCCCGCCCTACGGTGGCAGGTCGAGCGCGACCTGCTCGGCGTCGACGACGCCGTCTGGCGCGCCACGCGGGAGCGCGTGGCGACCGAGGGGATGGGTGCCCGTCTGCTGGCCCGGCAGGACGACGACGGCCGGTGGGCGGGCGGCGCCTTCTTCCCGGGCGGGCAGGCGTGGTTCGCGCAGCAGGGTGCGGGTGCGCCCCAGCCGTGGACCGCGACGACCTGGGCGTTGACCTCGCTGCGCGAGTGGGGGCTGGACGCCGAGGTGCTGCGGTCGAACGGCACGCCCGAGCTCCTGGCCCGGCACTGCCGGTGGGAGTACGACGACCTGCCCTACTGGGACGGCGAGGTCGACTGCTGCATCAACGCCTTCACGCTCGCCAACGGCACCTGGCTCGGGGTCGACGTCGCCGGGATCCGGGACCGCCTCGTGACCGGGCGCATGCCCGACGGCGGCTGGAACTGCGAGTGGGTCGAGGGCGCCACGGTGTCCTCGTTCGTCTCCACCCTGAACGTGCTCAAGGGGCTGCTGGCCCACGAGCAGCTCGTCGGCGGTGACGCACGCGTGCGGGCGGCGCGCCGGACGGGGGAGGAGTACCTGCTGGAGCGGCGGTTGACGCGTCGGCTCTCGACCGGCGAGCAGCTGGCTCCGTGGGTGCACCGGTTCGAGTACCCGTTCCGCGGGCACTACAGCGTGCTGAACGCCGCCGACTATTTCCGGCGGGCCGCGCGGCACGACGGCGTCGCCCCGGACGAGCGGCTGTCGGAGGCCGTCGAGGTGGTCCGGGCCGCGCGGCGCGACGACGGCACGTGGGTTCGCGACCACCGTCACCCGGGTCGGGTGTGGTTCGAGGAGGACGTCGCCGTCGGGGAGCCGTCGCCGTGGCTGACCCTGACGGCCGAGCTCCTGCTGCGCTGGTGGGACGGGCGCTGAGGCTCAGGCGGCGCTGGGTGCCAGCTGCTGCTCGACGGCGGCGCGGATCGACGTCGGCACCGGCACCGGGCGCTGCGTGGTCGCGTCGACGAACACGTGGGTGAACCGGCCGGTGGCGACGGGGCCATCGGTTCCGGCGCGCACGATCGGCAGGTCCCAGGTGATGCTCGTGGTGCCGAGGCGTTCGACCCCGATGACCACTTCGAGGTCGTCGTCCGGGTAGGAGACGGGGGAGCGGAACTCGCACGACGAGGCCACGCAGTAGCCGCGTACCTCGCCGCTGGGATCGAGCCCTGCCTCGCGGATCATCCAGGTGTTCACCGCGGTGTCCATGGCCTGGTAGTAGACGGTGTTGTTGACGTGGCCGTACTGGTCGTTGTCGTTCCAGCGCAGGGCGAACGGGTGGCGGACGGGCATGAGGGTCCTCTCGGGCGGGGTCAGACGCGCAGCAGGTGGCGGAACGCCGAGCCGGCGGCGTCGGGGCTCGGGGGTTCGCCGGCGATGAGGTCGGCGTAGGTGAAGGACTCCGACACGCGCACCAGCAGGTAGGCCAGCGCGTGGGCGTCGATGGCGCCGTCGAACGGGGTGGGGCCGAGGTGGACCTGCACCAGGTGCTCGACGGTCGCGACGTAGCGGCGCTGGATGGGTGCGGCCGTCGTCGTCATGAGGCGTAGCGCTCGGGTGGGCTCGCGGTCGAGGAAGGTGCGGAAGTACTCGGCCTCGATCAGGTCGGTGGCGAAGTGCGTGAGCAGCGTCGCGACGTGGGCGGGTCCCCCGTCGGGGGCGACGTCGTCGGCGGCGTGCTCCGCCTGGACGAGCGTGGGGACCGCCAGCGACCACAGCACCTCGCACAGGAGCGCGTCGCGGTTGCCGACCCAGCGGAACACCGACGTGCGGTCGACGGAGAGCTCGGCGGCCAGGCCGCCCATGTCGATGCGTCGACCTGAGACGAAGGTCTCACGTGCGCGGTCGAAGGCGCGCAGCGCATCGGGGTGGACGCCGGGAGCGAGCCGTGCGGACAGGCGGGTCGGCGCGGCTCGCAGGCCCACGGTGGCGATGTCGCTCGACGGGGACAGCATGTCGGCAGCCTAGCCCGGACACCCCCGATGGGTGCAACATCTGGGAGAATGATGCACACTGACGGCACGGGATCGACGACGATCGGAGCGACCATGACTCTCACCACCCCGGCGGCACCCGCCGCCCCTGCAGCCGCCGAGCTGCTGGACGCCGACTTCTACGGCTTCCAGCACCAGCTCACCGCGACGGAACAGGCCGCCGTCGGACGCGTGCGCGACTTCATGGAGCGCGAGGTGCGACCCGTCGCGGACGACTACTGGGACCGCGCCGAGTGCCCGGTCCACCTGTTCAAGCCGTTCGCCGAGCTCGGTTCGGTCGGCGCCGCCTGGGCCGAGACCGCCCAGTTCGAGAACAGCGCCGTCTTCCGCGGCTGGGTCGGGATGGAGCTCGCACGCGTCGACTCGTCGTTCTGCACCTTCATCGGCGTCTCCAGCGGTCTCGCGATGAGCTCGATCGGCCTGGGCGGCTCCGCCGAGCAGCGGGCGCAGTGGCTGCCGCCCATGGCCCGAGGCGATCTCATCGGCGCCTTCGGCCTCACCGAGCCGCTGTCGGGTTCGGACACGGCCCGCGGCCTGCGCACCACCGCCACCCGCCACGGCGACACCTGGGTCCTGAACGGCGCCAAGCGCTGGATCGGCAACGCCACCTTCGCCGACGTCGTCGTCATCTGGGCCAAGGACACCGCTGACGACCAGGTCAAGGGCTTCCTCGTCCGCAAGGGCACACCGGGCTTCTCCGCCACGAAGATCGAGCGCAAGCAGTCGCTGCGCATCGTGCAGAACGCCGACATCACGCTCGACGGCGTCGAGATCGCCGAGGCCGACCGCCTGCAGGGCGTCGACGGCTTCAAGGACCTGGCCAACGTGCTGCGGGTGACGCGTGACGGCGTGGCGTGGCAGTCGCTGGGCACCATGATCGGTGCCTACGAGGCCGCCGTGCGGTACACGGCCGAGCGCGAGCAGTTCGGTAACCCGATCGCCTCCTACCAGCTCGTCCAGGACAAGCTCGCCACCGCGCTCGGCAACATCACCGCGAGCCTCGGCGTGTGCGTGCGCGTCGCGCAGATGCAGGACGACGGCACCCAGCGTGACGAGCACGCCGCCCTGGCCAAGGCGTTCGTCACCACCCGCATGCGCGAGACCGTCGCCCTGGCGCGCGAGGTCTGCGGCGGCAACGGCATCACCCTCGACACCGGTGTGGCGCGCTACTTCGCCGACGCCGAGGCGGTCTACACCTTCGAGGGCACCCGGGACATGAACCAGCTCATCGTCGGCCGGTCGATCACCGGCCACGCCGCGTTCGTCTGAGAAAGGAACTCCCATCATGACCGAGGCCTACATCGTGGCCATGGCGCGCTCGCCTATCGGGCGCGCGTACAAGGGGTCGCTGCGCGAGCTGCGCGCCGACGACCTCGCCGCCCGGATGGTCCGGGCGGCGCTCGACAAGGTGCCGTCGCTGGACCCGCAACGGATCGACGACCTGATCCTCGGGTGCGGTCTGCCCGGTGGCGAGCAGGGGATGAACATGGGGCGCATCGTCGCCGTGCTCAACGGCCTCGACGGCGTCCCCGGCACCACTGTGACCCGATACTGCTCCTCCAGCGTGCAGTCGACGCGCATGGCGTTCCACGCGATCAAGGCCGGGGAGGGCGACGTGTTCGTCTCCGCCGGCGCCGAGTCGGTGAGCCGCATGGTCAAGGGCTCCTCGGACTACATCGAGGGACAGGACCTGGAGAACCCCCGGTTCGCCGAGGCCACCGAACGCACGGCCAAGCGAGCTGTCGGCGGCGCGGGCGTCTGGACCGACCCCCGCGCCGACGGGCTGGTCCCCGACCCGTACATCGCCATGGGGCAGACGGCCGAGAACGTGGCGTCGCTGCACGGGATCACCCGGGACGAGCAGGACGCGTTCGCCGCCCGCTCCCAGCAGCGTGCCGAGAAGGCGATCGCGGACGGCTTCTGGTCACGGGAGATCACGCCGGTGACGCTCGACGACGGCACGGTGGTGTCCGCCGACGACGGCCCGCGGGCGGGTACCACCGTGGAGAAGCTCGCGACGCTCGACCCGGTGTTCCGGCCCGACGGCACGGTGACGGCCGGCAACGCCTGCCCGCTGAACGACGGCGCGGCAGCGCTGGTGATCGTCTCGGGTCGCGTCGTGGACGAGCTGGGCCTGCAGCCGGTCGCCCGGATCGTCTCCACCGGGGTCACCGGCCTGTCCCCGGAGATCATGGGACTCGGCCCGGTGGAGGCGAGCCGGCAGGCGCTCGGCCGGGCCGGCCTGACGATCGACGACATCGACCTGGTCGAGATCAACGAGGCGTTCGCCGCCCAGGTGATCCCGTCGGCCCGCGAGCTGGGCATCGACGAGGAGAAGCTCAACGTGCACGGCGGGGCCATCGCCGTCGGGCACCCGTTCGGCATGACCGGCGCCCGGATCACGACGACGCTGCTCAACGGGCTGGAGTCGACCGGCGGTCGCTACGGCCTGGAGACCATGTGCGTCGGCGGCGGCCAGGGCATGGCGATGGTGCTCGAGCGCCTCTGACGCAGGGCACGGCGCGCGACGGGGAGTGGGTCAGGTGACCCACTCCCCGTCGCGCAGGAGGACCCTGCCGGGCATCTCGTCCACCTCACGCCACGCCTGGATGCGCTCCGGCCGCAGGACCAGGTAGACGTAGCCGTCCGGGGCGTCACGTGGATCCCAGTCCGCCTGGGCGGCGTACCCCTCGGCGAGGTCCGCGGGGGCCTGGAACACGGGCACGGTGTGTTCCAGCACGGCGTCCACGAGCACGACGTCCCGGGTGTGGCCCAGCGCGAGCCGCGTCGTCGACGTCGTGGTGATGCTGCGTGCGGTGCGGGACGCCGCGGACAGTGCGAGCAGGATCCTCTCGTTGAGCCAGACCAGCGACAGGGGGATCAGGTACGGCTGCGCCGCGCCGCTGTCGTCCTGACCGGTCGGATCGGCACTGTGGCCCCGGATCGGCAGGTCGTACTGCCGATCCGGGGCCACAGTGCCGACCCGACGGTGAGGGTCGGGCTACGCCGCCGGGACGTACAGCGCCAGCGTCTGGGCGACGAGCGCCGGCTTGTCGGCACCCTCCAGCTCGACCGTGACGGTGGACGCCAGCCGGACGCCTTGCCCCGTCGGCTCGGCGCCGGTGATCTCGACGACCGCGCGCACCCGGCCGCCGGCGGGCACCGGGGTGAGGAACCGGACCTTGTCGAGCCCGTAGTTCACGGCCATGGCCGTGCGGCCGACCTCCACGAGCTCACCCGTCAACCGAGGCAGCAGCGACAGGGTGAGGTAGCCGTGCGCGATGGTGCCGCCGAACGGCCCGTGGGCGGCTCGCTCGGCATCGAGGTGGATCCACTGGTGGTCCTCGGTGGCGTCGGCGAACGCGGTGATGCGCGGCTGCTCGACGGCGAACCACTCCCCGGTGGCCTGCTGGCCGACGGCGTCGCCCAGCGCGGCGGGGCTCTCGATACGGATGACGTCGCTCATGCCCGCGGACCCCCTGCCACGTACAGCACCTGGCCGCTGGTGAAGGAGGCCTCCTCGGAGCAGAAGAAGGACGCCGCGGCGGCGATGTCCTCCGGCTGCCCGACGCGCCCCACCGGCACCTCGGAGGCCATGTGCGCCAGGAAGTCCTCCAGGGGCACGCCGACACGCTGGGCGGTCTCGGCGATCATATCGGTGGCGATCACCCCGGGGGCGATCGCGTTGGCGGTGACGCCGAACTTGCCGAGCTCGATGGCGAGGGTCTTGGTGAACCCCTGCATGCCGGCCTTGGCCGCGGAGTAGTTGGCCTGCCCGCGGTTGCCGAGCGCGGAGGTGCTCGACAGGTTGACGATGCGGCCCCACTTCGCGGAGACCATGTGCTGCTGCACGGCCTTGGTCATGAGGAACGCGCCGCGCAGGTGCACGCCGAGCACCGAGTCCCAGTCGTCGGCGGACATCTTGAACAGCAGGTTGTCGCGCAGGATCCCGGCGTTGTTGACCAGGACGGTCGGTGCCCCGAGCTCCGCGACGACGCGGTCGACGGCGGCGGCCACGGAGTCCTCGTCGGCGACGTCCACGCCGACGCCGAGGGCCCGGTGGCCGTCGGCGGTGAGCTTCGCGGCGGTCTCGGCGGCGACGTCCTCGAGCAGGTCGAGCACGGCGACGGCGTAGCCGTCCGCGGCGAGGCGCCCGGCGACGGCGGCACCGATGCCGCGGGCGCCTCCGGTGACGATCGCGACGCGTGCGGTGGGGGAGGTCATGCGGTGTTCCTCTCGTCGAAGGTGATCAGCTGGCGCAGCTCCTCGCCGGCGGCGAGGCGGTCCAGCGCGCGGGGCAGCTCGTCGAGGCCGATGCGGGCCGAGACGAGTCGTTCCAGCGGCAGTCGTCCTGCTCGCCAGAGTTCCACGTAGCGGGGGATGTCGCGGCTCGGCACGGCCGAGCCGAGGTAGGAGCCGATGACGGTGCGCGCCTCGGCGGTCAGGCTCAGGGGTGCGATGCTCGCGCGGGCGTCCGGGCCGGGGAGCCCGACGGTGACGGTGGTGCCGCCGGGGGCGGTCAGGGCGTAGGCGGTCTCGAAGGCGCGGGCGTTGCCGGCGGCCTCGACGACGACGGGGGCCCGGAGGCTGCCGTCGGCCACCTGGGCGGGGGTCAGGACCCGGGTGGCGCCGAGCTCGCGGGCGAGCTCGAGCTTGGCCGGGACGGTGTCGACGCCGATCACCTCGTGACCGAGCGCGTGGGCCACGAGGAGCGCCGCCATCCCGACGCCGCCGAGCCCGACGACGGCGACGGCGTCGCCCGGGGCGGGCCGTCCGGCGTTGAGCACGGCCCCGCCGCCGGTGAGCACGGCGCAACCGAGCAGGGCGGCGACGTCGGCGGGGACGTCGTCGGGCACGGGTACCACGGAGGCCGCGGCGACGACGGCGTGGGTGGCGAACGCGCTGACGCCCAGGTGGTGGTGGACGTCGGTGCCGTCGCGGTGCAGGCGGCGGGCGCCGCCGACGAGCTCCCCGGCCGCGTTGGCCGCGGACCCGACGCTGCAGGGCAGCCGGCCGTCGGTGGCGCAGGCCGCGCACTGCCCGCAGCGCGGCAGGAAGGTCATGACCACCCTGGTGCCGGGGGAGAGGTCTGCGTCATCGGGGACGCCGTCGCCGACGGCCTCCACGATGCCGGCCGCCTCGTGGCCGAGCAGCATCGGGGTGGGGCGGACGCGGTTGCCGTCGACGACGGACAGGTCGGAGTGGCACAGGCCGGCGGCCTCGATGCGCACGGCGATCTCGCCCGGGCCGGGCGGGTCGAGCTCCAGGGTGCTCAGGGTGAGCGGCCGGGACTCGCTCCAGGGCGCGGGTGCGCCGCAGCGTTCCAGCACGGCACCGGTGATCTGCACGGCACGACCTCCTCGTCGTCGACTCCAGTGTGCCAGCAGCATACCGACCACGCGGTATGTGAGGAAGTCGGACGCCGTCGCACGCGGGAGCGGCTCGGTTGACACCCGCCCGTACGGAGCGTGTACTAGGAGTGTTCGAACGCACGTTCGAACACGAGCCGGCCGTGGTCGGTTCGTGCACCATCGCCAGGGGGAGGCTGTCGTGACCGTCGCTCCCGAGGCCCCGACCGAGCACGCGTCCCGGCACTCCCGGGCTCTCGCCGCCCTGCGGGCCGCTGAGCACCGGACAGCCGGTGGGCGCCGCCCTCTCCGGGCACCGACCGACGGCCCCGTCGCACGCCTCGTCGACGCCCCCGCCGCAGCCGAGCGACGGTCGGAGCCCGCCGCGTACCGGGCCGATCCTGCCGGTGCGGTCCACCGCTCGGGTGCCGGGCGCGCCGTCCACCCGGACCTCGCGGCGCTCCTGCCCGGCGGCGTCCTGCCGGTCGGGGGCGTGCTCGCCGTGCAGGGGTCGACCAGCCTGCTGCTCGGCCTGCTCGCCGCACCCTCCCGCGAGGGCGCCTGGACGGCGCTGGTCGGGGCCCCCTCCGTCGGGCTGCTGGCGGCCGCCGACGCCGGGATCGACCTGGCGCGCACCGTCGTCGTGCCCGCCCCCGGCCCGGACGCGCCCGCGGTGCTGGCCGCGCTGCTGGACGGCATGGACCTGGTCGTCGTCGGGCCGCGCGCCGCCCTGACCGACACCGACCGCCGACGGCTCGCCGCCCGCACGCGTCAGCGCGACGCCGTCCTGCTCGCCACCGACCGCTGGCCCGGCGCGCACGTCACGCTCGACGCCCGCGGCGGCGCCTGGACCGGCGTGGACGCGGGCGCCGGATGGTTGCGTCGCCGCACCCTGCGGGTGCTGCGCACCGGGCGCGGGGCGGCGGCGCGTCCGGTGGAGATCGACGTCGAGGTCCCGCTCGGTGGCGAGGAACCCGTCCTGGTGCCCGCGGCGGGCCGGTCCGACGGCGCAGCTCCGGCCGGGTCGCCGCGGCCGGACGCCGTCGACGACGCTCCCGACGACCGGCACCTGCAGGTCGCATGAGCACGAGCAGCCCCCACGCCGTCACCACCCGCACGGCGGTGCTCTGGGTCCCCGACTGGCCGGTGGTGGCCGCCCTGACCGCCGCCGACCTGGACGCGCACGTGCCGGCCGCCGTCCTCGGAGCGCCCTCGGGCGGCGGGACGACGGCGGGACGCAGCGTGGTGGCGACCTCCGCCGTCGCGCGCACCGCGGGGGTCCGTCGCGGCATGCGACGCCGCCAGGCGCAGGAGGCGTGCCCCGACCTGGTGCTGCTGGAGGTCCACGACGAGCGCGATGCCCGCGCCTTCGAGCCGGTCGCCGCGGCGGCCGAGACGGTCGTGGCCGGTCTCGAGATCGCCCGGCCCGGGCTCCTGCTGCTCCCCGCCGACGGTGCCGCGCGTTACCACGGCTCGGAGCGGGCGCTGGCCGAGGCCCTCGTCGCCGCGGTGGCCGAGGCCGGGCACGAGTGCCAGGTCGGGGTGGCCGACGGGCTGCTGGCCGCGGTGCTCGCCGCCCGCTCCGACGCCGTCGTGCCACCCGGCGGGTCGCCGGCCGCGCTCGCCGGGCGGCCGGTCGGCGAGCTCGTGCACGCCGTGTGCGACCCGGGCGTCGTGGCCGCCGTGCGTGACGCCGTCGGGCTGTGGCGGCGGCTCGGTCTGCACACCCTCGGGGACCTGGCCGCGCTGCCCGCCGCGAGCGTGTCCGCCCGGTTCGGGGACCTCGGCACCTGGGCGCACCGCCTGGCCCGCGGCGAGGACGAGCGCCCGCCCGCCCGGCGTCGTCCCGAGGCCGACCTGGCGGTCGGCACCGACCTGGACCCGCCCGCCGACCGGGTCGACGCCGCCGCGTTCGCCGCCCGCCGCCTCGCCGAGGAGCTGCACGCCCTGCTCGTGACCCACGGCGCGGCGTGCGGACGCCTGCGCATCACCGCCCGGACCACCGAGGGCGAGCTGGAACGGCTCTGGCGCACGGACACCGCCGCCGGCGGGCTGTCGGCCGCGCGGATCACCGACCGGGTGCGCTGGCAGCTCGAGGGCTGGCTCACCGACGCCGCCCGCCGGCGGACCGGGCCGGCGTCCGGCCCCGGGGCCGCGCCCGAGGTCGCCCCGGTGGTCCACCTCGCGCTCGCCGCCGAGGACGTCGCCCCCGCGGGCACCCACCAGCCCAGCCTGTGGGGTGCCGACGCCGGGCAGGACGAACGGGCCCGCCAGGCCCTGGACCGGGTGCAAGGGCTGCTCGGCGGGGACGCCGTGCTCACCGTCCGGCGGGCCGGGGGGCGCCACCCGCGTCATCGCGTCCGGCTCGTGCCCTACGGCGAGGAGGCCGTCGTCGACCGGTCGCCGGACCGGCCGTGGCCCGGCGCCCTGCCCAGCCCGGCACCGGCCACCGTGCTGCCCGAGCCCGCGCCCGTGCGCCTCCTCGACGCCGCCGGGGCCGACGTCGTCGTCGACGCGCGACTGGCGATGAGCGGCCGGCCAGCTCTGGTCCGCCGGCACCGAGATACCGGCTCGTCGACTGGCAGCCCTCTCCACGGCTGCGACGACCCGGTATCTCGGCGACCGGGCGGTATCTCGGGGGAGGAGAGGATCGTCGGCTGGGCCGGGCCGTGGCCGCTCGCCGAACGCTGGTGGGCGCCCGACGGCGGGACCCGGCGGGTGCACCTGCAGGCGGTGCTCGAGGACGGGCGCGGGCTGCTGCTCGCCCAGGTCGCCGGCGCCTGGCAGATGGAGGCGCTCTATGACTGAGCCGGAGGTGCAGCGGAGCGTGGGGGCCGAGGAACGAGGCGCGCGCGTGGAACGGAACCGCAGGCTCAGTCATCGATCAGCCCCGACTGAGCCGCGGAACAGGTACGCCGAGCTGCACGCCCACTCGGCCTTCAGCTTCCTCGACGGCGCCAGCCACCCCGCCGAGCTCGCCGCCGAGGCCGACCGTCTCGGCCTCGAGGCCCTGGCCCTGACGGACCACGACGGGCTGTACGGCGTGGTCCGGTTCGCCGAGGCCGCGCGCGCCGTCGGGCTGCCCACGGTGTTCGGCGCCGAGCTGCACCTGCCCGCCCCCGTGCCGGGAGCAGCGCCGGTGCTCGACGAACCCACCGGCGTCCCCGACCCGCGCGCCACCCACCTGCTCGTGCTCGCGCGCGGCCCGGACGGCTACCGGAACCTGTCGCGCGCGATCGCCACCGCCCACCTCGAGGCCGGCGTCAAGGGCAAGGCCCGCTACGACCTCGAGCGGCTCGGCGCCGAGGCCGACGGGCAGTGGCTGGTGCTCACCGGCTGCCGCAAGGGCGCCGTGCGGCGGGCACTGGAAGGAGGTGCCGCAGCCGACGGACCGGACCGCCTGCGCGCGGCCCGCCGCGAGCTCGACCGGCTCACCGCCGTCTTCGGCCCCGACAACGTCGCCGTCGAGATCACCGCCACCGGAGACCCCCGCGACGCCGACCGGCACGACGCGCTCGCGGCGCTGGCCCACGACGCCGGCCTGCCCCTGGTGGCCACCACCGCCGCCCACTACGCCCGACCCCGCGACGCCGACCTGGCCGGGGCGCTCGCAGCCGTGCGCGCCCGCTCCTCCCTCGACGACCAGGACGGCTGGCTGCCCGGCGCCCCGACGGCCCACCTGCGCTCGGCCGCCGAGATGGCCCGGCTGCACCACCGCCACCCGCAGGCGGTCCCGACGGCCGCCGAGCTGGCCGCCGAGTGCGCGTTCGACCTGCACCTGGTGGCCCCCGACCTGCCGCCCTACCCGGTGCCGGACAGCCACGACGAGGCGAGCTGGCTGGGCGAGCTCGTGCGCCGCGGCGCCACCGACCGCTACGGGCCGCGACCCGGCACGGACGACGGCGGTCCGGGCCGTGACCCGGCCGGCCGCGACGGCGACCCGCGGGCGTGGGCGCAGATCGACCACGAGCTGCGCGTCATCACCGACCTGAACTTCCCCGGGTACTTCCTGGTCGTCTACGACCTGGTCGAGTTCTGCCGCCGCGAGGGCATCCTGTGCCAGGGGCGGGGGAGCGCCGCCAACTCCGCGGTCTGCTACGCCCTCGGGATCACCGCCGTCGACGCCGTGCACCACGGGCTGCTGTTCGAACGGTTCCTCGCCCCCGAGCGCGACGGCCCGCCGGACATCGACATCGACATCGAGTCGGGGCGGCGCGAGGAGGTCATCCAGCACGTCTACACCCGGTTCGGGCGCACCCACGCCGCCCAGGTCGCCAACGTCATCTCCTACCGGCCGCGCTCGGCGGTGCGCGACGCCGCCCGGGCGCTCGGGTACGACGTCGGGCAGCAGGACGCCTGGTCCAAGTCGATCGAACGCTGGGGGTCGTTGCGCGGTCCCGACCCGACCAGCCCGGCCGCCGACCGTGCCGCCGGGGCTGCGCGGGCGTCCGGCGGGACACCCGTCACAGACCGTGACCGGCGCAAGGAGCAGGTCGCCGCTCGGTGGCAGCACGGTGCCCCGGACAGGCCGGACGGCCGCGTCGTGGACCCGCTCGCCGTCGACGGCGGGTTGCGGCGTGCCGACGACCCGCACGACGTGGTGCCCGCGCACCAGCCGCCGTCGGCCGAGCAGGAAGGTCACATCCCGGCCGCCGTGCTGGACCTGGCCGAACGGTTCCTGCGCCTGCCCCGGCACCTGGGCATCCACTCCGGGGGGATGGTGATGTGCGACCGGCCCGTCATCGAGGTCTGCCCGGTCGAGTGGGCGCGGATGGAGGGCCGCACGGTGCTGCAGTGGGACAAGGAGGACTGCGCGGACGCGGGGCTGGTGAAGTTCGACCTGCTGGGCCTCGGGATGCTCACCGCGATCCGGTACGCCTTCGAGGCGGTCGAGGAGCGCACGGGGGAGCGGCCGGCCCTGCACACCCTCCCGGAGGACGACCCGCGGGTCTACGACCTGCTGTGCGCCGCCGACACCGTCGGGGTGTTCCAGGTCGAGTCCCGCGCCCAGATGGCGACCCTGCCGCGGCTGCAGCCCCGGACGTTCTACGACATCGTCGTCGAGGTCGCCCTCATCCGTCCCGGCCCGATCCAGGGGCGGTCGGTGCACCCGTACATCGAGCGGTCCCGGGGCCGCGAGGAGGTCACCTACCTGCACCCGCTGCTGGAGCCGTCCCTGCGGCGCACCCTCGGGGTGCCGCTGTTCCAGGAGCAGCTCATGCAGATGGCGATCGACGTCGCCGGGTTCACCCCGGCCGAGTCCGACCGGCTGCGCCGGGCCATGGGCTCCAAGCGGTCGGTGGAACGCATGGAGGCGCTGCGCGGCCGCCTGTTCGCGGGGATGACCGAGCGCGGGGTGCCGGCGGACGTGCAGGAGGAGATCTACGACAAGCTCAAGGCGTTCGCCGACTTCGGGTTCCCCGAGTCGCACGCCTACTCGTTCGCGTTCCTCGTCTACGCCAGCTCGTGGCTCAAGGTGCACGCGCCCGAGGCGTTCTACGCGGGGCTGCTCGCCGCGCAGCCCATGGGGTTCTACTCCCCGGCCTCGCTCGTGGCGGACGCCCGCCGGCACGGCGTGCGGGTGCTGCGCCCGGACGTCAACGCCTCGGCGGCGCTCGCCGGGGTCGAGGCGGTCCCGGACGGGAGCCCGCCCGAGGACGCGACCGGCCCGCCGGTGGGAGCGGGTGTCGGCAGCGGCTATGTTCCGCTCGACGTCGACGCCGGGCTCGCGGTGCGGCTCGGGCTCGGGGCGGTGCGCGGGCTGGGCGACGACGTCGCCGAGCGGATGGTCGCCGAGCGGGCGGTGCGCGGGCCGTTCACCGACCTGCGCGACCTGGTGCGTCGCGTCGAGCTGTCCACCGCACGGCTCGAGGCGCTGGCCACGGCCGGGGCGCTGGAACCTTTGGGCGTCACCCGTCGCGAGGGGTTGTGGGCGGCCGGGGCGCTGGGCCAGGAGGGCCCCGGCACGCTCGAGGGGGTCAGCGTGGGCGTGACGGCTCCCGCGCTGCCGGGCATGGACCGCCTGGAGATCGACGTCGCCGACACCTGGGCGACCGGCATCACCCCGGACTCCACCTCACCCCTGGAGCACGTCCGCGCGGCGCTGGACCGCCAGGGGGTCCTCACGGTGGCCGCGGTGACGACGACCGAGCCGGGCCGCCGCATCGCCGTCGGCGGGGTGGTCACCCACCGGCAGCGTCCGGGGACCGCCGGCGGGGTGACGTTCCTGTCCCTGGAGGACGAGACCGGGCTGCTCAACGTGATCTGCACGCCCGGGCTGTGGCGCCGGTTCCGGACGGTGGCCCGCGGCGCACCCGCCCTGGTGGTGCGCGGTCAGGTGGAGCAGGCCGACGGCGCGGTCAACCTGCTCGCCGAGCACCTCGCCGCGCTGCCCCTGCCGGTGGCGACCCGGTCGCGGGACTTCCGGTAGCGGCGCGCGAGCGGGACGACGACGGCCACGACCCGGGCAGGGTCTGGCACGATGCGCGCATGCGACAGTGGCGATGGGGCGTGGTGCTCGCGGTGGCGATGGCGACGACGGGGTGTGCCGAGGCGGTCGGGACGGCGGGAGCCGACGGGACGGCGACGCCCGACCCGCAGGCCGACGCACCGGCCGGACCAGAGCTGCTGGCCGACCGGGCCGCCTATCACGGGATCCGCCCCGAGCTCGTGCTGATGGTGGACGGCTACCGGCCTGCCCCCGGCGGTGGGGGAGCCTACGGCGCCGACGGCTACGCGGCCGTGCTGGTCGCGGTGCTGCCGGAGGGCGAGCGCCCGGACGAGGACACCGACGTCGTCCTCCTCGCGGCGGAGCCGGGGCCCATCGACCTGGCCACGTGCCCCGCGATCCCCGTGCTGACGCCGACCGGTGCCGCGGCGGACGGCATGGTCGAGTGCGCGGCGGACGGTGACATGTTCGCCCGCACGGCCGGGACGTGGCGCGGGTACGCCGTGCAGCGCGACGCGGCGGTGGTCCGGCTGGACGGCGAGGACGTGGAGGCCGGTGCGCTGCGCGACGCGCTGGACTCGCTGCGCGTGCCGACCGTCGGCGAGCTCGACGTGATCCTGCCGCCACCGCCCGCACCGCCGTCGCCGACCGCGTCGGACGGGACGACGCCGACACCCACCTCGACCTCGACGCCGAGCCCCGGGCCCGTCGAGCGCGGCGACCTGCCACCGGGAGACGGCGCCCCCGACAACAGCGTCGGCCTCGGCGGCTGACACGCCGCAAGCGCCCCGACTTGCACCCGACCACCGTTCCGCGTTCCGATGTGGGACGTGCGCGTGCTCGGTCCCACCCGAGGGTGAGCGTCACGAGCACGCCGCGAGCATGAGACGCCACGATCCCGGGACGATCCGGGAGAAGGGAGAACCATGACCGCCACGACGGACGTCACCACCGACCTGTACCCGACGCGGCTCGCCGAGCCGGGAGAGGTCGTCGAGCGGGAGCACCCCACCGTGTGGGGCCGGCCCGAGGACGGCCCGTTCGACGCCGAGGCCCTGGACGCCCACGCCGAGCGCGGCTTCTCGATCCTCAACGACTTCATCACCCCCGACGAGGTGCGGCAGTACAGCGCGGAGCTGAACCGCCTGTCCACGGACGAGAGCATCCAGGGCGACCACCGCGTCGTCACGGAGAAGACCTCCGGCGAGGTCCGCTCGATCTTCGAGGTCACGCAGCTCAGCGAGCAGATCGAGGCCCTCAGCCGTGACCCGCGGCTGCTCGACCGTGCCCGCCAGCTGCTCGGCTCGGACGTGTACCTGCACCAGACGCGCGTGAACTACATGCCGGGCTACAAGGGTGCCGGGTTCTACTGGCACTCCGACTTCGAGACCTGGCACGCCGAGGACGGCATGCCCGCCCCGCGGGCCGTGAGCTGCTCCATCGCGCTCACGCCGAACTACCCCTACAACGGCGGCCTGATGGTCATGCCGGGATCCCACCGCAGCTACGTGCCGTGCGTGGGCGAGACCCCGGCCGACTACCACAAGGACTCGCTCAAGGAGCAGAAGATCGGCGTCCCCACCGAGGAGGCCATCACCGAGCTCGCGTGGAAGTACGGCGTCGACCAGTTCACCGGGCCCGCCGGATCGGCCCTGTGGTTCGACTGCAACATTATGCACGGGTCCGGCAACAACATCACGCCGTTCCCGCGCTCGAACATCTTCCTGGTGTTCAACAGCGTCGAGAACACGCTCACCGAGCCGTACAGCGCGCCCGCGCCGCGGCCCGAGCACATCGGCAGCCGCGACTTCACGCCGCTGCGGTAGGTCCGGGAGCGGGGCTGGTCCGGGCACACCGTGCCCGGCTCAGGTCGGCCGCCGGTCTCACCCCACGACGCCGGGACGTCCAGCAGGGCGTCCCGGCGTCGTCGTGTCTCACCATGCCTGGGCGAACACGTCCGCGAACAGCTCGTCGGCGTCCACCGCCAGGCCGCGCGCCGCGAACCAGTCGCACATCGTGCGGCAGTCCCGGTGCAGCAGGTCCGCACCGAACGGGTTGGCCACCAGGTCGACCACCTGGGGCAGGTCGATCACCACCAGCCGCTCGTCGTGGACCAGCACGTTGTACGGCGACAGGTCGCCGTGCACCCAGCCGAGCCGTGCCAGCATGCCCATCGCGGTGCGCAGCTCGTCGAACCAGTCGGCCAGCAGCGACGCCCCGGGGCGCTCGCGGGCGAGCCGGGGTGCGGCCACCGGCGTGCCGTCGTCGTCCACGGTCCCGACGAACTCCATGAGGAGCTCGGTGCCGTCGACCTGGACGGGATAGGGCACGGCGGCGCCGGCGTCCCACAGGGCGCACAGGGTGGTGAACTCGGCGTCGGCCCACTGGGTGGCGCGCACGGCGCGTCCCCAGGACGACCTGCGGTCCTCGATCGCCCGCTGGTCGCGGGTGCGGCGCACGCGCCGGCCGTCGGTGTAGGTGCTGTCGCGGTGGAACTGGCGGTGGTCGGGGTCGCGGTACCGCTTGGCCGCGAGCAGGCAGGTGCGGTCCGGGTCGTCGGGGACGGCGCGCTCGACCAGGAAGACGTCCGCCTCCTTGCCGGTCTTGAGGACGCCGAGCTCGGTGTCGAGGGCGGCGTCGGCGGTCACGAGCCAGTCGGGTCGTGGCTGCGGGCCGCGCTGGCCCTTGGCCACGGAGGTCCAGGTGGACCAGCGTTGGTCGGGGCCGGGTCCGACGGCGGCGTCGCCGGACTCGAGCGTGAGGCGGACGGGTTCGGGGGAGTGCAGAGGCACGGGTGGGCTCCTCGGGAGGGTGAGGGGCCGGGCCCCTCAGGTGCGGGTGGTGTCCGCCCGTCCCGTCGTGGCCGGGAGGGCGCGCGTGACGACGTCGTCCATCGCTTCGTCCTCCTTCTGCTCGTGGACGCACCGGTCGTGCGTCGTGCCCCGATCGTGGCGCAACGGCGGCGGGCCGGTCCAGCGAATTATCGTGACCGGATGGGATTCGAGGTCGTGGCGGACGGTGTGCTGGTCCGCACGAGCCGGAGGCTGTGCACGACGACGTCGCTCCTGCTGGGCGGGAGCGGTCCGCACGGGCGGGGTGCGGTCCTCGTCGACCCGGCCTGGGAGCCGGACGAGCTCGCCGCCGTCGCCGCCGAGGCCCGCGAGCGCGAGGTGGGGGTGCTGGCGGGGTTCGCGACGCACGCCCACCATGACCACCTGCTGTGGCCTCCGGGGCTCGCCGGGCCGGTGCCGCGGTGGGCCACGGCGACGACGGCGCGGATCGCGCGGCGCGAGCGCGCCCGACTGCTGGCCGAGGCCGGCCAGGATGCGGCACGGTACGGCGGCCGGCCGCCGACGCCGGAGATGCTCGATCTGCTCGGCCGGGTCGACGCGCTGCCGGCGGGGGCCACGGCGGTGCCGGACCCGCTCGGCCTGCTCCCACGTGTGGAGGTCGTCGAGCACGACGCGCACGCGCCCGGTCATGCGGCGCTGTGGTTGCCCGGTCCGCACGTGCTGCTCGCCGGGGACATGCTCAGCGACGTCGAGCCGCCGCTGGTGCTGGACGAGATCACCGGCACGGGCGGGCTCGGGGGTTACCGGGCCGGGCTGGAGACGCTGGCGCCGTACGCGGCGCGGGCGTCCGTCGTCGTGCCGGGTCACGGGACACCGACGGCGAGGGGCGCCGAGCGGTTGGACGCCGACCGGCGCTATCTCGACGCCGTCGCAGCGGGCAGGGAACCCGACGACGTGCGGCTCGGCACGCCCGACGGCCGGGCGGCGTACGAGGAGCTCTGCAGCGCCCTGCGCGGAGGGTGAGGCGTCAGCCCAGCACGGACCGTGTCGCCGCCGCCGCCAGGTCCGTGGCCGACGCCCAGGCGCCGGCGGTGTCGAACCCCATCTGGTCCAGCATCGCCCACGCGACGCCGACCAGGGCGTAGATGCTGACCGGGGTCATGACGACCCACTCGCGCCAGGAGCCGGCGTCGCCGAGCAGCGGCAGCGAGAGGTTGCCGCGAGGGCTCCACATGTCGTCGAAGGGCAGCCAGCGGTGGCGGCGCACCCACCGCGGGGAGCGGAACCGCAGCGGCCACAGCAGCGGGACACCGCGCGTGGTCAGGAAGTCGCCCAGGATGTGCACCGCGCAGCCGAGACCGACGCAGAACGGCATCCAGTACCACTCCTCGGGTGCGAAGACGGCCACGAACGCCGCCAGCGAGACCGACAGGCTCCACGTCCACCAGCGCCGCTGCCCGGTGAGCTTCAGGGCACGGACGGCGAACGCGATCAGGACCACGGCCATGATCCCCGGACCGATCAGCACCTCGCCGAAGCGCTCCGTGCGCACCGTCAGCTGACCCATGAGCCACGCGATCGCCGTGAACACCGCGATCCCGACCAGCGAGTGCGTGCCGTTGCGGTGCCCGCCGGAGACCGTGGACACGAACTTGGTCAGGCCCTCGGAGACCGGGGGCAGGGAGTGCGAGATGGTGCCGTTGTGGTGGTCGGCGTCGGGCAGCAGGGCGGCACCCGCGCAGACGAGGGCGCCCGTCATGATGCCGACGTCGGACACCGGGTACCAGCCGAACGCGATCGGCGTCGTCGCGGTGACGGCCACCCAGGCGGCCGCCCCGGAGGCGGCGTGGTGCCCACCCATCATGGCGCGTGTGCTCCTTCGTCCGGTCTGGGCGCGATGACCGTTTGGTCCGCGCCGAGGCGGACGCTACACGTCGCCCCCGACACCCCGGAAACCGGCTCTGGCCAGCACGCCCGCCACGTCCGGCGGGGACCATCCCGCGGGCTTGAGCACCTTGCCGTCCGCACGGCGCAGCGCCACGCCGTCCGGGCCGAGCTTGGCCATGTTCGAGGCGTGGATCGCGGCGAACACCTCGTCGCCGGGGATGCCGCACTCCAGCTCGAGGCCGTGCAGCACGTAGCGCAGGTCGCCGGTGGCGTCGGCGGTCCCGACGGGGTCGGCGGCGTCGGTGGGGGAGTCGATCACGGCGGTGACGGCCCGTTCGACGACGGCGCGGGCGTCCGGACCGAGGATCGCGCCGGTGAGCTCGGCGAACTCCTCGGCCACGAGGCGGTAGCGCATCCGCAGCCGGTCGTCCGGCAGGGCCAGGTCCACGGCGTCGCGCACGGGCACGTCGAAGGCCTCGTGGAACGCGCGGACCATCTCGCGCTCCGTGGGCTCGTCGTTCGGGTGGTCGGTCGACATGATCGGGACGCTAGCCGATGTCCACGACGACCTTGACGTCGTCGTCGTGCCGGTCGAACGCCTCGGTGGCGCGCTCCAGCGGGACGCGCCGGGTGATGAGCCGGGCGAGCCAGTCGGCGTCCGCACGCGCCAGGACCTCGGCGCCCGTGCGGTAGTGGCTCATGTTGGCGTTGACGGAGCCGACGATCACGTCGTTCTCCAGCACCACGGAGCGGTTGGCGGCGCCGGCGTCGACGGGGACGTGCCGACCCGACGACGACACCCCGGTGAGCACGGTGATGCCGTACGGCTTGGTCGAGGTGAACGTGTCGACCACGACGGCCGGCGCCCCGGTGCACTCGATGATGATGCCCGGGTCGACGGCGTCGGCCACGGTCGGCAGGTCCTCGTGGTGGTACGTGGCCCCCAGGGACCGCACGAGGTCCGGCTTGGGGCCGTCGGTGACCTGGTCGAGGACGTGCACGTCCAGGCCGCGCTGCACGCCGATGAGCGCGGCGAGCAGGCCGATGGGACCAGCGCCGGTGACCACGACGGTGCGCGGGTCGAACCAGCCGCGGTTGCCGATCTTGTCGACCTGGTCCCAGGCCTTCGCGACGACGGTCGTCGGTTCCAGGAGCACACCGACGTCGGCGAGGGACGGCTCGAGCCGCACCGCGTGGTCCGGGGCGATGGTCCACTGCTCGGCGGCGAACCCGTCGAGCTCCTTGATGCCGTGCTCGGTGAACAGCCCGTTGCGGCACATGTCCCACTCGCCGTGGGCGCAGGCTCCGCAGGGCACCGGGTCGGGGCGACGCACCACGCCGACCACCAGGTCGCCGACGGCGAATCCCGAACCGTCCGGTGCCTCGCGGACCCGGCCGAGGGACTCGTGCCCGACGATCAGCCGCTCGTGGCCCGGAGGCGCGGCCCCGTGCTCGCCGTCGGCGATCTCGTGGTCCGTGCCGCAGATGCCGACGGCCACGCCGTCGACCAGCAGCTCGTCGGGTGCGCGGTCACGGTCGGCGACGTCGGTGACGGCGAGGGTGCCGGGACGGCCGGGGACGACGGTGAGGGCTCGCACGGGCTCCTCCTCAGTGCTCGGTGGGTTCGGGCTGCTCGGTCAGGCCGTCGGCGTCGGCGCCCGGGCCGGGGATGCCGGACAGGATGCGCGCGGAGTTGACCAGCCCGACGTGGCTGAAGGCCTGCGGCACGTTGCCGAGCTGGCGACCGGAGGCGACGTCGAACTCCTCGGCGAGCAGGCCGAGGTCGTTGCGCAGCCCGAGCAGCCGCTCGAACAGCGCGCGCGCCTCGGCGCGCCGGCCGATGCCGTGCAGGGCGTTCACCAGCCAGAAGCTGGCGATGAGGAACGTGCCCTCGCCGCCGGGCAGGCCGTCCACCCGGTCGTCGGCGTGCGTGTGGTACCGCAGCAGCAGGCCGTCCTGGCTCAGCTCGCGCTGGACCGCCTCGACGGTGCCGACCACACGACGGTCGTTCCAGGGCAGGAAGCCGACACGGGGGATGAGCAGCAACGAGGCGTCCAGCCCCTCGGAGCCGTAGAACTGCGTGAACGTGTTGCGCTCGGCGTCGTAGCCGTGGGTCAGGACGTCGGTGCGGATGGTTTCGCGCAGCGCCCGCCAGCGGTCGACGGGACCCTCGAAGCCGTATCGTTCGGCGGCGCGGACCATGACCGCGACGCCCGCCCACGCCATCACCCGTGAGTGCACGAACGCCTGACGCGGCCCCCGCACCTCCCACAGCCCGTTGTCGACGTCGTCCCAGTCGCTCTCGAGGAAGTCCAGCAGGGACCGTTGCAGGTTCCAGGTGTCGACGTCGTCGGCGACGCCGCTGCAGCGTGCCAGGTGCAGCGTCACGAGCGTCTCGCCCCAGACGTCGAGCTGGAGCTGGTCGGCCGCACCGTTGCCGATGCGGACCGGTGCGCTGCCCTCGTAGCCCGGCAGCCAGTCGAGAGTCGTCTCGGGCAGACGACGGCGGCCGTCCAGCCCGTACATGATGCGCAGGTCGGCGGGGTCCCCGGCGACCGCGCGCAGGAGCCACTCGCGCCACGCCCGCGCCTCGTCGGTGTGGCCCGTGCTGAGCAGAGCCTGCAGCGTGAAGGAGGCGTCCCGCAGCCAGCAGTAGCGGTAGTCCCAGTTGCGCACCCCGCCGATCTGCTCGGGCAGCGACGTCGTCGCGGCCGCCGCGATACCGCCGGTCGGGGCGTAGGTGAGCGACTTCAACGTGACCAGCGAGCGCCGCACCGCGTCCGGCCACTCGCCGGTGTACCGCGTCCGGCCGTTCCAGCCCTCCCAGAAGGAGAGCGTGGTGGCCAGCGCCTCGAGCGCGTCGACCGGTTCGGGTTCCGGCTCGTGGGAGCGGTGGTGGTCGAGCGAGAAGGTCACCCGGTCGCCTGCAGAGACCTCGAAGCGCGACGTCACCACGCCGTCGTCGACAGAGACGTCCTGCGGGACCGAGGCGGTGAGGTGGAGCGCGTCCGGGCCCGCGATCGCGCCGACGGCGCCGCCGCGGCGCGGACCCAGCACGGAGTCCGAGCGCGTCAGCCACGGCCGGACCCGCCCGTAGTCGAACCGGGGCACCAGCACCGACTCCACCGCCACCCGTCCGCTCAAGCCGTCGACGATGCGGATCAGGTCTGCCGTCCCGTCGCGCGGCGGCATGAAGTCGGTGACGCGGACGTGGCCGTCGGGCGTCTCCCACTCCGTCTCCAGCACCAGCGACTCACCGCGGTACTGCCGCCGGGTGCACCGACCGCCCGACGCCGGCGCGACGCGCCAGAACCCGTGACGCTCGTCACCGAGGAGCGCGGCGAAGCAGGCCGGGTCGTCGACGTCCGGCAGGCAGAGCCAGTCGACCGAGCCGTCGACGCCCACCAGAGCGACCGTCTGCAGGTCGCCGACGATGCCGTAGTCCTCGATGCGCAGTGCCATCGCCCACACGCTAGGCCAGCCACGTGACCTGCGCCACGGCGCCGCGGCTTGCTGGTCAGGGGCCCCGGCGTGCTATGTTTTTCACCGCACCGCACGGGGAGCGCGCTTCGGCACGCAATCCCGGGTGGTCCACTCGTCCGGGTGGCGGAATGGCAGACGCGCTAGCTTGAGGTGCTAGTGCCCGTTATAGGGCGTGGGGGTTCAAGTCCCCCTCCGGACACTCGTTTGAGACAGCGACGACGAAGGCCCCCGGTTCCACGACCGGGGGCCTTCGTCGTTCTGGCCTGCGAAGAGACCCTCCAGCGGACACACGTTCTGACCGCTTGGCCGTTCGCACACCGGGTCGGAGATGTCCCGAGGTGTTCCCGCGGGGTGTGTTGCTCGTTCCCGTGGGTGTTCGCGGTGCACCCTGCGGTTGGCGTTCCTGCTGGTTGGAGTGCTGTCCGGAGGGGGTGTGGTGCCCGGAGGGGCGGAGCTCGTTGGAGCTGATGTTCGCAGTCGGCTTCAGCATCGGTGAGCACGCGGTCTTCGGGACGCCCTCATGTGCTCTGCACGGTCATTGAGGAGCAGACTTCTGCAGCCCGATGCGCCGCGACCATCTACAACGCCTGGGAGCGGCGACGAAGCCTGACGAACTCGTTCCTGTCGACGGGCGGTACCAGGATCCGGGAGGGCGGCTGAGTCGAATGCTGGTGGGCAACGGCTACGAGGCGGCAGGCCCTGTCGAGAACTCCGCGCCGTTCAGCACCACTGCGAGCATGACGACGAGGGCCCCCGACCCCGCTTCCGTGCCGGCGATGAGCGCGGTCGGTTCACGCCGTCGTCAGGTTGTGTGGCCTCAGGTGCCGTGGACGGCGTGATGGGGTCACGGCGGGCCGTGGCCCCTTTGAGGCGGCGTTCCAGTACGCCCGCCCAGCCGGGTGATCTTGCAGATGGGGCTGGCTCGACCAAGCCGGATCCGGCGACGCAATTCGGTCCCGTACCACTGTGCTGCAGCACCAGGAGGATCCATGACATGACCAGACGGTGAACGGAGCGCGTCCAGTTGGCTTTCAGGTCACGATCAAATAACGACGACTTGCTTGTAGTTGCCTTTGGCGATGGTTTGGTCAAGCGTGGTCCTCGACGTGAAGGCGATGAGGGCGAAAGGTCTGAAGCATGCGGCTTGTCCGGTCAAGGAAGTTCCGGGTGGGGGTGCCGCTGCTGGCGGCGGCTTCTTTGGTGGAAGACTTGATGGCTGCGTCCAGTAATTTTCGGAATTGATGCAGCGCTGTCGTTTGTTCCGGGTGCGCGGGTAGTAAGGAACTCGCAAGTCCTGAAGATGGGGCGACATTCGCCCTTGTCGGAGTATGCGCGGAGGCCGGGTACTAGTAGGACGGAGATCACGCTCTCGGCTCGTGACGCCACCCGGCACAGGCCAGGCACTGCCGCAGCAAGGTTCGCCCCCCATACCATGGTTGGGTTCAAATCTACTACGGGTCACGATTGGATTGAGTAGTGGATGGGTTTATTTCGCTGTTAGGTCTCGTGCTCGGGGTGGCCGCTGTAGTGCTTTCATTTCGGGCCGCATGGGCTGGGTTGAGATTTGCGCATCTCCAAGGGTTCTACGTAATCAGTCCCATCTTTGGAGGGGCTGTCGTACTTGTCTTGTCGATGCTGGCAAATCTCGGGTTCTTCTTCGGGATCCTCATCGTTCTTGAGCAGGCTTCTAAGGGAATCTTCCCTCCGCGTGTGGCTTATGTTCTAGCCTTCGTTATGACCTTGTGTGGGATTGGATCCTTCGTGCTCTCTCGAAGGGCGCGCGCAGCGCGTGAAGGTCGGGTTTTGCTTGATCTAGCGATACTGGAATCGATTGGTGGGAGGTTGGGAATTGCCGGCCTGGCGATCGGAGCCGCCCTTGCTGCGAATCATTACCAGTAGCCTTAGCCCGGCAATTGCGCGTCGACGAGGAATCGCACGGTGCTACGAGGCGATCAGGACGGCGTGGTCGGCCTGGGCGGCGGCGTACTGCAAGCACGCCCTGATGTCGTCCGCCGTCAGGTAGGGGTAGTCCTCAAGGATCTCGGCTTCGGCTGCGCCGGAGGCGAGCAGTGAGAGCACGTCGGTCACGCGTACGCGGGTACCCGCACGCGCGGGCGCCCGTGGACGACGTCTGGGTCAACGACGATGCGCTCCAGCCACGACATGCTCGTAGCCTACTGGGGTGTGTCCCTGACCGTCATCGGAATCGCGGGGACCCGCCAAGTCATGAGGTCATGCATCAGAAGGGGGAAGCTGCTCGTACTGTGGGCGACGCCGGTGCAGCGGAGGACGTTCCCGTCGGGAACAGTGAAGCGGCACTGACAACCCAGTGAGAGCCGTCGGCGACCGGATCGGTGCAGGTCAGCGACTGTTCCTGCTGGTCAAGGGGAGGCAGGGGCGGGTTTCAAGTCCCCCTCCGGACACTCGTTTGAGACAGCGACGTCGAAGGCCCCCGGTTCCACGACCGGGGGCCTTCGACGTGCTGGCTGGTGCTCCACCAGGTTGGAGATGTCCTGAGGCTGTTCCCGTGCGGGTGTTGCCCGTTCCCGCGGGAGTTCCCTTGGGCGTTCGCGGTGCCCCCGGCGGGCGGCGTCCTTGCGGGCCGTGCGTGACGGACCGGCCGCGACACGCGGCCCATCGTCTCCCAGGTGCCGTGCAGGACCGCCTGACGGCAGCGACGGAGGCCCCCAGCAGTACCCCCACCGAGGCGTTTTCGCTGCCGCTGGACAAGGTGGGAGAGTTTCCCCGTGGATACTGGGAAGGTCATCGCGACCGCTCGGCACTGGGCCATCAGCTACTCGCTGGTCGAGGCGCGCCGCACCGAGGTGCGCCTCGACGCCGAGCGCGCACTCGACACACTGAAGGCGAACCTTGTTCCCGCGAGCCTCGGGGGTGAGGTCGGGTGGCGCGTGCTACCCCTCGGCGCGAGCGACGTCTGGGCCCTGCGCGCCGTGTCGCGTGCCGTGACGCTCGCGCCGATCGAGGCGGAAGACCAAGAGGCGGTGCGGCAGCTCGCCGACGAGGTGCCCGAGGCGCTGGCTGAGGCGGAGGCGGTGTCCGGCGCGCGCCGGCTGCTGGCGACGCAAGCCGTGCGGCAGGCTGGTGCAGAGGCCGTGGAGTTTCTTTCCGAGTACGTCACCTGGGGGCTGGAGTCCGGGCTGCCCGGGATCCTGCGTCGCCTGGAGCCTGGCGCCGAGCCGGAGGACATCACGGTCACCGACGCGCTGTCCCCGCGGGTGGGACTGGGTTCGGTCTGGCGCGGCATGGGCGCTGCCGAGCTGATCGAAGCGAGCGCACTTCCTGCTGCGAGCAGCCTGCCGGTGTCGGCCGACCACGCTGACCTGACCGAGGTGCGCTCCGTGCTCGCCTCCGGTAGCACGACCCATCTCGTCGTCTTCAGCACGGCGCCGCACCGCGCGGCTGACCTGATGAGCGCCCTGCAGCCCTGACACGGGAGGTCGCCCAGGTGCGGTCGGCTGGCAGGATCGGCGGCGTGCCGCTGGAGACGCTGCCCGAGACGACGCTGTTCACCGACCCGACCCGCCGTGCGCTGGACGGCGACGGCGCGAGACCCGTGCGGGTGCACCTGTGGCGTGCCGACGACTCCGACGCGCCGCTGGTGGTGCTCTCGCACGGCACGGGTGGGTCCGCCCAGGGACTGTCGTGGTGGGTCGCCGGTCTGCGCGCCGCAGGGTTCGACGTCGCGGCGCTCGACCACCACGGCAACAACCACGTGGACGGATACCTCCCCGAGGGGTTCGCCCGGTGGTGGGACCGGCCCCTGGACGTGTCGTTCGTGCTGGACCAGGTGGAGGCCCGTGGGCCGGTCGCGGTGTGCGGCTTCTCGCTCGGCGGCTACACGGCGGCGGCGCTGTGCGGCGCGCGCGTGTCCGCCGCGGCCTACGAGGCGCTGCTCACCGGTCGTGTCGAGGCGCCGCCGACGCCGGAGTACCCACACCTGCTGTCCGCCCTGCGTGCGCGCCGGTCGGCTTCCGAGCTCGCGTCGTGGCCGGGACGGGCGGCGGCGGACCTGCGCGACACGCGCGTCACGGCCGCCTTCCTGCTGTGCCCCTCTCTGGGGCCGCTCCTCACCGAGGGCAGCCTGGCCGCCGTGACCGTACCCGTCGCCGTGCGGTGGACCGCAGCGGACGAGATCACGCCCCCGTCCGAGAACGGCGCACGCTACGCCGCACTGATCCCCGGGGCCGACGGCGGCACGGTCGGCGGGCCGCGAGCCGGGCACTACGGGTTCGTGCTCCCGGAGCAGGACGACCCGGCCGCGAAGTCCGACGTCGTGGCGGCGTCCCGCGACTTCCTCGCGGCTACGCTGCGGGCGTGACCTACCTCGAGGACCTCTTCTCCCTGGCCGGTCGCACGGCCGTCGTCACCGGTGGCAGCTCCGGCATCGGCCGGGGGATCGCCACCGCGCTGGCCCGCGCCGGTGCCGCCGTCGTGCTCGTCGCCCGGGGACAGAAGGCCCTGGACGACACCGCCGCGCAGATCACGGCGGCCGGTGGCACGGTCGCCGTCGTGCCGGGCGACCTGTCCAGCCGGGCAGGCGTGCGCGAGGTGGCCGAGGCCGCCGTCGAACCGTTCGGCGAACCCGACGTCGTGGTCTCCAGCGCAGGGATCAACCTGCGCCCGCCCCTGGGCGAGACCGACGAGGCCACCTGGGACGCCACCATGGCCGTCAACCTCGAGGCGCCGTTCTGGCTGGGCCAGCGCTTCGGTCCAGGCATGGCCGAACGCGGCTACGGACGCCTGATCCACGTCAGCTCCCAGCAGGCCCACCGCGCGTTCGTCACCAGCGGCGTCTACGGCGTGTCCAAGGGCGGGCTCGAGTCGCTGGCACGCTCCCAGGCCGAGGCCTGGTCACCGCGCGGCGTCACCGCCAACACCCTCGTGCCCGGGTTCGTGCTCACCCCGCTCAACCGCCGCCTGCAGGACGACCCGGACCGGGTCCGGGCGCTCGCGGACCGCACCCTCGTGGGTCGCAACAGCGTCCCGGACGACTTCGCCGGCGCCGCGGTCTTCCTCGCGAGCGCCGCGTCGGGGTACGTCACCGGGCAGTCGATCCACGTCGACGGCGGGTTCTCCGTGCACTGAGACCCCGGCGGCAGCACACTGGCTGCTACCGACACGGAGGGAGCCGCGGTGGCCGAGGCCGAGAACGTCCCGCAGTGGCTGCGTACCGTCGGCGGCTGGTCGTGGCGCCTGATCGCCCTCGTGATCGTCGTCGCGCTGGTCGTGTACGCCACGGCCCAGGTCCAGCTCGTCTTCGTCGCCGTGTTCCTCGCCCTGGTGCTCACCTCGGTGTTCCGGCCGCTGGCGGACGTCTACGACCGGGTCATGCCGCGCGCGCTCGCCACGGTCCTGTCGCTGCTCACCGGCGTGATCGTCTTCGGCGGGCTGCTGACCTTCGTCGTCGCGTCCGTGGCGGGCCAGTGGACCGAGCTGGCCGGACAGTTCGACACCGGCATCCAGCAGATCCTCGCGTTCCTGCGCGACCTGCCTTTCGGGCTGTCCGTCACGGGCGACCAGATCGACGAGTGGCTCGACACCGGCGGGCAGTGGCTCGCCGACAACGCGGAGAGTCTCGCCGGGCAGGCCGTCGAACGCGCCGGCTCCGTCGTCGAGGCGTTCATCGTGCTCGCGCTGGCCATCTTCTGCACCGTGTTCTTCGTCAACTCCGGCGACCGGATGTGGCGCTGGTTCACCCACCAGTTGCCGGAGCGCAACCGCGACCGGCTCCGCGAGGCGGCCGGCGCCGGCTGGTACACGTTCTCCGGGTTCGCGCGCGGCACCGTCATCATCGCCTTCATCGACGGGATCCTCGCGTTCGTCCTGCTGAGCATCCTCGGTGTCCCGCTGGCGGCGCCGCTCGCCGTGCTGGTGCTCATCGGTGCGTTCATCCCCATCATCGGCGCGCCGCTGGCGATGATTATCGCGGCGGTGGTGGCGCTGGCGGCCGAGGGGTTCGTCACCGCGCTGATCGTGACGGTGGGCATCGCGCTGATCGGCCAGCTCGAGGGCCACGTGCTGCAACCGCTCATCATGGGCAAGCAGGTCTCCCTGCATCCCGTCGTGGTCGCGATCGCAGTGTTCTCGGGAACGGTGCTCGCGGGGATCCTCGGTGCGGTCGTCGCCGTCCCCCTCGTGGCCGTGGTCTGGACGGTGTTCTCCACCCTGCGCGGCGACCGACCCGTCCCGCTGCCGCGCGGTGCCACGGACAGCCCGGACCCGTCCGACGACGAGGACCACGGTGCCGCAGACCACGGTGCCGCGGACCGGGGCGCAGCGGACCGGGGCGCGCAGGACGAGGGCACCGACGTACGCGACACCGACGAGCCGGCGCCCGCGCCGGAAAGCCGCTGACACCACGGTGCGGCCGGTGGCAGGATCCGGCCATGGAACCGTTCGTCCTGCGCAGCCCCGAGGTCACCCTCTCCGTCCCGACCGCCGCCGACGTCGACCGCGTCGCCGAGGTCTGCACCGACCCCGACATCGCGCGGTGGACCACCGTGCCCTCGCCCTACACCCGCGCCGACGCCGAGGGTTTCATCACGCAGTTCGTGGTCCAGGGGTGGCAGCAGGAACGGGACTTCACGTGGGCGGTGCGCGCCCCGGGCACCGTCGACGGTCCGGTGCTCGGCATGATGGGCGTGTCGATCCGGGCCGGCGAGCCGGGCAGCCCGCTGTCCGGGGAGATCGGGTACTGGACCGCGCCGGACGCCCGCGGCCGGGGCCTGACCACGGCCGCGGGCCGCCTGGTCGTGGACTGGGCGCTCGACCCCGACGGTCTGGGCCTGCAGCGCCTGCAGTGGCTGGCGTTCGTGGGCAACTGGCCCTCTCGCCGGGTCGCGTGGAAGCTCGGCTTCCGCTTCGAGGGCACCATGCGCCGGCACGGCCTGCAGCGGGGCCGCCTGCTGGACGACTGGATCGGCGCCGTCCTGCCCGACGACGTCCGCGAGCCCGTCGAGCCGTGGCCCGCCGAGGCGCCGGCCGTCTGAGAACCTGCTGGACGCCGCCTCCTGGTGCGGGCCGTACACTCGTGCGGCCCGCACAGCGACCGTGCGGTGGATGACGCAGGAGCAGGAGAGCGATGACGCCGCAACGACGCGTGGCCGTGATCGGGGCCGGACCGTCCGGCCTGGCCACCGCACGAGCACTGGACAGGGTCGGCCTGGAGGTCGTGGGCTACGAGGCGCACGACGACGTGGGTGGCCTGTGGGACATCGACAACCCGCGCTCCACGGTCTACGAGTCGGCGCACCTCATCTCCTCGCGCACCACGACCGAGTTCACCGAGCTGCCGATGGACTCGCGGGTGGACTACCCGAACCATCGTGAGCTGCTGCGCTACTTCCGCACCTACGCCGACACGTTCGACCTGCGCCGGCACTACCGGTTCGGCACCCGCGTGACCGCCGTCGAACCCGTCGGCGCCGACCCCGGCGGACGCGACGGCTGGGAGGTGCGCTCGACCGGACCCGACGGTGCGACCGGCACCGAGCGCGTCGACCACGTCGTCATCGCCAACGGCACCCTGGCGGAACCGAACGTGCCCACGTTCGACGGCGAGTTCACCGGTGAGCTGCTGCACTCCAGCGAGTACCGCAGCGCCGACGTGTTCGCCGGCATGCGCGTGCTGGTGGTCGGAGGCGGCAACTCCGGCTGCGACATCGCCGTCGACGCCGTGCACCGGGCCGCGTCCGTGGACCTGTCGGTGCGGCGCGGCTACTGGTTCGTGCCGCGCTACCTGCTCGGACGGCCCACCGACACGCTCAACCAGGGCCGGCCGCTGCCGGCGCGGATCAAGCAGGCCGTCGACTCGCGCGTCCTGACCCTGCTGAACGGCGACCCGCAGCGCTTCGGCTTCCCGGCGCCCGACCACAAGATCTACGAGTCCCACCCCGTGGTCAACTCGCTGGTGCTGCAGCACGCCGGGCAGGGTGACCTGCGCGTGCGCCGCGACATCCGCTCCTTCGACGGCGACACCGTGCACTTCGTGGACGGCACCGCCGGGCGGTACGACCTGGTGCTGCTCGCCACCGGGTACCGCCTCGACTACCCGTTCGTCGACCCGAAGCACCTCGCCTGGGACGGCCCCGGCTCCGGGGGAGCGCCCGAGCTGTTCTGCAACATCGTGCCCGCCTCCTTCAACGGCCTGTTCGTGGTCGGCATGCTGGAGGCCTCCGGCATCGGCTGGCAGGGCCGGGCGGAGCAGGCCGAGCTCGTGGCGCGCTACCTCGCCGCCGACGCCGCCGGGTCCGACGGCGACACCGCCGCCGCCGAGCGCGCCCTGAGGTTCCGCCGTCGTGCCGCGCAGCCCTGGCCCGACCTCACCGGCGGCTACCGCTACCTGGGGCTGGAACGCATGAGCTACTACGTCAACAAGGACGCCTACCGCCGCACCGTGCGCCGGTACGCCGACGAGCTCGCCGCACCCGCAGCCACCGGGGGCACGCGATGAACATCGATGACGTCGTGGTCAACTTCTCCCCGGGCTCGATGGTGGCGCTCAACATCGTGCTCGCCCTCATCATGCTCGGCATCGCGCTGGACACCTCGCCTGCCGACTTCCGCGTGCTGCGCCGAGCGCCGCGCGCCGCCGTGCTCGCCCTGCTGGCCCAGGTGGTGCTGCTGCCCGCCGTCACCTTCGCCCTCGCCCTGGTCCTGGACGTGCAGGCCTCGATCGCCCTCGGCATGATCCTCGTGGCCTGCTGCCCGCCCGGGAACGTCTCGCAGATCCTCACCTACCGGTCCGGCGGCAACGTGGCGCTGTCGGTGTCGCTGACCGCCGTCGGCAACGCCCTCTACCTGGTGGCGATGCCGCTGAACATCGCCCTGTGGGGCAGCCTGCACCCCACCGGTCGCGACATCCTCGCCGAGGTCAGCCTCGACCCGCTCGAGATGATGCTCGACATCGTGCTCATCATCGGCGTGCCCTTCGCCGCCGGGCTGCTGGTGCGCACCCGCTGGCCCGCCGTCGCCGCACGCGTCCACCGCCCCGTCCACGTCATCAGCATCCTCGCGCTCGTCGGGTTCGTCGTGGCCGCGCTGGCCGGCAACTTCTCCGTCTTCGTCGCCTGGGTGGGCGTCGTGCTCGTCGCGGTGTTCCTGCACGACGCCGTGGCGCTCGCGCTCGGGTACGCCGCCGGCCGCGCCGGACGACTCGGGACGCGCGAGGTCAAGGCCGTGACCTTCGAGGTCGGCATCCGCAACGCCGCCCTCGGCCTCGGTCTCGTCATGACGTTCTTCGGCGGCATCGGCGGCATGGCCGTCGTCGCCGGCTGGTGGGGCGTGTGGGACATCATCGCCGGGCTGGCCCTGGCGACCGTCTGGGCGCGACGCACCCGCGCCCGTCAGACCGCGGAGGTCACGGCATGAGACGGGTCCTCGTCACCGGCGGCTCCGGGTTCCTCGGGTCGCACACCGTCGCGGCGCTCGCGGCCCGCGACGACGTCGCGCACGTCGTCGCGGGCGACCTGCGCCCGCCCACCACGCCGCCCGACGACGTCACCGCCGTCACGCTCGACGTCACGGACGCGGTGGGCGTGCGCGAGGTCGTCGCCGCCCACCGGATCGACACCGTGGTGCACCTCGCGGCCATCGTGAACCCCGGCACCCTCGACGAGGACACGGAGCGCCGGGTCGACGTCGACGGGACCCGCAACGTGCTCGAGGCGTGCGTCGCCGGGGGAGTGCGGCGGGTGGTGATCTCCTCCTCCGGCGCGGCCTACGGCTACCACGCCGACAACCCGGTGCCGCTGCGCGAGACCGACCCGGTCCGCGGCAACGAGGAGTTCACCTACTCGCGGCACAAGCGGCTCGTGGAGGAGATGCTCGCGGACTACCGCCGCGACCGACCCGACCTGGAGCAGGTGATCCTGCGGATCGGCACCATCCTGGGGCCCGGCGTGGCCAACCAGATCACCGCGCTGTGGGACGCGCCGCGGCTGGTCCGCGTGCGCGGCGCGGACAGCCCGTTCGTGTTCGCGTGGGTCGACGACGTCACCGGCGCGATCGTCGCCGGCGCCACCGGGACCGCCACGGGTGCGTTCAACGTCTGCGGGGACGGGCGCATGACCGTCGCCGACATCGGCGACCGGCTCGGCAAGAAGACGCTCGACCTGCCCGCCGGGGTGCTTGCCGCGGCGCTGCGGGTCGGCCGCGCGCTGCGGCTGACCGTGCACGGGCCCGAACGGGTCGGGTTCCTGCGTTACCGGCCGGTCCTCGACAACACTCGCCTGCGCACCGAGCTCGGCTACACCCCGCGGTACACCAGCCGCGAGGCGTTCGAGCAGTGGCTGCGGGTGCGGACGTGACGTGCCTCATATCCGTTGCGGCCCACCTGAGCCCCGTGCCAGCCTACTGGTGAGTCCCCGCGGGCAGGCCGCGTGTGAGAGGGGACGGACGGAAGGCGAGCAGGTGACCGACACGGCGCACGGTCCGACGACCCCGCGCTGACGCCTGCCCACCCGCACCCGGACCGGTGCTGCACCCGGTGGACGGCCGCCGTCGGCGCACGACCGACGCGTCCCCGGGAGCACTCATGCCCGCCATCACCACCGCCCGTCCCGCCGTCGTGCTGCAGGACCTCACCTTCTCCTGGCCCGACGGCGCCACCCCGATCGCCGGCGTCTCCGGCGTCTTCCCGACCTGGCGCACCGGCTTGGTCGGGGACAACGGCACCGGCAAGTCCACGCTGCTGCGGCTCGTCGCCGGCGAGCTGACACCCGCGTCGGGGAGCGTCGCCGTCGTCGGCACCGTCGGCTACCTTCCCCAGCGGCTCGCCCTGGACACGTCCGCGACCGTCGCCGACCTCCTCGACGTGCGCGACGTCGTCGACGCGGTGCGCGCCATCGCTGACGGCGACGTCCGCCCCGAGCTCTTCGACGTCGTCGGCGTCGACGGGTGGGATCTCGAGGAACGCTCGGTCGCCGCGCTCGCGAGCGCCGGGCTGCCCTGCGGCGACGGGATCCTGGACCGTCGCGTCGGCACGCTGTCGGGTGGCGAGGCCGTCCTGACGGCGCTGACCGGCCTGCGGCTGCTTGCGCCGGACGTCACGCTGCTGGACGAGCCGACGAACAACCTCGACGGCGCCTCCCGCGAGCGCCTCGCCGAGGCGGTGCGCACCTGGTCGGGTGCGCTGGTCGTCGTCTCCCACGACCGCACGCTCCTGGAGCTGACGGAGCACACCGCGGAGCTGCGCACCGGGTCGCTGGCGACGTTCGGCGGTCCGTTCAGCGCCTACGAGGCGCACCTCGCCGTCGAGCGAGAGGCTGCCGCGCGTGCGGTGCGTGACGCCGAGCAGACGTGGCGGCGCGAACGGCGCGAACGGATCGACCTCGCCGAGCGCGTGGCGCACTCGCAGCGGCAGGGCCGCAAGGACGCCGTGAACCGCAGGTACGTCCCGGCGGCGATCCACGACCGGCGCAACTCCGCGGAGAAGTCCCAGGGGGCGCGGCGCGGGGCCGCGGCCGCTGCCGAGAACGCCGCCCGGGCCGCCGTCGAGTCCGCGCAGCGGGCCGTGCGGGACGACGACCGGATCGTGATCGACCTTCCCGACCCCGACGTCCCCGCCTCGCGGCGCGTCGCGGTGCTGACGTCCGCGGACGGCCGGGACGTCGTCGTCGCGGGTCCGGAGCGGGTGGCCCTCGTCGGCCCCAACGGCGTCGGCAAGACGACGCTGCTGGAACGGCTGCTCGCGGGCCCGTCGTCGGCGGGCGAGCTGTGCACCGAACGGGTCGGCTACCTGCCGCAGCGGCTGGACGGCCTGGACGACGAGGTGGCGGTGCTCGACGCCGTGCGCGCCGCGGCACCGGACGTGACGCCCGGGGCGCTGCGGAACCGGCTCGCCCGGTTCCTGGTGCGGGGCGACCAGGTGGACCGCCCGGTGGCGACGCTCTCGGGCGGGGAGCGGTTCCGGGTCCACCTGGCCCGGCTGCTGCTGGCGGACCCGCCGCCGCAGGTGCTGATGCTGGACGAGCCGACGAACAACCTGGACCTGGCCAGCGCGGACCGCCTCGTCGAGGCGCTGCGCTCGTTCCGGGGCGCGCTGCTGGTGGTGAGCCACGACGAGGCGTTCCTGGAACGGCTGGGCGTGGACCGGCACCTGGAGCTGGACGGCCGCGGCGTGCTGCACGAGCGGTGATCGACCGGGCGGGTGCCGTGCTGTTGGATGGTCCCCATGACGCTTGCTCCGGACAACCCGTTCGCCCGCCCGTCCGACCTGCCGTACGGCCTGCCCGACTACGACGCCGTCCGCGTCGAGCACTACGAGCCCGCGCTGCGGGCGGGGCTCGCCGAGCAGCGCGCCGAGCTCGACGCGATCGCGGGCGAGACGGACCCGCCCACGGTGGCGAACACCCTCGACGCGCTCGAGCGCTCGGGCCGGCTGCTGCGCCGCGCCGCGCTGCCGTTCTTCAACCAGCTCTCCGCCGACGCGAACGACGCGCTGGAGGACCTGCACGAACGGCTCGCCGCCGACCTCGCCGCCCACCGTGACGCGATCTACCAGGACGCGCGGCTGCGCGCGCGCCTCGTCGGGCTGCGCGACCGCGCCGAGGCCGGCGAGGTGACGCTCGAGCCGGACCAGGCGTGGCTGCTGCGCACCTGGCTCAAGGACTTCCGTCGCGCCGGGATCGACCTGTCGACGTCCGACCAGGAGGCGCTGCGCGACCTCAACGCCCGCCTGACCGAGCTGTCGGCGGCGTTCTCCCGCCGCCTGCTCGCGGGGGAGAAGGCCTCGGCCGTCCTCGCCACCGACCCCGACGAGCTGGCCGGGCTGACCGACGACGAGCTCGCGGGCGCCGCGCAGGCCGCCACCGAGGCAGGGCACGAGGGCGCCTGGCTCGTCGGACTGCAGCTGCCCACCCGCCAGGATGTCGTCGGCTCGCTGGACCACCGGGCGACGCGCCGGCGCGTCCAGCAGGCGAGCGAGACGCGCGGCAGCCACGGCGACGACCACGACACGCGCGGCGTGCTCCTCGAGATCGCCCGGCTGCGCGCCGAGCGCGCCCGGCTGCTCGGCTACCCGCACCACGCCGCCTACGTCGCCGAGGACGCCACCGCGGGCTCGGCCGAGGCCGTCGCCGGAATGCTCGGTCGCCTCGCCCCGGCCGCCGTCGCCAACGCCCGCACCGAAGGAGCCGCGCTCCGCGAGGTGCTGCACCGCACCGACCCCGGGGCCGAGCTGTGCGCCGCCGACTGGGCCTACCTCGCCGGACGGGTCCGCGGCGACGAGCACGCGCCCGACGACGCCGCGCTGCGCCCCTACCTGGAGCTCGAACGCGTCGTGCAGCACGGTGTCCTCGAGGCCGCCCACCGGCTGTACGGGCTGTCGTTCGTCGAACGGCACGACCTGACGGGCTACCACCCCGACACCCGGATCTTCGAGGTCTTCGACGCCCCCGAGCCCGGCCGGCCCGACCACGGCCTCGGCCTCTTCGTCGCCGACTGGTACACGCGCCCCGTTAAGCGCGGCGGTGCCTGGATGAACACCCTCGTCGACCAGAACCGCCTGCTCGGCGAACGCCCCGTGGTGGTCAACAACCTCAACATCGTCAAGCCCGCACCGGGGCGACCCACCCTCCTCGGCCGCGACCAGGTGCGCACCCTCTTCCACGAGTTCGGCCACGCCCTGCACGGGCTGCTCAGCGACGTGCGCTACCCCTCCCAGTCCGGCACCAGCGTGCCGCGCGACTTCGTCGAGTTCCCCTCCCAGGTCAACGAGATGTGGGCGTGGGACCCGCAGATCCTGCGCTCCTACGCCGTGCACCACGTCACCGGCGAACCGCTCCCGCCCGAATGGATCGACCACCTCACCGCCGAACGTCAGGACGGCGAGGGTTTCGCCACCACCGAGTATCTCGGCGCCGCCCTGCTCGACCAGGCCTGGCACCGTCTCGCCCCGCACGAGGTGCCCACCGACGTCGAGGACGTCGCGACGTTCGAGGCCGCGGCGCTCGCGGCCGCCGGCCTCGACGACGTGCCGGTCCCGCCGCGCTACCGCTCCACCTACTTCAACCACGTGTGGGGATCGGGCTACGCCGCCGCCTACTACAGCTACATCTGGTCCGAGGTCCTCGACGCCGACACCGTGCGCTGGTACCGCGAGCGCGGCGGCCTGACGCGGGAGAACGGCGAGGAGTTCCGCCGTCGGCTGCTGGCCCGGGGCGGGTCGCAGGACCCGCTGGCCTCGTTCCGCGACCTGCGGGGACGGGACGCCGAGATCGGTCCGCTCCTGGCGCGTCGGGGCCTGGGTACGGTGTCCTCGTGAACCCGACGAACCCTGCCCCGCACCCGAGCGCCGAGGACGAGGTCGTCGGCATCTGCCGTGACCTGCTGCGCATCGACACCTCGAACTACGGCGAGGGCGAGGGTCCGGGGGAGCGCAAGGCCGCCGAGCACGTCGCCGGGCTGCTGGCCGAGGTGGGTCTGGAGCCGCAGCTCTTCGAGTCGCGGCCGGGGCGCACCTCGGTGGTGGCCCGGTTCGAGGGCACCGACCCCAGCCGCGACGCCCTCGTGCTGCACGGGCACACCGACGTCGTCCCGGCCGAGGCCGCGGACTGGTCGGTGGACCCGTTCGCCGGCGAGGAGATCGACGGCCTGCTGTGGGGACGGGGCGCCGTCGACATGAAGGACATGGACGCCATGATCCTCGCGGTGGTGCGCCAGATGGTCCGCGAGGGCCGCCGTCCGGCGCGCGACGTCGTGATCGGCATGTTCGCCGACGAGGAGGCCGGCGGCGTGCTCGGCGCGCGCTGGCTGGTCGACCACCACCCCGAGCTGTTCGAGGGCGCCACCGAGGCGATCAGCGAGGTGGGCGGCTTCTCCGTCGACGTCGGCGGGCGCCGCGCCTACCTGGTCCAGACCGCGGAGAAGGGGCTGTCGTGGCTGCGCCTCGTCGCCGACGGGCGCGCCGGGCACGGTTCGCAGGTCAACCACGACAACGCCGTGACCGAGCTGGCCGCCGCCGTCGCGCGGATCGGCACCCACGCCTGGCCGTACACGCTCACCCCGACGGTCGAGCGGCTGCTGCAGGGCGTCGCTGACCTGACCGGGCTGCCGTTCGACCCGTCCGGCGGCGCGGACCCGCAGCAGGTCGACGCCCTCGTGGCCGCGCTGGGCCCGGCGGCGAAGTTCGTCGGCGCCACGGTGCGGCACACCACGAACCCCACCCAGCTGGACGCGGGCTACAAGGCGAACGTCATCCCCGGCACGGCCACCGCCGCGCTGGACATGCGCACGGTGCCGGGGCACGACGCCGAGGCGCGCGGCGTCCTGCACGAGCTCGCCGGTCCGCGCGTGCGGGTGGAGACGATCCACGCCGACCGGTCCCTGGAGGTGCCGTTCAGCGGGGGACTGGTGGACGCGATGGTCGACGCCCTGCACGCCGAGGATCCCGGTGCCGCGGTGCTGCCGTACACGCTCTCGGGCGGCACCGACAACAAGTCGCTGGCCCGCCTGGGCATCACCGGCTACGGGTTCGCGCCGCTGCAGCTGCCCGGCGACCTCGACTTCGCGGGCATGTTCCACGGCGTCGACGAGCGGGTCCCCGTCGACGCGCTGAAGTTCGGCACCCGGGTGCTCGACCGGCTGCTGGCCACCTGCTGACCGGGCCCGTGGCCGCGTTCAGGCGCCCAGGCGTGCCATCAGGTGGCGGGTGCGGTCCACGTACCCGCCGCCGAACAGCACCGCGTGCACGGCCAGCGGGTAGAGCTGGTGGAGCCCCACGCGGTCCTGCCTGCCGTCGGAGAGCGGGTGCTCGGCGTCGTACGCCGCCAGGATCTCGTCCAGGTGCGGCGCACCGAACAGATCGAGCATCGCCAGGTCGGTCTCGCGGTGCCCGCCGTGCGCGGCGGGGTCGATGAGCGCCGCCTCGCTGCCGCCGTCGTGCGAGCGGGTCCACAGCACGTTGCCCGACCAGAGGTCGCCGTGCAGGCGGGCGGGCGGCTCGGCGGGGCCGGCGAGGTCCGGCAGCGCGTCGCACACGGCCTCCATGGCGGCGGCGTCCCGGTCGTCGAGCACCCCGCGCTCACGCCCCTGCGCCACCACCGGACGCAACCGCGCGTCGGCGTGGAACGACGGCCAGTCGACGAAGTGTCCGGACGGCATGTCCAGCGGGTCGTCGAGCGGGCCGAAGAACCCGCGCTCGGCGCCGGGCGGCAGGGCCCCGAAAGTCGGGGCGCCGGCGTCGTGCAGCCGCGCCAGCGCCGTGCCGAACGTCCGTGCGGCGCCCACGGTGGGCGACGCCGGTGCCAGCCGTTCGAGGTCGAGGTGCCCGTCGCCGACGTCGACCACCCGGGCCACGCGCGGACCGTCGTCGACGGTGAGCCACCGCAGCCCGGCGGCCTCGGTGGCGAAGAACCCCGCCGGCGCCCCCGTCCGGGACTTGCGGAACGTCGTCATACCGACAGCGTCGAGGTCGCCTTGATGATCTTGCGCCGCAGCCACACCCGGCGCTCCCCGCCGAGGTAGAGACGGGTGCGGGCCAGCTCCCACCGCCCGTACTCCGCCTCCTCGGTGAGCATCCTGCGTGCGTCCGGCACTGACGTGCCCCGATCGATCGTCACCACGCGGTACTCGTACTGCCCGTGCTTGCGCCAGCTGGATGCCATCCGTCCGCCTCCCGAGGGCTCGCCCACCGATTTCGTGTGCCCATTCTGCCTCGCTTGGCGCTACGGTCGGAGCATGACCGCTGACCCGCGCGCCGCGTTGGACCGCTTCGTCGCCGCACTCGAGGGCCACTACCACGCCGTGGCCGCTCGTCGGGGCGACGACGACCCCGCCGTCGACGACGCCTACGAGGTGCTCGCCGACGCCTTCGAGGTGTACGAGGACTCGCTCGCCCAGGTGTACACCGAGGTGACGCCCTTCTACCTGGACGACGGCGACGACGAGGACGACGACTACGAGGACGAGGACGACGACTACGAGGAGGCCAGCGCGAGCTGACCCGCGGTCCTACCAGCGCTCGGGGTAGCCCAGGGCCGGCGCCGAGACGTCGTCGAGCGCCGCGTGCACCTCGGCGGGCAGCTCCAGGTCGGTGGCGCCGAGCGTGCCGCGCAGCTGGGCGGGGGTGCGGGCCCCGACGACGGCGGACGCCAGGGTCGGGCGGGCCAGAAGCCAGGCGAGGGCGACGTCGAGCGGGGCGCGACCCAGTCCATCGGCGGCCGTCGCGACCGCCTCCACGACCGCGGTGGCGCCGTCGTCGTCGAGGTACGGCGCCACGAACCCGGACAGGTGGTCCGACGCCGCACGCGACCCGGCCGGCACGGCACGGCGGTACTTGCCGGTGAGCACCCCGCGGCCGAGCGGTGACCAGGCCAGCAGGCCCGGACCGAGCGACTGCGCGGCCGGGACCACCTCACGCTCGACGCCGCGCTCCAGCAGCGAGTACTCCAGCTGCAGGGCCGCCAGCCCGATCCCGTCCGCGGCCTCCAGCAGCGTCGCCGCGCGGGCGGCGGACCAGGCCGGGTAGTTGGCCAGGCCCACGTAGCGGGTGCGCCCGGAGGTCACCGCGAGCCGGAGCGCCGACACGGTCTCCTCCAGCGGGGTCACCGGGTCCGGGCACGCCACCAGGAACAGGTCCACGTGGTCGGTGCCGAGTCTCGCCAACGAGGCGTCCAGCTCGGCCAGCAGCCCGCCCCGGGAGGCGTCGCGCCGGGTGCCGCCGGGGCCCTGGCGCACGCCGGCCTTGGTGCACAGCACGACGTCGTCGCGGGCGACCTCGTCGGACAGCAGCGCCCCGAGGATGCGCTCGGCGTCGCCGTCGGCGTACGCGGCGGCGGTGTCGACGAGCGTGCCCCCGGCCTCGACGAACGTGCGCAGGCACTCCCCGGCGTCGACCGCGTCG
The DNA here is from genome assembly GCF_013149805.1 of Isoptericola chiayiensis. Lineage (GTDB taxonomy): Bacteria > Actinomycetota > Actinomycetes > Actinomycetales > Cellulomonadaceae > Isoptericola > Isoptericola chiayiensis. Next base: position 105,831 of record NZ_JABEZT010000002.1, read on the forward strand.
GTGTCGCGACCCCACGTCATGGTGCCCAGCCCGAGCGCCGACACCTGCAGCCCGGAGGCGCCCACCTGCCGTCGATCCATGCGCGCAACCTAACAGCGGCGCACGCCGCGCCGGGGCGGACGCACCGGCGGGGTCCGAGGACCGGTAGTGTGACCGCCCGTGAGTGCGTGGGAAGCGATCGTCCTCGGCCTGGTCCAGGGCTTCACCGAATTCCTGCCGGTGTCCTCCAGCGCACAGCTGCGGATCGTCGGCGAGCTGATCGGCGGTGCCGACCCCGGTGCGTTGTTCACCGCCGTGACCCAGATCGGTACCGAGGTCGCGGTGCTGCTCTACTACCGCCGCAAGATCCGCGACATCTGCGTCGCCTGGTGGACCTCGCTGCGCGGCGATCACGGCACCACCTGGCGCGACCGGTTCGGCGCGCACGACATCGACGCGCGCATGGCCTGGTTCATCGCGCTCGGCTCCGTGCCGATCGTGGTGCTGGGCGTGGCCTTCGACGAGGCGATCGAGACCACGCTGCGCAACCTGTGGATCACGGTCGCGACCCTGGTGATCTTCGGCGTGCTGCTCGACCTCGCGGACCGGTACGGGCAGCGCACCCGGGAGGTCGAGGACATGACCGCCAAGCGGGCCATCGGCTACGGGCTCGCGCAGGCGATGGCGCTCATCCCGGGAGTCTCGCGGTCCGGCGGCACGATCACCGCCGGCCTGGCGATGGGGTTCACGCGCAAGGCCGCCGCCGACTACTCGTTCCTGCTCGCGATCCCCGCGGTGCTCGGCTCCGGGTTCTACGAGCTCGCCAAGGCCGCCGGGGGAGACCCCGCACCCGGGTCGGCGGGCTGGGGTGCGACGCTGATCGCCACGCTCGTGGCGTTCGCCCTGGGCTACGTGGTGCTGATCGGGTTCCTGAAGATCGTCTCGACGTACTCCTACAAGCCGTTCGTCTACTACCGCTACGGCCTGGCCGCCCTCGTCGTCGTGCTGCTGCTCACCGGGGTGCTGGAGGCCGACCCCGGGGTGGGTGCCTGACCGAACCGTCTCCCGGCACCGGTACCCTGAACCCGTGCGTTCCTGGCCCACCCCGCAGATCCCGCAGCTCCCGGCACCCGCGGACGGACACCGTCCACCCGTGCGGATCCACGACACCACCACCGGCACCCTCGTCGAGGCCGCCCCGGGGCCCACGGCGCGCAGCTACGTGTGCGGGATCACCCCGTACGACGCCACGCACCTGGGCCACGCCGCGACCTACATCGCGTTCGACCTGCTGCACCGCGCCTGGACCGACGCCGGCAAGAGCGTCGAGCACTGCTCGAACGTCACCGACATCGACGACCCGCTGCTCGAGCGCGCCGACGCCACCGGCGTCGACTGGCGCGACCTCGCCCGCGACCAGGTGGCCCTCTTCCGCGAGGACATGACCGCGCTCGCCGTCGTGCCGCCGCAGCCGTGGACCGGGGTCGTGGAGCACATGGCGCCGATCGTCGCGGCCGTCGAGCGGATGCTCGCCGACGGCACCGCGTACCGCGTGCCCGTCGAGCCGGGCGCCGGCGGGGTCGACCCCGACCTGGGCGACGTGTACGCCGACCTGAGCGCGGACCCCGCCTTCGGCACGGTGTCCGGGTACGACGGCGCCACGATGGCCGAGCTCTTCGCCGAGCGTGGCGGCGACCCGGACCGCGACGGCAAGAAGAACCCGCTGGACCCGCTGCTCTGGCGCCGCGAGCGCCCCGGCGAGCCCACCTGGGACGGCGGCACCCTCGGCAGCGGCCGTCCCGGCTGGCACGTGGAGTGCTCCGTCATCGCCCGCGACGGCATCGGTGCGTCGTTCGACGTCCAGGGCGGCGGGGCGGACCTGGCGTTCCCGCACCACGAGATGTCCGTCTCCCACGGGCGGATGCTCGACGGGCCCGGGTCCGCACCGCGGGTGCACGCGCACGCCGGGCTCGTCGGGCTCGAGGGGCACAAGATGAGCAAGTCGCGCGGCAACCTCGTGCTCGTCTCCGCGCTGCGCCGAGACGGCGTCGACCCGATGGCCGTGCGCCTCGGGGTCCTCGCCCACCACTACCGCAGCGAGTGGGAGTGGACCGACGCGGTGCTCGCCGCGGGCGTCGACCGGCTCGAGCGGTGGCGCCGGGCCGTGTCCGGCGACGGCGGCCCGGACGCGACGGCGATGCTCGCCACCGTGCGGGCGGCGCTCGCCGAGGACCTCGACGCGCCGCGCGCCCTGGACGCCGTGGACGCGTGGGCACGCACGGCGCTGGCACCCGGACGGGACACCTCCGGCGACGTCGAGGGTGCACCCGGTGTCGTCGCGCGCACCGTCGACGCGCTGCTCGGCGTCCGGCTCTGACCCCCGGGCCGTCAGCCCTTCTCGGGACTGCCGGGACCTCCGCGGCCGGGGCCGAGGTCGCGGCGGCGCAGGAATCGTTCGAACTCGCGGGCGATGGCCTCGCCGGAGGCCTCCGGCAGCTCCGCGGTGTCCTTTGCCTCCTCGAGCTGGGCGACGTACTCGGAGATCTCCGCGTCCTCGCCCGCCAGCTCGTCGACGCCCTGCTGCCAGGCCTCGGCGTCCTCCGGCAGGTCGCGCAGAGGGATCGCGGCCGCCACCAGCTCCTCGATCCGGGTCAGGATCGCCAGCGTCGCCTTGGGCGACGGCGGGTTCGCGACGTAGTGCGGCACGGCGGCCCACAGGGACACCGACTGGAAGTCCCGGGCCGCCGCCTCGTGCTGGAGCACCCCGACGATGCCCGTCGGGCCCTCGTAGGTGCTGGGCTCGACGTCGAGCACGGCCTGCAGGCCCTCGCTCTCGGTCGTCGCCGACATCGGGATGGGGCGCGTGTGGGGCACGTCGGCGAGCAGCGCGCCCAGGGTGACCACGGTGCGCACGTCGAGCTCCTCGGCGACGTCGAGCAGCTCGCGGCAGAACGCCTTCCAGCGGAACGAGGGCTCGATGCCGTGCACCAGGACGACGCGCCGGTCCGGCAGGTCGGCGACGGAGATCGTCGTCGTGGGCCAGGCGATGAGACGCCGGCCCTCCGGTCCGGCGCCGATCATCGGCCGGTTGACCTGAAAGTCGTGGTAGTCCTCGGGGTCCATCTCGCGCAGCAGTGAGGCGTCCCACACCTCGGTCAGGTGCTCCAGGGCGTCCGTCGCCGCGCTGCCGGCGTCGTTCCAGCCCTCGAACGCAGCGATCATGACGGTCTGACGTGCGGCGTGACGGCCGACCGGCTGCTCGGTGCTCATCTGGCAACCCTATACAGGACCGCCCGCACCGCTCGGGCTGCCCGCGCCGCGACCCGTCGTCGCCCGCGGCGGCTGCCTACGATGGTCCGGTGCCCCACCCGAGCCCCTCCTCCGCGCTGCCCGCCGCCGTCCTGTGGGACATGGACGGCACCCTCGTCGACACCGAGCCGTACTGGATCCGCGCCGAGCACGAGCTCGTCGCCGCCCACGGGGGCAGCTGGTCCCACGAGCAGGCGCTGCAGCTCGTGGGCAACCCGCTGACCGTGTCCGCGAAGATCCTGCAGGACGCCGGGGTGGACCTGCCCGTGCCCGAGATCGTGGAGCGGCTGCTGGGCACGGTGCGCGCCCAGGTGGCCGAGTCGGTGCCCTGGCGGCCGGGGGCCCGCGAGCTGCTGGGCGAGCTCGGCGACGCCGGCGTGCCCTGCGCGCTGGTCACGATGAGCTACTCCGTGCTGGCCGACGCCGTCGTGGCGCACGCCCCCGGCGCCTTCGCGACGCTCGTCACCGGGGACCAGGTCACCCGGGGCAAGCCGGACCCGGAGCCCTACCTCGTGGCCGCCGAGCGCCTGGACGTCGAGATCGCGGACTGCGTCGCGATCGAGGACTCGCCGGCCGGGATCTCCTCGGCGCTGGCCGCCGGGGCGCGCACCCTCGGGGTCGAGGCCGTGCTGCCGGTCCCGCCGCGCGACGGCCTCAGCCGCGCGGGCTCCCTCGAGCACGTCGACCTGGACGCGCTGCGGCGCATCGCCGCCGGCGAGGTGCTCGACCCGGTGGCCTGAACCGCACGAGGCGGACTCAGACCTGCACGCCCAGCCGGACGCGCAGGTCCTCCGCGGACACCGTCGGCGGGGTGCCCCCGAATTCCGGGCACACCGCCTGGTGTGCGCACCACCCGCACAGCTTCGAACGCTTCGGGACGAACTCACCACGCCGCGCCGCCGTCTCCACGGCGTCCCAGATGCCCCGCACCTTGGTCTCGGTGACCTCGAGCTCGCGCTCCCGCGGCGCGGCCCGCAGCACCTGCCCGTCACCCAGGTACACGAGCTGCAGCATCGCGGGCAGCACGCCGCGCTCGCGCCACACCACGAGCCCGTAGAAGCGCATCTGGAACAGCGCGGAGGCCTCGAACCCGGGCCGCGGCGACCGCCCCGTCTTGTAGTCCACGACCCGCACCGCGCCGTCGGGGGCCACGTCGAGCCGGTCGACGATGCCGCGCAGCAGCGGGCCGTCGTCGAGCTGGCTCTCCACGCGCAGCTCGCGCGCCTCCGGCTGCAGGCGGTTCGGGTCCTCCAGCGAGAAGTAGGTGCCCAGCAGCCTGCCCGCGCCGTCGAGCCAGTCCGCCACCGCCGTGCCCTCGGCGTCGCCGCCGGTGGCGAACAGCTCGGCGTACCGCGGCTCCACCTCCACCAGGCGGTCCCACTCGCCCGGCAGCAGGGCGCGGGCGGCCTCCGGGGTGCGCTCGCCGAGCGGGGCGTCGTAGAGCCGCTCCAGCACCGCGTGCACCAGCGTGCCGCGGGCGGCGGCCGACGACGGCGGCTCCGGCAGCCGGTCCACCGTGCGGAAGCGGAACAGCAGCGGGCACTGCAGGAAGTCGTTCGCGCGCGACGGCGACAGCGCCGGGCGGCGGGGGACGGCCGGCCCCGCGGGGTCGGGAGAGCCCGTGGTCAGGTCCGCCGTCGTCGTCATGGCGCCACCCTACGCACCGGCGCCGACACGGACGCCACGGCCCGCCGGTCCCGGCCCACCCGGCGCGCACCCGGTGACCCCGGGGCGTCGAGGGACAGCATGGGCGGCGTGGCGGCGCGGGATAGCCTGGGCGCGTGACCCAACGCTCCTCCGGCTGGACCATCGGACGCGTCGCCGGGGCGCCCGTGCTGGTGACCCCCTCATGGTTCCTCGCCGCCGTCGTCCTGACCGTGCTGTTCGCGCCGACCGTGAGGGCCTTCGCCCCGCAGATGGACCTGGTGGGCGTCGTGGTGGTGTCGTTCGCGTTCGTGCTGCTGCTGTTCGCCTCGGTGTTCTGCCACGAGGTCGCGCACGCCCTCGTGGCCCGCTCGCGCGGGCACCGCGTCGACGAGCTCGCCCTGACGCTGTGGGGCGGGCACACCGCCTACTCCGGTGCCGTCCGCCGACCCCTGGACAGCGCCCTGGTCGCCGTGGTCGGCCCGCTGACCAACCTGGCGCTCGCCGCGGCGTTCTGGATCGCGTTCCAGGCCCAGACGGTGGCCTCCGTCCCGGCCCTGCTGCTCTACGCCGGCGCGTTCTCCAACGCGTTCGTCGGTGCCTTCAACTTGCTGCCCGGGCTCCCGCTCGACGGCGGCCAGGTGCTGGAGTCGGTCGTCTGGGCCGCCACCGGCTCGCGGACCACGGGCACCGTCGCCGCCGGGTGGGTCGGCCGCGCGGTCGGCGCCGCAGTGGTCGCCGGTGCGCTGCTGTGGCCGCTGACCCAGGGCCGGCAGCCAGACCTGATCGTGGTCATGTGGGCCGCCCTCATCGGAGCCTTCCTCTGGTCAGGAGCCTCCGAGGCGATCCGGGCCGGACGGCGGCGCGAGTCGTTGTCCCGCCTCGACGTCCGTTCCCTGGCGATCACCGCCGTCGTCGTCCCGGCGGGCAGCCCCGCGGCCGACGCCGGACGCGCGGCGCGCGGCCACGGTGAGGTCGCCGTCGTCGTGGTCGGTCCCGACGGCGACCCGCTGGGCTGGGTGGATCCCGCCGCGGTGGCGCGGATCCCGGCCGAGCAGGCCGCCGCGACCCCGGTCGAGGCCGCGCTGGTGCCGTTCCCGCCGGGGTCCGCGGTCCGTGCCGACGAGTCCGGCCCCGAGCTGCTGGAGCACCTGGCCGGCGCGTCCGGCGGCGCGCGAGTGGTGCCCGTGCTCAGCGACGGGCGCGTGACCGGCGTGCTCGACGTCGCCCGCGTGGCCGCGGCGGTGCGGCCCTCGGGGACCTCCGGGCGGCGCCGGTAGACTCGTCCGTCGTGACTTCCTCCTCCGCCACGGGTGCCGATGCCCGCCGTGGGCCGTTGCGCGTCGGCGACAAGGTCCAGCTCACCGACCCCAAGGGTCGGATGCACACGATCACGCTCGCCGAGGACGCGACGTTCCACACCCACAAGGGGTACTTCCGCCACTCCGAGATCATCGGACGGCCGGAGGGCTGGGTGGTCACCAACACCGCGGGGATCGAGTACCTGGTGCTGCGTCCCCTGCTCAGCGACTACGTGCTCTCGATGCCGCGGGGCGCCGCCGTCGTCTACCCCAAGGACGCCGGCCAGATCGTGCAGATGGCGGACATCTTCCCCGGGGCGCGCGTCGTCGAGGCGGGCGTCGGGTCCGGGGCCCTGACCATGTCGCTGCTGCGCGCCGTCGGCGACGCCGGCGAGCTGCACTCGATCGAGCGCCGGGAGGACTTCGCCGCCATCGCCCGGGGCAACGTGGAGACGTTCTTCGACGGTCCGCACCCGGCCTGGCACCTGCACACCGGGGACCTCGCCGACCGCGTGGCCGATGTCGTCGAGCCGGGCACGGTGGACCGGGTCGTGCTCGACATGCTCGCCCCGTGGGAGAACGTCGACGCCATAGCCCGGGCGCTCGCGCCCGGCGGTGTCGTGGTGTGCTACGTCGCCACGGCCACCCAGCTGTCCCGCACCGCCGAGGACCTGCGCGCCGACGGCCGCTTCGCCGAGCCGACCGCCTGGGAGTCGATGGTGCGCGGCTGGCACCTCGAGGGGCTCGCCGTGCGCCCGCAGCACCGCATGATCGGTCACACCGGCTTCCTCGTGAGCGCCCGGCGCCTGGCCGACGGCGTCACGCCGCCCGAGCGCAAGCGCCGCCCGGCCAAGGGGTCGCGCCCGGCGGGCGAGGAGACCTGGTCCGAGGAGGAGCTCGGGGAGCGTCCCGTATCGGACAAGAAGATCCGCAAGGTGCGCCGCGAGGTCGGGCAGGCCCCCGAGGAGTGACGTGCGCGGGCCGACGGCGCCCGGGGAGGGGCCGGAGGTCTCGGTGCGGTCACGGTCCGGTTCGGATCGTGTGAACTCGATCGACGCGACCGTGAAATGGTCGGCACGATGTCGGCGTTGACCCGTAGGGTGCTGTCTCTCGGGGTTGGTCTCCCTCGCCGGGGGAGATGCGCCCGGGCTGCACGAGAGGGGAAGCGATGACCGACCACCCTGCCCGCCCGGAAGGCGCCGCCGCGCCGTCGGGGCGCGACGCGCAGATGGCCCTGCTCGTCGCCAAGAACGAGCGGCTCGCCGAGGCGCTGCGCGCGGCGCGCGACCAGATCGTCGAGCTCAAGAAGCAGATCGACGATCTCGCCAAGCCCCCCGGGACCTATGCCACGTACCTCGGTGCGCACGACGACGGCTCGGTCGACGTGATGTCCTCCGGGCGCAAGATGCACGTGCAGGCGAGCCCCGGCCTGGAGCTGGACCACCTCTCGCCGGGTCAGGAGGTCAAGCTCAACGAGGCGATGACCGTGGTCGGCGCCGGCGGGTTCGAGCGGACCGGCGAGCTGGTCACGATCAAGGAGATCCTCGACGACGAGCGAGTGCTGGTCGTCGGGCGCGCCGACGAGGAGCGCGTCGTGCGGCTGGCCGGGTCGGTCGCCGGCGGGAACCTGCGCGTCGGGGACGCCCTGACCGTCGACGTGCGCAGCGGGTTCGTGTTCGAGGTCGTGCCCAAGTCCGAGGTCGAGGAGCTCGTGCTCGAGGAGGTCCCCGACATCGCCTACGAGGACATCGGCGGGCTGGGCCCGCAGATCGAGGCGATCCGCGATGCCGTCGAGCTGCCCTTCTCCCACCCGGACCTGTTCCGCGAGCACGGCCTGCGCCCGCCCAAGGGCGTCCTGCTGTACGGCCCGCCCGGGTGCGGCAAGACCCTCATCGCCAAGGCCGTCGCGTCGTCCCTGGCGCGGATGGTCGCCGAGAAGCGCGGCGGTGACCCGAGCGCCAAGAGCTTCTTCCTCAACGTCAAGGGTCCCGAGCTGCTGAACAAGTACGTCGGCGAGACCGAGCGGCACATCCGGCTGATCTTCGCCAGGGCCCGGGAGAAGGCCACCCAGGGCATGCCGGTCGTGGTGTTCTTCGACGAGATGGAGTCGCTGTTCCGCACGCGCGGCACGGGGCTGTCGTCCGACGTGGAGACCACGATCGTGCCGCAGCTGCTCGCGGAGATCGACGGCGTCGAGCGGCTCGACAACGTCATCGTCATCGGCGCCTCGAACCGCGAGGACATGATCGACCCGGCGATCCTGCGCCCGGGCCGCCTCGACGTGAAGATCAAGATCGAGCGCCCCGACGCCGAGGGTGCCGAGGAGATCTTCGCCAAGTACCTCACGGCAGATCTGCCGATCAACGCCGACGACCTGTCCGAGCACGGCGGCGACCGGTCCGAGGCCGTGCAGGCCATGATCCGCTCGGTGGTCGAGCGGATGTACGCCGAGGACGAGGACAACCAGTTCCTCGAGGTGACCTACGCCAGCGGCGACAAGGAGGTCCTGTACTTCAAGGACTTCAACTCCGGGGCGATGATCGAGAACGTCGTGGACCGCGCCAAGAAGTCCGCCATCAAGGACCTGCTGGCCACCGGCAACAAGGGCATCCGGGTCGAGCACCTGCTCACCGCGTGCGTGGACGAGTTCCAGGAGAACGAGGACCTGCCCAACACCACGAACCCGGACGACTGGGCGCGGATCAGCGGCAAGAAGGGCGAGCGCATCGTCTTCATCCGCACCATCGTGCAGAAGAAGGGGGAGAACGGCGCACCGCGCACGATCGACACCGTGAACTCCACGGGCCAGTACCTGTAGCGCGGCCGGTCCGCCGCCGGTCTCAGCCGGCGCGGTACACCACGAGGGCGACGTCGTCCCGGGACCCGTCCGGCAGCATGTCGTTCAGCAGGCGGTCGGGCAGGCGTTCGACCGGTGTCTCGCGGCAGGCGCGTGCCGCGAGCGTCTCGAGCCGCTCCAGTCCCGTGCGCAGGCTCTCCCCGCGACGCTCGATCAGGCCGTCGGTGTACAGCAGCACGGTGTCGCCGGCCGCCAGGTCCGTCGTGCGTTCGGGCCGCCCGCCGTGCGGGAGGGTCAGCAGCACGCCGCGTGCCCGCTCCAGCCACTCGGTACCGCCGTCGGCCCGGACCAGGAGCCCGGGCGGGTGGCCCGCGCTGGAGTAGGTCAGGGTGCCCGCCGAGGTGTCCACCACCCCGCAGAACACGGTGGTGAACTCGGCGCCCGGGGTGGTGCGGGCGAACACGTCGAGCATCTCGAGGGTCCTCGCGGGACCGGACCCGGCCAGCATGAGCGCCCGACCGGCGCTGCTGAGTCGGCCCATGCTCGCGGCCGCCTCGACGCCGTGCCCCACGCAGTCGCCCACGACCAGGCCGAAGCATCCGTCCGACAGGTCCACGACGTCGAACCAGTCGCCGCCGACGGACATGGTGTCGTCGGCCGGACGGTAGCGGGTCACCCACCGCGGGGACGCCGGGGTGTCGGGCACCATGGCGAGCTGCAGGGTGTCGCTCACCGAGGTGACCCGCCGGACCCGGCGCTGATGGTCCTCGGCGCGCGCCAGGGCGTCGGAGACCGTCTGCACGAGGAGCCCCAGGAACGACCGGTGCTCGTCGTCGAGCGGACGGTGGGGCGCTGCCTGCACGGCGATCACCGCGGACGGCGCCGCTCCACGGCCGGCGTCCAGCGGGGCGACGAGCGTGCGGTCGGTCCAGGCCGGCTCGCCCGACGACAGCACCGCGTCCACGGTGCCTCGGTCCGGACCCATGCCGGTACCGACCGAGACCGGTGGCGCTCCGGGCGGGAACAGGTCGACCCGCGCGACGTCCGTCGCCTCGCCGAGCACGGAGGCCGCGGCCCGGATCACCTCGTCCGGCCCGCCCAGACGCTGCTGGAACGCCGTGGAGAGCCGACCCAGCGTCTCCAGGCGACGCCGGTAGACGACCTGGCGGGTGGTCTCCGTCGCGATGTCCATCACGCCGCGCACGGCGCCGTCGTCGTCTCGCAGGGCGCTGTAGGAGAACGTGAAGTAGGTCTCCTCGGTGAAGCCGGAGCGGTCCATCATGAGCTTCATGTCGACGTCCCACGTGGGCACCCCGGTCCGCAGCACCTCGTCGAACAGGGGGCCGACGTCGTCCCAGATGTGACCCCACAGCTGCGGCGCGGACGCTCCCATGGCGCGGGGGTGCAGCTCCGTGCCGAGCATGTCGCGGTAGCCGTCGTTGTAGATCATGGTCAGCTCCGGACCCCACGTCAGCAGGACGGCGAACCGGGTGCTGAAGCAGAGCTCGACCGCGTTCCGCAGGGCGCCGGGCCAGGTGCTGGGACGGCCGAGCGCGGTGCTGGACCAGTCGACCTCGCGGGCGACCTCCGCACACTCCTGCCCCCGTACCGCGGAGGCGAACCAGTCGGTCACGGGGTCGATGATATCGGCGCGGTCCGGCACGCTCTCCCGGTCCGGGCACGTCGCCGGACGCATAGGGTGGCTGACGTGACGGTGCGACGCGTGATGGGAATCGAGACCGAGTACGGGGTGCTGGCACCGGGGCGGCCCACGGCCAACCCCATGCTCATGAGCTCGCAGGTGGTGACCACCTACCGTGCCTCGGTCCAGGACGGTCGCCCCGGGCGCCGGCCCGCCCGCTGGGACTACGACGACGAGGACCCGCTGGCCGACGCGCGCGGGTTCCACCTGGACCGCGCCTCGGCGCACCCCTCGCTGCTGACCGACGACCCGGAGGCACCGGCGCCGTCCGGGCCGTCGTCGTCGGCGCCCGCGGCGGCCACGGGGCCCGACGAGCCGCAGGACGTCGAGCGGCCCGAGGCGGAGGAGTACGACGACCCGAGCGCGGCGAACTGCATCCTGACCAACGGCGCGCGCCTGTACGTCGACCACGCCCACCCGGAGTACTCCTCGCCCGAGGTCACCAACCCGCGCGACGGCGTGGTCTGGGACGTCGCCGGCGAGCGGGTGATGCTGGCGGCCACGCGACGCCTGGCGCAGGTGCCCGGCGCCGAGGCGGTGCTCTACAAGAACAACGTGGACGGCAAGGGCGCCAGCTACGGCACGCACGAGAACTACCTGGTGGACCGTGCGCTGGCCTTCGGCACGCTGGTGGACGTGCTGACCCCGTTCCTCGTGACCCGCCAGGTGTTCACCGGGTCCGGGCGCGTCGGCCTGGGGGCGACGGGCGACGAGCCGGGCTTCCAGCTCTCACAGCGCGCCGACTACATCGAGGCGGAGGTGGGACTGGAGACCACGCTGCGCCGGCCGATCGTCAACACCCGGGACGAGCCGCACGCGGACCGGACCCGGTGGCGCCGGCTGCACCTGATCATCGGCGACGCCAACCACCTCGAGGTGGCCACGTACCTGAAGCTCGGCACGACGTCGCTGGTGCTGTGGGTGGCCGAGCACCTGGACGAGCTCGCCGCGGCGGGCGCCGACGTGCGCGACGAGCTGGCCGCGCTGCGCCTGGCCGAGCCGGTCGCGGCGGTGCGTCGCGTCTCGCGCGACCTGACCCTGGCGTCTCCGCTGGAGCTCGCGGACGGCACGACGGCGACCGCGCTGGAGATCCAGCGGCGGTACGCACGCGTCGTGGGACGTGCGCTGGCGGCGCTCGGCTCGGACGCCGACTCCGACGCGGTGCTGCAGCGCTGGGACTCGGTCCTCGAGCGGCTGGCCGAGGACCCGGGCCGCTGCGCCCGGGAGGTCGAGTGGGTCGCCAAGCTGCGCCTGCTCGAGCGGATGCGCGCCCGTGACGGCCTCGCGTGGGACCACCCGCGCCTGCACACCTTGGACCTGCAGTGGTCGGACGTGCGTCCCGAGCGCGGCATCTACCACCGGCTGGTCGCCTCGGGTGCGGTGGAGCGTCTGACCACCGACGAGGAGGTCGAGCGTGCCGTGCACCACCCGCCGACCGACACCCGTGCCTGGTTCCGCGGCGAGGTGATGGAGCGCTACCCGGCGGAGATCTCGGCCGCGAGCTGGGACTCGGTGATCTTCGACGTGCCCGGGTCCACCTCGCTGCAGCGGGTGCCGATGCTCGACCCGACGCGGGGGACCGAGGCGCACATCGGGGCGCTGCTGGACGCCAGCCCGGACGCGACGACGCTGCTGCACGGGCTGCGCGGCGAGTCGTGAGTCGTGCGGCGCGAGGTCACCTGCACGGCATAGGCTGACACCACCCCTCACCGGGACCGACGAAGGAGGCGGACCATGGCTGGTCAGGAACGCATCAACCCGCAGCGGGACGACCGCACGCCCGACGACGACGCGGACGCGCCGGCCCCCGCCGCTCCGCAGTCGGCCGACCGCGACGCGGAGGTGGACTCGCTGCTCGAGGAGATCGACGAGGTGCTGGAGTCGAACGCGGAGTCGTTCGTGCGCGGCTTCGTGCAGAAGGGGGGACAGTGACGACCTCCACCGACGGCGGCGGCCGCCTGCCCGACGCGTTCCTGCGCCCCGGGTCGAGCTCCTTCGTGGAGTTCCTCGGCGAGCACGCCCCCGACCTGCTGCCGGGCCGGCGGACCGCGCCCGCGCCGGGGACGACGTCGGACCTCGCCCCGCACGCCACCACGATCGTGGCGCTGACGTTCGGGGACGACGACGGCGGCCGCGGCGTGGTGCTCGCGGGCGACCGGCGCGCTACGATGGGCAACCTGATCGCGAGCCGGGAGATCGAGAAGGTCTTCGCGGCGGACGACTACTCCGCGGTCGGCATCGCGGGCTCGGCCGGCATCGCCGTCGAGCTGGTGCGCCTGTTCCAGCTCGAGCTGGAGCACTACGAGAAGATCGAGGGGTCGCTGCTGTCCCTGGACGGCAAGGCGAACCGCCTGGCCACGATGATCCGCGGGAACCTGCCGATGGCGCTGCAGGGGCTCGCCGTCGTGCCGCTGTTCGGCGGCTACGACCTCGACCGGGCGACCGGGCGCATCTTCAGCTACGACGTCACCGGCGGCCGGTACGAGGAGCACGAGCACCACTCGGTGGGGTCGGGCTCGGTGTTCGCCCGCGGCGCGCTGAAGAAGCTGTGGCGGCCCGGCCTCCACGCCGACGGCGCCGTCGCCGTGGCCGTCGAGGCCCTGTACGACGCGGCCGACGACGACAGCGCGACGGGCGGGCCCGACACGGTCCGGCGGATCTGGCCCGTCGTGGCCACCGTCACCTCCGACGGGTACCGGCGGGTCGCGGACGCGGACCTGGCCGAGGTCGTGTCGCGGATCGTCGACGAACGCAGCGCCGGGCACGCGGGGGGTGGTCGCGCGTGAGCATGCCGTTCTACGTCTCGCCCGAGCAGCTCATGAAGGACCGGGCGGACTTCGCGCGCAAGGGCATCTCGCGGGGCCGCTCGGTGGTGGTGCTGGCCTACGACGGCGGCATCCTGTTCGCCACGGAGAACCCGTCGCGAGCGCTGCACAAGATCTCGGAGATCTACGACCGCATCGCGTTCGCGGCGGTGGGCAAGTACAACGAGTTCGAGAACCTGCGGGTCGCGGGCGTGCGCTACGCCGACCTGCGCGGGTACTCCTACGACCGGACCGACGTGACGGCCCGCGGGCTGGCGAACGCCTACGCGCAGACGCTCGGCACGGTGTTCACCACCGAGTCCAAGCCCCTCGAGGTGGAGCTCGTGGTCGCGGAGGTCGGCGCCACCGCGGCCGCGGACCAGCTCTACCGCCTGTCGTACGACGGCTCCGTGGCGGACGAGCACGGGTACGTGGTGATGGGCGGCCAGGCCGACCGCCTCACGGCCCGGGTGCGCGACGCGTGGCACGAGGGCATGGACCTGCCGGCCGTGCTCCGGCTCGCCGTGACGACCCTGGGGGCCGTCGGGCCGGACGGCGCGGTCGTGGCCGAGGGGTCCGAGCGGGAGATCCCCGCGACCGGCCTGGAGGTGGCCGTGCTGGAACGGTCCCGACCCCGCCGGGCGTTCCGGCGGTGGCAGGGCGAGGCGCTGGCAGACCTGCTCGCGCGCGGCGACGACTAGGAGCGGGACATGGAACGGCGGATCTTCGGGCTGGAGACCGAGTACGGCGTGACCTGCGCGGCCGACGACGGCCGGGGCCTGAGCGCGGACGAGGTGGCCCGCTACCTCTTCCGCAAGGTCGTGGCCTGGGGACGGTCGTCGAACGTGTTCCTGCGCAACGGCTCGCGCCTCTACCTCGACGTGGGCTCCCACCCCGAGTACGCGACGGCCGAGTGCGACGACGTGCGCCAGCTCGTGGCCTACGACCGCGGCGGCGAGCGCATCCTGGAGGGCCTGGTCGCCGACGCCCAGCAACGCCTGGAGCACGAGGGGCTGCCGGGCAAGGTCCACCTGTTCAAGAACAACACCGACTCGGCGGGCAACTCCTACGGCTGCCACGAGAACTACCTGGTGCGTCGGCAGGGGGACTTCTCCCGGCTGTCGGACGTGCTGGTGCCGTTCCTCATCACGCGGCAGGTGCTGACCGGTGCCGGCAAGGTGCTGGCCACGCCGCGCGGTGCCACCTACTGCCTGTCCCAGCGCGCCGACCACATCTGGGAGGCGGTCTCCAGCGCCACGACGCGTTCGCGACCCATCATCAACACCCGCGACGAGCCGCACGCCGACGCCGAGCTGTACCGACGGCTGCACGTCATCGTGGGCGACTCCTCGATGTCGGAGACCACCTCGATGCTCAAGGTGGGTGCCACCGACCTCGTGCTGCGTCTCGTCGAGGCGGGCGTGCCGGTGCGGGACCTGACCCTCGAGAACCCGATCCGGGCGATCCGGGAGATCAGCCACGACTCCACCGGGCTGCACCCCGTCCAGTTCGCCAACGGGCGCACGGCCACGGCCGTGGACGTCCAGGGCGAGTACTTCCAGCGGGTGCGCGAGCACGTGGACGCCCACCTGGACCCGACGCCGCAGATCAAGCAGACCCTGGACCTGTGGGAGCGGGGCCTGCGGGCGCTCGAGTCCGGCGACCTGAGCCTGGTGGACCGGGAGCTGGACTGGGTGATCAAGCTGCGGCTGATCGATCGCTACCGGGCCAAGCACGGCCTCGAGCTCGCCGACCCCCGCGTCGCGCGCCTGGACCTGGCCTACCATGACATCTCGCGGACCGAGGGGCTGTACAACCTGCTCGCCGCGCGGGGCATGGTCGAGCGGGTCGTGACGGACCTGGAGGTCTTCGAGTCGACGGCGGTCCCGCCGCAGACCACGCGGGCCAAGCTGCGCGGGGACTTCGTCCGTGCCGCGCAGGACGCCCGGCGCGACTACACGGTGGACTGGGTGCACCTGAAGCTCAACGACCAGGCGCAGCGCACCGTGCTGTGCAAGGACCCGTTCCGCAACGTCGACGACCGGGTGGAGCGCCTCATCGAGTCGATGTGAGCGGCTGGTGACGATCCGCCCCGGGCCGGCGGCGGCTGCGTCGGCCCGTGGCAGACTGTCCCGGTGCCACCCGCTCGACCCCGCCCGATCGCCCGCGCCGTCGTCGTGGCGGTCGTGGCGGCGCTGACGCTGACGGGCTGCTCCGACGAGCTCCTGTCGCGGGTCACCCCGAGCGCGGTGCCGACGCAGGTCCCGGTGCAGGTCTCCGGCCCGGGGGGCGAACCGCCGGTGCTGGAGTACCCGCAGCCCTACGACGTGGTCCGTGCCGGGTCGCGCACCGTGCACCCCGGCACGGGCGACCGCCTCGAGACCGGCGAGCCGGTGCTGCTGCAGATGTACGCCGAGGACGGCCGCGACGGCAGCGTCGTCACCTCCACCTACCAGGACGCTCCGGCCTGGTACACGTTCTCACCGGAGGCGCTGGGGCAGAACCTCTACGAGTCGTTGCGCGGCAAGCGCGTGGGCGCCCGGGTGCTCGTGGTGGAGCAGGAGGGCGACGTCCCCGTGGTCCTGGTCGTCGACGTGCTGCCCACCCGCGCCGACGGCGAGCCCGTCGAGCCGCCGCAGGGGCTGCCGCAGGTCCTGCGCGACCCGGACGGCACCCCCACGGTGCGGGTCCCGGACGGCGACCCGCCCCAGGAGCTGGTAGTCCAGCCGCTGCTGCGCGGCTCCGGCCCCCAGGTCGACATCGGACAGGTCGTCACCGCGCGGTACGTGGCCGTGCGCTGGAGCGACGGTCGGGTCGTCGACTCCAGCTGGCGCGACGGCGTGGCGCCGCAGTCCACGATGATCGGCATCGGCCGGCTCGTGGAGGGCTGGGACCAGGGTCTGCTGGAGCAGTCGGTGGGCTCGCAGGTGATGCTCGTGGTGCCCCCGCACCTGGGCTACGGTGGCACGAACAGCGAGCTCGCCGAGGAGACGATCGTCTACGTCGTCGACATCCTCGACGCCCGCTTCCAGGCGACGGACCAGGTGCCGGAGCCGGGCTCCACCACCGACGAAGGGTGAACCATCCATGACCGTGGCCGTCCGGGTCATCCCGTGCCTCGACGTCGACGCCGGACGCGTCGTCAAGGGGGTCAACTTCACCCGGTTGCGCGACGCCGGTGACCCGGTCGAGCTCGCGGACCGGTACGACGACGAGGGCGCCGACGAGGTGACGTTCCTCGACGTCTCCGCGTCCTCCGGGGGACGCGAGACCATGGTCGACGTGGTGCGGCGCACGGCCGAGCAGGTGTTCGTCCCGCTGACCGTCGGCGGGGGAGTGCGCACCACGGACGACGTCGACCGGCTCCTGCGCGCCGGTGCGGACAAGGTGGGGGTCAACACCGCGGCGATCGCCCGGCCCGAGCTCATCGCCGAGATCGCCCAGCGCTTCGGCCGGCAGGTCCTCACCCTCTCCGTCGACGCGCGGCGGGTGACCGACGGCACCACCACCGCCTCCGGCTACGAGGTGACGACCCACGGCGGGCGCCGCGGGACGGGCATCGACGCCGTGGAGTGGGCCGCGCGGGCCGCGGACCTCGGCGCGGGGGAGATCCTGCTGAACTCCATGGACGCCGACGGGACCACCGCGGGGTTCGACCTGGAGATGCTCGGTGCGGTGCGCTCGCGGGTCTCGGTACCCCTGATCGCCTCCGGCGGCGCCGGCACGCCCGAGCACTTCGTGGCCGCCGCCCGCGCCGGCGCCGACGCCGTGCTGGCCGCGAGCGTCTTCCACTTCGGCACGCTGACGGTCGGCGAGGTCAAGGACGCGATGCGGGCGGCGGGCGTCGAGGTGCGCTGAGGCCGGACCCGCCGACCGACGGAGCCCGTTGCCCGGGCGCTAGGATCGTTTCGATCCCCCGCCACGATCGTGAGGTCCCCCTGTGCCCGAGGTGCCCCCCGGTACCCGTCCCGCGACCCTGACCGGCTCGCGCCTGCGCCGCAGCTGCGCCCTGCTGTGGCGCGGCATGCGCGCCGAGCCGCGCCTGTACCTGCTGGCCGTGATCGCCTCGGCGGTGTTCGGCGCCGCCACCGTCGCCGTCAGCCGGGCCGTCGGCTGGGCGACGGACGCCGTCGTCGTCCCGGCGCTCGCGGGTGACGCCACCGCCCGGGCGGACATCTGGCTCGCCGGGGGAGTGCTCGCCCTCGTGGCGCTCACCCTGGCGCTGTCCGTGGCCGGCCGGCGCATCTGGGCCGGGTGGGGCAACGTGGGGCTGCAGGCGCAGCACCGTCGCGGCGTGACGCGCCAGTACCTGCGCCTGCCCATGTCGTGGCACCGTTCGCACCCCGCCGGTCAGCTGCTGTCGAACGCCAGCGCGGACGTCGAGGCCGCCACCGGCGTGTTCAACCCGCTGCCGTTCGCGCTCGGCGTCGTGGTGATGATCGGCGTCGCCACGGGCATGCTGTTCGCCATCGACCCGTGGCTCGCCACGGCGGCGCTGCTGGTGATCCCCGCGGCCGTCGTCGCCAACCTCGTGTTCCAGCGCCACATGGCCCCCGCCGCGACCCGCGCCCAGCAGCTGCGCGCCCGCGTGGCCGACGTCGCCCACGAGTCCTTCGAGGCGGGGCTGCTGGTCAAGTCCCTGGGCACCGCCGACCGCGAGGAGCGGCGGTTCTCCGCCGCCACGGACGACCTGCGGGCCGCCAACGTCCGGGTCGGCTACGTCCGGGCGATCTTCGACCCCGTGATCGAGCTGCTGCCCAACCTGGGCACCCTGCTGGTGCTCGGCGTCGGCGCCTGGCGGGCCGCCGCCGGCGCGGTGGACGTCGGCGACGTCGTCACCGCCTCCTACCTGCTGACCGTGATGGCCGTGCCCGTGCGCGCGTTCGGCTGGGTGCTCGGCGAGCTGCCCCGCGCGCTCGTCGGCCACGAACGGCTCACCCGCGTGCTGGACGCCCGGGGCGAGCTCACCCCGGGCCCCGACGCCCTCCCGCACGACGCGGCCGGTCTGTCCGTGCGGATGGACGACGTCGGCGTCGACGTGCGTGCCGCCGGGCGCACCGTGAACCTGCTGCAGGACGTCACGCTCGAGGTCGCCGCCGGCACCACCGTGGCCGTGGTCGGCGCGACCGGTGCGGGCAAGACCACGCTCGTGTCGCTGCTCAGCCGGCTCAGCGACCCGACCCGGGGCACCGTGCTGCTCGACGGGACGGACCTGCGCACGCTCGCCGACGGCGAGATCCCCGCCCAGGTCTCGCTCGTGGCCCAGCAGACCTTCGTCTTCGAGGACACGGTGCGCGCCAACGTCACGCTCGCCGACGAGGTCTCGGACGAGATCGACGCCGCCGTGTGGGAGGCGCTGCGCCTCGCCCACGTCGACGACGTCGTCCGTGCCCTGCCGGACGGGCTCGACGCCCCCCTGGGCGAGCGCGGAGCCAACCTGTCCGGCGGCCAGCGCCAGCGCCTCGCCATCGCCCGCGCCCTGGTGCGCCGTCCGCGGCTGCTCGTCCTCGACGACGCGACCAGCGCCGTCGACCCCCGCGTGGAGCAGCAGATCCTCGCCGGCCTGGCCGCGCGGACGGCCGACGGCCGGCGGGCCACCACCGTCGTCATGGTCGCCTACCGGATGTCCTCGGTCGTCATGGCCGACCGTGTCGTCCACCTCGAGGGCGGTCGCGTGGTCGACGTCGGCACGCACGACGAGCTGCTGGCCCGGGACGCGGGGTACCGCGAGCTCGCCACCGCCTACGAGGCCGAGACGGCGCGCCGCGAGCAGGAGCTCGCCGACGAGCGCGCCGCCGGCACCGAGGTGGCCGAACCCTGGGAGACCGACGAGGAGGAGGTGGCCCGATGAGCGACTCGCGCATCGCCTCGGCCAGCGAGCTGGGCGTGCTCGCCACGCTGCGCCACGGGATCCGGATCTCGCCCCAGATCGTCCAGGGCCTCTGGATCACCCTGGCCCTCGCCGTGCTCGCGGCCGCCGGACGCGTCGTCGTGCCCCTGGCCGTCCAGCGGACGGTCGACGACGGCATCCTCGCGGACGGGGGCCCGGACGCCTCGCGCGTCGCGCTGCTCACCGCGGTCGCCGCCGGCGCCATCGTGCTCGCGGGACTGTGCACGGCGGTCGTCAACGTCCGCCTCTTCCGCACCACCGAGGCCGGGCTGGCCACGCTGCGCACCAGCGCGTTCCGGCACGTGCACGACCTGTCGACGCTGTCCCAGGGCACCGAGCGCCGCGGGGCGCTGGTCTCGCGCGTGACCACCGACGTCGACCAGATCTCCCACTTCGTGCAGTGGGGCGGCATCATGCTGCTGGTCTCCACCCTGCAGATCGCCGTGGCCACCGTCCTCATGGCGGTCTACTCGCCGGCGCTGACGGTCGTGGTGTGGCTCTGCTTCGTGCCGCTCTTCCTCGTGCTGCGCTACGCCCAGCGTGCCGTCGGCCGCGCGTTCGCCCGGGCGCGCGAGAAGGTCGGCACGATGCTGGCGGCCGTCTCGGAGTCCGTGGTCGGCGCCGAGACCGTGCGCGCCTACGGGGTGGAGGCCCGCACCGGGCGCCGCATCGACACCGCGATCGAGGACGCCCGCCGGACCCAGGGCCGGGCCCTGGTGCTCGTGGCCAGCGTGTTCTCGTCGGGCACGCTCATGGCCAACCTCGTGCTGGCCGTGGTCGTCGTGGTGGGTTCGTTCCTCGGCATCGGGGGCGGTCTCACGGCCGGTCAGCTCGTCGCGTTCCTGTTCCTGGTCCAGCTCTTCACCGGGCCGGTGCAGATGGCCACCGAGATCCTCAACGAGATGCAGAACGCCCTGGCCGGGTGGCGGCGCGTGCTCGCCGTCGTCGAGACGCCGATCGACGTGGTCGACCCCGGCGACGACGGCGTCGACAGCCCCCGCGGGGACGCCCACGTCACGCTGCGCGGCGTGCGCTACGCCTACCCCGACGGCCCCGAGGTGCTGCACGGCGTCGACCTGGAGCTGCCGGCACGGCGCAAGGTCGCCGTCGTGGGGCAGACGGGCTCCGGCAAGACGACGGTCGCCAAGCTCGTCGCCCGGCTCATGGACCCCACCTCCGGCAGCGTGGAGCTGGACGGCGTGGACCTGCGCCGCATCCCGCTGGCACGGCTGCGCGAGCGCGTGGTGCTGGTGCCGCAGGAGGGCTTCCTGTTCGACGGCACGGTCCTGACCAACGCCGCCCACGGGCTGCGGGAGCTGCCGCCGGACCCGGACGGCGACCCGGAGGTCCGGGCACGGGTGGCGGCGGCGTTCGACGCGCTCGGGCTGACGGACTGGCTCGCCGGGATGCCGGCCGGCCTCGACACCGACGTCGGTCAGCGGGGCGAGGCGCTGTCGGCGGGGGAGCGTCAGCTCGTCGCGGTCGCCCGCGCCTACCTCGCCGCACCCGACCTGCTCGTCCTGGACGAGGCGACCTCCGCCGTCGACCCGGCCACCGAGGTGCGCATCGCCCGCGCCCTGGACGCGCTGACCTCCGGACGGTCCACCATCACCATCGCCCACCGGCTGTCCACCGCCGAGGCGAGCGACGTGGTCGTGGTGGTCGACGACGGGAACGTGGTCGAGGTGGGTCCGCACGCCGAGCTCGCCGCGGCCGGCGGCACGTACGCCCGCATGCACGCGAGCTGGGTGGCGCAGACCCGCTGAGGCCCGCCGCGGCCCGCCCCGCGGACGCCGCCCCGGGGCGGGGCGCAGGCGTGAAAGGATGCTGGCGTGCAGAACCCCAGCGCCCTCGACCCCGCCGTCGCCGACCGGCTCAAGCGTGACGAGCACGGGCTCGTCGCCGCGATCGTGCAGCAGCACGGCTCCGGCGAGGTGCTCATGCTCGGATGGATGGACGACGAGGCCCTGCACCGCACCCTGACGACCGGCCGCGTGACGTTCTGGAGCCGGTCGCGCGGCGAGTACTGGCGCAAGGGCGACACCTCCGGGCACCGCCAGCACGTGCGGTCCGTGGCCCTCGACTGCGACGGCGACGCCCTGCTCGTCCAGGTCGACCAGGTGGGTGCCGCCTGCCACACCGGCACGCGCACCTGCTTCGAGGCCGGTGGTGACCTGGGTGCCGTCGTCGGCGCCGTGCCCGCGAACGACCCCGACCACGCCGAGGAGGACCGGTGACCACCACGCCCCCACGCCCCGCGCAGGCACCCGCCGTCGCGCCGACGGCCGAGGACCTCACCTGGGGCGCGACGTGGCCGGGCCTGCCCGTGTTCCGCGAGCTGGCCCGGGACCGCCGCGTGATCCCGGTGGTGCGCCGCGTGCTCGCCGACGACGTCACGCCCGTGGGCCTGTACCGCTCGCTCGCGCAGGGCCGCCCGGGCACGTTCGTCCTGGAGTCCGCCGAGGCCGGCCGCTCCTGGTCGCGCTGGTCGTTCGTGGGCGTCGAGGCGCGTGCCACGCTGCTGTCCGACGGCGGCCGGGCGCGCTGGCGCGGCGACGTCCCGGCGGGCATCCCCCGCGAGGGCGACGTCGTCGAGGTCCTGGAGGCGGCGCTCGAGGCGCTGCGCACCGAGCCCGTCCAGGGGCTGCCGCCGCTGACCGGCGGGTTCGTGGGCGCCATGGGCTGGGACGTGGTGCGGCACTGGGAGCCGAGCCTGCCCGCGGACGCGCCGGACGAGCTCGACGCCCCGGAGGTGGCGCTCGCCCTGGCCACCGACCTGGTGGCCGTCGACCACCTGACCGGGTCCGTGTGGCTCATCGCCAACGCGATCAACGCCGACGACACCGACGAGCGCGTGGACGAGGCGCACGCCGACGCGGTGGCGCGGCTGGACGCCCTGGCCGACCGCCTCGCCGCGTCCCACCGTGCCGAGCGGACGGTGCTGCGCGACGACCTCGCCGAGCCCGAGATCGAGTTCCGCTCCACGCGCGCCGAGTACGAGGCGGCCGTGCTCGCCGGTCAGGAGGGGGTGCGCGACGGCGAGGTGTTCCAGGTCGTGCTCTCGCAGCGGCTCGACCTCGACTGCCCGGCACCGCCGCTGGACGTGTACCGGGCGCTGCGCACCATCAACCCGAGCCAGTACATGTACTACTTCCAGCTCACCGACCACCGCGAGCGCGACTTCGCCGTGGTCGGCGCGAGCCCGGAGACG
This sequence comes from Isoptericola chiayiensis, assembly GCF_013149805.1. GTDB lineage: Bacteria > Actinomycetota > Actinomycetes > Actinomycetales > Cellulomonadaceae > Isoptericola > Isoptericola chiayiensis. Next base: position 128,468 of record NZ_JABEZT010000002.1, read on the forward strand.
CTGGTCAAGGTCGACGAGGGACACGTCACCACGTACCCGATCGCGGGCTCGCGGCCCCGCGGCGAGAAGGTCGAGGACGACGTCGAGCTCGCCGAGGAGCTGCTCGCCGACCCCAAGGAGCGGGCCGAGCACCTGATGCTCGTGGACCTGTCCCGCAACGACATGGTCAAGGTGTGCGAGCCGACCTCCGTGGAGGTGGTGGAGTACATGACGGTGCGGCGGTTCAGCCACATCATGCACCTGTGCTCGACCGTGGTCGGACGCCTGCGGCCGGGCGCCACCGCCCTGGACACGTTCCGGGCGACGTTCCCCGCGGGCACCCTGTCCGGGGCGCCCAAGCCGCGCGCGATCGCGCTGATCGACGAGCTCGAGCCGGCGTCGCGCGGCATCTACGGCGGCACCTGCGGCTACTTCGACTTCGGCGGGAACATGGACATGGCGATCGCCATCCGCACGGCGTTCCTGCGGGACGGGCGTGCCTCGGTGCAGGCCGGCGGCGGGGTCGTCGCGGACTCCGTTCCCGCGCTGGAGTACGAGGAGTCGCGCAACAAGGCGGCCGCCGCGGTGCGAGCCGTGCAGCTCGCCGCCCGGTTCGCGGACCTGGGGCGCTCGTGAGCGTGGCGATCCGGTCCCGTGCCCGCGCGGTCGTCGCGCTCCTCGTCCTCGGGGCGGGTGCGCTCGCGGCCGCGTCGGCCACCTGGCTGCGCACCTCGGTCTCGACCGCGCTCGAGCCGGAGGCGGCCGTCGTGGTCACGGGGACGACGGCGGCACCCGGGGTGGCCGCGGCGGCGTTCGTGGTGGTGGCCGGGGCGCTGGCCACCACGCTCGGGGGCTCGCTCGCACGTCGGGTCGCGCTCGTGGTCGCCGCGGGCGGGGGACTGGGGATCACGGCGTCGGCCGTGGCCGTGCTGCTCGACGCCGAGGGGCCGGCCGTGCTGGGCGCCTCCGACGCCGCCGGCGTGACGGAGCTGGCCTCGCCGGTGCAGGTCACGCTCCTGCCCTGGCTCGCGGCCCTCGCGGGCGCGCTGGTCGTCGTCGTGGCGGTGCTGGCGCTGCTGGGCGCCGGCTCGTGGGCCGCCACCGGAGGGCGTCACGAGCGGGCCGGCACCGCGGAGGCGCGGCCCGCCGCCGAACCCGACCCGCAGGCCGACTGGGACGCCCTGTCCCGGGGCACGGACCCGTCGTCCGACCGGTAGTCTGAGCCCAGCACCACGTGACGAAAGGTAAGACCTGCCGATGACCGACAACCGCACCGCCGAGCCGACGTACCTGCCGGAGGCGGTCCCGCCCACCAACCACGGCCACACCGTCGCGGCCTGGACCGCCATGATCGGCGTGATGATCGGGGCGCTCGTCTCGTCGATCGGCTGCCTGCCCGGCGTGCCGTTCGCGCTGTTCTGGGTCGGGCTCGTCGTGGTCGTGGCCGCCTGCGTGGCGGGCCTGGTCATGCGCAACATGGGTCTCGGCCAGCCGAAGGCGGGCGTCGCGCCGCGGCGGCAGGCGGCGGGCCACTGACGCCCGGCCGGTCCGCCCGCACCACGCCCGGTACCCGTGGGGTGCCGGGCGTCGTCGTGCGCGGCCGTGCGCGTCACGGAGCGATAACGATGTGGTCCGTCCGGTCGGGGGCACCCGCGTCCTGCCGCGACCGGGGCGTCTCGTCCCTCGGGCGGTGGTCAACCTCACGGCCACTCCGGCCTACCATGGCAGGACCACGTCCGGGGGAGGGGAGAGCATGACAGTCCTGGAGGACATCGTCGCGGGGGTCCGCGAGGACCTTGCCGCGCGTCAGGCACGTACCTCGCTCGACGAGCTCAAGGAGCGCGCGGCACGGGTGCCGGGAGCGCTCGAGTGCGCCAGCGTGCTGCACTCGGAGGACAGGGTCGCCGTCGTCGCCGAGGTGAAGCGCTCGAGCCCGTCCAAGGGTTCGCTGGCGCCCATCACCGACCCCGCCGCCCTGGCCGCCGAGTACGCCGCCGGCGGCGCCGGCGTCATCTCGGTGCTGACCGAGCAGCGCCGCTTCGGCGGCAGCCTCGACGACCTGGACGCCGTGCGCGCCCGGGTGGACGTGCCGGTGCTGCGCAAGGACTTCGTGGTCACGCCCTACCAGGTGTGGGAGGCGCGGGCGCACGGCGCCGACGTCGTCCTGCTCATCGTCGCCGCGCTCGAGCAGACCGTGCTGACGTCCCTCGTCGAACGGGTGCACTCCCTGGGGATGACGGCGCTGGTCGAGGTGCACACGGCCGAGGAGGTCTCGCGCGCCCTCGACGCCGGGGCCCGCGTCATCGGCGTCAACGCCCGTGACCTCAAGACGCTCGAGGTGCGCCGGGAGACCTTCGCCCGGCTCGCCCCGCTGATCCCCGACGACGTCGCCCGCGTGGCCGAGTCCGGGGTGCGCGGCCCGCACGACGTCATGGAGTACGCCCGGGCCGGCGCCCACGCGGTGCTGGTCGGCGAGGCGCTCGTCACCGACGGTCAGCCGCGGCGCTCGGTGGCGGACCTGGTCGCGGCGGGCCAGCACCCGTCGCTGTGGTCGGTCCGCCCGGCCGTGCAGCCCTGAGCGGGCGTCCCGCCCGCACCCGAACCCCCCACCGCCTGCAGTTAGGAGCGACCGTGCCCGCCAAGCCCGTGCGCGACGCGCTGACCGAGACGCTCGCCGCCTCCGACGCCGGCCGCCTCGCCGACGTCCACGGCCCCTACTTCGGGCAGTTCGGCGGCCGGTACGTCCCCGAGGCGCTGATCGCCGCCCTGGACGAGCTCGAGGCGGAGTTCCGCAAGGCGCAGGCCGACGCCGCGTTCGCCGCGGACCTGGAGCGGCTGCACCGCGAGTACACCGGGCGGCCCTCGCCCCTGACGGAGGTTCCGCGGTTCGCCGAGCACGCCGACCCCGATGGTGCGGTGCGGATCCTGCTCAAGCGCGAGGACCTGAACCACACCGGCTCGCACAAGATCAACAACGTCCTGGGCCAGGCGCTGCTCGTCAAGCGGATGGGCAAGTCCCGCGTGATCGCCGAGACGGGCGCCGGGCAGCACGGCGTCGCCACGGCCACCGCCGCCGCCCTGCTCGGGCTCGAGTGCGTCGTGTACATGGGCGAGGAGGACACCCGCCGGCAGGCGCTGAACGTGGCGCGCATGGAGCTGCTGGGCGCCACCGTCGTGCCCGTGGCCGTCGGGACCCGCACGCTGAAGGACGCGATCAACGAGGCCCTGCGCGACTGGGTCACCAACGTCGAGTCGACGCACTACCTGCTCGGCACCGTCACCGGGCCGCACCCGTTCCCCGAGATGGTGCGCGAGTTCCACCGCATCATCGGCGCCGAGGCGCGCGAGCAGGTGCTCGAGCGGGTGGGGCGGCTGCCCGACGTCGTGGCCGCGTGCGTCGGCGGCGGTTCCAACGCCCTGGGCCTGTTCAACGCGTTCCTGGACGACGACGGCGTCGAGCTCTACGGGTTCGAGGCCGGCGGCGAGGGGATCGAGTCCGGGCGCCACGCCGCCCGGTTCTCCGGCGGGGCGCCCGGCGTCCTGCACGGCGCCCGGTCCTACCTGCTGCAGGACGACGACGGCCAGACCCGGCCCAGCCACTCGGTCTCCGCCGGGCTGGACTACCCGAGCGTCGGCCCCGCCCACTCCTGGCTGCACGACATCGGCCGCGCCACGTACGAGCCCGTGACGGACGACGAGGCGATGGAGGCCTTCCGGCTGCTGTGCCGGACCGAGGGCATCATCCCGGCCATCGAGTCGGCCCACGCCCTGGCCGGCGCCCTGCGCGTCGGACGGCGCCGCGTCGCCGAGGGACTGCGCGACCAGGTGATCCTGGTCAACCTCTCCGGGCGGGGGGACAAGGACGTGGCCACCGCGGCGACGTGGTTCGGGCTGCTCGACGGGACGACGACGGAGGGGGACCGGTGAGCACCGCGACGACCGCCTCGGCGACGGCCGCCCGGCTGGACGCCCTGCGCGCCGAGGGACGGCCGGCCCTCGTCGGCTACCTGCCCGTCGGCTACCCCGACGTCGACCGCTCCGTGCAGGCCGTCACGACGATGGTCGACGCCGGGGTCGACGTCGTGGAGATCGGCGTGCCGTACACCGACCCGGTGATGGACGGGCCCGTCATCCAGGAGGCGGCCGAGGCGGCGCTGCACGGCGGCACCCGCGTGCGCGACGTGCTGCGGGTGGTCGAGGCCGTCGCCCAGCACTCCGGCGGCCGGGTGCCGGCCCTGGTGATGTCGTACTACAACCCCGTGCTGCGCTACGGCGTCGAGGCGTTCGCCCGCGACCTGTCGGCCGCCGGCGGTGCCGGGATGATCACGCCCGACCTCATCCCGGACGAGGCCGACGAGTGGAGCACCGCCGCCGACGCGCACGGTCTCGACAAGGTCTACCTGGTGGCCCCGAGCTCCACCCCGGAGCGGCTGCGGCTCACGGCGCAGGCCTCGCGGGGCTTCGTCTACGCGGCCTCCACGATGGGCGTGACCGGCGCCCGGGACGCGGTCGGGGACCGCGCCGAGCGGCTCGTGGCCGACACTCGCTCCGCCGGTGCGGCGCACGTGTGCGTCGGTCTGGGCGTGTCCACGGGCGACCAGGCCGCCCAGGTGGGCCGGTACGCCGACGGCGTGATCGTCGGCTCCGCCCTGGTGCGGACCCTGCTCGGCGACGCACCGTGGTCGGAGCGCCTCGACGACCTCGGTAGGGTGACCGCCGAGCTCGCGACCGGAGTCGCGCGCGCCCGGACCGCGGAAGGAACCTCGTGAACGTCATCGGCCAGATCGCCACCGCGATCCCGAGCCCGTCGCAGGGCGTGTGGTACCTCGGCCCGGTGCCGATCCGTGCCTACGCCCTGGCGATCCTCGCGGGGATCGTCGCGGCCGTGTGGATCACCATGAAGCGCTGGCAGGCGCGCGGCGGCGACCCGGACGACGTCCTGGAGATCGCGTTCTGGGCGGTCCCGTTCGGCATCGTCGGTGGCCGGCTGTACCACGTGATCTCCACCCCCGACCCGTACTGGGGGGAGAACGGCGACCCCGTCTCGGCGCTGTACATCTGGCAGGGCGGTCTCGGCATCTGGGGCGCCGTCGCGCTCGGGGCCGTCGGCGCCTGGATCGGCTGCCGGCGCCTCGGCGTCCGCCTGCCCGCGTTCGCCGACGCCCTGGCCCCCGGGCTGCTGGTCGCCCAGGCGATCGGCCGGCTGGGCAACTGGTTCAACCAGGAGCTGTTCGGCGCGCCGACCACCCTCCCGTGGGGCCTGGAGATCGACCCGGCGCACCTGCCCGTCGACCCCGCCACGGGGCTGCAGTACGCCGAGGGGACGCTGTTCCACCCGACGTTCCTGTACGAGATGGTCTGGAACCTCGGCGCCGCCGCGCTGCTGATCTGGCTCGACCGCCGGTACAGGCTCGGTCATGGGAGGGTATTCTGGGCCTACGTCGCGCTCTACACCCTTGGTCGGGTGTGGATCGAGATGCTCCGCATCGACACCGCCGAGATGGTGCTCGGGCTGCGGCTGAACGTCTGGACGTCGATCGTCCTGGGCCTCGGTGCCCTGGTGGCCTTCGTCGTCGTCGGACGGCTGCGCCCCGGGCGCGAGGACGGCGTCGAGCTGCCCGGCCGCCCACCCCGCGACCGGCAGCAGGACGACGGACAGCACGAGACCGACGGCGCTCCTTCCGGGACGGACTCGTCCGGCACCGGGCAGGACGCCCCCGACACGACCGAGACGGACGCGTCGGACGCCGGGACCGACCAGGACCCGGCGTCCCGCACCTGAGACGGGACCCGGCCGGCAACCCCCGGCAGGTTCCTTCTCGTACGTTCGACGGGCCGAGGACGTCCCGGACCACCCTTGAAGCAACGCGCCCGCACGCGGGCGCAGGAGGACGGTGTTGATGACCACGCCGCAGCACTGGTCCGCGCCCCCCGCGGCGCAGGGCCTCTACGACCCGGCGGCCGAGCACGACGCCTGCGGTGTCGCGTTCGTGGCGACGCTGCGCGGCACGCCGGGGCGCGACATCGTCGACGCCGGGCTGACCGCCCTGCTCAACCTGGACCACCGCGGCGCCGTCGGCGCCGAGGAGGACAGCGGGGACGGCGCCGGCATCCTCACGCAGATCCCCGACGCGTTCGTGCGCGACGTCGTCGCCGCGGACCTGCCGCCGGCCGGCCACTACGCCATCGGCATGGCGTTCCTGCCCCGGGACCCCGCGGAGGCGGACGCCCTCGCACGGCGCTTCGAGGCCATCGCGGTCGAGGAGAAGCTCGACGTGCTGGCCTGGCGCGACGTGCCGGTCACGGCCGACCTCGTCGGCCCGACCGCGCGCGCCTCGATGCCCACCTTCCGTCAGGTGGTCGTCGCCGACCCCGCCGGCGAGCTCGCCGGCCTCGCGCTGGACCGCCGGGCCTACCGGCTGCGCAAGCGCGCCGAGAACGAGCTGGAGCTGTTCCTCGCCTCGCTGTCGGCCCGCACCCTGACCTACAAGGGGATGCTGACCACCGCGCAGCTCGAGCCGTTCTTCCCGGACCTGTCCGACCCGCGGTACGCGTCGGAGATCGCGCTCGTCCACTCCCGGTTCTCCACCAACACGTTCCCGTCCTGGCCGCTGGCCCAGCCGTTCCGCATGATCGCGCACAACGGCGAGATCAACACCGTCAAGGGCAACCGCAACTGGATGGCGGCCCGCGAGGGCACGCTCGCCAGCGAGGAGCTGGGCGACCTCGCGCCGCTGCTGCCGATCTGCTCGGCGGGCTCCAGCGACTCGGCGAGCTTCGACGAGGTGCTCGAGCTGCTGCACCTGTCGGGGCGCTCCCTGCCGCACTCGGTGCTGATGATGATCCCGGAGGCGTGGGAGAACCACGCCGAGATGGACCCCGCGCGGCGCGCCTTCTACCAGTACCACGCCAACCTCATCGAGCCTTGGGACGGCCCGGCCTGCCTGACGTTCACCGACGGCTCCCTCATCGGTGCCGTGCTCGACCGCAACGGCCTGCGACCGGGACGCTTCTGGGTGACCGAGGACGGCCTGGTCGTGCTCGGCTCCGAGGCCGGCGTGCTCGACATCGACCCGGCCACGGTGGTGCGCAAGGGCCGCCTGGAGCCGGGCCGCATGTTCCTCGTGGACACCGCCCAGGGCCGGATCGTCGAGGACGACGAGGTCAAGTCGCAGCTCGCGTCGCAGCGTCCCTACGGCGAGTGGATCGAGCAGAACTCGATCTCGTTGGACTCGCTGCCCGAGCGCGAGCACGTCGCCCACTCGCCGGCGTCCGTCCAGCGGCGCCAGCGGGCCTTCGGGTACACCTCCGAGGAGCTGAAGATCATCCTGACGCCCATGGCGAACAACGCCATGGAGCCGCTGGGTGCCATGGGGTCCGACACGCCGGTCGCGGTGCTGTCGAACCGCCCGCGGCTGCTCTTCGACTACTTCACCCAGATGTTCGCCCAGGTGACCAACCCGCCACTGGACGCGATCCGTGAGGAGCTGGTCACCTCCATCGGCGGTGCGATCGGACCCGAGCCGAACCTGCTCGAGGACACCCCGCAGCACGCCCGCAAGCTGATCCTGCCGTTCCCCGTGCTCGACAACGACGAGCTCGCCAAGATCATGCGCATCGAGCGGGACGAGCGCCTCGAGGGCGAGTTCCGTGCCGCCATCGTGCGCGGCCTGTACGACGTCTCCGGCGGCGGCCGTGCGCTGCAGGAACGCCTCGAGGAGATCTTCGCGGACATCGACGCCCAGATCGAGGCGGGCGTCACGCACATCATCCTGTCCGACCGCGACTCCGACGCCGAGCGGGCGCCGATCCCGTCGCTGCTGCTGACCAGCGCCGTGCACCACCACCTGCTGCGCCGCCAGACCCGCACGCGGATCTCCCTGGTCGTCGAGGCCGGCGACGTGCGCGAGGTGCACCACGTCGCGCTGCTCATCGGCTACGGCGCGGCCGCGGTGAACCCGTACCTCGCCATGGAGACGGTCGAGGACCTGGCCCGGCGCGGCTACCTCGACGTGGCGCCCGACGTCGCGGTCGACAACCTCATCACCGCGCTCGGCAAGGGTGTGCTCAAGGTGATGTCCAAGATGGGCATCTCCACGATCATGTCCTACCGCGGCGCCCAGGTCTTCGAGGCCGTGGGTCTGTCCCACGAGCTCGTGGACGACTACTTCACCGGCACCACGAGCCGCCTCGGCGGCATCGGCCTGGACGTGATCGCCGCGGAGACCGCGGCCCGGCACACCGAGGCCTACCCGGCGTCCGGCAACCACACCCCGCACGAGCGGCTCACCACCGGTGGCGAGTACCAGTGGCGCCGCGACGGCGAGGAGCACCTGTTCGACCCGGAGACGGTCTTCCGGCTCCAGCACGCCACCCGTGCGGGCAAGATGGACATCTTCCGCCAGTACACGCGGCGCGTCGACGAGCAGTCCGAGCGGCTCATGACGCTGCGCGGCCTGCTGCGCTTCGAGCCGGACCGCGACCCGGTGCCGATCGACGAGGTCGAGCCCGTCAGCGAGATCGTCAAGCGGTTCAACACCGGTGCGATGTCCTACGGCGCGATCAGCCAGGAGATGCACGAGACGCTCGCCATCGCCATGAACCAGCTCCAGGGCCGGTCCAACTCGGGCGAGGGCGGCGAGGACTCCGAGCGGCTCTACGACCCGCAGCGGCGGTCGCGCGTCAAGCAGATCGCCTCGGGGCGGTTCGGCGTGACCAGCGAGTACCTCACCCAGGCCGACGACATCCAGCTCAAGCTCGCCCAGGGTGCCAAGCCCGGCGAGGGTGGCCAGCTGCCCGGGCCGAAGGTCTACCCGTGGGTCGCCAAGACCCGGCACTCCACGCCCGGCGTCGGCCTGATCTCGCCGCCGCCGCACCACGACATCTACTCGATCGAGGACCTGGCCCAGCTGATCCACGACGCCAAGAACGCCAACCCGGCCGCGCGGATCCACGTCAAGCTGGTCTCGGAGTTCGGCGTCGGGACGGTCGCCACGGGCGTGTCCAAGGCGCACGCCGACGTCGTGCTCATCTCCGGGCACGACGGCGGCACGGGCGCGAGCCCGCTGACCTCGCTCAAGCACGCGGGCACCCCGTGGGAGATCGGTCTGGCCGAGACCCAGCAGACGCTCGTGCTCAACGACCTGCGCGACCGCATCACCGTCCAGGTGGACGGCCAGATGAAGACCGGTCGCGACGTCGTCGTCGCCGCGCTGCTGGGCGCCGAGGAGTTCGGGTTCGCCACCGCCCCCATGGTGGTCTCCGGCTGCATCATGATGCGCGTGTGCCACCTGGACACCTGTCCCGTCGGCGTGGCCACGCAGAACCCGGAGCTGCGGCGCCGGTTCACCGGCCAGGCCGAGTTCGTGGTGAACTTCTTCGAGTTCATCGCCACCGAGGTCCGCGAGCACCTCGCGGCCCTCGGCTTCCGGTCGATCGACGAGGCCGTCGGGCAGGTGCAGACCCTCGACACGCGCAAGGCCGTCGACCACTGGAAGGCCCAGGGCCTGGACCTCGGTCCCGTGCTGGAGCAGGTGCCCGCGCAGCAGGGGTCCGCGCTGCACCGCACACAGGACCAGGACCACGGTCTCGACAAGGCGCTCGACCGGCAGCTCATCGCCCAGGCCGGGCCGGCCCTCGAGGACGCCCGACCGGTGCGCATCGAGGTCCCGGTGCGCAACGTCAACCGCACGGTGGGAACGATGCTGGGGCACGAGGTCACCAAGCGGTACCGCGGTGAGGGCCTGCCCGACGACACCATCGACGTGACCCTGACCGGGTCCGCCGGCCAGTCCTTCGGGGCGTTCCTGCCCCGGGGTGTCACGCTGCGCCTCTTCGGCGACGCGAACGACTACGTCGGCAAGGGCCTGTCCGGCGGCCGGATCGTGGTGCGGCCGGACAAGGCGGCGGTGCTCGAGGGCGCCGCGAACGTCATCGCCGGCAACGTCATCGGCTACGGGGCGACCTCCGGCCAGGTCTTCCTGCGCGGCCGCGTCGGCGAGCGCTTCGGGGTGCGCAACTCCGGTGCGACGCTCGTCGTCGAGGGCGTGGGCGACCACGGCTGCGAGTACATGACCGGTGGCGAGGTGCTCGTGCTCGGCCCCACCGGGCGCAACTTCGGCGCCGGGATGTCCGGCGGCGTCGCCTACGTGCTCGGCCTGCGGGACAAGGCGATGAACCACGCCGCCGTCACCAAGGGCGAGCTCGAGGTGACCGCCCTGCCGGACGAGGACTGGCAGCGGGTGCGCACCCTGCTGCAGCAGCACCTGGACGAGACCGGCTCGCCGGTCGCGGCCGAGCTCCTGGACGACCCGGCCGCGCGCGAGAAGTTCTCCCGCGTGGTGCCGCCCGCCTGGGCCAAGGTGCGTGAGGCGCTCGGCGAGGCCGAGGCTGCCGGCACGCCCCTGGGCGAGGGCGACGACTTCGACCCGACGCTGTGGGAGCGCATCATGGAGGTGGCTCGTGGCTGATCCCCGTGGATTTCTGAAGGTGCGGGAGCGGGAGCTCCCCAAGAGCCGACCGGTCGAGGTCCGGCTGCGCGACTGGAAGGACACCTACGCGCAGCGGCAGGAGGGCCAGCCGTTCCTCAAGGAGCAGGCCGGCCGCTGCATGGACTGCGGCATCCCGTTCTGCCACCAGGGCTGCCCGCTGGGGAACCTCATCCCCGAGTGGAACGACCTGGTGCGGACCGACCAGTGGGCCGACGCCATCGAGCGGCTGCACGCGACGAACAACTTCCCGGAGTTCACGGGCCGCGTGTGTCCCGCGCCGTGCGAGACGAGCTGCGTGCTGGGGATCAACCAGCCGGCGGTGACGATCAAGAACATCGAGGTCTCGATCATCGACGAGGCGTTCGAGCGCGGCCTGGTGGCACCCCAGGTGCCGCAGCGCCTGACGGGTTCGACGGTCGCGGTCGTCGGCTCCGGGCCTGCCGGGCTCGCCGCCGCCCAGCAGCTCACGCGGGCCGGGCACACGGTCGTGGTGTACGAGCGGGACGACGCGATCGGCGGCCTGCTGCGCTACGGCATCCCCGACTTCAAGCTCGAGAAGGAGCACATCGAGCGACGTCTCGAGCAGATGGAGGCCGAGGGCACCCGGTTCCGACCGGGCGTCGCCATCGGCACGGACATCACGTGGGACGCGCTGCGACGCCGGTTCGACGCCGTCGTCGTCGCCACGGGGGCGACCGTGCCCCGCGACCTGCCGGTGCCGGGCCGTGAGCTCGACGGTGTGCACTACGCGATGGACTTCCTGACGCCGTCGAACAAGGCCGTGGCGGGACAGCCCGTCGAGGGCGCCCCGCACGCCGAGGGCAAGCACGTCATCGTCATCGGCGGTGGCGACACCGGGTCCGACTGCGTCGGCACCTCCCTGCGCCAGGGCGCGGCGAGCGTCACCACGCTGGCGATCGGCAAGAAGCCGCCGACCGAGCGGCCCGCGCACCAGCCCTGGCCCACCGACCCGATCCTGTTCGAGGTCTCGAGCTCGCACGAGGAGGGCGGGGAGCGCTCCTTCCTGGCCTCGACCGTCGAGTTCGTCGGGGACGAGGACGGTCACGTGCGGTCGCTGACGGTGGCCGAGACCGAGTACCTCGAGGACGGCCGCCGGGTCCCCAAGCCGGGCACGGAGCGCCAGATCCCGGCGGACCTGGTGCTGATCGCGATGGGCTTCACCGGTCCGGAGACCCCCGAGCTGGTGCAGCAGACCGGCGCCGAGACGACCGGCCGCGGGCTGGTGCGCCGCGGCGACGACTACGCGTCCTCGCTGCCCGGCGTGTTCGTGGCCGGCGACGCCGGCCGTGGCCAGTCCCTGATCGTGTGGGCGATCGCGGAGGGCCGGGCGGCCGCCGCCGCGGTGGACGCCTACCTGCAGGGGAGCACCGAGCTGCCGGCTCCGGTGGGCCCCAGGACGGTCGCGCTGCGAGGATGAGAACGACCCCGGGTCCCCGTCGGGGACCCGGGCCTGGCTCCGGTCGCGCCGGAGCCGTACGACGACGAGGCTGGAGACATGCGCAGAGCGAAGATCGTGTGCACCATCGGACCCGCGACGGCATCCCCGGAGAAGCTCCGGGAGCTGGTCGACGCGGGTATGGACGTGGCCCGGATCAACCGGAGCCACGGAGAGCAGTCGGAGCACGAGGCCGTCTACCACGGTGTGCGCACGGCGGCGAAGGAGGCCGGGCGCAACGTCGCGGTGCTCGTGGACCTGCAGGGCCCGAAGATCCGCCTGGGACGTTTCGGCGGTGACGAGAAGCACTTCCTCGACGAGGGCGACACCCTCACCATCACGACCGAGGACGTGGTCGGGACGCGCGAGCTCGTCTCGACCACCCACAAGGGCCTCCCGCAGGACGCACGGGTGGGCGACCCGATCCTCATCGACGACGGCAAGGTGCGCGTGCGCGTCACCGCGGTCGACGGCCCCCGGGTCGAGACGGTCGTCGAGGTGCCCGGCCCGGTGTCCAACAACAAGGGCCTCAACCTGCCCGGCGTCGCGGTCTCCGTGCCCGCGCTGAGCGAAAAGGACACCGACGACCTGCGCTGGGCGCTGCGTCTCGGCGCGGACCTCATCGCGCTGTCCTTCGTGCGCAGCGCCGCCGACTACGACGACGTGCGCCGCATCATGGAGGACGAGGGCCGGGTCGTCCCGGTCATCGCGAAGATCGAGAAGCCCCAGGCGGTGGACAACCTCGAGGAGGTCGTCGACGCGTTCGACGGGTTCATGGTGGCCCGTGGCGACCTGGCCGTGGAGATGCCGCTCGAGCAGGTGCCGCTGGTCCAGAAGCGGATCATCGAGATGGCGCGGCGCAACGCCAAGCCGGTGATCGTGGCGACCCAGGTGCTGGAGTCGATGACCACCAGCCCGCGCCCGACGCGCGCCGAGGCCTCGGACTGCGCCAACGCCGTGCTCGACGGTGCCGACGCGGTCATGCTGTCCGGCGAGACGTCGGTGGGCGACTACCCCATCATCACGGTGGAGACGATGGCCTCGATCATCGCCTCGACCGAGGAGATGGGACGCGAGCGGATCGCCCCGCTGGGGTCCACGCCGCACACCCGCGGCGGCGTCATCACCCGTGCCGCCGCCGAGATCGCCAACTCGCTCGACGTGAAGTACCTGGTGACGTTCACGCAGTCGGGCGACTCGGCGAAGCGGATGTCGCGGCTGCGCTCCGGCATCCCGCTGCTGGCGTTCACCCCGGAGGAGTCGGTGCGGCACGTGCTGGCCCTGACGTGGGGCACGACGACGTACCAGGTGCCCGAGGTCGGCTCCGTCGACGCGATGGTGAGCCAGGTCGACCAGACGCTGCAGGCCAACGGCCTGGCCGAGGTCGGCGACCGGGTCGTCATCGTCTCCGGCGCCCCCGTGGGCGTCCCGGGCACGACGAACTCGATCCTGGTGCACAAGGTCGGCAGCAGCTCGGACGCGCACGCGATCGCGGAGTGACGGCGCGGTCCTGACCGACGAAGGCCCGGTCCACCAGGCGGTGGACCGGGCCTTCGTGTCGGTCGTCGTGCCCCGGGCGGGATTCGAACCCGCACTGGATCGGGTTTGAGCCGATTGCCTCTGCCGGTTGGGCTACCGGGGCGTGCGCGCTGCTCATCGAACCACATCGCACGGTGCGGTGCCCAACCCGTCCGGTGCACGGCCGGCGTGCGCACGGTCACAGCACGGTGACGGTGTCGACGTGCGCACCCCGGGTCGGTGGGGACTACGATGAGAGGCGTGACCGACGAGAAGCTGAACCTCGACCTGCCCCCGCTGATCGACGAGGACACCGAGTCCACGCCGGCGGCGCCGCCCTCGAAGCCGGCGCGGCGCGCGGTCGTGGCGGAGGACGAGGCCCTCATCCGCATGGACGTCGTCGAGACGCTGCGCGAGGCGGGGTTCGACGTCGTGGGCGAGGCCGGTGACGGCGAGACCGCCGTGAACCTGGCGACCGAGCTCAAGCCGGACGTCGTCGTCATGGACGTCAAGATGCCCGAGCTCGACGGCATCTCCGCCGCGGAGCGCATCGGCAAGGCCCACGCGGCGCCGGTCGTGCTGCTGACGGCCTTCTCGCAGACCGAGCTCGTCGAGCGGGCGCGCGACGCCGGCGCGATGGCCTACGTGGTCAAGCCCTTCACCCCGGCGGACCTGCTGCCCGCGGTCGAGATCGCGATCTCCCGCTACCAGCAGATCGGCGCCCTGGAGTCCGAGGTCGCGGACCTGCAGGACCGGTTCGAGACGCGCAAGCGCGTCGACCGCGCCAAGGGCCTGCTGATGACGAAGATGGGGCTGAGCGAGCCCGAGTCGTTCCGCTGGATCCAGAAGACCTCGATGGACCGACGCCTGACCATGCGCGAGGTGGCCGACGCGGTCATCGACCAGGTGGGCGCCTGAGACACGTTGTGCGACTCCCTGGTGACCAGTAAGGTCACCAGGGAGTCGTGATCGTTTCGTGACCTTCAGTACGTGACGAGGTCACCCGTCGTCGAGGGGAGTTGTCGATGCGTCCCACGGTCGAGGTGCGCAGCGCGACCGAGGAGGACCTGCGGGCGGTCGCCGCCCTGGCGGTGGACCTCGGACCCGACGGCGGCAGCGCGGCCACGACCGACCCCGCCCGGCTGCTGGAGCACCTCAGCGTGCTGGTCGCGGCCGGCGGCCAGGTGCTCGTCGCGTGCGACGACGACCGGGTGGTCGGCTTCCTGCTGCAGCGGGTGCTGGGACCCAGGATGTTCGCCACGACGCCGAACCTCTACGTGGACGCCATCGGCGTCGACCCCGCGTGGCGTCGCCGGGGCGTGGGTCGCGCGCTGCTCGCCGCGGCGCTGGGCACGGCCCGTGCCGCACAGGCCGACAGCATCTACTGCGCGCCGGCGCCCGGCGCGCGCGAGATGCACCGCTTCCTGGCCCGGTTGGGGTTCGCCCCGGCAGCCGGCCACCGGGTCGTGGCCGTGCCGGCGCTCGAGCGTCGGCTCGCCCAGGAGCCGACCGCGGGGCCCACGGTGGTCCGACGGCGGGACGGGGCGCGTCGACGGCGTCGTGACGCCACCCGGGCCGCCATCGAGGATCTCGTGGCGCGTCGTCGGCGCGCGCGGGAGGCCGGGCTGCCGACCGGACCGGTCGACCTGCGCGCGTTCCAGGCCCAGCAGGCCGCCGCGGAGGCCGAGGCCGAGGCCGCGGAGCACGCCGCCGACACCGACGAGATCCGGCTCGAGGACGTCGCGGTCGACAGCCGCAGCTCGACGGCGTCCTGACGAGGTCAGGGTGCGTCGAGCACCATGCAGGTCAGCCGTGCGGTCGCGACGCGTCGGCCGTCGTCGTCCATCACGACGATCTCGTAGGACGCCGTCGAGCGGCCCAGGTGCAGCGCCGTCGCCGTCCCGTGGACGGTGCCGCGCCGGACCCCGCGATGATGCGTGATGCCCAGCTCGATCCCGACCGCCGCGCGGCCGGGGCCGGCGTGCATCTGGGCGGCCACGGACCCGAGGGTCTCGGCGAGCGCCGCGGTGGCGCCACCGTGCAGGAGCCCCGCCGGCTGGGTGTTCCCGGCCACGGGCATCGTGCCCGAGGCGCCCTCGGGACCGACGTGGGTCAGTTCGATCCCCGTCCGCTCGAGGAGGGTGCCGCGGGCGGCCTGCTGCCACTCGTCGGGCGTGCGGGGGTGCGAGGGCCTCGTGTCGGTCATGGACTGTAGGTTGGCACCCGTGACGACCTCAGCGCGAACCGGGACCGGAACACAGGGCACGCGGCTCCTGCTCATCGACGGCCACTCCATGGCCTACCGGGCGTTCTACGCCCTGCCCGACACCCTGGCCACGTCGAGCGGTCAGGTGACCAACGCCGTCTACGGCTTCGCGTCGATGCTGACGAACCTGCTGCGCGACGAGCAGCCGACGCACGTCGCCGTCGCCTTCGACGCCGGCCGCGTGACGTTCCGCACCGAGCGCTACGCCGAGTACAAGGCCACGCGCGACGCCACGCCCGAGGTGTTCCGCGGTCAGGTGCCGCTCATCCGCGAGGTGCTCGAGGCGTTGCGCGTGCCCGCGCTGCAGCGTGAGGGCATCGAGGCCGACGACATCCTGGCCACGCTCGCACGGCAGGGCGCGGAGGCCGGGATGGAGGTGCTGGTCTGCTCGGGCGACCGCGACGCGCTGCAGCTCGTCACCGACCGCGTCACCGTCCTCTACCCGAAGAAGGGCGTCTCCGAGCTGAGCCGCATGACGCCGGCCGCCGTCGAGGAGAAGTACAAGGTCGCTCCCGAGCGGTACCCGGACCTGGCCGCGCTGGTGGGGGAGACCAGCGACAACCTGCCCGGGGTTCCGGGCGTCGGCCCGGGCGTGGCGGCGAAGTGGATCACCCAGTTCGGCGACCTGGACTCGCTGCTGGAGCGCCAGGACGAGCTCACGGGAAAGCGCGGCGAGGCGCTGCGCGAGCACGCGGCGCAGGTGCGGCTCAACCGGGAGCTGAACGCCCTGCTGACCGACGTCGAGCTGCCGCTGGGCATCGACGACCTGGCCGTCGCGGGCTTCGACCGCGAGGCGGTCCACCGGGTCTCGGACGCGCTGCAGTTCGGTGCCCTGCGCGACCGGCTGCTCGCCGTCGACCCCGCGGGACACGAGGCGGACGCCGCGCCCGGCGACGCGGTCCGGGTGACGCTGCACGACGGCGACCTGGCGTCGTGGCTCGCCGCGCACGCCGGTCGGCGCGTCGGGCTGGACGTCTCCGGCGTCGCACGTCCGGGGCTCGGGGACGCCTGGCAGGTGGCGCTGGCCACGGGGAGCGACGCGGGGGAGGCGTCCGCCGTCGTCGTCGACCTGGCGGACCTGGACGGGGCGCAGGAGGAGTCGCTGCGGTCCTGGCTCGCGGATGCCGCGGCGCCGAAGGCCGTGCACGGTGCCAAGTCGGCGTGGCACATGCTGGCCTCGCGCGACCTCGACCTGCACGGCGTCACCTTCGACACCGAGCTCGCCGCCTACCTGTGCTACCCCGACCAGCGCGGCTACGACCTGGCGGACCTGGTGCTGCGGCATCTGGGCCGGGACCTCGCGGCCGCCGACGACGCCGCGCAGGGCGCGCTCGACCTCGAGCTGGACGCCGCGGCACCCGGGTCGGAGGCGGCGGCGCGGGCCGTTGCGGTCGTCGACCTGGCCGAGGCGCTCGACCCCGGCCTGGACGACCGCGGGGCACGCAGCCTCCTCGACGACGTCGAGATGCCCCTGTCCGCGGTGCTCGCCCGCATGGAGGCCACGGGCATCGCCACCGATACGGACTTCCTCGGCGGGCTGGAGGCCTCCTTCGCCCAGGCCGTCGCCACGTCGGCGGCCGAGGCGTACGACGTCATCGGCCGGGAGGTGAACCTCGGCAGCCCCAAGCAGCTCCAGGAGGTGCTGTTCGACCAGCTGGCGATGCCGAGGACGAAGAAGATCAAGACGGGGTACACCACCGACGCCGCCTCGCTGCAGGACCTGTTCACCCGCACCGAGCACCCGTTCCTGGCGCACCTCCTCGCCCACCGCGACGCCGCCAAGCTGCGCACCACGGTCGAGGGGCTGCTCAAGGCGGTCCACCCCGACGGTCGGATCCGCACCACGTTCCAGCAGACGATCGCGGCCACCGGGCGGCTCAGCTCGACGGACCCGAACCTGCAGAACATCCCGATCCGGACGGAGGCCGGGCGTCGGATCCGCCAGGCGTTCCGCGTCGGCGAGGGGTACGACGTGCTCCTGACCGCCGACTACAGCCAGATCGAGATGCGGATCATGGCCCACCTGTCCGGCGACGAGGGCCTCATCGAGGCCTTCAGGTCGGGGGAGGACCTGCACCGGTACGTCGGGTCCCGGGTCTTCGACGTCGACCCGGCCGCCGTGACCTCCGAGATGCGCGCGAAGGTCAAGGCCATGAGCTACGGCCTGGCCTACGGTCTGAGCGCCTACGGGCTCTCGCAGCAGCTCACGATCCCGACGGGCGAGGCCCAGGCCCTGATGGACGACTACTTCACCCGCTTCGGCGGCGTGCGGGACTACCTGACCGGCGTCGTCGAGGAGGCGCGCGCCACCGGGTACACCGCCACGATCCTGGGTCGGCGGCGCTACCTGCCCGACCTGACCAGCGACAACCGCCAGCGTCGCCAGATGGCCGAGCGGATGGCGCTCAACGCGCCCATCCAGGGCAGCGCGGCGGACATCATCAAGCTCGCCATGCTCGGGGTCCAGCACGCGATCGACGCGCAGGAGCTGCGCTCGCGCCTGCTGCTGCAGGTGCACGACGAGCTCGTCGTCGAGGTGGCCCCGGGGGAGCGCGACGCCGTGGAGGCCCTGCTCCGCGACCAGATGGGCGCCGCGGTCCGCCTCGACGTCCCGCTCGACGTGTCGGTCGGCTCCGGGACCACGTGGCACGACGCCGGCCACTGAGCCGGGTCAGTCCTTGGTCGTCACGAACACGGCCGTGCCCGGCAGGTAGGCGCCCCGGACGGGACCCCAGCCGCCCCACTCCTGGGAGTTCCAGGAGGGCCACTCGGGCTCGACGACGTCGCGCAGGCGCAGCCCGGCCGCGGCCACCTGGCGGACGTGGTCGCCGATCGTCCGGTGGTGCTCGGCGTACAGCAGCGCGCCGTCGTCGCCGGTCTCCACGTAGGGCCGGCGGTCGAAGTAGGACCGCTGGGCGGTGAGTCCGCGGCGGCTCGGGTCGTCGGGGAAGGCCCAGCGCAGCGGGTGGGTCACGGCGAAGACCCACCGGCCGCCGTCGCGCAGCACCCGGGCGGCCTCCCGGTGGATCCGCTCCGCGTCGGGGACGAACGGGATCGCGCCGAACGAGGTGAAGACCACGTCGAAGCTGCCGTCCGCGAACGGCAGGGCGCGGGCGTCCGACTCGACCTTCGGCACCGCGACGCCCGTGCTCGCGTCGAGACGGGCCGCGGCGTCCAGCATGGCGGGGGCGACGTCGCTCGCCACCACGCGGGCGCCCCGGGCGGCCAGCCAGCGCGAGCAGTGCGCCGCGCCGGCGCCGAGCTCGAGGACCCGGGCGCCGGCGACGTCCCCGAGCAGCCCCAGCTCGGACTCCGTGACGCCCTCCGGCCCCCACCGGAAGTCTGCGTCACCCAGGAACGCCCCGTGGTCCGCCAGGTACTCGTCGGCGTTCTCGTGCCACCACCGGCGGGCCGGGGTGCCGTCGTCGGGCACGTCGCGGTATCCGAACCAGGTCGCGGTCATGGTCCACATCGTGTCACCCGACACACGCAGGACACACCTGGCCGATAGCCTCGGGGTGGCCGCGGACCGTCGAGACGAGGAGAGCACCGTGCGCGTTGGACTGCTGACCGGGGGCGGGGACGTCCCCGGACTGAACGCGGCGATCCGTGCCGTCGTCAAGCGGGGGGAGGGCGAGCACGGGCACACCATCGTCGGGTTCCGCAACGGCTGGCGCGGCCTCGTCGACGGGGACGTGATGCCGTTGACGCGGCAGCACATCCGCAACGTGCTGCCGACCGGCGGGACGCTGCTCGGCACGGCCCGCTACCACCCCCACGCCGACGACGGCGGGCTCGACGCCGTGCTGGCCACCTTGGAGCAGGAGCGGATCGAGGCCCTGATCTGCGTGGGCGGCGACGGGACCCTGCACGCGGCCAGCAAGGTCGCCGAGGCGGGCGTGCGCATCGTCGCGATCCCCAAGACGATCGACAACGACGTGTGGGGCACCGACCGGTCCATCGGGTTCGACACCGCCGTGACGATCGCGACCGAGGCGGTCGACCGGATCCACACCACGGCCGAGTCCCACAACCGGGTCATGATCGTCGAGGTCATGGGGCGGCACGCCGGCTGGATCGCGGCGTCGGCGGGGATCGCGGGCGGCGCCGAGCTGGTGCTCGCGCCGGAGGAACCGTTCGACATCGACCGGGTCGTGAAGTTCCTGCGGCACCGCCACCGCGCCCACGCCAGCTTCTCGATCATCGTCGTCGCCGAGGGCGCCGTCCCGGCCGAGGGCACGGCGATGACCTACCAGACGCAGCTCGGCCCCTTCGGCGAGATCGTCGCCGGCGCCATCGGGGAGCGGTTGGGCGCCGAGATCGCCGAGCGCACCGGGTTCGACACGCGCGTGACGGTGCTCGGGCACGTGCAGCGCGGCGGCACGCCGACGCCCGCGGACCGCATCCTGGGCTCGCGCTTCGGGGTCGCGGCCATCGACGCCGTCACCGACGGCGCCTCCGGCGTGATGACGGCGCTGCGCGGCGACGACATCGTGATGGCGCCGCTGGCGGAGATCGCCGGCAAGGTCAAGCAGGTGCCGATCCGGCTGCTCGAGGTCGCCGGCGCGCTCGCGTGACCCGCGTCTCGCGCCCGTCGGACGCGCCACGTTGACCCCGTGCCCGGCGCGTCGCTAAGATGGTCGCCGGTGCAGTGCGCCGTGCGCGCGCCACATCGGCCCCACCCGTCGGATCGTCCTCGGTTCGAGAACGATCCCCGGTCGAGGACCGGGCGGCGGCGGGCTGATCGTCGATCCGTGCGTCCCACCTGCACCACGACCCTGTCCGCACTACGCCCTGTCCACATCGGAGCATCCACTACATGACCATCTCCACCACGAAGTCCGCGCCCCAGGTTGCCGTCAACGACATCGGCACCGAAGAGGACTTCCTTGCTGCCGTCGACGAGACCATCAAGTACTTCAACGATGGTGACATCGTCGAAGGCACGATCGTCAAGGTCGACCGCGACGAGGTCCTCCTCGACATCGGTTACAAGACGGAGGGTGTGATCCCGTCCCGGGAGCTCTCCATCAAGCACGATGTGGACCCGGGCGAGGTCGTCACCGTCGGTGACGCCGTCGAGGCGCTCGTCCTCCAGAAGGAGGACAAGGAAGGCCGCCTCATCCTGTCCAAGAAGCGCGCCCAGTACGAGCGCGCCTGGGGCACGATCGAGAAGATCAAGGAGGAGGACGGCGTCGTCACCGGCACCGTCATCGAGGTCGTCAAGGGCGGCCTCATCCTCGACATCGGCCTGCGCGGCTTCCTGCCCGCCTCCCTCGTGGAGATGCGCCGTGTCCGCGACCTCGCGCCGTACGTCGGCAAGGAGATCGAGGCCAAGATCATCGAGCTCGACAAGAACCGCAACAACGTGGTCCTGTCGCGCCGCGCCTGGCTCGAGCAGACGCAGTCCGAGGTCCGCTCCACCTTCCTGCAGACGCTGCAGAAGGGCCAGGTGCGCCCCGGTGTCGTCTCCTCGATCGTCAACTTCGGTGCCTTCGTGGACCTGGGCGGCGTCGACGGCCTCGTGCACGTCTCCGAGCTGTCCTGGAAGCACATCGACCACCCGTCCGAGGTCGTCGAGGTGGGCCAGGAGGTCACGGTCGAGGTGCTCGACGTCGACTTCGACCGCGAGCGCGTCTCCCTGTCGCTGAAGGCGACGCAGGAGGACCCGTGGCAGACCTTCGCCCGCACCCACGCCATCGGCCAGGTCGTGCCGGGCAAGGTCACCAAGCTGGTGCCGTTCGGTGCGTTCGTCCGCGTCGAGGACGGCATCGAGGGTCTGGTGCACATCTCCGAGCTGGCGGTCCGCCACGTCGAGCTGCCCGAGCAGGTCGTGCAGGTGGGTGCCGAGGTCTTCGTCAAGGTCATCGACATCGACCTCGAGCGT
Source organism: Isoptericola chiayiensis (assembly GCF_013149805.1). GTDB lineage: Bacteria > Actinomycetota > Actinomycetes > Actinomycetales > Cellulomonadaceae > Isoptericola > Isoptericola chiayiensis. The sequence goes on from NZ_JABEZT010000002.1 coordinate 150,064, forward strand.
CGTCGCATCTCGCTGTCGCTCAAGCAGGCCAACGAGGGCATGGACCCGGAGTCCGAGGACTTCGACCCGGCCCTGTACGGCATGGCCGCCGAGTACGACGAGAACGGCGAGTACAAGTACCCCGAGGGCTTCGACCCGGAGACCAACGAGTGGCTCGAGGGCTTCGAGACGCAGCGTGAGGCCTGGGAGGCCGACTACGCCAAGGCGCACGCCCGCTGGGAGTCGCACCGCGAGCAGGTCCGTGCGGCCCTCTCGGCCGACGCCGAGGCTGCTGCCGGCGACGTCGTCTCCGGTGCTCCGGCCGCGTCGACGTCGTCCTACTCCTCGGCCGCCCCGGCCCCGCAGGAGGACAACGGCGGCACGCTCGCCTCGGACGAGGCGCTCGCCGCGCTCCGCGAGAAGCTGACCGGCAACTGATCCGGCCGACGTCGGGTCTCGCACCCGACGACGTCTGACGAACGGCCCGGCACCCCGTGAGGGTGCCGGGCCGTTCGCCGTTCCCGAGCCCTGGTCCGGTGCCCGCCCCCCGACCGGCCGACAGAGCGCGCCGTCAGGCGGTCGGATCGGCGGCGAACTGGGCCTGGTGGAGCGCCGCGTAGCGCCCGCCGGCGGCGAGCAGCTCGGCGTGCGTGCCCTGCTCGACGACGCAACCCTCGTCGAGCACCACGATGCGGTCCGCGTGCCGCACGGTCGACAGCCGGTGGGCGATCACCAGCGCGGTGCGGCCCTCGAGCGCGACGTCCAGCGCCGCCTGGACTGCCGCCTCGGAGCCCGAGTCGAGGTGTGCCGTGGCCTCGTCGAGCACGACGACGTCCGGCCCCTTGAGCAGGACCCGCGCGATGGCGAGGCGCTGGCGCTCGCCCCCGGACAGCCGGTACCCCCGGTCGCCGACGACCGTCTCGAGGCCGTCCGGCATGGCCGCCACGAGCGGCCACAGGTTCGCGGCGCGCAACGCCTCCTCGAGGTCGTGGTCGGTGGCGTCCGCCCGGGCGAGCCGCAGGTTGGCGGCCACCGTGTCGTGGAAGAGGTGGGCGTCCTGGGAGACCACGCCGACGGTGCGCCGCAGGGAGGCGAAGGAAACCTGCCGCAGGTCGACGCCGGCGATCCGCACGCTTCCCGACGTCGGGTCGTAGAGGCGGCTGACCAGCATGGAGATCGTCGTCTTGCCGGCGCCGGAGGCCCCCACCAGCGCCACCATCGCGCCGGACGGCACGGCGAACGACACGTCGCGCAGCGTGTCCTGCTCCGGGTCCGTGCGCGGCGCGGCCACCGACTCCAGGGAGGCGAGGGAGACCTCGTCGGCGCCGGGGTAGCGGAACGTCACCCCGTCCAGCTCGATCCGCGCGCCACGGTCACGCACGGCGGTGCGCAGGTCCACGGGGTCGTCGGCCTCGACGAGCGCGGGCTGCAGGTCGAGGACCTCCAGCACCCGTTCGAAGCTGACCAGCGCGGTCATGACGTCCACCTGGACGTTCGACAGGGCGGCGAGCGGGGCGTAGAGGCGCCCGAGGTAGGCGGTCAGGGCCACGAGCGTGCCGACGGTGAGCTCACCGGCGATCGCCTGGACCCCACCGACGCCGTACACCAGGGCGATCGCGACCGACGCGAGCGTGGTCAGCCCGACGCGGAACCAGGTCGCGTGCACGGCGCGGCGCACCCCGACGTCGCGCAGCTCCCGGACCTGCTCCGAGTACGCGGCCGACTCGCGGTCCGGGTCCCCGAACACCTTGGCCAGCTGGGCGCCGGCCACGTTGAACCGTTCGTTCATGGTCTGCCCGACCTCGGCGTTGAGCTCGTAGGTGGTGCGCGTCAGCTCGGCGAGACGCCGGCCGAACCAGCGGGCCGGCAGCACGAACGCCGGGACCAGCACCAGCGCCAAGAGGGTCAGCCGCCACGACATGACGAGCATCGCCGCCAGCGTGAAGACGACGGTCAGACCGTTGGACACGACGGCCTGCAGCGTCGCGGTGAAGGCCTGCTGTGCGCCGAGGACGTCCCCGTTGAGGCGCTGGACCAGCGCACCGGTGCGGGCGCGGGCGAAGAACGCGAGCGGCATGCGCTGCACGTGGTCGAAGACGGCGGTGCGCAGGTCCACGATCAGTCCCTCGCCGACCAGGGCGGCGACCCAGCGCTCGGCGAGCGACAGCAGCGCTGCGAGGAGCGCCAGGCCCACGGCCACGCCGGCCAGCACCAGGACGAGTCCGCGGTCGCCCGTGGCGATGCCGTCGTCGATGATGCGGCGGAACAGCAGGGGAGTGACGGCACCGGCCGCCGCGCTGCAGGACAGCAGGAGCACGAGGGAGACGAGGTGGCGACGGTAGGGGCGGGCGAACGCGAGGATGCGGCGCAGCGTCGCCCGTGACAGGCGTCGCCCGGTCACCGAGCGGTCCTGCAGGAACGAGCGCATGGGCCCGCCGCCGGGACCACCGGTCGGGCGGCTCGTGCCGGAGGTGGGGCCGTTGGGGGTCATGGCGGGAAGCCTACGGTCCGGGCAGGATGGTGCCCATGTTTCGCATCGGACTCACTGGTGGCATCGCGGCGGGCAAGTCGGTCGCAGGGCGACGGCTCGCGGAACGGGGCGCGGTCCTCATCGATCACGACACGTTGGCGCGGGACGCGGTGGCCCCCGGGTCCGTCGGGCTGGAGGAGGTCGTGGCGGCCTTCGGCCCGCAGGTGCTGACGTCGCAGGGCGCACTCGACCGCCCGGCGCTGGGGCGGATCGTCTTCGGCGACGAGGGCGCTCGGCAGCGTCTGGAGGGGATCGTGCACCCGGAGGTCCGCCGCCTCGCCGCGGAGCACGAGGCCGCGGCGGCGGCCGCCGACCCGCGGGCCGTGGTGGTCCACGACATCCCGCTGCTGGTCGAGACCGGTCAGGCCGGACGGTTCCACCTGCTCGTGGTGGTCCACGCCCCCGCGCCGCAGCGTGTGGAGCGGCTCGTCGACGTGCGGGGACTGTCCGTGGAGGAGGCGGAGCAGCGCGTCGCCGCCCAGGCCGACGACGAGCAGCGTCTCGCCGCCGCCGACGTCGTCCTGGACGGGACGGGGAGCGAGGACGCCCTGCGCGCGCAGGTGGACGACCTGTTCGACCGCGTGCGCGACGAGGTCTCGCAGGAGGCGGCGGCGGACGACCCGCGGGGCTGAGTCGCCGGCCCGTCAGTGCTGACGGCGCCGCACGACCAGGACCGCCAGGCCGCCGACCAGGATCAGCGCCCCGGACGCCGCCACCCAGCCGAGGATCTCCGACCCGGTCCGTGGCAGGATGTGCGGGCCCTGCGTCGGCTCGGGCGAGCTGGGGGTCGGTGTCGGCACCGGCGTCGACGGGCTGGGGCTCGGCAGCCGGAACTCGTTGGTGACCGTCACGACCGCGGCGGACGGGTCCGCGTCGGAGACGACGATCTCACCCGGCGCGATCGACACCCCCCAGGTGCCGTCGGGGTCGTCGGGGGTGGCCTCGGTGACGGTGCAGACGGTGCCGAGGGGGAAGCCGTCGAGGGTGAGGGTGTCGCCGTCGGCGAGGGTCCACGTGCCGGTGTCGTCGCCGTCGGTGTTCGGGGCGTCGCAGGTCCAGGTGCCGATGAACTCGGTCGTCGCGGCGCCGTCGTCGCCCGTGACCTCCTTGGTGATCGAGAAGCCGCCGGTCGGGTTCTCGACGAACGTGTTCGTCACGGCGACCACGGCCACCGTCGCGGGGTCCGTGCTGCCGATGGTGAGCGTCTCCGGAGAGACGTCCGCGCTCCAGGTGCCGGCAGGGTCGTCGATCTCCGGCTCGGAGACGGTGCAGGTGGTGCCGACCGGCAGGTCACCGACCGGAGCGGACGTGCTGCCGTCCGTGACCGTGACGGAACCCGCGATCTCCTCGTCCTCGGGCGTGGTGCAGGTCCACTCGACGGTGAACTCCGTGACGCTCGAGCCGCCGTCGCCGGTCACCGACTTGGTGATCTCGAACGCTCCGATCTCGCTGCTGAAGTCGTTGGCGACGGTCACGAGCGTGGCGGTGGGGTCGCCCGCGGCGACGGTGATCTCGCCGGGGTCGATGGTGGTGTCCCAGGTGCCGTTCGCGTCGTCGACGGTGTCCTCGGCGACGGTGCAGGTGGTGTCGAGGGGGAAGCCGTCGAGGGTGAGGGTGTCGCCGTCGGTGAGGGTCCAGGTGCCGGTGTCGAGGCCGTCGTCGTTCGGGGCGTCGCAGGTCCAGGTGCCGGTGAACTCGGTGGTGGCTGCGCCGTCGTCGCCGGTGACGGTCTTGGTGATCGCGAAGCCACCGCGGTCGGCCGCGAAGTCGTTAGTGACGGTGACCACCTGGGCGGTGCCGTCGTCCTCGGCGATGGTGATCTCGTCGGGGGTGACGACGGGTGCGGCCCAGGTGCCGTTGTCGTCGGTGGGGGTGGTCTCGGTGAAGGAGCAGACCGTCCCGACGGGGAAGCCGGTCACCGTGAGCTGCTCGCCGTCGGTGAGCGTCTCTGTTCCCGAGCTGTCGCCGTCGAGGTTCTCCGCGTCGCAGGTCCAGGCGACCTCGAACTCGGTGGTGGACGCGCCGTCGTCGCCGGTGACGTCCTTGGTCAGCGTGAACCCGCCGCGCTGGAGCACCGCCTCGTTGGTGACGGTGACCGCCACGACCTCTCCCTCGGCGCCGATCGTGACCGGGTTCGGGGAGATCAGGGGCGTCCCCCAGTCGATGCCGCCGACGTCGGGGAACGTCGGCTCGGAGATCGTCACCTCGTCACCCTCGGCCAGGTCGAGCGGACCGGTGACCGCCGTGCCGTCGGCCGGCACGTCGAGAGTGCCCGCGTCGCCGAGGTTCGGGCTGCCGGCGGGGCCGGTGACCTCCCAGTCGACGGTGAACGTGGTGCCGTCGGGCACCGCGTCCGCTCCGTCCCCGGTGAGGTCCTTGGCGACGCTGAACGTGCCGGGCAGGGCCTGGATGCAGCCGAGCGCACCGGTGAACGGGTAGGCGTGCAGCTCGTTGCCGGACGTCTGGGCGATGGTTCCGGAGTGGATCAGGCCGCCCGGGGTGTACACGCGGCCGTTGGTGCCGGAGAACCCGGTCTGGAAGGTCGAGGTCGGCTCGCCGACGAGGATCGAGCCGGGGAACTGGGTGGCCCCGCCGACCGCGACGTCGGTGGAGAACGGGTAGTTCCACAGGATGGCGTTGCCGAGGGCGAGCGCTCGGTTCGAGGTTGCCTCGGCCGGCGTGGCACCCCAGGAGACGTCGCCGATGTACTGGCGGATCTGCCCGCTGTCGAGGGTGTTGATCAGCACGGTCGCGCCGTCGGCGACGCCGACGATCTGGATCTCGGCCGCCTGGCCGGGGCTGCCGATCGTCGCCGGGAGCTGGAACTCGACGACGTCGCCGGAACCGTCGCTGGTGAGCGTGAAGCCGTCGGCGTCGCTGGTGACGGTGCCGTGCTCAAGATCGAGCAGCCCGCCCTCGTTGACGATCTGCGTGGCTGTCGTGTCGGTGCTCAGCTCGGCGTAGCACAGCTGGGAGTAGCGGGCCATCTTGCCCTCGGTGCCGAACAGCTCGGTGTAGCCGTCGTCCTCGAGGACGGAGACGTCGTCGAAGAGCAGGTTCTGCTGCGCTTGGGCGGGCGGGTCCTGGTTGGCCGAGTCGACGGAGCCGAGCTGGCCGAACGTGCCGTTGGCGACGCCGGTGGGGTCCTGGAAGTTCTGCGCGCCGCCCACGCGGATCGTGCCGGTGCGGAACGTGGTGCCGTCGAACCCGAACGCCGTGACCGACGTCGTGGCACCGTTGACGGTGGCGTCGCCGCCGACGATCAGCATGTCCTCGCGGTGCGCCGGCGAGACCCCCGTGCCCGCGCCGACGACGCCGACGGAGTAGGCCTTGTCGAAGACGGCGTCGCCGCCGACCACCAGCAGGCCTTCGGTCTATGCGGCGGAGTCGGCGACGTCGGGAACGGTGAAGTCACCGCCGACGACGACGTTCGGCGCGTTGTCCGTGCCCACGAACGGCGGCACCGCGCCGGGGGGCACGAGCCAGCCGGAGCAGCTGTCGTCGGCGTCGTCGTCCGGGACGCACGGTCCCCAGGAACCGGGCGTCCCGGTGCTGTCGCTCGGTGCCGGTCCGGGCAGGATGCCGGACACCGGGGGGATCAGGTCGGGCGGCGCGGCCTCGGCCACCGGCGGCGTGGCGGCGGGGAGCACCAGGGCGCCGGCGAGCGCGACGACGGCGGCCGCGGACGCGGCGAGCGGTACCTTGGCCCGGACGCCGCTCGCGAACTGCCCGTCGTCTCGCCTGGTCATCCGGTGGCCTCCCGTGTGTGACCGATCTCACCGCACGCTACCGGCCGAGGTGGACCCGCGCCCGACGGCGCACCGCCTTCACCCGGTTCAGGAGCGGCGGCGCCGCCAGGCGACGAGGCCGAGGCCGAGTGCGAGGAAGGCCACGACGGCGGCGAGCAGCGGCCCGACGGTCGACCCGGTCCGGGGGAGCTCGGCGGCGGACGCCGGCGCGGTGCTCGACGTCACGACGGGGTCCGTGCCTCCGGCGCCGCCCAGGTCGTCGACGGTCGTCGTCGGCGAGTCGTCGGCCTGCGGCTCCGTGCTCGGGTCCTCGCCCTCCGCCCCGGGGGTCGGGTCCTGACCGGCCGGCTCGGTCGGTCCGTCCGTCGGTCCCTCGGTCGGTTCGGCGGGCGTGGTCACCGGAGCGCTCGGGTCGGTCGACGGGGTCGTCGTCGGCTCCGGCGTGGGCGACGGGGTCGGGGCCGGCCCGGGGTCGCAGGTGGTCTCGAGGGCGCCGACCCACGGGTAGTTGTGGTGCTCGAGGCCGCTGCCGCTGCGGCCGAGGTGGAGGTCCCCGCCGACCCAGAGCCGACCGTTGGTGTGCGTGGTCTGCTCGACGTCGGCGTGGGGGGCGAGCACGGAACCGACGAGCTGGCTGCCGCCGGCGAGCTCCAGCGCGGTGGCGTCGGCGACGTTCCACAGCACGCGCGGTGCCCAGTCGCCGAGCGTCGCGGGGGTGTCGATCCGGGAGTCGATCGTGCCGGCCGCGGTGTGCACCGTGTCGAGTCGGGCGTCGGAACCGCGCACGTTCACCACGACCGCGCCGTCGCCGACGTCCTGCAGCACGACGGCGTCCAGGTCGGCGGCCTGGTCGGCGGTGAGCTCGAACACCTGGGGGTCGGACGTCCCGTCGCCCACGAGGGCGGGGTGGGCGCCGTCCGTGCCGAGCCGGCCGGTCGGGGTCAGGTCCGCGAGCTCGGCGGACACGGTACGCAGCGTGGCGACATGGTCGGCCGCGACGTCGGCGGCGGTGCTGTCGCCCGGGTGGGCGGCGCCGCCGTTGAGCTCGATCCGCCCTTGAATCGACCCGCCGCTGCGGACGTCCCCGCCGCCGTCGACGCCGTGGTTGACGTCGAGGAGGGACCCGGCGGCCACGGTGACGTCCCTACCCGAGACCACCACGTCGCCGACCGGCACGATGCCCGACCCGACCCCGGCGCGGCCGACGTTCAGCAGCCCCGCCGCGATCGTGGTGGAGCCGGCGACCACGAGCCGGCCCTCGGACTCGGCGGCCGCGGCGTGCGCGACGTAGTCGCCGCCGACCACGACGGCGGTGCCGGCGTCGGCGGACGTGACGTCGTTCTGCAGGCCGCCCGTGGTGCCGACCGTGCAGGTGGGCAGGTCCGTCACCGGCGTCTGCGTGGAGGTGGCGGCCGCGTTGCCGGCAAGGGCGACGAGGGCCAGGGCGGTGGCAGTGCTCGCCGCGGCGACGCGGCGAGCGAGGTGGCGGGTCATGAGCGCTCCGAGATATATGTAAGGCAAGATGCCGAATCGGAACCTAGCAAGACACGGAGTCCCGGGACAACACGGTGACGGGTGAAAGGAGCCCTAGGGTGGTCGCCATGAAGGTGCTGATGACGGGCTTCGAACCCTTCGGCGGCGATGCGGTCAACGAGTCGTGGGACGCCGTGCGGGCGCTGCCGCCGCGGCCCGACGTCGAGGTCGTGACGGCACGGTTGCCCGTGACGTTCGCCGGGGCCGTCGACGCGTGCCGGCAGCTGCTCGCGCTGCACGCGCCCGACGTGGTGATCGCCGTCGGGCTGGCCGCCGGGACCGAGGCGATCCGGCTCGAGCGCGTCGCGGTCAACGTGATCGACGCCCGGATCGCCGACAACGACGGCGTGGCCCCGGTCGACGAACCCGTCGTCGCGGGCGGCCCGGCCGCGTACTTCTCGACGCTGCCGCTGAAGGCGGGCCTCACGGCGCTGCGCGACGCCGGGATCCCGGCGGTGGTGAGCAACTCCGCCGGCACCTACGTGTGCAACACGGTGTTCTACGCGGTGCAGCACGAGCTGGCCGCCTGGGCGGACGTGCGGTCCGGGTTCGTGCACGTGCCGCGGGCGGACGTCGTCGACCAGGACGCCGCGAGCAGGGCGCTCGGCCTCGTCGTGGACGCCGCTGTCGGCGCGCTGCGCGGCCGGGTGGCCGAGCCGCGCACGGCCGCCGGCACGGAGCACTGACCCTCGACACCCGCCGTGTCGGCGGCGCGTCGTACCGTTGACGCATGCGACCCGTGACCGATCTTCAGCGCACGGTGGCTCCCTTCGAGGTGGTCTCCGAGTACGAGCCGAGCGGCGACCAGCCGACCGCCATCGCCGAGCTCGCCGAGCGCGTCCGGGCGGGGGAGAAGGACACCGTGCTGCTGGGTGCCACCGGTACGGGCAAGAGCGCGACGACGGCCTGGCTGATCGAGAAGCTGCAGCGCCCCACGCTCATCATGGCGCCGAACAAGACCCTCGCCGCCCAGCTGGCCACGGAGTTCCGCGAGCTGCTGCCGAACAACGCCGTCGAGTACTTCGTCTCGTACTACGACTACTACCAGCCCGAGGCCTACATCGCGCAGACGGACACCTACATCGAGAAGGACTCGTCCATCAACGACGAGGTCGAGCGGCTGCGGCACTCCGCGACGTCGTCGCTCCTGACGCGGCGCGACACCGTCGTCGTCGCCTCGGTGTCCTGCATCTACGGCCTCGGCACTCCGCAGGAGTATGTCGACCGCATGGTCCGCCTCGACGTCGGCGACGTCGTCGACCGCGACGACATGCTGCGACGGTTCGTGCAGATGCAGTACACGCGCAACGACACCGCCTTCACCCGGGGCACGTTCCGGGTGCGCGGCGACACGGTCGAGATCATCCCGGTGTACGAGGAGCTCGCCGTGCGGATCGAGATGTTCGGCGACGAGATCGAGTCGATCCAGACGCTGCACCCGCTCACCGGTGAGGTCATCCGCGACGAGCAGAGCGTCTACCTCTTCCCGGCCACCCACTACGTCGCCGGTCCGGAGCGCATGGAGCGGGCTATCGGCACGATCGAGGCCGAGCTCGAGGCGCGGCTCGCCGACCTCGAGCGCCAGAACAAGCTGCTCGAGGCCCAGCGCCTGCGCATGCGCACCACCTACGACATCGAGATGATGCGCTCCATCGGGACGTGCAACGGCATCGAGAACTACTCGCGCCACATCGACGGCCGTGAGGCCGGGTCCCCGCCGAACACGCTGCTGGACTACTTCCCCGAGGACTTCCTGCTCGTGATCGACGAGTCCCACGTGACCGTGCCGCAGATCGGCGCCATGTTCGAGGGCGACATGTCCCGCAAGCGCTCCCTCGTCGACCATGGCTTCCGGCTGCCCAGCGCCACGGACAACCGGCCGCTGCGCTGGGAGGAGTTCGTCGAACGCATCGGGCAGACGGTCTACCTCTCGGCGACCCCCGGCGACTACGAGCTGTCGATGTCCGACGGCGTCGTGGAGCAGATCATCCGGCCGACCGGCCTGGTGGACCCGGAGGTCGTGGTCAAGCCGACCACGGGCCAGATCGACGACCTGCTGGGCGAGATCCGCGACCGCGTCGACCGTGACGAGCGCGTCCTGGTCACCACGCTGACCAAGAAGATGGCCGAGGACCTCACCGACTACCTGCTCGGCAAGGACGTGCGCGTGCAGTACCTGCACTCGGAGGTCGACACGCTGCGCCGCGTCGAGCTGCTGCGCGAGCTGCGCATGGGCGAGTTCGACGTGCTCGTCGGCATCAACCTGCTCCGGGAGGGTCTCGACCTGCCCGAGGTGTCGCTGGTGGCGATCCTGGACGCCGACAAGGAGGGGTTCCTGCGCTCCGAGCGCTCGCTGATCCAGACCATCGGCCGCGCGGCACGCAACGTCACGGGGCAGGTGCACATGTACGCCGACAAGGTCACGCCCGCCATGCGGTACGCGCTCGACGAGACGGACCGGCGGCGCGCGAAGCAGATCGCCTACAACGCCGAACGCGGCATCGACCCGCAGCCGTTGCGCAAGCGCATCGCCGACGTCACCGACATGCTGGCGCGCGAGGACATCGACACGGCCGAGCTGCTGGCCGGCGGCTACCGCAAGTCGCCGCGGGACGGGCAGCGGTCCCAGGCGGCCGTCCCGGGCTCGCCCAAGGAACCGGCGTCGTCGGGAAACCGCCTGGCCGGGCTCGCCGCGGCCGAGCTCGCCGAGCTCATCCAGGAGCTCAGCGACCAGATGCACGCCGCCGCCGGCGAGCTGCAGTTCGAGGTCGCCGCCCGCCTGCGGGACGAGATCGGCGGCCTGAAGAAGGAGCTGCGGCAGATGCGGGAAGCCACCGCCTGACCACGACCGAGGAGGACGACGATGTCCACGAGCTTCCAGGTGACGTTCGACGCCGCGGACCCGCTGGCGCTCGGCGAGTTCTGGTGCGCCGCGCTCGGCTACGTGCGGGACGCGCCGCCGCAGGGCTTCGCGTCGTGGGAGGAGGCGCTGACCGCCTGGGAGGTGCCTCGCGAGCTGTGGAACAGCAAGAACGCCGTCAGCGACCCGGACGGCTCCGGACCCCGGATCTTCATCCAGCAGGTGCCCGAGCCCAAGACCGTCAAGAACCGGGTGCACCTCGACCTGAACGTCTCGGCCGGCCGCACGGGCGGCGAGCGCCTCGAGGTCCTGCGCGCCGAGGCGGCGCGCCTCGAGGCGATCGGGGCGCGGACGGTCGAGGAGCGCAGCGAGCTCGGCGACACCTGGATCGTCATGCAGGACCCGGAGGGCAACGAGTTCTGCCTGCAGTGAGCGCCCGGGCCGCCGTGCCGTATGCTGGCACCTCGTTGAAGGGGAGTATTCCCGAGCGGTGACGTCGTCATCACGGCCGGCGCGGACGTCGGCCCGGCGCCACCGGTCTCGCAACCACCAGCCCGCGCCACCTGCGGGTGCGCGTGGCGGTGCGTGGCGGAAGAGACCTTCGGTCACAGTGCTGCGTACCGGAGGACACACGCATGGACGTCGCCCCCTGGGTCTGGATCGTCACCGTCGGGATCATCCTGGCGATGCTCGCCGTCGACTACGTCGGGCACGTGCGCACGCCGCACGCGCCCACGCTCAAGGAGTCGGCCTGGTGGTCGATCGCCTACGTCGCCGCGGCGCTGGTGTTCGGACTCATCGTGCTCGCCGGGTGGGGCCCCACCTACGGCGGGGAGTACTTCGCCGGCTACATCACCGAGAAGTCCCTCAGCGTGGACAACCTGTTCGTGTTCGTGCTGATCATGACCAGCTTCCGGGTCCCGCGCGAGCACCAGCAGCGCGTGCTGCTCATCGGCATCACCATCGCGCTGGTGCTGCGGACGGTGTTCATCCTCGCCGGCGCCGCCCTCATCGCGAACTTCGCGTGGATCTTCTACCTCTTCGGCTTCTTCCTGATCTGGACGGCGGTCGCCCAGGCCCGGGCGGGCACCGACCACGACGAGGAGTTCAAGGAGAACGCGGTGCTCCGGCTCACCCGCCGGATCCTGCCGACGACCGACGACTACGTCGAGCACCACATGTTCACGAAGATCGACGGCAAGCGGTACGTCACGCCCATGCTCATCGTGATGATCGCGATCGGCAGCGCGGACCTGCTGTTCGCCGTCGACTCCATCCCGGCGATCTTCGGCCTGACGCAGGAGACGTACCTCGTCTTCACCGCCAACGCGTTCTCCCTGCTCGGGCTGCGCCAGCTCTACTTCCTCGTCGACGGGCTCCTCGACCGGCTCGTCTACCTCAACTACGGCCTGGCGGCGATCCTCGGCTTCATCGGCGTCAAGCTCGTCATCCACGCTCTGCACACCAACGAGGTGCCGTTCATCAACGGCGGTGAGCACATCGAGGTGATCCCGGAGATCCCGACCAGCGTGTCGCTGTCCTTCATCGTCGTCGTCCTGACGATCACGACGGTCGCGTCGCTGGCCAGGACGCGCCGGGACCGCAGGCTGGCCGCGGAGGTCGCCGACCGGTGACGCATGAGCTGCCCACGTGGTTCGAGGCGGTGGCGCTGACAGCGATCGTCGGCCTGCTGCTGGCCGACCTCGCCGTCGTCGCGCGGCGCCCGCACGTGCCCTCGATGCGCGAGAGCGGGCTGTGGGTGGGCTTCTACGTCGCCCTGGCGGGGCTCTTCGGGCTCGTCGTGTGGGCGGTCGGGGGTGCGGCGCCGGCAGGGGAGTTCTACGCCGGATGGCTGACGGAGTACTCCCTGAGCGTGGACAACCTGTTCGTGTTCGTGCTCATCATGTCCCGCTTTGCCGTGCCGCGGGAGCACCAGCAACGGGTGCTCATGGTCGGCATCCTCGTCGCGCTGGTGCTGCGCGCCGGGTTCATCCTCGCCGGGGCCGCGATCATCGAGCAGTTCGTGTGGGTGTTCTACCTGTTCGGCGCGTTCCTGGTGTACACCGCGGTGAAGCTGGTGGTGGGCGACGACGACGAGGAGTACCGCGAGAACGTCGCCATCCGCGGGCTGCGGCGCGTCCTGCCGCTGACGGAGCGGTACGACGGCGCCCGGCTGCGCACCGTGCAGGACGGCCGGCGGGTGTGGACCCCGATGCTGGTGGTCTTCTTCGCCATCGGGTCCACGGACCTGCTGTTCGCGCTGGACTCGATCCCGGCGATCTTCGGGCTGACGCACGACCCGTTCATCGTGTTCACCACGAACGTGTTCGCGCTCATGGGCCTGCGCCAGCTCTACTTCCTGCTGGGCGGGCTGCTGGAACGGCTGGTCTACCTGCCGCTGGCGCTCGCGGTCATCCTCGGATTCATCGGCGTCAAGCTCGTCCTGGAGGCCATGGCGGACAACACCGTGCCGTTCGTCAACGGCGGCGAGCCGATCGCCTGGGCGCCGGAGGTGCCGATCTGGGTCTCGCTCGTGGTGATCGTGGGGTCGCTGGCGGTGGCGACCGTCGCGAGCCTGGTGCGGACCGCCCGGTCGGCCGACGTCGACACCGACCCGGGCCGGTGACCGACCGGGGTCAGCCGCCGAGCGTGCCGATCACGGGGACCCACTCCCGGGCGGAGCGTTCCGCCACGAGCCCGGCCCGCAGGAACGGGTCGTCGTCGAGCAGCCGCAGGGCGGCGTCGGCGTCGACCGTGTCCACCAGGAGCAGCGCCCCGGCCGGGTACGCGGGCGTGGCCGGCAGCGGGCCGGAGACGACGACGGCGCCCGCCTCGTGCAGGCGGCTCAGGAAGGCGCGGTGGTCGGCCCGGAGCTCGTCGAGGCGGCTGGGCTGGTCGGCGTAGGTGTAGGTGACGGCGATGACGGCCATGCCCGCCATCCAAGCACGTTGCGGCCGTGTGCGGCGCGTCTCACCATCCGCGGTCGCGCCACTCGTCGAGGTGCGGCCGCTCGGCGCCCAGTGTGGTGCTGCGTCCGTGGCCCGGGTGGACGACCGTGGCGTCGTCGTACCGGTCGAAGACCCGCTCGACGACGTCGCCGAGCAGGAGCGTGAACCGGTCCGGGTCGCCACCGGTGTTCCCGACGCCGCCGGGGAAGAGCGAGTCACCGGTGAACAGGTGCACCGGCCCGGCGGTGCCGGTCAGCGCGAGCGCGACCGAGCCGGGGGTGTGCCCCCGCAGGTGCACGACGTCGAGGTGCAGGCGTCCGACGGCGACGGTGTCGCCGTGCCCCAGCCGGCGGTCGACCGCGAGGCCCGTCTCGTGCTCGATCGCGTCGGCGTCGTCGGTCCCTGCGGCGACCGGCGCACCGGTGGCGGCGACGACGTCGGGCAGGGCGCCGAGGTGGTCGCGGTGGCGATGGGTGGTCACGACGAGGTCCGGCCCGGCTCCGGGCCCCGTGGCGAGCAGGGCGAGGAGCCGGTCGGGCTCGGCCGCGGCGTCGATCAGCACGCGTGCGCCGGTGGCCCGGCAGGTGAGGAGGTAGGCGTTGTTGTCCATCGGGCCCACGGCCAGCGTCGTCACGACGGCGTGCTCCAGGTCGTGGACGGCGGTGGGCGCGGTGCGGGGCTCGGCTGCCATGGCCCCCATGCTGCCACGGGCCTCGGTGAGACGTAGAACACCTGTGCGAAGGTCGGTGGCGGGCCGTACGATGCTGCGGTGAGCAATCGCCTCGTCGTCTCGGGTGCCCGCGAGCACAACCTGCGCAACGTCGACCTCGACCTGCCGCGCGACCGCCTCGTCGTCTTCACGGGGCTGAGCGGCTCGGGGAAGTCGTCGCTGGCCTTCGACACGATCTTCGCCGAGGGGCAGCGACGGTACGTGGAGTCGCTGTCCGCGTACGCACGCCAGTTCCTCGGGCAGATGGACAAGCCGGACGTCGACTTCATCGAGGGGCTGAGCCCGGCGGTGTCGATCGACCAGAAGTCGACCAACCGCAACCCGCGCTCCACGGTCGGCACGATCACCGAGGTCTACGACTACCTGCGTCTGCTCTTCGCCCGGACCGGCACCCAGCACTGCCCGGTGTGCGGAGAGCCGGTCCGCGCGCAGACGCCGCAGCAGATCGTCGACAAGATCCTCGAGCTGCCCGAGGGCACCCGCTACCAGGTGCTCGCGCCGGTGGTCCGGGGACGCAAGGGGGAGTACGCCGAGCTGTTCTCCGAGCTGCAGACCCAGGGGTTCTCGCGTGCCCGCGTGGACGGCGAGGTCATCCAGCTGTCGAGCCCGCCGGCGCTGGAGAAGAAGCTCAAGCACGACATCGAGGTCGTGGTCGACCGCCTGGTGTCCCGCGACGGGGTCCGACGCCGGCTGACCGACTCGGTCGAGACCGCCCTGGGGCTGGCCGGCGGGCTGGTCATGGTCGAGCTGGTGGACGCGTCGATCGACGACCTCGACCGGGTGCGCAAGTACTCCGAGAAGCGGGCGTGCCCGAACGACCACCCGTTGAGCCTCGACGAGATCGAGCCGCGCACCTTCTCCTTCAACGCGCCCTACGGCGCCTGTCCCGAGTGCACCGGGATCGGCTTCCGGCTGGAGGTGGACCCGGAGCTGGTGGTGCCCGACCCGGAGCGGACGCTCCGCGAGGGGGCCGTGGTGCCCTGGGCCCAGACCTCCTCGGAGTACTTCGAGCGGGTGCTCTCGGCGCTGGCGGAGGAGATGTCGTTCTCGCTCGACACGCCGTGGCGCGCCCTGCCGGAGCGGGCCCGCAAGGCCGTGCTGCACGGGCGCAACCACAAGGTGCACGTGCGCTACCGCAACCGCTGGGGGCGTGAGCGCCAGTACTCGACGGGGTTCGAGGGTGCGATCACGTTCATCGAGCGACGCCACTCGGAGACCGAGTCGGACTGGTCCAAGGAGCGCTACGAGGCGTTCATGCGCCAGGTGCCGTGCCCGACGTGCGGCGGCGCCCGGCTCAAGCCCGAGGTGCTGGCCGTCAAGGTCGGGACCAAGTCGATCTGGGACGTGTGCCGGCTGCCGATCTCGGACGCCAAGGAGTACCTCGACACGTTGGTGCTCGGCGAGCGCGAGACGGCGATCGCGGGCGAGGTCCTCAAGGAGATCCACGCCCGGTTGGGCTTCCTGCTCGACGTCGGCCTGCACTACCTCACGCTCGAGCGGGCCGCCGGGACGCTGTCCGGCGGCGAGGCGCAGCGCATCCGGCTGGCGACGCAGATCGGCTCGGGCCTGGTCGGGGTGCTGTACGTCCTGGACGAGCCGAGCATCGGTCTGCACCAGCGGGACAACCGCCGGCTCATCGAGACCCTGAGCCGCTTGCGCGACCTCGGCAACACGCTCATCGTCGTCGAGCACGACGAGGACACGATCCGTGCCGCCGACTGGATCGTGGACGTCGGCCCGGGTGCCGGCGAGCACGGCGGACGCGTGGTGCACTCCGGCGACTACGCGGGCCTGCTCGCCGCCGAGGACTCGATGACGGGCGCGTACCTGTCCGGCCGGCGCAGCATCGCGCTGCCGGCCGCTCGCCGCGGCACGGACCCGGAGCGCCAGGTGACCGTGGTGGGGGCGCGGGAGAACAACCTGCGCGACATCTCGGTGTCCTTCCCGCTGGGGGTGCTCACCGCCGTCACGGGTGTCTCGGGATCCGGCAAGTCGACGCTGGTCAACTCGATCCTGCACACGGTGCTCGCCAACGAGCTCAACGGTGCCCGGCAGGTCGCGGGTCGGCACACCCGCGTCACCGGCACGGAGCACCTGGACAAGGTCGTGCACGTCGACCAGGGGCCGATCGGGCGCACGCCGCGGTCGAACCCGGCGACGTACACCGGCGTGTGGGACCGGATCCGCAAGATCTTCGCGGAGACGGAGGAGGCGAAGGTCCGCGGCTACGGCCCGGGGCGGTTCTCCTTCAACGTCAAGGGCGGGCGCTGCGAGGCCTGCTCCGGCGACGGCACCCTGCGCATCGAGATGAACTTCCTGCCGGACGTGTACGTGCCGTGCGAGGTGTGCCACGGGGCCCGGTACAACCGGGAGACGCTCGAGGTGCACTTCAAGGGCCGCACGGTGGCCGAGGTGCTCGACATGCCGATCGAGGAGGCGGCCGAGTTCTTCTCGGCGTTCCCCGCCATCTCGCGGCACCTGAGCACGCTCGTCGACGTCGGGCTCGGGTACGTGCGGCTGGGCCAGCCCGCGCCCACCCTGTCGGGGGGCGAGGCGCAGCGCGTCAAGCTCGCCAGCGAGCTGCAGAAGCGCTCGACCGGACGGACGGTGTACGTCCTGGACGAGCCGACCACCGGCCTGCACTTCGAGGACATCCGCAAGCTCCTGGGCGTGCTGCGCTCGCTGGTGGACAAGGGCAACACGGTGCTCGTCATCGAGCACAACCTCGACGTGATCAAGTCCGCGGACTGGATCGTCGACATGGGCCCGGAGGGCGGCTCGGGCGGTGGCCTCGTCGTGGCCGAGGGCACCCCGGAACAGGTCGCCCGCGTGGAGGCCAGTCACACGGGCCGGTTCCTCGCCCAGGTGCTGGACGAGGAGGCCGAGGTGCCCGTCGACCCGCCCGCCCCCGCACCGGCGACGCCGGCGAAGGGGCGCAGGAAGCCCGGTCGCTCGCGCACCGCCGGGCGCTCCGCCGCCTGACCCCCTACGGTGGGCGCCATGGGAGCCCAGCACTCGTACACGGCCGCCGTCGCGTGGCCGCCGGCCGGAGCGGATCCGGCGGCCGCGGCGACGACGTCGTACACCGCCTACACCCGTGACCACGACGTCGCCCTGCCCGGCCGTCCCGTGCTGCCCGGCAGCGCCGACCCGGCGTTCCGCGGCGACCCCGAGCGGTTCAGCCCCGAGGACCTCTTCGTGGCCAGCCTGGCGCAGTGCCACATGCTGTGGTTCCTGCACCTGGCCGCCGAGAGCGGGCTGGTGGTGCGCGAGTACGCCGACGACGCGACCGGCACGATGCGGGTCGAGTCGCGGGGCGAGGGACAGTTCAGCGACGTGACCCTGCGGCCGCGGATCGTCGTGGACCCGGGCGAGGAGGCCGACGACGAGCGCGTCGCCCGGCTGCACGAGCGTGCGCACGCCCTGTGCTTCATCGCCCGCAGCGTGAACTTCCGCGTGCTCGTCGAACCCGCGCCGCTGCACCTGACCGGCGGCTCCTGACCGGCCCGCCCCGGGCCCCGGGGCGACGGTCGGCGATGTCGGAGACCTGACCTACCCTGGGCGCATGGCGGACCCTGCGACCTACCGGCCGAGACCGGGGGAGATCCCGACGTCGCCGGGGGTGTATCGCTTCCGCGACCGGCACGGCCGCGTCGTGTACGTCGGCAAGGCGAAGAACCTGCGCCAGCGGTTGTCGAACTACTTCCAGGACGTCGCGAACCTCCACCACCGCACGCAGCAGATGGTGACCACGGCGGCCTCGGTCGAGTGGACGGTCGTCGGCACCGAGGTCGAGGCGCTGGCGCTGGAGTACTCCTGGATCAAGGAGTACGACCCGCGGTTCAACGTCAAGTACCGCGACGACAAGTCGTACCCGTACCTCGCGGTGACGATGGGCGAGGACGTCCCGCGCGCCCAGGTGATGCGCGGGCGCAAGCGCCGCGGCACCCGGTACTTCGGTCCGTACGGTCACGCGTGGGCGATCCGCGAGACGCTCGACCTGCTGCTGCGGGTGTTCCCCGTGCGGACCTGCTCGGCGGGCGTCTACCGCCGCGCCCAGCAGTCCGGTCGTCCGTGCCTGCTCGGCTACATCGACAAGTGCTCCGCCCCGTGCGTCGGTCGGATCAGCCCCGAGGACCACCGTGCCCTGGCCGGCGACCTGTGCGACTTCATGGCCGGGGACACCGGCCGGTTCGTGCGGCGGCTCGAGAAGGAGATGGCCGAGGCGGCCGAGCACCTCGAGTACGAGCAGGCCGCCCGGCTGCGGGACGACCTGGGCGCGCTGCGCCGCGTCACCGAGAAGAACGCGGTCGTGCTCTCCGACGCCACCGACGCCGACGTCTTCGCCCTGGACGGCGACGACCTCGAGGCCGCCGTCCAGGTCTTCCACGTCCGCGGCGGCCGCATCCGCGGCCAGCGCGGCTGGATCGTGGAGAAGGTCGAGGACATCGGCGACGGCGAGCTCGTGGAGCACCTGCTGCAGCAGGTGTACGGGCCGGTGGAGGACGCGCGGGACGTTGACCTGTCCGACCACCAGGCGCGGGCCGCGGTCCGCGACGCCGTCCCGCGTGAGGTGCTGGTCCCGGTGCTCCCGCCCGATCTCGAGGAGGTGACGGACTGGCTGTCCGGACTGCGCGGCGCCCGCGTCGAGGTGCGCGTGCCGCAGCGCGGCGACAAGCGTGAGCTCGCCGAGACGGTGCGCCGGAACGCCGAGCAGGCGCTCGTGCTGCACCGCACCCGGCGGGCCGGCGACCTGACCACCCGCAGCCAGGCGCTGTCCGAGCTGCAGGAGGCGCTCGGCCTCGACGAGGCGCCGCTGCGGATCGAGTGCTACGACGTCTCCCACACCCAGGGCACCTATCAGTCCGCCTCGATGGTGGTCTTCGAGGACGGTCTGCCGCGCAAGGGGGAGTACCGCTCCTTCTCGGTCCGGGGCCCGGACGGCGACGGCGCGGCCGACGACACGGCGGCCATGCACGAGGTCATCACCCGCCGGTTCCGCCGCTACCTGGCCGACCAGCACGCCCACCCGGACATCTCCGGACCGGCGGACGGCGACGCGGGGGCGGAGAAGCGGCGGTTCGCCTACCCGCCGCAGCTCGTCGTCGTCGACGGCGGACCGCCCCAGGTGGCGGCCGCTGCCCGTGCCCTGGCCGAGCTCGGCATCACCGACGTCGCCCTGTGCGGGCTCGCCAAGCGGCTCGAGGAGCTGTGGGTGCCCGACGACGACTACCCGGTGATCCTGCAGCGCGCGTCCCAGGGCCTCTACCTGCTGCAGCGCGTCCGTGACGAGGCCCACCGGTTCGCGATCGCGCAGCACCGCCGCCGCCGCAGCAAGGGCATGACGGTCTCCGTCCTGGACTCCGTGCCCGGGCTCGGGCCGGCGCGGCAGCAGGCCCTGCTGGCGCGGTTCGGCTCGGTCAAACGGATGCGCGCCGCCACCGCGGAGGAGATCGCCCAGGTCAAGGGCGTGGGGCCGAGCACCGCGCAGGCCGTGGTCGACGCGTTGTCCGGCTCCGGTGCTGGCATGCTGGACCCATGAGCGAACCGTCGCCCATCACCGTCCCGCACGGCATCCCCGAGATCGAGGCCGCGACACCGGCCCCCGGCCGCACCGAGCCCGAGGTGCTCATCATCACCGGCATGTCCGGTGCCGGGCGCACCCGCGCCGCCGGCGTCCTGGAGGACCTGGACTGGTTCGTCGTGGACAACCTGCCGCCGATGATGATCGTCCCGCTCGTCGACCTGATGACCAAGGCGGGGTCGTCGGTCGAACGGCTCGCCGTCGTCGTCGACGTCCGCGGCCGCGAGTACTTCTCCGAGCTGGCCCAGGCGCTGGACCACCTCCGCTCGGCGGGGGTGAACTACCGCATCCTGTTCCTGGACGCCTCGGACGAGGTCCTCGTGCGCCGGTTCGAGAGCGTGCGGCGCCCCCACCCGCTGCAGGGGGACGGCCGCATCCTCGACGGCATCAGCACCGAGCGCCGGGTGCTGGCCTCCATCGCCGAGCGAGCCGACGTCGTCGTCGACACCACCGACAAGTCCGTCCACGACCTCGCCAAGGAGGTCCGCGACGCCGTCGCCGGTGGCGCGGTGGACTCGCTGCGCATCAACGTCGTCGCGTTCGGCTTCAAGTACGGCCTGCCCCTGGACGCCGACCACGTCGCCGACGTGCGGTTCCTCGCCAACCCCTACTGGATCAGCGAGCTGCGCCACCTGACCGGCAAGGACGAGGCCGTGCGCCGCTACGTCCTCGACCGACCGGGTGCCCTGGAGTTCGTGGACCGGTACGTGGCGGCGCTCGAACCGGTCCTGGCCGGCTACCTCGCCGAGGAGAAGCGGTACGCGACCATCGCCGTCGGCTGCACCGGCGGCAAGCACCGCTCGGTCGCCATGGCCACCGAGATCGCCGAACGGCTGCGCACCGCCGGCCACCGCGTCACCGTCACGGCACGTGACCTCGGGAAGGAGTAGGACCTGACTGCGGACACGACCCGAGCGCACGGCCCCCGGGCGACGGACCGCTCCGACCGACCGGGCCCCACGGTGGTCGCCCTCGGCGGGGGACACGGGCTCTCCGCCGCGCTCGGCGCGATGCGGCTCCTGACCGACCGGCTCACCGCGGTGGTCACCGTCGCGGACGACGGCGGCTCGTCGGGCCGCCTGCGCTCCGAGCTGGACGTGCTGCCCCCGGGTGACCTGCGCATGGCCCTGGCCGCGCTCTGCGACGACTCCGAGTGGGGCCGCACCTGGAGCGACCTGCTCCAGCACCGGTTCGCCTCGGACGGGGAGCTCGACGGCCACGCCATGGGCAACCTGCTCATCGTCTCGCTGTGGCAGCGGCTCGGCAGCACGGTCGAAGGACTCGACTGGGTGGGCCGCCTCCTGGGCGCTCGCGGCCGCGTGCTCCCGATGGCGTCCGTGCCGCTGGTGGTGGAGGCCGACGTGGCGCACGGCGAGCGGCGCGACACCGTCGTCGGGCAGAGCCGCGTGGCCGTCACGGACGGACTGATCGAGCAGCTGCGGCTGGTGCCCGCCGACCCGCCCGCCTGCCCGGAGGCGGTGCAGGCGGTCCACGACGCCGACTGGGTCGTGATGGGGCCCGGCTCCTGGTACTCGTCGGTGCTGGTCCACCTCCTCGTGCCGGGACTGGCCACCGCGCTGCACACGACGACGGCGCGGCGGTGCGTGACGCTGAACCTGAGCGCGGAGAAGGGCGAGACGCACGGGTTGAGCGCCACGGCCCATCTCGACGCGCTGCGCCGGCACGCCCCGGAACTGGCCGTCGACGCGGTCCTCGTCGACCCGTCCGCGGTGGGTGACGTCGACGAGCTGGAACGTGCGGCGGCCGCCCTCGGGGCGGAGCTGGTGGTGCGGCCGGTGCGGCGGGGTGACGGGTCGGCCCGCCACGACACGCTCCGGCTCGCGGCGGCCTACCACGACGTGTTCGAGGGCACCGGACGGCGGCGCGGGTCGCCCGTGGCAGGATGACGCCATGGCGCTGACGAGTGAGGTGAAGGACGAGCTGTCGCGGGTCGTGGTGACGCGGACCTCCTGCCGCAAGGCGGAGGTCTCGGCGATGCTGCGGTTCTCGGGAGGACTGCACATCATCTCGAGCCGCGTGGTGATCGAGGCGGAGCTCGACTCCGACGTGGTCGCCGCGCGGCTGCGCCAGGCGGTGTCCGACCTGTACGGGCACACCAGCGAGCTGATCGTGGTGCGGGCCGGGGGGCTGCGCAAGCAGGACCGGTACGTGGTGCGGGTCGTGCGCGACGGCGAGTCCCTGGCCCGCCAGACCGGCCTGCTGGACCTGCGGGGTCGGCCCGTGCGCGGGCTCTCGCCCGAGGTGGTCTCCGCCGGCGTCGACGAGGCCGAGGCGGTCTGGCGCGGCGCGTTCCTGGCGCACGGCTCCCTGACCGAACCGGGGCGCTCGATGTCGATGGAGGTCACGTGCCCGGGACCGGAGGCGGCGCTCGCCCTGGTGGGTGCGGCCCGCCGGCTCGGCGTGCAGGCCCGGTCCCGGGAGGTGCGGGGCGTCGACCGCGTGGTGGTCCGCGACGGCGACGCCATCAGCGAGCTGCTCGGTCGGATCGGCGCGCCACGCACCCGGCAGGTGTGGGAGGAGCGGCGGGCCCGCCGTGAAGTCCGCGGGACGGCCAACCGGTTGGCCAACTTCGACGACGCCAACCTGCGGCGCTCCGCTCGTGCCGCCGTGGCCGCCGGTGCCCGGGTGCAGCGCGCTTTCGAGATCCTGGGCGAGGAGGTGCCGGACCACCTGCGGCAGGCCGGCGAGCTGCGGCTCGCCCACAAGCAGGCGTCCCTGGAGGAGCTCGGCCAGCTCGCCGACCCGCAGCTGTCCAAGGACGCCGTGGCCGGGCGCATCCGCCGCCTGCTGTCGACCGCTGACAAGCGGGCGCTCGAGCTCGGGATCCCGGACACCGAGGCGGGCCTGTCACCGGACCTGCTCGACCTGTGAGTCCCTTGCCGCCGGGGCGTGGTCGGACCTCTCGTCTCAGCAGAGGCGGAGATCGGCGTCGGGCAACGGATGGGTATAGGCTCGTGGTTGTCAGGTGACGACGGTGTGACCCTGGACTGACGTCCGGACTGCACGTCGCGGACTCCCACCAGGGTGACGCCGTAACCAGTGGTGCGCCGAGTGCGCGCCAGAGAATGGCATCAACCGTGTGCGCCGGACCCGATCCGGCGCGCCCTGAGGAGGGCTATCGTGACCATCCGCGTCGGTATCAACGGCTTCGGCCGCATCGGACGTAACTTCTACCGGGCTCTCGTGGAGTCGGGTGCGGACATCGAGGTCGTCGGCGTGAACGACCTGACGGACAACAAGACGCTGGCCCACCTGCTGAAGTACGACACCGTGCTCGGCCGGTTCGGCAAGACCGTGGAGTTCGACGACGAGAACATCATCGTCGGCGGCGCCAAGATCCGTGCGCTCGCCGAGCGCGACCCGGCCAACCTGCCGTGGGCCGAGCTCGGTGCGGACATCGTCATCGAGTCCACCGGCTTCTTCACGGACGCCACCAAGGCTAAGGCGCACATCGACGCCGGCGCCAAGAAGGTCATCATCTCCGCCCCGGCGAAGAACGAGGACGCGACGTTCGTCATGGGCGTGAACAGCGACCAGTACGACGCGGCCGCGCACCACGTCATCTCGAACGCCTCGTGCACCACGAACTGCCTGGCCCCGCTGGCCAAGGCGCTGAACGACTCGATCGGCATCGAGCGCGGCCTGATGACGACGATCCACGCCTACACCGGCGACCAGAACCTGCAGGACGGTCCGCACAAGGACCTGCGTCGTGCCCGCGCGGCCGCGCAGAACATCGTGCCGACCACGACGGGTGCCGCCAAGGCCGTGGCCCTCGTGCTGCCCGAGCTCAAGGGCAAGCTGGACGGCTACGCGCTGCGCGTGCCGACCATCACCGGCTCGGCCACCGACCTGACCTTCGAGACCACGAAGGAGGTCACGGTCGAGGAGGTCAACGCCGCCGTGAAGGCCGCCGCCGAGGGGCCGCTCAAGGGTGTGCTGTCGTACGTCGAGGACGACATCGTCTCCTCCGACATCGTCACCGACCCGCACCAGAGCATCTTCGACGCCAAGCTCACCAAGGTGATCGGCAACCAGGTCAAGGTCGTCTCCTGGTACGACAACGAGTGGGGCTACTCCAACTCGCTGGTGTCCCTCACCGAGCTCGTCGGCGCGAAGCTCTGACGACGCCCGACGCTCCGGCGTGACCACGACGTCCGCGGACACGCGGCCCGCCCGTCCCCGCGACGAGAACGGTGCCCGTGTCCGCGGACGTCGTCGTGTCACGGCGCCCCCACCCTCCCGACCGAACCGCACGAGGTGAGCTCATGAAGACGATCGATTCCCTCGGAGACCTGCGCGGCAAGCGCGTCCTGGTCCGCTCCGACTTCAACGTGCCGCTGGACGGCACCACCATCACCGACGACGGACGTATCCGCGCCGCGCTGCCGACGCTGAAGCGTCTGGCCGACGCCGGTGCCCGCGTCGTCGTCACCGCCCACCTGGGTCGGCCGAAGGGCACGCCGGACGCGAAGTACTCCCTCGCGCCGGTCGCGGCGCGGCTGGGCGATCTCCTCGGCCAGGACGTCGCGCTCGCCGAGGACCTCGTCGGGCCCTCCGCCCGCGAGACGGTCGCGGGCCTCGCGGACGGTCGGGTCGCCCTGCTGGAGAACGTGCGCTTCGACGCCCGCGAGACCTCCAAGGTCGACGCCGAGCGTCAGGAGCTGGCCGGCGAGCTGGCCGAGCTCGCCGACGCCTTCGTCTCGGACGGCTTCGGCGTGGTCCACCGCAAGCAGGCCTCGGTCTACGATGTCGCCGAGAAGCTCCCGGCAGGCGCCGGTGAGCTGGTGCTCAAGGAGGTCGAGTCCCTCTCGCGCGCCACGACCGACCCGGAGCGTCCGTACGCCGTGGTGCTCGGCGGGTCCAAGGTCTCCGACAAGCTCGGCGTCATCGCCAACCTCCTGACCAAGGCGGACCGCCTGCTCATCGGCGGCGGCATGGTCTTCACGTTCCTCGCCGCCCAGGGTCACTCGGTCGGCTCCTCACTGCTGGAGGAGGACCAGGTCGAGACGGTCAAGGGCTACCTGGCCGAGGCCGAGCGCAACGGCGTCGAGATCGTCCTGCCCACCGACATCGTCGCGGCGGACTCCTTCGCCGCGGACGCGCCGCACACGACCGTCGCCGCCGACGCGATCCCCGACGGCAAGATGGGCCTCGACATCGGCCCCGACTCGGGCGAGCTCTTCGCGGCCAAGCTGGCCGACGCCCGCACCATCGCCTGGAACGGGCCCATGGGCGTCTTCGAGTTCGACGCGTTCGCCGGCGGCACCCGGGCGGTCGCCCAGGGCATCGTCGACGCCACCGCGAACGGTGCGTTCTCGATCGTCGGCGGCGGCGACTCCGCCGCCGCGGTGCGCATCCTCGGGTTCGACGAGGACGGCTTCAGCCACATCTCGACCGGTGGTGGAGCCAGCCTCGAGCTGCTCGAGGGCAAGGAGCTGCCCGGGCTGAACGTCCTGGCCGGCTGAGCGACGCCGCACGACCCTCCGACCCGAACCACCCTCCGAACGAAGGACACGAACGTGGCCACGAACCGCACGCCGCTGATGGCGGGCAACTGGAAGATGAACCTGGACCACGCCGAGGCGATCGCCGCGGTCCAGAAGCTCGCGTGGACGCTCAAGGACGCGTCGCACGACTACTCCGCCGTCGAGGTGGCGGTCCTGGCGCCCTTCACGGACCTGCGGTCCGTGCAGACGCTGGTGGACGCCGACAAGCTGGACGTCCGCTACGGCGCCCAGGACCTCTCCGCGCACGAGTCCGGTGCCTACACCGGTGAGGTCTCGGGCGCGATGCTCGCGCGGCTGGGCTGCACGTACGTCGCCGTGGGCCACTCCGAGCGGCGCGAGTACCACGCCGAGGACGACGGTGTCGTCAACGCGAAGGTCAAGGCGGCCTTCGGCACCGGTCTGACCCCGGTCCTGTGCGTCGGGGAGGGTCTGGACGTCCGCAAGGCCGGCGACCAGGTCTCCTACACGCTCGCGCAGCTCGACGCCGCGCTCGAGGGTGTGCCTGCCGAGCAGGCGAAGAGCGTCGTCGTCGCCTACGAGCCGGTGTGGGCCATCGGCACCGGCGAGGTCGCGACGCCGGAGGACGCCCAGGAGGTCTGCGGCGCGATCCGTGCCCGCCTGGCCGAGCTGTACGACGCCGAGCTCGCCGACGGCGTGCGGGTGCTCTACGGCGGTTCGGTGAAGTCCGGCAACGTCGCCCAGATCATGGCGCAGCACGACGTGGACGGCGCGCTCGTGGGCGGGGCGAGCCTCGACCCCGAGGAGTTCGCCAAGATCGTGCGGTACCAGTCGCACGTGGCCTGACGACGCCGTCGCCCGGGCGGGCAGGTCCCGCCCCGACGAACGCCTCCCGTGGCGGTCTGCCCCCGGCAAAGACAGGGGTTGGCCACGGGAGGCGTTCGTCACCTAGTCTTGACCCCGCCGGGCAACCCCGGCACCGACAGCCCGCCGTGAGGCGGCCGAGAGCCGAGGACCTCCATGTTCGCCGCGTTGACCATCTTCCTGAACGTCCTGCTCGTGCTGACCAGTGCGTTCCTGATCCTGCTCATCCTGATGCACAAGGGCAAGGGCGGGGGTCTGTCCGACATGTTCGGCGGGGGCATGTCCAGCGCTGCGGGCAGCTCCGGCGTCGCCGAGCGCAACCTGAACCGCATCACCGTGGGGATCGCGCTGGTGTGGGGCGTCGTCGTCGTGCTCCTGGGGATCGCCACCAGGGTGAGCTGACCGGGTTCCCGGACGGCGCACGGTACCGTCCGCGAACAGCACCGTCGGGCCGACGGAAGCAGCGGACGGCCCGTGAACTCGAAGGTGAGGACGTCACGTGGCATCTGCCGGACACGCCATCCGTGGCTCGCGCGTGGGCGCTGGGCCGATGGGGGAGCAGGAGCGGGGTGAGGCCGCCCCGCGCACCCAGGTCTCGTACTGGTGCCTCAACGGGCACCAGACGCGGCCCAGCTTCGCCGTCGGCGAGGAGGTGGAGCCCCCCGAGACGTGGGACTGCCCGCGGTGCGGCTTCCCTGCCGGGCAGGACCCGGCGAACCCGCCGGGTCCCTTGCGCAACGAGCCGTACAAGACCCACCTGGCGTACGTGAAGGAGCGGCGCTCGCCCGAGGACGGGGCGGCGCTGCTCGACGAGGCGCTCGAGACCCTGCGCTCACGGCGCCGAGCCTGACCCGCGCCGGGGTGCGTCAGCGCCCCGGGACCGGGCCCGCCGAGGCCGATGTCAGCCGCGGTCGGCCGCGGCCGCCACGTCGAGCAGCCACAGCGTGCGGTGCCTGCCCACGGCGCGCACGGCCGGCACTGTGGTGACCGGGCCGTCGGCCAGCGCCGCCGCGGCGCGCTCCGCCTTCTCAGCGCCTGCCGCCACGACCCAGACCTCCTCGGCACGTCCGATCGCGGCGAACGTCAGCGAGACGCGTTCCGCAGGTGGTTTCGGCGAGCCGTGCACCCCCACGGTCCAGCCCGGCGCCTCCAGCGCGGGGTGCTCCGGGAACAGCGACGCGACGTGGCCGTCGGGCCCCATGCCCAGCAGGAGCACGTCGAAGGCGGGCGTGCTCGCACCGTCGGGGGCGAACCGGGCGAGCTCGGCCGCGTAGAGCGCGGCCGCCTGCTCCGGGGTCCCGACCTCGTCGTCGCGGGGCGGCACCGCATGGATGTTCTCGGCGGGCAGGCCCGAGGTGGCGACGAGGTCGTCCAGCAGCGCCTCGCGTGCCTGGGTCTCGTTGCGCTCGGCGTCGCCGGCGGCCAGGAACCTCTCGTCCCCCCACCACAGGTGCACACCGGACCAGTCGACGGCGGTGCGCAGCGGGCTGGCCGCCGCGGCGGCCAGGGTCCGGATGCCGACGGTGCCGCCGGTGAGCACGAGGTGCGCGGGCCGGCGGACCGACTGGACGTCGAGCAGGCGGGTGAGGAGGCGGGCGGCGGCGGCCTCGGCGAGGACCTCGGGGTCGGGGTGGACGACGACGAGTCGCGTGCTCATCGCGCCCCCTCGGCCTCGGCGCCGGCGGAGACGGTCGAGACGCGGGCGAGGCCCTTGCCGATCACCTGCCCGTAGATCTCGTCGGGGTCGAGCCGGCGCAGCTCCTCGATGAGCGCCTCGGACAGGGAGCGGATGGGCAGCGCCATGTGCCGCTCGGGCTTGCCGGGCTCGGTGATGGTCACGACGCGACCGTCCGGCCGGTCCATGACGATGTCGCCGCCACGGCGCTCCAGGACCACGCGGGTGATGGCGTCGGAGCCCGGGGTCCGCACGACGGTCGCCGGGCAGCGCAGCTTCAGGCCGAGCCACGCGGCGAGCAGGTCGAGGGACGTGTGCCCGGCCTCGCCCTCGACGCGGACGGCCTGGACGGGCTCGTAGGGGGGCTGGTCCAGGGCGGCGGCGATGAGCCCCCGCCACAGGGTCACGCGCGCCCAGGCCAGGTCGGTGTCCCCCTCGGCGAAGGACGTGGCGAGCCCGGCGAGCATGGCCACGGGATCCTCGGCCGTCGTGGTGTCGGTGATGCGACGCTGCGCCATCGCGCCCAGCGCGTCGGCCGTGGGGTCCAGCGGGCCGCCGGTGGGCCACCACACCACGATCGGCGCGTCCGAGAGCAGCAGCGGCATCACGAGGGTGTCCGTGTGCTCCTCGAGCGGCTCGGCGCAGCGCAGGACGATCACCTCGGAGGCGCCGGCGTCGCCGCCGACCCGGATCTCGGCGTCGAGCCGCCCCGCCTTGGCGCCCGCCGGCGCCGGGGCGACGACCACGACGCGGCACGGGTGCTCGTGGCTGGCCTGGTTCGCGGCCGAGACCGCGGACTCGATGTCCGCCTCCAGCGCAACGACCACGAGCGTGAGGACGCGTCCGAGCGCGACGGCACCGCCCTCGTCGCGCAGGGAGTCCAGCCGCTTGCTGACCGCGTTGGTCGTGGTGTCCGGCATGTCGATGATCATCGGTGTGCTCCTTCGTCGTGCCGGTGGTTCAGGGCCGACGCCAGGTGCGCCCGTCGCGGGCGAGCATGGCGTCGGCGGTCGGCGGACCCCAGGTCCCCGAGGGGTACGGCTCGGGACGGCCCTTCTTCGACCAGTGCGCGATGACGGGGTCGAGGATCTTCCAGGAGAGCTCGACCTCCTCGCGCGTGGGGAACAGCGGCGGGTCGCCGAGGAGCACGTCCAGGATGAGCCGCTCGTAGGCCTCGGGCGAGGACTCGGTGAACGAGTGCCCGTAGCCGAAGTCCATGGTGACGTCACGGACCTCCATGGCGGTGCCGGGGACCTTGGCCCCGAAGCGCAGCGTCACGCCCTCGTCCGGCTGGACCCGGATGACCAGGGCGTTGGAGCCGAGGTCGGAGGTGAGCGACGACTCGAACGGCAGGTGCGGCGCCTTCTTGAAGACGACGGCCACCTCGGTGACCCGCCGGCCCAGCCGCTTGCCGGTGCGCAGGTAGAAGGGGACGCCGGCCCAGCGCCGGTTGTCGATGTCCATCCGCACCGCGGCGTACGTCTCGGTGGTCGACTCGGGGTTGAAGCCCTCCTCCTCGAGGAAGCCGACCACCTTCTCGCCACCCTGCCAGGCGGCGGTGTACTGCCCCCGCGCGGTGTGCCGGTCGAGGTCGCGGGGGAGCCGGACCGAGGACAGCAGCTTGATCTTCTCCGCCCGCAGGGCGTCGGCGTCGAAGTCGACGGGCTCCTCCATGGCCACCAGGGCGAGGAGCTGCAGCAGGTGGTTCTGGATGACGTCGCGCGCTGCCCCGACCCCGTCGTAGTACCCGGCCCGACCGCCGATGCCGATGTCCTCGGCCATCGTGATCTGGACGTGGTCGACGTGGTTGCCGTTCCACAGCGGCTCGAAGAGCTGGTTCGCGAACCGCAGCGCCAGGATGTTCTGGACCGTCTCCTTGCCGAGGTAGTGGTCGATCCGGAACACCGAGTCCTGGTCGAACACCTCGGAGACGACGGCGTCGAGCTCCTGGGCGGAGGCGAGGTCGTGACCGAACGGCTTCTCGATCACGACGCGGCGCCAGGCGTCCTCC
This sequence comes from Isoptericola chiayiensis, assembly GCF_013149805.1. Taxonomy (GTDB): domain Bacteria; phylum Actinomycetota; class Actinomycetes; order Actinomycetales; family Cellulomonadaceae; genus Isoptericola; species Isoptericola chiayiensis. The sequence goes on from NZ_JABEZT010000002.1 coordinate 180,016, forward strand.
GCGGACTCGGACAGGCCGGACCGGGAGAGCTGCTCGCACACCAGCGGGAACGCGCTCGGGGGGACGGACAGGTAGAACGCGTGGTTGCCGCCCGTGCCGCGCTCTGCGTCGAGCGTCTCGACGGTGCGGCGCAGCTCCTCGAACGCGTCGGGGTCGTCGAAGCTGCCCTGGACGAACCGGATGCCCTCGGCGAGCTGCTGCCAGGTGGCCTCCCGGAACGGCGTGCGGGCGTGCTCCTTGACGGCGTCGTGGACCACCTGGGCGAAGTCCTCGTCCTCCCAGTCGCGCCGGGCGAAGCCGGTCAGTGCGAACCCGGGCGGCAGCAGGCCCCGGTTGGCCAGGTCGTAGACCGCGGGCATGAGCTTCTTGCGGGACAGGTCGCCGGTCACCCCGAAGATGACCAGGCCGCAGGGCCCCGCGATCCGGGGCAGCCGCAGGTCCAGCGGGTCGCGGAGAGGATTGTGCTCAGCAGTGATCTTGGCCGGTCTCACGGGGCCCCGTCTCTCTCGTTCGGTGCGTGGTGCGTGTCGGTGAGCAGCCGCTCAGGCGCCGGCGGCGTCCAGACCGGTCTTGGTGGTGGTGAGCAGCTCGTCCCAGCTCACCTCGAACTTGGACACGCCCTCGGCCTCGAGCCGCGCGGTGACGTCCGCCATCGAGATGCCCTGCTGCTCGATCGCGGCGATCGCGGCCGCGGCGGAGTCCGCGGTCCCGGTGACGGTGTCGGCGGGGATCTCGCCGTGGTCGGCCACGGCGTCGAGGGTGGCCTGCGGCATCGTGTTGACCACGCCGGGGGCCACCAGCTCGGTGACGTAGAGGGTGTCCGGGTAGTCGGGGTTCTTCACGCCGGTCGAGGCCCACAGGGGGCGCTGCGGATGCGCGCCGGCCGCCCGGAGGGTCTCCCAGCGCTCGCCGGAGAAGACCTGCTCGTAGGCGGCGTAGGCGAGGCGGGCGTTGGCGATGGCGGCCGTGCCGCGCAGGGCGTGCGCCGCGTCGGTGCCGATCTCCTCGAGGGCGGAGTCGACGGCGCTGTCCACGCGCGAGACGAAGAACGAGGCCACCGAACCGATCGGGGCCAGGTCGTGGCCGTTCTCCCGCGCCTGCTCCAGACCGGTCAGGAACGCCCCCATCACGGCGTGGTAGCGCTCGATGGAGAAGATCAGCGTGACGTTGACGCTGATGCCGGCGGCGAGGGTCTCGGTGATGGCGGGCAGGCCCTCGAGGGTGGCCGGGATCTTGATCATGACGTTCGGCCGGTCGACGGTCGCCCACAGCCGCTTCGCCGTCGCGACCGTGGCGGCCGTGTCCCGGGCGAGGCGCGGGTCGACCTCGATGGAGACGCGGCCGTCGACGCCGTCGGTGCGGTCGTAGACGTCGCGCAGCACGTCGGCGGCCGCGCGCACGTCGTCGGTGGTGATCCACTCGACGGCGGCCTCGACGTCGGTGCCGGCCAGGTCGGCCAGCGCGCCGTCGTAGGCGTCGCCCTCGGACAGGGCGCCGGCGAAGATCGTCGGGTTGGTGGTGACGCCGACGACGTCGTGCGTGCGCACGAGGTCGGCCAGGTTGCCGGTGTCGAGCCGCTCGCGCGACAGGTCGTCGAGCCAGATGGACACCCCGGCCTGCGAGAGCCGGTGGGTGGGGCTGTTCGTCTCGGTCACGGGGATCTCCTGCTTCGTCGCCGGTACGTGTGGTGGTGTGGCCATGGTGGCCGACGGCGGTGGCCGGCGCGCGCCGGCCACCGCCGTGGGTGAGGGCCTCAGGCCGTGCGGGCGGCCTTGATCGACTCCCGGGCGGCCGCGGCGACGGCCTCGGCCGTGATGCCGAACTCGCGGTACAGCGTCTTGTAGTCCGCCGACGCGCCGAAGTGCTCCAGCGACACCGAGCGGCCGTGGTCGCCCACGATCTCGCGCCAGCCCTGGGCGACGCCGGCCTCGACGGACACGCGGGCGCGGACCTCGGCGGGCAGGACGGAAGCTCGGTAGGCGGCGTCCTGGCGGTCGAACCACTCGCGGCTCGGCATGGACACGACGCGCGCGGAGATGCCGTCGGCGGCCAGCAGCTCGCGGGCCTGGACGGCGAGCTGCACCTCGGAGCCGGTGCCGACCAGGATCACGTCGGGGGTGCCCTCGGTGTCCTGCAGGACGTAGCCGCCCTTGAGGGTGTGCTCGGCGCCGGCGAACCCGTCGGTCCCGCGGGGGAACGTGGGCACGCCCTGACGGGTCAGCACGATGCCGGCCGGGTTCGAGGTGTTCTCCAGGATGCCGCGCCAGGCCCACGCGGTCTCGTTGGCGTCCGCGGGCCGCACGACGTCGAGGCCCGGGATGGCGCGCAGCGCGGCCAGGTGCTCCACGGGCTGGTGGGTGGGTCCGTCCTCGCCGAGGCCGATGGAGTCGTGGGTCCACACGAACGTGGTGGGGATCTCCATGACGGCGGCGAGCCGGACCGAGGCGCGCATGTAGTCCGAGAACTGCAGGAACGTCCCGCCGTAGGGGCGGGTCAGCCCGTGCAGGACGATGCCGTTCAGGATCGCGCCCATGGCGTGCTCGCGGATGCCGAAGTGCAGCGTGCGCCCGCCGGGGTGCCCGGGGAACTTCTTGGTGGCGTGCTCGATCGGGATGAACGAGGGCTCGCCGTCCATGGTGGTGTTGTTCGAGCCGGCGAGGTCGGCGGACCCGCCCCAGAGCTCGGGCAGGACGTCGGCCAGGGCGGAGAGCACCTTGCCCGAGGCGGCGCGCGTGGCGACGCCCTTCTCCGAGGCCTCGAACTCGGGCAGCGCCTCGGTCCAACCCTCCGGCAGCTCGCGGGCCGAGAGGCGCTCGAGCAGCGCCGCGCCGTCGGCGTTGGCCGTCTTCCAGGCCTCGAACGCGGTGTCCCAGGCGGCCCGCTGCTCGGACTGCCGCTCGGCGATCGCGCGGGTGTACGACAGCACCTCGTCGTCGATGTGGAACGACTTGTCCGGGTCGAGGTCGAGGATCTTCTTCATGCCCGCGACCTCGTCGGCACCCATGGCCGAGCCGTGGATGCCGCCGGTGTTCTGCTTGGTGGGTGCCGGCCAGCCGATGATGGTGCGCAACGCGATGATGGAGGGCTTGCCGGTCTCGGCGCGCGCCGCCTCCAGGGCGGCCGCGAGCTCGGCGGAGTCCTCGACGTAGCCGGTGTCGCCCTGCGTCCAGTCGACGCGCTGGACGTGCCAGCCGTAGGCCTCGTACCGGGCCAGGACGTCCTCGGTGAACGCGATCTCGGTGTCGTCCTCGATGGAGATCTTGTTGTCGTCCCAGATGACGACGAGGTTGCCGAGCTGCTGGGTGCCGGCGAGCGAGGAGGCCTCGGAGCTCACGCCCTCCTGCAGGTCGCCGTCGGAGGCGATGACGTAGACGTGGTGGTCGAACGGCGAGGTGCCCGCGGCGGCGTCCGGGTCGAGCAGCGCCCGCTCGCGCCGGGCGGCGTAGGCCATGCCGACCGAGGACGCGATGCCCTGGCCCAGGGGACCGGTGGTGATCTCGACGCCGGGGGTGTGGCCGTACTCCGGGTGCCCCGGGGTCTGGGAGTTGAACGTGCGCAGCGCGGCGATGTCGTCCATCTCCATGCCGTACCCGGCGAGGAACAGCTGCAGGTACAGCGTGAGCGAGGAGTGCCCGGCGGAGAGCACGAACCGGTCGCGACCGACCCAGTGCGGGTCGCTCGGGTCGTGGCGCATCGTCTTCTGGAAGAGCAGGTAGGCGGCCGGCGCGAGGGAGATCGCCGTGCCGGGGTGGCCGCTGCCGCACTTCTCGACGGCGTCGGCGGCGAGCGCCTTGACGGACTTGACCGCGCGCTCGTCGAGTTCGTTCCACTCGAGCGGCGACAGGGCGGGGTCGAACGCGTTCACGAATGCCTCTTTCCTGCCCGAGGCGCTGCCCCGGGTTGTGTGCTGCTGGGCCGGTGCCGGCACGGCTGCGCTCACGCGGGGAGAGCGTCCGCCGGGCGCAGCGGGGAACCGGTGCGCGCGACGGCACCGGTGCCTTGCGGTTCGTCTCCACACTAGCCGGGTGGGCCGTCGTCCGCGTTCACGACGGCGGAACGTCCCACGATGTGAGCGTTCGACAGGGCGCGGTGGCGGGCTTCGCGGGGCTGCGCCGTCGAGCCGACGCGGTGTTCGTCACAGCACGTGGGCGGGTGTTGCGGACGTGCGGGCGCTTCGCGCGGCGTACGATGGGCCGGACCCCCACCAGCCGACCGTCGAACAGGACCAGGACGCGCGTGAGCACCCCCAGCCACCCGACGACGACCTCGTCGACGCCGACCCGTGCCGCCGTCCACCGGCCCGCCTCCCGATCCGGTGGCTGGCGCGACCGCGTCGGCGCGTACGTCGCGCTGACCAAGCCGCGGATCATCGAGCTGCTGCTGGTCACGACCGTGCCGACGATGATCCTCGCCGAGCGCGGGCTGCCGGACCTGTGGCTCGTCGTCACCACGCTCGTGGGCGGTGCGCTGGCCGCGGCGTCGGCGAACGCGTTCAACTGTTACCTGGACCGGGACATCGACGAGCTGATGAACCGGACCAAGCGGCGTCCCCTGGTCACCGGGGAGATCCGGCCCCGCGACGCGCTGGTCTTCGCCACGGCCCTCGGCGTCGTCTCGCTGGTGTGGTTCGCCTGGCTCGTCAACGTCGCCGCCGCGTGGCTGACCTTCGCGGCGATCGCGATCTACGTGGTCGGTTACACGATGATCCTCAAGCGGCGCACGTCGCAGAACATCGTGTGGGGCGGCATCGCCGGGTGCATGCCGGTGTTCATCGGCTGGGCCGCGGTGACGGAGTCCCTCAGCTGGGCGGCCGTCGCGCTGTTCGGCGTCATCTTCTTCTGGACGCCCCCGCACTACTGGCCGCTGTCGGTCAAGTTCAAGAAGGACTACGCCACGGCCGGCGTGCCCATGCTCCCGGTCGTCGCGTCGGACCGCCGGGTCGCCACCGAGATGGTCGGGCACACGGTGGCGATGATCGCCTGCTCCCTGGCGCTGGTGCCGCTGGCGGGCATGACGTGGGTGTACACGCTCGTCGCCGCCGGCCTGGGCGGCTGGTTCCTGTGGCTGACCGTCGCGATGCTGCGCAAGGCCCGGGGGAGCACGCGGGGCGGCCCCGGCGCGATGAAGGTCTTCCACGCCTCGATCACCTACCTCACGCTGCTGTTCGTCGCCGTCGCGGTCGACGTCTTCCTGCCGTTCTGAGCGCGGGACCTGGGTCGGGCGCGGCGGCGTGCGCCCGACGCGCGCCGCACCTGCGCCCGTCCCACCCGCGACCCGGGGCATGATGGGCGGGTGACCACCACCGCCGAGGACCGGACCGACGTCGACGAGTCCGGCGTCGGAGTCGCGCTGCGCGACTACCTGGCGCACCTGCGGGTCGAGCGCGGGCTGTCGACCAACACCGTGTCCGCCTACCGCCGCGACCTGGCGCGCTACGCCGCCTACCTCGCCGCGGTCGGTCGCGGGTCGCTCGCCGAGGTCTCCGAGGCCGACGTCGAGGCCTATCTCGCCGCCGTGCGCCAGGGTGACGACGGCGGACGGCCGCTGTCGCCGTCGTCGTGCGCCCGGGCGCTGGCCGCGGTGCGCGGCTGGCACCGCTTCGCCCAGGCCGAGGGGATCGCCGTCGAGGACCCGACGCGCGAGGTCGCGGCACCCTCGCAGACACGTCGCCTGCCGCACGCGCTGAGCATCGACGCGGTGGGACGGCTCCTCGACGCGGCGTCCGCGGGGGACGGGCCGACCTCCCTGCGGGACCGTGCCCTGCTGGAGCTGCTGTACTCGACGGGCGGACGGATCAGCGAGATCGTCGGGCTGGACGTCGACGACGTGGGTGCCGACGCCGCGGTGCGACTGTTCGGCAAGGGTGGCAAGGAGCGTGTGGTGCCCGTGGGGTCGTACGCACGCGAGGCCGTGGAGGCCTACCTCGTGCGGGCCCGGCCCGTGCTGGCCTCCGCCGGCAGCGCCCGGGGCCGCTCCACGCCCGCGCTGTTCCTCAACACGCGCGGCAACCGGCTGTCCCGGCAGAGCGCATGGGCCGTGCTCGGCACCGCCGCGGAGCGCGCCGGCCTGGCCGAGCACGTGTCCCCGCACACCCTGCGGCACTCCTTCGCCACCCACCTGCTCGCCGGCGGCGCCGACGTGCGCGTGGTCCAGGAGCTGCTCGGGCACGCCTCGGTGACCACCACGCAGATCTACACGATGGTGACCCCCGAGGCGTTGCGGGAGGTCTACGCCGCGGCGCACCCGCGCGCGCTGTAGCGATCGCGCGGATCGTGCCGGCGAACCACGCCGCGCCGTGCGAGGGGTCCCGGTCCGGCAGCGGCCCCGGTGTAGCGTGACGGACGTGAACGACGCACCCGGGGGGAGCGACAGATGACGCAGCCGGCGACCGCCGAGAGCACGTTGCCCGGGATCCCGGGCCGCGAGGCGAACGACGACGGACCCGCGACCGACGTGGTCGGACGGACCCTGCCCGACTACCCCGCTCCCGCCCCGCTGGCCGACCACGGCCCGGCGCGGGTGGTGGCGATGTGCAACCAGAAGGGCGGCGTCGGCAAGACGACGACCACCATCAACCTCGGCGCCGCGCTGGCCGAGTGCGGGCGCAAGGTGCTGCTCGTCGACTTCGACCCGCAGGGCGCCGCCTCCGTCGGTGTCGGGGTGAGCCCGCACGACCTCGACCTGAGCGTCTACAACCTGATCATGGAGCGTGACGTCGAGCTGGCCGACGTCGTGCGTCCCACCCGCATCGACGGCCTCGACGTCGTGCCGGCCAACATCGACCTGTCCGCCGCCGAGGTCCAGCTCGTCGGAGAGGTGGCCCGCGAGTCGGTGCTGTCGCGCGCCCTGCGTCCCGCGCTCGACGAGTACGACCTCGTCCTGGTGGACTGCCAGCCCTCGCTCGGCCTGCTGACGGTCAATGCGCTCACCGCCGCGAACGGCGTGCTCATCCCGCTCGAGTGCGAGTTCTTCGCGCTGCGCGGCGTCGCCCTGCTCGTCGAGACCATCGACAAGGTGCGCGACCGGCTCAACCCCGACCTCGCCGTGGACGGCATCCTGCCGACCATGTTCGACTCGCGCACCCTGCACTCGCGCGAGGTCGTCCAGCGCGTGCACGAGGCCTTCGGCGACACGCTGCTGCACACCGTCATCGGGCGGACGGTCAAGTTCCCGGACGCCTCCGTGGCGGCCGAGCCGATCACCGCCTACGCCCCGTCGCACGCCGGTGCGGCCGCCTACCGGCACCTGGCCCGGGAGCTCGTGGCTCGTGGCAGCTCCCGCTGAGACCGTCGCGCCGCCGGCCCGTGCGGGCTCCCCGCGCGCCGGCGCGTTCCAGGTGCACCTGGACAACTTCGACGGCCCGTTCGACCTGCTGCTGTCCCTGATCACGGCCCGCGAGCTCGACGTCACGGAGGTGGCGCTCGCCGAGGTCACGGACGACTTCGTGGCGCACCTGCGCGAGGCGGAGGCCGCGGCGTCGGAGGCGGAGGCGCGCGGCGAGGAGCACGCCTCCTGGGACCTGGGCACCGCGAGCGAGTTCCTCGTGGTGGCCGCGACGCTGCTCGACCTCAAGGCGGCGCGTCTGCTGCCGGGGCTCGTGGAGGAGGACGCCGAGGACCTCGAGCTCCTGGAGGCGCGCGACCTGCTGTTCGCACGCCTGCTGCAGTACCGCGCGTACAAGGAGATCTCCGGGGTCCTGTCGCAACGGCTGGCCACCGAGGGTCGGCGGGTGCCCCGCGCCGTGCCACTGGAGTCCCACCTGGCCGCGATGCTCCCGGAGCTGGTGTGGACGCTCGACGGCGACCGGCTCGCCGAGCTGGCGTCGCGCGCGCTGGAGCCCAAGCCGCCACCGGTGGTGGGTCTGACGCACCTGCACGCCCCGGCCGTGTCCGTGCGGGAGCAGGCCGGCATCGTGGCACAGCACCTGCGCCGTGAGCGCGTCGCGACCTTCCGGGCGCTGACGGCGGGGGAGGAGCGGCTCGTCGTCGTGGCACGGTTCCTGGCGCTGCTGGAGCTGTTCCGCGCGGGTCAGGTCGCGTTCGACCAGGTCACGGCGCTGGGCGAGCTCAGCGTGCGGTGGACGGGCGGTGCGCAGGACGCGGTGGTCGACGTCGAGGAGTTCGAGGGAGTCGGGGAGGACGCAGGATGAGCGCGCCGGTCGAGGTCGACGGGGACGCCGTCGCGGACGTCGACGAGCTGCCCGGCGGGCTGCCCGCAGCGCTCGAGGCCATCCTCATGGTCGCCGAGTCGCCGGTGCCCGCCGAGCGGCTGGCGGCGGCCGTGGAGCGTCCGACGGCGGTCGTGGAGGAGTGCCTGGCCGGCCTGGTCGAGGAGACGACGGGAGCGGCCGGTGGCCGTCCCCGCGGGTTCGAGCTGCGCCGCGGTGCCGACGGGTGGCGGGTCTACTCGGCTCCGGCGCACGCCGACGTGGTGGCCCGCTTCGTGCTCGAGGGCCAGTCGTCCCGGCTGAGCCAGGCCGCGCTGGAGACCTTGGCCGTCATCGCCTACCGCCAGCCGGTCAGCCGCGGGCAGGTCTCCGCGGTCCGGGGCGTCAACGTCGACGGCGTGGTGCGCACGCTGCTGGCCCGAGGGCTGATCGCGGAGATGGGGCAGGACCCGTCGTCCGGCGCGGTGCTCTTCGGCACCACCGGGGAGTTCCTGGACCGCATGGGCTGGACGTCGCTGTCCGAGCTGCCCCCCCTGTCGCCGCACCTGCCCGGCGTCGAGGCCGTCGCCGCGATGGACGGTGGGCTCGGGTCCCTGGCGGACGTCGTCGACGACTGAGCGGCGCACGCCCCGCGCCCTGCGACAATGGAGCCATGCCCACCTCTCGCCGTGGCGGACGCCGCCGCCCCCAGAACGCCGCCCCGAAGCAACCGGTCGACGTCCACGTCGCCGACGGCGTCCGCCTGCAGAAGGTCCTCGCCCAGGCCGGTCTGGGCTCGCGCCGTACCTGCGAGCAGCTCATCGCCGACGCCCGTGTGGAGGTCGACGGGCAGATCGTCACCGAGCTGGGGGTGCGGGTCGACCCGGCGAGCGCCGTCGTGCACGTGGACGGCATGCGCGTCCAGCTCGACTCCTCGAAGGTCACCCTGGCGGTGAACAAGCCGATGGGCATGATCTCGGCGATGAGCGACCCCGAGGGGCGCCCGACCGTCGCCGAGCTGGTCAAGGACCGCACGGAGCGGCTGTTCCACGTGGGGCGACTGGACGCCGACTCCGAGGGGCTGCTGCTGCTGACGAACGACGGCGAGCTCGCCAACCGGCTGTCCCACCCCAGCCACGAGGTCCCCAAGACCTACCTGGTCACGGTCGAGGGCGGCGAGTTCTTCCCCCGACACGGCAAGGAGCTGACGAAGGGCGTCGAGCTCGACGACGGCCCCGCCCGCATGGACAAGGTCCGCGTCGTCGACGCCGTCGAGGGTCGCACCATGGTCGAGGTGGTGCTGCACGAGGGGCGCAACCGCATCGTGCGCCGGATGTTCGACGTCATCGGGTTCCCCGTGACGCGGCTGGTGCGGACCCGCATCGGCCCGATCGCGCTCGGCGACCTCAAGGCCGGTCGCACCCGGGTGCTGGGCCGCACCGAGCTCGGCACCCTGATGAAGTCCGTCGACCTGTAGATTCCTCCGCGACGCCCACCCCCATCGAACGAGAGCGAGCACCCGTGGTCACCATCGCCGTCGACGGCCCGTCCGGTTCCGGCAAGTCCAGCGTCTCCCGGGCGGTCGCCGCCCGCCTGGGCCTGGCCTACCTCGACACCGGCGCGATGTACCGGGCGGCGACGCTGTGGTGCGTGCGCACCGACGTCGCGCTGGACGACGCCGACGCGGTCGCCGACGCCGTGCGGGCGATGCCGCTGACCTCGGGGCTCGACCCGGCGGCGCCGACGGTGTCCCTGGACGGCACCGACGTCGCCGCGGCGATCCGCACCACCGAGGTCTCCTCGACCGTGTCGAAGGTCGCCACGAACCTCGAGGTGCGCGCCGAGCTGAAGCGACGCCAGCGAGCCATCATCGACGACGAGGCCACCGGAGGGTTCTCGGGCGGTCGCGGCATCGTCGCCGAGGGGCGCGACATCACCACGGTGGTGGCCCCGGACGCGGACGCCCGCGTGCTGCTGACGGCGAGCGAGGAGGCGCGCCTGCGCCGCCGCTCCCTGGAGGTGCACGGCGCCGCGGACGCCGCGGCCGTGGCGGCGACCCGCGACCAGGTGCTGCGCCGGGACCGCGACGACTCCACGGTGAGCCAGTTCCTGCAGGCCTCGGACGGGGTCGTCACGATCGACTCCAGCGAGCTGGACCTCGACCAGACGGTGGCCGCCGTGCTGGCCGTCGTCGAGCAGGTCGTCCCGGAGGCGCCGAGCGCCCGGGCGTGACCGGTCTCTCGTCCCGGCCGCGCCGCGCCGTCGTGCCCGAGGGCACGGACCTGGGACAATGGCTGGCATGACCACCCCCGCCGACGGTCCCGAGACCACGCCCGCCGACACGCCGTCCGACGACGGACCCGTCGTGACGTACGTCGACGACGCCGCGCGCGAGCGCGCGCTGCGTGCCGGCCTGGAGGAGTTCGAGCTCGACGAGGCCGACCGCGCCCTGCTGGAGAGCGAGTGGGACGACGACGGGCTCGCGCCCGCCGAGCCCGCGCTGCCCGTGCTGGCCGTGATCGGCCGGCCCAACGTCGGCAAGTCGACCCTCGTGAACCGGATCCTCGGGCGCCGCGAGGCCGTGGTCGAGGACACCCCCGGGGTGACGCGGGACCGCGTCAGCTACCCGGCGGAGTGGTCCGGCACCGACTTCACGCTGGTGGACACCGGTGGCTGGGAGGTCGACGTCGCCGGCATCGAGTCGAAGGTCGCCTCCCAGGCCGAGGTCGCGATCTCCCTGGCCGACGCCGTGGTGTTCGTCGTCGACGCCCAGGTGGGCGCGACGGCGAGCGACGAGCGGGTCGTCGAGCTGCTGCGCCGCTCGGGCAAGCCGGTGATCCTGTGCGCCAACAAGGTCGACGGGCCGTCCGGCGAGGCCGACGCCGCCTACCTGTGGTCGCTGGGCCTCGGCGAGCCGATGCCTGTCTCGGCCCTGCACGGTCGCGGGCTGGGCGAGATGCTCGACGCCGTGCTCGACGTGCTCCCGGAGCACTCCGCGCACGGTGAGCTGCTGCCGGAGGGACCGCGCCGGGTGGCGCTCGTGGGCCGGCCCAACGTCGGCAAGTCCTCGCTGCTGAACAAGCTCGCCGGCGCCGAGCGCGTCGTCGTCGACGAGGTGGCGGGCACCACGCGCGACCCGGTCGACGAGCTCGTCGAGATCAAGGGCATGCCGTACTGGTTCGTCGACACCGCGGGGATCCGCCGCCGGGTCCACCAGACGTCCGGCGCCGACTTCTACGCGTCGCTGCGCACCCAGGCCGCCATCGAGAAGGCCGAGGTCGCCGTCGTGCTCGTGGACGCCTCGGTCCCGCTGACCGAGCAGGACACGCGCGTCATCACCCAGGTCGTCGACGCCGGTCGCGCGCTCGTCATCGCCTACAACAAGTGGGACCTGATGGACGAGGACCGCCGACCGTTCCTCGAGCGGGAGATCGAGAAGGACCTGGTCCAGGTCACGTGGGCGCCGCGCGTCAACGTCTCGGCCCGCACCGGCTGGCACACCGACAAGCTCGTCCGTGCGCTCGAGACGTCGCTCGAGTCGTGGGACACCCGCATCCCCACCGGCCGGCTCAACGGGTTCCTGGGCGAGCTGGTGGCCGCCCACCCGCACCCCCTGCGCGGGGGCAAGCAGCCGCGCATCCTGTTCGCCACGCAGGCCTCGACCCGCCCGCCGCGGTTCGTCGTCTTCGCCACCGGCTTCATCGAGGCCGGCTACCGCCGCTTCATCGAGCGTCGGCTGCGTGAGGAGTTCGGGTTCGAGGGCTCACCGATCCGGATCAGCGTGCGGGTGCGCGAGAAGCGCCGCCGGCGCTGACCGGGTGTGACCCGCGTCCCACCCGCGCCGCCGTGAGGTGCGGTAGTCTCGCCGGTGAACGAGCAACAGCTCGCGTGCTCTGGGGTCGGTGAAACTCCGAACCGGCGGTAACAGTCCGCGACCCGGTCACAGCCAGTGACCGGTTGACCAGGTGGAACTCCTGGACCGACGGTCAAAGTCCGGATGGGAAGACGCACGCGACGGCCGCTCGCTCGCCGACGGCGTGCACCGCACCCGGAGGGGCGTCCTGACGTCACCCGGCCCGGCGCCCCGGCGAGCGACGACGCCGTGCAGCCCCCGGGTCCGCGACCGGACGACAGGGGCAGCAGATGACGACCGCCGCCGCGGCACCCACCCTCGCGCCGGCCGAGCACGCCGCCATGCAGCGGGCGCTCGCCCTGGCCGCCACGGAGGGCATCTCCCCGGGTCCCAACCCGCGTGTGGGCTGCGTGCTGCTGGCGCCCGACGGCGCCACCCTCGCCGAGGGGCTCCACCGGGGCGCCGGTACCCCGCACGCCGAGGTGGCGGCCCTCGCCGCCGCCCGCGCCGCCGTCGGACCCGGCACCCTGCGCGGCGCCACCGCCGTCGTCACGCTCGAACCGTGCGCCCACACCGGACGCACCGGCCCGTGCGCCGAGGCGCTGCTCGACGCCGGGATCGCCCGGGTCGTGTACGCCCAGGCCGACCCCAACCCGGCCGCGACCGGCGGGGCCGCGCGCCTGCGCGCCGCCGGCGCCGACGTCGTCGGACCGGCGTGCCCCGACGAGGCCCGCGCCCTGAACCCCGTGTGGACCCGCGCGATGGAGCTCGGACGCCCGTACGTGACCTGGAAGGTCGCCGCCTCCCTCGACGGCCGCACCGCCGCCGCCGACGGCACCTCGCGCTGGATCACCTCCGCCGTCGCACGCCGCGACACCCACCGCCTGCGCGGCGCCGTCGACACCGTCCTGGTGGGCACGGGCACGCTGCTCGCCGACGACCCCGCCCTGACCGTGCGGGACGCCGACGGCGCGCACGGCCCGCAGCCCCTGCGCGCCGTCATGGGACGCCGCGACCTGCCGCCGTCGACACGCCTCGCCGCGCCCGGCCCCGACGGCGCCCCCGCCGTGCACCTGCGCACCCGCGACCCCCGCGCGGCGCTCGCCGACCTGTGGGAGCGCGAACGGCGGCACGTGCTCCTCGAGGGCGGGGCCACGCTCGCCGCCGCGTTCTGGCGGGCCGGGCTCGTCGACGAGGTCGTCGCCTACGTCGCGCCCGTCCTGCTCGGTACCGGGCCCGCCGCCGTCGGCGACCTCGGCATCACCACCATCACCGGCGCCGCCCGGCTCGACGTCACCGACGTCGCCGTTCTGGAGCCCGACCCCGACGACCTCGCCCCACCCGGAGCAGCCCGCTCCGGGGCGGCCGCCACGAACCTGCGGCTCACGCTGACGCCGCGGAAGGAGTCCTGATGTTCACCGGCATCGTGTCCGAGCTCGGCACCGTGGTCGCCCTCGAGCGCACCACCGACGCCGCCCGCCTGACCGTCCGATCGCCCGGCGTGCTCGCCGACGTCCGACGCGGCGACTCGATCGCCGTCGACGGGTGCTGCCTGACCGTGGCCGACCACGACGGCGAGACCTGGACCGCCGACCTCATGGCCGAGACCCTCGAGCGGACCACCCTCGGCGCACTGCGTGCCGGCGACCGCGTCGACGTGGAGCCGGCGCTCGCGGTCGGCGACCGCCTCGGCGGGCACGTCGTGCAGGGGCACGTCGACGGCGTCGGCACGGTGCTGTCCCGCACGCCGGGGGAGCGGTGGGACGTCGTGGAGATGTCCCTGCCCGCCGACCTCGCCCGGTACGTGGTGGCCAAGGGGTCGATCGCCGTCGACGGGGTGTCCCTGACCGTCGTCGGGGCCGCTACCGACCGGTTCACGGTGAGCCTGATCCCCGAGACGCTCGCGCGGACCACTCTCGGACTGCGCGCCGTGGGGGACCGGGTCAACCTCGAGACCGACGTGCTCGCCCGGCACGTCGAGCGCCTGCTGGACCACCGGCTCGTGGCACACGACGCAGCGCCGGTCGCGACCGCGGAGGTGGCCCGATGAGCCCCGTCGACGGCGGCGTGCACCAGCGCGTCACCCGTGCCCTGGCGGCTGTGGCCGCCGGACGTCCCGTCGTCGTCGTGGACGACGAGAGCCGCGAGAACGAGGGCGACCTGATCTTCGCGGCCGAGGCCGCCACGCCCGAGCTGATGGGCTTCACCGTGCGGCACACCTCCGGCCTCGTCTGCGTGGCCGCCGACGGCGCGACGCTCGACCGGCTGGACCTGCCGCTCATGGTCGCCGAGAACCGCGACGCCTTCCGCACCGCCTACACCGTCACGGTCGACGCGGCCGACGGCGTCACCACCGGGATCTCGGGCGCCGACCGGGCACGGACCGCGCGGGTCCTGGCCGACCCGGACGCCGCGCCGGCCGCGCTGACGCGGCCCGGTCACGTCCTGCCGCTGCGGGCTCGCGACGGCGGCGTGCTGGAACGCCCCGGGCACACCGAGGCCGCCGTCGACCTGGCGCGCCTGGCCGGGCGGGGCAGCACGGGGGTGCTCGCCGAGGTCACGCACGACGACGGCACCATGATGCGCCGCCCCGCTCTCGCCAGGTTCGCCGCCGAGCACGGCCTCGAGCTGATCAGCGTGGCCGACCTCGCCGCCTACCGGCGGGCCACGGAGTCCACCGTCGACCGGCTCGCGGTCACCCGGCTGCCGACCCGCCACGGCGGGCTCACCGCCGTCGGCTACCGCGACCGGGTCACCGGCGACGAGCACGTCGCCCTCGTGGCCGGGCCGCCCTCCGACCTCGACGACGGTGCGTCGGTGCTGGTCCGCGTGCACTCCGAGTGCCTGACCGGCGACGCGTTCGGTTCCCTGCGGTGCGACTGCGGCCCCCAGCTCGACGCCTCGCTGCGGGCCGTGCAGGAGGCCGGCCGCGGCGTCGTGGTCTACCTGCGCGGCCACGAGGGCCGGGGGATCGGTCTGGTGGCCAAGCTGACCGCGTACAGCCTGCAGGACGGCGGGCACGACACGATCGACGCGAACCTCGCCCAGGGCCTGCCGGTGGACTCGCGGGAGTACACCGCTGCCGCGCACGTCCTGCGCGACCTCGGCGTCGGGCCGGTGCGGCTGCTGACCAACAACCCGGCCAAGGTGGACGGGCTGCGTGCCGGAGGTGCCGACGTCGTCGAACGGGTCCCGCTGGCCATCCACCCGGTCCCCGACAACGTGGCGTACCTGCGGACCAAGCGGGACCGCATGGGACACGACCTGCCGAACCTTGACCCTGAGGTCGAACCTTCGGGTGACCTCGACCTTCACCTTCGACCCCAACCTGAAGGAGACCCCATGACCCCGATGTCCGCCTGCGAGGGCGCCCGATGAGCGGCGCCGGGGCGCCCGCCACGCACGCGACCGACTGCTCCGACCTGCGCGTGGCCGTCGTCGCCGCCTTGTGGCACGACACCGTGATGGACGGCCTGCTCGACGGCGCCCGACGCGCGTGCGCCGACCACGCCGTCGAGCCCGAGGTGCTGCGCGTGCCCGGCTCGTTCGAGCTGCCCGTCGCCGCCCAGGCCTGCGCCGCGGCCGGCTACGACGCCGTCGTCGCCCTCGGTGTCGTCGTCCGCGGCGGAACACCGCACTTCGACTACGTGTGCGCCGCCGCCACCGACGGGCTCAACCGCGTCGCGCTCGACCACACCGTGCCGGTGGGGTTCGGGCTGCTCACGTGCGACGACGAGGCCCAGGCCCTCGACCGCGCCGGGCTCGAGGGCTCCCACGAGGACAAGGGGTACGAGGCCGCGGCCGCAGCCCTCGCCACGGCGCGCGTGGTGCGGGCGGTCCGCGCGGGCGCACCCGCGGCCGTCGGCCGCTGACCCGCCGGTGACCCCGGACACATCGGCGCTGCCGGGTGGACGCACCGCGCCCGGTCTGGGGTAGTATTTCGGTCGGCCCTGCGGGGTCGAACCGGCCGTCCTTCCGCGCACCGTCGCGGCGGCGAGGGCCGGGCGGGCTGTGGCGCAGTTTGGTAGCGCACACGACTGGGGGTCGTGGGGTCGCAGGTTCGAATCCTGTCAGCCCGACATTCACGCGAGGGTCTCGAGCACCGTGCTCGGGGCCCTCGTCGCATGTCGGGGGCACCTTCTAGCGTTCCGCCCATGGCGGCGCAGCGGCGGTACTCGGACGAGCAGCTCGAGCACGCCGTCTCTGCGGGGACGTCGTGGCGCGGGACGCTGCGCCTCCTCGGCCTCAGCGCGACCTCGGCGTCGGCGATCCGCTCGGTCCGCGCGCACGCCGATCGTCTGGGACTGGACTACGGCCACTTCACCGGGTCTCGCCGCTGGTCCGACGCCGACCTGGAAGAAGCCCTCGTCGGGGCCACCGACTGGGAGGACGCTGCCCGTCGGCTGGGACTGCGGGGAGGCTCCCGCGTCGCGGTGGTCAAGCGCCATGCGGCGCGCCTCGGCCTCGACGGCGGCTCGTCGTGGTCCCCGAGGCACGTACCGGCACCGCCCCCGGCAGCGCCGGACCTGGCGAACCTGCACCGCGCCGGACCGCAGCTCGCCGCGGCCTGGTTCACCCTGTGCGGGAGGGACGTGTGCTGGCCCCTGGAGCCCTGTCGCTACGACCTCGTCGTCGACGTCGCCGGGCGTACCAGGCGCATCCAGGTCAAGACGACCGTCACCCGGGCCGGCTCGACGTGGCAGGTGTTCCTGTCGTCCGGCGGGAGCGACCGGAAGGTCTACTCACCCGACGAGATCGACGACTTCTTCCTCATCGACGGCGACCTGCAGTACTACCTGGTGCCGATCGAAGCTGTCCGAGGAATGCACGCGATCCATCTCAGCGCCTACGAGGACTATCGGCTCCCGCAGCTCCCGGCGCCTGATGCGACGTGACGATGGTTCGGCGCGGGAGCGGACGTCCGCACCACCGTGCCCGGCAGGGCCCGCGGCAGTAGGGTCCGCAGAGAACATCCCCCGTCCTGCGAGGAGGCCGCGATGCCGACCCTGGCCATCATCGGAGCCGGTCCGAACCTGGGAGCCGCCGTCGCGCGACGGTTCGCCCGCGAGGGATACGCCGTCGCGCTGATCTCCCGCGACCAGGCCAAGCTGGACGCGCTGGCCGGCGAGCTCGCCGACACCGGCGTGAGCGCGCGCGGCTACGCCGCCGACGTCCGCGACGACGCCGCCCTCGAGCGGGCGCTCGCGCGCGCGGCCGACGACCTCGGCCCGATCACGGCGCTGCAGTACAGCCCGCTGCCCGCCCGCGAGTACCTGAAGCCGGTGCTGGACCTGACCCCCGAGCTCGCCCTCGACGCCCTGCGCTTCTCGGCGCTCGGCCTCGTGACCGCCGTGCGGGCGGTCCTGCCCGGCATGCGTGCCGCGGGTGAGGGCCGCATCGTGCTCATCAACGGGGGCACGTCCGTCCGGGCCCGCGCCGGGTTCGCCGGCACCTCCGTGGCCTTCCCCGCCGAGAGCGCCTACGGCGAGATGCTGCACGAGGCGCTCGCGGACGAGGGGATCCGTGTCGCTCAGCTCGTCATCCCCGGTGCCATCCCGAAGCTGCAGCTCGAGAACGGCGTCGAGGACGTCGCCGCACGCGTCTGGGAGCTGGCCAGCACTCCCGGGGACTTCCGCACCCTGCTGATTCCGCTCGACGAGGGCCGCGAATAGCACCTCGGCGCGGCGCAGGGGATGCCGCTGCTTTTCACCCGCGCGGCGCGGGTACGGAAGCCGCAGGTCGGGCGCATCCTGTGCTCATGACGACAAGATCCTGCGCGGCCGGACGGGCACTCGCCTCCTGCTGCGCCGTCGCGGTCGCCGCGACCGGCCTGGTGGCTGTGGCGCCGCCGGCCACCTCCCTGCCGACGGCGGACTGCGCCGTCGCCCACCCCGTGTCCGACCTGGTCGGCGGTGCGCCGGTGCACGGCCTGACGGTCAGCAGAGGAACGACGCCGCAGCCCTTCACCGGAGAAGTGCTTGGCGTGCTGTCGAACGGGATCGCCCCGGGCCTCGACATGGTCGTGGCCGAGCTGTCCTCGCCGGCGATCGATGCCGCGGGCGGCATCTGGCAGGGCATGTCCGGCTCCCCGGTGTACGCCGAGGACGGCCGGCTGATCGGCGCGGTCGCGTACGGGCTGGCGTGGGGCAGCTCGCCGGTGGCCGGGATCACCCCGTTCGAGGACATGGACGACTTCCTCGGGGCCGCCGTCGCGGCGCCGCGGGTGGAGGTGGGTCCGCGGATGGCCGCGCGGATCGCCGCCGAGACCGACGTGACGCGCGCGCAGGCCGGCCGCGGGCTGGAGCAGCTGCCGATGCCGGTCGGCGTCGGCGGGGTGGGGCTGGCTCGTGCCGAGAAGGCGGCCCGCGCCCGCGGCAGCACCCTGGTCGACGCCTCCTCCACCAGGATCGGCCGCTCGGGCGGCGCGAGCGCCGCCGGCATCGACACGGTGACGGCCGGCGGCAACGTGGCGGCCGTGCTGGCGCACGGGGACGTGACGCTGGCCGGCGTGGGTTCCGTGACCTCGGTGTGCGGCGACCGTGTGGTGGCGTTCGGGCACCCGATGGGCTTCACGGGACGCACTCGCCTGGGACTGGCCGCCGCCGACGCCGTGTACGTCCAGCCCGACCCGCTCGGCGTGCCGTTCAAGGTGGCGAACCTGGGCGAGCTGGGCGGCACGGTCACCGACGACCGGCTGGCCGGTATCGCCGGGACGTTCGGCCCGGTTCCCGCGCCGACGACGTTCACCTCGCGCGTGGCCTACGCGGGAGCGGCCCGTACGGGGACCACCGAGATCCTGCACCGTTCCGCGGCCGCCGACGTCGCCCTGTTCGGCGTGCTCGGCAACCACGACCGGGTGGTGGACGGCGTCGTCGGCGGGTCCCAGACCCAGACCTGGACGATCACGGGGACCCACGGCGGTGAGTCGTTCCGCCTGCGGTACGCGGACCGGTACCGGTCCGGTTCCGACATCGGGTGGACGGGCGCCTTCGACCTGGCGACGGTCGTGGCGACGCTGTCCTCGTCGTCGAGGACCCGTCTGGACTCGGTGCGCAGCGAGATCACCGTCCGTGACGACCGGCGCACCTTCAAGGTCGCGAAGGTCCGCCAGCGCACCGGCGGGAAGTGGGTCGACGTCACCGGCGGCACCGCCAAGGTCCGGGCGGGGGGCACCCTGAAGCTGCGGGCGGTGCTCAGCGGGTCCGACGGCGCCACGCGCACGGTCCGGCGCGACGTGCGGGTCCCGAAGCGGCTGCAGGGCGAGCGCGGCGTGGTGTCGGTGGTGGGCGGCAATGTCTACCAGGACGACTTCTGGTCCGTGCGCTCCTTCGACGCCGTCCGCACGGCTCTGCGGAAGAACCTGCGCAACGACGAGGTGGAGCTGACCGTCAGCATCGGGGGAGGCAAGGACTCGCTGGAGCGGGTGCGCCGGTCCGACCCGCTGCCGCGGGTCGTCGGCGGGCAGAAGCACGTGCGGGTGAAGGTGACGCGCTGACCGCGGCTCCTCGCCGCGCGCTACAGCGCGGCGAGGAGCTCGAGAACGCGCCGGGTGGCCAGCGCGGCGCTGTCGGTGTCGTGGTCGGGGTGCCCCCGCTCGGCGAACAGGTGCCCGGCGCCGGGATAGACGAAGAGCTCGCCGCCCGGCACCGCAGCGGCGTACTCCTGCTCCGCCTCCGGCTCGCGCCACGGGTCGTCGGTGGTCACGTGGGCCTGCGAGGGCACCCCGGCCGGCCAGGTCGCGTCCCACCACGACGGCGCGACCGCGCCGTAGAGGAAGAACGCGGCGCGGGCGCCGGGCCGCTGCAGGACGGCCTCGGCCGCGCGCGCGGTGCCCATCGACATGCCGCCGTAGACGACGTCGGTCGGCAGGTCCGCGACGGCTGCGGCGGCGCGCCGCGCGATCTCGCCCTCACCGAGCGACACGGCGTGCGCCACGCCGGCGTCGACGTCCGCGAACGTCACGCCGTCGTACAGGTCGGGCACGTGCACGCGGTGACCGGCGTCGTCCAGCGTCCCGGCGAACTCGCGGACGCCGTCGGTGAGCCCGCAGGCGTGGTGGAAGAGCACGATCTCGGCCATGCGGCCACGCTACGCCCGCCGCTCCGACGGTGCCCGCCGTCGTGCGCCGGAGCCCGCCGGCGATCGACCGGCCGCAGGGGTGCCACGATGGGTACGGACAGCCGACCGGGAGGACACCATGGCGCACCGCATCTTCACCACCAGCTTCGCGAGCATCTACCCGCACTACGTGACCAAGGTCGAGCGCAAGGGCCGCACGGTCGCGGAGCTGCACCAGGTCATCACCTGGCTCACGGGCTACGACGACGCGGGGCTGCAGCGGGTGCTCGACGACGAGGTCGACATGGCGACGTTCTTCGACCGGGCGCCGCGGATGAACCCCGATGCCGCACTGATCACCGGGGTGATCTGCGGCCACCGCGTCGAGGACATCGAGGACCCCCTCATGCAGCAGATCCGCTACCTGGACAAGCTCGTCGACGAGGTCGCGCGCGGCAAGAAGATGTCGTCGATCCTGCGCGGGACGCCGGCCTCCGCCTCCTGAGCCTTCCCGGCGGACGTCAGCCGGCATCCCGCCAGGGGTCGAGCACGACCTTGATGCAGCCGTCCTCCTTGCGCTGGAACGTGCGGTACGCCTCGGCCGCGTGCTCGAGGGGGAGACGGTGCGTCCGCAGGTCCAGGACTCCCAACGGATCGGCAGCGTCCTCGACCAGAGGCAGCAGCTCGTCGGTCCACCGCCGGACGTTCGCCTGCCCCATCCGCAGCGTCACCTGCTTGTCGAAGAGCTGCATCATGGGCAGCGGGTCGAGCGCTCCGCCGTAGACGCCGGAGAGCGAGACCGTCCCACCTCGACGCACCAGATCGAAGGCCGTGTACAGGGCGGCGAGCCTGTCGGTGCCGGCATGCTGCGTCAGGGGCGCGGCCACCGCGTCCGGCAGGTGCGCGACCAGCTTCTGGACCAGCTCGGCGCCCCCCGAACCGTGCGCCTCCATGCCGACGGCGTCGATCACCGAGTCTGGCCCGCGGCCCGACGTGAGATCTGCGACCACCCCCGTGAGGTCCGCCGTGGTGGGATCGACGGTTCGCACACCGTGCCGTTCGGCCATGGCACGTCGCTCCTCGACGGGGTCGACACCCACGACGAGCCCGGCACCCCGGTACCGAGCGATCCGGGCGGCGAGCTGTCCCACCGGCCCCAGGCCGAGGACCACGACGCTCCCGCCTTCCGGAACGTCCGCGTACCGGACGCCCTGCCATGCCGTGGGCAGGATGTCGGACAGATACAGGTACCTCTCGTCCGGCCGGCCGTCGTCCGGTACCCGCACCGGTCCGTAGTGCGCCTGCGGCACGCGGAGGTACTGTGCCTGCCCGCCCGGGACCTGACCGTACAGCCGCGTGTAGCCGAACAGTGCGGCTCCCATGCCCTGGGACCGCACCTGGGTGGTCTCGCACTGGCTCTGCAGACCTCGACGGCACATCCAGCAGTGACCGCAGGAGATGGTGAAGGGCACGACCACCCGGTCTCCGACCGCGAGGTCTCCGGTCTCCGTCCCGACCTCCTCGACGACACCCATCGCCTCGTGGCCCAGGACGTCCCCCGGGTCGATGAACATCCCCAGCACGCTGTACAGGTGCAGGTCCGAGCCGCAGACGGCGGTCGACGTCACACGGATCACCGCGTCGGTCGGTTGCTCGATGCGGGGATCCGGAACGTCCTCGACGGCGACGCTCTCGTTGCCCTGCCAGGTCAGTGCACGCATGGGGTCCTCCGGGTGGTGTGCGGTCGTCCTCGCGTGACGCCGTGCACTCCACCGTCACGGTCCGTCGCGGACTCCGCCACTCGGGCGTCGGGACCGACCCCGCCTCCGCCCCCCTCGGGGCGCCCGACGGCTCAGCCGCAGCTGTCGCAGACCCCCGTGGCGGGCAGCGCCATGAAGCAAGATGGGCACACCGGGGTCGGGCGCTCCGGCTCCGGAGCCCGGCGGGTGGCGCGCGGGGCCTTCGGAGCGCTGCGGCCGGCCGTCGACGCGCGCCCGCCCGAGACCTCGAAGCCGCGCTTGGCCAGCAGGGCCCCGACGGCGACCTTGCCCCCGGTCATCTCCTCCGGCAGAGCCGCGCGGCCCGTGGCGTAACGGTGCGCGACGGCGAGGAGCGCCGTCGCGTCGTAGGTGCGACCCTCGTGCGTCAGGGTGACCCCCGGCGTCGGCGTGAACCCGTACAGCTTGAGGAACGCGCCCTGCCCGCGGTGGTCGTGCTCGGCGATCGCGGACAGCACGTGCGGGCGCGTGACGGAGGAGAAGGTGGCCATGGCCCCGAGGTTATGCCACCGACCTGACCGTGACGGGCCCGTCGGCCGCTCACCGCCCCGCCACCCCTGCGAGGTTCGTCTCACCCGGGGTGCGATGCTGGGGCGATGCACCGGTCCTCCGCTCTCGTCGTGCTGGTACTGCTCGGCGCGAGCGCCGTCTGCCTGGCGCTGGCACCCCTCGCGCTGCCCGACAGCTACGACGTCGTGCGCCACGCCCTGACACGGGCCGGAGCCCAGGGCGTCCCCGGCGCCTGGGTGGCCCGCACCGGGTACGCGCTGCTCGGCGTGGCCGTCCTGCTGGAGGCCGCCCGTGCCGGGGACGCCTGGGGTCCGGTCGGTCGCGGCGGCCACGCCGTCTTCGGCACCGCCATGGTCGCCCTCGCCGTGTTCTCCGCGAGCCCCTGGTACGGCGGCGCCGGCGACCGGGTCGAGGCCGGCCTGCACACCTGGGCCGCCACGACCGCCGTGCTGGCGTTCTTCGTCGGCGTGCTGGGCGTCCGCATCCGACGCGGGACCCGGCCCGGCCGGATCGCGGTGCTCGACGTCGTGGCGCTCGCGGGCGTGCCGGTGCTGGCGCTGGCCGCGGAGACGATGCCGGGGGGCGCCGGCGTGACCGAGCGGCTCCTGTTCGCGATCGGGTTCGCCTGGTACGCCACGGAGGCGGTGCGGCTCGCCCGCCCCGACGGCCCGGGACGGGTGCGCGAGCTGTGACGGCTCGTCGGCGTCACGGTTCCCGTGACGCCGACGAGCCCGTGTCAGTAGCCCGTCGTGGGGTCGACGACACCCTCGAGAGTGTCCCCGGCGACGAACCGGCCCAGGTTCTCCACCACGCGACGGCGCAGCAACGGCTCGACCATCTCGGGGGTGTCCGCGGTGTGCGGCGTGACGAGCGCGTTCGGCAGCTCCCACAGCGGGTGGCCGTCCGGCAGGGGCTCGGGGTCGGTGACGTCCAGCGCGGCCGCCCCGACCTGCCCGGACCGCAGGGCGGCCACCAGGGCGTCGGTGTCGACCAGGCCGCCGCGCGCGATGTTCACGAGCGTCGCACCGGGCCGCATCGCCGCCAGCTCCTGCGGGCCGACCAGGGCGCGGGTCTGCTCGGTGAGCGCCGCGGCGAGCACCACGACGTCCGCCTCGGCGAGCTCGGCGTGCAGGTCGGCGCCCGTGACGACCCGCTCCGCTCCGGGTACGGGCGCGGTCCGACGCCGGACCACGACGTTGCGGGTCCGGAACGGTGCGAGCAGCTCGAGGAACGAGCGGGCGATGCCGCCGGCCCCGAGGACCAGCACGCGTGCGTCGTACAGGGACCGGCCGGCCTCGGTGCCCCAGGTGCGCGTCCTGGCCCGTGCCGGGAGCTGCCGCAGCGCCGCGAGAGTCAGCGCCAGGGCGTGCTCCGCGACGGGTTCCGCGAAGGCGCCCTTGGCCGACGTCCAGGTGCGGTCGGAGTCGATCAGCCCGGCGTCGAGCGCGGCGTCGACGCCGGCCGACGGAAGCTGCACCCAGCGGACCCGGGGCGCCGAGGCGAGTGCGGGCCCCAGCCCGTCGACGCCGAGCGGGCCGAACCAGAGCAGGCCCTCGGTCTCGGCGCCGAGCGGGACGAGGCGGGCACCCGACGCCTCGACGGCCCCGGGCACCCAGGCGGGGGTGGACGGGGCGGCGCTGATCGCCGGACGGGCGCTCATGCGCGCACCTCCGTGCGGCCCTCTGCGGCCGGTGCGACGTCGCCGCCGGCGACCTGCAGGGACCACCCGTCCTGCTGGTCGGACTCGGCCTCCACCACGTCGCCGCGACGCCGGACCGTGAAGGAGACCGCGGAGCCGTCGGTACCGGCGACCTGAACGGTGCGCGACCAGTCGGGGTCCGGGTCGGGGTGCACCAGCAGGGTGAGCCCGTCGAGGTGGTCCGCGTCGGGCCGGTCCTCGTGGCGGGCGAGCGGCACGACGGCGCCGGGACGCAGGTAGACCGGCAGCGAGTCGAAGTCGTGCTGCTCGCGGACCCACCGGCCGCCCGTGATGCGCTCGCCGGTGAGCAGCCCGGCCCACTCGCCCGCGGGCAGGTAGAGGTCCACCTGACCCTCGGCGCTGAAGACCGGGGCGACGAGGAGGTCGCCGCCGAGCATGTACTGGCGGTCGAGGTGCGCCACGGTGAGGTCCTCGGGGAACTCCAGCAGCATCGGCCGCATCATCGGCGTGCCACGCCGGTGCGCCTCCTCGCCCGTGGCGACCAGGTACGGCGCGAGCCGGTTCTTCAGCCGCGCGAACTTCCGGGTCACGGCGACGGCGCCGGTCGGGTCGGACTCGTCCTCGCCGAACATCCACGGCACCCGGTAGGACCCGCTGCCGTGCATCCGCGAGTGGCTCGAGAACAGGCCGAACGCCGTCCAGCGCTTGAAGACCCCGGCGTCCGGGGTCATCTCGAAGCCGCCGATGTCGTGGCTCCAGTAGCCGAACCCGCTGTAGGCCAGGGAGAGCCCGCCCCGCAGCGACTCGGCCATCGACACGTACGAGGCGGTGTTGTCGCCGCCCCAGTGGACTGGGAACTGCTGGCCGCCGGCGGTGGCGGAGCGGGCGAACAGCACGGCGTCGTCGGCGCCGCGCTCGGAGGCGAGGACCTCGTGCACCGCCTGGTTGTACAGGTGGGTGTAGTAGTTGTGCATCCGCTCGGGGTCGGAGCCGTCGAAGTACTGCACGTCGGTCGGGATGCGCTCGCCGAAGTCGGTCTTGAAGGCGTCCACCCCCTGGCGCACCAGCCGGCGCAGCTTGTCCTGGTACCAGGCCGTGGCGTCGGGGTTGGTGAAGTCCACCAGGGCCATGCCGGCTTGCCAGCGGTCCCACTGCCACACGCTGCCGTCGCGGTTCCTCACCAGGTAGCCCGCGGCCATGCCCTCGTCGAACAGTGGTGACTGCTGAGCGATGTAGGGGTTGATCCACACGCAGACGCGCAGGCCGCGGTCGTGCAGGCGGGCGAGCATGCCCTCCGGGTCGGGGAACACCCGCGGGTCCCACTCGAAGTCGCACCAGGTGAACTCGCGCATCCAGAAGCAGTCGAAGTGGAACAGGCTGAGCGGGATCTCCCGCTCGGCCATGCCGTCGATGAACGAGCTCACCGTCTGCTCGTCGTAGTCGGTGGTGAACGACGTCGACAGCCACAGGCCGTAGGACCACGCGGGCACGCGGGCGGGTCGGCCGGTGAGGGCCGTGTACCGCTCGAGGATCGACTTCGGGTCGGGGCCGTAGATCACGTAGTAGTCCAGCGTCTCGCCGGGCACGGAGAACTGCACCCGCTCGACGGCCTCGGAGCCCACCTCGTACGACACGTGCCCGGGGTCGTCGACGAACACGCCGTAGCCGGCGTTCGTCAGGTAGAAGGGCACGTTCTTGTAGGCCTGCTCGCTGGACGTCCCGCCGTCCTCGTTCCAGATGTCGACGCTCTGGCCGTTCTTGACCACCGGGCCGAACCGCTCGCCCAGGCCGTAGACGAGCTCGCCGACGCCGAGGTCGAGCTGGTCGAACATGTAGCTCGTGCGGCCGTCGCGCTCGAGCTGGGGGGACCCGTGGTCGACGGCGGCACCGGGGGAGACGTCGACCCAGGCGGCGGACTTGCCGCCGGACCGGGTCAGGGTCCGTCCTTCCGCGCGGAACTCGAGCGACCAGGTCTTCCCGACGGACAGGTGGGCGCTCAGCGCGCCGGAGGTGACCGTGCCCTCGTCGCCCGCCACGACGGCCTCGCCGACGTCGTCGCCGGTGTTCACGGGGAACCGGAAGTGGTCGCCCGCGCCCTTGTGGTGGGTGTGGCGCACCCGGACGACGTTCTCGGCCGGGGCGGACACGGACGTGGTGACGACCGGGAGGTTGAGGGTGTCACCGCGGTGACGCACGACCTTCGTGGGCGCGATCGCGTGCAGCGCGCCGTCGGCGGCCGTGAGCCGGTCGACCTCGCGGGCGTAGTGGATGGCGACCCCTCGGCGGGCGTGCCAGAAACCGTCGGTGAACTTCATCGGGAACCTTCCCAGTGGTGGTGCGGAGCGCGGTGCGGTGGCGTCAGCGCGGGGCGGCGGTGGACCCGGCGGGGCGGAGCTCTCCGCCGAGCAGGAGCTGCAGCGGCGGTGTCGACGGTTCCGTCAGCCGGTCGACGAGCGCCTCGAGGCTGCGTCGGCCCAGCTCGGGCCCGGGGGCCACGACGGCGCTGACGGGTGGGTCCGCGGTGGCGATCGCCTCGACGGAGGAAGCGATCCCGAGCACGGACACGTCGTCCGGGACGGCACGGCCCGCGGCGAGGAGGCCGTTGACGAACCCGGGCAGCGCGGCCTCGTTGAGCGCCAGGACGGCGGTGACGTCGGGGTGGTCGGCGAGGAGCTCGTCGGCGGCGCGGTGCCCGGATCGTGGGTCCTGGGCCGCGCGCACGACGACGGCGTCCAGGTCGCGCCGGTCGGCCTCGGCACGGTAGGCGGCCTCGGTGCGGGTGATCGGGCCGTAGCCGGCCCAGGAGGGGGAGTCCAGGTCACCGATGAGGAGCCCGATCCTCCGGTGGCCCAGGTCCACGAGGTGGTCCAGCCCGGTGGTGACCATCGCGTCGAAGTCCATGTCGACGTAGGACAGGCCGTCGGGCTCCCGGGTGCGTCCGATGAGGCCGAACGGGACACCACGTCGCTCGAGCACCGCGATGCGGGGGTCGTCGGCCGTCACCTCCATGAGCAGCACGCCGTCGACGAGGCCGCCGGACACGTAGTCCTCGAGCTGGTCGGCTCCGGCGACGGGCCACAGCACCACGTTGAACCCGCGTCCGGTGGCCGCCGAGGCGGCCGCGGTCACGATGCTCAGCGCCGTCGCGCTGAGGCGGTGCTCCAGCGCGGGGAAGACGAGCGCCACGATGCGGCTGTGCCGGCTGGCCAGCGCACGGGCGACGACGTTGCGGCGGTAGCCGAGGTCGGCCATCGCGGTCTGCACGCGCTGCCGCGTCCGTTCGGCCACGGGCTTGGTGCCGTTGACGACGAACGAGACCGTCGTCAGGGAGACGCCGGCCCGGTCGGCCACGTCCTGCATGGTCACCACGGGGGCCTCCTGCGGGGTCGGTACGTCGGCGGGTGCGGACTGCCGTCCGATGATCACACATGGACGGGCGGTTGGTAAAGCGCTTTGATCCAGGCTACGGTGTCACCGGTAAAGCGCTTTGACGCGAGCGGGTGACCGTGCCTCGCCTCGCCAGCACACCACCGAGCGAAGGAGCTTCGACCGTGCGACGAACCCCCACCGCCGTCGGTGCGGCGACGGCCGCCGGCGTCGCGCTGAGCCTGTCCGCGTGCAGCGGTCAGACAGGCGCGGACGACGGCACGCTGGTCGTCACCGACACGATGTCGGCCACGAGCGCGCCCGTCTACGAGGAGATCTACGACGCGTGCGCGGCGGACCTTGGCCTGGACGTCCGGGCGAACCACGTCGCGGGGTCGGGGCTCATCGCCACCGTGCTCCAGCAGGCGTCGTCGCAGACCCTGCCCGACGTGCTGATGCTCGACAACCCGGACGTGCAGCAGATCGCCTCCTCCGGCGCGTTGAGCCCGCTGGGCGACTACGGCATCTCCGGCGCGGGGCTGCCGCAGGGCGTGCTCGACGCCGGCACCTACGACGGCGCGCTGTACGGGATCACCCCCGTGGTGAACTCGATCGGGCTGTTCTACGACGCACGAGCCCTGGCCGAGGCGGGCGTCGAGCCTCCGACCACCTGGGACGAGCTGCGGACCGCGGCCGCGGAGCTGACCACCGAGGACCGGTACGGGATCGCGTTCAGCGCGACCAACAGCTTCGAGGGCACCTGGCAGTTCCTGCCGTTCCTGTGGAGCAACGGCGCCGAGGAGGACGACCTGGCCTCGCCCGAGGCCGTCGAGGCGCTGGAGCTCGTCGACGCGCTGGTCGAGGACGGCTCGGCCTCGGCGAGCGTCGTGAACTGGTCGCAGAACGACGTCAACGACCAGTTCATCGCCGGCAACGCGGCGATGATGGTGAACGGTCCGTGGAACATGCCCAGCCTGGAGGCCGCCGAGGGCCTCGAGTACGCCTCGGTGCCGCTGCCGGTCCCGGCCGCGGGCGACACCCTCGAGGCCCCGCTGGGCGGGGAGGCCTTCACCGTCCCGGACACCGGGAACCCGGAGAAGATGGCCGCCGCCGGCGCGTTCGTCGACTGCGTGACCGCCGGGGAGAACCAGCTGACGATGGCCACGGGTCGGGGCGCCGTCCCCGCCGACAGCGCGGTCGCCGCGGAGGCCGCCCGTCAGAACCCCACAATCGCCACCTTCGTCGACACGGTGCAGACCGCCCGCGCCCGCACCGCGCTGCTCGGCCCCGACTGGCCGCAGGCCGCCACCCAGATCTACACCGCGGAACAGCTCGCCCTGACCGACACCGAGTCCCCGGCCGAGGCGCTCGAGCGCGTGGCGGCGCAGGACTGATGCGGTACGCCGGCACGGGCCCTGCCCGGAACGAACGAGAGGACGGACGACGATGACCACCACCCTCGCCGCAGGACCACGGGGCGCCGCAGCGCCGCCGTCGTCCCCGCCCCCGACGCGGCGCCGTGCCCGACGCCGCGAGCTGACCGCCCAGTGGTTGTTCCTGGTGCCGGCGATCGCCTACGTGCTGATCTTCTTCGGCTACCCGATCGTGAAGAACCTCGTGATGGGGTTCCAGGACTACTCGGTGCGCACCTTCGTCACCGGCGAGGCCCCCTGGGTCGGACTCGCGAACTACGCCGAGGTCGTGAGCAGCGGGATCTTCCGGACGACGGTCGTCAACACCGCGCTCTTCACGCTCGGGTCGATCGCCGGGCAGTTCGTGATCGGCCTGCTGTTCGCGCTGTTCTTCAAGCGGCGCTTCCCGCTCAACAACGTCCTTCGGTCGTTGCTGCTGCTGCCGTGGCTGCTGCCGATGATCGCCGGGAGCGCCGTGTGGCGCTGGATCCTCGACCAGGACGGCGGCATCCTCAACGAGACGTTGCAGGGCATCGGGCTCATCGACGACCCGATCCGCTGGCTGACCAGCCCGGACATCGCCCTGGTCGCCGTGATCCTCGTCAACGTCTGGGTCGGCATCCCGTTCAACATGACCCTGCTGTACAGCGGGCTGCAGAACATCCCCGACGAGCTCTACGAGGCCGGGGCGCTCGACGGCGCCACCGGGTGGAAGGCCTTCTGGTACATCACCTGGCCGAACCTGCGCTCGGTGGTCAACGTCGTGCTGGTGCTCGGCGTGATCTACACGCTCAAGGTGCTCGACATCATCCTGGGGCTGACCGGCGGCGGACCGGCCAACGCGACCCAGACGCTCGCCACGGACTCCTACCGCCGCTCATTCCAGGAGTTCTCCTTCGGCACCGGTGCCGCCGTGAGCAACGTGCTCATCGTCGTCTCGCTGGTGTTCGCCGTCGTCTACCTGCGCGCGAACCGACGCGCCGAGGAGGAGTGAGGTCCGCCATGTCGCCGACGACCACACCACGCACGCTGCTCAGCACCGCGCTCGGGATCGCGTTGCTGGCCTTCATGCTGTTCCCCGTGTACTGGATGGTGAACGTCTCCCTCCAGGGCGGCAGCACCGCGGCCAGCAGCACGTTCTTCCCGACCGACATCACTCTCGACGGCTACCGCACCGCGATCCAGGACCAGACCGGCAACCTGCTCACCAGCATCGTCGTCGCCCTCGGCGCCGTCGTCGTCTCCCTCGCGGTCGCCACCCCGGCGGCGTACGCGCTGTCCCGGTTCCGGCTGCGCGGGATGGGCATCTTCCTGTTCGCGCTGCTGCTGGCGCAGATGATCCCCGGCATCGTCATCGCCAACTCGCTGTACACGCTGTTCAACGACCTGGGACTCCTGAACTCCTACCCCGGGCTGATCCTGGCCAACGCCACCCACGGCATCCCGTTCGCGATCCTCATCATGAGCGCCTTCATGCGGTCCATCCCGCCGGCGCTGACCGAGGCGGCACGCGTCGACGGCGCGAGCCACTTCCGGGCCTTCTGGTCGATCATCGTGCCGGTGAGCAAGAACTCGCTCATCACGGCCGGGCTGTTCTGCTTCCTGTTCGCCTGGAGCGACTTCATGTTCGGCCTGACGCTCACCACGGGTGCGGACATCAAGCCGGTCACGCTCGGCATCTACGACTACCTGCAGGGCAACGTGCAGAGCTGGGGTCCCGTCATGGCGACCGCCGTGCTGTCGTCGGTCCCGGCGATCGTGCTGCTCGTGCTCGCCCAGCGGTACATCGCCGCCGGGGCGATGGGCGGCGCCGTCAAGTAGACGTCAGTCGACACGCAGCAGCGCGGGGACGTCGGTGGGTGGGCGACCGGAGCGGGCGAACTCGGCCCAGCCGGCACGCAGCGTCCGGCCGGTGTCGAGGAGCCCGGTGTCGGAGCGGCCCGCCACCACCGGCACCCCGCGCCAGCCGTCGGGGTCACCGAGCAGCAGCGGGAGCTCGGTGGCGTGCGCCGCCCGGAGCGGGTGGTGCGCGTCGCCGCCGAGGTAGGTGTACCGGGCGGCGCGGCCGCCGGCGCGGCGGTGGCGCTGGACGAAACGGTCCACCGCGCGGCCGTACACCGTCCGGGTGAGCCCGCGTGCCGCCGCCTCGCGCAGCCCGCGGCCCAGCCCCGGGACGAGCGGCCGGGGCAGCGCGCCGTCCACGAACAGCGCGGCCTCGCGGGCGTTCGTCCCCGCCAGGAGCTCGACCTGCGGGGCGACCCGCGACCAGGCGGAGGCCAGGTGCTCCTCCGGCGGCAGGGGAGCGAAGCCGTACTGGGTGCCGAACGGCATCGCCGCGCGCAGCCCGAAGCGGGGCAGGACGCGGCGCGCGGCGCGGTGCTGGGCGGCGAGCAGGTCCTCCAGGGGCGCGTCGTCGCGGACGGTGCGCACCTCGGCGGCCATGGCGGCCGCCATGGCCGCGCGGCGGCGGGAGATCCCCAGCGGCGGGCTCTGCACGATCGCCCGCCGGAACAGCCCGGTGGCGCCGTCGGCGACCATCAGGTGAACGATCGCGTCCGCCCCCGCGGACTCGCCCATCGCGGTCACGCAGCCGGGATCGCCGCCGAAGGCCGCCACGTTGCGCGACACCCATCGCAGCGCCGCCAGCATGTCCAGCAGGCCGAGGTTCGCCGGGTGCTCGGCGTCGCCCAGGAACCCCAGCACGCCGAGGCGGTACGTCACCGCGACCACGACGACGCGCTGCTCACGCACCAGCAGGGTCGGGTCGTAGCTGATCGCGTCGCCGGCGCCGGACACGTAGGACCCGCCGTGGATCCACACCACGACGGGCAGGTTCTCGCCCGGGGCGGCGTCGACGGGTGCGGTGACGGTCAGCCGCAGGCAGTCCTCGGACGGCGGCAGCGGTCGCGCGGAGTCCGGGCCGAAGACGTCCAGCCCGGCCGGGTCGGGATGCTGCGGGCACGACGGCGAGAACCCGGTCGCGTCGACGGTGCCCGCGGCCGGTGGCTCGTCCACCGGTGCTTCGAAGCGTGCGGCCCGGGCGTAGCGGATACCCCCGGCGCGCAGCACGTCGGGGCCGACCTGGACCACGAACCGGCCGGCCGGCGCCGCCACGACGTGCGTCGCGCCGTCGCGCGGACCACCTCCGGACACCGTCGTCGTCTCCTGGGTCATCCGTCCTCGCCTTCCCGCTGCCGCAGTACCGGGAATTTCCACCGGCCCTGCATCGATTGTCGCTCGTATGACGCAGTCAACGATCTCAGCACAGCTCGGTTCCCTCGACCTGTCCGCGGCGCCCCTCGCGCTTGGCGGGAACGTCTTCGGCTGGACGGCCGACGACGACGCTTCCTTCGCCGTCCTGGACGCCTTCGTGGCGGCCGGCGGTCGGATGGTCGACTCTGCCGACGTCTACTCGGCCTGGGTCCCCGGCAACTCCGGGGGCGAGAGCGAGGCGACCATCGGTCGCTGGCTCGCACGCGGCGGTCGCCGTGATGACGTGCTCGTCGCCACCAAGGTCTCCCAGCACCCCGAGTACCCCGGACTGTCCGCGGCGAACGTCCGTGCCGCGGCCGAGGCGTCCCTGCAGCGCCTGGGCACCGACCACATCGACCTGTACTACGCGCACTTCGACGACGCCGAGACCCCGGTGGCCGAGACCGCCGCCGCGTTCTCCCGGCTCGTCGACGACGGTCTGGTGCGCGAGATCGGGATCTCGAACTACAGCCCCGAGCGGATCGACCAGTGGTTCGCCGCGGTCGACGCCGAGGGGCTGCACCGCCCCGTGGCGCTGCAGCCGCACTACAACCTCGTCGAGCGCGGGTTCGAGGAGGCGCAGCAGGGCGCCGCGCTGCGGCACGGCCTGGGGGTGCTGCCCTACTACGCGCTGGCGTCCGGATTCCTGACCGGCACCTACCGCGAGGGCGTCACGCCCGACAGCCCGCGAGCGCAGGGTGCGGCGCGCTACCTCGACGTGCGGGGCCGCCGGGTGCTGGACGCGCTCGACGAGGTCGCCGCGGCGCACGACGTGCCCGTCGCCTCGGCGGCGCTCGCCTGGCTGCGCGCGCAGCCGACGGTGGTGGCGCCGATCGCCAGTGCGCGCCGCACCGACCAGCTCGACGCGCTGCTGACCTCCATGACGCTCGAGCTCACGCCGGGCGAGGTCGACCGGCTCACCGACGCCTCCGCCTGAGCCGGGTTCACGGGTCGCGGCCGACGTCGTCGAGGACGGTGACGACGTCGGCCGCGACCCGTCTGCGCGTCCGCCGTGCCGCCGGGGCGGAGTCTCCGGATGCTGACCTCGCGGGACCTCGCCACGATGGGGCACACGGCAGGACGACCGGACGACGGGAGGGACGGAGCCGATGGCCGCGGTCGGGCTCGTGCTGGGGATCGCCCTCGGCGCGATGATCGGTGGCGCGTAGGATCGCAGGATGACGAGCTCGGCACCGGGCCCGGCGGGTCCCCGGCCACTGCTGCGTGCGCTGCTGCTGGGCGCGGGCGTGGCGCTGCTCGTCGCTGCCCTGGTGCTGCTCGTCGTGTCCCACCAGCCCTCGGCCTCGTCGGTGTCCGCGGGGCACCTCCACGGCTCGGCCGGTGGCGTGGTCCACGCGGCTCCCGAGCACGCCGCGCCCATCCTGGGCGACGTCGCGGCGCACACGCACGAGAGCCCCGCCGAGGACCACGACCACGGAACCCTGGTGGTCTGCACGCTGCTGGCCGCGGCCGCACTGCTGGCGCTGGTCGCGCTCCGGGCGCGTGCCGTGACCTCGCCGGCGCAGGACGCACGGGCTGCGGGTCGACGCCTCGTCGGAGCACTGGTCGCCACCACGCGCAGCGTCGCCCCGCCCGACCTCCTGGCGCTCGGGATCTCGCGCACGTGAGCGGGCGGTCGTCATCGACGGCCCGCCCCCGTCCCCGGAGCAGCCGGCCACGCCGGCTCCCCGAACGATCCCGCCGAAGGACCCCATGACCGCCCGTCTCACCGGGTCGGCGCTCCCCGCCGCCCCCGCCCTGCCTGTCCGCCCGCGCGGCCGACCCCGCCGCGTCCACCGCCCAGGGAACCTGCACAGCCGGATCCCCGCCCTCGCCGGCGCTGTGCTGCTCGGCCTGCTGCTCCTGCTCGCCGGTGCCGTCCCCGCACAGGCGCACACGGACCTCGACACCGTCGAGCCCGCCGACGGCTCCACCGCCGACGGGCCGGTCGCGGAGGTCGTCCTGACGTTCACCCTGCCGGTCACCCCGTTGGGTGAGGCCGTCGAGGTCACCGGCCCGGACGGGGCCGTGCCGGTGGCGGTCACCCCGCAGGACGACGGCGTGGTTCTGCTCGCCACCCCGCAGGAGCCGCTGACCGACGGCGACTACACGCTCGAGTGGAGCGTGGCCGCCGAGGACGGCCACCCCCTGGACGGCACCGTCGCCTTCACCGTCACCGGCGCCGCGCCGGACGGCGGGTCGACCGACGACGGCAGCGCGGACGAGGGCGCCGCACCCGACGCGGAGGCCGCGCCGACCGCGACCGCGGAGGCGGACGCGGCGACCGACCCGGAGGCCGAGGCCGCAGAGGACGACGCGGCCGAGTTCGCCGCGGTGGCGGCCCGGCTGGCCGGTGCCGCCGTGCTGTGGGGCGCGTTGGTCGGCGGCGGCGGCCTGTTGTTCGCCGCACTCGTCCTGCGCGGACGCGACCGGCACGACGTGCCCGCCGTGCTCACGGCCGTGCGCTGGGTCGGCGTGCTCGCGCTCGTGGGAGTGCCGCTGCGCCTGGCCGCCCGGTCGGTCGTCGTGGCACAGGGCGACGTGACCGCCGCGGTCAGCCCGCCCGCGCTCGCCGACGCCCTGACCGGGGGCACCGGGCTGGTCCTGGGACTCCAGGCCGCCGGCGCCCTGGCGATGCTGCTCGGTGCCCGGCGGACGCTGGTCGGCTCGTGGCTCGCCGTCGTGGGCACGCTGCTGCTCGGAGCGGGCATCGTGCTCGACGGCCACAGCAACAGCGTCGGTCCGCACTGGCTCGTCGTGATCACCGACGTCGCGCACCTGCTGGCCGCCGCCGCCTGGGTCGGCGGGGTCGTCATGGTCGGCGTCGTGCTGCGCCGACGAAGGCGTGACGCGCGCCCGCTGGACGCCGGACTGCTGGGCAGCCGCTTCTCGGTGCTGGCGACCGGGTCCGTCGTGGTGGTCGGGATCGCCGGGGTGGCCCTGACCGTGGCGATCCTCGACCGGCCCTCGCAGCTGTGGGAGACCAGCTGGGGGCTGTTCCTGCTCGCCAAGGTCGCGATCGTCGCGGTGGTCGCCACGATCGGCGCCTATCAGCACTTCCGGGTGGTGCCCCTGCTGCAGGCACCCGGCCACGGGGCCCGCCGTGCGCACGCGGCGGGCCGTCTTCTGCAGCGTGGCGCCGGTCACGAGACCGCCTTCATGGTGGTGGTCGTGCTGCTCACGGCGTGGCTGGTCGCCGCCTCCGTGCACGGGTAGCCGCTCGTCAGCGGCCGTGGTGGTCCGAGGCGTTCAGCGTGGCCACCACCTCGTCGAAGGTTCCGTGCGCCTCGGCGTGGCGCAGGAACCCGACCCGCTCGACGAGGACCTCCGGGGCGCCCGGCTGCGAGCGCAGCAGGTCGACGACCTCGGAGACGAAC
The DNA here is from genome assembly GCF_013149805.1 of Isoptericola chiayiensis. Taxonomy (GTDB): domain Bacteria; phylum Actinomycetota; class Actinomycetes; order Actinomycetales; family Cellulomonadaceae; genus Isoptericola; species Isoptericola chiayiensis. The sequence continues at coordinate 215,428 of NZ_JABEZT010000002.1, forward strand.
TCCTCGAGCGGCATCGCGATCGGGTTGTCGCGCTGACCGGGCAACAGGTCCGTGGCGACCGCCGGCGGCACGATCTCGACGACGTCGACGCCCGTGTCCGCGAGCTGCAGTCGCAGCGCCTCGCTGAGCCGGTGGATCGCGGCCTTCGACGCGTCGTAGGACGGCGTGGCGGCCAGCGGCACGAACGCGAGCCCCGACGAGACGGTCACGATCGTCGCGTCGGGGCGGCGCTGCAGGTGCTCGACGAACGCGCCGATCAGCCGGATCGGTCCGAGCACGTTCGTGATGACGGTGCGTTCGGCGCTGGCCAGGAAGCTCTCGCGGCGGTGCCAGTCCTCGACCTGCATGATCCCGGCCATCGCGACGATCGCGTCGAGGTCCGGATGCCGTCCCAGGACGGTGCGGGCGGCGTCGTCGATGCTCGCCGGGTCCGTGATGTCGATCGGAACGGTGTCGATCCCGGGGTGGTCGGCCGCGATCTGCGCGAGCCGGTCGGTGCGGCGCCCGCCGACGACGACGGTGCTGCCCTGCTCGTGGAGCGCGACGGCCAGGGCGAGGCCGATGCCGCTCGTGGCGCCGGGGATGAAGACGGTGCTGCGGGTGATGTCCATGGTTCGAGCCTGGACGCACCGACCGATGCGGGACAGGCCTCACGGAACGGGGGACCAGCGATCCCTGGCACCGGGCCCGCCCGGCCGCGAGGATGGGAGCCATGGACCGTCGCGCCCTCGCCGAGTTCCTCCGACGTCGCCGCGAGGCGCTGCAGCCGGCCGCCGTCGGTCTGCCGCCGGGACTGCGGCGGCGCGCTCCCGGGCTGCGGCGCGAGGAGGTGGCCCTGCTGGCGACCATGTCAACCGACTACTACACACGCCTGGAGCAGCAGCGGGGCCCGCAGCCCAGCACCGACATCCTGGCCGCACTGGCTCGCGCCCTGCGCCTGACCGACGACGAGCGCGACTACCTGTTCCGCACGGCAGGCCAGCCCGCCCCGCCGCGGACCGTCGACGCCGGTCGGGTGGCGCCGGCGCTGCAACGGGTGCTGGACCGGCTCGACGACACCCCGGCGCTGATCCTCGGGCCGCTGGGGGAGACGCTCGCCCAGAACGACCTCGCCCGCGCCTTGTACGGCGACACCGACACTCTGCGCGGGTGGGAGCGCAGCGAGATCTACCGTTGGTTCGCCCACCCCGCCACGGCGCGCGCCGTCTACCCGGCCGACGACCGTGACCGCCAGGGCAGGTCGCTCGTCGCGAGCCTGCGGGCCGCGCTCGGACTGCTGGGGCCGCGCTCGCGGGCCGCGGCGCTGGTGGACGTGCTGACGGACCTGAGCGGGGAGTTCTCCGCCCTGTGGGATCGCCAGGAGGTGGCGCAGCGGTTCGTCGACCACAAGGTGCTGATCCACCCGGTGGTCGGCGAGATCGAGGTGGACTGCCAGGTCCTGCTGACCGAGGACCGACTTCAGGCGCTCCTGGTGCTCACCGCGGCCCCGGGCAGCGATGCCGCCGAACGGCTCCGGCTGCTGGGTGTGGTCGGCACCCAGGACCTGGGTGCCTCGGCTCAGCGACCGGGTCGGTGAAGGTGGGCGGACGCGGGGTCCAGGCCTCGCTCGAGACGGCGGCACAGCACCTCGACCTCGGCGTTGCCGGCGCCACCGACCCAGAGGGTGAAGGGTCCGGCGCACGCGCAGCCCTCGGGGTCGAGCCACTCGGTCACCCACGCGTCGAGCGCCGTCGCGAGGCGTCGTCCTCGGCGCCGGCGTGCCACCGGGGTGGTGTCCCGCCGCAGCACGTGGACGGCGACGCGGCCGGGGACGTCCCAGCCCGCGACGTCGGGCGCCCGGTCCGGTTCCGCCTCGAGGAGGACCTGGCCGACGGTGCACGCCGGCAGCGCCTCGAGGAGCGACCGGACCGTGGCGGTGTCGTCGGCCAGGCCGGCGACGAGGACGTGGTGGCCGCACGCGCCACTGTCGGGGTGCGCGTGCTGGTCGGGTGTGCGCAGGGGGCCGGTGTCCGGATGCACGGGCGCTCTCCTTCCGGTCGCCGAGAGGCGAACGTTGTAGGTAAGCCTTACCTCATCGCATCCCGTCCGACATCGCAAGGCCCGATGTCGATTGAATCGATACGATCGGCGTCGTGTCTCGAAGATCCCTGACCAACGTGTCCGACGTCGAACGCATCGACGGTGCCCATCCCGTCCGGTCGATCCTGCGGTTGCTGACCGCCCAGCCGCGCCGCCTCGCGCTGGCCCTGTACGCGTTCACGCTCAAGGAGATCCCGCTGTGGTTCCTGCCGGTCATCACCGGCGCGGTGATCGACATCGTGGCCGAGGACGGCGACGTGAGCTCGGTGCTGATCTGGTTCGGTGTCGCCGCGGTGCTGCTGGCGCAGAACTACCCCCACCACATCCTGTACACGCGCAACTTCATGACGGTGGTCCGTGACACCGGCGTCCGGCTGCGCAACGCGCTCGTCGAGCGCCTGCAGACGCTCTCCATCGGCTACTACGCGCGCTCCAGCGCAGCCCTCGTGCAGTCCAAGGTGGTCCGCGACGTCGAGAACGTCGAGATGATGCTGCAGCAGGTCACCCACCCGCTGCTGTCCGCGATCATGGTGCTCGTCGGCGCGATCTCGATGACCGCGATCCGCGTCCCGGAGTTCCTGCCCGTGTACGCGCTGGTCATCCCCACCGCGCTGCTCATCCGCCGCACGATGGCCCGTCGGTCCCAGGCCCGCAACGAGCAGTTCCGTCGCGAGATGGAGGGGTTCGCGTCCCGGGTGGGGGAGATGGCCTCCCTCATCCCCGTCACCCGCGCCCACGGTCTCGAGCAGACGGCCGCCACCCGGGTGGCCACCGGCGCGGACTACGTGCGCCGCGCGGGACTCAACCTGGACATGCTCAACGGCCGCATGCAGTCCATGTCCTGGGTGTCCATGCAGTTCCTCGGGGTGTTCTGCCTGGTGCTCGCGGCCACGGTGTCGCTGTCCGGGATCATCCCCATCACCCCCGGCGAGGTGGTGCTGCTCTCGACCTACTTCAGCCTGCTGACCCAGGGGCTGACCCAGGTGCTCAACCTGGTGCCGGTCACCGCGCGCGGCGTCGAGTCCATGCGGTCCATCGCCGAGGTGCTGGCCGAGCCCGACCTCGAGGAGAACGAGGGGCGCCGCCCCGTCGAGCAGGTCACCGGACACCTCCGGCTCGAGCACGTCCACCACCGGTACCCCGAGGCCGAGTCGGACGCGCTCGCCGGCATCGACCTCGAGATCCGTCCCGGCGAGACCGTCGCGTTCGTGGGACCCTCGGGCTCCGGCAAGTCGACCCTGCTCAACCTCGTGCTCGGGTTCGTGCGCCCCACCGGCGGCCGGATCCTGCTCGACGGCCAGGACATGGCCGACCTCGACCTGCGGACCGTGCGCCGGCACGTCTCCGTCGTGCCCCAGGAGTCGGTGCTGTTCGAAGGGTCCATCCGCGACAACGTCGCGTACGGCCTGGACGACGAGGCCGACGACGAGCGGATCCGTGCGGCCCTGCGGGACGCCAACGCGCTGGGGTTCGTCGACGTGCTGCCCGAGGGGTGGGACACCGTGGTCGGTCAGCGCGGGGCCCGCATCTCCGGCGGTCAGCGCCAGCGGCTCGCCATCGCCCGGGCCATCGTCCGCAACCCGGACATCCTGTTCCTCGACGAGGCCACCAGCGCGCTCGACCCCGAGTCCGAGGTCGCCGTCCGTGACGCCCTCGACCGTCTCATGGCCGACCGCACGACCCTCGTCGTCGCGCACCGGCTGTCCACGGTGCGGCAGGCCGACCGGATCGTCGTGCTCGACCACGGCCGGATCGTCGAGGTCGGGCCGCACGCCGAGCTGCTCGCGCGAGGGGGACGCTACGCGGCCCTGCACGCCGCCCAGGAGGGCGGCCTGAGCGCATGAGGTCAGCGCACGGTGAACCCGCGCTCGCCGCGCACCGGTACCTCACTGCTGTCGACCCGGGTCACCCGGGCCGCGCTCGGCCCGGTCCGCAGCACCTCCAGCACCGCCCGGACGGCGTCGTCGTCACCCTCGACCTCGGCCTCGACGGTGCCGTCCGGCAGGTTGCGCACGTGCCCGGCGGCACCCGCCCGCTCGGCCGCGGCGGCCGCCGTCGCACGGAAGCCGACACCCTGGACCCGGCCGTGCACGACGGCGTGGAAGCGGCGCGTCATGAGCCCATCGTAGGTCGGCGCGGCAGCCGCTCGGCGGTGCACGGCGCCGGGATAGCATGTGGCACCGACGGACGACGGGAAGGCGTGAGACGGCTCGTGGGGAGACCTGACAGCTCGACGGACGGTGACGACAGTCCGGGCCAGGACGTGCGGTCGAAGGGCGGTCGCCCGTGCTGACCACCGTGGCGACCCTGCTGCTCGGGTTCGTCGTGATCGGCGTCGTCATCGCGTTCAACGGCTACTTCGTGGCCCAGGAGTTCGCCTACATGTCGGTGGACCGTTCGCGCCTCGGCGCCCGCGCGGAGGCGGGCGACAAGGCCGCGGCACGCGCGCTGTCGGTCACGCGCCGCACGTCCTTCATGCTCTCGGGGGCCCAGCTCGGCATCACCGTGACCGGTCTCCTCGTGGGTTACGTGGCCGAACCCCTCGTCGGCACCAGCCTGGGCGAGATCCTGGGCGTGGCCGGGATCCCGGCGGGGGTGAGCGTCGCCGTGGGAACCGTCGGGGCGCTGCTGGTCTCGACGGTGCTGCAGATGATCTTCGGCGAGCTCTTCCCGAAGAACCTGGCGCTCGCCGCCCCGGAGCCGCTGGCCCGGTGGCTGGCGCGCTCGACGCAGATCTACCTGGCGGCCTTCGGGTGGCTGATCACGGTGTTCGACCACGCGGCGAACGCGTTGCTGCGGCTGTGCCGGATCGAGCCCGTGGAGGACGTCGACTCCAGCGCGACGGCCCGCGACCTCGAGCACATCGTCGCCGACTCGCGCGAGAGCGGCGACCTGCCGGAGGACCTGTCGATGATGCTCGACCGGATCCTCGACTTCCCGCAGCGCGACGTCGAGCACGCGATGGTGCCGCGCTCGCGGGTCGACACGGTCCACTCCCGCACCACCGTGGGCGAGGTGCGCAGCGCCATGGCCGCGGCGCACACCCGCTACCCGGTCGTCTCGGACGACGACGAGCCGCTCGGCGTGGTCCACCTCCTCGACGTCCTCGACGCCGCGGACGACGCACCGGTGTCGCAGATCATGCGGCCGGCCACGGTCCTGCCCACCCTGATGCTGCTGCCGGACGCGTTCGGTGAGCTCACGACCGAGCGCGACGAGCTGGCGTGCGTCATCGACGAGTACGGGGGCTTCGCCGGGATCCTGACCGTCGAGGACCTGGCGGAGGAGGTCGTCGGGGAGATCACCGACGAGCACGACGTCGAGCAGGCCGAGGTCGTCGAGCCGGAGGGCGCGACGACATGGCGCATGGGCGGCGACGTCCACCTCGACGAGGTCGAGCGTGTCATCGGCCACGACCTGCCGCGCGGGGACTACGAGACGCTGTCCGGACTGCTGATCGCGCAGTGCGGCGAGCTGCCCGAGGTCGGTGCCGTCGTGGTCGTCGAGCTGCCCGTCGAGCCGGCCGACCTCGCCCTGCACGAGCCGGTGCGCCGGCGGCTGTCCGCCGAGGTGCTGGAGGTGGCGCGCCGGGTGCCCGCCACGGTGCGGGTCGACCTGCTGGACGAGGAACCCGCGGACGGCGAGCACGACGACGTCGAGGGGACGGTGCGATGACGAACCCGTGGGTGGTCGTGGCGGCCACGGTGGGCCTGCTGGCGCTGAGCGCCTTCTTCGTGGTCATCGAGTTCGCGCTGCTCGGCGCGCGCCGGCACCGGCTCGAGGAGCGCGCCGCGACGAGCCGCGGTGCCCGGGCGGCGCTGCGCGGGGTGAACGAGCTGACGGTGATGCTCGCCGGGGCGCAGCTCGGCATCACCGCCTGCACGTTCGCGCTCGGCGCCGTCACCAAGCCGGCGGTCGACTCCTGGCTGGGCCCGCTGCTGGCGTCCTGGGGGCTGCCGCACTGGCTCGCCGACGGCGGGTCCTTCGTGCTCTCGCTGCTGCTCGTCACGTTCCTGCACCTCGTGGTGGGCGAGATGGCGCCGAAGTCGTGGGCGATCGCGAACCCCGAGCGGTCCGCGATCCTGGTCTCCCCGCCGGCCCGGGCCTTCATCGCGGTCTTCCGCCCGCTGCTGAGCTGGATCAACAGCGTGGCCAACCGCCTGGTCCTCGCCACCGGCGTCGAGCCCGTCGACCGCGCCGCGGTGGGCGGCCAGGACGCCGAGACCATCCGGCACCTGGTCGAGCACTCCGCACGGGTGGGTGTGCTGGACGACACCGTCCACTCGCCGTTGGCGAGCGCCCTGGAGATGACGGGCCAGAGCGTCGAGGAGCTCCTGCGCCGGGACGTCCCTCCGACGTCCGTGCCCGCCGACGCGGACGTCGCCGCCGTACGGGCCGCCGCCCGTGCCAGCGGCCACCTGAGGATCCTGGTCGACGTCGACGGCGCGCACGGGGACGGCCCGCGCATCCTGCACGTGCGCGACACGCTGCTGGAGCCGGGGGAGCGGCCGGCCCGGGAGCTGGCGCGACCCGCCTTCGTGGTGAGGCCCCGGACCCCGGTCCACGAGGCGCTGGCGGGGATGCGGCACGCCAGCGAGCAGCTGGCCGTCGTCGTGGACGACGGCGTGCCGGTCGGTGTCGTCACGCTCGAGGACGCCCTCGGCCGGGTGATCCCGCGGAGCTGACCGGTCGCACCGGTCGGTCACCGGCTGCGGCCGGAGCATATCGGTTGCGCACAATCAGATGGTGTGCAACCGTTGAGCCATGCCAGACGTCGGAGCATCCCGAGCGCTCGACCCGCTGCTGTGCTTCGCGGTGTACTCGCTCGAACGGCGCATCGGTCGGGTCTACGCCGAGCTGCTGGCCCCCTGGGGCCTGAGCTACACCCAGTACCTCGTGCTGACGCTGCTCGGCGCGAACCACGGCGTGCCGCTCACCCTCGGTGAGCTGGGCCGCATGCTCGACCTCGACTCCGGGACGCTCTCGCCGCTGGTCAAGCGGCTCGAGCGACGCGGGCTGGTCCGGCGTGACCGCGACCGCGACGACGAACGCGTCGTCGTCGTCGCCCTGACCGACGACGGCCGCGACCTGCACGCCGAGCTCGCCGACGTCCAGCGCTGCCTCGCCGAGCGGCTCCCCGACGACCGGGCTGCCGCCGCCGACCTCATGGCGCGGCTGCGCGAGGCCAACGACTTCCTGGCCCGCCCCTGAACCGCGGCGCCGACGACCTGTCGGCACCGTCCCGAGGAGAGGAGCTCCACCCATGATCGAGAACGTCGCCTACACCGCCGAGGCCCTGTCCACCGGCGCCGGCCGCGACGGCCGCGTGCGCAGCGACGACGGCCGCGTCGACCTGGACATGGCGATCCCGCAGCAGATGGGCGGGTCCGGGGCGGGGTCGAACCCCGAGCAGCTCTTCGCCGCGGGGTACGCCGCCTGCTTCCACTCGGCGCTGCAGAACGTCGCCCGGGTGCAGAAGGTCTCGCCGGGCGAGACGTCCGTCGGCTCGCGGGTCTCGATCGGTGCCAACGGCGCGGGCGGCTTCGAGCTGGCCGTCGAGCTCGAGGTCGTGGTGCCGGACCTGCCGCGCGAGCAGGCCGAGCAGCTCGTCGAGGCGGCGGAGAAGGTGTGCCCGTACTCGAACGCGACGCGCGGCAACATCGACCTGCGGCTGAGCGTCGTCGAGGGTTGAGCCCGCCGCGTGGCGCACCCCGGGGCGCTGTCGCCCCGGGGTGCGCCGTCGTGCGACCCAGCACGTACAGTGTTCCGCGTGAGTGAACGAGGTGCAGGGATCGGTGACGTCACCAGCGCGGACCAGCTCGCCCAGGGGCGCGTCCGGCTGCGGTCGAGCGACACGTGGATCCCCGAGGCAATGGGCGAGGCCTGCCGTCGCGCGGCGGCGGAGGGCGTCGTGCTGCTGAAGAACGAGAACGCGGCGCTCCCGCTGGATGGGAGCGCTACCATCGCGGTGTTCGGCCGTGTCCAGCAGGACTACTTCGCGGTCGGGTACGGATCCGGCGGGGACGTGCGGCCCCCCTACCAGTGGAACCTGATCGACGCGCTGCGCGACCGGGACGGCCTGCAGGTCGACGCCGAGCTCGCCGAGCGCTACGCCGCGTGGTGCGCCGAGCACCCCGTGGACCCCGAGCCGGAGTGGGGCACGTGGCCCCGGTCCCACCCCGAGATGCCCCTGGGCGCCGAGGAGATCGCCGCCGCCGCCGAGCGTGCCGGGACCGCGCTCGTCGTCGTCGGGCGCGCCGCGGGCGAGGCCCGCGAGCAGGCGCTGGAACCGGGCAGCTTCTACCTCACCGAGGACGAGCGCTCGCTGCTGGCGCACGTCTCCGAGGCGTTCGAGCGCACGGTCGTGGTCGTCGACACCGGCAACGTGATCGACCTGGCCTGGACGCGCGAGCACGACCTCGACGCCGTCCTCGTGGCCTGGCAGGGCGGCATGGAGTCCGGGCGCGCCGTCGTCGACGTCCTGACCGGCGCCGTCCCCGCCCAGGGGCGGCTGACCGCGACGATCGCGGAGTCCTACGCGCGCTACCCGAGCGCCGGGCACTTCGGCGGCCCGGACGCCAACGAGTACGTCGAGGACGTCTACGTCGGCTACCGGTACTTCGAGACCTTCGCCCCCGAGCACGTGCTGTTCCCGTTCGGCTTCGGGCTGTCCTACACGACGTTCGCGGTGGACGACGTCAGCGTCGTCACCGACGCCACCACCGCCGTCGTGCACGCCACGGTGACCAACGTGGGCTCCGAGCACGCCGGCGCCGAGGTGCTGCAGGCCTACGTGCGCGCACCGCACGGGGTGCTCGGACGGCCCCGCCGCCAGCTGGCCGCCTTCGCCAAGACCCGCGAGCTGGCACCCGGCGAGTCCCAGCGGCTGGTCCTGCGCGTCGCCCTCGAGGACGTCGCCGCCTACGACGACGCCGGTGCGACCGGTCACCGGTCGGCCTCCGTGCTGGAGGCCGGGCGCTACGAGATCCTGCTCGGCACCGACGTCCGCGCCGCCTCGGTGGTCGGCGCCGTCGAGATCGAGAGCCTGCAGGTCGTCCGCCGGCTGAGCGAGGCCGCCGCCGTGCGCCCGGAGCACGCGTTCGACCGTCTGGTGGCCCGTACGGGCGACGACGGCACCACCGTGGCGGACAAGGCCGCCGTGCCCACGGCCACGGTCCCGCGGCGCGAGCGCGTCCTGGCCGGTCTGCCGGCCGCGATCGCGCGCACCGGCGACGTCGGCATCACGCTGGGCGACGTCGCCGGCGGGCGGGCCGAGCTCGACGCCTTCGTCGCCCAGCTCGACGACGACGAGCTCGAGGCCCTCACGCGCGGCGACTTCACGATGGACTCGGCGCTCGGCGCCGCCGGCAACGCCGGAGCGCTCGGGGGGACCAGCCGCAGCCTGCGGGACAAGGGCGTGCGCGCCCTGACCACGACGGACGGCCCCGCCGGGATCCGGCTGGCCACCCACACCGCCCTGTTGCCGTGCGGGACGGCGCTGGCCTCGACCTGGAACCCGGAGCTGGTCGAGCGGCTGAACGCCCTGCTGGCCGACGAGATGGCCGTCAAGGGATCCGACGTCCTGCTCTCGCCGGGCATGAACATCCAGCGCGACCCGCTGTGCGGGCGCAACTTCGAGTACTTCTCGGAGGACCCGCTGCTGACGGGGCGGATGGCCGCGGCGACCGTGCGCGGGATCCAGCACGCCGGGCTGGCCGCCTGCCCGAAGCACTTCGCGGCCAACAACCAGGAGACGAACCGCGAGTACAACGACTCGCGCGTCTCCGAGCGGGCGCTGCGCGAGATCTACCTGCGCGGGTTCGAGATCTGCGTGGCGGAGGCGGCCCCGCGCACCGTCATGACCTCGTACAACAAGATCAACGGGGTCTGGGGCCACTACCACCACGACCTGGTCACGACGGTGCTGCGCGGGGAGTGGGGCTTCACCGGCGCGGTGATGACCGACTGGTGGCTGCGCGAGGCCGTCGACCCCGACTTCCCGGCGCTGACGAACGACGCCTACCGGGTCCGGGCGGGCGTCGACGTGAACATGCCCGGTGCGTGGCGGCGCGAGGACCGGCACGGGGACGGCTCGCTGCTGGCCTCGCTGGCGGCGCCCGAGGGGATCACCCTCGGCGAGCTGCAGCGCACCGCGCGTCACGTGCTGCGGCTGGTGCTGTCCCGCGTCCCGGCGGACGGCTGAGCGGCACGGGCGGTCCCGGCGTCAGTCGGGCCCGCCGAGGCGGTGGGCCCGGACTGCCAGGACGAGGTCGACCAGCTCGGCCGGCCGGTCCGTGCGCCGTCCGGTGAGGCGGCCGAGGCGTCGCAGCCGGTTGGTTACGGTGTTGCGGTGGCACCCGAGGGCTGTGGCGGTGCGGGGCGTCGAGCCGCCCGCCGCCACCCAGGCCTCCAGGGTGGCCAGCAGCGTGTCGGAGTCCTCGCACGCCAGCAGCGCGCCGAGCACGCGGTCGGCGAAGCACGTCGCCAGCGCGGCGTCGCTGCCGACGAGCGCCGAGGTCAGGTGGTCCTCCAGGCCGGCGGCCCCGCCGGCCGCGGGCGTGTACCGGCGGGCGAGGTCCGCCTGGCGGCGCGCCTCGGGGACCTCGACGAGCGTGTCGACGGGCAGGCCGACGCCGAGGCGGACACCGGCCGGGACGGCCGCGGGCAGCAGGGGCTGCTCCGCGGACGCGGGGGTGAGCACCAGGCCGTAGGCGACCGGGCGGGACATGTGCCAGTGGACCCGCTCGACGCGCCCGCTGATCGCGGCGCGCGTCGCGGCGAGCGACCCGTCGCGTCCGCCGCCCAGGGCCACCACGCGGTAGGTGGCGCGCAGGGGCAGGCCGAGCCGTGCCGCCACGACGCGCACGTCGGCGGTGCGGCACGAGCCGTCGAGCAGGGACGCGACGAGCAGGTGGCGCGACAGGGGGGTGCGGTGGCCGGGCGCCGGTCCGGAGGGTGCGGGGCGCGGCGGTGCGGCGACGGCGTGGGGCATGATCCCTCCTCGAGGACGGCGGCGGCCTCGAGGCAAGCATGACATACCGCCCGGTCGGTCTCTACGGGGGCGGTGCGTCGGCCTCCGCCACGCGACGGGCGAGCTCGACGCGTGAACGCACACCGAGGGCGACGAACACGTTGCGCAGGTGGAAGTCGACGGTGCGCACGCTGACCGAGAGCCGCGCGGCCACCTCGCGGTTCGTGTCGCCCGCTGCCACGCACCGGGCGATGCGCTCCTGGTGCGGGGTCAGACCGGCCAGCGACGTCGGTGGTGCGCCGCCTCCCGGGGCCCGGTCCGGCGCCGCCCCGGCCGCCCGCAGCTCGGCGCGCACCGCGCGGGACCAGGGCTCGGCACCGCACCGGTCGTACAGCTGGACGGCGTCGCGCAACCGGGCCCGGGCGTCCACCGGGCGACGTCGGCGGCGCAGCCAGGCGCCGTGCAGGTCCAGGGTGCGTGCCCGCTCGAAGTCGCCGGCGCACTCCCGGTGCGCCGCGTGAGCGCGCTCGAAGAGGTCGTCGGTCACCTCGCCGCGGGCCAGCAGGGCGCGGCACCGCAGCAGCAGCGCCGGACCCTGCGGGTCGGCCGCGGACCGCGACCACGCCGCCAGCTCGGGCACGACGTCGTGCCCCGCGGCGTCGTCGCCCGCCGCGACGGCGGCCTCGACCAGGGTCGGCAGCACCAGGCCCCGCAGGGCGAAGTGCGCACCACCCGCCGGAGCGAGCAGCGACGACAGCCGTGCCGCCGCCTCGGCGGGCCTGCCGTCCGCCAGCTCCGCCCGGGCCGACGCCCACTCCGCCAGCGTGACGGGCTGGGCGAGCCCGTGCCGGCGGGCGGTGGACAGCGCCCGGCCGGCGTACCGGCCGACGTCGGCGCGAGGCCCCTGCACCGCGGCGGCGAGGGCCAGCACGGCGTCCAGGTGCGCGGCGGTGCTGGACCGGCCGGTGCGCACGGCGGCCCGTCGCCCGACGAGGGCGTGCTCGCGCGCCAGCGCGTGCCGACCGGCGCGCAGCTCGGCGTACGCGGTGTACTCGGTGGCGCGGGCCACCCGGGTCTCGTCGCCGACGGAACGCGCCGCCGCCAGCGCGCGCGCGCCGACCTCGCAGGCGGCCTCGACGTCCCCGAGCAGCAGCGCGGCAGCCGCTGCGAGCAGCAGCAGGTCGCCGTCGTCGCCGCCCCGGCAGGTCGACACCGCGCGACCCAACGCCGGGGCGGCCGACCCGGGGTCCCCGGTCAGCAGCGCCAGCATGCCGTCGACGTAGTCGCCCGCCGGGTCGGGCCGCCGCCGTCCCACCGCGGACCGTGCCAGCACGGGACGGGCCGCGGCCAGGGCCGCCACGCACGCGTCGGGTTCGCCCGCCGCCCACGCGGCCTGCACCGCGGCGAGCGCGGCGGCGCGGGACTCCTGCGGGTCGGCCTCCGGGACGTCCCTGGCGAGGCAGAGCGTGGCGTGCGCGTCACCGGCCGGTCCGTCGGCCAGCAGCGTCAGCCCGCGGGTCAGGTCGGCCCGCGGTGACGTGGTCGTCGTGGTCATGTCGTGAGACTAGGGACCCCCGGCCGGCACGACGGCGCCCGCTGTGCGGGTGCACAGCGGGCGCTCGGCGGTCGGGGTCAGAAGTCGCAGGTGCTCTCGTAGGTCTGGACGTCGCCGTCCCAGAACGACGGTCCCGGGCACAGGAACTGGCTGTACCGGGTGTCGTCGTCCACGAACCGCTTGAGCCACGAGATCGAGTACTTCGCGATCGTGGTGTTGCTGTAGTTCGGTGCGAAGTGGCTCGCCCCGTCGAGCTCCAGGTAGACCTTCTCCAGGCTCGACGGCAGGGAGTCGTAGAACGGTTCCGCGTGCGAGTAGTGCGGGGCGACCGTGTCGTTCTCGGCCCCGAAGATCAGCGTCGGCGTGGTCACCTCGCGCCACGTCTTGTCGGTGTGCCACGGGGTCATCGGGATGGCCGCCTTGATGTCGGGGTTCTCCGACACGGCGCGCAGCGTGCCGCCGCCGCCCATCGAGTGGCCCATCAGCGCGAGGCGGTCGGGGTCGATGCGGTCCGCGACCCCGCTGGAGCTGCTGGTCAGGTAGTCCAGGGCGGCCTGGAGCTGGCGGGCACGCGAGTCCGGGTAGTCGTAGATCGAGTTCGTGACCATGGTGAGCACCACGAAGCCCTGGGACGCCAGGCGCGGGCCGAGCCACGAGATCGAGCTCTCGGTGCCCGTGTAGCCGGGGGAGACCACGACGGCGCCGAAGGTGCCGTCGCTGCGGGTGGTCGGGTAGTGGATGGTGCCGCCCCCGAACCCGGAGACCCAGCGCGACACGGACTGCTCGGAGACCGAGTACGCCCCGCGGTAGGCCTCGATGCTGGACTCGCTGGGGTCCGGTCCGCGCTCGAACGGGTTGTCGGCGGCGACGGCGGCGGGCCCGGCCGCCACACCGAGGCCCAGGGCGACGGTGACGGAGGCCAGGAGCCCGGTGATGCGGCGGCGCGTGCCGCCGGTGGTGGAGTGCTGCACGTCTCGTCCTCTCTGACGGGGCACGCGCCGCCCGGACGACGTCGGTGACGTCCGGGCCGACGGCGTCGTGCCGTGGCTGCGCGCCCAGCCTGCCGCCCGGCCGGGCGGGCACGCACCGGCACAATCACCGGTCCTCGCCCCGGCGATGGCGCAGCGGTTACGGTGGCGCCACGACACGGGGTGCGTCCGTCCGGGCGCTGAGAGCACACCCGTCGAACCTGATGCAGCTCGCACTGACGAAGGGATGTCGCCATGGCGCACCGACCCGCCCCCACGACCGCGGCGGAGGGCCCGCCGTCGTGCGCGTCGCCCGTGCCGCGGGTCCTCGCCGTCGCCGGGTCGGACCCCTCGGGCGGCGCCGGCATCCAGGCGGACCTGAAGTCGATCGCCGCCGCCGACGGGTACGGCATGGCGGCGATCACCGCCCTGACGGCCCAGAACACCCGGGGCGTCGCCGCGGTCCACGTCCCGCCGCCGGCGTTCCTCGCCCGTCAGCTCGACACCCTCAGCGAGGACATCACCCTGGACGCCGTCAAGATCGGGATGCTCGCCACCGCGGACGTGGCCGCCGTGGTGGGGGCCTGGCTCGCGCGGGCGGCCTCGGTGCCGGTCGTGCTCGACCCCGTCATGGTCGCGACCTCCGGCGACCGGCTCCTGGCGCGCGAGGCCGAACGTGCGGTCCTGTCCCTGCTGGACCGGGCCGACGTCGTCACCCCGAACGTCCCCGAGCTGGCCGTGCTGCTCGACGAGCCCGTCGCGACCACCTGGGGCGCCGTCCTCGACCAGGCCGCACGCCTCGCGGCCCGGCACGGCGTGCGGGTCGTGGCCAAGGGCGGCCACCTGCCCGGCGACGTCGTCCCGGACGCCCTGGTCGACCCCGGCGGGGACGTCGTCGAGACCCGCGCACGGCGGGTGCGCACGCGCAACACCCACGGCACCGGCTGCTCGCTGTCGAGCGGGCTCGCCACCCGCTACGCCGGGCACCGCGACTGGGCGGCAGCCCTGGCCGGGACCAAGCGGTGGCTCAGTGCCGCCCTGGCGCACGGCGAGGACCTGCGCGTCGGGGGCGGGCACGGTCCCGTGGACCACCATGTGTGGCAGCGCGGCACGGCCGCCGCACCCGCGTCCCTCTGAGGCGCGGCCGACGGCGGCTCAGTCGAACATGTCCCCGAGGTCGCCGATGTCGTCGAGGATGCCGCCCAGCACCATGCCGCCGAGCACCGCACCGAACGCCCCCGAGCCGCCCATGCCACCGCCCGGGCGCGGCCCGGCCCCGCCGTGGCGCGCACCCCAGTGCTGGCCCGGGTGGGAGCGCACCACGTCGCGGTGCGCCAGCGTCGAGGCCTCGGCCGCGAGCGAGGCGGCACGCCGTGCCGTGTCGACCGCGCGCTCCGGGTCCTCGGTGGTCCTGGCCGCGGACAGCTCGCGCTCGGCCTCGGCCAGCCGGGTGCGGGCGTCGGGACCGACGGGCGCCCGGTAGTCGTCGACCACCGAGCGCGCCGCAGCCACCTGTCGCTCGGCGTCGTCCAGCGCCGGGGCGAGCCGGGCGGAGGCGCGACGCCGCCGGGCGTCGGCCTCGGTGCGCTCGCGGACGGCGTCGTCGAGGGCGGTGTTGGCCTGCCGCACGCGGGACAGGGATCCGACCGGGTCGCCGGGCTCCCCGGGTGCGGGCAGGGCGTCGAGCGCCTCCTGGAGGGCCGCCACGGCGTCGTCGACCGCACCGGCGCGCCGGGCGGCGGGCAGTGCACGGGCCTCGGCGAGCTCGGCGCGCGACTCCGCGATCATGTCGCCGAGCGCGGCCTCGGCGCGCAGCGCCTCCGCCTCGAAGTCCCCGACCGCGGCCAGCAGGCCCTCCGCGCGCCGCACCGACTCCTCGGCGGCGTGCGCCGTCGCACCGGCCTCGCCGACCTGCTGGGCGTCGAGGCGGCGACGGGCGGCGCGGGCACTGCGCCGCGCGAAATCGAGCAGCCGCTCGGCCTGGTCGGGGTTGTCGGCGACGGGACGCAGCGCCTGGGGTGCGTAGCGCTCGCCGAGCTCGGTCAGCAGCTCGCGCGCCGGCGCGATCCGGGCGGCGACCTCGGTGGCGCGTGCCTCGACCTCGTCCACGAGCGCGGGCGTCTCGCGGGCGCTGCGGCGCCGGGCGCGCAGCGCCTCGTCGGCCTCGCCCAGCAGGGTCTCGGCCGCTCGGCACTGCTCGAGGATGCGGTCCGACCACGTGCGGCGCTCGGCCTCGGTGTCCGGCACGGAGTCGTGCAGGAGCTGGTTCAGGTGGAACGCCTCGCGCAGGTGCTCGCGCGCCCGGCGCAGCCGGGGCGTAACGTCCGCGGCGGCCTGCGCGCCGAGCTCGGCCTCGGCGAAGGCCACCTCGTCCTCGGCCAGGCGGGCGCGTTCGTCCACGCGGACCAGCGCCGAGCCGGCCGCGGTGCCGAGGCGCTCCAGCTCGGCCTCGGTGGCACGCTCGCGGCGGGTCCGACGGCGTCGCACGGCCCAGGCGACCACGGCCACGGCGGCGACCACCACCAGCAGCGCACCCGTGACGACCCCGACGATCAACGCACCATCCATGGCGGCATCGTACGGGCTGCGACCTGCACCGATCAGCGCCGTCCGGCACCCTCGTGCCCGCGCGCACGCCGCGCCACCACCTCGTGCGTGTGCCAGTGCTTCGGCCCGCCGAACGACGACCCGTCCGCGCGGCGCTCGCGGTGGTCGAGGACCTCGAGCCCGCCCAGGAGGCGGTCCAGGTCCCGCTCGTCGGTGAAGGTCAGCCGCGCCGACAGGTCGGCGTCGCCCGCCCACGAGTCGTGAGGTCCCAGGAACGTCGCGGCGAGCCACCCGCCGGGGCGCAGCGCGTCGCGCACGCCGGCCCACGCGTCCGCGAACCGGACCGGCGGCACGAACGGCAGCGCGAAGGACGCGTGCAGCAGGTCCGTCGCCGGCAGGGCGGTCGGCAGGCCCGCGCGGCGCACCTCGAGCCGGTCGCGGTCCGACGGCGGCACCTGCGCCGGCACCACGCGGGCGGTACCGGGAGCGGGGTCCAGGGCGAGGACCCGCCACCCGTCGGCGAGCAGGGCGGCGCTCTCGACGCCCGCGCCGGCGCCGACGTCGGTCGCGTGGCGTCCCGCGCCCGGACCGGCCAGCGCCATCACCCGGCGGCACAGGTCCCGGGGCGGTCTGCCGACCTGGAGCGCGTTGTACGCGTCCCAGCGCGTCGCGTCGAACCCGGTCACGCGTCCACGCTAGGGCCTGCGCCGAGGCCCCGGCGACCAGGTCCCGGCGCCCGGCACCGTGACCCAGGGCGCTGCTTGGGGCAAGCATGTCGGCGGTCGGTGGGAAGATGAGATCGATGCCAGCGACCTCCACACCACCCTCCCGCACGCCCGCAGACGCCGGCCCGCGTCGCCCGGACCCCGGACCCGTCGGCGCCCACCTGAGCACCCTCGCCTCGGTGCGCCGCCTGCTGCCCGCCGTCCGCCCGGCCCTGCCGCGCCTCGTCGCCGGGCTGTTCGCCGCCCTGGGCGCCAGCCTCGCCGCGCTCGCCATCCCGCGCGTGCTGCAGGTCCTGGTCGAGGGACCGCTGGCCGCCGGCGTCGCCGAGCACGACCTCACCGCCCTGGTCTGGCCCACGCTCGCCGTCCTCGGCCTCGGCCTGCTGGAGGCCGGCCTCATCCTGGTTCGCCGCAACCTCGTCATGTACCCCGGCACGCGCGTCGAGGCCGCCCTGCGCATGGACCTGTTCCGCCACCTGCTGCAGCTGCCCGCCGCCTTCCACGACCGCTGGCCCGGCGGCCAGCTCCTCAGCCGGTCCATGGCCGACCTGGGCCTCCTGCGCCGCTGGCTCGTCTTCGGTCTGCTGCAGCTCGTCGTCTCCGTCATCACCGTCGTCGTCGGCGTGGGCATCCTGCTGGCCACCGCCGGCTGGCTGGGCCTCGTCTACCTCGCCGGCGCCGTCCCTGTCGCCGTCATCGCCTACCGCTTCTCCCGCCGCTACCGCGTCATCGCCCGCCTCTCCCAGGACCAGAACGGCGACCTCGCCAACACCGTCGAGGAGTCCGTGCACGGCATCCGCGTCCTGAAGGCCTTCGGCCGCGGCGGCGACGCCCTGGCCGCGTTCACCGGCCAGGCCGAACAGCTCCGGCGGACCGAGATCCGCAAGGCCGGCAACCAGGCCACCGTCACCACCGCCCTGCACCTCATCCCCGAGCTCACCCTCGCCGTGTGCCTCGTCCTCGGCGTCTGGCTCACCGCCGACGGACAGATCACCGTCGGAGCGCTGGCCGCCTTCTTCCTGACCGCGGCCATCGTCAACGGCCCCGTCGTCGACCTCGGCATGACCCTGTCCATGACCCTCAACGCCCGCACCGCCGTCGACCGCTACTTCCAGGTCCTCGAGACACCCAACCCCCTGACCGACCCCACCGACCCCGTCGACCGCACCGACGTCCACGGCCACGTCACCCTCCGCGACGTCACATTCCGCCACCACGACGAACCACCCGTGCTCGAGCACCTCGACCTCGACCTGCCCGCCGGGACCACCACCGCCCTCGTCGGCCTCACCGGCTCCGGCAAGTCCACGCTCGCCATGCTGCTGCCCCGCATCCACGACGTCACCGCCGGCACCGTCGAGCTCGACGGCGTCGACGTGCGCCGCCTGCGCCGCGCCGACCTGCGCCGCGCCGTGGCCGTCGCCTTCGAGGACCCCACCCTCTTCTCCGCCTCCGTGCGCGACAACGTGCTCCTCGGCGTCGACGACACCCTGCCCGCCACCGAGCGCGAGGCCCGCCTCGCCGAGGCGCTCGACGTCGCCCAGGCCGGGTTCGTCCACGACCTGCCCCACGGCCTCGACACCCGCATCGGCGAGGAAGGCCTCTCCCTGTCCGGAGGACAGCGCCAACGACTCGCCCTCGCCCGCGCCATCGCCGCGCGGCCCCAGGTCCTCGTCCTCGACGACCCGCTGTCCGCCCTCGACGTCGCCACCGAGGAAGCCGTCACCGCCCGGCTGCACGACGTCCTCGCCGGGTCCACCAACCTCGTCATCGCCCACCGCCCCTCCACCGTGGCGCTCGCGGACCGGGTCGCGGTGCTCGACGGGGGCCGGATCACGGCCCTCGGCACGCACGCCGAGCTGCTGGCCACCGACGCCCACTACCGCTACGTGATCGCCTCGCTGGAGTCCGACTGGGCCGCGGGCGAGCACGGAGCCGACCAGGAGGTCGCCCGATGAGCGCCCCGGCACGACGCCGTCCCACCGACGCGCTGTCCGACGACGTCACGCACCTCGACGCCGACTCCTCGCGGGCGGTGCGCCGCAGGTCGCTGAGCCTGCTGGGCGGTCTGCTGCGACCCCGCGCGCGCATGCTCGCGTGGGCCGGTCTCCTCGTCGTGGTCAGCACCGCGGGGCAGGTGGCGGGTCCGTTGCTGGTGCAGGCCGCCATCGACACCGCGCTGCCGGCGCTGCGCGACGGCGACCCGACGCGCCTGCTCGTCGTCGGCGGCGCCTACCTGCTGGCCGCCGTGCTCGGGGGGATCTGCGCCGGCGCCTACGTGCGCGCCGCCGCCCGGGTCGCCCAGAGCGTGCTGCTCGAGCTGCGGCGCCGGGTGTTCCGGCACACGCAGCGGCTCTCGCTGGAGTTCCACGAGTCCTACACCTCGGGGCGCGTCATCAGCCGGCAGACCTCCGACCTGGAGGCGCTGCGCGAGCTGTTCGACGGCGGGCTCACCGGCGTCGTCTCCTCGTTGATGCTGATGCTCTTCACTGCCGGGGCCCTGTTCTGGGTCGACTGGCGGTCCGGCCTGGTGCTGGCGGTGGCCCTCGTGCCGGCCTGGCTGCTGACCCGCTGGTTCCAGAGGAAGTCCCAGGAGTACTACCGCGAGCAGCGCACCGCCTCGGCCCGGCTGATCGTGAAGTTCGTGGAGACCATGACCGGGATGCGGGCCGTCCAGGCGTTCCGCCGCGAGCCCACGGTCGAGGCGGACTACGACCGGCTGGGCGAGCAGTACCGCGACGCCAACCTGCGCATCTTCGGCGTCAACGGCCGCTACCAGCCCGGTCTGGTGCTGATCGGCAACGTCACGGTGGCCGCCGCGCTCGCCTACGGGGGCTGGCGCGTCATCGCCGGGGAGCTCGACGTGGGGGCGCTGGTGGCCGTGCTGCTCTACGTCAAGCGGTTCTTCCAGCCGATCCAGCAGCTGGGCATGTTCTACAACGCGCTGCAGTCCGCCGTGGCCGCCCTGGAGAAGGTCTCGGGGCTGCTCGCCGAGGAGCCCACCGTGGTCGAGCCCGCGGACCCGACGCCGCTGCCGCGTGCCCGCGGGGAGGTCCGCCTGGACCACGTCGGGTTCCGGTACGGCGAGGGACCGGTCGTGCTGCCCGACCTGGACCTGGAGATCCCCGCCGGGCAGACGGTCGCGCTGCTCGGCTCGACCGGGGCCGGCAAGTCCACGGTGGCCAAGCTCGTGACCCGCTTCTACGACGCGACCGAGGGGCGCGTCCTGCTGGACGGCGTCGACGTGCGCGACCTGTCGGGAACCGACCTGCGCCGCGCCGTCGTCATGGTCACCCAGGAGGCCTACCTGTTCTCGGGGTCGGTGCGCGAGAACATCGCCCTCGGGCGGCCCGACGCCACGGACGCGGAGATCGAGGCGGCGGCGCGCGCCGTCGGCGTGCACGACTTCGTGCTCTCGCTGCCGGAGGGCTACGACACCGACGTGAACAAGCGCGGCGGGCGCGTCTCGGCGGGGCAGCGCCAACTGCTCAGCTTCGCCCGCGCCTTCCTGGCCGACCCGGCCGTCCTGGTGCTCGACGAGGCGACGAGCTCGCTGGACATCCCTGGTGAGCGGCTGGTCCAGCGCGGTCTGCAGAACCTGCTCGCGGACCGGACGGCGCTCATCATCGCCCACCGGCTGTCCACGGTGGAGATCGCGGACCGCGTCCTGGTGATGGAGGACGGGCGGGTCGTCGAGGACGGCGCGCCGGCCGAGCTGGCGGCGGGCACGGGGCGGTTCGCCGCGCTGAACGCGGCGTGGCAGGACGCATTGGCCTGAACCTATCGCGCAGACCGACCAGACGGTATGCTGGTCCCGTCCTGTCGACGAGGAGGGACGAGACGTGGTCGACGACCGAGGAACCAGCACCGTCACGCGCAGCCGGGTGATCGCCTATCCGGCGGCGCTGCGCGCGGCCCGCCACCGCTTCGTGGTCTCCGGTGGACTGGCGATGGAGCAGCTCACCGAGGACCTCTGGGTCAGCCGCGCCACGCTGTACCGGGTCGTGGGCAGTCGGGACCGGCTGCTCGGCGACGTGCTGTGGCAGCTGGCCGCCCGGACGCTCGAGCTGGCCGACCGGGACGCGGAGAACTCCGGGCTCGTCGGTGTCGACCGGCTGCTGGCCGTCGCCCGCGGGTTCGATCGCCAGGTCAGCGCCTTCGAGCCGTTGCAGAAGTACCTCGCGGTCGACCCGGCCGACGCCACACGGATCCTGTTCGGGGCGACGGCGAGGGTCCACGTCCGCAACGTCGAGGCGTGGGGCGTGCTGCTGCAGCGCGAGCTCGAGCGCGGCACCGTCGACTCCCTGCCGTTCTCGGTGCCGGAGACCGCCTTCGCGCTCGTGCGCATCGGGGAGTCGATCGTCTACGGCTCGATGCTCGCCGGCATCGACCCCGACCCCCGGCTCGGCGAGGACCTGCGGCGCACCGTGCTGCTGCGCCGCTGACTGCGCCGCTGACCGCCGCGCGGCGGCGGCCTCAGGCGGTTCCGGCGGCGGCGAGGTGCGACACCAGCGCCCGCGCCGGGGGAGCGGGCGCCCCGACGGTCAGCGCGAGGACGCGCCGGACCGCCCCCGGCAACGGGGTGGCCCTGACGTCGGGATGACGGTGCGCGCGCAACGCCAGCCCGGGCAGCAGGCTCACGCCGGCTCCGGCCGCGACGAGCGCCTGCACCGCCACGTAGTCGTCCGTCTCGTAGGCGATCCGCGGCGCGAACCCGGCCGTCGCGCACCGCCCCACGAGATCGGCCCGGCAGCGCTCGCAGCCGGCGATCCAGGTCTGGGAGCGGACCGCCCGCAGGACGGTCGCCGGCCGTGCCGTCGCGGCCACCTCGGGGGCACCGTCGGCAGGTGTCACGAGATGGACGACGTCGTCGAGCACCTCGGTGACCTCGAACCCGGCCAGCTCGTCGGCGCGCCGCTCGGTGCGGTCGGGGGCGTCGTGCTCGAACACCAGCGCGACGTCGACCTCGCCGGCCCGCAGCGCCGCCAGCGCCTCGGGCGGCTCGGCCTCCACCAGGCCGACGCCGAGGCCCGGGTGGGCGGTGCGCAGCCGGGTCACGGCGGCCGGCACGAGCGTGGCCAGCGCCGAGGGGAAGGCCGCCAGCCGCGCGCGGCCCGCGCGCAGGCCGGCCAGCGCGTCGAGCTCGCGCTGGACGCTCTCGACCCGGCCGATGATCTCCTCGGCACGATCCGCCAGCAGGCGACCCGCCTCCGTGAGGCGCACCCCCCGGCCCACCCGCTCGAGCAGCGGCAGGCCCGCCTCGGCCTCGAGACGGGCGAGGTGGTGGCTCACCGAGGGCTGGGCGTAGTGCAGCTCCCGGGCGGCCGCGGTCACCGAGCCCGTGCGGGCGACGGCGGCCAGGACGCGCAGGCGGGTCAGGTCGAGCTGTGCGGCAGGGGGCGGGGTGTCGGTCACGGACCCCACGTTACATCGACCGCGCCTATGAGAAGCCGACCGAAGTGACATTGGACCGATCGGACGGATCGGTCGACGATGGAGGCATGACACTCGCACCGCCCACCGTCGGCGACGTGCTCGCGGCCCAGCACCGGCTGGCGGGACACGTGGTCCGCACCCCGGCGTCCCGGTACGCCGAGCTCGACCGGCTCGTGGCGACCGCCGGCGCCGCCGGGACGCGCTTGGTCGTTAAGCACGAGAACCTCCAGCACACCGGCGCGTTCAAGGTCCGCGGCGCGCTGAACCTCCTCGCCACGCGCACGACCACGCCGGCCGGCGTCGTCGGCTACTCCACCGGCAACCACGCCCAGGCGCTGGCCTACGCCGCGCGCCGGGCCGGGGTGCGGTGCACCATCGTCATGCCGAGCGCGCCCAACCCCCTCAAGGAACGCGCCGTGCGCGCCCTGGACGCCGAGGTGGTGCTGCACGGCGAACGGCTCGAGGACGCCTGCGAGGAGGCGACCCGGATCGCGGCGACGACCGGCGCCGACCTGGTCAGCGCGGCCGACGAGCCCGCCCTCGTCGCCGGCGCGGCCACCGCCACGCTCGAGCTGCTCCAGCAGGAGCCCGACCTCGACGACCTCGTGGTCCCTGTCGGCGGCGGCTCGGGCGCCGCCGCCGCCTGCCTCGTGGCCGCCGCCCTGGCCCCGCACGTGCGGGTCGTCGGGGTGCAGTCCGCCGCCTCGCCGGCCGCGCACGACTCGTGGCGCACCGGGGAGCTGTGCGCGCGACCGAACCGCACCCGCGCCGAAGGGCTCGCCGTCGGGCGCGGCTTCACCCTGACCCAGGGCGTGCTGCGTGCGCACCTGCACGACTTCCTGCTGGTCACCGACGACCAGATCTCCCGTGCCCAGCAGATGTACCTGACCGCGGCCAGGACCGTCGCCGAGGGCGCCGGGGCGGCGTCGCTCGCCGCCGTTGCGGCGCACCCCGAGCGGTTCGCGGGGCGCACGGTCGGCGTGATGTGCTCCGGCGGGAACGCCGGCGCGGGCGAGCTCCGCCGGGCGTTGGACCACACCTGCGCGACGGCGCCCTGACGGCACCTCGCGCGTAGGGTGGGCCCATGGCACGCGTCGTGGACATCCATCCCGTCGACCCGCAGCCCCGCCTGGTGTCCCAGGTGGCCGACGTGCTGCGGGAGGGCGGCCTGATCGCCTACCCGACGGACTCGGGGTACGCCCTGGGGTGCCGCTGCGGCCAGCGGGACGGCACGGAGCGCATCCGCCAGATCCGCCGTCTCGACGCCAAGCACCACTTCACCCTGGTCTGCGCGAGCTTCGCCCAGATGGGTCAGCTCGTCCGCATCGACAACTCGGCGTTCCGGGCGATCAAGGCGGCCACCCCCGGTCCGTACACGTTCATCCTGCCGGCGACCGAGGAGGTGCCGCGGCGCCTGGCGCACCCGAAGAAGAAGACGGTGGGCGTCCGGATCCCGGAGTCGCGGACGGTGCACGCGATCCTCGACGAGCTCGGCGAGCCGCTGCTCAGCTCGACCCTGATCCTGCCCGGCGACGACGGACCTCTGACCCAGGGGTGGCAGGTCGACGAGGCGGTGGGCCACGCGGTGGACCTCGTCGTGGACGCCGAGGACGTCCCGGCCGAGCCCACCACGGTGGTCGACTTCTCGGCCGGGTACCCGGAGGTCGCGCGCGTCGGCGCCGGCGACCCCGAGCCGTTCTCCTGACACCGGACGTTCACGCGGACGTCGTCGAGCCCGGATAGGGTGCTGCGCATGAGCGATCGCGGACTCGAGCTGGCACGGGACAAGATGCAGGACGCGGGGGTGGCTCCGGCGGCGGTGGACGTCTTCAGCCGCTTCTACCGGCTGCTGGAGGAGGGCGCCTCCGGGCTGGTGCGGGAGGACGACGTCGACCCGCTCACGGACCTGCCGCGCCACGCCGACCTGGAGGTCGAGCCCGGGCGTGCGGCCGAGGCGCTGAGCAAGACCGCCATCATCAAGCTCAACGGCGGCCTCGGGACCTCCATGGGCATGGACAGGGCCAAGTCGTTGCTGGAGGTCCGCCGGACCGCCGACGGCGAGGCGCTGAGCTTCCTCGACGTGATCGTCCGGCAGGTCCGTGCGGCGCGCGAGCGGACCGGGGCGCGGTTGCCGCTGGTGCTCATGAACTCCTTCCGCACGCAGGACGACACGCTGGCCGCGCTGGCCGGCTACGACGACCTGGCCGTGGACGGTCTGCCGCTGGACTTCCTGCAGAACCGCGAGCCGAAGCTGCGCGCCGACACCCTCGAGCCGGTCGAGTGGCCGGCCGACCCCTCGCTCGAGTGGTGCCCGCCCGGCCACGGCGACCTGTACCCGGCCCTGCACGCCGGCGGCGTCGTGCGCGCGCTCCTCGACGCGGGCTTCCGGTACGCGTGCGTGTCGAACTCGGACAACCTCGGTGCCGCGCCCGACGCCGACCTGGCGGCGTGGTTCGCGGACTCGGGCGCGCCCTACGCGGCCGAGATGTGCCTCAAGACGCCGGCGGACGTCAAGGGCGGCCAGCTCGTGGTGCGCCGGTCCGACGGCCGGATCATCCAGCGCGAGACGGCCCAGACGCACCCCGACGACATGGACGTCTCGCTCGACCCGACGCGTCACCGCTACTTCCACACGAACAACCTGTGGTTCGACCTCGAGGCGCTCGCCGCGGAGCTGGAGCGCACCGGCGGCGTCCTCGAGCTGCCGTTGATCCGCAACACCAAGACGGTCGACCCCACCGACCCGGAGTCGCCGGAGGTGGTCCAGATCGAGTCCGCGATGGGCGCCGCAGTGGCGGTCTTCGAGGGGGCGACGGCGATCGAGGTCGGGCGCGAGCGCTTCCTGCCGGTCAAGAAGACCAGCGACCTGCTCCTGCTGCGCTCGGACGTCTACGAGCTGACCGACGACTTCCGGCTGGTGGCGCGCACGGACGCGCCGCTCGTCCAGCTGTCGGGCACGTACAAGACCATCTCGGCGTTCGACGCCCGGTTCCCGTCCGGTCCGCCGTCGCTGCGCGGGGCGAGCGGTCTGCGGGTGGACGGCGACTGGACCTTCGGCGCCGACGTGACGGCCCGTGGCGACGCGGTGCTGCCGGAGCCGGACGGGGGAGCGGGCAGCGTCCCGGACGGCGCGACGATCACGGGTTCGGGCCTCGACTGAGGTCCGGAGCGCTCAGGCGTCGACGACGCGGGCGCTGCCGACCCGGGGCGTGAGGTTGCCCGCGCTGGCCGCGGCGACGTCGTCGTGCAGGCGGTCGACCTGCGCCGGTGGCACGAGGAGCTGCAGACGTGCCTGCTGCGCGTACTCGGTGGCGCCGACGACGGCGTCGTGCGTCGCGGCCCAGTCGCGCAGGACGTGCTCGAGGCGTCCGGCGTCGGCGTGGGGCACGTCGAGCGTGACGGGGACCATGGTGCGACGGCCGAGGACGAGACCGCTCGACGCCGCGTCGTCGAGCGCGGCGGCGACCGCGCTGCCGTAGGCGCGCACGAGGCCGCCGGCGCCGAGCAGGACCCCGCCGAAGTACCGGCTGACGACGGCGACCACGTCGGTCGTGCGGCGCTGGTGCAGCACCTCGAGCATGGGGACGCCGGCGGTACCGGAGGGTTCGCCGTCGTCGGAGGAGCGGTGCGTGTCGGCGTGCGACCCGAGGACGACGGCGACGCAGTGGTGGCGGGCGTTCCAGTGCTCCTTGCGGCGGGCGGCGACCACGGCGTCGGCCTCGGCCGCGGAGCCCACGGGAGCGAGCAGCGCGAGGAAGCGTGACTTCTTGACCACCAGCTCGTGCTCGACGGGGGCGGCCAGCGTGCTCGGCAGGGAGGACATCGGCCACATCCTATGCCGCGGCGGGTGGCGAAAAAGTGTGCCAAGCGCCATGATCGGACCATGACGTCACAGCAGCAGGAGACCGGCACGGACGGCCGCTACCCCCGCCCTCCGGTCTCGTTCGACGAGGCCGAGTGGGTCTGGCGGGAGCTCTCGGTCGAGGCGCTGCGGCCCGAGGGCAAGCCGGAGGTGGTGCGGCTCGCCGTCGTCGCCGGGCTGACGAGGGCGACCGGCGCCCGGTACGGCGACCTGCTGCGCGTGCGCGCCGAGGACCTGGAGCTCGGCACCCCCGCTGCGCCCCGAGGGCGCGTGGGCGGCGACCGGCCGGCGGGGGAGGGGAGCGTCCTGGTCCGGCACGGCAAGCACCGCACGCTGCGCCGGCACCGGGTCCCCGCGGAGGTGGTCGTGGTGCTGCGCCACTGGATGGCGGTGCGCACCGAGCTGGCCGCGGAGCTGGAGGGTTCGGTGCCGCGGGCCCTGCTGCTCACCGTGCACCACACGCACGACAACGGCACCACGGTCTCGAGCGGGCTCCCGATCACCCGGCAGGGCCTGGTGCTGTCGTGGCGCCGGTTCGTCCACCGGACGAACGCCAGGAACGGAGCGACGCGCCCGCCGCTGCCCACCCGGTTCGAGCAGGTGCGCCGGGCCTGGACGACGGCCGGCGTGCACGACCCGGGCCGCGAGGTCGTCGCTTCGGACGACGAGGCGACCTGACCGCCGAGGACGGAGCACCGGTCATGCGGTTCTCCAAATAAATAGTGTGCCAAGCGCCGAACCCAAGAACGACGCAGGTGCACCGGTGCCACCAGCACGGAAGCCGGGTCAGCCGGTCGCGATCCCGAGGAGCGGCCGGTCCGGGGCGTGGGAGGCCAGTTCCTCGAAGCCCAGGCGATCGTAGAAGGCGCGGGCGCCGGTGTTGGCGGGGTCGTAGCCGAGGTGCACCCCGGGCACGCCACGCTCGGCCAGGGCCGCGCGGATCGTCGTGATCAGTCGTCGTCCGAGCCCGTGGCCCTGCGCCTCGGGGACGAGGTCGATGTGCAGGTGCGCGGGGTGCGTGGCCAGCTCGCCGTGGACCAGGCCGCGCAGCATGCGCTGCGGGTCGGCGCCGTCACGCAGCAGCGCCTGCTCGGTGTAGCCCGGTTCCGCGGGCGTCGTCGGCCCGGGAGCCGGGTGCCGGCGGACGAACTCCGGGGTCCACTCCCGGTCCCACCAGCTCGCGAACGCGGCCGTGTCGGCCACGGCGAGCACGTAGCCCAGGAGCCGGCCGTCGGTGACCGTCAGCGGATCGTCGCCCGGGGTGCCGGCGTCGTGGTCGACGACGACGAACGCCAGCTCGGGGGAGTGCTCCACGTAGGGCAACGCGTAGACGTCGGGCATGAGCATGTCGTCGGAGTACACGCCCCGCGCGTCGCCGCCACCGGCGGCCGTGCGGACGCAGATCTCCGCCACGGCGGCACGGTCGGTCGGACGGAAGGGGCGGATCTGGATGTCGGTCACGGCGTCATCGTGGCAGGAAGGCCCAGCCGATCGCCACGACAGCGATCCCACCGAGCACCACCAGCACTCCGACGGACGCGGCAGCGGCCGCCCAGGCCGCCGCACCCAGCACCACGGTCGCGCCGCAGATCGTCAGGTCCCGGCCTGCGGTGGCGCGGAGCGCGGCCCACTCGACCCGGCCGGTCCACGACGTGTGCTCGGCCCACCAGCCCAGCCGGACGGTGAGGAAGCCGAGCGGCGCGAGCCAGAGCACGGCGGGGTCGAACGGCGCGGACTGCGCGCCGAGCAGCACCGCCGCCGACAGGACCACCGCCAGGTGGCTCGGGACCCGTCCTGGACGGACCGCCGTCCACATTGCGAGGACAAGCGCGGCCGACAGGGCCAGGTCGGGCAGCAGCGACGTGCGCGCCGCGGTGAGCAGCACGAGCCCGCCGACGGCGAGCGCGGCGAGCACACGCAGCACGCCGCCCGGCACCGAGGGGCCGTGAACCACCGAGACCCGGGGCAGGGGCCGCTCGTGACGACGTCGGCTCAGGTCCTGCAGCTCGGCCAGCATCGTCATCGCGTCCCTCCCGACGTCAGGCGCACCGGCACCGAGTGGTGCCGTTCCGCCGCGCGGACCAAGGTCTCCAGACGGGCCGGGGCGGCGGAGCGCGCCGCGCCCGACCACGGCACGACGGGCACCCCCTCGGCCACCAGCGCGCGCAGCCGGTCCTCGCGCTCCATCGCGGTGATGCGCCACGCGATCCGCAGGTGCTCGCCGTACGCCGGCCGCACCACCGGCAGCGTGTCCACCACGACCACGCGGTGGCCGTGGTCCTTCCAGGTGCGCGCGAGCCGCGCGGACTCGTCGTCGAGCGCGGTGGTGAACAGGTAGACGACGGCGTCGGCGGGCAGCTGCGGCGCGCGCAGCCGTCGCGGCGGTGTGCCCACCGGGCTGCTCAGCGCAAGGCCGTACAGCAGCCGACGCAGCTGCCGGCGTCCGCCGGAGGGCGGTACCGGCCGTCGCCGGCGCCCGAGGTCCTCCAGGCCGACGCGGTCACCGGCTTCCACGACGGCCGTGGCGACCGAGGCGGCGGCGTGCCGGGCCAGGTCCAGCGACGTCGGTTCGTCGACGCGCTGCTCACCGCTGCCGCGCCACGTGCGCAGGTCGGGGCCGACGTCGTCGCGCGAGTCCACGACGAGCATCGTGGTCGCCTCCGCGGTCGCGTAGGTGCGCCGGACGTACAGCTCGTCCAGCTCGGGCGAGCGTCGCGCCGTGGTGCGCCAGTCGATACGACGCAGGCGGTCACCGGGCACGAACGGGTGCACGTCCCGCAGCTCGTCGCCGTCGCCGAGACGCCGCGAGGTGTGCTGGCCCGTGAGACCCCGCAGCCGGTACGGCAGGGGGATCCGGCCCAGGGGCATGGCTGTCGGCAGGACGATCCGGTCGGGGGCCGCCGCACGGACCGGGTCCTCCGCGACGGCACCCCCGTCGCCGTAGCCGCGCACGTCGACGACGAACGTCGGCTGCGCGCCCGTGCGCACCGTCGCCAGGCGCAGGTCGAGGACGCGGTGGCCGTCGGGGACGGTCACCTCGACCGGTCGGTGGCCGGGAGCGGCGACGCGGACCTGGACGAGCTCGGCCACCCGCGGTGGCTCCAGCGTCAGGGACGCGCCCAGCTCGCCCGGACGGGTGGGACCGTCCTGCGCGGCCAGCCGGATCTCCGTGGCCGTCGCCTCCGCGTCCTCGCCGCGGGCAGACCGAGCGCGCCACAGCACACCGAGCACCACCGGGACACCGAGCAGCGCGACGTCCGCGCGCCCGGCGAGCAGCCCGAGCGCCAGCACGACCACACCGGCCACCACGCCCAGGACGCCGTGCGGCGTCCGACGCCACACCGGCTCGTCCGGGCGGCGCAGACCCCTGTCCTCGGCGGCCGAGCGTGCGGGTGTCCCGAAGCTCACGGCGCGTCCCGCACCGTCGCGGGGCCCGCCACCGACGCCAGGATCTCGCGGACGAGGTCCTCGGGACGGACCGCCGACGCCCACGCCGTCGGTGTCAGCGTCAGGCGGTGCGCGAGCACCGGCACCGCGATGCGCTTGACGTCCTCCGGCACCACGAAGTCCCGGCCGTCGAGCACCGCGATCGCCCGCGCCAGCAGCAGCAGGTTCTGCGAACCACGCGGGGAGGCCCCCACCTCGAGCGACGGGTGCCGGCGTGTCGCGGCTGCCAGGTCCACGCAGTAGGCCGCCACGTCGGGGTCGACCTCGGTGGCCTCCACGCCGGCCTGCATCGCCCGCACGGTGTCGGCGTCGACGACCTGCCGGACGGGGGCCTCCTCCGTGCGGCGTGCGACGCGGCGCATCAGGACGTCGTGCTCCTGCGAGCGGTCGGGGTAGCCGACGGCGAGACGGACCATGAACCGGTCGAGCTGCGCCTCGGGCAGCGGATAGGTGCCCTCGTACTCGACGGGGTTCGACGTGGCGACCACGTGGAACGGTCGGGGCAGCGGACGGGTCTCGCCCTCCGCGGAGACCTGCCGCTCGGCCATCGCCTCGAGTAGGGCCGACTGGGTCTTCGGGGCGGTGCGGTTGATCTCGTCGGCCAGGAACAGGCCCGTGAAGACCGGACCCGGGCGGAACACGAACTCGCGGGTCGCCGGGTCGAACACGCTGGACCCGGTGACGTCGCTCGGCAGGAGGTCGGGGGTGCACTGCAGGCGGGCGAAGTCGAGCCCCAGCGCCGTCGCCAGGGACCGGGCCGCGAGGGTCTTGCCCAGACCGGGCACGTCCTCGAACAGGACGTGCCCGCCCGCCAGCACCGCCGCGAGCGCCGTCTCGAGGGCTTCGTGCATGCCGACGACGGCGGTGCCGACCTCGTCGAGGACGGCGCGGGCGTGGTGGGCGACGTCGGTGACGGGCAGGGGGGTGGGCGTGGGGGTCATGCGGGCCTTCCGGGTGGGTGGTGGTCGGGGAGGCGGTCGAGGGTGTCGAGCCAGTGGTGCAGGGTGCGGGGGGTGGGCGGTCGGCGGGACCGGATGCCGGTGAGGACGTCGTCGCCGAGGAGGTGTGCGGCGGCGGCGTGGTGGGTGGGGTCGTCGAGGTCGATGCCGTGCTGGGCGAGGCGGTGGGTGGCGAGGGCGTGGACGCGGCGGGTGACGCGGGCTGCGACGCGGCCGTCGCGGGTGAAGGCGGCCCAGCCGAGGTCGGAGACGTCGTGGCGGGCGCCGTCGCGGGTCTGGTCGGGGGGTTGCGGCCAGCGGGCTTCGTCGCCGTGGTCGAGGGCGCGCCAGGCGTACCAGGTGGCGAGGAGCGCGGCGGGCAGCAGGAGGGCGTGTGCGGGGTCGAGGGTGCGGGTGGCGGCGAGGAGGAGGGCGGCGCCGGTGGCGAGGATCCAGGGCAGGTGGCGTCGGGTCATGGCGTGCGGTGGGTGGTGTCGTGGGTGTCGAGGGCGTGGGCGATGGCGGTCAGGGCGTGGCGTGCTTCGTCGACGTCGTGGGTGGGGGTGGGGCGGTCGGTGAAGCGGGCGTGGGTGTAGAGGTGGCGCAGGGTGGCGACGTCGTGGGGTGGTGCGGGGGTGTCGTCGAGGACGGTCTGGGTGAACTCGGTGGGTGTCTGGGCGGGGTGGCGGCGGGTGCCGTGCTCGGCGGCGGCGTCCTCGAGGACGAGCCAGGCGGCGATGACGGCGTCGTGGGTGGTGGGTGCGGCGTCGAGGCGGTCGAGGGCGCGGGTGACGGCGTCGGCGATCTGGGGCAGGGGGACGGTGGGGGCGTCGGTGCCGGGCAGGGTGTCGCCGGTGTCGAGGTGGTCGGGCGGGGGTGGTGGTTCGGTGTCGTCGCGCAGGGCGTCGAGGACCTTGCGGCCGACGTACCAGAGCAGGAGGGCGACGGCGGCGGCGGCGAGGGCGAGGAGCACGGTGAGCAGGGTGTCGTCGTCGTCGGGCGGGGGTTGTTCGTCGGGGGCGGGTGGTGCGCTGGCGGTGGGCAGCTCCTGCTGGGGCAGGGGGACGTCGCCGAGCTGCAGCAGGGGTGCGGGGACGGTGAGGTGCCAGGGGGTGGCGGCGGCGGCGCCGAGGAGGACGAGGGCGACGAGGGTGATCAGGACGGCGGGGTGGCGGGCGGTGCGGGGGTTCATGGGAGCTGGGTGGCGTGCTGGCCGGCGACGGCGGCGGTGACGAAGGCGGCGGGGTCGGCGTCGAGGTCGCGGCCCATGGTGGACAGGCGGGCGGGGCTGGTGCGCAGCGTGTCGAGCAGGTCTGTGCCGGCGTCGACGTGGACGAGCCGGTGGGGTGGGGTGAGGGTGCGGGCCTGGTCGTGGACGCGGGCGGTGAGCTCGGTTCCCCAGCCGGGCAGCTCCTGCAGGGCGGGGGCGGGGTGGGGGACGACGACGTCGGCGGGCTGCAGGGCGACGCGGCCGTAGGCGGTCAGGGAGTGGTGGGAGATGCCGCGGTGGCGGTCGCGGGGGTCGGCGCCGGAGACGCGCAGGGAGGCGACGGGGCGCCCTCCGAGGGTGGCGGCGGCGTTGACGGCCTCGCCGGCGGCGACGCCGGAGAAGCCCCAGCGGGTGCCGGTGCCGAGGTTGCCGGGGCCCTGGGTGACGACGACGAGGTCGGCGTCGGCGACGTGCCGGGCGGCGAGCAGGCCGGTGTGGACGGTGACGGCCTCGAGGTCGCCTCCCCAGGCCTGTCCGACGGTGACGGTGGCGTCGAGCCAGCCGGACTCGCGCAGGGTGTGCACGGTGCGGGAGAACGTGGCCGGCAGGGCGCCGCCGTCGGTCATGACGTAGACGACGCGGGGGGCGGGCCGGCCGGCGGTGGCGGCGGCGTGCCGGGCGCCGGCGACGACGGCGGGCAGCGCGGAGTGCAGGTCGGCGACGACGACGGGCAGTCCGGCCAGGTCGTCGGCGTCGCGCAGCAGCTCGTGGTGGGGCGACTCCTGCTCGTCGACGCCGAGGACCATGGTCTGCAGGGGGGTGTAGCGGGCCTTGACGAGGTGGCCGGGGCCGGGCGCGGGGTCGGCGGGCACGGTGTCGAGGGGTGCGGCGACCAGGGCGTACCCGCCGGTGCCGAGCCCGCGGGCCAGGGCGGAGACGTTCAGGGCCAGCCGGTCGCCGGTGTCGGGGTCGCCGACGAGGTCGGTGTAGGCCAGGGCCCGCACGTCGACGACGTCGGTGCCGGGCAGCGGGGCGTCGAGACGGACCGTCAGCTCGCGGGCTCCCGGATGGTGGTGCCCGCGGCGGGTCACGGTGCCGGTGCGCCAGGTGACGTGCGCCGGCCCGGGTGGCGTGGCGTCGTCGCGGGTGCGCTGTGGTCGGTTCGTCGGCCCTGTCGTCACCCGAAGGAGCCTACCGGCGGCTACCGTGGTGGCCGATGAGTGCTGGGAGCGAGTCGGGTCCGGCGACCCGGCCGGACGAACGCCTGCTGAACCTCGTGATCGCGCTGGTGAACACCTCCGCGGCGATGACCAAGCAGCAGGTGCGCGCCAACGTGCACGGCTACGGCGCGGCGGCGTCGACGGACGCGTTCGAGCGGATGTTCGAGCGCGACAAGGACACGCTGCGCGCCCTGGGCGTGCCGATCGTGACGGTGGAGGGCAGCGGCCACAGCGACGAGGTCGGCTACCGCATCGACAACGAGGCGTACGCGCTGGGACCGGTGGACCTGACCCCGGCCGAGCTGGGCGTGGTGGCCCTCGCCGCCCAGCTGTGGTCGGACAAGCTGCTGCGCACCGACATGTCGCGCGCGATGACGAAGCTCGCGGCGGCCGGTGCGGGCGACGCCGCCGAGGACGTCGTGGCGGGTCTGACGCCGCGGGTGCGGGCGGCGGGCGACGCGTACGGTCCGCTGCTGGAGGCGATCTCCGAACGGCGGGTCGTGACCTTCCGCTACCGCGCCGCCAGCACCGGGCAGGTGCGCGCCCGACGCGTCGAGCCCTGGCGCATCGCCGCGCGCGGCGGCGGCTGGTACGTCGTGGGGCACGACCTCGACCGTGACGCGGTGCGGGTGTTCCGCCTGTCCCGCATCGACGGGCGGGTGCGCGTCGGGCCGCACCCCGACGCCTACCGGATCCCCGCGGACGTCGACGTCGACGCCGCGCTGGGCGCCCGCGTCGGGGCGGAGCGCACCGCCCGCCTGGCCGTGGCGCCGGAACGGGCCACCGCGCTGCGCGCCCGCGCCGTGAGCGCGCCGGAACCCGACGCCGGCCCGCCCGTCCCCGCGGGCCGCGACCTCGTCGTCGTCCCGTTCAAGACGTTGACGCCGCTGGCCGACGAGATCGCCGGCCACGGCGCCGCCGTCGTCGTCCTCGAGCCCGCCGACCTGCGCAGCGAGGTGCTGCGGCGGTTGCGCGCCGCCGCCGCGCTGCCCCGGACCACCGAGGAGGAGGAGCCTGATGGCCGAACGCGCTGACGACCGCCTCGTACGGCTGCTGGGCATCGTCGCCTACCTCGACGGCGCCGGCCCCGTGCCCGTCGAGGAGCTCGCCCAACGCTTCGGTGTCACCCCCGCACGCATCCGCGAGGACATCGACGCGCTGTGGGTCAGCGGCACACCCGGCTACATGCCCGACGACCTGATCGACTTCGACGCCTTCTCCCTGGAGAACGGCATGGTCACGCTCACCCAGTCGCGCGGCCTGACCCGCCCGCTGCGGCTCGGCACCCGCGAGGCCGTCGCGCTCGTCGCCGCGCTGCGGGCCATGCGCTCCACGCCGGCCGTGCAGGCCGCCCCCGGACGCGCCGACGTCGTCGACTCCGCGCTGGCCAAGCTCACCGCCGCCACCGGCGAGGCCGCGAGCGCCGTGGACGTGCGCCTGGGTGGGGACGAGGACGCGGCGGCGCTGGGTGCGTTGACGCGGGCGTTGAGCGCGGGGCGGCGGGTGCGGTTGCGGTACGTGGACGCGGCGGACGTGGTCAGCGTGCGGGACGTGGATCCGTGGCGGCTGCTGACGCAGGACCGGGCGACGTACCTGGTGGCGTGGTGTCACCGGGCCGGGGGGCGGCGCACGTTCCGGGTGGACCGGATGCTGTCGGTGCAGGTGCTGGACGTGGCGGTGGGTCGGGTGCCGCCGGAGCGGGTGGACGTGGATCCGGTGGTGCAGGTCGTCTCGGATGCGGGGGAGTCGGCGCCGGTGGCGGTGCTGCGGTTGGCGTCGCCGGCGCGGTGGGTGGCCGAGGAGGTGCCGGTGGAGCAGGTGACTGATCTGGCGGACGGGTCGTTCGAGGTGCGGTTGCGGGTGACGAACCCGGCGTGGTTGCGGCGTCTGGTGCTGACGAACGCCCCGGACGTGCTGGGGGTGTGGCCGCCGCAGGTGGCGGCCGAGGTGGTCGAGGCGGCGTCGGCGGCGTTGTCGGCGTACGGCGAGGCCTAGGCTGGGCGCCATGTGGGGTTGGGTCTGGACGGTGCTGGCGGTCGGTGGCGTGCTGCTGCTGGTGTGGCTGGCGTGGACGGTCGTGCGTGCCGGGTGGGCGCTGCTGCGCGAGGCGGGCCGTGCGGGCACGGAGCTGTCGCGGGCGGGGGAGCGGGTCTCGGCGGCGGTGGCTGCGGCGGAGGCCGACCGGGTGCCGGTCGAGGCGACGATGTTCGCCGACCGGGCGGTGCTGCGGGGCAGGGTGCACGCGCTGCGTCGTGCCCGGGGGGCGCGCCGGGGGGTGCGCCGTGAGCGGCAGGCGCTGGTGTGGCGCACGTGGGTGTCGAGCACGTGGCTGGAGCGGCGGCGTGCCGCGCGAGCGGTGACGCGACGGGCGGGGAGCGGCTGAGTCCGTCGCGGCCCGGGCTGCGGGGCCGGTCGTCGACCGTGCCGCTGTTCCGTGCCGCGCCGTCGTCTGCCTAGACTGGGGTGGCGTGCAGGCCGCACGCCCGAGCGCCTTGGGAGTTGAATTCCGTGGGTATCTTCCGAAACCCCGCCGTCCTGATCACGTTGATCCTGCTGGTCGTGCTGCTGTTCGGGGCCAAGCGGCTGCCGGACGTGGCGCGCAGCGTGGGTTCGTCGCTGAAGATCTTCAAGAAGGAGATCAAGGACCTGGGCGACGACGACTCCGCGTCGACCTCCGAGCGTCCGGCGTCGAACGCGAACGCCGAGCCCAAGGACGAGGCGCGGGCCGCGGAGCCGCAGGGAGCCTCCGGGGCGGGTGCGGGCACCGAGTCGCCGCAGTCGGGTCCGGCGGACCCTAAGCACACCTGAGAGGTCGGCGATGCCGCGTACCCCCCGGGACCCCGAGGGGCGGATGCCGCTGCGCGAGCACCTGGTCGAGATCCGCAAGCGGGTGGTGCGCATCGCGTTGGGCCTGCTGGTCGGCGCCGTGCTGGGCTGGATCCTGTACGACCCGCTGCTGGACGCGCTCATGCATCCCCTGGAGCAGGCCGCCGAGCGTCGTGACGCGCTGATCGGCCTCAACTTCGACGGGGTCGCCACCGCGATCGACATGCGGGTCAAGGTCTCGTTGTTCCTCGGGGTGATCGTGTCCAGCCCGTGGTGGCTGTACCAGGTGTTCGCGTTCGTCAACCCGGGCCTGACCGGCACGGAGCGCCGGTACGTGTACGGGTTCCTGTGCGCGGCGGTGCCGATGTTCCTGGCCGGGGCGTGGCTGGCCTGGTCGGTGCTGCCCTACGTGGTGGAGGTCCTCAACGACTTCGTGCCCGAGGGGGGCGCGAACCTCGTGGGCGCCCAGATGTACCTGAGCTTCGTGATGCGGCTGATCCTGGCGTGCGGGATCGCGTTCCTGGTGCCGGTGTTCATGGTGGTGCTGAACCTGATGGGCACGGTGCGGGCGCGGACGTGGCTGGCGGGGTGGCGCTGGGCGGTGCTGGTCTCGTTCCTGTTCGCGGCGATCGTGACCCCGACGATGGACGTGCTGAGCATGTTCGGCATCGCGGGGCCGATCTGCGCGCTGTACTTCGTGGCCACGGGGATCTGCTTCCTGCACGACCGTCGGGTGGACCGGCGGCGCGTGGCCGCTCCCGTCGAATGACGCGACCGGCCGCCGACGGGCCCGGCGGGCCCGGTTCCGGGGGACGTGTCGGGGTGCTGGTCAACCCGGTGGCGGGCGCCGGTCGGGGACGGCGCGTGGGCGCGGTGCTGCGCGAGCGGCTGTCCGGCGAGGGCCACGACGTCGTGGACGTCTCCGGCGACGACGCGGTCGCCGCGGCCGCCCGGCTGAGCGCCGCGGGCCTGCTCGACGCCCTGGTGGTGGTCGGCGGGGACGGGATGGTCCACCTCGGGCTGCAGGCGGTGGCCGGCACCAGCACACCGCTGGGGGTGGTGCCGGTCGGCACCGGCAACGACTTCGCGGCCTGCCTGGGCCTGGTGCGTCGCAGCACGGGCGCCGAGGTCGCCGACGTGTGCGCGGCGCTGGCCGCCGGCAGCGTCCGCCGGGTCGACGCCGTCGAGGTCCGCACGGGCGGACGCACCCGCTGGGTGGCGGGCGCCGTCTCGGCAGGCCTGGACGCTGCCGTCAACGCCCGCGCCAACGCCATGCGCCGACCGCGGGGCGCCGCCCGCTACACGCTCGCGGCCCTGGCCGAGATCGCCGCGTTCCGCGCCTGGGCGTACCGGCTGCAGTTCGACGGGGTCGTGGACGACGGCGGACTGCCGCTGACCGCCGCCGCTGGCGACTCCACCGCGTCGACGGCCCGCTGGGCGGGGCGCGCGGCCGTGGTCACCGCGGCCAACACCGACCGCATCGGCGGCGGCATCCGCGTGGCACCAGCCGCCGTCGTCGACGACGGGCTGCTCGACGTGCTGGTCGCACCCGTGCTGACCCGCCGCGGCGCGGCCACCATCTTCCCCAGCATGTTCACCGGCAGGCACGTGCGCCGCCGCGACGTGCACGTGGTGCGCGCCGCCGCCGTGCGGATCACCGCCGGCCCGCACGACCCCGCCAGCGGCGGGCACCCGCTCGCCCACGGCGACGGCGAACCCCTGGCACCCCTGCCGGTGCAGGTGCGGGCCGTGTCCGGGGCGCTGGGCGTGCTCGTCCCACCGCACACCCGCGGCCCGTCCGGCGCGCCCGGCGCGCACCTCGGCCCGCCGGGGCCCGGCACCGTAGGCTGACCGCATGACGGCCGACCTGAGCCCGGCCGAGCGGTACGCCGCGGCCCGGGCCCGCTCCGCACGTGACCAGGCCGACGCGACCGGCGAGCTCGGCCGGTTCCGGCGCCTGCTGGACTTCGAGCTCGACGACTTCCAGGCCGACGCCTGCGTCGCCCTGGAGACCGGCCGCGGCGTCCTGGTGGCCGCACCCACCGGAGCCGGCAAGACCGTCGTCGGCGAGTTCGCGGTCCACCTGGCCCTCGCCCAGGGCGGGAAGACCTTCTACACCACGCCCATCAAGGCCCTGAGCAACCAGAAGTACTCCGACCTGGTGCGCCGCCACGGCGCGCAGTCCGTCGGCCTGCTCACCGGCGACTCCTCCGTCAACGCCGACGCCCCCGTGGTGGTGATGACCACCGAGGTGCTGCGCAACATGCTCTACTCCGGCTCCACCGCGCTGGAGGGGCTGGCCTACGTCGTCATGGACGAGGTGCACTACCTCGCCGACCGGTTCCGCGGCCCGGTGTGGGAGGAGGTCATCATCCACCTGCCCGAGCACGTCCAGCTCGTGTCGCTGTCCGCGACCGTGTCCAACGCCGAGGAGTTCGGCGACTGGCTGGGCACCGTGCGCGGCGACACCGCCGTCGTCGTCTCCGAGCGTCGTCCCGTCCCGCTGTGGCAGCACGTCATCACCGCGCCGCCCGAACCCCGCGGCATCCCGCGCCTGTTCGACCTGTACGCCGGGCACGTCGACCCCACCGACCCGGGCACCAACCCGCCCATCGACCCCGACCTGGCCCGCCTGTTCCGCACCCACGGACGCACCGGCGGGCCCGGTCCGCGCCGCGGACGCGGCGACCGCGGCTACCGGGGACGCGGCGGACACCGACCCGGTGGGCCCCAGCAGCCCACCCGGCGCACCCCGCGCCGGTACGCCGTCGTCGAGGCGCTCGACGCCGACGCCCTCCTGCCCGCCATCTACTTCATCTTCTCCCGCGCGGGCTGCGCCGGCGCCGTCGAGCAGTGCCTGCGCGCCGGGCTGCGCCTGACCGACGCCGAGGAGGAGGCCGAGATCCGCCGCGTCGTCGAGCAGCGCACCATGACCATCCCGCCCGAGGACCTCGACGTGCTCGGGTTCTGGTCCTGGCAGCACGCGCTGTGCCGCGGCATCGCCGCCCACCACGCCGGCATGCTGCCGGTCTTCAAGGAGACCGTCGAGGAGCTGTTCGCCCGCGGCCTGGTCAAGGTCGTGTTCGCCACCGAGACCCTCGCGCTCGGCATCAACATGCCCGCCCGGTCCGTCGTGCTGGAGAAGCTCGTCAAGTTCGACGGCACCGCCCACCAGCCCGTCACGCCGGGGGAGTACACCCAGCTCACCGGCCGCGCCGGCCGCCGGGGCATCGACGTCGAGGGGCACGCCGTCGTCGTCGACCACGAGGGCCTCGACCCGGTGGCCCTCGCCGGCCTGGCCTCCCGCCGCCTGTACCCGCTGCGCTCCAGCTTCCGGCCCACCTACAACATGGCCGTCAACCTCGTCGAGCAGGTCGGTGCCGAACGGGCCCGCGAGGTCCTGGAGACGTCGTTCGCCCAGTTCCAGGCCGACCGCGGCGTCGTCGACCTCGCCAAGCAGGCTCGCGCGCACGCCGAGGCCCTCGAGGGCTACCGGGGCGCCATGACCTGCTCTCGCGGCGACGTCGAGGCCTACGTGGACTTGCAGCGGGCCATCGGCGACCGGGAGAAGGAGCTGACGCGTGCCGCCCGCGGCGAGCGCCGCGCCGACGCCGTGGCGTCCCTGGAGAAGCTGCGCCGCGGCGACGTCGTCGAGGTGCCGACCGGGCGGCGGCGCGGGTACGCCGTGGTGCTAGACCCGGGTCTCGGCGACGGCGGGTTCGACGGCCCGCGCCCGACCGTGCTCACCCAGGAGAAGCAGGTCAAGCGCCTCACCCTCGCGGACACGCCCGACGGGGTGCGCCGCGTCACGCGGGTGCGCATCGCCAAGAGCTTCAACCCCCGCCGCCCGGACGCGCGCCGCGACCTGGCCGCCAGCATGCGCAACGCCCTGGGAGCCTTCGCCGACGACGGCGGCCGCGAACCCAGCGCCGCCCGGCGACGCCGCACCGACGCCGCCTCCGACGAACGCCTGGCCGCGCTGCGCACCGACCTGCGCGCCCACCCGGTCCACGGCTGCCCCGACCGGGAGGACCACCTGCGCTGGGCGCGCCGCGCGGCCACGCTGCAGCGCGAGCACGACACCCTGGTGCGCCGCATCGAGGGACGCACCGGTTCCATCGCGCGCACCTTCGACCGCACCTGCGAGGTGCTGCGCGAGCTCGGCTACCTGCGCGAGGACGACGGCGTCGTCACCGTCTCCGAGCCGGGCCGGCGCCTGGGCCGGCTGTACGCCGAGGACGACCTGCTGCTCGCCGAGTGCCTGCGCCAGGGCGTGTGGGACGAGCTGACCGCCGCCGAGCTCGCCGCCGCCGTGTCGACCGTGGTGTACTCGGCACGCCGCGAGGAGTCCGAACCGCTGAGCACCGTCGGGCACGGCACCCGCCTGCCGGCCGCCCTGCTCGAGACCGAACGCATCTGGTCCGAGGTCACCGCGCTCGAGGCGGCGCACCGCCTCGAGGTCACCGGCCCGCTCGACGGCGGGCTGGTCGACGCCGTGCACCGGTGGGCCTCGGGACGCAGCCTCGAGACGGTGCTGCGCGGCACGGACGTCGCCGCCGGCGACTTCGTGCGCTGGTGCAAGCAGATCATCGACGTCCTCGACCAGCTCGCCGCGGCGGCCCCCGGACCCGAGCTGCGCCGTCGTGCCCGGGCCGCGCAGGACGGGGTGCTGCGCGGCGTGGTGGCCTACTCCAGCCTGTAATCGTCGTCGCATCGTGACCCCGGCCGGTGGCGGGCGGGGCGGCCCGGTGCTCTAGGCTCTCGGTCGTGACCTCCACCCTGTACCGCAACGGAGTCGTCCACACCCCCGCGGACCCGTTCGCCGAGGCGATCCTCGTCGACGACGGGGTCGTGGCCTGGATCGGCGCCGAGGACACCGCCGCCGGGCTGGCCGCACGCGCCGACCACGTCGTCGACCTCGACGGCGCGCTGGTCACCCCCGGGTTCGTCGACGCGCACGTGCACACCCTCGAGACGGGGCTCGTGGCCGAGGCGGTGGACCTGTCGGCCCCGGCCGTGACCGACCTGCCCGGCGCCCTGTCGGCCCTGGCGTCCGCGGCCACCGCCCTCGACGCGTCCGACCCGGCCGGCGGGCAGGTGCTGCTCGCCCACGGCTGGGACGAGCACGCCTGGCCGCAGCGGCGCGCACCGTTCCTCGACGAGCTCGACGCGGCCACCGGGGGACGGCCCGTGCTGGCGGTGCGCGTCGACGGGCACACCGCCCTGGTGTCCAGCTCGTTCGCGACCCGCACCGGCCTGGACCGCAGCCCGGCCTGGGACGGCAGCGGTCTCGTGGCCGACGAGGCCTACGGGCAGGCCCGCGCCGCCGCCCACGACCTCGCCCCCGCCCGACGCGACCGCGCCTATCGCACCGCGCTGCGGACCGCGGCCGCCCGCGGCATCGTCGCCGTGCACGAGATGAGCGCACCCCACCTCGACACCCGGCAGGGGCTGACGCGTCTCGCCGAGCTCACCGCCGACGCCGCCGCGGGCCTGCCGCACGTGACCGCCTACCGCGCCGAGCTGTGCTCGGGTCCCGACGACGCGCGCACCCTGCTCGACGAGCTGCCGTTCCTGGCGGGCATCGGCGGGGACCTGACCGTCGACGGCACCCTCGGGTCGCGCACCGCCGCGCTGCGCTCGCCTTACACCCCGCAGCCCGGCGCACGCACGGAGAACCCCGGCAGCGGCCGGCTCTACCTCGACGCCGACCAGATCGCCGCGCACCTGCTGGCCTGCTCGGCCGCGGGTGTCCAGGGCGCGCTGCACGCCGTCGGCGACCGCGCCATGGACGAGCTCACCGCCGCCCTGGAGCTCGCCGCCGCCCAGGCCGACCCCGGCACGCTGCGCAGCGCCCACCACCGGGTCGAGCACGCCCTCATGGTCGACGCCGCCGCCCTGGCCTCCCTGCTGCTGTACGGCGTCGGGATGTCCATCCAGCCCGCCTATGACACCACGTGGGGCGGACCCGACGGCATGTACACCGCCCGCCTCGGCGGGCCGCGGGCCGCGAACCTGTCCCCGTTCGCCGACCTGGCCGGCGCCGGCGTCCCGCTCGCCTTCGGCTCGGACAGCCCCGTGACCCCGCTGGACCCGTGGCAGGCGGTCCGTGCCGCCGTCGGGCACGCCGACCCCGCCCAGCGCATCAGCGCCCGCGCCGCGTTCCGTGCGCACTCGCGCGGCGGCTGGCGTCTGGCCGGTCTCGACCACACCGGAGCCGGCGAGCTGCGCGTCGGGGCACCCGCCCACCTGGCCGTGTGGCGCGCCGAGCACCTGGCCGTGCAGTCCGCCCCCGGACGGCTGTCGCAGTGGAACCCCGAGGCCCGGGCCGGGCAGCCGCTGCTGCCCGAGCTGGGCGACGACGTCCCGGCGCCCGAGTGCGTGCGCACCGTGCGCGACGGCGTCGTGCTGTTCGACGCGCTCGACGGATGAGCGGCGTGCCCGCGCCGGCCGGCCCCGCCACCGCCCCTCGCGCCGACCGGCGCCGCGGCGTGCTGACGTCCCGCCCGGCGACCCTGCTGCTGGCCGTCGCCGCCGGCGTCTGCCTGTGGGCGTCCTTCCCCGACGCCGCGCTGTGGCCGCTGGCGTTCGTCGCCGTCGGGCTGCTGCACCTGGCGTTGCGCCGCGACGGCCGTCGGGCCGCCGGCTGGAACGCCCTGGTCGGGTTCGTGGCGATGCTGACGTTCTGGCTGCCGCACATCTGGTGGGCCAACTTCGCCACCGACACGGTGCCGTGGCTGGCCCTGGCCGTCCTCGAGTCGCTGTTCGGCGCCCTGTTCGGCGCGCTGTGGACCTGGGCCCGCCAGGCACCCTGGGCGCGGCTCGACGCCGCACGCCCCGGGTCGGTGGCCCGCTCGCTCGGCCACGCCGCCACCTTCGCCGTGGTCTTCGTCGCGGTGGAGCAGTGGCGTGCCGAGATCCCCTTCGGCGGGTTCCCGTGGGGCCGGCTGGCCTGGACCATGGTCGACGCCCCGACCGGGCGCGCGGCGTGGCTGGGCGGGACCGTCCTGGTCTCCCTGCTCGTCGCCCTCGTCGGCGTCCTCGCCGTGCTGGTCGCCGGCCGGGCCGTGGCGGTGCGGCGCGCCGCACGCGACGGCGCCGCCGCCGGTCCGCCGCTGGCAGGCGCCGTCGTGCTGACCGGCGTGGCCTGCCTCCTCGTCCTGGCACCGGCCGCGCTGCCGCTGCCGGCCGCCGACGCCGACCCCGTCGCGACGCAGGACCTGGACGAGCAGGTCGTGGACGCGGGCACGGCGACGCACGAGACCGCCGGACCGGTCCTGACCGTTGGGGCCGTCCAGGGCAACGTGCCGGACCCGGGCCGGGACGCGTTCGCGAACCGGTCCGCGGTGCTGGACAACCACCTGACGGGCACGGCGGCGCTGGCCGAGCGGGACGTCGCGCTCGACGTGGTGCTGTGGCCGGAGGACGCCTCCGGCTACGACCCGCAGGAGGCACCGGAGGTCGCCGCGGCCCTCGACGACGCCGCGAGCGCCGTGGGTGCGCCGCTGCTGGTGGGTGCGCAGGAGTATCCGGAGACCGGGGGGCGGTACAACGTGTCGTTGCTGTGGGGGTCGGGGCAGGGGGTGCTGGACCGGTACGCGAAGCAGCATCCGGCGCCGTTCGGGGAGTACATCCCGCTGCGGGGTTTCGTGCGGTTGTTCTCGACGGAGGTGGACCGGGTCTCGACGGACATGCTGGCGGGCACGGAGCCGGCGGTGGTCGACCTGCCGCGTGGTGACGGCGTGGTCCCGCTGGCGACGGTGATCTGCTTCGAGGTGGCCTACGACGAGATCGTGCGGGACGCGGTGGAGAGGGGTGCGCAGGTGCTGGTGGTGCCGACGAACAACGCGTCGTTCGGGGACACGGCGGAGTCGACGCAGCAGCTGGCGATGACGCGGATGCAGGCGATGTCGACGGGGCGTGCGGCGGTGCAGATCTCGACGGTGGGTGTCTCCGGTGTGGTCGCCCCGGACGGGACGCTGGTGGCCCGCACGGATCTGTTCACGGCGGACCAGGTGGTGGCGGAGCTGCCGTTGCGCACGACGCTGACGCCGGCGACGCGGGCGGGATACTGGCCGGGCTGGGTCGCGGGTGTGCTGGCGCTGGGGTGCGTGGTGGCCGGGCTGGTGGGCCGGGTGCGTCGTGGTCGTGCGGAGGTGGTGGCGTGAGCACGCTGGTGGTGGTCCCGACGTACGACGAGCGCGAGTCGTTGC
Source organism: Isoptericola chiayiensis (assembly GCF_013149805.1). Taxonomy (GTDB): domain Bacteria; phylum Actinomycetota; class Actinomycetes; order Actinomycetales; family Cellulomonadaceae; genus Isoptericola; species Isoptericola chiayiensis. The sequence continues at coordinate 259,425 of NZ_JABEZT010000002.1, forward strand.
CGGTGACGTTGGAGCGGTTGCGCGCGGCGCAGCCGGACGTGGACGTGCTGGTGGTCGACGACGCGTCGCCGGACGGGACGGGCCGGTGGGCGCAGGAGGTGGCGGAGCGGGACGTGCGGGTGCACGTGCTGCACCGTGCCGGCAAGGGTGGTCTGGGTGCGGCGTACGTGGCGGGGTTCGGCTGGGGGCTGGAGCGCGGCTACGACGTGCTGTGCGAGATGGACGCGGACGGTTCGCACCGGCCCGAGGAGCTGGGGCGGCTGCTGGCACGTGTGGCGGCCGACGACGCCCCGGACCTGGTGATCGGGTCGCGGTGGGTGCCGGGCGGCAGGGTGGTGAACTGGCCGTGGCACCGCAGCGTGCTGTCGCGGGGTGGCAACACCTTCGTGCGGGTGGCGCTCGGGATCGCGGTGCGGGACGCGACGGGGGGCTTTCGTGCGTTCCGGGCGGAGGCGTTGCGGGCGCTGGACCTGGCGGCGGTGGAGTCGCACGGGTACTGCTTCCAGGTGGACATGACCTGGCGGGTGCTGCGCGGTGGCGGATCCGTGGCGGAGGTGCCGATCACGTTCGTGGAGCGGGTGGCGGGCAGCTCGAAGATGTCGCGGGCGATCGTGGCCGAGGCGTTGGTCAAGACGACGCGGTGGGGGTTGCGGTACCGCGCCGAGCAGCTGGGCGGGCTCGTGCGGCGTCCCGGTCGCGGCTGACCTCGCGCCGCGACCGGTCTCGACCACCCGCACGCTGTGGGCATGAAAATTGCGGTTCTCCCCGCCGGGAGAACCGCAATTTTCATGCCCACAGCGTCTCGTGGGGGAGGCCCGGCGTGCGGGCGGCCGGCTCGGCTCAGGCCGAGCGGCGCAGCTTGCCGGAACGCAGCAGCTCGAGGCGCTCGTCGAGGAGCTCCTCGAGCTCGGAGACGGTGCGGCGCTCGAGGAGCATGTCCCAGTGGGTGCGCTGCGGCTTGGTGGGCTTGGCCTCGGGGCGCTCGGCGTCGCGCAGCAGCGCCTCGCCACCGCACTGGCACTCCCAGATCGGGGGGACCTCGGCGTCGGTGGAGAACGGCAGGATGATCGTGTGACCGTTGGGGCAGTCGTAGTGGGCCTGGAACCGCGGGGCGAAGTCGACGCCCTCGTCGGACTCCATGCTCTTGCTGCCGATGCTCATGCCGCGCAGGGAGCGGTCGGGCATGTCGTCCTCCACTGGTCGAGGGGTAAGGGGCCGTGGGATCCAACGCGCCCCCGACGGCGGTTGTTCCGCCCGGGCGTGAAGGTCCGGTGAAGCGTACCGGTCCCGACGGGTGGCGAGGGCCCGGTGGCAGGACCAGGCTGGCCAGGACGGGCCTCGCTCGCAAGTCGAGGCCTCGTCGGGCGGTGGCGGTGTGGGTGACGTCACGTCGACCGGGCACCCTCTGGTGGGCGCGTCGGGAACAATCGGGGGACCGGTGCGGTTGAGCCCGCTACATGCAAACGCATGAAACTTCTGGAAGGAGCCCGTCGTGCAGTTCGGCATCTTCTCCGTCTCCGACGTGACCACCGACCCCACGACGGGCCGGACCCCGGACGACACCGAGCGCGTGCGCTCGATGATGACCATCGCCCAGCACGCCGACGCCGCCGGCCTCGACGTGTTCGCCACCGGCGAGCACCACAACCCGCCGTTCGTGGCCTCCAGCCCGACCACCCTGCTCGGGTACCTGGCCGGCGTCACCCGGAACATCACGCTGTCCACAGCGACCACCCTGATCACCACCAACGACCCGGTGCGCCTCGCCGAGGAGTACGCGATGCTCCAGGTCGTCTCCGGTGGCCGGATGGACCTGATGATGGGCCGCGGCAACACCGGACCCGTCTACCCGTGGTTCGGCCAGGACATCCGCAACGGCATCCCGCTGGCCGTGGAGAACTACGCCCTGCTGCGCCGGCTGTGGACCGAGGACGTCGTCGACTGGGAGGGCAGGTTCCGCACCCCGCTGCAGGGCTTCACCTCCACCCCCCGCCCCCTGGACGGCGTGCCGCCGTTCGTGTGGCACGGGTCCATCCGCTCCCCGGAGATCGCCGAGCAGGCGGCCTACTACGGCGACGGGTTCCTGCACAACAACATCTTCTGGCCGATGCACCACACCAAGCAGATGGTGCGCTTCTACCGCCAGCGCTACGAGCACCACGGTCACGGCCGCGCCGACCAGGCGATCGTGGGCCTCGGCGGGCAGGTGTTCGTGCGCAAGAACTCCCAGGACGCCGTGCGGGAGTTCCGCCCCTACTTCGACGTCGCCCCCGTCTACGGCCACGGGCCGAGCCTGGAGGACTTCTCCGCCCAGACGCCCCTGACCGTCGGGTCCCCGCAGCAGGTCATCGACCGCTACGGCGCGTTCGTCGACGACGTCGGCTACTACCAGCGCCAGATGTTCCTCATCGACCACGCCGGCCTGCCCCTGAAGACCGTCCTGGAGCAGATCGACCTGCTCGCCGAGGAGATCGTGCCCGAGCTGCGCCGGATCGTCGAGGCCAAGCGGCCCGCCGACGACGTGCCCCTGAACCCGCCCACCCACGCCGAGCGCGTCGCCGCCGCCCGTGCCGCGAGCGCCGCCGGTGCCACGCACGTCGGCGACGGGTTCGACGACGTCACCGGCACCCGGGCCGAGGAGGTCGCGCGATGAGCACCACCACCCGCACCCTGGTCGTGGTCACGGCCGGCCTGTCGCAGCCGTCCTCGACGCGGCTGCTGGCCGACCGGCTGGCCGCGGCGAGCGCCGACGCCCTGCTGGAGGCCGGTCAGGAGACCCGTGTCGAGGTGGTCGAGCTGCGCGAGCACGCGCACGCGATCATGGACGCGATGCTGACGGGTTTCGCCTCGGGCGACCTGGCGGAGGTCCTCGAGAAGGTCACCGGGGCGGACGGGCTGATCCTCGTCTCGCCGCTGTTCACCACGACGTACTCGGGGCTGTTCAAGTCGTTCGTGGACATCGTGGACCCGGACTCGCTGTCCGGGATGCCGGTGCTGCTGGGCGCGACGGGCGGCACCCAGCGGCACTCGCTGGCGCTGGACTACTCGATGCGCCCTCTGCTGACCTACCTGCGCACCCAGGTGGTCCCGACGGCGGTGTTCGCGGCGACGGACGACTGGGCGAGCCAGGACGAGGCGCTGCAGCGGCGGGTGGCCCGGGCGGGCCGTGAGCTGGCCGAGGCGGTCGCGGCGCGACCCGCGCCGCGGGGTTCGGACGACCCGTTCGGCGACACCCCGGACTTCGCGGACCTGCTCGGCGGGGCCTGAGGCGTCCGGCAGCCGGGCGGCGGCCGGAGGCCGGTGGTCGCCCGGGTAGGCTCGGGCCCATGCGCGTCCTGGTCTCCGGCGGTGCCGGCTACATCGGTTCCCACACGGTCCTGTCCCTGCTGGCCTCCGGTCACGACGTGGTCGTGGTCGACGACTTCTCCAACGCCAAGCCGAGCGTGATCGGTCGGCTCGAGGCGTTGTCCGGCAAGCACGTGCCGGTGCACGCGATCGACCTGACGGACGCGGAGAAGACCGAGCTCCTCTTCGACCACGAGCGGTTCGATGCCGTGGTGCACTTCGCCGGGTTCAAGGCGGTGGGGGAGTCGGTGGCGAAGCCGCTGGCGTACTACCGCAACAACCTGGACTCGACGCTGTCGCTGCTGGAGGCGATGCGCCGCCACGACGTGCAGCGGCTGGTGTTCTCCTCCTCGGCGACGGTCTACGGCGAGCACGCCCCGGTGCCGTACTCCGAGGACTACGAGCACCTGTCCTCGTCCTCGCCGTACGGGCAGACGAAGGTCATGATCGAGCGCATCATGTCCGACGTCGCCGCCGCCACCGAGGGGCTGCGGGTGGCGCTGCTGCGCTACTTCAACCCGGTGGGGGCGCACCCGTCGGGGCAGATCGGGGAGGACCCGCAGGGCATCCCGAACAACCTGATGCCGTTCATCGCCCAGGTGGCGGTGGGCCGGCGGGAGAAGTTGACGGTGTTCGGCGACGACTACGACACCGCCGACGGCACGTGCGAGCGCGACTACCTGCACGTCGAGGACCTCGCGGCCGGTCACGTGGCGGCCCTGGAGCACCTGGACTCCATGGTCACGCCGGTGCGCGCCTTCAACCTGGGCACCGGCACGGGCACGTCGGTGCTGGCGATGCTGCACGCCTTCGAGCGGGCCGTGGGTCGCGAGCTGGCCTACGAGGTCGGGCCGCGGCGCGCGGGGGACCTGCCCGCGTTCTGGGCGGACCCCACGCGCGCCAACACCGAGCTGGGCTGGCGTGCCGAGAAGTCCATCGACGACATGTGCGCCGACACGTGGCGCTGGCAGCAGGCCAACCCGCAGGGCTTCCCGGACGCCTGACCAGGCACGACGACGCCACGAGGGTTGCGCGGCCGGGCCGCGGGCGCGACCATGGGGGCATGGCCGACCCCGTGCGCACCACCCGATGGGATCCCGGCGCGCGCTACCGGGCGTCGCTGCTGGCACCGGCCGCACGTCGCCGCGCCGACGAGGTCACCCCGACCCGTGCGACCGGCCGGCTGCACCGCGGTCCGGCCCGGCGCACCGCGGTGTTCGACCGCGACGTGTGGCGCGCCGACCTCGGTGACGGTGGCCCCGTCGTCGCGCTCGGCGCGGCCGTGGCCGCCTACCGGCGCGGTGCCGTCGGGACCTCGGGGCTGCTGCGCGCGGTCGGGCGCGCCCTGGGCTGACGGTCGCGCGCACCTCGGCCGGCGAGCTCACCGGTCGGGCAGCGTCACCGTGACGGTCCCGCCACCGTAGCCGTGCTCGAGGTCCCGAGCCTCGACGACGACCACCTCGACGTGGGACGGGATCTCGAGGTCACGCTGGGTACGGGTGAACGGCTGCTCGCCGGCGTGGTCGTGGGCCAGGTCGTGCACCCCGAGCTCGGTGCCGTCGGTGGTGAGCACGCGCCAGCCGTCGGCGTACCGCGCCGGGGTGTCGTACGGCGAGCTGATCGTCACCTCCAGGTCGCAGTTCGTGCCCTCGCACTCGACCGTCGCCTCCAGCACGTCGGGGAAGCGCTGTTCGTCCACCGCAGCCGACGTCGCACCTGCCGGGTCGTCGGCGTCCGTCGCCTGGCACCCGGCCAGCACGGTGACGACGAGGACCGCGAACGGACGCAGGGTCACGGCGTAACTCCGGACACGGTCACGGCCGGGTCCCCCGATCACAGCACTCCCGTGACCTCACGGTGGTCCAGCCCGTGCGCCTCGGCGACACCCGCGTGCGTGACGTGGCCGTCGTGGGTGTTCAGACCGCGGGCCAGCGCCGGGTCGGCGCCGAGAGCCTCCCGCCAGCCGCCGTCGGCGAGCGCCACGGCGTAGGGCAGGGTGACGTTCGTCAGGGCGTAGGTGGAGGTGCGCGAGACCGCACCGGGCATGTTGGCGACGCAGTAGAAGACCGTGTCGTGCACCGGGTAGGTGGGCTGGTCGTGGGTGGTGGGCCGGGAGTCGGCGAAGCAGCCGCCCTGGTCGATGGCGATGTCGACGAGCACCGCACCGGGCCGCATCTGCGCCACGAGCTCGTTCGGCACGAGCACGGGGGCCTTGGCGCCGGGCAGCAGGACCGCGCCGATCACCAGGTCCGCCTCGAGGACGGCCTGGCGCAGCGACAGGCGGTTGGACGTGAGGGTCTGCACGCGGCCGGCGAGCTCGCGGTCGGCGGCGCGCAGCACGTCGACGTTGGTGTCGAGCAGGGTGACGTGGGCTCCCATGCCGACGGCGATGCGGGCGGCGTTCATGCCCGAGGTGCCGGCGCCGATGATCACCACGTTCGCCGCGGGCACGCCGGGCACGCCGCCGAGCAGGACGCCGCGTCCGCCGGCCGCGTTCTGCAGCGTGGCGGCGCCGACCTGGGTGGCGAGGCGGCCCGCGACCTCGGACATCGGCGCGAGCAGGGGCAGGAACCCGTCGGTGTGCTGGACCGTCTCGTAGGCCACGGCGGTGACGCGTCGGGCGAGGAGCTCCTCGGTGAGCGTCTTGTCCGCGGCCAGGTGCAGGTAGGTGAACAGCAGCTGGTCGGAGCGCAGCAGCTCGTACTCGGAGGCCACGGGTTCTTTGACCTTGAGCACCATCTCGCCGGCGGCCCACGTCGCGGCGGCGCCGTCGACGATGCGGGCGCCCTCGGTGGCGTACTGGTCGTCGGTGATGCCGGCGCCGAGACCCGCGCCGGCCTGGACGTGCACGCGGTGGCCGCGGCTGGTCAGCTCGTGGACACCGGCGGGGGTGATCGCCACCCGGTCCTCGTGGTTCTTGACTTCTTTCGGGACGGCGACGTCCATCGGGGGCCTCTCGGTCGGGAGCACGACGACGCCGACCAGATGTGACGGCGCTCACCATCAGTCTGGCCGCTTCGTCCATCGGAAGAGCGCGAGTCATCGTGATCTTCGGTACTTTGTGACGATGGCCGCAGGATCTTCGATCTCACGGACGGGGCGCGCCGCCCATTCGCAGGATGTTCGGGCTCGCGCCGACCGGGGGGCAGGTCTGGAGCGGCGTGCGCGGGACACCGTGCACCTGGACGGGATCGACCACCGCCTCCTCGCCGCGCTGGCCGAGGACGCCCGCATGCCCAACAACGCGCTCGCGGCGCGGGTGGGGATCGCGCCCTCGACGTGCCTGACCCGGGTGCGGCGCCTGCGCGAGGAGGGCGTGATCCGCGGCTTCCACGCCGACGTCGACCCCGCGCTGGCCGGCCGGCCCCTGCAGGCGATCATCGCCGTGCGGATGCAGGGCACCGCCCGCTCGCACCTGCCGGCGTTCGCCCGCGAGCTGGCGCGGCTGCCGGGCGTGCTGGACGTCTACCTCATCGGCGGGGCGCACGACTTCTTCGTGCACGTCACCGCACCCGACTCGGACGTGCTCAACGACTTCGTCATCGAGAACCTCTCGGCCAACCCGGGAGTCGCGCTGACCGAGACGAACCTGATCTTCCAGCACACCCGCGGCGGTTGGTACTGACCGTCGCCGCCACGGGCCGTCAGCGCACCGAGGCGAGCCAGCGTGCCAGCACCGTGGCCAGGGCGACGGGAGCGTCGAGCTGGACGAGATGACCGGCGTCGGGCACCACCGTCAAGCGGCTGCCCGGTATCGCCTCGGTCAGACGTCGTGCGCGGTCGACGGGGATCCAGGCGTCCTCGGCGCCCCACACGACGTGCACGGGCATCGCCAGGTCGCCGAGCAGCGGCTCGACCTGCGCGGTCCACCGCTCGTCGGCCTGGGCGACCTGCCGGTAGAAGGCGGCCCGACCCTGCTCGTCGAGCCACGGTGCCACCAGCGCCTCCAGGTCCTCCGCGCGCAGCGGTCGGTGGGCGGCTCCTCGCACGTACGCCTCCAGCGCACCCCGGTGCACCGCCGCGGGCAGGGCGGCGAACACGTCGGCGTGCTCACCGACCAGCGTGAAGAACGGTGAACCCCACGGTCGCAGCGCCACGACGTCGACCAGGCACAGCGACCGGTACCGCGCACCGTGCAGCAGCGCCGCGCGCAGCGAGACCGCTCCGCCGTAGTCGTGGGCGACCACGTGCGGCTCCCAGCTCCCGGCCCCGCCCCGCAGGTCTGCCCAGTGCTGCAGCAGGTCCGCGAAGACCTCGCCCTGGACACCCAGGTGGACATCGTGCTCCCGATGCTGCGAGGAGGCGCCGTAGCCCGGCATGTCCCACAGGTGGACGGTGAAGTCCTCCGCCAGGGCACGGGCGTACGGCGCCCAGAGCCACGACGACCACGGCGTGCCGTGACAGAACACCAGGGGCGGTCCCTGACCGAAGGAGGTCCAGGCGACCTCCCGGCCGCGCCACGAGAACGAGCGCTCCAGCAGCGGTGCCGCCATCACGGCTCCGGCGTGCTCGAGAGCGTGGAGCGCAGCCCGGCCAGCTCGCCCTCGGCGCGGGCCCGCGCCGCAGCCTGCGCCGCGGCCTCCTGCGCCGTCTCCGACGCGCGGGCGCGGGCCTCGTCCCGTTCGTCGCGCAGCGTGATCAGCTCCTGGTCGCGACGTTCGGCCGCGGCACGGGCGCCGGCCAGCTCGGCGACGGCGGCCGCGCGCTCGTCCTGGCAGCCGCGCAGCTCGGTGCGCAGCGCCTCCAGCGCGGAGCGTGCCTCGTCCAGGGCCACCTGCCGGGCCTCGGCGTCGGCGCGGGCCGCCGCACGCTGCTCGGACGCCTCGGCTCGCGACTGCGTGGTGGCCGCGAGATCACGACGCAGCACGTCGGCCTCGGCGCGCACCTGCTGCAGGGCCTCGCGCAGCTCGTCGGCCTGACCGGCGGCGCGGCGGGCCAGTCCGTCCGCGCGGTCACGCTCAGCATCGGCCTGCTCCAGGCGCCCGGTCAGCAGCTGCACCTGCTGGGTCGCCTCCGCCAGGCGGTCGCGGTCGGCCTCGTGCTCGGCGACGGCGTCGTCGACCGCACGCGCGAGCCGGGCGGCGTCCTCGCGGGCTGCCTCCCGGTCGGCCCGGAGACCGGCGGACTCCTCGGCGTGCTCCTGCCGGGCGCGCCGAACGGCCTCGGCCCACAGCCCGGTCACTCCACGCTGCACGAGCAGCTCGACCGAGCGCGGCAGGTCGGGCAGCCGGGCGGCCTCCGCCTCGGCTGCGGCCCGCGCCGCACGCCAGGCCCTCAGGTGGCTGGTGGCGGTGGCGTTCGAGCAGCCGGCGCGCTCGCGCACGGTCGTGACGGTGACGGGCTCGTCCTCGGCGAGCAGGGCGTCGGCCGCGGCGAACACCCGCTCGCGTGCGGTGGCCGGCCCGGCGGTGTCGTGTGGTTCGTGCTCGGCGGTCGGCGCCGACATGTCGCGATCTTCGCCGTCGAGTTCCGAGGATGGGGGAGTAGTCACCGTCATCGCGCCAAACTACGACTACTCCGGCCTTCGAACCACCGACACCCGCTTTTCCAAAGCGGGTGCGCATCGACGACGCTGCGCTGCAGAGAGGAAGCGTCAGCGCAGGTCAGTGGGCTGCGCGAGCGCTCAGGACGGCGACGCCGGACGGCGCGTGCATGCCCTCGGTGAGCACATCGTGAGCAGCGCCTGTCGGGTCCTGCGCGGTGAACTGCGCGGACATCGACTCGCCCAGCCGGTCGAGGTCGTCCTCGAACAGTCCGGCGTAGGTACGCAGGGTCAGCAGCGGCGACTCGTGCCCGAGCATGCGCTGGACGGCCTTGACCGTGGCGCCGCCGGCGATGGCCAGCGACGCGGCGGTGTGGCGCAGGTCGTGCAGGGTCAGCGTGGCGAAGTCCTCGGCGCCGGCTCGCAGCGTCACGCGGGCCACGGCCGCCAGGCGCCGGGTGCGCGCGGTCTTCTGCCCGCGGGTCATCGCCTCGCGGCGTGTGCGGTCGACGCTCACCAGCACGTCCCAGGTGGCCGCGTCGACCACGCCGGTGGGGTCCAGGCCGTGCTCGGCCTGGGTCCGGTGCACCGCGGACAGGGTCGTGGTGTCGAGGACCCCGGTCACGGGGACGCCGAGCAGGTCCTGCAGGGTGGCCACCGCGGTGCCGGCCGCCAGCACCGCGGGGCGGAAGGCGTACCGGTCGAACGACTCGCGGCGCAACGGACCGCCGTCGCGCCCCGTGAACAGCAACGCCGCGGCGTCGTTGCCGGTGAGCAGTGCGGTGAGCCCGGGTTCGAGCACGCGCGGCAGCGGGACCTCACGGCGGGCGTGGGTCTTGGTGTCCCCGAGCAGCAGCCGGCCGTCGTCGAGCCGGGTGTAGGCCCGCGCGACCGTGATGCGGCGCCGCAGCAGGTCGACGTCGCCGACCCGCAGGGCCGACACCTCGCCCCAGCGCAGTCCGGTGAGACCGGCCAGCAGCACCAGGGTGGCGCTCTGGGAGGACGAGATCGCGTCGGTGACCCGGCGCAGCTGTTCGTGGGACAGGTAGCGGTGCGGCTTGGTCTTCGGAGCCCGGGGCATCGAGGGCACGCGTCCCGAGGGCGTGCGCGCCGGGTTCGTGGTCAGCCGCCGGGCGTCCACGGCGGCGTCGAGCAGCGCCACCAGCAGGCGCACGGCGTCACGGCGCCGCGCCGGAGAGGCGGCTCCCGTGCCACCCGGCGGGCGCATCTCGACCGCCCAGCGGGTGACGTCGTCGTGGGCGACGCGACGCAACGGGGTCCCGCCGAAGGTCGGGGCGACCAGCGAGCGGAACCGTTCGCGCTCGGACTCCAGGGTCCGGGGCGCCCGGTCGGCGCGCGCGGACTGCCAGGCGTCGAACCATGCCGCCACGGTGAGATCGCCGGCACGCGGGTCGATCCACTCGCCGCGCTTGCCGGCCTCCTCCGCCCGGCGCGCCTCGGCCAGCGCGTCGCGACGGGCGCGGAACGCCCGGGTGCTGCGCAGCCGGCCGTCCACGCGGAACCGCCCCACGTACGACGTCGTCCCTGCGGCCGAGGCGCGCTTCTCCGTGTAGGCCATGGCCGGACCCTAGCGGGCGATGCCGACAGCGATCAGCCGGTGACCTGCGGCGACGCCGGCGACCACCGGAGCGGTCAGTCCCCGACGGTGCCGTCGATCGCCTCGCGCAGCAGGTCGGCGTGGCCCAGGTGTCGGGCGTACTCCTCGAGCAGGTGCAGCAGGATCCAACGCAGCGAGGTCGGGCCGTCCTCGTCGGCCGGGTCGACCGCGAGCGCGTCGAGGTCGTCGGCGTCGGCCACGATCCGCTCGGTCACGCGCTGCGACTCGTCCAGCCAGGCGAAGAGCTGTGCGGGGGAGTCGGCGTCGGCGGTGGTGAACGTCCAGTCCTCGTCGTCCGCCTGCTGCCACTGCTGGAGCCACGACGGCGCCTCGACGCCACCGGCGAACGTCAGGTTGACCCAGCCCGCCTCGACGACGGCCAGATGCTTGAGCAGCCCGCCGAGCGAGAGGTCGCTCGGGGCGTGGCGGAAGGCCAGCTGCGCGGCGTCGAGGCCGGTGGCCTTCCAGCGCAGCGTGTCGCGCTGGAAGGCGAGGAAGCTCAGGAGCATCTGTTTCTCGCCGCCGACCAGGGGCGAGAACCGGCGGTCCGCCGGGTCGCTGATCGTCGTCATGGCCCGACGGTAGCGGCCCGGTGCCCGGCCGGGAAGCCTCAGGACCGGGCGGGCTGCGCCAGCCGCCTCGTGAGGAACACGCTGTTGGGGTCCGGTCCGTAGGCGGCGAACGGCGCGCACTCGACGAAGCCGGCGCGGGCGTACAGGCGCCGCGCCGGCGCGAAGAAGTCCTCGGCCCCGGTCTCCAGGCTGAGGCGGGCGTACCCGCGTGCTGCCGCGACGGCCGTCAGGTGTGCCAGCAGCCCGGTGGCCACGCCGCGGCCGCGGGCCTCGCGCGCGGTCCGCATGGACTTGAGCTCACCGTGCCCGCCGACACCGGGCTCCAGCTCGCTGAGCGCACCGCACCCGAGCAGCGTGCCGTCGTCGTCCCGGGCCGTGACGAACGTGATGTGCTCGGCCGCGAGCGCCGCCGCGTCGAGGGCGTGGACGGACTCGGGCGGGCTGGTGGCGCGCATCTCGTCGAGGTGCTCGCCGAGCAGGGTGAGCACGTCGGCGCGGGTGGGGGAGTCGGTCAGGATGTCCACGGGTCCATCCTGCCTGGTGCGCGGCGGTCCGTACCGGCGAGGTTCACCCGTGCACGGGGTGCGGATGGCGCTCTAGGGTGAACGCGTGAGTCCTCGCGAGCGGCACCACGTGCGGGTCCTCGGGCGTGCCGGTGGCCCGACGCTGGTGCTCGCGCACGGGCTGGGCTGCGACCAGGCGATGTGGCACCGGGTGGTGCCGTTGCTGGTGGACCGGTACCAGTTGGTGCTGTTCGACCATGCGGGGTCGGGGTCGGCGCACCCGGGGGCGTTCGACCCGTCGCGGCACGCCGCCCTGGAGGGGTACGCGCAGGACGTGGTCGAGCTGCTCGAGGACCTGGCGCTGGGGCCGGTGGTGCTGGTGGGGCACTCGGTCAGCGCGACGATCGTGCTGCTGGTGGCGGCCGAGCGGCCGGATCTGGTCGACCGGCTGGTGCTGGTGGGGCCGAGTCCGCGGTACATCGACACCGACGACTACGTCGGCGGGTTCAGCGCGGCGGAGATCGACGAGCTGCTGGCCACGATGGAGTCGAACCATCTGGGCTGGTCGAGGGCGATGGCTCCGGTGATCGTGGGGAACCCGGAGCGTCCCGAGCTGGGTGAGGAGCTGACGGCGTCGTTCGTGCGCACCGATCCGCGGGCGATGCGGGCGTTCGCGCGGGCGACGTTCCTGTCGGACAACCGGGCCGACCTGGCGCGGGTGCGCAAACCGAGCCTGGTGGTGCAGTGCCGTGAGGACGCGATCGCGCCGTTGGCGGTTGGCCGGTACGTGCACGCCCACCTGGCGCGTTCGTCGTTCGTGCTGCTCGATGCCGTGGGGCACTGTCCGCAGCTGAGCGCGCCGGCGGCGCTGGTGGCGGCGGTCGACGACTTCCTCAGTCCGGCACGGTTGTCGCCGGCGGGTTCGTGAGCGGGGACGCTTGGGAGCGAGCCCCGTTGGGGTTGCTGCGCCTCGACGCGGACGGGTACGTCGTGGCGGCCAACGAGACGTTCGTGGGATGGCAGCCGCGGTGCGCCGGGTCGCAGTCGCCCGCAGAGGTACCGGGACGGCGCATCGGTGACCTGCTGACGGTGGGCGGGCGGATCTACTGGGACACGCACGTGGCACCGGCCCTGGCGCTGGCCGGGTCGGTCGAGGCGGTGGCGCTCGAGGTGCGCACGGTGGAGGGCCCGCTGCCGGTGCTGCTGACCGCCGCCACCGACACCGCGGACGGCACGGCGGCGGGCACCGTGCACGTGGCGTTGCTCGCGGTGCGCGAGCGCGCCGAGTTCCACCAGGAGCTGGTGCGGGCACGGCTGGCGGCCGAACGGTGGGCAGACCGGCTGCACTGGCTGCAGGACGCCACGGCGGGGTTGTCCCGCGCGGCCGGCACGGCGCAGGTGCGCCGGGCGCTGGTCGACGCGTTGAGCCGCCATCCGGCGGTCGCCGAGGTGCGGTTGTCGCACCCGGGGGACACGGCCCGCGCGACGGTGCGGCGCACGGGCGCGAGCACGTTCGAGGTGGGCGTGGCCGGCGCCGCGGGATCTCACGGCGTGCTGAGGGTGCGGGTGCACGACCGTCCCGGCGACCTGCCGGTGGACGTCGACGCCCTGGACGTCATCGCCCAGCAGGGTGGGGTCGCCCTGGACCGCGCCCGGATGCACGAGCAGAGCGCGTCGGTCGCCCACGAGCTGCAGCACGCGATGCTCACCGTGGACCTGCCGCGCCACCCCGGGTTGCGGCTCACGGCGCACTACCGGCCCGCGGAGCAGGGCCTGGAGGTCGGTGGCGACTGGTACGACGCGTTTTGGCTGAAACCCACCCGGTTGGCCGTCGTCGTCGGGGACGTGGTGGGCCACGGGCTGCAGGCCGCGACCGCCATGGGCCAGCTGCGCACGGCCGTGCGGGCGCTCGCGGTGCCGGGACGGGGCCCCGCGGCGGTGGTCGACCTGGTCCACGGGTTCGTCGTGGACCGGCACGTCGGCTTCGGCTCGACGCTCGTCTACGGCGAGCTGGACCTGGCGACGTCCCGGTTCACGTTCGCGTGCGCCGGGCACCTGCCGCCGCTGCACGTGCAGGCCCTCGGCGGCTGCGCCTACTGCTGGCAGGGCCGCTCGACGCCCCTGGGGGTCCCCGCGCCGGTGGTGCGGGCGCAGGGGACGATCGACCTGGACGCGGGGGACACGGTCGTGCTGTTCACCGACGGGGTGGTCGAGCGGCGCGACCAGTCGCTGCCCGAGGGTCTCAACGCGCTGGCCTCGGCCGCCGTGGCGCACACGGCCTCGCCGTCCTGGGGGGCGCGGCTGGTGGCGTCCGACGGTGACGCCCGTGACGACGCCTGCGTCCTGGCCGTCACGTGGCGTCCTGTGCGGTGACCGGCTCAGGGGGCGTGCACGGTGGGGTCGTCGCGCAGCACGTCCAGCAGCAGCGGCTCGATGGCGTCCGGGTTCTCCAGGGTGGGCAGGTGACCGGCCCAGTCCAGGTCGAGGCGTTCTGCCCCGGGCACGGCGGCGACGAGGTCGTCGGCGGCGGCCCGGCAGTGGGCGAGGTCGTGAGCACCGGTGACCACGAGCGTGGGCACGTGGATGGCGCTCGGGTCGACGGGGACGGGCCGGGGCGTCGCGGGTGGGGCGCCCCGGGTGGTGGCGTCCGCCTCGGCGGCGAGCTGGGTGTGCAGGATCTCGCGCTGCATGTCGGCGACGAGGTCGCGGGTGGCGTCGTCGGCGGCGGGTCCCAGCCACGTGGCGACGTTCAGCGCGACCGCCGCCTCGACGTCGCCGGCGGCGAGCAGTGCCTCCTCGCGGGCCGCGAAGGCGCGCAGGTCCTCACCCGGCGTGCTGGCGGCGACGTCGGGGGAGATGAGCACGAGCTCGCGCACCCGTCCCGGATGCCGAGCCGTCAGCTCGCAGGCGACGCGCGCGCCCAGGCTGTTGCCCACTACGACGGCGTCGGTGAACTGGGCGGCGTCCATCGTCTCGGCGACGTCGTCGGCGTCGACGTAGTCCTCGGCCGGCAGCGGGGACTGCCCGTACCCGCGCAGGTCGGCGCGCAGCACGCGGAACGTCTGGGTCAGGCCGGCCATGATCGGGTCCCACATGCGCCGGTCGGCGACGCCGGCGTGCAGCAGGACGACGGCGGGCCCGGATCCGGTCACGTCGTGGGCGAGGATCATGAGCCCACGCTAGGAGCGCCGCGCCGTCGTCGCACCCGCTGGCTCGGTCGCACGACCGCCGTCCCGCCCCCCGCGTCGCCGGCACGCGAGCAGGCCGTGTCCGCAGGAGCAGCGGTGGCACGATGACTTTCGTGACGATTTCGCTGCAGCTCGCCCAGGTCAACGTCGCCCAGTTGCGGGCCCCGCTGGACAGTGTCGAGCTGGCGGACTTCGTGGCGAACCTCGACCCGGTCAACGCCCTGGCCGACGCCGCGGACGGGTTCGTGTGGCGGCTGCAGTCCGCGTACGCGGCCTGCTGGTGGGTGCCGGCCGGGCACCTGCCCGACGTCGCCGAGGCCGAGGACCGGGTGCTGCATGTGCGGACCCACGGCCCGAGCTCGCACGCGTTCACGCTGCAGCGTCCGTTCACGGCCGCCGGTGAACCGGCCGGGCCGGCCCGTGCCGGGGCCTGCTCGTAGCCTGGGGCGCATGGCGACCTCCATCGAGTCCTACCTGGAGCAGTTCGACTCCCCGGCCCGCGCCCGGCTCTCCGAGCTGGTGACGCTGGCGCGTCGGGCGGCGCCGGACGCCGTCGAGGCGATCCGGTGGCGTGCGCCGGCGTTCGTGCACCCCGACGGCGTGATCCTGTTCATGCTCTCGGGACACGCTAAGCACGCGAACGTCGTGTTCACCCCGAGCACGAAGGAGTCGTTCGCCGCCGAGCTGGCCGGCGCCGGTCTGACCACGGGCAAGGGGTCGGTCAAGCTGCCCTACGACGTCGAGGTCCCCGCCGCCCTGCTCGAACGGATGGTCGCGCACCGCGTGCGCGAGCACGAGGTCGACGGCGTCGGCTGGATGTAGCGGGAATGCGCCGCGCCGGGCACGGTTGACGCCCGTATGAAGCACATCGGTTTCCTGTCGTTCGGTCACTGGACCGACCATCCGTCGTCGGCCACCCGCAGCGCGGCCGACGTGCTGACCCAGTCGATCGAGCTGGCCGAGGCCGCCGAGGAGCTGGGCGCCGACGGCGCCTACTTCCGGGTGCACCACTTCGCCCGGCAGCTGGCCAGCCCCTTCCCGCTGCTGGCGGCGGTCGGGGCGCGCACCCGGCGTATCGAGATCGGCACCGGCGTGATCGACATGCGCTACGAGAACCCCGCGTACATGACCGAGGACGCCGGCGCGGCCGACCTCATCGCGGGCGGGCGGCTGCAGCTCGGCATCTCGCGCGGCAGCCCCGAGCAGGTGGTCGAGGGCTACCGCCACTTCGACCACGTGCCCGCACCGGGCGAGTCCGACGCCGACATGGCGCGCCGGCACACGGCCCGGTTCCTCGAGCTGCTCGACGGCGAGGGGTTCGCCGAGCCGAACCCGCGCCCCATGTTCCCCAACCCGCCCGGGCTGCTGCGGATCGAACCGCACTCGCCCGGCCTGCGCCGACGTGTCTGGTGGGGTGCCGGCTCCCGGGCGACCGCCGAGTGGACAGCAGCGCAGGGCATGAACCTGATGAGCTCGACGCTGCTCACCGAGGACACCGGCGTGCCTTTCCACGCGCTGCAGGCCGAGCAGATCCAACGGTTCCAGGACGCCTGGGCCGCGGCGGGGCACCCCTGGCAGCCGCGGGTGTCGGTGTCCCGGTCGATCTTCCCGATCACCGACGACCGCGACCGCGCCTACTTCGGCCTCGAGACGCAGTCCACCGACCAGGTCGGCGTCCTCGACGGCGGGCGGGCCCGCTTCGGCAAGACCTACGCCGGCGAGATCGACGAGATCGTCGACGCCCTGGCGGGCGACACCGCGATCGCGGCCGCCGACACGCTGCTGCTGACGGTGCCCAACCAGCTCGGGGTGGACTACAACGCCCACGTCATCGACAACGTGGTGCGCCACGTCGCCCCGGCGCTCGGCTGGCGCTAGGAACCCCGGCGGGACGTCACGGGGCTGCTCAGGGTGCCTCGGCGTCCGCGAGCGCCGCGGCGATCATGCGGTGCCCCTGGGCCTCGAACGCCTCGTCCCCGACGCGGTGGGCCCACACCGCGGTGCCGATCGCCTCACGCACGAGGATGCGCCGCCATGCCGGTCCGCCGCGCGGGTCGGCGCCGTAGCCGTCGACGAACGCCGCCGCCAGGTCCGGGCGGCCGATCCACTGCTGGGCGGCGAGGCGCGCCAGGTCGGTGGCCGGCGGCCGCCACGCGAACCGGCCGAAGTCGATGACGCGCACCAGCCCGTCGTGGCCGATCACCCAGTTGCGCGGCTGGAAGTCGCCGTGCGTGGGCACCACCCGGACCGGCGGGTGCTCGTGCGTGGCGATCACCGCCCGCAGCCGCGCCTCGACGTCGGCGGCGATGCGGTGCTCGCCGTCCAACCATCCCAGCGCCTTGGCGTCGGCAGCGGCCTCGTGATCGCCGTCGACCCGTGAGGCGCCCGCGTGCAGACGCGCGAGCAGCCCGCCGGCCTGGGCGTAGGTGTCCGCGGCACGCTCGGCGCGATGCCCCTCGACCAGCACCCCCGGCAGCCACGCCGTCGCCAGGAGGCGGCGCTCGCGGTCGGCGTGCAGCAGACGCGGCACACGCCCACCGTCCAGGCGCCCCAGCAGCTGCTCGTGCGCGGCCAGCTCGCGGGCGAAGTGGTGGTCGGCCGGCCCGAACGCCTTGAGCGCCACCTGGGTGCCGTCGTCGAGCCGTAGCTGCAGCACCCGCGTGCCCGTCAGCCCCCACGAGTGGTCGGCGACCACCTCCAGGTGACCGAACCACGAGGTCACGACCTCGCTGCGGTCCGCGCACAGGCCGGGCAGCGCGGCGGCGGGCGAGACGGGTGACGAGGGCACCCCGGCACGCTACCCGCCCCCGGCCTCGTGAGACGACGTCGCCACCTGCACCGCCGGCAGGCCCGACGGCGGTCGGACGGTCCCGCCCGGGCGGCGTGCGCGCCATACTGGGGCCCCGACGCATCGAGCACGCGGCACCGGCGCCGCGACAGGAGGCAGGCACCGTGGCACTTCCCAGCCCCAGCTACACCATCACCCTGCGCGTGCAGGTCCCCGCCTCCCAGCAGGCCACCAGCACCGTGGTGACCGCCGTGGCCGACACCGGCGCCGCCGTCACCGGCGTCGACGTCGCCCACTCCACCCCCGAGGGCCTCGTCGTCGACCTGACCTGCGACACCGTCGACACCCAGCACTCCCAGCGCGTCGTGGACCGGCTCGAGGCCCTCGAGGGCGTGCACGTGCTCAAGTGGTCCGACTCGACGTTCCTGCTGCACCTCGGCGGCAAGATCGAGATCGCCCTGAAGACCCCCATCAAGACCCGCCGCGACCTGTCGCGCGCCTACACCCCCGGCGTGGCACGCGTGTGCACCGCCATCGCCGACAACCCCGACGACGCCCGCCGCCTGACCATCAAGCGCAACACCGTCGCCGTGGTCACCGACGGCACCGCCGTGCTCGGCCTCGGCGACATCGGCCCCGCCGCCGCACTGCCCGTCATGGAGGGCAAGGCCGCCCTGTTCAAGCAGTTCGCCGACGTCGACGCCTGGCCCGTGTGCCTCGACACCACCGACACCGAGCAGATCATCTCGATCGTCAAGGCCATCGCCCCCGTCTACGGGGGAGTGAACCTCGAGGACATCTCCGCACCCCGCTGCTTCGAGATCGAGGCCCGCCTGCGCGCCGAGCTCGACATCCCCGTCTTCCACGACGACCAGCACGGCACCGCCATCGTGGTGCTCGCCGCCCTGGTCAACGCCCTGAAGGTCACCCACAAGAAGATCGGCGACGTGCGCGTCGTCGTCTCCGGCGTCGGCGCCGCCGGCAACGCCATCATCCGCCTGCTGCGCGCCCAGGGCGCCGAGCACATCATCGCCTACGGCCGCACCGGCGCCCTGCACCCCGGCACCCTCGACGACGACCCCCACCGCAACTGGATCGCCGAGCACACCAACCCCGAACGCTTCGACGGCACCCTCACCGAGGCCCTCGCGGGCGCGGACGTGTTCATCGGCGTCTCGGCCGGCGACATCCTGACCGGTGCGGACGTGGCCACGATGGCCGACGACGCCATCGTGTTCGCGCTGGCGAACCCGACGCCGGAGGTCGACCCGGTCGCCGCCGCCGAGCACGCCGCCGTGGTGGCCACCGGGCGCAGCGACCACCCCAACCAGATCAACAACGTGCTCGCCTTCCCGGGGCTGTTCCGCGGCCTGCTGGACGCCGGTGCCACCGAGATCACCGACGAGCTGATGCGTGTGGCGGCGCTCGCGATCGCGGGCGTGGTGGCCGACGACGAGCTGAACAGCGCGTTCATCATCCCCGGGGTGTTCGACCACCGCGTCGCCGAGGCGGTGGCCGGTGCCGTGCGCGCCGTGGCCGAGGCCGACCGGTGAGCCCGCGGTCGTAGGGTGGGGCCCGTGCCCTCGACCCTGCGCCGACCCGGCCCGTCACGCCCCCCGCTCGTCCTGGCCGTCCTGGCGCTCGCGGGGATGCTGACCGGTTGCGCCGGTGACGCCGACCCGGCCGGGACCACGTACGGCGTCGTGCAGGTGACCGGGCACGAGCTGGCGACCGGCTCGGACGTGGTGCTGGCGTTCACCGAGGACTCGGTGGGCACCCAGCCCGGCTGCAACGCCTTCACGGCGCCGGCACGCTGGGACGACGGCACCCTGGAGCTGGAGGGCGAGCCGGCCGGCACCCGGATGGCGTGCTCGCCGGACCTGATGGCCCAGGACGAGTGGTTCACGGCGTTCCTGGGCTCGTCGCCCACGCTGACGTTCGAGGGGGAGGAGCTCGTCCTCGCCGCCGGCGAGGTCACCGTGCGCCTGGCACCCCGGGCAGACTGAGCCCGACCCCGGCCCCGCACCCCGAGGAGGCGACCCGATGGCCGCGTTCGTCCCGCCGTCGGACACCCGACGCCCGCTGCTGCTGTTCGCGCTGACCCCGCCCAAGCGCGCCACCAGCGAGGCCGACGCCCAGCGCGTGGCCGACCGCACCTGCGAGCGCCTGCGCGGCCTGGACCTGGACGCCCTGGTGCTGTACGACATCGACGACGAGTCGGACCGCAACCCGCACGAGCGACCTTTCCCGTACCTGCCGACGATCGACCCGGACGAGTTCCGTACCCGGTACCTGACGGGCTGGGACCGCCCCGTGGTGGTGTACCGGTCGGTGGGCAAGTACGACCCGGACGAGCTCAGCGGATGGCTGGCGGCGCAGGACCCGGAGCGGGTCTCGACGGTGCTGGTGGGTGCCTCGGCCTCGGACGCGCCGGTGCGCACGAGCCTGTCGCGCGCCCAGCGGCTGTGCGCGGCCCACGCGCCGGGGCTGCACCTGGGGGCGGTGGCGATCCCGGAGCGGCACGGCTCGCGCGGTGACGAGCACGAGCGCATGCGCGCCAAGCAGGCGGCCGGGGTGGACTACTTCGTGACGCAGGTGGTCTACGACGTCGGCGCTGCCAAGACGATGGTCTCGGACTACCACTACGCGTGCCGCGACGTCGGCGAACGGCCGGCGCCGGTGGTGTTCACCCTGTCGGTGTGCGGCTCGGACCGCACCCTGGCGTTCCTGGAGTGGCTGGGGGTGCACGTGCCCGGGTGGATGCGCAACGACCTGCGCCACACCGGCGACCCGCTGGCGGTCAGCTACGACCAGTGCGTCACGATCGCCGCCGAGCTGGCCCGGTTCTGCCGCCGGCACGCCATCCCGTACGGGTTCAACGTCGAGTCGGTCTCGATCCGCCGGGCCGAGATCGAGGCGTCGGTGCGCCTGGCGGCCCACCTCGACGCCCACCTGGGCACGGACCTGTAGGGACGCTCGGCGCCGGGAGACGACCGGCGCGACGGCGCGTGGCCGAGATCACGGCCACCCACCCTGCTGTGGTCAGACCACAGGGATAGACTGGTGGTATCGCCGACGACGAGCCCCCGCAGGCCGACGAACCCGCCCGGGCCCGGCACCGACGAGTCCACCGTCGTCGCCCGACCCCAGGAGGTCACCATGAGCATGAAGGCAGCCGTCGTCACCGAGTTCCGCGCCCCGCTGAGCATCGACGAGGTCCCCCTGCCCGAACCCGGACCCGGCCAGGCGCTGGTCAAGGTGCTCTACTCCGGGGTCTGCCACACCGACCTGCACGCCGCCCACGGCGACTGGCCCGTCAAGCCCACCCCGCCCTTCATCCCCGGCCACGAGGGCGTCGGCGAGGTCGTCGCCGTCGGCGACGGCGTCACCCGCCTGGCCGTCGGCGACACCGTCGGCAACGCCTGGCTGTGGAGCGCCTGCGGCGAGTGCGAGTTCTGCGAGACCGGCCGCGAGACCCTCTGCCCGAACCAGGCCAACGGCGGCTACAGCGTCGACGGCTCCTTCGGCCAGTACATGCTCGTCGACGCCGCCTACGCCCCCGTCATCCCCGAGGGCGTCGACCTCGCCGCCGCCGCCCCCATCCTGTGCGCCGGCGTCACCGTCTACAAGGGCCTCAAGGAGTCCGAGGTCAAGCCCGGCCAGTGGGTCCTCATCTCCGGCATCGGCGGACTCGGCCACATCGCCGTGCAGTACGCCCGCGCCATGGGCATGCGCGTCCTGGCCGTCGACGTCGCCGAGGACAAGCTCGCCCTGGCCCGCAAGCACGGCGCCGAAGCCACCGTCAACGCCGCCACCACCGACGACGTCGTCGCCCGCATCGCCGAGCTCACCGGCGGCGGAGCGCACGGCGGCCTCGTCACCGCCGTCAACGGCAAGGCCTTCCCCCAGGCCGTCGGCGGCCTGCGCCGCGGCGGCACCGTCGCCCTCGTGGGCCTGCCCCCCGAGCAGTTCGGGCTCGACATCTTCTCCACCGTCCTGTTCGGGCTCACCGTGCGCGGCTCCATCGTCGGCACCCGCAAGGACATGGCCGAGGCCCTCGACTTCTTCGCCCGCGGCCTCATCGACCCCACCTACGCCGTGCGCCCCCTGGCCGAGATCAACGACATCTTCACCGAGATGCTCGACGGCGCCATCGACGGCCGCATCGTGATGGACATGCGCGGCTGACCCCCGCGCAGCAGCGCGCGCCGCACCCTTCCCCTCCACCGGCGCGCGCCCGACGGCCGGACCAGCCCACCGGGCCGGTCCGGCCGTCGTCGTCCGTGGCACCATGGCACCCGCACGGCCACCCCGTGCCCCCTGCCCGCACCCGGACCCACGAGGACCGCCACCACCCATGAGCTCCACCCCACCCGCGCCCACCGGGCCCGAGACCACCGGCGTCAAGCACACCCGGTTCGAAGACGCCCTCGGCATCCTGACCGGCACCTTCGTCGTCTCCCTCGGCCTGTACCTGCTCGAGTCCGTCTCCGCCGTCACCGGCGGCACCGCCGGCCTGTCCCTGCTGGTCAGCTACGTCGCCCCGCTGCCCTTCGCCGCCCTCTTCGCCCTGGTCAACCTGCCGTTCTTCCTGCTGGCCATCACCAAGAAGGGCTGGAGCTTCACCCTGCGCACCGGCGCCGCCATCGCCCTCGTGTCCGCCTTCTCCGTCCTGCACCCCGCCGTCTTCGGCACCGTCGACCTGCCACCGCTGTACGGCGTCCTCGCCGGCAACACCCTCGCCGGCGTCGGCCTGCTCATCCTCTTCCGCCACCGCTCCAGCCTCGGCGGGTTCAACATCCTCGCCCTCATCGCCCAGGAACGCCTCGGATGGCGCGCCGGCTACGTCCAGATGGCCCTCGACACCACCGTCGTCCTGGTCGCCCTCACCGTCGTACCCGTCACCACCGTGCTGCTGTCCGCCCTCGGTGCCGTCCTGCTCAACCTCGTGCTCGCCATGAACCACCGCCCCGGCCGCTACACCGGCTACTGACCCACCCCCGCCACCGACCCGGTGGCACCATCGAGACATGGCCCGCAGCGCCCACGACCAACACCTGCACGACCTCGCCCTCCTGCGCCGCGTGCGCGACCGCATCGACCGCGACCACGCCCGACCCCTCGACGTCCCGGCGCTCGCGGCCGGCGTGGGCATGTCCGCGGGGCACCTGAGCCGGACGTTCAAGGCCGCCTACGGCGAGTCGCCGTACAGCTATCTGATGACCCGCCGGGTCGAGCGGGCGATGGCGCTGCTGCGCCGCGGCGACCTGAGCGTGACCGAGGTGTGCTTCGCCGTCGGCTCGTCATCCCTGGGCACGTTCACGACCCGGTTCACCGAGCTCGTGGGCATGCCGCCGGGGGAGTACCGCCGTCGCGCGCGCTCGGCGCGGGCCGCCGAGCTGCCCTCCTGCGTGACCAAGCAGGTCGACCGACCGATCAGGAATCGAGAAGCGTCGCGACCCCGGCCTGCCTAGCGTGGACGGCATGAACATCGCCATCCACACCACGTTCCTGCCGCACACCGACCCCGAGGCCTCCCTGGCCTTCTACCGCGACCTGCTCGGCTTCGAGCTGACCATGGACGTCGGCGAGGGTGCCATGCGCTGGCTGACCCTCGTCGCCCCCGACCAGCGTGACGTGCGGCTCGTGCTCACCCCGCCCGCCGCCGACCCGGGCGTCACCGAGGCCGAGCGTCGCACCGTCACCGAGCTGATGGCCAAGGGCAGCTTCCAGTCGATCATCCTGGCCACCACCGACCTGGACGGGACGTTCGACCGGCTGCAGGCCGCGGACGCCGAGGTGGTCTCCGAACCGGCCGAGCAGCCCTGGGGTGTGCGCGACTGCGCGTTTCGCGACCCGGCCGGCAACATGGTCCGCATCGACGAGGTCCGCTGACCGACCGGCGCTAGCCTGAAGCCCCCCGCCGCGACGAAGGAGACCCGCGCATGGCCACGACCAGCCCGTCCGCATCCACCCACCCGGCCGACGCCCACGACGTCATCGCCGTGGCCGGCGCGCGGGAGAACAACCTGCGCGACGTCAGCGTCGAGATCCCCAAGCGCCGCCTGACCGTCTTCACGGGGGTGTCCGGGTCGGGCAAGAGCTCGCTGGTGTTCGCCACGATCGCCGCGGAGTCGCGCCGGCTCATCGACGAGACCTACTCCACGTTCCTGCAGGGGTTCATGCCCTCGCTGCCGCGGCCCGACGTCGACCACCTGTCCGGCATCACCACGGCCATCCTGGTCGACCAGGAGCGCCTGGGGGCCAACGTCCGGTCCACAGTCGGCACCGTCACCGACGCCCACGCGATGCTGCGCCACCTGTTCAGCCGCCTCGGCGAGCCGTACGTCGGCCCGCCCACCGCGTTCAGCTTCAACGTGCCCACGTCGAAGGCCTCCGGGGTGATGAGCACCGAGAAGGCCGGGGGAGGCACGGAGAAGAAGGTCGTGCGCGAGCAGGTCTACCTGGGCGGCATGTGCCCCGAGTGCGAGGGGCGCGGCACCGTCTCCGACCTGGACCTGGCGGTGATCGTCGACGAGTCGAGGTCGCTGAACGACGGCGCGATCCTGGTGCCCGGGTACAAGGCCGACGGCTGGATGGTCAAGGGGTTCGCCGAGTCCGGCTTCGTCGACCCGGACAAGCCCGTGGGGGAGTACACGCAGACCGAGCGGCACGACTTCCTGTACCGCGACAAGGGCAAGATCAAGGCCCTGGGCATGAACATGACGTATCAAGGCCTGATCCCGAAGCTGCGCGAGTCGGTGTTCTCCAAGGACCCGGAGTCGCTGCAGCCGCACGTGCGCCGCTTCGTCGAGCGCGCCGCCGTGTTCGGGCCCTGCCCGGCGTGCGACGGCACCCGCCTCAACCGCTCCGCACGGTCCGCGACCGTGGCGGGGCAGAACATCGCCGACGTGTGCCGCCTGCAGATCACCGACGCCGCCACCTGGGTGCGCGGCATCGACGACCCGCACGTCGCACCCCTGGTGAGCACCCTGTCGGCACTGCTGGACTCCTTCGTCCAGATCGGCCTCGGGTACCTGTCGCTGGACCGGCCGGCCGGCACCCTGTCCGGGGGAGAGGCGCAGCGCGTCAAGATGATCCGCCACCTCGGCTCGGCGCTGACGGACGTCACCTACGTCTTCGACGAACCCACCATCGGCCTGCACCCGCACGACATCGCCCGCATGAACGACCTGCTGGTCGATCTGCGCGACAAGGGCAACACCGTGCTCGTCGTCGAGCACAAACCCGAGGCGATCGCCGTGGCCGACCACGTCGTCGACCTCGGCCCCGGCGCCGGGTCCGACGGCGGCACCATCTGCTACGAGGGCACCGTCGACGGGCTGCGCACCAGCGACACCCTCACCGGCCGCCACCTCGACGACCGCGCCCGCCTCAAGGAGACCGTGCGCCAGCCCACCGGTGCCCTCGAGATCCGCGGCGCGAACCAGAACAACCTGCAGGCGGTCGACGTCGAAATCCCCACCGGCGTGCTCACCGTCGTCACCGGCGTCGCCGGCTCCGGCAAGAGCTCGCTCATCCACGGCAACCTCGCCGACCGCGACGGCGTCGTCGTCGTCGACCAGGGCGCCATCAAGGGCTCCCGGCGCTCCAACCCCGCCACCTACACCGGCATGCTCGAACCCATCCGCAAGGCCTTCGCCAAGGCCAACGGCGTCAAACCCGCCCTGTTCAGCGCCAACTCCGAGGGCGCCTGCCCCACCTGCAAGGGCAACGGCCGCATCTACACCGAGCTCGGCTTCATGGAGACCGTCGAGACCCCCTGCGAGGACTGCGGCGGCAAGCGGTTCATGGCCGAAGTGCTCGAGTACACCCTCGGCGGCAAGAACATCGCCGAGGTCCTCGACCTCTCCGTCGCCCACGCCCACGACTTCTTCTCCACCGGTGACGCCAAGGTCCCCGCCGTCGCCACCACCCTGACGCACCTGCGCGACGTCGGACTCGGCTACCTGCACCTCGGCCAGCCGCTCAACACCCTGTCCGGGGGAGAGCGCCAACGCCTCAAGCTCGCCATGCACATGGGCGACCCCGGCGGCACCTACGTCCTCGACGAACCCACCACGGGCCTGCACCTCGCCGACGTCGAACGACTCCTCGCCCTGCTCGACCAGCTCGTCGACGCCGGCAGGACCGTCATCGTCATCGAGCACCACCAGGCCGTCATGGCCCACGCCGACCACCTCGTCGACCTCGGCCCCGGCGCCGGGCACGACGGCGGCCGCATCGTCTTCGAGGGCACCCCCGCCGACCTCGTCGCCGACCGGTCCACCCTCACCGGGCAGCACCTGGCCGACTACGTCGGCGCCGACGCATGAACCCGCCCCAGGTCCGCGCCCCCGTCCTCGACGACGTACCCGCCATCGCACGCCTGCACGTGCGCTGCTGGCAGCAGACCTACCGCGGACTCATGCCCGACGCCGTCCTCGACGACCCCGGACTCGTCGACGCCCGCGAGAAGCAGTGGCGCCGAGGCCTCGACGACCCCGCGCCCCACACCCGCCGCGCCGCCGTCGCCGTCATCGACCACGACATCGTCGGCCTCGCGATGTCCGGCCCACCCCTGGACGACGACGCCACCTGGTCGCGGCAGCTCTTCAACCTCTACGTCGACGCCGCCCACCACGGCAGCGGCGCCGGGCACGACCTGCTGCAGGCCGTCATCGAACCCGGAGAGTCCGCGGCACTCTGGGTCGCCGACCCCAACCCCCGAGCCCAAGCCTTCTACCGCAAGCACGGCTTCACCCCCGACGGCACCACCACCGTCCAGGACGGTGTCACCGAGCTCCGCATGGTGCACACCCCGACCGGCTGACCACATGGCCCACGAGACCCGCTACCCCCGCCCCCACCAGCCCCTGCTGGACGCCCTCGTCACCACGGCGCTCGCGGACCACCGCCCGCCGCACCACACCGAGTGGGTCGAGCACGGGTCCAACACCCTGGTGGCACTCAGCGACCACGCCGCCGTCCGCATCGCACGGCAGCGACAGGCCGGGGGAGAGGTGCTCCGGTCGCAACGCCTCGTCGACGCCTTGCCGGACGTGCCCTTCCACGTGCCCCGGTCGCTCGCCGCGCCCGTCGAGATCGACGGCCACGTCGCCGTCGCGACCCGCCGCCTGCACGGCAGCCCCCAGCCGACCACGCGCCCCGACGCCGGCGCCCTGCGCGAGGTGCTCGACGCCGTGCACCAGATCGACGCCGCCGCGCTCGAGCCCCACCTGGCCCCGCGCCGCGCCTTCTGCGGGGGAGAGGACTGGGAGACCACGCTCCGCGACCGCGTCGTACCCCTGCTCCCCGCCGACGTCCAGGACGAGGCCCACCGGCGCATCGACACGCTCGCCGCCCTCGACGACGCTCCCCGCACCGTCAACCACGGCGACCTGGGCAGCACCAACGTCCTGTGGCACGGCGACCGAGTCGGTGCGCTGCTCGACTGGGACCTCACCGCGCACGAGGACCCCGCCGAGGACATCGCCACCGTGGCCACGTCGTTCGGCCTCTGGCCGGCCGCCGGGGCACTCGCGGACCTGGGCACCGTGCAGCGAGCCCGCGGCTTCGCCGGGACCATCCCGCTGCAGATCGTCGCGTTCGCCGTGCTCCAGGAGCGATCGGACCACGAGCTGGCCCGGACCGTCGCGCGGGCACAGCGCGCCCTGCGCCGGAGCGTGCCGTGACCGGCGGCGTCAGACGTGCTGG
This sequence comes from Isoptericola chiayiensis, assembly GCF_013149805.1. GTDB lineage: Bacteria > Actinomycetota > Actinomycetes > Actinomycetales > Cellulomonadaceae > Isoptericola > Isoptericola chiayiensis. The sequence continues at coordinate 286,638 of NZ_JABEZT010000002.1, forward strand.
TCGACGAGCACCGGGTTGCCGTCGGGGTCGATGAGCACGAAGCTCGCCGGGCCGGTCGTCGTCTCGTCGGCCGCGGTCTCGATCTCGGCGCCGGCCCCCCGCACCTGGCGCTGCAGCTCGCGCACGTCGGTGAACTCGCCCACGGGACGCGCCTGCTGGTCCCACCCGGGGTTGAACGTCAGGATGTTGCGCTCGAACATGCCCTGGAACAGCCCGATCACATGGTCGCCGTTGCGCAGCATGAGCCAGTTCTCGTCCGCGTTCCCGCCGAAGACGGTGAACCCGAGACGCTCGTAGAACGTGCGTGAGGCCTGCAGGTCCTGCACGGCGAGGCTGACCGAGAACGCACCGAGGTCCATGAGGGCTCCTGTCCGACGGGAGAGCGGCGACGACGCACCCATCGTGCGCGTCGCACCACCGCCCGCAACCGGAACGCCCGGCGGGCCCTCCTGATAGACAGGCAAGCAGTCACTTGCCTATAGTGAAGATCGTGACCGACGACCTGTTCAAGGCGCTCGCGGACCCCACCCGGCGGGCGATCCTCGACGAGCTGACCGAACAGTCCGAGCAGACACTCTTCGAGATCTGCACCCGGCTGAGCGTGCGGCACGACGTGTCCATGTCACGCCAGGCCGTGTCCCAGCACCTGGCCGTCCTGGAGGCAGCCGGGCTGGTCAGGACGCGACGGGAGGGTCGCTACAAGCTCCACGGCCTCGACACCTCACCGCTACGGCGGATCGTCGAGCGGTGGCCGATACCTCACATCCCGGAGGACCACTCATGAAGATCCACCTGACGAGCATCTTCGTCGACGACCAGGAGCGCGCCCGCGCCTTCTACACCGACACGCTCGGATTCGTGGTCAAGCACGACATCCCGATGGGGGAGCACCGGTGGCTGACCGTGGTGTCCGCGCACGATCCGGAGGGGCCTGAACTGTTGCTGGAACCGTCCGATCACCCCGCGGTCGCGCCGTTCAAGGACGCGCTGGTGGCCGACGGCATCCCGGCCGCGCAGTTCGCCGTCGAGAACGTCCGTGTCGAGCATGAACGACTGCGAGCCCTCGGCGTGCGATTCACCCAGGAGCCCGTCGCCATGGGGCCTGTGACGACGGCGGTGCTGGACGACACGTGCGGCAACCTGGTCCAGATCGCCGCCATGAACGCCTGACGCCGCGGTCGGTCCGGCCCGTCGTCACGACGATGACGACGCACCGTGACGGCGCCGACGGAGCACACGGGCCGTGGTGATCAAGGCCAGTCCAGCCACGAGCAACGTCCAGGCCGCCACCACGTGGAACGCGGCGGAGACGCCGGTGGCAGCCAGCACGGGAGCGGTCTGGGCAACAGTCGAGTGGTACATGTCGGACTCCTTGAGGGTCGTGTTGCGGTTCGGTCGGTACGGGGGAGCGGTTCTCAGGCGGCCGCGGCGACGTGGTTCCAGGTCGTCTGACGACGCGCCACGGTCAGACACACGGCGTGCACGAAGGCGCGCTGCAGCGCCAGGTCGTAGAGCAGCTCGGGCAGCACGGGTGCCGCCAGGAGGCGGGCCCGTGTCCCGGCGGGCCAGACCGTGACGAGCCGCTCGACGAGGAACACGAGGGCCACGGCAGCCCACGGACCCGAGACCGTGAAGGTGCCGGCCACCAGCGTCAGTGCGGTCAGCAGCAGGTAGGAGGCCATCATCAGCGTCCCGAGGACGAGCATGACCTGCTGACCCACATATCGAGCGGTGGTGCGGGTCAGGCCGTAGGTCAGCAGGTTGTCGAGCATCCCCTTGTACCAGCGCACGCGCTGCCGGTGGAGGTCGCCCCAGGTGGGCATGAGCTCCGTGGTGCAGGTCATCAAGGCGGGGGAGCGCAGCTCGTGGCCGAGGGTACGCAGCGCGAGAGTCAGCTCGGAGTCCTCGGTGATGGCGTGACGGTCGTAGACGTCGCCGCACCGTCCGGGCAGCGTCGTGCCACGCGCCGAGGCGACCGCCTCGAGGGCTTCGCGACGCACCATCGCCGCGGTTCCCGTGAGAACAGCGGTCCGACCGGTGACCTCGATCTGGACCCCGTAGCGGGCATACTCGTTGGCCTGGCAGCGCTCCAGGAACCCGCCAGGGTCGCGTCCTTCGAAGACCCCGCCGACGGCGGCGACGGCGGGCTCGGCATCGAGGATCGCCAGCCCTTCCTCGATGAAGGTGGGAGCGATGGAGGTGTCGGCGTCCAGGACCATGACGACCTCTTCATCGGTGATGGTCTCGATGGCCTGGTTCAGGGCGCCAGCCTTCCGGTCGGTGTTACCGGAGCTCTCCATGACGTCGGCGCCAGCGGCGCGGGCCACAGCGACGGTCTGGTCCGTGCTGTTGTCCGAAACAACCAACACGCGGCCCGGGCGGCACGTCTGCGCCCACAACGAAGCGATCGTGTCGGGAAGAGCGGCTTCCTCGTCGTGGGCGGGAACGATCACGACGACGTGAGAGGCGACCGACCGAGGGTGGTCGAGCCGGGTGTCGCTGGTCTGCGAGGAGTGCATCGGAGGCTCCGAGGGTCGTCTCGTGCTGTGGACGACCACGAGCCTCGACGGCACACCTCAGGCAACCGTCAGGGTCGGCGCGAGGACCGATCAGTTCCTCCGCAAGCAGGTCAGGAGTCCGTCAAGACCTCAGGACAGCCTCACGACAACGCTGGTTACGGCGCAGGATCAATGCACCATGGCGCAAACCGATAATGCACATTATGTCATTTCGAGCGAAGGAAGCGCCCTGAGGGATGCCTGCTCCGGTCCCCTCGTGGCCCGCAGCGCCTCGGTAGGCACTGACCGCCGGGAACCTCCGTGTCGGCGACGCCACCGACCATCCCGACCCGCAGCGCACGCACGACGACGACCGGCTCGGCTCCGGTCGGCATCGCGGAGCCGACGGCTGACGTGACGCCGACGCCGGCCCGGACGGCGGCTGCTGCACCGACCGCCGATGGACCTCGCGCCGCCCGGACGGCCTCCAGCACGCCGCATGCGGCACGAACGATCCGCGCCGTGGCCGGCACTCCCCGACGCCGCCCGTTGCGCTCCCCGCACCATGACGACCCACCAGTGGGCCCTGCGTCAGCCACTGGCGTGGACGACTCGCACGCTCCGGGCGCCGACACGAAGCTGATGAGCGGCCTCACCGAGCCACTCGCACATCACGCGATCTCCGGCTATCCTGAAACGGATATTGCCGTCATACCATTGTGTATAGGGCAACACAGTGGTCTCAGGGTGGCTCCACGTCATGCTTGCGACCGTCGGCATCACCTCTCGCTCAGAATCTCCAGAGGCGCACGTCGGTCGGCGCCCCCAGCGACCCCGACCCCGCCGTCGCGCCGTGCTCCAGCCTCCACGCCTCGCCCACCGGTCACGCCATGACCCTGCTCTCCCCCACCTCGCCGATCAGCCGGGTGTCGAGAGCCCACCGCCCTGCCCGCCCTTCGCCGGCATGTCGGCGGCGCCGACTATCCTCTCGACGTCGTCGCAGGTCACCAGCGAAAGGAGCGACGCCGCGCATGGTCGCACCCCCTCGTCCCGACCGGATCACCGTCGCCCAGGCCGTCGAGCGCTACCTGTCTGCCGTGCGCGTCGAGACCGTGCGGGCAGTCCTCTCCCCCGCCACCGAACGGTCCTACGCACGCGACGTCGCCGAGCTCGCCGACCTGCTCGGCCCCGACCGTGTCCTGGACGACGTCACCGGCGAAGAGATCGACGACGCGCTGGTGCGCTACCAGGCCGGCCCGGACGGCCGCTACGCCGACCCCGCCGCGAAGCGTGGCCCCGGCCGCAGCACCGCGACCGTCAACCGGTTCCGGCAGTCCGTCACCCGGTTCTTCGCCCACGCCACGCGCCACTGCTGGGTCCAGGCCGACCCCATGCAGTGGGCGGCCCCGCCGGCCAAGGTCCGTGAGGCGCTGCGCACCGAGCGCACGGCGCTGTCCGCAGCCGCCGCCGAAGCCCTCCTCGACACCCTCCACGACGCCGGCACCACGCCGACCCGGACACCGACCCGGCACGACCAACGGCTCGCCGCCCGTGACCGCCTCGTCGTCGCCCTGCTCGTCGTGCTCGGCCCCCGCGTCTCGGAGCTCGTACGGACCGACGTCGCCGACCTGCTGCGCGAACCCGACCGGACCCGGTGGCGTATCACCGGCAAGGGGGGCACCACACGCACCGTCGCGCTCAGCCCGCCGCTGGCCGCCGCCGTCGACCACTACCTGACCACGCTGCGGCCCCAGCTCGCCGCACGGCGCCCCGACGACCCCGACACGCGCCGCGCCCTGCTGCTGTCCTGGCGTGGACGACGCCTGGACACCCAGGCCGTGCGTGCCCTGCTGGCCCGAGCCGTGGCGCGCATGCCCGAGACGTACCGGCGCCCCACCACCCCCCACGCCCTGCGGCACACCACCGCCACCCTCCTCGTCGCCGACGGCTGGGACGTCAAGGTCGTCGCCGAGCTGCTCGGCCACACCTCCATCGCCACCACCGGCGTCTACCTCGACCGCATCGACGGAGAGCTCGCCGCAGCGATCCGCACCCACCCGCTCAGCGGCTCCCTGAGAGCGGAATCACCCGCGCCGCCAGGCGCGACGCCCTCGACGTCGCTACGGTGAGTGCGTGCCCGCGCGACGACGAAACTCCACCATCCCCGTCTCCGTCCAGGTCGACTGGCGCCGGGTCCGGCGCTTCGTCGGGCGTGCCGCCGCGCTCGCGGCCGCCGTCCCCCTCACGGCCGGCGCGGCCGTGATGATCACCGACAAGGTCCGCGGCCAGCGCCACCCGCTCAACGCGACCTTCCCCACCGCCCGTCCCTCGACCACCGAGGTCGACGAGACACGCGCCACCGTCTACACCTTCGGCGCGGACCTCTACGAGGACATGCTGGCCGCCATCGACGGCGCCCAGCACACCGTCTTCCTCGAGTCCTACATCTGGAAGGCCGACGAGACCGGGGAACGGTTCAAGCAGGCCGTCGCCGACGCCGCCGCCCGCGGCGTGGACGTCTACGTCATCTACGATGGGTTCGCCAACCTCGTCGTCCCCCCGGCCTTCTACGTGTTCCCGCCGCAGGTACGGGTCCTGCGCTTCCCCGCGTTCCGCGCCGGCCTGCTCACCCTGCGCATCCGCAACTCCGGCCGGGACCACCGCAAGATCCTCGTCGTCGACGACGAGATCGCGTTCGTCGGCGGCTACAACATCGGCGCCCTGTACGCCACGCAGTGGCGCGACACCCACCTGCGGCTCGAGGGGCCGGCGGCGTGGGAGCTGCGCAACGCGTTCGTCGACTTCTGGAACCGCTGGCGCAACCCCCAGCTGCCCGTCCTGCAGGACGTCGGTGCCGAGCACTGGCAGCCCAGCCTGCGCGCCGCACGCAACGCCCCCAGCGACCTGGTGTTCCCCATCCGCGGCATCTACCTCGACGCCATCGACCGGGCCACCAGCCACATCTACATCACCCAGGCGTACTTCATCCCCGACCGCGACATCCTCAACGGGCTGCTCGCCGCCGCCGCCCGCGGCGTCGACGTCCGCGTCCTGGTCCCCGAACGCTCCAACCACTCCCTGGCCGACTGGCTCGCCCGCGGCCGCTACACCAAGCTCCTGCGCGGCGGCGTGCGGATCATGCTCTACCAGGGCGCCATGGTGCACGCCAAGACCGCCACCATCGACGGACGCTGGTCCACGGTCGGCACCGCCAACATCGACCGCCTCAGCCTCACCGGCAACTACGAGATCAACCTCGAGATCGTCGACCCCGGACTGGCCGCCGAGCTCGAGGACGTCTTCCGCATGGACGAGTCCAACGCCCGCGAGCTCACCTACCAGGAGTGGCAGGGACGCTCGCGGCTCAACAAGATCGCCGAGCGCGTCCTCGAACCCCTCGAGCCCCTGCTCTGAGCTACGGGGTCCACGCCTCCCCCACGCGCGGGCGGCGGTACACGTACTCGCCACCCACGCGCGCCGTGTCCAGGAGCCGGTCCACCAGCCCCTGACCCGCGGTGCTCAGGATCGCGTCGTGCACCGGGACCACGGACCGGGCGCCGGCGGCCCGGGCGGCGTCCATGGCGTCGGCGAGCCGCAGCCAGGGCGCGGCGACGGGCAGGAGCAGCACGTCGAGGTCCCGGCCGGGGACGTCGAGGCTGTCGCCGGGGTGGTGGACGGTCGTGCCGTCCAGCTCCACGGTGTAGGTCCGGTTGGCGATGACGGGGACGTCGGGGTGGATCACCGCGTGCCGGCCGCCGCCGACCTCGACCTGGGCGGCGCCGAGCCGCAGGATGTCGCCGGGTTCGACGGCGTGCTTGCGGTGTGCGTCGACGTCGTCGAGGAGGTCCAGGGCCCCGGCCGGACCCCAGACGTCGAGGTCGGGGTCGGCGTGCAGCGCCGCGGTGACGTGCTCGACGTCGAGGTGGTCGGGATGCTGATGGGTGAGGAGAACGGCCGTGGCGCCGTGGAGGGCCGACGCGACGTCGGAGAACCCCCCGGGGTCGACGACGACGCGTGTCGTGGTGCTGTCGAGCCGGACGCAGGCGTGCCCGTGGGACGTCAGCCGCACGGTCAGCCGGCGTGACGTGCGCGGCGACGGGCCGCGAGCTCGTCACCGGCGCGCAGCGTGTCCGTCTCGTCGTCCTCGTCGTCGAGGGACTCGGTGGGCATCTGCGACAGGGTGCCCTCGATCTCGCGCCAGACGCGGCCCACGGCGATGCCGAAGACGCCCTGGCCGCCCTGGACGAGGTCGACGACCTCGTCGGGCGAGGTGCACTCGTAGACGGAGGCGCCGTCGCTCATGAGGGTGATCTGCGCGAGGTCGTCGACGCCACGCTCGCGCAGGTGGGTGACGGCGCTGCGGATCTGCTGCAACGAGACGCCGGTGTCGAGCAGGCGCTTGACGATCTTGAGCACGAGTACGTCGCGGAAGCTGTACAGCCGGTGCGTCCCGGACCCGGTGGCGGCACGGATGGACGGTTCGACCAGGCCGGTGCGGGCCCAGTAGTCGAGCTGGCGGTAGGTGATGCCGACGACGCGGCACGCCGTCGTCCCGCGGTAGCCGGTCCCGGAGTCCTGCTCGGTGAGGTCCTCACCGAAGAGGAGCCCTTGCGCGCCGACGGGTGCCGGCCCGGCCTGGGCGCTTGCCTCGCCCCTGCTGTCCACTGTTCCTCCCGAGATGTCACTTCCACGCTGGGTCGGCCCCTGCGGGCCGTCGACGACGTTCCGCACGGCGGCGTCGGCGACTCGGACCGGCGCTCGAGCCGGGGCGTGGCGATCTCGACCCTGACCCCTGGTGGAGGGGTCCGCTCCAGGGTACGCCCGCGGGGTGCGGTTTCACCTGAGGCTCACGGCGGTGTGTCGTCGACGTCGGGCTCGTGCGGTCCCCCTGGAGCGGTGAAGTCCTCGGCGGTGGCGTGGTCGAGGAAGTCGCGGAACCGTTCCATCTCGCGTTGCTGGGTGTTGTCGACGACCTCGACCCCCGCGGCGGCCACGATCTCCGCCGAGCACAGGACCGGGCTGCCGGTCCGGACGGCCAGGGCGATGGCGTCCGAGGCGCGCGAGTCGAGCCGCACGCCGGTGGACAGCACCAGCTCGGCGAAGAACACCCCGCCGTCCAGGGCGACGATCTCGACGCGGTCCAGACCGACACCGACGGCCTCGAGCAGGTCGCGCAGGAGGTCGTGCGTCATGGGGCGGGGGGTGGCGACCCCCGCCTGGGCCATGGCGATGGCAGAGGCCTCGCGAGCCCCGATCACGATCGGGACGGCGAGCTCGGCGGCGGCGTCGAGCAGCAGGACCACGATCTCCTGGTCCTGCTGCTGCTGGCGCACCCCGACGACGTCGACCGGCACCATCGGGGCGTCCGCCCCCTCCTCGGCTCCCACGCGATCCACGCTACGACGGCGGCCGCCGTCCCGCGCTGGGAAGTTCAGCCGAGCTCGGCGGTGCCCTGCCGGATCCAGGTGCTGTGCAGGCGGGCGAGCAGGTCTCCCAGGTCGTCGGCGATCTCGGCGGCCTGCGCCCGGCCGGCGGCGGTCTGCTGGCTGCGGTAGGGCGCCACGACCTGGTCGACCAGCCCGACGTGGCGGTCGGCGGCGGACCGCAACGGGCGCAGGTGCCGCGGTTCGATGCCGTGCTCGGCCAGGCGCACGACGAGGCGGACGACGTCGGGTGCGGACGCGTCGAGGAAGCCGTCGACGGGGCGCAGCACCCCGGCGGCGACGAGGTCGCGCACCAGGTCGGTGGACGTCGAGGTCGCCTCGGCCACGGAGTCCACGGTCCACCGGCGTCGTTCACCGGCCCCGGGGTGGCCGGAAGCGGTTCCGGCGAGGCGCGGCGAGGGCCCGGGGGCGGCCTCGCCGGCGTCCATCGCGGCGAGGCGTTCCTTGATGACCTTCAAAGGCAGGTAGGAGTCGCGCTGCTCGGCCAGGACGAACCGGAGACGCTCCAGGTCGGAGGCGCTGTACTGGCGGTAGCCGGCGGCGGTCCGGACCGGCGTGATCAGCCCCTGCTCCTCGAGGAAGCGCAGCTTGGAGTGCGACACCGCGGGGAAGTCGTCCCGCAGACGGGCCAGCACCTCGGAGATCCGCATCGACGGGTGCCGGGAGATGCCCCGGGGCCACGGCTCGGCCGTCTCGCCCGGCCCGGGAGCGGGCGCCGCCCCGGATGCGGCGGTCACGACGCCGGTGCCTGCGGGTCCTGCGGCGCCTGGGGACTCGCGTGGAACGACATGCGGAACTTGCCGATCTGCACCTCGTCACCGGTGTGCAGCACCACGGCGTCGATGCGGTCGCGGTTGACGTAGGTGCCGTTGAGCGAGCCGATGTCCCGCACGACGAACCGGTCGCCGTCGCGCTGGAACTCGGCGTGCTTGCGCGAGACGGTGACGTCGTCCAGGAAGATGTCGGCCCGTTCGCTGCGGCCGGCCACGGTCCGGTCCTGGTCGAGCAGGAAGCGTTCGCCGACGGCGCCCGATCCGTACTGGACGACGAGCAGGGCCGAGTGGCGCGGCAGCGCCGAGACCGCAGCGGCTTCCTCGGCGGTCAGCGGGATGCGCGGCGTCTGCTCCTCCCCGGAGGCAGCGACCCTGCCCAGGTGCGCCGTCGTGTCGACTCCTGCCTCGCGCGGCGGGAGTGCGCGGGGGTCCGTCATCAGTCCTCCTGCTGGATCGAGCCTTCGACGTGCGCCGTCGTCCGTTCAACCTACCCCGTGACCAGCCGCCGCGGGAAGCCACGACCACCGTGGTCGGGACGATTCATCCCTCCGGGGGCTGCGGCGTCGCGTACTGCGGTTCGGCGGGCTCGCGCACGGCCGTCACCTCGACCTGCTCGTGGTCCGTCGTGGTCGCCTGGGCGCCGGCGGTCCGCACCGTGGCCAGCGCGCCGCCGGGGATCTCCAGCGCCGGGTTGAGCGTGTCGGGGTCCCCGATGACGGTCCACCGGTACGGCGAGTCCAGCGCCTGACCGTCCACGGTCACGCCCTGCTCGGAGTCGAGGAACCAGGTCGAGGTCACCAGCCGGACGTCGTTGAGCTCGACCACCTCCGCGCCCGCGTTGCGCAGCTCCTCGAGCACGTTGAACAGCTTGGCGGCGTCCAGCAACCCGTCCGGGTCCCGGATCGTGATCTCCAGCCCTGGTCCGACGGCGGGCAGCCGGCCGGACAGGATCCCCTCGGCCGACGCCCGCTCCTCCGCGAGGTCGACGGCGGCCTGGGCCTGCCCGCTGCCCGACTGCAGCTCGTCGCGCGTGCGGGACAGCTCGGCGACCTCGTCCTCGAGCTGCTCGGCGCGCTGGGTGACCTCGTCCAGCAGCCGGACCAGGTCGTCCTGGCGCGCCGAGGTCAGCGGGTCCTGCGCGGACTGCTGCACCTGCACGACCAGGGCGAACCCCAGCGCGGCGCACAGCAGGGCCGCCAGCAGCTGCGACCGGTTCAGCCGCGGGCGCATGGTCCGGCGGAGCGCACTCCACCCGGTGGCGGGCGGGGCCGGGGCTTCCGGCTCCCGCTCGTCCGCGACGTCGGCCGGCGGCGCGTCCGACGCCTCGGCCCCGGGCATCGCCTCGGACTCCGACTCATCCACGGTGGTCGACCCGGCGACGTCGACCGGCTCCGGCGTCGACCCGCCGTCCTGACCGGTGTCCTCGCCGGCGTCCGTGCCAGGACTCGCACCGGTCGCCGGGTCCGACAGCTCGGTCACCGGCACCGACAGGTCCAGCGGGTCGACCGGCGAGTCCTGCCCGCCCGCGGACCCGGCCAGCTCGTCGGACGGACGCCGCTGCTCACCGTCCTCGGGCTCCGGGCCCACGGGACCGTCCTTCTCGTCAGCCATCGTCACGCCTTGAACAGGTGTCGACGGATCGCGGCGGCGTTCGAGAAGATCCGGATGCCCAGCACCACCACCACGGCGGTCGACAGCTGCGAACCGACACCCAGCTGGTCGCCGAGGAACACGATGAACGCCGCCACCAGCACGTTCGACAGGAACGACACGACGAACACCTTGTCGTCGAACAGGCCGTCCAGCTTCGCCCGCAACCCCCCGAACAAGGCGTCCAGCGCGGCCACCACCGCGATCGGCAGGTACGGCTGCAACGCCACCGGCACGGTGGGCTGCAGCACCAGACCGGCGACCACGCCGATCACGAGCCCGACGACGGCGATCATGGGTTCTCCTCCTGGCTCACGTTCTCCTCGTCCCCCTCCGCGGGTTCGGCGTACCGCAGCTGGTTGCCGACGCTCGGCAGCACCAGCTCGTCCGCCGTCTCCATCGTGGTCTCGATACCCCACAGGTCTGCCAGCAGCCGCACGTCCGCCGGCACGCCCGTGCGAGCGTATTCGGTCTGCATCTGCTCCGGGTCACCGATCGCCGCGATCTCGTACGACGGCCCCGGCAACGGCACCAGGTCGACCATGATCGCAGCACCCGCGTGCCGGATGGCGGACAACGACGTCAACCGCTGCCCCCCGACGCTGATCGCCTCGGCGCCCGAGGCCCACAACGCGTTGACCACCGTCTGCAGGTCCGTGGCCTGCACCCGCACGTCCGACGGCGCCACCCCCTCGGCCACCTCCGTCGCGTCGCTCATCGTCACCACCAGACCCGGACCGGACACCGGCACCGCCCCCGTCACCACCGCGTCCAGGCGCACCTGCTCGACCAGCTCCGAGTCACCCGCACCCAGGGCGCGTTCCTGCAGCGCCGCGACCTCCTCGCTCAACGCCGCCGACTCCGCCCGCAACGCGTCCACCTCGGCCTGCCGGTCCTCGATCTGCGTCTCCAGCAGCGTCCGCGCCGACACACCCTCCGCCGGCGCTCGCAGCTGCTGCGCGGCCGTGACGGTCATCAGCCCGAGCAGCACCGCGACGAGAGCCAGCAGGAGGACCCCGGCGCCCCGGCGGTCCCCCTCACCCGCGGCCCGCCGTCGTGCCGCGTCCGCGTACCCCGGGTCCAGGGGCCGTTCCATGACCTCGACCAGCAGGGTCATCGACTCGTCCGGTCGCCGCTTCGTCGGGGCGGTCACCCGTCACCCCCTTCGTCCTCGCTCGGTTCAGCACGCACCAGCCGCCGCGCCTGCGCGACGTACTGCAGGCCGGCCAGCCAGTACAGCCCCACACCCCACCACGTGAACGCCCAGCCCACGACCTGCGCCACCGGACCCACCGCGCCCGGCATCTGCGCCAGCAGCAGCAGCGGGAACGCGTACAGCAGGGCGAAGGTCCCCGCCTTGCCCACGAAGCCGACCTGCAGCGGACCGTACCCGCGCCGCGCCAGGTACGGGACCAGGCACGCCAGCATCACGTCCCGCGCCACCACGACCACCAGCACCCACAGCGGCACCACGCCCCGCCACGCCAGCCCGACCAGCGTCACCACGATGAACAACCGGTCCGCCGCCGGGTCCAGCAGCTGACCCAGCTTCGTGACCTGGTCCAGGCGACGCGCCAGGTACCCGTCCAACCAGTCCGACACACCCGAGACCGCCAGCACCAGCAGCGCCCACACGTCCTGCCCGGTGGTGATCAGCACCGCGAACACCGGCACCAACGCCAGCCGCGCCATGCTCAGCACGTTCGGGACCGTCCACACGGCCGAGCGCACCTGCCGACCTGCCTGCACGTCCACCACCCGCGTCCGGATCCACTGCCCCGCACATCCTACGCAGTGCCGCGAACCCACCGGACGCAGTGGGCAAGGTCACCGCCCGCACCCTGGCCCCACGCCCCAGGCCGCGTACCATGGAACACACCATCGGAGTTCGTCGTCCTCCCGCGTGTTCAGGGCCCCGCCACCAGCGGCCGGGGCAGATTGTGTGTCCGGGACAGTGCGACCGCCTCGCCGCCACGGCGACGCAGGACTCCCCCGCACCCCGACGAACGGTCGAACTCGCCATGAGCACCCCTGACTCCACGCTGCCCACCGACGCCCCCGCCGCCGAGCAGCCCACCTTCACCGAGCTGAACCTGCCGACACCGCTGCAGCAGGCCGTCGACAGCCTCGGCTTCACCACCCCCTCCCCCATCCAGGCCCAGGCCATCCCCGCCCTGCTCGCCGGCCGCGACATCACCGGCGTCGCCCAGACCGGCACCGGCAAGACCGCCGCCTTCGGCCTCCCCCTGCTCGCCGCCGTCGACCCCGACGCCGACGTCTCCCGCGGCCACGTCCAGGCCCTCGTCCTCGCCCCCACCCGCGAGCTCGCCATGCAGGTCGCCGACGCCGTCGAGTCCTTCGCCGCACACCTGCCCGGCGTGCGCGTCCTGCCCGTCTACGGCGGCGCCCCCTACCAGCCGCAGCAGCGTGCCCTGCGCGACGGCGTCCACGTCGTCGTCGGCACCCCCGGCCGCGTCATGGACCACATGGACCGCTCCGCCCTGCGCCTCGACGGCGTCAAGTTCCTCGTCCTCGACGAGGCCGACGAGATGCTGCGCATGGGCTTCGCCGAGGACGTCGAGAAGATCTTCGGCCAGGCGCCCACCCAGCGCCAGGTCGCCCTCTTCTCCGCGACCATGCCCCCCGCCATCCGCACCGTCGCCGACACCCACCTCAACGACCCCGTGCAGATCGCCGTCGCCCGGCAGTCCAGCACCGTCACCACCGTCGAGCAGACGTACGCCGTCGTGCCCTTCCGCCACAAGGTCGGCTCCCTCGTGCGCGTCCTGGCCACCTCCGACGCCGACGCCACCATCGTCTTCACCCGCACCCGCGCCGCCGCCGAAGAGGTCGGGGTCGCCCTCGTCGAACGCGGCGTCTCCGCCGCCACCATCTCCGGCGACGTCGCCCAGAAGGAACGCGAGAAGATCGTCGAACGCCTCCGCAACGGCTCCCTCGACGTCCTCGTCGCCACCGACGTCGCCGCCCGCGGCCTCGACGTCGAACGCATCGGCCTCGTCGTCAACTTCGACCTCCCCCGCGAGGCCGAGGCCTACGTCCACCGCATCGGACGCACCGGCCGCGCCGGCCGCACCGGCAAGGCCCTCTCCTTCGTCACCCCCTCCGAGCGCGGCAAGCTCAAGCACATCGAGCGCACCATCCGCACCCGCCTCACCGAGGCGGAGATCCCCTCCCCCCGCGACGTCTCCGCCCACCGGGCCCGCACCATCCTCGGCACCGTCCCCGCACGCCTCGAGGCCGGCCGCCTCGAGCTCTACACCGAGCTGCTCACCCAGCACCTCACCCCCGCCGAGGACGGCACCGCCCCCGACCCCACCCAGGTCGCCGCAGCGCTCCTGGCGCTCGCGGTCGGCGACGACGGCCCGCAGCACCGTGCGGCGCAGGCCGAGCACGAGCGCGAGCGTGCCGAGGCGCAGGGTGGACGCAACCGCGAGACGTACCGGGCCGAGCGCGGGGAGCGCGACGGGGACCGCACCCGTCGTCACCCGCGGGCGGACCGCGACGACCGTCCGCGGGGCATCCGCCGTGCGGCGGAGGGCACGCGCTACCGCGTGTCGGTGGGCCACACGCACGGCGCGCAGCCGCGCGGCATCGTCGGCGCCCTGACGAACGAGGGCGGCCTGCGCGGTGCCGACATCGGCAAGATCGACATCTTCGGCAACTTCTCCCTGGTGGACATCACCAAGCCGCTCGACGACGCGACCATGTCGAAGATCGGGCGGGCGAACGTCGCCGGCCGGCAGCTGCGCATCTCGGTGGACAAGGGGGCCCCGGAGCGGCGTGCGCCGCGCACGGAGCGTCGCCCGGCCCACAGCGGGCGCTGAGCCGCCCTCAGCCGGGGTCCGGCGCCTCACCGAGCTGACGCACCAGCTCCTGGAGGCGACGGGCCTCGGCCATGCCCCGCTCGCCGTCGGCGCGCTGGATGCCCATGACGGCCAGCGTGCCGCCGTCGGCGAGGTCGAGGAGCACCCACGGATCGTTCGGGGTCATTCGGACGGTCACGATCTCGGGCCAGGCCACGCGTCGGGTGCGGATCACGTTGCGCACCGTCAGGCCGTCGTGGTCGGGGCGCGCGTGCACCCCGCCGAGCCGCCAGAGCAACCAGGCGGCAGCGACCGCGAAGGCCACGAACGTCACGCGGGTACCGGCGTCGAGCAGCACCCCGCCCGGAGCGCCGATCCCGACCACCAGGCTCCCCCCGACGGCGACGGCCCCGGTGACCGCGACCGCGACCCTCGCCCACAGCGGGCGGAAGGGCCGCAGCGCGGCACCGGGGCCGTCGTCGTGCGTCACGCCGTCACAACCGGCTGGCGAGGATCTGGGTCACGAGGATGCCGCGGGCACCGACCTCGTAGAGCGCGTCCATGACCCGGTTGGTGTCCGCACGGCGCACCATCGACCGCACGGCGGCGGACTGGCCGTTGTGCAGCGGGGAGACGGTCGGCGACTCGAAGCCGGGCGTGACGGCGACGGCCGCGTCGAGCAGGCCCATCGGCACGTCGTAGTCGAGCAGCACGTACTCGCGCGCGGTGATGACGCCCTGCAGGCGCCGGGTCAGCACGTCGATGCCTGCCGGGGCGTCGGTGTCCGCACGGCGGATCAGCACGGCCTCGGAGCGCAGGATCGGGTCGCCGAAGACGTCGAGCCCGGCGGCACGGAGCGTCGTGCCCGTCTCGACGACGTCGGCGATGACGTCGGCGACGCCGAGGCGCACCGAGCTCTCGACGGCGCCGTCCAGGTGCACGATGGCGGCGGGCTCGACGCCCTTGTCGGCGAGGTGCGCGGCGACGAGCGTGGTGTAGGACGACGCGACCCGCTTGCCCGCGATCTCCTCGACGGTGGTCACGGTGCCGGCCGGTGCCGCGAAGCGGAAGGTCGAGCCGGCGAATCCGAGCGGCAGGTGCTCGACGGCGTGGGCTCCGGAGTCGAGCAGCAGGTCGCGTCCGGTGATGCCGACGTCGACGGTGCCGGACCCGACGTACACGGCGACGTCGCGCGGGCGCAGGAAGAAGAACTCGACGTCGTTGTCGACGTCGGTGAGCACGAGCTCACGGGTGTCGCGGCGCTGGCGGTAGCCGGCCTCGCGGAGCATGTCGGTGGCGGGCGTGGACAGCGATCCCTTGTTGGGGACGGCGATGCGGAGCAACGGGGATACCTCGTTCTGGTGTACGGGACGACGACGGGAGTGCGGTTCCGGAGCGCGCGCTGCGGTGCGGGTCGTGATGACGACGCACCGGGCGCTCACAGATGCGCGTACACGTCCTCCAGGGTGAACCCCTTGGCGACCATCAGCACCTGCAGGTGGTACAGCAGCTGGGAGATCTCCTCCGCGGCGGCCTCGTCGGACTCGTGCTCGGCGGCCATCCAGACCTCGGCGGCCTCCTCCACGATCTTCTTGCCGATCGCATGGACGCCGGCGTCCAGCTGGGCCACGGTCCCCGACCCGGCGGGGCGGGTACGGGCCTTCTCGGTCAGCTCGGCGAACAGGGACTCGAACGTCTTCACGCCACCACCCTAGACGCCGGGCCCGGGGTCGTCCGGGCTCGTTCCGCCGTGCGGGACGGAACTCACAGGCTTACCCTGGCGCTTGGCACACTATTTTAATGGGAACGTCGGTACGGCTGAGCGACTGTCGTCGTGGCGGACAGCGAGTCAGGCGGGACCGCGGACGCCGTCCGAGCCCGGCTCCCCCGCACCGTCCACGTCCGGCGGAGCACCGTGCGCGTGCGGCCCCGCTCCCCCCGTGACAGATCAGGCGCGAGAGACCGCGGCCCTGCGTCAGTGCACGTGCCTGCTCGCCAGATCCCTGAGCGTCTCGATCTCGGCCGGTACGTCGTCGGCGCCGTACACGGCGGACCCGGCCACGAAGACGTTCGCCCCGGCGTCGGCCGCGCGCTCGATCGTGTCGCGCGAGACACCGCCGTCGACCTGGATGTGCACGTCGAGGTCCTGCTCGCTGATCGCGGCCCGGGCACGGCGGATCTTCGGCAGCGTGCCGTCGATGAACGACTGCCCGCCGAAGCCGGGCTCGACCGTCATGACGAGGATCATGTCGACCTCGGCCAGCAGGTCGAGGTACGGCTCCACGGGCGTCGCCGGTCGCAGCGCCACCCCGGCGCGCGCCCCGAGGCGCCGCAGCTCGCGGGCGAGCCGGACCGGGGCCTGGGCGGCCTCCGCGTGGAACGTCACCGAGGCAGCCCCCGCCTCGGCGTACGCCGGCGCCCAGCGATCCGGGTCGGCGATCATCAGGTGACCGTCCACGGGCACCGGGGAGACCTCCACGAGCCGCTCGAACACCGGCAGGCCGAGGGTCAGGTTCGGCACGAAGTGGTAGTCCATGACGTCGACGTGCGCGGCGTCCGCCGTCGAGATCGCGTGCAGGTCGCGCTCGAGATTCGCGAAGTCGGCCGACAGGATGCTGGGGTTGATCAGCGCAGGCATGGGGCCAGCCTAGAGCGCACGCGGTCTACGCTCGCCCCGTGGCAGCACTCCCCTCCCCCGGCGCCGGTCGTCCCGCGCGGCGCCCGCACGTGCGTCGGGCCGTCGTCGCGGACCTCGGAGCCGTCGCGGCGATCCTCGAGCCCTACGTCACCGGCACCTGCGTCACGTTCGACGAGGTCCCGCCGTCGTCCGCGGACTGGGAGCGACGCCTCGACGACGCGGACGCGCGCGGGCTGCCGTTCCTCGTGGCCGAGCTCGAGGGTGCGGTGGTCGGCTACGCCTATGCCGCCCCGTGGCGTCCCAAGGCGGCCTACCGGCACACCGTCGAGGACACGATCTACCTCGCTCCCCAGACCCAGGGCGAGGGCGTCGGGACGCGGCTGCTGTCGGCGCTGCTGGACGCCTGCACGGTCGCGGGAGTGCGCCAGGTGGTCGCCGTGATCGCGGACGACCCGGCCGCCGCAGGATCGGTGCCGCTGCACCGGCGGCTCGGCTTCGAGGTCACCGGCGTGCTGCGCGACGTCGGCGTCAAGCACGGTCGCTCGGTGAGCACGATGCTGATGCAGCGCACGCTGCACTGACCGCCGGTACGAACTACCGGCGGTGCCGGAACGGTCGTCAGGTCAGGTCCCGGCGCAGCGCGTCGGTGTGTCCCTCCACAGTGCGCCACGCCGCCGCTCCCACGCCCGGGTGCACGTCCCGGTCGATCTCGCCCAGCGCCGCGCGCAGGTCGTCCAGCGCGGTCGAGACGACCCGCGCCGCCCGACGTCGGGGCAAGCCCCACGAGACCCCCTCGGCCACGAGGTCGGCCCCGGCGATCGCCTCCATGTCGCGCAGACCGGCCACGTCCATGGCGAAGATCCGCGAGGCGTGGTCGTGGTGCAGGTGCATGGAGATGTCGTACGCCGGTGCGAGCGACACGGTCCCGTCGGCCCGCCGCAGCATCGAGACGTTCTTGGCGTGGGCGTCGGTGTTGCCGAGGGCCAGGTTCAGCGTCGTCAGGGCGAGCAGGCGGTCCGGGCGGGTGCCGTCGTCGCGCAGCACCTGGGCGATCGCCCGCAGCGACGGGATCGCCCGGCCGTGCTGGAACTTGCGCTCGGGGTCGCGGGTGTTGATCCCGAGCGCCTGGGCGGCGTCCTCCTGGTGGATGCGACGCAGTCCGCCGGGGGCGCCGTCGTCGGGGACGCGGTCGTAGCGGGACACCACCAGGCAGCGCACGTCCTCGAACGTCTCGACGTGCGCCCGGATGGTGGTCAGGCCGATCCGGCGCGCGAGGTCGATCGCGGCCGCCTCGGTGTCCACGAGGTCCGCCGTCGGCGAGTCGGCGTCGCGGGCCACCTTGAGGATGTGCGTGGTCGCCTCGTCGGGCGCCGCGCGCCACCAGGCGCCGTCGTCGCGCACGAGCCCGATCTTCGGCTCCATCCCGGGCAACGAGCTCGTGAGCCGCTGGCTGCGCGCCTGTCCCCCGGCACGGGCGATGCTCGCCCGCAGCAGGTCGGCCACGCCGGCGTCGTCGAGGCGCACCGCCTCGCGGCCATGGGCCTGCGGCTCGGCACCCACCGCGACGAACTGCAGCGCACCGACGGTGTCCCCGCCGTAGGCGCCGAAGAAGCCGACCGGATCGTCCGGGTCGACGCCGGCGTCCATGGCCATGTGGTCACGGACGCGCCCCTCGGGCATCAACCCGTCGAGCCAGGCGTTCACACGGGCCGGGGCGGGCGTGATGTCGGGGTCCATCGGCAGCAGGTGGGACAGGACCCGCGAGCCGTACCCCCAGCGGTCGACGGCGCCCGGATCCCACTCGAGCTCCACGCGGCGGGTCCCGCGCCCGGTGTCCCGCGCGGAGAACCGGGCGACGCGGCCGCCGTAGAGCCAGGCGTCCAGCTCAGGCGCGATCATCGCTGCCCCGCTGCTCGAGACGGACCTCGATCCCCAGCTCGTCGAACATCTCGAAGAGCCGCGTGATGTAGAGGTTGCCGACGCCGGACTCGACCTCGGAGACGTACTGGCGCGTCAGGCCGAGCTCGTCCGCGAGCGCCGCCTGACTGAGTCCGTGGTGCTTGCGGGTTTGTTGGACGAAGCGGCCGAGGTCGCGGGGGCCGCGGGCGTGGGTCCAGCGGTCGGTGGTGGTCATGCCGCCTCCATTGTCAGGTTTTTCTGACCGAATGGAGTGTCAGACTATCCCGACAGCAGACCTCGCGCAAGGAATTTCTGTCAGCCGTCGCTCTTCAGGCCGTGCGACGCAGCAGCGTCAGGTGCATCGCGTCGGTGCCGTGGACGTGCGGCCAGAGCTGGACGTCGAGGCCTTCCGCTCCGCCGTCGTCGGCCCCGAGGTCGAGATCCGCACCGGGGACGAGGACGTCGCGCACGGCCGCGCGGGCGTCGAGGCGCTCGGCGTCGTCGCGGCGGCGCAGCACGTCGTCGACGACGAGCCGGGTCTCGGCCAGGTGGGGCGAGCAGGTGACGTAGGCGACCACTCCCCCGGGCCGGGCGGCGTCGAGGGCGGAGCCCAGCAGCTCACCCTGCAGGCGGGTGAGCGTCCCGAGGTCGGAGGGGGTGCGCCGCCAGCGGGACTCGGGACGACGGCGCAGCGCGCCCAGACCCGTGCAGGGGGCGTCGACGAGGACGCGGTCGTAGCCGCCGGGTTCGTCGGTGCCGAGCTCGCGCCCGTCGGAGGTGCGTACCTGCTCCACGACTCCCTCGGGGACGGCACGCAGCCCGCGTCGCACGAGCCGGGCCCGGTGCGGCTGCAGCTCGTTGGCCACGAGGCGGGCGTCCCGCTCGCCCGCGAGCGCCGCGAGGAGGGCGGCCTTGCCCCCGGGGCCGGCGCACAGGTCGAGCCAGCGCGCGTCGGGTCCGTCGAGGGGTGCGGCGGCCAGGGCGAGGGTGACGAGCTGGGAGCCCTCGTCCTGGACGCCGGCGCGGCCGTCGGCGACGGCGGGCAGGTCGGCGGGGTCGGTGCCGGCGGCGAGCACGCGGGCGGTGGGTGCCCAGGCGCCGGGCTCGAGGCGCGCGTCGTCCGGTGCGCCGTCGTCGAGCGTGTCCGCGGAGACGAAGCCTGGCCGGGCGACGAGCGTGACCCGGGGTGGGGTGTTGTCGGCCTCGAGCAGGTCGGCGATCTCGCCGGGGTCGCGGCCGTGGCCGTGCAGGGCCTCGCGCAGGGCGCGGGTGATCCACACGGGGTGGGAGCCCGCGCGGGCGAGCCCGGTCACGGCGTCGGGGGCGTCGGCGCGCAGGTCGTCGAGCCAGTCCTCGAGGGGGCGGCGTCCGACGGCGCGCAGGACGGCGTTGACCATCTGGGCCGGTCCGGCGCCGACGCGGTCGCGGCACAGTCCCACGGTCTCGGACACCGCGGCGTGGGCGGGCACCCGCATGCCGAGGAGCTGGTGGGCGCCGAGGCGCAGCACGTCGAGCACCTCGGGGTCGAGCTGGTCGAGGGGGCGGCTGACGCAGCGCGCGAGGATCGCGTCGTAGCGGCCGCGCAGGCGCAGGGTGCCGTAGGCGAGCTCGGTGGCGAAGCCGGCGTCGCGGCCGCTCAGTCCGCGCTCGCGCAGCAGCGGTGGCAGCACGAGGTTGGCGTAGGCGTCCGAGCCGTCCACCTCGCGCACCACGTCGTAGGCGGCGGTGCGGGCCGGGTCGGTGGACCGGCGCCGCTGGGAGGGCGCCCGGTTGCTGCGGTGGCCCTGCCCGCGGCTGCGGGCGGCGCCGCGCTGGCGGCCGCGGTCGTCGCGGCGGTCGTCGCGGGGCTGGTCGCGTCCCGGGCGGTCGGCGCTCATCGGGCGCCGCCCAGCGGGGCACCGGTCTCGACGACGGCGCGTCCGGCGCCGCGGGCCCAGTCGGCCGCCGCCATGGGCTTCTTGCCCACGGGGCGTACCTCGCCGAGCTCGACGGCGTGCGTGGCGGTGCCCACCAGCACCTCGGACTTGGTGGCGCGCACCTGCCCCGGGGACAGGTCGGCGACGTCGCCGCGCGGGCGCACCGGGCCGAGGCCGAGCCGCGCCCCCGGGGTGCCGTCGTCGGCGTCGGGCAGGGTCGTCCACGCCCCGGGGGCCGGGGTGACCGCCCGGATACGCCGGTCGACCGCGAGCGCCGGGGCGTCCCAGCGCACCAGGGCGTCCTGGGAGGTGATCTTCGGGGCGTAGGAGGCGCCGTCGGGGCTCTGGGGCTGCGGGGACAGGGTGCCGGCCTCCAGGGCGTCCAGCGTGGCAACGAGCAGCCCGGCGCCGGAGGTGGCGAGCCGGTCGAGCAGGTCGCCGGAGGTGTCGCGGGGCCGGACGGTCTCGGTGGCGGTGCCGAGCACGGGGCCGGTGTCCATGCCGTCGTCGAGCAGGAACGTGGTGGCGCCGGTGACCTCGTCGCCGGCGAGGACGGCGTGCTGAACCGGCGCGGCGCCGCGCCAGGCGGGCAGCACCGAGAAGTGCAGGTTGACCCAGCCCAGGCGCGGCACGGCGAGGACGTCGGGGCGCAGCAGGTGGCCGTAGGCGACCACGGGGGCGGCGTCGACGTCGAGGTCGGCCAGCCGGGACACGAACTCCTCGCCGCGGGGGACGTCGGTGATCACCTCGATGCCGGCCTCCTCGGCGGCGACGCGCACCGGGCTGGGCACCAGCCGGCGCCCGCGTCCGGCGCGGGCGTCGGCGCGGGTCAGCACGGCGACGACCTCGTGGTCGGAGTCGATCAGTGCCTTCAGGGCGGGCACGGCAGGTTCGGGGGTTCCGGCAAACAGCAGGCGCACCGTGCAAGTCTAGGGCGGGGCGAGACGGGGAGAGGGCATGCGAGAGGTGGACCGCCGCGAGGGCGCGACGCGAACGACCCGGTCGATACGGGCCGGGGCCGGGTGGACGACGGTCCTGCTCCTGGCGGGCGGGTGCGCCGGGCCCGAGGAAGCGTTCGCCGAGCCGATGGCGCAGCACGCCCCGTCCGGCGACGTCGCGTTCTCCCCGGCGTCCCTCACCGCCACCCTCCCCCACGTGACCTACGTCGACGGGCCTTACGAGATGGCGTACTCGGACCTCGTCGTGGCCGGCGCGATCACCGGCTGGCAGCGCGGCGAGGCCACCGACTGGTCCACCGACGCCGGGCGCGAGGTCGCCTGGTCCGGCGACGCCGACACCCGCCACGTCGTCCTGACCGTCGACGTCGACGAGGTCGTGGCGGCCGGGGAAGGCGTCGACGTCGCGCCCGGGGACTCGATCGACGTGGTGGCCACACTGGGCGGGGACGCTGACGCCGACGCCGCGGGCGACGCGCTGGCCGCGCTCGGTGACGTCGTCGTGCTCGCCTCCCGCGGTCCTGGCCAGCACGAGGACGAGTGGTGGATCGCCCAGCACGGGGTGCTGCTCGGCGACCTCGACGACGGCGACCTCACCTGGCCCGTGCTCGAGGCCGCCGGTCGCGACCTCGACCTGCGCGACGACGTCGCCGACCTGGACGCGCTGCGCCGTGCCGCCGCGGCCGGACCGCGGACGATCACCGTCGGCGAGTCCTGACGGTCCTCAGCGCGCGACGGGCAGCCCCAGGTCCGCGAGCGCCGACCGCAGCGCGGGCGTGCCGGTGAAGTGCACGGCGTGGAAGCCGACCGCGCGGGCGGCCTCGACGTTGCGGACGGTGTCGTCGACGAACACGGTGCGGGCGGGGTCGACGTCGAAGCGCTGCGCGGCAAGACGGAAGACGGCGGGATCGGGCTTGGCCAGTCCCACGCGGCCGGAGACGATCACGTCGCGCAGCAACCCGATGACCGGGGCCGCGGGCTGCGCGGCGTGGAAGGTGTCCGCGGCCCAGTTGGTCAGCCCGTACAGGGGCACGCCGGCGGCGTGCAGCTCGCGCACCAGGGCGGCCGAGCCCGGGACCTCGCCGGTGAGCGTGCCGGCGTAGTCGCGGGCGTAGCGGGCGGCCAGCGGGGCGAGCTCGGGTCGGGTGGCCTCCAGGTGGGCGACGGCCTCGGCCCAGGTGCGCCCGGCGTCCTGGGCGAGGTTGAACGCGCCGAAGTCGACGGCGTCCATCCAGCGGTCGACCTCGGCGCGGTCGAGTCCGGCGAACGCGCCGTAGGGGTCCCAGCCGACGAGCACGTTGCCGAAGTCGTAGACGACGGCGTCCACAGCAGGGTCCACGGCAGGGTCGGGCGTCGTGGCCATCAGAGCATCTCCTGGGGGTCGATCTGGACTCGGGCGGTGCCGCCCTCGCGGCGGGCCGAACGCACGGCCAGCGAGGCGCGCAGCTGGTTGGCGAGCTCGGCGCCGTCGCTCAGGGGTACGCGCAGCACCGTCCGCACGCGTGCCTCGAGCCGGTCGTCGCCGGGCAGGTCGACGGGGCCGAGGACCGTCTCGGGCGTGGCCAGCTCGACGCGGTCGACGACGGCGCGCACGGCGTCGGGGTCGCCGGTCACGGCGGCGACGCGCACCGCGGGCGGCAGGTCGAGCTCGCGACGCTCGTCCAGCTCGCGCTCGGCCAGCCCGGCCGGGTCGAACCGCACCAGCGCGCCCGTGGGTGCCGGGGCGGCGTCGCCCACCAGCAGCACCTGGCCGTCCGGGCCCGGACGCACGAGCGCGGCCGCCGCGATCCACCGGTGCAGGGCACGGGTCGCCATCGCCAGGTCCGTGCCCGCCGTGGCGGTCGCGGCGTCCAGCAGCAGCGCGGCGGCGTACCCGCCCTCGGCCACGGGCTCGGCGCCCGGGGTGGCCACCACGAGGGCCGGGTCGGCGGCGACGCTCGCGAGGATCCCGCCCGGGGCCGAGGACGCCGAGACCCGCACGGGCACCCCCGTGAACGCGCGTCCGAGCTCCTCGGCCGTGCGTTCGGAGCCCACCCGCACGGCCCGCACCCGGTCGTGACCGCACTCCTCGCAGCGCCAGGTGCCGGCCAGCCGACCGCACCAGGTGCACTGCGGGGTCGCCCGCGCCCCGCCGAGCCCGAGCGGGCCGTGGCAGTGGGTGCAGCGCGCCGCGGTGCGGCAGGCGGCGCACGCCACGACGGGCAGGTACCCCGTGCGCGGCACCTGGACCAGCACCGGCCCCCGGTCCAGGGCGGTCCGCGCGGTGCGCCACGCCGCCGTGGGCAGCCGGGCGGCCGCACCCGGACCCTCGTGAGCGAGCTCGACGGACGTCAGGGCACGCACCCGCGGTGACCGGGCGCGCACCACGGCGCGGGCGGCGGCGATCTCGGCGGCCCAGCCGCGCGCCAGCATCGCCTGCGCCTGCACGGTCCGGCCAGGAGAGCCCAGCAGGAACCCGGCGCCCTCCGCCTCGGAACGCATCGCCAGGACCTCGCGCGCCGCCGGGTAGGGGGCGTGCGGCTCGTCGAGGGTCTCCTCGCCGTCCCCCCACAGGACCACCAGGCCCAGGTCCGGCACCGGAGCGAACATCGCCGCGCGGGTGCCGACCACCACCGACGCCAGACCGTGGCGGGCGTGCAGGAACGCCCGGTAGC
Organism: Isoptericola chiayiensis; assembly: GCF_013149805.1. GTDB lineage: Bacteria > Actinomycetota > Actinomycetes > Actinomycetales > Cellulomonadaceae > Isoptericola > Isoptericola chiayiensis. The sequence continues at coordinate 310,890 of NZ_JABEZT010000002.1, forward strand.
GCGGCGCCGGGCCGTCGTCCGCCTGGAGCCGCTCCACCTCCTCGACGCCGGCCACGCCCAGCGCCGTGCACACCCGGTCCACGTCGCGGGCGTCCGGGACGACCACCAGGGCTCGCCGTCCACCGGCCAGGGTCACCCTCGCGGCCTGCGCGATCGCCGCCGCCCAGTGCGGCACCCGGGCGGGCGCGTCGTCCGCAGCAGCCTGTAGGCCCGGCAGCGGGCTCCACACCCCGCGCGGCGCCTGCCCGGCGAGCAGGTGCCGGCAGAAGGCCTCCCCGGTGCCGTACGGGGTCCACACCTCGGGCCAGCCGTCCCCGCCGGGCGCCGCCGGACGAGGTGCCGCACCCGGCGCGGCACGGTCCGCGGAGCCGTCAGCAGCCGGGCGGGCCGCTCCGTCGGCCTCGGCCCACTCGGCGAGCCGGGCGAGCACCTCGGCCTCGACGCGGGCGTGCCGCGGGGGCACCGCCAGGCGCAGGACGTCCGCGACGGTGCCGGCGTAGCGCGCGGCCACCCGCCGGGCCAGGTCCAGCACCGCCGGCGTCAGCACCGGGTCGGCCGAGACGACCCGGCGCAGCGGCTGCAGCCGTCCGTCGTGGTCCGAGGTGGCCGCTCGCGCCACCACGTACCCCGCCACGTCCTGCGGGCCGAACCGGGCCCGCACCCGGGCCCCGGGCACGGCGTCGTCCGCCATCGCGGCGGGCACCAGGTAGTCGTACTCACGGTCCAGGTGCGCCGGCTGCAGGTCGAGCACCACCCGGGCCACCGGGTCGACGTCGGCGACCTCCACCGCGGAGCTGCGTGGTGCACGACGCCGCCCCCCGACGTCGTCGAGCCCGAGCAGGGCGCCCTGCTCGGGCTCGTCACGGGAGGTCACGGGCCTATGAGATCACGAGCCGCCGACGCCGCGCCGTGCTCACACCGCCGCACGCAGCGCCTCGACACGGTCCGTGCGCTCCCAGGTGAACGCGTCCAGCTCGCGCCCGAAGTGCCCGTAGGCGGCCGTGGCGGCGTAGACCGGGCGCAGCAGGTCCAGGTCGCGGATGATCGCGGCCGGGCGCAGGTCGAACACCTCCCGGATGGCGGCCTCGATGCGCGCCGGGTCGACCGTCGCGGTGCCGAACGTCTCCACGTACAGGCCCACCGGGTGAGCGCGGCCGATGGCGTAGGCGACCTGGACCTCGCAGCGTCGCGCCAGACCCGCCGCGACCACGTTCTTGGCGACCCAGCGCATCGCGTACGCGGCCGAACGGTCCACCTTCGAGGGGTCCTTGCCGGAGAACGCCCCGCCGCCGTGCCGCGACATCCCGCCGTAGGTGTCCACGATGATCTTGCGGCCCGTCAGCCCGGCGTCGCCCTGCGGACCGCCGACCACGAACTTGCCGGTCGGGTTGACGATCAGCTCGCGCCCGGCCACGTCCAGGCCGCTGTCCGCCGCGAGCCGCTCGACCACCGGGTCCACGACGTGGTCGGCCACCTGGCGGGCCAGCTTGTCCTGGTCCAGGTCGGCGTCGTGCTGGGTGGAGAGCACCACCGTGTCCAGCCGGACCGGGCGGTCGCCGTCGTAGCCGACGGTCACCTGGGTCTTGCCGTCCGGGCGCAGCCCCACGATCTCGCCCGAGCGGCGCACCAGCGACAGGCGCTCGGCCAGCCGGTGGGCCAGGAACACCGGCAGCGGCATCAGCGTCGGCGTCTCGTCGGTGGCGTAGCCGAACATCAGCCCCTGGTCGCCGGCGCCCTGGACGTCCAGCGGGTCGACGTCGTCGGCGCGGGTGCGGCGCTCCAGGGCGGTGTCCACCCCCTGGGCGATGTCCGGGGACTGCTGCCCGATCGAGACCGACACCCCGCACGAGTCGCCGTCGAAGCCGATCGCCGAGGACGTGTACCCGATGCCCCGCACGACCTCGCGCACGATCTGCGGGATCTCCACGTACGCCTCGGTGGTGACCTCACCCGCGACGTGCACCAGGCCTGTGGTCACCATGGTCTCCACCGCCACGCGCGAGTGCGGGTCCTGGGCGAGCAGGGCGTCCAGGATCGCGTCGGAGATCTGGTCGCACACCTTGTCCGGGTGGCCCTCGGTCACGGACTCGGACGTGAACAGGCGCAGCGCATCGGTCATGGGGCCAGCCTACGGCCCGCAGGCCCGGTCCGGGCCATCATCGGACCCAGATCGTCTCGGATCGCGAGACGTTCTCACATGACGGACAGGTGCTTCGTCACGGCGTCCCACAGGCCGTCCGCCACCTGGCGCTTCGACCCCGCGACCTCGGCGACCACGTCGCCCGCGGCGTCCAGCACCGTCACCTCGTTGTCCACGGCGCCGAAACCTCGCCCGTCCCCGACGGCGTTGACCGCCAGCAGGTCGGCGCCCTTGCGGCGCGCCTTCGCCCGGCCGTGCTCCAGCACCGAGCCCGCCGCGTCACCGGTCTCGGCCGCGAAGCCCACCACCACCTGCCCCGGTGACAGCCGGTCGCGGGCCAGCTCCGCCAGCACGTCCGGGTTCTCCACCAGCTCGATGACCGGCGGGGGCTCGCCCTGCGTCTTCTTGATCTTCGCCCCGGGGGTCCGCGACGGACGGAAGTCCGCGACGGCCGCGGCCATCACGACGACGTCCGCCGCGGTGGCGGCCTCGCGCACGGCCGTCCGCAGCTCGGCGGTGCTGCCCACGTCCACCACACGCACGCCGGCCTCCACCAGCGGCGCGGTCAGCGCCGTCTCCAGGTTCGCGGCCACCAGGGTCACCTGGGCCCCGCGGGCGGCCGCGGCCTCGGCCAGCGCGACGCCCTGGCGGCCGCTGGAGCGGTTGCCGAGGAAGCGCACCGGGTCCACCGGCTCGCGCGTGCCCCCGGCCGAGACGACCACTCGCCGACCCGCGAGGTCGGGTGCCGGCTGCCGCCCACCGGCCGCGGCCTCGGCCGTCGTGTCACCGGCCTCCGCGTCGCCGACCGTCACGTCGCCGACGGCCGCCAGCGCCGCCCGCACGATCTCCTCGGGCTCGGGCAGGCGCCCCGGACCGGTGTCGGCACCGGTGAGCCGCCCGCTCGCCGGCTCGACGACGTGCACCCCGCGCTCGCGCAGCGTGGCGACGTTGGCGCGGGTGGCCGGGTGCTCCCACATCTCGGTGTGCATCGCCGGGGCCATCACCACCGGGCAGCGCGCCGTCAGCAGCGTCGAGGTGAGCAGGTCGTCGGCGCGACCGGACGCCGCGCGGGCCAGCAGGTCCGCCGTCGCGGGGGCCACCACGACCAGGTCGGCGCCCTGGCCGAGGGCCACGTGCGCCACGCCGGGGACGTCGTCGAACACCTCGGACGACACCGGCTCGCCGGACAGCGCCTCGAACGTCGGCGCACCGACGAACCGCAGCGCGGCCGCCGTGGGCACGACGCGCACCGCGTGGCCCTGCTCACGCAGGAGGCGCAGCACCAGGACGGCCTTGTACGCGGCGATGCCGCCGCTGACCCCCAGCAGGATCCTCATCGTCGGGCGGGCAGGACTCAGACGATCTCGTCGCCCGCGACGTGCGCCTGGGCCGAGGGCTCCTCGCCCGCGGCCTCGTCGGCCGACAGGCGCGCCGGGACGTCCACCGGCTCCGCGGCGGGCTCGGCGGTCAACAGGCCCTCGTTGATCTCGCGCATCGCGATCGACAGGGGCTTCTCCTGGTTGCGCGTCTCGACCAGCGGGCCGACGTTCTCCAGGAGGCCCTCGTTGAGCTGGGCGTAGTAGGCGTTGATCTGACGGGCACGCTTGGCCGCGTAGAGCACCAGGCCGTACTTCGACTCGCTGCGCGTCAGCAGGTCGTCGATGGGCGGGTCGGTGATCCCGATCGGCTGGGGCGTGGTTCCGGCCATGTGTCTCACTCCAAGCAGACGGACGAACCGGTGACGGCAGGTCACCGGGAGATTCAGGGGTTCAGCGGGTCATTCTACCCGCCCGGACGACGCCGGTGGTGAGGCCGACGCCGCGGCCCCGGCCTGGCCGGCCTGCAGCAGCCGGGCGAGCTCGTCGGTGGCGCGGGTGACGTCGTCGTTGACGATCGTCACGTCGAACTCCGCCTCGGCCGCCATCTCGACGCGGGCGGTGCGCAGCCGGCGCTCGCGCTCCTCGGCGTCCTCGGTGCCGCGTCCCACCAGACGGCGCACGAGCTCGTCGAAGCTCGGCGGCGCCAGGAAGACGAACTGCGCGTCCAGGCCGCTGGCCCGGACGGCGTCGCGCACCTGGCGCGCGCCCTGCAGGTCGATCTCCAGCAAGGTGGGACACCCGGCCGCCAGGTGCTCGACGACGGGCCCCCGGGGCGTGCCGTAGCGGTGCCGGCCGTGCACCACCGCCCACTCCAGCATCTCGCCGTCCGCGACCATGCGGTCGAACTCCTCGGGCTGGACGAACAGGTAGTGCACGCCGTGCACCTCACCCGGTCGCGGCGGCCGGGTGGTGGCCGACACCGACAACCACACGTGCGGGTAGCGGGTGCGGATGTCGGCCGAGACCGTGCCCTTGCCCACCGCGGTGGGCCCGGCCAGCACGGTCAGGCGTGCCGGTCCGCCGGTGACGTTCTCCTGCGGTGCCGGCACGCCGGCCTGTGGTGCGGAAATCTCAGCCAAACCTCTCGATCAGCGCCTGGGCCTGGTGCGGACCGAGTCCGCGGACCCGGCGGGTCTCGGCGATCCCGATCTCTTCCATGATCGCCCGGGCCTTCACCTTACCGACACCGGGGAGGGACTCGAGCAGGGAGACGACCTTGAGCTTGCCCACGACGTCGTCCGTCTGGCCCTGCTCGATCACTTCCTGCAGCGAACCCTGGGAGTACTTCAACCGGTTCTTGATCTCTGCCCGGACGCGCCGCGCCTCGGCAGCCTTCTCGAGGGCCGCCGCTCGCTGTTCCGGGGTGAGGGGAGGAAGAGCCACGCAAGTCACCTACTCTGTCGAGCCGATAGGGGGTACTGCTCCCTCGAAAGTAGCCACGACCTGCACGAGCGGCAATCGGAGACGGGCTCTGCGGGCCCGCGTCACCCGGCGCCGCCCCGACAAAGGAGGTCAAGGGCGGCGAACCGGGCGCACGGTGTGAGCGACGCGACCTCGTCAGGCCCCGGGGCGCAGGGCCGCACGGGCCTCCCCGGCGGCGGCCGCGGCGGCCCGCCGCAGGTCGGCGGCGTCCGGGCCCGCGCCGAGCACGCCGCGCGAGCTCGAGGCCAGCACCGAGCCGCGGGCCGCGCCGAAGACCTGCGCCAGCTCCGCGGGTCCGGCGCCCTGGGCCCCCACGCCGGGAGCCAGCAGCGGGCCGTTGACCGCGTCCAGGTCGGTGCCGGTGTCCCGCACCGCGTCCCCCACCGTCGCGCCCACCACGAGACCCACCGAGCCCATCGGTGAGGCACCCTCGTTGAGCGCCGCGGCCTGCGCGGCGACCGAGGCCGCCACGCTCACGCCGTCGGCGCCCGCCGCGTGCTGCACCTGGCGACCCTCCGGGTTCGACGTCAGGCACAGCACGAACACGCCGCGCCCCGAGGCGCTCGCCCGCTCCAGGGCCGGCGCGAGCGAACCGAACCCCAGGTACGGCGACACCGTCACGGCGTCGCCCGCCAGCGGGGAGCCGTCCGCGAGGAACGCGTCGCCGTAGCCGGCCATCGTCGACCCGATGTCGCCGCGCTTGGCGTCCACGATCGTCAGCGTCCCGGCCGCGCGCGAGGCCGCGAGGACCTCCTCCAGGACGGCGAGCCCGCGCGAGCCGTGCCGCTCGAAGAACGCGGCCTGCGGCTTGAGCGCGGCCACGGCGCCGCCCAGCGCGTCGACGACCCGCAGGGAGAACTCCCGCAGGCCCCCGACGTCGTCCGGCAGGCCCCACGCCGCCAGCAGGGCGGCGTGGGGGTCGATCCCGACGCACAGCGGGCCCACGGCGTCCATCGCCGCGGCCAGCCGCGCCCCGAACGGCGCCGGGGCGCTCACACGCCCACCTGCGCCTCGCGCCGGGCCACGGTCGCCGCCGTGTGCTCCTGCAGGCTGCCGACGGCGAACGGCCCGCCGCGGACAGCCTCGATCGCCTGCACGGCCGCCGCGAGCTGGTCCACGGTGGTCACCATCGGCTTGTCCGCCGCGGTCGTCGCCGCCCGGATCTCGTAGCCGTCGGCGCGCGCCCCCTGACCCGACGGGGAGTTGACCACGAGGTCCACCTCGCCGGCGCTGATGAGGTCGACGACGGTCGGCTCGCCGGCCGCGCCCGCGCCGTCGGAGTACTTGCGCACCGTCGTGGCCGCGATGCCGTTGCGGGCCAGGACCTGCGCCGTGCCCGACGTCGCCAGGATCTCGAACCCGATGTCCGCCAGGCGCTTGACCGGGAACACGATCGAGCGCTTGTCGCGGTCCGCGACCGAGACGAACACCGTGCCCGACGTCGGCAGCCCGCCGAACGCCGCGGCCTGGGACTTGGCGAACGCGTGCGGGAAGTCCTTGTCGAAGCCCATGACCTCACCGGTGGACCGCATCTCCGGACCCAGCACGGTGTCCACGACATGGCCCTCGGCGGTGCGGAACCGCTTGAACGGCAGCACGGCCTCCTTGACGGCCAGGGGCGCACCCAGGTCGAGCGTGCCGCCGTCGCCCTCGGCGGGCAGGATCCCCGTGCCGCGCAGGTCGGCGATCGACTCGCCCACCATCACGCGCGCCGCTGCCTTGGCCAGCGAGGCGCCGGTCGCCTTGGACACGAACGGCACCGTGCGCGAGGCGCGCGGGTTGGCCTCCAGCACGTACAGCACGTCCGAGACGAGCGCGTACTGCACGTTCAGCAGGCCGCGCACCCCCACGCCGCGCGCGATGGCCTCGGTGGAGCGGCGGATCCGCTCGATCTCGGCCTGGCTCAGCGAGACCGGCGGCAGCACGCACGCCGAGTCGCCGGAGTGGATCCCGGCCTCCTCGATGTGCTCCATGACCCCGCCCAGGAACAGCTCGTCGCCGTCGAAGAGGGCGTCGACGTCGATCTCCATCGCGTCGTCCAGGAACCGGTCGATCAGCAGCGGCGCCGGCAGCACCCCGGGCGCCCGCGACGTCACCGCGTGGGCCGCGGCCGCCTCCAGGGCGCGCTCGACGTACCCGGTGAGCTGGTCGGCGGAGTAGACGATCTCCATGCCGCGCCCGCCGAGGACGTACGAGGGCCGCACGAGCACCGGGTAGCCGATGCGCTCGGCGATGTCGCGCGCCTCCCCCAGCGACCGGGCGGTGCCGAAGGCGGGCGCCGGCAGCCCGGAGTCGGCGAGCACCTGGCCGAACAGGCCGCGGTCCTCGGCGGCGTCGATCGCCTCCGGCGGCGTGCCCAGGATCGGCAGCCCGGCGTCGGCGAGACGCTGCGCCAGCGACAGCGGCGTCTGGCCGCCGAGCTGGACGATGATGCCCTTGACCGGCCCGGCCGCGAGCTCGGCCTGGTAGACCTCGAGCACGTCCTCGAACGTCAGCGGCTCGAAGTAGAGCCGGTCGGACGTGTCGTAGTCGGTCGAGACCGTCTCCGGGTTGCAGTTGACCATGACCGTCTCGTACCGGTCCTTGAGCGTCAGGGCCGCGTGCACGCACGAGTAGTCGAACTCGATGCCCTGCCCGATGCGGTTCGGCCCCGAGCCCAGGATGATGACCGCCTCGCGCTCGCGGGGGGCCACCTCGGTCTCCGTGTCGTAGGACGAGTAGTGGTACGGGGTGCGGGCGGCGAACTCCGCGGCGCAGGTGTCGACCGTCTTGTAGACCGGGCGCACACCGAGCGCGTGCCGTGCCTCGCGCACCGCCGACTCCCCGCCGGGTCCCATGCCGCGCAGCGCGGCCACCTGGGCGTCGGACAGCCCGTGCCGCTTGGCGCGGCGCAGCACCTCGGCGGTGAGCGTCTCGGACGCCTCCACCTCGGCGGCGACCTCGTTCATCAGCAGGATCTGGTCCAGGAACCAGGGGTCGATCTTCGTGGCGTCGAAGACCTGCTCGAGGGTCCCGTGACCGGCGACGACGGAGCGCAGCGCCTGCTGCACGCCCACGAGCCGCTGCTCGGTGGGCCGCCGCAGCGACTCGAGCAGGGCGGTCAGCTCCTCGCCCGCCGGGGCCTCGCCGGCCCAGTGGAAGTCGACGCCGCCCTTGTCGATGCTGCGCAGGGCCTTGCCGAGCGCCTCGGTGAAGTTGCGGCCCAGGGCCATCGCCTCGCCGACGGACTTCATCGTGGTCGTGAGCGTGTCGTCGGCGGCGGGGAACTTCTCGAACGCGAACCGCGGGACCTTGACCACGACGTAGTCGAGCGTCGGCTCGAAGCTGGCGGGCGTCACCTGGGTGATGTCGTTGGGGATCTCGTCCAGGGTGTAGCCCACGGCGAGCTTGGCGGCGATCTTCGCGATCGGGAAGCCCGTGGCCTTCGAGGCCAGCGCCGAGGACCGGGACACGCGCGGGTTCATCTCGATGACGACCACGCGGCCGGTGTCCGGCTCGACGGCGAACTGGATGTTGCAGCCGCCGGTGTCGACGCCGACCTCCCGGATGACGGCGATGCCGATGTCGCGCAGCGTCTGGTACTCGCGGTCGGTCAGCGTCATCGCCGGCGCCACGGTCACCGAGTCACCGGTGTGCACGCCGACCGGGTCGACGTTCTCGATGGAGCACACGACCACGACGTTGTCGTCCTTGTCGCGCATGAGCTCGAGCTCGTACTCCTTCCAGCCCAGGATGGACTCCTCCAGGAGCACCTCCGTGACCGGCGAGTAGTGCAGGCCCTGGCCGACGATGCGCCGCAGGTCCGTCTCGTCGTAGGCGAGCCCGGAACCCAGACCGCCCATGGTGAACGAGGGGCGGACCACCATCGGGTAGCCCAGGTCGTCGGCCGCCTCGAGGGCGCCGTCGATCGAGTGGATGATGCGCGAGCGGGCGGACTCGCCGCCGCAGACGTCGACGACCTCCTTGAACTGCTCGCGGTCCTCACCCTTGCGGATGGCGGGGATGTTGGCGCCGATGAGCTCGACGCCGTACTCGTCCAGGACGCCGGCCTCGTGCAGCTCGATGGCGGCGTTCAGCGCCGTCTGTCCGCCCAGGGTGGGCAGCAGCGCGTCGGGCCGCTCCTTGGCGATGATCGAGGTCAGCACCTCGCGGGTGATGGGCTCGACGTAGGTGGCGTCGGCGAACTCCGGGTCGGTCATGATGGTGGCCGGGTTGGAGTTGACCAGCACCACGCGCAGGCCCTCCTCCTTGAGCACCCGGCACGCCTGGGTGCCCGAGTAGTCGAACTCGCAGGCCTGGCCGATGACGATCGGGCCGGACCCGATGACCAGGACGGAGGAGAGGTCGGAACGGCGGGGCATCAGTTCTCCTTCTCGCCGGTGGTGCCGCCGAGCGCGGCGAGGGCGCTGTCGGGGACGGTCACGGGCTGGCGGGTGGTCATGAGCTCGACGAAGCGGTCGAACAGGTAGGCGCTGTCGTGCGGGCCGGCGGCCGCCTCGGGGTGGTACTGCACCGAGAACGCCGGCAGGTCGAGGGCGGTGAGGCCCTCGACGACGCGGTCGTTGAGGCCCAGGTGGGACACGATGACGCGGCCGTATCGCACGTCGTCGTCGCGGGCGTCGTCGTGGGGCGCCGTGCTGACGGCGTCGACGGGGGCGTCGACGGCGAACCCGTGGTTGTGCGCGGTGACCTCGACCTTGCTCGTCGTGCGGTCCATGACGGGCTGGTTGATGCCGCGGTGGCCGTAGCCGAGCTTGTAGGTGCCGTAGCCGAGGGCGCGGCCCAGGAGCTGGTTGCCGAAGCAGATCCCGAAGAACGGGATGCGGGCGTCCAGCACGCGGCGCAGGAGGTCGACCTCCGCGGTGGCCGCCGACGGGTCGCCGGGACCGTTGGAGAAGAACACCCCGGCGGGGCCCTCGGCGGGCAGCAGCGCGGCGATCTCCTCGAAGGTGGCGGACTGGGGCACCACGTGCACGCGCACGCCGCGCTCGGCCAGGCGGGCCGGGGTCATGGCCTTGATGCCCAGGTCGACGGCGACGACCGTGGCGACGGGCTCGGCACCCGCGTGCTCGCCGGCCGGCTCGACGGTGTAGGCCTCGGTCGTGGAGACCTCGCGGGCCAGGTCGGCGCCGGCCATCGGCGGGGCGCCCTTGACCTCGGCCACCAGGTCCTCGACGCTGCGCTCGACGCCGTCGGGGGCGAGCGCCTCGCCCGAGAAGATGCCCGCGCGCATCACGCCGAGCTCGCGCAGGTGGCGCGTGAGGAAGCGCGTGTCGACCCCGGCGATGCCGACGACGTCGTGCGCGGCGAGCTCGTCGCCCAGGTCGCCGGTGGCACGCCAGTTGGACGAGCGGCGCGCCGGGTCGCGCAGGACGTAGCCGGCGACCCAGATGCGCCCGGACTCCGGGTCGTCGGTGTTGACGCCGGTGTTGCCCACGTGCGGGGCCGTCATGACCACGATCTGGCGGTGGTAGGACGGGTCGGTCAGGGTCTCCTGGTAGCCGGTCATGCCGGTGGAGAAGACGATCTCGCCGAGGGTGGCGCCGCGGGCGCCGTAGGCGGTGCCGCGGGCGACGGTGCCGTCCTCGAGGACGAGGATCGCCGGTTCGGTGCTGGTGGGTGTGCTCACTGCGGGTCCTTCGCGCTCGGCGTGGAGGGGGACGAGGGGGTGATCAGGGCGCCCGCGGCCGTCAGGAGGCGGGCGTTGTCGGCCTGGTGGCGCAGGCGCAGGCCGGTGTCGACCGTCACCGCGTCGACGGCGCCGTCGGTGGGGATCTCCCAGGTCAGCACGACCAGGCCGTCGCGACCGACGAACTTGCCGGCCATCCCCGGGGCCGTGCCGACGCCGCGCAGGCAGGTGGCGGGCACGAGGACCGCGGCGGTGCCGTCGCGGTCGACGACGACTCCCCCGCGGTAGACGGTGACCTCGGCGCGGGCGCGGTCGCCCAGGCTGTGGGCACCGATGCGGGCGAGCCAGTCGCCCGACGCCGTGGTCGAGACGTAGGTGGCCTCGAGCGGCCCCAGGAGGCTCTCGCCCAGGGCGCCGTCCTCGACGGGCACGGCGGGCGGCACCGGCACGACGTCGCGCGAGCGGGTGGCCAGCCGGCGCCGGCCCCACAGCACGAGCAGCAGCAGGGCGACCCCGACGACGATCCAGATGCCGACGGCCACGGGCAGCGGCAGGTTCACCGGACCACCTCCCCGACGGGGGCGCCGTCCAGCACGGTGGCGCGCCCGCGCAGGAACGTCGCCACGACGCGGCCCGGCAGCTCGACGCCGGCGAACGGGGTGTTGCCGCTGGCCGTGACCTGCCGGGTGCCGTCGACGGACCGCACGGCGGCCGGGTCGACCAGGGTCAGGTTGGCGGGCTCCCCCACCGCGACGGGACGGCCCTGGGCGTGCGGACCGGCGTCGACGCGCCCGATGCGGGCCGGGGCCGAGGACAGCACGCGCGCGACGTCGGACCAGCTGAGCCGGCCGGTGTCGACCATGGTCTGCTGCACGACGCTCAGCGCGGTCTCCAGGCCCGTCATGCCGAACGCGGCCGCACCCCACTCGCAGTCCTTGTCCTCGCGGGTGTGGGGCGCGTGGTCGGTGGCGACGATGTCGATCGTGCCGTCGGCGAGTCCCTCGCGCACGGCCTCGACGTCGGCCGCGGTCCGCAGCGGCGGGTTGACCTTGAAGGCCGGGTCGTAGGTGCGGGCCAGCTCGTCGGTCAGGACCAGGTGGTGCGGGGTGACCTCGGCGGTGACGTCGATGCCGCGCGACTTCGCCCAGCGCACGATCTCGACGGACCCGGCCGTGGACAGGTGGCAGACGTGCAGCCGCGAGCCCACGTGCTCGGCGAGGAGCACGTCGCGGGCGATGATCGCCTCCTCGGCGACGGCGGGCCAGCCGGTCAGCCCGACCTCGGCCGAGACGACGCCCTCGTTCATCTGCGCGCCCTCGGTCAGGCGCGGCTCCTGGGCGTGCTGGGCTACGACGCCGTCGAACGCCTTGACGTACTCCAGGGCGCGGCGCATCAGCACGGGGTCGGACACGCACTTGCCGTCGTCGGAGAACACCCGCACCCGGGCGGCCGAGTCGGCCATCGCGCCCAGCTCGGCGAGCCGTTCCCCGGCCAGTCCCACCGTGACGGCGCCGACCGGGTGCACGTCGACCCACCCGGCCTGCTCGCCGAGCCGGTACACCTGCTCGACGACGCCGGCGGTGTCCGCCACGGGCGAGGTGTTGGCCATGGCGTGCACCGCGGTGAAGCCGCCGGCCGCGGCGGCGCGCGTCCCGGACGCGACGGTCTCGGCGTCCTCGCGTCCCGGCTCGCGCAGGTGGGTGTGCAGGTCGACCAACCCGGGCAGCAGGACGTGGTCGGCGGCCTCCACGACGGTGGCGTCGGCGGCGTCGGCGACCCCCGGGGCGGTGATCTCGGCGACGACGCCGCCACGCAGCACGACGTCGACGGGGTCGCCCCCCAGCGGTCGCGCGGCGCGCAGGACGTAGGTCTCGGTGCTCACAGGTCGTTCCCTTCTGCCGAGTCCTCCCCGGCCATCAGCAGGTAGAGGGCGGCCATCCGCACGGCCACGCCGTTGGCGACCTGCTCGACGATGACGGCGCGCTCGGAGTCGGCGGCCTCGGCGGAGATCTCCAGCCCGCGGTTCATGGGTCCCGGGTGCAGGACGATGGCGTGGTCGTCCAGCAGGGCGAGACGCCGGGCGTCCAGCCCGTAGTAGCGGGTGTACTCCAGCGTGCTGGGGAAGAACGCCCCCGCGCCGCCGGACATGCGCTCGCGCTGGACGCGCAGCATCATCACCGCGTCCGGCCGCCACCCGTCGAGCGTGGCGTCCAGGTCGTAGGAGACCTCGCACGGCCACACCCCCACCCCGACCGGGACGAGCGTGGGCGGCGCGACGAGCGTCACCTGCGCGCCGAGGGTGTGCAGCAGCGCGACGTTCGCGCGTGCCACCCGGGAGTGCAGCACGTCGCCGACGATCGCGACCTTCAGCCCGGCCAGGTCGGCACCGACGCCGTCGACCGCGCCGTCGGGCAGCCGGTCGGACCGCGCGGCCAGGTGGCGACGGATCGTGTAGGCGTCCAGCAGGGCCTGGGTGGGGTGCTGGTGGGTGCCGTCGCCGGCGTTGAGCACGGCGGCGTCCAGCCAGCCCGCGTTGGCCAGCTGGTAGGCGGCTCCGGACGCCCAGTGCCGCACGACGACGGCGTCGGCCCCCATGGCGTGCAGGGTCAGCGCGGTGTCCTTGAGGGACTCGCCCTTGGAGACGCTGGAGCCCTTCGCGGAGAAGTTGATGACGTCCGCGGACAGGCGCTTGGCCGCCGTCTCGAACGAGATGCGTGTGCGCGTGGAGTCCTCGAAGAACAGGTTGACCACGGTCCGGCCGCGCAGCGTGGGCAGCTTCTTGATCTCGCGCGACTGCGTGGCGGCCATCTGGGCGGCGGTGTCCAGCAGGAGCACCGCCTCGTCCTTGCTCAGGTCCGCCGTGGACAGCAGGTGCCTCATCGCGCACCCCCCGCGGCGTCGTCGGGCGCGTCCCGGCCCGCGATCACGACGGCGTCCGGACCGCCGTCGACCTCGGTCAGCAGCACCCGCACGCGCTCCGCCTGCGCGGTGGGCAGGTTCTTGCCCACGAAGTCCGGACGGATCGGCAGCTCGCGGTGACCGCGGTCGACGAGGCAGGCGAGCCGGACGGCGCGGGGGCGGCCGAGGTCGCCCAGGGCGTCCAGCGCGGCGCGGATCGTGCGTCCGGAGAACAGCACGTCGTCGACGAGCACCACGGTGCGTCCGGTGATCCCGGCGTCGGGCAGGCGGGTGACGCCCACGGCGCGGGTGGGGTGCCGGTGCAGGTCGTCGCGGTACATCGTGACGTCGAGCTCGCCGGTGGCCGCCTCGGGGTCGAAGCCGGGCTCGATCTGGGCCAGACGCTCGGCGAGCCGGCGGGCGAGCGGCACACCCCGGGTCTGGATGCCCAGCAGGACGACGTCGTCGGCCCCCTTGGACCGTTCGACGATCTCGTGGGCGATGCGGGTCAGGGCGCGGGCGACGTCGCCGGCGCCCAGCACGGTGGTGCCACCGTCTGCGGGCAGGGCAGGTCCAGTGCTCAACGGGACTCCTTCTCCGCCTCACGGGACGGGTTTAAAGGGTGTCTGTCGGCCTCAGCGTACCCGGGCGGGCGGGAACGCACGCAGCCGACGTCCGCTCCTCGGACGTCGGCTGCGTCACAACCGGCTCGACGCGTCGCCGGCGGGCGCGCGGCTCAGTCGAGCAGCGTCGGCTTGATCTCCAGCACGCGGCCGAGCAGCCCGTTGACGAACCCCGGGGACTCGTCGGTGGACAGCCGGCGTGCGAGGTCGACCGCCTCGTCGACGGCGACCGCGTCCGGCACGTCGGCGCAGTAGAGGATCTCGAAGACGCCGATGCGCAGCAGCGCCCGGTCGACGGCGGGCATGCGGGCCAGGGTCCAGTCGCGCGAGTACGTCTCGAGCAGCTCGTCGATGCGCTCGCGGTGCGCCACCACGCCCTCGACCAGGTCGACGGCGTACTGCGGCACGGACGCCTCGGTGTGCGGCTCGATCACCCTGTCCTGCAGCAGGACGAGCGGGTCGACCGTGCGCTGCTCGGACTCGAAGAGGATGTCCGCGGCGCGCTTGCGCGCCTTGGTGCGTGCGCCCACGTCAGTCGTTCACACGGCCCAGGTAGGAGCCGTCGCGGGTGTCCACCTTGACCTTGGTGCCCTGCTCGAGGAACAGCGGGACCTGGATCTGGGCACCGGTCTCCAGCGTGGCGGGCTTGGTGCCGCCGGTGGACCGGTCGCCCTGCAGGCCGGGCTCGGCGTAGGTGATCTCGAGGACGACGGACGACGGCAGCTCGACGTAGAGCGGCACGCCCTCGTTCATCGCGACCATGACGCTCATGCCCTCGAGCATGTAGTCCTTGGCGTCGCCGACGACGGCCGTGGAGACCGGGATCTGGTCGTAGGTGTCGGTGTCCATGAAGACGAAGTCCTCGCCGTCCATGTACAGGTACTGGTAGTCACGGCGGTCGACGTTCGCCGTCTCGACCTTGGCGCCGGCGTTGAACGTCTTGTCGACGACCTTGCCCGAGAGCACGTTCTTCATCTTGGTCCGGACGAACGCGCCACCCTTGCCCGGCTTGACGTGCTGGAACTCGAGGATCGACCACAGCTGCCCGTCGATGCGCAGCACGGTGCCGTTCTTGATGTCATTGGAGGTAGCCACGGTGATTGATCGTCCTCGGCGAGTCTCGGGGATGGGGAGGTCCTGACGACCCGTGGCGACGAGCGCCGCTCGGGTCGGGGCCGCAGAACGGCCCGGGTCATTCTACAGGCCGCCCAGCAGCGCCCGGCCCGCGAGGCCCACCCCGGCCGACCAGACCAGCGAGGCCAGGCTGCCGACGACGAACCGCTCGCCGGCCACGGGGTGCTCCCGCAGCTCGGGCAACCGACCCAGCGCCTTGACGGCGACGACGACCGCGACCCCCTCGGGGTAGCCCACGAGGATGGTGCCGGTGATCGCGAAGCGTTCGAGCAGACCGATCCAGGTGCCGTTGCCGAGCACGGCCAGCGCCTCGGCCCGCGCCGAGACCTCGGTGGACTCGGCGTGCCGCAGCACCAGCGGGACCAGCCACGAGCCGGCGGCCACGCTCACGGCCAGCGCTCCGACGGCGACCAGCACGACCACCCACGGTTCGGACACTCTCGTCACCCTTCGTCGTCGACGTCCGCCCCGACGTCCGCGGCGGTCGCCGCGGTGTCGGCGGCGGCCACCAGGCGGACCACCAGCGGGCGCACCGCCTCGGTCTCGTGCCACAGCGCCGTGCGCAGCCGCTGGCTGACCGCCTGCTCGCTGATGCCGAGCGCCTCGGCGGCGGCCCGCTGCGGGCCGTCCGACGTCGGGTGCTCGCCGAGCGTATCGACGGCCTCCCACCCCGCGACGGACCGACGCGCCGTGACCGCGCCGCACAGCCGCAGCAGCGCCTCGGCGTCGGCGGCGACCGTCGCGGCGGGCTCGCCCTCGGCGCCGCTGAGCGCCAGGGGGACGGACAGACCCTTGCGCTTGGCCTGCTCGACCGCGGCGCGGGCTCGGACGAACGCCGGACCCGAGGCGGCCCGGGAGGCGTCGGGCAGCGGCTCGTCGACCGCACCCACCCCCACGCCGACGGACCAGCCGCCGTCGCGCACCAGCTCTTCGACGAGCTCGACGGCGAGCTCGGCCCCGTCCTGGTCCGCCGCCAGCACCCCCTGCACCTCGTCCCCCACCGTGCGCTCGAACGGGAGCACGAGGCCGTCCACGGGCCCGTCCGGGCCGTGGGTGCAGGCGTGCAGGACGTCGAGCACCACGGGCACGAGGTCGCCGCGGGTGGTGCTCGCTCGCTGGTCCACCGTCAGGACGATCATGAATCAAGTATAGAGGGCTGATCAAACACAATCTAGGCTGAAGGCTTGATCACCCGAGATCTAGCCCTTGAGCTTGCCCGCCAACGCCTGCAGCGCCAGCCGGTACGAGTCGAACCCGAACCCGGCGACCGTGCCCGTGGCGATCCCGGCCACGACCGAGTAGTGGCGGAAGGACTCCCGCGCCGCCGGGTTGGACAGGTGCACCTCGACCAGCAGCAGGCCCGACGTCGTCACCTGCGCCGCCGCGTCCCGCAGGGCGTAGCTGTAGTGGGTGAAGGCTGCCGGGTTGAGGACCACGTGCGCCCGGGTGTCCACCGCCTCGTGCAGCCAACCCACCAGCTCCGACTCGTCGTCGGTCTGGCGGACCTCCACGCTCATCCCGAGCCCGCTCCCCCACGCACCCGCCTGCACCTCCAGATCGGCCATCGAGGCGTGGCCGTAGATCTCGGGCTCGCGGACGCCGAGCCGTCCGAGGTTGGGACCGTTCAGGACGAGGACGCGCGTGTCAGCCATGCCCCGAGCCTAGACGGACCGGGCCGCCCAACCGCTCCACCGGCTCACCCGGACACGCACCACCGGTCCCGCCGGTGGACGGTCCCGGTAGGGCCCGTAGCGGGCGGCCAGCGCCTCGAGGGCCTCGCAGCGCTGCGTGCCGCCGTCGTCGATCGTGGCCGTGCCGTCCGCCCGCACCCACCACAGGCGGTCCCAGTCGTCGTCGTAGGCGTCGGCGAGCAGCGCGACGCGCGGGTTGGCGGTCACGTTGCGCAGCCGGCGCAGGGCGTGGGTCGCCTTGGGCTTGTGGTCGACGGCCCAGACCACGGCGTCGCCGTCGGCGGTGTCGAGCACCGCGAAGGTGATCGGCACCAGGTGCGGCACGGCGGCGAGGTCGGCCGTGGCCAGGTAGGCGTGCCGTGCGGCGGCGAAGCGGCGGCGGCACTCGTCCGGGTCGAGCCGCGGCACGTCAGCGTGCCGCTGCGTCGATCTCGTCGCGCCGCAGCACCACGAGACGGTCGATCACGTCGTCGGGCAGGGGGTGGTCGTGGCGGAAGCCGATCGAACCCTTGGTCACCCGGAAACCCGCGAGGTCGGCGGACACGGCCGTGACCACCGCCGGGCTGAACGGGTAGACGCCGACGTGCTTCGCGGTGCGGACCACGCTGATCAGCGGGCTGCCGCGGTAGCGCAGGGCCGGCATCCCGTAGCTGGCGCCCTCCTCGGCGTCGGGCACGACGGCGCGGGCGCGGTCGACCACGCGCCCGACCGCGCTGCGTGCTGGCTCCTGCAACGACGCGACGTAGTCGCTCACCTCACCCACAGAGGCATCATGCCTGCCGCGCGGGCGCCCCGCGCGACGGCCGGACGGGATGCCGCTCGGCTCAGCGTTCGAGGGGGTCGGTGACAGCCAGCATGAGGACCAGCCCGGCCAGGAGCACCGCGGCGATGCCGAGCGCACCCCAGATCGTGGCGCCCGTCAGCGCGATGATCGCGGTCCACAGCGCCGGGGTCAGGAACGACACCGCCCGCCCGGTGGTGGCGTACAGACCGAAGATCTCCGACTCGTGACCGGCCGGGGTCACGCGGGCCAGGAAGGACCGGGACGCCGCCTGCGCGGGACCGACGAACAGGGTCAGGGTCAGGCCGGCGACCCAGAAGGCCGTCTTGCCCGCCGGGAGGAGCGCGACGACCACGACGATGCACGTGATCAGGGCCACCAGGGACCACAGGATGACCGACCGCGGCCCGAGACGGTCGTCCAGGCGGCCGGCCAGGATCGTGGTCACGCCGGCCAGCAGGTTGGCGAGCACGCCGAAGATCAGGACCTCCTGGTCGGTGAACCGGTACGACACGGCGGCGACGATCGCCCCGAAGGTGAAGACGCCCGCGAGCCCGTCGCGGTAGACGGCGCTGGCGAGCAGGAACCAGAACGTGGTGCGGGCGTCCCGCCACAGCGCGACGACGTCGCGCCACAGCTGGGCGTACCCGGCGAAGAAGCCCACACGGGGCCGGTCGGCGGCGGGCGGGGCCTCGGGCACGTGGCGGAACAGCGGCCAGGCGAACGCGAGCGCCCACAGCCCGCACCCGACCGCGATCACGCGGTAGCCCATGCCGTCGGAGGTGTCCATGCCGAAGAAGTCGAGCTCGGTCGCCACGACGACCGCCAGGAGGGCGACGATGCCCCCGACGTACCCCAGGCCCCACCCCAGGCCCGAGACGCGACCGACCGTGCGCGGCGTCGAGACCTGGGTCAGCATCGCGTTGTAGTTCACGCCCGCGATCTCCGAGGCCACGCTGCCGAGGGACACCAGCGCGGCACCGAGCGCGAAGTACGCCGGGTCGGCCCGGACGAACCCGAGACCGAACATCGCCACGACCAGCACGACCGTGCCCGCGGCGAGCCACGCCTTGCGCCGGCCGGCCACGTCGGCGCGGCGCCCGAGCACCGGTGCGAGCAGCGCCACCAGGACGCCGCCGACGGTGATCCAGGCACCCAGACCGCTGGACAGGTCCGCCAGGGCCCGCTCGCGCACGGGGTCGTTCTCCCCCAGGGCCGCCACGGCCGGGTCCAGGAAGGCGTCGCTGTTGAGGTACAGCGCCGTGAAGACGAACGTCAGGATCACGGTGTTGTACGGCTGGGTGGCCCAGTCCCACAGCGCCCACGACCGCACCCGGCGACGTCGTTCGGCAGCGGGCAGGGAGTCGAACGGTACGGACTCGGCACCGGACGGCGTCGTCGGGGTGGTGTCGCTCATGTCGGACGAGTCTGCCGCACCTGGGTGAACGGGAGGTGGCGCCGCGCTGCGCGCCGCTCAGCGCACCCGGTCGGGGTCCGCGTCCGGGTCGCGCACGGGCGGGGGGTCGCCCGCGAGCGCCCAGCGGATGGCCCGGGTGGCCAGTCGTCCGCCGGCGCGGACGGGGGCGGGGTCGCCGTGCAGGGGCCAGGGGGCGGGGAGCAGGTCCTGCGCCCAGGGGGGCAGGGTGCCGTAGGCGCCGGCGGCGAGGAGGGCGTAGGGGGCGCGGGCGATCCGGGGCAGCGGTGGTTCGCCGAGCAGGAACCGGGCGACGTCGTCGGAGGCGGGGGTGGCGGCGAGCTCGGGCCGGAACTCCTCGAGGGCGGCGTGCAGCGCGGCGACGGTGCGGGGCGGGTCAGCGGCGCCGAGCCGGTCGGCGACGGTGGCGGCCTGGGCGAGGTAGGCGTCGCAGCCGGCGGCGTCGAGCGGTCGGGCGCCGAAGCGTTGGTGCGCGGTGAGGAAGCTGTCGACCTCGGCGGTGTGGACCCAGCGCAGCAACCAGGGGTCGTCGGCGGCGTAGGCGAGGCCCTCGGGGGTGGTGCCGCGGATGCGGGAGTGCACGGCGCGGACGACGTCGACGGCTTCCTGGGCGTCGGTGGCGGTCGCGAAGGTGGTGCGGGCGAGGAACGTGGAGGTGCGGCCCAGGCGGCCCCAGGGGTCGCCGCGGTAGCCGGAGTGGGAGGCGACGGCGGCCATCGCGGCGGGGTGCAGGGACTGCAGCAGCAGGGCGCGCAGCCCGCCGGGGAACATGGAGGCGTCGCCGTGGACGCGGGCGACGGCGGAGTCGTCGTCGAACCAGCGGGGCCCGGGGCTGGTGTGGATGCGTTCGCGTTCGACACGTCCGGCGGCGCCGCCGGAGACCTTCTCGAAGAGGGTTCGTCCGGCGCGTCGCTGGAGGCTTCGCACGGGGTGCGGCATGGGTCCATTGTGCGCCCCGGGTGGGGATGGTCCGGCCCGGCGCGGGCCGGCGCTGCGCGGGACGTGTGCGGCGTCGTACGGTACGGGGGTGCCGACTGTCGATGCGCACCGTCCGACGACGGACTGGGTTCCCGACCGGCTGCTCGACGGCTTCGTGTCGGCGCCGGTGGGCCCGGCGACCCTGGTGCGGCGTGCGGACGGGCTGTCGGCGCCGCGCGGCTACGTGCTGCACGTGCACGGGTACAACGACTACTTCTTCCAGACCCAGCTGGTCGACGCCCTCGCGCAGGTGGGCCTGGAGTGCTGGGCGGTGGACCTGCGCCGCGCCGGGCGGTCGCTGCTGCGCGACGACGGCGGTCCGGCCGCGGGGGCCCCGCCGCACTTCGCGGCGTCGCTGCGGGAGTTCGGCGCGGACCTGGACGCCGCGCTGGCGGTGCTGCGGGCGCGGGCGGGGGGCGCACCCGTCGCGGTGCACGCGCACTCCACCGGTGGGCTGACGGCGGCGATGTGGACGCACGCGCGCGGCGTCCGCGGGCCGGACGCCCTGGTGCTGGACTCGCCGTTCCTGGACCTGACCGGGTCGTGGCTGTCGCGGCAGGTCAGCTCCGGCGTGCTGGGCGTGCTCGGCCGGATGCGCCCGCTGGCGGTGCTCAGCACGCATCCGTCGGTGTACGCCACGTACCAGCACGTCGATGCGGGCGGGCGCTGGGAGTTCGACACCCGGCTGAAGAAGCCCGAGGGTCAGCCGGTGCGGGCGGCCTGGCTGCGGGCCGTGCGGCGCGCCCAGCTGCGGCTGGCCCGCGGGCTGGCGATCGCCTGCCCGGTGCTCGTGGGACGCTCGGCCGCCAGCGGAGTGGACAGCCCCGCCAACCCCCGCCTGGACGCTCAGGACACCGTGCTGGACACCCGCCGCATCGCGGCGCTGGTGCCGCGCCTCGGTCCCGACGTGGCCGAGGCGGTCGTCGACGGCGGGGTGCACGACCTGCTGCTGTCGGCGCCGCCCGCGCGGGAGGCGTACCTGACGGCGGTCACGGAATTTCTGTCGGCACGACTCGGAGGAGACACATGACGGACGGGCACCCGTACTTCGGCGCTCGCGGCGAGGTGGCGGCGCTGGCGCACCGCGGGTTCTCCCACGGCGCGGAGAACCTGGAGAACTCCATGGCGGCGTTCGCCGCCGCGGTGGACCTGGGGTACCGGTACGTCGAGACCGACTCGCACGGGACGCGCGACGGCGTGGCGGTCGCCCTGCACGACTCCGACCTGGACCGGACGACCGACGGTCACGGTGCCGTGGCCGACCTGTCCTGGGCGGAGGTGTCCCGGGCTCGGATCGGTGGCACGGAACCGGTGCCGCGACTGGACGAGCTCCTCGACGCCTGGCCCGACCTGCGGGTCAACATCGACGTCAAGGGTGACTCCGGCGTCGATCCGACCGCGGCGGCGATCGAGCGCACGGCCAGCCACGACCGGGTGTGCGTCACGTCGTTCTCCCCGCGCCGACGCCGGGCGACGCTGGCCCGGTTGTCCCGCCCCACGGCGACGAGCGCCGGGATCGGCGAGGTGGTCGGGTTCCTCGCCGGTGCCCGGCTGCGGGTGCCGGGGCTGGTGCGGCGCGCGCTGCGCGACGTCGACGCCCTGCAGGTCCCCCGTTCCCAGGGCGTGCTGACCGTGGTCGACGCGGCGACGGTGGCCGCGGCGCACCGGGCCGGTCGCCACGTGCACGTGTGGACCGTCGACGAGCCGGACGAGATGCGCCGGCTGCTCGACCTCGGCGTCGACGGGATCGTCACCGACCGCGCCGACCTGCTGCGCGACGTGCTGCGCGAGCGCGGACTCTGGCACTGACCCGAACCGTCCCGTTGTGGGCATGAAATCTGCGGCCCGGAACACTCTCGGAGCCGCACATTTCATGCCCACAACGGGACGGCGGGCGGTCGGGCGAGAGGATCAGGGGGTGAGCTGGACGGTGACGCCCGGGTTGCCCGACGGCGGCTCCTTGGAGATCTCCGCGTACGCCGCGGCGAGCACGGTCGGGTCGGGACCCTCGAGCCGCACCGGCTTGGCGACGTCGTCCAGGACGACGAACCGCAGCAGGTCGCCGCGGGCCTTCTTGTCGCGGCGCATCGCGGCCAGCAGCTGGTCCCACCGGTCGCCGCGGTAGGTGGTCGGCAGGCCGACGGCCGTCAGGATCTCGCGGTGCCGGTCCACGACGGCGTCGTCCAGCTTCCCGCCGAGCCGGCCGAGCTCCGCGGCGAACACCATGCCGACGGCGACCGCCGCGCCGTGGCGCAGCTGGTAGCGCTCGACGAGCTCGATGGCGTGGCCGAGGGTGTGCCCGTAGTTGAGGATCTCGCGCATACCCTGCTCGGTGAGGTCCTCCCCCACGACGCGCGCCTTGACGCGCACCGACCGTTCGATGAGCTCGGTCAGCACCGCCCAGGTGTCCTCGGTGGCGTCCGCGCCAGCCCACTCGCGGATCCGCTCCGCGTGGGCCTCGACGAGCTCCAGGATGCGTTCGTCCGCGATGAAGCCCGTCTTGATCACCTCGGCCATCCCGGCCACGAGGTCCCAGCGCTCCAGGGACTCGAGGGCCGCCAGGTCGCACAGCACCCCCGCGGGCGGGTGGAACGCGCCCACCAGGTTCTTGCCCTCGGCGGTGTTGATGCCCGTCTTGCCACCCACGGCGGCGTCTACCATCGCCAGCAGCGTGGTCGGCACGTGCACGACCCGGATGCCGCGCAGCCAGGTGGCGGCGACGAACCCGGCCAGGTCCGTCGTCGCACCGCCGCCGACGGCCACGATCGCGTCGGACCGCGTGAAGTCGGCCTGCCCCATGACCTGCCAGCAGAACGCCGCGACCTGGGCGGTCTTCTGCTCCTCGGCGTCGGGCAGCTCGGCGGCGAACGCCTCGAAGCCCTGGGCGGCGAGGTCCTCGCGCACGGCGTCGCCGGTCGCCTGCAGGGACGCCGGGTGCATGACCAGCACGCGCCGCACGCCGTCGCCCAGCAGCGAGGGGATCTCGCCGAGCAAGTGGCGGCCGATCACGACGTCGTAGGGCGTGTCACCGGACACGGTCACGCGGACCGTCATGGGCGGACCTCCTCGAGGATCTGGGAGGCGACCTGCGCGGCGGTGCGCTCGTCGGAGTGCACCCGCAGGGTCGCCAGTCGTTCGTACGTGGGGCGGCGGGCCTGCATGAGCTCGGCCCAGCGCGCCCGCGGGTTGCCGACCAGCAGCGGGCGGGACTGGTTGAACCCGACCCGGGGTGCGGCGTGGACCAGGGAGACGTCGAGGAAGACCACGGTGCCGCCGTCGGCCGCGTACCCGGTCAGCGCGCGCTGGGTGTGGGCGTCCATCACGGCGCCCCCGCCGAGGGCGAGGATCCCGTCATGGGTGGCCAGGGCGGTGGTGACGGCCTCACGCTCCAGGTCACGAAAGTGCGGTTCGCCGTCCTCGACGAAGATGTCGGGCACCGCCTTGCCGGCGAGCTCCTCGACGTCGGCGTCCGTGTCGCGGAACGCGACCCCGAGGTGCTCGGCCAGCAGCCGGCCCACCGTCGTCTTGCCGCTGCCGGGCGGGCCCGTCAGGACCGCCCGGGGACGCGTCGCGCTCATCGCAGCAGCTCGGGGATCGAGGCCAGGTACGCCTCGGCGTTGCGCCGCACCTCCGCCACCGAGTCGCCGCCGAACTTCTCCAGGACGGCCTGCGCGAGCTCGAGGGCGACCATCGCCTCCGCGACGACGGCCGCGGGCGGCACCGCGCACACGTCGGAACGCTGGTGGTGGGCGGTGACCTCCTCGCCCGTGGCGACGTCGACGGTCGCCAGGGCACGCGGCACCGTGGAGATGGGCTTCATCGCCGCCGAGACGCGCAGCACCTCGCCGTTGGTCATGCCGCCCTCGATGCCGCCGGCCCGGTTCGAGCGGCGCACGATGCGCCCGTCGGCGTCCCGGGCGATCTCGTCGTGCGCGGCCGAGC
Organism: Isoptericola chiayiensis; assembly: GCF_013149805.1. GTDB lineage: Bacteria > Actinomycetota > Actinomycetes > Actinomycetales > Cellulomonadaceae > Isoptericola > Isoptericola chiayiensis. The sequence goes on from NZ_JABEZT010000002.1 coordinate 334,942, forward strand.
CACGTCGCTGCGCCGTGCGGAACCCGTCGCCGACACCGACACCCTTGATCGCCTGGATGCCCATCAGGGCGCCGGCGAGCCGGGCGTCGAGGCGCCGGTCGGAGTGGGCGTAGGTGCCCAGGCCCGTCGGCACGTCGTAGGCGAGCACCTCCACGACACCACCGAGGGTGTCGCCGTCCTTGCGGCACGCGTCGATCTCGGCGACCATCGCCTCGCTCGTCGGCCCGTGGAAGCACCGCACCGGGTCCGCGTCCAGCGCGGCGAGGTCCTCGGGTGCCGGCAGGTCGGCGTCCTGCGGCACCTCGACCGTGCCGATCGCCGTCACGTGGCTGACCAGCCGGATCCCGAGCGCCTGCTCCAGGAACTTCGCCGCCGCCGTCCCGAGCGCCACACGCGTCGCCGTCTCGCGGGCGCTCGCACGCTCCAGGACCGGCCGGGCGTCGTCGAAGCCGTACTTGCGCATGCCCACCAGGTCGGCGTGCCCCGGCCGCGGTCGCGTCAGCGGACGGTTGCGGGCGATCTCGCGCTCGTCGCCGGTGCCGGCGTCGACCAGCAGCGCCTCCGGATCCACCGGGTCCGCCGACATGACGTCGGTCCACTTCGGCCACTCGGTGTTGCCGATCTCGATGGCCAGCGGCCCGCCCTGGGTGACGCCGTGGCGCAGCCCGCCCAGGACCCGCACCTCGTCCTTCTCGAACTTCATCCGCGCGCCGCGGCCGTAGCCGAGGCGACGGCGGGCCAGGGCGTCCTGGATGTCGGAGGTGACGAGCTCGACGCCCGCGGGCAGCCCCTCCATGAGGCCCACCAGGGCCTGACCGTGCGACTCTCCCGAGGTCAACCAGCGCAGCATGCCTGCGATTCTGTCACGCCCACGCCTGCCGGCGGCACGGCGGCCGGATCCCGGACAGGTGCCGGCCTCAGGCGGCCTCGGTCACCAGTGCCGACTGCAGGGCGGCGTCCATCGCCGCCACCGGCGCCGTCCGGCCCGTCATCAGCCGCACCTGCTCGACCGCCTGGTGCAGCAGCATCCGCTCACCGCCGACGACGGTCCCTCCGGTGTCGGCCCAGGCCCGCGACAGCGCGGTCGGACGGGGGTCGTAGACCGCGTCCAGCAGCACGCCCGCGGTGCCGGCACCCCGGCCCCGCAGGGCGTCGGCGATCGGGTCGGCGGCGTACGCCGGCATCGTGGAGACCACCACGTCGGCCCCGGCCAGCACCTCGGGCGTCGCCGCGACGTCCAGCACGTCGAAGCGGGGCGTGACCCCCATCCGCGCGGCCGCCTCCTGCAGCGGAGCCGTCCGGGCGAGGTTGCGCGCCAGCACCCGCGGCGTCGTGCAGCCGAGCTCACCGAGCGCGGCCAGCGTGGAAGCCGCCGTCGCTCCCCCACCGAGGACGACGGCGCGGCCCACCTCGACGTCGTGCGTGCCGTGCCGCTGCGCCAGGCCCTCCCGGATCGCCGTGACCAGGCCGTAGACGTCGGTGTTGGTGCCCGTCAGGGTCACCCCGCACCGCGACGGGGAGACCAGCACCGTGTTCACGGCGCCCACCGCGACCGCGAGCGGGTCGACGTGGTCGACGAGCTCCATCACGGCGTGCTTGAGCGGCATCGTGACACTCAGCCCCGCCCAGCCGAGGTCCAGGTCACGGACCACGTCGGGCAGCTGCTCGACCGTCGTGTCGATCGCCGTGTACCGCCAGCCCTCCAGGCCCAGGGCCTCGTAGGCGGCGCCGTGCAGCGTGGGCGACAGGGAGTGCGCGACCGGGTGTCCGAGGACGGCCGCGCGACGAGGAGCGCCCATCAGTAGCCGTTCTCCGCGGCCCACTCCTGGTACTCGTTCCGGAAACCGAGGAACTCCTGGTAGTTGTCCGTGAACTTCGTCTCCCCGGTCTCCAGGTTCACCGTCACGTACCAGAGCCAGTCACCCTCCGGCGGGTTCGCGACCGCCTCGACGGACGCCGCACCCGGGTTCGCGATCGGGGTCGGCGGCAGACCGACGTTGGCGCGCGTGTTGTACGGCAGGCTGGCGTCCTCCCACTCCGAGACGGTGATCTCGTGCGCGGGCTTGCCCAGGCCGTAGGCCAGCGTGGCGTCGATCCCGAGGGCGTCGCCGACCTCGAGGCGGTTCTCCAGGACGCGGGCCACCTTGCCGCGGTCCTCGTCGTTCTGGGCCTCACGCTCGACCATCGAGGCCTTGTTCAGCACGTCCTGGCGGTCGCCGCCCGACACGCCGAGCGAGTCCAGCTCAGCCTTCGTCTGGTCGACCATCGTCTTCAGGAGGTCCTCGGCGGTGTCGCCCGGCTGGACGGCGTACGTCTTCGGGAAGAGCCAGCCCTCGGCGTTCCCGTCCGCCGCCCCGGGCAACCCGATCTTCTTCGGCGACTTCAGCGCCGCCTCCATGTCCTCCCGGGTGATCGAGGTGACCGAGGCGACCTTGTCGACGACCTGCTCGACGGTGAACCCCTCGGGGATGGTCACCGAGATCTCCACCTTCTCGTTCGCCACCAGGGCCTCGACGGCGTCGGCGGCGTTCATCTGGGTGAGCAGCTCGTACGTGCCCGGCTGGATGCCGGCGGCACCCGGCGTCGCCTCGAACGCCGCGTTGAAGGCACCCACCGACGCCACGACGTCGGCCTCGACGAGCTCCTCGCCCATCATCGCACCGGTCGCGCCCTCGGGGATCTCCACCTGCACCGGGTCGACCCCGGGGCCGGCGTAGTCCTCCGGCGCGGAGTCGAAGGGGTTCTCGAAGCCGGCGACGACGTCACCGACGCGGTCGAACAGGAAGTAGCCGCCCACGCCCAGCACGCCGAGCAGGACGATCAGGATGAACGCCGTGCGCTGCTGGCGACGCCGCTTGCGCTTGCGAGCGGCTCGCTTGCTCGCCGCCGAGCGGCCCCGCGACGGCGGCGGTGCCGCCGGGCGGTGTGCCGTGGAGGGCTCGAAGAGGTCCGTCACGCCGGATTCATCCTTCGGGTGGTGTCGACTGTGGTCTGCTGGTCACGACTCGAGGCGTTCGCCGGCCCTCGTGCCCGAGGCCCGCTCCGCATCGAGTGCATGTTGCAAGATGATAACGGCTGCCGCCTGGTCGATGACAGGCCTGTGCTTGACGGTCTTGCGACCGGCGGAGCGGAGCTGGGCGTGCGCCGTGACCGTCGTCATCCGCTCGTCGACCAGGTGGACCGGCACCGGATCGATCTCCCGGGCCAGCCTGCCGGCGAACTCCCGGGCGTCCGCCGTGGCCGCGCCCTCATTGCCCGACAGGTGGCGCGGCAGGCCCACGTAGACGACGGCGGCGGACCGGTCGGCAGCCTCCGCCGCGATCCGCGCGACGTCAGCCGTGACCGCCGGTATGCCGTCCGTCGTCGTCGGCACGGACAGGACGCGCGCGACCGTCTCGACCGGCGTGGCGACCAGACCGTCGGGGTCCGAGCCGGCCAGCCCGATCCGGGCCTTGCCGACGTCGACCCCGAGGCGAGCGCCCCGCGGCAGAGCATCACTCACCGATGGACTCCCGCACCCCGTTCGTCACGCCCTGCAGCGCCATCGGCACCGCGGTCGCGTCGGAGCCGCCGCCCTGGGCCAGGTCCGGCTTGCCGCCGCCACCGCCGCCCAGCGTCTTGGCGGCGGCCTTGACGAAGTCGCCGGCGCGCAGGCCGGCGTCGCGGGCGCCCGCGTTCGTGGCGACCACCACCAGCGGACGGCCGTTCGCCACGCCCGCCACGGCCACCACCGCCGGGTCGGCCTCGCCGAGCCGCCCGCGCACGTCGAGGACGAGCGCGCGCAGGTCGTCCGCCGATGCGACCTCCCCGGCGTCGTGCGTCACGACGCGCACCGTGCCGACCGTCTGCGCCTCGGCGGCCAGGTTGCCGGCGGTCGCCAGGAGCTGGCCCTGACGCAGGGTGGCGAGCTCCTTCTCGGTGTCCTTGAGCCGACTCATGAGCGACCCCACGCGGTCCGTGAGCTCCTCCGGGCGCGCGTTCAGCATGCCCGTGAGCTGGCCGACCAGCGCGTGCTCCTTGGCGTGGAACCCGTACGCGCCGTCCCCGACGAGCGCGTCGACGCGGCGCACCCCGGACCCGATCGACGACTCGCCCAGCAGCGCCACGCGGCCCAGCTCTCCGGTCGCCCGGACGTGGGTGCCGCCGCACAACTCGCGGGACCACTCCCCGCCGATGGAGACGACACGGACGTTCTCGCCGTACTTCTCCCCGAAGAGCGCCATCGCACCCATCGCCCTGGCGTCCGCGAGCGGCATCGTCGCGTCGATGACCTCGAGGTTCTCCGTCAGCCGCGTGTTGACGCGCTCCTCGATCTCGGACAGCGCCGACGCCGGCACCGCGGCCGGCGAGCGGAAGTCGAACCGGATACGGCTCGGGGCGTTCTCCGACCCCGCCTGCGTCCGGTCCGACCCGACGAGCTCGTGCAACGCCTTGTGGATCATGTGCGTCGCGGAGTGCGCCCGGCTGATCGCCACGCGCCGCCCGGTGTCGATCGACGCCGTGCCCGGGTCGCCGAGCGACACGGTGCCCTCGGTCAGCCGACCCCGGTGCACCGACAGGCCCGCGACCGGGCGCTGCACGTCGTCGACCTCCACGACCGCGCCGGAGTCCAGGGCGATCGTGCCCTGGTCGGCGAGCTGGCCGCCGGCCTCCGCGTAGAACGGGGTCCGGTCCAGCACGATCTCGACGTCCGCGGGTGCCGTCGCCGCCGGCGCGGAGACGCCGTCGACCAGCAGCCCGACGACGTTCACCGCCGCCTGGGCGTCCGTGTAGCCGAGGAACTCGACCGGCGACGTCAGGTCCTTGGACAGGCTCTCGTAGGCGCGCAGGTCCGCGTGACCGGTCTTCTTCGCCAGCGCGTCGGCGCGCGCCCGCTCCTTCTGCGCCGTCATCAGGTCACGGAACGCCTGCTCGTCGACCTGGACGCCCTGCTCGGCCGCCATCTCGAGAGTCAGGTCGATCGGGAACCCGTAGGTGTCGTGCAGCGCGAACGCCTCGTCGCCGCCCAGGACGACCGCACCGCCGTGGGCCTGGTCCTTCGCCCGCGCGACGGCGGTGTCCAGGATGGTGGTGCCGGCGGCCAGGGTGCGCCGGAAGGCGTCCTCCTCGCCGTAGGCCACGTCGCTGATGCGCGCGAAGTCGGTCTCGAGCTCCGGGTAGGAGGCCTTCATGGCGTCCTTGGACACCGGCAGCAGAGAGGGCAGCGCGACGTCGTCGACGCCGAGCAGACGCACCGCACGCACCGCGCGGCGAATGAGGCGGCGCAGCACGTAGCCGCGGCCCTCGTTGGCCGGGCGCACGCCGTCGCCGATCACCATCATCGCCGAGCGCACGTGGTCGGCGACCACGCGCATGCGCACGTCGTCCTCGCCGTTCGCGCCGTACCGCTTGCCCGTCATCTCCTCCACCGTGGCGATGACCGGGTAGACCTCGTCGATCTCGTAGAGGTTCTCCTTGCCCTGCAGCAGGTACGCGATCCGCTCCAGGCCGGCACCGGTGTCGATGCTCTTGTGGTCGAGCTCGCCCAGCAGCGGGTAGTTCTTGCCCTGCCCCTCGCCGCGCACGAACTGGTCGAAGACGAGGTTCCAGATCTCCAGGTACCGGTCGCCGCCCGGGTCGACCGTGCCGCCCTCGGCCTCCGGTCCGTAGGCCGGGCCGCGGTCGTAGTGCCACTCGGCGCACGGGCCGGCCGGACCGGGCTGACCGGTGTCCCAGAAGTTCTCCTCGCGCGGCAGGCGCACGATGTGCTTCGGGTCGAGGCCGATGCCCTGCGTCAGCGCGTCGTAGGCCTCGGCGTCCTGCTCCCACAGCGTCACCCACAGCCGGTCGCCGTCCAGGCCGTACCCGCCGTCGGCCTGCGCGGTGGTCAGCAGCTCCCACGCGAAGTCGATGGCCTCGCGCTTGAAGTAGTCGCCGAACGAGAAGTTGCCGTTCATCTGGAAGAACGTGCCGTGCCGGGTGGTGCGCCCGACGTTCTCGATGTCGTTGGTGCGGATGCACTTCTGCACGCTCGCGGCCCGCGGCCACGGTGCCGTCTCCGTGCCGAGGATGTACGGGATGAAGGGCACCATGCCGGCGATCGTGAACAGGATCGACGGGTCCGGCGAGACCAGGGGCACGCTGGGCACGATCTCGTGGTCCTTGGACCGGAAGTAGTCGAGCCAGCGCTGGCGGATGTCGGCGGTGCGCATGATGTCCTTCGTGGGGTCTGGTGGCGGGACGGGAGCAGGTCCGTCCCTATTGTCTCGCGGTCCGCGGGTGCGGCAGGCACCCGGACCGGTACCGCCGCGGTGCGGCTGGTCAGAACGAGTAGCCGAGCTCGTCCTCGTCGGCACGGGTCGCCGCCTCGGCGGCGGCGCCGGCGCTCCCCGCGGCGGCGTGGCGGCCGTGACGGGGGCGCGGCTCGACGTCGTCGGGGTGCGTCTGGCCCTCGGCGAGCAGGGCGGCGACCAGCTCGGCCTCCCGCGCGGCGCGGGCGGCCCCGAACTCCTCGCGGAACGTCGCCACGAACGTGGCCGACCGGCGCGAGACGTCACGGCCCAGGTCCTCGGCGCGCTGCGCCATCGCCTCGGGGGTGTACCGCGCCACGACGCGACGCCCGCGACGGATGACCACCACGGTGATCGTGACGCCGACGCCGACCCAGAACAGGCGGCGGATCATCGGGAGCCACCGGTGTCGTCCGAGCCCGAGCGGCGCCAGGCCTTCGCCAGACCCTGGCGCACGCCGTAGGAGAACGAGGCGACCTTGATCAGGGGGCGCCCGAACGTCGAGGCGTACAGCCCGGCCAGCGCCGAGACGTTCTCGCTGACCTGGGCGGCCGAGGTCGTGATCGTGTCCACCTTGACGAGCTGGTCGTTCGTGGAGGCCACCGTGGTGGCGGCCTCGTCGAGGATCGGCACCGAGTGCTCCGTCAGCTCCCGGATGCTGCGCGAGGTCTCGTCCAGGGTGCGTCCCAGCTTCACCAGCGGGACGGCCAGGAGGCCCACGAGCAGCACGAACGCGATGGCGGCCACCAGGCCGGCCACGTCGCCAACGGACATCTTCTCTCTCCTCGGTCGGGGTGCGTCGCCACCCTATCCAACGACGGACGCCCCGTCCCCGAGCGGGGACGGGGCGTCGTGCCGTGCTGCGCGAACGGGTCGCGGATCAGCGGGCGTAGTACTCGACGACCATCTGGACGTCGCAGGTCACGGGGACCTCGGCGCGCTTGGGCGCGCGGGTCAGCGTGGCCGACAGCTTCTCGAGCTGGACGTCCAGGTAGCCCGGGACCTCGGGGAGCACGTCGCGGTGCGCACCGGCGGCGGCGACCTGGAACGGCGTGGTGGCCTGGGACTTGGCCTTGACCTGGATGGTCTGGCCGGGCTTCACGCGGAACGACGGGCGGTCCACGATCTTGCCGTCGACCAGGATGTGACGGTGGGTCACGGCCTGGCGGGCCTGCAGGATGGTGCGACCGAAGCCGACGCGCAGGACGAGCGCGTCCAGGCGGGTCTCCAGGTCCTCGACCATGACCTCACCGGTCAGGCCGGGGTGCTTGCGGGCGTCCTCGTAGACCTTGAGGAGCTGCTTCTCGCGCAGGGCGTACTGGGCGCGCAGACGCTGCTTCTCGCGCAGACGGACCGCGTAGTCCGACTCGGTGCGGCGGCGGGCACGGCCGTGCTCACCCGGAGGGTACGGGCGCTTCTCGAAGTGGCGGACGGCCTTCGGGGTGAGGGCCAGACCGAGCTTGCGGCTCAGGCGCACCTGGCGGCGCGACTTGCGGACTGCAGTCACAGTGGTTCTTCCTGTCCTGTGGTGGTGGATGAGGTCACACCCGAGGCGCACGGATCCGAAGGTCCGGACGTCAGGTGCGGGACCAGCCGACGGAGCGTCCGACGTCGTCTCCGCAGGTGCGGTGCGACGGTGGACGTGCTCGCAGGGCCGAGGTCCCAGGCGGCTGCCCGTGTGGGCAACCCGAACATCCTACCGCATCCCCGCCGGCACCCGTCCCGGCTCCGGTCCACCCGGACCCCCCCGGCGCGAGATACCGGTCCGTCGCCGAGATACCGGCTCATCGCACCGACCGGGCTCGACGGACCGGTACGTCGACGACTGGCCGGTATCTCGGCGGATGGTGTCCGGCGAGCGCGAGCACCCTTCGCACCCGCTCGAGCAGCATCTCCCGGTCCGCGAGGTCGGACCACGAGATCCGCAGCACCGTCCACCCGGCCTCACGCAGCGCGTCGTGGCGCCGCTTCTCCTCGGACAGCACCCGCCCCGCCTGCGACGGCGTGAGCCCGGTGTACTTGACCTCGCCGTCGAACTCGAACCCCACCTTCAGGTCCGGCCAGCCCAGGTCGACCCAGCGCCGGCCCGCCCACGTGTCGACGTGGACGGCGGCCTGCGGAGCGTCGAGTCCCTCGTCCGCCAGGATCCACCGCAGCCTCGACTCGCCGGGCGACTCCACCCGGCCGTCGGCGACCGCCAGCACGCGCCGCGCCGACCGGATCCCGCGCTTGCCGACCGACTCCGCGACGATGCGCGCCACGAGGGCTCGGTCGGCGCCGAGCCGCAGCGCCGAGTCGGCGACCACGACGGCCGACTCGGCGGGCAGCAGCCTGGCGCAGTCGACCGCGGTGCGCTCCAGCGTGGTCGCCGGGACGCCGTCGATCGTCGTGCGGTCGCGGACCGGCAGGTCGGTCCAGTGCCGCGAGACGCCTCCGGTGGGGCGCCGCACGTCCGGCGGGTCGAGCTGGGTCAGGTGCGCCGTCGTGCCCACCCGGTAGGTCCAGCACCCCCACAGCAGGGCCGCGCTGGTGTGGCTGGCCCAGACGGGCGTGCGCAGACCGGCGAGCGCGGCGGCCAACTGGGTCAGGTGCTCGCTCTCGGTCCGCCGGGCGGGCGACCCGGCCTCGCCGTCAGCGGGTGCGGCGTAGACGCCGGGCCGGGCCCGGACCAGCTCACCCCGCCGTCGTCGCCGACGCGTCTCGTTCTCCCGGGCCCGGCTGGCCCGGTACACGGTGGGCAGCGATCGGCGGGGCGGACGGCCGCCACCGGGGCGGCCCGGAGGTGCGGAGATGCTCATGCCGACCGACCCTGACGGGTTCCGGCTCCGGCATGGGCGGGCATGCGGGGCAGCTGGGGACGGCGTCCGTCCTCCACAGGTCGGCCGTCACGCTCCCCCGGGCGCCGATCTGCCTCGCCGAGATACCGGTCCGTCGCCCAGATACCGGCACATCGGCACGTGCCACAGCGACCCGCCGGTATCTCGGCGACGGACCGGTATCTCGCGGCCGACGAGGGGCTGGCTGGGAACGAGGGAGTCGGGCAGGAGTGCGCTGGGCAGGGAGCCGAGAAGGAGGACCGTGGCGAAAGCCCGGTCAGGGGGCCGAGTCCAGGATCTGCCGGATCCGCTCGAGCCGTTCGGAGACCTGCCGCTCGTACCCCCGGTCGCTCGGCTCGTAGTACCGCCGCCCCGCGAGCTCGTCGGGCAGGTAGCGCTGGGCCGCCACGCCGTGCGGCTCGTCGTGGGCGTAGAGGTACCCGGACCCGTGCCCGAGCTTCTCCGCCCCGGAGTAGTGCGCGTCGCGCAGATGGGCCGGGACGACGCCGGCACGCCCGGCGGAGACGTCCGCCAGCGCCGCGCCGATCCCGGCGTAGGCCCGGTTGGACTTCGGGGCCGTGGCCAGGTGGACGACCGCCTCGGCCAGGACGATCCGCCCCTCCGGCATCCCGATGAGTTGGACGGCCTGCGCGGCGGCCACGGCGGTCTGCAGGGCCGACGGGTCGGCCATCCCGACGTCCTCGGCGGCGGAGATCACGAGGCGCCGGGCGATGAACCGGGGGTCCTCCCCCGCGGCGACCATCCGCGCCAGGTAGTGCAGGGCGGCGTCGACGTCGGACCCGCGGATCGACTTGATGAACGCCGAGACGACGTCGTAGTGCTGGTCGCCGTCGCGGTCGTAGCGCACCGCCGCGACGTCCACGGCGCGCTCGACGGTGTCCAGGTCGACGATGACGGGTCCCTCGGGGGCGATCTCGTCGCGGGCGTCGCTGAGGGCGGCACCGGCGGCGGCCTCGAGCACCGTGAGCGCCTTGCGGGCGTCCCCGCCCGCCATCCGGACCAGCTGGTCCTCGGCGTCGTCCGCGAGCGCCACGGCGCCGTCGAGGCCGCGGGGGTCGGTGACGGCGCGGTGGACGAGGTCGCGCACGTCGTCGGCGCCGAGGGGTCGCAGGGTGAGCAGCAGGGAGCGGGACAGCAGCGGGGAGTTGACGGAGAACGAGGGGTTCTCGGTGGTGGCCGCGACGAGGGTGACCCAGCGGTTCTCGACGCTGGGCAGCAGGGCGTCCTGCTGGGTCTTGGAGAACCGGTGCACCTCGTCGATGAAGAGCACGGTCTCCTCGCCTCCGGTGGCGAGGCGGCGGCGGGCGTCCTCGATGACCTGGCGGACGTCCTTGACGCCGGCGGTGACGGCGGAGAGCTCGACGAACCGGCGGCCGGAGGTGGTGGCCACGAGGTAGGCGAGGGTGGTCTTGCCCACGCCCGGTGGCCCCCAGAGGATGACGGAGCCGGGGGCGGCGCGGCGGGCGGCGTCGTCGGCGGGTTCGACGAGCCGGCGCAGCGGTGATCCGGGCACGAGGAGGTGGGCCTGCCCGGTGACCTCGTCGAGGGTCGCGGGGCGCATCCGCACGGCCAGCGGGGCGCCGGCGCCGGTCCGCCGGGTGACCGGGGTGCCGTGCTCGCCGGTGGTGGCGGCGTTGAACAGGTCCATGCGGGCGAGCCTAGTTCGCCGGCGCACGCTTCGCACACGTGTTCGACGTCGGGGCGGCGGGTCGGGGTGACAGGGATCGCTCGTCCCGGCGGCCGGGCCCGCCGGGTGGCGCGCACCCGGGGCGGGGTGTGGCGCTGCTAGCCTGTCGCGGCGATGCCCGGTGCGGCCGGGTCGCCGGGGCGCTGCTCCGCCATCGAGCCGGAACGACGTAGACAGGGGCGCGACAGTGACGCTCGACGCTTGGCTGACGCTCGCCGTGGTCCTGGGGGTCCTGGCGACGCTGGTGCGCGGGCGGGTCTCCCCCGCGGTGACGGTGTTCTCCGGGGCGGTCGCGGTGATGATCCTGGGTGTGGTGCCCGCGGAGGACGCGTTCTCCGGGTTCTCCAACGCGGCGCCGCTGACGGTGGCGGCGCTGTACGTCCTGGCGGCGGGGATCGAGAAGACGGGTGCGCTGACCCCGGTGATGCAGCGCACGCTGGGCGAGAACGGCTCGTACCGGCGTCCGCTGCTGCGGACGCTGACGCCGACGATGGCGGCCTCGGCGTTCCTGAACAACACCCCGATCGTGGCGATGCTGGTGCCGCAGGTGACGGCGTGGGCGAACCGGCGTCGGCTGGCGGTCTCGAAGATCCTCATGCCGGTGTCGTTCGCGGCGGTCCTCGGTGGTCTGCTGACGGTGATCGGCACGTCGACGAACCTGGTCGTCTCGGGGCAGATGGCGACGCTGGGGCTGGAGGAGATCGGGTTCTTCGAGATCGGCAAGGTGGGTCTGCCGATCGCGTTGCTGGGTTTCGTGGCGCTGGTGGCGCTGGCTCCGGTGCTGCTGCCGGACCGGCGGTCGGCGCGGGCGGAGATGGAGGAGGAGGGTCGCCGGTTCTCGTTCGAGATGGTGGTCGAGCCCGGGGGCCCGGTGGACGGGCGGACGGTCGAGGAGGCGCGCCTGCGTGACCTGTCGGGGCTGTTCCTGGCGTCGGTGGACCGCGGCGACACGACGATCGCGCCGGTGCGCCCCGAGACGGTGCTGCGCGGCGGCAACCGGCTGCACTTCGTCGGCCCCCTGGACCGGGTGGTCAAGCTCCAGGAGATGCGGGGGCTGCGGTCGGCGGAGATGGATCACGTGCTGGACCTCGACGAGCCGTCGGTGCGGTACTACGAGGCCGTGGTCGGTTCACGCTCCCCGCTGGTGGGCCGCACGCTCAAGGACGTGGGTTTCCGGGCCACGTACCAGGCGGCGGTGCTCGCCATCCACCGTTCGGGTCAGCTCGTCGAGAGCCGGCTCGGCACGGAGCGCGTCCGGCTGGGCGACACCCTGATCCTCGTCAGCGACCCGGACTTCCGGGAGCGGTGGCGCGACCGGGCGGACTTCCTGCTCGTGGCCGAGCTCGACGGCACGCCTCCGAGCGCCACGACGCGTGGCTGGATCCCGGTGGGGCTGCTGGCGGCCGTGGTCGTGCTGGCGGCCACGGGGCTGGTGCCGATCCTGCACGGGGCGCTGGTGGGCGCGATCGTCCTGGTGGCGACGAAGGTGCTCTCACCGCTGGAGGCGCGGCGCGCCATCGACCTGGAGGTGATCGTCGTCATCGCCTCCGCCTTCGGGCTGGCGGCCGCGATGGACGCCTCGGGGCTCGCCCAGATCGTCGCCGACGGGCTCGTGGGCCTGTTCGGCGGGTTCGCGCCCTACGGCGTGCTGCTCGGGCTGGTGCTGGCGACGGTCGTGCTGACCGAGCTCGTCACCAACAACGCCGCCGCCCTGCTGATGCTGCCCGTGGCGGTGAGCACGGCGGGGGCCGCAGGGCTCGACCCGCGGGGGGCGGCGATCGCGGTGGCCGTGGCAGCCTCGGCGTCGTTCCTGTCCCCCATCGGCTACCAGACCAACATGATGGTCTACGGCCCCGGCGGCTATCGCTTCACCGACTACGCCCGCCTGGGCTGGATCCTGACGCTGCTGACGGTCGTCCTGACCGTCGTGCTGGTCCCCGTCCTGTGGCCCGCCACCGGCTGAGGGCTCCTGCGCGGGTCCGAGGGCGCCCCGGCCCCGGACGACGGCGGGCCCGGACCGGATGCACCGGTCCGGGCCCGCCGTCGTCGGACGTGGGGCGTGTCAGCCCTGGTCGGCCTCGGGCTCGGCGTCGACGCCGGCCTCCTTGCGCTGCTCGGCCGTGATCGGGGCCGGGGCGTCGGTCAGCGGGTCGTAGCCGCCGCCCGACTTCGGGAAGGCGATGACGTCGCGGATGGACGGCGCCTTGGTCAGCAGCGCGACGATCCGGTCCCAGCCGAACGCGATGCCACCGTGCGGCGGCGCACCGAACTTGAAGGCGTCGAGCAGGAACCCGAACTTCTCCTGGGCTTCGTCGTGCCCGATGCCCATGACGTCGAAGACGCGCTCCTGGACGTCGCGGCGGTGGATACGGATGGACCCGCCGCCGATCTCGTTGCCGTTGCACACGATGTCGTAGGCGTAGGCCAGCGCGTGCTCCGGGTCGGCCTCGAACGAGTCGATCCACTCCGGCTTGGGCGACGTGAACGCGTGGTGCACGGCCGTCCAGGCGGAGCTGCCGAGCGCCACGTCGCCCTCCTGCGCGGCTTCCCCGGCCGGCTTGAACAGCGGGGCGTCGACGACCCACACGAAGGACCAGCGGCCCTCGGCGACAGCCCGCTCGATCTGGCCGGTGCGGTGGGCGATCTCCACGCGCGCGGCACCGAGCAGCGCCCGCGAGTCCGCCGTGGCACCCGCCGCGAAGAACACCGCGTCGCCCGGCCGGGCGCCGGTGGCCTCGGCGAGGCCGGCGCGCTCCGTCTCGGACAGGTTCTTCGCGACGGGGCCGCCGAGCGTGCCGTCCTCGGCCACGGTCACGTAGGCGAGGCCCTTGGCGCCGCGCTGCTTGGCCCACTCCTGCCAGGCGTCGAACTGGCGACGCGGCTGGTCCGCACCGCCCGGCATCACCACGGCACCGACGTACTCGTTCTGGAAGACCCGGAACGGGGTGTCGGCGAAGTACTCGGTGAGCTCGACGAGCGGGTTGGCGAACCGCAGGTCCGGCTTGTCCGTGCCGTACAGGCGCATGGCGTCGGCGTAGGTGATCCGCTCGACCGGGCGCGGCACCTCGACGTCGATCAGGCCCCAGATCTCGGCGAGGAGCTCCTCGGTCAGGGCGATCACGTCGTCCTGGTCGACGAAGCTCATCTCGACGTCGAGCTGGGTGAACTCGGGCTGACGGTCGGCGCGGAAGTCCTCGTCGCGGTAGCAGCGCGCGATCTGGTAGTAGCGCTCCAGGCCGCCGACCATGAGGAGCTGCTTGAACAGCTGCGGCGACTGCGGCAGCGCGTACCAGGACCCGGGCGACAGGCGGGCCGGGACCAGGAAGTCGCGGGCGCCCTCCGGCGTCGACCGCGTCAGCGTCGGGGTCTCGACCTCGACGAACTCGTGCGAGTCGAGCACGCGGCGGGCCGCGGCGTTGACCTTGGCGCGCAGCCGCATGGCGTGCGCCGGCGCCGGGCGGCGCAGGTCGAGGTAGCGGTGCTTGAGGCGCGCCTCCTCGCCGATGGTCTCGGTGTCCGCGAGCGCCGTGGAGACCTGGAAGGGCAGCGCCTCGGAGGTGTTGAGGACCTCGACGTCGGTGGCGATGACCTCGATGTCGCCGGTGGCGAGGTTGGCGTTGGCGTTGCCCTCGGGGCGGCGGGAGACCTCGCCGACCACGCGCAGCACGAACTCCGATCGCAGCGGGTGGGCGACCTCCTCGTCGCGGATGACGACCTGGGCGATGCCGGAGGCGTCGCGCAGGTCGATGAAGGCCACTCCTCCGTGGTCCCGGCGACGATCGACCCAGCCCGTGAGGGTGACGGTCTGGTCGATGTGCTCGGCCCGCAATGAGCCGGCCGTGTGGGTGCGGAGCACGGGAGGTTCCTTTCGCACGATGTCGGGGGTGTCGTCGTCGGGCGGCCCGGCGACGGGGCGCACGCGACGCCCGTGACATCCTACGGGGGCACCGGTACCGCACAGCGAGGAGATTCCGATGGCCCGCCAGATTGCGACGAACACCACCGTGACCCGCGACGAGCTGGTCGAGTTCCTGCGCTCGCGGCGCAACGGCGTGCTGGTCACGACGCGCGACGACGGCCGCCCCCAGCTCAGCCCGGTCACCTACGGGGTCGACGGCGCGGGCCGCGTCCTGGTCTCCACCTACCCCGAGCGTGCCAAGGCGGTGAACCTGCGCAAGCGCCCGCAGGTGTCGTTCATGGCCCAGGGTGACGACTTCGGTGACGCGTGGGTGCAGGTCGACGGCACCGCCGAGGTGCTGGACATGCCCGACGCCCTGGAGCCGCTGGTGGAGTACTTCCGCGCGGCGGCCGGCAAGGAGCACCCCGACTGGGACGAGTACCGCGAGGCGATGGCGAAGCAGGACAAGTCCGTGGTGCGGATCACGGTCGAGCGCTGGGGGCCGGTGGCCACGGGCGGATTCCCGGCGCGGCTCGCGGACTGAGCGCCTCCTCGGACTCGGCCGGTCGGGTCAGCGCCGCAGCCGCCCGACCGCGCTGCGGACGCGGGAGGTCAGCGGCCGGGGCCGGGTGCGCAGCTCGTCGAGCAGCGCCTCGACGGCGTCGAGGGCCGCGGTCGCCACGAGGTCGGGCATCCGGCCGTCGGGGTCGAGCCGGTCCGGGTCGGGCGGCGCCGGACGCAGGTCCTCGAGGTCGCCGTGGACGGTGACGCCGCTGTCGGTCAGCCACCGCACCCAGTCCTCGGTGCGCCGGGCGACCCAGTCGTGGTGGTCGGGGCCGAGGGAGATGCGCGGCGCGGCGCGGTCGGCCAGCGCGGGCACGAGGACGTCCTCGACGAGCGGGGCGTAGGCACCGCCGCGGCGGGTCTCGGCGCCGAGGCGTTTGTTGAGCCGCCGCAGGAGCCGGGCCTGCGGCACCCCGATCGAGGCGTTGGCCTGCTCGGCCGGTGCCGGCGCCCAGGACGCGTCGGCGCCGAGCGCCTGCAGGTACCGCTGCCACAGGACGTCCGCCGGGCCCTGCGGCGGAGCGGTGACCAGGTGGCGGCGCGACGACGGCAGGTCGGCGCCCCAGTTCGACAGGACCCGGGTGGGGTCGAAGGACCGTTGGAAGTCGAGGCGACCGTCACGGGCGCGCTCGAGGTACGCGGCGAAGGACCGTCGGCTGCCGAACTTGACCATCTCCTGCCACCCGCCGGCGAGCTCGCGGGCCAGGTCGCGGGCGGTCATGACGACGTGGACCTCGGAACCCGTGGCGGCGAGGTCGGCCAGGACGCGCTCCGCCTGCTCCGCGTCGGCCGAGGACAGGACCTCGTGCCCCAGCACGACGTCGCCCCGGCAGCGGCGCACGAGCCGCAGCAGCCGTGGCCACGCGCCGTCGACGACCCGCCCGTCCAGGCCGTGGTCGCGTCCGACGACGTCGAGAGCGGCCCGGTAGTGCACGCGCGGGTCGCGGCCCGGGCCGAGCGGGTAGGTCAGGCCGTGCTGCTGCAGGGCGCGACGGTTCGCGAGCAGCCGGGACTGCAGGTAGGTGGTCCCGGACTTCGGCGCGCCGACGTGCACGTAGAGGCGTCGGTCCATACGGCGACGATGCCACACGGCGGACCGCCCGCGATGCTCAGAACAGCGTCGGCGACGCCGGCACCGTGGCGCCTGCCCCGGTCGGGGCGACCATCGAGCCGGCCGGGTAGTCGGCGTCGTCGTGGGGACGCAGCGCGTCGTCGTGCCGGCCGGTGGCACCGGACCCGCCGCGATGCCCCGACCCCGCGAAGCCTCGCTCGCCGAGCAGCGGTCGGACCCGGCGCCACAGCCAGTCGCGGTAGCCGGCGTGGGCGGCGGCCCCGCGGGCGAACACCCGCTCGTACCCGGCCACCCGGTCCGGGTGCTCTCGGCGCAGCCAGCGCAGGTACCACTCGCGGGTGCCCGGCTTGAGGCGTAGCGGGATCACCGTCACGCCGGTGGCGCCGGCGTCGGCGATCGCGTCGAGCAGGCGCGTCAGGTGGTCGGTGGAGTCGGTGAGCCAGGGCAGCACCGGGGCGACCATCACGCCGCACGGCAGCCCGGCGGCGCGCACGGCGCGGACCAGGTCCAGGCGCGCCTTCGGCGTGGGCGTGCCGGGTTCGACGGACTGCTGCAGCGCGGCGTCGGCGAACGACAGCGAGACCCCGAGCCCGACCTCGACCCGGCCGGCGGCCTCGGCGATCCGCGGCAGGTCACGGCGCAGCAGGGTGCCCTTGGTCAGGATCGAGAACGGCGTCCCGGAGTCCGCGAGCGCCGCGATGATGCCCGGCATGAGCCGGTAGCGGCCCTCGGCGCGCTGGTACGGGTCGGTGTTGGTGCCCAGCGCCACGGGTTCGCGGCGCCACGAGGGCCGCGCCAGCTCGGCGCGCAGCACCTGGTCGACGTTCGTCTTGACCACGACCTGGGAGTCGAAGTCCGCGCCGGCGTCCAGGTCGAGGTACTCGTGCGTCGGCCGCGCGAAGCAGTAGGCGCAGGCGTGCGAGCACCCGCGGTAGGGGTTCACGGTCCAGCGGAACGGCATGCGCGACGCCTCGGGCACCTTCGACAGGGCGGTCCTGGCGAGCACCTCGTGGAAGGTGACGCCGGCGAACTCCGGGGTGCGCACGCTGCGGACCAGGCCGAGCCGCGCCAGGCCGGGCCGCTCCAACCCCGGCAGCGCCCCGTCGTCGGCGTTCGTGGCCTGTCCGTCCCATCGCACCCGTTCATGCGAACACGTGTTCGAACGACTGTCAAGCACCTCGCGGTGCCGACCGTCGATGAGTCCGGCCGGGCCGCGGGGTCTGCCCTGACGAGGCGCCGCACCCCGCGGCCCGGACGAAGGAGGACCGATGGTCACCGTGCAGCACGCCTTCAGCAGCTTCTTCGTGGACGACCTCGACGCGGCCGAGGCGTTCTACCGCGACGGGCTCGGCCTGACGGTCGCCCGCACACCGATGGGCCTCGAGCTGGACGTCACCGGTGGCTCGCCGGTGTTCGTCTACCCCAAGGGCGAGGCGCACGCCCCGGCGAGCCACACCGTGCTCAACCTGCTCGTGGCGGACATCGACGCGGCGGTGGCCGAGCTGGCCGACGCCGGGGTGGGCCTGGTCACGTACCCGCAGTTCGACCACGACGCCACCGGCGTGGTGCGCTCCGCCGATCCCGAGGAGGGCCCGACGGTGGCCTGGTTCCGCGACCCGGCCGGCAACACGGTCGGCCTGATCGAGCAGTAGGGCTCAGGAGGCGGCCACGACGCGCGGGCGCACGTCGTCGGCGGGGGGCTGCCAGGTCTGCGGGTCGGCGGCGACCTGCTCGCCGGAGCGGATGTCCTTGACCTGGTGCTCCTCGCCGGGGAACCACACGAACGGGATGCCGCGGCGGTCGGCGAACTTGATCTGCTTGCCGAACTTGGCCGCGGAGGGCGCCACGTCGGTGGGCACGCCCCGGGCGCGCAGGGCGGCGGCCACGTCGTCGGAGGCTCCGCGGTGCTCCTCGTCGGTCACGGCGACCAGGACGGCGGTGGGCACCCCCCGCGTGGCGGTCACCAGACCCGCGGACAGCAGCCGGGAGACGAGCCGCGACACGCCGACCGACAGCCCGACGCCCGGGTAGGTGTTCTTGCCGTCCGAGGCGAGCGTGTCGTACCGGCCGCCGGAACAGATCGAGCCGAGCTGCTCGTGGCCCACCAGGACCGTCTCGTAGACCGACCCGGTGTAGTAGTCCAGCCCGCGGGCGATCTTCAGGTCGGCGACCACCACGCCGGGGGCGCGCTCGCCGGCCGCGGCGACGAGGGCGCCGAGCTCGGCCAGCCCCTCCTCGAGCAGGTCGGTGACGGCGTCGTGCTGCACGGCGATCGCCCGGACGCGGTCGACGACGGAGACGTCGGCGCCGTGGACCGCGGCGAGCTCGAGGCAGGCGGCGGCCTGCTCGGGGCTGGCGCCCTGCTCGGCGACGAGCAGCGCGGCGACCTGCTCGGTGCCGATCTTGTCGAGCTTGTCGATCTGGCGCAGGACGCCCTCGACGTCCTCGAGCCCCAGCCCCCGGTAGAAGCCCTCGGCCACCTTGCGGTTGTTCACCAGGATGCGCACCGGCGGCACGCCCACCTCGCGCAGGGCGCCGAGCGCCTCGGCCATGACCAGCGGCAGCTCGACCTCGAAGTGGTAAGGCAGCTCACCGGCGCCGACCACGTCGATGTCGGCCTGCGCGAACTCGCGGAACCGGCCGTCCTGGGGCCGCTCCCCGCGCCACACCTTCTGGATCTGGTAGCGCTTGAACGGGAAGGCGAGGCGGCCGGCGTTCTCCAGCACGTAGCGGGCGAACGGCACGGTCAGGTCGAAGTGCAGGCCGAGCTGCTTCTCGCCCGACCGGCCGCCGTCGTGCGACGCCGCGCCGTCCGCCGCGGCGTCGTCCTCCTGCAGCCGGCGCAGCACGTAGACCTCCTTGGAGGTCTCGCCCTTGCGCAGGAGCTGGTCCAACGGTTCGACGGCCCGCGTCTCGATGCCCGCGAACCCGTGCAGCTCGAAGGTCCGGCGCAGGACGTCGAGCACGTGCTGCTCCACCACGCGGGCGTCGGGCAGCCATTCGGGGAATCCGGACAAGGGGGTCACGCGAGCCATGGGCACGATCCTGCCAGATCGTGGTGCCGGCCGCGGACACGGCCCGGCACGCTCAGCGGGGCAGGAAGGGGTTCGACGCGAGCTCGCGGCCCACCGTCGTCGTGGGACCGTGCCCGGGCACCACCTGCCAGGCGGGGTCCAGGCGTCCGACGACGTCGCGCAGCGTGGCGAGCATCGCCTCCAGGTCCGCGCCGGGCAGGTCGGTGCGACCCACCGACCCGGCGAACAGCACGTCGCCGCTGAGCACCACGCCCTCGGCCTCGAGGACGTACAGCGTGGAGCCCTCGGTGTGCCCCGGGGCGTGGCGCGCCCGGAGCGTCACGTCGCCGCAGACCAGGTCCCCGTCGCCGTCGAAGGGCTCGACCCGTGCGGGCGCCGTGTACTCGCGCGGGGTGCGCCCGAAGTCCGCGAGCGCCTGGGTCAGCGCGTCGCTGACGGCCGCGGCCTGGGCGCCGAGCCGCCCGTCGCCGAGCCCGATCGTGCCGAAGGGGTCGCTGACCCGGTACACGTCCCGGGCGTGCAGGCGCAGCGGCGCGTCGTGCCGGGCGCAGAGCTCGGCGGCGTCCCAGGTGTGGTCGACGTGCCCGTGGGTGGCGAGCACGGCCCGCACCCGCAGCGACTCGTCCTCGACGAGACGGGAGACGGCGTCGGCGGTGCCGGCGCCGGGGTCGACCACCACGCAATCGCGCCGCCCGTCGTCCGCCCTCCGGTCGGCGACGACCACGCAGCAGTTGGTGGCGAAGACCGGGGCGACGACGACGTGCACATCCATGCGCCCACCGTACTGGGCGGAGCAGCCTTCCCCCGCAGGGCGCCGACGCCGCCGTTCGAGCGGTTCGTGCGGCCCGTGAGCCCTAGACTGTCCGCACGCGCACGGTCGGCGTGCGCGCAGGACGGTACGGGGAGGACGACCGACGGTGGCGCCCAGCAAGCGCGAGCGCGAGTACGCGGCCAAGCGCCAGGCCAAGTGGGACGAGCGGCGCCGGGCCCGCAAGGACCGCCAGCGGCGCATCGGCGTGACCGTCGCGATCGCGGCGATCCTCGCCCTCGTCGCCGGTGGTGCCCTCGTCGCCGGGCTGGCGTCGTCGGACCCGGGTCCGGACACCGCGCAACCGGGCACGGAGCCGGCGGCCGGCGCGTGCCCGCCGGGGTCCACGCAGGCCCGCGACGGCGGGGACCTGGCCGCGCCGTCGGCCGCCGAGGACCGCACGTGGCAGGCGTCGGTCGACCTGTGCGTCGACGGCGTGACCGAGACGGTCGCCCTGGAGCTCGACGGCGGCGCCGCCCCGCAGGCCGTCGCCTCGTTCGTGTCCCTGGCCGAGCAGGGCTACTTCGACGGCACCACCTGCCACCGCCTGACCACGCAGGGCATCTACGTCCTGCAGTGCGGCGACCCCACGGCCACCGGCACGGGCGGGCCCGGCTACGCGTTCGGCCCGGTGGAGAACGCGCCCGCCGACGACGTCTACCCCGCAGGGACCCTCGCGATGGCGCGCCGTGGCGGCGACGCCGAGTCGATGGGCTCGCAGTTCTTCCTCGTCTACGAGGACTCGACCATCCCGTCCGACGCAGCAGGCGGGTACACGGTGTTCGGCACCGTGACGTCCGGCCTGGACACGGTCCAGGCAGTCGCTGACGCGGGCACGGCCGACGGGGCCGGCGACGGCTCCCCGGTCAGCCCCGTCATCATCGAAGGAGTGGAGACCCAGTGACCGAGAGCACCCCCGGCTCGACCGGCCCCGAGCACGTCGAGGCGGCAGAGCAGGCGCAGGCCGACGCTCCCCCCACCGAGACCGCCCAGCCGGCCGCACCCGCGGCCGACGCCGAGCCCGCCCGCCCCGCGCCGCCCAAGCCGCGTCCGCCGCGACCCGGCGCCCCCAAGCCGTCGGCCGTGGCCCCCCGGGCCGCCACGCCCCGCACGGCACCCAAGCCGGCCGCCCCCGTGGCCCCGGTGGTCCACGACGCCGAGGAGTCGGCGGCGGCCGCGCGCTTCGGGCGGGTGGACGACGACGGCACCGTCTACGTGCGCGAGGAGGCCGGGGAACGGTCCGTGGGCCAGTACCCCGGTGTCTCGGGCGACGAGGCGCTGACCCTCTACGTGCGCCGCTACCTCGACCTGGTCGCCAAGGTGGCCCTCTTCGAGACGCGGCTCGACAGCGCGGACCTGTCGGTGCGCGAGATCGACCAGACCCTGGCCAAGCTGGGCGAGGAGACCGACGCGCCCGCCGCCGTCGGGGACCTGGACGCCCTGCGGGTGCGGGTGGAGCGTCTGCGCGAGCGCGCCGCCGAGCGGCGTGCCGCGCTCGAGCAGGAGCGCGCCGAGGCGAAGGACCGGGCCGTGGCGGCACGCACCGAGATCGTCGAGGCGGCCGAGCGGATCGCCGGCACCGACCCCGCCAAGATGCAGTGGCGCCCGGCGGGCGAGGAGCTGCGGGGCCTGCTCGACCGCTGGAAGGAGGCCCAGCGCAGCGGACCGCGCATCGACCGGCCCACCGAGGAGGGCCTGTGGAAGCGGTTCAGCCACGCCCGCACCGCGTTCGACCGGGAGCGCCGGCACTTCTTCGCCGAGCTCGAGCAGCGCAACGCGACGGCCAAGGCCGCCAAGGAGAAGATCGTCGCCGAGGCGGAGGCCGTCCAGCACTCGACCGACTGGGGGCCGACGTCGGGCGTGTACCGCGACCTGATGGCGCGCTGGAAGGCGGCCGGGCGCGCGAACCGCAAGGACGACGACGCCCTGTGGGCGCGGTTCCGGGCGGCGCAGGACACGTTCTTCGGCGCGCGGGACGAGGCGAACGCGCAGATCGACGCGGAGTACGGCGAGAACCTCAAGGTCAAGGAGGCGCTGCTCACGGAGGCCGAGGCGCTGCTGCCGGTCACGGACCTCGCGGCCGCCAAGGCGGCGCTGCGCGGCATCCAGGAGCGCTGGGAGGACGCCGGCAAGGTGCCGCGCGGCGACCTGCAGCGTGTCGAGGGCCGCATGCGGGCGGTGGAGAACGCCGTGCGCGACGCCGAGGACGCGAAGTGGAAGCGCACCAACCCCGAGACCCGCGCGCGGGCCGAGGGCGCCGCGGCGCAGCTCGAGGACGCGATCGCGGGCATGCAGGCGGACCTGGACGCCGCTCAGGAGGCCGGTGACGACCGCACGGTGCGCGAGCTGACCGCGGCCATCGAGGCCCGGCGCGCCTGGCTCGAGCAGGTCGTCAAGGCCGCGGAGGACTCGCGCGGCTGACCCGTGCGCTGTGGACGCCCGGACGCGTCCACAGCCTCGGGGCTCTCGCGGGTGTCGACGGCGGGGACGGGCTAGTTTCGGTCCGTCCCCGCCGTCGTCGTCCCGGAGGACCGATGAGCCCGTCCCGTGCACCCGCCGCGCCGTCCCCCGTCCCGGTACCGACCGTGCCCGAGCTGCTGCGGCCCGGTCCGCCATCACGGACGGTGCTGCGCCCGTGCGACGTCGGAGGCCCGGTGGCGTGGCAGGTGCTGGTGCGCGAGGGGGCCGTGACGGTGGTGCGCGGCGACGCGGGCTGCGCTCCCGGCACCCGGGTGGACGCCGCGCTGCGGGCGGGCCTGGTCGGCCCGGAGGTCCCCACCGGTGCGGTGGTGACCGGCAGGACCGCCGCCTGGATCCACACCGGTGCGGGTGACGGCAGCGGGCTCGACCTGTCCTATCCGGCCGGCCGGCACCAGCCGGACCGCCCGGCCGGTGCCCGGCTGTGGCAGAGCCCGCTGCTCACCGCGGACGTCGTCCGCCTCGCCGGGGTGCCCGTGACGTCCCCGGAACGCACGGTCGTCGAGCTGGTGCTGCGCGACGAGGACCCGGTCGACCTGGTGGCTGCGCTCGCCGGTGCCGGTGTGGACCTGGGCCGGGCGCGGCTGCGGCTCGAGCGGCGCCCGCGCGCCCAGGGCAGGCCGCGGGCGCGGAGGCTGCTGCGCGAGGCCGAGGACCTGGTCCGCGCCCGGACGGGCACCGGGCGGTGTCCCGGCGTAGCGTGACGCGCATGGCCTCCTCGAACGCCGTCGAGCTCGACGCCGGCGGCCGGACCGTCCGTGTGTCCAGCCCGGACCGCGTCGTGTTCCCCGACGTCGGCGCGACCAAGCGCGACGTCGTGGAGTATTTCCTCGCCGTCGGCGACGGGATCCTCGGTGCGCTGCTGGACCGGCCCACGACGCTGGAGCGCTGGCCCAAGGGGGTCTTCGAGGGGGCCGTGATGGCTACCCGCAGCGACTCCCACGGCGACGCGTTCTACCAGAAGCGCGTCCCGAAGGGTGCGCCGGACTACGTGCGCACCGCGCGTATCGCGTTCCCGTCGGGTCGTACGGCGGACGAGGTCGCCCCCCACGAGATCGCGGTGGTCGCCTGGGCGGCTCAGCTCGGCACCCTCACGTTCCATCCCTGGCCGGTGCGCGGCGACGACGTCGAGGCCGTCGACCAGCTCCGCATCGACCTCGACCCCCAGCCCGGCACCGACTACGGCGACGCCGCCGAGGTGTCCGGGACGCTGCGCGAGGTGCTCGGCGAGCTGGACCTGACCGGCTACCCCAAGACGTCCGGCGGGCGGGGGCTGCACGTGTTCGTCCCGCTGGCGCCGCGCTGGAGCTTCCAGCAGGCCCGCCGCGCCACCATCGCGATCGGCCGCGAGCTGGAGCGCCGCCTGCCCGACCGCGTGACCACGCGGTGGTGGAAGGAGGAGCGGGGGCGGCGGATCTTCGTCGACTACAACCAGATGGCCCGCGACCGCACCATCGCCTCGGCCTACTCGCTGCGCCCCAACCGGCGGGCCACCGTCTCGACGCCGCTGGACTGGGACGAGGTGGGCGAGGTCCACCCCGACGACTTCACGATCGCCACCGTGCCGGAACGCTTCGCCGAGCGCGGCGACCTGTTCGCCCCGCTGCGCGCCGACCGCGACCCGGGCCTCGACTGCTCGTTGGACGCCGCGCTGGACCTGGCCCGCACCGACGAGGAGGAGCACGGTCTGGGCGACCTGCCCTACCCGCCCGAGTACCCCAAGCAGCCCGGCGAGCCGAAGCGGGTGCAGCCGTCGCGCGACGCCGACCGCCACCGGGACCAGGACTGAGCCCTCCGGCGCGACACAGGTCCTTCAGGGCCGCTCGTACCGCAGCAGCACAGTGCCGTTGTCGAAGCGGCGCGTTTCCGTGAGCTCCAGGGCCAGGTCCATGCCGGCGGGCAGGGCGCGCAGCCCGGCGCCGAGGGCGCGGGGCGCGACGAACAGCTGCAGCACGTCGACCATGCCGGTCCGCAGCGCCTCGGCGGCCGTCGTCGGGCCGGAGACCTCGACCGCGCCGTCGGCCCCGGCCACGATCTCGGCCAGCCGGCGGGTCGTCAGCCGGGGTTCGACCGTGGTCCGGGGTGCGTCGACGCCCGTGGCGGTCAGTCGGTCGGAGCAGACGATCTTGTCCGCGGCGGCCCAGATCGCGGCGTAGTCGTCCTCGACCACGCTCCGGCCGGCGGGCCACGTGTCCCACACCCGCATCGTGGCGTACATGTCGTGGCCCATGACGTAGGTCCCCACGTCGCGGAGGCTGTCGTTGAAGAAGGCGTGCAGCTCCTCGCTCGGCGTCGTCCAGCCGATGCCGCCGTCGGTGTCGGCCACGAAGCCGTCGATCGAGCAGGTCGTCGAGTACAGCAGTGTTCCCATGAACAGGCAGACCCTTCGTGGCGGCGGGACTCATCGGTCGTCGACCAGGTCGAGCCCCGGTGCCCCGGGCAGGATCTCGGCGAGGTCGTAGCCGACGGGTTCGACGAGCTGGTCGTACGTGCACGACGCCGGGTCGCGGTCCGGGCGCCACCGCTTGAACTGCGCCGTGTGGCGGAACCTGCTGCCCTCCATGTGGTCGTAGCCGACCTCGAGGACCCGCTCGACCCGCAGCGGCGTGAACGACAGGTCCTTGCCGGCGCTCCAGCGGGACTGGGCACCGGGGCGGCGCTCCCCCGCGCCGCCGTCCGAGGTGGCCGGGTCCTGCCGGTCGGCCCACGGGTGGTCGGCGTCCCCGGGCGGCACGGCCAGCGGGGACAGCTCGTCGTACAGCTCGGCGCGCCGCGCCGCCGGGAACGACGCCGCCACCCCCACGAACTGCAACGAGGCGCCGTCGGTGCCGTCCCGGTACAGCCCGAGCAGCAACGACCCGACGAGGGGTCGCTGCGCGGTGGACGTCTTGTGCTCCCGCAGGCCAGCCAGCACGACGTCGGCGGTACGGGCGTGCTTGATCTTCGACCAGCCGCGCTTGTTGGGCTGATAGCTGCCGTCGGCCGGCTTGGCGACGACGCCGTCCAGTCCCGCGCCCTCGAACGTGTCGAACCACTGCCGGGCCCGGTCGGTGTCGGTGGTGCGCGGCGTGCGGTGCACCTGCGGCCCGTCCAGGCCGAGGGCGTCCAGGCGCGCGAGACGTTCGGTCAGCGGCAGCGCGGTGAGGTCCTCGTCGTCGAGGGCGAGCAGGTCGAACACGACGAGGCTGGCCGGGACCTGCTCGGCCAGCAGCCGGACGCGGGACTCGGCCGGATGGATGCGCTGGCTCAGCGTGTCGAAGTCCAGGTGCGCCGAGGTGCTGCCCGGCCCCGCCGGGCGGGCGACGACGATCTCCGCGTCCACCACGCACCGTCGCGGCAGCGCGTCGAGCACCGCGGCGACCACCTCGGGGAAGTAGCGCTGCATGGGTCGCGCGCTGCGCGAGTCGATGCGCACCTCGTCGCCGTCCCGGTAGACGACGGCGCGGAACCCGTCCCACTTCGGCTCATACACCCAGCCGGCCCCGGGGCCGTCGGGCTGGTCGGGCACCTGCGCCACGGACCGGGCCAGCATCGGGCGGACCGGAGGTTCGATCGGCAGCCTCATGGGGGCGAACCTACGCCGCCCGGTCCGGTGCCGCGCGTCAGGCGTCGGCGGGTGCCTCGGGAGCGGTCGACCCGACGTCGGCGGCCTTGGTGCCGGTGATGCGGTAGACGTCGAACACCCCGTCGATCTTGCGTGCCGCGGCGAGCACCTGCTGCAGGTGCGCCGGCTCGGCCATCTCGAACACGAACCGGGAGATCGCGATGCGGTCCGACGTCGTGGACACCGTCGCCGACAGGATGTTGACGTGGTGGTCGGACAGCACGCGGGTGACGTCGGAGAGCAGCCGGGAACGGTCCAGCGCCTCGACCTGGATCTGGACCAGGAACATCGTGTTGGCCCCGGTGGTCCAGGACACGTCCACGATCCGCTCCGGCTGGGAGCGCAGCTGGGCGATGTTGGCGCAGTCCTCCCGGTGCACGCTCACGCCCGCCCCGCGGGTGACGAAGCCGACGATGTCGTCGCCGGGCACCGGGGTGCAGCACTTGGCGAGCTTGACCCAGATGTCCTCGACACCCTTGACCATGACGCCCGGGTCGCCGGTGGACCGGGACCGCCGGTTCGGGTGCCCGGGCCGCGCGACCTCCGCGGTGTCCTCGGCCGTGCCGTCCTCGCCCCCGAGCGACTTCACGAGGGACTCGACCACGTGCTGGGCCGAGACGTTGTTCTCCCCCACCGCCGCGTACAGGGCGGAGACGTCGTCGTAGCGCAGCTCGTTGGCCAGCCCCACGAGCGCCTCGTGGCTCAGCAGCCGCTGGATCGGCAGGTTCTGCTTGCGCATCGCCTTGCTGATCGCGTCCTTGCCGCGCTCGATGGCCTCCTCGCGGCGCTCCTTGGTGAACCACTGGCGGATCTTGTTGCGTGCCCGCCCGGACTTGACGAAGTTCAGCCAGTCCTGCGAGGGGCCCGCGGTGTCCGCCTTGGAGGTCAGCACCTCGACGACGTCGCCGTTCTGCAGGGGCGAGTCCAGCGGGACGAGGCGACCGTTGACGCGGGCGCCCATGGTGCGGTGGCCGACCTCGGTGTGCACCGAGTAGGCGAAGTCCACCGGCGTGGCCCCCGCGGGCAGCGCCATGACCTCACCCTTGGGCGTGAAGACGTAGACCTCGGCGGCGCCGATCTCGTAGCGCAGCGAGTCGAGGAACTCGCCGGGGTCGGCGGTCTCGCGCTGCCAGTCGACGAGCTGGCGCAGCCACGTCATGTCGTTGGCCCGCGGGTCCTTGCCGCCCTTGCCGGCGCGGGCGGTCTCCTTGTACTTCCAGTGGGCCGCCACGCCGTACTCGGCACGTCGGTGCATGTCGTGGGTGCGGATCTGGATCTCGACGGGCTTGCCGCCCGGGCCCACGACCGTCGTGTGCAACGACTGGTACATGTTGAACTTCGGCATCGCGATGTAGTCCTTGAACCGGCCCGGGACCGGGTTCCACCGCGCGTGCAGCGCGCCGAGCGCCGCGTAGCAGTCGCGCACCGAGTCCACCAGGACGCGGGTGCCGACCAGGTCGTAGATCTCCGCGAAGTCGTGCCCGCGCACGATCATCTTCTGGTAGATCGAGTAGTAGTGCTTGGGGCGGCCCGTCACGGTCGCGCGGATCTTCGCCCCGCGCAGGTCGGCGGAGATCTGCTCGCGCACCACGCCCAGGTACTCCTCGCGCGCCGGCGCACGCTCGGCGACCAGGTGGACGATCTCGTCGTAGACCTTGGGGTACAGCGTCTGGAAGGACAGGTCCTCCAGCTCCCACTTGATCGTGTTCATGCCGAGCCGGTGGGCCAGCGGCGCGTAGATCTCCAGCGTCTCGCGCGCCTTGCGCGACGCCGAGGCCCCGGACACGTACTTCCACGTGCGCGCGTTGTGCAGCCGGTCGGCGAGCTTGATGACCAGCACCCGGATGTCCTTGGCCATGGCGACGACCATCTTGCGCACGGTCTCGGCCTGCGCGGCGTCGCCGTAGGTCACCTTGTCCAGCTTGGTCACGCCGTCGACGAGCATCGCGATCTCGCCGCCGTACTCGCCGGTCAGGTCCTGCAGGGAGTAGGAGGTGTCCTCCACCGTGTCGTGCAGCAGGGCGGCCGCGAGCGTGGCGCCGTCGAAACCGAGCTCGGCCAGGATCGTGGCCACGGCGACCGGGTGGGTGATGTACGGGTCGCCCGACTTGCGCTGCTGGCCACGGTGCGCCTTCTCGGCGGTCGCGTACGCGCGCTCCAGGACGCTCAGGTCGCTCTTGGGGTGGTTGGTGCGCACGGCCTGCAGCAGCGGCTCCAGGGCCGGGGTGTTCGCCGGCGCGCCGCGCACGCCGAGGCGGACCAGCCGGTTGCGCACACGGGTGCCCGCACCGGACGGTCGGGACACGTCCGGGGCGCGATCGACCTGGGTGTCGTCGCTCACGAGCACCTCCTTCGTCCAGCGTCGCACGGACGGCGGCCGGGAGGGCAAGTCTACGACTCCACGCGCAGCAGCGTCTCGACCGTCTGCCCGGCGAGCCGGTCCCGGCCCCCGAGCCCGTCCAGCTCGAGCAGGAACGCCAGGGCCGACACCCGACCCCCGCAGCGTTCCACCAGACGGACCGCGGCCTGCGCGGTGCCTCCGGTGGCCAGCACGTCGTCCACCACGAGAACGCGCGCACCCGGTGCCAGTGTTCCCGCGGCGAGCTCGATCGCGGCGGCGCCGTACTCGAGCTCGTAGTCCTCGCGCTCGACCGGCGGCGGCAGCTTGCCCGCCTTGCGCAGCGGCACGAACCCGACACCCAGGCGCGTCGCGAGCGGCGCGCCCAGCAGGAACCCGCGCGCCTCCATCCCGACGACGACGTCGACGCCGTCCGCGTCCGCCTCGACGAGCCGGGCGAAGGCGTCGACCACGTCGGCCAGCGCCCGCCCGTCGGCCAGCAGCGGCGTGATGTCCCGGAAGACCACCGGCGGGTGCGGGTAGTCGGGGACGTCACGGATGAGGGCGCGGATCTCGGCCGCGCGGACGGCCCCGAGACCGTCCAGCGCCACCACCGCGATGTCGTCCGGCACGGGGTCGGTCATCGCTTGCGACGCGGCTGTGCCGCGTTGCCCTGGTGGTGACCGGGGATGAGCTGCGCCTTGCCGGCCGCGGCGGCCGCGAGCTCGGCGTCGTGCCCGCCCTCGGTGGCCAGGCGCTCGCGCTCGGCCAGCACGGACCGGGTGTGGTCGCGGTACTTCGGCTCGCGCTCGCGCAGCGCGACGTCCAGCGGCGTGGCCAGGAAGATCGACGACGCCGCACCGACGGCGATGCCGACGAACAGCGACAGGGCCAGGTCGCGCAGCGTGCCCGCGCCGAGCCACAGGGCCCCGAGGAACAGGATGCCCGCCACGGGCAGCAGCGCGACGACCGAGGTGTTGATCGACCGCACCAGCGTCTGGTTGACGGCCAGGTTGGCACGCTCGGCGTAGGTGCTGCGCGACTGGTCGAGCACGCCCGTGGTGTTCTCCCGGACCTTGTCGAACACGACCATCTTGTCGTACAGCGAGAAGCCGAGGATCGTCAGGAAGCCGATGATCGTCGACGGCGTGACCTCCCAGCCCACCAGCGCGTAGACGCCGGCGGAGACGAGCAGGTCGGACAGCATGGCGAGGATCCCGGCCACCGACATGCGCCAGGCCCGGAAGTAGATCGCCATGAACGCCGCGGCGAGCAGCACGAACACGACC
This sequence comes from Isoptericola chiayiensis, assembly GCF_013149805.1. GTDB lineage: Bacteria > Actinomycetota > Actinomycetes > Actinomycetales > Cellulomonadaceae > Isoptericola > Isoptericola chiayiensis. The sequence goes on from NZ_JABEZT010000002.1 coordinate 364,821, forward strand.
ACGCCCCACAGGGCGCGCTCGGAGACCGCCGCGCCCCAGGTCGGGCCCACGAAGGACGCCTCGACGTCGGAGGCGTCCACGCCGTAGCCTTCGGCCAGCGCCTCCACGATCGCGGTCTCGTCCGCGCCCTCGACCTGCGCGGTCTGCACGCGCACCGCCGTCTGGCCGACGACGGCCACGCGCGGCTCGTCCTCCGGCAGGACCTCGTGCACGGCGTCCACCGCGACGGACTGCTCGGTCGAGGTCACGTTCTCGACGGTGAACTCCGAGCCGCCGCGGAAGTCGATGCCCAGCGTGAGGGGCTTGACCACCAGGATCAGGATCGAGGCGAGCCCCAGGGCCGCGACGATCGAGAACCACAGGCGGCGCTTGGCCACGATTGGGTAGGAGCGACGACCCGTGTACAGGTCGTTGCCCCACTGGGCGAAGGTCATGCTGCCGGCCATCAGCGGCTCTCCTCGTTCTCGCCGGGAACGGCGTCGTCGGTGCGGCCCGCGCCACCCGGAGCGTCCGGTGGTCCGTCGTCGGACGACGACGCGGCCCGGCGCTCGGCGGCGCGGCGCTCGGCGATGGTCATCCGGCGACCGGAGTCGTCGGTGGCCGGTGCCGGGCGCGCGCTCACGGCGCCCGCGAGGGCGGGCTCCGGCTCGGGCTCCGAGGCGGTGGGCACCGGGGTCTCGACACGGCCGGCGCCCTTGTACCGCACGCCGCCGGCGGCCCGCAGGCGCTCGGGCGACAGCCCCGACCAGCGGTGACCGTCGCGGAAGAACGGCACCTTGGTCAGCAGCTGCAGCATCGGGTGGGTGAACCAGAAGACCACGGCGATGTCGATGATCGTCGTCAGACCCAGCGTGAAGGCGAAGCCCTGCACGCCGCCGACGGCGAGGAAGTACAGCACGACCGCCGAGATCAGCGTGACCGACTTGGCGGCGAGCACCGTGCGCTTGGCGCGTCGCCAGCCGCGTTCGACCGCCATCGACATGGACCGGCCGTCCCGCACCTCGTCACGGATGCGTTCGAAGTAGACGATGAACGAGTCGGCCGTGAACCCGATGGCCACGATCAGACCGGCGACGCCGGCGAGCGAGAGCCGGTAGTCGATCGTCCACGACAGCAGCGCGATCGAGACGTAGGTGATGACCGCGGCGATGAGCAGGGAGCCGACGGTCACGAGGCCGAGGGTGCGGTACTGGAACAGCGAGTAGACCACGACCAGCGCCATACCGATCAGGCCGGCGATCAGACCGTTGCGCAGCTGCTCGGACCCGAGCGTCGCGGAGATCGTCTCCTGGCTCTGCACCTCGTACGCGATCGGCAGGGACCCGAAGCTGAGCTGGTTGGCCAGCGTGGCCGCCGAGTCGCGGGTGAACGTGCCCGAGATCTGGGCCCGTCCGTCGGTGATGATCGTGCCGGCGTCGAGCGACGGCGCGGAGATCACGAGCCCGTCGAGCACCATCGCGAACTGGTTGCGCGGCGACTCCAGGCCCTGCAGGCGCTGGGTCACCTCGCGGAACTCGGTCGTGCCCTCGGCGTCGAACTCGATGTTGACGACCCACTCGTTGGTGGACGTGCCGTTCGGGCCGGTGCCCAGGCCCGAGCTCGCGTTGTCCAGGTGGGTGCCGTCGACCTCGACCGGGCCGAGGACGTACTTGAGCATGCTGCCGTCGTTGGCGCACGTGACGAGCACCTGGTCCGGGTCGGCACCGCCGCCGCCCACGAGGTTGGCCGGGTCGGTGCAGTCCAGCGCGTCGAACTTCTCCTGCACGGCCGGGGTGATCTGGGCGAGGTCCGACGGGTCGGTCGGCTCGACGTCGGCGGCCTCGGTGGCGATCTGCTCGTCGAGGGCCTCGAGCTCCTCCTGGGTGGCCCCGGTGTCGCCCTCCTCGGGCGCGTCCGCGGACTCCTCGCCCTCGGCGCCCTCCTCGGTGCCCTCGCCCTCCGCGGCGTCCGACGCCTCGGCGCTGGGCTCGGTGCTGGGCTGCACGGACGGGATGCCGACGTCGTCGGTCAGCACGGGACGGAAGCGCATCTGCGCCGGCTGCGAGACCAGGTCGATCGTCGCCTGGTCGACCTCGCCGGGGATGGACACGACGATGTTCTCGCCGCCCTGGTTGACGATCTCGGCCTCGACGACGCCGGAGGAGTCGATGCGCTGTCGGATGACGTTGATCGACTCGTCGATCGCCTCGGGGGTGATCTCCGAGCCGTCGGTCGACGTGGGGGTCAGGATGATCTGCGTCCCGCCCTGCAGGTCGAGCGCCAGTCCGGGCGCGAGGCTCGCCCCTCCCGGGTTGTCGTCGCTCTTCGGGTCGAGGTACGTGCCGACGAGGAGCGCCACGAAGGGCACCACCATCGACAGCAGTGCGAAGACCACGAGCGTGCGTACCGGACGCGAGCGCCGCGTGCTGGAGTTGGCCACTTGGTTCTCTTCCGTCGTGCGCGCCGCCGCCGTGGCCGACGCGTGATGGCGCCGACCGGGCGTGCCCGGCCGGCGCGGAGGTCACTTGTCCTCGGTGTCGCCGTTCTCCCGACGCTTGTTCTCCTGGTACTCCCGCTGGGCGGTGTCCAGGCCGGACAGGTCGTCCGGGACGTCGACGTCACCGTCTGCGGAGGTGATGCTACCTGCATCCGAGGACTCCTCGGCCTCGTCGGCGTCCTCGCCGACGACCGGGGCGTCCATCTTCTTGACGATGGCGGCACGCAGCCAGCGCGTGCGGGTGCCCGGCGCCGACTCGAGGGTGATGACGTCCGCGGCGTCGTCGACGTCCACGACCGTGCCGACCATCCCGGAACCGGTCATGACCTCCTGGCCGGGCTCCAGCGAGGAGCGGAACTCCGCCTGCTGCTTCTGCTGCTTGCGGGTGCGCGAGCTCATGAACAGCATGAGCGCGGCGAGCACGCCGAAGAGGATGATGAGTTCCACGAGGTTTCAGTCCTTCGGTCCGGAGGTGGGCGGGTGTTCCTGCCAGTCTAGGCGCCGCACCGGGCGCTCAGACCTCGTCGAACAACGTCCGCGACGCGCTCCCGGTTCCCGACGACGGCGCACCGGGTGCCCAGGCGCCCTCCGGCGGCTCCAGGCCGAGGTGCTCCCACGCCGAGGCGGTGGCGACCCGCCCCCGTGCCGTGCGGGCCACCAGGCCCTCGCGGACCAGGTACGGCTCGGCGACCGTCTCGACCGTGTCGGACTCCTCGCCGACCGTCATCGCCAGCGTGGTCAGCCCGACCGGACCGCCGCCGAACCGTCGGCACAGCGCCTCGAGCACGGCGCGGTCGAGGCGGTCCAGGCCGATGGGATCGACCTCGTAGACCTCCAGGGCCGCCCGCGCCGCGCGCAGGTCCAGGGTCCCGTCGCCGCGCACCTGCGCCCAGTCCCGTACCCGGCGCAGCAGCCGGTTGGCGATGCGGGGCGTGCCGCGGGAGCGGCCGGCGATCTCGTGGGCCGCCTCGTGCCGGATCTCGACGCCGAGCAGGCCCGCCGAGCGCAGGATGACGCGCTCGAGCTCGTCGGCCTCGTAGAAGTCGAGGTGCCCCGTGAAGCCGAACCGGTCCCGCAGCGGCGCCGGCAGCAGTCCGGACCGCGTCGTGGCGCCGACGACGGTGAAGGGCGGCAGCGCCAGCGGGATGGCGCTGGCGCCGGCGCCCTTGCCGACGACGACGTCGACCCGGAAGTCCTCCATCGCCACGTAGAGCAGCTCCTCGGCGGGCCGGGCGAGCCGGTGGATCTCGTCGATGAACAGCACCTCGCCCTCCTCCAGGGAGGACAGCACGGCGGCCAGGTCGCCGGCGTGCTGGATGGCGGGGCCGCTGGTGACCCGCAGGGCGGTGCCCAGCTCGGCGGCGATGATCATCGCCAGCGTCGTCTTGCCCAGTCCCGGCGGGCCGGACAGCAGGACGTGGTCGGGAGCGGCGTCCCGTCGCAGGCTGGCCTGCAGGACCAGGGAGAGCTGGTCGCGCACGACGCGCTGACCGACGAAGTCGTCGAGCTTCTTGGGCCGCAGCGCCGCCTCCGCGGCCCGCTCGACCTCGTCGGCACCGGCCCCGACGAGCCGTTCGCCCAGGTCCTGGGGATCGATCGCGCCCTCAGCCACGCTGGGGTCCCAGCTGCCGCAGGGCGGCGCGCAGCGTCGTCGGCACCGCGGCGGCCGTGACGACCTCGGCACCGGTCTCCGCGAGGGCCTTGTCCACGGCACCCTCGGCGACCTTCGCCGGCCATCCCAGCCCGACGAGCGCCTCGACCACCTGGCCCCGCTCGTCGGCCGGCGCACCGCTGCCGGCCGGTGCGCCGTCGTCGTGCCCGGGCTCGCCGAGCCGGCCGGACAGCTCGAGGACGATGCGCTGCGCGCTCTTGGCCCCGATGCCGGGGACGCGGCGCAGGGCCGCGGTGTCCTCGTCGGCGACGGCCCGGCGCAGGGCGGACGGCGTGAGGACCGCGAGCATCGCCAGGGCGATGCGCGGGCCCACGCCGGAGACCGACTGGGCCGTCTCGAAGACCTCCCGCTCGGCGTCCTCGGCGAACCCGTACAGCGTCATCGAGTCCTCCCGCACCACGAGCGTCGTGTGCAGGTGCGCCTCGTCGCCGACGCGCAGGCCCGCGAGGGTGGCGGGCGTGGCGAGGACCAGGTAACCGACGCCGCCGACGTCGAGGACGGCGCGGTCGAGGGAGACCTGGGCGACGGTGCCGCGCAGCGTGGCGATCATCGGACCGGTTCCTTCCGTGGTGCTCGGGGGGCACGGCGGGACCGTGCCTGCTGCTCGGCGGCCGCCCAGGCGCGCTGCGCGGGGGTCACCTCGTGACGGTCGCCGCCCTGCAGCGCACCGGCGGGCCGCCACAGGTGGGTGATGGCCAGCGCGAGCGCGTCGGCGGCGTCGGCGGGCCGTGGCGGGCTGCCCAGCCGCAGGATGGAGGCGACCATCCGCTGGACCTGGGCCTTCTCGGCCCGGCCCGAGCCGGTGACGGCGGCCTTGACCTCGCTGGGGGTGTGCAGCGCGACGGGCACGCCGCGCCGGGCGGCCGCCACCATCGCCAGGCCGGCGACCTGGGCCGTGCCCATCACCGTGCCGCGGTTGTTCTGCGCGAAGACCCGCTCGACGGCGACGACGTCGGGGACGTGCTCGTCGAGCCAGCCGTCCAGCCCGGCGGAGATCTCGAGCAGGCGCAGGTCCGTGCTGGTCGACGGGGCCGAGGTCAGCACCCCGACCCCGACCAGCTCGGCCCGCCGGCCCGGCAGGGAGTCCACGACGCCCACACCGCACCGGGTCAGTCCCGGATCCACTCCCAGCACACGCACGGCGTCACTGTCTCACGCACCACCGACACCGGGGCCGAGACGCGCCCGTGGTGGCGCCGGTCGGCACACAGCGCGCCGGTCGGCGGCCCCGCGCCGGCGGGCCGGGGCGGTCACTCGTCGAGCGCCGCCATGACCTCGTCGGGGGCGTCGAAGTTCGCGTAGACGTTCTGCACGTCGTCGCTGTCCTCGAGGGCGTCGATGAGGCGCACGATCTTGCGGGCCCCCTCCACGTCGACCTCGACCTGCATCGACGGGTGCCAGATCGAGTCCGCCGAGTCGTACTCCATGCCGGCGTCGACGATGGCGGAGCGCACGTCGACCAGGTCGGTGGCCTCGGAGAGCACCTCGATGTAGTCGCCCTGGTCGGTGACGTCCTCGGCGCCGGCGTCCAGGGCCGCGAGCATCACGTCGTCCTCCGTGACGCCGTCGGCCTTCGGCACGATGACCTGGCCCTTGCGGGAGAACAGGTACGACACCGAGCCCGGGTCGGCCAGGTTGCCGCCGTTGCGGGTGAAGGCGGTACGCACCTCGGCCGCGGCGCGGTTCTTGTTGTCCGTGAGGCACTCGACCAGGACGGCGATGCCGTTGTTGCCGTACCCCTCGTACATGATCGTCTGGTACTCGACGGCGTCCGCGCCCTCGCCGGAGCCGCGCTTGACGGCGCGGTCGATGTTGTCGTTCGGCACCGACGACTTCTTCGCCTTCTGGATGGCGTCGAAGAGGGTCGGGTTGCCGGCCGGGTCTCCCCCGCCGGTGCGGGCCGCGACCTCGATGTTCTTGATCAGCTTCGCGAAGAGCTTGCCACGCTTGGCGTCGATCGCGGCCTTCTTGTGCTTGGTCGTGGCCCATTTCGAGTGACCGGACATGACCTGACTAACTCCTTCGCGATGCGGTGACAAGACGGACGAACAGCGCGTGCACCCGAGTGTCCCCGGTGACCTCCGGGTGGAACGCGGTGGCGAGCAGCCGTCCGGAACGTACTGCCACGATCTTACCGGCGGCCTCGCCGAGCCCCGTGCCGTCGGTCGCCCGCTCCGGGATGCGGGCCAGCACCTCCACGCCCGGACCGACGTCGTCCACCCACGGCGCACGGATGAACACCGAGCGCAGCGGGGCCTCGAGACCCTCGACGGCCAGGTCGGCCTCGAACGAGTCGACCTGGCGTCCGAACGCGTTGCGCCGCACCGTCACATCCAGCCCGCCGAGCGTCTGCTGGCCGTCGATGCCGCCGGTGATGCGGTCGGCGAGCAGGATCATGCCGGCGCACGAGCCGTAGACCGGCAGCCCGTCGGCGATCGCCGCCCGCAGCGGCTCGCGCAGCTCGAAGACCCGCAGCAGCTTGTCGATGGTGGTCGACTCCCCGCCGGGCAGCACGAGCCCGTCGACCGACTCCAGCTCGGACCGGCGGCGCACCGGCACGGCGTGCGCGCCGGCAGACTCCAGGGCGGCGACGTGCTCGCGCACGTCACCCTGCAGGGCGAGGACTCCGATCGTGGTCACCGCGGCAGTGTACGCACCGCCCCGCGCCGACGGAGAAGCCGTGGGCACGAGGCCGTCAGGCGTCGTCGTCCTCGGTGCCGAGGTGGCGCACGACGCCGTCCCACCCGTCGGCGAGCTGCTCGACGACGTCGGGCAGGACCCGCGGGAAGACCTCGCGCGCCTCGGCGCGCAGCTCGGCGACCGTCAGCCAGCGCATCTCGTCGAGCACGTCCCGCTCGACGTCGGTCCACCCGTGGTCGGTCGGTTCGTGGGCGCCGTCGAGCCGGGCGACGAAGAAGACCTCGTCCTGGCGGCACGTCTCGGCGAGGAAGCGGAAGATCCCGGCCCGGGTCATCACCGGCCCCTCGAGGTCGCCGGCGCCGAGCACGAGCCCGGCCTCCTCGCCCACCTCGCGGAGCGCCGCCTGCTCCTCGGACTCGCCGGCGTCGATCCCGCCGCCGATCGTGAACCACCACGAACGGTCCGGGTCGTCGGCGTCGTGACCGCGCACCAGCAGCACGCGCCCGGCGTCGTCGAGCACGATCACCCGAGCAGCACGCCGGTGCCGCAGGCCGTCGTCGCCACGGACCCAGTCGGGCCCCAGCGAGGCGGACGACGGGGACGCGGCCGTGGCGCTCGCGGGCTGGGGTTCGCGCATGGCCGTCAGCGTAGTCCAGGCCGTTCGCCCGCTCCGGCGGACGAGCCCAGGGCCGGTGTCATCGGCGCGGCTTCGCCCGTGCCGTCGCCACGGCGGCGAGCGGGTCCTCCGGCCAGGGATGCCGCGGGTAGCGGCCGCGCAGGTCGGCCCGGACCTGCGGATATCCCTGCCGCCAGAACGAGGCGAGGTCGCTGGTGACGGCGACCGGCCGCCGCGCGGGCGACAGCAGGTGCAGCACGACGGGGACCCTCCCGTCCGCGACCACCGGTGCGGCCGTCCAGCCGAAGACCTCCTGCAGCTTCACGGCCAGGACCGGTGGCTCGACGCCGTCGTAGGCGAGGCGGACCAGAGCACCCGACGGGACGGCGAGCCGCTCGGGCGCGAGCTCGTCCAACCGGGCCGCGGCCGGCCACGGCAGCAGGCGCCGCAACGCCGCGGCCACGTCGATGCGGGCGAGGTCCCGCCCGTCGCGCACGTCGGCGAGCTCGGGACCGAGCCAGTCGTCGAGGCCGGCCAGCAACGCGTCGTCGTCGACCGCGGGCCACGGTGCACCCAGGTGGGCGTGGCAGAACGCGAGGCGCTCACGCACGGCGACCGCGGACTGCGACCAGCTCAGCACGGACAGACCGCTGCGCCGTAGCCCGTCGCGGGCGGCGGCCTGCACGCGCGACGGGTCCGGCTGCGTCAACGGCACGTCGGTCAGCACGATCGCGCCGAGCGACTCCACGCGCCGGGTCACGATCCGGTCGTCGTCCCACCGGATCTGGTCGGCGGTCTGCACCAGGTCGGCGGCGACGTCGCGGGCCGTCGCCTCGTCGATCGGTGCCGCCGAGCGGATCCTGGCGTCGGCGCGGCCCGGCGCCCGGTCGGCGACTGCGATCGCCAGCCAGGACGCGGACCGCAGCGGCGACGTCGCGTCCAGCGCCGCACCCGTGCCACCGGCCATCTGGTAGGACACCGATCCGCTCCCCCGGGCCCGCGCGATGCGGTCCGGGTACGCCAGACCCACCACGATCCCCGCCGCGAGGTCGTCCGGCACCCCGGCGCCCGGGGCGGTCCTGCCCGGCGCGGTCCGCCCGTCGCGCGAGGCGCCTGCGCCGTCGCCCCGGCCCAGGCGCCGCACCTCGCCGCGCCAGCGTGCGGTGGCCGCCCGGTCGTCACCCCGCCGCAGGGCACGCCACCGCGCGGGCAGGTCGTCACCGACGCCGCGTCCTGCGTCGTCCGAGAGCAGGGCGACGACCTCGCGTGCCCGGTCGGCACCGACCCGCGGCGACCCGTCGAGCAGGGCGCGCGCCAGCCGCGGGTGCACACCGACGCGGGCCATCCGGCGGCCACGCCCGGTGATCCGGCCACCGCCGTCCACCGCGCCGAAGCTGCGCAGCAGCGCGGTGGCCGCGGACAACGCCGGTGCCGGCGGCGCGTCGAGCAGGGCGAGACCCTCCCCACCGGGCGCGCCCCAGGCGGCGAGATCGAGAGCGAAGGACGCCAGGTCCGCCACCGCGACCTCGGGTGCCGCGTGGTCGTCGAGCCGTGCGTGGTCGGTCCTCGACCAGCACCGGTAGACCCGCCCCGGTGCCTCGCGCCCGGCGCGACCGGCCCGCTGCTCCGCCGAGGACCGCGACACCCGGCACGTGACCAGGGCGCCGAGGCCGCGGGACTGGTCGGTCCTCGGCTCCCGGGACAGACCCGCGTCGACCACGACCCGCACGCCCGGCACGGTCAGGGAACTCTCGGCGACCGACGTCGTGACCACGACCCGTCGCGCCTCGGCCGGGGCCAGCGCGCGGTCCTGCTCGGCCCGCGACTGGCGGCCGTACAGAGGCAGCACGTGCCGCCCCGGCAGCCGGCGGGTCACCCCGGCGATCTCGGCCTCCCCCGGCACGAACACCAGGACGTCGCCGTCGTTCTCGCTCAGGGCACGCTCCACGACCGCGGCGACGTGGTCCAGCAGCCGGGGGTCGACCCGCCCGCCGGGAAGCAGCGGCGTGGCGACGGGCGGCGGGACCCACTCGACCGCGACGTCGAACGCGGTGGCGGTCGCGGTGAGCACGGGTGCCGGGGCGTCGGCGCCCAACGCCCGGCTCAGCCTGACCGTGTCCGCGGTGGCCGACGTCGCGACGACCGCCAGGTCGTCGCGCAGGTTCGCCCGGACGTCGGCGCAGAACGCCAGGAGCAGGTCGGCGTCGAGATGCCGCTCGTGGCACTCGTCGATGACGACCGCCGCGACGCCCGGCAGCTCCGGGTCCTGCTGCAGGCGCCGCACGAGGAGCCCCGTGGTGACGACCTCCACGCGCAGGCCCTCGCCGCCCCGGCGCTCCCCGCGCATCGCGTAGCCGACGCGCTCCCCGACGGGTTCGCCCACCAGGGCCGCCAGCCGCGTCGCGGCCGCGCGGGTCGCCATCCGTCGCGGCTCGGCGACGACGACCGTCCCCTCGAGCGCGTCGGCCAGGGCGAGCGGGAGCAGCGAGGTCTTCCCGGATCCGGGCGGGGCCACCAGCACCGCCGCACCGTGGGACCGCACCACCTCGACCGTGGCGGGCAGCACCGCCCGGACCGGGAGGTCTGCACCGGGCACGGAGACGTCAGGCAGGAGCACGCCACGACGGTAGCCGACGCCGACGAGGCCCCGCGGACGTCGTCCGCGGGGCCTCGGAGGCATGCTCAGGGGGTCGTACCGGCCCGGGAGGTCACCAGCCGCGCTCGGCGAGGCGCACCGGCTCCGGGTCCTCCTCGACGTTGATGCCGACCATGGCCTCACCCAGCCCGCGGGAAACCTTCGCGATCACGTCGGGGTCGTCGTGGAACGTCGTGGCCTGGACGATCGCCTTGGCGCGGGCGGCCGGGTCGCCCGACTTGAAGATGCCCGAGCCGACGAACACGCCCTCGGCGCCCAGCTGCATCATCATCGCGGCGTCCGCCGGGGTGGCGATGCCGCCCGCGGTGAACAGCACGACGGGCAGCTTGCCGGTGCGCGCCACCTCCGCGACCAGCTCGTAGGGGGCCTGGAGCTCCTTGGCCGCGACGAACAGCTCGTCCGTCGGCAGCGACGTCAGCCGGCGGATCTGCTGGCGGATCTGGCGCATGTGGGTGGTGGCGTTCGAGACGTCACCGGTGCCGGCCTCGCCCTTCGAGCGGATCATCGCCGCGCCCTCGGTGATGCGGCGCAGCGCCTCGCCGAGGTTGGTGGCTCCGCAGACGAACGGCACGGTGTACGCCCACTTGTCGATGTGGTTGGCGTAGTCGGCGGGGCTGAGCACCTCGGACTCGTCGACGTAGTCGACACCGAGGGACTGCAGCACCTGCGCCTCGACGAAGTGCCCGATGCGCGCCTTGGCCATCACCGGCACGGAGACGGCGTCGATGATGCCCTCGATCATGTCCGGGTCGCTCATGCGCGCCAGACCGCCCTGGGCCCGGATGTCCGCCGGGACGCGCTCGAGGGCCATGACGGCCACCGCGCCGGCGTCCTCGGCGATCTTCGCCTGCTCCGGCGTGACGACGTCCATGATGACGCCGCCCTTGAGCATCTCGGCCATGCCACGCTTGACGCGGGCGGTGCCCACCTCGCCGACGCCCGTCGAGGGGGCAGGGGTGCCGGTGGTCTCGCTCAACGCAACCTCACAGAGTGTGTCCTGGTGCGTGCCGGCGCGTCCGCGCCGACCGCCGACGTGGGTTCCCACGCCGTGCTCCCATCCTACGGCCGTCCGGACCGGCCCGGCGCCGTCCTGACGCGGTCCGGACCGGCGCCCAGCAGGTCGGGCCGGTCAGGGCCGCTCGAGCCCCGCCGGCATCTGGTCGTCGAGCTCGACGGTGCGCGGCAGCGGCGCCCGACCGGCCAGCCGCAGCAGGCGCACCGCACGCGGACCCCGGGCACGCTGGGCCTGCGCCACGGCCTCGTTGTGGAACCGGCGCGCGAGCTGGGCGCGGTACCACGCGGCCGCCAGGTCGCCCAGCAACGCCTCGCCCGCCGCATCCTCCTGCAGCGCGCGGCACGTGCCGTCGTCGAGCACCGACCGCAGCGTGACCGACAGCGCGGACTCGCCCCGGGCCCGCTCCGCCGGCAGCCCGGTCAGCGCGAAGGTCTCCGCCGTCGAGGGGCGGTCGGCCGGCGCCGCCAGGTCCCCGGCCCCCGGGGCCGCGAGCGCCGCGTCGGCCACGAGCACGGCGCTCGCCGGGTCGAGCAGCCCGGCCGAGGCGAGGTCGACGGCGGCCCGCGAGCGCCGGTCGAGCTGGGCCTGCAGCGCGATGCGGGAGGCCACGACCTTGTGGTGCAGGCGGTCCAGGCGCGAGGCGGTCACCCACACCGACCACAGCGCGAGGCCGAGCAGGACGACGGCGACCAGGGCGATCTCCGACCAGCTCACCGGTCACCTCCGGCTTCCGTGCGGGTCCGGCGACCCAGGAGCCAGGCGGGCCGCTCGGCGGCGAGGTCCTGGCGCACCCGCCCGTCGCCGAGCGCCTCGGCCGCCGCGACCGCCATCTCGTAGACGGCCAGCACCTGGCCCGTGACGGTCGACCAGTCGAAGTGCCGCACGAACTCGCTCGCGCGTCGACGCCGCTCGGCGGTGTCCTGCGGGTCCGCGAGCGCCCCGAGGACGGCGCGGGTCAGGGCCGCGGGGTCGCCGGTGGTGAACAGGCGGCCCGCCGCACCGTCGTCGAGCACGCGCTGGAACGCTCCGAGGTCGCTGGCGACGACGCCGGCGCCGGCGCTCATCGCCTCGACCAGGACGATGCCGAAGCTCTCGCCGCCGGTCTGGGGGGCGACGTACAGGTCGGCGGAGGCCAGGAGCGCGGCCTTGTCGGCGTCGCTGACGCCGCCGAGCCACTCGAACGAGGCGGCGTCGGGGCCCAGCAGCGCCTCGGCGTCGGCCCTCCCGGTGTCGCCGCGGCCGGCGACGAGGAACCGTGCTCCCGGCACCTGGCGCAGGATTCCCGGTGCGGCCTGCGCGAGCACCTGCAGCCCCTTGCGGGGTTCGTCCAGGCGTCCGAGGAACGCGATGGTCGGGGCCTGCGCGGTGCCCTGCCACCGGGGCTCGGGCGCGACGTCGAACGCGTCGACGTAGACGCCGTTGGGCACGACGACGGCGTCCCCGCCGAGGTGGTCCACGAGGGTGCGTCGGGCGTCCTCCGAGACGGCGATGCGCGCGGAGATCTTCTCGAGGGACTGGCGCAGCAGGGGGTGGGCGATCTGCAGGGCGCGCGAGCGCACCTGGGAGGTGTGGAACGTCGCGACCACGGGTCCCTCGGCCACCCATAGGGCCAGCATGGACAGCGACGGCGTCATGGGTTCGTGCAGGTGCAGCACGTCGAAGTCGCCGGCGTCGATCCACCGGCGCACGCGCGCGGCGGTGCGCGGTCCGAACGCGAGGCGTGCGACGGACCCGTTGTAGCGCACGGGGACGGCCCGCCCGGCGGAGGTGACGACGTCGGGCAGCTCGGTGCCCTCCCCCGCGGGGGCCAGCACCGAGACCTCGTGACCCTGGTCGCGCAGCGCCTCGGCGAGGTCGCGCACGTGGAACTGCACGCCGCCGGGGGCGTCGAAGGAGTAGGGGCACACGATGCCCACTCGCAGCGGCCGCATCAGACCTCCCCCGCCTCGGCGCGGGTGCGGGCGTACCGTTCCGGGTCGAGGTCGGAGACGAACACCTTCTGCAGCATGTGCCAGTCGGCGGTGTGGGTGCCCAGGAACGCGCCCAGGGCGTCCACCCAGCCCTGGGTCATGGTCGCGATCTGCTCGCGCCGGTCGACGCCGTCGGGGCGGGGCACGGGTTCGTGGAACCGGATGACGATCCCCCAGGCGCTGCCCGCCCGGCGTCGCCGTTCGCCGCGCAGCCGCTCGTGGCGGATCCCGACGGGCACCAGGGGCGCGTCGGCGGCGAGGGCGAGCGCGGCGGGCCCGGCGGCGACCCGGGCGCGGTGCCCGCACAGGTCGACCTCGACGCCCGTGGCGGTCAGGTCGCGGTCGGACAGCAGCGGCAGCAGCCGGGGCCCGTCGGCCGCACCGCGCACCAGGTCGCGGAAGACGCCGTCGTCGCCGAGGCCGAGCACGTCGATGCCGATCGCGCGGCGGAAGGCGACGAACTCGGCGTAGAGCTGCGGGGGCTCGAGCCGCTCGGCGACCGTCAGGACGGGGGCGAGGTGCGGCGTGGCCCAGGCTCCCGCGAGGTCCCAGTTGCCCAGGTGCCCGAGGGCGAGGACGGCGGACCCGCCGGCCTGCGTCGTGGGCTGCACGTGCTCGATGCCCTCGGCACGCACCCGGGCGGTCACCTGCTCGGGGCTCAGCGCCTGCAGGGTGAACGCCTCGCGGAAGTAGCGCAGGTAGCGACGCATCCCCTCGCGCGCCAGCCGGCGCACGGCGCGCGCGTCCAGGTCGGGGCGCACGCGGGCGTAGTTGGACTCCAGCCGGCGCACGCCGGCACCCCGGCGCAGCCACACGGCGTCGGCGGCCAGCGTGCCGGCCGCGCGCAGCACCGGTTCGGGCACCTTGGCGGCGTGGCGCCAGGCGAACGTGTACAGGTCGGCGACGCTCATGCGTCCGCCGTCCCGGGGCCCGCGACGGCGAGCTGGCGGCGCACCGTGCCGACGCGCTGCACGACCGTCACGAGGCTCGCGACGGCGAGCAGGGCGAGCGCGCCCACGAGGACGGCGACGGGCAGCCCGACCTGCACGAACCCGGTGGGTACCAGCGCGATCACGAGGCGGTCGGTCCGCTCGGCGATGCCGACGGTGGCCGAGGCGCCCACCGACTCGGCCCGGGCTCGCGCGTAGGGCACCACGGAGCCGAGCACCAGGCACGCCAGCGCGGCGACGGTCCCCGCCGTGGCCAGCGGCTCGTCCGGGTGCAGCACGAACCACAGCGTGATGCCGGCGAACACCGCGCCGTCGGAGACCCGGTCGAGGGTCGAGTCGAGGAACGCTCCCCACGGCCCGGTGCGACCGCTGCGGCGGGCCATCACACCGTCGAGGGAGTCGGTCAGCGCGAACAGCCCGATCAGCACCCCGCCCAGCAGCAGGTGCCCGGTGGGCAGGAGGGTGAGGGCCACCGCGGTCACGACGACGGTGCCGGTGATCGTCACCGCGTCCGGCGAGACGCCCCGTCGCAGCAGCAGGTCCGCCAGCGGCGTGAACAGTCGCTGCATGGTGGCCCGCAGACGGCCGAACATGGGGTGCTCCTCGGGATCGTTCGTTCGTGCCGGTCGCCGACCGGCCGGGGCCAGGCTAGCGCCAGCGCCGGGTCAGGCGGCGGGCCACGCCGCCGCGAGGCGTGCCCGGGTGTCGGCCAGCAGCTCCGGCAGGGACTTCGTCCGCCCGACGACGGGCAGGAAGTTGGCGTCCCCGAGCCAGCGCGGCACGACGTGCTGGTGCAGGTGCGCGGCGATGCCGGCGCCGGCCACCTCGCCCTGGTTCATCCCGAGGTTGAACCCGGCCGGCGCGTAGACCTGCCGCACCACCTGCATGGCGGTCTGGGTGAGGGTGGCCAGCTCCGTCGTCTCGGACGGCGTCAGGTCCGGGTAGTCCGAGACGTGGCGGTAGGGCAGGACCATCAGGTGCGCGCTGTTGTACGGGTACAGGTTGAGCACCACGTAGCACTCCGCGCCCCGGGCGACCACGAGGCCGTCGGCGTCGTCGCCGCCCGGGATCCGGCAGAACGGGCACTGCGCCACCGAGGAGTCGGCGGGCTTGTCCTGCCCGCCGATGTAGACCATGCGGTGCGGCGTCCACAGGCGGTCCATGTCGTCCTCGGGCGGGCCGAACCGGTCCGCCGGCACCAGCTCGGGGCCGGTCGCGTCGTCGGGCATCCTCAGACCTGCTCGCGGTCGCGGACGGCCGCCACGACGCGCTCGACGGCGTCGGCCACGGGCACGCCGTTCTCCTGCGTGCCGTCGCGGTAGCGGAAGGACACGGCGCCGGCCTCGGCGTCCTCTCCCCCGGCGATGAGCACGAACGGCACCTTCTGCTTGGCGGCGTTGCGGATCTTCTTGCCGAAGCGGTCGTCGGAGACGTCGAGCTCGGCGCGGATGCCCTGGGCGCGCAACCGGGCGACGACGTCGCCGAGGTAGTCGTCGAACGCGTCCGCCACCGGCACCGCGAGCACCTGGACGGGGGCGAGCCAGGCCGGGAACGCGCCCGCGTAGTGCTCCAGCAGGACGGCGAAGAACCGCTCGATGGAGCCGAACAGCGCGCGGTGGATCATGACGGGGCGCTGCCGCGAGCCGTCCGCGGCGGTGTACTCCAGGTCGAACTTCTCGGGCAGGTTGAAGTCGAGCTGGATGGTCGACATCTGCCAGGTGCGGCCGATGGCGTCCTTGGCCTGCACCGAGATCTTCGGCCCGTAGAACGCGGCGCCGCCCGGGTCGGGCACGAGGTCCAGCCCGGAGGCCGTGGCGACCTCCTCGAGGGTGCGGGTCGCCTCCTCCCACGCCGCGTCCTCGCCGACCGACTTCTCCGGGTCGCGGGTGGACAGCTCCAGGTAGAAGTCGTCCAGGCCGTAGTCCTTGAGCAGGTCGAGCACGAACGTCAGCGTCGTGCTCAGCTCGTCGCGCATCTGCTCGCGGGTGCAGTAGATGTGCGCGTCGTCCTGGGTGAAGCCGCGGGCGCGGGTCAGGCCGTGCACGACGCCGGACTTCTCGTACCGGTACACGGTGCCGAACTCGAACAGGCGCAGCGGCAGCTCCCGGTAGGAGCGTCCGCGCGAGTCGAAGATCAGGTTGTGCATCGGGCAGTTCATCGGCTTCAGGTAGTAGTCCTGGCCGGGCTTGCGCACGGTGCCGTCGTCGTCGAGCTCGGCGTCCAGGTGCATGGGCGGGTACATGCCGTCGGCGTACCAGTCCAGGTGGCCCGAGGTCTCGAAGAGCCGGCCCTTGGTGATGTGCGGGCTCGCGACGAACGAGTAGCCGCCCTCGATGTGCTTGCGCCGCGAGTAGTCCTCCATCTCGGTGCGCACGATGCCGCCCTTGGGGTGGAACACCGCGAGGCCGGAGCCGATCTGGTCGGGGAAGCTGAACAGGTCCAGCTCGCTGCCGAGTCGTCGGTGGTCGCGCCGTTCGGCCTCCGCCAGGCGCTCGAGGTAGGCCTTGAGCTCGTCCTTGCTCGGCCAGGCGGTGCCGTAGACGCGCTGCAGCTGGGGATTCTTCTCGCTGCCGCGCCAGTACGCGGCGGCCGAGCGCATGAGCTGGACGCCGTTGCCGATGAGCTTCGTGGAGGGCAGGTGGGGGCCGCGGCAGAGGTCCGACCAGACCACCTGCTCGCTCTCGCGCCCGGCGCCGCGGACGTTGTCGTAGATGGTCAGCTCGCCGCCGCCGACCTCGACGGAGACACCCGAGTCGTCGGCCTCGGACGACCCCGAGGCGCCCTTGAGCCCGATGAGCTCGAGCTTGTAGGGCTCGGCGGCGAGCTCGGCGCGGGCCTCGTCCTCGGTGACGACGCGGCGCCGGAACGTCTGGCCCTCCTTGACGATGCGCGCCATCGCCTTGTCGAGCTTCTTGAGGTCGTCGGGGGTGAACGGCTCGGCGACGTCGAAGTCGTAGTAGAAGCCGTCGGTGACGGGCGGGCCGATGCCCAGCTTCGCGTCCGGGTTCACCTGCTGGACCGCCTGGGCCAGGACGTGGGCGGCGCTGTGGCGCAGCACGGCGAGGCCGTCGGGCGAGTCGATGGTCACGGGCTCGACGACGGTGCCCGGCTCGAGCTCGCGCGCCAGGTCCAGCAGCTCGCCGTCGACCCGCATGACGACGACGTCGCGCCGGTCCGCGAAGAGGTCGGTGCCCGTCGTCGTGGTCGCCACCGTCACCGCGGTCGTGGGTTCGGTGGTGTTCATGACGTCGGACACGGTGGGACTCCCTGTGCTGGTTCGGGGGTGGTGGGCGCCCACGGCAGGACGCCACGCAGCGCCACGGCCCGGTGGCGCCCCTCGATGGTACCGACCCGGCGCCGACCGCGGCCACGCGTGCTGCTGCGGCGCGGTGCCCGGCCGACGACGGCGGGCCAGGCTCCCGCCCCGGCAGCCGGTCGCTTGCCCGTGAACATCTTGTGAAGGACTTCACAACCGATGTCGATGCAGGTCAGGAGATGTGGTCTTACCATAGGAACAGGCGCCGGAAAGGGCGTCACGCACCGGCCGCGGAACCCCGCGACCCGGACCACGGAGGGGAACCATGACCACCACCGCCCGCACCACCACCGACCGGACCGGAACCCGCGGCGTGCGGGTCGTCGGGCTGATCGCCCTGATCGCCGGCGTCCTGATGATCGTCGCCGGCGCGGTCACCTGGGCCACCGTGAGCTCGCAGCTCGACGCGCAGAACATCACCGTGTCCGAGGACGCCGCGTTCCTCGCCGGCGACACCGTCGACGGCCCCTTCTCCGCCTACGCCCAGGCGCAGGTCATCGACGAGCACGCGCTCGCCGCCACCGGCGGGCTCACCTACGCCGAGCTGGACCGCGAGGACCCCCTGCGCGACACGGCGATGAACGCCTCGTTCCTGCGGGCGTCCCTGTTCACCTCGGTGGTCGCGTACGGCGTCAGCGCCCTGGTCGTCGGCCTCGGCGTCCTGTTCGGGCTCGTCGGATGGTCGCTGCGGTCCCTCGCGAGCCGCCCGGTGCCCGCCGTCGAGGCCGGCGCACCGCGCGCGACGGTCTGAGCGCTCCGCGACCAGGGCCCGCTCCCCCCACCGGGGGCGGGCCCTCGCCGTGCCGGTACCGAGCGGGCACGATGGCACGGTGGAGCACAGCGAGCGCCCGACCACCGACCCGGCCACGACGGCGGGTGCGGCGCACAGCCTGGCCGAGCTCGACGACCGCGTGACCGGCTGTCGCGCCTGCCCGCGCCTCGTCGCGTGGCGGGAGAGCGTCGCCGCCGACCCTCGCGCGGCGTTCCGGGGACAGGACTACTGGGCCCGGCCGGTGCCCGGGTTCGGGGACCCGCGGGCCGCCGTCGCGGTCGTGGGGCTCGCGCCGGCCGCCCACGGCGCCAACCGCACCGGCAGGATGTTCACCGGGGACCGCAGCGGCGACTTCCTGTTCGCCGCCCTGCACCGCACCGGGTACGCCGACAGCCCCACCTCGACGGACCGGGACGACGGGACCACCCTCACCGGGATCCGGCTCACCGCGCCCGTGCGGTGCGCTCCCCCGCAGAACCGACCCACGCCTGCCGAACGCGCCCGGTGCGCGCCCTACCTGGCCCGCGAGCTCGAGCTCCTGGCCCCGACGCTGCGCGTGGTGGTGACGCTCGGTGCGATCGGCTGGAACGCCACGCTGTCGTTCCTCGCCACGTCCGGCCGCGCCGTCCCACGACCGCGACCGCCCTTCGCCCACGGCGCCGAGCTGTTCCTGCCCCGCGACACGGGCCGTCCGCCGCTGACCGTGCTGGGCTGCTATCACGTGTCGCCGCACAACACGTTCACCGGTCGCCTCACCGAGGAGATGCTCGACGACGTGCTGCGGCGCGCGGGCGAGGTGGCTGCCACGGGCGGCTAGAGTGCGCTGCGTGACCAGCTCCCCCGGACGGATCGAACCGCCGCTGCGCGCCGACGAGGCCACCACCCTGCGGGCCTTCCTCGACTACCACCGCGACACGCTGCGCTGGAAGACGTCCGGCCTGTCGGCAGCCCAGCTCGATACACCGCTGGCGCCGTCGACGATGACCCTCGGCGGGCTGGTCAAGCACCTCGCCTACGTCGAGTCGAACTGGTGCAGCGTGGTGCTGGCGGGGCACGACCCCCTGCCGCCGTTCGACACGGCGGACTGGGGACAGGACCGCGACTGGGACTGGCACTCGGCGGCCGCGGACTCCCCCGAGGAGCTGCGCGGCACCTACGACCGGACGGTCGCCGCGGCGGACCGCCTGCTCGACGCCGCCCTCGCCCGCGACGGGCTCGAGACCCTCTCGGCCCGCGAGGACCGCCACGGCGGCGGTCGCTTCACGGTGCGCTGGATCCTGACCCACCTGGTCGAGGAGTACGCCCGGCACAACGGGCACGCCGACCTGCTGCGGGAGTCGATCGACGGGTCGACCGGCGAGTAGGGCTCAGGCCGGCCGCTTGCCCCGCTGCGTGGCGACGATCTGCTCCGAGACGAAGGCGACGACGACGGCGATCAGCACGACCGGCGCCATCGCCGTGGCGCTCGGTCCGAGCAGCAGCACGACCAGGACGGCCGAGGCCACGGGGAAGGGCAGCACCGAGGCGGTGGCCGCCGCCATCCCGGCAGCCATCGCGGGGATCGCGCCGTAGCCGGGCAGGCCGGACACCAGGACCCCCGCGGCCGCACCGAGCAGGATGGCCGGGAAGATCGCACCGCCCCGCAGAGCACCCAGCGACACGCCGTACCCGATCGCCTTGAACACGATCAGCGCGACCAGCACCCACAGGGGCCACGCGGCCGGGTCGGACGCCAGCGGCTCGAGCATGCCCTGGCCGCTCAGCGCGACCTCCTCGGGGGACCGCCCGGTCAGCAGCGAGTAGGCGCCGGCGCACAGCCCGACCACCAGCGCCGCGCCGACGGCGTACTCGAACGGTCGCCGGACCGCCCGGTCCCGGGTCCACCGGCCCAGGTGGTGCACCTGGCGCACGGCGAACGCGATGACGACGGCGACCGGGACGGTCCACAGCACGTCGCCGATGTCCGGGCGGACCGGACCGTCCAGCGGCGGCAGGGACAGCGAGGAGATCTCCAGGCCGGTCCACGCCCCCATCCCGGTGAAGACGAGGAAGCCCACGCCCGACGAGAGCAGGCTGGGCAGCACCACGCGGGCCAGCTTGGGTCCCGCCAGGCCCGCGGCCTCGAGGACGAACACCGCGCCGATCAGCGGGTTGCCGAAGATCGCCGCCAGCGCCGCCGACGCGCCGGCCACGGTGATCAGGGCTCGGGCGCCCGGGTCGTCGAGGGACGCGAGCGGGCGCACGAAGAGCAGCGCGCACGCCGAACCGAGCGCGAGCAGCGGCGCCTCCGGCCCGAGCACGGCGCCGAGCGGCAGCCCGGCGAGCGCGGCGAGCAGGATCCCCGGCACCATCCGGGCGGGCACCGGCTCGATCCCGAGCCCGTCGATCGGGACGTGCCCGCCGTGCCCCGGCATCCACCGGACGGCGACGCCGACCAGCACGCCCCCGACGGCCAGCCACGGCAGGGTCCACCACCACGGCACCTCGGCGTACCCGAGCGACTCCGGCAGCGACTCCCACACGCCGTGCTCGATGGCGTGCAGCAGCGCCAGGAACCCGAACGCGACGAACGAGACGGGGATCCCGATGGCGGCCGAGAGGCCCAGGACGCCGACGTAGCCCCGGTTGCGGGCAGCGCGCTGCTCGTCGGACAGGCGCTCCTCCTCGGGCACGGCGGGCGCGCCGGCGTCGTCCGTGGTCACTGTGCTCCTCCGGCGCCGGCGCGCCTGCGCTTGGGCCTCACCCCAGGATCTTGGCCTTGGCCGCCGAGAACTCCGCGTCCGTCAGCAGCCCGGCGTTCTTCATGTCGCCGAGCTTCTGCAGCTGGGCCATGGTGTCACCCGTGCCCGCGCTGGAGGCCGCGGGGGCCTGGGCGAGCTGCGCCTGCTGCGCCTGCTGCTGGGCCAGCATCTGCTGCATCTGCTGCTGCTGGGCGAGCTGCTGCTGCTGGGCGTTGTAGGCGTCGGCCGACGCGCGCTGGTCGGCCCGGCCGGCCGCCCGGTTGTTCATGCCGCGGCTCACGGCGTTGGCCGTCCCGGTGATGACGGCGGTGCGGGCCATCGTCCCGATCAGGCCCGGTCGTCCGACTCGTCTGGGCATCTCAGTCCTCCTCGCTGATCGCGGCGGCCAGCTCCTCGAGCGCGGCCGGCGGGACCGTGGTCATGTCGATCAGGCGTCCGCCGGCGTCGCGGATGGCCGACGTGAGCCCGGTGGCCCACGTGTGCTCGAAGACGACCATACCCACGGCCGAACCGGGCACGAGCTCCTCGGCGATGGCGTCGACGTCGTCCTCGGCGAGGAGCCCGCTCGGCTCACCGACCAGGTCGGCGAGCTCGGTGCCGGCGTCGGTGGCCTCGAGCCACTCCACGTCGCCGTCGGTGTCCTTGCGGATCGCCAGGGCGTCCAGCACCGAGATGGTGCCCGCCGACTGCAGGCGGGCCAGCTCGGCGAGGATCTCCCCGGTGAAGTCGCTCTGCGGGAACTCGATGAGCACGAGCTCCACGGGTGCGGTGGATGTCATGTCCTCCCTCTCCGTCCGTGGGGCGACCGATGACGTCGCACGCAGCGCCGTGGATCCGGTGTCCAGGAGCGAACCTGCAGGTCACCCGGCTCGATCATCGACCCCCGCGCAACCGCGCGCAACACGAGCGCGGCAGGTGGTCCGCGGCCGGTCGCGACCGTCGTGTGAGGGCGTGTGAGATCACTGTGAAGGTGGCCGTGTCCCGGCCGACACGCCGGACGGCGCGTCGCAGAATATCTTTGTGCGCAGCAACGACACCCCGATCTTCGACGCCCTCGCCCGCGAGTTCGAGACCCGCCGCCCCCTGGCGCAGGTGGCGCACGCGCTGGGCGGGGACGCCCTCGGCGACCCGCTGACCCGCACGCACGCCACCGACGTCTCCTTCACCACGTCGTCCGGCGGCCGGACGCTGCCCCGCCGGGCCCGCGGCGACCGGTCTCGGTGAGGCCGTCCGGAAAAAACTTCATCGAAGTGCATCCAGTTCGGCCTCCGCGCACGAACACCTGGTGCAACGACAGCACAGTCCTGTCCACGGCGGACAGGGCGAGACACCAGGAGGACCTCATGCGCACCCACCGACTCGCCACCGCGCTCGGCGCCACGGCGCTCGCCGCGGCGACCGGCACCGCGTTCGCCCTGCCGGCCGCGGCCGCCGACGGCGACGCGATGCTCTCCGTCCTGCACGGCGTCCCGGACACGACGGTCGACGTGTACGTCGACGGCGAGCTCACGCTGGACGACTTCGAGCCCGGCGACCTCGCCGGTCCCCTGGAGCTGGCCCCGGGGACGTACTCCGTGGCCATCACCGCCGCGGACGCCGAGGACGACTCCGAGCCCGTCATCGGCCCGGTCGACCTCCCGCTCGAGGCGGACATGAGCTACACGGCCGCCGCGCACCTGGACGCCGAGGGCTCGCCCACCGCCACCCTGTTCACCAACGACACGTCGCAGATCGCGGCCGGCGAGGGTCGGCTCACCGTCCGGCACGTCGCCGCGGCCCCGGCCGTCGACGTGCTCGCCGGCGGCGACCCGGTGATCGAGGGGCTGGAGAACCCGGACGAGCAGGTCCTCGACCTGCCGGCCGGCACGGTCTCAGCGGCGGTGGCCGCCGCGGGGACCACCGAGCCGGTGCTCGGACCGGCCGACGTCGACGTGGCCGAGGGCGTGAACACCATCGTGTACGCCTGGGGCTCGCTCGACGACGACTCCCTCGCGCTGGCCACCCAGACCGTCGAGGGCATGCACTCCGCACCGGGCGGCGTCGACGCCGGCACCACCGGTGAGGCCGCTGCCGCCTCGCACGGGTTCTTCAGCCCTGCCGTGATCATCGCCGCCATGACCGCTCTGGTCGCCCTGGTGACGGTCGTCGGCGTGCGCACCGCGGTGCGGGTGGGCCGCGAGAACCGGTGACGAGGATGTCCTCCACCGCGGCGGGCCGGGCACGTCGTCCGGTCCGCCGCGGTGCCGTCCTGATCGCCGGCCCCGCCCTGGCGCTCGCACTGGCGGGGACGGTGGCCGTCGCGTTCGAGCAGGAGGAGTCCGTCGGCGGGCAGGTTCCGCTGAGCGAGCCGGCGGCCGTACCGTCGGCGAGCGTGGCGCAGAGCCCTGCGCCGACGCCGTCGTCCGAGCCGGCGGCGCCCGCCGAGCCCGTGACGCGGGTCCCGGTCCGCGACGCCGCGCCGCCGCAGGCGGTCGACGTCGCCGCACCCGTCCGGGTGCAGGTGGCGGACACGGTGGACGTCGACGTGCGTCCCGTGGGCGTCGACCCGGACGGCACCATGGAGCTGCCGGGCTCCGGTGACGTCGCGGGGTGGTACCGCTTCGGTGCCGCACCCGCCGACGAGGCCGGGACCACCGTCCTCGCCTCCCACGTCGACACCTCGGAGGGCGTCGGGGCGTTCGCGGCACTCGCCGACGTCGAGCCGGGCGACCGGGTCCGGGTGACCGACGCCGACGGCGCGGTCCACGACTACACGGTCCGGACCGTCGAGCGGTTCCACAAGTCGGGGACGCCGCTCGAGACGATCTTCGACCGGACCGGTGAGCCCCGGCTGGCCCTGGTCACGTGCGGGGGACGCTGGGACGCGGACGCCGGCCACTACGAGGACAACCTGGTCGTCACGGCGGTGCCATGATGCTTCTGACCCGCCCAGCCGCTAGGTTGTCGGCACGGACGCACGACGCGACCACTTCACGACGATCACGGAGGTCACGTGACGACAGTGGCCGAGGGCGCCACGCCCCCGACCGGCGACCCCGACGCCGAGGTCGCCGCCGCGTTCGCCTCGGGCAGCGAGGACGGGCTGGCGGCCGCGTACCGCCGCTGGTCACCGCTGGTGCACACGGTGGCCCTTCGCTCCCTGGGCGAGGCCTCGGACGCCGAGGACGTGACCCAGCAGGTCTTCGTCGCGGCGTGGCGGGGACGGGAGGGCTACGATCCGGCGCGTGCGAAGCTCTCGACCTGGCTCCTGGGCATCGCACGCCACAAGATCGCCGACGTCCACGCCGCACGTGAACGGGTCCGACGCCAACGCCAAGCCGCGGAGGCGTTCGCTCCGAACCCTGTCGGAGAGATGGACCCGGTCGGAGCCCCCGTCGTGGACCGTGCCCTGGTGGCCGACGAGCTCGCACAGCTCGGCGACCCGGCGGGCACGATCCTGCGACTGGTGTTCTACCGCGACATGACCCACAGTCAGGTCGCCGAGGAGCTGGCTCTGCCCCTCGGTACCGTCAAGAGCCACGTCCGACGAAGTTTGTCCAGGCTGCGCACCCGATGGGAGGTGGATGGTGCAGCACGTTGATCCCGAGGTCCTCGCGCTCCTCGCGCTCGGGGAGCAGGACGCCGCGTCCGAGGCCGAGCACGTCCACCTGCGCTCCTGCCCGCAGTGCCGGGCCGAGGCCGACGAGCTGGCCGTGGTGGCGTCCCGGGCGCGCGCGGCCGGCGAGGAGACCCTGGTCGCTCCCCCGGACCACGTCTGGGACCGCATCACCGCCGAGCTGGCGCCGGAGGCGTCCGCCGCGGGCCGCGGACCGGTCGACGGCGGCACACCCGCCACGGGCACGGACCGCGGTGCCGAGGTGGTCGACCTGGCCTCCCGCCGTCGTCGTCCCGTGCTGTGGGGCGCGGTCGCCGCGGGCGTCGCGCTCCTGGCGGGCGTCGGCGGCGGCGTCGCCTGGGAGCGGGCGCAGTCGCCGCTGCCCTCCCCTGCGCCGACGCCGGTGGCCGTCGCGGAGGCCGACCTGGAGGCGCTGCCGGACTGGACCGGGTCCACGGGCCGCGCCGTCGTCGAGGAGCTGCCCGACGGCGAGCGGGAGATCCAGGTGTCGCTGGGCGGGACCGACACGTCCGCCGACGGCTACCGGGAGGTCTGGCTCATCGCCGAGGACCTCAGCGGCATGGTGAGCCTGGGCATGCTGGAGGGTGACGACGGGGCGTTCCCGGTGCCCGAGGGTCTGGACCTGGAGCGCTACTCCCTGGTGGACGTCTCCGAGGAGCCGTTCGACGGCGACCCGACGCACTCGGGCGACTCGATCGTGCGCGGGGGCCTGCAGCAGGCGTGACCGGTCGGGCCCGGCATCTCACAGGACGCTGATGCCGTCGCCGATGAGCTTGGCGCCGAGCACCACCAGCAGGACGGCCATGATCACCGCGTCGTGCCGGACCAGCCAGGTCCTGATCTCCTCGAGGCGAGGTCCGGCCCTGTCGCCGGCCGCGAGGTAGACCACGACGGGTGCGGCCACGCCCAGGCTCGCCGCCGCGGCGAGCACGACGGCGGCCATCAGCGTCGCCGTCGTGTCCGCCGTCGCGCCGGCGACGCTCACGCCGGCCGAGACCGCCAGGAGCAGGTTCTTCGGGTTGACCCCGGCCAGCAGCGCGGCGAGCCCGGCGGAGCGCACCGGGGTGAACGACTCGACGGCGGACATCCAGCGGGGCTGGTCCGGCGCGCCGTCCCCGCGGGGCCGGGCACGCCAGCGCCGCAACGCCAGCAGGAGCAGGGCCGCCCCGAGAGCGATGCGCAACCATCCGGTCCACCGTGCCGGGTCGTGGCCGGGCGCGGAGGTCTGACCGGCGGCCAGCGCCACGACGAGGACCACTGCGGCGACCGTGACGGACCAGGCGGCCAGGAACGTCAGCGCGTTGGCCCGGGGCCGGCTGCTCACCAGCATCAGCGCCACCGCGACCACCGGCAGCGGGCTGATGGCGATCCCGACCGCGACCGGGAGGGCCGCACCGATCGCTGCTCCCATGGGCACCTCCGTCGCGGACACCGCCGCGCTCCCACGCTACCGATCGCGGCGGGCACCGGCACGCGGCATCCTGACCGACCGGAGGCTGCCGGACCAGTGCGTACGCTCTGGCACCCTGGATCCCTCGACCCCAGAGGCCATCATTCACCCGAACAGCGGAACGTCCACCGTCTCCCACGAGACAGCGCCGTCAGTGTCCTGGGCATCACAGGCCGCCCGTGACGTCCACCTCGCCGTCGCCCTCAGCTACGTCCCGGACGGCGCATGAGCGACGCATCGAAAGTCTGCAGCGGGAGCGGCCGGTCCGCGACCGTGACCGGGTGGATGACGGCGACACGGGTCGGCCTCCTCGTGGGCCTGATCGAGCTGCCGACCGGGCACGCCGCCCTGATCCTGGCCTGGAGCGGTGGCCTCCCGATGGGCCTGCTCGTCATGGCGGGTGTCCTGGTAGGCCTCGTCATCGCCTCCGCGCTGACCATACGCCGGGCCGGAGGGACATCCTTCCTGGGACCCTTCGCCGTGCTCGTCGGAACCGTTCCGCCTCTCGTCCTCCTGAGCCATGGAGGGCTGGAGGGTGGACGCTGGGCGTTGTCGATGGCGATCAGCAGCCTGCTCGCCACGACGGTCGCCGCCCTCGCGTTCCCCGCGACCCGCCGCCCGGCTGCCCTGGGCTCCGCAGTGTTGCTCGGCATCCCGGCGGTCGTGGCCGGCGTGGCAGCGGTCGTCGGCGTTCTCGACGACTATGCCGAGCGTGCAGCCGTCCTGGCGCGCCCCTACAAATTATCGGGTGACTACACCGAGTCCTATCTGTCCACCGGGCCCGACGGCTCGTCGATCGCGGTCTACGAGCTCGCGGACGGCGGCGAGATCCACGTCGCTTCCACCGCCTCGATCGACGACGATCTGCCGACGAGCGATCTCAGCACCGGTCCGTGCCACACGAAGACCTCGGACATCACGCAGAACCGGTGGGTCGAGTGTGACGTCGTGGACGCCCCGTGGCTCGTGCTCAGCGCACATGACGGCGCGACGTCAGAAGACCTCGTCGCCTGCGCCGAACACCTCGAGCCGATGTCGAAGTTCAGCTTCTACCGCTCGTTCGCGCGCGGCTACATCGAGGTGATCCCGGGCTAGCGCCGAACCAGTGACCTCTTCGGTGTGAAGGGCTGTCGCATCGTTGGTCACCAGGTCGGATGCGCGAGATTCCGCAGCCCTTCGTCGATGGCTGTCGGTCGCTGTCGGGCCTACGGGGAAACCGTAGATGCCCACTTAGGTGCCCAGCGCTCGACCTCGCTCCAATCCCCCGTCTTCGCCGCCGTACCGAGCGCCTCGACGTCGACCGCCGGGACGAGGTCTTCGAACCGGCCGACGACGGCCTCGAACTCACCGGGAACCCCCGCCGAGATCCTGCGCACGGCGACCTCCATCAGGACACCTCCACGTCGGCGATGCGGATCGAGACGATCAACGGGTCGCGGACCGCGCGGCCCTCGTCGTCGCGGACGTAGATCTCGCGCAGCCGAGGCACCAATAGTCCCCCGACGCGCACATGCTCGGACATGTACTCCACGCTCGGTGAGCTTCCGGCGATGTCGACCTCGTAGTCGCGTCGACGCAGGACGCCGTCCGCGTCGGCGTACAGCGTCTGGACCGGTGTGTGCGTGGCGAGGGAGGGTGGATAGGTCACTCGAAGGCGCTCCCACGTAGAGCCGTCGGGCTCGGCCCAGGGACCGAGCTCTTCGGTCGTGACCCCGGGGAGCAGGAACGAGCCGGGTTCGGTGTTGTAGGTCCACATCGCGTACCCGGTAAAGTACGCGAGCTGGAGCCGGTTCCACGGAGTCGTCAGCTCGTGCCCGGCGAACGATGCGCGTGGGTCGTCGAGAGCCTCGACGACGGACCCATCCTCGCGGCAGATCTCCACCCGGCCCGGGGTGAAGTCGGTGTGGAGGTCGGGTTCGCCGAAGTTGTCGAGCCGAGCGTGCTCACGGTCGAGGTTGACGGTGAACCGTCCTTGCTCGGCGATCCCTGCGACGCCCTTGAGCGACCAGAGGACTCCCCCGAAGTCACGGACTGCGGCGAGGTGGGAAATCTCTGACCATCGGTGACCGCCGTGCGCGGCGACGATCTTGTCGAGCAGCGAAGTCATCGCATGCTCCCTTCGGTGGGTCGGCTGCCTGGCGTGGGGATCATGGAGTCCTCGTCACGTTGCAAGGCGAGGGTCGGTTGTCGGATTCCGCGCAGTCGTCCGAGGCGAGACATGTCAGCGATCCCCCAGGCCACGATCGCGTTGTACTGCGCATCGCGAACCGCTGTCGTCGTCGGCACGTCTCTGCCCTGGGTGCGCGCGAAGATCCTCCGAAGGGTCTCGGTGCCCGCCGCCCGGGACGTCCCTTGAGGCGAAGATGTAGAGCAGGCTCTCCGCCGTGCTCTCGTCGTAGCGGGACGAGCGGCGGATGTCCTGTGGCCGCCTGTGCATGCGCGGTGTGCCCCGACGGAAAGTTGCCCGCGAGCACTAGCGACCGGACCCCGGTAGGCCGCAGAAGCGCGAGCTCCTGGGCGACGAAGCCTCCCGGAGAGAGGACGAACACGTCGAACTGCTCGACACCCAGCGCGTCGACGACGAACAGCATGTCGGGAGCCATCTGGGCGACGGTGGCAGCCACCCGTCCCGACGACCCGCCGACGCCCGAGAATCACCCCACGCTCGGCGGCGATCGGATCCATCAGGGCGGGAGTCCCAGCCTTCGAGATTGCCTCTGAAGTGCTGAAGGAGGACCACCGGGACTCCGTAGACGCTGATGCCATTCGCCGCGACGACGCCGCGGTTCGGCGCGGTCAACGTGTTCATCTCTCGCTCTTCTCCGGTGCTGGTGTTCGCGCGCTGATCAGTCCGCGATGAAGGCCAGGAGGTCCTGGTCGAGCTGGTCCTGGTAGGCGCCGCTGATGCCGTGCGGGGCGCCGTCGTAGACCTTGAGAGTGCCCTTGGACACGATCTCAGCAGTCTTGAGTGCGGCTGCCTCGATGGGGACAATCTGGTCGTCCCCGCCATGGGCGATGAAGATCGGCACGTCCAGCGCGCGCAGGTCCTCGGTCTGGTCGGTCTCGGAGAACGCCTTCACGCAGTCGTAGGCGGCGACCAGGCTCGCCATCATGCCCTGACGCCAGAAGTCGTCCACGAGGCCCTGGGAGAACGGGACACCGTCGCGGTTGAACCCCCAGAAAGGCAGCGCCAGATCCTTCCAGTACTGCGACACGTCGCCGAGCACGCCCGCGCGGATGGCGTCGAACACCTCGATGGGCGTCCCCTCGGGGTTGGTCTCGGACTTGAGCATCACCGGCGGGATCGCGCCGGCAGTGAAGACCTTGCGGACACGTCCCTCTGCGTACTCGGCGGCGTAGCGAACGACCTCGCCGCCGCCCGTGGAGTGCCCGACGACGACGACGTCGTGCAGGTCCAGAGCCCGGACGAGGTCGCGCAGGTCGCGCGCGTAGGTGTCGATGTCGTTGCCGTGGTAGGTCTGCTGGGAGCGTCCGTGGCCACGGCGGTCGTGCGCGATCGCCCGGAAGCCGGCGTCGGCGACCAGCTTGATCTCCTTGCGCCAGGCGTCCGAACTCAGCGGCCAACCGTGGCTGAAGACCACCGGCCGCCCTTCACCTTGGTCGGTGTAGTACAGCTCGGTCCCATCGGAAGTGGTGATGTAGGGCATCAAAAGCTCCTTCACTCGAGGTGTGCCGCACCAACATGACCGGTGCGACGGCTACGAGGCGAGATCCCCGTCGGCCACCGCCGACGTTACGAGGACCAGCCTGTCCGTGTGATGGCCCTGTCAGGGACACCCACCTCGAGGCCGCAGGATCGCACATTCCGAGTCAGGTACAGATGGGACGGCGTGAGCGACCACGCCGTCCCCTTCATGAGCCGAGGACTTTTACCAATTGAGTGCGGCGACTGATGCCGAGCTTGGCGAACGCGCGGTGCAGGTGGGCCCCGACGGTGCGATGGGAAAGGTAGACCTGGTCTGCTATCGCCTTGTTCGTCATCCCCGTGGCGGCCAGACCGCAGATCTGCAGCTCCTGCGCGGTGAGGACTGCAGCGGCATTGTTCCCCTCGGCCGTCGCACCACTCGCACCACTCGCACCGGCGGCACGCAGCTCCATCGTTGCGCGCCTCTCCAGTGGATCCAGTCCTTGTGCGCGAAAGACGGGGAGGGAGGCACGCAGCTGTTCGCGAGCCGGAAGGATCTTTCGTCGACGCCGTAGCCATTCCCCGAAGTGCAGGCGGGTGCGGGCCAGCTCGACGGCGGCTTCCGCGGCTTCCCCCCGCGCGACCGCTCGCTCGAAGAGCTCCTGTGCACCCGGCCCGTCCGTCAAGAGCGCTTGGGAGCGAAGCAGCAGCATCCGCAGGTGATCGGACGACGTGCGGTCCGCCTGAGGCTGCGCCGAGTCGATCCATGCGGTGACGGCCTGCGTCCGGCCAGATCGCATCGCCGGCTCGGCGAGGTCAGCGCCGGCCCAGAGCGCGATCGGCGCGTTCACGGCAGTCTTCTCGAGCTCCGTGACCGCAAGGGCGTCGTCGCCGTCGTTAGCTGCCGCGATGCCCTTCGCCCACGCCAGGGTCGCCTCCACGCGCGCGAACTGCCGTGGCCCGCCGCGCAGCACGGCATCGGACAACGCCTGGAGGTGCAGCTCGTGCTCTCCCCGTAGCGCCCGGGCGCGAGCAAGGACGGCAGCCGCCATGGCTCCGACGACCCCGAGTCCCATCTGATCGCTCAGATGCAGGGCAAGCGCCGCATCCGTCATTCCCCCGGTGATGTCTCCGCGCAGGAGGCGGACGCTCGCTCTGCCGCACAGAGCTGTCGCCTCGTCCCCGGTGCGCCCGGCGGCGTGATAGGCGTTCTCGGCCGCAGTCCAGACGCGCTCTGCGCCGTCCAGGTCGCCTGCTTCTTCTGCGGCGAACGCGAGGCAGTTCAACAGGATGCCGTCGACCGGGCGCAACGGGCCGCTGAACGACTCGAGCACCCGATCGACGTCCAGTCGAGTCGCCGGTTGCACCAGGACGAGGCCGATCTCACGTAGTGCCTCGTTCTGCCCCTCGGCCCGAGCGAGTTCCTCCGCGATCCGATCTGCCACAGTTGCTGAGCCCTGAAGGATGTACCAGCGAACGGCGGCGAAGACCAGCAGCTCGACGCGGGAGCCGGGGTCCGTCATCGTGATCGCCACGTCGACGAGACTGTCGGCACTTCGCGCATCGGGTATGACGACTGTCTGGCTGAGCATCCACTCGGTCGTCTCGAGATGCAAGATGGTCGCTTCGTCCGACGCGTCAGGGCGAGCACGCCGAACCAGGTCGAGCGACCGGTCGACGACACCAGCCTGGCGCGCGGCTTCCGCAGCGGCGGCGAGGCGCTCGGCACGCGCACCGGGCGCCTCGGTGAGCGCCGCTGCGGCTTCCCAGGCCGCCGACGACTCGGTCCGTGCCCCACGCTCGTCGGCAGATCGTGCGAGCTCGGCCAGGCGCGCAGCGACGTCGTCGTCCCAACCGATCGTCGCGGCCGCGAGATGTTGGGCCGCTCGGCCGCGGTCCCGCACGACAGCGGCCAACGTGCTGTGTGCCGCACGTCTGGTCTCGGAATCCGCGGCGTCGTACACGGCTGACGAGACGAGCGGGTGACGGAACCGGAAGCCGTTCTCGAGACGCCCCAGTCCCGCGTGCTCCGCGGCGGTCAGGTCCTTCGGCGACAGCCCCGCACCACGCAGGGCAGCCACGAGCTCGTGCGCATCGGCGTCCTCGCCGGTGGCGGCGATGACGAGCGCTGACCGCGTGCGCTCGCTCAGAGCGAGCACATCGGAGTAGAAGGCCTGTTCGAGCCGTTGTGTCATCGGCATGTGGAGGGCTGGACGAGCCGACAACGACGGCACCTGCGAGGCCGAGAATTCCGTGAGCGCAAGAGGGTTGCCGACCGATTCCCGGACGATTCGCTCCCTCTGCGCCGGTGTCGACTCGGGTCGATGCTCGGAGACCAGGGCCAAGGAATCCTCGGCCGAGAGCGGCCCGAGCGCGATGCGAGAGTCGAACACCTCACGAGGGTGCTCGTTCTCGACGATGCGCGCTGTCGCAAGCAGGAGGGCACGGGTACCTCCCAGGCGCGGCGCCAGGAATTGGACCACCTCTGCCGACGAGCGGTCGAGCCAGTGCAGATCCTCCACCGCCAGCAGCACCGGCTGCGAGGCCGCAGCCTCCTCGACGAGAGAAAGCACGGCAATCTGCAGGATGAGCGGCTCAGGAGCCACCCCGTCGAACGTGCCGAAGACAGTCTCGAGGGCCTGTCGCTGCCTGTTCGGCAGGCCTCGA
This sequence comes from Isoptericola chiayiensis, assembly GCF_013149805.1. Lineage (GTDB taxonomy): Bacteria > Actinomycetota > Actinomycetes > Actinomycetales > Cellulomonadaceae > Isoptericola > Isoptericola chiayiensis. The sequence goes on from NZ_JABEZT010000002.1 coordinate 397,024, forward strand.
GCGCGATCCAGCACGGGGCGCAGGAGCTGGTGGAGCGCTGAGAACCCCACTCCACTCCGTCCGCGGACTCCCTGGGCAGAGAGAACCGTCCACCCGCGCTCCACCGCCTGATCAACCACCACTGCCAGCAGTGCTGACTTCCCGATGCCGGGCTCTCCCTCGATGAGCACCGAGCGGCCTTGCTCTCGCTGCACCGTATCGAGAGCTCGGTGGAGCTCTGCGAGGTGCTCGTGCCGTCCGTGGAGGGCCTGCTGACCGCTCATGTCGGCACTCTAGACCGGCCGTCATGGTCATTCGACCGATGCGCGGCGCGGGCCGGTATGCATGCCCGAGGTGCAGCGGGGTAGTCGTTTGACCCATACCCAAAAGCATTCAGTACCCCGGACGCTGGACTGGGCGGCGTGGCCCCTCGCATCGACCTTGACAGGAGAGAGCCATGAGCCATCTAGAAGCCCCGCTCGGAGACTTCCTTCGGGCACGTCGGTCCAACCTCTCGCCCATCGAGGTCGACCTGCCGGCCACCGGAGACCGGCGGGTGCCAGGGCTGCGCCGCGAGGAGGTGGCACAGCGGGCAGGAATCTCGTCGCACTACTACCTGCGGCTCGAACAGGGCAGGGACCGGCAACCGTCACCGCGCACCATCGATGCGCTCGCGTCCGCGCTGCGACTCGATCGGCATGGGATCTCGTACATGTCGCGACTGGTCGCTCGCGAGGCCGCCCCACCCCGCGAGAGCGCGCCGGCCGCCGACCCGGTGGCCCCGGAGAAGCTGCTGGCGCCGTACGCGACACAGGCCGCGTTCCTCTCTGACCGCAACTTCGACATCCTCGCGTGTAACGACGTGGCCCGCGCGCTGAGCGCCGGACAGTGGGAGGTCGGAGCGAACCTCGTCGCAAGCGTGTTCAGCGAACGGATGCGGGGAACACTGGACGAGTGGGAGGACTGTGCACGCCGCGTGGTGGCGGCCCTGAGATTCCGCTCAGATCCCTACGACCGCCGTCTCAAGTCGCTCGTGGAGGGCTTGACCGTGCGAGACGCCGACTTCGGGCGCATCTGGGCGAGGCACGAGGCGCACCCGTCCTACTTCCAGGCGTACCGGCAGAAGGTCCCCGGGTTCGGTGCCGTCGACCTGCTGATCCACACCTTCCACGTTCCCCGCTCGCCAGGATGGACGTTGACCGCCGTCGTCCCCGACCCAAGCGCGCAAGCGTCGGCGGCGACTTTCGCCCACCTCAGTGCCCTCGGACCCACGCCGGCGCAGACCGCGGACGTCGCATGAACAGCGCGTCGCGCGTCGTGCCGACCCTGGCGGAGTACCTTCGTGCGCGGCGCGTCACCGTGCGCATCGAGGACACCGCGCTGCTGCACGGGCGCCCGCGACGAGTGCAAGGGCTGCGGCGAGAGGAAGTGGCGGAGCTCGCCTGCATCAGTCCCGAGTACTACCAGCGCCTCGAACAGGGCCGAGACCGCCACCCGACCGACCAGGTGCTCGTGGCTCTCTCGCGCGCCTTGGGAGTCGGCGAAGTAGGCCTGACCTACATGCGCAGGCTCGCCTCCGCCATCGTCGAGCCCGCCGTGGATGCCCCATCCACAGTGTGGCTCCTCCGTCCGCTACTCGACACGTGGTCCGACTCGCCGGCGTACGTCACTGACGCGAACCTCGACATCCTTGCGGCGAACGCGCTCGCCGGTGAGCTCAGCGACGGCGTCTTCGTCCCGGGACGGAACGTCGCGCTGGAGTTCTACCTCGACCCGCTACGACGCTCGCAGCCGCGATGGGACGCCCTGGCGACGATGCTCGCGGGCTGGCTGCGGATGACCGCACGAGACGACGAACCGAGATCAGTGGAGGTGCGCGAGACCCTGCTGACCGACGCGCACTTCCGTGACGTGTGGGAGCGGCACGACGTCAGCCAGATGACAGGCGCCTCCGCCCTGCATCGTGTCGGCACCCTGGGGCCGCTTCCGTTCGAGTTCACCGTGCTCGAGATCTCGGGCGCGCCCGGCCACCTCCTGTTCACTTACCAGGCCGCCGCCGGGTCTCCGTCCGCCGCGGCGCTCAGGTGGGCCCGAGCGCGGACTGCCTCGGGGACCAGCACCACGCCGTGGGTGTCCTCGCGGGGGCCAGGCGCGGCTTCTTCCGTCTCCCTAGCGTCGTAGTTGGCCTTCTCGACCACACCGACGACGGGCCGAGTGCCGAAGAAGGAACGGTGCAGGCGGGGCTTGCGCCGGGGCTCCCAATCGGAAAGGAACCTGTGTGATGAGGACTTCGAGAACACCCATGGGAACGTGGGTGGCAGACGGGTACGAGGTGGTCGCCACCCTCGTCGACAACATGCCGACGGGGCTGACCGTCTCGGACGAGGGTCGGGTCTTCGTCTCCTTCCCCCGGTGGGGGGACGAGGTACCGTTCACCGTCGCGGAGATCGTGGACGGCAAGCCCGTGCCGTTTCCCGACCCCGAGGTCAACAGGTGGACCGGGACCGAAGACCCGGGCGACCACCTCGTCTCCGTGCAGAGCGTCGTGGTCGACCCGGTCGGCCATCTGTGGCTGCTGGACACCGGCGCCCCCTCGTTCGGACCAACCATCCCTGGCGGGGCCAAGCTGGTCGAGGTCGATCTCACGACGAACCGGATCGTCCGGGTGATCCGCCCGCTCGGCGGGATGACACCCACGACGTACCTGAACGACGTGAGGTTCGATCTCTCGCGCGGCCGTGCGGGATTTGCCTACCTCACCGACTCCCAGGCCGTCGGTGCCCTCATCGTGATCGACCTCGACACCGGCGAGTCGTGGGCACGACTGCGCGGACACACCTCGACCCAGGCGACAGACCAGTTCCGCGCTGTCGTGCAGGGCGTGGTCCGCACCGGCTACTCGGTCGGCGCGGACGGTATAGCACTGAGCCCCGACGGGAATCGGCTGTACTACTGCCCCCTGTCCAGCCGGCGACTGTACTCGGTGTGCACCGACGTCCTGCGCGACCAGGACATCGACGACCACGCCGCCGCGGAGCACGTGACGGACCACGGCGACAAGGGAGCGTCCGACGGCCTGGAGATGGACGCCGACGGAACCCTCTACGCCACGGCGTGGGAGCACTCGGCCGTCGTGAAGCGCTCGCCCGACAGCACCTGGAGCACCGTCCTGCACGGCCCCGACCTGCTGTGGCCGGACACCCTCGCCCTCGGCACCGACGGCTACCTCTACGTCAGCGTCAACCAGCTGCCCCGGTCTCCGCTCTTCAACGGCGCCGAGGACCGGGTCCCGCCCTACCTGATCGTCCGGGCCCACGTGGGTGGCCGCCCCGTACGCCTCTCTCCCCCGGCCCCGGCGGCCAAGCCATCTCACTGAGCCTGTGTCGATGAGCACCCGCCCTACTCACTCCCCCACGAGAGGAACAACTGTCATGACAGACACCACAGGAGCCAGAACGTCGGAACCGACGCTCATGCGAGCCATCGGATTCACCCGGAACAGACCGGTCGACGACCCGGACGCACTCGTAGAACGCGACGTGCCGCGCCCGGAGCTCGGTCCCCACGACCTGCTGGTCGAGGTGCGCGCAGTGAGCGTGAACCCCGTGGACGTGAAGCAACGCGCCCACGCCGACGCGCACGGCTTTCGTGTGCTCGGCTACGACGCCGCCGGCGTCGTGGTCGCCACGGGCGACGCGGTGACCCTGTTCGAGATCGGCGACCACGTCTACTACGCGGGAGCTCTGAACAGGCCAGGGTCGAACTCACAGGTGCACGCCGTCGACGAGCGCATCGTCGGTCGCAAGCCTGCCTCACTCGACTGGGCCGACGCCGCGGCCCTGCCTCTGACCACACTCACCGCCTACGAGGCGCTCTTCGACAAGCTCCACCTGACCCCCTCAAGCGCCGGCACGCTGCTGATCGTGGGCGCCGCCGGCGGAGTCGGCTCCATCATGATCCAGCTCGCCAAGGTCCTGCTCCCTGGCGTGCGTGCCATCGGCACGGCATCTCGCCCGGAAACCACGGACTGGGTCATGTCGCTCGGTGCGGACGCAGTCGTGGACCACCACGGGGATATCGCTGCCCACGTCCTCGAGGTGGCACCCGACGGCGTCGACTGGATCTTCACCGCGGCTTCGGCAGTACCCGGCGCGATCGAGGCCTACGTCCGCATCGCCAAGCCCTTCGGTCAGATCGTCGCGATCGACGACCCGAGTCACCTCGACGTCGTGAGCCTCAAGACCAAGGCGCTGTCGTGGCACTGGGAGTTCATGTTCGCCCGATCGATGCACGACGCGGCGGACCTGATCGAGCAGCACCGCATCCTGAACCGCGTCGCCGAGCTCATCGACGAAGGACGCGTCCGGTCGACCGCCACGGAGTACCTCTCACCGGTCGACCCCGAACAACTCATCACTGCCCACCGGATCGTCGAGTCGGGCCGCAGCATCGGCAAGGTCGTCGTCTTCGACGAGTGACCGTCCCGTCCCGAGCACTTCGTCCCCCCTACGCACACGAGCCAGTCCCCATCCAGGAGGAATCATGTCCACTCCGTTCGACCACCTTCCCCACGTTCCCGCACTGACCCTGACCAGCAGCGACCTGGCCGACGGTGCCGAGCTCGCGCCGCCACAGTACTCAGCGATGTTCGGCGTACCCGGCGGCGAGGACCGCTCGCCACAGCTGACCTGGTCGGGAGCACCACAGGGGACGAAGAGCTTTGTCGTCTCCGTCTACGACCCCCAGGCCCCGACGCCATCAGGCTTCTGGCACTGGATGGTCGTGGACATCCCGGCCGAGGTCACCCAGCTCGACGCCGGGGTGCAGGTGCTTCCCGGCACCGCATGGACGGTGAAGAACGACGCCCGTGCGGCGCAGTTCATCGGCGCCGCACCCCCGCCCGGAACCGTCGACCAATACGCGTTCGCGGTGCAGGCTCTCGACATCGCAAGCGTCAAGGAACTTGGCCTGGACACCGAAGCCACTCCTGCCTTCGTGTCGTTCAACGTCCTGCCTCACGTCATCGCGCGTGGAACGATCATCGCGGTCGGCCGACGATGAGCTCCCTCGACACCAGGCGCGTCCTTCTCGTCGGCGGCGCCTCCGGGATCGGACGCGAGATCGGCAAGGCCGCCGCTGCCCAGGGAGCCGAGGTGATCGTGGCGGGGCGCCATCCCGAGGTCGTCACGGTGCCGGAGGGCGGCACCGCCATCGCCATCGACCTCGGTGACGAGGAATCGATCAGACGCGCCGCCGCCCAAGTCGGTGCGGTCGACTGCCTCGTCGTCCTCGCGGCGGACCACGCCAACGGTCCCGTCGAGTCCCTCGACGCCGACCGGGTCCGTCGCGCCCTGGACGCCAAGGTCATCGGGCCGATCCTCCTCGCGAAGCATTTCGCACCGGCCATGCCCAAGAACGGTGTCATCGTACTGTTCTCCGGCGTGGTCTCCAGCCGCCCGAGTGCGGACCTCGTGGTGATGGCCACCGGGAACCGTGCCGCCGAAGGACTCGCGGACGCTCTTGCGGTCGAGCTGGCGCCGATCCGGGTCGTTTCAGTCTCGCCCGGCATCGTCGACTCCGGCGCATACGACAGCATGGGCGAGAACGCCAAGAGGCGTTACCTCGACGCGGCGGCGTCGTCCAACCCCGTCGGCCGGGTCGGGTCGCCCGGGGACATCGCCCAGGTGGTCCTGCTCGCCCTGACCAACCCATTCCTGACGGGCACGACGCTGCACGTTGACGGCGGACGGAGGGTGGCATGACCTCGACCGTGGCTGGCCTGCGCATGGTGAAGCGGGTACCTCTCAACGTCATCGGAATCGCGTTCGGTACTGCGGGCCTCGCCGGGGCGTGGACGACTGCCGCTACGTTCCTCGACGCCCCTGCCGCCGTAGGACATGTGCTGTGGGCCGTCGCTGCAGCAGCATGGTTGCTCATCAGCGTCCGGTACCTCGCCGGGGCGCGGAGCGTCGTGGTCGTGCTCGCGGACCTGCGATCGCCGGTATTGGGACCGTTCGGAGTGCTGTATCCGGTGGTCGGATCGCTGCTGGCGGCTCAACTCGCGCCCCCGCTCCCGGGCGTGGCCGCGGCCGGCGTGCGGTTGATGGCACTGGTGTCGGTGACCTTCGGCGCGTTCTTCGTGTCCTCCCTGCTGACAGAGCCACGCGACCCGGCGGCCCTGCACGGGGGCTATCTCCTGCCCACCGTGGCCGCGACGCTGCTCACGGCGCAATCGCTCGCCGCGATCGGGCAGCGGCAGTGGGCGATAGGGTTCTTCGCAGTCGGGATCCTCTTCTGGGCACTGATCGGGTCCGCGCTCATGCTTCGGTTCGCGACCGGGCCGCCGATCCCTGAGCCGCTGGTGCCGACGCTCGCGATCTTCTCAGCGCCCCCGGCCGTTGCCGGGAACGCGTGGTGGGCGATCACGGACGGTGCACCCTCGATGGTCCACACCGTCCTGGGGGCCGCCATGGTTGCGCTCCTCCTGCCCCACATGTTCCTCGTGCGCCGGTATCTCATCACCAAGTTCGCCATCGGGCTCTGGGCCTTGACCTTCACGGCGGCAGCGAGTGCGGGATACGCCGTACGACTCCTGACCGCCGCCGGGGGCGGAGAACCAGCCGTTGTCGCGGCGTGGGCGGCGCTGGCCCTCGCCACGACCATCGTCGCGGCGGTGGCGATCGGATCGCTCCGCCTGGCGCTGGCGAGCCAGCGATCGGCAGCGCAGTGACAGGCGTCCCGCGTCAGGGTCAGGCTCTCGCGGGGGTCGTGTTCGCCTCCGTAGCCGTCGCGGCTGCCGCGGGCGCGGGGACACCGCTGCTGGCGTTGTATCGGAGCACCTGGGACTTCGCGCTGTGGCAGCTGACCGCCGCCTTCTCGATCTATGCGTGCACGCTCCTGGCCACCTTGCTCGTTGCGGGCTCGTTGTCCGACCACCTCGGCCGGCGTCCTGTCCTGCTGGGCGCGCTAGGACTGATGATCCTCGCGAGCTGCCTGTTCCTGATCGACGACGGCATCGAGTGGGTACTGGTCGCGCGAGCGCTGCAGGGAGTCGCGACCGGCGCGGCCACGAGCACCTTCACAGCTGCGATCATCGAGCTCAGCAGCGCACGACGACGCCCCCTCATGACGGTTGTCACCAGCGCCGCCCCCATCGGCGGACTGGCCCTCGGGGCCGTACTCACTGGAGCGTCCCTGGACGTCGTCGCCGATTCCACGCGGTTCGTCTTCGCGTTGCTCATCGTCTCGTTCGTGATCGGGATCCTCGCGGTACACGCCGCACGGGAGACCTCCGCGTGTGTACCGGGCGCGATCGCCTCACTCAGACCTCAGCTGATGGTCCCGCACCCTGCGCGACCCGTATTCGCTGCTGTCGCGCCGCTCGTCGCCGCTGGATGGATGTTCTCGGGCCTGTTCCTCGGACTAGGGCCCACCTTCGACCATGTGATCCTCGGCGTCGACAGCGGCGCGGGAAACGGTGCCTTCGTCGCCTTGCAACCGGCCGCCGCGGCGCTCTTCGGCATCCCGTTCGCCCGACGGCCGGCGAGGCGAGCGGCCAGCCTCGGGGCATTGCTGATGTTGGCCGGCGCAGCGCTTGCGGTCGCAGGGCTCTTGACCGCCCAGCTCGCGCTGGTCGCCATCGGAGCAATCGTCGGCGGAGCCGGCCAGGGCGCAGGCTTCGGCTCGTCGCTGCGTCTGCTCGGAGACGCAGCGGACAGCACCGACCGAGGTGGACTGTTCTCCGCGGCGTACCTCGTCGCCTACACCGCATACGGCCTGCCCGTACTGGTTGCCGGCTGGGCAGCCGACAACTTCGATCTTCGCATCGTGCTGCTGGTCTACGGCACCGTCGTGGCCGCGCTCAGCGTGTGGGCGCTGACGGGCCTGTTGCTGCACCGACGCAGGCCCTGGCACCGCACCGCTGAGAGGGTACGCCGATGAATCGGCTCGCGACGGTGGTGGCGCGCGACGTGGGAAAGATCTACAGCGACGGGCCTACGGAGGTGATCGCGGTGCGCGCGGCGTCGTTGGTGCTCCGTCCGGGCGAGATGGTCGCGATCGTCGGGCCTAGCGGTTCGGGGAAGTCGACCTTCCTCGCGTGCCTGGCCGGGCTGGAGAGAACGAGCCGAGGAAGCGTGACGATTCTCGGGCACGACCTGGCGACTACAGGGCGTCGCGCCCAAGCCCTGTTGAGGCGGCAGCACGTCGGCTTCATCTTCCAGTCGTACAACCTGATCTCCTCCCTGACCGCGCAGGAGAATGTGGAGCTGCCGCTGCGCCTGGCAAAGGACCGGGCAACGGCGAGCGAGCGAGCGAGCGCAGCGCTCGACCTGGTGGGGCTCGGACAACAGGCCCATCGCCGCCCGCCTGAACTCTCCGGAGGGCAGCAGCAACGTGTCACGATTGCCCGCGCGCTCGCCGTGGAGCCTGAGGTCGTCTTCGCTGACGAGCCGACAGGCGCCCTCGACACCGTTGCCGCAGCACAGGTCCTGCGACTTCTTCGTGAAATCGCCGACGCCGGAAGTTCGGTCCTCCTCGTGACCCACGACGTCACGGGTGCGGCCACGGCCGACAGGGTCCTCGTGCTGCGCGACGGCTCGATCGTCGACGAGATCGAGCAGCCCACCGCCGAGCGCGTCTTCACCGCGCTCAACGGGGCGGGGAGCGCGGCGTGAGGGCGATGCTGCACCTGGTGCTCGCGGAGCTACTGGCGGCCGCCGTCCTGTGGGTGGGCGTCGGCGCCGTTACCGGCACGGCCGGGTACACCGCGGGACTCGTCGCAAGCCTCGTCACCACGGCCCGTGATCTCGAAGGGACCTCCGAACTAGCCCTGTATGGCATCAGCGGGACGGCGATCGCGTTCACGGCGATCGCGATCGTCGTCACGGTGGCCTCAGTGAGCGAACTGACGCTCGCGCTGCTGCGTCGCCGGTTTGCTCTGTGGATTCTCGCGGGGGTGACACCGGCTGGGCTCACAACCGCCGCGCTGACCCAGCTGGCCATCGTTGCCGTTCTCGGCGCATCGACCGGCGCCGTGCTCGCGGCCGCGACAGCAGGGCGTGTCGGGGGTGCGGTGCTGGCACAGATCCCCACGCTCTCCCAGGTTCGGGTGCACCTTGGTGGCCCCGGAACGGTCATCGTCGCGAGTACGGTCGTCGTTCTGACGGCATGCGCCGGGTTCCGCCCCGCACTGCGCGCTGGGCGCAACGTCGGCGTGGATCCGCGTCAAGATCCTCCCGGCCCGCCCCAGGGGATGGGAGCTAGCCGCTGGATAGCGTCAGGACTGACTGCGGCAGCACTCGCCAGCGTCGTGGCCAGCGTCCCCGGCTCGGTCGACCCGGGAACCCCTCTGCTGCTCATCGCACCCCTCGCTGCCGCGTTGCTCGCTACCGGGGCGCCGGTCTTCGTCGCGCGCTGGGTGCGGCACTGGACGCACCTGGTCTCACGGAACCCGCGACCGACCTGGCTCATCGCCCGCGCGCAGGCCAGGGAACTTCTGGCGCGAAGCTCTGGACCGATCGGCCCGATCCTCGTCACGGTCGCGTTGACGGGCGGGCTGTGGGCCGCCTCGGCAGCAACACACTCCGTGCCGGGCAACGGGCAGGCAGGTGCGCTGGGCCTCCTAGTCGTGCTCGCGGCTCCTCTCATCGTCACCCTGGTCGGATCCGCCGCCACGGTCGTGATGCTCGACCGGGGACGAAAGAGCACCAGCACCGTCGCGCACAGCCTCGGTGCGACACGATTACAACTCATTGGCACGTCGGTCTTTGAGATCGCGATCATCGTCACGACGTCAGCGGCACTCGGAACAGTCTGCGTCGGGATCACGATGATTGCCGCAGCCTGGACGCTGGGGTCGGACGCCGTCCTCGCCGCCGCGCCCGGGTCAATCTCGGCCATCGGGTGCGCCACCGTCGTCTGCTTCGCAATCCAGTCAGTGGCCGTGCTACCAGCGGCCGTTCTCACCGCGGCCACGGCGAGGAAAGAGCACCACACACCTGGACGAAGACACCAAGAAGCCCCGAGAGGAACGTCATGACGAAAGACGAAGACATCCGCGCCACCATCAACGCGCTCATTGCGCGCGAGCACGACCTCAGAGCCCGCCTCGCGGCGGGGAGGATCGAAGCGAGCACCGAGAACCGAGAACTGGCCCGGACAGAGGAACAACTCGACCTGTGCTGGGACTTGCTCCGCCGGCGTGAGGCCGCACGAGAGTTCGGCCGAGACCCGGACAACGCAACGGTCCGGCCGTCCGCCGTGGTCGAGGGATACCTCGAGTAGTGCGACAGATCCACTGTTCTGCCACGCCGGTGCTAGGCGGCGGACCCGGCGCCCGGCGCCTCCAGTTGGCACTGTCCCTGACGGGTCCGCTCACGCAAGCGCGTCCCATCGTCCGTTCGCGACGCCATTGCCCTTCGCTGTCCGGCGCTTCGGCTCGGTCCAGCGCCTGAGCGTGGCCCGCTCGTCGAGACGCGGCGCTTCGACGCCCGCGGCTCGCGCCGGCCACGTCACCCACGCTGAGAGCAGCTCCACGAGCGCAAGGCGTGTTCCAGAGTCCACTGTCGCAGGTCGTAGATGCCCAGCGCCGCTCCACGGTACTTCCCAGGCGACACGAAAAGCCCTCCGACTCAGCGTTTCCGCTGGTCAGAGGGCCTTCCTCGGTGGGCGATACTGGGTTCGAACCAGTGACCTCTTCGGTGTGAACGAAGCGCGCTACCACTGCGCCAATCGCCCGAGTGCGTGGACGATACTAGCCACACTTCCGCCGTCGGACCAAACCGGATCCGTGCGGCGTGGCCCACACCGGTCCACGACACCGCAGGTCACGGGTCGAGGCGCTCGCGGCACAGCTTCTCGAAGACCTCCCGCGCGGCGAGGGTGACCTCGCCCGCGGCGACGTCGACGCCGTCCAGCCACGTGACCGGCTGGACGTTGCGGCCCGAGGACGTCAGTGCAAGGGCGGCCCGTCCGGCGGACACCTCGTCCAGGACGTCGAAGCCGAGCTCGCCCTCGTGCGCCTCGCGCACCGGGAGTCCCGCCTCGGCGCCCCATTCCAGGACCAGGGCACGCGTGATCCCCGCGAGGCACCCGGAGTCCAGCCGCGGCGTCACGAGCTCGCCGCCGCGCTCGACGAACACGTTGGAGCCGGTGCCCTCGCACAGCTCGCCGACCGTGTTGGGCAGGATCGACTCGTCGGCGCCCTTGGCCTTGGCGTCCGCGAGCGCCACGACGTTCTCCGCGTAGGAGGTCGTCTTGAGCCCGGCGATCGGTGACCGCTCGTTGCGGGGCCAGGGTGAGCGGGCCGAGCGGGACTCGGGTGCCATGACCGAGTCCTGTGCCGCGACGACGACGCTCTGCGCGCCGGGCACCCGCATGGATCCGAGCGGTCCGACGCCGGCGGTGACGGTCAGGCGCAGGCGGCCGTCGAAGGGGCCGGACGCGGCGACGGCGGTGTCGAGCACGGCGGTGACGCCGTCGCGCACCTTCCGCTCGTCGGGGGCCTCGAGGCCGAGGCCGAGCGCGGACCGCCGCAGCCGGGCGAGGTGCCGCGTCAGCGCGAACACCTGCCCGTCGAGGACGGTGCACGTCTCGAAGACGCCGTCGCCCACGGTGATGCCGTGGTCGACCGCGCTCAGCGCGGCCTCCTCGGCTCCGACCAGCCTGCCCTCGGCCCAGATCACGAGACTCATGGGGCTCAGTCTGCCCGACGGCGGCGGTAGACCAGGTGCGTCACCTCCGGCGTGTGCCGGGCGGAGACGGCGTCGAGGTCGTGCCGGCCGACCCCGTCGAACAGCCGCACTCCCCCGTCGGTGTCGAGCAGCACGGGTGCGACGTGCAGCCGCAGCTCGTCGATCGCGCCGGCCTGCAGGCACGCGTTGACGGTGCGCACCCCGCCGGCGATCGACACGGACCCTGCGCCGACCGCTCGGCGGGCCGCGGCCAGGGCGTCCTCGAGACCGGTGGTCACGAACCAGAAGGTCGTGGCGCCGAGCACCAGGGGCTCGCGCGGGTGGCGGGTCAGCACGAACACGGGAGCCCGGTACGGGGGCTCGTCGCCCCACCACCCGTGCCAGTCCGGGTCCCAGGGTCCGGTGTCGGGCGAGAACATGCCGCGCCCCATGACGTAGGCGCCGGCGTCGAGGATCCCGTCGATCTCGTCGCGGTGGTCGTCGGCGTGGTCGAACATCCACGAGTGCAGCACCTCGCCGGTGCCGACGACGTCGCCGAAGGGGCGTTCGCGACTGGGGTGCGGACCGGCGGTGAAGCCGTCGAGGGACACGGACAGGTCGCAGGTGATCGGTGTCATGCCGGTCCCGACCTGCCGGACGGCGTCGACTCATCGGTCGTGCCGCAGTCGTCGTTCACGGCCGGTAGCTGCCGAAGCTCCACAGGTTGCCCTCGGGGTCGGCGACGGTCGCCGAGCGCCCGCCGTAGTCCTGGTCGGCGGGTTTCATGACGGCCCGACCGCCCGCCACGACCGCGGCCTCGAAGACGCGGTCGACGTCGTCGGTGACCGCGTAGGTGGCCCCGTGCCCGGGTTCGACGGGCCAGCCGGGGCTCTCGCGGTGCGTGCCCAGCATGAGTCCGCCACCGCCGGGCCAGGAGAGCTGGGCGTGCTGGACGACGCTGCGGTCGTCGGGGTCGCGGTGGACGACGTCCTCGGTGAAGCCGACGGCGCGCAGCCAGGTCAGGGCGGCGTCGGCGTCGCGGTAGCGCAGGGTCACCCACAGCGCGGTCATCGGGTTCCTCCCGTCGGTCGATCGAGCCTGCCCTGTCCACGCTAGGGGCGCGGCGGCCCGCTCGCCGTCCCGGAGGCGAGCCCGACGAGCCGTGCCGCCTTGAGCTCGGTCTCGCGCCACTCGGCCTGCGGGTCCGAGCCCCAGGTGATGCCGGCGCCGGTGCCGAACCGCAGCACGCCGTCGGACCACCAGAAGGTCCGGATGCCGACGGCGAGCTCGGCCCGGTCGCCGTCGACCCAGCCCACGGCGCCGCAGTAGGGCCCGCGGGGCACCGGCTCGAGCTCGTCGATGATCCGCAGGGCGGAGGACTTGGGCGCGCCGGAGACCGACCCCGGGGGGAACGTCGAGCCGAGCATCCGGCGCCACCGGTCCGGCGCGGCCCGCACGGTCCCGGCGAGCGTGCCCTGCACCCGGGAGACCAGGTGCACCAGCCCGGGATGCTCCTCCACGCCCAGCAGATCGGTCACGGCGACGGTGCCGGGCACGCACACCCGCTGCAGGTCGTTGCGCACCAGGTCCGTGATCATGACGTTCTCGGCACGGTCCTTACCGGTCAGCCCGGCCGGGGTGCGTGCGGTGCCCTTGATCGGACCCGAACCGAGCATCCCGGCCTCCAGCGAGAGATACAGCTCGGGTGAGGCCGACACGACCCAGACGGGGTCGACGCCGCTGGCGACCGGCACGTGCACCGCGGCGGCGTACGGCGCCGGGTTGCCCGTCGCCAGGCGCTCGGCGAGCGCTGCCGCGTCCGGCTCGCCGTCGTCGACGCGCAGGGGCGCGGACAGCATGCGGCAGACGTTGGCCTGGTACACGGTCCCCTCGCGCACGTGGTCGCGCACGCGGGCGACGGCCGCCTCGTAGGCGGCACGGTCCATCGAGCTGTGCCAGGAGCTCGCGTCCGGACCGGTCCAGCCGACGTCGGACGCCCCGGGCCGCATTGGGACGGCGGCGCCGACGTCGGGCCCGTCGTCCCGGACCTCGGCGAACCGCCAGGCGCGCGCCCGCCCGCCGCGGCCGAACGCCTCGAAGTCGACCACCACGAACCAGGGACCGTCGTGCTCGAGCCGCTCCGGTGCGCGCTCCAGGTCGACGCACTCGACGACGTCGGTGGCGGTGCGGCCCGCGAACCGGGCCCACGATGTCGGCTGCTGCACGGGCAGCACCGTATGCCAGCACCTCCACCTGGGGCGATTGGACGGAATCGTGGGCGTCCATTAGTGTTTCCTTCGCGCCGGAACACCGGGGAACACCCCGACATGTCCGGTCGCGCGGATGTAGCTCAGTTGGTAGAGCACCACCTTGCCAAGGTGGATGTCGCGAGTTCGAGTCTCGTCATCCGCTCGGAGGCCCACTCCCTGCGACCTCGGCAACGAGAGCGCCGGAGAGCACGTCTCAAGGTGGGTTGGCCGAGAGGCGAGGCAGCGGCCTGCAAAGCCGTATACACGGGTTCGAATCCCGTACCCACCTCGGGCGATTGGCGCAGCGGTAGCGCGCTTCCCTGACACGGAAGAGGTCACTGGTTCGATCCCAGTATCGCCCACCACCACGACAGGCCCCGGACCCACGGTCCGGGGCCTGTCGCGTTCCACGGCAGCGCGGCGTAACGTCGCTCACATGTGCCGCAACATCACCACCCTGCGCGGCCTCGAGCCGCCCGCCACCGCCGAGGAGATCGAGGCGGCCGCCGCCCAGTTCGTGCGCAAGGTCACGGGAGTGGCCTCGAACGCGGCGCCGGCCTCGCGCGAGCCCTGCGAGGCCGCGTCCGCCGAGATCGCCGCCGTCCTGACACGCCTCCTGGACGAGCTTCCGGCACGACGCCGGCCCCCGACGACGGTGCCTCCGCTGCGTCGCGAGGAGGTCCGGGCCCGGATCGCCGCCCGCGAGGCGGCCTCGGCCTGAGCCCCGGGGCTGCGACACTGCAGCGGCGCAGGTCACACCCCTGGCGATTGGACCTGCGGGCCGCCGGTCCAGTACTGTTCCTCAGGCGCCGGAACACGGGGGACGCCCCCGAAAGTGTCCGGACGTGCGGATGTAGCTCAGTTGGTAGAGCACCACCTTGCCAAGGTGGATGTCGCGAGTTCGAGTCTCGTCATCCGCTCCACGGGCGATTGGCGCAGCGGTAGCGCGCTTCCCTGACACGGAAGAGGTCACTGGTTCGATCCCAGTATCGCCCACCACCACGACAGGCCCCGGACCCACGGTCCGGGGCCTTCGCCATTCCTGGGTCCACCACGCCGACGTCCCGGGCAGCGGCCGGTAGGCTCGCCCGCGTGGAAGCCGACCGCAGCGCCGACAGCCCGCCCGCCGTGTCCGCCACGATGCACCGCGCCAAGACCGGCGCGCGGGCCGCGCACGTGACCGTCGGCAAGGTGCGCGACCGGGCGGACGGGACGGTCGAGATCGACTGCTCGTGCGGCATGGTGCTCACCAACGGCCCGCACTGGTCCCTCGACGAGCACATCCGCCTGCACCGCGCCGAGGCGCGCTACCTGGCGCTGAGCGAGGTCGCACCCGCCGGCATGCCGCGCCTCATCCCCGTGGCGGCCGACCGCTTCCCGCGGTAGCGAGGGCCCGGCGCCCTCAGAGCTCGTCGGGGTCGTCCCAGGAGTGCCCGCTGGAGGCGCCCTCCATCGGGCGGCGCTCCGACTGCGACAGCGAGTTCGGGGCCTTCGTGGCGTCTCCCCCGGTCCGGGGATCGCCGTGCGGGTCGCTGGCTGACCGCCGCTTCGGCGCGATCCGCGCCTGGGAAGCGATCGACTCGTCGAGGAGGGCACGCCAGCGGCGCTCGTCCGGGTCCTCCGTGTCCTTGCTCATTCTCCAGGTGTACCAGGAGTCGGCGCGATGCGCCGCTGCTTGGCACACTTTTTCGATTCACGGGGGCTCAGGCACGGCACGACCGTCCGGCCCGGCCGACACGCGGCACGCTCCCCACCCACCCGCCGCGCCCGGTCGAACTAGGGTGTCCGGGTGACCGCTGGTGATCCCCCCGAGGCAACCGGACCGCCGTCGGGCGGCCTCCGGGCACCCCAGGTACGGCATCGCGACCGGTGGCCGGGCTCCCGTCCCCTGGTGTGGGCGCCCCGTGCCCGCACCGTCGAGGTCGTGCTCCCCCGCACCGACGGACCCGACGAACGCCGCCCGCTGCGCCTCGTGGGCGCGCACGAGCCGGGCTACTGGCGCGCCGACGACGAGCTCGCCCCCGGTACCGAGTACGCCTTCAGCATCGACGCCGGCACCGCCCTGCCCGACCCGTGCAGCACCTCGATGCCCCACGGCCCCTACCGGCCCGGACGCGTGCTGGACGAGTCCTACGCGTGGCACGACGAGTCCTGGCGCGGCGCGGACCTGCGGCGTGGCGCCCTGCTGCACCTCGACGTGGCCGGCGCGACCCCCGAGGGCACCCTGGACGCGGCCGCCGGCCTGCTGCCCCGCGTCGCGGCCCTGGGCGTCGACGCGGTCGAGCTGGGCCCCGTCGCCGCCCACGATCCTGACCACGGCCTCAGCGGTGGAGCACGGCTCTTCGCGGTCCACGAGCCCTACGGTGGCGCACCCGCCCTGGCCCGGTTCGTCGACGCCGCCCACCGGGCCGGGCTCGCCGTCGTCCTGGACCTGCCCCACCGGTGGGCCGTCGCCGACCGGCTCGACCTGCACGCCTTCGCGCCGTACGCGGTCGGGGCCCGCCTTCCTCCGCGCGCCGGATCCGGCGTCACCTCTGACACGCCGCGCGTCAACCTCGACGGGTCCGGCAGCCGCGGCACCCGGGACTTCCTCGTCGCCGACGCCCGCCGGTGGCTCGAGGACTACCACGTCGACGGGCTCCTGCTGGACGTCGAGGTCCTCACCGACCGGTCCGCCGTACCGTTCCTCGCCGAGCTCGCCGAGACCGCGCAGGACGTCGGCGCCCGCACCGGCGTCCCGCGCACATTCCTCACGGACGGCGTCGGTCGCAGCGACCGGCTGACCACCGCGGTCGCGACGATGCTCGACGGCAACATCGCCGCTGCGATCGACTCGATGCAGCGGATCTGGGCCGAGTTCATCGGGGACGGCAGCGCGGTGCCCGGCATGGCGGGCCTCCCCGGCCGGCGTTCCCGCGGGCCACGCTCCGGCACCCTGGTCGACGACATCACGCGGCTGCCCGCCGCCGCCCGCCAGGTCTCCTGGTCGCCCGACCGGGACGCCGGACCCTCCGCACCGTCGCCCGACGACGTCGCCGTGCTGCTGACCCTCGCCACCCTCGCCGGCACGCCGCTCGTGCTCGACACCGAGCACGTGCCGCTCGTCGGGGACACCCTCGCCGCACGCCGCCTGCGGGACTGGGCGCGCACCTTGCTGCGCCTCCGCGCCCCGGCCCTTGCCGACCTGCACGCCGGCGTCGACCTGCACACCGACGGTCGTACCCTCGTCGCACGTCGCGGCGAGAGCGCGATCCTCGTCAACGTCGACGACCGGGCCACCGACGTCGACCTGGAGCAGCACCTGCCCGACCCCGCTACGTGGCAGGTCGCCGCCTCCTGGCGCCTCGACGAGACCCACCTCGTGGCCGGGCGCCTGAAGATCCCGGCCCGCACCCCGGTCGTGCTGCGCACCGACCGGGCCGACCCGACCCCCGACGCCCCAGGAGCCGCACCGTGACCGCACCCCGCTGGACCGCCGACCCCGCCGAGGCGCTGCGCTGGACGCCGGTGACCCGGCTCGACGCCGTCGACCCGCGCTCCACCCCCGGGTTCGACGGCGGCAAGGGGGACGGCCGCGAGCTGCTCGGCGACCACCGCGACGAGCTCTCCGACCTGCAGGAACGGCTGTTCGCGCACGGCCGCACCGGCGGGGACCGCACCGTGCTGCTCGTGCTGCAGGGCATGGACACGGCCGGTAAGGGCGGCGTCGTGCGCCACGTCGTCGGCATGGTCGACCCGCAGGGCGTGCGCTGCCGAGGGTTCGGGCGGCCCACCGCCGAGGAACGGGCCCGCGGCTACCTGTGGCGCATCCGGCGCGCCCTGCCCGAACCGGGCCTGATCGGCGTGTTCGACCGCTCCCACTACGAGCAGGTCCTCGTGGTCCGCGTCGACGACCTGGAGCCGGAGGCCACCTGGCGGGCCCACTACGACGAGATCAACGAGTTCGAGGCCGGGCTCGCCGCCGGCGGCACCGCGATCGTCAAGGTGATGCTGACCATCTCCCCCGACGAACAGCTCGAGCGCCTCACCTCACGGCTCGACCGGCCGGACAAGCACTGGAAGTTCGACCCCGCCGACCTGCGCGCCCGCGCGCAGTGGGCGCAGTACGAGGCCGCGTACACCGAGATGCTGGACCGCACGAGCACGACGGCCGCGCCCTGGTACGTGGTCCCCGCCGACCGCAAGTGGTACGCACGCCTCGCCGTCGGCCAGCTCCTGCTGCAGACGCTGCGCGGGATGGACCTGACGTGGCCGCCCGCCGACTTCGACGTGGCCGAGCAGCGCCGCCTGCTGACGGGCGGCTGAGCGCTCAGGCGGGGTCCGCCAGGCGGCGACCCTCCTCGGCCAGCGCGCCCAGGCGCGACAGGGCCCGGTAGTACTTCTTGCGGTACCCGCCGCGCAGCATCTCGTCGGAGAAGAGCTGCCGGTGCGTGGTGCCGTCGACGCCGGAGAGGAGCACCGGCACGTCCCGGTCGTACAGGCGGTCGACCAGGACGACCACCCGCAGGGCCACCTCCTGGCGCGTCACCGGACGCACGCCCGTCAGTCCGACCAGCTCGACGCCGTCCAGCAGCGCGCCGTAGCGCGACGGGTGCACGGTGGCCAGGTGGGCCAGCAGGTCGGCGAAGTCGTCCAGGACGGCGCCCGGCCGGTCCGCCACGGCCGCTCGGACCGCGTCCGCGGCCAGCGGCGCCGCGTCGGTCACGACCGCGCGATGCCGGTAGTCCTCGCCGTCGACGCGCAGCACCTCGAACCGGTCGGCCAGCGCCTGGATCTCGCGCAGGAAGTCCTCGGCGGCGAAGCGGCCCTCGCCCAGGGCGTCCGGCAGCGTGTTGGACGTCGCGGCCAGGGCCACCCCGCGGTCGGCGAGCTCGCGCAGCAGACGCGACATCAGCACGGTGTCGCCCGGGTCGTCGAGCTCGAACTCGTCGATGCACACCAGACTCTTGGCCGACAGCGCCTCGACGGTAGGCAGGAATCCCAGGGCGCCCACCAGGTTCGTGTACTCCACGAACGTGCCGTAGGCGGCGGTGCCCGGCCCGCACGCCTCGGTCACGGCGTGCGCCAGCGACGTCAGCAGGTGCGTCTTGCCCACGCCGAACCCGCCGTCCATGTACACGGCCGGCGGCGTGCGCCGTCGACCGAGCAGCGCCCGCAGGCCGGACGGCGCGGGGGCGGCGATCTCGGCGGCCACCTCCTGCAGCCGGTCCAGCGTGGCGGCCTGGCTCGGGTGCTCCGGGTTCGCCCGGTAAGACGCGAACCGCGCCTCGGCGAAGTGCCGCGGCGGGACCAGGTCCGCCAGCAGGCGCTCGGGGGTGACGGCGGGGCGCACCGCGGCCAGGGAGGTCGTCGCGGTCGGGTCCTGGGACTGCACGGCTGTCACGGGCATCCAGCCTACGTGCGCGACCTACACTGCCCGCTGTGAGTTCCGACACGCCGGCCCTGCGCCTGCTCGCCCCCACGACCGCCGACCTGCCGCCCGACCCGGCCGAGGAGACATTGGCCGAGCTCTACCGCCCCGCCGCGGCGCGCCACCTGCGCGTGAACATGGTCGCCACCGCCGACGGTGGCGCCTGGGGCGCGGACGGACGGTCCGGGACCATCAACGACGCCACCGACGCCCGGGTGTTCCGCGTGCTGCGCGCCCTGGCCGACGTCGTGCTGGTCGGGGCGGGCACGGCACGCGACGAGGGCTACACGGCGCTGGAGAGGCCGGCCGGACTCGAGCACCTCGCGGCCTCGCCGCTCGAGCTGGCCCTGGTGACCCGCTCCGGTGAGGTGCCCGACCGGGTGCGCCACGGCGCACGGGCCCCGTGGGTCGTGACCGGACAGGCCGGCGGCGACCGGGCACGCTCCGGCGTCGGCGACGACCGCGTCCTGGTCTGCCCGGCGGGAGCCGACGGCGTGGACCTGCGCACCGCCGTCGACCGGCTGGCAGAGCTCGGCATGCGGCACGTCCTGAGCGAGGGCGGGCCGCACCTGCTCGGGGCGCTGCTGGCGGCCGGCGCCGTCGACGAGCTCTGCGTCACCACCACACCGGTCGTGGTCGGTCCCGGACCCGGCAGGATCGTGGCCGGTGACGCGGGACCGGGAACGCCCGACGCCCGGTCCGACGCCCGCCTGGGGCACCTCCTGCTCGGCCCCGCCGGCACCCTGGTGGCCCGGTGGGAGCTGCGCGGCGGGCCCGGCTCGCAGCACGACGCGCCCGTGCCGTAGGTTTCCCTCATGGCTGCAGACTCCTGGACCGTCGTCGTCCTGACCGAGGACGCCCTGACGTCCGCCGACGTCGACCACATCACCTCACTGCACCCGGACGAGGAGATCGTCTATCGCGTCCTGGTCCCGGCGGACACCGAGCACAACGTGGTCGCCTCCGTGCTCGACCACCTCGGGATGCTCCAGCTCCGCGAGGCGTGGGACGACCTCGTCGGCAAGGAGCCGACCCCCGAGCAGGCCTCGCAGACCGCCTCCGAGCAGGTCGTGACCTCGGTCGAGCTGCTGCGCGCCACCGGGGCCGCCGCGAGCGGCGAGGTGACGCAGGACGACCCGCTGCCGGCGCTGCAGGCCGCCGTGGCCGCCGGCGGCGACGAGATCGTCGTCGTCACCTACCCGCACGCGGTCGAGGACACTTTCCACACCGACTGGGCCTCGCGCGCCCGCGAGGAGCTCCAGGTCCCGGTGCTGCACCTGTACGCGGGCACCAGCGCTCTCGGCGACTGAGCACGCGCGGCACCGGGCCCGCGGGGCCGCGCGTCGCGACGAGCGCTGCTGCCGGCGGCGCCCGGCCTCAGCGCACCCGGTGCCCGGCGCGCACGATCGTGGCGCGCACCAGCTCGTCCATCGAGTCGCAGAACGGCGGCTCGTCCAGCAGGTCGTGGTCGACGGCCGCGACGGACAGCTCCGTGCACCCCAGCACGACGACGCCGGCACCCCGCTCCGCGAGCCGGCCCGCCACCGCCCGCAACGTGTCCGGGTCCGAGGGCCGGCCGGCCTTGACCTGGTCGTAGATGACCTCGTTGACCAGGCGCTGGTCGTCCGCGTCGGGGGTGACGACGTCGAGCCCCTGCCGGGCGAACGCCTCGTGGTAGACCCGCGAGGCCACCGTGCCAGCGGTGGCGAGCAGGCCCACGGCCCGCGCGTCGGGCGCCCGGCGGCGTGCCGCCGAGACGGTCACGTCGACGATCGACAGGAACGGCACGGTGATCGCGTCGAGCACCTGCTGGGTGAAGTAGTGCGCCGTGTTGCACGGCATCACCAGGAACCGCACCCCGAACGCCTCGAGCCGGCGGGCGTCCCGGGCGAGCACCGGGCCGGGGTCGTCGGTGGACCGGCCCAGCACGAACTCGGTCCGGTCGGGGATCGTCGCGTGGTTCAGCACGATCAGGTCCACGTGCTCCTGGTCGCGCTCGGCGTCGGTGAGCTGGACGACCCGCTGCAGGAAGTACGCCGTCGCCAGGGGGCCGACGCCGCCGATCACCCCGACCGGCGGCGTCGGGCCCTCGCTCCGGCCCGCCGGCGCGACCGGGTCGCTCACCGCGCGCCCTGCCAGGCGAGGCGCCGCGCCTCGGCCACCGGGTAGTGCCGCGCGTACTTGCGCCACTGGTTGAGCTGGGCCACGCACAGGTAGGCGATCCGACGCGGGTCCGTCTCGGCGCGGTACCACAGCGGGTTGGTGGACCGGCCGCGGCGGGCGAGCCGGCGTGCCTCGGCACGCACGGCGTCGTCGAGCACGTAGCGCCGCAGCAGCGCACCGGGCAGCACCGTGTACAGGTGCCTCGTGTCCAGCTCACCGGTGGGGGTGAGCGGGACGTCGGGCCCGAGCACCGACCGCGCGTCGGGGTCGAGCCCGCGCAGGTGCTCGTGGACGTAGAACCGCACCGGGTTGGCGCCGGCCGCCGCGATGTAGAAGTTGGACCGTCCCAGACGCGGGTTCAGCTCGAAGAACACGTACCGGCCGTCGCGCGGGTCGTACTTGAGGTCGAAGTTCGCGAACCCCGTCCACCCGACGTGCTCCAGCAGGCGGGTCGCCTGCTCGACGACGTCGTGCTCGAGCTGGGTGATGATGCCGGCCGGGTTCCCGAGCGCGCCGGGCGTGTGCTCCTCGAGCAGCACGTGCCCGAACGCGGAGAACCGCACCTTGCCGTCGGCGTCCGAGTAGCAGGTCAGGATCCGCATCCCGGAGTCGTCGCCAGGGATGTAGTCCTGGATCACGAACGACCCGGTGTAGCCCGCGGCGTGCACGCGCCCCATCAGGTCCACCAGCTCGTCGCGCGTGTCGACCAGGAAGACCTTCTTCTTCCCGGCGAACTCGACGTCGTGGTAGGCCGCGGTGCTCGCCGCCTTGGCGATGACGGGGAACGTCAGGCCGGACGTGTCGGGCTCGCCGCCGGCCGCCACGTCGTGCACCACCGTGGTGGGGTGGGCGATGCCGAGCTCGGCGCACAGGTCGCCGAAGCCCTCCTTGTCCGTGAGCCGCAGCAGCAGCTCCTCGCCGACGTACGGGACCGTGTAGAGGTCCTCGATCCGGTCGCGCTGCTCCACCAGCGTGCGCACCAGCCAGTCGGCGGACCCGACGACGACGAGGTCGGCGTCGGTGTGCTCGGCGGCGACGGCACGCAGGCGCGCCACGATCGCGTCGGGGTCGTCGATGCGCGGCTCGACGACGTGGGTGAGGATGCGCGAGTGCCGCACCAGCCCCGTGGACATTCCGGACACGACCACGGGCCGCACGCCGTACGCCTCGTGGAAGGACCGCGCCAGGGAGTAGGCCCCGATGTCGCCGCCCAGGACGACGGGTTGCAGACGCCTCATCGTTCCCCCTTCCCCGCGGTCGAGCGGGTCGCGGCGGCGCGGGCGGCCTCGAAGTTGGCCCGCAGCGCCGCCGTCGGGTAGTAGCGCCGGTACTTGCGCACGTGGTTGACCAGCGCCGTCAGGACGTACAGACGACGGCGGGGCGAGGCGTCGGCCGCGTACCGCAGCGGGTGCACCGTGCGGCCGGTGCGCATCAGGCCCACGACCCGGGCCCGCAGGCCGTCGTCGAGGACGTAGTGGCGCAGGAGCCGGTGCGGGACGACGCAGTACAGCACCTCGCGGCGCGCGGTGACGAGGTCCCGCCGCTTGCCGTGGATCACGTCGTCGACGAGCACCTCCGTCGGGTTCTGCCCGCCCGCGGTCAGGTAGTAGTTGTTGCGCCCGATGCGGGGGTTCTGCTCGAAGAACTTGAACACGCCGTCGCGCGGGTCGAGCTTGACGTCGAAGTTCGCGAACCCGTGCCAGCCGACGTGCTCGCACAGCCGCTGCGCGGCGTCGAGGATCTCCTCGACCGGCTCGACGATCATCGCCGACGGGTTGCCGCGGGCCGCCGGCGTGCGCTCCTCGAGCAGCACGTGGGCCGAGCAGCGCAGCGTGACCCGGCCGGAGGTGTCCGAGTAGGTGGTCACCGACCGCATCTGCGTGTCGTCGCCGGGGATCATGTCCTGGACCAGGAACCGGCCGCGGAACCCGGCGCCGCGCAGGGAGTCCCAGAGGCGCGCGAGCTCCTCGGGCGAGGCGATCTCGTAGATCTTCTTCTTCCCGGCGAACGTCACGTCGTGGTAGTCCGCGCTGGAGGCCGGCTTGGCGATGACCGGGTAGTCGAAGTCGACCGGCGCGGGCGTCCAGTCGCCGTCCGCCGCGTCCGCGAAGTCCTGGATCACGGTCGCGGGCGTCGGGATGCCCAGCTCGGCGCACACGGCGGAGAACTCCGCCTTGTCGCAGATCCGGTCGATGAGCTCGGTGCCGGCGTAGGGCAGCACGTACCCGGCGGCCTCCAGCTCGCCGCGGTGGTGCACCAGCACCCGGACCACCCAGTCCATGTTGGACTGCAGCAGCAGCGGCTCGCCGTGCCCGGCCGCCCGACGCCCGGCGGCGACCCGCTGCAGCGTCGCGACGATCTGGTCCGGTGCGGTGCCCGAGAGCACCGCGTCGATGAGCTGCGAGTGCGCGATCGGACCGGGCTCGGCGAACGCCACGATCGTGGTGCGCAGCCCGTAGGCCTCGTGGAAGGACCGGGTTAGCGCGTACACGCCGATGTCCGACCCGACGATCACGGGGTGGAACCCGGGGCCCTCGGCCCCGGGTCCCGTGTGGGGCGTGGTCACGGGTGCGTCAGGCCTCCTGCTCGGTGCGGTCGCCGGACCACAGGGTGTGGAAGGTGCCCTCGCGGTCGGTGCGCCGGTAGGTGTGCGCACCGAAGAAGTCGCGCTGCGCCTGGATCAGCGCGGCGGGCAGGCGGTCGGCCCGCACGCCGTCGTAGTAGGCCAGCGACGAGGAGAACGCCGGGGCCGGGATGCCGGCGGCGGCCGCCTGCGCGACGACGCGGCGCCAGGCCGGCAGGCCGTTCCCGACGGCGTCGGTGAAGTACTCGTCGGCCAGCAGCAGCGGCAGCTGCTGGTCGCGCTCGTAGGCCTCGGTGATGCGGTTGAGGAACCGCGCGCGGATGATGCAGCCGCCGCGCCAGATGCGGGCCATCGCGCCCCGGTCCACGTCCCAGCCGTGCTCGGCCGACGCCGCTGCGATCTGGTCGAAGCCCTGGGAGTAGGCGACCACCTTGGAGGCGTACAGGGCCTGGCGCACGTCCTCGATGAACGCGGCCCGGTCGGTGACCTGCAGGTCGGTGGCGTGCGCGGGCAGCGTGCCGCGGGCGGCCTCGCGCTGGGGCACGCCGCCGGAGAGCGCCCGGGCGAAGGTGGCCTCGGCGATGCCGGTGATCGGCACACCCAGGTCCAGGCCGTTCTGCACGGTCCAGCGGCCGGTGCCCTTCTGCTCGGCCTGGTCCAGGACGATGTCGACGAACGCCGACCCGGTCTCGGCGTCGACGTGCTGGAGCACGTCCGCGGTGATCTCGATGAGGAACGACTCGAGGTCGCCGGTGTTCCACTCGGCGAAGATCTGCCCGATCTCCGCCGCCGTGGCACCCAGACCGCGCTTGAGCAGGTCGTAGGCCTCGGCGATGAGCTGCATGTCGGCGTACTCGATGCCGTTGTGCACCATCTTGACGAAGTGGCCGGCGCCGCCGGGGCCCACGTAGGTGCAGCAGGGCGTGCCGTCGACCTTGGCGGAGATCGCCTCGAGGATCGGGCCCAGCGACTCGTAGGACTCGCGGGTGCCGCCGGGCATGATCGACGGACCGAGCAGCGCGCCCTCCTCGCCGCCGGAGACGCCGGTGCCGACGAAGTGCAGGCCGCGCTCGCGCAGGGCCTCCTCGCGCCGGATCGTGTCGGGGAAGTGCGCGTTGCCCGCGTCGACGACGATGTCGCCGTCCTCGAGCAGCGGCAGCAGCTCGTCGATGACCGCGTCGGTCGCGGCGCCCGCCTTCACCATGATGACGACCTTGCGGGGCCGCTCCAGCGAGGCCACGAAGTCCGCCATCGACTCCGACGGCACGAAGTCGCCCTCGTCGCCCGCCTCCTCGATCAGGGACTGCGTCTTGCCGTAGCTGCGGTTGTGGACCGCCACGGTGTAGCCGTGGCGCGCGAAGTTGCGCGCGAGGTTGCGGCCCATCACCGCAAGGCCGGTGACGCCGATCTGGGCACGTGCTGTCATCGCTTCTGCTTCCTTCGTCAAAGTCGTCGCCCGGCTGCTCGCTCCGAGTGCTGGACCCGAGCGCCGGCAGGCCGCGACCAGCCTAGTCGCCCTGGCGTGCGCCCGGGCGCACCGTGCCGGGATGCGGACTGCACGCCCCCGCTGCGGCACGTCGCCGCCGGTCCGGGGCGCCGTCGTCGTACCGTGAAGCCGTGACGGGCGAGGAGACCGAGGTACCGCAGCGGTTCGCGGCCGCGCTGAGGTCGCTGCGCGGGCGCCGGACCCGACCGGAGGTGCGGCTCGTCGAGATCCCGGGCCCGCGGCGCGTGGCGCCGTTCTCGCTCGCCGTGGAGGGCGAGGTGGTCGCGGACGCCGAGGAGATCGCCACCGGCCGGTTCGTGGTGCTGCACGACCCGGCGGGCCAGGACACCTGGCGCGGGGACTTCCGGGTGGTGACGCTGGTGCGCGCCCAGCTCGAGGCCGAGCTCGCGGCCGACGAGATGCTCGGGGACGTCGCCTGGACCTGGGTGACGGAGAACCTGGAGCGCTCGGGGGTCGGCGCGGTGGCGGCGGGCGGCACGGTCACGCGCGTGCTGTCGTCGAGCTACGGCGCCCTGGCGGGCACGCCGGACGCGGTGGACCTGGAGATCCGGGCCTCGTGGACGCCGACGAGCACGGACCTGGGTGCGCACCTGGAGGTGTGGGCGGACCTGATGTCGACGGTGGGCGGCCTGCCGCCGCTGCCCGACGGCGTCACGGCGCTGGACGTACGACGCCGTACGGTGGGCCCATGAGCTCCGGTGTACCTGCGACCACGACCGACGTCGTCCCCCTGTCCGAGCCGGCCGAGGGTGTCGGCCGGGTGATCACGACGGCGGCCGCGCTGGCCGACGTGGGAGAGGCGTTCGGGGCGGGGTCCGGTCCGGTGGCCGCGGACGCGGAGCGTGCGTCGGGGTACCGGTACGGGCAGGCCACCTACCTGGTCCAGCTGCGCCGGGCCGGGGCCGGCACGGCGCTCGTCGACCCGACGGAGCTGCCGGACCTGTCCGCGCTGGGCACCGCCGTCGGGGACGCGGAGTGGGTGCTGCACGCCGCCTCGCAGGACCTGCCGGGCCTGGCCGAGCACGGCCTGCGACCGGCGTCCCTGTTCGACACCGAGCTCGCGGCCCGGCTGCTGGGGATGCCGCGGGTGGGTCTGGCGGCGGTGGTCGCCGACACGCTGGGCCTCGGTCTGGCCAAGGAGCACTCGGCGGTGGACTGGTCGACGCGGCCGCTGCCCCAGGACTGGTTGCGGTACGCCGCCCTCGACGTCGAGGTGCTGGTCGAGGTGCGCGACGTGCTGGCCGAGCGGCTGGCCGAGGCGGGCAAGTCGGAGTGGGCGGCGCAGGAGTTCGAGCACGTGCGCACCCTGCCGCCGCCGGCGCCGAGACCCGAGCCGTGGCGCCGGGTCTCGGGGACGCACACGGTCAAGGGGCGGCGGCGCCTGGCCGTCGTGCGCAGCCTGTGGCAGGCGCGCGAGGAGAACGCCCGCCGTCGCGACGTCTCCCCCGGCCGGGTGCTGCCGGACCGCGCGATCGTGGCGGCGGCGAAGGCGATGCCCGCGTCGGTGCCGCAGCTGGTGGCGCTGCCGGATTTCGCGACCAAGGGGGCACGACGGCGGGCCCCGGCGTGGCAGGAGGCGATCGACCGGGCGCTGGCCCTGGACGAGGCGGACCTGCCGTCCACGCGCGGACCGCGGACCGACGGGCCGCCGCAGCCGCGCACCTGGGCGGACCGAGACCCGGTCGCAGCACGGCGGCTGGCCGGGGCCCGCGACGTGGTGTCCGCGCTGAGCGAGGAGCTGTCGGTCCCCGCCGAGAACCTGCTGCAGCCCGACGCGCTGCGCCGGGTGTGCTGGACCCCGCCGGAACCGGCGAACGCCGAGGAGATCGGCGATTTCCTGCGGGGCCGGGCGGCACGTGAGTGGCAGATCGAGCTGCTCGCCCCCCGGCTGGCCGCCGTCTTCGCCGCGACCTGATACGCCGTCTCACGTGGTCTATGCTGTTACCGGTACTCGCGGTAGCGTGTACCCGAGTCCCCGGGTGATCCTCCGGGACTGAGCGACGATGCTCTCGGCACCGTCGGACCCGACCCACGCAACGGACGGAGCTGCCATGACCGAGGCCACCCAGGCCCCCGGCACCACCCGCGACCCGGCGCGCCCAGCACTGCGCGACGTCGTCTTCGTCGAGGGTGTGCGCACCCCCTTCGGCAAGGCGAAGGCCGACGGCCTCCTCGCCGAGACCCGCGCCGACGACCTCGTCGTCAAGGCGCTGCGCGAGCTGCTGCGCCGCCACCCCGAGCTGCCCGCCGACCGCATCGACGAGGTCGCCATCGCCGCCACCACCCAGCAGGGCGACCAGGGCCTCACCCTCGGCCGCACCGCCGCGCTGCTGGCCGGACTCCCCCACACGGTGCCCGGGTACGCCATCGACCGCATGTGCGCCGGCGCCATGACCGCCGTGACGAGCACGGCCTCGAGCATCGCCGTGGGCGCCGCCGACGTCGTCGTCGCCGGCGGGGTCGAGCACATGGGCCGCCACCCCATGGGCCTCGACGCCGACCCCAACCCGCGCTTCCTGTCCGAGAAGCTCGTCGACCCCGAGGCGCTCAACATGGGCGTCACCGCCGAGAACCTCCACGACAAGTTCCCGCACCTGACCAAGGAGCGCGCGGACGCCTACGCCGTGGACACCCAGTCCAAGTACGCCAAGGCGCTCGCCAACGGCGACATCGGCCCGGAGATCGTGCCCGTCGCCGTCCGCTCCGCCGAGAAGGGCTGGGGCCTGGCCACCGCCGACGAGCTGCCCCGCCCGGGCACCACCGTCGAGGGCATCGCCGACCTCAAGACGCCGTTCCGCCCCGGTGGCCGCGTCACCGCCGGCAACGCCTCGCCGCTGACCGACGGCGCCACCGTGTCGCTGCTCGCGAGCGGCGAGACCGCCGGGGAGCTCGGGCTGCCCGCAGCGATGCGTCTCGTCTCCTACGCCTTCGCCGGCGTCCCGGCCGAGATCATGGGGTACGGCCCCGTGCCCGCCACCGACAAGGCGCTCGCCAAAGCCGGCCTGAGCATCGACGACATCGGCCTGTTCGAGATCAACGAGGCCTTCGCCGTCCAGGTCCTCAGCTTCCTGGACCACTACGGCATCGCCGACGACGACCCGCGCGTCAACTCCTACGGCGGCGCCATCGCCGTCGGTCACCCGCTGGCCAGCTCCGGCGTGCGTCTGATGACCCAGCTCGCGCGCCAGTTCGCCCAGCACCCCGAGGTCCGCTACGGCATCACCACCATGTGCGTCGGACTCGGCCAGGGCGGCACCGTCATCTGGGAGAACCCGCACCACGCCGACTACTCGGGCCACGTCCCGTCGACCCAGGAGGGCTGAACGACCATGACGGAGACCACCGCACAGCCGCGCGCCGAACGCGTCACCCACTCCCTCGTGCGCGACGTCGAGCTCCCCGGCGGCCAGGGCACCCTTGCGCTCGTCACCCTCGACAACGGGCTCGACCACACCAAGCCCAGCACCCTCGGGCCCGAGGGCCTCGCCGAGCTCACCGCCGCGCTGCAGACCCTGCAGCGGCGCGCCGCCGCCGGCGAGATCGTCGCCGTGGGCGTCACCGGCAAGCCGTACTTCCTCGCCGCCGGCGCCGACCTCCTCGGCGTCAGCGCCGTCACCTCCCGGGAGCAGGCCCTCGAGCTGGGCCGGGCCGGCCACGCCGCCTACGAGCTGCTGCACACCATGGGCGTGCCGACGTTCGCGTTCGTCAACGGCCTCGCGCTCGGCGGCGGCCTCGAGGTGGCGCTCAACTGCGACTACCGCACCGTCGCCTCCGACGCCGCGGCCCTCGGCCTGCCGGAGACCGGCCTCGGCCTCGTGCCCGGCTGGGGCGGCGCCTACCTCGTGCCGCGACTCGTCGGCATCGAGAAGGCCGTGGACGTCATCCTGACGCGCCCCGCCGCGAACAAGCCGTTCAAGCCCGCCGAGGCCCTCGAGATCGGTCTCGTCGACGAGCTGTTCGAGGCCGCCGACTTCCTCGAGCGCTCCATCGACTGGGCCGCCCGGGTCCTCGCGGGCGAGGTGACCCCGGCGCGGCGCGAGCTCGACCCGCCCCAGGTGTGGGACGCCGTCGTGCAGGCCACCCGCGAGCGCCTGGACGCCGTCATCAACGCCTCGCGGCCCGCGCCGTACCGGGCGCTGGACCTGCTGGCCGGTGCGCGCGACGCCTCCCGCGAGGAGGCCTTCGCGGCCGAGGACGAGGCGCTGGCCGACCTGATCATGACCGACGAGATGCGCTCCAGCGTGTACGCGTTCGGCCTGACCTCGTCGGGCAAGAAGCCGAAGGGCGCCCCGGACAAGTCGCTGGCCAAGCCCGTGACCCGGGTCGGCATCGTCGGTGCCGGCCTCATGGCCGCCCAGATCGCCCTGCTCGTCTCGCAGCGGCTCGGCGTGCCGGTCGTCATGCGCGACCTGGACACCGAGCGCGTCGAGAAGGGGCTCGGCTACGTCCGCTCCACCGTCGAGAAGCTCGTCGGCCGGGGCCGCATGAAGCCCGAGGTGGGCGACCGCATCGTCGCCAGCATCTCCGGCACCACCGAGATCGGCGAGTTCGCCTCCTGCGACGTCGTCGTCGAGGCCGTCACCGAGGTGATGGGCCTGAAGAAGAAGGTGTTCGCCGAGCTCGAGGACATCGTGAGCTCCGACACCGTCCTGGCGACGAACACCTCGGCGCTGTCGGTCACGGAGATGGCCTCCGACCTGCGCCACCCCGAGCGCGTGGTCGGCATCCACTTCTTCAACCCGGTGGCCCAGATGCCGCTGGTCGAGGTCGTCAACGCCGAGCGCACCTCGGACGAGGCGCTCGCCACGGCGTTCGCGATCACGAAGAAGCTGCGCAAGACGGCCGTGCTCGTCGCGGACCGTCCGGGCTTCGTGGTCAACCGTCTGCTCGTGCTCGTCATGGGCAAGGTCGTCGAGGCCGTCGAGAACGGCACCTCCGTCGAGGTCGCCGACACCGCGCTGTCGCCCCTCGGGTTCCCGATGCCCACCTTCGAGCTGTTCGACCTGGTGGGCCCCGCCGTCGGTCTCCACGTGCTGACCTCGCTGCGCGAGGACCTGGGCGAGCGGTTCCCCCGCTCCCCCGGCCTGGAGAAGCTCGTCGCCGACGGCACCCGCGTGGTGGCGGACGCGCCGGGCCGCGGTCTGCCGAAGCCCGTCGACCCGGCGATCCAGACGGTGTTCGGCGAGGCGCTGCCCGCCGGGTCCGAGGGTCGCGCCGGCACGCCGGTGCTCGACGCCGCCGGCGTCCTGGACTCGGTGCTGACGGCGCTGACCGTCGAGATCGGCCACATGCTCGACGAGCAGGTCGTGGCCGACCCGAGCCAGATCGACCTGTGCATGATCCTGGGTGCCGGGTGGGGCTTCCACACCGGCGGGATCACGCCGTACCTGGACCGCACCGGGTACAGCGAGCAGGTGCTGGGCCGTCGGCTGCTGCCCGACGGCGTCGCGAACGTCCCCGGGGGCTCCGCCTGAGCCCGGTCGCCTGACAACGCCCTCCCGGGGGTGACGCACCACCCGTGGCCCGGTCCGACGTCGGACCGGGCCACGGCTGTCTCACCGCTCCGTCGCCCTCTCTCCCTCTCCCCCTCTCCCCCCTCCCCCCGCGAGATACCGGCCGGTCGCCGAGATACCGATGCGTCGCCCACTCGGACGGCGATCCACCGGTATCTCGGCGACGAACCGGTATCTCGCGCGGGGGGGTAGCGGGGAGCCGTGCGCTAACCTGTGGGTGGGCGGTGCGTCCCGCCCCACCCTCTCCCCGGTGCTCGCGCCATCGGGACCGCGACAGTGGTGAGGGCAAAGGGGACCTCGAGTGCTCGACGCGTCGCACAGGACACTGTGTTCCGGTGCGGCACCGGCGGGCGCGGGCCGCGGGTGGCGCACCTGTGAGCACGAGGAGTCCTCATGACCACGCACGAGTCCTTCAAGCGCCGCGTCCGCGAGCGCATGGCCCGTACCGGTGAGCGCTACGCCGCCGCCCGCCGCACCCTGCTGTCCGCCTCGGCCGGCGCGCCGGGTGCACCCGCCCGGCGGGTCAGCGAGCCCGAGCTGTCCGACACTCGGGTCCGCTCCGCGACCGGCCTCGGCTGGGACGAGTGGGTCGCCCGGCTGGACGCCGGGCCCGGCCGCACCGCCGGCCACCCCGAGATCGTCGCCTGGCTCACCGACCACGCCGAGATGTCCGGCTGGTGGGTGCAGACGGTCACCGTCGGCTACGAGCGGATCACCGGCATCCGGCTGCCGGGCCAGATGCCCGACGGCACCTTCACGGTCAGCCGGTCGAAGCTGCTCGGTGCGAGCCGGGACACGGTGCGGGCGCGCCTGCTCGACGACGGCGGTCCGGGCGCCCTGGTGCCGGGGCTGACGCTGACGCCGCGGTCCCGCCCCGGCGTCAGGAGCCCGCGCTTCACCGTCGCCGAACTGGGGGCGGACGGTGACGTCGTCCAAGGCGTGCTGCTGCTGTCGACCGACGCCGTCGGCGACCGCTGCCGCCTGACCGTCAGCCACGAGAAGATCGCGTCGCCGGCCGAGGCCGAGCAGTGGAAGAAGTTCTGGGGCGAGTGGCTCACGACCCTGGCGGACGAGCTCGGCTGACCCCTTCTGGAGTCCGGTCCCCTCCGTCCGTCACCGCGAGATACCGACCGGTCGCCGAGATACCGGTGCGTCGCCGTCGCGGACGGCGACGCACCGGTATCTCGGCGACGGACCGGTATCTCGCGGGAGGGGGGCGGCGAGCGGGTCAGGGCGCGGCCGGCTCGCCGGCGGTCACGAGCGCCAGGACGTCCCGGGTGGTGGCGCCCACAGCGTCCGGCACCGGCCCCTCGGCGTCGTCCCAGGCACGCCCGTG
This sequence comes from Isoptericola chiayiensis, assembly GCF_013149805.1. Taxonomy (GTDB): domain Bacteria; phylum Actinomycetota; class Actinomycetes; order Actinomycetales; family Cellulomonadaceae; genus Isoptericola; species Isoptericola chiayiensis. The sequence goes on from NZ_JABEZT010000002.1 coordinate 429,437, forward strand.
CGACACCCACCCGGTGCGCACCCCGGCGGCCCGCCCGACGGCGACGTCGGCGTGCCCGGCGTCGCCGACCATCCAGACCCGGTCGCGGTCGACGTCGGTCACGCCGAGCCGCGCGAGCGCGATCTCCACGATCCGCGGGTCGGGCTTCTCGACGCCCTCCTCCCCGGAGACGACGATCGCGTCCACGTGCGCCGCGATGCCGCACCGGGCGATCTTGCCGCGCTGCTGGTGCGAGACGCCGTTGGTCACCACGGCCGCCCGGTCCCCGGCGGCGCGCAGCGCGTCGAGGTCGGCGAGCACCCCGTCGTACGCCCGCACGTGCTCGCGGATGCCCGCGCGGAACCGGTCGATCGCCGCCTCGACGTCGTCGGCCCAGCCCAACCGGTCGATGAGCTCGCGCGCCACGACCGCCTTGGGCGAGAACCCGCCGTCGTCCGCGGCGACGATGGCCGCCAGGTCGGCGTCCGTGCCGCCGTCGTCCGCCACCGCGGTCGCGGCCCAGGCGGCGAAGGCGTCGTCGCGGGAGACGAGCGTGTTGTCGAGGTCGAGCAGCCAGATCATGAGGTGCAGGCTACGCGGGCCGCGCCCGGCGCCGCCGGACCGTCCCGGCCAGCGGGTCGGGCGGTCGGTGCCCGTGCGGGAGCTCGTCCCGCTCCCCGAGGGCCACCAGCACGGACGGCACCAGCGCCTTGGCGGTGCGGCGGTATCCCAGGGCGCTGGGATGGAACCGGTCGAGGCTGAACGCCTCCTCGGGGTAGGAGATGAAGAACGGTCCGACGACGTCGGCCAGCGAGACGGCGTGCGCCCCGGCCCGGCGCACGGCGACGGACTGGGCGGCGGCGAGCTGCCGGGAGGCCCGCGCGCCGAGCACCCGCAACGGTTGCGGCACCGGGCGCAGCGCGCCGAGGTCCGGGCAGGTGCCGACCACGACGACCGAGCCCAGCGCGTGCAGCCGGTCCACGGCGTCGACGAGGTGCCGCACGGACACCGCGGGGGGCACGCGGTGGGTGACGTCGTTGCCGCCCACGACGACGACGGTCACGTCGGGGCGGTAGCCGTCCGGCAGCGCGTCGAGCTGGGCCGCGAGCGCCGAGGTCTCCGAGCCGACGACGGCCGCCACCCGCAGCCGCACGGGCCGTTGCAGCGCCTTGGCGACGCCGCGCGCGACCCGCCCGCCGAGGGTGTCCTTGCGGCGTTCGGCGCCGAGCCCGGCGGCGATGGAGTCGCCCAGGACGAGCATCTGGAGCGGTTCGCCCCCGTACTTCTTGCGCCAGACGCGGTCGGCGTCGGGGGCGACCTCGCCCAGCGCCTTGCCGATCCGCCGGCGGGCCACCGCCGCCTGGCGGCGCAGGATCTCCACGGCCACGGCGGTGGAGACCGTGAGGGCGGCCAGCGCGGCGAGCGCCGTGAGCGAGGTGCGGGTGCTCATAGGTGAGTTGAAGCAGATCGGGTTGAACGCGGCGTGACGGCGCGGTGTCGTGTCGCCGTCGGCCGGTGGCACAACTGCCGTCCGACGGCGGTCCCGGCCGTGCGCTGGACGGGCCGCGACGGCGCGTCGGCGCGCGCTCCGGGCCGTGCGGCCCCATGATGCCGAGATGACGAAGCCGCGCACGATGGGTGTCGAGGAGGAGTTCCTCCTCGTGGGTCCGGACGGGTCACCGGTCGCCAAGGCCGCCGAGGCTCTCGAGGCGTCCGGGAACTCCACCAAGGGCGGTGGCACGGGTGCCCTGGAGCCGGAGTTCATGGAGGAGCAGCTCGAGACCGCCACGCTGCCGCGCGCCTCGCTGGAGGACCTCGCCAAGGAGATCCGTGCCGGGCGGACCCGCGCGCAGGACGCCGCGGACCGGGTCGGGGCGCGGGTCGCGGCGCTAGCGACGTCGCCGATCGCGTTCACCGGCACGACGGTGTCCCGGCTGCGGTACCTGCAGGCGCGGCACACATTCGGCATGACGGCCCGCGAGCAGCTGACCAGCGGCTGCCACGTGCACGTCGCCGTCGACGACGAGGTCGAGGGCGTGGCCGTCCTGGACCGGATCGGGCCGTGGCTGCCGACGCTGCTGGCGCTGAGCACGAACTCGCCGTACTGGCAGGGCGAGGACACCGACTACGCGAGCTTCCGGTCCCAGGTGTGGGCCCGCTGGCCGACGGCGGGACCCACGCGCCGGTTCGGCACCCCGGAGGCGTACCACGCGGCCGTGGACGCCATCGTGGCCACCGACACGGTGCTGGACCGCGGGATGGTGCACTTCGACGCGCGGCTGTCGCCCCGGTACCCCACGGTGGAGATCCGGGTCGCCGATGTCTGCCTGCATCCCGACACGGCGACGCTGCTGGCGGCGCTGGGACGCGGCCTGGTGGAGACCGCCGCCCGCGAGGCCGCCGAGGACGCCCCCGTGACGGAGACCTACCCCGAGCTGCTGCGCACGGCTGCGTGGCGGGCGGGCCGGTCGGGGCTCGCGGGCGATCTGGTCTCGCCGATCACGTGGCGTCCCGCGCCGGCGCACGACGTCGTCGGACAGCTCGTCTCGCACGTCCGCGACGCGCTGGACGACGTGGGGGACCTCGACGCCGTGACGGACCTGCTCGGCCACCTGTGGTCCACCGGCGGCGGTGCGGCGCAGCAGCGTGCTTGGTTCGCCGAGTCGGGCGGGGACCTGCGGCGGGTGGCCGAGCGGGCCGTGGAGGTCACGCACTCCTGAGCCGCGCGGTCACATCCGCAGCACCTCGAAGGTGGTGGCGTGCTCGGTGCCGAACGCCTCGCCGTTGTCGCGGGTGATGCGGCCGAGGAACTCGCCGGCGTCGAAGTCCTCCCAGCCCAGCCCCGCGATGTAGGCGCTGTGGGCGCGCAGGGAGGCGACGCCGTCGTCGAACGTGTCCGTGACGTCGACGGCGTGCTCGGCGCGCGGGGAGGCGGCGACCCACACCTCACGGACGCCGTCCCAGCGCTCGAGGCCGTCGTCGAGCTGGTCGGCGAAGACCCACCGGTTGGCGGCGTCGCGCACGGCGTCGACGACGGCGCGGCCCACCGCGACGTGGTCGGCCTGGTTCAGGACACCGCCGGGGAACTCCGCGCGGAAGTTCAGGGTGATCACGATCTCGGGCCGGTGCCGGCGGATCGCGTGCGCTATCGCGGCGCGCAGGGGCAGGCCGTACTCGACCACGCCGTCGGGGAACCCGAGGAACTCGACCTCCTCGACGCCCACGAGGCGGGCGGAGTCGACCTGCTCGGCCTCGCGCACGGGCCGCGCCTCCTCGGGCGACGTGCCGTCGATGCCGGCCTCGCCGCTGGTGACCATGACGTAGGCGATCCGTCTGCCCTGACCGGTCCAGCGGGCGATGGCCGCCGCTCCCCCAAACTCCATGTCGTCGGGGTGTGCGACGACGACCAGCGCGGTGGAGAAGTCCTCGTCCAGCGGTGCGAGCGCGTCGGTGTCCATGACCCGACGCTACCGACCCGGTCGGCCCGGTGTCGGGCGGGGGCGGTCAGTACGTCGTCAGCCCGCGCGAGCGGAACACCTCCCGCACCGTCTCGGTGGCCTCCGGCGTGGGGGGTTCGGTGTCGGCCAGCGGGTACGCCCGCCGCAGCTCGGCCCACTTGTCCCGGGCCATCTGGTGGAACGGCAGGACCTCGACGCGCTGCACGGTCCCCGGCCGCACGGCCTCGATCGCGGCGGCGTGGTCAGCGACGGCCGCGACGTTCGCCGGGTCGTCGGTCAGCCCGGGCACCAGGACGAACCGCACCCACACGGCCACGCCGCGCTCGGCGAGGCGGCGCCCGAACGCCAGCGTCGGGGCCAGGGACCGCCCGGTCACGCGCCGGTAGGTGTCCTCGTCGCCGGCCTTGATGTCCAGCAGCACCAGGTCGGTGTCGTCGAGCATCTCGTCGGTGGCGTTCGCGCCGAGGTAGCCCGAGGTGTCCAGGCAGGTGTGCACGCCGAGCTCCTTCGCTCCGCGCAGGATCCGCGCCGCGAAGGCCGGCTGCATGAGCACCTCCCCGCCGGAGAGGGTCAGGCCCCCGCCGGTCGCGGAGAACACGCCGCGGTACCGCTCGACGCGCCCCAGCAGGTCGCTCGCCAGCACCGGCCCGCCGTCCCTCATGGACCACGTGTCGGGGTTGTGGCAGTACTGGCAGCGCAGCGGGCAGCCGTTGAGGAACACCGTCAGGCGCGTGCCGGGACCGTCGACGGCGGTCACGAGCTCCCAGGAGTGCACCGAGCCGAGCGCCCCGGACCGCATGAGCCGCAGCCGCTGGGACCGCTCGACGTCGGAGGTCGCCAAACCCCGCAGGCCGGCGCCGGCCCGGCGCCGCGAGGGGGCGTCGAGCAGCACCGGGTCGGCGGGCATCAGACCGCTCCGTGGAAGGTCCGGGCGAGAACGTCGAGCTGCTGCTCACGCGTGAGCCGGACGAAGTTGACCGCGTACCCGGACACCCGGATGGTCAGCTGGGGGTACTTCTCGGGGTGCTCCATGGCGTCGGTCAGCGTCTCGCGCACCAGCACGTTGACGTTCATGTGGTAGCCGCCGGCGCCGAACGAGGCGTCCAGCAGGCCGGCCAGGTTGGCCACCTGCTCGGCACGCGTACGGCCCAGCCCGGTGGGCACGATGGTGTTGGTCAGCGAGATGCCGTCCTGGGCCTCGGCGTAGGGCAGCTTGGCCACGGAGAGCGCGGAGGCGAGCATCCCGTGCGTGTCCCGGCCGTTCATCGGGTTCGCGCCCGGGGAGAACGGCTCGCCGGCGCGGCGGCCGTCCGGGGTGTTGCCGGTGGCCTTGCCGTAGACGACGTTCGAGGTGATCGTCAGCACCGACTGCGTCGGCACGGCGTCGCGGTAGGTGCGGTGGCTGCGGACCTTGGCCATGAACGTCTCGACCAGCTCCACGGCGATGGCGTCGACGCGGTCGTCGTCGTTGCCGAAGGCCGGGTAGTCGCCGACGGTGTCGTAGTCGACGACGACGCCCCGCTCGTCGAGGACCGGGGTGACGGTGGCGTAGCGGATCGCGGACAGCGAGTCGGCCGCGACCGAGAGCCCGGCGATGCCGCACGCCATGGTGCGCAGCACGTCACGGTCGTGCAGCGCCATCTCGAGCCGCTCGTAGGCGTACTTGTCGTGCGACCAGTGGATGCAGTTCAGCGCCTCGACGTAGGTCGCGGCGAGCCAGTCCATGGTGCGGTCGAACCGGGCACGCACGTCGTCGTAGTCGAGCGGTTCGCCGGCGGCCACGGGCGCGAACGCCGGGGACACCTGCTTGCCGGTGACCTCGTCGCGACCGCCGTTGATCGCGTACAGCAGCGCCTTGGCGAGGTTGACGCGGGCGCCGAAGAACTGCATCTGCTTGCCGATCGCCATCGGCGAGACGCAGCAGGCGATGGCGGCGTCGTCGCCCCAGGCGGCCCGGATCTCGTCGTCGGACTCGTACTGCACGGCCGAGGTGTCGATGGAGACCTGGGCGCAGAAGTCCTTGAACCCCTGGGGCAGCGCGGCGGTCCAGAACACCGTCATGTTCGGCTCGGGCGCCGGGCCCAGGTTGTAGAGGGTCTGCAGCATCCGGAACGAGTTCTTGGTGACCAGGGTGCGGCCGTCGGCGCCCATGCCGCCGATGGTCTCGGTGACCCAGGTCGGGTCGCCGGAGAAGAGGGCGTCGTACTCGGGGGTGCGCAGGAACCGCACGATGCGCAGCTTGATGACGAAGTCGTCCATGACCTCCTGCGCCTCGGCCTCGGTGATCCGCCCGGCGGCGAGGTCTCGCTCGAGGTAGACGTCCAGGAACGTCGAGGTGCGCCCGAGCGACATCGCGGCGCCGTTCTGCTCCTTGACGGCGGCGAGGAACCCGAAGTAGAGCCACTGCACGGCCTCGACGGCGGTACGGGCCGGGCGGGAGATGTCGACGCCGTAGGAGGCGGCCATCTCCTTGAGCTCGCCGAGGGCACGGATCTGCTCGGCGTGCTCCTCGCGGGCCCGGGCCACGTCCTCGGTGAAGGGTTCGGCCTCGAGGGTGAGCTTGTCGAGCTTCTTGGCCTCGACGAGCGCGTCGACGCCGTACAGCGCGACGCGGCGGTAGTCGCCGATGATGCGGCCGCGGCCGTAGGCGTCCGGCAGACCGGTGACGACGTGCGAGCTGCGGGCGGCGCGCACGTTCGGCGGGTAGATGTCGAACACGGCCTGGTTGTGGGTCTTGCGGTACTCGGTGAAGACCTTCTTGAGGTCCTGGTCCACGGGATAGCCGTAGGTGTTCAGGGCGCCCTCGACCATGCGCCAGCCGCCGTTGGGCATGATGGCGCGCTTCAGCGGGGCGTCGGTCTGCAGGCCGACGATGATCTCGGCGGCCCGGTCGATGTACCCGGGCGCGTGGGCGGTGATGCCGGCGGGGACGTCGGCGGAGACGTCGTGGACGCCCTTCTCGCGCTCGGCCGGGAACATCTCGCTCAGGCGGGCCCAGAGCGCGCTGGTGCGCGGCGTCGGGCCGGCGAGGAACGTCGCGTCCCCGGTGTACGGGGTGTAGTTGCGCTGGATGAAGTCGCGCACGTCGACGCCGTCGCACCACGGGCCGGGGACGAACCCCTCCCACGCGACGTCCGCTGCTGCGGTGCTCTGCTCGGCCTGGATGCTCATGGCTCGCCCCTTCGACGCTTGGTAAGACCACAGTACGTGAAGGTCTTCACAAGCGCAGTGGCACAGTAGACAGCAGTGCTGTCTCGTGCCTCACACGGCAGCGGGGCCCGCCACGGCGCTCCGGTGGCGGGCCCCGCGGACCAGGGTCGTCAGTCGCGGCTCAGCGCCGCCAGCGCGTCCCGCACGGCGTCCTCGGCGCGCATCCGCTGGGCGGTGATCACCTGGTCGCGGCTCGCGTGGTCCAGGAACGCCACCGGCAGACCCCGGTGCACGAACGGGGTCTGCACGCCCTGCTCTCCGGCCCGCTGGGCCAGCATCGCCCCGACACCGCCGTCGACCACGCCGTCCTCCAGGGTGAGGACCAGGTCGTGCTCCCCGACCTGCTTCACGAGCGCCTCCGGCACGGGCAGGACCCACGTCGGCGAGACGACCTCGACCTCCAGGCCGTGGGCGGCCAGCGACTCCCCCGCCGCGAGCGCCGCCCCGGCCATCGAGCCGACGCCGACCACGAGCACGCGCCGGCCGGCCGGTGCGCCGTCGCCCGGGATGTGACGGGCGATGACGTCGAGGCCCTCGCGCTCCTCGACGGCGTCGATCGCCTCGACGAGCGCGCCCTTGGGGTAGCGCACCACGGTGGGGGCGTCGTCGACGTCGACGGCGGCCCGCAGCGCACCGCGCAGCGTGGCCTCGTCGCGCGGCGCGGCCAGCCGCAGCCCGGGCACGATGCGCAGCAGCGCCATGTCCCACATGCCGTTGTGGCTGGCGCCGTCGTCGCCGGTGACGCCGGCACGGTCGAGGACGAACGTCACGCCGGCCCGGTGCAGGGCGACGTCCATGAGGACCTGGTCGAACGCCCGGTTGAGGAACGTGGCGTAGACGGCCACGACGGGGTGCAGGCCGGCGAACGCCATGCCCGCGGCCGAGGTGGCGGCGTGCTGCTCGGCGATCCCGACGTCGAACGTGCGCTCGGGGAACTCCTGCGAGAACGGGGCCAGGCCGACGGGGTGCAGCATCGCGGCGGTGATCGCCACGACGTCGGAGCGGCGACGACCGATCTGGACGATCTCGTCGGCGAACACCTGGGTCCACCCGAACCGCGACGGCGCCACCGGCAGCCCCGTCTCGGGGTGGATCTTGCCGACGGCGTGGAACCGGTCGGCGACGTCCTCCATCGCGGGCGTGTACCCTCGGCCCTTCTCCGTGATCGCGTGCACGATGACGGGGCGCCCGTAGGCCTTGGCGCGCCGCAGCGCGTGCTCCATGGCCTCGGCGTCGTGCCCGTCTACGGGGCCGACGTACTTCAGGCCCAGGTCCTCGAACATGCCCTGGGGCGCGACGACGTCCTTGAGGCCCTTCTTCAGGCCGTGCAGCCAGCCGTAGGCGAACCGTCCGGGCGGGCCGGTACGGTACAGGGTGCGCTTGCCCCACTCGAGGAATGCCTCGTACCCGCTGGTGGTGCGCAGCGTCTGCAGGTGGTTCGCGACGCCGCCGATCGTCGGCGAGTAGGAGCGGCCGTTGTCGTTGACGACGATCACCAGGCGCCGGTCGGCGTCGGCGGCGATGTTGTTGATCGCCTCCCAGGCCATGCCGCCGGTCAGCGCGCCGTCACCGATGACGGCCACGACGTGACGGTCGCGCCGCCCGGCGACGACGTTGGCCTTGGCGACGCCGTCCGCCCAGGACAGCGCGGTCGAGGCGTGGGAGTTCTCCACGACGTCGTGCTCGGACTCGGCCCGGCTCGGGTACCCGGACAGCCCGCCGGCCTTGCGCAGCGCGGAGAAGTCCTGCCGCCCCGTCAGCAGCTTGTGCACGTAGCTCTGGTGCCCGGTGTCGAACACCATCGTGTCCCGCGGCGAGGAGTACACGCGGTGCATCGCGATGGTCAGCTCGACGACGCCGAGGTTCGGCCCGAGGTGCCCGCCGGTGCGCGAGACGTTCTCGACCAGGAACGTCCGGATCTCCGCGGCGAGCTTCTCGGTCTGGGCCGGGGTCAACCGGCGCACGTCCTCGGGCGAGGTGATCGTGCTCAGCAACCCCATGCGTTCCTCCCACACATCATCCGACCACTCTATGCGGTGATCGTGACCGTGCCGTGCAGGGCGGGCGCGGTAGATTCGGAGGGTGCGTTTTCTCTCCGGCCAGCAGCCCACCACGGACCTCACCTACGGCGACGTCTTCATGGTGCCGTCCCGCTCGGACGTCACCAGCCGCTTCGACGTCGACCTGTCCACCGACGACGGCACCGGCACCACGATCCCCGTGGTCGTGGCGAACATGACCGCGGTGGCCGGCCGGCGCATGTCGGAGACGGTCGCGCGCCGCGGCGGCATCGCGATCCTGCCGCAGGACATCCCGGTCGACGTTGTGGCCGACGTGGTCGCGGACGTCAAGTCCAAGGACCCCGTCGTCGAGACGCCCGTGGTGGTGACCTCGGCCGACACCGTCGCCGACGTGCTGTCCCTGCTCGGCAAGCGGTCCCACGGCGCGGCGGTGGTGGCCGACGCCGGCCGCCCGGTCGGCGTGGTCACCGAGGCCGACTGCACCGCCGTGGACCGGTTCGCCCGGGTCGGCGCCGTGATGTCGACCGACCTGGTCACGGTGGACGCCAAGGAGATCGAGGACGACGGCCTGGCGGCCACGTTCGAGCGCCTGCACGCCGCCAAGGTCCAGCTCGCCCCCGTGGTGCGCGACGGCGTGCTCGCCGGGGTGCTGACCCGCAAGGGTGCCGTGCGTTCCACGGTCTACTCCCCTGCCCTGGACCCCCGCGGCCGGCTGCGCGTCGGCGCCGCCGTCGGCATCAACGGCGACGTCGCCGCCAAGACCCGCGAGCTGCTCGACGCCGGGATCGACGTGCTCGTGGTGGACACCGCGCACGGCCACCAGGACAAGATGATCGCCGCGCTGCGCGCCGTGCGCTCCGTCGACCCGCAGGTGCCGGTCGTGGCCGGCAACGTGGTCACGGCCGAGGGCGTGCGCGACCTCGTCGAGGCGGGCGCCGACATCCTCAAGGTGGGCGTGGGCCCGGGCGCGATGTGCACCACGCGCATGCAGACCGCCGTCGGACGCCCGCAGTTCTCCGCGGTGCTGGAGTGCGCCGCCGCCGCGCGCGAGCTCGGCAAGCACGTGTGGGCCGACGGCGGGGTGCGCCACCCGCGCGACGTCGCCCTCGCGCTGGCGGCCGGCGCGTCGCAGGTGATGGTGGGCTCCTGGTTCGCCGGGACGTACGAGTCGCCGGGCGACCTGCACGAGGACGGCTCGGGCCGGCTCTACAAGGACTCCTTCGGCATGGCCTCGGCCCGCGCCGTCGCGGCCCGCACCGCCGGCGCCGGCTCCGCGTTCGACCGCGCCCGCAAGGCCCTTTACGAGGAGGGCATCTCCACGGGCAAGATGTACCTGGACCCGCGCCGCCCCGGTGTCGAGGACCTCCTGGACGAGATCACCTCCGGCCTGCGCTCCAGCTGCACGTACGCCGGGGCCCGCACGCTGGCCGAGTTCGCCGAGCGCGCCACCGTCGGCATCCAGTCCGCGGCCGGGTTCGCCGAGGGCATGCCGGTGGCCACCTCCTGGTGACGGTGCCCTCCGCCCGCGACCAGCTCCGGGCGCTGGCCGCCGACGGCGCGTTCACCGGACCGTGGCGCCACGCCCGCGGCGAGCTCGACGACGCCTCCGCCCGGCCCGCGTCGGTCCTGGTGCTGTTCGGCGTGCTGGACGGCCTGCCCTCGGACCACGACGCGCAGGCGCTGGCCGTCTCCGCCGACCTCGACGTGCTCCTCCTCGCCCGGGCCGCCACGCTGCGCTCCCACGCGGGGCAGGTGGCGTTCCCGGGCGGGCGCGCCGACGCCGACGAGGACGCCGTCTCGGCCGCGCTGCGCGAGGCCCGCGAGGAGACGGGCGTCGACACCGACGGCGTCGAGGTGCTCGGCACGCTCACCCCCCTGCCGATGCCGGTGAGCAACCACGTGGTCACCCCCGTGCTCGGCTGGTGGACGCGCCAGTCCCCGGTCGGCGTCGTCGACCCCGCCGAGTCCTCGCACGTGTTCCGCGCCCCCGTGGCCGACCTCCTCGACCCGGACCACCGCGTCACCACCGTGCTGCGCCGTGGCGGGCAGGTCTGGCGCGGTCCCGCATTCCTCGTGGACGACGGCGGCACCGAGCACCTGGTGTGGGGGTTCACCGCGGGCATCCTCGACGCGATGTTCGACCACCTCGGCTGGACCGAGCCGTGGGACCGCGGGCGCGAGCTGGAGCTCGACTGATGGCCGCCGCGGAGATCGAGATCGACGCGGCGCTCGTGCGGGCACTCCTGGCCGAGCAGCACCCCGACCTGGCGGACCGACCGCTGCACGTCGCGGCCCACGGCTGGGACAACGTCATGGTGCGGCTCGGGGACGACCTGGCCGTCCGGCTGCCGCGGCGCGCGACGGCGGCACCGCTGATCGAGCACGAGCAGCGATGGCTCCCACGGCTGGCCCCCCGGCTGCCCGTCCCGGTGCCGGTCCCGCTGCGCGTCGGCGTACCGAGCACCGCGCTGAGCTACCCGTGGCGGTGGTCCGTGGTCCCGTGGATGTCGGGCGTGCGAGGCGCCGACGTCGCCCGGGGGCGCCGCACCGCAGTCGCCGTCCCGCTCGCCCGGTTCTTCGTCGCCCTGCACCGGCCCGCTCCCGCCGATGCCCCGGCCAACCCCTACCGCGGCGTACCGCTGGAGTTCCGCGACGGGCCGCTGCGCGACCGCCTCGCGTCCGGCGTCACCACCCGCACGAGCGCCGCCCTGGCGGTCTGGGAACGCGCGCTGGCGGCCGAGAGGTGGGACGGCCCCGCACTGTGGCTGCACGGCGACCCGCACGCGGGCAACCTCGTGCTGACCGCCACGTCGGCTCCGGAGCTCGCCGCCGTGGCGGACCTGGGTGACCTCACCTCCGGCGACCCCGCGACCGACCTGGCCGCCGCGTGGACGGTGTTCGACGGCGTGGGCCGGCGGGCGTTCCGCACCGCGTTGGCAGGCCCGTACCCCGCCGACGACCCCGTCTGGGACCGCGCTCGCGGCTGGGCGCTGTCGATGGCGACCTCGATGCTGACGTCCGGACCCGAGCACGCGTGGCTCGTCAGCCTGGGCCGCGAGTCCCTGGCCGAGGTGCTGGCCGACGACCGAGAGACCACACTGACGCCATGAGCACCGCGATCCCCGACGACGTGCGCGCGTTCGTCGACGCCGTCGAGCGCCCCGGCCGTCGTCGTGACGCCGAGACGTTGCTGGAGATGATGGGCCGGGTCACCGGGCAGGCACCCGAGCTGCAGGGCACGATCGTCGGGTTCGGGCGGTACCACTACGAGTACGCCTCCGGGCGGTCCGGCGACGCCCCCGCCGCGGCGTTCGCACCGCGCGCGGCGAACAGCGTCGTCTACCTCATGGACGGCGTCGAGGCGCACGCCGCGGACCTCGAGCGGCTGGGCCCGCACCGCACCGGCGTCGGGTGCCTGTACCTGGCGAACCTCGCCCAGGTCGACCTCGCGGTGCTCGAGAAGGTCGTCGCCGACGCCTACGCCACGCTGACGGCCGGCACCTACGGGCTCCGGGCCCGCGACGGCGGTTCTTGACCCCAGGGGCCCCTGCCGCGTCACCCTGCCCGCGAGGTCGTACCTTCCGTCGCGGGGTCGTACTCCGCGGGTACGACCCCGCGACGGAAGGTACGACCTCGCGGGCAGGGCAACTGACCCCTCGCACCGCTACCCCTCGCAGTGCTAGGGTCAGACACCTCGCAGCACGAGGGATAGAGGGACCATGCACATCGACAAGGATCTCGTCGCGGCCTCCGCGACGCCGCTCGTCCTCGGCATCCTCGCCGACGGCGAGTCCTACGGGTACGCCATCGCCAAGCAGGTGGCCGACCTGTCCGACGGCCACATGGAGTGGACCGACGGGATGCTCTACCCGCTGCTGCACCGCCTCGAGCGCCACGGCCTGATCGAGGCCTCGTGGGGCCGGTCCCCCGCCGGCCGACGCCGCAAGCACTACGCGCTGACCGCCGCCGGTCGCGCCGAGCTGGCCGAGCGCCGGTCCCAGTGGGAGGTCGTGGCGGCGACGCTCGATCGCGCCTGGCAGTCCCTGGCCGCCCCGTCCGGACCCGCCGCGATCTCTCCGCGCCCGGCCGGAGGCACCGCCTGATGGACGACACCGCCCTCGAGGCCCAGATCGACCGGTGGCGCGACTACGTGCGCCGGCACCGCGCCGTGGCCCCCGACGACGTCGACGAGATGACCGACCACCTGCGCGAACGCATCGACGACCTGCGGGGCGCAGGACTCGACGACGAGGAGGCCTTCCTGGTCGCGGTCAAGCGCCTGGGTCGCCTCGACGCCGTCTCGCGCGAGTTCGCCCGCGAGCACTCCGAACGTCTCTGGAAGCAGCTCGTCCTGATGCCCGACGACGGCACGACCGGGGCGCGCACGCCCTGGCGTGACCTCGGCGTCCTGCTCGCCCTTGCCGTCGGCGCCGGAACGGCCGTCAAGATCGCTGCCGCGGGCCTCGACGAGGAGACGTTCGTGCGCAACGCCGTCTTCCTCGTGCTGCCCTTCCTGGCGGCCTACTTCGTCTGGAAGCGGCGCCCACCGCTCCACCCGGTCGCCGTCGTGACCGGCTCGGCCGCCGTCGCGTGCGCCCTGGTGAACCTCTACCCGTTCGCACCCGGCGGGTCGACCGCGCTGCTGGCCGCCGCGCACGCACCGGTGGTGCTGTGGGCGCTGGTCGGCGTCGTCTACGCGGGCGGACGGTGGCGGTCGCCGGACCGCCGGATGGACTTCGTGCGGTTCACCGGCGAGCTCGCCATCTACTTCGTGCTGCTGGCGCTCGGCGGCGGCGTGCTGCTGGGGCTGACCGCCGGGCTGCTCAGCCTGGTCGACGTCGACCTCGAACCGGTCCTCGAGGGCTGGATCCTGCCGTTCTGCGTGCCCGGCGCGTTCCTGGTGGCCGCCTGGCTGGTGGAGGCCAAGCAGGAGGTGGTCGAGAACATCGCGCCGGTGCTGACCCGCGTGTTCACCCCGTTGACCACGGTGATGCTCGCCGTCTCGTTCGTTGTGCTGGCCACCGCGGGCGGCCTGACGACGGTCGACCGCGAGCTGCTCATCCTGCTCGACGCCGTCCTCGTCCTGGTGCTCGCGCTGCTGCTGTACTCGATCTCCGCCCGCGACCCGATGGCGCGACCAGGTCTGTTCGACGGCCTGCAGCTCATCCTCGTCGTGGCGGCCCTCGCGGTCGACGCGCTCGCCCTGACGGCGATGCTGACGCGTATCGCCGAGTTCGGCGCCAGCCCCAACAAGGTGGCGGCTCTGGGTCTCAACCTCCTGCTGCTGGTGCACCTGGTGCGGACCGGGTGGCTGCTGCTGGGATTCTGCCGACGCCGGCGAGGCTTCGCCGCGCTGGAGGGGTGGCAGACCAGCTACCTGCCCGTCTACGCGGTGTGGGCGGCGTGCGTCGTGGTGGCGTTCGGCCCGCTGTTCGGCTTCGCCTGATCGGCGAGGCGCTCCGGGTCGGCGCCGTGCGCCACCAGCACGGTGCGGACCGCGGCCAGCGCACGCGCGTAGGAGCCGTCGTCGTCCAGCAGCAGGGAGCGGTCGTTGGCCGTGCCGAGCAGCGCGACGATCTCGAAGACGACCTGCGCGGGGTCGACGTCGGTCGCCAGCTCACCGGCTTCGACCGCGAGCGCGACGTGGTGCTCCAGGTAGCCGTCCCACTCCCGGCGCACGCCCACGACGGCGTCGCGCACCGGTCCGGGTCGGGAGTCCACCTCGGTCTCGACGGCGCGGAAGAAGCACCCGCCGGCGAACGTCCGGGTCCGGGAGTACTCGGCCCATCGTCGGGCGAGCTCCCACACCCGGTCGAGCCCCGGGCTCGCTGCGCGGGCGGGGACGATCACGGCGTCGAGGAAGATCCCTCGCGCGTGCTGGACGAGCGCGATCTCGAGTCCTTCCTTGTTCCCGAACAGCCCGGCGATCGCGCTCTTGGTGGCCCCGGCCTCGGTGGCGAGGGTGCCGAACGTGAGGCCGGCGAGCCCGTCGGCGGAGGCGCGCTGGACGGCGTGGTCCAGCACGGCCGCGCGGGTGCGGTCGCCCCGGCGGCGCCGGCCGTCCGACGACGGCACCGCTGCGGCGACCTCTGGTTCGAGCCCGTGGATCGTCATGAGACCAGTGTATCCACAAATCTTTACGCACGATCGTTCAGATAGTGCTACGGTGGGGGCATCAGCCGTTCTTGGAGGTACACCGTGGTCCCTGCACCGATGCGCGCGACGTTCCGCACGCTGTCCGTCGTCGCTCCCCCGGTCGCCACCGGCGTCGCCGCGCGACTGTTCACGAAGGTCGGCCCACGGGCCCGCGTCCGCCCGGCCGACCAGGACGTCCACGACGACGCCGACCGCGGCACCGTCGACGTCGACGGCTCACCCGTGACCACCTACCACTGGGGCGCGAGCTCCCCCGAGGCGCCGACCGTGCTGCTGGTGCACGGCTGGCAGCGCCGCGCGAGCCGCTTCGCCGCACTCGTGCGCGCCCTGGTCGACGCCGGGTGGTCCGTCGACTCCTACGACGGCCCGGCGCACGGCGAGTCGCCCGGTGACCGGCTCACCGTCATCGAGCACATGGCCGCGATGCGCGCGATGCAGGAGCGGCGCGGCACCTACACCGCCGTCGTCGGGCACTCCCTGGGCGCCTTCACCGCCGGCACGGCGCTGCACGAGGGGTTCCGGGCCGAACGGTTCGCCGCCCTGGCGGCACCGACCAGCTTCGACTCCGTCGCCGCCACCTACATGCGGCTCGTCGGGATCCCTGCGCGGCTGCACGACCGCGTCTGCGACGACATCGCCCGCACCCTGTTCCCGGGCATCACCGACTTCCGGGCCCGGTTCGACCTGTGCCGGCACCCGGTCCCGGCCGAGGTGCCGACGCTGTTCGTCCAGGACGCCGACGACCGGATGCACGGCGTCGAGGAGGCCCGGGCGCTGCATGCCGCGCACCCCGACAGCGAGCTGCTGATCACCTCCGGCCAGGGGCACAACGGCGTCCTGGACGACGAGACCGTCGTGAAGACCGTCGTCGAGCACCTGACCCGCGTCCCCGCCTGACCCCCGCGCGCTCCCCGTCGCCCCCCACCCCGCTGGGGGATGGCAGGCGACGCCGTGGGGACGACGACGCCCCGCCGCTCTCGAGGAGCGGCGGGGCGTCGGCGTTCGTGCTGCCGGGTGACCTGCTCAGGCGACCAGCGAGCGCAGCACGTACTGCAGGATGCCGCCGTTGCGGTAGTAGTCGGCCTCGCCCGGGGTGTCGATGCGCACCACGGCGTCGAACTCGACGGTCGTGCCGTCGTCCTTCGTGGCCTTCACCGCGACGGTCTCCGGGGTGTCACCGTCGTTCAGCGCGGTGATGCCCGAGATGTCGAACGTCTCGGTGCCGTCCAGGCCGAGGGAGTCCGCGGACTCGCCGGCCGGGAACTGCAGCGGGAGCACGCCCATGCCGATGAGGTTCGAGCGGTGGATGCGCTCGAACGACTCGGTGATGACCGCCTTCACCCCGAGCAGCTTGGTGCCCTTGGCGGCCCAGTCGCGCGAGGAGCCGGAGCCGTACTCCTTGCCGCCGAGCACCACCAGCGGGGTGTCCTGCGCGGCGTAGTCCTGCGCGGCGTCGTAAATGGTGTCCTGCTCACCCTTGACGAAGTTGTAGGTGAAGCCGCCCTCGACGCCGTCCAGGAGCAGGTTCTTCAGGCGGATGTTCGCGAACGTGCCACGGATCATGACCTCGTGGTTGCCGCGGCGCGAGCCGTAGGAGTTGAAGTCGCGGCGCGCGATGCCGTGGTCGGCGAGGTACTTGCCCGCGGGGCTGTCCGGCTTGATGGCACCGGCCGGCGAGATGTGGTCGGTCGTGACCGAGTCGCCCAGCTTCGCCAGCACCCGGGCGCCGGCGATGTCCTCGACCTGGTCCGGGGTGGCGCCCATGCCCTCGAAGTACGGGGGGCGGCGCACGTAGGTGGACTCGTCGTCCCAGGAGAACGTGGAGCCCTCCGGGGTCTCGAGCGCACGCCACCGGTCGTCACCGGCGAACACGTCGGCGTAGTCGGCCTCGAACATCTTGCGGTCGATCGAGGACTCGATCGTGGCCTGGACCTCGTCCGGCGTGGGCCAGATGTCCTTGAGGAAGATCGGCTTGCCCTCGTCGTCGCGGCCCAGCGGGTCGGCCTCGAAGTCGAACTCCATGGTCCCGGCGAGCGCGTAGGCGATGACCAGCGGCGGGGAGGCCAGGTAGTTCATCTTCACGTCCGGGTTGATCCGGCCCTCGAAGTTGCGGTTGCCGGACAGCACGGAGACGACGGCGAGGTCGTTCTCCTGGACGGCCTCGGACACCTTCTCGTCGAGCGGGCCGGAGTTGCCGATGCACGTGGTGCAGCCGTAGCCGACCAGGTGGAAGCCGAGCTTCTCCAGGTACGGCCACAGGCCGGCCTTCTCGTAGTAGTTCGTCACGACCTGCGAGCCGGGGGCCATCGACGTCTTGACCCAGGGCTTGGAGACCAGGCCGGCCTCGACGGCGTTCTTGGCCAGCAGTGCCGCGGCGAGCATGACCGACGGGTTCGAGGTGTTGGTGCACGACGTGATCGAGGCGATGGCGACGGCGCCGTGGAAGAGGTCGAACTGGCGGCCCTGGGTGTCGGTCACCGGCACCGTGGGACGCACGTGCTCGTGGGTCGACGGCGAGTCGGAGGCGGGGAACGACTCCTTCTCGGCCTCGTCGACGAAGTCGATGACGTCGGAGGCGTAGTTCGGCAGGTCGCGGGCGAACGCGGCCTTGGCCCTGGACACCTCGATGCGGTCCTGCGGGCGCTTCGGGCCGGCGATGGACGGCACGACGGTGGACAGGTCGAGCTCCATGTACTCCGAGAAGGTGGGCTCGACGTAGTCGTCGCTGCTCGGGTCGAGCCAGAGGCCCTGCTCCTTGGCGTAGGCCTCGACAAGGGCGAGCTGGTCCTCGCTGCGACCGGTCAGGCGCAGGTAGTCGACCGTGACGTCGTCGATCGGGAAGATCGCTGCGGTGGAGCCGAACTCGGGCGACATGTTGCCGATGGTGGCGCGGTTGGCGAGCGGCACCTGGCCGACGCCGGAGCCGTAGAACTCGACGAACTTGCCGACCACGCCGTGCTGGCGCAGCATCTGGGTGATCGTGAGGACGACGTCGGTCGCGGTCACGCCGGCGGGGATCTCGCCGGTGAGCTTGAAGCCGACCACGCGCGGGATCAGCATGGAGACGGGCTGGCCGAGCATGGCCGCCTCGGCCTCGATGCCGCCGACGCCCCAGCCGAGCACGCCGAGGCCGTTGACCATCGTGGTGTGCGAGTCGGTGCCGACGCAGGTGTCGGGGTAGGCGCGCAGGACCCCGTCGACCTCGCGGGTCATCACGGTGCGGGCCAGGTACTCGATGTTGACCTGGTGGACGATGCCGGTGCCCGGCGGGACGACCTTGAAGTCGTCGAACGCGGTCTGGCCCCAGCGCAGGAACTGGTAGCGCTCGTGGTTGCGCTCGTACTCGTACTCGACGTTGCGCGCGAAGGCCTCGGTGGTGCCGGCGACGTCGATCTGCACGGAGTGGTCGATGACCATCTCGGCGGGGGCGAGAGGGTTGATGCGGGTGGGGTCCCCGCCGAGGTCTGCGACGGCCTCGCGCATGGTGGCGAGGTCGACGACGCAGGGCACGCCGGTGAAGTCCTGCATGATCACGCGCGCCGGCGTGAACTGGATCTCCGTGCTCGGCTGGGCGTCCGGGTCCCAGCCGGCGAGCGCGCGCACGTGGTCGGCGGTGATGTTCGCACCGTCCTCGGTGCGCAGGAGGTTCTCGGCGAGGATCTTCAGCGAGTACGGGAGGCGCTCGAGCCCCTCGACGGCCGACAGCCGGAAGATCTCGTACGAGGCGTCTCCGACCTCCAGGGTTCCCTTCGATCCGAATGTGTCCACGCTGCTCACTGCGGCTCCTTCAACGGGGGCTGACCGGCGCGGGCACCACGCTGCGTCCATCGGTGCAGCGGTTCCGTCGCCGTGGTTGTCCGGGGGCTCCGTCCAGCCTACGCAGAGGTGGCCGGACCGCACCCAGCATAACCCATATATCTTGACGTCAAGATACTTAGGCGTGCCTCACCGGGGAACACGCCCTCGCCGCCGCGCGTTGGCCTTCCGCCCCGACGGAAGGACCCGCGTGCCCCTGCCCTCGCTCCCCGCCCAGGCCGACCGGCTCGACCGGCTCGGGCTCCTGCCCGACGACGGCACCCCGGCGGGCGCCGACGCCGTCCGGTCCGCGGCAGCACGCCTCGGGCGCACCGCACCGCCGGGCGCGCTGCTCGTGGTGCACCCGCGCCACCTGGCGCCGTCGACCCTGGCACCCCGGATGCGACGGACCGTGCGCACCCGCGCCGGGACCGTCGAGCGCGAGGGGTTCGTCGTGGTCGACATGACCGACGTCGACGCGTTCGGCCCCGTGGACGTCACCGTGCCCGACGTCGACGTCTACGCCGTGGCCGCCCCGGACCGGGGCGACGACCTGGCGAACGCCTCGCCGGCCGAGGCGCAGCCGGTGCTGGCGGGACGCGGCCGCAGCCCGCTGACCCTGGCCGAGGGCGTGTACTGGGTGCTCCAGGATCCCGCGGTCCTGGAGCCGAACCACTGCTTCATGACCATCGGCTCGCGGCTGCGACGCCCCGACGGGACCCTCGACGCCCGCACCCCCGCGATCTGGGTCTCGGGCGGGACGGGCCGCGACGGCACCGAGCGCCGTGGCGCGCCCAAGGTCGGGTGGTGCTGGTGGCGCAACCGCCACACCTGGCTCGGGTTCGCCTCGACGGATGTCCGTACCGCCTGAACGAGCCGGCGCACGGGACCACTCAGCACGTCCGACGTCGGCCTGCCCGGTCGCGACGTCGCAGGTCGGGTGCCACCGTGTCTCTCGGGCGCCCGACCGGGCGCCCACCGCCGCCCCGAGGAGGAACTCGTGCGCACCACCCGTGCCGCTGCCGCGCTCGCCCTGCCCGCACTCGTCCTGCCGCTCACCGTCGCCGCACCCGCCGCCGGCGCCGACCCGGTCCCCGGCGGACCGTGGGTGTGCGAGAACCAGCCGATCAACCTCGGCGGCCTCACCAGCAACGCCGAGCTCGCCGCGACGCTCGACAAGCTCGCGGAGCACCACCCGGACACCGTCGAGGTCACCGAGATCGGCCGCTCCGTCGAGGGCCGACCCCTGGAGTCCGTCACCGTGGGCGACGGCCCCCGCACGCTGCTGATCCTCACCCAGGTGCACGGTGACGAGCCGCTCGGCACCGAAGCGGTCCTCGACCTGCTGCGCCGGGCGGCCGGCAACTCCCCCGCCGCCGAGGCGCTGCGCGACGGCGTCACTCTCGTCGCGGTCCCGCGCATCAACCCCGACGGCTGGGAGAGGTACCAGGACCGCGACTTCGCCGACGGCCTGGACCCCCGGCGCAACTCGAACGACATCGACCTCAACCGGACGTTCGGCCCCACCGACATCGACCTGTCCCTGGCGCCGGAGGCGGTGGCGGTCCAGTCCCTGGTCGAGGAGGTCGACCCGGACCTCGTGCTCGACTTCCACCACCAGGTCAGCTACACCGCCGAGGGCAGCGACGACCTGGTGACCATGTCCACGATGTGGGGCACCCACCCGGACGTCGCACCCGCAGTGGCCGACGACGCACGGCGCGCCGTCACCGTCATCGGCGACTCGCTCGCCGGCAACGGGCACGCGACCGTGACGCTGTACCCGCGCAGCGACACGGCCACGACCGCGCGCAACGGGCTCTCGCTGGACGGCTACCCGACCGTCCTGGTGGAGCAGCGCGGCCAGCAGGACGTCGGCCAGAAGGGACACGGAGCGCTCGTCCGCGAAGCCCTGGTGAGCATGCAGGCCGTGGCCGAGTCGCTCGCGGACGGGTCGTTCGACGCGGTCGACCCGACCGCCGCCGACCTGCTGCCCGAGCGAGGCGACCGCGTCCGCGGTACCTGCTGACCGCCGCGACGGATGGCAGGCTGGGGTCATGACGAGCTCCGCAGCCGTCTCCGAGCGGCCCATCGTGACCTTCCTGCCCAGCCCGTTCCTCGGTCCCTCCCTCTGGGACCCCGTGGCCGAGCGGCTGCGCACGCACGGCTGGCAGACGCACGTCGCCGACACCTCCGGCACGTCGCCGGCCGAGGTGCTCGACCGGTGCGAGGCCTCGCTGCCGGACGACGCACCGCTCGTGCTGGTCCCCCACTCGAACGCCGGCCTGTACGTGCCGGCGATCGCCGCCGCCGGCCCGCCGGCAGCGACGGTGTTCGTCGACGCCGCGCTGCCGCCGTCCTCCGGCGAGGCGCCCCTGACCCCGCCCGCGCTGCGTGCGGAGCTGCAGGGTCTCGCCGGTCCCGACGGGACGCTGCCGCCCTGGCCGCAGTGGTGGCCGCGCGAGCAGGTGCGCCCGCTGGTGCCGGACGACGAGACGTTCGACCGGCTCGTCGACGAGGCGCCGCGGATGCCGGTGTCCTACGTCGGGTCGAGCGTGGAGGTGCCGGCCGGATGGGAGCGGGGCCGCCTCGCCTACCTCGCGTTCGGCGACACGTACGCGGCGGAGACGAGCCGCGCCCGCGAGGCGGGCTGGCCCACCGACACCCTGCCGGGCGGCCACCTGCACCCGCTCGTCGACCCGGAGGGGGTCGCGGCCGCGCTCACGGGGCTGCTCGCGCGGGTCTGAGTCCCGCGCCCGCGCGGCGAGTCCGGCACCCGCCCCGGAGCCGGTTCAGACCGCGTCGACGAGCCTGACGTCCACCTCGACGCGGTCCGGGTCGACGCCGGACGGCAGCGCGACGACGTGCGTCGTGGGGACCAGGTCGGCGGTGCACTGCGGACCGTCCACGATCTCCAGCGCCACCGTCACGCGGTCGCCGTCGGCCGTCACCGACGTGGGTGTCCAGGGGCAGGTCGAGCTCCCCACCGCGTACACGGCGAGCCGCCCGTCCTCGCCGAGCACCCAGCCCGGCTCGAGGTCCACCGCGGCCGGGTCCTCCTCGGCGGCGGCCGGCAGACCCCGGTAGGTCTCGAGCACCAGCTCCTGCTGCCCGGGACGCGCGAGGATCGCCACGAGCAGGGCCACGAGGACGACCAGGGCGATGATCGCCAACCGCATCGGCAGCCAGCGCCGGGTCCCGTCCCCTGTGGTCATGGGGCGACGGTACCGCCGGCGACGCCGCCCGGCCCGTGGCCGGTCAGCGCTCCAGGACCGCGACGCACTCCACGTGGTGGGTGTGGGGAAAGAGGTCGAACGCCCGCAGCCCCGCCACGGTGTACCCGTGGCCGGCCAGGTAGGCGACGTCGCGAGCCAGGGCGGCCGGGTCGCACGCCACGTAGACGACGCGCTGCGGCCCCCGGGCGGCGATCGCGTCGACGACCGCACGGCTCGCGCCGGCACGCGGCGGGTCGAGGACGACGACGTCGGCGTCTCCGGCGCCGTCCCCGGACGCGTCGCCGTCGAGCAGCACGCGGTCCACCGCACCCTGGTGCAGCTCGACCCGGGGGCGGTCGTGGGCGTTGCGCCGGGCGTCCTTGACGGCCCGGGCGTCGGACTCGACGGACACGACCCGGCCGCGATCCCCGACCGCTGCCGCCAGCGGCAGGGTGAACAGCCCGGCCCCGGCGTACAGGTCGAGGACGTGCGCGCCGTCGAGGTCGCCGGCCGCGGACAGCACGGCCTCGGTGAGCATCGCCGGCGCCTCCCGGTGCACCTGCCAGAACCCGTCGGCGGCCACGCGGTAGCGGTGCTCGTGGCCCGCCGCGCGCACCGACTCGGTGACCGAGCGCCGGGCGTTCGGCCGCTGGTCGGGTCGGCCGCGCCGCCAGGGGACGCCGTCGACGAGGACCATGCCGGGCCCGCCGTCGGCCGGCGCGACGACGTCGATCCGCTGACCGGGACGCCAGCGCCGGCCGAACACGTCCTCGGTGGCGGCCAGCGCCGCGACGTCGTCGGTGCCGAGGGGCATCGCGTCCAGCGGGACGACGTCGTGGGACCGGAAGCGGCGCATGCCGGCCCGGCCCTCGGCGTCGGTCACCAGCTCGATGCGGGTGCGGTAGCCGAGCCCGCCGCGCTCGTCGTCCTCGGGTGCCGACTCGACCGTGACCGGCAGGGTCAGGCCGGCGAGCCGCTGCAGCTGCTCGGCGACGACGTCGGCCTTCCAGCGGCGCTGGGCGTCCAGCGCGACGTGCGACAGCTCGGCACCGCCCACGCCGCCGGGTCCGGCGGCCGGCCACGCCGGCGCCACCCGGTCGGGCGAGGCCTCGCGCACCGCGACGGCGTCGGCCCGCCAGAACCTGGACCCGCCCTCGGTGACGCGGGCCAGCACCCGCTCGCCGGGCAGGGTGTGCCGCACGAACACGACCCGGCCCTCGTGGCGGGCGACGCAGTGCCCGCCGTGCGCGACGGGACCGACCTCGAGCTCCAGCTCGAGGCCGACGGCGGGATCGGTGGGGCGAGGGCGCGGCGCGGAACGGCGAGGTCGGGGCACGGCCCTATTGTCCCCCGTCCGCGGGGGTTCAGCGTCCGCCCGGCAGCCCGTCGACGTCGAGCCCCGTCTGCCCGGCCGAGGACGACAGCTGCCACGGCACCGACGCCACCACGACACCGGGAGTGAACAGCAGCCGCCCCTTGAGCCGCAGCGCCGACTGGTTGTGCAGCAGGTGCTCCCACCAGTGCCCGACGACGTACTCGGGGATGTACACCACCACCAGGTCGCGTGGGGAGTCGCGGCGCAGCGAGCGCACGTACTGCAGCACGGGCCGGGTGATCTCCCGGTACGGCGAGTCGAGCACCCGCAGCGCGATCGGCAGCTCGAGCTCCTCCCACCGGGCGCGCAGGTCGGCGATCTCGTCGGCGTCGACGCCCACGGTCACCGCCTCGAGGCTGGACGGGCGCGACGCCCGGGCGTACGCGAGCGCCCGCATCGTCGGCTTGTGCACACGGGAGACCAGAACGACGGCGTGCACCCGGCTCGGCAGGGCGCGCGCGCCGGAGACGTCGCCGAGCGCGAGCTCCTCGCGCACCCGCGAGTAGTGGCGGTGGATGGCACGCATCAGCACGAACAGCGAACCCATCGCGACCAGGGTGATCCAGGCGCCGTGGGTGAACTTGGTGACCAGCACGATGACGAGGACGGCGGCGGTGAGCGCGAACCCGATCCCGTTGAGGACCCGGGACCACTTCATGCGGTTGCGCTCGCGGGGGTTGGGTTCCTTGCGCAGCGCGCGGGTCCAGTGCCGCAGCATGCCGAGCTGGGACAGCGTGAAGGAGACGAACACGCCCACGATGTAGAGCTGGATGAGGGCGGTGACCTCGGCGCCGAAGGCCAGGATCAGCACGATGGCGGCGACGGCGAGGGTGACGATGCCGTTCGAGAACGCCATCCGGTCGCCGCGGGTGTGGAGCTGGCGCGGCAGGTAGCCGTCCTTGGCGAGCAGGGAGCCCAGCACCGGGAAGCCGTGGAAGGCGGTGTTGGCGGCCAGCAGCAGCACCAGGGCGGTGGCGGCGATCAGCACGCCGGCGACGATGCCGGCGCCGCCGAACACGGTCTCGGCGAGCTGGGCGAGCACGGGGTGCTGGGTGTACTCCTCCCCCACGGGTGCGCCGTCGCGGGTGAGCTGGGTGGCCGGGTCCTCGACGAACTTGACCCCGGTGGCGTGGGCCAGGAACAGGATGGTCATGAGCATCGCGGCGGAGATCGCGCCGAGCAGCGCGAGGGTGGCGGCCGCGTTGCGGCGCTTGGGGCGCTGGAACGAGGGCACCTCGCTGGTGATCGACTCCACGCCGGTCAGCGCGACGGCGCCGGAGGCGAACGCGCGCGCCACGAGGAACGCTCCGGCCACACCCACGAGACCCTGCTCGAACCCGGCCGCGGGCACCAGGTCGAGGTCGGCGCTGTCGGCCTGCGGCAGGTCCCCGGCCAGGTACTGCACCGCCCCGGCGACGGCGAGCACGCCGAGCGCCGCCATGAAGCAGTAGATCACCACGACGAACACCCACGCCGACTCCCGCACGCCGCGCAGGTTGACCACGGTCACGGCCACGACGAGGGCGACGGCCACCAGCTCCTCGTAGCCGGCGGCGAAGGGCAGCAGCACGACGAGGTACTGGGCCCCGGCGGACAGCGACACGGCGACGGTGAGCACGTAGTCGAGCAGGAGCGCCGAGGCCACGCCGATGCCCGCCGTCGGGCCGAGGTTGGTGGTGGCGACCTCGTAGTCTCCGCCGCCGGAGGGGTAGGCGCGCACGATCTGGCGGTAGGAGGCCACCACGACGAGCAGGACGACGACGACGGCCAGGCCCACCCACGGCGAGATGACCGTGGCCGTCAGCCCGGCCAGGGCGAGCATCAGCAGGATCTCGTCCGGGGCGTACGCCATGGACGACAGCGCGTCCGAGGCGAACACGGGCAGGGCCACCCGCTTGGGCAGCAGGGAGCGCTGCGAGCTCTCGCTGCGCAGGGGGCGCCCTAGGAGCAGCCGTTTGGCGGCGTCCGCGATGTCCGACACGGAGACTCATGCTATGCCCGATCGGGGCCGGGAGCGCAGGTCGGCGTCGGCGCGGTGGGGGGTATAGCGTTTCGTGCTGTGCACTTCGTGATCATGGGATGTGGCCGCGTCGGGTCCACGCTCGCCCAGCGGATCGAGGCGAACGGCCACTCGGTCGCCGTCATCGACCAGAACCCCGACGCGTTCCGCCGGCTCCCCCCGGACTTCTCGGGGCACAAGGTGACGGGGGTCGGGTTCGACCGGGAGACCCTCGCCCAGGCGGGCATCGACGACACCTACGGGTTCGCGGCGGTGTCCGACGGCGACAACTCCAACGTGCTCGCGGCCCGGGTGGCACGTGAGACGTACGGCGTCGAGCACGTGGTGGCGCGCATCTACGACCCGCACCGCGCCGAGGTCTACCAGCGCCTCGGGATCCCGACGGTCGCGACGGTGCGCTGGACGGCGGACCAGGTGCTGCGGCGCATGCTGCCGCTGGGCGCCACCGACGAGTACCGCGACCCCTCGGGCTCGGTGCGGCTGGCGGAGGTCGACTACCACCGTGGCTGGCTCGGACTGTCGGTGCGGCGCATCGAGGCCACGACCGGCGCCCGCGTGGCGTTCCTGACCCGCTACGCCGAGGGCACCATCGCCGGACCCGACACGCTCCTGCAGGAGAACGACGTGCTGCACGTGCTCATGCACGCCGACGACGCCCCGCGCGTGGAACGGCTGCTGACCCATGCTCCCGGCCCGGAGGAGGAGGACTGATGCGCGTCGTCATCGCCGGCGCGGGCTCCGTGGGCCGGTCCATCGCCTCCGAGCTGCTCGCCAACGACCACGAGGTGGTCCTGGTCGACAAGAACCCGACCGCCATGCGCGTCGCCCAGGTCCCCGAGGCGGACTGGCTGCTCGCCGACGCCTGCGAGACGTCGTCGCTCGACGGCGCCGACGTGGGCTCGGCCGACGTGGTGGTGGGCGCCACGGGTGACGACAAGGTCAACCTGGTGTTCTCCCTGCTGGCCAAGACCGAGTTCGCCGTGCCGCGCACCGTGGCGCGCGTCAACAACCCGCGCAACGAGTGGATGTTCGACGACTCGTGGGGCGTTGACGTCGCGGTCTCGACGCCGCGCATCATGACGGCGATGGTCGAGGAGGCCGTCGCGGTCGGCGACCTGGTGCGCATCTTCACGTTCCACCAGTCCGGTGCGGACATCTTCGAGGTCACGCTGCCCGAGGAGTCGCCGCTGGTGGGCCTGCGGGTCAACGACGTGCGCTGGCCGGCCGACACCGTCCTGGCCTGCGTGGTGCGCGGGACGCAGCCGTTCAGCCCCACGTCCGACGACGCCCTCGAGTCGGGCGACGAGCTGATGTTCGTCACCGGTCAGGAGGCGGACCCGGCGGTGCTCCAGCAGCTCGTCGCGGACGGTCCCGAGCTCGGCTGAGCAGCGTGGCGCTCAGGCGGTCGGGGCCGGTTCCGGACGGTGGGCGCCGCGCACCACGACCCAGGTCAGCCACAGCACCAGGCCCCACAGCGGCACGCCGAGCACGAGGTGCATGGTGCCGAGCCAGCCGACGTCACCGGCGAGGTACAGCGGCACCTTGACCGCGAGGCGGATCGCGAACAGACCGACCCAGAACCAGCTCGCGATCAGGTAGCGGCGCACCAGGTCGGGGTCCTGGCGCCAGGCGACCATCGCGGCCCAGGGGCTCGGCTCGCTGCCGGCGGAGGCCTCGTCGTCGTCCCGCTCGTCCTCGGTGCGCGCCCCGCCGGACAGGTCGGAGAACCCGGTCCGGACGGCCTCGACGAAGAGCCCGACCAGCGGCCAGCGCACGGCGATCGAGACGAGGAACGCCAGCAGGTAGGCGGCGTTGGTCCACAGGCCCACGGCGTAGAAGTCCTCGGCCGCACCGGTGCGCCACGCCCACACGACGCCGACGGCGATGCCCAGCACACCGCCGAGCGCCTGCGTGACCGGGGTGCGCTGCACCAGCCGCGCGACGACGGCGACCAGCGCGGCCGCGCACGACGAGACCAGCGACCACGTCAGGTCCTCGGTGACCACGAACACGACGACGAAGACGAGGCCCGGCAGGATCGCCTCGACGACGCCCCGCACTCCCCCCACGGCGGCGGCGAACGAGAACGTCTCTCCGGTCACCGCACGCATCCCACGGGCGGCGGGCTCGCCGTCGGCCGTCTGCTCGTGCCGACGGGCGTCCAGGGGGTCCTCCGCCATCACTCGCCGGCCCGCGCGCGCAGCTCGTAGCGCGGGTTGAACATGGTGCGGCGGCCGTCGCGGTCGGCGACCATCCCCTCGACGCGCAGGCGGCGTCCGGGCTGGATGCCGGCGATCTGACGCCGTCCCATCCACACGAGGTCGATCGAGCCGGACCCGTCGAACAGCTCGGCCTCGACCGTCGGCACCTCCTGGCGGGGGTGCAGCACCACGGAGCGCAGCACGCCGGTGGCGGCGACGCGGTCGCGGTGGCGGACGTCGACGAGGGGGGTGCAGCCGCTGACGGCGGCGGTGGCGTGGCGTTCCTCGTCGGCCGCGACCGTGTCGGTCGAGGCGAGCGCGGAGCGCACCAGGGTTCGCAGGGACATGGCGGTCACCGGGTCTCGGTGATCTCGGGCCCGCGCTCGAGCGGGTCGAACGACGGCGTCCGCGGCGTGGCGCCCTCGGGCCCGGCGGCGGCTTCCCCGGGCCCCGCGGCCTCGGCCCCCTCGGCACCGTCGGCGCCCGGCTTCTGCGCCTGCTGCGGCAGGGTGAGGGCGAGCAGGTCGCGCGGCGGGCGCGGGCTGCCGTCGCGGACCACGACCACGTTGGCGAACACGGACTCGAGCGGCTTGGCGGCCTCGGCGTCGACGGCGGCGCGTCCGGACAGCACGCCCCGCAGGAACCAGCGGGGCCCGTCGAACCCGATGAACCGCGCGGGGCGGACGGCGGGCTCGCCTTCCTTCGTCGTGGCGGGGATGCGGGCCAGCAGCTCGCGCCCGAACGTGCCCGGGACGTCGTCGACCGTGCCGCCCTGCTTGGTGAGCGACGCGGCGATCTCACCGCGGACCTCGTCCCAGATGCCCTCGGACTTCGGTGCGGCGAAGGCCTGCACCTGCAGCACCGACCCCTTGAGGGAGGCGGCGACGCCGGTCACCTTCTGCGACTTCTTGTCGACCTCCATGCGCAGCTGCAGACCGGGCAGCACGGGCAGCCAGATGGCGCCGAGGTCCACCCGGGGTCCCATGGCGTCGACCTGCGACGAGTCGAACGGACCGCGCGCCTTCGGCTCGGTGGCCGGCTCGGCCGACTCGTCCGGTCCCGTGGCCGCTGCCTCCGCCGAGGCGGGCTCGGTCGCCTCGGCGGCCTCGGTCGCGTTGGTCGACGTCTTGCGCCGGAACAGACCCACCAGGGATCTCCTTGTCTCGTCGATCGGCACGGCGCTCCGCCGGCCGTCTTCCAGGGTAGACCGGTCCGCGAACCGTGAGGGAACGTGCTGGTCAGGCGCCGGTGTGGCCGCCGCTGGAACCGAAACCGCCCGCTCCGCGGTGCGATCCGGGCAGCTTCTGCGCGGTCACGAACCGCGCCCGTTCGACGCGCTGGACCACGAGCTGGGCGATCCGGTCGCCGCGCTCGAGCCGCACCGTCGCGGTCGGGTCTGTGTTGGCGAGGACGACCTTGATCTCGCCGCGGTAGCCGGCGTCCACGGTGCCCGGGGCGTTGACGACCGTGACGCCGTGCTTGGCCGCCAGGCCGGAGCGCGGGTGCACGAACGCCGCGTACCCGTCGGGCAGCGCGATCGCGATGCCGGTCGGGACGACGGCACGCTGCAGCGGGCCGAGCTCGACGTCCTCGGTGGTGGTCAGGTCCGCCCCGGCGTCACCGGGGTGCGCGTACGCCGGCGGGGCGACGCCGTCGTCGAGCAGGGTCACGAGGACGTCGACGGTGCTCCCGTCGGTGTCGGCAGGGGTGGTCTCGGCTGGCACGCGGGCAGCCTATCGGACCTTCCGGACCTGCGATCATGGGGGCATGAACGACGCGCCCGCCCGTCCGGGCAGCCCGACCGGACCCGCTGCGACGCCCCTGTACCGTGAGCGGCTCCTGCCCGGGCCCGGGGCCTGGGTGACCGCCCTGGGGCTCGGGATCCTGGTCGCGGTGCTCGTGCTGCCCCTGGCGCCGCTCGTCGCGCCGGGCGCCGGGGTGCTGGTCGCCGCGGCGACGGTCGCGACCCTGGTGGCGACCGCCCCGGTGATCGAGGTCGGCGACGGCGCGCTGCGGGCCGGTCCCGCCCGTGTGCCGGTGGACGTGCTCGGCGAGGTGACGCCGATCTTCAGCGCCGAGGAGATGCGGGTCGCGCTGGGACCGGAGCTGGACGCCCGCGCGTACGTGTGCCTGCGCAGCTGGGCCCGGACGGGGTTGCGGGTGGACCTGCGCGACCCGGCCGACCCGACCCCCTACTGGCTCGTCTCGACCCGGCGACCCGACGACCTGGCTGCGGCGCTCGACGAGGAGTCGGCGCGGCGCTGAGGCCCGCCGGAAGGGCCCGCCGGTCCCGTCGGAGCAGCCACGGACGGGCCCGGGGACGACGAAGACCGCCACGCCCCGGGGGCATGACGGTCTACCGGTCGGTGCGACGGGAGCGCGGCGTCGTTCGGCTCAGGCCGCGCACTCGGTGCAGACCATCTGGCCCTTCTTCTCGTAGGCCAGCTGGCTGCGGTGGTGCACGAGGAAGCAGCTCGAGCAGGTGAACTCGTCCGCCTGACGCGGCAGGACCCGCACGGCGAGCTCCTCACCGGAGAGGTCGGCACCCGGAAGCTCGAATCCTTCCGCCGCCTCCGTCTCGTCCTCGTCGACGACCCCCGAGGACTTGTCGGAGCGACGGGCCTGGAGCTCCTGGATGGAGTCCTGCTCGTTGTCCTCGTCGTTCTTGCGGGGTGCGTCGTAGTCGGTGGCCATCTGTGGTGTCACGCTCCGTGATCTCGGTGTCGGTACGCGCTGATAATGCGCCTCGCCCGGGTTTTGTTCCCGCTCGGCCCACGGATTGTGCACCATCCGCGACGGGCTCGCGACATGGCACGCTGTCGCGCCGGTCACATGCCCTCTGACCTGCACGAACGGTAGATCCCGGGTGTCCGGTGCGCAAACCGGTCCGCACCCCGGCCGCGACCGCCCGGGCCGGTGCCCGGGGCGACACCGAGACGGCGAGCCGGTGCGATCAGCCCTCGGCGCCGTCGGCCCCGGCGGACTCGAGCAGGCCGACCAGCTCGGCCTGACGCTCGGGGCAGCCGGCCACGGTCATCAGACCGGTGGCGGGCTCGCCGCGCAGCCCGGTCAGCGCCGCACCGGCCTCGACGGCGACCAGTCCCCCGGCCGCGACGTCCCACGGGTTCAGCCCGCGCTCGTAGTAGAGGTCGAGCGCGCCCTCGGCGACGAGGCACAGGTCGATCGCGGCGGCACCCAGCCGGCGGATGTCGCGCACCTGCGGCAGCACCGCGGCCAGCACCTGCGCCTGGTGCGCACGCCGCCCGGCGTCGTAGCCGAAACCGGTGCTGACCAGGCTCGTGGCCAACGAGTCCGCGCGGCGCACCTGCACCGGCTCGCCGTCCCGGTCCGCCCCCTGACCGCGGGCCGCCGTCCAGGTCACGCCGTCCACGACGGAGTGCACGGCGCCGGCCAGCACGGTCCAGCGCGCCGGGTCGGGCTCCCCGGCCACGACGGCGACGGACACCGCGTAGGACGCGACGCCGTACAGGTAGTTGACGGTGCCGTCGATCGGGTCGAGCACCCAGGTCAGCCCGCTGGTGCCCGGCACGTCGTCGCCCTCCTCGCCGAGGATCGCGTCGTGCGGGCGCCGCGCGGCGAGGCGCCGCCGCAGCAGGTCCTCCGACGCGCGGTCCATGTCGGTGACCGGGTCGACGGCGGTGGACTTGGTCGCCGCGACCTCCACGCGGGCGGGGCGACCGCCGCGGACGAGGGCGCCCGCCTCGGCGGCCAGGGAGCGTGCCTGGGCACGCAGGTCGGTGATCTCGGACTCGGTGGGCAGGGCAGCTGCAGAGCTCACGTGTCCATCCTGCCCGATTCGCGGCCCCCGTGGGCCCTGTGGGATCGACGGCACACCGACGCGCCTGCCGCGGGACGCCCGGACCGGGTGGCACCCTCGAACGAGCGGGCCCGCCACGCTGGCGGGCGTGAGGAGGAACCATGGCCGAGCTCGAGCTCGTGACGTTGCACGAGGACGCCGAACGCCTGGTCCTGCGCGACCCGGACGGCGTCGAGCACACCCTGGCGATCTCGGAGGCCCTGCGTGCCGCGGTCCGCCGCGACCGACCCCGCACGGAGGCGCTGCAGGCCGCCGCCGAGGCACCGCTGCGCCCCCGGGAGATCCAGTCGCGGCTGCGTGCCGGGGCCACCGCCGAGGATCTCGCCGCCGAGTCCGGGCTGCCCCTGGAGCACGTGCGCCGCTACGAGTGGCCCGTGGCCGCGGAGCGGGACCACGTGGTCGCGCGCGTGCGTGACCACCGGGTGGACACCGAGAAGGAGGTGACCCTCGGCGAGCTCGCGGACGCACGGCTGGCCGCCCGGGGGGTCGACGCGCAGGAGGCGTCGTGGTCGGCGCGCCGCGACGGCAACGCGCCGTGGCGCGTCTCGGTGCACTTCTCGGCCGGGGGGCGCGAGCGCGACGCCGAGTGGTCGTTCGACCCCAAGGGTCGCGTGGTCACCGCCCTGGACGACGAGGCGCGCTGGCTCGGCCAGCCGGACGACCCGGTCTCCCCCGAGATCCTCGGCGTGCCGTCCCGGCTCGAGTCCGGGCGTGCGCCCGCGCCGGAGCCGCACCCGGCGCAGGACGCCACCGCGGCCCTGCTGGACGACCTCGCGGGACGGCGCGGACAGCGCCCGCAGCGCAGCCGCCCGGAGCGCGGCCCGCAGGACGACGAGCTCCCGCTCGGTCTGCAGTCCCCGCCGGTACCCGCGCCCGCCGAGGCGACCGGGGCGAGCGTCGTCGACCTGGGTGCCCGACGCAACGCCCAGCGGACGGGTCCTGACGCGAACGCCTCGGCGGGCTCCCCCGGGGACGCGCCCGCGGAGGTGTCGTCGCACCGGGGGAAGGACTCCGACGGCGGGGACGTCGCGGAGGCCGAGGGGTCGCCGAGCGACGCGCCGGCCCGCAAGGCCGCCGCACCTGAGGTCTCCGGACCCGAGGCTCCGCGACCCGTGGCCGCCGACGCCGAGTCCTCCGCCGCGGACGCGACGGACGCGACGGACACGCCGAGCACCCCGCCCGGTCCCGTCCCGGCAACGCAGGGCAGGGCCGCCGACGAGGCCGCGCCGACGTCGGACGCCGGGCCTGTCCCGACCGCCGGGTCGGCGCCCCGTCCGGGACCGGCGGCGCGCCGCAACGCGCGCAAGGGCCGGGCGCAGATGCCGAGCTGGGACGAGATCGTGTTCGGCGGCGCACGCCCGTCCTCCTGAGGACTCAGGGCACGGGGCGCGGCACGGCTCAGCGCACGTCGAGCATGGTGTCCGACGCCGGTGCCAGCCGCCGGGCGGCGTCGGCGGTCATGCGGCGCATGTGGTGACGGCGGCACAGCACCTCGTAGGCGACGTCCGCCCCGGCGGCGACGTCCCCGACCACGACCTGGTCGCCCTCGACGACCATGACGCCGTCGACGGTGCGGGCGTTGTGGGTGGCTCGCGCCCCGCACCAGCACAGCGACTGGACCTGCAGCACCTCGATCCGGTCGGCGAGCTCGACGAGGCGCGCCGAGCCCGGGAAGAGACGCGTACGGAAGTCGGCGGTGATCCCGAACGCGAACACGTCGATCTCGTTCTCGTCGACCAGCCGGGCGAGCTGCTCGACCTGCTCGGGCGAGTAGAACTGCGCCTCGTCGCACACCAGGTAGTCGACCAGGTGGCCCTGGCGGCGTTCGGCGCCGATGACCTCCCAGAAGTCGGTGTCGTCGTCGACCTCGCGGGCCTGGACCTCGAGGCCGAGGCGTGAGGAGAGCCGCGCGACACCGGCCCGGTCGTCCCGGGTGAAGATCAGCCCCTGGCGGCCCCGGGCGCGGTGGTTGTGGTCCGTCTGCAGGGCCAGCGTCGACTTGCCGCTGTCCATGGTCCCGGAGAAGAAGACGAGCTCGGCCATGCGGTGATCCTTCCAGATGCCCGGGGGTCGCGGCGTGCCCGTTCAGGCGCGAGCGGCCCTGGCGGCGCGCGCCCGGCGTACCGCGTGCGGCAGGACGGCGACCAGCGGCAGCGCCGAGGCGCCGAGCGCCCCGCTGAGGCCGACGCCCTGGGCGACGACACCGACGCCGAGCGACCCGGCCCCCGTGCCGCCGTCGTAGGCGATGTTCCAGGCGGCGCTGGCCGTGCCGTGCCCCTGCGGGCCGGCCTCGCGGAACATGAGCACGAGCGTGTCGTTCTGCAGCGCGCCGAAGCCGACGCCGTACAGCAGGCCCGCGGTCATCGCGACGACGACGGCGAGCGCCCCGGTGAGCGTGCCGGCCGCGAGGGCGATCCCGAGCGTCCCGACGGTGCACGCCCCGATCCCGAGCGGCAGCAGCGGGCCGACGCCCTCGGAGTCGGCGCGCACGCCGGCCCACCAGCGTCCGACGGTCATGGTGAGGCTGATCGCGAGAAGCACGAGGGAGGCCGTCGTGGCGGGGAAGGCCAGCGGCACGAACGAGGTGGCGCCGCCGAACGCGCACGAGGCGACGAGCAGCAGCACGCCGGAGCCCGCGAGCGTGCGGTAGCGCACGGGGCCGGCCGCCGGCCCGACGGCGGCGAGACCGGTGCCGTCGTCGGCCCCGGCGGCGCCGGGCATGCCCATATCGGACCCGTCGGGGTCGGGCGAGGTGGCCGTGCGTCCGCTCTCGTGGATCGCGAGCGTCACGAGCGCGCCGAGCACCGAGGCGGCGCCGGCCACGGAGAAGACGACGCCGAAGCCGACGTGCTCGGCGGCCCACACCCCGACGGGCAGCAGGAGCGCCTGCGGCACCCCGATCGCGACGCCGTAGGCACCCAGGCCGCGGCCCCGTCGTTCGGGCGGCACCAGCTCGGCGACCAGGGCGCTGCCGGCGACGACGAACATGCCGAACCCGATGCCGCGCACGGCGGAGACGACGAGCACCCAGCCGATCCCCGTGGACAGCAGGTAGGCGAAGGTCGGCACGCCGAGCAGCAGACCGCCGATGACGGAGGCCCGCCGCAGGGTCAGGACGCGCAGGAGTCGCGGCATGGCGAGCTGGACGGCGACGGTGGCGCCCATCATGACGCCGGTGGTGGCACCGACCGCTCCGGAGGCGGCACCGCCGGAGGCCGCCCACAGCGGCACCACGGACAGCAGCGGCGCGAACCCGGCGAACGCCGACGCCGTCGCCCACAGCAGGAGGCGGAAGTCGCGGGTCATCGCGTCCCCTCGGCCACGAGCAGGGGGACGATCATCTCCTCCGGTGTCAGGGACCCGTGCACGCCGGGCATGTGCCGCGCGGCGGCGGGATGCAGGCGGGAGTCGACGACGGTGGCGCGCCCGCGGGCGGCGACCAGCACGTCGCCGACGGCGGGCAGGACGTGGTCGGCGACGGGTCCGAACCAGCCGGCCTTGATCGCGGCGTCCCGGGTCACGACGAGCGCGTCGTCACCCAGCCCCCCGGCCCACCGGTCCGCGACCGCCGCCGTGTCCGCGCCGGGTGTGGCGTACACGTGCGTGAACCGGGGTTCGCCGCCGAGCAGGGCGACGTCGCGGGCGAGCTCGGGGCGCTCGGCGACGTCGTGCTGGCGGGTCAGGTTGGAGGTGATCTGGCCGTGGTCGGCGGTGACGAGCACGAGCGTGCCGGCGGGCAGGGACCGGACGAGGCGGCGCAGCTCGGCGTCGGTGGCTTCGAGGGCGTCGCCCCACTGCCAGGAGTCGGGGCCGTGCTGGTGGCCGGTCTTGTCGACGTCGCCCTGGTAGAGGTAGACGAGCCCGGGGTCGCGCAGGGCGGTCACGGTGGCGTCGACCCGGTCGGCGAAGGTCTCGGCGCCGACGTAGCGGGGGCCGCGCAGGGCGGCGCGCGTCATGCCGGACCCGGCGAACTTGCGCGGGCCGGGGGCGACGACGGTGGTCGCGGCGCCGACCTGTTCCAGGACGGTGGGCTCGCGCTGCAGGTCGGCCGGGTCGGTGCGCAGCGGCGCCGCGGTCTTGGTGCCCGGCCGGTAGGGGTCGGACTGCTCGGTCCAGGAGACCATGGTGGCCAGTCCCCCGGTGGCGGGGTTGCGCTGGGTGTACCCGAGCAGGCCCGTGCACCCGGGCGGGGTGCCGGTGCCGAAGGTGGCCAGGGCCGCCGCCGTCGTGGAGGGCACGCTGGAGGTCAGCGACCGGGCGTCGGGCAGCAGGCCGCGCAGGAACGGGGCGTGCCCGCCGCGTTCGGAGAGGTTGTGCAGCCCGAGCCCGTCGACGAGGACGACGACGGCGCGGCGGACGGACGGCAGGCCGAGCGCCCGCGCGATGTCCGGGGAGCGCAGTCCCGTGGACGTGGTCAGGTCGAGTCCGAGCGCGCCGGCGACGGCGGGCAGCACGGCGGCGAGGGAGTCCTCGGCGTACGACGGCGCGACGAACCCGGCGGGCAGGGTGGGCGACGCCGTCATCGACGCGGGCGCCCGCCGACGCCGGTGGCCGCGGAGAGCTGCCGGGCGAACGCGGCGGCCCGTCGCACGGCGTCGGACCCCTCGGCGGCGTCGCTGACCCGCACCACGACGTCGTCGGGGGTGATCTGGCCGGTGAGGCCGTGGTCGGCCTCGCAGTTCGGGTCCCCGCACTGCGCGGGTTCGAGGTCCACGCGCGAGATGCTCCCCCAGCCGATGGCGAGCGTGAGCTCGGCGGCGCTGTCCCCGGGACGGTGCTCGGCGGGTTCGGCGACGACGTGGGTGAGCGCGACGGAGCGGATCTCCCCGAGCGGCACGGCCTCGGTGGTGGCGGCCGCCGAGGAGGGGTTGGCGGCGTCACCCTCGTGGTCGTCGACGTGGGCGGCGACCAGCCGGGTGGGCGTCAGGGCCAGGACGGTCAGGTGGCGACGGACCTGGGAGTCGAACGTGGTCTCCGCCTGGACCAGGTGGGCCAGCACGGACTCGTCCGCGAGCGCGACGTCGAGGACGTCGGTCACGAGGTCCGGGTAGTAGCCGGCACGGTAGACGTGCGCGGTCAGCTCGTCGCGGAGGTTCTTTCCGGTGGTCGCAGAAGGCACCAGGGCATTGTCCCACTGTTCGCGCCGCCGGCGGAGTCGGTAGCGGGCGGCTGTGAACGGCCTCGGCTCTACCCGGGCAGCGCGCGGCGCAGCGTGTCGGCGCGGCGGCCCGCGGGGCGCAGCCGGACGTCGGCGTGCAGCACGGAGGCGCCGTGCTCGGCGACGACGACGGGGTACAGCTCGAGGGCGGCGAGCTCGGGCAGGTCGTCGGCCATGACCGCCACGCGGGCGAGGACGTCCTCGAGGGCGTCGACGTCGGCGGGCGGGGTGCCGCCGTACCCGTAGAGGCGCGGGGCGGCCCGCACGGTGGAGATCATGGCGGCGACGTCGACGTCGGTCAGCGGCGGGATGCCGTGGGCGACGTCGTCGAGCAGGTCGACGGCGTCGCCGGCGAGCCCGAAGGAGACCATCGGGCCGAACAGCGGGTCCTCGGCGGAGCGGACCACGCAGGCCACGCCGGCGGGAGCCATGGCCTGCACCTCGAACTCGGGGGCGTCGTCGCCGAGCACGGCGGTGGCCACCGCTGTCAGGCGGGCGACGTCCTCGCGCAGGTCCTCGGCGTCGGCGATGTCGAGCCGCACTCCCCCGAGGTCGGAGCGGTGCCGCAGGCCGGGCGAGGCGCTCTTGAGGGCGACGGGCCAGCCGACCTGGTCGGCGGCGGCGACGGCCTCGTCGGCGGTGCGGACCCGGCGCGCGGCCCAGAGGCGGATGCCGTAGCAGTCGAGCAGCTCGGCGGCCTCGGGGACGGTGAGCTCGCGGCCGGAGCCGTCGGCGAGCCACGACTCGACGAGCCGGCGGGCCCGCCGGGGGTCGACGCCGTCGGGTTCGACGTGGTGGCCCCGGGGCGCCTCGCGGCGCTCGGCGTGCTCGACGACCTTGCCGAGCGCGACGACGGCGTCCTCGGGGGTGGAGAACGCCGGGATGCGGGTCTCCCCGCCGTCGGGGCCGGTGGCGGCGAGCTCGTCGGGCATGCCGTGCAGGCCGAGCATGGAGGCGACGGTGGTGCGGCCGCTGCGGGCGGCCGCCTCGGCGACGGCCCGGGCGATCGCCCCGGTGCGGGGCTGGACCACGGGCACGTCGACGGCGACGACGGCGTCGCACGCACCCGGTGCGTACAGCGCGTCGACGGTGCGGGCGATATCGGTCTCGTGGGCGTGGGGCGGCAGGTAGTCGCTGGAGGCCGCCACCTCCAGGCCCGCGGAGGCCGCGGCCTCGGCGACCAGGGCGGCCAGCGCCGCCGAGGAGGCGAGGATGCCGACCCGGTTGCCGGACGGCAGCGGCTGGTGGGCGAGCACCTGGGCGACGTCCATGAGCTGGTGGGTGTTGTCGGCCTGGATGACGCCGGACTGGCGCAGCAGCTCGTCGAGCAGGCGGCGCGGCGCCCGGGTGGCGCGGACGGCGTGCCCCGGCGGGACGACGTGCCCGGAGCGCCCGGCGGTGGTGACCACGACGGGCTTGCTCGCCGACAGGCGCCGGGCGATGCGGGAGAACTTGCGCGGGTTGCCGATGGACTCCAGGTACAGGCACACGACCTGGGTGGCGTCGTCGTCCTGCCAGTACTGCATGAGGTCGTTGCCGGACACGTCGGCGCGGTGGCCGGCGGAGACCAGCGACGAGACGCCCAGGCCGCGACGCTCGAGCGTCGCCGTCAGGGTGACGGCGGCGGCAGCGGACTGGCAGAACAGGCCGATGACGCCGGGGTGCGGCGCCCGCTCGGCGAGGCTGGCGCGCAGCGCGTTGCCGGGGGTGGTGGTCAGCAGCCCGTAGGACACGGGGCCGACCACCCGCATCCCGCCGGAGTGCGCGGCGCGCACCAGCTCGCGGCGCCGCTCCAGCCCGTCGGGGCCGGACTCGGCGTACCCGCCGGAGAGCACGACGACGCCGCGAGCGCCCGTGCCGTGCAGGCGCCGCACGGCGGTCAGCGCGTCACCCGGCGCCACGGCCAGCACGGCGAGGTCGACGCCGGTCACCTGCGCCCAGCCGTCCAGACGTGTCACCGCCTCGGGGACGTCGCCGGGCGGGTCGAGGACCAGCAGCTCGGTGTCCCCGGGGTCCTCGGCGTGGGCGTCCAGGACGCGGCGGGCCAGCAGCGCCTCCGGGGTGCCGTCGTCGGACCCGGGGCCCACCAGCAGGACGCGGCGTGCGGACAGCAGTCCCGCCATCGAGCGTGCCTCGGTGCGGTGCTCCCGGTCGGCCATGACGGCACGGGACTTCTCGGTGGGGTCCAGGTCGATGCCGACGGAGACGAACCCGTCGTCCAGGTGCTGGCTGATCTCGTACCCGGCGTCCCGGAAGACGCCCAGCATCGACCCGTTCTGCGGCAGCACCTCCGCGGTGAAGCGGCGCACGCCGCGTTCGCGGGCGGCCACGGCCACGTGCTCGAGCAGCACCGAGGCCAGGCCCTTGCCTTGCAGGGCGTCGGAGATGTTGAACGCCACCTCGGCCTCGCCGTCGCCGATGACGTCGAAGCGCGCGACGCCGAGGATGTCCTCGCGCTCGCCGCCGTCCTCGTCCTGCCCGGGACGGACCGCCACCAGGGCGACCCGGTCGCGGTGGTCCACCTCGACCAGCCGGCGCAGCTCACGGTCCGTCAGACGCGCGATCGGCGCGAAGAAACGCATGTACGTGGACCGCTCCGACTGGCCCGTGTGGAACCGCTGCAGCGCGTCGGCGTCCTCGGCGCGGATGGGGCGCACGTGCATGGTGCTGCCGTCGCGCAGCACGACGTCGGCCTCCCACTCCACGGGGTAGTCGGCGTGCGAGGAGTCCATCGCAGCAGGTTAACCGCTGGGGCCGACGTCCACCGGACGTCCAGCCGCGTCAGCGCACGCACAGGTGCGGCCCAGCGGCACGGCAGGTGCGCGCACCACGGTGGGACCACCGGAACAGTTCCGGGTCGGAAGGAGCCAGCACCATGAAGCGTCGATTCCTCCGCCGCACCGCGGCCGGCACCGTCCTCGCCCTGTCGGCCCTGGGCGCCGGCAGCGCCGCCGCGGCGACACCGGCGACGTCGTCCGCGTCGACGTCGGTCGTCCAGGTGGCGCCCTCCTCGACGCTCGCGGCGCCGACCGCCCGCGTGACCCGGGCGGTCACCTCCCGGCCCGCCCGGGACGAGGAGCTGACCGACGTGCTGCAGACGCTCGTCGACGACGGCGCGCTGTCCAGCGAGGAACGCGACGCCATCGCGGCCGACGTCGCCCGGGCCGCCCAGTCGTCCGGCGACGACGGCACCGCGCCCGCCGACGCCGACGAGCGGCTCTTCGACCTCGACGCCGCTGCTCGCGTCATCGGCACCGACGCGGCATCGCTGGCTGCCGCGCTCAGCCAGGACGGCGCCACTCTCGCCGACGTGGCCCAGGAACACGGCGTCACGGTCGGCGCACTGGTGACCGGACTGACCGCGGCCGCGGCCGAGCATCTCGACGTCGCCGCGGCCCAGGGGCTCATCGAGGAGCGCGAGGCCGAGGAACGCCGAGCGGCGCTGTCGGCCGTGATCGCCGACGCCGTGCAGGCCGAGTACCCGGACCCCGTCCGCGGGAGCACGGCGGACACCGTGTGAGTCCTCCCGCAGCGTCACACGGACGTCGAATGTCTTGACACGGCGAGACCGCCCCCGGACCGTAGATCCAAGAGCTCGCAGCGAGAGGCGTGGCCATGTCCCCGACGAAACCCTCACCACCCGGATCTCCGGAGCCCGCGGTCACCTGCGACGCGAGCGGCATGGCCCAGATCCACCGCTACTTTCGCGCCGGCTTCGGCGAGGCGCCAGAGCTGGTGCGCGGGGTCGCCCCCGGAGACGTCTCCCACGCGACAGCCGTGTCCGAGCAGCTCTGGTTGCTGTCGACGGCGCTGCACACCCACCACGAGGGCGAGGACGAGCGCCTGTGGGACGTGCTCGCGTCCCGCGCCCCCGCGTGCGCCCTGCACGTCGAGCGGATGAAGATCCAGCACGCCCAGATGCTCGAGCACCTCGCCGAGCTCGACACCGCCCTGCCGGCCTGGAGGGCGAACCCTGCTGCGGATACCGCCGGCACCGTGCTGAGCGCTCTGGACGGCATCAACGCCGCCCTCGCCGAGCACCTGCCTGACGAGGAGCGGGAGATCGTGCCGGTGATGGAGACCACCCTCACCCAGGAGGAGGTCGACTGGTTCAGCGAGCACGGCAGGCGTGCGACTCCGCGCGGGCACCTGTGGACCCAGCTGGGAGGCATCATGGCGGCGCAGCCCGACCCCGACGCGTGGCTGCGAGCGCACCTGCCGGCACCCGTCCGGCTCATGTGGCGCGCGGTGGGGCGGCGGCGCTATGCGGCGCAGCGCGCCGGCCTGCGCCGCCCAGCCTGAGCCTCGGGCTCGCCAGGCCGCTCGACCGGCACTCCCGCCTGGCCCGCCGGACGGCCCGCCTGCGCGGTGCGCGCCCGCGCTGGCGCTACGCTGTCGAACGTCCGTACGCGGCCGCCGTGCCGCCGTCGGGCCTCACGTCCACGCCGAGGATCACCAGGGAGCCGCACCGCATGGCGCGCAAGAAGGCCGCACCCGTCGCCGACGAGCCGTACGACGAGACCATCGTCGACATCGACGTCGCCTCGGAGATGGAGACGTCGTTCCTCGAGTACGCGTACTCGGTGATCTACTCGCGCGCCCTGCCGGACGCGCGCGACGGCCTCAAGCCGGTGCACCGCCGCATCCTGTACATGATGGCGGACATGGGCCTGCGGCCCGACCGCCCGTACGTGAAGTCCTCGCGCGTGGTCGGCGAGGTGATGGGCAAGCTGCACCCGCACGGTGACGGCGCGATCTACGACGCGCTGGTGCGCCTCGCGCAGGACTTCTCGATGCGGCTGCCGCTGGTGGACGGGCACGGCAACTTCGGTTCGCTCGACGACGGTCCGGCCGCTCCCCGGTACACGGAGGCCCGCAGCGCGACGGCCGCGACGGCGATGACGCGCGGCCTGGACGAGGACGTCGTCGACTTCGTCCCGAACTACGACAACAAGCTCACCCAGCCGGAGGTGCTCCCGGCGGCTATCCCGAACCTGCTGGTCAACGGGGCGTCCGGCATCGCGGTGGGGATGGCCACGAACATG
Organism: Isoptericola chiayiensis; assembly: GCF_013149805.1. Lineage (GTDB taxonomy): Bacteria > Actinomycetota > Actinomycetes > Actinomycetales > Cellulomonadaceae > Isoptericola > Isoptericola chiayiensis. The sequence goes on from NZ_JABEZT010000002.1 coordinate 470,908, forward strand.
CCGCCGCACAACCTGGTCGAGGTGATCTCGGCGGCGCAGCACCTGCTGGCGAACCCCGAGGCGTCGCTGGACGACATCATGCGGTACATCCCGGGACCGGACCTGCCCACGGGCGGCAAGATCGTGGGGCTCGACGGCGTCCGGGACGCCTACCGCACGGGTCGCGGCTCGTTCCGCACCCGGGCCACCGCGCGGATCGAGAACGTCACCGCGCGCCGCAAGGGCATCGTCGTCACCGAGCTGCCGTACACGGTGGGCCCGGAGAAGGTGATCGAGAAGGTCGCCGACGGCGTGAAGAACAAGAAGATCCAGGGCGTCACCAACGTCCAGGACCTCACGGACCGCACCCACGGCATGCGCCTGGTGATCGAGGTCAAGACGGGGTTCGACCCGGACGCTGTGCTGGAGCAGCTCTACCGGACCACGCCGCTGGAGGACTCCTTCGGCATCAACAACGTGGCGCTCGTGGACGGGCAGCCGCGCACGCTGGGGCTGGTGGACCTGCTGCGCGTGTGGGTGGACCACCGCGTCGACGTGGTGCGCCGCCGGTCGACGTTCCGCCTCGGCAAGCGCCGTGACCGCCTGCACCTGGTCGAGGGTCTGCTGGTCGCGATCCTGGACATCGACGAGGTCATCCAGGTGATCCGGTCCTCGGACGACGCCGGTGCGGCCCGCGAGCGCCTGCAGTCGGTGTTCGACCTGTCCGAGCCGCAGGCCTCCTACATCCTGGACCTGCAGCTGCGCCGCCTGACCAAGTTCTCGCGGATCGAGCTGGAGTCGGAGAAGTCGGAGCTGGAGGCGGAGATCGCCGAGCTCGAGGCCATCCTGGCCGACGAGGCGCGGCTGCACGGCGTCGTCTCGGACGAGATGGCGGAGGTCGCGGCCACGTACGGCACGCCGCGCCGCACGGTGCTGCTGGACTCGGCCGGGGGCACGGCGTCGTCGGCGGCGTCGGTTCCGGCGCGCGGCAAGAAGGCGCCGGCCCTGGACCTGGAGATCAAGGACTCCCCCACACGTGTGCTGCTGTCGGCGACGGGTCTGCTGGCCCGCACGTCGGGCGAGGGCGCGGACGCTCCGGTGGAGCGGGCGGGTCGCCGCCACTCGCACGATGCGCTGCGCGGTGACGTCGCGGCGATGACGCGTGCCGACGTCGGGCTGATCACCTCGGCCGGGCGGTTGCACCGGCTCGCCGTGATGGAGCTGCCGGCGTTGCCGGCCACGGACGGTCCGCCGTCGTTGTCGGGCGGGGTGCCGGTCTCGGAGATGGTGTCGCTGGAGCCCGGCGAGCAGGCGCTGGCCGTGGTGTCGCTGGCGGAGGACGCCCCGACGGTCGCGCTCGGCACCCGGCAGGGTGTCGTGAAGCGGGTGGCGGCGGGCGACGCGCCGAAGAACGGTGACGTGTGGGACGTCATCGGCCTCAAGGACGGCGACGCCGTGGTGGGCGCGGCGACGGCGGCGGAGGACGACGAGCTGGTGTTCCTCGCCTCGGACGCGAGCCTGCTGCACTTCGACGCCTCGCTGGTGCGGCCGCAGGGCCGCGCGGCGGCGGGGATGGCGGGCATCCGCCTGGGTGCCGGGCAGCGTGTGGTGTTCTTCGGTGTCGCGCGGGCCGGGACCCGCGACCTGCACACCGTGGTCACCGTGGCGGGCACCGGCGGCGCGCTGCCGGGCACGGGCGGCGGGTCGGTGAAGGTCACCCCGTACGAGCTGTACCCGGGCAAGGGCCGCGGCACCGGCGGGGTGCGTGCCCACCGGTTCCTCAAGGGCGAGGACGAGCTGGTCCTCGCCTGGGTGGGCGAGGGTCCGGCGCGCGCGGTCGGCTCGGGCGGCCAGCCGGTCGAGCTGCCCGAGAGCAACACGCGCCGCGACGGGTCCGGCACTCCCCTGCCGGGTCCGGTGGCGGCGATCGGGTGACGGGTCGCGCCACGGCCCGTCCGACGCCGGTCGCGGCGGCGGTGCTGACGGTGGCCGTCGTGCTGCTGGCCGGGTGCGGGGCGGACAACGGCGCGACGACGGCGGTACCGGCGTCGGACGCGTCGCCGTCGGACGCTTCCTCGGCGGACCCGGCACAGGCTGCCTCTCCCGAGCCGGCGAGCGCTGCCGACGTCTCGGAACCACCGGCCGAGGACGACGGCAGGGCCGACGGCGGTGACGAGCCTGATGTCGACGCCTTCTGCGCGACGGCGGCACCCGCCCTGCGGGTCGTGGACCGCGAGGTGATCGGCTCGACCGAGCACGTCGAGATGCTGGAGGCGGTCAGCACCTCTGCCGCCGAGGACCTGGGCGACGACGACCTCGCCGCCGACGTCGCGGACCTCGCCGAGCACTACGCCGCAGACGTCTCCCCCGCCGACCCGGAGTCGCAGAACTTCGACGCCTTCCCCACGCGCGTCCAGGAGCTCGCGCTGGACGTGCAGGAATCGGTCACCGACCTGTGCTGAGAGTCGTCCGGCCTCAGGTCGTCGTCTCCGGCGGCTGGTAGGCGGCGTCAGCCAGGCGTCACCGCGGGCTCGGCCTTCGCCCGCCCCCGCGCCGTCAGACGCAACCAGGTGCGTGGATGAGCGCGGATCCACCATTGACGTACCCGGATGTCGCCGGCCGACTCCAGTGCGGCGACCTGGTCGTCGAACATGGCGGTGCCCACCGGGACAGCACGGTGGACGACCTCCCGCTCGGCCTCGTCCACCGTCGTGAGTGCGGTGATGATGCGGTCCCGCACCTGATCAGCGGCCTGTGGGGCAGCCGTCGGACGGTCCCCCGCGCGGGAGTGCGGTGCGGTCGACGGCTGCGCGCGTCGGATGAGCCACCCCGCCGTCGCGGCGGGTGCGGCGACGAGTGCGCCGAGTGCGGCCGAGAGCACCGGGGAGAGGGCTGTCGCGTCGAAGAACGCGAACTGCGTCCAGATCGCCACCCACAGGACGCAGGACAGGAGCGAACCGATGAGGTCCGTCCGGCGCGCATGCCGCGGCGTAGCGCGGATGCCAAGTTCACGCCACCAGGACACAGCAACGAGGACGGTAGCGATCGGTATGCCGATCCCGCTGAGCCCCGCGTCGCCCTGGCCGGCGACAAGGGCGACCACAGCGCCCGCGACGCAGCCCAGCAGTGCGACAGACCAGCCGTACACCATGCGGTCGCGCGCGGAGGCGTGGCACTGGTGGTCCGCGTCGTCGCTCCTGTGTTCCGGTGCCATCACTGCAGGCTAGAAAGCCCCCAGCCGCAGGGGCAAGGACCGATACGGAACGCCGTCGGACGCGCCGTCGTCCGCTTCTGCGGAGGTGGACGTGTCGGAGGCACCCTCGCCGAGCCCACGAGCGGTCACCGACCTGTGCTGAGCAGCTAGCCTCAGGTCGTCGTCTCCGGCGGCTGGTAGGCGGCGTGCAGCTCGCGCTCGCGGGCGTGGCGCGGGAAGAAGATCGCCACCAGCACGGCACCGATCAGCACGGCCGCGATGCCCGCGAGATAGGCCCACTGGTCTCCCGCGAGGAACGCCTCGCGGGCCGCCGAGGTGATCTGGTCGGCGTACTGCGGGTAGCGGGCGGCGATCGCCTCGGCGCCGGCGAAGGACTTCTGCAAGGCGGCCTCGGTGGTCGCCGTGACCTTCGACCCGTCGGGTGAGCTGCTGATCTGCGCGGCGATGGACCCGGAGTACCCGGACGCGAGCAGCGAGCCGAACACCGACTGCATGATCGCGCCGCCGAGGTCGCGCTGCAGGTCCGCCGTCCCGGACGCCATGCCCACGCGCTGCACCGGGACCGAGCCCGTGAGCGAGTTGGACGCCGGGGTGCCCGAGAGTCCCACGCCGACGCCGACCAGGAAGTACCCGAGCCCGACGGGCCAGTAGGCCGCGTCCTCGGTCCACAGCAGGAGCATCACGAGGAAGCCGGCCAGCACGAACACGTAGCCGCTGAGCATGGTGACCCGCGACCCGTAGCGCACGACGAGCGTGGCCGACCGGGGCGCGACGAGCACCATGCCGACGGCGCCCGGCAGGATCGCCGCCCCGGCGGCGACGGTGCTGTACCCGAGGACGTTCTGCATGTACTGCTGGCCCACGTACATCGCGCCCATGAGTGATCCGAAGATCACGAGCCCGGCGACGGCCGCCACCCAGAACGTCGGCCGGGCGGCGACGCGCAGGTCGTACAGGGGTTTCGCGGTGCGCAGCTGACGCAGGACGAACCCGGTGCCCGCGACGAGAACCACGCCGACGAGGATCGCGATGACGACGCCCTCGCCCGGCAGCACGGTGAGATTGATGGCCATGACCAGCGACCCGACGAGCAGCACGGACAGCACGCCGCCCAGGTGGTCGACGGGCTCGGTGCTCTCGTTGACGTGGGAGGGAACCACGATCCACGCCAGGACCAGGGCGAAGACCGCCAGCGGGATCGTCAGCAGGAACACCGACCCCCACCAGAACTCGGTGAGGACCCAGCCGGCGGCCAGCGGCCCGAGCGCCGCGAACGCGGCACCGATGCCGGACCACAGGGCGATCGCCCGCGTCCGCGCCTGCCCCGACCAGAGGGCCGAGACGAGTGCGAGCGTCGTCGGGAACGCCATGCCGGCGCACAGCCCGCCGCCGACCCGAGCGAGGAAGAGGATCTCCGTCGACGGCGCCCACGCGGCCAGGAGGCTGAACGGGACAGCGCCCGCGGTCCCCAGCAGCAGCAACGCCGTGCGGCCGTACCGGTCGCCGACCGCGCCGAGGTAGAGCACCGAGGCCGACAGTCCTAGCGAGTAGCCCACCGCGATGAGGTTGAGGTCCACCTGCGAGGCGTCCAGGGCGTCACCGATGTCCGGCAGGGCGACGTTCGCCACGGCGAGGTTCAGGTTGGCGACGGCCGCGACGAGGATCAGCGCCGCCAGGACGATGCGGCGCGGCGCGGCGTCGGTGGCGGTGCTGGTGGCGGACGACGACTGCCCGGGGCTGCCGTCCTGGGCTCGGCCCATAGGGCGAGGCTAGGCAACCACCGCCCCGCTCACACGGCGAGCGCGCCCGGTTCACCCTGCCGACGCCTTGTACGCTCCGGACGCCACCGCGGTCAGCGCTCCACGGCGGCGGCGATCACCTCCGCCAGATCGACCGGACGGGTGAACATCGGCCAGTGCCCGGTGGGCAGGTCGACGATCTCGTAGTCGCGGTGCCGAGCCAGCTCGGCGACGTACGGGTGACCCTGGGTCATGAGGTCGCGCAGCACCTCGGCCGACATCTCCGAGGCGATGACGGTGGTGGGCACGTCCAGCCGGGACTCGTCGTCGCTGAGCCGGTGCGGTGCGCGCACGGTCCCGCCGGGCTGTGGGATCGCCCGTGCCCGGAACTCTGCGCGCAGCTCGTCGGTGAGCCCGGTCAGCGACGCCTCATCGAGCTCCTCCCACGGCGGGAGATGGTGGTCGACGACGTCGGCGGGCAGGTCGGCGTTCAGCGCCTGCCCGTCCGCGAGCGGCCCGGAGTCGACGTACACGACCCGGCGGACACGGCCCGGCCGAGCGTCCGAGGCCGCGTAGACCAGCGGGCCGCCGGCCGAGTGCCCCACGAGCACCACCTCGGCGTCGTCGGGCAGCGCGTCGATCGCGGCCAAGACGGCGTCTACGTGGTCGGCGAGCGTGATACCCGAGCGGTCGGCGTCCACCGACTCCATGCCGGGCAGGGTCAGCGGATGCACGGTGTGCCCTGCTGCGACGAGCGGCGGGGTGACGGCGTCCCACGCGGACGCGTCCAGCCAGAAGCCTGGAACCAGGATGATGTCCATACCTTGAACGTAGATGTGGCCTCCGACACAGCAGTCGGGCCCGGCTGTCGTGATGGGATCGAGCCGTGACCGCGTACGAGTTCTCCGCCGACCCCGCCCGCCTCGACGTCGACTGGGTCCACGCGATCCTGTCCACGACGTTCTGGGCCCGTGGGCGCTCCCGCGCCACCATGGACACCGTCATCGCGGCGTCGCGCAACTACGCGATGTACGCCGACGACGGCGCCCAGGTCGCCTATGCCCGCGCCGTGACGGACGGAGCGACCTTCGCCTGGGTGGCGGACGTCGTCGTCGACCCGGCTCACCGCCGCCAGGGGCTCGGCACCCGGATCGTCGACGGCCTCATGGCCGACCTGGAGGGCCTCGGACTCAAGCGTGTGCTGCTCAAGGCGTCGCCGGACGGCCACGAGCTCTACCGCCGGGCGGGCTTCGACACGCTCGACGAGCCGGAGACCTGGCTGGGCCGACGCCTGCGGTGAGGGCCGCGACACCCCGTAGCACGCAGCCTCCGGCAGCGAGCCGGGTGGGAGAATTCGACCATGCGCCTGAGCACCGTGGACGAGCTGCTAGAGCTGCTGGACGGCGTCGTCGCCGCGCACGAGCGCGGGGACCGTACCGCGCGGGGCGCCGAGGACTTCTGGCGGCGGATGCTCACCGGTGAGGGGCACCCGCTGAACACGTCCCTGCCGGACGAACCCCTGGTCGACTGGCACGCTCGCGGCCTGCTCGGCAACCTCTCGGGGGCACGCGTCCTCGACGTCGGCTGCGGCAACGGCCGCAACACCGCCTGGTTCGCCGAGCACGGTGCGACGGCGACCGGGCTCGACCTCGCGACCGACCTGCTGGACGCGATGCGACCGACCATGCCCGACGGCGCCACCCTGCGGTCGGTGGACGTGCTGCGGGAGGACCTGCCCGCGGGTCCGTTCGACCTCGTCTACGACTCCGGCTGCTTCCACCACCTGGCACCGCACCGCCGGATCACCTACCTGGAGCGGATCCTGCCGCTGGTGGCTCCCGGTGGCCGGTACGGCATCGTGGCGTTCGCCCAGGAGCGTCAGCCGAGCCCCGACGACACCGCCGTGCTGACCACCGGGGACACCGCCGGCGGCACGTCGTTCACGCTCGAGGACCTGTCCACGATCTTCGGCACGGTCCTCGACCAGGTCGAGGCGCGCCCCGTGCGCGACGACCGGCCCGGCACGCTCGGCGCCGACTTCCTCAACGCCGCGCTCTTCCGCCGCCCCGACTGACCACGCCGGCCACGATGAGCGCCTGGCCGAGCACGTAGGTGGCCATCACCCAGAACCCGGACGCGGGCGGGACGAAGTCGGCGAATGCTCCGAGCGCGATGAGCGCGTCGGAGAAGAGGAACAGCAGCCCGCCGACCCAGGTGAGCCGGTGCACGCCAGTGGCGAGCACGGCCATCGCGGTCAGGCAGGCGGCATAGACCACGACGGCGAGCGACAGCAGTCCCGACGTGCCCGGCAGGCACAGGGTGACCAGCGTGATCGCCAGGAACCCGTACACCGCGCCGGCCGCCGGGTGCAGGTGGAGCACCGACTCGCGCCAGAAAGGCCGGAACGCGACGGCGTAGACGACCTGCGCGCACAGGAACCCGCCGACCATCGCGAGGAAGGCCGCGTCGCCCGTGAAGAAGTCGGGCAGCACGTCACCGACCCAGGAGAAGCCGAGCGCCAGCAGGACGAGACGCTCGAGGCGCGACCGGGGTGCCGCCGTCGTGCACCACAGCACGGCCGCGAGCGCCGGCATGAGGAACCACTGGGAGGTCTCGGCGAGCGTGGCGGCGCCGAGGAGCTGCGCGGCGAGGTTCGTGGCGGTGGCGGCGCCGAGCACGACGAGCGCCACGAGGGCGCTGCGGGACAGCCGGGAGCGCTGATCAGGGACGACGTCGGTCACGGGGCGCAGCGTAGCGCCTCCTACAGCTCGATCGACAGCATCGTCGAGGAGGTGGTGACTTCGTAGCCGAGGCTGGCGTACATCCCGTGCGCCCCGGACGGGTTGGCGGTGTCGACGTCGAGGGCGGCGTACTCCATCTCGTCGTTGACGAAGGCGCGCATGCCGGCGGCCAGCGCGGCGAGGCCGGCGCGGCGTCCGCGGTAGGCGCGGCGGGTGCCGAGCAGCTCGGTGTAGCCGAACGTGTAGCCCTTGACGGCGAAGTCCTCGGTGAACTTGGACGCCATCTCGTAGGCGACGACGAGGGGTTCGCCGGCCTCCAGGGCGGCTGCGGTCTCGGCGTCGGTGTCGGGGTCGGCGAGCAGCGCGGTGACGTCGGGGGCGTCGTCGACGACGACGAACGACCACTGCGGCATGAACGCGGTGCGGCCGGTGCGCCACTGCTCGGGCGTCTGCGGTTCGCTGCCCCAGTGGTCGCGGAAGGCGTCGTTGTGGGCCAGGCGGGTGGCCTCGTCGAGCTCGTCGCTGAAGGGGACGACGCGCAGTCCGCCGGCGGGCCTGACGTCGGGCAGGGGCTGGGCGGCCAGGTCGCGCAGGTCGCGGCGCAGTTCCGTGTAGTACCGGCGCGGTGCGAACCCGGCGGCCTCGATGATGCGACGCTTGGCGGCGGGACCGTCGTCCTCGACGAACACGCCGAGGCGGGCAGGCAGGTCCTTGCCGGACTCGGCGAGCACCTGGCGGCCGCGGGCTACCTGCCAGGCGAAGAGTTCCCGGCCGATCCCCTGCCAGCGCACGGTCGGGTGGACGCCGCCGAAGAGGAAGGCGCGCATGGTGCGGGTGTCGCCGGGCTGGGACTCGACCATCGCGTACGCGAGCATCCGGCCGTCGTCGTCCAGGCCGACGATCGAGTCGACGTCGAACCGGCGCCAGGGCGCGGCGAACAGCTCGGTGATCTCCTCGAGGCTCTCGCGGTAGGGCTCCTTGTCGGCCGCGGCGATGGTGTTGCGCAGCTCGAGCAGTGCCGGGACGTCGTCCGCGGTAGCGGGGCGCCACGTCAGACCGCCCGCCGTGATCGCGGGCAGCGTCTCGGGTGCGGCGGCGCGCTCGGCGATCGGAGCGAGGCTCGGGGTGGTCGTGGCCATGACAGGAGAGTAGGTCTCACCCGGTGTGCGCCGCACCCCCATTTGCGCTGACTGTGTGCTGGCGCCGAGCGGATAGCCGGTCCCTTCAGGAGGTGGAAGCGGCGCCGCAGAGCAACTCCAAGGATTGCGCGCGGCGTCGCCGAGTCGCGACGGCTTCACGGACTCCTGGCTACGATCGGGACCATCAGACCTGAGGGCACCGGCAACTGGATCCTGCCGATCGTCGTGTTCGCCGTCGTCCTCGCGATCTCCCTGGGCTCCGGCACCGACGAGGTGCTCTCGGTGGTCGCCGCGGCGGTGGCCTTCGCGCTCACTCTCGGATTCGTCGTCCTGCTCGATCGCTGGCGGTCAAGCAAGACTCGCTAGATCGCGCTCGGCGTGGCACGTGGTGGGCGCGGGAGCCGCGTCACCTGCGCACGGAGATCAAGAGCGCTTCTCCGCGCGCGGAACCCTCACGACAAGGTGCGCGTCGCGCGCCGTCCCCGTCGATGCGACATAGGCCCGCCTGGGCGCCCTGCCCAAAAGGAGCCCGAGTCACGGCTCGTGGTGAAAGGTGATGCGCATCAGCCGGCTGCTGGCCCAGTCTTCGAGCCGAGTCGGCCGGATGGTGCCTGGGTCGTGGGGCTGGTTGAGATCCTCGACGATCGCAGTCAGGACGGCCTGACGTTCGGCGGGGTCGGTCACCGGCGTGGCGCGCGCGGGCAGGTCTCTCCTGATGCCGTTCTTCAGGTGGAAGGTGAAGTCGGGCTCGGCGAGCAGGTTCGCGTGCCAGTCGGTCGCACCTCCCCCGGCACCGCTGCACAGGTAGGTGGCGCCGAGAGCTCGGTAGAAGAAGATCTCGATGCGGTGCATCGTGCCGGTGCGGCGGCCCCGTGTCGTGATGTCGATGATGCGTTCGCGGGTACCCGCGGCTGGGGTGATCTCGATCGCTCGCCGGAGGCGGTCGGGCAGGTGAGCCAGGGACGCGTCTGGCTCCCGGCCGCTCGCCCCGGTCGGGTGCGGGACGCTCATGCTGCCTCCGCCTGGAGAGCGGGGCCGAGTTGGAGTCCACCGTCGATGACGTATTCAGACCCGGTGATGAAGGACGCCTCGGGTGAGGCGAGGAACAGCAGGAGCCGGGTGACGTCGGCCGGTTCTCCGAGCCTGGGGACGGCGAACGGCTCGGGCGAGTAGAAATCGGCGATGGCGGCGCCGGCTCCTGCTGCTGGTTCGTGGATGAACGGGGTCGCGATCACGCCGGGGTGGATGGTGTTCACGCGGATGCGGTCGCGGCCGAGCTCGAGCGCAGCAGTCTGCGTGAGACCACGCAGGGCCCACTTGCTGGCGACGTAGGGCGCGTAGTGGGCCGTGCCGCCCAGCCCCATGGTCGAGGCGATGTTCACGACGGCCCCTTCTGTTGACCGGCGCAGCGCGGGGACGGCGGCCTTGATGCCGAGGAAGGCTCCGGTGAGGTTGACGTCCAGGATGCGCGACCACGTGGCCTGATCCGTGTGCTCGATCAGCGCAGGCGGATTCTGGACACCGGCATTGTTGACGAGCACGCTCAGCCCGCCGAAGGCGCGTTCGGCGGTTGTCACGGCAGCGGACCACGAACTCTCGTCGGTGACGTCGAGGTGCGCGAAGCGGGCGCGGTCCCCCAGCTCGTCGACGAGGGCGTCGCCGCGTTCGGCGTCGATCCCGCCGATCACCACGTTCGCTCCTTCCGCATGGAAGGCCCGTACGTGACTGGAGCCCTGGCCACCGGTCCCACCGGTCACGAGGACAGTCTGGTTGTCGAAGCGGTGCATCAGGTTCTCCTTCGATGCGGGGCCGGATGCCCGGAGTCAACGCGGGCGACCGGCAGCCTGATGGTGAGTCAATCGACTCACCTCTCTTCGACACTAGATCCGGCCCGGTGGTGAGTCAAGCCACTCACCTCGTAGGGTCGACCCATGACAGCGACCCCGACGACGTATCACCAACGAGTCGCGCGGGAGAAGCGCGCGCTGATCGTGACGGCCGCGACCGCGCTGTTCCTCGAGCTCGGCTACGACCGGACGTCGTTGGCACAGATCGCGCAGCGCTCAGGCGTTTCTCGGGCCACGCTCTTCAAACAGTTCCCGAGCAAGGCCGTGCTGTTCGACGCCATCGTGACCGAGTCGTGGTCAACTGCCGAGGACGAGGACCCGCCGCCTGTCGGCAACATCGTCGACGGGCTCGGCACGATCGGTCGCCGCTACGCAGCGCTCTTGACGCAGCCCAAGATGACAGATCTGTTCCGCATCGTGATCGCCGAGCTACCGCGTTTCCCCGAGCTGGCCCGCGCGCAGTTCTCGCAGGGGAAGATGCCCTACTTCGAGTCCGTACGCGGCTACCTCCTGGCCGAGGACGAAGCGGGGACGGTTCGAGTCGAGGACGTGGATCTCGCAGCCACCCAGTTCCTCGGCATGATCTCCAACTACGTCTTCTGGCCGACACTCCTCGTACCGGGCTGGGAAGTCAGCGCCGAGCGCGTCGACCAGGTGGTCGAGGAGGCCGTCCGCACCATCGCTGCCCGGTACGGCGCACATGGACCAGTCGCGGCCACCAACGGTTGAGTCGGTCGGTCACGTCATGTACGTGCCTGGCGTCAGGGCCGTCGACCTCAGTCCCGACCGTCGGAACGACAACAGCGTCTCTTCCGTCGTTCTCACCTGGTAGGCGTCGCACCTCGCGTTCGCCACGCCGAACTAGGCTGACCCGGTGACCTCCACGCTCGACATCGCCGCTGCCGACGCCCGTTCTGCCGCCCTGCGCGACGCGCTGCGCACCCGGGTGGTGGTGGCCGACGGCGCCATGGGCACCATGATCCAGGCCGCCGACCCGACCCTGGAGGACTACCAGCAGCTCGAGGGCTGCAACGAGATCCTCAACGTCACCCGCCCGGACATCGTGCGCGGCGTGCACGACGGGTTCCTCGAGGTCGGCGTGGACGCGATCGAGTCGAACACGTTCGGCGCGAACTGGTCGAACCTGTCGGACTACGGCATCGACGACCGCATCCGCGAGCTGGCCCGCGTCGGCGCGGAGCTGGCCCGTGAGCGCGCCGACGTCTACGCGACGCCGGACCACCCGCGCTGGGTGCTGGGCTCGATGGGTCCGGGCACCAAGCTGCCCTCGCTGGGGCACACCACCTACGAGAACCTGCGCGACACGTTCGCCGAGCAGGCCGCCGGGCTACTGGAGGGCGGCGCGGACGCGATCCTGGTCGAGACCAGCCAGGACCTGCTGCAGACCAAGGCCGCGGTGACGGGCGCGCACGAGGCGATGACCGCCGTCGGACGCACCGTGCCAGTGATCGCCTCGGTGACCGTCGAGACCACCGGCACGATGCTGATGGGGTCCGAGATCGGGGCGGCGCTGACCACGCTGCAGGCCGTGGGCGTGGACGCCATCGGCCTGAACTGCGCCACCGGCCCGGACCAGATGAGCGAGCATCTGCGCTACCTGGCCAAGCACGCCGAGGTGCCGGTCACGTGCATGCCGAACGCCGGTCTGCCCGAGCTGGGCCCGCACGGCGCCGTCTACCCGCTGACCCCGGACGAGCTGGCGGCGGCACACAGCCAGTTCGTCGACGAGTTCGGCCTGGGCATGGTGGGCGGCTGCTGCGGCACGACGCCGGAGCACCTGGCGCGCGTGGTGGAGGCGGTGCGCGGTCGCCCGCTGCCGCAGCGCGAGGTGGAGCGCACCAGCGGTGTCGCGTCGCTGTACTCGCACACGGACCTGTCCCAGGACGCCTCGTACCTGGCGATCGGTGAGCGCACCAACGCCAACGGCTCCAAGGCGTTCCGCGAGGCGCTGCTGGAGGGCCGCTGGGACGACATCGTCGACATCGCCCGCGACCAGACGCGGCACGGCGCCCACCTGCTCGACGTGTGCGTCGACTACGTGGGGCGCGACGGCGTCGCGGACGTGCGGGAGGTCGTCTCGCGGCTGGCGAGCGCCTCGACCCTGCCGCTGGTCATCGACTCCACCGAGCCGGAGGTGATCCGCGCCGGCCTGGAGCTGGTGGGCGGGCGCGCCGTGGTGAACTCGGTGAACTTCGAGGACTCCGACGGGCCCGGATCGCGGTTCCAGCGGATCATGCCGGCCGTGCGCGAGCACGGTGCCGCCGTCGTCGCCCTGACCATCGACGAGGAGGGCCAGGCCCGCACCACGGAGAAGAAGGTCGCGATCGCCTCGCGCCTCATCGACACCCTCACGGAGCAGTGGGGCATGCGGGTGGACGACATCATCGTCGACGCCCTGACGTTCCCCATCGCGACCGGGCAGGAGGAGACGCGCCGCGACGCCATCGAGACGATCGAGGCGATCCGCGAGATCAACCGTCTCTACCCCGGCGTGCACACCACGCTCGGCGTCTCGAACGTGTCGTTCGGCCTCAACGCGGCCGCGCGCACGGTGCTGAACTCGGTGTTCCTGCACGAGGCCACGCAGGCCGGGCTGGACTCCGCCATCGTGCACGCGGCGAAGATCCTGCCGCGCACCGCCATCGACGACGAGCAGTGGCAGGCCGCCGAGGACCTCGTGTGGGACCGGCGCCAGTACGACGACGAAGGCAACCTGACCCACGACCCGCTGTCGCACCTGCTCGAGGTGTTCTCCGGCGTCGACGCCGCCGCGATGCGCGACCAGCGGGCCGCCGAGCTCGCCGCACTGCCCGTGGGCGAACGCCTGGAGCGGCGCATCATCGACGGCGCGCGCAAGGGTCTCGAGGACGACCTGGACACCGCGCTGGCCGACGGCATGAAGGCCCTCGACATCGTCAACACCCACCTGCTGGGCGGGATGAAGGTCGTCGGCGAGCTGTTCGGGTCGGGGCAGATGCAGCTGCCGTTCGTGCTGCAGTCCGCCGAGGTCATGAAGACGGCCGTCGCGCTGCTCGAGCCGCACATGGAGAAGGTCGAGGGTGCCGAGGAGCAGTCCAAGGGCGTCATCGTGCTGGCGACCGTGCGCGGGGACGTGCACGACATCGGCAAGAACCTCGTCGACATCATCCTGACGAACAACGGCTACACGGTGGTCAACATCGGCATCAAGCAGCCGATCTCGGCCATGATCGAGGCCGCCGAGGAGCACAACGCCGACGTGATCGGCATGTCCGGGCTGCTGGTGAAGTCGACCGTGGTGATGAAGGAGAACCTCGAGGAGCTCGTCTCGCGCGGCATGGAGAAGCGCTGGCCGATTCTGCTCGGCGGCGCGGCCCTGACCCGCACCTTCGTCGAGGACGACCTCGCCTCCGCGTTCCCCGGGGTCGTGCGGTACGCCCGCGATGCCTTCGAGGGGCTGCGCCTCATGGAGCCGCTGGTCGCCGTGGCGCGCGGCGCCGACCCGGAGGAGGTCGGGCTGCCGGCGCTGCGCAAGCGCCGCCACAACGTGGTCAAGGTGACCGAGACCGCGGTCGAGGACCTGCCCGAGCGGTCCGACGTCGCGACCGACAACCCGGTACCCGCTCCCCCGTTCTGGGGCACGCGCGTGGTCAAGGGCATCCAGCTCGCCGACTACGCCGCGTTCCTCGACGAGCGCGCCACGTTCATGGGCCAGTGGGGCCTCAAGCCCGGTCGCGGTGAGGACGGAGCGTCGTACGAGGAGCTCGTCGAGACCGAGGGCCGGCCGCGCCTGGCCCAGTGGCTCGACACGATCCGCACCGACCAGATCATGGACCCCACCGTGGTCTACGGGTACTTCCCCGTGTGGTCCGAGGGCGACGACATCGTCGTGGCGCATCACGGCCCCGGTCTGGCCGGCATCGGGGCGCGCGACGGCGGATCCGGCGGCGAGCCCGGGACCGAGCGACTCCGCTTCACCTTCCCGCGCCAGAAGCGCGACCGGCACCTGTGCCTGGCCGACTTCGTCCGCCCCAAGTCCTGGGTCGAGGAGACCGGCCGCTACGACGTGCTGCCCATCCAGCTCGCCACCGTCGGTGACCCGGTATCCGCCTACACGGCGAAGCTGTTCGCCGAGAACAAGTACCGCGAGTACATGGAGCTGCACGGTCTGTCCGTGCAGCTCACCGAGGCGCTGGCCGAGTTCTGGCACTCCCGCGTGCGCTCCGAGCTCGGGTTCGGCGACGAGGACCCCGACGACGTCGAGGGCATGTTCAAGCTGGAGTACCGCGGCGCGCGGATGTCACTGGGGTACCCGGCGTGCCCAGACATGGAGGACCGCACGAAGGTCGTCGAGCTTCTTCGGCCTGAGCGTGTCGGCGTGACGCTCAGCGACGAGCTGCAGCTGCACCCGGAGCAGTCGACGGACGCGTTCGTGCTGCATCATCCGGAAGCGAAGTACTACAGCGTGTGAGAACAGGACGCCATTTCAACAAAATTATCTAAACAGACCCAACCAACAAATTAACGAGGCAATCCGAACTCCTGCCGCACCCTTCATAGAAGCGCAGATCCATGTCCAAACTGACAGAAAGTGATAAATGACCAGAAACGCAACACCTTACGCTGACTGGTTCGACGCGGAGGACTGGCCGGAGACAAACTGTCCTCAATGCACCGGCGGGATACTCGCTGTCGAGACGGTGCAGAACATCGAATCGAACAGCTCGTCGAGGCTACGCGACCACGACGCGTGGGAGCCCGAGTGGATATCCGGGTTCTTCATTGTCCAACTTCGCTGCCAAACACCTCGATGTCACGAACTGACGGTCGCCCATGGAGACTGGCGAGTCGCGGGAACAGGCTGGAGTGATGAAGGCATTGAATACTCCAGCCTCTATCATCTGCGATCAACACTGCCGCCTCTGCCGATAATCGAGATACCAGATTCCTGTCCTTCCGAAGTCAGGGATTCGGTCACGAAGGCCGCCCAGATCATCTGGTGCGACGCCGGCGCTGCCGCCAGCCGTCTACGCTTCGCCATTGAACACATTCTTGACGATCAGAACATTCCCCGCACTCGGTCGAGCACCCATCGCAGGATTGAAAACTTCCGGCAGACCAACACACGAGCAGCAGAGATCCTTGAAGCTGTGAAATGGATCGGGAACCAAGGAACACATGAGGAGTCTCTAACCACGGCGGATGTGCTTGAGGGCGCAAAGATTCTTGAACACGGATTGACCCTACTCTACGACTCTTCTGCGGATGGCATCAGGCAACGGGCCCTCGAAATTAACCGTGCGCGCGGAGTTCGTAAGACCTGACAGCGTTGAGACCTAACATTACCGCAGTCAATTACGCCTGAACTAGATTCGAATCGATCGGATGTACTGGCGAGTTCTTGCTGCGCAATTGTTTACTGCTAGAGATACAAAAGCGTATCTGCGACCTGCGAAGGAAGTCGTTCGATTGCTCCAGAACTTTCACTTAGGTTGCGCAGGTTCCACCAAGTCTTGGCGCGCACCTCCGCGACAGTCTTGTTCCAGATCTGGCTCAGCATCCTCTCGGCACTCTGAACGTCTGCTGGCTGGCGGGCACCGATCCTGCGAGCAGGAAAATCAGTCTCGCATAGAACCCTCTCAGGGGGGAACATACTCACCCGATCTGGGGACATTGCAGCGTTGACTGAAAAGTAGGCACCCGAATCGACGGCCCGCATAGTATCGTCACTGTCACCGTTGAACCAATGCAATATCGCGCCTCTAACGTCGGCCTCGCACAGACACTCAACGACTTCAGCGGCCGCACCGCTACTATGGACCGACACGAGCACCGGCTCGTCGCTCACAACGCTAAGTATCTCCTTCAATATCGAGCGTTGCCGCGGAAAGTCGCCGCCACGGCGGTCCAATCCGATTTCACCGACCAGAGCAAAAGAGCCGATAAGTTCCTTGAACTGTTCTGCGTCCCATGCCGCACGCGCTGCCGCCAAGCCTGGATGAACACCTACTCCCCAGACGAGAGCCGTGTCTCGTCGGCTTCTGACTTGACGCGCTTCGTCCAGAGTTCGAGTCATCGCAAACACCACGGATTGTCCGAGTGCTACGATCTGCGACGGCGTAACGTCCGGTGCGATGTGGGCGTGGGCGTCCAATGCAGGAAGGAAAGGGCTTGTCATTTCAGGTCGACCTTTCCTAGTTCGGCAAGACCGCGGCGGGCGAGCTCACTGATCGCGTCTAAGTCGGTGTTCGGGGGCCAGGTCCCGGCGTCAATCGCGTCGTCATCAATGCCACGGGTTGTCGCATAGGCGATTGCGGCCCGGTCGCTGTAGCGCCGTTCGAGGAGCTCAAGGCGCGCGTCTCCAGTGAGGTTTTCCGACAAGTAAATGGTTGTGTCGCCAACACCTGCCCTGATGAAAGCGCCTCGTCGGGTGACGCATGCGTAGCAGAGGCCGCAGTTGAGCGTGGAGTCGCCGCCCTTAATCCGAGCGCCGTCCAGCTTACTGCACGAGATCGTTAGGCCGGCAACGATGTCCCAACCGCCCGGCGGATTGTTGTCAGCGACTAGGCGCATTTCTTCACCCTTGGTGTGGGCGGCGAAGGGGTTGGTCACCGATATCGGCATTCGGGCCGCCTGGAGAAGCGTTTTCACTCGGTCGAAGGTCTCAGGGTGAGTGGAACGAGTGGAGAGCGCGCCCGCGCGGTTGGGATGCAGAGGCAGGTTCAAGCTGGTGAATCCGTTCTCTGGCACGAAGAGTGTCGATGCGGAACGGCAGGCAGCGATGGCGGCTCCAAGGGCGACAAAGAGCAATGATCGGCTCCTGCTCGAGCCTTCTTTCTTGTCGGCGACCTGCGCGAACTCGATCTGAGTGTACGAGGGAGGGGGCGTGTAGTGCTCCTGGAGCCAACTGTGGATGGTGTTCTGAGCTCGACGGACAGCTGTGGCGGTGTCGTAATGGCCGACAAGTTGAAGCGGTTCGCTGGACGTAGAGAGCAGATGCAACGCACCAAGATATGAGTCGAGTCCTCCGCTGAGCAGGGCGACAGATCCCCCGCTGTCAGAGGTTTCAACGGCCGGGGCCTCTGGAGTGGTGGGGTCTTGGATCAGTTCGAGATCCCACGTGTCGCCGGTGAGCCAGAACAGCAGCTGAGCAAGTTGGTTGATCGCCTCACCTTCCCATGTTGCGGGATCTGCGACTTCGACCGCGAGGTGGAGCCGCCGGGTGAAGGCGCTCGGCCTGCGAGATAGCCGGTCGACCAGGTATGCAGCACCGGCGATGCGGACCAGGTCGATCGCCTGCGTCGGGACCTGGCCCAGCGAGGGTAGCCACCAGCCGATAGAACTCTTGACGGTGTCCGTGGCGCCAGGTCCGGTGGGCCAATAGAGTCGGTGATAGTCGGGGGGACTCTGGTTCATGGAGTCTTCACTGGAGACATAGAAGTTTGTCAGTGGCATGTCGCTTACCTCGCCCTCAGGACACGGATAGCTCGTTGGGCAAGACCGGCAGCGGCCTGGTGAAGCGCGTTCGCTGAAAGCGCGGGGCTTGCATCGACGTCGAGGCCACGGACCTTTGCATCGATCCAGCCGCGGAGCACACGCTCTCGTACAACCGCTTCGTTGCCGTCGAGAGTTCCGTTGATGATCTGGTCCTGGAGCTCAACGAGGCCGAGCTGGAAGATGTAGGCGCTGACGAAGCCCTTGATCGCTTCGGTAGCCGTTGGAGGTTCACCGTCGACGGCCACGATTCTCTTGACCTGTTCCGTCGCCGCTTGACGGATGGCACGGTCGTCGGGGTGCCCATCGTCGCCGATCATGAGAGTGACGAGACGGCTGATTCGAGCGCGTGGGCTGAGTGAATCGAACTCGGTGAGCGAAAGTCCGTAGTCGACCAGTCTCTGAGCGTCCCGGTTCCTTAGTGCGTACGCTGCTCCGATCGTCGCACCACCGCGTGAGGCACCTCCGATGACCTGTCGCGTCGAACGGCTTCCAGAACGGCCGGAACCTGCGAACCCTCCGCCGGTTCCAGCTCCACCTGGTCCTCCTGCGCCGGCGCCACGGCGTCCGGAGACGCGGGGCCGCGTAATGGGCGGGACGACGTTGCCTCTGGTGGCAGGATCATCGCGCCAGAGAGCGTTAATAAGTGCTTGGCCGACACGGTCAAGGTCGGAAGCAGGTTGCGACGGCTCGAAGAGCTGATCCGATGGCTGGGTAGTCTCTACGCCGCTCGTGCCGGCTCCAGCACTCCCGGAGTCGAGGTCGGCCCAAGCGTCTCGAAAGTCGTTCCATTCGGCGGAGTTGCTACCGCCGTACGCACCGCTAGTGCCCATCTATCTGCTCCAACTCATCGCGCGCCACAGCCTGCGTCGTGGCATGCAAGGTTGTGTCCTGAGCCGCACGCCGCACTAGGTCAAGGAGAGCGGGGCGCCCGCTGGCCGCGAGTTCGACGATAGCGCCGGCGGTCAAGCGTGTTCCCCAGCAGTGTGCTTCGACGCCGACCGCCGTTGCCTGCTCCAGTGCTGGTGTCCTTCCGAGCCAGAGGACAGCGCCGCGGATCACCGCTCCAGCGTCCTCCATGCGTTTGGCTGTGGCAAACAAAACCTCCAACGCTGCGAGTTGTTCGTCCTCGCTGCGCTCACTCAGGGAGTCGGCGGCAACGTTCCTTGCAGCTTCACTTTCGCCCAGCAGGTCATTGACGAGCGCGAGGACCTCATCGGAAACCTGGGCGCCCATGCTGACGTTGATCAGGCTTGCAGCGAGGGTGAGATAGGGGTCAAGATTCTCGTTGCGGAGAGAAGGTGGCGCAGCGGCCCATTCCTTCGTCGCTTCATCGACTCCGTCTGGGAGGGTCGCATCCTCACCTTCCTCACCGGACGGGTTCGCCCAGGATTCCCACCGGGCCAGAATGGTCTTGCGTTCTTGGGCGGGCGTCGCCGCCAGAGTGTTAAATGACGTGCGGTGGAGTTCTTCCAGCAATAGCATCTTGATCA
Source organism: Isoptericola chiayiensis (assembly GCF_013149805.1). GTDB lineage: Bacteria > Actinomycetota > Actinomycetes > Actinomycetales > Cellulomonadaceae > Isoptericola > Isoptericola chiayiensis. The sequence continues at coordinate 490,554 of NZ_JABEZT010000002.1, forward strand.
TCACCGCCGGCGGAATCGTCACTCCGCGTGCACGGGCAATGGACTCCCGGACACCGAACGCGTTGAGGAATCGCTTGATCTGGCGTGGGTTCGAGCGGCGATCGGCGCTCAATCCTTCGGCGAGTTGGGTGGCCAAGGCGAGATCATCGGCGGCTGGTTGGACTTCCAACTCCTCGAAGTCGTGCAGCAGCGGAGTCTGATGGGCGTTCCGTCGTGTGCGGACGTGTGCCGCGAGCGCACGCAAGTCCGCGTCATGCATCGAGCGGCCAGCGATCAGGATGCCGATGTACGCCGCGGCGTCGGTAGCGGACAGGCGCGGTAGGGCGATCGGGAGCTGAACGATCTTCTCCAAGTACCGCTGGGCGAAGATGTCGCCGCGCCGAGCACCATCCAGACTGACCGAGATGGCATCTCGGACCATGTCCTGGTCGGCTGCCAGGACGAACACCATCTTCTCGGTAGATAGGAAGAGCTTGATCGCCTCCAGCGTCGCGGTCACTGCATCCGGCAGGCAGCGATCAAGGTCGTCGACCAGGACGACCACGCGCTCGACGTTAGGTATGAGCGCGAGCAGTTCCTTATACGCGTTGTTGAAACTCGCCATCGAGTCCGGCCCGCCCGGGTCCTTAGGTCGGAAGATGTCCGCTATCTGCTGCGGGTCAACCTGGAAGGTCAGCGCTCCCCTAGCGATAGCAACGGCAGCACGGCTCCAGCTGATGCGCCCCAGCAGCTCCTTCGCCTTCTCCGCTACCTCGGCCTTGATCCCTGCATCGGGGACCTGATTCTCGATGCCGTGCAGGATCTCAGAGATCAGCGTGCCCTTGACGTCCACCTGATCGTCGTAAGCCCACGGGTTGGTCGCGACGACGATGCAGTTGTCGTCATTCTTGAACTCGGCCTCGATCAACTTCAGGATCGTGGACTTTCCGCCGCCCCATGGGCTCTGCACCGACAGCGTCAGCGGATGGATATTGCGTTCGCGGACCGCGGCGACGATCGGCTCGACCACGGCGTCGAACCCGAGGAGGTCTAATGTGCTCGGGTTGTCGTCCCAGAGCCGTATCTGCGGAAGCCCTGCCGCCAACGTCTGTCTCCGTCTCTGGCGATGGTCCTCGCCCGATTGCACGGTATTCATTCCAACCACCAGATGTCGACCAGTACACTGGCGCCCAGAGGCTACGCTACCCACGGCGTTTGCGGACGCGGAGCGCATCGCGCCGGTGAGTCGGCGATTGGCGCCAATACTCGCTCGGGGCCGGCCGATCGCAGCCGCGAAGGCGCCTGCGGTCAAGTCAACGGCAGTGGTATGCCGATCAGAATTCCTGGTGGGGTCGGGCGCTGAATTGGGGCCGGCGACTACCTTCCCCCTCCGTTCCTGGGTCACTGGCGGCGGCTCAGGCTGAACTACGTCACGACCCCGACTCGAGGGCTGCGGACTCCGAACAGCCGACATCCGCTGTTCACCTCCTCATGACGTTTCCGTTCACACAGCAGGGCTACCGTGAACGCATCGTCCATCAGAGGAGGCAGCCCGCGTGACCCCGACCATCCTGTTCGACTTCGACGGCACCCTCGCCGTCGGTGACGGCCCCGTGCTCGCGTTCGCCCGGCAGGTCGCGGGTCACGCCGGGCCCGGGTACCTCGAGCGGGTGATGGCCACGTTGCGCGACCTTGACGCCGGAACGGCCACGCAGTTCCGCGACGGGTACGACGTCGTCGGCACCCTGGCCCGCCAGGACGGCGTCGACCCCACCGCCCTCCAGGATGCCTACCTCGCCAGCCGCAGCCTCCTCGGCACGCCCGAGGCACCCGTCGACGCGGCCCCCGGGCTCACCCAGCTCCTGGACGCACTCCCCCACGACGTCCGCGTCGTCCTCGCCACGAACGCCCCCGGCGTCGGCGTCGAACGCCTCCTGACCACCTGGGGCGTCCGCGAGCGCTTTGCCGCCCTGCACTACGACGTCGGCAAGCCCGCCGGACTCACACCGATCGTCGAGGCCGCCCTCGCCGACGGCCCGGTGCTCGCCGTCGGGGACATCGTGGAGAACGACCTTGCGCCCGCCACGGCGCTCGGCGCCGCGACGGCGCTGGTCGGCCCCACGGCCGACACGCCGCCGTCCACCGTGACGATGCACGCGCGGACCCTCGACGCCCTCGCCCTCGACATCACGGCGTGGGCCCACCGAGCCAGCAACACAGCCACCACCGCAGCCCCCACCTCAGCCACCCCCGCGACCCACCCCGAGTCCGTGCCGACCGGCACGGCCGACTCCCTCGAAAGGTGACCCTCCCCATGCGCAAGTCCCTGCTCGCTCCCGGCGCCGCCGCGGCGCTCGTCCTCGCGCTCGCCGGTTGCGCCGGAGCCGACGACGCCGGCAGCAGCGCCGACGCCGACTCGACCGACGCCGGCACCGAGTGGCCCGAGTCGATCACCATGTCGCTGGTGCCGTCCGTCGAGGGTGAGAACCTCGCCGAGGCGCTCGACCCGCTGACCTCCTACCTCTCGGACGGTCTCGGCATCGAGGTCGAGGGCGTCGTCGCGAACGACTACACCGCCACGGTCGAGGCGCTCGGCGCCGACCAGGCGCAGGTGATCATCACCGACGCCGGCTCGCTGTACCAGGCGACCGAGCGCTACGGCGCCGAGCTCGTGCTGCGCGACGTGCGCTTCGGCGCCACGTCCTACGCGTCGGTCGCGTACACGAACAACCCCGACAAGTACTGCGAGGACGAGCCGGTGCTCGCCACCTACGAGGCCAGCGGCATCGAGCTGTCCTACTGCAACGGCCTGGAGGAGGCCGGCGCCGCGGCGACCGGTCAGGGCCCGGCCGCCACCGACGTCTTCGGCGACCTCGCCGGCGCCGACGTCGCGCTGCAGGCCGCCACCTCCCCGGCCGGCTACCAGTACCCGGTGGTCCTCATGCGCGAGGCGGGCCTGGACACCGACGCCGACATCACCCAGATCCCCGTCGAGGGCAACAACAACGCCGTGCTCGCCGTCGCCAACGGCGACGCCGAGGTCGGGTTCGCCTACTGGGACGCCCGCACCACGGTCACCGAGGAGGTCCCCGACATCGCCGACAAGGCCGTGGCCTTCGCCTACACCGACATGATCCCCAACGGCGGCGTCGCCGTCACCGACACCCTGCCCGACGACCTCGTCGCCGAGCTCACCCAGCTCATGGACGACTACGCCGACTCCTCCGACGAGGCCGCCGACGTCATGTTCGAGCTCGTCGGCCTGTCCGACTGGACGGCCGAGACCGCCGACGACGAGATCGCCCGCTACGGCGAGATCCTCGAGCAGTTCGCCGGCTGACTGCCATGACTCACGACACCCAGGCGGCGGAGGCCGGGCACGCCCCGGCCTCCGCCGCGTGGCCGATCCGCCTCGACGGCGTCTCGGTCACCTACCCCAACGGCACCACCGCCCTGCGCGACGTCTCCCTGGACATCGACGCCGGCGAGATGGTCTCGATCGTCGGCCTGTCCGGCTCGGGCAAGTCGACCCTGATCCGCACCATCAACGGCCTCGTGCCCGTCACCGCCGGCACGGTGACCGTCGGCCCGCACACCGTCTCCGGTCTGCACGGCCGCCGCCTGCGCGAGGTGCGCGGGCACGTCGGCATGATCTTCCAGGGCTTCAACCTGGCCACCCGGGTCGACGTCTACCGCAACACACTGGTCGGCCGGTTCGCCCGTGCCGGGCGGCTGCGCACGCTCCTCGGCGTCACCAGTGCCCGCGACCGCGAGGTCGCCCTGACCGCCCTGGACACCGTCGGCATGCTCGACAAGGTCTGGTCGCGGGCGGCAGCCCTGTCCGGCGGGCAGCAGCAGCGCGTCGCCATCGCCCGGGCCCTGTCCCAGGAGCCGAGCATCATGCTCGCCGACGAGCCCGTCGCCAGCCTCGACCCGCCCACCGCGCACGCCGTGATGTCCGAGCTGGAACGCATCAACGCCGAACGCCACCTCACGGTGCTGGTCAACCTGCACCTGATGGACCTCGCCCGGCAGTACACCCGCCGCATGATCGGGCTGCGCGACGGCGAGCTCGTCTACGACGGCCCCGCGGCCGAGGCCACCGAGGCCGACTTCGAGCAGATCTACGGCCGCCGCATCCGCCCGCAGGACCGGCTCGGGGACCGCACGTGAGCCCGGGCACGACGACGGAGCCCGCCACCCGCCTCGACCTCCCGCCGCGTCCGCGCACCTGGCCGCGCCGCACCCTGGTCTTCTCGGCACTGACGGCGTTCACCGTGGCGACCTGCCTGCCCGCGATCGGCGGCATCGAGATCGACCTGGCTGCCATCGCGCAGAACTGGCGTCACGGCGCGGCCAACCTGTCCGCGCTGCTGCAGCCCAACTGGTCGTTCGTCCCGCGCACGATCCAGCCGATGCTGGAGACCCTGCAGATGGCGTTCGTCGGCGCCGCGATCGCCGCCGCGCTGTCCGTGCCGCTCACGTTGTGGGCCGCCCGACCCACCAACCCGAACACCGTCACCCGCACCGCGGTACGCGCCGTCATCAACGTCGTCCGCGCCGTCCCGGACCTCGTCTGGGCGACCATCCTGGTGGCCATGGTGGGCGTCGGCGCGCTGCCCGGCCTGCTCACCCTCGTGCTGTTCGACGTCGGCATCGTCGTCAAGCTCGTCTCCGAGGCGATCGATTCCACCGACCACCCCTACCTCGAGGCCGCCCGCGCCGGCGGCGCCACCCAGGGCCGCATGAACCGCGCCCTCGCGCTGCCCCAGAGCCTTCCGTTGTTCAGCAACCAGTGGCTCTACGCCCTCGAGCTCAACGTCCGCATCTCGGCCATCCTCGGCATCGTCGGCGCCGGCGGCATCGGCCGGCTGCTCGACGAACGATTCGGGTTCTTCGCCTACGGCGACGTCTCGGTGATCATCCTGGAGATCCTCGTCGTCGTGCTCCTCATCGAGGCCGCCTCGAACGTCCTGCGCCGGAGGCTCGCATGAACGCCGCCCTGGACTCCCGGTCCCGCACCGCCACGTCACGCCCCGCCAGCGAGCGGCCCGTCTTGGCTCTCCCCCCACGCCCGTCGCGGCTCGGGCAGACCGTCGCGACCGCCGTCGTCGGCCTCGTGCTGCTCGTCTCCGCCGCGACCCTGGACGTCGAGTGGTCCGACCTGCGCGAGCTGCCCGCCGCCGTGGCCGAGTACGCCGCGCTGATGTTCGCCGACCCGGACTGGTCGCGCCTGCCGCGCGCCCTGTTCGAGATGTGGCGCTCGATCTCCATGGCCTGGCTCGGTGCGATGCTCTGCGTCGTCGTGTCGATCCCGCTCGGGATGCTCGCCGCCCACGGCGTCGGACCGGCCTGGCTGCGCCTCGCCCTGCGCGGGCTCTTCGCCGTCATCCGCGCCGTGCCCGAGGTCATCATCGCCCTCGTGCTGCTCACCGTCACCGGGCTCACGCCGTTCACCGGCGCGCTCGCTCTCGGCATCGCCGGGATCGGCACGCAGGGCAAGTGGACCTACGAGACCGTCGAGACGCTGCGCGACGGCGCCGCCGACGCCGTGCGGGCCGCGGGCGGCGGCCGCACCGCCCTCGTCCGCTGGGCCCTGTGGCCCGCCGCCCTGCCCGCGCTGCTGTCCTTCGCGCTGTACCGGTTCGAGATCAACATCCGCATGTCCGCGGTGCTCGGCATCGTCGGCGCCGGCGGCATCGGCTCCATGCTGGCCAACTACACGAACTATCGTGAATGGGACACGGTCGGCATGCTGCTGATCGTGGTCGTCGTGACCACCATGGCCGTCGACTCCGTCTCGGGCGCGCTGCGCCGCCGCATCATGGAAGGGGCCTGAGGTGACCTGGACCGGCTCGGCCGACGCACCGCTGACCGCCCGTATCGTGGCGCTCGCGCCGTCGATGCACCCCGGCGAGCGCCGCGCCGCCGAGGCCATCGCCGCCGACCTAGACGCCGCCGTCGAACGCACCGCCCAGCAGGTGGCCGACGACGTCGGGGTGGGCCGGGCGACCGTCGTGCGCGCCGCACAGACCCTCGGGTACGAGGGCTACCCGCAGCTGCGCGTCGCCGTCGCCCGCGAGCTCGCGCTGCGCCCGGCATCGGACGGCTCGCCCGACGGCACCATGCTCGGCGCGGTGCGCGAGTCCGTCAACCGGTTCGCCGCCCGCCTCGGGCACACCGTGGCCGGGCTGACCGAGGACGGCCTGCAGGAGTTCGTGCGCGTCCTCGACGACGCCCGGCGCGTGCTCGTCGTCGCCAACGGGCTCTCCTCCCCGCTCGGCCTCGACCTCGTGCTGCGCCTGACGTCCGCCGGCCGGCCCGCCGAGCTGCTGGCCGACGCCCTCGCCCAGCGCATCGCCGCCCGGCAGCTCGGCCCCGAGGCCGTCTGCCTCGTCGTGTCCGGCTCCGGGGCCAACGAGGCCACGCTCGAGGTGATGCGGGCCGCGCACGACGGCGGCACTCCGGTCGTGGCGATCACCTCGTTCGCGCAGTCCCCCGTCGCCCAGCTCGCCGACACCGTGCTCGTCGTCCCGCCGGTCAACGAGTCGTTCCGCGACGAGCTGCTGCACACCTCCCGCGCGGCGCTGATGCTCATGATCGAGGCGCTCGTCGAGGTGCTGGTCACCCGGCGCGGCGAACGCGGACGCGACGCCCGGGCCGCCGTCCTGCACGAGCTGGGCTCGGCGATCGAGGAGTAGCCGACCGCCCTCCGGTCGCCGGGTCGTCGGCGCGGCACCCGGGCGGTTCGCGCGCTGCCCGCCCGTGCACGGGCTCCGCGACGTACCGTGGAGCCGGGGGGCTTCGGCGACCGGGAGCGAGGTGCTGCATGCGCGACCTCTCGGGTGTTCCACGCCTCCCCCCGTGGCTCGCCGCCCGGCCCCGGCTGCTGAGCCGCCTCGACGACGGCGCGCCCCTGGCGGTCCTGCGGGGCGCGGGCGGATCGGGCAAGACCACGCTGCTCGCCCAGTGGGTGACGGCTCACGACGGCGGTGACGAGGCCGTCGTGTGGATCACCCTGGACGCCCAGATCCGGTCGCGGGCCGGGTTCTGGGTGCACGCGCTCTCCCGCCTGCATCGCGCCGGCCTGGTCGACGACGGCACCTTCTACCGCGAGCTGGTGGCCGTCGCCGACGCGGCCGCCTCCGTGCGCGACGCCATCACCCGGAGCCTGTCGTCGGCACCTCCGGTGCTGCTGGTGCTCGACGACTTCGCGTCCGCCGGGGACTTCTGGGACGACGTCGGCCTCGACCTGCTGGCCGTCCTGCAGCGCGTCCGGACGGCACGGTGCGCCGTGGCGGGCCGGTTCCCGACCGTGCTCGAAGGCCCTGCCGCGCGCAGGACGCTCGGCGCCGTGGTCCTCGCCGACGACGACCTGGCCCTCACCGTGGACGAGGCGCGCGCCGTCGTGGCGAGCAGCGACGTCCCGCTCGACGACTCCGCCGTCGACCTGCTGCTCCGGTCCACCGCACGGCGGTCGGTCCTGGAGCTGCGCTACGCGCTGGACGTCCTCGCCGGCCTCCCCGCGAGCGCCCCGCAGACGCCCGGCCGGCCCCTGACCGCGGCGCAGGCCGCCGAGGCACTGGCGGCCGGGGTGCGACAGGACCTGTCGGCGCGCGTCCGGGACCCGCACCTGCTCGAGCTGCTCGGGGCCGTGTCCCTGGCACCGTACGCCGACGCCGCGCTGGCGCAGCGGCTCGAGCGCGTCGTCACCGCCCCCGCCGACCCGGAGACCGCGGTCGACCCGTTGGCGACGCTCGGGCGCCTGGGCCTCGGGTACTGGGCCACGCAGCCCAACGGCACACCGGTGCTCCGGCTGAGCGACCAGGTGCGGGCGGTGGCGGCGGCCCGCTTCGCGGAGACGAACCCGACGCTGGTGCCACGGGTCCTGGACACCGCGGCGCACTGGCTGTGGGAGCAGCGTCACGACGCCGCGACCGCCGTCGAGTACGCGCTGCGCGCGGGGGACCTCGGCTTTGCCGACCACCTGCTCGTGCGGGTCTTCCCGCTGCCGCCGCAGGAGTCGGCACGGCTCGCACGGATGCTCCTGGCGATGCCCGCGGCCCAGGTCCGTTCCCAGCCGTTCCTGGCGATGTTCCTGGCACTGGTCCTCAACGCCCGGCCGGGCACGCAGCGGCGGGCGACCGAGTTCCTGGCGGCGGCCGTGCAGGCGTCGCACCAGCGGATCGCCTCGGCGCCAGCGGCCGAACGGGTCGTCCTGTACGGGCTCGAGACCGCCGCCTGGCGGCTGCTCGGCCAGCGCACCCGGATGCTGGACACGGCCCGACGCGCCGTGCGCGAGCTGTCGCTGGCCCGGGAGGACGACGACCTGGACGGCGCCCCGTCGATCGACAGCGCCGCGGCACTGGCCGTCTCCCAGGCGGCCACGAGCCTCTTCTTCGGCGATGACCTCCCCGCGGCCCGGGAAGCGTACGACGCGCTGACCGCGCTGTCCGCCGAGCGGGACTGGCCGCACCTGGCGAACGTCGCGGCGTGCGGCCGCGCCATGGCCGACGTCCTGGACGGGCGATTCGTCGCGGCCCGTGCCGAGCTCGCCGTCGTGCAGCCCGATGCCTGGCCCACGGGTTGGGTCGACGGCTACCAGGGCGCGTTCCGCAGCATCGCCCAGGCCTGGGTGCACATCGACGACGGCGACGCCGCGGCCGCCCTCGCCGAGCTCGAACCCCTCGCCCCGCATCTGGACACCCTGGAGCACTGGGAGTTCGCCGGAGCCGCCGGCGCCGTCGCCCGTGCGCTCCAGGGGCACGCCTCCGAGGCCGAGCGCCGACTGGCACAGCTGCGCCGCGAGCGCGTGCGCCCGACGACGCTGCCCAGCGTCGTCGGGCGCCTGGGAGCGATGCGCACGATCCTGCGGCTCGCCACCGGCGCCGCCCGCGAGGAGTCCCGCCAGCGCCTGCGCGGTCGCGGTCAGGCGGCCGACAGCGCCCTGCGGTCGATCATCGCCGCGGCCCGCGGTCAGGAGGAGGACGCCGTCGCCCTCCTGGCGCAGGCGCAGGGCGCGATCGGCACCCCGTTGCAGGACGCGCTCGTGGCGGTGGCCGGCGTCACGGTGGCGCAGCGGACCGACGCCGCCGTGAGCGCCACGGCGTTCGGCACCACCCTTGCCGCGTTGGTGGACCAGCACGGGATCCACTGGCCCGTGACGCTCCTGGCCGAGGAGGACCGTGCCGGCGTCCTCGCGGCGCTCGAGCAGGACGGTGCTCAGGACGCCGCGACGACGCTCGCGCTGGCGTTCACGCGGGTGCCCGCCATCGTCGACGGACGGCTGTGGCAGCGCGCCCAGGCTCCTGCCCTGACACCCCGGGAGCGGGAGGTGCTGCACGCGCTGGCCGGGACGGACTCGCGGACCGAGATCGCCGCCGAGCTGGTCGTCTCGGTGAACACCGTCAAGGCACAGCTCCGGACGCTCTACGCCAAGCTCGGCGCCAGGACCCGTGCCGAGGCGCTGACACGGGCCGTGGACCTGGGGCTGCTGGAGGACGTCGACGCCTGACGACGCGAGCGGGCCCCGACGCCGGCCGGCGTCGGGGCCCGCGGACACGGTGCGGCCGGGACGGGTCCTCAGCCCAGCCGGGTCAGCACCAGCCCGTCCGCGCCGCCGTCGAGGCGGAGCTCCTCCCCCGACACCGCGAAGGACGAGGTCCCCCGCAGGGTGCGGATCACCGCGGCCTGGACGGGCGTCTCCTGCGGGGTGCAGGCGCCCGTCGTGGTGAGCAACCGGTCGACGTCGAGCGTGCCCCGGTCCGCGCCGACGTCGGGCGTGACCGTCACGGACCCGACGCCGCTGTTGCAGCCCGTGCGCAGGCGCATCGTCTCCTCGGTGAACCAGACGTCGGCCTGCACGGTGCGGGGAACGGCCGTTTCGCGTCCGTCCCGCCGGACATGGGTGACCCGCCACACGACGCCGCCGAGCCGGTCAGCGCGTGGCCGGGTGAGGACCAGCTCGTGCGCGTCGCCGAGCCGGATCTCCTCGCCGTCGACCTGCAGCGCCGGGGCCGACCGCAGGAAGGTCGCGAGCCGTTGCTCGGCCTCCTCCTGCGCGGGGCTGCAGGCCTTGCCCGTCGTCGCGAGGGCACCCTCGAGCTCCAGCCGGCCACCGTCCCACCGCGCCCGCGCGGCGAGCGTGTTGCAGCCCGCCGACGCTGCGACGCGGCCCTCCTCGAAGCGGATTGTGACCGGCTCGGCCGGGCCCGTGGCTCCGGGTGCCGGGACGGCCGTGAACGACCGTCCCACGAGGGGATCGGCGTCCGGCGTGTCGCCCGTGGCGAACACGGCGGCCCCGCCGGTGACCAGCAGGGCTCCGGCGATGGTGGTGACGACCGCGGGGGCCAGGCGTCGGCGCCAGCGGTCGCGTCGGCGTCGGCGGGCGGGCGGATGGGTGCGGTCAGGGGTGTTCATGATGGTCTCCGGGGTGTCGACGGGGCGGGACGGGGGTCAGAAGACGGGGTCGCGCTCGATCGGGCCGGTCATGCAATGCCCGCCGCCGCGGCCGCGGCCGAGCTCGCCTCCGGCGATCTCGAGCACCTCGATCCCCGCGGCACGCATCGCGGCGTTCGCCGTGGTGTTGCGGTCGTAGGCGAAGACCACCCCCGGTTCCAGCGCCACGGCGTTGTTGCCCGAGTCCCACTGCTGGCGCTCGGCCTCGTAGACGTCCCCGCCGGTCTCGATCACGCGCAGCGAGCCCAGGCCGAGCTCCCGAGCGACGACGTCGAGGAAGGGACGGTTCCCCTCGTCGCTGACGTGGACCTGCCCCGGCCGGTCGCTGGGACGCAGCACGAACGGGTGGATCGCGTCGACGATGCGCGGGTAGACCGTGACGGCGTCGACGTCGACGAACGTCATCACGGTGTCCAGGTGCATCGCCGCGCGCAGCTTCGGCATGCCGCCGACCACCACCTGGTCGGCCACGTCGGCGTCGAACAGCGCCGAGGCCACCTGCGTGATGGCCTGGCGGGAGGTCCGCTCGCTCATCCCCATCAGGACGGTGCGGTTGCCGACGGGCATGATGTCACCGCCCTCGAAGGTCGCCTGGCCGTGGTCCGTCTCCGGGTCGCCCCACCAGACCGTGGAGCCGCCGAGCTCGGGGTGGAACTGGTAGACGGCCTTCATGAGGATCGTCTCGCCGTGCCGGGCCGGCCAGTACAAGGGATTGAGGGTGACGCCTCCGTAGAGCCACGTGGTCGTGTCCCGGGTGAAGAGCGTGTTGGGCAGCGGCGGCAGCAGGTACTCGCGCGCGCCGGGCGAGTACTCGGCGAGCGCGCGGTACCCGGCCGGCAGGTCCGGGACGTCGCTGGTGGCCAGCCCGCCGATCAGGTGCTCGGCGAGCCACTCGGACGACATCCGCTCGAGGTGCTCACGGGTGGCGTCCACGAGGCCGGTGCCCACCGCGTCAGGGACGACGAGTCGGTCCAGGAGCCAGTCGCGGGCCCCCGGGGCGGCCATCGTCTCGGCGAGCACGTCGTGCAGCTCGAGGACCTCGACGCCGAGCGAGTCGAGGTCGCCGACGAACCGGGCGTGGTCCTCGATCGCCCGGTCGACCCACAGGACGTCGTCGAAGAGGAGCTGGTCGGAGTTGGTCGGGGTCAGCCGGCGGTGCGCGAGGCCGGGGCGGCACACGAGCACCTTGCGGAGCCGCCCCACCTCGGAGTGGACGCCGACCGTGGTCGCGGAGGCGTCGGCGCCGAGAGCGGAGGGGACGAGCGGCAGGGCCACCGACTGGTCGATCAGGGAGCTGGTCATGGGGTACCTCACGAGGTTGCGAAGGGAAGGGACTGTCGGGACCGGGCTCCGAACGCGTCATCGCCGGTCCGACACCTCAAGGTTCCGCGCCCCGGGGAGGGGCCCGACCCCGACCGACGGCGATCTCACCCCGGGGTTCGCCCCCGCGGTGCGCCGCCGCCCCGTCGACGGTGCTGCCGGCGCCCGGCAGCACCGCCTGGCGCCCTACGAGCGCCCCACGAGCGCCCCACCGACGGCCCGCCGCGCCGCGCGTCACCGGCGTCCGACCGTCCCGCGGGGCCCGCTCGCCCCGCGGGGTGAAGCCGGGGGCGAATCCACCGGGAACCCCCTCCCGGGCGCCCTCGAGGACAGCAGGCTGGAGCAGTCATCGCGACCGAGCGCGCCGACCGAGCGCCCCCCACCACACGGAGAGACCCATGACCCTGCACCTCGACCCGCTCCACGACCTCCCCGAGCTCCACCAGATCGAGGCGGCGCTCCGTCTCGTCCGCGAGATGGACTGCGGTCTCCTGCCGCCCGAGGCGGATCTCGATCTCGACTCGCTCGGCGAGGAGATCGACCTGGCAGACCTCGTGCGCGAGCTCGCTCCCACCCACCCGCTCCCGCGCATCTGACGCGCCACCCTGACCGGAGATCACCATGACGACGACCGACATCCGGCCGGCCGACAGCATCGAGGGTGCTGGCCGGGCCTCGACGACCTCTCGCACCGCCACCCTCGGCCTGCCCGCACTGACCGCGATGGTCGTGGGCTCGATGGTCGGCGCGGGAGTGTTCCAGCTGCCCTCGAGATTCGCCGGGGAGACCGGCGTCTACGGGGCACTGATCGCCTGGGGCATCGCCGGTCTGGGCATGCTCGCGCTCGCGTTCGTCTTCCAGAAGCTCGCGCTGCGCAAGCCGACGCTGGACAACGGCGTGTACGTCTACGCGAGGGAAGGCTTCGGCGCCTACCCGGGCTTCCTCTCCGCGTTCGGCTTCTGGGCGTCCGCCTGCGCCGGCAACGCGTTCTACTGGGTGCTCATCATGACCACCGTGTCCCAGCTCTTCCCGGGACTCGAGCCCGCTCTCGGCGAGGGGAACACCTGGCTCGCGTTCGGTCTGTCGGGCGCCGCCGTGTGGGGCTTCTACACCCTCATCCGACGGGGGGTGAAGGAGGCCGCGGTCGTCAACCTCGTCGTGACCATCGCCAAGATCGTCCCGCTGGTCCTCTTCCTCGTCCTGGTGGTCTTCGCCTTCGACTGGAACGTGTTCACGGGCAACCTCACCGGCGGGTACGACCTGCCGGGAGGTGACTCGCTGTTCTCCCAGGTGCAGGGCACGATGCTGATCACGGTCTTCGTCTTCCTGGGGATCGAGGGCGCGAGCGTCTACTCGCGGTACGCCACCAAGCGGCGCGACGTCGGTCGCGCCACCGTGCTGGGCTTCACGTCCGTGCTGGCGCTGTTCGCGAGCATCTCGATCCTGTCCTTCGGGATCCTCCCGCGCGCCGAGATCGCCGAGCTGCAGCAGCCGTCGATCGGCGGAGTGCTGGAGTCCGCCGTCGGGCCGTGGGGCGGGACCTTGATCCGGATCGGACTCATCGTCTCGGTCCTGGGCGCCTATCTCGCCTGGCAGCTCTTGGCGGCAGACGTCGTGTACGCCGCGGCCGAGGACGGTGACCTGCCCAGGTACTTCGCCCGGAAGAACCGCCGCGGGGCCCCTCAGAACGCCGTGCTGTGGACCTCGGTCTTCGTCACCCTCATCCTGTTCGCCGTGCAGTTCGTGGACAACGCCCTCGACTTCACGCTGGACCTCACGGCAGCGCTCTCGCTGGCACCGTTCGCGCTGGCGGCCGCCTACGCCGTGAAGATCGCGGTCCGCCGTGACGGCTATGACGGCGTCCCCCGAGGGACCCGGCGCCTCGAGCTCGCGATCGCCGGCGTGGCGACCGTCTACACGGTGTTCCTCCTCTGGGCAGCGGGCTACGTGTTCCTCTTCCTGGCGTGCCTCCTGCTGGCACCGGCCACGGTGCTGTACGTCGTCGCTCGACGCGAGCGACGGAACAGGGTCTTCACGGGCCCGGCACTGGCGACCTTCCTGACGGTCCTCGCGTGCGGGGTCGTCGGCGTGGTCCTGCTGGCCACGGGTGCGATCCACCTGTAGGGGTGCCGCACCGGCGTGGACACCGGTGGCCGTCGTCGGCTGCACGACGGCCACCGTCCACGGCACCATGGGGGCATGCCCTCACCGACCCGCGACGGACTCGTCGTCAGCCCGTCCCTGACGATCCCCCGGGCCGAACTGACCGAGCGGTTCTCGCGGTCCTCGGGCCCCGGGGGTCAGGGCGTGAACACCACCGACTCGCGGGTGGAGCTGTGCTGGGACGTCGAGCGCTCAGCGGTGCTGAGCCGCGTCCAGCGCGAGCGGATCGTCGCCCGGATAGGTCACCGGCTGGCCGACGGCGTCCTGACGGTCACGGCGTCCGAGCACCGCGAGCAGCGGCGCAACCGGGACGCGGCCGCCCACCGCCTGGCGGCACTCGTCGCCGAGGCCGTCGCGCCACCCGGCCCCCGCCGTCGTGCCACCCGGCGCACCCGCGGGTCCCAGGAACGCCGGCTGCAGGCCAAGAAGCAGCGGTCCGCGACCAAACGGATGCGTTCGTCCCGGCCGTCGCAGGACGACTGACCGGACGCCTTACGTACATCTATGTATGATACTTCTATGACTGCTCGATCCGTGGCTCCGTTCTACGGCCGCTCGGACATCGTCGCCACGCTGACCAAGCATCTCGACGCGGTCCAGACCCATGGGCAAGGACGCATCGTCGCAGTCCGAGGTCGCCGCCAGGTCGGCAAGTCCACGGCGATCGACACCTTCGTCCGCGGCACCGCCGTGCCGTACGTCTTCGCCGCAGGAACACTCGGCGCGCCGACGCGCACCCAGGTCGCCGAAGCGACCGAGGCGCTCACATCGTCGACCCGGCCGTTACCCGGCACCGAGATGGTCGGGGGCCTCCCCCTGCGCACGTGGCGCGACTGGTTCCGCGCGGTCGAGGCCGCAGCACGCCAAGGGCCGACCGTCGTCGTGCTCGACGAGTTCCCCTGGGCCGTCGCCGCCGACCCGTCTCTCGAGGGCACCCTCCAGAACCTCTGGGACCAGACACTGGAAGAGCTACCGGTGCTGCTCATCCTGGTCGGGTCCGACGTCGCGATGATGGACCGGCTCTCCGAGTACGGCCGAGCGCTGTTCGGGCGCGTCCGCCCGCTCGTCGTCGACCCGCTCAACCCGGCAGAGATCGCCCAGGCGCTCCCCGACGCCACACCGACCGAGGTCTTCGACGCCTACCTCGTCACGGGCGGCTACCCCCGCCTCGTCACCGACCTCGCACGGTCGGGAGGCAACGTGCCGCGGTACGTGGCCGATTCCTTCGCCGACCTGTACAGCCCGTTGGTCTCGACCGCACGCTTCACGCTCGACGCGGAGTTCCCCGACTCCCCCGCCGCTGCGCGGGTGCTGGCGGCGATCGGCGCGGACGAGACCACCACACCGCGGTTCAACGACCTCATCCCCGCCGGCCTCGAGGACTCCGAGGTGACGCGCTACCAGACCAGCACCACCCGGGCACTGCGCGTCCTGACCGACGACAAGCGGCTCGTCACGAAGGAGGTTCCCGCCTGGTCGCCGGAGAAGGGACGGCTACGGCGGTACCGCGTCACCGACCCCTATCTGCGCTTCTGGTTCCGCTACGTGGAGCGGAGCCTGGAGCTGATCTCTCGCGGACGGGCCGACCACGCCTTCGGTCGCTTCGAGCGGGACTGGTCGTCCTGGCGAGGACGCAGCATCGAGCCCGTCGTGCGCGAGTCCTTCGCACGGCTCGCTCCGGACGATGCTCGCCTCGAGAGGATCGAGAGTGTCAGCGCCTGGTGGACCCGTGACGGGCAGACCGAGGTCGACCTCGTCGGAGCGACCCGCGAGCGCACCGTTGTGCTCGGGACCATCAAGTGGCGCCCCGACGGCGTGATCTCCCGCCGCGAGATCACGCACCTGCGCAGCGCCATCGGCACGGTGCCGCGCAGCAGCGACGCCCTCGTCGCCGCCGTCAGCCCCGAGGGACAGCCTGTCGACGGCGCCGATCTCACCTTCGGCGCGGCCGACCTGCTCGGCGCCTGGCCGGTCTGACGGTTCGCATCCGCGGAATCAGCGCGCGCTCGCCGCACCTTCTCCGCGAGCGCCGTCGTCGTTCCCCACCTCGGATTCATCGTCAGGCGCCGCGCAGACGCCGGTGACCGGGTCGCACACCGCGGCGTCGTCGGCCGCGAGGAACGTCAGCGGCTGGACGGGCTCAGGCATCGACCTGCTCCCACGCCTGGGCGATCGCCTGGCCGTACGCCTCGGTGGGCACGGCGCCGGGGATGCCGAGGCGTCGGCCGAGCACGGTGAACGGCACGCCGCGAGCGCCCAGGGCGATCGCCTCGTCGTGCTCGGCGCGGACGGCGTCGGCGTACCGGTCGCTCGCGAGCACGCCGCGGATCTCGGTCTCGGGGATGCCGAGCTCGGTGCCGAGCCGCACGAGGGTGTCGGCGGCGAACGCCTCGGGGTCACCGCTGAACAGGGCGGCCTGCATGGCCGTCATGTACTGCCAGCCGACGCCGCGGGAGTTGCCCAGGTGCACCAGGCGCAGCATGTCGAGCGTGTTCTGCACGGGGTGGTTCGGCGCGTAGGCGAGGCCCTCCGCGCGAGCCAGCTCGGCGACCTGACCCTCCATCTGCTCGGCCTGGTCGACCGGGAGCCCCTTCTTGGCCGACAGGTAGTCGACGACGGGTGTCGGCTCCGCGGGGAAGTCCGGGTCGAGCTGGAAGGTGCGGATTGTCACGTCGATGCGGTCCGCCTGCGGCGAGGCCGCGATGGCCTGCTCGAGGCGCGCGTCACCGATGTAGCACCACGGGCACAGGACGTCGGACCAGACCTCGATCTCGAGGCGGGAGTCGGTAGCAGTCACGGTCGGTACAACTGCTGCGCGGTCCAGACATTCCGTCCCGCTCCGATGAGTTCGGTCACCGCCCCAGGTCCGCCCACCAGGACGATCACCAGGAGGACGACCATGGGCTCCATTCAGATCGAGCTGTTCACCACCCTCGACCTCGTCGGCCAGGCACCGGGCGGGCCCGAGGAGGACCCCGTCGGGTTCCCGTTCGGGGGTTGGCAGGCTCCTCTGCTCGACGACGTCACCGGCGCCCAGATCTGGGACGCCTTGGACGGCACGGACGCGCTGCTCCTCGGACGGCGGACCTACGACATCTTCGCCGCCTACTGGCCGCACCAGGAAGGCGGTCCGGACGACGACATCGCCACGCTGTTCAACCGCATCCCCAAGTACGTCGCCTCCCGCGGCACACCCGATCTGTCGTGGGCCGGGTCCGTCCACCTCGGCCGCGACCTGCGGCAGGCCGTCACCGAGGTGCGCGACCGCCACGCGGACGTCAAGGTCATCGGGAGCCTCGACCTGGTCCAGACACTGCTGCACGAGCGCCTGTTCGACAGCCTCAACCTCTGGGTGCACCCGATCGTGCTCGGCGTCGGCAAGAAGCTCTTCGACGGCGGCGAGGTGCCGGCGAACCTCACGCTGCTCGATCCGCCGACGGCCAGCCCCCGCGGCGTGGTGCACCTGCGCTACGGACTCGCCGAGGGCACGCCGCAGACCGGCGACATGACGGTGTCGACCTGACCCGCCGGAGTCAGGAGCGATCTACCGTGCGAGGTTCGGCGCCACACCCACGGCGTGAGCCCGTTCGAGCCGCTCCACCAGCGCGACGATGCCGGCCGCGATCGGCAGGAACACCAGGTTGCCGAGCAGCATGGGCCGCAGGAACGGCAGCCCGGCGACGTAGCTGGCCACGAGTCCGTCCAGGCCGGCCGGGTAGAAGGTGCCGCGGCCCTGCAGCCACACGCCGAAGTTGGTCCAGAGGTAGAACACGACCGAGCTGCCGACGCCGAAGCCCAGCGCCGCCACGAACCGGCGACCGCCGGTGGCCCGGCGGGTCCACCAGGCGCCGATGCCGATCGCCGCCCAGGCGGTCCACGTGAACAGCAGGATCGCGGAGTTCGTCAACAGCACGTCGCTCAGCGCGACGACCGCCAGCGGGGCGAGCATCGCCAGGCGATGCCGCAGCAGACCGGCGGCCGCGAACGCCGCCGCCGTCGACAGCTCCAGGTTCGGCGGGGCGCCGAGGTCGTCCTTGACGACCCGCCACACGATCGCCGCCACGACGAGCAGCACGGCGACGGCGGGCCGCCACCAGCGCTCGCCCAGCTCGCGCAGGCTCAGGTCCTGCGTCGGTGCGGCGGGTGCGGGGTTCACTCCTCGGACTCCTCGGTCGGTTCGATCTCCTCGAGCTTCCACTGAATCTGCTGGCCGTCCTCGGTCTCGAGCGAACCGGCGCCGACCTGCGCCATCTCGCCGTCCACGTACAGCGCCCAGAACTCGGCGCCGTCCTCGGCCGTCCGGCCCTTGATGCCGGTGACGTAGGCCATCTCGCCCTCGCCGGAGACCTCGGCCTGGTCGTCGTGCACGAGCAGCAGGTCCAGCGCGGTCTCGCCGTCCTCGCCCGTGTACGAGAACTCGGTGATGTTCTCGGCGACGTGCTCGTCCGTGCCGGCCGACTCCTCGCTGTCCTCCGCGGCGACGGACGCGCTCGTGTCCGGCGTCGGCTCGTCCTCACCGGTGCAGCCGGCGAGCAGGGCCACCGACAGCACACCGGTGGCGGCCATGGACAGCAGGCGGGTCGACGTCGTACGCATCAGGGTCTTCACATCGCTGAGCCTATCCGGCACGGCCGGTCGGCCGGTGCGCGTGCCGCCATCCGGACGCCCTCGACCGGCGCCTCCGACCGTGGGCCCCGAAGCCCTCCACGTGCCGCGACAGATGCGCTGCGCTACGTTGCTGGCACGTCGACCCGGAGGTCCCGATGCCGCTCCCCCCGCCCCCCGCCGGCTGGTCCCGCTACATCCTCAAGAGCAAGTTCGGCATGGGACGCGACTTCGCCGTCCTCGACCCGGACACCGAGGAACAGACGTGGTTCGTGGACGGCAAGGTCGGCATGCGCCCCAAGGCCGACGTCCAGGACTCCGCCGGGAACGTCGTGTACACCGTCACCGGCAAGATGTTCGGCATCCCCAAGCAGATGACGATCGCCGCCGCCGACGGCACCGAGGTCGCCTCCCTGCGGGCCAAGGCCTTCTCGATGATCAAGGACAAGATGACCATGGAGGTCCCCGGCAGCGAGCCCTGGAGCCTCGAAGGATCCTTCATCGAGAAGAACTACTCCGTCAGCGCGGGCGGTCGGCACGTCGTCCAGATCACTCAGAAGTGGGTGACCATCCGCGACTCGTACACCCTCGACGTCGCCGACGGCATCGACGTCGGCCTCGCGCTCGCCGTGGTGTGGGCGATCGACCGCTGGGTCGAGCGCGACTGAGCGGCCTGCCGACCCGCAGGGCATCGACGCCGTCCTCGACCAGCTCTCGACGACCCTGGAAATGCTCTACGGGCCCTGCTGCTGGTCGGGATCGCGCGCGTGCTGTGCTATCTGCCCGAGGCGCGCGCCAGGGACCGGCTGGCCACCGCTCGATCCACGCGCTGACGCCAGGCCCGGGAGGAGGCTCCTACGCGTCGATCTGGGCGCGGTCCAGCGCGTTCGCCCCGGCGACGATGAACTCCTTGCGCGGCGCGACGTCGGAGCCCATGAGCAGGTCGAAGACGCGCTCGGCGGCCTCGGCGTGCTCCACGGTCACCCGGCGCAGGGTGCGGTGGCGGGGGTCCATCGTGGTCTCGGCGAGCTGGTCGGCGTCCATCTCCCCCAGACCCTTGTACCGCTGGATGTCGTCCTTGTACTTCCGGCCGGCCCGGTCGAGCTTCTTCAGCGTCGCGTTGAGCTCCGCCTCGGAGTAGGTGTACAGGTACTCGCCCTTGCGCCGGCCCGAGCCGAGCACCTCGATGCGGTGCAGCGGCGGCACCGCGGCGAACACGCGGCCCTCGGTCAGCAGCGGGCGCATGTACCGGTAGAACAGCGTCAGCAGCAGCGTGCGGATGTGCGCGCCGTCGACGTCGGCGTCCGTCATCAGCACGACCTTGCCGTACCGCGCGGCCTCGAGGTCGAAGGACCGCCCCGACCCGGCACCCAGCACCTGGATGATCGCCGCGCACTCGACGTTGCGCAGCATGTCGCTGATGGAGGCCTTCTGGACGTTGAGGATCTTGCCGCGGATCGGCAGCAGCGCCTGGAAGTCCGACGACCGCGCCAGCTTGGCGGTGCCGAGCGCCGAGTCGCCCTCCACGATGAACAGCTCGGAACGCTCGACGTCGTCGCTGCGGCAGTCCGCCAGCTTGGCGGGCAGCGAGGAGGACTCCAGGGCGTTCTTGCGCCGGGAGATCTCCTTCTGCTTGCGGGCCGTGACACGGGCGCGCATCTCGGCGACGACCTTCTCCAGCAGCAGCGAGGCCTGCGCCTTGTCGTCCCGCTTGGTGGAAGTCAGCAGCGCGCCGAGCTCCTTCTCGACCACCCGCGAGACGATCCCGCGCACCGGCGCGGTCCCGAGGACCTCCTTGGTCTGGCCCTCGAACTGCGGCTCGGAGAGACGGACCGTCACCACGGCCGTCATGCCCGCCGTCGCGTCGTCCTTCTCGATGCGCTCGGCCGAGTCCTTCGTCGAGACCTTCAATCGGCGCGCGTTCGCCTCGACCTGCTTGCGGATCGTCTTGAGCAGGCCCTGCTCGAACCCGGTGCGGTGCGAGCCGCCCTTCGGCGTGGCGATGATGTTGACGAACGTGCGCAGCTCGGTCTCGTACCCGACACCCCAGCGCAGCGCGACGTCCACCTCGCAGTCCCGCTCGACCTCCTGGGACGTCATGTGCCCCTTGGCGTCCAGCACGGGCACGGTCTCGGTGAACTTCCCCGAACCCCGCAGGTGCCAGGTCGAGGTGACCGGGGTGTCCGGGGCGAGAAACTCCACGAAGTCCACGGCACCGCCGGAGTGCTGGAAGACCTCCTCGTGCGGGCCGGACTCCCCCGGCGTCCCGGGCAGGCCGCGCTCGTCGCGGACCGTGATCTTCAGGCCCGGCACCAGGAACGTGGTCTGCCGGGCGCGGGTGACGAGCTCGTCGTAGGCGAACACCGCCGACTTCGGGAAGATCTGCCGGTCGGCCCAGTAGCGCACCCGCGTCCCGGTGCGGCGCTTCGGCGCCTTGCCGACCACGACCAGCTCGGAGTGGTCCACGAACGGCTCGAACACGGACTCGGGCGACGGCCCCGTGGCCGGGTCGGAGAACGTCCCCGGCTCCCCGCGGTGGAACCGCATGGCGTACGTCTTGCCGCCCCGGTCGACCTCGACGTCGAGCCGCGCGGACAGGGCGTTGACCACCGAGGCGCCCACGCCGTGCAGACCGCCCGAGGCGGTGTACGAGCCGCCGCCGAACTTGCCGCCGGCGTGCAGCTTGGTGAACACGACCTCGACGCCGGACAGCCCGGTCTTGGGCTCGGCGTCGACGGGGATGCCGCGGCCGTCGTCCTCGACCGTCACCGAGGAGTCGGCGTGCAGCACCACCTTGATGGCGGTCGCGAACCCGCCGAGCGCCTCGTCGACGGAGTTGTCGATGATCTCCCACAGGCAGTGCATCAGGCCGCGGGAGTCCGTCGACCCGATGTACATGCCGGGGCGCTTGCGGACCGCCTCGAGACCCTCGAGGACGGAGAGATGGCGTGCGGTGTACCCGGACTCGGACGTGGCTGTCACGCGCACGAGGGTAGCCGAGGGTGCCGACACCCGGGCTCAGGCGCCCCGCGACGGCACCACGCTGTGACCTGAACCGTGATCGCCGGGAGCGAACCGAGGCTCTTCGAGGGAAGAAAAGAGGACGGGGATGGTTTGATGGTGGTGTGAGCACTACGACCGAAGACACGACCCAGATGACCGCCGCCGACCGCTGTGACCGCTGCGGGGCCCAGGCCTACGTGCGTGTCGTGCTGCCCGTCGGGGAGCTGCTCTTCTGCGGCCACCACGCACGCGCCCACGCGGACGCCTACCAGTCCGTGGCGACGCACATCCAGGACGAGACCGATCGTCTGCACGCCGAGCACGGCGCCGGCTGACCCCCGCCGTCCTGCAGGGACGGCCCGAGACCACGACGAAGGCCCCGCACCGTTCGGTGCGGGGCCTTCGTCGTGGTCTGCCGGGCGGGGTGCCGGTCGTGGTCAGTCCAGGTAGTCGCGCAGCACCTGCGAGCGCGACGGGTGGCGCAGCTTCGACATCGTCTTGGACTCGATCTGGCGGATCCGCTCACGCGTGACCCCGTAGACCTTGCCGATCTCGTCGAGCGTCTTGGGCTGGCCGTCCTGCAGGCCGAACCGCATGGACACCACGCCGGCCTCGCGCTCGGAGAGCGTGTCGAGCACCTGGTGCAGCTGCTCCTGCAGCAGCGTGAACGACACGGCGTCCGACGGCACCACGGCCTCGGAGTCCTCGATGAGGTCACCGAACTCGCTGTCGCCGTCCTCACCGAGGGGCGTGTGCAGCGAGATGGGCTCGCGGCCGTACTTCTGGACCTCGACGACCTTCTCCGGGGTCATGTCGAGCTCCTTGGCCAGCTCCTCCGGCGTGGGCTCGCGGCCCAGGTCCTGAAGCATCTGGCGCTGGACGCGCGCGAGCTTGTTGATGACCTCGACCATGTGCACCGGGATGCGGATGGTGCGGGCCTGGTCGGCCATGGCGCGGGTGATCGCCTGCCGGATCCACCAGGTGGCGTACGTGGAGAACTTGTAGCCCTTGGTGTAGTCGAACTTCTCGACCGCGCGGATCAGACCGAGGTTGCCCTCCTGGATCAGGTCCAGGAACAGCATGCCGCGACCCGTGTAGCGCTTGGCCAACGAGACCACGAGACGCAGGTTGGCCTCGAGCAGGTGGTTCTTGGCCCGCTTGCCGTCGTGCGCGATCCACTTCAGGTCGCGCCACATCTTGCGCTCCTCGGCCGTGGCCTTGGTGCGGTCGAAGTCGGCGTAGTCCTGGGCCAGGCGCTCCTCGGCGAACAGGCCGGCCTCGATGCGCTTGGCGAGCTCGACCTCCTGCTCGGCGTTCAGCAGCGCGACCTTGCCGATCTGCTTGAGGTAGTCCTTGACGGGGTCGGCGGTGGCGCCGGCCGTCACGACCTGCTGCGCGGGCTGGTCCTCGTCGTCGGTGTCGGAGACGACGAAGCCGCCGCCCTCCTCCTCCTTCTTGCTGCGCGGGCCACGGACCGTCGCGACGTGCTTGCCGCCGGACTCCTCGGACTCCTCGTCGTCCTCGACCGGCACGCCGTCCGGCTCCGGGGCGGGCTTGTGCGCCTTCGCCGCGGCCTTGCGCGTCGTCTTGGCCGCGGTGGTCTTCTTCGCGGCGGTCTTCTTGGCCGGCGAGGCCTTGGCGGCCGGCTTCTTGGCCGGTGCCTTCTTCGCCGTGGTGGACGCGGACTCGGTGGAGTCGTCCTCGGCGTCGCCCGGCGCGGACGTCGTCGACGTCGTGCGCGTGGCGGCGGTCTTCGCGGACGGGGCCTTGGCGCGCGCCTGCGTCTTGGTCGAGGTGCTCGTCGCGGCGGCGACCTTGGTCGCGACCGGCGCGCCGACGTCGACGCCGGCGGTGGCGAAGGCGCGCAGCACCGCCTTCAGCCGCTTGGGGTCGCCCACGGACGCGGACTCGCAGGCGGCACGGAAGCTTTCCGCGTCGACGCGACCGTCCGCGGCGCCGCGAGCGAGCAGCTCCTTGAGGGCTGCATGGTCGAACTCTCGGGGCAACGGGGGGTTCTGCGCAGTGGACGCCACAAACCGACCTTTCGGCATTCGAGGGGACGGTGGACCGCTGTCATGGCCGGGGACGGGGACCTCGCGGCTCGAGCGGATACCTCTATTGTACTGGCGAGACCAGGACCCGGGGTCGCACGACGGCCTCGGCGCCGTGTCGTGCGCCACCGTCGACGGTCTCGGACGGGTGAATCTGAGGGTTCAACGCCGCCTCGCACGCCGCTATTCCGCGCGTGCCGCACCGCCGGCGACACCGCCGGCGAGAACGTCAGGGCTTGACGGCCAGCACCGGGCAGGGCGCCTCCAGCAGGATGCGCTGCGCCCCGGACCCGAGGATGAGCTTGCCCACGGGGCTGCGCCGTCGCAGCCCGATGACGATCAGTCCCGGGGTGGACTCGGCGGCGTGGCGCACGAGGTCGTCGGCGAGGTCGCCGGACCCGGTCACGATGCGGTGCTCGACGCCGGCATCGGCGAGCCGGGTGCGCAACGTGTCCAGCTCCGCGCCGCCCGGGTCGCCCTTCGCAGCGACCACCACCAGCTCGGCCTCGCGCCGTCGCGCCTCCGTCATGGCCGCGACGAGCGCTTCGGTGCCCTCCGGGGTCCCCAGGTGTCCCACGACGATCGCCATGGTGGCACGCTACCGGACGCCGCGGCCCGAGCACCGCTCGCACATGGGGCAGCATTGCCCACCGGTCGGAGCGGCGCGCGGGTCAGCCCTCCGCCCGGACCCAGCCGGGCGGCAGGCCCGCGGCCACGACCGACGCCACGAGGTGGGCCAGCCGGTGGTCGGGGTCGGCCGCGAGCGCCTCGTCCACCCGGTAGGAGGCCCGCGCGCCGTCGCCCCGCCACCAGGCGAGGAACGCCAGCAGGGTGGCGGCGGGGGCGTGCCAGCGCCGCGGGGTGTGGGAGACGACCAGCTCGAGGACGGCCTGGGCGCGTTCGGCCTCGCCGGGGTCGGGCCTGACGGCGTCGGCGGGGTCGACGACGCGCGCGAGGATCTCGGCGGTGGCCCGGTCGACCGCGGCGGGGTCAGCGGCGGTCACGGTGTCCTGGGCGCCGCCGTCGCCGCCGGGGACGAGGGTCAGCAGGACGGCGTCGCGCACGCGACGGTCGGCCAGTCCTGCGGCGACGCGGCCCAGGAGCGCGGCACCGAGCAGCTGGTCCTCGGCCGCGTCGCCGTCGCGGTCACGCTCGGCGGGCCCGGGCACGCACCGGGTCGCCTCGCGCCACGCGTCGAGCGCGGCGGTGCGCCAGGCGCGCCGTGCGCCCTCGTCGGGGCAGTCCGCGGCGGAGTCGTGGCTGCGGCGCGCGGCGCGGCCGGCCAGAGCACGCCGGTCGGCGGGTGCGGGGACGATCCGGTAGGCGACCTCGCGCGACGGGGCGACCTGACGGCCGGCCAGGACATGTGCGACGGCGATCTCGCTGGTCTCCAGCGCGGCCGGCGGGTGCCCCTGCTCGGGACAGCACGCCGGGTCGTCGCAGTCGAGGCCGCGGTAGCCGCCGTCGGTGACGATCCAGCGGTCGACGTCCACGCCGACGTCGACGGCGGCGATCGCCGTGCCCAGCAGGGCGCGGGCGGACGCCTCGTCGCGGGCCGTGTAGAGCACGGCGGTCAGCGCGCGGGGACGCTGGTCGACGACGGCGCGCACCAGCGGCTCCAGGCCGTCGGCGACGTCGGGCCGGGCGAGGTCGTCCAGCGCGACACGGGCGACGAGCCCGAGGTGACCGTCCGCCGTCGTGCAGGCGACGACGACGCACTCGGCGGGCCGGAAGCCCAACCGGTAGGGGATGGCGGCCAGGAGGTCGTGCGGGCTGCGCAGGACGAGGGGCCGGGGTGCGGGGTCCAGTGCTGTGGTCATGGTCCGAGCACACCGTGCGGGGACGGCGTCGTGCCGGTGGGACGCCGCGGGCTGGGGACGTGCCTCGCCTGGGGGCGGCCGAGGTCTACGGTGTCCCCGTGCCTCCGACCCGTCCGCGCTCCCCCGCCCGCCGGTGCCGCCTGGCCGCACCGGTCGTCGCGGCGCTGCTGGTCTCGGGCTGCGGCGTGCTGCCCGCCGCGGGTCCGCAGGACGCGAGCAGCGCGGGACCGACGCCGTCGGCCAGCGAGGAGGTGGCCTCGGCGATGCCCACGTTCGACCCGTCGTCGGCGGTCGCGCAGTACGCTCCCGGCTTCCCCGCGGAGCTGCTCGGCGCGCCGAAGAAGGCCACGGTGCTGGCCAGCTCGGCGACACGGACCGAGGACGGTCGGTGGGAGGTCTCCCTGAGCCTGTCGACGACGCTGGGCACCCGCAAGGTGATGCGCCGGTACGCGGACCGGCTGCAGGAGGCAGGGTTCGAGGAGTCGGACGACGTCGACGCGGCGGGCCTGAGCGCCCGCACCGCGTTCCTGCGCTCGGGCGACCAGGGCGGCACCGAGTCGGTGCTCATCGGGGTCCACGACGACGGCGAGCGGCGGCTGGTCTCGTTGTCCGGCATGGTGCGCCAGGACGCGTAGGCCCGGACGCCGCTCCGGCCGGAACGACCCGGAACCGGCCCCGACACCCTAGGGTGGCACCATGCCCTCCGCCGCCGCCCTGGTCGATCTCGAGAACCTCCGCGACGACGTCGACGCGGTGCTGCGCCGGCACCTGGACGACCTGAGCGCCGAGGCGGCCGCCACGGGACCCGGATCCCACGCCCTGACCGAGCACCTCGAGACCCTCCTCGACGGCGGCAAGCGACTGCGGGCCGCCTTCTGCTACTGGTCCTTCCGCGCCCACGGAGGGTCGCCGGACGGGCCGCAGCGGGACGCCGTCGTGCGCGTGGGCGCGGCCCTCGAGCTGTTCCAGGCCGCCGCGCTGCTGCACGACGACGTCATGGACGCCTCGGACACCCGGCGCGGTCGGCCCACGGCTCACCGCGTCTTCGAGGCGCGGCACCGCGCCGAGGGCTGGGCGGGCGACCCCGAACGGTTCGGCACCGCGGCCGCCATCCTGCTGGGCGATCTCAGCCTGGTGGCCAGCCAGCGCGAGGTCGTGGCCGCCCTGGACGTCCTGGAGACCGCCGTCGCCCGCCGCGCCCGCGACGTGTTCACCGCGATGACGAGCGAGGTCGTCGTCGGCCAGTACCTGGACGTGCTCGTGCAGGCCGAGCCCTGGGGCACGAACCCCGCCACCGACGAGGAGCGCGCCCGCACGGTGCTGCGCGCCAAGTCCGCGCGCTACTCCGTGGAGCGGCCCCTCACCCTCGGCGCGGTCCTCGCCGGTGCCGACGACGCCGCGGTGGCCACGATGAGCGACGCCGGGCTGCCCCTCGGCGAGGCCTTCCAGCTCCGCGACGACCTGCTCGGCGTCTTCGGCGACCCGACGGTAACGGGGAAGCCCGCCGGCGACGACCTGCGCGAGGGCAAGCACACCGTCCTGGTGGCCCGCACCCTGGCCGGGACGGACGACGCCGGGCGTCGGCTCGTCGCCGACCGGCTCGGCCACGAGGACCTCTCGGAGGCCGACGTCGCAGCGCTTCGCGCCGTGATCGTCGCCTCGGGCGCCGTCGACGGCGTCGAGAAGCTCATCGACGAGCTGGCCGCCACGGCGCTGACGACGCTGGACGGCGCCGGTCTCGCCCGGCCCGGCGCCGACGTGCTGACCGACCTGGCGCGCGTCGCGGTCGAACGGGTCGCCTGAGGCGCACGACCCGGCGGTCCGAGCGGCCCGAGCAGCGGTCCGTCAGGCCAGCGCCTGGGCCACGCGGCGCACCTGGGCACGGCGCCCCGCGCGCAGCGCGTCGACGGGACGCGCGTCCAGCGACTCCTCCGGCGTGAACAGCCACTGCAGCGCCTCGCCGTCGCTGAACCCGGCGTCGCCCAGGAGCATCACGGTGCCGCGCAGCGTCTCGACGACGTGGGGTGCGCCGTCGGGCCCCTCGACGAGGAACGCCGCCGGCACCTGGAACGTGGTGCGCGGGCCCCGCTTGACGCCGATCAGGTGGCGGGAGTCCACGAGCCCGCGGACCGCACCCACCTCGACGCCGAGCTGCTCGGCGACGTCGGGCAGGGTCAGCCAGTCGTCGATCAGGTCGTCCAGGGTGCTGTTCTCCGCGGTGCTCACCGCACCAGCCTAGCCGCGCCGCAGCGACCCGGCGCCGGCCGTCCCGGGCCGGGCCCGGCCATGCCTGCGGGCCCCCGCGCGACGCGCCGCTTAAACTCGGGCCCGTGGCCACCACGACGACGGACGCGATGCTCGGCCGCCTGGTGGGCGGTCGGTACGAGATCGTCGCGCGCGTCGCCCGTGGCGGCATGGCGACCGTGTACCGGGCCCGGGACCGCCGCCTCGACCGCGACGTCGCCCTGAAGATCATGCACCCGCACCTCGCCGAGGGGGTCGACGGCGGCCGGTTCGTCTCCCGGTTCCGGCGCGAGGCCCGGTCCTCGGCGCGGCTCTCCCACCCCGGCGTCGTCGCGGTCTTCGACCAGGGCGTCGACGGCGACCTGAGCTACCTCACCATGGAGTACGTCGCCGGCTCCAACCTGCGCGGCGCCCTGCACGACGGGCCGCTCACCGTCGGGCGGGCGCTCGACGTGGCGGCCCAGACGCTGGCCGCCCTCGCCGCCGCGCACCGCGTCGGCCTCGTCCACCGCGACGTCAAGCCGGAGAACGTCCTGCTCGACGAGGACGGCGCGGTCAAGGTCGCCGACTTCGGGCTCGCCCGCGCGGTCACCGAGGTCACCACGACCACCACCGGGACCATCCTGGGCACGGTCGCCTACCTCGCCCCCGAGGTGATCACCACCGGCGGCTGCACCCCCGCCACCGACGTCTACGCCGTGGGCGTGCTGCTCTCCGAGATGCTGACCGGCACGCTGCCCTACCCGGGCGAGACCCCCATCCAGGTCGCGTTCCACCACGTCCACGAGGACCTGCCGACGCCGTCCGAGCGCGTCGGCTGGCTGCCCGCCCAGATCGACGACCTGATCGCCCTGTTCACCGCCCGCGACCCCGAGGGCCGCCCCCCGCACGCGGCCGCCGCCCTCGTCGCCGTCCGTGCCGTCCGCACCGCGCTCGACGACGAGGTCCTCGTCCGCGCCGCCGAGCCTCCGGCGTCGTCCGAGCCGGCGTCACCCGCCGACGACCTCGACGACGCCGGTTCCGCGGACGCCGCCGGCGGGTCGGCCGACGCCGTCGACGAGATCCCGGCGGCCTTCTTCACCGAGGTCTCCGCCGGCCATCTCACCGAGCACGTCGTCACCGACCCCACCACAGAGCTGGGCTCCGGCAGCCGGCCGCCGCGCCGCCGCCGGCGACGCCGCGTGGTCGCCGGGCTGCTGGTCGTCGTCCTGCTCCTCGCCGGCGGCGGCGTCGGCACCTGGTGGTGGTACACGGAGGGCCCGGGGGCGTGGACGACCGTCCCCGACGACCTCGCCGGCGTCGAGCTCCGGGCGGCGCAGGAGACGCTGTCGGGCCACGGCCTGGAGACCACCACGAGCGAGACGTACGACGACGAGGTCCCGGCCGGCGACGTCGTGACCAGCGCGCCGGCCCCCGGCGAGCGCGTGCGCACCGACGGCACCGTGGAGCTGGTGGTCTCCCTCGGCGTGCAGCTGCTCACCGTGCCGGAGGACCTGCTCGGGGCCACGGCGCAGGACGCGACCGCCGCGCTGGAGGACACCGGGTTCACGGTCGCGACGCCGCGCACCGCCTATGACGACCGGGCCCCCGAGGGCGAGGTCGTCGAGATGTCCGTGCCCGAGGGGTCCACGCAGCGGCACGACACCGTCGTCCGGATCACCGTGTCCGACGGCCCCGCACCCGTCCGCGTCCCGCAGGTCGTCGGGGTGGACGGCGACCAGGCCGAGGAGGACCTCGCGGGCGTCGGCCTGGAGGTCGAGTACACCGACCCCGAGCACGCGACCGGCACCCCGGAGGGGCACGTCCTGACGCAGGACCCCGAGCAGGGCACCGCGGCGCACCGCACCGACACGGTCACGCTGACGCTGTCCGCGGGCCCGCCGGAGGTCGAGGTGCCCGACGTCGAGGGCATGTCGACGCAGGAGGCCACCGACGCGCTCGAGGAGGCCGGGTTCGTGGTCGAGGTGAACCGCTACCTCGGCGGCCTGCTCGACACCGTGCGGTTCCAGGACACCACGGGCACCGCGCTGCAGGGCTCGACGGTGACGCTCACCGTCTGGTGAGCATCTCCGCCACCTGGAAGGCCGTCTCCAGCGACTGCTGGTGGTTCAGACGCGGGTCCACGAGCGTCTCGTACCGCTCCGCCAGGCCGGCGTCGGAGATCTCCTCGCTGCCGCCGAGCACCTCGGTCACGTCGTCGCCGGTGAGCTCCATGTGCAGGCCCCCGGGCACCGTCCCGAGCTCGCGGTGCACCTCGAAGAATCCCGTCACCTCGTCCAGGACGTCGGTGAACCGTCGGGTCTTGAACCCGCTGTCCGAGGTGATCGTGTTGCCGTGCATGGGGTCGGTCACCCACGTCACCGCCACGTCGGCGGCGGTGACCTTCGCGACGACCTCCGGCAGCACCTCGCGCAGCCTGCCGGCACCCATGCGGGTGATGAACGTCAGCCGCCCGGGGGTGTTGTCCGGGTTGAGCCGCCGCGCCAGGGCGATCGCGTCGTCGGGCGCGGTGGTCGGACCGAGCTTGACGCCGATCGGGTTCGCCACCCGCGACAGGAACTCCACGTGGGCGCCGTCGAGCTGCCGGGTCCGCTCCCCGATCCACAGGAAGTGGGCGCTCGTGCCGTAGGGCCGCCCGGACCTGGCGTCGACGCGCGTGAGCGCCCGCTCGTAGTCGAGGATCAGCGCCTCGTGGCTGAGGAAGAACTCCACCGTGCGCAGCGCGTCGAAGTCGGCGCCGCACGCGTCCATGAAGCGGATCGCGCGGTCGATCTCCGTGGCGGTGCGCTCGTAGCGCGCGTACGCGGGGTTCAGCATGAACCCGCGGTTCCACTCGTGCACCCGGCGCAGGTCGGCGTAGCCGCCCTGGGTGAAGCCGCGCACCACGTTGGCGGTCGCCGTGGAGATCCGGTAGGCCTCTTCCAGGCGGCGCGGATCCGGGATGCGGGACTCGGGCGTGAACGCGTGCCCGTTGACCATGTCGCCGCGGTAGCACGGCAGGGTCACGCCGTCGCGCGTCTCGGTGTCCGACGAGCGCGGCTTGGCGTACTGCCCGGCCAGGCGGCCCATCTTGACCACGGGGGTGCTCGCCCCGTGGGTCAGCACCACGGCCATCTGCAGGATGGTGCGGACCTTGTTGCGGATGCGCGTCGCGTTCGCGTCGGCGAACGTCTCCGCGCAGTCGCCGCCCTGCAGCAGGAACGCCTCGCCGCGCCCGGCCGCGGCGAGGCGTTCGGTGAGCGTGTCCGCCTCGGCGGGCACCACGAGCGGCGCCGCCACCGACAGCCGGGCGGCGACGTCGGCGAGCGCCCCCGCGTCCGGCCAGGTGGGTTGCTGGAGCGCCTCCAGGGAGCGAAAGCGGTCCAGGCCCTCCGGGTCGGTCCCGGGCGCGACGGAGTCGACGGCGGTGCTCATGGTGCCCTACCGGCTCAGTGCTCGGCGGGCTGGGCGGGCACCAGCGGCTGGCCGAGGTCGGCCAGCAGCTCGCCGAACCACTCCTGGTGGACGTCGAACGCCTTGCCGCCGGCGATCCGCGGGAACGCGATCGCCTTGAGCTTGTCCTCGTCCTCCTCGTCGTGCCCGATGACGCCGGGCTCGCCGCGCAGCGCGCACTCGACGGCCAGGTCCGTCATCGACTTGATGAGGCGCAGGTCCTCGGCGTTCGCGGCCGCCGCACGCGAGTAGTAGCCGGACTTCTGGACCATGACCTTCTCGGCGCCCAGCTTCTCGGCGAACTGCTGCGCGAACCACTGGCCGGGGTTGATCGTGTCGAGCTTGACGTGCCCGAACGGGTCGCGCTGGACCTCCTCGCCCGCGGCCTCGAGCTGCGCGACGATCTCGTGCATGCCGGCACCCTCGGACAGGAAGATGTTGACGTTGCCGTGGGTGTCCATGACGCCCTTGAGGCGCTCGGCCTCGGCGTCGATGTCGATGGACAGCTCCGGCAGGAACACCGCGTGCACGTCCCATCGCTCCCGGGTCAGCCCGAGGGCGGGCGCGAACTCCTGCGCGTCCAGCCACTTGCGGTACTCCGCGGCCGCCGCGGCCGTCAGCCACCCGCAGTGCCGGCCCATGACCTCGTGCACGATGAGCATGCGCGGGCCCGACCGGTGCTCGCCGATGACGTTCGCGGCGAACCCGGCGGCCTCCTCGGCGGCGGTCCACGCCCCGAGCGACTGCCGGATCGGCACCACGTCGTTGTCGATCGTCTTGGGCAGTCCGACCACGGTGAGCTCGTAGTCGTTCTCGTGCAGGTAGGCGGCGAGGTCGGCCGCGGTGGTGTTGGTGTCGTCGCCGCCGATCGTGTGCAGCACGTCGACGCCGTCGGCCTTGAGCTGCTCCGCGGCCACGTGCAGCGGGTCCTGCCCCTCGGCGACCAGACCACGCTTGACGCAGTCGGCGGCGTTGGTGAGCTTGACGCGCGAGTTGCCGATCGGCGAACCGCCGAAGCGGTGCAGGATGCCGGCCTGGCGACGCCCCTCGGCGTCGATCTCGATCTTCGTGCCGGTCAGCAGACCGTGGTAGCCGTACTGGTACGCGATGATCTCGATCGACGGGTCGAGCTCGGTGTAGCGCTCGATGAGACCGCCGACGGCGGAGGACAGGCACGGGGCGAAACCACCTGCGGTCAGCAGGGCCACGCGACGGACCGACATGAGGGCAAACCTCTCGTTGGGGGATGACTGCCCACCCATCCTATGAGGCCCCGCGCGTGGCCGTGGCGCCGTCTCAGCCGGTAGGCGTCTCCGGGTCGGGCGCGGCCGGCGGCGTCGACCCGGACGGGCCGGACGACGGCGTGGTGTCCACCGGCAGGCCCTGGGCGATGCGGGCCTTGGCGGTCGCCGCGTACACGTCGACGTACTCCTGCTCGCTGAGGCGCAGGATCGCGTACATGATCTCGTCCGTGACGGCGCGCAGCACGAACCGGTCGTGCTCCATGCCGCGGTAGCGGCTGAAGTCCAGCGGCTCGCCCAGGACCACACCGATCCGCATCGGCTTCGGGACGGTCCGTCCCAGCGGCTGGGACTCGGCGGTCCCGATCATCGCCACCGGCACCACCGGCGCCCCGGACTCCAGCGCCAGCCGGGCGACGCCCGTCTTGCCGCGGTAGAGGCGGCCGTCGGGGCTCCGGGTGCCCTCCGGGTAGATGCCGAACAGGTCGCCCTCGGACAGCACCCGCAACCCGGTGCGCAGCGCGGCCTCGCTGGCCCGGCCACCGGACCGGTCCACCGGGATCGTGCCCACGCCCCGCATGAAGCCCGCCACCAGACGGCCCCGCAGGCCGCGGCCGGTGAAGTAGTCGGACTTGCCGAGGAACTTGACCTGCCGGTCCAGGACGATCGGCAGCACGAAGGAGTCGATGACGGCCAGGTGGTTGCCGGCGAGGATGGCGCCACCCGAGTCGGGCACGTTCTCCACGCCCCGGGTCCAGGGGCGGAAGGCGAGCCGGAGGAACGGCCCGGCCAGCACGTGCTTCATCACCCAGTAGAACAACGGTCCTCCTCGCGACGCCGCCGGTGACAATAGACTGCTCCCATGGCTCCATCGAACCGGGATGCGGACCCCGACGACCTCCCGGACGCCGACGTCGACGCCCGCTGGTCCGACATCGTCGCACGCCTCGGCGACGTCGAGGAGTCCGAACGCAGCATCACGGCGGCGCCGGTCACGCCCGACCCCGCCACCCCGGGACCCGACACGGGACCCGACCAGGGGCCCGACGCTGAGCCCCGCGCCGTCGGACCGCGGGACTGGCCCGCCTCCCCCGAGGTCGAGGCCCTCGAGGAGGCCGAGGAGCACTTCGTCCCGCCGGAACCCGAGCCGGTCGCCCACCGCGACCCGCTGCTGACGCTCGCCTGGACGGTCGTCGTGGCCGTCCCGGTGCTGACCGTCCTCGGCGTGGTGCTGCGCGCGATGCTGTCGTCGCTGTCGGTGCCCGGCTGGCTCGGACCCGCCGCGGGCGGCGCGTTCCTGGCCGCGGTCGCCGTGCTGCTCTGGCGGATGCCCCACCGGCGCGACCCCGACGACCACGACCCCGGCGCCGTCGTCTGACGGGTCCGGGCACCGCCGGGCGCCGGAGCGTGCGCCGGGGCGGCCGCCGGACGGTACGGGCGGCGCGTGCGGACCATCGCCGAGCGCCGCACCGTCAGCGCCGCGCGAGGTCCGCGGCGCCCACGATCCCCGCCTCGTTGCCGTGCTGGGCCAGCTCGATCTGCGCCTCGGGCCGGTGTCCCAGCGCCGAGAGCTCGGCCGTGTAGGCCTTGCGCAGCGGCAGGAGCAGCAGGTCGCCGGCCGCGCCCACTCCCCCGCCGATCACGAACAGCTCCGGGTCCAGGACCGCGGCGACGCTCGCCGCGCCCTCGCCGATCCACCGGCCCAGCGTCGCGAGCAGCTCGACGGCGAGCTCGTCGCCCTCCTGGGCCGCGCGCGTCACGTCGGGGCCCGAGATCGCCTCGGCGTCGCCGCCCGCGAGCTCGACGAGCCGCGCCGCCCGGCGCGGGTGCGCGATCGCCGCGTGCCGGGCGTCGCGCTCCAGCGCCGAGCCCGACGCGTACTGCTCCCAGCACCCCTCGTGCCCGCAGCCGCAGTAGTGCCCTCCCGGCACCACCCGCATGTGCCCCAGCTCGGCGGCCACGCCCCACTTGCCGCGCACCAGCGACCCGCCGACGACGACGGCCCCGCCCAGCCCGGTGCCGATCGTTAGCATGACCATGTCCGTCGCCTCGTGGGCCGCCCCGAACCGGAACTCGGCCCACCCGGCGGCGTTCGCGTCGTTCTCGACCACGACCGGCACGTCGACGTCGATCAGCTCGGACACCTTCTGGGCCAGCGGGTAGTCGCGCCAGGCGATGTTGGGCGCGAACTGCACCGACGTGCGGTCCGGGCTCACGAACCCCGCCGCGGCCAGGCCGATCGCCCCGACCTCGTGCTCGGCGACGAGCTCGGTGCAGGCGTCCGCGATCGCCCGGTCGATGCCGGCGACGTCGTCGGCGGCGGTGTCCCGCCGGACCTGGGCCAGGATGTTGCCGGCCTCGTCCACGACGCCGACGGCGATCTTGGTCCCGCCGATGTCGACTCCGATGGCGTGCATGCGTCAGACCTCACGTTCGAACTCGGGATGCTCACGGACGACATCGGAGCGGAGAGCTGCCGCGCCGACGCAGGTGGGAGCGCGCTCGGCGCGCGCCGGGAGACAGCCTACCGACACCACGGCGGCCCGCACGCACCGTCTCGTCCCGTCGCGTTCGGGTGGTTCTGAACAGGTCTGCGACCGGGTATCGTGACCGCGACGACCGACCTGCCACTGGAGTCAGCATGGACGAGATCACCACCCCGCAGCTCGTGGAGCTGTCCCCGACGTCGAACCTCAACGACGTCCTCACCGACCGCATCCGCAAGGACCCGTCCGGGACCGTCGTCGAGCGGTACGTGGACGGACGGTGGGACGCCGTCAGCGGGACGGACTTCGACGCCCAGGTGGTGGCCGTCGCCAAGGGTCTGGTCGCCAAGGGCGTCCAGCCGGGCGAACCCGTCGGGATCATGTCCCACACCCGCTACGAGTGGACGCTGCTGGACTTCGCCACCTGGGCCGCCGGCGCCGTGCCCGTGCCGATCTACGAGACCTCGTCGGCCGACCAGGTCGAGTGGATCGCCTCGGACGCCGGGGTCACGGTCGTCGTGGCCGAGAACGCCGAGCTGGTCGCCGTCGTCGAGCGGGCCCGCGCCGCCGCCCCGTCGGTGCGCGAGGTGCTCTCGATCGACGACGGCGCCATCGCCGAGCTCACGGCCGCCGGCGCCGACGTCGACGACGCCGAGATCGAGCGCCGCCGCGCGCTGGCCGGCCTGGACGACGTCGCCACGATCATCTACACCTCCGGCACCACCGGTCGCCCCAAGGGCGCCGAGCTCACCCACGGCAACTTCGCCTCGCTGTCCACCAACGCGGTCGCGGCGATCCCCGAGGTCTTCGCCGCCGGCGGACGCACCCTGCTGTTCCTGCCGCTGGCCCACGTCTTCGCCCGGTTCATCGAGGTGCTCGCCGTCGCCGGCGGCACCGTCCTCGGCACCTGGCCGGACGTCAAGACCGTCACCGAGGGCCTGGGCTCGTTCAAGCCCACCTACGTCCTGGCCGTGCCGCGCGTCTTCGAGAAGGTCTACAACTCGGCCGAGCAGAAGGCCGCGGCCGGCGGCAAGCTGAAGATCTTCCACTGGGCGAGCGCCACCGCCATCGAGTGGTCCCGCGCCCAGGACACGGGTGGCCCGTCGTTCTGGCTGAACCTGCAGCACAAGATCGCCGGCAAGCTCGTGTACGGCAAGCTCCTCGACGCCCTCGGCGGCCAGGCACGATACGCCGTCTCCGGCGGCGGCCCCCTCGGCGAGCGGCTCGGCCACTTCTTCCGCGGTCTCGGGCTGACGATCCTCGAGGGCTACGGGCTCACCGAGTCCACGGCACCGACCTGCGTCAACCGCCCCGAGGCCAACCGCATCGGCACCGTCGGCCTGCAGCTGCCGGGCTGCGGCGTCAAGATCGCCGAGGACGGCGAGATCCTCCTGCAGGGCATCCAGGTCTTCCGCGGTTACCACGACAACCCGGAGGCCACGGCCGAGTCGTTCGACGACGGCTGGTTCCGCACCGGCGACCTCGGCGCGCTCGACGACGACGGCTTCCTGTCGATCACCGGCCGCAAGAAGGAGATCATCGTGACCGCCGGCGGCAAGAACGTCGCGCCCGCGATGCTCGAGGACCGCATCCGCGCGCACGCCCTGGTCAGCCAGTGCGTCGTCGTCGGCGACAACCGCCCCTTCATCGGCGCGCTGATCAGCCTCGACCCCGAGGGCCTGCCCGGCTGGTGCAAGATGCACGACAAGCCGGAGCTCACCATGGAGCAGGCACGGACCGACACCGACGTGCTCGCCGCGCTCGACGCCGCCGTCACCCGCGCCAACGAGGCCGTGTCCCGGGCCGAGTCCATCCGCAAGTTCTCGATCCTGTCCGAGGACCTCACCGTCGAGAACGGCTACCTGACGCCGTCGCTCAAGGTGAAGCGCAACGTCGTGCTGGACGACTACGCCGCCGACGTCGACGCGCTCTACGCCGGGGACTCCACGAAGAGCCCGCACTGACCCGCGGTCCACGGCCGGGACGGTGTCGGTAGCAGCCGATACCGTCCCGGCCATGTCGTCCCCCTCCGGCGCAGCGCACCCGCCGACGGCCGTGCAGCCGTCCTTCGCCGACCTCGGCACCCCGCTGCGGGACGTCACCTTCGTCGTCGTCGACCTCGAGACCACGGGCAGCCGCGCCGACGACGCCGGCATCACCGAGATCGGCGCGGTCAAGGTCCGCGGCGGCGAGGTGCTCGGCGAGTTCCAGACCCTCGTGGACCCCGGGCGGCCCGTCCCGGCGTTCGTCGCGCGGCTGACCGGCATCACCAGCGCCATGGTCGCCACCGCCCCGCAGATCGACCTGGTGCTGCCGAGCTTCCTCGAGTTCGCCCGGGACACCGTCCTCGTCGCCCACAACGCGCCGTTCGACGTCGGCTTCCTGCGTGCCGCCTGCGCCGAGCTCGGCTACCCCTGGCCGGGCTTCGCCGTCGTCGACACCCTCCCCCTGGCCCGGCGCGTCGTCACCCGCGACGAGGCGCGCAACCACAAGCTGTCCACGCTCGCGGGCCTGTTCCGGGCGACGACGTCGCCCGAGCACCGTGCGCTGGCCGACGCCCGCGCCACCGTCGACGTCCTGCACGGCCTCCTCGAACGGCTCGCACCGCTGGGCGTCACCCACCTGGAGGACCTCGCCACGGCCTCCGACCCGGTGCCCCCCGAGGTGCGGCGCAAGGCCACGCTCGCCGACGGGCTGCCCGAGGCCCCGGGCGTCTACCTCTTCCGCGGCCCGGACGACGAGGTGCTGTACGTCGGCACGTCGACCAACATCCGCAAACGGGTCCGCAGCTACTTCACCGCCGCCGAGAAGCGCAAGCGGATGAGCGAGATGGTGCGGATCGCCGGTGCCGTGACACCCGTGGTGTGCGCGACGCCCCTCGAGGCGCAAATCCGCGAGCTCCGGCTCATCGCCGAGCACGCCCCGCGCTACAACCGGCGGTCCAAGCACCCGGAGCGGCAGAGCTGGGTGCGCCTGACCGACGAGGCCTACCCACGCCTGTCCGTCGTGGCCGACGTGCGCGGCGACGCACCGCACATCGGCCCCTTCACCTCCCGACGCACCGCCCAGGACGCCGTCGCAGCCCTGCACGACGCGCTCGACCTGCGCCAGTGCACCCAGCGCCTGCCCGTGGTGACGACGACGCCACGCAGCCCCTGCGCGCTGGCCGGTCTGGACCGGTGCTCGGCACCCTGCACGGCTACCGACGGTCCCGACGAGACCTACGCCCGGGTGGCGGCCGCCGCGACGTCCGCGCTCACCGGCGACCCGGCACCGGTGGTACGGAGTCTCGCCGCCCGCGTCGCCCGACTCGCCGCGCAGGAACGGTACGAGGAGGCCGGGCAGGTCACCGGCCGGCTGCGGGCGTTCGTCCGCGCCGCGGCCCGCGCCCAGCGCCTCGACCCGCTCAGCCGGTGCGCGGAGCTCGTCGCGGCGCGGGCGACGTCGTCGGGCGGCTGGGAGCTCGTCGTGGTCCGGTACGGACGCCTCGCCGCGACCGCGGTCACCGGCCCTGGCGAGGACCCGCTGCCCGTGGTCGACGCGCTGCAGGCCACCGCCGAGGTCGTCGAGGCACCGGTGCCGCCCGCGCCCGCCTGCCACCCCGAGGAGGCCGCGCTCGTGCTCGACTGGCTGGAGCAGCCCGGGGTGCGGCTCGTGCACGCCACGGATCCCTGGACGTGCCCCGTCCGCTCCGCCGTCGCGCACGCCGACCTGGACGACGTCGCGGCGTCGGTGGCGCAGGCGGTCACCGGCACCGAGCAGGGTGCGGAGCAGCACGACGCCGCTAGCATGGCGGCATGCTGACCTCGATCGTCCTCATCGACACCGCCGCCGACCAGATCCCCGAGGTCGCGGCCAGGATCACCGACCTGGACGGCGTCAGCGAGGTCTACTCCGTCACGGGCAAGGCGGACCTCGTCGCCATGGTCCGCGTGCGCGAGCACGACCAGCTCTCCGACGTCATCGCGAACGGCATCAGCAAGGTGCCCGGCGTGCTGCGCACCGAGACGCTCATCGCGTTCCGCGCCTACTCCAAGCTCGACCTCGAGCAGGCGTTCGCGCTCGGTCTCGACGACTGACCGCGCCGCCCGGGCCGCCTGCGCCCGGGCCGCTCCTACGCCTGTGTCGCGCCGACCCAGGCGTCGAGCACCCGGCCGGCACCGCCGTCGTCCACGCTGCGTGCGGCATGACGCAACCCGGCGGCCAGGCGGTCGACGAGCGGACCGTCCCCGGTCCCCTCCGAGGTGCCGTCGGCGACGATGGCGGCCGCGGCGTTGAGCAGGACCGTCTCCCGGACGGCGCCGCGCTCCCGGCCCGTGAGGACCGCCCGCGCCACCTCGGCGTTGTGGGCCGCGTCCCCGCCGCGCAGGTCCTCCAGCTC
This sequence comes from Isoptericola chiayiensis, assembly GCF_013149805.1. GTDB lineage: Bacteria > Actinomycetota > Actinomycetes > Actinomycetales > Cellulomonadaceae > Isoptericola > Isoptericola chiayiensis. The sequence continues at coordinate 529,737 of NZ_JABEZT010000002.1, forward strand.
GACCGGGCGCAGCCCCAGGTCCCGGGCGGCGTCGAGCCGCTGCTCGGTGACCTCGCCGGCGCGGACCTCCCACACCGTGGTGCCGCCGGTGGCGGCCAGCTCGTCCAGCCCGTCGTCCCCGCGGAAGACGAGCGCGCGCGTCCCGCGGGTCGCCAGCACCCCGGCCATCAGCGGCGCCATCCGGGCGTCGGCGCACCCGACGGCGGTGGCACCGGGCTGCGCCGGGTTCGTCAGGGGCCCCAGGAAGTTGAAGGCCGTGGCGATGCCGAGCTCACCGCGTGCGGTGGCGGCGTGCCGCATCGACGGGTGGAACATCCCCGCGAAGCAGAAGGTGATGCCCACCTCGTGGGCGATCTCGGCGACGCGCGGCGCCGGCTGGTCCAGGCGGACGCCCAGCGCCTCGAGGACGTCGGCCGACCCGGACGACGACGACGCCGCCCGGTTGCCGTGCTTGACGACGCGCAGCCCCGCTCCGGCGACGACGACGGCGGCCATCGTGGAGATGTTGACGGTGTGGTGCCGGTCCCCGCCGGTGCCGACCAGGTCGACCGTGGGTCCGGGCACCTCGATCCGGGTGGCGTGCCGCAGCATCGTGTCGGCGAGCCCGGTCAGCTCCTCGGCGGTCTCGCCCTTGGCCCGCAGGGCCACCAGGAACCCGGCCAGCCGGGCGGGCGGCACCTCGCCGGACATCACCTGGTCCATGGCCCAGGCGGTCTCCCGCGCTCCCAGGTCGTGCCCGGCGACGAGCGTGGTGAGCAGGGTGGGCCAGGTGGGCGTGGCAGGGGCGTCGGCAGGCACAGGGTTCCTTCGTGGTCGGGTCGAGGTGCGGACGGAGCCTAGATCTTCTGCGTCACCGTCTCGGCGACGGCGCGCTGGAGCTCGACCGGGTCCAGGGGGCGGGGCACCACGGCGTCGGCCAGCGACCAGGACGCGAGCCAGGCGTCGTCCCGTCGGCCGCTGAGGATGACGACGGGCGGGCAGGCGTAGACCTCGTTCTTCAGCTGCCGGCACAGGCCCATGCCGCCGGCCTTGTCCGCCTCGCCGTCCAGGACCAGCAGGTCGAACCCGCCGGCCCGCACCGCGGACGTCACCGCAGGTCCGGTCGCCGCCTCCGTCCAGGCGATCTCCGGCGCACCCGCGCCGAGACGGGGTCCGACGGCGAGGCGGACGTGGTCGCGCACGGTGCGGTCGTCGCTGTACAGCAGGACACGAGGGCCGGTCGTCATCGAGCATCCCTTTCGCAGAGGTTTGATGGCATCGTGGCACACGCGCGTCACCTCGGTCAGCCCGATGGCGTGGTCTTTTCGTGGCACTCTCCGGATTTCCGTCACGAACAGCCGTGCCTGCGGCACGATTCTGCAGTTTCTGTGTAACGGATCTCCACCAACCGACCGCTATCGGTCCTCGAACCCACCTCACGTCAGCCATAATGGCGGGGTGTCGACCGCAACGGCTGCAGCCCCCCACGCCCACCAGCACGTGACCGTCAACCGACCGAACACCGTCTCGGTCGGGACGATCGTGTGGCTCGCGAGCGAGCTGATGTTCTTCGCGGGCCTGTTCGCCATGTACTTCACGGTCCGCTCCGTGATGCCGGAGGAGGAGTGGGCGGCCCAGGCCGACAACGTCGCCCTCGTCTTCCCCCTGATCAACACCACGGTCCTGGTGCTGTCGTCGGTGACGTGCCAGGCCGGGGTGTTCGCCGCCGAGCGCTTCCAGCCGGTGCGCACCGGCACGCTGCTGCAGGTCACCAAGTGGGGCATGAACGAGTGGATGACGCTCACCTACCTCATGGGCTCGTTCTTCATCGCCGGGCAGATCTTCGAGTACGCCGAGCTGGTCGAGCACGGCCTGACGATCTCCTCGAGCGCCTACGGCTCCGTCTTCTACCTGGCGACCGGCTTCCACGGCCTGCACGTGATCGGCGGACTCATCGCCTTCCTGTTCCTGCTCGGCCGGTCCTTCCGTGCCAAGCGGTTCACCCACCACGAGGTGACGACCGGCCTGGTGGTCTCCTACTACTGGCACTTCGTCGACGTCGTGTGGATCGCCCTCTTCCTGGTGATCTACGTCCTGAAGTGACACCCCCCCGGGTCGGCGCCGACGCCGACCCCGAGCCCCTGCACCATCCACCGCGAGACGAGGACATTTTCGTGAAGGCACTCGCCGCCCGCCGGCACCACCGGGCCGCCCCGGTCGTGCTGATGCTGCTGGCGCTGCTGCTCACGGGCGGCGTGTACGCCGTCCTGGCACCGAGCTCGGCCACGGCCGACACCGCCAGCACAGCGAACGACGTGGAGGAGGGCGAACGCCTCTTCCAGGCCAACTGCGCCACCTGCCACGGCCCGGACGCCGAGGGCACCTCCGAGGCGCCCTCCCTCGTGGGCGTGGGTGCCGCGGCGGTGGACTTCCAGGTCTCAACCGGCCGCATGCCGATGCAGGCCAACGGTCCGCAGGCGCTCCAGAAGCCCCGCCAGATGGACGAGGAGCAGACGGCCCAGCTCGCCGCCTACGTCGCGTCGCTCGGCCCGGGGCCGGAGATCCCCACCGACGAGATGGTCGACGCCGAGGCGGGCGACGCCTCCAACGGCGCGCTGATCTTCCGCACCAACTGCGCGATGTGCCACAACGCCGTCGGGGCCGGCGGAGCCCTGTCCGAGGGCAAGTTCGCCCCGGCGCTGTACGACGTCTCCGAGCGCAACATCTACCAGGCGATGGCCACCGGCCCGCAGTCGATGCCGGTCTTCAACGACGCGACCATCACGCCCGACGAGAAGCGTGACGTCATCGCCTACCTCGTCGAGCAGCGCGACGGGTCCGCCGGCGGTCTGAGCCTCGGCTCCCTCGGCCCCGTCAGCGAAGGCCTGTGGGCATGGGTCGTCGGCCTCGGCCTGATGATCGGTGCCGCTGTGTGGATCGGAGCGAAGTCCTCGTGAGCGAGAACCAGAACCCCAACACCTCCCAGGACGTGACGACGTCGACGGGAACCGCCGGTCACCCCGAGCGGTTCAGCGACCCGGGCGTCCCGGAGCACCGGCCCCGACTCACCGACACGGACCCGAAGGCGAACAAGCGCAGCGAGCGGATCATCGTCCTGCTGTTCGCGCTGTCCTGCCTCGGCGCGATCGCCAGCCTCGTCGCCTACTTCACGGTGCGTCCCGACGGCACCACCGACCAGACCCGGCTGTCCACGCTGCTGCTCGGCGTGACCATGGCGATCTCGCTGCTCGGCATCGGCATCGCCGCCATCCACTGGGCCAAGGCCCTGATGAGCGATCACGAGCACGTCGACGAGCGGCACGAGCTCCGGAGCACTCCCGAGGTCCGCGAGGTCGCCGTCAAGCACCTCACCGACGGTGTCGAGGACTCGGGCATCGGCCGTCGCGGCGTGCTCAAGGGTGCCGCCGTCTCGGCGCTCGCGCTCTTCCCCCTGACCTTCGCCGTGCCGCTGATCTCCAGCGTCGGCGGGGACTGGAACATCTCGAAGTTCCGGCACACCATCTGGACCTCCGGCAAGCGCCTCGCGTACGACCCCACGGGTCGTCCGATCAAGGCCGCCGACCTCACGGTCGGCTCCGTGGCGCACGTGATCCCGGAGGAGTCCGAGGAGTACATGGCGTCCCACGAGTGGATCACCGAGAAGGCCAAGGCCGTGGTGCTGCTCGTCCGCCTCAACCCCGAGGACATCCGTTCCGACCAGTCGCCCGAGGGCGAGACCTGGTCCTACGACGGCATCGTGGCGTACTCGAAGATCTGCACGCACGTCGGCTGCCCCGTGGCGCTGTACGAGCAGCAGACGCACCACCTGCTGTGCCCCTGCCACCAGTCGACCTTCGACATGGCCGACGGCGCCAAGGTGGTCTTCGGCCCGGCCAACCGGCCGCTGCCGCAGCTGCCCATCGCCGTCGACGACGAGGGCTACCTCGTGGCCCAGGACGACTTCGCCGAGCCCGTCGGCCCGAGCTACTGGGAGCGTCTGAAGTGAGCACCGAGACCGCGTCGAACACCGGCGCACCCACCACACCCGTCGGCAAGGCAGCCGACTACCTGGACCAGCGCACCAGCATCGGTGTCGCCGTCAAGGAGTTCGCGCGCAAGGTCTTCCCGGACCACTGGTCGTTCATGCTGGGCGAGATGGCGCTGTTCTCCTTCGTCGTCCTGCTGCTGTCCGGCGTGTTCCTCACGATGTTCTTCGACCCGTCGATGGCGCTCGTCGAGTACCACGGCGCAGGGCCGGAGACCATGCAGGGCCAGCTCATGTCGACGGCCTTCGCCTCGACGCTGGACCTCTCCTTCGACGTGCGCGGCGGTCTGCTCATGCGGCAGATCCACCACTGGGCCGCCCTGGTCTTCATGGCCTCGATCGTCGTGCACATGATGCGCGTGTTCTTCACCGGCGCCTTCCGCAAGCCGCGCGAGATCAACTGGCTCGTGGGCACCGTGCTGCTGATCCTCGGCCTCCTGGCGGGCTTCTCCGGCTACTCCCTGCCGGACGACGTCCTGTCCGGCAACGGTCTGCGCATCACCGACGGCGTCATCAAGTCGATCCCGGTGATCGGCTCGTACATGTCGTACATGGTGTTCGGCGGCGAGTTCCCCGGCGAGCACATCATCCCGCGCCTGTTCACGATCCACATCCTGCTCGTGCCGGCGCTGATCCTCGCCCTCATCGGGCTCCACCTGTTCCTGATGGTGCTGCACAAGCACACCCAGTACCCCGGTGGCGGCCGCACGGACAAGAACGTCGTCGGCTACCCGCTCTTCCCGGTGTACGTCGCCAAGATGGGCGGCAACTTCTTCATCGTCTTCGGCATCCTCGCCCTGATGGGTGCCACGATGAGCATCAACAACGTCTGGAACTACGGGCCGTACGACCCCTCCCCCGTCGGCGCCGGTGCGCAACCCGACTGGTACATGCTCTTCCTCGAAGGGTCGCTCCGACTGATGCCGGGTGCGGGCACGGAGTGGGTCATCTTCGGGTACACGTTGTCGCTCAACGTGCTGATCCCGGCGGTGGTCATCCCGGGCCTGCTGTTCACGTTCCTCTTCGCGTACCCGTTCATCGAGGCCAAGGTCACGGGCGACAAGCGCGAGCACCACGTGCTCGACCGTCCGCGCAACGTGCCCGTGCGCACCGGTCTCGGCGTCGCCTTCCTGACGGCGTTCATCATCCTGGCCCTCGCCGGGTCGAACGACCTCATCGCCACGCACTTCGCGATGTCCCTGAACCAGATCACCTGGGCGTTCCGGATCCTGTTCTTCGTCGGGCCGGTCTTCGCCTTCTGGGTCACCAAGCGGATCTGCCTGTCGCTGCAGCGCAAGGACCGCGAGCTGGTCCTGCACGGCCACGAGACGGGTCGGATCGTCCGGTTCGCCAACGGCGAGTACATCGAGGTGCACCGTCCGCTCGACGAGCAGGAGCGCTGGCTGCGGGTCAACTACGACGCGCACCGACCGCTCGAGATCGAGCCGGCCACCGACGCCCGTGGCGTCAAGCGCCGCGGCTACAAGAGCGACAAGCGTTGGCAGAAGCTCTCCCGGTTCTTCTACGAGGACCGCGTCGAGCCGGTGACCCCGGCGGAGCTCGCTGCGGCCCACTCGCACGGTGAGCACGACGAGATCGCCCCGGCGGCACACACCTCCGAGGTCACCTCGGGGACCGACACCGTCGATCGGGAGCGCTGAGACTCCTGACGGGCCGGACAAGGACCCGCGCAACGCCACAGCCGCTCCTGCGGTCGCGATGCGCGGGTCCTTGCCTATCCTGACCATGGTGGGCATCGCCCATCACGGTTCGACGACACCACGCCGCGCGCTGGACCGCGTGCGGCCCGAACTGGAAGGTACACCAGCATGGCTGTCTACACGCTGCCCGACCTGCCCTACGACTACAGCGCGCTCGAGCCGCACATCAGCGGCAAGATCATGGAGCTGCACCACGACAAGCACCACGCCACCTACGTCGCGGGCGCCAACACCGCGCTGGACAAGCTGGCCGAGGCGCGCGAGTCGGGCGACCTCGCGGCGGTGAACCTGCACGAGAAGAACCTCGCGTTCAACCTCGGCGGGCACACCAACCACACCATCTTCTGGCACAACCTGTCCCCCGAGGGCGGCGGCGAGCCCACCGGCGAGCTGGCCGAGGCCATCAAGGACCAGTTCGGCTCCTTCGCCGCGTTCCAAGCCCACTTCGCCGCCACCGCCACCGGCATCCAGGGCTCCGGCTGGGCCGTGCTCGGCTGGGACTCCATCGGCCAGAAGCTGCTGATCTTCCAGCTCTTCGACCAGCAGGCCAACGTCCCCGTCGGCATCACCCCGCTGCTCATGCTCGACATGTGGGAGCACGCCTTCTACCTCGACTACCTCAACGTCAAGGCCGAGTACGTCAAGGCGTTCTGGAACATCGCCAACTGGGCCGACGTCGCCGCCCGCCTCGAGCGCGCCCGCACCCAGACCGCAGGCCTCATCGCCTGACGATCTCCCTGGCACGGCAGGAGCCCCGGACAGCGCCGCTGTCCGGGGCTCCTGCCGTCTCCGCCCGAGCAATGCCCGCACCTCTCCCACTCCCCCTCCCCCCTCCCGCGAGGTAGGCCAGAATCTCGTGAGGTAGGCAATCTCAGGCCGAGGTAGGCAACTCCGCGTCGAGGTAGGCACTGCTTCTCGCCCGTCGATCGGTTCAGCGCCGACTCCACGTCAGAGTGAGCGTCTGGAACGGCGTTGGGACCGAGGCGGCACTGCCGGACGATGCCGGCCCGATCGTGCACGACGCTGACGGGCCGAAACCCGCCGATGCGCAGGCCTACCTGGCGGGAGGGTTGCCTACCTGGCGGGGTTGTTGCCTACCTGGTGGGAGGGTTGCCTACCTGGCGGGGTTGTTGCCTACCTGGTGGGAGGGTTGCCTACCTGGCGGGGTTGTTGCCTACCTGGTGGGAGGGTTGCCTACCTGGCGGGGTTGTTGCCTACCTCGCGGGTGGGGCGCTGCACAGCACGGACGAAGGCCCGCAGCTCCGGGCGAACCGGTGCTGCGGGCCTTCGTCGACGACGAGCGCGGTCTTCCGCCGCGGTGCTCGGCTAGTGCGCGTGCTGGCCGCGGCTGAACTCGAAGACCCAGCCGACGAGCCCGATGATGCCGAGGATGGTGGCGATGTAGAAGACCCACCAGCCGACCGCGAGGCCGAGGAACGCGACGGCTGCCGCGGCACCGATGACCAGCGGCCACCAGGACCACGGGGCGTAGACGCCCTGGTCGCCGGCGCCCTGCTCGATCTCACCGTTCTCGTCGTCCTCGGGACGGGGGTCGGTGTGCTTGGCCTGGACCACCAGGTAGGCGCCGATCATCGCCATCAGGGCGCCGACGAGCGGGATCCCCAGGAACCCGACCGGCTCGGTCCAACCCGTGAAGATGCCGTACAGGATCCCGACGAGCACGAAGAAGGGGGCCAGCCACACGAACAGCCGAATCTCGACCTTCACTTGGTGTCCTCCTCGTCGTCCTGCGGACGCTCGGCGTCGATCACCGCGGTGCTCGACTGCTGCTTCTCCGGGTAGTCCTTCATGGTGAGATCCTCGACGTGCTCCGCCTGGCCCCGACGGTCGGCGCCGCCGTAGATCTCGTCGATCATGCCCTGGTTGTGGTGCGGGTCCTCCATCGCGGCGACCTCGGGGTGGTGCAGGTCGAACGCGGGCGACTCGGACCGGATCCGGGGCAGCGAGGCGAAGTTGTGCCGCGGGGGCGGGCAGGACGTGGCCCACTCGAGCGAGCGGCCGTAGCCCCACGGGTCGTCGACCTCGACCTTGGGCGCCTTGCGCCAGGTCACGTACACATTCCAGAGGAACGGCAGCGTCGAGGCGGCGAGGATGAAGGCACCGACCGTGGACAGCTGGTTCTCCCAGGTGAAGCCCTCACCGGGCATGTAGTCCGCGTACCGACGGGCCATGCCCTCGACGCCCAGCCAGTGCTGGACGAGGAACGTCATGTGGAACCCGATGAACAGGACCCAGAAGTGGATCTTGCCGAGCCGCTCGTCGAGCATCCGCCCGGTGAACTTGGGCCACCAGAAGTAGAAGCCGGCGAACATCGCGAACACCACGGTGCCGAAGACGACGTAGTGGAAGTGCGCCACCACGAAGTAGGAGTCGGACAGGTGGAAGTCGAGCGCCGGGCTGGACAGGATGATGCCCGTCAGACCGCCGAAGAGGAACGTCACGAGGAAGCCGATGGACCAGAGCATCGGTGTCTCGAACGTCAGCTTGCCTCGCCACAGCGTGCCGATCCAGTTGAAGAACTTCACGCCGGTCGGGACCGCGATGAGCATCGTCATGAAGGCGAAGAAGGGCAGCAGCACGGCGCCGGTGACGTACATGTGGTGGGCCCACACGGTCACGGACAGGGCGGCGATCGCGATGGTCGCGTAGACCAGGCCCTTGTAGCCGAAGATCGGCTTGCGGCTGAAGACGGGGAAGATCTCCGAGACGATGCCGAAGAACGGCAGCGCGATGATGTACACCTCGGGGTGCCCGAAGAACCAGAACAGGTGCTGCCACAGCACCGCTCCGCCGTTGTCCGGGTTGAAGACCTGGGCGTTGAAGCGGCGGTCGGCGCCGAGCGCGAAGAGCGCGGAGGCCAACGGCGGGAAGGCCATGAGCACCAGGAGGCTGGTGACCAGGGTGTTCCAGGTGAAGATCGGCATCCGGAACATCGTCATGCCGGGCGCGCGCATGCAGATGATCGTGGTGATGAAGTTGACGGCACCGAGGATGGTGCCGAAGCCGGCGAGGGCCAACCCGAACACCCACAAGTCTCCACCCAACCCCGGACTGAAGGTCGTGTTGGACAGGGGTGCGTAGGCGAACCAGCCGAACGACGCGGCGCCCTGCGGGGTGAAGAACCCGCCGGCGGCGATGAGCCCGCCGAACAGGAACAGCCAGTAGGCGAACATGTTCAGCCGCGGGAACGCGACGTCGGGCGCGCCGATCTGCAGCGGCATGATCACGTTGGCGAAGCCCGCGAACAGGGGCGTCGCGAACAGCAGCAGCATGATCGTGCCGTGCATGGTGAAGAGCTGGTTGTACTGCTCCTTGCTCTGCACGATCTGGATGCCGGGAGCGAAGAGCTCGGCACGGATCAGCAGGGCGAGGATGCCTCCCACGGCGAACCAGAAGAACGACGTGATCAGGTACATGTACCCGATCGTCTTGTGGTCGGTGGAGGTGATCCACTTGACAACGGTGCGGCCCAGCGTCTGGCGGGCCGGCTGGAGCCCGGGGATCGCCTCGGCGCCGTAGCCGGTCTCGGTGGTGGTGGCCATCAGCCCTCGACCTCCGGGGTGGTGTCTTCGATGGAGAACTCGGAGTGCTGCTGACGGTTCAGGTCGAGACCGAGCTCGCCGGTCTGGCCCCGGTCGCGCAGCGCGTCCATCTGGGCGTCGTACTCGGCGCGGTCGACCACCTGCACGTTGAACAGCATGCCGGAGTGGAACTCGCCGCAGAGCTCGGCGCACTTGCCGGCGTAGGTGCCCTCGCGCTCGGGGACGACCTGGAAGGTGTTCGTCTTGCCCGGGATCATGTCCATCTTGAACAGGAACGCGGGGATCCAGAACGAGTGGATGACGTCGCGGGAGTCGACGGTGAACTCGACCCGCTCGCCGACGGGCAGGTAGAGCGTCGGCAGGTCCTCCGAGGTGCCGACGGCGCCGTCCACGGTGTCCTCGTCGGTGACGGAGCCCGGCTCGAGCAGCTGCTGGCCGGTCTCGTACACGTCGTCGTCGAGGTAGTTGAAGTCCCAGCTCCACTGCTTGCCGATGACCTGGATGTTGACGTCCGGTTCCTCGGAGGTGGTGTCCAGGATCTCGGTCATGTCGCGGTTCGTGTAGAAGAACAGCACGAGGATCATGAGCGTCGGGACGATCGTGTACATGATCTCGAGCGGCATGTGGTACCGCGTCTGGACCGGGAGCCGGTGGTCGTCGCGACGCTTGCGGTAGGCGGCCACGCACCAGAGCATCAGGCCCCAGGTGATGACGCCGACGGCGAGGGCGGCCACCCAGGACCCGACCCACAGGTCCGTGATCCGGCCGGTCTGGTTGGTCACCTCCCCGTCGGTGTAACCGGGCAGGTATCCGCGCTGGGCGACGTCGCTGGCGCAGCCGGTGGCCAGGGCCGCGACGCCGACGGCGATCGCCGTCGCGCGCAGGGCCCGTGTCCGCCGGGTGCGGGTGGAGCTCTTCGAGTGCAAGGGAGGCCTTTCACGTCTCGCCCGCCCGACGCGTCATCAGTGGGGGCACGCCGGAGGGACATTCGTCCTCGATGGGAGCAGCCTAGCGTGACCTTCACGGTTTCGACGCCAGAAGCGCCCGCTTCCTACCTGACACGATGCCCTTGCGGCGTCGCCATCCGCGGACTTCGCGACGGCCCACCGGGCCGTGTCAGATCGGCGCCACGTTCGTCGCCCTCCGACGGGCGCGGCATCATGGTTCCCGGCAGTGCCGGCACCCCGGACGGAAGGCGACGTGTGACAGATCCCACCTCCTCCACGGTACGGGCGTACCTGGACAACGCGGGCGGTGCCCGCTGGCACCCCGCGGCCAGGCAGGCGTTCCTGCAGGCCGTGGACGACGGGTGGGCGGACCCGCGACGCCTGCACACGGAGGGTCGGCGCGCGGCCGCCCTGCTCGACGGCGCCCGTGAGGCCCTCGCCGCGGGGCTCGGCGCACGGACCGAGGAGATCCGGTTCACGCCCTCCCACAGCGCGTCCCTGCACCAGGCCACCGCGCAGCTGTCCCGGGCTCGACGGCGCAGCGGGCGTGACGTCGTCGTCGGTGCGACCGAACGGGCGGCGCTGCTGCACGGGGCCTCGCACGCCACCGCCGCGCTGGGTGGGGCACGCCGCACCGTGGCCGTGGACCGGCTCGGCCGGGTCGACGCCGCGACGTTCGCCGCCGAGCTGCGCGACGGCGTCGCCCTGGCGGCGCTGCAGCACGCGAACGGCGAGGTGGGCACCCTCCAGCCGCTGCCGGAGGTGCACGCCGCGGCACGGGAGCACGGGGTGCCGCTCCTGGTCGACGCCGGTGCGAGCGTGGGGCACGTCCCGGTGCCGGAGGCGTGGGACGCCCTCGCCGCCGACCCGGCGGACTGGGGCGCCCCGTCCGGCACGGGTGTCGTGGCGGTGCGCCAGCGGGTCCGGACGGTCCCCACGGGGCCGGAGGACCCGGAACCCTGGGCGCCCGGCGGCGTCAACGTGCCCGCCGCCTTCGCCGCGGCGGTGGGCCTGCAGGCGGTCCGGCAGGACCTCGCCGTGGCGGACGCCCGGCGCCGGACGCTGGTGGACCGGATCCGGGCGGAGGTCACGCGGATCCCGGACGTGGAGGTCGTCGGTGACCCCGACCGACGGCTGCCGCACGTCGTGACGTTCTCGTTCCTCTACGTCGACGGCGAGGCGCTGACGACCGAGCTGGACAGGGAGGGTTTCGCCGTCGGGTCGGGGTCGGCGTGCACGGCCGGGACGCTGGAGCCCTCCCACGTCCTGGCCGCGATGGGTGTGCTCACGCACGGCAACGTGCGGCTCGCCCTGGACCGGGCGACGACGGAGCAGGACGTCGAGAGGTTCCTGGCGGTGCTGCCCGGCGCGGTGGCGCGGGTGCGCCGCATGCTCGGCGTGGAGGACCTGTGAGCGGGACGCCGGAGCACGAGGCGGTCGTGGTCGACGCGCGCGGTCTGCGGTGCCCGCTCCCCGTGGTCCGCCTGGCGGCGGCCGCCCGGACGCTGGCGGCGGGGACCCGCGTCGACGTCCTGGCCACGGACCCGGCGGCACGCTACGACGTCCCGGCGTGGGCCCGCATGCGGGGGCACGAGATGGTGGGCGACGAGGTCGTCGCCGCCGGCGAGGACGACGAGCACCGGGTGCTGTCGGTCCGCCTGGGCAGCCAGGCATAGCACGACGGCCGCCGCGACACGGGGTCGCGGCGGCCGTCGGGGACGGTGCGTCTCCGGCTCAGCCGAAGGAGCCGCCGCAGGCGCAGGACTCGCCGGCGTTCGGGTTGTCGATCGTGAAGCCCTGCTTCTCGATGGTGTCGGCGAAGTCGATCTTGGCGCCGTCGAGGTAGGGCACGCTCATGCGGTCCACGACGACCTCGACGCCGTCGTAGTCGCGCAGGGCGTCGCCGTCGAGCAGACGCTCGTCGAAGTAGAGCTGGTAGATGAGGCCGGAGCAGCCGCCGGGCTGGACGGCGACGCGCAGGCGCAGGTCGTCGCGCCCCTCCTGCTCGAGGAGGCTGCGGACCTTGGTCGCGGCGACCTCGGAGAGCTCGACGCCGTGCGTGGCGATCTCGGTGGTGTCGGTCATGCTTCCTCCAACAGGTTGGCCGGTGCGGCTGTTCCCGATCCTACGCCGGAATCCTCACCGGGCGATGACGTGGGTCACGTTCCCGCGTGCCACGCGGGCGCCCAGGTGCGCGCCACGCGTTCGACGGCGACCGGGTCCCACGGGTCGCCGACCTCGTGCACGCCCGCGACCCCGGCCGCGGCGAGCTCGCGGCGGGTGACCTCGCTGCGGCCGGCGAGCACGACGACGGGGACGACGGCGGGCGCGGCGGCGGCAGCGGCCTGGGCGACCGGGCCGTCGTGCAGCCCGGCGCCGTCCAGGACGGTCACGTGCACGACGACGAGGTCGGCCGCCTGCACCGCCGCCCCCAGCGCGGCACGCTCGGGGGTCTCGGACGGCCGGTCGACCGTGGTCAGGCCGAGCGCCTCGGTCGGGACGAAGACCGGTGCCGGATCCTGACGGGGCGACGCCGGACCGGGCGCCGGCACCGGGGCCGCCAGGACGAGCCGCCGCACCTCGCAGCGGGCGGAGCCCCGGACCCAGGCCGCGGCGACGTCGGGGGCCGCGCCGTCGGCCCCGACGGTGGTGACGAGCAGTACGTGCACCCGCAGATCGTGGCACACCCGCGTGGCCCGTGGCACGCCCCCGGACGTCGGTCGGGCGCGAGGTCGTGGGAGGATGGTGGCCGTGACCACAGTGCTGAACGAGACCTCGAACTTCGTCGAGCCTGCCCCGTCGGCCCTGCTCCTGCTGGGCCAGGACCGCGACCTCGCCTCCGAGCGCGGCGTGGAGTGCACGGGTGCGCTGCCGTCCCCGTCCGACCCGGATCTGGTCGAGCGGGCCCGGGCCGCCCGGGAGGCGCTGGGCGACCGCGCCTTCGTGCTGGGGCACCACTACCAGCGCGACGAGGTCATCGACTTCGCGGACGTCACCGGCGACTCGTTCAAGCTCGCCCAGAGGGCGGCGGCCCGCCCGGAGGCGGAGTTCGTGCTGTTCTGCGGCGTGCACTTCATGGCCGAGTCCGCCGACATCCTGACCTCCGACGCCCAGCAGGTGGTGCTGCCGGACATGGCGGCGGGCTGCTCGATGGCGGACATGGCCGAGATCTCGCAGGTCGAGGAGGCCTGGGCGGTGCTGGAGGACGCGGGGGTCGCCGGCGACACCGTGCCGGTGACGTACATGAACTCCACGGCGGCGATCAAGGCGTTCACGGGTCGTCACGGCGGCACCGTGTGCACGTCGTCGAACGCGCAGGTGGCGCTGCGCTGGGCGTTCGACCGGGTCGGCGGCCTGGACGGCACCGGCAAGGTGCTCTTCATGCCGGACCAGCACCTCGGCCGGAACACGGCGGTGCTGCAGCTCGGCATGAGCCTGGACGACTGCGTCGTCTTCGACCCCCGCAAGCCGGGCGGCGGCCTGACGGAGGCCGAGCTGCGCGACGCCCGCATGATCCTGTGGCGGGGCCACTGCTCGGTGCACGGCCGGTTCTCGGAGCGCAACGTCACCGACATCCGCGCGGCGGTCCCGGACGTCAACGTCCTGGTGCACCCCGAGTGCAAGCACGAGGTGGTCACGGCCGCGGACATGGTGGGGTCCACCGAGTACATCATCAAGGCGCTCGACGCCGCGGAGCCGGGTTCGTCGTGGGCGATCGGCACGGAGCTGAACCTGGTGCGTCGCGTCGCCCGCGCACACCCGGACAAGCAGGTCCACTACCTGGACTCGACCGTCTGCTTCTGCTCGACGATGAACCGCATCGACCTGCCCCACCTGGTGTGGGCGATGGAGTCCCTCGTCGAGGGGCGCGTCGTCAACCGGATCGTCGTGGACGCCGACGACGCGCACTGGGCCCGCGTGGCCCTCGACCAGATGCTGGCGCTGCCCGGGATCTGACGGAGCCGCAGGACCGGGAGGACGGCGTGAGCACCGACGGCGGGCTGCACATCGGGATCTTCGTCTTCGACGAGGCCGAGGAGCTCGACGTCGTGGGACCGTTCGAGGTCCTGGCCGCCTGGGAGCAGCACTCGGCGATCAAGCCGCACGTGAGCACGTTCTCGCACGACGGCGAGGGGGTACGTCTCGCCAAGGGCTTGCGGATGGTGCCGGCCCGTTCGGCGGACGACGTCGGTCCCCTGCACCTGCTCGTCCATCCGGGCGGGTGGGGCACCCGGGCGCTGATCGCCGACCCGGGTCACCTCGAGTGGCTGCGGATGGTCCACGCCCAGACGCCGGTGGTCGCGGCGGTGTGCACGGGGACGCTGGTCCTGGCGGCGGCCGGTCTCCTGGCCGGCCGCCCGGCGACGACCCACCGGGACCACTACGACGAGCTCGCGCGGATCGACCCGAGCGTGCTGGTCGACACCGAGGCGCGGTTCGTCGACGACGGCGACGTGGTCACGTCGGCGGGCGTCTCGGCGGGGATCGACATGGCGCTGCACCTGGTGGCCCGCCTGGAGTCCCCGGAGGTCGCGCGCCAAGTCCGCGGTGCGCTGCAGTACGACCCCGACCCGCCGGTCTGACCGCCGTCGCCCCGAGATACCTGATACCGCACGTCGCTGGTATAACGTGCCCACCATGACCCGGATGCTGCAGCTCGCCAGGGCCTCCCTGCTCCCCCGCCGCCGCAAGCCCGACCGGGGGATGCTCGACCCGTCGACCACGGTCCTGCGCGTCCACCCCGGCGACCTGGACATGTACCTCCACGTCAACAACGGGTCCTACCTGCAGATGATGGACGTGGGCCGGTCCAACTACCTGGCGGACATCGGCGGGTTCGACCGACTCAGGACGCGCGGCTGGTACCCCGTGGTCGCGGCGTCGACCATGACGTACAAGCGCTCGCTGCAGCTCTTCGACCGCGTCACCCTCACCACGCGCACCCTCGGGTGGGACGAGCGGGTCGTCTACCTCGAGCAGGTGTTCACCGCGCGCGACCGGTTCTGCGCGCGCGGCCTCGTCGCCGGGAGGTTCCTCGGCAAGGACGGCACGCGCGTCGCGCCGTCCGACGTCGTGGCCCTGCTCGGCGACGACGCCCCGGCGGCAAGCCCCGAGCTGCCCGACGACGTGGCGGCGTGGGCCCGGGCCGTGGACGTCGCCCACCGGGACGTCCGGGCCTGACCCGGGCTCCGCCGTCGTCCCGCGGGACGACGGCGGACGCGGTCAGCCGCGCGCGAGCCCGCGCAGCAGCAGCGCCTCGGCCAGCACGACCTTGCGCAGCTCGCCCAGGTGCACGGACTCGTCGGCGCCGTGCGCCCGCGAGTCCGGGTCCTCCACGCCCGTGACCAGCACCGCGGCCTGCGGGTAGGCCTCCAGCAGGTCCGCGATGAACGGGATCGACCCGCCGACGCCGATGTCCACGGGGTCGGTCCCCCACGCGGTCGCGAACGCGGCCCGTGCCGCCTGCATCGCGGCGGAGTCCGCCGGGGCCCCGAAGGCCTTGCCCTGCTCGCCCGGCGTCCACGTCACGCGGGCGCCGAACGGGGCGTGGGCCTCCAGGTGGGCCCGCAGCGCGTCCTCGGCGGAGCGCGGGTCGACCCCCGGCGGGATGCGCACGGACAGCTTCGCCGCGGCGCTGGGCGCCAGCGTGTTGGAGGCGTGCGCGACGTCGGTGGCGTCCAGGCCGATCACGGCCACCGCCGGCTTGGTCCACAGCCGCCCGGCGATGGTCCCCTCGCCCGCGAGCCGCACGCCGTCGAGCACGCCGGCGTCGGCGCGGAAGTCCTCCTCGACGTAGTCCACCTCCGGCTCGCCCGCCCCGGTCAGCCCCGTCACGGCGACGTTGCCGACGTCGTCGTGCAGCGAGGCCAGGAGCCGTGCCATCGCGAGGTTAGCGTCGAGCACCGGCCCGCCGAACATGCCCGAGTGCACGGCGTGGTCCAGCACCTCGACGGTGACGACGCCGTCCACGAGACCGCGCAGCGACGTCGTCAGCGCGGGCACGCCCACCTTCCAGTTCGTGGAGTCCGCCACGACGATCACGTCCGCCGCCAGCAGCTCGTGGTGGTCGGCGAGGAACTGCGCGAAGCTCGGCGACCCCGACTCCTCCTCGCCCTCGACGAACACCGTCACCCCGACCCCGGGGTCCTCCCCCAGCGCCGCCAGGGCGCGCAGAGCACCCACGTGGGCCATGACGCCGGCCTTGTCGTCGGCGGCACCGCGGCCGAACAGCCGCTCGCCGCGCTGCGTCGGCACGAAGGGGTCGGAGGTCCAGTCGGCCGGGTCGCCGGGGGGCTGCACGTCGTGGTGCGCGTAGAGCAGCACGGTCGGGGCGCCGTCGGGCGCCGGACGTCGGGCGACGACGGCGGGTGCTCCGGGGCTGGCGTCCGGCCGGGCGGAGCGCAGGACCTGCACCTCCGGCAGCCCGGCGTCGCGCAGGAGGTCGGCGACCGCCTCGGCGGACGCGGCCACGTGCGCGGGGTCGAAGGCTGAGGCGGAGACGCTGGGGATGCGCACCAGCGCCTCGAGGTCGGTCTGCACGGCGGGGAAGAGGTCGTCGACGTGGGCGCGCAGGGCGGCGGTCAGGTCCGGGGTGTCCGGGGTGGGAGTCGTCACGGCATCACGGTACCGGCCGCCTCCGCCCCGTACCGGAGCACCGCGGGACTCCATTACCCTGGTGTGGTGTTCTCCCGCAAGCGTGACCTCGCCGAGACGCCCGCCGCCGGTGCGTCCGACACGACCGACCCCGTGACCGCCGACTCGCCGACCGAGGCGGCTCGCCTCGAGGGCAAGGGCCGGCCCACGCCGAAGCGCAGCGAGTCCGAGGCGCGCAACAAGCGCCCGCTCGTGCCGGACGACCGCAAGGCCGCCCGCAAGGCGTCCAAGGAGAAGATGCGCGAGGCGCGCAACGTCGAGTACCGCGCGATGCAGAACAACGACGAGCGGCACATGCCCGTGCGCGACCGCGGCCCGGTGCGCCGCTACGTGCGCGAGTACGTGGACGCCCGGTGGAACCTCGGCGAGTTCTTCCTGCCGATCGCGTTCGTCTTCATCTTCCTGAACATCCTCGTGATGCAGCAGCAGGCGCTGGCGATGCTGGTGCTGCTCATGCTCTACGCGGTCGTCTTCATCACGCTGCTGGACGCCGTGGTCATGTGGCAGCGCCTCAAGCGGCGCCTGCGGGACAAGTTCGGCACCCTGGGCGACGACGGGAAGAAGACGTTCGACGTGCCCCGCGGCACCATGATGTACGCCGTCATGCGCGCCTTCCAGATCCGTCGCTCGCGGCTGCCCAAGCCGATCCACAAGAAGCACGGCGTCTGGCCCGAGTGACGCCGCGTAGGGTGACGGCATGGTCAACTACCGTTACCTCGGCAACAGTGGTCTCAAGATCTCGGAGATCACCTACGGCAACTGGCTCACCCACGGGTCCCAGGTCGAGAACGACGTCGCCACGCAGTGCGTGCGCGCCGCGCTCGACGCCGGCATCACCACCTTCGACACGGCGGACGTCTACGCCAACACCAAGGCGGAGCAGGTCCTCGGCGACGCCCTGAAGGGCGAGCGCCGCGAGTCCCTCGAGATCTTCACCAAGGTCTACTGGCCGACGGGCCCCGGCGGCCCCAACGACACGGGCCTGTCGCGCAAGCACGTCATGGAGTCGATCAACGGCTCCCTGCAGCGGCTGGGCACCGACTACGTCGACCTGTACCAGGCGCACCGCTACGACACGGAGACGCCGCTCGAGGAGACGATGCAGGCGTTCGCCGATATCGTGCGCCAGGGCAAGGCCCTCTACATCGGCGTCTCGGAGTGGACGGCGGACCAGATCCGCGCCGGTGCCGCGATGGCCAAGGACCTCGGCTTCCAGCTCATCTCCTCCCAGCCGCAGTACTCGATGCTGTGGCGCGTCATCGAGGACGAGGTGGTCCCCGCCTCGAAGGAGGCCGGGCTGTCCCAGATCGTCTGGTCCCCCATGGCCCAGGGCGTGCTGTCCGGCAAGTACGTGCCCGGCAAGGACCTGCCGGCCGGGTCGCGGGCCACGGACTCCAAGGGCGGCGCCCGCATGATCGAGCGGTTCATGCGCGACGACGTCCTCGAGCGGGTGCAGGGGCTCAAGCCGGTCGCCGACGAGCTGGACCTGTCGATGGCCCAGCTCGCCGTCGCGTGGGTGCTGCAGAACGACAACGTCGCGGCCGCCCTCGTGGGCGCCTCGCGGCCCGAGCAGGTGGCCGAGAACGTCAAGGCCTCCGGCGTGACGATCCCCGCCGAGCTCATGGCGCGCATCGACGACGTCCTCGGCGACGTCGTCGAGCGGGACCCGGCGAAGACCGCCGAGGGCGCCCCGCAGACGCGCGTCGTCTGACCCGGCGGCAGCTACAGGGTCCGGTCCTGGTCGCCGAACGCCTCCAGGGCGCGGGCGATCTGCCGAGCCCGCCGACGCCGTGCCTCCTGGACCTGCTCACGGGACGGAGGCACGGCGTCGTGCGTCCCGGTGCGATCGACGGCCGGGCGTCGCGGGCGTCGCGGGCGTCGCGGGCGTCGTGCCGGTGCCGCGACGAGCCCGGTCGGCACGAGCCACCGCTGCCGGGCCACTGTCTGGACGACGACGCCGACCAGGAGGGCGTAGGCGACGGTGGCCCATCCCACGGTGCCGCCCAGCAGCCACCCGAGGAGCACGACGCTCCCCTCGATGCCGGTCTTGACGAGCCGCACCGAGGCGCCGGAGCGCTCGACGATCCCGGTCAGGAGCCCGTCGCGGGGGCCGGGTCCGAGCCGGACCCCCACATAGGCGGCGGTGGCCGCGCCGTTCAGCGCGATGCCGCCAGCGGCCAGCAGGACCGCCGCACCGGTGCCGGGGTCGGGGACCAGCGCGCGGACGGCCACCAGGCTGGGGCCGACGCAGACGGAGATGATCACGACGTTCGCGACGGTGCCGACGCCGGGCCGCTGCCGCAGCGGGACCCAGGCGGCCAGCACGACGACGGAGGTCAGCGCGACGACAACGCCGAACGACCAGCCGGTGGTGCGGACGATCCCCTGGTGCATGACGTCCCACGGCATGGCGCCCTGACCGGCGTGCAGCAGCATCGCCATCGACCAGGCGTAGGCGGCCAGCCCGAGCACGAGCTGGGCGGCCCGGCGGGCCGGGCGCATCGGTGGGCGGGTCGTGGGCCGGGTGACGGCGATGGTGCTCATGACAGCCACCTTCGGCGCCATTGGACTCACAATCCATAGCCAATCGACTACCGGTGGCCCTAGAGTGGGCCCGTGACCGCACCCACCGCCACCGTCGACGCGCTCCGTCACCTGTCCGCGCCGTCGGCGGCCCGGCTGCTCGACGGGTGGCGCCGCCCCGGTCCCGCCTACCAGGCGCTGGCCGACGCGCTGCGCGCCGCCGTGCTGTCCGGCACCCTGCCTCCCCTGACCCGGCTGCCGTCCGAGCGCGACCTCGCCGACGCGCTCGGGGTCTCCCGCACCACGACGTCGGGCGCGTACGCGCGGCTGCGCGAGCTCGGGTTCGCCACGAGCCGGGTCGGTTCCGGCACCGTGGCGGTCCTCCCCCGCGGTCCTGCCGCCGCGCCGGCCCGGCGGCCGCCCGCCGGCGACGCGCCCCTGACCGACCTCGGCGACGAGCACGTCATCGACCTCGCCCAGGCGACGCCGTCGGCGAGCGACGCCCTGCACGGCGCCTACGCGCGCGCCCTCGAGGAGCTGCCCGCACACCTGTCCGGCGGTGGCTACGCCCACCTCGGCATCGAGTCCCTCCGGGCGGCGATCGCCGCCCGGTACACGGCGCGCGGCGTGCCCACGGACGTCGACCAGATCCTGGTCACCACCGGCGCGCAGCAGGCGATCGCGCTGCTGGCCGGCACCCTGCTCGCCCGCACCGAGCACGCCCTGGTCGAGTCGCCCACCTACGTGCACGCGATCGGAGCGCTGCGGGCCGCCGGGGCGCGCGTCGTCGGAGTACCGGTCGGCGACGTGGAGGCGATGGCGTCGGCGGTCCGCCGCACGGGCGCGCGGCTCGTCTACCTGGTGCCCGACTTCCACAACCCGACCGGCCGCACCCTAACCGCCGCCGAGCGCGCGGCGCTCGGCACGCTGACCGCGCAGGGCGTCACCGTGGTCGGCGACGAGACCCTGACCGACCTGGACCTCGACGGGGTCGGCGTCCCCGCACCGTTCGCGGGCACCGGCGAGGACCCGCGGCTGATCAGCGTCGGTTCCGCGTCGAAGACCTTCTGGGGCGGCATGCGCGTGGGCTGGGTCCGCGCCGCCCCACAGCTCGTGCAGCGCCTCGCGCGCGTCCGCCAGCGGCTCGACGTCGCCACCCCCGTGCTGGAACAGCTCGCGGTGGCCGACCTGCTCGACCGGCGCGAGGAGGTCCTGCCGGCCCGTCTCGCCGACCTGCGCTCCCGCCGCGACCTGCTCGTGGAGTCCGTGCGCCGCCGGTTCCCCTCCTGGGACGTGCCCCGGCCGCCCGGCGGCCTGTGCCTCTGGATCGGGCTCGGACGGCCCGTGGGCCCCGCCCTGGCCGCGGCCGCGGTCTCCGACGGGCTGCGGCTGTCCGCAGGCCCGCAGTTCACTCCGGACGGCACCGCCGCCGACCACCTGCGCCTGACGTGGACTCGGTCGCCCGAGGTCCTGACGGACGCGGTGGGACGGCTCGCCCGGACCTGGGCACGGGTGACGCGGGAGGCCTGACGGTCAGGGGACCCGCAGCTCGACGGTCGGGGTGGCCTGGCTGCCCTCGTGCAGCAGCCGCGCGTGGACCGCGCCGGCGGCGGCGAGCTCGCGCCAGTGCTCGCCGAGCCACTCCTCCGCGTCGTACTGCGTGGTGAACACCGGGCTCGGCGAGGCGACCCGGTCCCCGGCGTCGGTCTCCCAGGCCCACTCCCAGCGCGGCCGGATCATGCGACGGTCCCCGCGCTGACCGAGCCCGCCGACCGCGTCAGGGCCCGGTTGATCGACGACGGCCACAGCGGACCGCGGTAGACGAACGACGTGTACCCCTGCACCAGGTCCGCGCCCGCCCGCAGGTAGGCCCGCACGTCGTCGGCGTCGGCCACGCCGCCCACGCCGATGATCACGGGGACGGGTCCCAGCCGGCCACGCAGCCGGGCGACGACCTCCAGCCCGCGCGGGAGGAGCACCGGGCCCGACAGGCCGCCCGGCCCTCGCTCGTGGTCGATCGTCGTGTTCACCGCGACGACGCCGTCGAGCCCGAGCTCGGCGACGAGGTCCGCGACCGCGTCCACGTCGTCGTCGGCCAGGTCGGGGGCGATCTTGACCAGCAGCGGCGTCCGGTCGTCCCCGGACGTGGCGGAGTCCGCCGCCTCCCGCGCCGCGGTCAGGATCGGCCGCAGCTCGGCGGTGGTCTGCAGGTCACGCAGGCCGGGGGTGTTCGGCGAGGAGACGTTGACGACCAGGTAGTCGGCGTACGGCGCCAGCAGCCGGGCGCCGGTGGCGTAGTCCCGGGCGGCGTCGGCGGCGGACGTGTCCTTGTTCTTGCCGATGTTCACCCCGACGACGGCGGCCCGGCCGGCCGGCGTGGACCGCAGCGCACGCAGCCGCTCAGCCATCTCGACCGCACCGTCGTTGTTGAACCCCATCCGGTTGCGCACGCCGGCCACGTCGAGCTCGCGCCACATGCGCGGCGCCTCGTTGCCGGGCTGCGGCCGGGGCGTGACGGTACCCACTTCGACGAACCCGAACCCCAGCATCGTCAGGCCGCGCACCGCGCGCGCGTTCTTGTCGAACCCGCCGGCCAGCCCGAACGGCGCCGGCACCGTGCGGCCCAGGACGTCGACGCTGCCCGGTCCGCCGGTACCGCGGCCGAGGTACGGGGCCAGCGCGCCCTGCACGACGTCGCGGACCACCGGCAACCGGCCCACCACCTCGATGGCACGGAAGGCGAGCTCGTGCGCCCGTTCAGGGTCCATCCGCCGGAAGACGGTGCGGAAGAACAGGGCGTAGGGGGTCATCGTGCCTCCGTCGGTCGGGCCGGCGCGCTCGCAGGATCATCGCTCCGGGGGCGAGTGTGCCAGAGCCACCACAGCCCGACGAACGGCAGGACCAGCGGCACGTACCCGTACCCCTGCCCGAACGACGACCAGACGGTGGCCTCACCGAAGTACTCGGGGTGCGTCGTCGAGAGCACACCGACGCTCAGGACGCCTGCCGCCTCGACGGCGACGGCGCACCACGCCGTGCGGCGCCAGCGCGGGCGGGACCCGAGCGCGAGCGCCACGGTCGCGACGACGTAGACGAGCGCGGCCAGCAGGGACAGCAGGTAGGCGACCGGTGCGTGCTCGAGCTTGGTCAGCACCTGGTATGCCGAGCGGCCGACGGCGGCGAACGCCAGCACGCCGTACACGGTCACGAGGAGGCGGCCGAAGCCCTTCCCCGTCGCAGCGGGTGTCGAGGTGCTCATGCGCCCTCCGTCCAGATGATCCACAGGCGCCACTGCAGGAACGCCACCGTCAGCGCCGCGACGAGCAGCACCACGGACGACCACCGCGTGCGCTCGGCGAACGCCCACACGGCGGCGAGCGGCAGCAGCAGGGCCGCGGTGAGCAGGTAGCCCCAGAACAGCGGGCCGTCGACGGCGTGGCCCCCGGCCTGCAGGACACCGGCGACGACGGCCTGCACGACGAGGACTGCCTCGACGGCGCCGGCCGCGAACAGCTGGCGCAGCACCACCGCGCGGTCGCGCAGCGCGAACCACGCCGCCCACCCCGCGAGCGCCAGGCACAGCGCGACGGCGAGGACGACCAGGGGAAGGACCACGTCGGCAGACTACCGGTCGCCCCGGCACACCGGTCCCGCGGCGCCCGGTTAGGCTGGGTCCCGTGGCTGACCTCACTCTGACCGGCAAGAATCCGACCTCTCTCACGGCCGACGCCCTCGTCGTCGGCACCTGTTCCACCTCCGACGGCGTGGCCGTCGTCGCCGACCAGCTGCCCGCAGCGGTCGTGGAGCAGATCGAGACGCTCGCACCGCGGCTGGGGGTGACCGGCGCGCTCGGCGAGGTCCGCACCCTCCCGGCGGGCAAGGACGTCTCCGCGGACGTCCTGGTGCTCACGGGCCTCGGGGAGCGTGACGCGGACGGCACGTTCGCCCGCGAGTCGCTGCGTTCCGCCGCGGGCTCGGCGGTGCGGTCCCTGGCCGGTTCGGCGTCGGCGGTCGTGGCGCTGCCGGCGGTGGACGAGGCCGAGCTGGGCGCCGTGGCGGAGGGCGCGCTGCTCGGCGCCTACGCGTTCACGTCCTACCGCGGCGAGGAGGCTGCCGCGAAGCAGGCCCCGGTGCAGCGGCTGCAGCTCGCGACGTCGTTCGCCCGCTCGGGCGCGGCCCGTGCGGCGGTGTCCCGCGCCGAGGTGCTGGCCGCCGCGGTGCACGGCACCCGCGACCTGGTCAACACCCCGCCGAACGACCTGTTCCCCGCGGCGTTCGCCGACGCGGCCAAGGCCGCGGTCAAGGAGCTGGGCGTCAAGGGCGTCAAGGTGACGGTCCTGGACGACAAGCAGCTCGCGGCCGGCGGCTACGGCGGTCTCACCGGCGTCGGTCAGGGCTCGGCGCGCGGGCCGCGCCTGGTGAAGGTGGCGTACGCCCCGGCCAAGGCGTCCGAGCGCGTCGCCCTGGTGGGCAAGGGCATCACGTTCGACACCGGCGGCATCTCGCTGAAGCCGGCGGCGGGCATGGAGACCATGAAGCTGGACATGGCCGGCGCGGCGGCGGTGCTGCACACGGTGCTCGCCGCGGCGCGGCTCGGCCTGCCGGTGGCGGTCACGGGATACCTCTGCCTGGCGGAGAACATGCCCGGGAGCAACGCCCAGCGTCCCTCGGACGTGGTGCGCATCCGGGGCGGCAAGACCGTGGAGGTCCTGAACACCGACGCCGAGGGCCGCCTGGTCATGGCGGACGGGCTGGTGTCCGCCGTCGAGGACGGCCACGACGTCGTCCTGGACATCGCGACCCTCACCGGCGCGCAGATGGTGGCACTGGGCAAGCGCGTCAGCGGCGTGATGGGCACCGACGCGGTCCGTGACGAGATCAAGGTCGCCGCCGACACGGTGGGCGAGGAGTTCTGGCCGATGCCCCTGCCGGACGACCTGGCCGAGGGGCTGAAGTCCAAGGTCGCCGACATCTCCAACGTGGGCGACCGGTGGGGCGGCATGCTCACGGCGGGCCTGTTCCTGCGCACGTTCGTCGAGGACACGCCGTGGGCGCACCTCGACATCGCCGGACCGGCCTTCAACGAGAAGGGGCCGTTCGGCTACACGCCCGCCGGCGGTACCGGCGTCGGCGTGCGGACCATGCTGGGCTTCCTCGAGGGCCGCAGCGGCGCCGAGGGCTGACGAGCGCGCGAAGGCCGCGACGGCCGCGACGGCCGCGGGGCACTGCCCCGCGGCCGTCCGGTCTCAGCGGCGCGGGCGATTCTTCTGCCGGGCGTGCTGGGCGGAGTTCCAGTCGCGCATCCGCTGCGGGTAGCCGGTGAACCGCACGTTGTACACGGGCACCCCCAGCGAGCGGGCGACGTCGAACCCGGTGCGCTCGTCCGGGACCCGGCGCCGCGTCCACTCCCCCGTGGTCGCCACGAGCAGCACGGTGGGCGGGGTCTGGGCGTTCGGCGGCTCGACGTAGGCCTCCACGCCGACCCGCGTGGCCACGAAGTCCTGCAGGTGGGCGACGACGGCGGAGCGGCCGCCCGCGGGCGCGGCGGACGGCGACGACGACGGGGCGGACCGGCCCAGGAGGCGATCCATGGCGGACCTCAACGACATGTCCGCGAGCGTACCGCGCGTGCCCGGGTCCGGGCAGCGGCACGTCCACCGCTTGCGATGACGACGGGACGGCCTGCGGATGACAGAAAAAGTGGCCCGATGTACCCAGCGTCACACCATTGGCCCTCCGGCCTCGATTGGGGCCGGACCACACATAGTGACAAGATGACAGGCAGTGACCCCAGGAACGCGGCAACGGGAACTCGATCGGCCGGACACCGGTCGGCGGGCCTCGGCGCGTCGCCCGACCCACTGATCGAAGGAGACTCCACAGGTCATGTCTGAGAACGTGCAGCTGCCGGCGCTCGGCGAGTCCGTCACCGAGGGAACCGTCACCCGCTGGCTGAAGTCCGTCGGGGACTCCGTGGAGGTCGACGAGCCCTTGCTCGAGGTCTCCACCGACAAGGTCGACACCGAGATCCCCTCCCCCGTCGCCGGGGTGCTGGAGAAGATCCTCGCCGACGAGGACGAGACGGTCGAGGTCGGCGCCACCCTGGCCGTCATCGGCGACGGCTCCGGCGGCGGGTCCGACGACGACGCCCCGGCCGCGGAGTCGGCCCCGGCCGCGGAGTCCGCTCCGGCCGAGGAGAGCCCCGAGCCCGAGGCCCCGCAGGCCGAGGAGAAGCCCGCCGAGGACGAGGCCGCGTCGTCGGCCGAGTCCGCCGGGTCGTCCGCCCCGTCCGGCGGCGGCGAGGGCACCGAGGTGACCCTGCCCGCGCTCGGCGAGTCCGTCACCGAGGGCACCGTGACGCGGTGGCTCAAGGAGGTCGGTGACGAGATCGCCGTCGACGAGCCGCTGCTGGAGGTCTCCACCGACAAGGTCGACACCGAGGTCCCCTCGCCGGTCGCCGGCACGGTCCAGGAGATCCGGGTCAGCGAGGACGAGACCGTCGAGGTCGGTGCCGTGCTGGCGATCGTCGGCTCGGGCGCCGCACCCGCGGCCCAGGAGTCCGCTCCGGAACCGAAGTCGGAGGAGAAGCCGGAGCCGGAGAAGAAGCCGGAGCCCGCTCCCGAGCCGAAGTCGGAGGGGAAGGCCGAGGAGAAGCCCGCCGCGTCCCCGGCACCCGCGCCGGCCGCGGAGAAGAAGCCCGAGCCGAAGGCCGAGGCCCCCGCGGCGCAGGAGAAGCCGGCCGGCGGCCGTTCCTACCTGACCCCGCTGGTGCGCAAGCTCGCGGCGGAGAAGGGCGTGGACGTCTCGGCGATCGAGGGCACCGGCGTGGGCGGCCGCATCCGCAAGGAGGACGTCCTGGCCGCGGCAGAGAAGGCCGCCGCCCCGGCCGAGGCTCCCGCCGCCTCCGCGCCGTCGGCCCCGAAGAAGCCGAGCATCCCCGAGGTCTCGCCGCTGCGCGGCACCACCGAGAAGATGTCCCGGCTGCGCAAGGTCGTCGCCGAGCGGATGCACGAGGCGCTGCAGACGCAGGCCCAGCTCACCACCGCGGTCGAGGTCGACGTCACCAAGGTCTCGAAGCTGCGCCAGCGTGCGAAGGCCGACTTCAAGGCCCGCGAGGGCGCCAACCTGACGTTCCTGCCGTTCTACACGCAGGCCGCCGTCGAGGCGCTGAAGGCCTTCCCCAAGGTCAACGCCTCGATCGACACCGACAAGGGCGAGATCACCTACCACTCCTCGGAGAACGTCGGCATCGCCGTCGACACCGAGCGTGGCCTCGTGGTCCCGGTCATCAAGAACGCCGGTGACCTCAACCTGGCGGGCATCGCGCGGCAGATCGGCGACCTCGCCACCCGCACGCGTGACAACAAGATCGGCCCGGACGACCTGAGCGGGGCCACGTTCACCATCACGAACACCGGCTCCGGCGGTGCCGTGTGGGACACCCCGATCGTCCCCGTGGGCCAGGTCGCGATCCTCGGCACCGGCACGATCACGAAGAAGCCCGTGGTCGTCACCGGCCCCGACGGCGAGGAGACCATCGCGATCCGCCAGATGGCGATGCTCTTCCTGTCCTACGACCACCGCCTGGTCGACGGCGCCGACGCCGCACGGTTCCTGACCGCGGTCAAGAAGCGCATCGAGGAGGCGGCGTTCGAGGCCGAGGTCGGTCTCTGATCGCACGACGCTCCTGCTGACGGGGGTGCGGACCGGTCCGGTCCGCACCCCCGTCGTCGTCCCGGCCGACGCCGTCTCAACCGACGGAGCGGACGCGCCAGCCGTCGTCGGTCCACGCCAGGTGCAGCCGGTCGGTGCGCGGCTCCCCCGCGGGCACGGCGGTCACCGTCCCGTCGACGCTCTGCTCGTGCGCCCCCACCGTGTACCGCACGAGCACGGTGGCCGTCCCGTCGCCCGGCGTGGCCACGGGCTCGGTCGCGAGGACGTCCACGTCGGGGACCGTCAGCCGGACGTCGGACGCCCGCGCGACGAGGGCCAGGTCGTCCTCGTGGGCCGGTGATCCGGGCACGGCGAGCTCGTCGACGTCGCGCTCTCCCGCGAGCACGGCCGGCCGGAGCCTCGTCAGCGCCGCCGCCGCGCCGGCGGGGTCGTCCACGTCGGTGAGAGGGCCCGGCCCGGCCGGCGCTGCCGATGCCGGCGCCGCGGGCGCCGGCACGGCCGGCTCTGCCCCCGCGGACGGTCCGAGGGGACCGTCGAGCACCAGGAACGCGACCGCCACGACGGCGAGGACGCCCGCACCGGCGACCAGCGTGCCCCGCGGCACCGGCCCACGTCGCGCCTCGCCGGACCGGCGCCGTCGATCCTGGCGCCGTCGATCCTGTCGCCGGGTCCGGCGCCCGTGCTGCTCGGCCGCGACCGTCCCGCGGGACGGCTTCGGTACCCGGCGGGCGCGCACGTGTCCGGGGCCGCGTGCGGCGTCGGTCTGCCGCCGTCCGCCCGCGAGCGCCGCCGCCGCCAGGACCGCCGGCTCGGGCAGGCGGACGGGCTGTGGTGCGACGGCGTCGTGCACGTCGGCCGCGAGCGTGCCCGCGGCGGGCCGGATCCGCGGGTCCGCCGCCAGGGCCGGCGCCAGCGCGGCGCGCAGGGCCGTCGCGCTGTCGTCGTCGGTATCGCCGAGGAGCCGGTCGACGAGCGCGGCGACGTCGTGCACGTCGTCCGCCTCGCCCGCCCGGGCCGGCGGCACGTCGAGGCGGGGTCGCAGCCGGCCGTGGCCCTCGAGGTCGAGCACGACGTCGGCGACGTCGAGGCCGCCGTGCACGATCTCGGAGCTGTGCAGGGCGGCCAGGGCCTGGCCGAGCGCGACCGCGAGCCCGGCGGCCTCCGGGGCGCTGCACCGGCCGCGCACCGCCAGCACGGTGGCGAGCTCGGTCGTGGTGCTGTCGCCGCGGGGGACGACGAGCCCGCCGTCGGGTCGCGCGACGGCGGCACCGACGGGCTCGAGGGCCGGGTGGTCGACGTCGGTGACCGCCCGCACTCGCTCCAGGAGCGCGTCGCGGGCGGCGGGGTCGGTCGGGACGGCGAGCACGGTGTCGGTCTGCACGGGTCCCATGGAACACGAGTCGGCCCGGGCCCGCGGAAGTTTTCCACAGGCCCGGGCCGTCCCGGTGCGGTCAGAGGCGGACCCGGCGTCCCTCCCGGGCGGCGACCCGCGCGGCGTCGAGCACCTCCGCGGTGCGTACGGCGTCCGCGGGGTCCACGGGCGCGGGTTCCTCGCCGGCGAGCCAGGGGCCGAGCGCCCGGTAGAAGTCGGCGTGGCCGCCGGACGCCGTCGGCACGGGGGTGCGGTCCCGGCCGCGGGTCAGCCACCCGTGCGTGCCGGCGGGTGCGTCGTCGTCGAACCGCTCGAGCGGGGACGCGTCCTGCTCGAACGAGGTCACCAGGTAGGCACCCCGGCTGCCGAGCACGCGGGTGCGGGGACCGGGTGCACCGACCACGGAGCCCGCCCACAGCCGGGAGACGACGGCGTGGGGGCTCGCGGCGAGCCCGCCGCCGGCCTCGTGGGTGAGCACGAGGAAGACGTCGTCCTCGGTAGGGGTGGTCAGCGCCCGGGTCTGCGCCCACACGTCGGTGACCCGTCCGAACAGTCGGGTGGCCGAGTCCACGAGGTGCGGGCCGAGGTCGAGCAGCAGGCCGCCGCCGTCGGCGTCGTTCTCCTTCCACCGCTTGCGCGGCACGGGCCGCCACCGTTCCCAGCGGCGCTCGAACGTGTGCACGTCGCCCAGCTCGCCGCGTCCCAGCAGTGCGGCGAGCGTGAGCTGCTCGGGGTCCCAGCGCCGGTTGTGGAACACGGTGCACGGGGTCCCGGTCGCGTCCGCCTCGGCGACGACCGCGCGCGCCTCGTGGGCGTCGACGCCGACGGGCTTGTCGAGCACGAACGGGATGCCGGCGCGGGCGAGCACGGCCGCCTGCTCGGCGTGCAGGTGCGTGGGGCTGGCGACCACGACGACGTCGTAGGTCGACCGGGCCTCGACCAGGGCGTCGAGGTCGTCGTGCAGCCGTGCTCCCGGCCAGTCCCCCGCGGCCTGGGTGCGCCGGCCCTGGTCGCGGGTGACGACCCCGGTCACGGGGAGACCGGCCTCCCGCGCCAGGGCGGCGTGGATCCCCCGACCGGCTCCCCCGTACCCGACGATGGCGACGCGTGGCGTGATCATGTGCCCATCGTGCCCGACCCCTGCTCGGCCGCCACCGGACGACGCGCCAGCCGCGCCGGCCACCAGGTGCGGTCGCCGACGTCGTGGACCAGGGCCGGCACCAGGAGGCTGCGCACCACGAGGGTGTCGACCAGCACGCCGAAGGCGACGATGAAGGCGAGCTGGGCCAGGAACAGCAGCGGGATGACGCCCAGGGCGGCGAACGTCGCCGCGAGCACCACACCCGCCGAGGTGATCACCGATCCGGTGACCGCCAGGCCGCGCAGCACGCCCTTGCGGGTGCCGAGGCGCAGGCTCTCCTCCCGCACGCGGGTCATGAGGAAGATCGAGTAGTCGACGCCGAGCGCGACCAGGAAGCAGAACGCGTAGAGCGGCACGCTGGGGTCGGCCCCGGGGAAGCCGAACACGTGGTTGAACAGGATCGCCGAGACACCGAGGGCGAACCCGAACGACAGGACGTTGGCGGCCATCAGCAGCGCGGCGGCGAGCACCGAGCGCAGCAGCAGCATGAGGATCAGCAGGATCACCACGAGGACGACCGGCACGATGACCCGCAGGTCGCGCTGCCCGGCGAGCTGGGTGTCGAGCCGTTCGGCCGCGGCGCCGCCGACGACGGCGTCGGGCGAGACGCCCTGCACGGAGTCGCGCACGGCCTGGACCGCCTCGGTGGCCTCCTGGCTGTCGGAGGGGGCGTCGGTGGTGACGTCGACCCGCACGTTGCCGTCCACGACGAGGGGGTCGCCCTGCGGCGGGGCGCCGGGGGCCGCGGCGGGCTGGTCCGTGACGGGGGTGGCCTCGGCCACCCCCGCGGTGCTCTCCGCGGCCTCGACGACCGCCTCGAGGTCGCCCTCGGGGGCGATGACGGTCACGGGCTGGGTGGACACGCCGTCGAAGTGGTCGGTGAGGACCTCCTCGCCGTCGACCGAGTCGACCTGGGTCAGGAAGACCTCGGAGTCGCCCGTCCCGCTCGCGTCGAGGGTGGGCACGAAGGCGGCGCCGGCGGCGAGCACGACCGCCGTGATGATCCAGACCGGGCGGTCGTGACGCCCGACGAACCCGGCCACGCGGGACCACAGACCGTGCCCGGCCACGGCCGGGGCGTCGTCGGACGCGTCCTCGCCCGAGGTGCCGGGGGCCGTGCGCGGGACGCGCGGCCAGAACACCCAGCGGGCGCGTCGCCCGCCGATCAGGAGCAAGGCGGGCAGGAGCGTCAGCGCGGACAGGAACGCCGCGACGATGCCGATCGTGGCGACCGGTCCGAGGCTGCGGTTCGACGACAGGTCGGACAGCAGCAGGCAGAGCAGGCCGGCGATGACGGTACCGGCGCTGGCGGAGATCGGCTCGATCGAGGCGCGCAGGGCGCGGCGCAGCGCGGTGTACGGCGACTGCACGAGGGCGAGCTCCTCGCGATATCGGGCCACGACGAGCAACGAGTAGTCCACCGAGGCACCCACCACGAGGATCGACAGGATGCCCTGCGACTGCCCGTTGAGGGTGAGCACGTCGTTGGCGGCCAGCTGGTAGACGACCAGGCCGGCGAGCGCCAGCGCGAGCACGGCGGTGAAGATGACGACGAAGGGCAGGAACGGCGAGCGGTAGACGAGGGCGAGGATGATCAGCACGGCGCCGAGGGCCACGAGGAGCAGCACGGTGTCGATGGCACCGAAGGCGTTGGTCAGGTCGGCGACGAAGCCCGCGGGCCCGGTCACCCACGCCTCCAGGCCCGAGTCGGCCAGACCGCCGTCGGCCGAGCCCTCGGCGGCCAGGGCGCGCAGCGCGGCGATGGTGGCCTCGGTGACGCTCGCCTCGTCCTCCCCGATGCTCTGGTCGGCCACGGAGGCGTCGAGGGAGACGATGACGAGCGCGGCCTGGCCGTCCTCGGACGGGATCAGGGTGGGTTCGGCGATGCTGGCGGCGCCGACGGTGCTCGGCTCGTCACCGGATGCACCCTCCAGCGGCGTGTCGGGCACCGCGTCGACGTACTCCTGCATCGCGGCGAGCTGGTCCGGGGTGAGCTCGGAGCCGTCGGCGTTCTCGGCGACGACGAGTGCCGGCAGGGTGGTGTCGTCGGTGAACTCGGCGGCGAGCTCGGACGCCCGCGTGGACTCGGCGCTCTCGGGCAGGAACGCGGCGGAGTCGTTCGTCTGGACGCTGCTCAGGTTGCCCTGGGCCTGTCCCCCGAACGCGCCCACGGCGAGCCACACGCCGATCGCTGCCAGAATGACCAGACCACGGGCGATGCCCGACCACCTTTTACTCAGCATGCTTAGTATGATGGAGAACCCGAGGACGGAACGCAAGTGATGAACCCGCAGAGCCGGTCCGGCACGGAACCGGATCCCACGAGCGAGGACCCGCGCCAGTGGCCCACCGGCCGGCTCCTCTTCACGGTCACGCGCCGGATCGAGCACGACTGGAACGCGCACCTCGCCGCCTGGGACCTCAACCACGCCGGCCACCCCGCGCTCCTGCACCTGCTGGGCGGCCCGCTCACCCAGCGCGAGATCGCCGCCCGCAACGAGGTCACCGAGCAGACCATGAGCCGTGTCCTCGCCCGCCTGGAGCGGTCCGGCTACGTGACGCGGGAGGACGACCCGCGCGACCGCCGTCGTCGCGCCGTCACCATCACCGACCTCGGCCGGCGCGTCGCGCTGGAGGCCGCACGCCTGCGCCCCGCGGAGGACCTGACCTCCCGGGGCCTCGACGAGCACCAGGTCGAGACGCTGCGCGAGCTCCTCGTGGCGATGGTGCGCGCGCAGCGCAGCGACGACTCCCCCGCGCAGCGGTCCGACGGCGAGACGCTCTAGGCTGACGCGATGGACGTCGTCACCCTGGACGGGCTCACCGACTACCACGAGGCGTGGGAGCTGCAGCGCGCCGTGCACGACGCCGTGCACCGCGGCGAGCGTGCCGACACCCTGCTCCTCGTGGAGCACCCGGACGTCTACACCGCCGGTCGGCGCACGCGGCGCGACGAGCGACCCGACGACGGCACCCCGGTGGTCGACGTCGACCGCGGCGGCAAGATCACCTGGCACGGCCCGGGCCAGCAGGTCGTGTACCCGATCGTCCGCCTCGCCGAGCCCGTGGACGTCGTGGCCTACGTCCGCGCCCTGGAGCAGGCCGTCATGAGCGTCTGCGACGGCCTCGGGCTGACGACCGGACGCGTCGAGGACCGCAGCGGCGTCTGGCTCCCGGCCGACCCGCCGTCGTCGGGCACCCCCACGCCGCCGCGCCGCGCCCGCAAGGTGTGCGCCGTCGGCGTCCGGGTCGCCAAGGGCGTCACGATGCACGGCCTCGCGCTCAACTGCGACCCGGACCTGAGCCGGTTCGACCACATCGTGCCCTGCGGCATCACCGACGCCGACGTCACCTCGCTCAGCGCCGAGACGGGACGGACCGTGACGCCCTCCGACGTCGCGGCACCCCTGGTCAGCGCGCTGCACCGCGACCTCGCGCCGCTGCGCGCCCACCCCACCGCGGATGTCGTGCATCTCACGTCCACGGGCCGGGACCGGTCCGGGGAGCCGGCACCGGCTCGCGTAAGCTGACAGGGTCCGACGCCGTACGAGACGGGCCCACCAGACCCGGCCGACGTCGGCGACCGACCGTTCGACGACCGGGAGACCCCGTGACGATCGCACCCGAGGGCCGCCGCATGCTGCGGGTCGAGGCCCGCAACTCCACCACGCCGATCGAGAAGAAGCCCGAGTGGATCAAGACCCGTGCGGTCATGGGTCCCGAGTACCGAGAGCTCAAGGGCCTGGTCAAGGGCGGCGGGCTGCACACCGTCTGCGAGGAGGCGGGCTGCCCCAACATCTTCGAGTGCTGGGAGGACCGCGAGGCGACCTTCCTCATCGGCGGCGACCAGTGCACCCGGCGGTGCGACTTCTGCCAGATCGACACCGGCAAGCCCGCCGAGTTCGACGCCGACGAACCGCGCCGCGTGGCCGAGTCGGTCCAGCAGATGGGGCTGAGGTACTCGACCGTCACGGGCGTGGCTCGCGACGACCTCGCGGACGGCGGCGCCTGGCTGTACGCCGAGACCGTCCGCCAGATCCACGCCATGAACCCCGGCACCGGCGTCGAGCTGCTCATCCCGGACTTCAACGCGATCCCCGAGCTGCTCGACCAGGTCAACGACTCGCGACCCGAGGTCATGGCGCACAACGTCGAGACCGTCCCGCGCATCTTCAAGCAGATCCGCCCCGCGTTCCGCTACGAGCGCTCGCTGTCCGTGCTCACGCGGGCGCGCGAGGCCGGCCTGGTCACCAAGTCCAACCTCATCCTCGGCATGGGCGAGACCGTCGACGAGGTCAAGCAGGCCCTGGTCGACCTGCACGAGGCAGGCTGCGACCTGATCACCATCACCCAGTACCTGCGCCCCTCGCTGCGCCACCACCCGGTCGAGCGCTGGGTGCGACCCGAGGAGTTCGTCGAGCTCTCCGAGTTCGCCGAGTCCACCGGGTTCCTCGGCGTGATGGCCGGGCCGCTGGTGCGGTCCTCCTACCGGGCCGGGCGGCTCTGGGGGCAGGCCATGACCAAGCGCGGCCGACAGGTCCCCGACGCCCTGGCGCACCTCACCGAGCCGATGACGGCCCGGCAGGAGGCGGCGAGCCTCGTGACCCCGCAGGGCCAGTAGACTCAGGGACCATGGCCCGCACGAAGTCCGACGCCGGCGAGCCCGCCGAGGCGTCCTCCAAGAAGCAGAAGAAGCCCAAGAAGCAGCGCTGGTACCACCAGGTGTGGGCCGCCTACCAGATGACCCGGCGCCAGGACCCGATGGTCACCTGGCTGATGCTCGCGGTCTTCCTGGGCATCGTGGCGGTCGCGCTGCTGATCGGTGTGCTCACCGGCCACTGGGTCTACGCCCTCATCGTCGGTGTCCCGTTCGGTGTGCTCGGCGCGATGTTCGTGCTGACGCGCAAGGCCGAGCGCGCCGCCTACACCCAGATCGCCGGGCAGCCGGGAGCCGTCCGCGCCGCCCTGGGCACCGTGCGGGGCGGATGGAACTTCGACGACGAGCCCGTCGCGGTGACCCGGCAGCAGGACCTCGTCTTCCGCGGCGTGGGCCGCCCCGGCGTCGTGCTGGTGTCCGAGGGCCCCGCGCACCGCGTGACCAAGCTCCTCGCCGACGAGCGCAAGCGCACCGTGCGCGTCCTGCCGAACGTCCCCGTCACGCTCATCCAGGTGGGCGACGGCGAGGGTCAGGTCCCGCTGCCGAAGGTCGCCCGCCAGGTGCAGAAGATGAAGAAGCGGCTCACCCGCGCCGAGGCGGCCGAGGTCGGCAAGCGGCTCAAGGCTCTCGGCGGCGTGCGCCTGCCGGTGCCGAAGGGTGTGGACCCGATGAACGCCCGCCCCGACCGCAAGGGGCTGCGCGGCCGCTGAGCGGCGCACCGCACCGGACCACCCGCGGGCGGCCGGGACCGTCAACGACGCACGACGACGGTCCCGGCCGCCTTGTCGTGCAGGCCGCGGCCGTCGGAGTCCCACACGACGGCGGGGATCACCAGGCACAGCAGCACCGTGCGCACCGCGGCCCGGCCGAAGCCGACGTAGTCACGTCCGGGGTCGCCGAGCGGGCGCACCTGCATCCCGAGGAAACGGTGGCCGATGGTGGAGCCGATCGAGCCGACGAGGATCAGGTTCATCGCGCCGAAGACCAAGAGCTGGGACCAGGCGGGCAGCTCCGAGATCATCTCGAAGTAGCCCTCGGCGCGCGGACGGAAGATCAGGACGGCGATGGCCGTGGCGATGGCGTAGTCGACCGCGAGCGCGACGACGCGGCGTCCTAGCCGCGCACGCGACCCGGGTCCGGAGTGCGGCAGCCCCAGCGAGTCGCGTCCGCCCGGCGTCTCACCTGTCGGGACGTCGCCGCCGGACATCCAGGACCCGAAATCCTCGCGTGATGGCATGAAACCAGCCTAAGGGTGCACCACGCCGGTTGTGTAACGTGGTTGAAACATCGGCGCCATGGCAGGGTAACCCCGCGGCTCTAGCGTCGAGGTCGCTGAGCCCACCTGGCACCATCCCCATCAAGAGGAGCATGCATGTTCACCAATGCCGAGGAGGCAATCGCCTTCACCCGCAACGAGGGGGTGGAGTTCATCGACGTCCGGTTCATCGACCTGCCGGGCGTCATGCAGCACTTCAACATCCCCGTGGCGCAGTTCGACGAGGACTCCTTCACCGAGGGTCTGATGTTCGACGGCTCCTCGATCCGCGGGTTCCAGGCGATCCACGAGTCGGACATGAAGCTCGTCCCGGACGTGAAGACGGCCTTCATCGACCCGTTCCGCAAGCGCAAGACGCTCGTGATGAACTTCTCGATCGTCGATCCCTTCACGGACGAGCCCTACGCCCGCGACCCGCGCAACATCGCGGCCAAGGCCGAGGCCTACCTCGCGTCCACCGGCCTGGCGGACACCGCGTTCTTCGCTCCCGAGGCCGAGTTCTACATCTTCGACTCCGCCCGGTTCGAGACGAACTCGCAGCGCAGCTTCTACGAGATCGACTCCGTCGAGGCCGCGTGGAACACCGGCCGCGAGGAGGAGGGCGGGAATCTCGGCTACAAGACCCGCTACAAGGGCGGCTACTTCCCCACCTCCCCGAGCGACCGCTTCGCGGACCTGCGCGACGAGATGGTCACGACGCTCGGCCAGGTGGGCCTGGACGTCGAGCGCGCGCACCACGAGGTGGGCACCGCCGGCCAGCAGGAGGTCAACTACAAGTTCAACACCCTGCTGCACGCCGCCGACGACCTGATGAAGTTCAAGTACGTCATCAAGAACGTCGGCTTCAACGCCGGCAAGTCGGTCACCTTCATGCCGAAGCCGATCTTCGGCGACAACGGCTCGGGCATGCACTCGCACCAGTCGCTGTGGCTGAACGGTGAGCCGCTGTTCTACGACGAGAAGGGCTACGGCGGCCTGTCCGACATGGCCCGCTGGTACATCGGCGGCCTGCTCAAGCACGCCCCGTCGCTGCTGGCCTTCACCAACCCGTCGGTGAACTCGTTCCACCGCCTGGTGCCCGGCTTCGAGGCCCCGGTGAACCTGGTCTACTCGGCCCGTAACCGCTCGGCCTGCATCCGCATCCCGGTGACCGGCAACTCGCCGAAGGCCAAGCGCGTCGAGTTCCGCGTGCCGGACCCGTCGTCGAACCCGTACCTCGCGTTCTCCGCGATGCTGCTCGCCGGCATCGACGGCATCAAGAACCGCATCGAGCCGCCGGCCCCGGTCGACAAGGACCTCTACGAGCTCCCGCCGGAGGAGCACGCGGAGATCGCCCAGGTCCCGAGCTCGCTCGAGGGTGCGATCAACAACCTCGAGGCCGACCACGAGTTCCTCACCCAGGGTGACGTCTTCTCCGAGGACCTCATCGCCACGTGGATCGACTACAAGCGTGCGAACGAGATCGACCCGATCCGTCTGCGCCCGCACCCCCACGAGTTCGAGCTCTACTACGACATCTGATCCGCTGGTCCACGGCTGTCGGTGGTAGGTGCTGGAGTCGGCGAGATTCCAGGCCTGCCGGACGCCTGCCGACCACGGGCACCGAGGATCCGGTCTCGGCTCTGATGTGTACCGGATGTGCACGCTGGCCCCGTCACCTTCGAGTGGCGGGGCCTTCGTGCTGCCTCGACGGCCTGCCCGTTCCCGCGAGATACCGGTCGGTCGCCGAGATACCGGTGCGTCGCTGCCGGGGACCGGTTCCCGGGCGACGGATCGGTATCTCGCGCGGAGTGAGGGGCGCGGGGCGGTGCGTGCGGGCCGGGTCGTGCCTACGGTGGCGTCGACAGCTCGGTACGGCGGCAGCCGTTCTTCGAAGGAGAAGAGTCATGACTCGCTACCTCTTCATCTACCACGCACCGATGACGCCGGAGAACGCCGCTCCCCCGACGCCCGAGCAGACCCAGGAGGTGATGGGTCGCTGGATGGCCTGGGCCGAGGGAGTCGGCGAGGCGATGGTGGACTTCGGCACGCCGCTGGCCGGCGGGATCCAGGTCACCGCCGACGGGGAGCTGCCGAGCGTGCGGGACGTGGCCGGCTACACGCTCCTCGAGGCGGACGACATGGATGCCGCCCTGGACCTCGCCCGCAACCACCCGCACCTGCAGATGCCCGGTGGTTGCACCATCGAGGTGCACGAGGCGCAGGCCGTCCCCGGCATGTGAGGGCCCACCGACCGATCGGGGCGACTCCCGTGCTGACGGCCGGGATCGACCTCTCGGCCGACCCGCGCAAGACCGGCGTGGCGACACTCGCCTGGAGCGGTGAGGACGCCACCGTCGTCGAGCTGGCCGTGGGCGCGCACGACGACGACGCGCTGTGCGACGTGGTGCGCCGCGCCGCGACGACCGGGATCGACTGTCCCGTCGGCTGGCCGGACGCGTTCGTCGAATACGTCGTCGCGCATCGCGCCGGCGGGCACGACCTGGTGGTCCCCGAGACCCGCAGGCCCTTGACCTACCGGGCGACCGACCTGCACGTCTGGCAACGCACCGGCGTCCGACCGCTCGCCGTCTCGGCCGAGCGGATCGGCGCCGCCGCGATGCGGTGCGCGGCGCTTCTCGCGATGCTCACCCGGTCCGGGACCGTCGTCGACCGGGCCGGTGGTGGGCCGGTCCTCGAGGTGTACCCGGCCGCGTCGCTGAAGATCTGGCAGCTGCCGCACCGCGGGTACAAGGGCGACGCCCCGGAGAACCGCGCGACGCGCGAGGACCTCGTCGACCAGCTGGCAATCGCCTTCCCGTGGCTCGATCTCGTCGGGTTCGACCGGGCCTGCCGCGACTCCGACGACGCCCTGGACGCGGTGCTGTGCGCGGTCGTCGCCGGCCTCGCCCACCACGGCCGGTGCGAGACGGTGCCCGAGGACCTGCGCGACACGGCGTCGCGCGAGGGATGGATCGTCCTCCCCCTCGGCGCGTCCGATCCGACGCGCGACGGCACTCCGTTACCGCGGTGAGGCCCCCAGCATCTCCGCGAGCTCGACGAACGACGCCGCCTCGACGTCGGCCGGGCCGAGGTGGTCGGGGTAGTCCGCCCCGGTGCGGTTGATCCAGGCCGTGCGCAGGCCGGCGCGCCGTGCCCCCTCGATGTCCCAAGGATGCACGGCGACGAGCATCGCCTGGCCTGCGTCGACGGACAGCGTGGCCAGGGCCGACCGGTAGGCCCGCGCGTCGGGCTTCCACGCGCCGGCGTCGGCGACGTCCAGGTAGGCCTCGACGACGTCGTCCGCGCCGGTGCCGTCGAGCAGGGCGCGCGCCACGGCGGAGGACCCGTTGCTCAGCGTCGCGATCCGGCACCCGGCGTCGGTCAGGCCCCGCAGGCCGGGGACGACATCGGGATGCGGTTCCAGGCTCGCGAACCGGCCCATGACCTGCTCGGCACCGCCGGCGGGGTCCGGCACCCCCGCCGCGGCCAGCCGGACCCGCAGCGTCGCAGCGCCGACGTCGGCGAACGACGGGTTATCCCCGAGGACGGTGAGGGCGAAGGCGTCGCGCAGCACGCCCGCGAACCACGCCGGGACGTCCCGGGCGTCCAGACCGACGTCGGCGAAGGCCTCGCCCATCGGCGCGAGGTCCGAGAGCGTCTCGTTGACGTCGAGGAGGACGACCTGAGGGCGGACGACGTCGTGCGCGGCGGCAGCTGGTTCCATCCCCCGAGCCTGAGGGGATGCGGCCGGTCCGGCAAGCCGGGCCCGGCCCCGCCTGGCCATGGCGGGCCCGGCCGGACTGCCTGTCGGGAGAGAGCTACGCCGGGTCCGGCTGCTGCGGCACGCCCGGACCCGCATCCTTCGCGTCCCGGGGGTCGTCGCCGTGGCCGAAGGGCAGCACGTGCATGACCGCGACGACGACGGCGCCCACCACGAGACCGACCAGCGCCGAGCAGAGCGTGTTGAAGCACCAGGCCAGGAATCCGCCGACGCCGGGCACCGCCGCGGCGATCGCCTCCTCGCCGTGGTGCACCAGGTCGTAGAGCCCGTGCCAGCCGAGCTCGTCGACGCCGACGAGCAGGATGTGCCCGCCGACCCACAGCATCGCCACGGTGCCCACGACGGAGATGATCGCCAGCACCTTCGGCATGCCGGTCACCAGGGCACGTCCGACCCGTTGCGCGGCCGCGGACGACCGGCCCGCCAGGGCCAGACCGACGTCGTCCATCTTCACGATCAGCGCCACGACGCCGTACACGATGACGGTGATGACCACGGCGACGACGAGCAGGATCGCCAGGCGCGCCCAGAAGCCCTCGTCGGCGACCTCGTCGAGGGCGATCACCATGATCTCCGCGGACAGGATGAGGTCGGTGCGGATCGCGCCGGAGACCAGCGTCCTCTCGGCCTCCGGGCCGACGGCGGCGGCCGGTTTCTCGTGGTCGGTGTGCCCGCGCACGCGCCGCCAGATCTTCTCGGCGCCCTCGAACGCCAGGTAGGTGCCGCCGACCATGAGGATCGGAGTGAGCAGCCACGGCAGCCACTCGCTGAGCACGAGGGCGATCGGCAGGATGATCAGGACCTTGTTGCGGATCGAGCCGACGGCGATCTTCTTGACGATCGGCAGCTCGCGGTCGGCCGCGACGCCGTGCACGTACTGCGGGGTCACCGCCGTGTCGTCCACGACCACGCCCGCGGCCTTGGCCGTCGCGCGCCCGGCTGCCGCTCCGACGTCGTCCAGGGAGGCGGCCGCCAGCTTGGCGATCGCGGCGACGTCGTCGAGCAGTCCCAGCAGTCCTGCGCTCATCGGTGGCTCCTCAGTCCTCGCCGTAGACGAAGCGTTCCATCACGGTGCGCGCGCGGCGCGCGGTGCGCAGGTAGAGCTCCTCGAGCTCCTGCCCGGTGCCGACGTCGCCGAGCAGGCGTGCCAGGCCGGACAGGGCCCAGGCGTCGGCGGGCAGCACGTCCGCGCGCGGACCGCCGACCTTGCCGGACCACAGCACCAGCGCCGAGCGCAGCCGGGAGGCGAGCAGCCAGGCCTCCCGCAGGCACTCGGCCTCCTCGGGTTCGACGAGCTCGGCCTCCTCGGCAGCGGCGAGCGCTGCCACCGTCTCGGTGGTGCGCAGGCCGGGAGTGGAGTCGGCGTGCTGGAGCTGCAGGAGCTGGACGGTCCACTCGACGTCGGACACGCCGCCGCGGCCGAGCTTGAGGTGCCGGCTGGGGTCGGTGCCCCGCGGGAGACGTTCGGCCTCCACGCGGGCCTTGATGCGGCGCACCTCGCGCAGCTTCGGTTCGGCGAGGCCGCCGGTCGGGTACCGCAGCGGCTCGATGATCGCGGCGAACCGTTCGGCGAGGTCGTCGGCGCCGGCCCCGGCGACCGGGCGGGCCCGCAGCAGAGCCTGCTGCTCCCACGTGCTGGACCACCGCTCGTAGTACTCGGCGTAGGAGTCCACGGTGCGCACCAGAGGACCTTGGCGGCCCTCGGGCCGAAGGTCGGCGTCGATGGGCAGCGGTGGCTCCGGTCCGACGGCGGAGAGCATCTTCTGCAGGGTCCGTGCGACGAGCAGGGCGAACTCCTGGGCCCGCTGGGGGTCGGCGCCGGGCAACGGGTCGTGGGCGAACATGACGTCGGCGTCGGACCCGTAGCCCATTTCGCGGCCGCCGAGCCGGCCCATCGCCACGACGAGCATCCGCGTGGGGTTGGCGGCCGGCTCGGGGCCGAGGCCCAGCTCGGCGCGGGCGGCGTACTCGGCGACCCGCAGCCCTCCGACGAGCACCATGTCCGCGGCGTCGGAGATGGCGGCCTGGGCCTGCACAGGGTCGAGGACGTCGAGGACCTCGCCGGCACCGGTGCGGGCGAGCTCGCGGCGCCGCAGGGCCCGCAGCTTGGTGGCGGCCGGGCCGGGCTCGTCGGACCGGGTCAGGACCGCGTCGGCCTCCTCGGCGAGCCGCTGCGGCCCGCGCGGCTGCAGGCGGGTGGTGTCGGCGAGCCACTGCACGGACTCGGGCGACCGGGACAGGGCGTCGGCGAGGTAGCGCGACGAGGACAGCAGCTGGGCGAGGTGGTACGCGGCGTTGCCGGAGTCGCGCAGGAGCCGCAGGTACCAGGGGGTGGCGCCGAGGTTCTCGGACAGCTTGCGGAAGGCGAGCAGGCCGGCGTCGGGATCGGCGCCCTCGGCGAACCAGCCGAGCATGACGGGCAGGAGCTGGCGCTGCAGCTTGGCGCGGCGCGAGGTGCCCTCGGTGAGCGCGACGACGTGCCGCATGGCGCCGTCGGGGTCGCGGTAGCCGATGGCGGCGAAGCGCGCCCGGGCGGCGTCCGGGGCCAGGGACAGCTCGTCCTCGGACAGCTGGGCCCAGGCGGGCAGCAGCGGTCGGTAGAAGACCGCCTCGTGCAGCGCCCGGACCTCCCGGCGTGTGACCCGCCACCGCTTGCGCAGCTCGTCGGCGCCCTGCCCGCGCATCCCGAGCGACCGGGCGAGGCGGCGCAGGTCGTCGTCGTCCGTGGGCAGCAGGTGGGTGCGCTTGAGCCGGTAGAGCTGGACGCGGTGCTCGAGGGACCGCAGCAGCCGGTAGCAGTCCGCCATGCGGCGGGCGTGCTCACGGCCCACGTACCCGCCGGCGGCGAGGGCGTCCAGGGCGCGCAGCGTGTTCGCGGAGTGGATCGACTCGTCCGTGCGCCCGTGCACGAGCTGCAGGAGCTGGACGGTGAACTCGACGTCGCGCAGCCCGCCCTTGCCGAGCTTGATCTGCCGGTCGGCCTCGGCGCCCGGGACGTGCGCCTCGACCCGCCGCCGCATCGCCTGGGCGTCCTCGACGAAGTGGTCGCGGTTGGCGGCGGCCCACACGAACGGGTCGACCGCCTCGCGGTAGGCGGCGCCGAGCTCGACGTCGCCGGCGATCGGGCGCGCCTTGAGCAGCGCCTGGAACTCCCAGGTCTGGGCCCAGCGCTCGTAGTACGCCACATGGCTGGCCAGGGAGCGCACCAGCGGTCCCTGCTTGCCCTCGGGTCGCAGGGCGGCGTCCACCTCCCACAGGGCCGGTTCCAGCGAAGTCCCGCCGCACACCTTCTGCAGGCGGGTGGCGAGCTGGGTGCCGATGCGCATGGCCGTCGGCTCGTCGACCAGGGGTTCGCCGTCCTCGCCCGTGGCCGGCTCGCAGACGTACACGACGTCGACGTCGGAGACGTAGTTGAGCTCCCGGCCGCCGGTCTTGCCCATCCCGATCACGGCCAGGCGCGCTCCGGCGCCGTGGTCGGGGAGCTGGGAGCGGGCCACGGCGAGCGCCGCCTCGACGGCGGCGGCGGCCAGGTCGGCGAGCGCCGCGGACACCTCGGGCAGGGCCGTCGTGGGGTCGGCGGTGGTCAGGTCCGTCGCGGCGATGCGCAGCAGCCGCCCGCGGTAGGCCCGGCGCAGGGCGTCGGTCGCCGTGGGGGCCTCGGTGTCCGGCCAGGCGGGTGTCCCGTCCTGCCCGGGGGGCGGGTCCTCGGCGGCGACGGGCTCCGGGTCCTCGGGGTCGGCGCCGACGGACCGCAGCAGCTCGGCGCGGACGTCGGCCGGGTCGACGCCGATGCCGCGGTCGGGCTCCCCGAGGAGGTCCAGCAGCTCGGGGCGGCGCACGATCTCGTCCCCGAGGGCCGAGGACGCACCGAGGACGGCGAGGAGACGGTCGCGCACGGCGGCGTCGGGCGTGCCGTCCGACGCGGCCAGCAGCCGCTCCAGAGCGCTCTCGGCCGCGGGGACGGCAGCCAGTCGGACGAGCTGGAGCAGCGCGTGGTCCGGGTCGGCGGTGGCTCCGAGGGCCCGCAGGACGACGTCGGCGGCCTCGGTGTCGCCGGGCAGCCTCCGTTGCAGCTCGGCGTCGTCCCACAGGCCCGCGGACCTGGTCAGGTCCGCGAAGCCCGCACGGAGCAGCCGACGGGTGGTGGTCTGCGGTCTGCCGGTCCCGGAGGTGGTCGAGCTCACGTGCCGACCCTATCGGGCCGGCCTGCCCGGCAGACCGCGGTCCGCACCGTCAGAGGAACTGCAGCGACGTCTTGAGCTCGTAGGGGGTGACCTGCGCGCGGTAGGCGTCCCACTCGTTGCGCTTGTTGCGCAGCACGTAGTCGAAGACGTGCTCGCCGAGGGTCTCGGCGACGAGCTCGGAGGACTCCATCAGCTCGATGGCCTCGTCCAGGGACTCGGGCAGCGGCGCGATGCCGAGCGCGCGGCGCTCGGCGCCGGTGAGCTCCCACACGTCGTCCTCGGTCGCGTCGGGCAGCTCGTAGCCCTCCTCGATGCCCTTGAGGCCGGCGGCCAGTAGGACGGCGAACGCCAGGTACGGGTTCGTCGCGGAGTCCAGCGCGCGGTACTCGATGCGCGAGGAGTTGCCCTTGCCGGGCTTGTACATCGGCACCCGCACGAGCGCGGACCGGTTGTTGTGCCCCCAGCAGATGTAGCTGGGCGCCTCGGCGCCGCCCCACAGCCGCTTGTAGGAGTTGACGTGCTGGTTGGTCACCGCGGTGATCTCGCCCGCGTGGACCAGCAGACCGGCGATGAACTGGCGGCCGGTCTTGGACAGCTCGAACTGCGCGCCCGGCTCGTGGAAGGCGTTGCGGTCCTCCTCGAAGAGGGACATGTGCGTGTGCATCCCGGAGCCCGGCTGGTCCGCGAACGGCTTGGGCATGAAGGAAGCGAAGACGCCCTGCTCCAGGGCCACCTCCTTGACGACCGTCCGGAACGTCATGAGGTTGTCCGCGGTGGTCAGCGCGTCGGCGTAGCGCAGGTCGATCTCGTTCTGCCCGGGGCCTGCCTCGTGGTGGGAGAACTCCACGGAGATGCCCATGGACTCCAGCATCGAGATGGCCGCGCGACGGAAGTCGTGCGTGCTGCCGCGGGCCAGGTGGTCGAAGTAGCCGCCCT
This sequence comes from Isoptericola chiayiensis, assembly GCF_013149805.1. GTDB lineage: Bacteria > Actinomycetota > Actinomycetes > Actinomycetales > Cellulomonadaceae > Isoptericola > Isoptericola chiayiensis. The sequence continues at coordinate 574,172 of NZ_JABEZT010000002.1, forward strand.
CGTCGACGGGCACCAGCGGGCCGTCCGCGGAGGCCATCTGGTTGAACAGGTAGAACTCCACCTCGGGGTGGGTGTAGAAGGTGAAGCCCTTGTCGCCGGCCTTGGCCAGCGTGCGCTTGAGCACGTTGCGCGAGTCGGCGCGCGACGGCTCCCCCTCTGGGGTGAGCAGGTCGCAGAACATCCGGCCCGTGCCGTGCCGCTCGCCGCGCCAGGGCAGCACCTGGAACGTGGTGGGGTCCGGCTTGGCGATCATGTCCGCCTCGTAGACCCGGGTCAGGCCCTCGATCGCGCTGCCGTCGAACCCGATGCCCTCGATGAAGGCCTGCTCGAGCTCGGCCGGGGCGACCGCGACGGACTTGAGCACCCCGAGCACGTCGGTGAACCAGAGTCGGATGAAGCGGATGTCGCGCTCCTCGACCGTGCGAAGCACGAACTCCTGCTGCCTGTCCATGACCTCATCCTGCCCGTTACGTGTGAACCGTGGGTGACATGCCGCGCCCGGGGGCGGGCGGCCGACCTGAGACAACGGTCCCGGTGGCCGTCGCCTACGCTATCGACCATGGCAGCAACGGGCCACAACCCCTCACCTCAGGACGCACCCCACGCCGCTGTGACATCGGTCACCGCATCCTCGCAGAGCGCGCCGGACATCGCGCGGGGAGCGCGCCGGGTCCGCGTCCACCACCTGCAGCGCGCGAAGGAGCGCGGCGAGAAGATCACGATGCTCACGGCGTACGACGCGCCCACCGCGGCACTCTTCGACGCCGCCGGCATCGACACCCTCCTGGTGGGCGACTCGATCGGCAACACGATGCTCGGACACGCCACGACCCTGCCGGTCACGCTGGACGACATGGTCCGCGCCGGCCGGGCGGTGTCCTCGGGCGTGCAGCGCGCGTTCGTCGTCGTCGACCTGCCGTTCGGCAGCTACGAGGCCGGTGCCGAGCAGGCGCTCGCCTCGGCCGTGCGCGTCATGAAGGAGACCGGCGCCTCGGCGGTCAAGCTCGAGGGCGGGCGTCGCAGCGCCGACCAGATCCGCGCCATCACCCGGGCCGGCATCCCCGTGGTGGGCCACCTCGGCTACACCCCGCAGTCGGAGAACGCGCTGGGCGGACCGCGCGTGCAGGGTCGCGGCGACGACGCCGCCGAAGACCTCAGCCAAGACGCGCTGGCCGTCCAGGAGGCCGGCGCCTGCGCCGTCGTGCTGGAGATGGTCCCGGCCGACCTGACGGCGCGGATCACGGAGTTCCTCGCGATCCCCACCATCGGCATCGGGGCGGGCACCGCGGCGGACGGTCAGGTGCTCGTGTGGACGGACATGGCCGGGATGACGGACTGGTCGCCGCGGTTCGCCCGGCGCTACGCCGAGCTCGGGGCGGCGCTGCGCCAGGCGGCGGCCGACTTCGCCGCCGACGTGCGTACCGGCGGCTTCCCGGCCGCCGAGCACGCCTTCGACGCCTGACGCCCTGCCCCCACGCCCGGTGCCGGGCATAGGCGCCGGGTTCAGCCCTTGCGCCAGTCCTCGTCCTCGGACTCCCAGTCGTCGTTGCGGCGCTCCGCGGTGTCCAACGCGTGCTCGGCGGCCTCGCGCGTCGGGTAGGGGCCCATCAGGTGCGTCCACGAGGACTTCTCGCCCGACTCCTCGACCTGGCCGGTCCGGGTGTTGAACCAGAAGCTCCCGCCGCTGCTTTTGTCGCTCATGAGGCGATCTTGCCTCAAGATGGGACCCATGGCTGAGCAGAGCGGGCCGGAGCTGGCCCTGGGCATCGACATCGGCGGTTCCGGCATCAAGGGCGCTCCCGTGGACCTGACCACCGGGGAGTTCGCCGCGGAACGGCAGCGCATCCCCACCCCGCACAAGTCCACACCGGAGGCGGTGACCGACGTGGTGGCCGAGCTGGTCGACGGGTTCGACCTGCCCGACGACGCCCCGGTGGGCGTCGCGTTCCCCGCACCGCTGGACCACGGCGTCGTGCGGTTCATCGCGAACCTGCACAAGTCGTGGAAGGGCGCCGACCTGCCGGCGCTCCTCCAGGAGGCCACGGGGCGCTCCGTCACGGCCGTGAACGACGCCGACGCGGCGGGTGTCGGCGAGGACCGCTACGGCGCGGCCCAGGGGCGTGACGGCGTCGTCCTCGTGGTGACGCTGGGAACCGGCATCGGTTCGGCGCTGCTCGTCGACGGCGTGCTCGTGCCCAACACGGAGCTCGGACACCTGGAGATCGACGGGCACGACGCCGAGTCCCGCGCCGCCGAGTCAGCCCGCGACCGCGACGACCTGTCCTGGGAGAAGTGGGCCAAGCGCCTCCAGCGGTACTTCGAGACCGTCGAGATGCTGCTGTCCCCCGACCTGATCGTCGTCGGCGGCGGCGTGTCCAAGCACCACCAGAAGTTCCTGCCGCTGCTGGACCTGCGCGCCGAGATCATCCCGGCGACGCTGCGCAACCGGGCCGGCATCGTCGGCGCGGCCTCGCTCGCCGCGCGCCCGCACTGAGTCGACACTCCGACGCTCCCGCCGGACGCACGCGAACCCGGACGCACGACGGCGCCGGGCACCCTCGGTGCCCGGCGCCGTGGTGCGCGGCGATCAGCCCGCCACGAACGGGTCCAGCTCGAGGGTCCGGAGCATCGTGCGGACGGCCTCCGGCGGGTCGTGCAACGAGACCTGCATGCCTTCGTCCCGCCCGATGCGGCAGAGCTGGACGAGGAACGCCACGCCGGCGGAGTCGATGAACGTCACCCGGGACGCGTCGACCACCACGGGCAGGTCCCGCTGGAACGCCCCGGCCAGAGCAGCCGAGGCCTCGTTGCGCAGGGCGATGTCGATCTCGCCCCACAGGGTCACCATGGTCGCCCGAGGTCCCTCGCTGAGGGCGATGCCTCCGGCGCGCACCTGGCTGGTGAGTGTCACTGTCACACCTTCGTCCCTGGGGTCCCGACGGACCTGACCCCTCACGGCGCCAGGTCCAGGACACGTGACCTCGTCGTCACGATGCGGACAACGTACACCGAGGACGCGCACGACGGAAGCCCCTTTCGAGGGGATTCCTTGACCAGAAATTCACAAAGTCGCTGCGGCGCAGGTCAGCACTCGACCCGCATGACGCGCCGCCGCGTCGTCGGTGCCGAGACCTCGGTCATCCCCGCCGAGGCGAACACCTGGGGCGTGCCGACGCTGGCCTCGTCCCAGATCACCTCGCCGCCGTCGCGGGCGACGATCGGGTACCCCTCCACCGCCCGCGCCCCGCGCGACCTCGCGAACTCCACGGCGGCGACCGCCAGCTCGTGCACGACACCCTGGCCGCGGTGTCCCGCCCGCACGACGAAGCAGGCGACGAGCCACACGCCGTCGTCCTCGCGGTCCTCGTGCCGACCGCGCCACGCGACGGGGCTGCGGCCGTGGTACCGCCGGTAGGTGGGACGCGGCGCGACCGCCACCCAGCCGATCGGCAGCTCCCCGTCGTACGCGACGACGCCGCTGGTCACCGGTGCGTCCGGGTCGCCGGCGCCCGTCTGCTCGGCCAGCCGCAGCCGGCGCTCCTCGACCGGCATGTCCCACCACTCGCGGTCGCCGAGGACCTGTCGCTGGCACTGGCAGCGCCCCGCCTGGGACGTGCCGAGGACGTCCTGGAGGTCGTCGAACGGGACCTCGTTGGCCGCGCGGAACACCAGGGCTTCCATGGCAGCAACGTAGCGCCACCGACCACGCGCGGCACGGGGTGCCGGGGGTGGGTGTGCGGACGAGCCGGTCTGTACGCCGGGTTCTGTTCCCGCGCCGGGTCACCCCTGCGCGGGCGACGGTCATCCATCTAGGCCCTGCGTCGCCGCAGGGCTCCAGCGGTCTACCCGACTGCGCTTCTCCTCGGAGAATCGGGCGGGCCGCCCTCCGACACAGTCTGTCCGACCTTGCTCCAGGTGGGGTTTACCGAGCCGTGCCCGTCACCGGGCACGCTGGTGGTCTCTTACACCACCGTTTCACCCTTACCCGCGTGCCGAGGCACGCGGGCGGTCTGTTCTCTGTGGCACTTTCCCGCGGGTCGCCCCGGGTGGCCGTTAGCCACCACCTCGCCCTTCGGAGCCCGGACGTTCCTCGGCGACGGTGCACGAGGCACCGCCGACGCGACCGTCCGACCGACTCGTCCGCCCGGAAAGGATACCGGTCCGCGGAGGTCCTCGGCGCCCGTAGGGTGTCGGGGTGCTGATCTGCCTGCCGCCCTCCGAGGGCAAGACCCCGGCGCCCGACGACGGCGCTCCCGTCGACCTGACGGCCCTCACGGCAGCGGAGCTCACCGCGCACCGCGAGACCGTCCTGGACGCCCTGGCGGCGGTCAGCGCCCGTGACGACGCCACCACGGCCCTCAAGGTGGGCGCGAGCCTGGCCGACGAGGTCGCCCGCAACACGACGCTGCGCACCGCGCCGACCGCACCGGCGACCGACGTCTACACCGGCGTGCTCTACGCGGCCGCGGGGCTCGGCGACCTTGACGGCGACGCCGCGGCGCGGGCGGCCGCGGACGTGCGCATCTTCTCCGGGCTCTGGGGCGTCGTCGCGCCGGCGGACCGCATCCCCGCCTACCGGTTGTCCATGGGCGTGACCCTGCCGGGCGTCGGAGGTCTGGCCACCGCGTGGCGGCCGCACCTGGACGCCGCGCTCGCCCAGCGCGCCGCCGGGGACGTCGTCGTCGACTGCCGCTCAGCCGCCTACGTGTCCGCCTGGAAGCCCGCGACCACCGGTGACCTGGCCGCGGACTGGGTGGCGGTGCGCGTCGTGCGCGAGACCGACGGGGTGCGCACCGCGGTCTCGCACAACGCCAAGCACACCCGTGGTGTGCTCACCGGCCACCTGCTGCGCCGCGCCGGGTCGCCGCCGTCCTCGGCGGACGAGCTGCTCGATGCCGCGCGCGAGCTCGACGGCCAGGTGATCGGCACCGAGGTCGGGACCGGGCTGAGCTACCGGATGGTCGAGGCCGTCCTGGACGACCCGGCGACCCGTCGCGGCCCGCGCACGCTCGAGCTCGTCATCTCCTGACCCGGCCGCGCCGGGCCACCGGCCCGGTCAGTCCGCGGCAGGGTGCCCGACGGCGGTGACCTCGCGGTCGCCGTCCGGCCAGATCCGCACGATCGACAGCGAGCACGGTGGCACGCGCACACGTCCCCACGCGGACGGCGGCGCGTCGAGCGCTCGCCCGACGACGCTGCGGATCACGGCGGCGTGGGCCACCACCACGGTGGTGCGTCCCACGGACCCGGCCGCGAGCTCGTCGACCGCCGGGCCGACCCGGTCGCCCAGGTCGGCGTACGACTCCCCCTCCGGCGGGGCGAAGGTGCCGCTGGTGACCCACTTGGCCAGGTCGCCGGGCCAGGACGCCTCGACCTCGACCGGGGTCAGCGACTCCCAGGCGCCGAACCGCACCTCGGCGAGCCGGTCGTCGGTGCCGACGGGTGCGCCCAGCCGGCGCCCGATCGCCGCCGCCGTCTCCTGGGCCCGGACCATCGGCGAGGCCACCAGCGTCTCCGGGCGGGCGAGGTCGGCCCAGCGCTCCGTGCCGAGCCGGAAGACGGCGTCCGCGGCCTGCGCGGCCTGCCGTCGGCCGACGGTCGTCAGGGACGGGCCGAGCACGTCCCCGCCCGACAGCGCACCGACCTCGGTCAGGGGCGTCACGCCGTGTCGGACGAGGACGAGCGTGGCGGGCACCGCGCCGTCGTACCGCGCGAGCGCGCCCGAGGCGGGCCGGGCCATCAGGCCGCGTCGGCGTCGCGCACGAGGATGCGCCCGCACTCCTCGCACCGCACGACCTGGTCCGGTGCCGCACCCCGGGCCGTGGCGAGGTCGCCGGGGTTGAGCTCGAGGCGGCAGCCCTCGCACCGGTTGCCCCGCAGCGCGGCGGCACCCAGGCCACCGAGCTGGCTGCGCAGCCGGTCGTACAGCGTGACCAGCGACGCGTCGAGCCCGTCCGCGGCGGCTGCTCGCTGCTCGTCCACCTCGCGACGCGCCGCGTCGATCTCGGCGAAGGCGGCGTCGCGCTCCGACTCGGCTTTCTCCTTGGCGGCCCGCAGCTCGCCGTAGGCCGCCTCGACCTCGCCGAGCGACGTCTGGTGGGCCTCGAGGCGCTCCATGATCTCCAGCTGCGTCTCCTCGAGGACGCCCTGGCGGCGGGCCAGCGACTCCAGCTCGCTGACGACGGCCTGCGCGTCCTTGGCGCCCAGCGACCCGGAGTCCAGGCGCTGCTGGTCGCGCTCGGCGCGGGTGCGCACCTGCTCGACGTCGGTCTCCGCCTTGGTGACCTCGCGTTCCAGGTCGGCGACGGCGGTGCGCGAGTCGACGAGCGAGCCGTGCAGGTCGGCCATCCGCGACTCCAGCTCGACGACCGTGGCCAGGGAGGGGTGGTTGCGTCGCTGGTGGGCGAGCTGCTGCAGGCGGGTGTCGAGAGCCTGGACCTCGAGCAGGCGGCGCTGGTCCTCAGGGGGTGCGGTGGCCATGGGTGGGTCCTCTCGTGCGGCTCTTCAGATGACGGGTCAGTGCCCGGGGCTCGCGATCCGGTCGCTCCACGGGTCGGTCACCAGGGTGCTCACCCTGGTGGTCACCGTACCCTCTTCGAACGCGGCGGCCAGGTCCGCGGCGGCGTACGCCAGCCAGGGCCACTCGGAGGCGAAGTGGGCCACGTCCACCAGGAACGGGGTGCCCGCCTCGCCCGGGGCGGGGTCGGCCGCCTCGAAGGCGGCCCGCTCGCGCAGCTCGGAGGCAGGGTGGTGCCGCAGGTCGGCGGTGAGGTAGGCGTCGGCGCCCGCCGCGCGCACGGCGTCGAACAGGGAGTCGCCCGACCCGCCGAGCACCGCGACCCGGGTCACCTCGGCGTCCGGGTCACCCGCGACCCGCACTCCCTGGGCCGTGGCCGGCAGCACGGCCGCGACGTGCTCGGCGAACTCGCGCAGCGTCGTCGGGTGCTCGAGCCGGCCCACGCGGCCCAGGCCCCGCTCGGCGTCGTCGACGTGCGCGACGAGCGGACGGCGGTCGGTCAGCCCCACGAGGTCCGCGAGCGCGTCGGCCACGCCGCGGGGGGCGGAGTCGGCGTTGGTGTGCGCCACGTAGAGGCCGGCGCCGGCGGCCAGGAGCCGGTGCACCACGGCACCCTTGAAGGTCGTGGCCGCCACGGAGTGCACGCCGCGCAGGAACAGCGGGTGGTGGGTGACGACGAGGTCGGCCTCCCAGTCGACGGCCTCGTCGACGACGGCGGCCACGGGGTCGACGGCGAGCAGCACCCGGCGTACCGGCCGGTACGGGTCGCCCGCGACGAGCCCGACCGCGTCCCACCCCTCGGCCGTGGACGGCGGGTAGAGACCTTCCAGGACGGAGACGACGTCGGCCAGCGTGGGTGGTGCGGTCATGGTCCCGACCCTAGTCGCCGGGTCACTTGGCGTCGGCGTAGGCGTCGACCGCCGCGACCGTCAGGGGGAAGTCCACGGGGAAGTCGCCGAACAGCAGGCGACCGGCCTCCGCCGCGGCCTCGCGCACCTCTCGCGCGACGGCGTCCGCGAGCTCGGCCGGGGCGTGGATCACCAGCTCGTCGTGCACGAAGAACACCAGGTGGGCCCGTGTCGTGAAGGGTTCGGGGGCACGTCCCGCGGCGCCGTCGTCGAGCGCCCAGAGCCGACGGCGCACGGCGGCGATCCAGCACAGCGCCCACTCGGCGGCGGTGCCCTGGACCACGAAGTTGCGGGTGAAGCGCCCCCAGGCCCGCGCCGAGGACCGCGCCAGCGTCGCGGCGTCCGGCGCCGCGCCGTCGCCGAGCGCCCCGGACTGGGCGGCGTCCCACGCCTGGCCGGGCGGCGGGGAGGAGCGGCCGAGCCACGTCGTCACCACTCCCCCGCGCTCGCCGGTGACGGCGGCGTCCTCGACCAGCCCCATCGCCCGCGGGAACGTGCGCCGCAGCCGCGGCAGCACCTGACCGCTGACACCGGTGGTCCCGCCGTACAGCGCGCCGAGCATCCCGACCTTGGCGTGCTCGCGCGAGGCCACCGCACCGGTGGCGACGATGCCCGCGTACAGGTCGCCGTCGCGCCCTGCCGCCGCCATCGGCTCGTCACCGGCCATCGCGGCCAGCACCCGCGGTTCGAGCTGGGCGGCGTCGGCGACGACGAGCGTCCAGCCGGGGTCGGCCCGGACCGCGTCGCGCACCCCCTTCGGCAGCTGCAGCGCTCCCCCGCCCGTGGAGGACCAGCGCCCGGTCACGACTCCGGACACCACGTAGTCGGTGCGGAACCGTCCGTCGCGGACCCACTGGTCGAGCCAGTGCCAGCCGTTCGCCGTCCAGAGCCGGTGCAGGCTCTTGTACTCCAGCAGCGGTGCGACGACGGGGTGGTCGAGCCGCTCGAGCTCCCCCTTGCGCAGGCTCCGCGCGCCGACGCCCGCGTACTCCATGGCGCGCAGGAGGTCCGGGTGGGAGTCGGGGTTGAGCGACGCCGGGGCGTCCAGCGCGACGCGGATACGGTCGGCGAGCGCCTCGAGCCGGTCGGGACGGCGTCCCTCCGCGGGCCGCGGGCCCAGGGCGTCGGTCAGGATCGCGTCGTGGACGTCGGCCCGCCACGGCAGGCCGGCGTGGTGCATCTCGGCGGCCGCGAGCGCCCCGGCGGACTCGGCGGCCAGCAGCAGGCGCAGGCGGCCGGGGGCGGTGGAGCCGGCGACGGCGGCCTGCTGAGCGGCGAGCTCGGCCGCCGGGTCGAGGTCGTCGGGCGCCGGGTCGGGCGAGCCGGGCGGGCTCGGCGAGCCGGCCGGGACGTCGTCCAGGTCGAACAGGGACTCGTGCTGCCGGCCTCGTGGTTCGGCCCGGGGGTCGCGTGCGGCGACCGGTTCGAGGGCGTCCCACGATCCGGGCGGTGCGGTGGCGAGCTCCGTGGCACGGGTGAACGCGGACGTGCGCAGCACGCGGTGGGCGAGGCGCAGGTCGTGGGCGCGGTCGAGGCGCACGCCGTCGGCGAGGAGCCCGGGGTACCACGCGTCGGTGTCGTCCCACGTCCATCGTGGGTGCCGGGCGTCCTCGAGGCGGCGCACGACGGCGGTGGCCCCGACGGCCTCGACGTCCTGCGTCGCCGCCGGGTCGGGGGCCGCCGTCGGGCCGCCGTCGGACGGGCGGAGCCGGACCCGGCTCCCGGGCAGGCGGGCGAGGAGGACATGCACGACGCCATCCTGCCGTGCGGCGCCGACACCCGGTCAGGCGCGCGCCCGCATCCTCCAGAGCAGCCAGACGAAGTAGGGGGTGCCGATGACGGCGCACATCAGCCCGGCCGGGATCTGCGCGGGGGCGAGCGCCACCCGACCGACCAGGTCGGCGCAGACGACGAGGAGACCGCCGAGCACGACCGCCAGCGGCAGGAGCAGGGCGTGGCGCTTGCCGACGAGCAGGCGGGCGGCGTGGGGTGCCACGAGCCCCACGAACGCGATGACGCCGACGCTCGCCGTCGCGGCGGCGGTGAGCAGGACGGCCAGCGCCAGGACGGTGCGTCGCACGCGGGGCACGTCGACGCCGAGCACGTGCGGGGTGTCCTCGTCCCACTGCAGCAGGTCGAGGTCGCGGTGCAGCGGGACGAGCACGACGGCGGCCGCGAGGAGCACGAGCGCCAGCGGGACGAGCTGACCGAAGGACGCACCGTAGGTGGAGCCGCCCAGCCAGGTGATCGCGGCGTTCTGGTTCCACGGGTCCGTGCGCACCAGCAGCAGCGTCGTCAGGGCTCCGGCGGCGGCGCCGGTGCCCACCCCGACCAGGACCATCCGGCCCTGGTCGGCGCGGCCGCGGGTGCCGAGGGTGAAGATGACCAGCGCGGCCACCGCCGCGCCCGCGAGAGCGCCGGCCAGCGTCTGCAGGAACGAGACGGACGGCAGCACGACGATCGTGGTGACGGCGCCGAGACCGGCGGCGGCGGAGATGCCGAGCACGCCCGGGTCGGCGAGCGGGTTCCGGGTGACGCCCTGCACGAGGACGCCGGCGAGCGCGAGCGCCATGCCCGCCAGCAGCGCGGCCAGCACGCGGGGCACCCGGGTGCTCAGGACGACGTCGATGCGCACGGAGGCCACGCCCTGCAGCCAGTGGGCGACGTCGCCCAGCAGCACCAGGCTGTCCCCGACCAGCACCCCGGCCACCAGCGCGCCTCCGAGCGCGACCAGGGCCACGACGAGGACGGCGACGGAGACGGTCCGGCGGCGCGTGGCACCCCGCATCCCGGCCAGGGCGTCGCCGGTCATGCCGGTCCGGGCGCGCTGGGCGAGGACCACGAGGAACGCCGCCCCGAGCAGCGAGGTGATGACGCCGGTGGGGAGCGTGACCCCGGAGACGGCGCCGAACGCGGCGCGCGCGAAGACGTCGGCGGACAGCACCAGCGCCACGCCGGCGACGGCGCTGACCGGGACGAGGACCCGGTGGCGGCGCAGCGCCGGGGCGCGGCGGGCGAGCATCCGCACCAGGACGGGGGCGCACAGGCCGACGAACCCGATCGGTCCGGCGATGCTGACCGCCGTCGTGGCCAGGAGCACCGCGATCGCCACGAGCCCCAGGCGCGTCCGGCCGACGGCGACGCCGAGGGAGCGGGCGGCGTCGTCGCCGAGCTGGAGCAGGTCGAGCCGGCGACCGAGGAGCATCAGCAGGGCGAGGCCGACCACGACAAGCGGGGCGAGCTGACGAACGGCTTCGGACCCGTTCTGGGCGAGCGACCCGGCGCCCCAGGCGAAGAGGCCCTGGGTCTGCCACGGGAACAGCAGCAGGAGGACCGAGGTGATCGCGGACAGCCCGAGGGTGAGCGCGGACCCGGCCAGCACCAGGCGGATCGCCGAGACACCGGCGCCGGAGGAGATCGCCACGACGGTGAGCGCGGCGAGGAGCCCGCCGACGAACGCGACGGCCGCACCGGAGAAGACGCCCAGCGAGACCCCGCTGACGGCCACGACGGTCAGCGCCAGGTAGGCGCCGGCGTTGACCGCGGTGGTGTCGGGCGAGGCGAGCGGGTTGCGCGCGACGCCCTGCATGGTGGCGCCCGAGGCGCCGAGCGCCGAACCCACGACGAGGGCGGCCACGAGACGCGGCACGCGCGACTCGGCGACGACGGCGGCGCCCTCGCCGGTACCGGCTCCAGTGACGACGGCCCACAGGTCGGCCACCGTCAGGTCGGCGGTGCCCTGGGTCAGGTGGACGACGACGGCGCCGACCAGCCACGCCAGGACGACCCCGACCGCGAGGGCCAGGCCGGCTCCCCCGGACGCGCGGCGTGCCGGGAGGGACGCCGGCCCCGGGTGCGGCGGGGTGCGTTCGAGCGTGCCGGTGGCGCCGCCGTCGTGCATGGCCTCAGGCCCCCAGGACGGCGACGAGGTCGTCGCTCCACGCCATCATCGACGCCGGGCCGCCGTAGGCCCAGATCCCGACGGCCGCGCGGTGGACGTGGCCCGCCTCGACGAAGGGCAGCTCCTCCCACAGCGGGTTGCCGGCCAGCTCAGCCTCGACGACGTCCTCGGGGTCGCCGTCGTTGCCCCAGTAGAGGAACCGCGTGTCGTCGGGCAGCTGGGTGAGGCCCTCGAGATCGAGGTAGGACAGGCCGAACCCGTCGTCGCCCGGGTCCTCCCAGGCGGCGGCCAGGCCCATCTCGACGGCGACCGCCTGCACGGCGGTGCGCGGGCCGTGCATGCGGATCGTCAGGTTGGCGCCGTCGGCGTACGGGGAGGTGAGCACCACGGGCGTCCCGGCGAGGCCGGCCGCCTCGATCGCGTCGGCGTTGGTGGCCAGCGTCTCGTCGAGCTCGGTCAGCACCTGCTCGGCCCGCTCCTGCGCACCGAGCACCGTGGCGATGGTCTCGAGGTCGCTGCGGATGGTGCCCAGCGGGTCCTCGGCGTCGGCCCCGGTGGTGACCATGACCGGCGCGATGCGCTCCATCTGCTCCATGGCCTCCTCGGGGACCGAGCCGTCGGCGCCGATGATCAGGTCGGGCTCGAGCTCGGCGATCGTCTCGATGCTGGGCTCGCGGCGCACGCCGACGTCGGTGGGGTCCTCGCGCAGCGGGGCGGCTTCGCCGACCCAGCTGCTGTACCCCTCGGGGTCGGACAGCCCGACGGGGTCGACGCCGAGCGTGACGACCATCTCGGCCTGGTTCCACTCGAGGGCGACCACCCGTTCGGCCGGGCCGTCCGGCAGGACGATCTCCTCACCGCGCGCGTCGGTGACCGTGACCGGCTGGACCTCCGCGGACTCGGTGGCCTCCGGCTCTGCCTCGGCGGTGACGGCGTCGTCGGTGGTCCCGCACGCGGCGAGCGTCAGCCCGGCCGCGAGCGCGGTCACGAGGGCACGCGCAGTTCTCATGTGATCTCTCCTTCTGGTGGGTGCAGCCCTGACGGGTGCGTGTCGTTCAGACGGCCGCCGCAGCGACCCGGTCCCGCAGCAGCTGCCGCGGCACGTGCACTCGGGGCACGCCGGTGCCGTCGTCGGCGTCGACGACGATCTCGATCTCGAAGACGCGGCTGAGGAGCTCGCCGCGCAACGCCTCGACGGGTGGGCCGTCCGCGACGACGCGGCCGGCCTCGAGGACGACGACGCGGTCGGCCAGGGCGGCGGCGTGGTTCAGGTCGTGCAGGACGGCGCCGACGGCGATGCCGTGGCCGTCGGCGAGCTCGCGGACCAGCTCGAGGACCTCGACCTGGTAGCGCAGGTCGAGATGGTTGGTGGGTTCGTCGAGCAGCAGCACGTCGGTGTCCTGGGCGAGCGCCCCGGCGATCCAGACGCGCTGCAGCTGGCCTCCCGAGAGCTCGTCCAGCATGTCGTCGGCGCGCTCGGCGAGCCGGGTCAGCCGCAGCGCGTGGTCCACCCGCTCGGGACCGTCGGGGTCGCTGCCGCGCCAGCGCGACCGGTGCGGGTGGCGTCCGAACTCGACGGCGTCGCGCACGGTGATGCCGGCGGGAGTGGGGCGGCTCTGGACCAGCATGGCCACCTCGCGGGCGAACTCGCGCGTGCTCAGCGCAGCCGCGGGTCGTCCGTCGCGCAGGGCGACCTCCCCGGCGCGCACCGGCTGCAGGCGGGCGACGCCACGCAGCAGCGTGGACTTGCCGGACCCGTTGGGCCCCACCAGGGCGGTCACCTGCCCGGGTCGCAGCTCCAGCGCGGCGGAGCGGACGACGTCGTCACGTCCGTAGCTGATGGACACACCCTCGGCACGGAGCCACGGTGCGGTGCCGGTCATGATGACGACGCCCCTCGATAGTTGGTAAGCCTGGCCTAAGTGAGGCAAGCCTCATCTTGGCGGCCGGGAGCGCCACGGGGCAAGCCCGTGGGCGGTGAGCACCGTCACACGGGCGGCACACGACCCCTCGCCGGCCGTTCGCCGGGCGTCGTCCGCGAGCGCCCGTCCGAACACGTGACATGCGTGACAACGGGCCGCCGGGGCACACCACGGTCGTGCAGCGGAGGCACCCACCACATACCCTGTGATGGCCCATGACTGACACGACCCGGACCCCTGCCGCGTCCGCGCCGACGTGCGCCGACGCACCGCTCGACACCGCGCAGCGACCCCGATGACCGGCACGCCACCCGAGGGAACGCCCGTCGCGTCACCCGACGGGCACGTGGTGCTCGGCGGCAAGTACGTCCTCGGCGACATCCTCGGCACCGGCGGCACGTACACCGTCTACGAGGCCACCCGCCTCGACGCCGCCGCTCTGCTCGACGACGCCGCTCCGGCCGACGACGGCGCCACCGGGTCCGCCCCCGCCGAGCCGCTGCTCATCAAGGTCCTCCACCCGCACCTGGTCGACGACGAGGCGACCCGTGCCGCCCTGGCCCGCGAGATCGCCGCCTCCGAGCGCGTCGACGACCCGCGCGTCGTCAAGGTCCTCGACACCGGCGAGGAGGAGGTCGCCGGCGCCACCGTGCCCTGGCTCCTGACCCGGCGCGTGCCCGGCGTCCCCCTCGCCGACCTCACCCCCGCGGACGGTCTGCCGTGGCCCCGGGCGATGCTCGTCGCCGACGGCCTCCTCGGGGCGCTCGCCGCCGTCCACGCCGCCGGTCTGGTGCACCGCGACGTCAGCCCCCGCAACGTCGTCGTCGACCAGGACGAGGCCGGCCGGACCACCGTCGGCCTGATCGACCTGGGGCTCGCCGCCCCCGGTGGCGGCGACGGCGACGGCGCCACCGTCGCCGGGTCGGCCGCGTACATGTCCCCCGAGCAGGCCCAGGGCAAGCCCCTCGACGCCCGCAGCGACCTCTACTCCGCGGGAGCGCTGACCTACTTCGCGCTCACCGGGCACCCGCCGTACGAGCGCACCGAGCCCGCCGACGTCCTGCGCGCCCACGTCGGCGCCCCGGTCCCCGCGCCGTCGGCTCGGCGGCCGAGCGTCCCCGCCTCCGTGGACCGGTTCGTCGCCCGGGCGATGGCGAAGGACCCGCAGCGCCGCTTCGACTCCGCCGCCGCGATGACCGCCGCCACCGCCGCCGTGCTCGGCCTCGCGGCCGGCGCCGCGGCCGGCGCGGACCCCGAGCGCACCGCTCCGCTCGACACCCTCGACGACCACGACCCCGACCGGACGGCCGCCCTCGGCGCCGCCGGGACGACGGCGGCGCTCGCGGCGGTCGCAGCGGCCGCGAGCGGGGCGGAGATCCACCGCACCCGGCAGCTCGACGCGGTCGACGCCGCCGGGCTCGCGGACGACGCTCCGGCCGTACCCGCCGATCCGGACGGCACGGCGGACGAGACGCCGAGCCGGCGCGGCGCATGGATCCTCGCCGCGCTCCTCGTGCTGCTCCTGGCCGCGGGTGCGGTGGCCCTGCTGACCTGGCCCTGGGGAGGCGACGACGGCGGCACCCCGGTGGCGCCCGCCCCGTCCAGCGCCTCACCCACCCCGTCGCCGTCCCCGTCGCCGACGGAGACGCCGAGCGAGGAACCGGTCGTCCCGCCCTCCGAGCCCACGTCGACCCCGACCGAGGAGACCGCCGAACCCACGCCGTCGCCGACACCGAGCGAGGAGCCGTCGGAGGATCCGACTCCGACCGCGGACCCGACGCCCACCGAGGAACCGACGGACGACCCGACCACGGCGGAACCCGACCCGACACCGACCGACGACGCCACGGACGCGCCGACCGAGGAACCGACCGACGACGCGACCGCCCCGACCGGGACGGACCCGACCGACGGCCCGGATCCCGCACCGGGCGAGGACGCCACGGGTGCTCCCGCGGACGGCGCCTCACCGGCACCCTGAGTGGCGGGCCGGTCGGCGCCCCGACCGCCCGCGGCGGTCAGCGGCCGCTCACCGCGCGCGACCGCCGTTGATGTAGTCGGTGAGCTGGTCACGCTCGGCCTGGACCTCGGCCATCCGGCGCTTGACCACGTCTCCGATGCTCACGATGCCGACCAGCCGGCCCTCGTCCAGCACGGGCACGTGCCGGATGCGGCGCTGCGTCATCACCGGCATCAGGTCGTCCAGCAGCGTGTCCGGCTCGCACGTGTGCACGTCCGCCGTCATGATCTGCGCCACCGGGGCGTCGAGCACACCGTCGCCGTCGCTGTGCAGGCGCCGGACCACGTCGCGCTCGCTGACGATGCCGTCCAGGTGAGCGCCGTCGTCGGACACCACGACCGCGCCGATCCGGTGCTCGGCGAGCAGCGCCAGCAGCTCGCGCACCGTGGTCTCCTGCGGCACGGTGACGACCCCGCCACCCTTGTGCCGCAACGTGTCGGTCACCCTCATCCGGGCACCTCCGTCCCGTGCGTCCCGCGACCTCGTCGTCGCGCCGTGGCACCGACGCTACGCGCAACCGTGCCCGCTCGCCGGTCCGAGGTTTCACCCCCGGAGCACCGTCCCCGGCCTCGCGAGCGGGCGACCGGTCACTAGGCTCGTCCCCGAGGCGGCCCACCCCGGCGGGCCGCGCCGTCGGCGACGACACTGCCCCGCGAAGGAGCGCAGGAGATGACGACGCTCACCACCCTCGACGGAGGCACCGTCGGGCTCGGCCCGGAGCTCGACGCGCTGGCCCGCGACCTGACGGGCACCCTGGTCCGCGCCGGCGACGCGGAGTACGACGACGCCCGGGCGCTCTGGAACGCCGTGACCGAGCGGCGCCCGGCCGCCATCGTGCGCTGCGCCACGACCGAGGACGTCCGCCGCTGCGTCCTGCTGGCCGCTGAGCACCGGCTGCTGGTCGCCGTGCGCGCCGGTGGCCACAACGTCGCCGGGACCGCCGGGGTCGACGGCGGCCTCGTCATCGACCTGGGCCGGATGCGCGACGTCGTGGTCGACCCGGTCGCCCGGACCGCCCGGGTGGCCGGCGGGGCACGCCTCGGCGACCTGGACGCGGCGACCCAGCAGCACGGCCTGGCCACCCCCGCCGGCGTCTTCTCGGACACGGGCATCGGCGGGCTCGGCCTGACGGGCGGGATCGGATGGCTTCGCCGCCGGTACGGGCTCACCTGCGACAACATCGTCGGAGCGACCCTGGTGACCGCCGACGGCACCGTCCACGAGGTCGACGAGCACAGCGACCCCGCGCTGCTGCGAGGGCTGCGTGGCGGCGGTGGGAACCTCGGCGTGGTCACCGAGCTCGTGCTCCGGCTGCACCCGGTCGGTCCGGAGGTCTACGTCGGGTTCGTCATCCACCGGGCCGACCGCGCGCTGGAGGTGCTGCGCACGTTCCGGGACTGGACCGCCGACCTGCCCGACGAGGTCTCCGCCATGGCCGTGCTCGGCGCCGCACCGGAGGACGACGCCGTCCCGGCCGAGCTCGCCGGGCAGCCGTGCGTGATCGTGCTCGCCTGCTCCACCGACCTCGACCGCGGTCCCGAGCTGCTCGCCCCGGTCCGCGACCTGCCCGACCCGGCAGCGGACCTCAGCGGCGTGATGCCGTACGTCGAGCTGCAGCAGATCTTCGACGCCGACTACCCGACCGGCATGCGGTACTACTGGCGCTCCCTGCACCTGCCCCAGCTGTCGGAGGAGGCGTTGCGCCGCGCCGTCGACCAGATGCACCGGCGTCCGTCCGCGCTGTCCACGATCGACCTGTGGCACCTCGGCGGGGCGATGTCGCGCACCGCCGCACCCGAGACCGTCTACGGCGACCGCAGCGCACCGTTCCTCGTGGGGATCGAGGCGAACTGGACCGACGCCGCCGACGACGACGCCAACGTGCGGTGGGCGCGCGCCTGCGCCGCCGACCTCGACGACCTGTCCACCGGACGGGAGTACCTCAACTTCCCCGGCTTCCAGGAGGGCGGGCAGGGCACGCTCCGCGCCGCGCACGGCGAGGAGGCCTACGAACACCTCAGGGCGCTGAAGCGGCGCCTCGACCCCCACAACCTCTTCCGGCTGCACCAGAACGTCGCGCCCTGAGGGCGGGTCCGGTCCGGGACCTTCGGCCCACTGCGACGGGACATACGCACCTGGGCGGCCCGCTCCTCCCGTGGTGTGCTGGCGGCAGAGGGAGATGAGCACCATGGACGAGACCTGGACCCGTGGGATCGTCGTCGGGGTCGACGGCTCACCGGAGAGCTACCACGCGTTCGACTGGGCTCGAGCAGCCGCCGCGCGGCATCACGTCCCGCTGACCGTCTCGCACGCCGAGGCCGTCCCGATCGGCCCGATCACCCCCGTGCCCGCGTACGAGATCGAGTCGCTGCAGAGTGCGACACAACGGATCCTGAGCCGCGTGAACGACCGGATCGAACCGGCCGACCGCGGCGCGGTGCACGTCGACGCCGTCCCCTCGGTCGGCGCCCCGGCTCCCGCGCTCGTCCACGCTTCCCGGGACGTGGACCTCGTGGTCGTCGGACGCCGCGGGGCCGACGTCACCCGCCACCTCCTCGGCTCCGTCTCGTCCACCGTGGTCGCTCACGCCCACGGGCCGGCCGCCGTCGTGCCCATCAAGGCCCGTCCCGGCGACCCGGAGCGGGTCGTCGTCGGCATCGGGTTCGACGACGACCCCACGGCCCCGCTCGAGCTCGCGTTCGCCGAAGCCCACGCCGCCGGCTGCCCCGTGGTGCTGCTGCACGCCGTCCAGCGGTCCACCCGGGTGGCGTGCGAGGCGGGAGCGGGACGCGTGGCGGGCGTCGAGGCCGCGTTGAAGGGCCTCGCCTACCGGTGGAAGGAGCTGGCACCCGACGTCGAGTGTCGTGAGGAGGTCCGCACCGGCGACCCCGTGGACATCCTGCTCGAGCACGTCACGCCGTCGGACCTGCTGGTGCTCGGCGGCCACCGCCACCCCCGCTTCGTCGGACGGCTGCTCGGGTCGGTGCCGGACGTGCTCCTCGGCGACGCGCCCTGCGTGGTCGCCGTGGCGCACACCGCCCGCCCGCACGCCGCCACGGACTGACTCCGACCGCGCGGGCCTGGGCCACCGGGGACGATCCGGGTCGCACGATGCGGTTGGCACCGACCGTGACGCGGTACCCGTTCACCGCAGCCGACGCCGCCCTCGACGACCTTGGCGCCCGCCGGGTGGCCGGATCGCTCGTGCTGACCTCGTGACCGTCAGGTGCGCTGGAGCATCTGCAGCGAGCGGAGGGCCAGGCGGTCTCCCCACTCGCGGGCCCGGTCGCGCTCGTGCGGCAGCAGCGGGCCCTCGATGTCGGCGACGTAGAACGACGCGCCCCGGTCAACGAGGCGATGGCCGTCGTGTCGCAACGCGCGCGCCGCGGCGTGCGCCGCCGAACCGGGCAGGTGACGGACCTTCTCCACCCGCGTGTCGAACGTCGCGTACAACCGCACCTCCCGGTCCGGGGAGAGCCGGTCGATGAACTCCCGGATGCCCGGCAGCCCGGACGGCCGCTCGCCCAGACGTTCCTGGGCCTCCTGGCGCGTCTGGGGCCGGCTCATGCCGAACGCGTGCGTCGGCCCCCCCGATCACCACCAGGTCCTCACCGTCCGCCTCGTGGTCGTCCACGCAGGCGACCGAGCAGACGCGGACCGGCATGCGGGCGGCGATGCCGTCCCCCACGGACCGGGCCACCAGGGCCGTGTTGCCGAAGCTGGACTCGTACACCACCAGTGCGGACATCTCGATCAGCTCCTCTCGCACGCCGAGGCTCAACCGGCCTCGACCGCCGGACCGCTGACCGGCATCACGATCCGGGTGCGCCAGGTGGCGGGATCAGGATCCGACTCCGGTCCGGACTCGTAGTACTCCCACGACTCGTCCAGCGGCTGGACGTCGTGGTCCACCATCCAGGCCTCGAGCCGCGCATAGGTCTGGGACAGCCCGTCGTAGGCACCGACGTGGACGGTCTCCACGACCCGCGCCTCGGGCAGGAGGCCGGACACGGGCGTGCCCGGACCGGCATCGGGGATCGTGAGCTCGGCCGGCTCCACCAGCGGGAAACCGACCTCGACGTCGAACCCCCCGGACATCGCACCGCGGTAGCGGGCGAACGGTGGCCCGGCAGGCTGCATGCCACCACGCTCCAGCGCCCCGGCGACCAGCGGCACGACCCGGGCGAACAGCTCGGGAAGGTCATCCCGCCGGACGAGCTGACGGACACCGAACGTGGGCTGCTCCAAGGACTCGATGAGCCGGATCTCGTGTCCCTCGTCCATCGTGCTCGACCTCCCCGACGGTCACCGGCGCGCCCGGCCGACGACCGCTGCCTCCACGATCGCCCAGCGACCCGAGCTCCGGACAGGGACCTTGGTCCCGAGTCGAGCGGACGGAGGTCCCGGACGGCTCAGGCCCCGACGGCGAGCGCCACCGTGCCGAGGTAGACCAGGGGGATCGCGACCCCCTCGAACCCGATCCCGCGCCGGTCGCGCACGACCAGGCCGGCTGCCAGCGTGGCCGTCATCAGCAGGGTGCCGCCGACGAGCACCAGGCCGGTCGGCCCCGCGTCGGTGTAGACCGAACCGGGCAGGTAGGCGACGTCGGCCACGGAGACCATGAGCATGTCGTAGACGTTGCCGCCGATGACGTTCCCGATACCGAGCGTGAGCTGACCCATCCGCACCGCGGTGACGAGCACCACGAGCTCGGGCAGGGAGCTGATGGCCGTGGTCAGCGTGAAGCCGACCACCCCACCGTCCAGGCCCGTCGCCGCCACCACCGACAGGCCCGCTCGGCCGACGATCCAGCCGGCGACCCCGACGACGGCACCGAGCGCCGCCAGGGACCACCACAGCCGCGCGGTCGACCTGTCGTCCTGCGGGTCGTCGTCCCCGGCCTCGTCGTCGTCGGCCGTCTGCGCGGTACGGATGGGCTGCCACATGGGCGCCTTGTGCATCTGGCGCAGCAGCACCAGCCCGTAGCCGTAGAGCAGCGGGATCAGCAGCGTCAGCGGATGGATCCACCCGATCGTCAGGTCCGGCGTGGCGTAGGCGACGACCGGCACCGCGAGCATCGCGACGAAGAGCAGGGACTGCAGGATGTTCTGCAGGGAGGCCGCCGCGTGCTCGAGGTTCACGCGGCGGTAGACGAGGTCGGCCACGGCGAGCCACACCGTCTGCAGGGCGACGCCGCCGACGGGGTTGGCGAGCGCGAACCCGGCGTCGCCGCCGAGGGACCCCGTCACCACCGTGACCAGCCCGGGCAGGGACGTCACCGAGCCCAGCAGGAGCGCACCGCCGACGGCGTCGCCCAGACCCGTGCGGGCGGAGAGGGCGTCCGCGACGCGGGTCAGCCGCACACCGGCGAGGACGATCACCCCGGCCATCGCCACCAGTGCCGCGGTGCTGGGCAGCAGGGGCCAGACGGCGCTCATCGCGTCGAGGCTACAGGGCCTGGCCGCGCGGGCGGCGACGAACCCGTGCGAGTGATGTCCTGGGTGGGCCCGGAGGGACTCGAACCCCCGACATCCACGGTGTAAACGTGGCGCTCTGACCAACTGAGCTACAGGCCCCGGCAGCGCAGGCCAGGATACCTGGCCGCGGGACCGCTGCGGACACGACGGGGAGTCAGACCTCGGCGAGGGCCCGCACGTGGGAGTCCAGGTCGCGTCGCTGCCCGCGCCGGTTCACCACCGACCACCGCACGATCCCGTCGGCGTCGACCAGGAACGACCCGCGCAGCGCGTGCCCGGAGGCGTCGTCGAACACCCCGTAGGCGCGCGCCGCGGCGCCGTGCGGCCAGAAGTCGCTGAGCAGGTCGACGTCGAACCCCTCGGACTCCTGCCACGCCTTGAGCGCGAAGACCGGATCGGTGGAGACCGCCAGGATCCGCACGCCGGCCGCCTCGAACTCGTCGAGGCTCTCCTGGATCTCGCCGAGCTCGCTCGTGCACGTGCCGGAGAAGGCGAACGGGAAGAAGAACACCAGGACGGCCTCTCCCCGCAGGTCGGCCAGCTGGGTCGGCGTGCCGTGCGTGTCAGGGAGGGTGAAGTCCGGTGCCGGGTCGCCCGCGACGGGCGAGGGGACCTCCGGCACGACGCTAGCGTCCGCGCGGGGCGAGGCGGGTGGCCGACCAGTCGTCGCCCGCGGCGAACGTGCTCGTCGCGTGCAGGCCCGCCGTCGTGGACGCCTCCTGGATCTCGTCGTGGCCGACGTGGCCGTCCCGACCCGGCTTGCGGGTCAGCAGCCACACCTGGCCGCCGTCGTCGAGCGCCGTCTGCACGTCGACGAGCATGTCGGTCAGGTCGCCGTCGTCCTCGCGCCACCAGACCAGGACGCCGTCGATCACGTCGTCGAAGTCCTCGTCGACGAGCTCGCTGCCGACCACCGCCTCGATCGCCCTGCGCAGGGGTTCGTCGACGTCGTCGTCCCACCCGAACTCCTGCACGACCTGACCGGTGGTGAACCCGAAGCGTGCCGCCAGGGTGTCCGCCTGCTGTCCCACGAGGACCTACGTTCCTTCCGTCATGCCTGCGGCGCCGTCGGCGCCCTGTCTGATTCTGCTGTGCGTCAAGGTAATGCACGCGCGGCTCCTGTGCCCGCCGTCCACGCCCGTCACGCGCCTCCCAAGCCGCGGCATGACGTAGATCACGGATTCTTGACCGCTTCCTGGTGTCCACACGGAGGAAGTCGGGACACAATGTGTAGTGACCACCCGTGGGTGGCCCGCGCCGTCGCGACCCCGACGCCGCGGGCGACGGACACGGGACACCTGACACGGGCGGCCGTCGACCCCGGCGGCAGCCTGCAGAAGAGAGAGGTTGCTGGTGGCTTCGAACGAGACCGGACCGCTGATCGACGGTCTGCTCAGCGCCGTGCCGGACATCGACCCGTCGGAGACGTCGGAGTGGGTCGAGTCCCTGGACGGCCTCATCGACGACAAGGGCGGCCCCCGCGCCCGGTACGTCGTGCTGAACCTGCTGCGCCGTGCCCGTGAGCGGAACGTGCAGATCCCGACGTCGGTGGCGACGCCGTACGTCAACACGATCGGCGTGCACGAGGAGCCCTACTTCCCCGGCGACGAGGCGGTGGAGCGCCGGTACCGCTCCTGGATCCGCTGGAACGCCGCCGTCATGGTGACCCGCGCCCAGCGCCCGGACATCTCCGTCGGCGGCCACATCTCCTCCTACGCGTCGGTCGCGACCCTCACCGAGGTCGGCCTGAACCACTTCTTCCGTGGCAAGGACCACCCGGGCGGCGGCGACCAGGTCTACTTCCAGGGCCACTCCTCCCCCGGCCAGTACGCCCGCGGGTTCCTCGAGGGGCGCCTCAGCGCCGACCGCCTCGACGGGTTCCGCCAGGAGAAGTCGCACCCCGGTGGCGGCCTGCCGTCCTACCCGCACCCGCGCCTCATGCCGGACTTCTGGGAGTACCCGACGGTCTCCATGGGTCTGGGCCCGGCCTCGGCCATCTACCAGGCGTGGACCAACAAGTACCTGCACAACCGCGGGATCAAGGACACGAGCCAGCAGGACGTGTGGGCGTACCTGGGCGACGGCGAGATGGACGAGCCCGAGTCGCGCGGCATGCTGCAGCACGCCGCCCACCAGGGCCTGGACAACCTCACGTTCGTGGTCAACTGCAACCTGCAGCGCCTCGACGGCCCCGTGCGCGGCAACGGCAAGATCATGCAGGAGCTCGAGGCGCAGTTCCGCGGCGCCGGCTGGAACGTCATCAAGGTCGTCTGGGGCCGCGAGTGGGACGCACTGCTCAACGCGGACAAGGACCGCGCCCTGGTCAACCTCATGAACGCCACCCCGGACGGCGACTACCAGACCTACCGCGCCGAGTCGGGCGCGTTCATCCGCGAGCACTTCTTCGGTCGCGACCCGCGCACCAAGGCGCTCGTGGAGAACATGACCGACGAGGACATCTGGAACCTGCGTCGCGGCGGTCACGACTACCGCAAGATCTTCGCCGCCTACTCCGCGGCGCGGGCGCACACCGGCCAGCCGACGGTCATCCTGGCCCAGACGGTCAAGGGCTACGCGCTGGGATCCAGCTTCGCCGGTCGCAACGCGACCCACCAGATGAAGAAGGTCAAGAACGAGGACCTCAAGGCGCTGCGCGACAACCTGCGCATCCCGCTGAGCGACGAGGAGATCGACGCCGAGCCCGGGCTGCCGCCGTACTACCACCCGGGCATGGAGGACGAGACCATCCAGTACATGCTGGAGCGTCGTCGTCACCTCGGCGGGTTCGTGCCGGAGCGCCGGTCCTCGCCCAAGGCGGTCTCCCTGCCCGAGGCGAAGAAGTACGAGATCCTCAAGAAGGGTTCCGGGACGCAGCAGGTCGCCTCGACCATGGCGTTCGTGCGTCTGCTGAAGGACCTCATCAAGGACAAGGAGTTCGGCAAGCGCATCGTGCCGATCATCCCGGACGAGGCCCGCACCTTCGGCCTGGACTCGATCTTCCCGAGCGCGAAGATCTTCAACACCAACGGGCAGAACTACCTCGCCGTGGACCGCGAGCTCATGCTGAGCTACAAGGAGTCCGAGGCCGGGCAGATCATGCACACCGGCATCAACGAGGCGGGTTCCGCCGCCGCGTTCCAGTCCGTGGGCACCTCCTACGCCACCCACGGCGAGCACATGGTGCCCGTGTACATCTTCTACTCGATGTTCGGGTTCCAGCGCACCGGCGACCAGTTCTGGGCCGCCGGCGACCAGATGACCCGCGGGTTCATCATCGGCGCCACGGCCGGCCGCACCACGCTGACCGGTGAGGGCCTGCAGCACGCCGACGGCCACTCGCCGCTGCTCGCCGGCACCAACACCGCGATGGTGCAGTACGACCCGGCCTACGGCTACGAGATCCGCCACATCGTGCGCGACGGCATCGAGCGCATGTTCGGTGACGGCTCCGACGGTCGCGACCAGAACGTCATGTACTACCTGACCGTGTACAACGAGCCGATGGTCCAGCCGGCCGAGCCGGAGGACGTGGACGTCGACGGCATCCTGCGCGGCATCCACCGCATCTCGACCGCCGAGGGCGAGGGCCCCAAGGCCCAGCTGCTCGCCTCCGGGGTGGGCGTGCCGTGGGCGCTGGAAGCCCAGGAGCTCCTGCGCGAGGACTGGGGTGTGCAGGCCGACGTCTGGTCGGTCACGAGCTGGAACGAGCTGCGCCGCGACGCTCTCGCCGCGGAGAAGGACGCGCTGGTCGACCCGGCCGCCGACCCGCGCACCCCGTACGTGACCGAGAAGCTCTCGGGCGCCGAAGGGCCGTTCGTCGCCACCAGCGACTACGACCACCTGGTCCCCGACCAGATCCGCGCCTGGGTGCCCGGCGACTACGCGGTGCTCGGCGCGGACGGGTTCGGGTTCTCCGACACCCGCGCCGCGGCCCGCCGCCACTTCCTCATCGACGGCCCCTCGATGGTCGTCAAGACGCTCCAGCAGCTCGCCCGCCGTGGCGAGGTGGAGCAGAAGGTCGTGGCCGAGGCCGTCGAGAAGTACCGCCTCACCGACGTGACCGCCGGCACCTCCGGCGTCGCGGGCGGCGACAGCTGACCCGTCGCTGAGGCCGCGAAGGGCCCCGTCACCCGGCCGGGTGACGGGGCCCTTCGTCGTCGCCTACCTGGCGGCGACGTTGCCTACCTCGCGGGAGAGGTGCCTACCCCGCGGGAGAGGTGCCTCGCGGGAGAGGTGCCTACCTCGCGGTGGCTGGGGTCAGGTGGGCGAGCCGGCCGTCTCGGCGGCCTCGACGGCCGCGACGAGCTCGGGCCGCAGTCGCGCCACGGCGACGGTGTCGGGGTGCGAGTCCAGGGCCTCCAGGTGCTGCTTCGCCTCGAACACGCGGTCGGACTCCAGCGCGGCCAGGACGAGCTGCCGCCCGACCTCGGCCCGCTGCTCGCGCACGCGCCAGTGGCCGATGCCGAGACCGAGCCCGTCCACCGGGCGTCCGGCGTCGCGCAACGCCTCGATCCCCTGGGCGAGCGCCTCCCCGGTCTCGTCACGCTCGGCGGCGGTGGCGAACCGGCGCAGCGCCCCCTCGGGGTCGTCCGCGATGGACAGGCGGCCCAGCTCGACCAGCGGGCGCCAGGCCTTGGGATGCCCGGCCAGCTCCTCGGCCAGGGACCAGACCGCCAGGTCGGCGGACGTCTCGCGCTGCGACTCCTCGGCCGCCGCGGTCAGCGGGTCGTCCGGGTTCGTCGACTCGACGGCGTGGCGCCGTACGAGATCGGCCAGGGCGGTGAAAGCGCGCTCGTCGTTCGGGTCGTCGTGGAGCATGGCGCGCAGCGAGTCCTCGTGCACGGTGTCACCTCGCCGTCGGGTGTCGGTCGGACGACGCGCCCCGACACGGGAGGACGAGCGTTGCCGACGCAGGAGCTGGCGTAGTCGGGGCATCAGAGCCATGCTCCCGACCTTATCGCCTGGGCCCCCGGAAGGCTCGGACGAACGGCGCGCCGCGTCTCGAGCCGCACACCTTTGTGCACTCCCCACAACCGGGGGCCTATCCTCGTGGCATGTCCACCTCGACCGTGTCCCGTGACGAGAACGTCCAGCGCGTGCGCGACGGGCTCGGGCTGCTCACCTCCGCCGCCATGCGCCGGCTCGACGAGGAGGTCGGGTGGTACCGCCAGCTGCCCGCCGAGGACCGTTCCTACGTCGCGCTCGTCGCCCAGGCCGGTATCAACGCGTTCGTGTCGTGGTTCACCGACCCGCGCCAGACGCCGCACGGCGTGGGCGAGATGTTCTCCGCCGCGCCGCCCGAGCTGACCCGGTCCATCTCCCTGCAGCACACGCTGCAGCTGGTCCGGCTCATGGTCGACGTCGTCGAGTCCCACTCGGACCGCATCGCTGCGCCGGGGCACGAGCGGGACCTGCGCGAGGCGGTCCTGCTGTACTCGCGCGAGGTCGCCTTCTCCGCCGCCGAGGTGTACGCACGCGCCGCGGAGGTGCGCGGCGCGTGGGACGCCCGGCTCGAGGCGCTGGTGGTCGACGCGCTGGTGCGCGGGGACACCGACGACGCCCTGCGCTCGCGCATCTCGGCCCTCGGCTGGAGCGGGCGCGGCCAGGTCCTCGTGGTGGTCGGCGAGGCGACGGACGGGCTCGGCGACGTGGCCACCGCCGAGCTGCGGCGCGCCGCGCGGCGCGCCGCTGGCGACACGCTGGTGGGCATCCACGGCGACCGGCTCGTGCTGGTGCTCGGCGGCGAGGGCGACCTCGTCGCCGCCGCCACGTCGCTGGTGGACCGGTTCGGGCCGGGCCCGGTCGTCTTCGGTGCGGTGGTCGCGAGCGTGGCCGAGGCGACGGCGTCGGCCCGTTCGGCGCTGGCCGGCCTGGCCGCGGCGCCCGCGTGGCCGCAGGCGCCGCGACCCGTGCTGGCCGACGACCTGCTGCCCGAGCGCGTCCTGACCGGCGACCGCACGGCGCGCCGCACCCTCGTGGCCCAGGCCTACCGCCCCCTGGAGGAGGCCACGGGCTCCGTCCTGGAGACCCTGTCCGCCTACCTGGGCACGGGCCGGTCCCTGGAGGCCGCGGCGCGGCGGCTGTACGTGCACCCCAACACCGTGCGGTACCGGCTGCGCAAGGTCTCCGACATCACCGGCTGGGACCCGCTGGACGCCCGCGAGTCGTTCGTGCTCCAGGTGGCGCTCGCGCTGGGTCAGCTCGACGCCGACCTCTAGGCGCGCCGGGTTGACGATTCCCACAATCGGCCCGGTCGAGGTTGGTGCGGGTCGCGACGCCCGCGACACGTCACCGGGTGGCACCGTGGACCCGTGCTCGCCGTCGTCTGCCCTGGACAGGGCTCCCAGACCCCCGGAATGCTCGGCCCCTGGCTGGAGCTGTCCGGAACCACCGACCTCGTCGACTCGTTCTCCGCGGCTGCCGGGACCGACCTGGCGCAGCACGGGACGACGTCGGACGCGGACACGATCCGTGACACCGCGGTCGCCCAGCCGCTGATCGTCTCGGCCTCCCTCGTCGCGCTCCGCACTATCCTCGAGGGCCGGCCGACCAGCGACGTCGTCGACGTCACCGCCGGGCACTCCGTCGGCGAGCTGTCCGCCGCGGCCGTCGCCGGGGTGCTGGACGACGCCGGCGCGGTCGGCCTGGTCTCGCACCGAGCCCGGGCCATGGCGGACGCCGCCGCGGCGGCGCCGTCGGGCATGAGCGCCGTCGTCGGCGGCGACCCCGAGGAGGTCCTCGCCGCCGTCGAGGCCGCCGGGCTCTTCCCCGCCAACGTCAACGGCGGCGGGCAGCTCGTCGTCGCCGGGGACGTGGACCGGCTCGCCGCCCTCGCCGACGACGCCCCCGCCCGCACCCGCGTCATCCCCCTGCCGGTCGCCGGAGCGTTCCACACGCCCTACATGGACACCGCGCGCGAGGCGTTCACGCAGGTCGCCACGACCTGGCTCGCCACGGACCCGCGCCTGCCGCTGCTGAGCAACGCCGACGGCGCCGCGTACAGCACGCTCGGCGAGGGCGCCCACGGCCAGGGCACCTCGACCGACGTGCTCTCCCGGCTCGCCGCCCAGGTCACCGCCCCGGTGCGGTGGGACCGGTGCCAGGCCACGCTGGCCGACCTCGGCGTCACCGGGCTGCTCGAGCTCGCGCCCGGCGGCGTGCTGACGGGTCTGGCCAAGCGGTCGCTGAAGGGCGTCGAGTCCGTCGCGGTGAAGTCGCCCGACGACGTCGAGGCCGCCCGGGACCTGATCGCCCAGCACTCGACCGTGGCAGGGTCGGCGCAGTGACCCGCCCGGTGCTGCGGCAGGCCGAGCCCGTCCGGTGCTCGCGCATCCTGGCGATCGCCGGCGAGCGCGGTGACCAGGTGGTCACCAACGACGACGTCGCCGGACCGATCGACTCCTCCGACGCGTGGATCCGCCAGCGCACCGGCATCGTGACCCGGCGCCGCGCCGCCGCCGACGTCGACGTGCTCGACCTCGCCGAGGCCGCGGCCCGCAAGGCGATGGCGGCGGCGGGCCTCGACGGCCCCGACCTGGACGCCGTCGTGCTGTCCACGATCACCTACTTCCACCAGACGCCGTCGGCCGCCGCGGTGCTGGCCGAACGCCTGGGCGCCACGCCCGCCGCGGCGTACGACGTGTCCGCCGCCTGCGCCGGGTACGCCTACGGCATCGGCCAGGCCGACGCCCTCGTCCGCTCCGGCGCTGCTCGTCACGTGCTGGTCATCGGGGCGGAGAAGCTCAGCGACTTCATCGACCCGACGGACCGGTCCATCTCGTTCCTCCTCGGCGACGGCGCGGGTGCCGCGATCGTCGGCCCCTCCGACACCCCGGGCATCGGCCCCACCGTGTGGGGGTCCGACGGCTCCAAGGCGCAGGCCATCCGCCAGACGCACCCGTGGTCCGCGCTGCAGGAGGACGCCGACGCCGGCTGGCCCACGCTGCGCCAGGACGGCCAGACCGTCTTCAAGTGGGCGAGCTTCCAGATGGCGCCCGTCGCCGCCGAGGCGATGGAGCGTGCCGGGGTGCGGGCCGAGGACATCCAGGTGTTCGTCCCGCACCAGGCGAACATGCGGATCATCGACCAGATGGTCAAGCAGCTCGGGCTGCCCGGGTCCGTGGTCGTGGCCCGCGACATCGCCGAGACCGGCAACACGTCGGCCGCGTCGATCCCCCTCGCCACGGAGCGTCTGCTGGCCGAGGGTGCGGCGTCGTCGGGCGACCTGGCACTGCAGATCGGATTCGGTGCAGGACTGGTCTACGCCGCCCAGGTGGTCGTGCTGCCCTAGATCGACCCGTAGAGTCCGAACCGGTGGTGCGTGACAATCGCACTGCCACCCGACCCGGTGCCGGACGGCCGGTACCACGTACCAAGGAGAACCCACCCCATGGCTCACACCGCTTCCGAGATCCTCGAAGGCCTCGCCGAGATCGTCGCCGAGGAGACCGGTCTGCCCACCGACGCCGTCGTCGCCGAGAAGTCCTTCACCGACGACCTCGACATCGACTCGCTGTCGATGATGACGATCGTCACCCACGCCGAGGACAAGTTCGGCGTCCGCATCCCGGACGACGAGGTCAAGAACCTCACGACCGTCGGCGACGCGGTGAAGTACATCGAGGGCGCCCAGGGCTGAGCCCTCGCGCCCGCGCGGGGCGGACCGGCACGACCCGGACCGCCCCGCGCCCGCCCTGCCCCCACACCGTCCAGTCCCAGGAGCTCCCAGCATGTCCACGCGCGACGTCGTCGTCACCGGTCTCGGTGCCACCACCCCCCTCGGCGGGGACGCCCCCACCACCTGGGCCGCCGCGCTCGCCGGTGAGTCCGGCGCCCGCACGATGGACAACGACTGGTCGGAGAAGTACGGCATCCCCGTCACGTTCGCCGCGACGATCAAGGAGGACCCCTCCGAGAAGCTGTCGCGCCCCGAGACCAAGCGGATGGACCCGTCGGCGCAGTACGCGATGATCGCGGCCCGGGAGGCCTGGCAGGACGCCGGCGCCCCCGAGGTCGACGGCGATCGGCTCGGCGCCGTGGTGTCCTCCGGCATCGGCGGCATCTGGACGACCCTCGACGGCTGGGACACCCTGCGCGAGCGCGGGGCCCGCCGCGTGCTGCCCATGACGGTCCCCATGCTCATGCCGAACTCGGCCGTCGCCTACGTCTCGCTCGAGCTGGGCGCCAAGGCGGGCGCGCACGCGCTCGTGTCGGCCTGCGCCTCGGGCGCCGAGGCGATCGGCTACGGCATCGACATGATCCGCGCCGGCCGCGCCGACGTCGTCGTGTGCGGCGGCACGGAGGCGACGATCCACCCGATGCCGATCGCCGCCTTCGCGGCGTCGCGCACCCTCTCGCTGCGCAACGACGACCCGGCGGGCGCCTCGCGCCCCTACGACGTCGACCGCGACGGGTTCGTCATCGGTGAGGGTGCCGCCGTGCTCGTCCTGGAGAGCGCGGCGCACGCCGCCGCCCGCGGCGCCCGCGTCTACGCACGGCTGGCCGGCGTCGGCCTGTCCTCGGACGCCTACCACATCACCTCCCCCGACCCGGACGGCACCGGGCAGGTCTCGGCGATGCGCCGCGCCCTCGACGACGCCGGCATCGCCGGGCGCGACGTCGTGCACATCAACGCCCACGCCACGTCCACGAAGGTCGGCGACCTCACCGAGACGCGGTCGATCCGCACGGTCCTCGGCGAGGAGACCGACCACGTCCAGCTCTCGGCCACCAAGTCGATGACCGGCCACCTGCTCGGCGGCGCCGGCGCGCTCGAGACCCTGTTCGCCGTCAAGGCGGTCCACGAGCGGCTCGCGCCGCCCACCATCAACGTCGCCAACCCCGACCCCGAGCTGCAGGTCCCGCTCGTGCGTGACGAGCCGGCCCGGCTGCCCGACGGGGACATCGCGGCGATCAACAACTCGTTCGGGTTCGGCGGGCACAACGTGGCGCTCGCGATCACCAACGGCTAGTCCCCTCCCCCGGGAACACACCGGGTGAAATCCGGGGGTGAAAAAGCACTGCGGTCGCGGATGTGACCGATCTCTCCTAGCGTGTGCGGCGAGCGACAGTACGTCACGGCAACTAGGGGGAAGCCACGATGGCCCGTTCGCAGTTCAACGACGAGCGCAAGCACCGCTCCGACTACGGGGAGCAGCCACCACCTCGGCGACCGGCACGATGGCGAACGAGAAGGCGGTTTGCCGCGTTCGCCATCGCTGCGGGGACTGCCGGGGCGGCTGCACTCGCCGGAGCACCCGCTGCCACGTCGGCGCCGACCGACGAGTCCGAGGCGCTCGGCAAGTTCCTCGGCGGCGAGGCCGCCGGCATCGACCTCGACGACATCGTCGAAGTCGCAGGCGCGCTGGCCGAGCACCCGTCCGGCAGTGAGCTCGAGACGAATCCGCTGAGCGCCGAGGTTCTCAACGCGGTCACGGTCGACCTCGGTTCCGGACTCTCGTTGTTCGGCGAGAACGGCCTGATCGAGCTCGGCGCCGTCAATCAGTACGGCTCCGCGGACGTCGACGGGGCCGCCGCAGCGTCCGGTGCGGTCACTGACCAGGGCGCCATCGAGGTGGGCGGGAGCACCGCGTTCCCCGCGGACGCCAGCGTCGCCCTGACGCCACTTCTCGACGACGTCGGCATCGATGACGTCCTCTCCCAGGTGGACCTCGAGCTAGGAGCGCTCTCGTCGCAGGCCCAGTGGGCCGGCGACGGAGTCCCGACCGGTGACTACCAGATCGCGGGCGCGACCATGCAGATGGAGAGCCCTGCGGTGTCGGACGTCGCCACGCTTGTCGACGACGAGGTCGTCCCCGTGGTCGACGAGGCCGTCGACCAGCTAGTAGGCCCGGACGGGCTGCTCGCGGACGCACTGAACACGATCGACGCGCTGGACCTGGTTCTCGCGGCCCTGGGATCCGAGTTGACCGTCGACGCATCGATCGACCTCGATACGGAGGCCGCGGTCGCGCCGGTCCTCGACGAGGACTTCGGTGACGATGGCGTGGTCGTCAACGTCGGTGCCGGGACGATCGACGTCGACCTCGACACCATCCTCGGTGGGGAGGGTTCGCTGAACGGCTTCGATCCCAACACCGAGGTCCTCTCGGACGAGGCTCTCGGCGCTATCGTCGACGGCCTCAGCGCCGCGTTGGACGATCTCACGCTGGCGCTCGTCAATGCCGTCGACACCGCGCTCCAGTCCGCCGCGCTGAACTTCACGGCTAGCGGAAGTGCCGCCGGCGGCCTGACGGCGCTCGACATCACGCTCGACAGCACCGTCGGCGACGTCGTCGATGGCACCGTGGACGCCGGCGATGCCTCCATCACTGTCTCTCTGCTTGGCACGGGGGTTATCGAACTGCCGCTGAGTGACCTGGTGAACGCTCTCGCCGGTCCCCTCGACGCCGTGCTGTTCGACGAGCCGACCGGTCTGATCGCCACGCTGGGCAGCACGATCAACACTGCGGTCGTGGCCACGACCCTGGCCGCGCTGTCTCCGGCTCTCGAAGCCTTGAACACCGTCGTCAGCCTGGTGGTCAACGTCCAGGAGCAGCCTGGTGACCGGGCCGCCCACGACCCCACCGGGACGGACTCCTGGACCCAACGTGCGGCAAGCCTCACCCTCCTGCCCGGAGGAACACCGCTAGCACAGGTGAACCTCGCGTCCGCCACCGTGCGTGCCGTCGAGGTCCTCGACCTGGCGGTCACCGTCACCCCGGACACCGCCGCCCCCGGCGACACGGTCACCGTCGACGGCACCGGCTACACCCCGGACTCGACCGCAACCGTCGAGATCCGCGCCGAGGACGGCACCGTCATCGCCACCGTCGACGACGTCGCCACCAACAGCGAAGGCAGCTTCAGCACCGACGTCACCATCCCCGGCGACACCACCGAGGGCGACTACACCGCCGCCGGCATCGACGACACCACCACCCAGGAAGCCGACACACCCCTGACTGTCCAAGAGGACGGCACCGAGGTCGACGGCACCGAGGTCGACGGCACCGAGGTCGACGGCACCGAGGTCGACGGCACCGAGGTCGACGGCACCGAGGTCGACGGCACCGAGGTCGACGGCA
>NZ_JABEZT010000002.1:607098-668035 GCF_013149805.1 Isoptericola chiayiensis
GGCACCGAGGTCGACCCGAGCGTAGTCGTCGACCCCGACACCGCCGAGCCCGGCGACGAAGTCACCGTGACTGGTGAGGACTGGCCTGGCGACGAGACGGTCACAGTCGACCTGGTCGGTCCGGATGGCGACATCGTTACGAGTGTCGAGGTGGAGACCGACGAGAACGGTTCATTCACCACGCCCGTGTCCGTACCGGAGGACGCCGTCCCCGGTGACTACACGGTCGAGGCTTCGGACGAGCAGGGCAACGAGGCGAACGATGCGCTCACTGTCACGGTGGACGACCGCACACTCACGGCCCAGTTCACCTATCCGGAGCGTGAACCAGGCGATGAGCAGGAGTTCTCGGCATCGGGATTCCGCCCCGGTGAAGCCGTGCGGGCCGTCATCAACTCGGAACCTCTGAACCTGCCGGTCCGGACGGCAGACGGAGACGGTGAGGTCACCTGGACCTTCGTCGTCCCTGCCGACTTCGAGGGCGGGTCCCACACCGGCACAGCGACGAGCGTGCCGGTCGGCGACTCCGTCGTGGCGACGTTCGACGTCATCGTGACCGCGGCGCCAGCGCCTGGTGACGACACCACTTCCGATGGCACGGTGACGACCGGTGGTGGCGGCATGCTTCCGCGGACCGGCTCCGACCTGTGGGTCGAGCTCGCACTCGCCGCGTTCCTGATCGGTGCCGGTGCGGTGACGCTCGGCGTCGTGAGGCGCCGCGACCGATCGGCCACTGAGTGAGCACCGACGAGCGCTAGAGCTGCACGTCGACGGCCTGGAGCGGCAGCCCGCACCAGGCCGTCGACCTGCAGGGGGAGATCATGAGGAGGGCAATTGGGTCGGACATCGTCCGGTACGAGGGCGCCGTGGGTCGTCTTCGTGGCGATCCTGCTCGCGCTGATCGTGACCGTCCACGCTGCCGCCACCTTCCTCTGGATCGCCCCGCGCAACGCCATCAGCACTGCTCTCAGCGGACCTCTGGACCGCGCGATGGATCCGATGTTCCAGCAGAACTGGTCACTGTTCGCGCCGACCCCGATCAACGTCGCGAACTCCCTCGAAGTGCGTGCACTCGATGTGGAGTTGGCGCCGACGCCCTGGGTGGACGTCACAGACCTCGAGATCTCGGCCAACTTCACCCACCATCTCCTGCCCAACCGAGCGAGCCTGCCGACGAGGATGCTCGCGGCGCGCGCGCACGCCCAGTTCTCCAAGCTCTCCGACGCTGAGCTCGAAGTCCTCGGCGGGCACTACCACCAGGACGCCTGGCCGCGTCTGGCGGAAGCGCTCGAAGCTGTCGACGGGCCTTCGTCACAGGCTCGACTCGACCTGGTCATCGAGTACGACCGCACCATGGCCGCATACGCCACCGAGTTCGCCCGTGCGACCGCCACCGGCACCGAACCGGCCTACGTCCAGTTCCGAGTGGCACGAGTGCGCGTCACGCCGTACATCCGCCGGGACGAGCAGTCGCACGATCCGTCGTACTACACCTTCGGGCGCCGGCCGATGTACGAGTTCGACAGACAGGACAGCGACCGCTTCGCGCGGGCGATCGAGAGGTTCCAGCAGTGAAGGACGCGGCGTGGCTTCGTCCGGCGCAGCAGCTGGCCGACCGCGGTCTCGCATGGGTCGCTGATGACCGGCGAGCGACGTACGGCTCCGCGCTGGTCCGCATCGCGTTCGGGTTCGGAGCACTCGTCTTCCTCCTCGTGCACTTCACGAACCGGCAGTACCTGTGGGGAGAAGCCGCCCTTTGGGCCGCTCCCCTGCAGTCGAACGGCGGCTTCTCCGCCCCCTTCACGGCGTTCTCGGAAGGACTCGCACCAGTACCTCTGACGCTCGGGTACCTCCTCCTCGTGGGCCTCGCCGTGCTGCTGACGATCGGATGGCGTAGCCGCTTGGTTGCGCCCGTGTTCCTGGTGCTCTGGGTGAGCCTCCTGGAGTCCAGCCCACTGACCGGCGACCAGAGCGACAACATCTTCCGGATCCTGCTGCTCTACCTGTGCTTCGCCGACCTGGGCGGACGCTGGTCGCTGGACGCCCGCCGGCGCGCGAGGAAGGCAGCCCTTCACGGCGCTCCACGGCCGTTCGGACCGCTGGGCACGCCCACGTTCAACGCACGCGCTGAACAAGCAGGGACGCTGCTCCACAACTTCGCCGTGATCATGGCGGGTACGCAGATCTGCCTCATCTACGTGGCCTCAGGCCTCTACAAGGCGCAAGGAGCGCTCTGGCAGGACGGGACGGCGATCTACTATCCGCTCCAGCTCTCCCACTACCGACCGTGGCCCGAGCTCGCGGACATCCTCGTCGCGAACCCGTTCATGGTGGCCGTGGTGACCTACTTCTCGGTCTTCATCCAGCTCTTCTTCCCTCTGATGCTGCTGCAGCGCTGGACTCGGCTCATCGCGATCTCCGGCGTGCTGTCGATGCACGTCGGGATCGCCGTCGTGATGGGCCTGCCCTTCTTCTCCTTGTTCATCATGGCAGGAGACTGCCTGTTCGTCCGCGACAGCACCTTCGAAGCCGTCCAACGACGCCTCCGTCGAGCAGCGAGCCGTCGCGCCCGGCCGGTGCGTGGAGCGGGTCAGGACGGTGTTCGACGATCGGCTCGGAGCGACAGTCGCTCCTACCAGACATCGTTGCGG
This sequence comes from Isoptericola chiayiensis, assembly GCF_013149805.1. GTDB lineage: Bacteria > Actinomycetota > Actinomycetes > Actinomycetales > Cellulomonadaceae > Isoptericola > Isoptericola chiayiensis. The sequence continues at coordinate 609,750 of NZ_JABEZT010000002.1, forward strand.
GACTGAGGGACCTACCCGACGCGGTGCAGCCAGCGCACCGGCGCGCCGGCGCCGGCGTAGCGGAACGGCTCGAGCTCGTCGTCCCACGCGCTGCCGAGGGCGAGGTCCATGGCTTCGCGCAGGGCGAGCGGGTCCCGCGCTCCCTCCATGGCGGCACGCACCCGGTCCTCGGGGACGACCACGTTGCCGTGGACGTCCGTCATGGCGTGGAAGATGCCGAGCTCGGGAGTGTGGGACCAGCGGGCGCCGTCGGCGCCGTGGCTGGCGTCCTCGGTGACCTCGTAGCGCAGGTGGTCCCAGCCGCGCAGCGCCGAGGCGAGGCGCGCGCCGGTGCCCTGGGCGCCCTGCCACGGGTACTCCGCACGGTAGAGACCGCGCGCAGCGGGCTGGGGCGTCCAGTCCAACGACACGTCCCCGCCCAGCACGTTGCCCGCCGCCCACTCGAGATGGGGGCACAGCGCACGGGGCGCAGAGTGCACGAGCAGCACACCGCGGGTGATCGCACCGGCCATGATGTCCTCCCTGGTTCCGAGGGCCGTCTTCCCCTACGTCCTCGAAATCGAGCGAACTCACTGGTCAGAGCGTCGCTGCGGCGTGTCGCCTTGCGTCGTGGCTCACATCTTTTCGCACCTCGGCGACGCGCGCGAGAGGGATTTGCACATTTGAGACATCTCAGAGGCGTTCGCGCAGCTCCCGCATCGCCTTCTTGCGCGTCGCCCGCTCCAGCCGGTCGAGGTAGAGCTTGCCGTCCAGGTGGTCGCACTCGTGCTGCAGGCAACGCGCCATGAGGTCCGTGCCCTCGACCACGACAGGGTTGCCGTCCAGGTCGATGCCCTCGACGCGGGCGTACCAGGCGCGCGTCGTCGGGTAGAAGAGTCCCGGCACGGACAGGCAGCCCTCGTCGCCGTCCTGCAGCTCCTCGGACACGTCGACCAGGCGAGGATTGAGCACGTAACCGATCTCGTCCTCGATGTTCCACGAGAACGCCCGCAGGTTGACGCCGATCTGATTGGCGGCCAGGCCCGCACGACCCTCGTCGTCGACGGTCTCGAGCAGGTCCGTCACCAGCGACCGCACGCGGTCGTCGATCGTCGTGATCTCGTCGCACGCCGTGCGCAGCACGGGGTCGGGCACCACCCGGATCTCTCGCATCGCCATGGCTGGCATTCTTCCACGTCGTCGCCCTGACCAGCGCCCCGGCAGCAGGTCCCACGGCGGACGTCACAACCGCTCCACACCTGCGGTTCCGGTAGGCTCACGGCCGCGCCCCGTTAGCTCAGTCGGTCAGAGCAGGAGACTCATAATCTCTCGGTCGCGGGTTCAAGTCCTGCACGGGGCACCGGCACCCCCTGTATCACCATCGCCGCGGCACGGCTCCCTCCAGCATGGGCACAGACCGCTCCGTCCTCGTCCTCGACGGCGACATCGCCGTCGTCGCAGCACTGGAGCGCGCCACGTGGCTCGGTCGCGAGCGTCTCGACGAGGTGCACGTCCGGCTCCCGGGGATCGGCCCTCAGCAGGCACTCGAGTCGGCCCGGCGGATCCGCCGGGCCACCAACGACTGCGGGTGCCGGTGGGGTGAGCTGTCGCTCGTCCTCGCCGTCGCCACCCTCTGGGCCGGTCCCGCCGTCGTGGGCGCCGCCGGTCCCGGACCAGCCGTGTCCGTACCGCTCGCCCTGGCGGCCGCCGTCGTCGGCAAGCTCGCAGGGCTGGCCGCGAGCCGAGCGCGCCTACGCATCGAGCTGCGGCGCGTCCTCGCCGCGCGAACCGATCGAGGTGAGTCCCATGGCGGAGATCTGCCGTGACATCGACGAGTGGATCGAGGAGCAGGTCTCCCGACCGGTAGAGGAGTGGGAGGAGAGGCAGGAGGAACGCTGTCGCGAAGAGAAGTGCAAGTGGTGGATGCTCTGCCTCAACAAGCTCGTGTGCTGGCTCGTGACCGTCGTCGTCAAGGTCGTGCGCTAGGTCGTGGTGACGGTGGGCCGCTGGGTGACCCGGACGGTGTGCGTCGTCGTCTCGATCCTCGTCAACCTGATCGTCGCCCTCGCCGTGGGCCTGTGGGACGTCATCGCCGGGATCTTCACCTGGGACTGGGAACGGGTCTGGGACGGCCTGGTGTCGATCGTCGGCGGGGTGATCGTGGCTGTGCTCGGCCTGCTGCGCGTCGGGTTGCTGCTCGACACGGTCGACTTCGTGCGTGAGGAGGTCCAGGAGTCCCGGCTGCGCGACCACGTCCGGGGCCTGCTGGCACGCCGGTTCGCCCGCGACCCGGAGTCCCTGGCCGCAGCACTGCGCGCGATCGGCGTGGACCACGGCGCGTTCGGCCTGCGGCTCCTGGGCCGTGCCACCCGCACGTTCGTCCGGTCGGAACGGACCGACCCCGATCGCAGCGTCCCGGAGCTGGTGCGCTGGCACGAGGACCCCGACCTCCCGATCGACGTCCGGGTGCTGGCCGGCTACGACAGCGAGAGCTTCTGGCGGCGCGGCCGCCCCGAAGTGGTCGGTGCCGACGAGACCCAGGTGGACGCCTACCTGCGCGACCGCGGCGGACGCAGCTTCCGGATCTACCCGATGAGCGAACGCACTCTGCGTCACAAGACCGCGGTCTGCGCCGAGCGATCCCGTGAGCTGGGCCTGATCTACCGCTTCGAGCTCGACGAGCGGGAGGTGACGGACCCGGCCCACGTAGTGCTCACCACGACCCAGGACGCCTACGACGTCGACGTGCTCGGGCGCACCGACGAACGGGTCGATCCCGTCGGCGCCCGCGCGGACCTGCCCGTCCCGCACGCAGGCACGGTCTTCGGTTACGGGGGCACGCTCATCGGCCTGAGCGCGCACCTCGACGATGCGGTCGGTGTCGACGGGATGCCGTTCCCGGGGAGCTGGACGTCAGGGGTGTCGGTGCGCGACCGGGTGCCCGACCTCATCTACGAGTACGTCCTCGCCCACGAGCTCGGACACTACTTCGGCCTCACGCACGTGGACGGCTACCACCGCATCATGTACACCGCCAACCCCGACGCCGGGACCGAGGCGATCCGCTGGTGGACCATCCCCTCCCTGCTCTTCCTCGAGCAGCAACCGAAGTTCGTCCTCGAGGAGGCCAAGGCGGTCTGGAACTACATCGTGGCAGGGTTCCCCACGGACGCCCTGGTCTCCCGGGCGCACTGAGAACGACGAAGGGCGGGCACCGTCCGGCGCCCGCCCCCGTCATCGATCGGCCGCTACTTCCTGAAGGCGTCCTTGACGTCGTCGCCGGCCTGCTTGAGGTTCGCCTGCGACTGCTCGCCGCGCCCCTCGGCCTCCATGCCCTCGTCGTCCGACGCCTTGCCGAGGCCCTCCTTGGCCTTGCCGATGGCCTCTTCCGCAGCGTGCTTGGCCTTGTCACCGATGCTCATCAGATGCCTCCTTGTACGGGGCAATCGACGATACGAGGGTGATCGTGCCGGCGCATCCGCAACGCTCAGTCCTGCACGTTCGTCACCTTGTAGACGATGCCGCCGCGGTCGTACGTGATCCACTCGCCGACCCGGCGCCCGCGGTCGAAGTGCCCGGAGCGCTTGCGGGTGCCGTCGGTGCGGAACCACTCCCAGTACCCGTGCAGCTCGCCGTCGAGGAACTGCCCCGTGGCGCACACGCTGCCGTCCCGGTGGTGCTCGGTGTGCTCGACGAGGCCGGGGGCCGACGGGTCGCCGGAGTGCTCGGGTGCCATGTCCCCCATCATGCCCGCCGGGACGGTCGGCGGGCCACGGCGCGGCGGCTACGGTGGGCGCATGCTCCGACGTCGCCAGCTCCCGTCCCCCGCCCGCGCCGCGGTGCCCGTGACCGGCCGGGAACGCCTGCTGGCAGGCGCGGAGCTCGCCGACGGCGGCTGGGTCGTGGCCACCACGGCGGACCTCGCGGTCGTGTCGGGGCACGACGACGGCACCCGGCTGCTGTCGCGTCGCCCCTGGGGCGACGTGGACCGGGCGGCGTTCGACCCGGCCCGCTCCGAGCTGACCGTCGAGTGGGTCGACGGCGCGCCGGACCTGCGGCTGCGCCTCTCCGACCCGGGACGCACGAGCTTCCCGTCGGCGCTGCGCGAACGGGTCGTGTGGTCGGTGGTGCTCGCCGAGACCGTCGACGTCCCCGGCGGTCAGGTCCGCGTCGCGGTCCGTCGTCGCCTGGACGGGACCATGTACTCGCAGGCGATCTCCGACGACGGCGTCGACCTGACCCTCCCGGACGTCGCGAGAGTGGTGGACGCCACGGAGGAGAAGGTCCGCGGGGCGTGCGGACTACCCCGGTGAACCTGGTATGGTTTTCACCGGTTCGCCGCCCAGCAGGGTGAGCAGCCACGATCCCGCGTAGCTCAGCTGGCAGAGCATCCGACTGTTAATCGGACGGTCACTGGTTCAAGTCCAGTCGCGGGAGCATCACGAAGGGCCCCTGACCACCAGGTCAGGGGCCCTTCGCCGTACGCGAGTGCGTGCCGGGACGCTCAGCCCTGGTGCTCGCCCTCGCGAGCCGCCCGCGCGGCACCCAGCTCGGAACGCTCGCCCGACGTCGACAGCTCACCGCCGGCGGTCTCCAGGTGCGCCCGCACGAACCAGTGGAACTGCTCGAGCTCCCGCAGGTTGCCGATGAGCAGGTCGTTGGTGACGTCGTCCAGCTCGGCCGTGGTGTCGGCGGCGGCCCGGTGGTCGGAGATCACGCCCCGGTAGACCTCGTCGAGCGCGCCGAGGTGCTCGATCGTCGTCGCGCGCCCCAGGTGGTAGTCGTCCCAGGTCCGCTGCGCCACCAGGGCACCCGGGGTGCCGAGCGGCTCGCCGCCGAGGGTCGCGATGCGTTCGGCGACGTCGTCGGCCATGAGGCGCACCGCGTCCACCTGCGGGTCGAGCATCTCGTGGACCGCGATGAAGTGCGGGCCCACCACGTTCCAGTGCACGTGCTTGAGCGTCAGGTGCAGGTCGGTGAGCGCGTTGAGTCGCTCCTGCAGGATCGCGGCGACCTTGGCTCCGTCCTCGTTGCTCAGGGACGGGACCGTGTAGGAGGGCACGTTCTTGCTGTCAGCCATCGATGCTCCTTCGTCGTTCGGAGCACCCATGCTCCCGCCGAGGGGCGCGCACCGCGACCTGAGCCGAGGACGCGGTGCCGCATGGCCGGTCAGGCGCTCTCGCGCAGCCGGCGCCGTTCCGCCTCGATCGACAGCAGCCGTTCGAACGCGGCCTGGTAGCCGTCCGGGTCCGACGCCGGGTCGAGCCGTTGCACGCGACTCTTGGCGTCCGCGATGCGGCGGGTGAGCCCCAGGTCGGCGACCTTGCGCACGACGTCGGCCACGTAGGCGGCGATGACGTTCTCGCGGTCCTCGGGTACCGGGGCCACCGACAGCTGGGTGACGAGCGGGGCGACGGCGTCGCCGGCCTCGGTGACGACCGCCTCGACCCAGCGGCCGGCCCCGAGCCCGCGGCCGGTGGACACTCCCCCGGCCGCGCGGATCGCGGCATGCACGGCGCGCCAGGCAGGCGTGGCGAACGCGTCCTCGTCGAGCGCGTCGAACGTGTCGGGCACGTGCTGCGGGTACTGCAGCACCACGACCAGACCGAGCCGTTCGATCCGCGCCACCGGGTCCGACGGGTCCGGCGCGGTGAGCACCGGCCCGGCCGCGGGGTCGTCGCCCGACGGCGGTCCGTCGTCGCGCGCGGACGGTGCGGCGCGCTCGTCACGCCGTCGTCCCGGTGCCGGTCGGTTGCCGGCGCGCCCGACCTCGCGGCGCACCTCCTCCGGGTCCAGGCCGATCCAGCGGGCCAGGGACCGGGAGTAGCCGAGCTGCATGGAACGGTCGCGGATCCCGGCGACCAGGGGCGCGGCGGAGCGCAACGCGTTGACGCGACCCTCGACGGTGTCCAGGTCGTAGGTCTCCAGCGTGGTGCGGATGACGAACTCGAAGAGCGGCACCCGGCCGTCGACGAGGGCCTTGACCGCCTGGGGACCGCGCGCCATGCGCAGGTCGCACGGGTCCATGCCGCTGCGCTCGACCGCCACGAAGGTCTGGGCGTGGAAGCGCTGGTCCTCCCCGAAGGCGCGCATGGCGGCCTGCTGCCCGGCGGCATCGCCGTCGAACGTGAAGATGATCTCGCCGCCCAGCGAGGCACCCGAGGCGAGCTGCAGCCCGCCTCCCGGGTTGGTGTCCCCCAGCAGCCGGCGCAGCACCTTGGCGTGCTCGGCGCCGAACGCGGTGCCGCAGGTGGCGACCGCGACGTCCACGCCGGACAGGTGCGCCGCCATGACGTCGGTGTACCCCTCGACGATGACGACCCGCTTGTTCTGCGCGATCGCGCGCTTGGCCAGGTCGATCCCGTACAGGACCTGCGCCTTCTTGTAGAGGCTGGTCTCCGGCGTGTTGAGGTACTTGGGGCCGGGGTCGTCGTCGAAGAGCTTGCGCGCCCCGAACCCGATGACGGCGCCGGTCACGTCCCGGATCGGCCAGACGAGCCGGCCGCGGAACCGGTCGTAGATGCCGCGCTGGCCCTGGCTGACCAGTCCCGAGGCGACGAGCTCGGGCTGGGTGAACCCGCGGCCCTGCAGGTGGCGCAGCAGCGCGTCCCACCCGGTCGGGGCGTACCCGAGGCCGAACGTCTCGGCGTCGGCCCGCTCGAAGCTGCGCTCGGCGAGAAACGCCCGGGCGGCCTGCGCGCCGGGCGCGAAGAGCTGCTCGGCGTAGAACTGGGCGGCCACGCGGTGCGCCTCGAGGAGGCGCTGGCGGCGACCGGGCTCCTCACGCGGGCCACGCTGGGCGGCCGCACCGGTGCGCGAGTCCTCGTAGCGCAGCTGCACGCCGGCCCGGTCGGCGAGGTACTCGACGGCGTCCGTGAACCCCATCCCGTCGATCTTCTGCACGAACGAGATGACGTCCCCGCCCTCGCCGCAGCCGAAGCAGTGCCAGCGTCCGACGCCGGGCCGGACGTGGAACGAGGGGGTGCGCTCGTCGTGGAACGGGCACAGGCCCTTGAGCGACCCGACACCGGCGGTCTTGAGGGTGACGTGCGCGCCGACGATCTCCTCGATCCGCGCGCGTTCGCGGACCGCGTCCACGTCCTCGCGCTTGATCAGGCCTGCCACGGGCGCGAGTCTATGCCCTGCGGACCTGCGATGTTGTGGGCATGTCAGGCGTCGCCGCGCACCAGGCGGGCGTGCAGCTGCATCGCCGAGACGTCCGTCAACGAGGCCACCTGGTCGACGACGACGCGCAGCCGGGCCCCGTCGTCGGGCGCCGCGTGCCAGTCGGCCGCGAACTGCGCCTCCAGCGCCACGGGCGCCCGGTCGCACAGCACCTCGACCAGCTCGGTGACGATCTCGCGCTGCGCGCCGTACAGCGGCTCGGACTCCCGCGGAGCCATGACGTAGGTGACGGCCACGCCCTTGAGCGCGAGGATCTCGTCGGCCGTCTCCGGCGGCACCACGAGCCGCGCCGTGTACCGGGTCAGCGGGCCCTCGCCGTAGACCTCGCGCGTGGCCCGCTGCGCCGCCCCGCTGAACCGGCCGATGAGCTGGCTGGTCGCGTCCTTCAGCGCGGCCAGCGAGGCCCGCGACCCGTCGAAGTCGGTCACCAGGTAGCCCGTGTCCCGCAGCCGGCACAGCGCGGCGTCGAGGGCGTCGGCGTCGTTCCAGTCGCCGTACCAGGCGCGCACGTACTCGGTGATGCGCGCACGTTCGGACTCGTCGTCGAGCACCCGCAGGTCGAGGCGTCCCCCGACGACGGCGTCCTCGACGTCGTGCACCGAGTAGCTGATGTCGTCGGCCAGGTCCATGACCTGCGCCTCCATGCACCGCACTCCCCCGCGCGGCGCTCCCTGACGCAGCCAGGCGAACACCTCGGCATCGTCCGGGTAGACGCCGAACTTGTGCGTGGTGCCGCCGTCGGGACGCTCGGGACCCTCGCCCAGGCGCCACGGGTACTTCACGCTGGCGTCCAGGGACGCGCGCGTGAGGTTCAGGCCGCGCGAGGCGCCGTCGTCCGCCACGATCTTGGGCTCGAGCCGGGTCAGCAGCCGCAGCGTCTGGGCGTTGCCCTCGAACCCGCCGATGTCCGCCGCCAGGTCCGCGAGCGCCCGTTCGCCGTTGTGCCCGAACGGCGGGTGGCCGAGGTCGTGGGTGAGGCAGGCGGTGTCGACCAGGTCGGGGTCGCAGCCGAGCGCACGTCCCATCTCGCGGCCCACCTGGGCCACCTCGAGGGAGTGCGTGAGGCGGGTGCGCACGAAGTCGTCGCTGCCGGGGGTGAGCACCTGCGTCTTGGCGCCGAGGCGGCGCAGCCCCGAGGAGTGCACGACGCGGGCACGGTCCCGCTCGAACGGGGTGCGGTGCTTGGACTTGGGGGGTTCGGCGGCCCAGCGTTCGGTGTCGGCGTCGGTGTACGACGTCGTGCCCTCCTCGCCGGGGGCAGGCCGCGGGCCCGTCCCGACCACCGAGGGGTCGAACGCGTCCTGCGAGAACGTGTGCACGAGGGGCAGCCTACCGAGGCGGGCGCTGCAGGTCAGGCATCCTGCAGCGCGCGGTAGACGCCGGTGCGCAGCTCGCGTTCCCACGGCTCGTACTGCGGCATGTCCAGGGCGCGGGCGACGGCGAGCTCGGTGTCGACGTCGTAGGGCACCCGCACGAGCTGCAGCCCGAACGGCGCGGGCGTCGCGCCGGCCGTGCCGGACAGGATCGCGTAGCTGGGCGTGGGTTCGTCGAGCGGGTTGCCGACGCTGCCGACGTTGAAGAGCGTGCGGCCGCGGTGCGTCTCGACGTAGGCGTCGTGGACGTCGCCGTAGCCGACCAGGTGCGGCTCCGGTCCGGGTCCGGTCAGCTCGGTGGCGGCGAACATGCCCGCGAACTCCTCGGGCGTGTGGTGGAAGTGCACGCGGTGGTGCACGCTCGTGGCGGAGGCGTGGAACAGCCGGATGCGCCGGCCCGACACGAGGAGGTCGTGGCACAGGGGACGACGGCGGATCGTCTCGCGCTGGTCGGGGCGCAGCTCGTCGCGCCACCACACCATCTCGGGGGCGCCGTCGTCGGCGATCGCGGGCAGGAAGTCGTCCCAGTTGCCGCGGACGTTGACCTCGCAGACCTGTTCGGTGCGGTCGACGACGGCGCCGCCGCGGGGGCCCTTGCCGACGTCGTCGCCGAGGTTGACGATGCGGGTGATGCCGCGGGAGCCGATGTCGGCCAGCACCGCCTCGAGGGCGGTGAGGTTGCCGTGGACGTCGGAGATGACGGCGATCTGCTCGGTGGCCACGCGTCGATGCTCCCACACGCCCGTCGGCCTACGCCCGACCGGTGCGCCGCCGTCCTCGACCGCTAGGGTCGCTCGCAGCCGACGACGAGGAGCATCGTGGACGCTTCGACACCACCCGACCCCGAACGTCTGGCCGCCGCGTCCCGGTTCCGGGGTGACGTGGCCGCCGTGCTCACCGTCGTGGTCACCACGATCGTGACACTGGGATTCTGCGCCTGGGTGTACGTCGCCGGGAGTTTCGTCGCCGGCTACCTGACGTACCTCCTGGTCCTGGTCCCGTTGTTCTTCGGCGCCTGGATCTGCAAGGCGGTCATGACGACTCGCGGGCCGGCAGGACCCCATCTCGGGGTCATGGGTCCGGTGGTCGCGTCGTTCACCGGCGCCATCCTGCTCTCGGGTGGCCATCCGGCGGCGGACGACGCACACCTCCTCGCTGTGCTGACGGGAGTCGCCGCCGGGGCCGTCGCCGCGCTGGCGATACCCGGGTGGTGGTGGCGCCTGGGCGCGCTCGCCGTGCTCGCGGGTCTGGTGACGTTCGTCGCGGCGCAGTGACCTACGCACCCGCCGCCGCCTACGCCCGACCGGTGCGCTCCAGGACGCCGCGCAGGTAGGCGATCTGGGCGGCGTGCTCCAGCGAGTCGTTCGCGACGCTCACGAGCCGGGCGCCGCGGGTGACGGGCGGGTCCCAGGCGTCGTCGACCACCTCGTCGAGGTCGGCGTCGGCGAGTCCGGCGAGCACGTCGAGCGACTCGGCGGCGACCTCGTCCACGTAGCCGAGCAGCAGCTCGGCCGGTGCGCGGACCGTCGCCACGTCGTCGGGCGTGTGCCCGTAGCCCGTGTCCTGCAGGCCGAAGGGCAGGTCGAACCTCTCGGCCCAGCCGCGCGAGTACACCTGGTCGCGGCCGACGGCGGCGGCGACCTGGACGTCCTGGTCGCGGCCGATGTGCCACGTCAGCCAGGCGATCGTGTTCGCGGCCGGGTCGAGCCGCTCGGTCAGGGCCGAGGCGGGCAGCCCGTCCACCGCGCGGTGGACCGTGGGCGAGATCCGGCCGTACAGGTCCTGCAGCACCGCGATGCCGTGCATGGTTCCTCCGTCCGTCGTCCCGGGTCGGGTCCGGTCAGCAACGGTCACCACGATGCCCCACACCGCCGCCGACGGCTAGGGAACGTTGCAGTACGACGCCCGGAGTGCAACATTTCCTAGCCGTCGGCCACAGGGAGGGGGCGGTCAGGCGAGGCGGAAGACCCCGACCGCGGGTCCGTCGCCCGACACCTCGATCCCCTCCGGGCCGACGGCGAGACCCACCGCGCCGTACAGCCGCTCCGGCTCCGCGTCGCCACCGAGCAGCCACCCCGGCAGCACCGCACCGGACCAGGGTGCCCGGGCGAGGACCACGAGCACCCGCTCGGCGGGCGACTCGCGCAGGAACACCACGGCGTCGTCGTCCACCACGGCCCAGCGCATCCCGCCGTCGCGCAGCGCCGCCGAACCGCGCCGCAGCGCCGAGAGGCGGCGGTACCGCTCCAACGTGGAGGCGTCCCAGCGCGGACCGCCGCCGCGAGCGCCCTGGTCCCACGCCATGGTGGTGCGGGCGTGCTCGCCGTTGTCGCCGGTGGCGCCGACCTCGTCGCCCGCGAACACGACGGGGTTGCCCGGGTAGGTGAACAGCAGGGTGGTCGCGACCTCGGCCAGGGCGTCGGAGCCGACGACGGTGCGCAGGCGCGGCGTGTCGTGGGAGCCGAGCATGTTCCACTGCGCGGCGGTCACCGACCAGGGCACGGCGGCGTCGAAGTCGCGCATCGCGGCGACCATCGCGCCGCCGGGGCGCCGGGCACCGGCCACGGGCAGTCCGTGCGCGGCGACCGGCGAGCCGTGCTCGGCCAGCCACGACCAGGCGGGGCGGGTGAAGCCGGTGTAGTTCATGTTGGCGTGCCAGCCGCCGGCGAGCAGGTCGGTGGTGGCGTCGTGGAAGTGCTCGGCGATCAGCGCGCCGTCGAGGCGTTCACGTCCGACGGCGGCACGCAGCTCGCGCGCGACGGCGTGCGTCCGGTCGGTGTCCTCCCAGCGGCCGGTCATGTTGGCGACGTCGACCCGCCAGCCGTCCAGGCCGAAGGGTTCGCGCAGGTAGCGTCCGATGGGCGCGTCCGGGCCGGTGACCATGCGGTGCCAGGTCTCGGGAGCGGTCCAGTCGAGCTTGGGCAACGAGCCGAAGCCCAGCCAGGAGGCGTACCCCTGGCCGTCCGGTGCCGTCGCGACGTCCGGGTTACCGGGGCCGGACTCCGCCCACACGTACATGCCGTGCTCCGGCGAGGTCGGGTCCGCCAGTGCCCGGCGGAACCACTCGTGGTCCTCGCCGGTGTGGTTGGTGGTGATGTCGCCCATGACCCGCAGACCTCGGGCGTGCGCGGCGGCCGTGAAGCGCGCGTACGCCTCGTCGCCGCCGAGCAGCGGGTCCACGGCGGCGAAGGTGGAGGCGTCGTAGCGGTGGTTGGACCGTCCCGGGAACACCGGGGTGAGGTAGACGGTGCCGACCCCGAGCGCCACGAGGTGGTCGAGGTGCTCGACGACGCCGTCGAGGTCCCCGCCGTAGTACTGGGTGCCGGCGAGCGGACCGGCCCCGGCGGGCTCGTCGTCCCAGGCGGCCGGCACGGCCCAGTCGGGCACCGGGCGGTCGGCGGCCGCGGCGGACCGCGCGAACCGGTCGGGGAAGATCTGGTAGACGAGTCCGTCGCCCAGCCACGACGGCGCCGGGGCGTGCGTCGTCAGGCGGAAGCTGCCGGCGTCGGGCACCTCGCGGTCGTGCACGCCGCGGCCGTCCAGCCACCGGTACCCGCCCGGGCCGTCGAGCAGGAACCGGTACGGCGTCACCGGGTTGTGGACCACCACGTCGGCGGTGAGGCACCGTTCGGCCGCGGTGCCGCCGTCGTCGCGCGCCTCCACGAGCCGCGGCTCGCCGTCGCGCACCGACCGCACCCAGACCCGGTCGACGCCGGATTCCCGGGGCACACGCACGGTCACGGGGACGACGTCGCCGAGCGCGGGCGTCCCCGCCGGGACGTGGAGGGCGGAACCGTCGTGGTGCGGCTGGTCGAGCAGGTGGTCGGTCATGCTGTCCTCTCGGTCGGCGGCCACCGGCGCCGACCGTGCCCCCGAAGGACGTGTCAGCGACGGCGACCGATCGCCCACCCGGTGGCGAGCGCGATCGCGACCCCGACGATCTGGCCGCCGAGGATCACCTTGTTCAGGTCGAGCACGGGCTGCCAGCGCGTGCCGCCGGCGTCGACGACGAACACGCCCAGGGGCTTGACCTGCAGACCGTAGCCGCCGCCCCCGCCGCCGCCCTCGCCGGACCCCTCGCCGCGGAGCTCGCCGTGGGCCTCGCCGGACGCGTCACCGGAGGCGTCCCCGGCGTCGGACCCGTTGCCGTCGTCGGACTCCTCGGCGGGTGAGCCGACGTGGAACGAGCGCGACCAGCCGGCCAGGTGGCCCGTGCCCTTGCCGCTTCCCGTGCCCTGGCCGGACCCGCTCCCGGCCGTGTTGCCGGTCCCGCCCACGGAGCCGGTGCTCATGCCGCCCCACACCTTGGCGACGGGGACGATGAGCTGGCCCTCGTGCTCGTAGGGTTCGCCGTACGCGCGGCGCACGGAGAACGAGTCGTCGGCGGCGTCCGTGAGCCGCCCCAGGTCCGGGGTGTAGCTGCGCGTCTCGGTCATGCGCCCAGGCTAGAGCCATGGTGTGAGGCCCGCCACAGGCCGGGACGACGTTCGTCAGCCCTTCACCGAGCCGGCGGTCAGCCCGCCGACGATGTACTTCTGCAGGAACAGGAACAGCGCCAGGATCGGCACGGTCGAGATCACCGCTCCGGCGGCGAACAGCCCCCAGTTGGCCTCGAGCAGGCTGGAGACCCACGAGTACAGGCCCACGGCCAGCGTCCAGTTGGACTCCGACTGCAGCAGCACCCGGGCGATGACGAACTCGCCGAAGGTCGCGATGATCGACAGCAGCGCCACCACCGCGAGGATCGGGGTCACCAGGCGCAGGATGATCGTCCAGTACGTCTGGGCGTGCGTGGCGCCGTCGATCTTCGCGGCCTCGTCGAGCTCGCGCGGGATCGTGTTGAAGAACCCGTACATCAGGAACGTGTTCACCCCGAGCGCGCCACCGAGGTAGACGCAGATCAGCGCCACCTTGGAGTTCAGCCCGAGCGCGGGGACCACCTCGCCGAGGCTGATGAGCAGCAGGAAGATCGCCACGAACGCCAGCATCTGCGGGAACATCTGGATGATCAGCAGCGTGGTCAGGCCGGCGCGCCGCCCGGTGAAGCGGAAGCGGCTGAACGCGTAGGCCGCCGCGGCACCCATGAGCACCGTGCCCACGGCGGTGGCCACGGCGACCTGCACGGAGTTGACCACCCACGACCAGAACGCCGTGTCGGCCAGGCCGGCGTAGTTGGCCGTGCTGATCGTGTCGAAGAGCTGGTTGGACCCGGTCAGGGTGCCGCCCTCGGACAGGGACGCCGAGAGGATGTACACGATCGGGAAGACGGCGTACACGACGAACACGACGCCGACGAGGTGACGCCAGCCGTTCTCGGCGAACCAGCGGCCGGTGGACCGGCGCCGCGGCGGCGACGTCGGCGCGGTGGGCGGGGCGGGAGCGATCGAGGTCGTGGTCATGTCAGTTGATCTCCTCGAGCGAGCGGGTCCGCTTGAACGCGATGGCCGAGATCGTCGCGATGATGACGAAGATGACGATGGACAGCGCGCTGGCGAGACCGAAGTTCTTCGGCGCGGTGCCGTCGAGCCCGGCCACCGAGTAGACCATCGTGATGAGGATGTCCGTGTGGCCCAGCGGCACGGACGCGTCCTCGAACCGTGGACCACCGCCGGTGAGCATGTACACCAGGGCGAAGTTGTTGAAGTTGAACGCGAAGCTCGAGATGAGCAGCGGCGTCGTCGAGACCAGCAGCAGCGGCATCGTCACCGAGCTCCAGGTGCGCAGGCGGCCCGCCCCGTCGATCTTGGCGGCCTCCAGCACGTCGCTCGGCAGCGACTGCAGCGCGCCGGTGCAGATGAGGAACATGTACGGGAAGCCGAGCCACAGGTTCACGCCGATGATCGACAGCTTCGCCAGCCAGGGGTCGGTGAGCCACGGCACGGCCGCGCCGCCGAGCAGCACCTGGTTGACGAACCCGAAGCTGCGGTTGAGCAGGCCCGACCACAGCAGCGGCGCCACGAAGCCGGGGATCGCGTACGGCAGGATCAGCAGCGTCCGGTAGATCTTGCGCCCGCGGATCGGGGAGTTAAACACCGTCGCGAGGAACATGCCGAGCAGGAACGTGGTGGCCACCGAGGCGAACGCGAACACGAACGTCCACGCCACGATCTGGAAGAAGGGGCCGGCGTAGCGCGAGTCGGAGAACGCGGTGGTGAAGTTGTCGAGGCCGACGAACACGCGCCATCCGACGTCCAGCGTGCTGCCGTCCGCGGCCTCGAACTGCCCGTCGTCGTTCGGGGTGTAGACCGTGCCGGTGACGGTGTCCGTCATGGTGTCGGCGCCGTCGTCGTAGACGAGCGTGGGCAGGTAGACGTACCCGGTGCGGGCGTCCTGCGTGCGCACCGACCCGTTGTTGGGGTCGTCGGAGACCGGCACCCGCAGGTCGGTCACCTCGCCCTGGCGGGCGATGATCTGCTGACGGTCCAGCACCTCCCACCCGTCGACGGCGGTGACCGTCCCGTCGGCGACGGTGGCCTCGACGGGCTCGAGCGGCTGCTCGGCGTCGCCGGCCGCCGTCGTCCCGTCGGGCTGCACGACGACGAAGCCCAGCTCGTCGCCGTCGCTCACGACGGTCAGGGGCAGGGCGGGCGAGCCCTCCACCCGGCGCTCGTTCTGCGCGAGCAGGGCGGTGACCGCGTCCTCCTTGGTGGAGTTGTGGCCGTCGCCGTAGTTCGTGAAGGCGACCCAGCCGGTGTACCCGATCGTGAAGATCTGGAACGTGAACAGGAAGACCAGTCCGGGCACCACGTACTTCAGGGGGACGGCGCGCCGGGAGAAGTACACCCAGTTGACGACCACCAGCATGGCGAGCATCGCGCCGAGGATGATCCAGGACTCGGCCACCCACGCGGCCCAGAGGACGTAGACGCCGAACGCGTCGACGACGGCCATGAGGGCGAGCTTGACGAGGAAGCCGGCCCCGTAGCGGCGGGCGTGGGACTCGGTGCGGGGTTCTTGCAGGACGGTCATCGAAGGGCCTTCCGGGGTCGCGCGACGGGCCGCGGCTGGTGCCGCGGCCCGTCGCGAGAGAGGTCAGGACGTCAGGAGTCGAGCGCACCCTCGATGTCGGCGATCATCTTGTCCCAGGCCTTCGCCGGGTCGGCGGAGCCGGAGATGATGTTGGCCTCGGTCACGCCCCAGAAGGCCCAGACCGAGCCCATCTCGGGGATGGACGGCATCGGGACGGCCTCGGCCCCGACCTCGCGGAAGCCGGCCACGATCGGGTCGGACGACGCGGCGTCGGCCGCGGCGGTGAGCGCCGGCGGGCGGCCGCCGGCCTCGAACAGCGCGGTCTGCGCCTCCTCGGTGGACAGGTAGTTCACGAGGAAGTCGTTGGCCAGCAGCGCGTTCTCGCTCTGGGCGCTGACGTAGAAGCCCTGCACGCCCACGAACGGCTGGGCCGCCTCGTCACCCGCGGCGGGGATCGGGTCGATCGCCAGGTCCAGGTCGGCGAACTGCTCGAGCATCCACGGACCGCCCACGATGAACGGCGACTGGCCCTTGGCGAAGGCCTCGACGGCGATGTCGTAGGTGATGTCCGTGGTCAGGGCACCGGACTCGCCCTGCTCGGCGAGCCACTGGGCGTACGCCGTCCCGGCGTCGCCGCCCATGGCGATCTCCGGGGAGTAGGAGCCGTCCTCGTTCTGCTCGAACACGGGGGCGCCGAACGACGTCTGGAACGGGTAGTAGGTGTACGGGTCGCCCTCGACGCCGGTCTGGATCAGCAGCGGGTACTTGGTCCCGGCGTCCTCGCCCGCGGCGATGGCCTCGTCCCAGGTGGCGGGAGCGGAGTCCGCCAGCTCGGTGTTGCGGATGAGGGCGATGTTCTCGATGGCGTACGGCATGCCGTAGACGGCGCCGTCGGCGGTGAACGCCTCGACGGCCACGTCCTCGAACTGCGGGGTGGTGTCACCCAGCTCGACCGGGGCGACGACGCCGTTGGTGATGAGCTCGCCCAGCCAGTCGTGGGCGCCGACGGTGACGTCGGGTCCCTCGCCGGTGGGGACCTGGGCGATGAAGTCGGTGCGGATGTCCTCGAACGGCTTGAGGACCAGCTCGACCTCGGTGCCGGTCTCGGCGGTGAAGTCCTCGGCGGCGGACTCGACGGCCGCCTGGCGGGTCTCGTCGACCCAGACGGTCAGGGAGCCGGTCGCCATGTCGTCGCCGGCGTCCTCACCCTCCGTCGCGGTGGCGTCGTCGGTGCTGCCCTCGGCCGGCTCGGCGGCGTCGTCCGACCCGCACGCCGACAGGGCGAGCGTGGTGACCAGGGCGGAGGCGAGAAGGATGCTCCGTCGCATCAGGGGTACTCCCAGCATGGTTCGGTGGCCCGGTGGCGGGGTGCCGGTGGGCCCTGCTGAGGGATGAATGTAGGCAAGATGTTCGCGCGTTGCAAGATTTTGCAATAACGTTTCTGCAACGCGGTGCCGCGCGAGCGTCCGCAGTCCGGGCGTCGTCCACCGAGGAGAAACGTTGTCCCCTACGATCGCAGGCGTGCGTACCCGTCTGAGCGACCTGGCCGAGCAGGCCGGAGTCTCCACCGCGACGGTGTCGCGCGTGCTCAACGGCAAGCCCGGCGTCGCCAGCTCCACCCGCCAGGCCGTGCTCGCCGCGCTCGACGTGCTCGGCTACGAGCGCCCGTCGGCGCTCAGCGGCCGGTCCGCCGGACTCGTCGGCCTCGTGGTGCCCGAGCTCACCAACCCCGTCTTCCCCGCGTTCGCCCAGGCCATCGAGTCGATCCTGGCCCAGCGCGGCTACACCCCGCTGCTGTGCACGCAGGCCCCCGGCGGCACCACGGAGGACGAGTACGTCTCCACGCTGGTGGACCACTCGGTGGACGGCATCGTGTTCGTCTCCGGCCTGCACGCCGACAGCCGGGCGAGCCACCGCCGCTACGAGCTCCTCAGCGGCCAGGGCGTCCCGATCGTGCTGGTCAACGGCTACGCCGAGGACGTCGACGCGCCCTTCGTCTCCCCCGACGACGCCGAGGCCGTCGACGTGGCGGTCCAGCACCTGGTCACGCTGGGTCACCGCGAGATCGGCCTGGCCATCGGCCCGGAGCGCTACGTCCCGGCCCGCCGCAAGCTCGGCGCGTTCCTGAAGGCCCTGGTGCGGCACGGCCTGGCCGCGGACACCGCCGACGCACGCCGGCACGCCATCAGCACGCTGTACACGCTCGAGGGCGGGCAGGCGGCCGCGGCCGAGCTGTACGCGGCGGGGCACACCGCCGTCGTCTGCGGCTCCGACCTCATGGCGCTCGGCGCCGTGCGCGCCGCCCGCTCGCAGGGCCTGCGCGTGCCCGACGACGTCTCGATCGTCGGGTACGACGACGCCCCCCTGATCGCGTTCACCGACCCGCCGCTGACCACGGTCCGCCAGCCGGTCGACGCCATGGCCCACGCCGCCGTGAGCGCGCTGCTCACCGAGATCGGCGGCGACCGCGCCCCGCGCACGGAGCTGCTCTTCTCCCCCGAGCTCGTGGTGCGCGGCTCGACCGGTCCCGCCCCGCGGGGCTGAGCCCGGTCGTCGGACGGGTCGCGTTGCGCCCCTCCGGCCCGCCTCCCAGGCTTGTCGTGAGCGCGACACGCGCGGACCGGCACGATCCGACGTTCTGAAATCTTGCTGCAAGGCATACACTCGTTCGCCGTACCGACCCCCACCCCGAGGACGCATCGCATGGCCACCACCGAGCAGACCACCCCGACTCCGGACGCCCTGCAGCCGGGCACCACCGTCCACGTCGGGACCGACACCGCCCGCGAGTGGTGGCGCGACGCCGTCATCTACCAGGTCTACCCGCGCTCGTTCGCGGACGGCAACGGGGACGGCATCGGCGACATCCCCGGCATCACCGCCCGGCTCGACCACCTCAAGACCCTCGGGATCGACGCCGTCTGGCTCTCGCCGTTCTACCGCTCCCCGCAGAACGACGCCGGCTACGACGTCGCCGACTACCGCGACGTCGACCCGCTGTTCGGCACCCTGGCCGACTTCGACGAGATGCTCGCCGGCGCCCACGCGCGCGGCATGCGCGTCATCGTCGACCTCGTGCCGAACCACACCTCCGACCAGCACGCCTGGTTCCAGGAGGCGCTCGCCGCCGCCCCCGGCTCGCCCGAGCGGGCCAGGTACATCTTCCGTGACGGCCGGGGCCCCGACGGCACCGAGCCGCCCAACAACTGGCACTCCATCTTCGGCGGACCGGCCTGGACCCGGCTCGCCCCGTCGAGCACGGCCGACGGCGACGCCTACGACGAGCCCTCGCCGCAGTGGTACCTGCACCTGTTCGACTCCACCCAGCCCGACCTCGACTGGAACCGGCCCGAGGTCCGGTCCGAGTTCGAGGACGTGCTGCGGTTCTGGCTCGACAAGGGCGTCGACGGCTTCCGGGTCGACGTCGCCCACGGCATGGTCAAGGCCGACGGCCTGCCCGACTGGCACGGCCACGTCTCCATGGTCGACGGCGGCACCGCCGATGAGGAGTCCGACCCCGGTGCGCCGGAGGACGGCTCCACCGGCGCCGGTAACTCCGGGCCGATGTTCGACCAGGACGGCGTGCACGAGATCTACCGGGACTGGCACCGCGTGCTGGCCGAGTACGACGGCGACCGCTGCCTGGTGGCCGAGGCCTGGGTCGAGCCGTTGTCCCGCCTGGCCCGGTACGTCCGCCCCGACGAGATGCACCAGGCGTTCAACTTCTCCTTTCTGACCACCGGCTGGGACGCGGCGGCGCTGCGCCGCGTCATCGCGGCGTCGTACCGCGCGAACGACGAGGTCGGCGCGCCCACCACCTGGGTGCTGTCCAACCACGACGTGGTCCGGCACGTCACCCGGCTCGGGCTGCCGGACCCCGGCGTGCGCCCCAACGGCGTGTTCGCCACGGACCCGCAGCCCGACGAGGAGCTCGGCCTGCGCCGCGGTCGCGCCGCGACGGCGCTCATGCTGGGTCTGCCCGGGTCCGCCTACCTCTACCAGGGCGAGGAGCTCGGGCTGCCCGAGCACACCACGATGCCGAACGACGTGCGTCAGGACCCGGCGCACTTCCGCACCCAGGGCGCCGAGGCGGGCCGCGACGGCTGCCGCGTCCCGCTGCCCTGGTCCGCCGACGAGCCGGGCCTCGGGTTCGGGCCGACCGGCCGGACCTGGCTGCCGCAGCCGGAGTCGTACGCGCGCTACGCCGCCGACGTCCAGGCCGGCGTCGAGGGGTCGACGCTCGAGCTGTACCGGTCCGCGCTGGCCGTGCGGCAGGCCGAGCGCCTCGGCTTCGGTGCCCTGTCCTGGCTGGCCGGCTGGGAGGACTCGGCCGACGTCGTCGCGTTCCGCAACGGTGACGTCGTCGTCGTGGCGAACCTGGGCGCGGAGCCCGTCGAGGTGCCCGCGAACGTGCCCGGCGCCGGGGAGCTGATGCTCGCCTCCGGGCCGCTGGCTCCCGCGCTGGACGAGGGGACCGTCGTCGTGCCCGCCGACACGACGGTGTGGCTGCGCGCCTGACCGCTTCCCCCCACCGGTTCGGCACCTCGGCCCCGGTGCGGCAGTCTGGACTGCCGCGCCGGGGCCGATTTGCCGGAGCGAGGACGGGACGACGAGCCGGTCAGCCGCCGGAGACGCTGAGCTCGGCCTCGCGCAGCTTCTGCTCGAACTCCTCGTCCAGCTCGCGCGAGTCGAGCCAGCCGTAGGGCAGGTGCGGCTTCTTGGGCGACCCAGCACGACCGCGCGGCCCCTCGGCGTCCTCACCCGGGTACGGCAGGGACAGGTCGAGGGCGTCGAGGCGCTCGCGCAGCTCGGCGAGGCTCGAGACCATCGCCAGCCCGCGCCGGGCGTCGCCGCCGACCGCGTACCCCTTGAGGTACCAGGCCATGTGCTTGCGCAGGTCGCGCGTGCCCTTGTCCTCGTCGCCGTCGTAGTACTCGATCATCAGCTCGCCGTGGCGGTAGATCGTGTCGGCGACCTGCCGCAGCCCGGGCCGCACCCGGGCGTCCGACCCGTTGAACGCCGCAGCGAGGTCCGCGAACAGCCACGGCCGACCCTGGCAGCCGCGACCCACGACGACGCCGTCGGCGCCGGTCTCGCGCACCAGGCGGATCGCGTCCTCGGCGGCCCAGATGTCGCCGTTGCCGAGCACGGGCACCGTCCGCACCGCCTCCTTGAGCCGCGCGATCGCGGTCCAGTCGGCGGTGCCGGAGTAGTGCTGCGCGGCGGTGCGGGCGTGGAGCGCGACGGCGGCGGCACCGAGGGACTCGGCCGTCCGGCCCGCCTCGAGGTAGGTCAGGTGGTCGTCGTCGATGCCCTTGCGCATCTTGACGGTGACCGGGATGCCGTACGGCTCGGCCGCGTCGACGGCGGCACGCACGATGCCGGCGAACAGCTCACGCTTCCACGGCACGGCGGCCCCGCCGCCCTTGCGCGTCACCTTGGGCACGGGGCACCCGAAGTTCAGGTCGACGTGGTCGGCCCGGTCCTCACGGGCGATGATGCGCACCGCCTCGCCGACGGTGGCGGGGTCGACGCCGTACACCTGCGCCGAGCGGGGCGTCTCGTCCCTGCCGAAGGTGACGATGCGCAGCGCCTCGGTGTTGCGCTCCACGAGGGCGCGCGAGGTCACCATCTCGGCCACGTACAGGCCCGGGTCGAACCCGGTGGACTGCCCGGCCTGCCGGCACAGGGTGCGGAACGCCCGGTTGGTCACGCCGGCCATCGGCGCGAGCACGACCGGCGTGTCCACGGTGATCGGACCGATCTGCAGCGGCGGGAGCACACGGGTGCCCGACGCCGGAGCGTCCGGTGCGGTGGCGGGCTGCGGCGTCGTACGTGTCGGGTCGAGCGTGGAGGTCACGCTCGCCATTGTCCCACCGGGGGCGTGGCCGCCGCTGTGACGCCGTCTGGTGGCGCTGCTCACCATCCGCCGCGCTCGGGTCGCCCGGACCGACCACTGCTGGCATTCTGGCGCAACCCCGACGAAAGGAATCTCATGGCTCTCTGGCTCGTCCTCATCATCGCCGGTCTCGTCTCGCTGATCCTCGGCCTGGTCGGACTCGGGCAGTTCTTCATCTGGGCCGGTGTGATCGCCATGGTGGTCGGCGTGGTGCTCGTGCTGGTCAACCGCGGGAACCGCAAGGTCGGCTGACCCGTGGGACCGGCGCGCTCGAGCCGTTCGGCGCGCGGATCATGACAAGTCGTGCGATCGTCGTCGATATCGCGACAAGACCTGTCGCGGACGGACGAAGGAGGTCCAACTATGCCCCTCTGGCTCATCCTCATCATCATCGGTGTCGTACTCCTCATCCTCGGCCTCACCGGGATCGCGGAGTTCCTGCTCTGGATCGGCGTCGCCGTGCTGGTGGTCAGCCTGGTCCTGGCCCTGGTGAGAAGGGCGAAGTAGCGACCTGATCGTCCAGCAGGACACACCCGGGAAGCACCGGGTACGACGCAGCGGGGCCGTCCCACGTGGGACGGCCCCGCTGCGTCGTGCGGAGTGGACCTGCGGTCAGGAGACCCCGGGCATCTTCTCGGCGAGGTAGCCGGCGACCTTGTCCAGGGCGACGCGCTCCTGGGACATGGTGTCGCGGTCGCGGATGGTCACGGCCTGGTCGTCCAGCGTGTCGAAGTCGACGGTGACGCAGTACGGCGTGCCGATCTCGTCCTGGCGGCGGTACCGCTTGCCGATCGCCTGGGTGACGTCGTGGTCGACGTTCCAGTACTGGCGCAGGTCCGCGGCGAGCTTCTCCGCCGTCGGGAGCAGCTCGGAGCTCTTGGACAGCGGCAGCACGGCGGCCTTGACCGGGGCGAGCCGCTTGTCCAGGCGCAGGACGGTGCGCTTGTCGACGCCGCCCTTGGTGTTGGGCGCCTCGTCCTCGGCGTACGCCTCGACCAGGAACGCCATGAGGGACCGGGTCAGGCCGGCGGCGGGCTCGATGACGTACGGGAAGTACTTCTCGTTGGTCACCGGGTCGCGGTACATCAGATCCTTGCCGGAGTGCTCCGCGTGCGTGCTGAGGTCGAAGTCGGTGCGGTTGGCGATGCCCTCGAGCTCGCCCCACTCCCCGCCGGTGAAGCCGAAGCGGTACTCGATGTCCACCGTGCGCGTCGAGTAGTGGGAGAGCTTGTCCTCGGGGTGCTCGTAGAGGCGCAGGTTCTCCGGGTCGATGCCCAGACCCGTGTACCAGGCCATGCGGGTGTCGATCCAGTACTGGTGCCACTCGGCGTCGCTGCCCGGCTCGACGAAGAACTCCATCTCCATCTGCTCGAACTCACGGGTGCGGAAGATGAAGTTGCCCGGCGTGATCTCGTTGCGGAACGACTTGCCGATCTGCGCGATGCCGAACGGCGGCTTCTGCCGCGCCGCAGCGGCCACGTTGGCGAAGTTCACGAAGATGCCCTGGGCGGTCTCCGGGCGCAGGTAGTGCTTGCCGGACTCGTCCTCGATCGCGCCGAGGTAGGTCGAGAGCATCATGTTGAAGTCACGCGGCTCGGTCCACTGCCCGCGGGTGCCGCAGTTGGGGCAGGCGATCTCTGCGAGGCCGCCCTCGGGCTCGCGGCCCTTGCGCTCCTCGAACTCCTCGATCATCTGGTCCTCGCGGAACCGCTTGTGGCAGCTCAGGCACTCCGTCAGCGGGTCGGTGAACGCGCCGAGGTGGCCGGAGGCCTTCCAGACCGGGGTGGGCAGGATGACCGACGAGTCGATGCCGACGACGTCGGGACGACGCGTCATCGCCTTCCACCACTGCTTCTTGATGTTCTCCTTGAGCTCCACGCCCAGGGGGCCGTAGTCCCACGCGGAGCGCGTCCCGCCGTAGATCTCGCCGGACTGGAAGACGAATCCCCGCCGCTTGGCGAGGGAGACGACGGCGTCGAGCTTGGCGTTCGCGGACGGTGCTGCCACGGATCACTCCTGGGTGTCGACCCCGCAGGTGGCTCCGGCGGGGCGTACGTTCACGGTGGGACCGGCGCCTCGCGGGCGCCGGTGGCCCAGCCTACCGGCATGCCGTCGAGCAGCCCTCGGGCCCGCGCGGCGGTAGCGTGACTGACGTCGCACCGGCCAGCTTTGACTTTCATTCTCAACCAGAGTGAGAATCGTTATCATGACTCCTCGTGCCCGCCTCGGCCTCGCCGCCGCGCTCCCCCTCGGCCTCGTCCTGACCGCCTGCGCCACCGACGCCGGCAGCGACGACGCGGCCGCCGACGGCGTGCAGGTCCTCGCCTCGTTCTACCCCCTGCAGTACGTGGCCGAGCAGGTCGGCGGCGACCTCGTGAGCGTCGACAACCTCACTCCCCCGGCCGCCGAGCCGCACGACCTCGAGCTCGCCCCCGCCCAGGTGCGCGAGATCGGCGACGCCGACCTGGTCGTCTACCTCACCGGCTTCCAGCCGTCCGTCGACGAGGCCGTCGAGGCGCGCGCGCCGGAGCACGTCGTCGACGCCGCCGACGTCGTGCCCCTCGAGGAGAGCCCCGGCACCGTCGAGCACTTGGACGAGGCCGAGGACGCCGACGAGCACGACCACGAGGGCGAGACCGCGGAGGAGCACGCCGAGCACGCGGAGGACGACGGCCACGACCACGGCACGCTCGACCCGCACTTCTGGCTCGACCCGACCCTGCTGGAGCCGGTCGCCGACGCCGTCGCCGCCGAGCTCTCCGCGGCCGACCCGGACAACGCCGACACCTATGCCGCCAACGCCGAGACGCTGAAGGCCACCCTGGACGACCTCGACGCCGAGTACGCCACGGCGCTGGAGCCCTGCGCCGACGAGACGCTCGTGACGAGCCACGCCGCGTTCGGGTACCTGGCCGAGCGCTACGGCCTGACCCAGATGGGCATCTCCTCGATCGACCCGGAGGCCGAGCCGTCTCCGGCGCGCCTGCGCGAGATCGGCGAGGTCGTCGAGGCGAACGACGTGCAGACCATCTTCACCGAGACGCTGACCAGCCCGAAGGTCGCCGAGACCCTGGCGGACGACCTGGGCGTCGCCACCGCGGTGCTCGACCCGCTCGAGGGCCTGTCCACCGAGGCCGAGGAGGCCGGCGACGACTACGTTGCTGTCATGGAGAACAACCTGGCCGCACTGACCGAGGGCCTGGGCTGCGCGTGACGACACCCGCCATCGACGCCCGCGGCGTCCACGTCCACCTGGGCGCCAGCCACGTCCTGCGCGGGGTCGACCTGCGGGTCGAGCCCGGTGAGGTCGTGGCCCTGCTCGGCGCCAACGGCTCCGGCAAGTCCACGCTGGTGCGCACCGTCGTCGGGGTCCTGGAGCCCAGCCGGGGAGAGGTCAACCTGCTCGGCCACCGCCTCGGCAACGACGTGCCCTGGCAGCGCATCGGCTACGTGCCCCAGCGCATCAGCGCGGCCGCCGGCGTGCCCTCGACGGCGAGCGAGGTCGTCGCCTCCGGCCTCCTGCACGGCCGGCGCCTGTCGCTCCCCCGCGGCTGGCGGACGCTGGCGCGCGAGGCGCTCGACCAGGTCGGCCTGGCCGACCGCGCCGGGGACGCCATCGGCCAGCTCTCCGGCGGCCAGCAGCAGCGGGTCCTCATCGCACGCGCCCTGGTGCGCCGACCCGAGCTGCTGGTGCTCGACGAGCCGGTCGCCGGCGTCGACCGGCCGAGCCAGGAGGCGTTCGCCGCGACCATGACCCGACTGGTCGACGACGGCCTCACCGTCCTGGTGGTGCTGCACGAGCTGGGCGAGCTCGCCGACCTCATCACGCGCGCCGTCGTCCTGCGGCACGGCCAGGTGGTGCACGACGGCGCTCCCCCGCGCCCGCACGCCAGCCACGACGCCGCCGAGCACGAGCACCTGCACCCGCACACCTCCGAGCTGCCGGCGCTCGACGCGCGCCACGTCGGCCTGAGCGACGGACCCCTGGACGCCGGCGACCGGGAGGCCCGCCCATGAGCGAGATCACCTACATGCTCACCGACCCGCTGATGCAGCGGGCGCTGCTGGCCGCGCTGCTGGTCGGCGCCGCCGCCCCGGTGGTCGGCACGTACCTGGTCCAGCGACGCCTGGCGCTGCTGGGTGACGGCATCGGGCACGTCGCGCTGACCGGCGTGGCGCTCGGCTGGCTCATCGGGTCGGCGATGGGTCTGGTGCCGAACGACGTGCTGGCCGTCCCGGGCGCCGTGGTGACCGCCGTCATCGGCTCCGTCCTCATCGAGGTGGTCCGACGGCGGGGACGCACGTCGGGCGACCTGGCCCTGGCGATCATGTTCTACGGCGGCATCGCCGGGGGCGTGCTCATCATCGGTATCGCGGGCGGCTCGTCCGGCAGCCTCATGGCGTACCTGTTCGGGTCGATCTCCACGGTCACCACGACCGACCTGGTCCTCACGGTCATCCTGTGCGCGCTGATCCTGGCCGTGGGTGTCGGCCTGCGGGCCGCGCTGTTCTCGGTCAGCCACGACGAGGAGTTCGCGATCTCCTCGGGGCTACCGGTCTGGGCGCTGAACATGGCGGTGGCCGTGCTGGCGGCCCTGACCGTCACGGTGGCGATGCGGGTGGTCGGGCTGCTGCTGGTCTCGGCGCTGATGATCGTGCCGGTCGCGATCGGCCAGCTCGTGACGCACTCGTTCCGCCGCACCATGGCGGTCGGGTCGGTGATCGGTGTCCTCGTGTGCGTCGTCGGGCTGAGCGTCACCTACTGGTACCCGGTCTCCCCCGGTGCCCTCATCGTGGTCCTCGCCATCGCGGTCTACGCCGTCGTGGCAGGCTTGCACCCGTTGCTCGCGCGCCGTCGGCCCGCCGGCGACCCGCACCCCGACATCCCCGACGACGTCGAGGTTGCCCCGAGAGCGTCCGCCCGAGGAGACTGCACACCATGAACCAGCCGCTGCGCATGACCAAGCAGCGGGCCGCCGTCGCCGAGGCCCTGCAGGTCAGCGACGAGTTCCGCAGCGCCCAGCAGCTCCACGAGCTCCTGCGGGACCGTGGCGACGCCGTCGGGCTCGCCACCGTCTACCGCACGCTGCAGGCGCTGGCCGACGGCGGCGACGTGGACGTGCTGCGCACCGACGACGGCGAGGCCCTGTACCGCCGGTGCGCCCGGACCGAGCACCACCACCACCTGGTGTGCCGCTCGTGCGGGCGCGCGGTCGAGATCGACGGCCCCACCGTCGAGGCCTGGGCCGCCGAGGTGGGCTCCACCCACGGGTTCGCCGACATCGAGCACACCGTCGAGCTGTGGGGCACCTGCGCCGCCTGCCGCGCGTCCGCCGACCGGGCGAGTTAGGCCAGGCATACCTCAGCGGTGCAGAATGGGGCCCATGGTCACCGCCCCGCTGCTCGCCGCCGCGTCCTCCGACGCCGAGCGGCACGGCGTGTTCACGCTCGAGGGCTTCCCGTACTGGATCGTGTACGTCGCCGCGTTCGGCATCGTCATGGTCCGCGCCCAGGCCACGTACTGGCTGGGGCGCGGGGTCGCGCGCGGCATGGGCGGCACCCGCGTCGCGCACGTGCTGGCCTCCCCGCGCGCCACCCAGGTCATCGACCGCATCCACCGCTGGGGCCCTCCCGCGGTGACCTTCTCGTTCTTCACCGTCGGGGTGCAGACCGTGGTCAACCTCGCCGCCGGGTACCTGCGCATGCCGTTCGGGCGCTACCTGGTGGCACTCACGTTCGGCTGCCTCGTGTGGGCCGCGATCTGGACCACCGTCGGGACCGCCGTCGTCTGGGGCGCCGTCCTGCTGTTCCTGCACCACCCCGCCGTGCTCGCCGCGCTCGTCGTCCTCGCGCTGGGCCTGACCGCCTGGCTGCTGCACCGCCGTCGGACGCGCACCGACGCGGCGCAGCCGACGCCCGAGGAGGTGTGATGCTGACCTCCCCCGCCGCGGTGCCCACCAGCGCCGCCGAGCAGGTCGCCCGCCGCACCCGGCGACGGCTCCTCGCCTGCGTGCTGGCGCTGGTCGCCCTCGCCGTGGTGGTCGTGGCCAGCCTGGTGCTCGGGGTGCGCGACGTGTCGCTACCGGTCGTGTGGCAGGCGCTCACGGACCCCGTCGCCGGCGACGTCGACCACCGGGTCATCGCCGGCCAGCGCGTCCCGCGTGCCCTCGTGGGCCTGGCCGCCGGTCTCGCGCTCGGTGTCGCCGGCGCGGTGATCCAGGGCGTCACCCGCAACCCGATCGCCGACCCCGGTCTTCTCGGGCTGAACTCCGGCGCGTCGCTGGCCGTCGTCTGCGCCGTCTGGCTGCTCGGCCTGTCCGCGCCGTCGCAGTTCGTCTGGTTCGCGTTCCTCGGCGCCGCGGCGGCCGCAGCCCTGGTGTTCTCGATCGGCGCCGGGCAACCGGTCAAGCTGGCGCTCGTCGGCGCCACGGTCACCGCGCTCATCACGCCGATGATCACGCTCGTGCTGCTGCGCGACCAGCAGGCGTTCAACCTCTACCGGTTCTGGGCCGTCGGGTCGCTCACCGGACGCGGGCTGGACACGCTGGTCGTCGTGCTGCCGTTCATCGCCGTCGGCGCCGTCCTCGCGGCAGGGCTCGCCCACCGTCTCAACATGCTCGCCCTCGGCGACGACATCGCCCGCGGCCTCGGTCAGCGGGTCGGGGTCACCCGGGCCGTGGCCGGGCTGACCATCGTGCTCCTGGCCGGGGCCGCGACGTCCCTCGCCGGACCGATCGCGCTGGTGGGTCTCGCCGTCCCCCACGCCGCCCGCCGCCTCGTCGGCACTGACTACCGCTGGGTGCTGCTGCTGTCCGCGCTGCTCGGGCCCGTCATGCTGCTCGGGGCGGACGTGATCGGCCGCCTGATCCTGCCGCACAGCGAGCTCGAGGCCGGCGTCGTCGCCGCCGCGATCGGCGCCCCCGTGCTCGTCGCGGTCGCCCGCGGCAAGAAGGTCTCGGGGGTCTGACATGACGACACGCCCCGTGGCCGCACCCGCGCCCGGCACCGCCTCCGCCGCCCCGGTGACGGCGCTGCGCCGTCACCGCCGTCGCCGCCTCCTCCTGGTCCTCGCCGTCCTGGCCGGCCTGATCGTCGCCCTGGCCACTCTCGCCCTCACGCTCGGCGCCGCCTCGCTCCCGCCGGGACGCGCGCTGCTCGCCCTGTTCGGCGTCGGCGACGACGGCGACCTGTTCATCGTCCAGCGCCTGCGCCTGCCCCGGCTCCTCGCCGCCCTGCTGGCGGGCGCCGCCTTCGGGCTCGCCGGTGCACTGTTCCAGTCGACGCTGCGCAACCCGCTGGCCAGCCCCGACATCCTCGGCATCGCGACCGGCGCCTCGGTCGGCGCGGTCACCGTGATGCTGGGCCTCGGCCTGACCGGCCTCGCGGTCTCCGCCGGCGCGTTCGCCGGGGCGTCGGTCATCGCGCTGCTCATCTGGTTCTTCGCGTGGCGCCAGGGCCTGCACTCCATCCGCTTCGTCCTGGTCGGCGTCGGCTTCGCCTACCTCGCCTCGTCGATCCTGGCGTGGCTGCTCGCGAGCGCCGACCAGCGCGAGGCCGCCTCGGCGCTCGTGTGGACGGTCGGCAGCGTGGCGGACGTCCGCGGCACGGAGCTCGCCGTCCTCGGGCTCGGGCTCGCCGTGCTGGCGCTCGTGGTCGCGTCGATCGCCCGCTGGCAGGCGCCGCTCGGCCTGGGAGACGACCACGCCCGCGGTCTCGGCGTGTCCACCGACGCCGCCCGTGTCGGTTCGCTGCTCGCAGCCGTCGCCCTGGTCGCGCTCGCCACCTCCGTCGTCGGGCCGCTGGCGTTCGTCGCGCTCGTCGCACCGGCCATCGCCCGGCGGCTGGTGGACGACGGCGGAGCGGCGCTGACCGTGTCCGTCGCCACGGGTGCCGCGCTGGTGCTCGCGGCCGACGTCGTCGCCGAGAACGGCCTGCTCGGCGTCACCGCCCCCACCGGCATCGTCACCGGCCTCGTCGGCGCGCCGTACCTGCTGTGGCTCCTGGCCACCCACGAGAAGAGAGCCCGCGCATGATCGACACCCCGCACCGCGCACCACGGACCGCCACCCGCGGCGACCTGGTCGCGCACGGCGTCTCCATCGGGTACGACGGGCACCGGGTGATCGAGTCGCTCGACCTGACGCTGCCCGAGGGCAAGGTCACCGCCGTCGTCGGCCCCAACGCCTGCGGCAAGTCGACGCTGCTGCGCGGGCTCGCCCGGCTGCACCCGCTGGAGGCCGGGCGGGTCACGCTGGGCGACCTCGACGTGACCGCGATGCCGCGCAAGGAGCTGGCACGGTCCGTCGGCGTGCTGCCGCAGTCGTCCGTGGCCCCGGACGGGGTGCGGGTCGCCGAGCTGGTCGGCCGCGGCCGGTACCCGCACCAGGGGTGGTTCGGCCGGCACAGCAGCGACGACGACGCCGTGGTGATGCGGTCGCTCGAGGCCACCGGGGTCGCGGACCTGGCCGACCGGCCCGTGGCCGAGCTCTCGGGCGGGCAGCGTCAGCGCGTGTGGGTGGCGATGGTGCTCGCCCAGGAGACCGACATCGTGCTGCTCGACGAGCCGACGACGTTCCTGGACGTCACCCACCAGATCGAGCTGCTGGACCTCCTGACCGACCTGAACGCCGAGCGGGGCACCACCGTGGTCATGGTGCTGCACGAGCTCAACCTCGCCGCCCGGTACGCGGACCACCTGGTGGTCATGTGCGCGGGTCGCGTGGTGGCGCAGGGCGCTCCGCAGGACGTGCTCGACGAGCGCACCGTCCTCGAGGCGTTCGGTCTGGACGCGCGGGTCGTGCCGGACCCGGTGTCGGGGACGCCGATGATCGTGCCGGTCGGGCGGCACCGCCGTGCGGACGGTTCGCTCGCACCGGACGGCTCGACCGAGCCGCGCGGTGAGTGACGTCACATCACGATTCGTGCACGACGGCGGAACGGGCTTCCGCCCGTCTCGTCAGTGAGGTTAGCCTTTCCTCATCCGTTCCACCTCGCGCTCCGGCGCGAGCACACCGAGGAGAATCCGTGCGTCTTCGCCGCTCCCTGAGCACCGCCGTCGGCCTCGCCGCGGCCACCGCCCTCACGCTGACCGCGTGCGCCTCCGAGTCGGAGCCCGACACCTCCGGCGAGGAGTCGACCACCGAGGAGTCCGCCGCTCCGGAGGGCGCCACCGACGAGTTCCCCGTGACCATCACGCACGCGCTCGGCGAGACCACCGTCGAGTCCGAGCCGCAGCGCGTCGCCACCTGGGGCTGGGGCTCCACGGAGGCCGCCCTCGCGGTCGGCGTCGCCCCCGTCGGCGTCGCCGAGCAGGTCTTCACCGTCGGCGAGCAGGCCCTGCTGCCGTGGGTCGCCGAGGAGTACGAGGCGCTCGGCGCCGAGGACCCCGTGATCTTCAGCGACGCCGAGGCCGGCGCGACCGTCCCCTACGAGGAGTTCGTCGAGGCCGACCCCGACCTCATCCTCGCCCCGTACTCGGGTCTCACCGAGGAGCAGTACGACCTGCTCACGGAGATCGCGCCGGTCGTCGCCTACCCCGAGGCCCCCTGGACCACGCCGTGGGACGACATCATCACCGTCACCGCCGAGGCGCTCGGTCGCACCGACGCCGGCGAGCAGGTGCTGAGCGACGTCGACACGTACTTCGCCGACCTGGCCGCGGAGCACCCCGAGTTCGAGGGCAAGACGTTCGCCGCCATCAAGGACTCGCCCACCGAGGGGCTCGTGTACGTCTACACGCCGGCCGACCCGCGCGTCAGCATCCTCGAGGGCCTCGGCGTCGTCTCGGCCCCGTCCGTCGAGGAGCTGGACAGCTCCGACGGCGGCTTCTACTACACGCTCTCCTACGAGGAGCTCGACAAGCTCGAGGCCGACTTCGTCGTCACGTACCTGTACGACGGCGAGGAGCCCGAGGCCTTCACCGGTTCCGAGGAGCTGCAGGCCATCCCCGCGGTCGCCGACGGCGACGTCGTCATGATCGAGGGCAACGTCGCCACCTCGTCCGTCTCGCCGCCCACCGCGCTGTCCTACGACTGGGAGACCGGCGTGCCGGCCCTCGTCGAGCAGCTCGCCGGCATCTACGGCGAGAGCTGACGCCTCGGTCCTCCAGACCCCGGGCCGAGACCCGGACGTCGGGCGGGCCTTGACCCGCGCACGGTCGTCATCCCCGAAGTGGAGGGCCCGCAGGGCCCGTGAACGCGACCGTGCGCGGGTCAAGGCCCGCCCGACGTCGTCGTGCTCAGGCTGTCGGCGCGTCCACCGCTCCCCCGTACCGCCGGTCCCGCCGCGCGAACTCCTCGACCGCACGCCACAGGTGCCGACGGTCGACGTCCGGCCACGGCTCGGGCAGGAACACCATCTCGGCGTAGGCGGCCTGCCAGATCATGAAGTTGCTCGTGCGCTGCTCGCCCGACGAGCGCAGGAACAGGTCCACGTCCGGCAGGTCGGGCTCGTCGAGGTACTTCTGGACGGTCTTCTCCGTGACGCGCGCCGGGTTCACCTTCCCGGCCACGGCGTCCCGGGCGATGGCGGCGGCGGCGTCCGCGATCTCGGCGCGCCCCCCGTAGTTCACGCACATCGTCAAGGTGCAGCGGTCGTTGCCCCTGGTCATCTCCTCGGCCTTCTCGAGCTCGTCGATCACCGAGCCCCACAGCTTCGGCCGACGCCCGGCCCAGCGGATCCGCACGCCCCACGACGCCATCTCGTCGCGCCGTCGTCGGATCACGTCCCGGTTGAACCCCAGCAGGAAGCGCACCTCCTCCGGCGACCGCTTCCAGTTCTCCGTGCTGAACGCGTACGCGGAGACGTGCTTGACCCCGATCTGCACGGCGCCCGCCACGACGTCGAGCAGGGACTTCTCGCCCTCCTTGTGCCCCTCGATCCGGGACAGGCCCCGCGCGTTGGCCCACCGGCCGTTGCCGTCCATGACGACGGCGACGTGGTTCGGCACGAACTGTGCCGGGATCCGTGGCGGGTTGGCGCCGGACGGGTGCGGGTACGGCTCGGCGTACTGCCGGGGTGCGGTGGGCATCAGGCCTCTCTCTCGATCATGCGCAACGAGCGCAGGGTGCGCTCCAGGTAGAACTGCGAGTACGCGGCGACCAGGCCGTCCGCCTCGCTGCGGTGTCGGCGCTCGGCGGCGTCGGCCACCTCCCAGTCGCCCGCCAGCAGCGCCGCCAGCAGGTCGAAGGTCTCGGGCGCCGGGGACGCGCTGCCCGGCGGACGGCACCGCGAGCACACGGCGCCGCCCTGCGCGACGGCGAACGAGTGGTGCGGGCCCGGCTCTCCGCAGCGCGCGCACTCCGTGAACGACGGCGCCCACCCGGCCACCGCCAGCGCGCGCAGCAGGTAGGAGTTCAGCACCAGGCCCGGGGTGTGCGCCCGCTCGGACAGGGCCCGCAGCGCGCCCACCAGCAGCCAGTACTGCTGGACGGCCGGCTCGTGCTCGGCCGCGACCAGGCGGTCCGCGGTCTCCAGCATCGCGGCACCTGCCGTGTACAGGGCGTAGTCGGCACTGATCTGGCGGGCGAAGGCGCCGATCGTCTCGACCTGCGTCACCGAGTCGAGGTTGCGGCCGGTGTAGAGCTGGACGTCCACCATCATGAACGGCTCCAGCCGGGCGCCGAACTTCGAGGACGTGCGCCGCACGCCGCGCCCGACCGCGCGGACCTTGCCGTGCTCGCGCGTCAGGAACGTGATGATGCGGTCGGCCTCACCCAGCTTGTGGGTGCGCAGCACGATCGCGTCGTCTCGGTACAGGGGCACCCGGCCATTGTCCCAGGTGCCCCTGTCAGGTCAGCCGTGCTCGGCGCGGTTGACGGCCGAGACGATCGCCTTGAGCGAGGCCGTCGTGATCGACGGGTCGACGCCGACGCCCCACAGCACGTCGTCGCCCACCGCGCACTCCACGTAGGCGGCCGCCTTCGCGTCACCGCCGGCGCTCATCGCGTGCTCGGTGTAGTCGAGGACCTTCACGTCCACACCGACGCCGGCGATCGCCGTCACGAACGCGTCCAGCGGGCCGTTGCCGGTCCCGACGAGGGTCTGCTCGGCGCCCTGGTCCACGACGTCCACCTCGAGGGTGGTGGTGCCGTCCTCGACGGCCCGCGTGCGGATCTCGCGCAGCTTGAGCCGGCCCCACGGCTGCAGGTCCTGGCCGTCGTTCTCCTCGGCGGGCAGGTACTCGTCGGCGAACATGCGCCAGATGTCGGCGCCGGTGACCTCGCTGCCCGCGGTGTCGGAGTACTTCTGCACCACGCCCGAGAACTCGATCTGCAGGCGGCGGGGCAGCTCCAGGTGATGCTCCGTCTTGAGCAGGTACGACACCCCGCCCTTGCCGGACTGCGAGTTCACGCGGATCACGGCCTCGTACGAGCGCCCCAGGTCCTTCGGGTCGATCGGCAGGTACGGCACGCCCCAGGTGAGCTCGTCGACGGCCTTGCCCTCCGCCTCGGCGCGGCCGGCCATGTGCTCGAAGCCCTTCTTGATCGCGTCCTGGTGCGACCCGGAGAACGCCGTGAACACCAGGTCGCCGGCGTAGGGGTGCCGTTCGTGCACCGGGAGCTGGTTGCAGTACTCGACCGTGCGACGGATGGCGTCGATCCCGCCGCCGACGGTGAAGTCGATCTGCGGGTCGATGCCCTGGCCGAACAGGTTCATGCCCAGCGTCACCAGGTCCACGTTGCCGGTGCGCTCGCCGTTGCCGAACAGGCAGCCCTCGACGCGGTCGGCGCCGGCCTGGTAGCCCAGCTCGGCCGCCGCGACGGCGGTGCCGCGGTCGTTGTGCGGGTGCAGGGACAGCACCACGTGCTCGCGGTGGTTGAGGTGGCGGCTCATCCACTCGATCGAGTCGGCGTACACGTTGGGCGTGGCCATCTCCACCGTGGCCGGCAGGTTGACGATCATCGGGCGCTCCGCCGTCGGCTCCAGGACCTCGAGCACCTCGTTGCAGATGCGGGCGGCGTACTCCAGCTCGGTGCCCGTGTAGGACTCCGGCGAGTACTCGTAGTAGACGGTGGTCTCCGGGACGGTCTCCTCGAGCTTGCGGCACAGCCGCGCGCCCTGCAGGGCGATG
This sequence comes from Isoptericola chiayiensis, assembly GCF_013149805.1. Classification (GTDB taxonomy): domain Bacteria; phylum Actinomycetota; class Actinomycetes; order Actinomycetales; family Cellulomonadaceae; genus Isoptericola; species Isoptericola chiayiensis. Next base: position 644,227 of record NZ_JABEZT010000002.1, read on the forward strand.
TCGACGATCCCGTCCTGGTCGGTGCGGAAGACGACCTCGCGCTGCAGGATCGAGGTGGAGTTGTAGATGTGCACGATCGCCTGCTTGGCGCCGCGGATCGCGTCGAAGGTGCGCTCGATGAGGTGGTCGCGGCACTGGGTCAGCACCTGGATGACGACGTCGTCGGGGATCCGCCCGGACTCGATGAGGGTGCGCACGAAGTCGAAGTCCGTCTGCGAGGCCGACGGGAAGCCGACCTCGATCTCCTTGTACCCCATCTGGACCAGGAGCTCGAACATGCGCAGCTTGCGCTCGGCGTTCATCGGTTCGATGAGGGCCTGGTTCCCGTCGCGCAGGTCGACGGCGCACCAGCGGGGGGCCTTCTCGATACGACGGTCGGGCCAGGTGCGGTCCGGCAGGTCCACGCGGATCTGCTCGTGGAAGGGGACGTACCGGTGGTACGGCATCTGCGAGGGTCGCTGCGGGTTCTGCGCGGCGATGCCGTTCGTGACGTGCGGGTGCTCGGTGTTCATCAGGGAGTTCCTTCGGGGGTGGTGTGGCTCGGTGACGGCCGGCGCACCAACGTCCTCCGCGGCGAGGAACCGGCCTCTGCTAGGCCTCGCCGCGGCACCGAAGGAGGAGGCTCACCACGTGCTGCACCCTCACACCGTACACCGTGTGTGGGCCCGGTCACCCGGACGGTCCGCGAGGCGCGCGCCCGGCCCACCTGGCGGGAGAGTTGCCTACCCCGCGGTAGGGCCGGCGTCGTCGGGTCGGCTCAGCGGCGGGTGCGCAGGGCGGCGTCGACCGCGGGGTCGCCGAGCGCGCCGAGCCAGTCGAGCAGCGCCGGGTAGGTCGACGGGTTCGCCGCGACGTGGGGCCGCAGGTGCGGCGCCTCCTGGACGATGACGGCCAGCGACTCCAGCGGGGTGCTCGGGTCAAGGGCCTGGTCCGCCGTCCAGCGACTGCCGGGCACGTCCGCCACGGGCGGCAGCACCTGGGTCTGGTGCGCGGCGTGGCCCACCGGCTCGGGCGCCGACGACTCGGGCTGCGCGGACGGTGCGGGCTGCTCGGCGACGTCGGTGCGCACCGGTGCCATCTGCTGGGTGGCGTCCGTCCCGGCGGCCCACGTCCCACGCCACCGCGAGCCGTGGCTGGTCCCCTGCGGTTCGTCCGCGTGCTCCTGGGCCGCGGGCTCCTGCCAGCTGCGCTCCGGCACGACCGGCTGCTGGACCGCCGTCTCCTCCGCGGCGGGCCGTCGGCCCTCCTCGTCCCGGCCCTGGTAGGAGCCGGCGGGGGCCTGGGCCTCCCACGGCCGCTCACCGGGCGTCTCGGCCGGACCCGACGCGGATCCGTCGGCGGGGGCCGCGCCGAGGAGCGCGCGCACGGACGGCGGCAGCAGCAGCGCGCCGAGGACCAGCGCCGGGAGCGCGAGCGCCAGCAGCAGCTCCTCGACGCGCGACGCCGTCCCGATCCCGGCACGCGCGACCAGGATCACGACGCCGAGGACCACGACCAGGCAGGCGGCACCCACCGCCGTCGAGTGCCCGGCCCGCGGGTCGCGCAGCAGGGCGCGCCGGGCGAGGAGAGCCAGGACCACCACCAGCACACCGACGACCAGTCGCAGGACCGCCTCGACCAGCCCGCCGGAGAAGGGCTCGCGGTCCACCAGCCGCAGCACCGCGACGGCGGCGACGAACCCGCCGACGAGCATCATCAGCTCGAACGCCTGGACCGCCACGGCGACCCACCGGTGCGCGCTCCGCTCCCCCGGTTCGCCCACGGCGGCGGCCGCCCGGTCGAACGCCACCGGCACCGCGGCAGCGGCCACCACCGGCAGCAGGAGCAGCCCGTAGCGGCCGCCGTGCAGGGACTCGAACCAGGCCGCGGACCCCCCACCGAGGAACACGATCTCCAGCGCCACCGCCGCACCCACGACGATCAGCACGATGCCCGCGGGTTCGTCGTCGCGCAGGAAGCGCCGCACCGTCAGCCACAGCACGCCGAGGACCAGCACCGCCGCCAGCAGGGCACCGACCACCGCCGACCACGACGCCCCGCCGAGCATCGCGAGCACCGGCGTCACGACGGCCCCGAGTGCCACCACGACGGCGCTGACGATCACGGGCCGCGGGCCGGGCACGGCGGCGGCCAGGACCACGCCGGCCAGGCCGACGGCGAGGCCGCCCCCGACGGCGCCGGCGTCACCGGCGGTGCGGGCGACGTCGAGCACCAGGTACAGCAGGGCCACCAGTCCGTACGGCATGAGGCAGAGGAGCCGGGTGGCGGGGTCGACCAGCCGCCCCCAGCCGCCGGCGAGGACACCGGCCCGCTCGGCGTACGGCGCGACGATCGCCACGAGCGCGAGCACCGTCGTGAGCACCACCCACAGCAGGTCGCTGCCGCGGTGCCCGATCTCCCACGGTAGGGGCAGGGCCACGAGCAGCGCGACGGCGGCGACGACGTCGCGCACGACGTCCCGGGGCGGCACGCCCGTGAACGGCGAGCGGCGGGACGCGTTGACGACGTCGGACATGGCGGTGACTCCTCGTTGTCGGGGGCCGGGACCGGCCCGGAACGTTTCTACCTGATGACGACGGCCACGTCAGGTCACCGCGCGCACCAGGTCACAGACCGAGCTGGTACACCCCCCAGTACGCGACCGTGACCAGCAACAACGCCGAGCCGACGACGACGGCCCACAGGGTGACGTGAGCGACGGCACCCCGCGCGACGGGCCCGGCGTCCTCGCGCGGGCGCGACCGGGCGTCCACGACCCGCTGCAGGAGGACGGCAGCGGCGACCGCGGCGCCCACCCCGAGCAGCCGCACGGCGATCCACCCACCCTGGACGACGAGGGCGTCGCGCTCGTAGTCGATGGCCAGACGCGCGACCGCGGCGAGGTAGACGGTCAGCGCCACCACGGTGACCGTCGCGAAGAGCCCGAGGGCGACGAGCGGCGGCCCGACGCCGGGCGCGAACCGCTTGAGGCGGGTCCGACCGGGCCGGTGCGTGGCGCGCCGGGCGAGCACGGTCACCCCCCAGGCCACCAGGGACAGCACCACCAGCCCGGTGCCCGCCACCACGACGGCGAGCACGACGTCACCGTTGCCCCACCAGCGCGGCTGCGGCACGGGCGCGGCCAGGTAGAGCTGCTCGGGCTCGGCCCCGGCGACGTGGGGCTCGGCATCGGCCGTGCCCGGCATGCCCTGGATCCAGGCGGCCATGTCCCGCGGGAAGTCGGGGTGCAGCGGCGCCTCGAGGTCCTCGGGCGCACCCTCGGGCAGCTCGTCACGCAGCCGGATGCCGTGGTCCGCACCGCCGTAGTACCGGACCGTGACCGGGGCGCCGGCCCCGACGGCGGTGTCGGCGGCGATGAGCCGCACGCCCTGCTCGATGGGCATCGACGGGTCGGCCGTGCCGTACACGACGAGCACCGGTGCCGTCTGCTGCTCCAGCCAGGGCCGGACGTCGAAGTCCGCGTAGTCGAACCCCCCGCCGGGGAGCTGCATGCCGACGGCGCGCGGGATCGCGCGGAAGACCTGGTCCGGCACCTCGGTGTTGCGCAGGTAGTTGTCGACGGCGAACGCGGCCTGCTCCCGCGGGGGCACGACCGGGGCCGACACCAGGACCGTGAAGGCGATCTGCGGGTCCGCGACCTGCATCACCGGAGCCACCCACGTGCCCTCCGACTCCCCGTAGACCCCCACCTGCTCCGGGTCGACGCCCTCGGACGACCGCAGCAGGTCCACCGAGCGCAGGTAGTCGTCGGCCATCGCCACGTAGTCGCGGTCGCGCGTGGAGTACGTGTCCAGCCGCTTGTCCGGCACGAGCGTCGCCACGCCCGCGCTCGCGAGCAGCTCGGCGGTGTCGACGAACGCCTCGTCGGCGCTGCCGGTTCCCGCACCGTGCACGAACACCAGGCCCGGCCGGCCGGTCAGGAGCGTCCCGTCGGGTCCGACCGGGCGGCGCAGCAGACCGCCCACCTCCGCGCCGTCGAGCTCCACCGTCACGGGCGTGGTGCGCACCGCGAGGTCGCCGACCTCCCCGATCTCCCCGGGCGCCAGCACGGCCGGGCCCGAGGTGTCCACGGTCGTGTCCGCCGTCGACGGCGTGATGTGGTCGCGGACCGGCACGGGGTGCCACTGCGGCCCGGCGACCGACCCGATCACCGCCAGCCCGACCAGCAGGGCCAGGCTGGTCGCGATCGTCCGGAACACCACCTACCGGATGCTACTCGGCGTTCAGAAGCCCAACCGCTGCAGCTGCTTCGGGTCGCGCTGCCAGTCCTTGGCGACCTTGACGTGCAGGTCCAGGTAGATGCGCGCGCCGAGCAGCTTCTCGATGCCCTCGCGGGCCTGGGAGCCCACCTCCCGCAACCGCGACCCGCCGCGCCCGATGATAATGCCCTTCTGGCTCTCGCGCTCGACGAACAGGTTCACGCGCACGTCCAGCAGCGGCGGCCGGCCCGTGGACTCGTCCTCGGTGCCCTCGCGGGGCACGATCTCCTCGACCACGACCGCCAGCGAGTGGGGCAGCTCGTCGCGGACGCCCTCGAGGGCCGCCTCGCGCACGAGCTCGGCGATCATCGTCTCCTCGGGCTCGTCGGTGAGCTCGCCCCCGGGATAGAGGTCGGGCCCCTCGGGAAGGTGGGCGATCAGCACGTCGGTGAGCTCGTCGACCTGGTAACCGCCCTTGGCGGAGACGGGCACGATCGCCGACCAGTCCCGGTCCAGCGAACGGGCGAGCAGGTCCACCGCCATGAGGTGCTCCGCCAGCTCGCCCTTGCCGACCAGGTCGGACTTGGTGACCACCGCGACCACCGGGACGGCGCGCCGGCCCTCCATCAGCGGGGCGAGCTGGTTGGCGATGTACCGGTCGCCGGGGCCGATCTTCTGGTCGGCGGGCAGGCAGAACGCGACCACGTCGACCTCGCTGAGGGTGTCCACCACCAGGGTGTTCAACCGCTCGCCGAGCAGCGTGCGGGGTCGGTGCAGCCCCGGGGTGTCGACGAGCACGAGCTGGGCGTCGTCGCGCTGGACGATGCCGCGGATCGTGTGCCGGGTGGTCTGCGGCCGCGCCGACATGATGGCGACCTTCTGGCCGACCAGCGCGTTGGTGAGCGTCGACTTGCCGACGTTCGGCCGGCCGACGAGGCAGGCGAACCCGGAGCGGTGGTCCTCGGGGGTGGTCATGCGGAGTCCTTCTGATCGTGCGGCACGAGGGCGTCCCCGTCCGCTGCTTCGACGGCGGTGCGTCGCACCAGGATGCTCGAGAGCTGCTTGCGGCGCCCCTCGACCCGTTCCGCCTCCAGGCGCAGCACGCCGACGTCGGCGGCGGAGCCGGGCAGCGGGACCTTGCCGAGCGCCTTGGCGAGCAGGCCGCCGACGGTGTCGACGTCGTCGTCGTCCAGGCGCAGGTCGAACAGCTCGCCCAGCTCGTCCACCGGCAGCCGTGCGGGGACCCGCCACGTGCCGTGGTCCAGCTCCTCCGGCTCGGGCTCGGGCGCGGTGTCGTGCTCGTCGGTGAGCTCGCCGACGAGCTCCTCGATCACGTCCTCGACGGTGACCAGGCCGGCCACGCCGCCGTACTCGTCGACGACGATCGCGATGTGGGAGCGGCGGGCCTGCATGTCGCGCAGGAGGTCGTCGGCCGGCTTGGACTCGGGCACGAAGATCGCCTCGCGCACGACGTCGCCGACGGGCCGGTCCTCGGCGCGGGGGTCGGCGTCGAGCAGGCGTGCGACGTCCTTGAGGTAGACCACGCCGACCAGGTCGTCCACGGTCCGCCCCACCACGGGCACCCGCGAGAACCCGGAGCGCAGGAACAGGCGCATCGCCTTGCGCAGCGGGGTGGCGGACCCGGTGGTGACCATGTCGGTGCGCGGCACCATCACCTCGCGGGCGAGGGTGTCGCCGAGCTCGAGCGCCGAGCGCAGCAGCTCGCGCTCGGGTTCCTCGATCGCCTCGTTCTCCCGCACGCGGTCGGCCATCTCGCGCAGCTCGTCGGCGTCCTGTCCGGGGGTCTCGCCGCCCGCGCGGGGGCGGGGCACCCACGCCACGGCACGGTGGACGACGGTCAGCGGACCCGCGAGGCCGACCAGGGCCTGGGTGGGTCGGTGGTGCGCCCACGTGCGCGGGCTGAGCCGCACCACGAGGAGACCCGCCACGACGCCGACGACGAGGACCCCGAGCAGCACCTCCCACCAGCGGCCGAACCAGTGCGCCAGCAGCAGGGTCGCGCTGGCGACCGACACCGTCTCGGCGAGCACGCGCACCAGCGCGAACGACCCGGCGGCTTCGGGGTCGGCCGCGAGCGCCTGCGCACGCTCGATCCGCCGTCGTCGTGCCGGGGGGCCCTCGCTGCCGACCTCCTCGAGGGCGACGGCGAGCGACACCCGCGTCACGCGCAGGACGGCCGCCTCGCCGGCGCTGAGCACGGCGGAGATCGCGACCGCGCCGACGAGCACCACCCACAGCAGGGCGTCAGGAGCCTCCACGGGTCACCGCCCGGCCAGGAAGGTCAGCAGGAGCCGGCGCTGGAGGCCGAACATCTCGGCCTCCTCGTCCGGTTCGGCGTGGTCGTAGCCGAGCAGGTGCAGGATCCCGTGCGTGGTCAGCAGCAGCATCTCCTCGACGGTGGAGTGCCCGGCGGCCTGCGCCTGGGTCGCGGCGACCTCGGGGCACAGCACGATGTCGCCGAGCGTGCCGGGCGGGGTCTCCTCGCCCTCGCGTCCGGGTCGCAGCTCGTCCATGGGGAACGACAGCACGTCGGTGGGCCCCGGTTCGTCCATCCACTGCACGTGCAGGTCGGTCATGGCCTCGACGTCGACGAACAGGATGGACAGCTCGGCCTGCGGGTGCACGTGCAGCTCGTCCAGGGCGAACCGGGCCAGTGCCGCGAACTCGGCCTCGTCGACGTCGACGCCGGACTCGTTGTTGACCTCGATGCTCACCGGCGTCCTCCTCGGTCGTGGCGGCCGGGACGACGGCGGTCGTCGGCCGGGCGGGTGCTGTCCCACCGTGCGTAGGCGTCCACGATGTCGCTGACGAGCCGGTGGCGCACGACGTCGCCGCTGCCCAGGCGGCAGAACTCGACGTCGTCGACGCCGGTGAGGATGTCCTCGACGACCCGCAGCCCGGACGCGGTCCCGCCCGGCAGGTCGACCTGGGTGGCGTCGCCGGTGATCACCATCGTGGAGCCGAACCCGAGCCGGGTGAGGAACATCTTCATCTGCTCGGCGGAGGTGTTCTGCGCCTCGTCGAGGATGATGAACGAGTCGTTGATCGTTCGTCCCCGCATGTACGCCAGCGGGGCGACCTCGATCGTGCCGGACTCGACCAGCCGCGGGATCGCGTCGGGGTCGAGCATGTCGTGCAGCGCGTCGTACAGCGGCCGCAGGTAGGGGTCGATCTTGTCGCTGAGGGAGCCCGGCAGGTAGCCGAGCTTCTCCCCGGCCTCGACGGCGGGGCGCGTGAGCACGATCCGGTTGATCTGCTTGGCCTGCAGCGCCTGCACGGCCTTCGCCATCGCGAGGTAGGTCTTGCCGGTGCCGGCGGGGCCGATGCCGAACGTGATGGTGTTGGCGTCGATGGCCTCGACGTAGGACTTCTGCCCGACCGTCTTGGGTCGGATCGTGCGGCCTCGGCTGGACAGGATCTGGTGGGTGAGCACCTCGGCGGGCCGGTGCACGGTCGCTGCGGTGAGCATCGCGACCGACCGGGACACGACCTCGGGCGTGAGCTGGGCTCCGGACTCGGCGACCTCGACGAGCTCGTCGAGCAGCTGGGAGACCAGCCCGACGTCCTGCGAGGGGCCGCGGACGGCGATCTCGTTGCCGCGGGCGTGCACGTCGACGGCGGGGAAGCCGTCCTCGACGGCCCGCAGCACGGCGTCGCCGCTGCCGAGCAGCGCCACCATCGGCACGTGCGGCGGGACGACGACCCGGTGCTCGGCGCTGTGGGTGCCCGACGGCGTGGACGCGGCCGGGTGGGACGACGGTACGGAGGACGTCATGCTCAGGCGGGACTCCATCCCAGCTGGGTGCCGGCGATCACATGGCCGTGCACGTGGAAGACGCTCTGGCCCGCGCGGGGGCCGGAGTTGAAGATGAACCGGTACTGACCGTCGGCCAGGTCGTGGGCCACGGTGTCCGCGACGGAGACGACCTCGGCGAGCAGGGTCGGGTCGGCGGCGGCGAGCACGGACACGTCGCCGTGGTGCTCCTTGGGCACGACGAGCACGTGCACGGGCGCCTGCGGGTCGATGTCGCGGAAGGCGACGACGCGTTCGGTCGTCTCCACGACGTCGGCCGGCAGGTCCCCGGCGACGATCTTGCAGAAGAGGCAGTCCGTCTCGGCGGTGTCCGTCATGCGCTCCACGCTACCGCCACCGGCCAAGCCGGTCGCTCAGGAGCGCCACGGCGACGGGTCCCGCCGTCGAGGTGCGCAGCACGTGGGGTCCGAGCCGCGCGGTGACGGCGCCGGCGCCGGTCAGGACGTCGAGCTCGTCGGCGCCGATGCCGCCCTCGGGCCCGACGACCACCAGCAGCTCGGGTGCGGGCGCCCCGGACGCGGGGGCGGGCAACACGACATCCGCGAGCGCCGTCGTGGCCTCCTCGTGCAGCACGACGACGGCACCGCCGACGGCGACGACGTCCCGGGTGCGCTCGGCCAGGCCGCGGGTGGTCACGTGCTGGTCGACGGCGGGCAGCCGGGCCCGGCGGGACTGCTTGACGGCGGAGCGCACCGTGGCCTCCCACTTGGCGTGGGACTTGGAGGCGCGCGGACCGCGCCAGACGACGACGGACCGGTCGGCCTGCCAGGGCAGGACCCGGTCGACGCCGAGCTCGACGGCGGCCTCGACGGCCTGGTGGTCGCGGTCGCCCTTGGCGAGGGCCTGGGCGAGGGCGACGGTCACCGTGGGCGCCGCCTCGTGGGTGACGTCCTCGACCGTGAGGTGCAGGTCGTGGCCGTCGACCGACGCGACGACGCCGTGCAGCCGGGTGCCGGCCCCGTCGACGACGTCGACGCGCTCGCCGGGTCCGCGGCGCTGGACGACGGCGGCGTGCCGGCCCTCGGGCCCGGTGAGCACGTACGTGCCGCCGGGCTGCACCGTCAGGGGCGGTGCGCCGTCGTCGACGAGGAAGACGGGTGCGCTCATGCCGGGTCCGTGCCGGGCGCGGTCACCGGCCGCCGAACTTGTCGCGCAGCCGGGAGAACACGCCGGGGTGGGCGGCGGTGAGGCGGGGCTCGGGGCGCTCCTCGCCGCGTGCGGCGGCGAGCTTGCGCAGCAGCTCGCCCTGCTCGTCGTCCAGCGAGGTGGGGATGGTGACCTCGACGTGGACGTTGAGGTCGCCGCGCCCGTTGCCGTGCAGGTGGCCGACGCCGAGACCCTTGAGGGTGACGATCTGGCCGGGCTGGGTGCCGGGACGCAGGTCGATCTCCTCGGGTCCGTCGAGCGTGGCGAGCTCGAGCACGGTGCCCAGGGCGGCGGCGGTCATGGGGACCTGCAGGGTGCAGTGCAGGTCGTCGCCCCGGCGTACGAACGTGTCGTGGGCCTTCTCGCGGATCTCGACGTAGAGGTCGCCGGCGGGGCCGCCGCCGGGGCCGACCTCGCCCTGTGCGGACAGCTTGATGCGGGTCCCGGTGTCGACGCCGGCGGGGACGTTGACGCTCAGGGTGCGGCGCGAGCGGACGCGGCCGTCGCCGGAGCACTCGGCGCAGGGCTCGGGGATGACCGTGCCGAAGCCCTGGCAGGCGGCGCAGGGTGCGGTGGTCATGACCTGGCCGAGGAAGGAGCGGGCGACGCGCTGGACGTTGCCGCGTCCCTGGCAGACCTCGCAGGTGCGCACGTCGGTGCCGGGCCGGCAGCCGTTGCCGCTGCAGGTGCCGCACACCACGGCGGTGTCGACCTGCAGCTCGCGCTTGGCGCCGAACGTCGCCTCGGCGAGGTCGATGTCGAGGCGCACGAGCGCGTCCTGGCCGCGGCGGGCGCGCGGGACGGGGCCGGACGGCTGCCCGCCGCCCCCGAAGAACGTCTCGAAGATGTCCTGGAAGCCGAAGCCCTGGCCGAACCCGCCGCCGGCACCACCCGGGGCGCTGGGGTCCACCCCCATGTCGAACTGCTGGCGCTTCTCCGGGTTGGAGAGCACCTCGTAGGCGCGGGCGACGTCCTTGAAGCGTTCCTCGCCCTCCGCCCCGGCGACGTCCGGGTGCAGCGTGCGGGCGAGCTTGCGGTAGGCCTTCTTGATCTGCTCGGGCGAGGCGTCGCGCTCGACGCCGAGGATCTCGTAGTAGTCGGTCACAGGTCTCTCTTCGGTGACGTTGAGAAGTCTGGTCAGGTTCCCCGGGGCCGGCCGGTCAGTTCGGCAGGACCCGGGAGAGGTAGCGGGCCACGGCACGCACCGAGGCAATGGTGCCGGGGTAGTCCATGCGGGTGGGGCCGATCGATCCGAGCGAGGCGACCGTGTCGCCGTCGGTACCGTAGCCGGAGGCCACGACGGACGTCTCGGTGAGGCCGTCGAGGCGGTTCTCGTGCCCGATGCGCACCCCGACGCCGTCGCCGGCCATCTCGGTGAGCAGACCGAGCAGCACGACCTGTTCCTCGAGGGCCTCCAGCACGGGGCTGAGCCCCTGCTCGAAGGTGGCCTCGGACCGGGCCAGGTTGGCGGTGCCGGCCAGCACGATCCGCTCCTCGCCCTCCTCGCCGAGGGTGTCCACGACGAGGTCAGCCACGGCCTGGGCGACGCCGCCGAGCTCGGGCCCGACGGCCTCGACGACGCCCGCGAACGCCGTCGGCAGGTCGCGCAGGCGCTTGCCGGCGGCGGCCGCGTTGAAGCGCGCCCGCAGCTCGCCGAGCGTGATGTCGTCGAGCACGATCCCGCCGTCGGTGCCGTCCGGGCGCAGCGGCAGCTCGCAGAAGCGCTGCTCGACGCGGCCGGTGTCGGTGATGACGACGACGAGCAGACGCCCCTCGGCCACCGGGACGAGCTCGAGGTGCCGCAGCCCGGACCGTCGCAGCGACGGGTACTGGACCACGGCGACCTGCCCGGTGAGCTGGGCGATGAGCCGCCCGGCGCGGGTCAGGACGTCGTCGAGGTCGACGGCCTCGGACAGGAAGGTCTCGATGGCGCGCTTCTGCGGGACGTTGAGGGGACGCACCTCGGCGAGGCGGTCGACGAACACCCGGTAGCCGGCGTCCGTGGGCACCCGCCCGGCCGAGGTGTGCGGCTGGGCGATGTACCCGGCCTCCTCCAGGGCGGCCATGTCGTTGCGGATCGTGGCCGGGGACACGCCGAGACGATGGCGCTCGGTGAGCATGCGGGAGCCCACCGGTTCGCGCGTCGTGACGTAGTCCTCGACGATGGCGCGCAGCACCTCGAACCTGCGGACCTCGCTCACGTGACCCTCCCCTCGCTCGTCTTCCCCGTGTCCTCGTCCGGTCTTAGCACTCTCGTGCGTCGAGTGCCATCCATCCTACGCGCAGCCGCCGACAGGTCCGGCGACGACGGCGGTCCCGTGCCACGAGGTCCCGGAGTGTCGGTCGCCGGCGACGCCGCACGGCTCCGTAGGCTCACGCCGTGCACGATCGCTACGGTTCCGACGTCCTGTCCTCCTCCCCCGGCGCGCCGGACGGGTCCGCCCACCACCGCCGTCGGCCCACGTCGGCGCCGGTGCCGGCCGAGACCGGCCTGGTGGTCGAGGAGGTCGGCTCCGGCTGGGTCGGGGCCGTGACCCGGGTGGAGAAGTCCGGCGGGGTGCACCTGGTGGTCCTCGAGGACCGGCGCGGGAAGGTGCGGTCGTTCCCCCTCGGCCCGGGCTTCTGGGTCGACGGGCAGCCCGTCGAGCTCACCGCCCCCGTCACATCCCGGGCACCGGCCGCCCCGACGCGCACGGCGTCGGGCTCGGTGGCCGTGCACGGCGCCCGCGCGCGCGTGGCCCGCGGCTCGCGCATCTGGGTGGAGGGCAAGCACGACGCCGAGCTCGTGGAGAAGGTCTGGGGCGACGACCTGCGCATCGAGGGGGTCGTGGTCGAGATGCTCGACGGCGTCGACCACCTCGCCGAGGCGCTCGCGGAGTTCGACCCCACGCCGGACCGGCGGGTCGGTGTGCTGGTGGACCACCTGGTGCCCGGCGCCAAGGAGCAGCGGATCGCCGCCGACGCGCTGCGCACCGTGCCCGACGGCACGGTGCTGGTGCTCGGGCACCCCTACGTCGACGTCTGGCAGGCGGTCAAGCCGGCACGGGTGGGGCTGGACGCCTGGCCCACGATCGACCGGGGCACGGAGTGGAAGCGCGGCATCCTGGCGGAGCTGGGCTGGCCGGCGGACACGACCGCCGACGTCGGCCGGGCGTGGCAGCGGATCCTGGCCTCGGTGCGCGACTTCAGAGACCTCGACCCGGCCCTGCTGGGCCGGGTCGAGGAGCTCATCGACTTCGTGACGGCGTGAGGCCGCCGGGACGGGTCAGACGATCCCGTCGCGCTCGGCGTAGCGGTTGACCTTCTCGGAGATGTTCACCACCGCCTGGAAGACCTCGAGGCCGATCCGGTAGATCGCCAGGTAGACGAGGGCGACGATCCATCCGAACAGGATGGTGAACAGCCCGATGTACCACTGGTCCGAGAACAGCGTCACGACGCCGAAGATGAACCAGCCCAGCCAGACGAGGGCCAGCAGGATCGTCACGATGACGTAGACGATCTTGACGATCTTCGGGGTGACGTAGTTCGCGAACGAGAAGTCGAACAGCGAGCCGAGCAGACCCTTCGTGTCGTCGCGGGCCACGCCGGCCGCCGACGAGGCGGCGTTCGCGTAGAACGGCTGCTGGCCGCCGCTGCCCGGCTGCTCGTGGTGCGGCTGCTGCTGGTACGGCTGAGCGGGCGGCTGCTGCTGGTACGACGGCGGCTGCTGGTAGGGCTGCTGGGGCGGCGTCGGCTGCGTGGGCTCCTCGCCGTACGGGTCCTCGGGGCGCCCGGGCTGGTTCGGCGGGTTCTCGCTCATCGTTCCTCCTGGTGGTGCGGGTGGGATCGGCACCAGGGTGGTCCCTGACCAGCGCCGTCGCCACCGGAACGCACGGCGCGTCCGCTATGGGTGACTTCGCACCGCCCGGCCTGGGACAATGGAGCCATGACACAGACACCTCCCCCACCGGGCGCCGGCGGGTTCGAAGGACCGCGTCCGCTGTCCCGGTCCGACGAGCGGACCTGGGCGATCTTCGCCCATCTGGGCCCGCTCCTGGTCGGCGTCCTGACCGTGGGCTGGCTCGCCTTCGTCGCGCCGCTGGTGATCTGGCTGGTCCTGCGCGACCGCAGCACCTACGTGGCGAACCAGGCCAAGGAGGCCCTGAACTTCCAGCTCACGCTGCTCATCGGCACCGTGATCGGCTATCTCCTCACCTGGATCCTGGTCGGGTTCCTGATCCTGGGCGTGGTGTGGGTCTTCGGGATCGTCTTCGCGATCATCGCGGCGCTCGCCGTCAACCGGTACGAGGACTTCGAGTACCCGTTGACGCTCCGCCTGGTGAAGTAGCGGACACGCGGCGCGGGCGGGGCGGGTGAATCGACCTCAGTTCCCCGTCAACTCCGTCCGGGGACGGGGGCTTCGTCGCTACCGTGCCCGTCGGCCGGAAAGTCCGGATCATGACGTTCATGGAGGTTGCCGTGACCGAACCCACCCCGCACCAGACGACCCCGTCGCCTCAGGCACCGCTCGCGCCGCAGGACGAGCGGACCTGGTCGGTCCTCGCCCACGTGAGCGGCGTCGTCCTGTCCGTCGTCGGCCCGCTGGTCGTGTGGCTGGTGTTCCGGGACCGCAGCGCGCGCGTCGACCACCAGGGCAAGCAGGCGCTGAACTTCCAGCTCACGCTCCTGATCGGCTACGTGGCCGTCTGGGTCGTCTTCGGCGTCGTCGCGATGATCCCGATCATCGGGTTGCTCGCGTTCCTCGGCGGCGTCCTCGCGTTCGGCATCTGGGTGTGCTCGCTGGTCTTCAGCATCCTCGGCGCCGTGGCCGCGTCGCGCGACGAACGCTACGAGTACCCGTTCGCCGTCACGTTCGTGCGCTGATCAGACCGTCAGGTCCCGCACAACGGCATCGGCCAGCAGCCGGCCGCGCCGCGTGAGGACGGCCCGACCACGGACCGCGGCCGCCCCGTCGAGCAGCCCGGACGCCACCAGTCCGGCCACGGCGCGGCGGCCGTCGGCCTCCAGCACGTCGAGGTCGAGCCCCTCGGCCAGCCGCACCCCCAGCATCACGCGCTCCAGGTGCGCCTCGGCCGTGGTGAGGAGCTCGCGCCCGGCACCGGGCGAGCGCCCGTCCTCCAGCAGCGCGGCGTAGCGCCGCGGGTGCTTGACGTTCCACCAGCGCACGCCCGCCACGCCGTCGGCAGGCCCGCCGGCGGGCGCGCCGACGTAGGAGTGCGCGCCCGGGCCGATGCCCCACCAGTCGTCACCGCGCCAGTACGCCAGGTTGTGCCGGCAGGCGTGCTCGGCCCCGCGAGCCCAGTTGCTCACCTCGTACCAGTCGAGACCGGCGGCGGTCAGCAGGTCGTCGGCGAGCTCGTACTTGGCCGCCTGGTCGTCCTCGTCGGGCAGCGTCAGCTCGCCGCGGCGGACCTGGGCCGCCATCTTGGTGCCCGGCTCGACCACGAGGGCGTACGCCGAGACGTGGTCGACCCCGGTGGCCAGTGCCGTCTCCACCGAGGTGCGCCAGTCGGCGAGCGACTCCCCCGGCGTGCCGTAGATGAGGTCCAGCGAGACGTCGAGGCCGGCGTCACGCGCCCAGCGCACGACGTCGGGGATGCGGTCCGGGTCGTGGGTACGTTCCAGCGTGGCCAGCACGTGCGGCACCGCCGACTGCATCCCGAACGAGACCCGGGTGAACCCGGCGTCGGCCAGCACCGCCAGCGACTCGGGGGTCACCGAGTCGGGGTTCGCCTCCGTGGTGACCTCCGCCCCCTCGGCCAGGCCCCAGGTGGCATCGATGCGGCGCACGATCCGGCCCAGGTCGCCGGCCGGCAGCATCGTCGGCGTGCCGCCGCCGACGAACACCGTCGAGACCTCACGCCCGGACAGCCCGGCGTCGGCCAGCACGCGGGCCGCCAGGTCCACCTCGCGCAGCGCCGTGTCGGCGTACGCCACCTGGGAGGCACCGCCGCCGAGCTCGGCGGCGGTGTAGGTGTTGAAGTCGCAGTAGCCGCAGCGCACCGAGCAGAACGGCACGTGCACGTACACCCCGAACCGGCCCGCGGGGGCCGGTCCGGGCGCCCGGGTGCCGCCGTCGTGCGCCGTGCGGGCCACCGCCGCCGGCAGCGTCCCGTCGGGCGGGACGGGTTCTCCGTCGGGCAGGGCCGGCACTACTTCTTCTTGTCCTTGCCGCCGTCCTTGCCCCCGGCGCCGTCGGAGGACAGCGCGGAGATGAACGCCTCCTTCGGGACCTCCACGGACCCGATGTTCTTCATGCGCTTCTTGCCCTCCTTCTGCTTCTCGAGGAGCTTGCGCTTGCGGGAGATGTCGCCGCCGTAGCACTTGGCGAGCACGTCCTTGCGGATCGCCCGCACCGTCTCGCGCGCGATGATGCGCGCGCCGACGGCGGCCTGGATCGGCACCTCGAACTGCTGGCGCGGGATGATCTCCTTGAGCTTGGCCGTCATCTTCACGCCGTACTCGTAGGCGGCGTCCTTGTGCACGATCGCGCTGAACGCGTCCACCTGGTCGCCCTGCAGCAGGATGTCGACCTTGACCAGGTCGGCGGCCTGGTCGCCCGAGGGCTCGTAGTCGAGCGACGCGTAGCCGCGGGTGCGCGACTTGAGCGCGTCGAAGAAGTCGAAGACGATCTCGGCCAGCGGGAGGGTCCAGCGCAGCTCGACGCGGTCCTCCGAGAGGTAGTCCATCCCGTCGAGCTGACCGCGCCGGTCCGTGCACAAGCCCATGACGGCCCCGACGAACTCGCTCGGCGTCAGCACCGTCGCCTTGACGATCGGCTCGCGCACGTCCTTGATCCTGCCGCCCGGGAACTCCGAGGGGTTGGTGACCTTGACCTCGGTACCGTCCTCCATCGTCACGTCGTAGACGACGTTCGGGGCCGTCGAGATCAGGTCGAGGTCGAACTCGCGCTCCAGGCGCTCACGCACGATCTCCAGATGCAGCAGCCCCAGGAACCCGACGCGGAACCCGAACCCGAGTGCCACGGACGTCTCCGGCTCGTAGTTCAGGGCGGCGTCGTTGAGCTTGAGCTTGTCCAGCGCGTCGCGCAGGGTCGGGTAGTCCGAGCCGTCGATCGGGTAGAGACCGGAGAACACCATCGGCTTGGGGTCCTCGTAGCCGCCCAGCGGCTTCTCGGCGGGATTGTTCGCCGCCGTGACCGTGTCGCCCACCTTGGACTGGCGCACGTCCTTGACGCCCGTGATGAGGTAGCCGACCTCCCCGACGCCCAGACCGTTGGTCTTGATCGCCTCGGGCGAGATGACCCCGATCTCGAGCAGCTCGTGGGTGGCCTTGGTCGACATCATCTGGATCCGCTCGCGCGGGTTCAGGTCGCCGTCGACCGCCCGGACGTACGTCACCACGCCGCGGTAGGTGTCGTAGACGGAGTCGAAGATCATGGCGCGGGCCGGCGCGTCGGGGTCGCCGACGGGCGCCGGGACGCGGTGCACGATCCGGTCCAGGAGCTCTTCGACGCCCTCACCGGTCTTGCCCGAGACCCGCAGCACGTCCTCCGGCTCCCCGCCGACCAGGCCGGCCAGCTCGGCCGCGTACTTCTCCGGCTGCGCGGCGGGCAGGTCGATCTTGTTCAGGACCGGGATGATCTCCAGGTCGTGCTCCATGGCGAGGTACAGGTTCGCCAGCGTCTGGGCCTCGATGCCCTGGGCCGCGTCCACCAGCAGCACGGCACCCTCGCACGCCGCGAGGGAACGGGAGACCTCGTAGGTGAAGTCCACGTGCCCCGGGGTGTCGATCATGTTGAGCGCGTACGGCTCCTCGCCGAGCTGCCACGGCATGCGCACGGCCTGGGACTTGATCGTGATGCCGCGCTCACGCTCGATGTCCATCCGGTCGAGGTACTGCGCGCGGGCGTCCCGCGGCTGCACGACGCCGGTGAGCTGCAGCATGCGGTCGGCCAGCGTCGACTTGCCGTGGTCGATGTGGGCGATGATGCAGAAGTTGCGGATCAGCTCGGGCGCGGTCGCGTTGGGCTGGATGCGCTCGCTCAGCGCGGCAGACGGGATGGGCAACTCGTCTCGCTCCGTCGGGTCGGGGCTTGTGGGATGGGCCCGGTCATTGTCCCACGCCGCGTCACCGCCACCCGACGCCGGCGCCCGCCGGGCGGCAGGATGTCGACGCCCGACGGCGGCACCGAGCCTGGGAATCGGACCCGCGCCCGCCTACGGTGCCGTCATGACCACCAGCAGCACCGCCGTCGACCCCGCGACCGGACGCCGCGGCCCCGGCGTCGACGACCTGGACCGGCTCAGCCTGCTCAGCGCCGTGCAGGCCGAGTTCGCGGCCCGGATCCCCGCCACCGACCCGGAGGCACCCGTGCCCGCCTGCGGGCGGTGGCGGGTGCGGCACCTGGTGGTGCACCTGGGACGCATCCACCACTGGGCGGCCGGCCAGGCACGGCGCCGCCAGGAGACGCCCCTGGGGCGCGGCCCGTTCGACCTCGGACCGTTCTACGCCGCCCAGGCGGCCGAGCTGCGCGAGACGCTGACCGCGCTCGGGCCCGACGCCACCGCGTGGACGCTGCTCGGCACCGGGCCGGCGTCGTTCTGGCACCGGCGCCAGCTCCACGAGACGCTGGTGCACCTGCACGACCTGCGCGCCGCCGGCCTGGCCTCCGGCCCCGACGCCGCACGGGAACCGGTCGACGTGCCCGCCGCTGTCTGGGCCGACGGCGTCGACGAGGTCGCGCGGATGTTCCAGCCCCGCCAGGTCCGCCTGGGACGCGTCGACCCGCTGCCGCGCACCGTCCGGCTGGTCGCCTCCGACGTCGGTGAGAGCTGGACGCTCGGCGCGCACGAGGACGGCCGCCGTCCGGACGACCCCGCCGCGACGCTCACGGCGCCCGCCCGCGAGCTCGCGCTGCTGCTGTGGCGCCGGCTGACCACGGCCGAGTCGGGCGTGCGGCTCGACGGGGACGAGGCAGCGGTGCGCGCAGCGCTGGCGCCCGGCGTCGTGCCCTGACCCGACACCGGGCAGCGCCGGTCGGACTGAGACGCCGTCCGGGTCGATCCGGCACGCGGACGATGCTTGACTGCCACCAGCCCGGGGCCCACCGGGCGCCCGGACGCACCCGAGGAGGGGCCAGTGTCGTCAGCGCCCGTGGAGGTCTCCGTCAGCGGAGCCGTCGCCGAGGTGACCCTGAACCGCCCCGAGGCCCGCAACGCCCTGGACCTGGCGCTCAAGCAGGCGCTGCTGGAGGCCCTGACCGACGTCGGCTCCGACCCTGCCGTGCGGGCCGTGCTGCTCGCGGGCCGCGGCCCGGCGTTCTGCGTCGGCCAGGACCTGCGCGAGCACGCCGACGCCCTGGCGACCGGCGGGTGGGCCGAGCAGCGCACGGTCGAGCACCACTACAACCCCATCGTCCAGGCGCTGGCCACGATGCCGAAGCCGGTGATGGCCGCCGTGCACGGTGCGTGCGTCGGTGCCGGGCTCGAGCTGGCCCTCGCGGCCGACCTGCGGGTGCTGGCCGAGGACGCCGTGCTGGGCACCGCCTTCACGGGGATCGGCCTGACGTTCGACACCGGCCTGTCCGTCACCCTCGCCCGTGCCGTCGGCAGCGCCCGTGCCCGCGAGCTCGTGCTGCGCGGGGACACCATCGACGCCACCACCGCCGTCGCGTGGGGCGTCGCGGGCGAGGTGGTGCCGACGTCGGACGCCCTGGAGCGGGCACGCGAGCTCTCCGCGCGCCTGGCCGCAGGGCCGACGCAGGCCTACGCCGCGTCCAAGCGCCTCCTGGCCGACGGCCCCGAGCGTTCGCTGACCCAGACCCTGGCGGCCGAGGCCCGCGCGCAGGACGCGCTCGTGCGCACCGGCGACCACCGCGGCGCCGTCGAGGCCTTCCTGACCAAACGCACCCCGCGGTTCGACGGCGGCGTGCGAGCCGGCACCGACGCCGTCGGCGACCCGGCTACGCCAGCCGGGTCATCTCCACGGTGACGTCCAGCGAGCTCGCCCCGGCCCCCGCGAACACGCCCTTCAGCGGCGGCACGTCCGCGTACTCGCGGCCGCGGCCGATCACCACGTGGTCCTCCCCGACGAACCGACGGTTGGTGGGGTCGTAACCGACCCACTGCCCCGCCCACCACTCGAGCCAGGCGTGCGACTCCCCGTGCACCGCCTCCCCGACGGCCGCGTCCGACTGCGGCAGCAGGTAGCCCGAGACGTACCGCGCGGGGATGCCCACCGAGCGCAGCGCACCGATGCCGAGGTGCGCCATGTCCTGGCAGACGCCCTCGCGGGCCGCCCACGCGTCCGCGGCCGGACTGTGCACGGTGGTCACGCCCGCCACGTACTCGAGACGGTCGCGCACCGCCAGGCACACCGCCTCGGCGGCGTCGTCCGGGTCCAGGCCGGCCGCGGTCTCCAGCGCGAGCGCCGCCACGTCGTCGGGCACCGCCGTCGTCGGCGTCTCGGCCAGGAACGGCGAGTGCGCGTCGCTGGCCTCCTCGCCGCCCAGGACGTCCCAGCCGGCTCCCGAGCGCGCCGGCCCGCCGGACGCCACCTCGACCGTCGCGGTCGCCACGATGTCGAGGCGCTCGTGCGGGCGCAGCACCTCGAAGATCGTCACCTCCGTGCCCCAGTAGTCGCGGTAGGAGTCCGTCCAGGTGTGCGGCCGGACGTCGACGTGCGCCCCACGCACCACCTGGCGGGCGTCGTCGACCGGCGTCATCCGCGCCTCGTTGTACGACGCCGTCACCGCGTCGGTGTAGTCGAAACTCGTGGTGTGCACCACTCTCAGCAGGCTCACAGCGCCTCCCCCACCCAGGCCGTCGCGTTCGCCGGCGACGGGAAGTACCGGCCTCGGATCGCCTCGCTCGCCCGCGAGCACGCCTGCTGGACCTGCTCCATGACCGCGGGCAGGTCCTCGAGGGTGTCGGCGCGCCGCGTGTACTGCAGCCGCGCGCGCACGATGCCGAGCTCGCGCACGGCCTCGTCGTTGACCTCGCGGCGACCCTCGACGGGCTCGAGCGCCCGCAGCGCGCGGTCGGCGACGCCCAGCGCGTAGACGATCGTGCGGGGGAACAGCCGGTCGAGCACGAGGAACCCGGCGGCGTCCACGTCGGAGGTGCGACCGCGATGGGCGCGCAGGTAGGCCTCGTGGGCTCCGCAGGACCGCAGCAGCGTGGTCCATCCGGGCCCGGACGCACCGAGCCGTGCCTGGGTGGTGATGAGGCGCGCGGTCATGTCGGCCCGCTCGATCGACTGCCCGAGCACCATGAAGTGCCAGGTGGCGTCGTGCGGCGTGGCCGACTCCATGAGGCCGGCGACCACGGCCGCCCGCTGCCGCACCCAGGAGAAGAACTCGTGCGGCCCCGTACGCCGGGCCACCTGCTCGACCTCGTTGCGGGTCGTGTTCAGGGTCTCCCACAGCTCGGTCGAGACGATCTCGCGGGCCCGGCGGGCGTTCTCCCGGGCGGCGACGAGCGCGCCGGTGATCGACGACGGGTTGGTCCGGTCGCGCGCGAGGAGCTGCAACACCGTCTGGCGTCCCACCGGGCCGGACTCCGGCGGGGTCGGGTGGTCCATGATCGCCAGCAGGGAGCGGCAGGCCAGCGACTCCTCGGCCCACGGGTCCTCGGACAGGAGCTGGACGTGGACGTCGAGGATCCTGGCGGTGTCGTCGGCCCGCTCGACGTACCGGCCGATCCAGAACAGCGACTCGGCGATGCGGCTCAGCACGAGCCCACCTCCTCGACCAGGTGCCGGGATTCTCGCGCGCGCTGCTGCTGTTGTTGCTGCTGCTGCTCGCGGACCCCGGCCACGTCGGCCGGGTGCGCGTCGATCGGCACGCCCGCGTCGGCCGGGTCGGCCCCGCCGTCCGGCACCTCCTGCGCCTCCGGGTCGTCCCGGCCCACGGCGAGCTCCCCGGTCAGCGGGCCGCGGCGGGGCTCGAGCACCCAGGTGTCCTTGGACCCGCCGCCCTGGGAGCTGTTCACCACGAGCTGGCCCTCCGCGAGCGCCACCCGCGTCAGTCCGCCGGGCAGCACCCACACGTCCTCGCCGTCGTTGACGGCGAACGGTCGCAGGTCGACGTGCCGGGGGCGGAAGGCGCCGTCGACGTAGGTGGGCGCCGTCGAGAGCTGGATCAGCGGCTGGGCCACCCAGCCGCGCGGGTCGGCGATGAGCCGGCCGCGCAGCGTGGCCAGCTCGGCACGGCTCGCGTCGGGGCCGACGACGATGCCCTTGCCGCCGGAGCCGTCCACGGGCTTGACGACCAGCTCGTCGAGCCGGTCCAGCACCTCGGCAAGGGCGCCGGGCTCCTCGAGACGCCAGGTGTCCACGTTCGCCAGCACGGGTTCCTCCCCGAGGTAGTACCGGGTCAGGTCGGGCAGGTAGCTGTACACGAGCTTGTCGTCCGCGACGCCGTTGCCGATCGCGTTGGCCAGCGTCACGGTGCCCCGGCGGGCGCAGTCCACCAGCCCGGGCACGCCCAGCACGGAGTCGGCGCGGAAGCGCACCGGGTCGAGGAAGACGTCGTCCACCCGCCGGTAGACGACGTCCACACGCTGCGGTCCCGCCGTCGTGCGCATGTAGACGCGGCCGGACGCGCAGTACAGGTCCCGGCCCTCGACCAGCTCGACGCCCATGAGCCGGGCCAGCAGCGCGTGCTCGTAGTAGGCGGAGTTGTAGACGCCGGGGGTGAGCACGACGACGGTCGGGTCCGGTGCCTGGTCCGGCGCGGCGGCCACCAGGGCGGCGCGCAGCCGGCGCGGGTAGTCGACGACGCTGCGCACCCGCAGCTGGGAGAACAGCTCGGGGAAGGTGCGCACCATCGCCTGCCGGTTGGCCAGCACGTAGCTCACCCCGGAGGGCACGCGGACATTGTCCTCGAGCACGCGGAACTCGCCGGCCTCGTCGCGGACCAGGTCCACGCCGGCCACGTGGCAGCGGACCCCGTTCGGCGGCTCGATGCCGTGCGCCTCGCGCTGGAACTCCCGGCTGGACAGGACGAGCCGACGGGGCACCACGCCGTCGCGCACCGCCTCCTGAGGGCCGTAGACGTCCGCGAGGAACGCCTCGAGGGTGCGCACGCGCTGCTGGACGCCGCGGGTGATCCGGTCCCACTCGCCGGGCTCGACCACCCGAGGGACCACGTCGAGCGGGAACGGCCGCTCCTCGCCGGCGACGTCGAAGGTGATCCCCTGTGCCAGGTAGGAGTGACCCAGGGCCTCGGCCCGCGCCGAGACCTCGTCCGACCGCAGCGAGGCCAGGGTGTCCTGCACCGGGCCGTACCGGGGGCGCACCGCGCGGTCCCGGTCCAACAGCTCGTCGAACGCCGCGCCCAGCGGGTAGTCGTCGAAGAGGTCCGCCATGACCGCACGCTAGACGGGCCCCGGAACCGGGGTGTTCCCGGCGTGTTTCCCCGTCGTGACACGGCCCCGACGTCGGTCGCCGGCCGTAGGCTGTCCGCCGTGACGACGCACCGCCTCTCCCACCTGCTGCGGGGCGCCGCCCGCGCCATCGGCCGGACCCTCACCCGTTCCGGCGCGCGCCGCGGTGCACGGACCGGCCCGCGAGCCGCCGGGCGCACGGACCACCGCGGCACTCGATACCCGGGCGACTTCACCGGCGCCGTGCGCCCGGTGTACGCCCCGCACCTGGACGGCGACCCGGACCCCGGCGAGATCGTGTGGACGTGGGTGCCCTTCGAGGAGGACCACGCGCGCGGCAAGGACCGTCCCGTGCTGCTGGTGGGGCACGAC
Organism: Isoptericola chiayiensis; assembly: GCF_013149805.1. GTDB lineage: Bacteria > Actinomycetota > Actinomycetes > Actinomycetales > Cellulomonadaceae > Isoptericola > Isoptericola chiayiensis. The sequence continues at coordinate 667,131 of NZ_JABEZT010000002.1, forward strand.
GGGCCGTGGCTGCTGGCGCTGCAGCTCACGAGCAAGGACCACGACCGCGACGCCGCCCAGGAGGCCCGGTACGGCCGGCTCTGGATGGACATCGGATCGGGCCCGTGGGACGCGCGCGGCCGGCCGAGCGAGGTGCGGATCAACCGTGTGGTGCGGGTCGAGCCGGGTGCGGTGCGCCGCGAGGGCGCCGTGCTGGACCGCCGCGCGTTCGACGCGGTCGTGGCGGCGATGGGACGCGCCCGCCGCTGACGCGATCTTCCTCACAGCCGATTCCGCGGGAGCGCCTCGGGCTGGTACCGTAGATCTCTGCGTGTCCGCCCAGGTCGGCGGGCACAGCCGCAGTTCCTCTCCACGGGTTCCCCACCCCAGTCCCGGAGTTGCGGCCGCCCTCTACGACCTATCCGCTCGCCGTCAGGCGAACACACCAGGAAGTCCACCAGTGGCAAACATCAAGTCTCAGATCAAGCGCATCCAGACCAACGAGAAGGCGCGCCTGCGCAACCGTTCGGTCAAGTCCGAGCTGAAGACGCACGTGCGCAAGGTGCACGCGGCCGTCTCCGCCGGTGACAAGGAGGCCGCTCTGGCCGCCCTGCAGACCGCGTCGCGCAAGCTCGACAAGGCCGTCTCCAAGGGCGTCATCCACGCCAACCAGGCGGCGAACCGCAAGTCGGCGATCGCCAAGGCCGTCGACTCGCTCTGACCCGCGCACGGTCGCCGCGCGCGACCGACCGGCGTCCGACGCCCCCGCACCCCTCGCCGGGTGCGGGGGCGTCGTCGTGCCGGGGTACGCCTACCTCGGGGCGACGTTGCGGCGGTTTCAACCGGTCGTTGCAACACCGGGTTGTCAGGTGGTCGAGAGTAGTTGGTCGAGTTTCTCGGCGGGGGTGGCCCAGCCGAGGGTTTGG
>NZ_JABEZT010000003.1 GCF_013149805.1 Isoptericola chiayiensis
TAACCCTCCAGCGGCGTCGCCACCACCTTCACCCCGCCGTCGTTCTTGCGCGTCTCGACATACTCGACCCCCTCGACGACAGGCAACGGAGCACCGGTGACGTTGCCCGGACCGCACTCGTCCGTCCAGGTCGGACGCACCGGCGTCACCTCGACGAGCTCGGGCTCGGTGCCGATCGGCTGCGCCAGCCGCGAGACGGTGATCCGGTCGACGATCGGGGCCCACTGCGAGCGCAGCAGGTAGTCGGCCGGCCAGATCTGCGACGCGTAGGTCTCGCCGTCCCAGTTGGGCATCTCCTCCGAGCGCAGGGTGATCGTGTTCTCGCCGGCGGCGAGGTCGAGCACGATCGTGCGCTCCCAGAAGTTGTTCTCGTGGAACGTCGGCACAAACGGCACCCGCTCGGCCTCGCCGTCGTTCACCGTGATGTCGGCGAACCGGGCGACGGGGTTGGGGTTGTAGTGCGTGCCGTCGACCTGTTCCGGGTTGGAGTACCGCACGACGACGGCGTGGTTGCCGGCCTCGGTCGCCTCGACGTGGAACGTCAGGGTGTTGCCGTTGCCGGGCTCTCCCCCGACGCCGGTGACGGCGGCGCCGTTCTCGGCCAGGGAGTACTCGCCCACGGACGCGTCACCGGCGAGCTCGGCGTCCTCGGCCTGGTACTCGGTCGGCTCCAGCGTCCCGTCACCCGGAGCCACCGTGAGGCGGTCCAGGGTGAGCCCGCCGGCACCACCGGTGACGACGATCTTGTTGACGCCGCCGGCCAGGTGCGCCGCGACCTGCTGCGCGTCGGCGAGGTCGAGCACGTCCTCGTCGTTGACGCTCAGCGTCCCGGAACCACCGGTGCCGAGGACGTCCGCCCCGAGGTGCGCCTCGCCGTCGACCGGCGAGTACACCCAGAACGTCGCTGAGTCACCCTCGGCGAGCTCGACGGCGCCCGGCCCGGAGGCGTCGGACACCTCGTAGGTGGCGGTCCCGCCGTCGAGCACCGCGGTCTCGGCCTCGTACACCGACGTCGCGGCCTCCGGGTTCGGCAGGGCGAGAGTGATGCGGTCGATGATCGCGTCGCCCTGGGTCGCACCCGAACCGTCGAGGCTCTGCGCGGCCAGGGAGATGGTGTGCGTCCCGGCGGTCAGCTCGACGGTGGTGTCGGCGTGGTCCCACACGACCCACTTGTAGGCCAGCGGCAGGAAGATCTCCTGCTCGGCGCCGCCGTCGACCCGCACGAACACGTTGGTCGGTCCCTGCTCGGCCACCCGGTCGAAGGTGTTGAGCGTGCTGGAGAACACCGACAGGTCGTAGGTGCCGTCCTCGGGCACGGTGACCTCGAAGTCGAGGACGCCGTCCGACCCGGTGCGCAGGCCGCCCACGTTGTAGCCGCCGGAGGTGTAGAACTTCGCCACGTCCTGCGGCGAGCCCTCGGGACCGTTCACCGAGTAGCCGGAACCGGTGTACTCGGCGTCCTCGGCCTCGTAGCTGCCCTGCCAGAGCGTCGGGGTCGACGCCGTGGTCTCCCCCGCGCCCACGGGCGTGACGATCAGCTCGTAGGCGCTGGACTCGTCGAGCTCGGGCAGCTGCGACCCGTCGAAGGCGACGGTGGCGGTGCCGTCGGTGACCGGGACGACGAGATCGGCGAGGTGCCGCGGCTGGGCGGAGTCGCCGAGCTGGCCGGTCCACGGGATCTCGCGTGCGGTGACGCGCACCTCGTCGCCGAACACGTCCTCCGGGACGTTCACCAGGTCGACCGGGGCGGTACCGTCCTGCCCGCCGAGGATGACGCGCGCCTGGCGCTGCTCGGAGTCGAGCGTGGCCAGGCCCTGCAGGCTGTAGTTCTGGCCCGGGTACGGCGGGGTGACCTCGACGGTGTGGCCGGTCATCCGGCTGTAGGCGTTGTACAGCCACCACTGGCCGTTGCCGCGGTTCGTCTGCACCGCGGAGTCGGACAGGTTGCCGTTGATGTTCCAGAACGCGATCATCGCCTGGACCTTGGCGTCCTCGATGGCCGACATCCACTGCACCATCTGGCCGGGGACCGACGTGTGGTAGTTGAACGCGTACTCGTTGACGTTGACGGGCAGCTCGGTGCCCTCGTAGGCGGTGCCGGCGAAGACGTCGGCCTCCCACTCGCGGTACTCGGCCACCGACTCGCGGATGGCCTGCGGGTGGGTCAGCTCGTGCCAGGTGACGATGTCGGCCACGGTGCCCTCGGCGACCGTGTGCTCGAGCCAGCCCTGGATCTGGGGCCAGAGCTCGATCGCTCCCGGACCCGCGATCCGCATGTCGGGGAAGCGCTCCTTGATGGTGCGGTACGTCTCGTCCCACGCGGCGAAGTAGTCGGTGGGGTCGGACAGCCACGACGTCCCGTCCAGGCTCCACTGCCCGGTGCCGAACATGTTGCCCGCGGGCTCGTTGTACGGCTCGATGACGAGGTGCTCACGCACGGCGGGGTCCAGGGTCTCGATCATGTCGAGCTGGGCGTCGAGCACCTCGCGGTAGCTCGCGAGCTTCTCCTCGGGGCTCGCGTCCGGCTGGTCCGGGGACGGCCACTGGTACGGGAAGCCGCGGTACCAGTCGGTGACACGCAGGTACACGTCCCCGCCGGTGGTGCGGGCCAGCGGCTCGAGCACCTCGAGAGCGTCCGAGCCCGGGTGCTGGGCGCCCTCCTGGGCCTTGGTGGCCACGGACTGCACGCCCATGCCCTCGACCAGGTTGTCGGTCGGCATGCCCTCGCCGTACAGGCCGTACAGCAGGCCGGACGCCCCGCCTTCGAAGGCGCCGGTGTCGGTGCCGAGGTCGACCCGGAGCTCGCCGCGGGTGACGGTGACCTCGGCGGTCACCGCGGTGCCGGCGGCCTCGCCGGCGACGCTGAAGGTCCCGGAGGTCTCGTAGTCGGCGGGGTCGACGTCGTCCCAGGTGACCGGCACGTCCCGATCGTAGCCGTCGGACCAGGACGCCCGGACGGTGCCGGGCAGGTCGGGTGCGGACCCGGCCGAGGTGCGGACCTGGAAGGTCTCGGTGCTCAGTGCCTGGAGCGTCGGGACGGTCCCGCCGAGCTCCTCGGTCAGCTCGGCCACCTGGGCGGCGTCGAGGGCCGACCGGTAGATCCGGAAGTCGTCGACGGCCCCGTCGAACGCGGGGTCGGGGTAGAACGAGCGGCCGATGTACCCGGCCTGCGCGGCGGCGTCGGTGAGCAGGTCCGTCCCTGCCACCCCCGTCTCGGCCGACCCGACGGCTACGCCGTCGAGGTAGGTGGTGACCTGGCCGGCGGTGGCGTCGAGCGTGACGGTCAGCGTGACCCAGTCGCCGGCCGCGAGGGGTCTGTGGCCGGTGATCTGCGACTCGCCGCCGGCACCGTTGCCGGTGACGGCGGTGCGCAGGTCGCCACCGTTGGAGGGGGTGGTGAACAGGTAGCGGCTCGTGTCGGTGCCGAGGTCGAAGACCCGCTGCCAGGGGCCGCCCTCGCCGTCCCACCGCACTTGGGTGGAGACGGTCAGGTCGTCGGTGCCCTCGATGGCTCCGCGCGGGATGACGACGTGGCCACCCACCAGGTCCAGGGCGGCATCCGCGGTGCCGTCGGCGGCTGCGGTGAGGGTGGTGTCCCCGGCGATCGTGCCGTCGAGCCCGTTGCCGGAGGAGTCCGGCACGGTCGAGCCGTCGACGTCGTCCATCGTGTAGTGCAGGTCGGGCTCGGGGGTGGCGGCGGCCGCGGGGGCCGCGACGGCCCCGCCGAACACGCCGGCACCGAGCACCGTGGCCGCGGTCAGCGCCGCGGTCGTGCGTCGCGGCGAGCGCCGCGGTGGTGTCGTCCTCATGACCATGAGTACCTTTCGTCGTCGCGCGCCTCGTCGTGCGCGTCTCGAACCTCGTCGTACGAGCTCCCCGCAGCGGTGCGGGGTCGTGCGCCTCCTCTCCGTCACGTCGTCGTGCGGGGCCTGCCGCGTCGAACCGGTTCGATGACCGGCGAGCGACGGCGCGCCCCGGCACGGGTCAGCCCACCGGCTCCCCCGCGTCCCGGCCCGCGGTGCGCCCGACGAACCCGTCCAGCGCGCCGTCCCGCAGGAACACCGGCACCACGTCCAGCGGAGCGGGCACGACGACGGAGGTCCCGCCGTCGTGCACCGTCCCGCTCGCCGCATCGGTCCAGCGCGACCCTGCCGGCAGGTACACCTCGCGCTCGCGGGCACCCGGCTCCAGGACCGGCGCCACGAGCACGTCCGGGCCGAGCAGGAACTGGTCGTCGACCTCCCAGGCGTGCGGGTCGTCGGGGAACTCGTGGAACAGCCCGCGCATCGCCGGCTGCCCGTCGTCGTGCGCGGCGCGCATCACGTCACGCACGTAGGGCCGCAGGGACTCGCGCAGGTGCACGTAACGCTCCAGGACGCGGTAGACGTCCTCGCCGAAGCTCCACAGCTCGTTCGGCCCGCCCGAGCGCAGCCGCCGCGAACCGTCGGCCGCGGTGACCTCCTCGTACGGCAGCCGGTCGCCGTGCAGCCGCATCACCGGGCAGAACGCCCCGAACTGGAACCAGCGCACCAGCAGCTCACGGAAGGCCGGGTCGCCCACGTCACCGTGGTGGAACCCCCCGATGTCGGTGGTGAACCACGGGATGCCCGCCACACCCATGTGGATCCCGGCCGTCACCTGGCGCGCCAGGTCCGTCCACGTCGAGGAGATGTCGCCCGACCACACCAGCGCGCCGTAGCGCTGGCTCCCGGCCCACGCGCACCGCAGCAGGTTGACCACGTCGGCCTCGCCGTCGGACCGCTGCCCCTCGAAGAACGCCCGCGTGAACGCCTGCGGATACAGGTTGCCGACGCGCTGGTAAGGGCCCAGGTGGGTGCGGTAGGCGTCGTGGTCGTAGACGCCGAACTCGGGCTCGGCCTCGTCCAGCCAGAACGTGCGGATGCCGTGGCGGCCGTAGTTCTTGCGGCACGTCTCCCACAGCCAATCCCGGGCCGCCGGGTTCAGGACGTCGAGGAACGCGCTCGGCCCCTCGAACGACATCTGCACGTCCAGACCCCGGTCGGCGCGCACCAGCAGATTGTTCCGGCGCAGGTGGACGTAGTTCTCCGACGCGAGCGCCACCTGCGGCCACACCGACACCATCAGCTCGACGCCGAGCTCGTCCAGCTCGGCGACCATCGCCGCCGGGTCCGGCCAGAACTCGTCCTCGAAGCGGTAGTCGCCCATGTGCGGCCAGTGGAAGAAGTCCGCGACGATCACGTCCAGCGGCAGCCCGCGACGCCGGTGCTCGCGGGCGACCTCCAGCAGCTCGTCCTGGGAGGAGTACCGCAGCTTGCACTGCCAGAACCCGAGGCCGCGCTCCGGCATCATCGGGGCGTGACCGGTCGCGTCCGCATAGTTCCGCGCGATCGCGGCCGGTGTCTCCCCCGCCGTCACCCAGTAGTCGAGCTGACGCGTCGACTCCGCGAACCACTCGGTGCGGTTGCGGGCGAACGTGGCCCTCCCGATCGCCGGGTCGTGCCAGAGGAACCCGTACCCCGCGCTGGACACGACGAACGGCACCGACGCCTGGGAGTTGCGGTGCGCCAGCTCGAACGTCGACCCCTTGAGGTCCAGCACGTGCTGCTGGTACTGCCCCATGCCGGCCAGGTGCTCGTCGGGGTCCGCCTCGAACGACGCCGTCAGGGTCACGCCGTCGTCGCCGGTCCGCGGGCGCAGGTGCCGCGCCCGCAGGTCCAGCGACCCGCCCCGGTCCAGCTCGCGGAACAGCAGCCGGCCCTCGGCGTCGTAGAAGGCCAGGTCGCAGCGGAACACCTCGTAGCCGACGGGGTCGTGGTGCCAGGAGGACGCCGACAGCTCGACGCGCAACCCGCCGTTGACGAGCGTCGCCCCGTCGGCGCGCACCTCGGTGCGCACGTCGGCGTGCGCCGTCGGGTCCGGCGGCAGCAGCGCCCAGTCGGCGTCGACGACGTCGCCCAGCGACGCGCGCACCCGCACGCTGTCGCGGCCCCACGGCTCGACGACCAGCGTCTCGCCAGCGCCGCGCCACACGAGCCGGTCGCCGTCGCGCTGCACGGGGTGGTCGGTCGGTTCGCTCACCGGTGTCTCCTTCGACGGGTGGGTGGGACACCGCCCGGGGCCTGCGCCCCGGGCGGTGGTTCAGGTGGTCGGGACGAACACGCGCATCGTGGACGGACCGCGCTCGGCCCACCGGTGGTAGGGCACCAGCGGCACGTCGAAGGGCTCCGACGCCACGCCCGGCGCGTCCGGCACGGCGTCCGACGACGGCGGCACGGAGGCGAAGGGCGGTGCTCCGGTCCCGCCGTCGGGCAGCCCTGCCGCGACGACCCGGACCCGCGCCCCGTCGTCGTGCTCCTCGACGCCGGCACCGGCGTCCAGCCGCACCGACTCCAGGGCCACGCCGTCGGGCAGGTCGACCGACTCCAGGCAGAGCACCACCGGTCCCCGTTCGACGGCGAGGGTCCCGCGGGCGGCGTCCACGCGCGGGTCGGGTGCGGTCAGCCGGGGCGTGACCGGCAGCTCCAGGGTGACCTCGTCGCCGCCGGCGACCGGCACGTCGACCCACCCGGGTGCGGCCGGGCGGGTGGCACCGTCCGGGCCGGTCAGCGTGGCGCCGTCGGCCCAGTGCGGCACCCGCAGGCGCAACGTGACGGGGGTGTCGGGCGCCTCGAGGGCGCGCACGCGCACCGTGCCGGCCACGGGGTAGGCGGTGTCCACGCGCAGGGCCACGTCGCCGCCGTCGAGCGCCACCCGGACGTCCCCGGACGCGTACTGCGCGAGCGTGACGACCGCGCCGCCGGCCGGGGAGGCGGGAGCCTCGTCGCCCGGGGCCGTGGGCGCCTCCTCGACGAACGCCGCATAGGTGTGCCACGAGGCCAGCGTGCGCGCCACGTTCGTGGGGCAGCACGAGACGTCGAACCACGGCGCGCGCACCCCGCCCTCGGCGCGCGGGTTCACGGCGTCGGGCCGCACGTCGGCCCCCGGCTCACGCTGCTGCAGCGGGTTGGCGTAGAAGAACGCCTGCCCGTCGGTGCGCGGCGACGTGGCGACCACGTTGTAGAAGGTGCGCTCGACGAGGTCGGCGTAGCGGACGTCGCCGGTGGCCAGCAGCAGCCGCCACGACACCATCACCGAGGCCACGCCCGCGCACGTCTCGCAGTAGGCCCGGTCCGGGGGCAGCTCGAAGTCGTCCCCGAACCCCTCGTCCTGGTGGCGCGAGCCCATCCCGCCGGTGAGGTAGGTGCGGCGCTCCACCGACCGGCTCCACTGGCGTTCGACGGCGGCGTGCAGCCCCGTGTCGCCCGTGTCGACCGCGACGTCCACGGCGCCCGCCGCCAGGTACAGGGCACGCACGGCGTGGCCGCGCCAGACGTCGGCCTCCCGCACGGGCACGTCGTCCTGGAAGTAGGCCGGGCTGAGCAGGGCGATGGGCGCCAGCGTGCCGTGGCCGCGCCGCTCGACGAACAGGCGCGCCTGCTCGGTGTACCGCGGTTCGTCGAGGGTGCGACCCAGCTCGGCCAGACCGACCTCGATCTCCGGGTGCCCGCAGATGCCCTGGCGACCGTCGGCACCGAACTCGGCGCACACGTGGTCGGCGACCCGGCGTGCCGCCTCCACGAGCCGGTCGGTGCCGTGGGTGCGGTGCCGGGCGACGGCGGCCTGCAGCAGGTGACCGGCGCAGTACAGCTCGTGCCCGGTCGAGAGGTCCGTGTACCGACCCGGCTGCCCGGCGTGGCCGTAACAGGTGTTGAGGTAGCCGTCGTCGTCCTGGGCCGCGACCACCCGGTCCACCAGCCGGTCCCAGGTCTTCTCGAGCACGGGGTCCGCCGCGCGCCCCAGCTCCCAGGCGATCGCCTCGAGCAGCTTGTAGATCTCCGAGTCGGAGAACTGCCAGCCCGGACGCGCGACCCCGGCCGTGGCGCCGGCGGCGACCCGGTCGAAGTTGGCGAGCCAGCCGAGCCGTTCCATCCAGTCCAGGCAGTGCTGGATCGTGGCACGGGCGTTGGTCTCCTGGAGGGTGCCCCAGAAGCCGCCGTCGAGCCGGACCTCGCCGATGCCCACGCCGCGGCGCGGGCCGGGCGGGACGACGGGTCGCGCCTGGGCGACGGGGAGGAAGGAGGGAAGAGTCACGAGGGGTCCTTCGTCAGTCCTTGACCGCACCGGCGGTCACACCGGCGGCCACGTAGCGCTGGGCGACCACGAGCAGGATCGCGGCGGGCACGGACGCGACGACGGCGGTCGCCATGATCGCGTTCCACTGCGTGGTGTTGTTGCCGATGTAGTTGTAGATGCTCAGCGTGATCGGGATGAGGTCGCCGTTGCGGTTGAGCGTGGAGGCGAAGATGAAGTCCGACCACGCCCACAGGAACGCGAACAGCGACACCGTGAGGATCGAGTTGCGCGACATGGGGATCACGATCGAGCGGAACGTGCGCCACGCGCCCGCCCCGTCGACCCGGGCGGCCTGCAGCATCTCGCGGGGGATGCCGGACATGAAGGCCGTGAACAGCAGCACCCCGAACGGCACGGCGATGGTCGAGTCGGCCACGATGAGCCCCGGGATCGTGTTCAGCAGCCCGAGGTTGTTGTAGACGGCGTAGAAGCCCATCGCCATCACCACGGCGGGGATCATCTGCGCCACCAGCAGCAGGAAGTTCAGGGTGCGTCCGCCGCGCAGGTGCAGCAGCGCCAGCGCGTAGCCGGCCGGGGCCGCGATGACGACGGTCAGCACCACCGAGCCCAGACCCACCAGGAGGCTCGTGCCCAGCGCCGGGAGCTGCTGGGCGAACACCGCCTCGTAGCCCTCGAAGGTGGGGTCCCAGGGGAACCAGTGCGGCGGGTCGGCCCGCAGGTCACGGGTCTGCGTGAAGGAGACGTTCACCATCCAGTAGACGGGGAACAGCATCAGCGCGGTGAAGACGACGCCGAGGGCCGTCTTCCACCAGACCTTGCGCTCGGTCATGACGTGGCCTCCTGACGGTTCTGGAGACGCAGGTGCAGGAACCCGAACACCAGCGCGATGACGATGAGCAGGTTGCCGACGGCGGCGGCCGGCGAGAAGTCGGGCTGACCGGTGCCGAACGCCTCCCGGTAGGACCAGATGGCGAGCGTCGTGGACGCGTCCCCCGGCCCGCCCGTGGTCATCACCCAGATCACGTCGACGACCTTCAGCGTGTAGATGAGGCCGAGCAGGATCGTGATGGCCGAGACGGGGCGCAGCAGCGGGAACGTGATCGACCAGAACTGACGCCAGGCACCGGCGCCGTCGAGGGACGCGGCCTCGTACACCTCGCCCGGGATGTTCTGCAGGCCCGAGTAGAGGATGACCAGGTTGAACGGGATGCCGAGCCAGATGTTGGCGATCGTCACGGAGATCAGCGCCGTGTCGGGCGAGGTGAGCCAGTTGATCTGCTCGCCGCCGAACGCGGTGATCACCGAGTTGACGATGCCGTTCTCGCTGTTGAGCATCCACGCCCAAGTGGACGCCGACACGATCAGGGGCAGCAGCCACGGCACGAGGAACATCGCGCGCAGCGTGTTCGACAGCCGGAAGCTGGAGCGGAAGAACACCGCGAGCGCCAGCCCGATCGTGAACTGGAACGCGATCGAGCCGAACGTGAACACGAACGTGTTCCACAGGGCCGTGGGGAACGTCGACGACCCGAAGACCTCGACGTAGTTCTGCAGGCCGACGAACTCGGCGTCGCCCTGCACGAACGCACGGATCGTGTAGTCGTGCACCGACAGGTCGATGTTCCGCCACAGCGGGTAGGCGTAGAAGAGCACGAGGTAGACGAGCAACGGTGCGGCGAAGCCGACCGCGGCCCACTGGCTCGAGCTCAGCGTCCGTCGACGTCGCCGGGCGGGCGGCGCGGCGGGCGTGGTGCCCGCCGCGCCGCGCGACCCGTCGCGCGACCCGACGTCTGCCGGGATGCTGGTCATGGAAGGTCCTTCTCGACGGTCGCGCTCACGCGGGGTGAGCGCGGGTGACGTTCAGGCCGGCGGGCGGGGGCCCGTCAGCTCGTGGCGGACTCGGCCTCGGACTGCGCGGTCTCGAGCGCCTCGGCCGGGGTCGCCGCTCCGGACAGCGCGTTCTGGACGGCGGTCCACAGCGCCTCGGAGATCAGCGGGTAGTCGGTGCCGAGTCCGTCGCTGGTGCGGCCCTTGGCGTTCTGCACGGCCTCGACCCATGGCTCGAGGTCGGGGTTCTCCTCGAGCAGCGCCTCCTGGCCCTCGGAGGTCGGCGGGATGTAGTACGCGAAGGTGTTGGCCGTCTCGACGAAGCCCTCCGGCGTCGTCATGCACTCGACGATCTGGTTGGTGACGTCGTAGCGCGCGGTGTCCTCCTGGACCGGCGCGACGATGAACTCGCCGCCGGTCGGGGCGGGGGCGACGCCGCCGTCCTTGCCGGGGAGCTGGACGATGCCGGTCTCGAACTCGGCCTCGGCGGCGCTGTTGACCTGCCAGGTGCCGTTCTCCGCGAACGCGAAGTCACCGGTGAGGAACTCCTCCCACACCGTGTTCTGGGAGTTGTTGATGACCGTGTTGGGGGCGTAGCCCTCGTCCAGCCAGGTCGTCCACAGCTCGAGGGCCTCGACGGCCTCGGGCGAGGACAGGTCGGTGAGGTCCGCGCCGGCGCCCCAGAACCAGGGCAGGAACTGGAAGGAGCCCTCCTCGGTGCCGATGCCGGCGAACGTGATGCCCTTGTGCCCGGCACCGGTGACCTGCTCGAGGGCTGCGGTGAGCGAGTCCCAGTCGGTGATGGAGGCCGGGTCGACGCCGGCGTCGGACAGGACGTCGGCGTTGTAGTAGAGCGAGAGGGTGTTCGCGCCGATGGGGATGCCGTAGGCGCTGCCGTCGACGACGCCGGCGTCGAGCAGGTTCTGGTCGATCGCGGAGGTGTCCAGGCCGAACTCCTCGACGGTCGTGAGCATGCCCGTGTCGGCGAGCGTGGAGACCGCCGGGTTGTCGATGAGGATGACGTCGGGCGAGGTGCCCTCCTGGGCGGAGAGCAGCGCCTGGTTGGTCAGCGCGGTGGTGTCGTAGGCGGTGCGCTCGATGGTCACGCCCGCGTCCTCGCCGCACGCCTGCACGCGGGCCTCCCAGTCGGAGGAGCCGTCGTGCTGGGGGTACGGGTCCCACCAGGTGTAGGTGCCGCCGGCCGCGTCGCCGGACGCGCCGTCGGAGCTGCCGGACCCGTCGTCGGACGAGCAGGCGCCGAGGACGGAGACGCCCGCGACGGCCAGGGCCGCCGAGGCGGCGAGGGTGGTGTGCTTGCGCCGTGTGTGCTGCATTGCTGGTTCCTCCTTGAACGGTTCCCGGGTCGAACGTCGTCGAACCGGTTCGAAACGACGCGGCGAGAAGGCCGCGCACGTCTGGCGGTGCGGATATCAGTCCCCCCGGGGGGCGCCGGTGCTGCCCCGGTCGACGAGCTCGGGCGAGACGAACCGCACCACGTGCGGCTCGTCGGGTCCCACCTGACCTTCGATGCGACGCACCAGCTCGCGCACGGCCATGCGGCCGAGGCGGTCCGGGGCGCTCTCGATCGAGGAGTACGGCAGGGAGAACGTGCGGGCGAACTCGTCCGAGTAGCGCCCGACGACGGAGAGGTCGGCCGGCGCCGTGAGGCGGCGCTCGTGCAGCACCGTCGGCAGCGCGGCCGCAGCGGCCTCGTTGTTGATGAGCAGCCCGGTGGCGTCCGGGTGGGCGTCCAGCAGGCCGTGCAGCGCGCGGCCGACCTCGGGCTGCTGCGCCGGCCCGAAGACGGCGTGCAGCGTGATCCCGCGGGCGCGGGCCTCGGCGAGCGCGGCATTCTGCAGGCGCCACACGTAGGCGCCGCCGCGCTCGACGACGTGCTCGGGCTGGGAGACCAGGACCAGCTCGCGGTGCCCGAGCCGGTGCAGGTGCTCGACCATCGTGCGACCGGCCTCCTCGAAGTCCAGGTCGAAGACCTCGACGCCGGAGCAGTCGGCCGGGAGGCCGACGAGCGCACCGGGCTGGGGCGCGTCGCGCAGGATGGGCAGCCGGTCGTCGTCCTCGGCGACGTTGAGCAGCACGATCCCGTCGACCATGCGCGAGTCGGTCATGCGGCGCAGCGCGTTGCGCCCGTCGGCCTCGGTCGAGAGCAGGATGTCGTAGCCGAGCTCCCGGGCCGTGTTCGAGACGCCGAGCATGTACTGCAGCATCGCGGGAGCGAACTCGTCCTCGAGGAACTGGGCCAGCAGGCCGATGACCATCGTCTGGGACGTGGCGAGCGCACGGGCGCCGGCGTTCGGGGTGTACCCGAGCTCGCGCACGGCGTCCTTGACGCGGCGTCGGACGTCCTCCGAGATGGCGCGTTTGCCGGAGAGCGCGTACGACGCCGTGCTGCGGGAGACCCCCGCGACGCGGGCGACGTCACCGATGGTGGCCACCATGCCCTCCGAACTGTCCTCGTCGATGCGAACCGGTTCGACGGTAACTCACGTGTTCCGCGTCACGCAAGCGCCGTGATCGACCCGTGATCCAGCCGTTCTGCCCGGCAACCGTCGAACCGATTCGCGTTACGGTGCGTCCTCATCGCACCGCGCCTGTGGAAAACTCTGCGACCTGTCGGTCCCGTGCGGCACGCTGACCTCATGACATCGACCGCCGTCCCGGATGACCCGCCCGTCACCGACCCGCCGCGTTGCTTCGGCGACGGCGACCCGCTCTACGCCGCGTACCACGACACCGAGTGGGGCGTCCCGGTGCACGGCGAGGCCGAGCTGCTGGAGCGCATCGCCCTCGAGGGGTTCCAGTCCGGGCTGTCCTGGCTGACGGTCCTGCGCAAGCGCGAGGCGTTCCGCGAGGTCTTCCACGGTTTCGACCCGGCACGGGTCGCCGCGATGACGCCCGACGACGTCGACCGGTTGCTCGATGACGCCCGGATCATCCGCAACCGCGCCAAGATCGAGGCCACGATCGCGAACGGGAGTGCCGTCGTCGCGCTGCACGACGACGGACGCACCCTCGACGAGCTGTTCTGGTCCTTCGCTCCCCCGCCCCGCGCCGAGCGGCCCGCCACCTGGGCGGACGTGCCCGCCACGACGGTCGAGTCGAAGGCACTGGCCAAGGCGCTCAAGCGCGAGGGGTTCCGGTTCTTCGGCCCGACGACGGCGTACGCCGCCATGCAGGCGTGCGGCCTGGTGGACGACCACCCGGCCACGTGCCGCGCCGTGCTCGACGGGCACCTCGACCCGGGGGCGGGCGCAGCCTAGTCGCCGGGCGCGACCCCCTCGTCCGGCGCGGCCGCGTTCTCCGGCACGTCCTCCGGCGCCGCCTCGTGCCCGGGCCGCCCGGGGGTGCGGCGGTCCTCCTTCATGCGCGCCTCGGCCAGGTGCCGGACGCCGCCCGCCAGCGCCTCGCGCGCCCGCCGCTCGTGCTCGCGGAACACCTGCCAGTACCCGTCGTCGTACTCCTCGACGATCTGGAACGTCCACCGGCCGGGCAGGACGTTCCGGCCGACCAGGTCCTCGGCGATCCGCGCCGCGACGTCGGCGTGCCCGGCCTCGCGCAGCTGGTCGACCGCGTCGCCGAGCGCCAGGTCGGCCTCCCCCGTCAGCTGGTGGAACGTGTACAGGTGGCCCCGGGCACGTTCCACCGTCTCGAGCGCCTCGCTGAGGGCGCCGAGCGCCTCCACCGTCGCGTCCGAGACGCCCGGCGGGGTGCTGTGCCGGCCGTCGGGCAGGTCGTCGGAGGTCATCGGTCCTCGGACCGCAGGGCGCGCCGCGTGGCCGACCAGGCACCGGTGGACCACAGGGCGACGGCCACGAGGACGGCCTGGAACGGCAGCCGGGCGAGGCGCTTGGCGTCGGTGTCCAGGCCGAACCCGTCCTTGCCCTCCAGCCACTGCGCCACGTTGCCCGGGAAGATCACCACGAAGAACGCCGCGGCGATCAGCCCGACGGCGACCTTCCACCGCGACAGCACCACGAGCGAGCCGCCGATCATGATCTCGACGACGCCGGAGGCGAGCACGGTGCCGTCCTCGTCGACGGGGAACCAGCCCGGGACCTGGGCCTGGAACTCCTCGCGGGCGACGGTCAGGTGCGAGATGCCGGCCCCGGCCAGCGTCAGCCCGAGCCAGACGCGCGCCACGGTCTGCGGCACGGAGGTGCTGGTAGGCTTCGTGAGCTCGGTGAGATCCATGCCAGCGATCGTTCCACCGGGACGCCCGGGCTGCAGCGCGACGCGCGCCGAGTGCCGCGACCTGGTCGAATGTCGCCATGGAGGGCTCCCGTTCCGATCACGCACCCGTCCGCGCGACGCCGACCGCGCACCCGACGCAGCGCCCGCACGTGGCGGCCGTCGTCGAGGACGTGATCTACGCCGTCGTGGGCACCGGTCTGCGCCGCGTGGGCTGGCGACCGCGGCTGCAGACCTTCACCGGCTACGGCAGGCCGGATCGCGTCCGCGTCATGGCACGCGTGCTCCTCGCGCCGCCGAAGGCCGCACGGCGGGACCGCAAGCGGCCGACGCGGCGCGGCTTCCGCAACTTCCTGACGGTGCCCGCACCGCAGAGCAGCGTGCGCGTCACCGTGGCGGGCCACGCCGTCGAGGTCGTCACCGACCGGTCCGGGTACGTGGACGTCGAGCTCGACCTGCCGGCCGGCGCCCACCTGCCCCCGGGACGCCAGGAGGTGGCGCTGCGGTGTCTCGACCCGGCGGACGCCGTGACGGTCACCGCTCCTCTTCAGGTCCTGGACGCCGCGCCGCGGCTCGGGGTCATCAGCGACATCGACGACACCACGCTCGTCACCGGCGTCCCGCGGCCGCTGCTGGCCACCTGGAACACGTTCGTGCGGCGCGCGGGCTCGCGTCGCGCGGTGCCGGGCATGGCGGGGCTGTTCCGCGACCTGGAGGCCGCGCACGGCGACCTGGCGGTCTTCTACGTGTCGAACGGCGCCTGGAACACCGCCGGGGCGCTGCGTGCGTTCCTGGAACGCTGCGGCTATCCGGAGGGGCCGCTGCTGCTCACCGACTGGGGGCCGACCCTGACGGGCTGGTTCCGCAGCGGCCCGCAGCACAAGGCCGCGAGCATCGACCTGCTCATGGAGTGGTTCGGCGAGGTGCGGTGGCTGCTGGTCGGCGACGACGGGCAGCACGACCCGCAGATCTACGCCGACGCCGTGCAGCGGTGGCCCGACCGCGTGGCGGCCGTCGCGATCCGGCAGGTCACGGAGGGTCCGACGGCGGGGGATCCGGCGCCGGGGACCCCGTCCGGCGTTCCCGTGGTCCGCGGCCGCGACGGTTCGGCGCTGTCGGCGGCGCTCGCCGAGGTGCCCGGCGTCCTCGACGCCTGAGCGGGTCTCAGGCCTGCCGGTCCTGCCCGCTCATCGCGTGGATCGACTCCATGACCTGGTCGGTGAGTTGACGCCGCGCCTGCGCGGGGCGGGTCCCGGCGGTGATCTGCCGCGAGGGGTCGATGGGCGCGCCGAACGACACCTCGACGCCGCGGTACGGCCGCGGCAGCCGCTTGCCGACGGGCTGCACCTTGTCGGTGCCGCGCAGCGCGACCGGGACCACGGGGGCGGACCCGCTGAGCGCCAGCCAGGCGACGCCGGTGTGGCCCTTCTGCAGCTTGCCGTCGCGGGACCGGGTGCCCTCGGGGTAGATCCCGAACGCGTCCCCCCGCTGCAGCACCTGCAGCGCGTCCTCGAGGGAGCGCTGCCCGGCGCGGGGGTCCTCGCGGTCGACGGGGATGTGCCCCATCGTGGTGAAGAACCAGCGCGAGATGCGCCCCTTGATCCCGTGGCCGGTCCAGTACTCCGACTTGGCGATGAACGTGACGTGCCGGGGCACGACGAGCGGCAGGATGATCGAGTCGATGAACGACAGGTGGTTGCTCGCGATGATGACCGGCCCGCGCCGCGGCACGTTGTGCAGTCCGCTGACCCGGGGACGCAGGAACACGTACACCAGGAGCGAGCACACGAGCTTCAGGATCCGGTACGTCACGGCCCCATTGTGCCCTGTGCCGTCACCGGACCGTCAGGAGAGCGTCACGAGGTAGTCGTCGGCGTCGTCGTCCCAGGCGAGGTTCACCGCGCCGGAGGCCGCGGCGCCCTTGCAGAACTGCAGGAAGCCGCGGTAGCCGAGCGCCTTCTCGGAGAAGTCGGGGCGCTGCTTGCGCAGGTGGTTCTTCAGGCCGGAGAGCTGTGCGGTGCCGCCGGCCTCCTCGACGACGCTGCGCAGCAGGCCGAACGCGCGGTCGCTGTCCGGCTGCTCGGGCAGCTCGACGACGGGGTCGCCGGCGGACGGCCCGTCGGAGAGCACGACGAAGTCGCGGTCGGCGAGGTAGCGCAGGAACTCGGTGAAGGTGCGGAACCCGTAGTCGGACTCGCTGAAGGTGGGCTCCTTGCGCACGAGCGTGCGCTTGAGCTGCGACGCCGTCACCGACCCGGACGAGGAGGCCTGCAGCCCGGCGAGGGTCTGGGCGACCTTCACCTCCATGGTGGGCGCCTCGGTGGCCGGGGCGTCGTCGTCGGCCTCGGCGGGCGAGGCGGCGGTGGACACGGTCGGCTCGGTCGGTTCGGTCGCCGGTTCCGGCTCGGGAGCCGTCTCGGTCTTCTTGCGGCGCCGGGTGCCCGACGACGGCGCGGAGCTCACCTCGGTGGTCTCGGCCTCGGTGGCGGCGCGGCCCTTGGCCCCTCGCCCGCCGGACGTGGACCCGGACCGCTTGGTGGCTGCCTTCTTGCGGGGCCGCTGCTCGGTCTCGTCGGGGACGTCGACACCCTCGAGGCGGTCGTAGAAGAGGAACTCGTCGCAGGCGGACGGCAGCAGGCGGGACGTGGACTTCTCGACGCCGACGCCGATGACGTTCTTGTCGAGCTCGCGCAGCTTGGTGACCAGCGGGGAGAAGTCGGAGTCGCCCGTGCACATGACGAACGTGGTGATGTAGTCGCGTTCGAACGCCATCTCGATCGCGTCGACGACCATCTTGATGTCGGCGGCATTCTTGCGCGAGGCGCCCATGCGCTGCGGCATCTCGATGAGCTCGACCTGGTGGCGGGTCAGCATGCGGCGGTCCTCGTCGAAGTAGGACCAGTCGGCGTACGCGCGGCGGGTGATCACCTTCCCACGGACCGCGAGGGCGTCGGCGATGGGCTGGAAGTCGAACTGCATCCCACCCAGGTGCTCCCGGGCACCGAGCGCCAGGTTCTCGTAGTCGAGGAAGACGGCCAGGCGCTCTTCGGTATCCATGCGCGCCAGCCTATGCCCGCGGGGCGTGGCGGCACGGATCGGGGCGGGGCTCGTGCTCGACCTGGACGTCCGGATACGCTCTCGTCGATGGCCGACACGACGACTCCGACCGAGTTCCGCGTCGGTACGCCACGTTCGATCCGAGTCGTGGGACTCCTGATCCTGGCTCTCGAGCTGGCTGGTGCCATGCTCCTGGTGACGCAGGTCCGGGACGATCCCGGGCTGCTGATCAGCACTCTCACCATCATCGCCGTCGGTGCGGCGATCGCGGTCGCCCTCCTGACTTGCGGGATCCGGGTAGTCGTCGCCACATCGTCCGTCACCTTCCGTCTGGTGCCGATCTACCGGCGCACGGTCTGCGGTTGTGAAGTTGTCGGCGTCGAGCACCACGATCGCCTCTCCCCCGCGAGGTTCGGCGGCATCGGACTGCGCAAGGCGCCGGGAGGGGTCACCGCTCTGCTGTGGGGCAGCGGCGCAGGAGTCGAGGTCGAAGTCGCGGGCGGCGACCGGATCGTCGTCGTCCTCCCCGCCGCACGAGAGCTCATGACGGCCATCGAGAACATCCGTTCCACCGAGAGTGACGCGAGATAGCCCACCAACGGCGATCGTGGAGCCGATGGCCCCTACGGATCAGCCGTCGGACGTGAGGAGCGCCTCGACCTCGGCCGCGACGGCGGGGACGTTGGTCGCGACGATCGACCAGACGATGGCGCTGTCGACGACGTCGTACCCGTGCGCGACGAGGTTCCGTGCGTCCTTGACCCGGCGGAGCTCGAGCCGTGGGTGCGCGTCGACGAACCCCGGGTCGTCGCGGTCGATGCGGGCGACGGTCTCCCCGAGCCGGATGAGGAGGTCCTCGGCGGCGTACCGGAGCATCTCGTCGGCGTCGTAGGCGGCCCGGCCCCGCTCGACGAGCCGGCCGGCTGCCGCCGCGTGGTCCAGCAGGTCGGCCAGGCACCTCCGTGTCCGTGGCGTCACAGCGGCACGGCCTCGTCGAGGACGCCTCGGTGCTTCTCCCGGAGTCCTCCGTCGCTGAGGACGTCGACGTGGACACCCAGCAGCTCGGACAGCTCGCGAGCCGTCGAGACGAAGGTCCACGCCGCGTCCGGAGAGACCGTCACGAGGAGGTCCAGGTCGCTGGCCGGCGTGTCCGTGCCGCGGGCGACCGAACCGAAGACCCTCGGGTTGGTGCCCCCGTTGCGCGCGATCAGTTGCACTACCTCGTCGCGCTTGTCCCGGAGCCGCTCCGAGGGCCGCACCATGGCGCGTCGGATCCGCGCGATCATGGCAGCAGACGCGGGGCGTCGGCCGGACTCGTAGGCGGACAGGTTCGACGGAGCGATCCCCGCGAGCTCCGCGAGGCGCGCCTGCGTCAGGCCTGCCCTCTCGCGCTCGGCCCTCAGATCGACCATGACCCAAAGTTATCACTGATACCTCTTGTCTCACGATCCGATCGCGGTTGTCCGCAGGGTGGTCGTTGCGTAGAGTCGGTGGTCAAGCCATCCAGAGCGGCCGAGAGTCCTGGCTCGACGACGCCGCAGCAACCCGTTCTCCGACGGAAGCCTCCCGAGGACGAAGGTGCTCAACACCAGGCCCGATGGAGTGACGCATGGTCGCAGAGGCATCCCTTGAACCGGCACGCCCCGTGCCCTCCCGCCCGACGGTGAGCTTCGAGCTCATGCCGCCGCGGCGGCCCGACGCCGCACCCAAGTTCTGGGAGACGGCGCGCCGCCTCGTGGCCGCGCGCCCCGACTTCGTGTCGGTCACCTACGGTGCCGGCGGCGGTGACCGGGACACCGCCCGTCAGGTCGTCTCCACCCTCCTGGCCGGCACCCCCGTCCTGCCGGTCGCGCACCTGACCTGCGTCGGCGCGTCCCGCGAGGACGTGTCCGCCGTCGTCGACGAGTTCCTCGAGGCCGGGGTCCGCAGCTTCCTCGCCCTGCGCGGCGACCCGCCGAGGGACCAGCCGGACTGGCAGCCGCCCGCGGGCGGCATCCACTCGGCCATCGAGCTCGTCGCCCTGCTGCGCGAGGTCGAGGCCCGCCGCTGCGCCGCCGACCCGGCGGCCGCCGTCCGCGGTGCCGCCCGGCCCCTGACCGTCGCCGTCGCCACGTTCCCGGACGGCAACGCCCAGGCCGGCACCACCCGCGCGCAGGAGGTGCACCGCCTGCTGGAGAAGCAGCAGGCCGGCGCGTCCTTCGCGATCACCCAGCTGTTCTACGAGGCGGACAGCTACACCGACTTCGTCGCCGAGGCCCGCGCGGCCGGCGTGACGATCCCGATCCTCGCCGGGTTGATACCCACGACCGAGCCGCACCGGCTCCGCCGTGTCGAGGATCTCCTCGGCGTCCGCGCGCCCCAGCACCTGCTGGACGCGCTGGACGCCCAGCCGGACCCGCAGGCCCAGTACGCCTACGGGACGGCGTACGGCGTCGAGCTCGCCCAGCGCGTCCTCGACGCCGGCGCCCCCGGCCTGCACGTGTACACGTTCAACAAGTACCGACCTGCTCTGGACCTGCTCGAGGGTGTCCACCTCGGCGGTCGGACGGCGGCGCCCACCGGGGCGTCCGACGTCGTCCACGACCTGGCCAGACGGCCGCTGGTACCGGGCATCCCGACCGACGTCCCCGCGCCCGCCTGACCGGCGCCGGGACGACCGACCTCTGGAGTGCTCATGACCACGACCCCCTTCCCCCGCGGCACGATCCTCGGCTACCCCCGCATCGGCCGTCGCCGCGAGCTCAAGCGCGCCGTCGAGGCCCGCTGGGCCGGCCGCACCGACGCCGTCGACCTCGAGGTGACCGCCGGTGCGCTGCGCCGCGAGACCGTCCAGCGTCTCGTCGCGCTCGGCCTCGACCCCGACGACGGCTCCGTGCCCGGCTCGTTCTCCTACTACGACCAGGTGCTCGACGTCGTCGCGCTGCTCGGCGCGGTGCCGGACCGCTTCCGCGACCTGCTGGACGCCGACGACGGCTCGCTCGACCTGGACGGCTACTTCACCGTCGCCCGCGGGCGCGGCGAGGACGCGCCGCTGGAGATGACCAAGTGGTTCGACACGAACTACCACTACCTGGTCCCCGAGATCAGCGAGACCACGCCGATCTCGTTCGCCGACCACCGGATCGTGCGCGAGTACGCCGAGGCCAAGGAGGCCGGCGTCACCACGCGCCCGGTCCTGGTCGGCCCGGTCACGTTCCTCGCGCTGTCCAAGGCCGCGGACGACGCCGGAGCGGACTTCCACCCGCTCGACCGGCTCGACGACGTGGTCGCCGCGTACGCCGAGCTGCTGCGGGTGCTGGCCGCCGTCGGCGCGCCGTGGGTGCAGCTCGACGAGCCCGTCCTCGTCTCCGACACCGTGGACGCCGACCCCGCGCGGATCGACGCCGCGATCACGTCGGCCTACCGCACGCTGTCGACCGACCTCTCCCCCGCCGCCGCCGACGACGGGCTCGACGTGACGCCGGAGCGCCCGCGGATCCTCGTCGCCACGCCGTTCGGCGGGCTGGCCACCGACGGCACCGACGGGACGCCGGCGCGGGACGGACTCGCCCTGCTGGCCGGCACCGACGTCGACGCGATCGCGATCGACCTGGTCAAGGGCGCGGTCCCCACCGAGGCCGTCCCCGGACTGGCCTCGAAGACCCTCGTGGCCGGCGTCGTCGATGGGCACAACATCTGGCGCACCGACCTCACGGCACGCCTCGAGACCCTCGACGCGCTGGCCGGCCTCGGCGCCGGGGCGCTCGCCGTCGGCACGTCCACCTCCCTGCTGCACGTGCCGCACGATGTCGAGGACGAGACCTGGGAGGGGCCCGCCGCGGAGCGCGCGGGCCGGACGCCGGAGCTGCGGCGGTGGCTGGCCTTCGCCGACCAGAAGGTCGGTGAGGTGACGGTGCTCGCGCGTGCGCTGGCCTACGGACCGGACACCGTGCGCTCCGAGCTCGACGCCGCGAGCGCCGCGCTGGCCGACCGCGCCGCGGCGTCCGGCGTCGTCGTGCCCGCCGTGCGCGAGCGGCTGGCGGCGCTGTCGGCGCAGGACCGTGGCCGTGGCGCCCACGACGAGCGGGTCGCCGCGCAGCGGGAGCGCCTGGACCTGCCGCTGCTGCCGACGACGACGATCGGGTCGTTCCCGCAGACGCCGGAGATCCGCCGTGCGCGGTCGGCGTGGGCGAAGGGCGAGCTGGCCGACGACGCGTACACGGCGGCGATGCGCGAAGAGATCGCGCGGGTCGTCGCGCTGCAGGAGGACATCGGCCTGGACGTGCTCGTGCACGGCGAGCCGGAGCGCAACGACATGGTGCAGTACTTCGCGGAGCTGCTGGACGGCTTCGCGACGACGGACCTCGGCTGGGTGCAGTCCTACGGGTCGCGGTGCGTGCGCCCGCCGATCCTGTGGGGTGACGTGACCCGGTCGGCGCCGATGACGGTCGAGTGGACGCGGTACGCGGCGTCGCTGACGTCGAAGCCGGTCAAGGGCATGCTGACGGGGCCGGTGACCATCCTGGCGTGGTCGTTCGTGCGGGACGACCAGCCACTCGCGGACACGGCCGACCAGGTGGCCCTCGCGCTGCGCGACGAGGTGAGCGACCTCGAGGCCGCGGGGACCGCCGTCGTGCAGGTGGACGAGCCCGCCCTGCGCGAGCTGCTGCCCCTGCGCCGTGCCGACCAGCCGGCGTACCTGGAGTGGTCGGTCGGGGCGTTCCGGCTGGCGACCGCCGGGGCGGCGGCGTCGACCCAGGTGCACACGCACCTGTGCTACTCGGAGTTCGGCGAGGTCATCGGGGCGATCGACGGCCTGGACGCCGACGTGACCTCGATCGAGGCGGCGCGCTCGCGCATGGAGGTCGTGCCGGAGCTGCACGCCGCGGGGTACGCCCGGGGCGTCGGACCGGGTGTGTACGACATCCACTCCCCCCGCGTGCCGTCGCAGCACGAGGTGACCGAGCTGCTCGAGCTGGCCGTCAAGTCGATCGACCCGGCCGTCGTGTGGGTCAACCCGGACTGCGGGCTCAAGACCCGCGGCTACGCCGAGGTGGAGCCGTCGCTGCGGAACCTCGTCGCGGCAGCGCAGGCGGTCCGCACGACGCTCTGACCAGCCCTTCCACCGAGATCCGCCCTGTTCGCTGACAGCGAACAGGGCGGATCTGGCACTCTCGGGTTGAGAGTGCTAATTCTTGTCCTGTAGCCACCGTGCACCGGACGGTCCGGCGCACGTGTCGCGTGCAGGGTCGCGGTCGCGGCCCTCGTCGAGGAGGTGATGCGCGATGGCTACCTACTGGGACCCGTTCCAGGACATGGACCGACTGTTCGGGACGCTCGCCGCCAACACGCGGAACGCGACCGCCATGCCCATGGACCTCTTCCGCGAAGGCGACCACTTCGTCCTCGCCGCCGACCTGCCCGGCATCGACCCCGGCAGCATCGACGTCTCCTGCGAGGACCGGACGCTCACCATCCGCGCCGAACGGACGTCACGCTCCGCCGAAGGACAGTGGCTCCTGCGGGAACGCCCCGCCGGCACCGTCGCCCGCCAGGTCACGCTCGGCCGCGGCCTCGCGCTCGACAAGATCTCCGCGTCCTACGCCGACGGGGTGCTCACCCTCACCATCCCCGTCGCCGAGGAGGCCAAGCCGCGCAAGATCGAGGTCACGCACTCCGGGAGCGAGGCGACCCAGATCGAGGCGTGAGCCGCCGAGCACCGGCCGGACGCACGACGGCGCCCGTCAGGTCGACCTGACGGGCGCCGTTCAGCGATCGCCCTGCACTCGCAAGCTCGCTCCGGGCTATCGCTCGGACTCTCGGTCGCGATCGCCCTGCACTCGCAAGCTCGCTCCGGGCTATCGCTCGTACTCCCGGTCGCGCCGACCTTGCACTGCGCTACGCGCGAGTGCCTCGTCCCTCAGCCCTCACGCTCCGCTTCGCTCCAGGTCAGCGCTCGGAGGCACCGATCATCGGGAGACCGAAGCCCAGCGACACCGCCAGGACGCCACCGGTGAAGATGTACGGCGCGAGGTCGCTGCCGCCCGAGGCGCCGATGCCGATGAGCAGCAGACCGGCCGCGAACAGGACGAACGAGACGATGACGCGTCCCAGCGTCGCGCCGGGGGCGTCGTTCTGCGGTGCCGGGTTGACCTTGAAGTCGCTCATGGGGGCCAGCCTAGCCCGGTCCCGCGCCGCTCTCCCCCGTCAGTCCACGCGCTCCAGCGTCACCGCGCCCTCCGTGCCGCCGTCGATCACCAGCTCGTCGGCGTCGACGACGTCGACGGGGATCTGCTGCACCAGCTCGTCCGACCCCGGATCCTTCACCTCGAGGAAGAGCCCTTCCCCGTCCGGCATGCTCCACGTACCGGAGACGTCCTGCGGGTCGCCGTGGCCCAGCAGTTCGGCAGGGACGTCGGTGGCGGTGAACTCCTCCGCGTCGAGGACCACCTGGAAACCGCCGTCGGCCGGCTCGAACGTCCCGACGAGGTCGCTGCGCTGGTCGACCGCTGCCCCCGACGGGGTGTCGGTCGCGGTGCACCCGGCGAGTCCCGCCGGGATCAGGACGAGCGCGGCCGCGGCCGTCGATCGTCGGAGCCGGTCACGCATCGTCTCTCCACCGTGGGGGGCACGTTGCCGCCGGACGCTACCAGCCGTCCCCGTCGACCACCAGGCCTACGGCAGCCGCGGACGCCGGACGGGCAGCCCGGCGCGCGCCGGGTCGAGCTCCACCGGACTGACCAGCACCGCCGGGCCGCGCCGCAGCACCCCGTCCGAGACCGGCATGCATCGCACTCCCCCGCGCCCGCGCATCGCCGCGTGCACACCCGGTGCCAGCATCCGGTCCATCCACGCGCACGGGTTCGCCGGACGACCGACGTGCAGCGCGACCTCGTCGGTCCCGGAGCGCAGCACGATCTCCTCACCGATCAGCGGCGCCAGCTCGGCGCCACGCAGCACCACGTTGCGGCGCGTCAGCAGCGGGTCGAGCAGGCCGGTGCCGAGCTCCTCGGCGATCGCCTCGAGCGCCTCGGCCGCGAACAGCGTCACAGCCGCGTCCATGTGGGCGGCCTTGCCGAAGAACCGGTCGCCCACGATGCCCCGGCCGGCCACGACCTCCACGGTGTCCCGGTCCGACGTCGGCACGGCCGCCGCGCCGTCGCGCGGACGTCCGAAGTAGGCGTGCTCGGGCGAGACCAGCAGGTGCAGCACCTCGACGGGATACTCGTGGGCGGTCACCCCACGAGACTCCCACACGTCCCGTCACGGTCCGTCGTGCCAGAGTGGCCTCGTGGCCTCCCCGCAATCGTTGAGCGACGGCGACCGTCGCCACGGCGACCGTCGCCTCGTCGCAGCCTGGGCCGCGGACTGCGCCGAGCGCGTCCTTCCCCTCTTCGAGGCGGAGGCCCCCGACGACGACCGCGTCCGTGACGCCGTCGGACGCACCCGAGCATTCGCCCGCGGAGAGCTCGACACGGACGGCGAGATCCGCCGTCGGCTCGTCGCCGGCCGCGCCGCGCACTCGGCGACCTCACCCGCCGGCCGGGCCGCCGCACGGTCGGCGGGCCAGGCCGCCGCCGTCGCCCACATGGGGGCGCACGCGCTCGGCGCCGCGGCGTACGCCGCGAGAGCCGTCGCCCTCGACCGCTCTCCGGCGGCGGGCAGCGCCGAGGTCGCCTGGCAGCTCGACCGGACGAGCGAGCCGGTGCGCAGAGCACTGCGGAAGCTGCCCCCTCTCGGACAGAGCACGTCCGGACCCCTGGGACCCGGGTTGCTGACCTCCGGCGCGCTCGGCGGATACATCCGCGAGATCCAGGCCGCCCTCGCCGAACAGGCGGACGCCCGCTAGGTTCGCGACATGTCCGAGCCGCTACGCCGCGTCCTCGTCGCCGGGTCACCCGGAGCCGGCAAGTCGACGTTCGCCCGGCGGCTCGCCGACACCCTCGACCTGCCGTACACCGAGATCGACGCCCTGCACCACGGGCCGCACTGGACCCCGCGCCCGGAGTTCGTCGACGACGTCCGGGCGCTCGCGGCGTCGGACGCCTGGGTGACCGAGTGGCTGTTCCCGCAGGCCCGGCCCGTGCTGCTCGCCCGCGCTCAGGTGCTGGCGTGGCTCGACCTACCGACGCCGCAGGTCATGTGGCAGGTCACACGGCGCACCGTGAGCCGCCGGGCGCACCGCACCGAGCTGTGGGCGGGCAACCAGGAGGCGCCCCTGTGGACCGTCCTCACCGAGCCGAACCACATGATCCGGTGGACCTGGCGCACCCGGCACGAGCCGGCCGAGCGGATGGCTGCCGTCCGCCGGGAGATGCCGCACGTCGTCGTCGCGCGGCTGCGCAGCCACCGCGAGGCGGACGCATGGCTGCAGAGCCTCACCCGGCAGGGCCGTCCGACGGGCTGACCGCGTGCTACGTCGCGAGAAGGTCGCCTACCTCGTGGAAGAGTCGCCTACCTCGCGGAAGGATTGCCTACCTCGGCGGGAGGTGGTGGGCGAGCGCCTCGACGATGCGGACGTCGCCGTCGAGCCAGTCGACGTCCCACAGCGAGGACGCGTCGAGCCACTGCAGCGCGTCGTGCTCGACCAAGGGTTGCGGCACGCCCGACAGGACCGTGGCGAACCACAGCCGCAGCACGTGCCGGTCGGTGATGATCCAGCCGCCGTCGTCCGGACCGGACAGCTCGTCGCCGAGCGTGACCGTCACGCCGAGCTCCTCGCTCAGCTCGCGGTGCAGCGCGTCGACGGGTTGCTCACCCGGTTCGGCCTTGCCGCCGGGGAACTCCCAGCGGCCGGCGATGGCTTCTGGCCTGGACCGGCGGGCGGCGAGCAGCCGTCCGGGACGTTCCAGGGTGTCGACGATCGCGGCGGCGACGACGAGGCGACGGGTCATGGTCGCGAGTCTGCCACCGTGGGGCGCCACGTCGCCGTGGCGTCCCGTCCGACGGGCGCCCTGCCACCGTCATCCCCCGAGAGGTGGCAGGGCCCGCGTCGTGGGGGATTCAGATCCGGCGGAAACCGGCCTCCTGGGCCCAGGCGACGGCGTCGGCCCGGGTCGAGACCCCGAGCTTGCGGTAGACGCTGCGCACCTGAGACTTCACCGTGTTGCGCGTGACGAACAGCTTGCTCGCGATCTGCTCGAGGGTGACGTCCTCGGACAGGTTGGAGAGCACGACCTGCTCACGCCGCGTCAGGCCCGGGTTGATCATGGGCCGGTCCATCTCGATTGCACTCATCGTTCAGTCCTCCACGACGGCCGCCGACCACCACCGGTCGGCCTGGGGATCTGCCGTCATGGTGAGGAGAGCGTGAAGGAGGGCATTCATGACGCGGGTCACGCAGAAGAACCACATCGGAGGCGCGTCACGTCACCTCCGAGCGACGGAGCGGTCCCTCGACCGGGCCGCGTCGTCGCAGGTCAGCGCGGTATGACGCGGTGCGGGGAGCATGACGTCACTCGTACATCACGATTCGGTCACGACGCTGCAGGAATCGCGAAGGGGGCCTTCAGCCCGCGTGCTGCGCGTACTCCTCGGCGCTCAGCAGCTGCCCCTCGCCGGTCACGTCGACCTTGAACAGCCACCCCGCCCCGAAGGGCTCGGAGTTGACCAGCGCGGGGTCGTCGATCGCGGCCTGGTTGACCTCGACGACGGTCCCGGAGACCGGGGAGAACAGCTCCGAGACGGACTTGGTGGACTCGATCTCGCCGATGACGGTGCCCGCCTCGACGGTGGCGCCCACCTCGGGCAGCTCCAGGTAGACGACGTCGCCGAGCGCCTCGACGGCGTGGGACGTCACGCCCACGGTGGCGGGGCTCGCGTCGTCGATCCACTCGTGCTCGACGGAGTAGCGCAAGTTCGCGGGGAAGTCGGCCATGGTCGGCTCCTTCTGTCTCGGGTCGGGGGAACGCTACGCGTCGGCGCGGCGGTAGAACGGCAGGGGGACGACGACGAACGGTTCGGCCCGTCCGCGCACGTCGACGGCCAGCTCGGTCCCCTCGGCGGAGACCTCGGGCGTCACGTACGCCATCGCGACGGGGTGCCCGAGCGTCGGCGACGGCGCCCCCGAGGTGACGGTACCCACCTGCGGGCCCGGGGCGCCGTCGGCGTCGGGCTGCACGACGGCGTACCCGGCGCGGGCGGGGCGTCGCCCGGTGCCGCGCAGGCCCACCAGCACCCGGGCCGGGGCGCTCTCCCGGCGGGCGGCCAGCGCGGCGCGGCCCACGAACTCGACCGGGGTGCCGTCGTCGTGCGTCTTGTCGAGCTTGACGATGCGTCCCATGCCGGCGTCGAAGGGCGTGGTGGTGGCGTCCAGCTCGTGGCCGTAGAGCGGCATGCCGGCCTCGAGGCGCAGGGAGTCGCGGGCGGACAGCCCGGCGGGGACGAGCCCGTGCGGCTCCCCCGCGGTGAGGAACGCCCGCCACAGCGGGACGGCGTGGGGCACGTCCACCCAGACCTCGAACCCGTCCTCGCCGGTGTAGCCGGTGCGGGCGACGAGCACGCTCTCGTCGTCGAACCGCATCCCCAGGCACGCGTAGTACCGCAGGTCGTCCAGGGCGGTGCCGCCGGAGATCTCGGGATCCTCCGTCAGGACCTCCCGCAGGATCTCCTCGGCACGCGGCCCCTGCACGGCGATCAGGGCCTGGCCGGCGGAGATGTCGCGGACGGCCACGTCGAAGCCGGCCGCGCGCTCCAGCAGCGCGACGAGCACGGTGTCGGCGTTGGCCGCGTTGGACACGAGGAAGTACTCACCGGGGGCGTTGTGGTAGACGATCAGGTCGTCCAGCACTCCCCCGTCGTCGGCGCAGATCATGGTGTAGCGGGCACGCATCTCGCGCAGCGCGGACAGGTTGCCGACCAGCGCGTGGTCCAGGAACGCGCCGGCCTCCGGCCCGGTGATGCTGACCCCGCCCATGTGGGACAGGTCGAACAGCCCGGCCGCCTCGCGGACGGCCCGGTGCTCGGCGATGTCCGAGCTGTACCGCAGCGGCATGTCCCACCCGCCGAACTCGGTCAGGTGCGCGCCGAGCGCGAGGTGCTCGGAGTGCAGCGGGGACTTCGTCGTGGTCATCCTGGGGCCTCTCAGTCGGCGTAGGCGGAGACGGGCGGGCAGGAGCACTGCAGGTTGCGGTCGCCATGCGCCTGGTCGATGCGGCGCACCGGCGGCCAGTACTTCGCCGCACGCAGCCCGGGCACTGGGAACGCCGCCTGCTCGCGGGTGTACGGGCGGTCCCAGTCCTCCACGATGACCGACGCGGCGGTGTGCGGCGCGTTGCGCAGCGGCGAGTCGCCGATCGTCCACCGTCTGGTGGCGACGTCGTCGATCTCGCGCCGGATGGCGATCATCGCGTCCACGAACCGGTCGAGCTCGCCCAGGTCCTCGGACTCGGTGGGCTCGACCATGAGGGTGCCGGGCACCGGGAACGCCATCGTGGGGGCGTGGAAGCCGTAGTCGATGAGCCGCTTGGCGACGTCGTCGACGGTCACGCCGGTCTCGGCGGTGAGGGGACGCAGGTCGAGGATGCACTCGTGGGCGACCAGGCCCGCCTCACCCGTGTACAGCACCGGGTAGTGCGGGGCCAGGCGGGCGGCCACGTAGTTGGCGGTGAGCACGGCGTGCTCGGTCGCGCTCGTCAGCCCGTCGGGGCCCATGAGCGCCAGGTAGGCGTACGAGATGGGCAGGATCCCCGCGGACCCGTGGCGCGTCGCGGAGACCGGGGCGACGGCGGCGGGCCCGTCCACGCCCGGGGTGGCCGACGGCGTGGGGTCGCCCGGGAGGAACGGCGCGAGGTGCTCGGCGACGGCGACGGGGCCGACGCCGGGCCCTCCCCCGCCGTGCGGGATGCAGAACGTCTTGTGCAGGTTCAGGTGCGACACGTCGCCGCCGAACCGGCCCGGGCGGGCCAGGCCGACGAGGGCGTTGAGGTTCGCACCGTCGATGTACACCTGCCCACCGGCGTCATGTACGGCAGCGCACACGTCCTGGACGTGGGGCTCGTAGACGCCGTGGGTGGACGGGTAGGTGATCATGATCCCGGCCACCCGGTCGCCGTGCTGGTCGAGCTTCGCGTGCAGGTCGCCGAGGTCGATCTCGCCGTCCTCGGCGGTGGCGACGACGACGGCGCACAACCCTGCGAGGGTCGCGGACGCCGCGTTGGTCCCGTGCGCCGAGGCGGGGATGAGCACGACGTCGCGCTGCTCGTCGCCGCGGGAGGAGTGGTAGGCGCGGATCGCCAGCAGGCCCGCGAGCTCGCCCTGCGACCCGGCGTTCGGCTGCACCGAGACGGCGGCGTACCCGGTGATCTCCGCGAGCCAGGACTCCAGGGTGTCGACGAGCCGGGCGTAGCCCCGTGCCTGGTCGGCGGGCACGTACGGGTGCAAGTCGGCGAAGCCGGGCCAGCTGATCGGCTCCATCTCGACGGCGGAGTTCAGCTTCATCGTGCACGACCCGAGCGGGATCATGGTCCGGTCGAGCGCCAGGTCCTTGTCGCTCAGCGCACGCAGGTAGCGCAGCATCGCCGTCTCCGAGCGGTGCCGGTGGAAGACCGGGTGCTCCAGGTACCCCGTGGAGCGCAGCAACGCGTCCCCGACCCCCAGGTCCTCCGCGGCGTCCGCCGGTGCGGCGTCCAGCAGGCCCAGGAGCGCCGCGACGTCGTCCTCGGTCGTCGTCTCGTCGCAGGAGATCTGTACATGGTCGGCGTCCGGGATGTACAGGTTGTATCCCGCGGCGGCCGCCGCGGCACCGACGGCAGCACCGCGGCCCGGCACCACCACCCGGACCGTGTCGAAGAACGTCTCGTGCTCGACCTGCACCCCGGCCGCCCGCAGACCCGTCGCCAGCGCGACGGCCCGACCGTGCACGCGCTCGCCGATCGCCCGCAGCCCCTCCGGGCCGTGGTAGACGGCGTACATGGAGGCGACCACGGCCAGCAGCGCCTGCGCGGTGCAGATGTTCGACGTCGCGCGCTCGCGCCGGATGTGCTGCTCGCGCGTCGAGAGCGCCAGGCGGTAGCCGATCTCGCCGTCGGCGTCGACCGAGACGCCGACGAGCCGGCCGGGCAGCTGGCGCTCCAGACCCTTGCGGACGGCCACGTAGGCGGCGTGCGGGCCGCCGTAGAACAGCGGCACCCCGAACCTCTGGGCCGACCCGACGGCCACGTCGGCGCCCAGCTCACCGGGGGAGACCAGCATCGTCAGGGCCAGGGGGTCGGTCGCCACGGTGACCAGGGCGCCGCGCTCCTTCGCCTCCGCGACCACCGCCCGCAGGTCCAGGACCCGGCCGGAGGCGCCCGTCTGCTGGGCCACCACGCCCACCAGCGAGCCCTCCGGCAGCGCACCCTCGGACTCCAGCCGACCCAGCGCCGCGTCCAGCCCCTCGCTCAGGTCCACGACTACGACCGGCAGGCCGACGGCCCGCGCGCGGCCCCGGGTGATCTCGAGCGACTGGCCGAACAGGTCGGCGTCGAGCACCACGTAGCCGGACCTCGCCCGCGAGGCCCGCCACATCAGCGCGACGGCCTCGGCGACGGCGGTGGCCTCGTCGAGGAGCGACGCCCCGGCGATCTCCAGCCCGGTGAGGTCCTCGACCACCTGCTGGAAGTTCAGCAGCGCCTCGAGCCGGCCCTGGGAGATCTCCGGCTGGTACGGGGTGTACGCGGTGTACCAGGCGGGGGATTCCAGCACGTTGCGGCGGATCACGGCCGGGGTCACGGCGGGGTAGTAGCCCTGGCCGATCATCTGGCGCTTGACCTGGTTCTCCGCCGCCATCTCGCGCAGGTGCGCGAGCACCTCGGCCTCCGTGCGTGCGGCCGGCAGGTCGAGGGGAGCGGCCTGGCGGATCGCCGCCGGGACGGCGGCGTCCACCAGGGAGTCGAGGGAGTCGTGCCCGAGGCGTTCCAGCATCGTGGCGGTCTCGGACCCGCGCGGGCCGATGTGCCGGTCGGCGAAGACGTCGGGGTCGGCGGGGGAGTGGGTCACGAGCAGCGCTCCGAGGGTCGGTGGGGCCAGGACCCTCCCCGCTCTGTCATGGAACCTGAGAGTTTGGCCGGACGCCACGGGGCGGCCGACGTGCCCCGTCGGTGTGCCCGCCGTCGTCCCGTGGGACGACGCCGGACCGCTTTTCAGAGGTGCCTCGCCGCGACGGTACGTGGGCCTGAGAGATTCCCGGGGAGGGTCTTGCTCCTTCGGCGCTGCCGGATGGCCGGCAGGCTCTCCCGTCGCGGTTCGAGCGGCTGTTCGGTTGTCGGCGGCCAGTCTACCCGGCGGTGCGTCCGGGCTGCCGGGGAGCCGGGGCGCGCGGCGTCGTCACGCGAGGTCGAAGTCGCGGGTGACGTCGAGCATCGCGTCGACCACGGCGCGCACGGCGGGTCCCGGCTCGTGCCGGGTGGCCCGGTGGCGGACCACGATGCGCCGGGACCCCAGGCCGGTCATCGCCACGACGTCGGCGCCCTCGGGGACGGTGCTGCGCTCGATGGCGAGCGCCGGGAGCATGGCGACGCCCTGACCAGCGGCCACGAGCGCGAGCGCCGTGTCGAAGTCGAAGTAGGCGTGGCGCATCGCCAGGTCGGTGCCGAGCGTGCGGCCCAGGCGTCGCAGCGCACGGTCCGACGCCGTGCCCCGCAGCGCGCCGATCCACGGCAGGTCCCGCAGGTCGTCGAGCCGCTCGGGAGTGGGCAGGGAGTGGGGGACGAGCAGGCGCCACGGCTCGTCGAGGAGGGGGACGTCGTGCTGGCCGCGGGGTGCCGGCGCGTCGACGTCGACGTCCCGTTCCAGCAGGACGGCGTCGAGGTCGCCCGCGCGCAGCATGCGGACGGCCTCGGCGGGCTCGTGCTCGCGCACGTCGAGGACGAGGCCCGGGTGCTCCTCGGCGAGGGGTGCGAGCAGCGGGGCCACGACGGCGCGGATCGCGGACTGGAAGGAACCGATGCGCACGGTGCCCGAGATGCCCTCGCCGAGGTTGGCGATCTCCTGGCGGGCCTCGACCAGCTCGGCCTCGATGCGTTCGGCCACGTCGGCGAGGACCCTGCCGGCCGGCGTGAGGCTGACCCCCCGGGGGCCGCGGTCGAGCACCGGGAAGCCCTCCTCGGCCTCCAGCCGAGCGATCTGCTGGGACACCGCGGACGGGGTGACCTGGAGAAGATCTGCTGCCGCGAGCACGCCCCCGGCACGGTGTACGGCAAGGAGGAAGGCAAGTCTTCGTGGGTCGGTAGCCATGTAGAAATACTAACCGGCTTTGATAGTTGCGTTCGATTGCGCTGAAGCAAGGTTGTGCTTCAGGATGGTGTCTGCGCCCGCGGCATCCATCTGCCGTCCGGGCGCTCATCTCGGTGTACGCGGATCGCTGCACCATCCCGACACCCCTGTGGAGGAGGCTCGCATGTCGCACGCCCTGATGTTCGTGATCACTGCTCTGGGATGGGTCGGCGCGCTGGTGGGTCTTGTCGCCTATGCGATGGTCTCCCAGGGTCGCTGGTCGCCCAACTCGCTGCAGTTCCAGCTCGCCAACCTGTGCGCGACCTCGCTGATGTTCCTCGTCGCGGCGGTCAACGGCGTGTGGCCGTCCGTCGCGGCGAACATCGCCTGGATGGTCATCGGCGCCCAGGCGCTCCTGGTCATCGCCAAGGCCCGGCGGAAAGCCCGGCCGCGCCTGCGCCCGGTGCACCTGCCGCTCGTCGAGTCGCCGCTGCCCGGCATGACCGCTCCGGTCGTCGAGCACCGCGAGGTGCGTCCGGCCGCCGCGCACGCCGACCTGCGCGTCGTCGCCGGGCTGCGCTGACAGCACTCGGCGCTCGCCGGCCCCGCCGGCACCTCGGCGCTCGCCGGCCCCGCCGGGCACCTCGGCGCTCGTCCCGCGGGCCCCGTCGAGACTCCTCGACGGGGCCCGCGTGCGTGACCGGCCGACGCCCCGGGCCGTCGGCCGCTACAGGGTCCGCTGCCAGGCCACGATCCGGTCCACGGCCCGGGTGACGACGTCGGGCGCCGCCGCGAACGACAGGCGCACCCAGTCCCGGCCGCGCTCGCCGTCGAAGTCCGTGCCCGGCGTCACGGCGACGTCCGCCTCGGCCAGCAGCCGGGCGCAGTACGTCACCGCGTCCAGCCCGGTCGACGCGATGTTGCCGTACAGGTAGAACGCCCCGTCGGCCGGTGCGACCGGGCGCCAGCCCAGCTCGTCGAGCCGGTCGAGGAGCGCGGCGCGCGACGTGGCGTAGCGGGCCACGTTGTCGGCCGCCGCACGGTAGGCCTCGGCGGAGAAGGCCGCGATCCCCGCGTGCTGCGCCAGCGCCGGGGGAGAGAGGGCCACGTTGCCGGCCAGCGCGTCCACCGGGGCGACCAGGTCGTCGGGCAGCACCAGCCAGCCCAGCCGCCATCCCGTCATCGCCCAGTACTTCGAGAACGAGTTCACGACGACGGCGCCCCGGTCGGTGGACGACGCCGCGGTCGCCTGGGCGACGTCGTCGCCGTACGCGATGCCGTGGTAGATCTCGTCGCTGACGAGGCGGACGTCGTGCTCGAAGCACCAGGCGGTCAGCGCCTCCAGCTCCGCCGGCGGGATCATCGTGCCGGTCGGGTTGGCGGGGGAGGCCACGATCAGGCCGTCCAGCCCGCCGCCGTAGTAGGCCTCCATGAGCTGCGGAACGGTCGGCTGGTACCGGGTCTCCGGCCCGCAGTCGAGCTCGACGACCTCGCAGCCCAGCGCCGCCAGGATGTTCTTGTACGCCGGGTAGCCGGGGCGGGCGAGCGCGACGCGGTCACCGACGTCGAACGCCGCGAGGAACGTCAGCACGAACCCGCCGCTGGACCCGGTGGTGACGGCGATGCGCCCCGGGTCGACCTCGACGTCGTACCACCGCCGGTAGTGGTCGGCGATCTGCGCGCGCAGCGCGGGGACGCCGCGCGCCTCGGTGTACCCGAGGTCGGCGGTGCGCAGCAGGTCGGCGGCACGTTCGCGCACGACGTCGGACGCCCCGGTGGACGGTTCGCCCGCGCAGAGGCTGAGCACGTCGTGCCCGGCGGCACGGCGGGCGTTCGCCGCGGCGAGCACCTCCATGACGGCGAACGGCGGGACCTGGCTGCGGCGCGAGACCTTCATCGGGCCATCATGCCCGCACCGAGGGCCGGTCCACAGGGC
This sequence comes from Isoptericola chiayiensis, assembly GCF_013149805.1. Lineage (GTDB taxonomy): Bacteria > Actinomycetota > Actinomycetes > Actinomycetales > Cellulomonadaceae > Isoptericola > Isoptericola chiayiensis. Next base: position 34,313 of record NZ_JABEZT010000003.1, read on the forward strand.
GGACGGCGGACTCTTGCGTCGCGTCCACGGACGCCGCTAGGGTCGTACACGTGTTCGACGCGATGCTGCTCACCAGGGAGTTCGCGGGGGTGCCGGGTGACCACGACGCCGTCGCGGAGGACCTGCGCGTGCCTCTGGACGAGGTCGCCGTCGAGCATCACGAGGACCTCCGGGCGACGACGGCGCTCGGCCAGGTCGACGACGGCCTGGACGAGGTGGCCGCGCTCCAGGCGCAGATCGACTCCCTCGAGGCCCTCAAGCTGCTCGCCGTCGAGCGGGTGCGGCGGACCGCGACCGCCCACGTCCCCGAGCTGCTCGACGAGGCCGACCGCGAGGTCGCCCGCGCCGGCACCTCGCGGCGGTTCCAGCTCGCCCTGCGCGCCCTGGTCGCCGACGTCGCGACCACCCTGCGGATCACGGAGCGGGACGCCGGCCATCTGGTGGACACCGCGGGCACCCTGTGCCGGTCCGCCCCCGAGGCCGTCGATGCCCTGCACGGCGGGCGACTTTCCCTGCGCCACGCGACGATGCTCGCCGACACCCTCGCCGACCTGCCGGACGACGTCCGACGTCCCGTCCTGCGCGAGTCCCTGGCCGGAGCCGGGTGCGACACCCCCACCCAGTTCCGTCGCCGCCTCCGCCGAGCCCGCGACCGTGCCCATCCCGTCGCTGCGGACGAGCGGCACCGTGACGCCCGGAAGCGCCGCGACGTCTGCGTCGACCCGGCCGCCGACGGGATGGCATGGCTCAGCGCGCTCCTCCCGGCGACGGGCGCGCACGCCGCCGCCGACCGCCTCGACCGTGCGGCACGGGCCGCCCGGGAGGCGGGGGAAGACCGGACGGCTGGACAGCTGCGGGCCGACGCCCTGCTCGACCTGCTGACGGCCCCGCAGCGATCTGCCGCTGCACCCTCGCCGAGGCCGTCGAGCAGTTCGCACGACACGGCGCACCCGGCCCCCGGACCGTCCGCACGACGCCGCGCCGCGCTCGACCCGGGCGCTGACGAGCACGCACCCTCGGCCGACGCCCCCTCCTCGGGCGCGCACCCGGACCACCCGATACCCGACCTCGCAGATCTCGCCCGCCGGATCGTCCCGCGGGTCCAGGTCACCGTCCCGGTGCTCGCGCTGGCGGGTCGCGACGACCTCCCGGCCGAGCTCGACGGCCACGGCCCGATCGACGGCGAGACCGCAGCGCTCCTGACCGCCCGCGCACCGTCGTTGCGCCGGATCCTCGTCGACCCGGTGGACGGGTCGGTCCTGACCACCGACGCGACGACCTACGCCGTGCCCGCCGCGCTGCGTGCGCTGCTGCGCGCCAGGGACGGGACCTGCCGGTTCCCGGGATGCACCCGGTCCGCGGAACGCAGCGACCTCGACCACACCCGGGCCTGGCAGGACGGCGGGACCACCGGTGCGGCGAACCTCGCCCACCTGTGCCGCCACCACCACGTCCTGAAGCACCAGACCCGGTGGAACGTCCGACAAGCGGGCCCGGACCATCCGCCGGGCACCCTGACCTGGACCTCGCCGACCGGCCGCCGGCACGTGACGCGGCCCGCGAGCGGCCTGGACCTCTCGCGCCCACCTGGCGACCCCCCGTTCTGACACCCGGCGGTCGCGCCCGGGTCGCGGTCGGCCTAGGTTGCCCCCATGCACGATCCCGGTCGTCGGCACGATGCAGGCCAGCCCCCTGCGGCTCCGGCCGCTGCCGATCCGCCTCACGCGCCGCCGCCCCCTGACGACACGCCGCAGCTCGAGTGGTTCACCGACGTGCTGCCCGGGTTCGAGCGCCGCACCCTGCCGCTGGCTCCGGACTTCGAGGGCGAGGTCGTGGCGACGCTGGTGCGCCGCCGTCGCGACGAGCCGTTGCCGCACGACGCCGGGGTGGACGTGCTCTACGTGCACGGCTGGACGGACTACTTCTTCCAGACCCATCTGGCCGACTTCTGGGAAGGGCTCGGCGTCCGCTTCCACGCGCTGGACCTGCGCAAGTACGGCCGCAGCATCCGACCGCACCACACGCCCGGCTTCATCACGCGCCTGGAGACCTACGACGAGGATCTCGAGGCGGCGCTGGCGCAGATCGGGCACGGGGAGTCCGACCGTCCCACGCGCGGACTGGTCCTCATGGGGCACTCCACCGGCGGTCTGGTGCTCAGCCTGTGGACGGACCGTCACCCGGGACGGGCCGACGCGCTGGTCCTGAACAGTCCCTGGCTCGAGTTCCAGACGCGGAAGGTGGGACGGCGCGTGCTCGAGCCGAGCGTGCGCGCCCAGGCGGCGCTGGCCCCGCGCAGCCAGCTCGTGAACGTGGACCTGGGTTACTACGTGCGTGCCGTGTCCTCGCGGCAGGACGGCTCCTGGGAGCTGGACCCCGCCTGGCACCCCGACGAGGGGTGGCGCGCGACACCGGCCTGGCTGGCCGCGATCTTCGACGGGCACGAGCAGGTCGCGCGCGGGCTGAGCATCGACGTCCCGGTCCTCGTGCTGCTGTCGGCACGGTCGACGCCGCCGGTGCGGTGGAGCGAGGACATGCACCGCACGGACAGCGTCCTCGACGTCGAGGGGGTCGCGCGGCGCACGATGCGGCTCGGCCGGCTCGTGACGCTCGCCCGGGTCGAGGGTGCCCTGCACGACGTGACGCTCTCGGCGCCCGAGGTGCGCGACGTCGTCTGGCAGGAGATGCGCCGGTGGGTCCGCACCTACGCCCCGCTGCGCGCCCCGGAGCCCGAGCCCGCGTCGCCGACCGCACCGGTGCGCGGCTGGCGTCGCTGGTTCGGTCGGTCGTAGCCGGGCGCCTCAGCCGGACGGCTCGAACCGGTGGCTCGGCCGGGCGCTGCGACCTGGCGGCTCAGCCCGCGTCGCCCAGCCGGGCGCGCACGTGCGCCACGACGGCGTCCGCGGCGGCCTCGATCTCCGCGATCGTGGTCTCGAACCCGTCCTCGTCGCCGTACCAGGGGTCGTCCACGTCGAGGACCGCCTCGCCGGCGCCCGCCGGCACCTGCGGGGCGTTCGGGTCGAACGACCTGTACATCCGGATGTCCGTCTCTGTACCGTTCGACAGTCGCCGCAGCACCTGGGCGTGCCGCGCGGTCATGGCCAGCACCAGGTCCCGTTCGCCGAGCTGGTCCGCCCGGACCTGGCGGGCGTGGTGGCCCTCGCCGACGGGGTAGCCGTGCGCGGCCAGCACGCGCCGCGCCCGGGGGTCGACGGGGTTGCCGTGCTCCTCGTCGCTGATGCCGGTGGAGTCGATCTCCACCCGGTCGCCGAGACCGGCGGCCTCGAAGCGGTCGCGCAGCACCACCTCGGCCATGGGGGAGCGGCAGATGTTCCCGGTACAGACGGTCATCACGCGGAAGGTCTCAGCAGTCACGACCCACATGCTCCCAGACAGGGCGAACCGGGGCCGCCCCGCGTACCGTGACGCCATGACGTGGTCTGCCGACGGACTCATCGCGGTCACCGGCGCCTCGGGGCGCCTCGGCTCGCGCCTCGCGTTCCGCCTGGCCGCCGAGGGTGCGCACCAGCGCCTGGTGGTCCGGGACCCGGAGCGGGCGCCTCGGCTCGACGACGGCCGCCCGCTGCCGGAGTGCGAGGTCGTGCAGTCGGCGGGCTACGCCGACCACGCCGCCATGCGCGCCGCGTTCGAGGGCACGCGGACGGCGTTCCTGGTCAGCGCCCGCGAGTCCACCGACCGGGTCGCCGAGCACGTGGCCGCGATCGACGCGGCGGTCGAGGCCGGCGTCGAGCGGATCGTCTACGTGTCGTTCGTGGGGGCGGCGCCGGACGCGACCTTCACCTTCGCGCGCGACCACTTCCACACCGAGGAGCACCTGCGGCACGCCGGGGTCCGCTGGACGGTGCTGCGCGACAACCTCTACCACCAAGCGCTGGCGTCGTTCGTGGGGCCCGACGGCGTCATCCGCGGTCCGGCGGGGGACGGGCGCGTCGCGTCGGTCTCGCACGACGACGTCGCCGACGTCGCCACCGCCGTCCTGCTCGACGAGAACCCCACCCGCCACGACGGCGTCGTCTACGACGTGACCGGCCCCGAGGCCGCCACGCTCACGGAGGTCGCCGCCCGGCTGACGCTCGCCACCGGCCGGCAGATCACGTACCACGCGGAGTCGGTGTCGGAGGCGTACGCCTCGCGCGCCCACCTCGGCGCGTCGGCCGTCGAGCTGGCCGGCTGGGTGTCCTCCTACGAGGCCATCGCGACCGGGGAGATGGCGCACGTGTCGCACGACGTCGAACGGCTCGTCGGCCGCCCGGCCCGGTCCCTGACGCAGTGGCTGGACGACTACCCCCGCGAGTGGGCGCACCTGCTGCCGCCCGAGGACCGGCGCGAGCCGTAAATCCCTGGCGCCGTGCCGCCGTCGTGCGTAGCGTCGCCGGTGTACACGAGAGGAGGTGGTCCACGACGTGAAGAATCTCCGGACCCTCGAGGTGGTCGCGGTCTGAGACCGTGACCACCGCCGGACCCGCGGGAGCCGTGCCGTCGTCCAGCACGGCAGGAGGTGCACCTCCGGCCCGCGGGTCCGGTCGTGCCCGGGCTCAGCCCCGGTCGCACCAGGTGCTGATCGCCTCCGCGGCCGCGAACTCGGTCACCGGGTCGGGGGAGTCGGCGCAGCTCACGGCACCCGTCTGCAGGGTGTCGAAGTCGACGACGGTCACCCCCACCGACTCCCCGCCGCCGGCGCACGACACCGTGCCGGACCGGGTCGAGTGCCGCGCGTACGCGTACAGGATGTACTTGCCCTGGTCGCGGCCCTCGAGGAGCTCGGCGGCGTCGGCGAGGCGGGGCGCCGGGTCGGCGGCGACGAGCCCGCCGACGACGGCGTCGTCGACCATCGCCTGCTGGGCGCCGCTGACCCCGGAGCCGGTGCTCGCGCCGGCCTGCTCGTTGCGTTCCCACTCGTGCTTGACGCTCACGGCACCGTCGCCGCCCACCCGGGCGACCTTGACGGCGGTGTAGACGTCCTCGGTGGTGCCCGAGCCCTGCCAGTCCACGACGACTCCCTGCACGCAGTCGGAGTCGACGGCGGGGGCCGCGCCCGGGGCGGTCTCGGCCGACGCCGGTGCGTCGGAGCCCGGGGAGTCGCCCGGCTGGTCGGTGCCCGCGCACCCGGTCAGGAGGCCGGCGAGCAGCGCCCCGACCCCCGCTGCTGCCGCACGTCGATGGCTTCGGATCCTCGCGTCGTTGCGTTCCACCCGCCGCAAACTAGCGCAGGGAAAGCGCTCTACGGCGGGATGAGCAGCAACGATCCGGCAACGATGTGCACGCGCTCCCACGCCGGCGCTCCGCCCACCGCTCCGCCCACCGGCCCGGCGCACCCGTCCGGCACCCCGGGAGAGGCTCCGGGTCGGATCTCCGGGAGGTCCCCGATGTGCGGGCCCGTCGCCCGTGGCTCGATGGGACCATGACCGACCCGCGCGCGACGCTGCGCCGCCCCGCCGACCGCCGTCGGCCCGCCGCCCGCACCGCGACCCTCGTCGCCCTCTCGGCCCTGTGCGTCCTCGTGGCCCTCGTCGCCGTCACGCCCTACCTCACCGGCTCGCTCGAGAGCCTCGCCGCGGACGACGCCGGCCTGGCCCGCAACTACGTCGACCGGCCGACGGCCGTCCGGGCGGCGTTCTTCGTCCATCTCGTCGCCGGGGGAGCGGCGCTGCTGCTCAGCCCCTGGCAGCTCTGGCCGGGCCTGCGCCGGCGGCACCCCGGCCTGCACCGGGCCACCGGGCGCACCGTCCTCGTCGCGATCGGCCTCGCGGGCGTGTCCGGCCTGGTGATCGCACCCGTCAACGAGGCCGGCCTCGTCGGGGTCCTCGGGTTCGGCTCGCTCGCCGTGCTCTGGCTCGCCGCAGCGGGCCTCGGGTGGCGCGCGATCCGGCGCGGCGACGTCCCCGCCCACCGGGCGTGGATGATCCGCGCGTTCGCCCTGACGTTCGCCGGCGTGACGCTCCGGGTGTGGCTCGGCGTGCTCGTGGGCGCGCAGTCGCTGTGGCCCGGGAGCGACGCCGACCCGGCCGCGATGTTCGACCGCGCCTACGCCGTCGTGCCGTTCCTGAGCTGGGTGCCGAACCTCGTCGTCGCCGAGCGGGTGGTGCGCCGCGGCCGGCTCAGGGCCGACGGCGGACCACGACCGGCAGCACCGCCCACAGCCCCAGCAGCATGACGGCGACCGCGCCACCCACCACCAGCCCCTGCACGCGACCCAGCACCACGTCGAAGATCAGCAGCGCCGTCGCGGACAGGGCGATCGCCAGCAGCACCAGCCCGGTGCGCGTCATGCGGTCGCCCAGCGTGACGACCTCCGTCTTGAGCTGGCGGCGGAACAACCCCCGGTGGACCGCCACCGGGGCGATGAACAAGCCCGACGTGACCAGGCAGACCAGCACGTCCGCCAGGTAGACGTTGCGCTGGAACAGGTCGAGGTCCGCGAACCGCGACTGGAACGGCAGGATCAGCAGGAACCCGGTGAGGATCTGCACGCCGGTCTGCAGCACGCGCAGCTCCTGCAGCAGCTCGTTCCAGTTGCGGTCCGAACGCTCCTCGGGCGACTCCGTGCGGCCCTGGCGTGCGGGATGTCGGCCGGTGTCGTCGGTCATCGGTCCTCCCGGGTCCGGTGCTGGCGTCGGGAGGACCAGCATCGTGGACCGGGGCGGCTCCGGCAACGGGGCCGGGAGCACCGTGCACGCCCGGCGTCCGACAGTCCTCGCCGCGCTCCGTCAGGCCCGGTAGCCGTGCTGCCGGCGCAGCAGCCGGCGGACCATCGCCACCGTCTGGACCACGGTGACGACGCCGAGGACCGGCCAGCCCACGGACAGCACCGCCGACTGCGCGGTCACCGGCAGCAGCGTCCAGACCCAGACCAGGCCGGCCAGGGCGGCCACCGCCACCGCCAGCGGGCTGAGGAACGCCCACCCGGCGCCGCGCTCCGCCTTGGCCTGCGCCGCCCAGTTGTCGGTGCGGGACTGGGCGAGGAACTTGGTCCAGGCGCGCACGAAGTGGCCGAACCGGATCCACATGTACAGCTCGGCGGGCACCAGCGTCGCGGCGAACAGCACGTCGCGCCAGGTGCGCTTCTTCATCGACAGGGCGATGCGCAGGTTGAGGGCGACGGCGACGGCCGGCGGGATCAGCCACACCGGGGAGAACTCGAAGGCGCCGATGCTCAGCGCCGCCGCCAGCAGGAGCCCGAACATCAGCCGGGTCGCCGCGTTGAGCAGCATGGAGGCGTTCTCCATCCAGCGCAGCCGCAGGTTCGGGTGGAACGGCTGGCCGCGGGTGTCGCCGCGCTGCCCCGGCCACATGAGGTCGATCGCCCCGTAGTTCCACTTGACCTGCTGCCCGTCGAGCGCGCGCAGCGTGGTCATGCCGCCTACGGTGGCCCGCGCCGTCGCGCTGATCTTGGTCGAGAAGCCGACTGACTTGATCTGCAGGCTCAGCAGGGAGTCCTCGACCTCGGAGTCGCTCACCCACGGGTCGCGCTGGTGGTGCGCCGCCATCACCGTCTCGAGGGCGGCGGTGCGGAACAGCGAGGCCTGCCCGCCGAGCACCGCCATGTTGCGACCACGCACCAGGTTCTGCAGGTTGAACGACGCGAACTGCGCGCGCTGGCCCGTCAGCAGGAACCGGCCCAGCGGTCCGCGGACAGCACGGTCGTCCACCGTGTAGATCGCCGAGATGCCGCCGATGCGCGGGTCGGACTCCATCTCGGCCGCGAGCCGCTCCACCGTGCGCTTGCCCAGCACGGTGTCGCCGTCCACGCCCAGCAGGTAGTCGGCGCCCCGCACGAGCCGGAACCCGTAGTTGAGCGCACCGACCTTCTTGTCCGCCAGCACGCCGAGGTCGTGCACGTAGATCCGCGTGACCTGCTCGACGCCCTTGCGCACCACCGTGTGCTCGCCGGCCAGCTTCGCCGCCTTGCGGAACGTCTTGTCCGAGGTGTTGTTGACGACCACGTGGATCACGTCCGGCAGGCGGGTCTGCTTCAGCAGTCCCCGCAGCACGTCGACGATGGTGTCGGCCTCGTTGTACGCGGGGACGACGGCGCCGATCGTCGCGCGCCGGGTCGGCACCTCGGCGACGAGCTCCTCGGGGGTGAAGTGGAAGCGGTCGAGCTCGGTGCCGAGCGCGAGCGGGTGACGCCCGGTCTCGAGGACGTCGCCGTCGACCACCGGGGTCGAGGTCTCGTCGAGCAGTGCGGTCATGTCGGTCTCCGCAGGATCGGTCGGATGCAGCAGACCCGATCCTGCGGCCCGCACCTCGGCGGCGACCGCAGGTGACGTCACGGCCGGCTCAGGAATACGTCAGGAATGGCACGACGGGGTGTCGCGGGGACCGGTGCGGCCCCCGCGACACCCCGTCACGTCGCCGGCTCAGCCGGCGTAGGTCTCGAACTCCGCCACCCGCGGCGTCCCGGAGGACGAGGTGATGACGAAGTCGATCTTGCTGGTCGACGTCGCGGCGAACGAGATCGCCCCGGCGCCGGTGCCGCTGGTCAGCACGTCACCGGTGTCGTGGTCGACGACCTGGTACGACCCGATGGTCCCGGCCGTGCCGGAGGCCTCGCGGATCACGATCGTGGAGACGGTGCGGTCGCCGTCCCACTTGATCGAGATGCGACCCGTGGAGCCCTCCGGAGACCAGTAGGTCGACAGGTCACCGTCACGCACGTCGCCGTAGCTCGTGCCGCTCGCCTTCGACGAACCGTCCGAACCGGCACCGATCGACAGGTTGTCCCCGCTCGGCGGGTCGGTCGGGTCCGGGTCCTCCGTCGGCTCCGGGTCCGGCGTCGGCTCCTCGGTGGGCTCCGGGTCGGGCGTCGACCCGCCGAAGGTGACCTGCAGCGAACCGTCCACCGCGAACGACCAGTCCATGGCGCCGTCGTACGCGGAGCACGCCGAGCCGTCCGAGCCGTCCCAGAAGGAGTTGCCGCCGGCGTCGGTGCCCGAGTAGCGGTCGCTGGACCCGCTGTCGCAGGACACGTTGCCGCTGAACGTGTGCGAGCCCTCGTCGAAGTTGAAGTTGCGCTCCTCGTTGCCGATCGACACGTTGTTCGTGACGGTCATCGAGCCCGGGTTCGAGTTGTACGTGAACCCGTGCTTGCCGTTGTCCACGGCGTACGAGTCGCGGACCACGTGGTCGACCTCGATGTCCTCGCCGCCGAGCTTGAAGCCGTTGCGGTCGCCCGCCCCGGCCTGGGAACCGTCGGACAGCGTGCCGTTCTCGAAGGCCAGGGAGCTCTCGATGGTGACCTCGCCGACCGGCCCCGTCTCGGACTTGGTGTACAGGTCCCAGCCGTCGTCGATGTTGTGGTGCGCCACCGTGTCCCGGAAGACGTTGCCCGGCCCGGAGGTCAGCTTGGCGGCGAACCCGTCGGCGTCCTCGCCGTCGGAGTCGGCGTTGTCGTGCGACTCGCTGGAGACGACGAGGTTGTACGACGGCCACTGGTCCCGCGGAGCACCCGCGATCAGGCGGGAGAGCTGCAGACCGGTGTCGTGGTTGTACCGGGTCACGACCCGCTCGATGACGTTGTGGTCGCCGCCGAGCAGGATGCCGTTGTCGCCGGCGTGCTGCACGACGATGCCGTACACGTGCCAGTAGTCGCCGCCGATGGCCAGGCCACGGTTGGACGAGTCCTCCTCCTGCGCGGAGAAGTCCAGCACCGGGGTCTGGCCCGGGAGCGCGGACAGCAGCGTGCGGTCACCGGCCAGCCCGTCGTTGCCGGGCTCGATCGTGACGGTGTCGTCCAGGTCGTAGGTGCCGCCCGCGAGGAAGATCTCCCCGCCCGCGTTCACCCGGTCGATCGCGGCGACCAGCGTGGTCGGGTCGGACTCCGTGCCGGCCGCTCCGGCGGACCCGCCGGGGGCGACGTAGAGGGTGTCGGCGCCCGGCTGCGGCTCGTCGGTCGGCTCCGGGGTGGGCTCGTCCGTGGGGTCCGGCGTCGGGTCCTCCGTGGGCTCCGGGTCCGACGGCGAACCGGCGTAGGTCTCGAACTCGGCGACCCGCGGGGTGCCGGACGACGAGGTGATCTCGAAGTTGATCTTGCTCAGCGAGGTGGTCGGGACGTCGATCGCTCCCGCGCCGCTGCCGGTGGCCAGCACCTGGCCGGTGTCGTGGTTCTGCACCTGCCAGGAGCCGATGTTGCCCTCGGCGCCGGCGGCCTCGCGGATCACGATCGAGGAGACGGTGCGGCCTCCGTCCCACTTGATCGAGATGCGTCCGGTGCTGCCCGACGGGGACCAGTAGGTGGCCATGTCACCGTCGCGCACGTTGCCGTAGCTGGTCCCGTCGCCCTTCGAGGAACCGTCCGAACCGGCGCCGATGGAGAGGTTCTCGCCGCTGGGCGGGTCAGTCGGGTCCGGGTCCTCCGTGGGCTCCGGGTCGGGCGTGGGCTCCTCGGTGGGCTCGGGGTCCGGGTCCTCCGTGGGCTCCGGCGTCGGCTCCGGCTCGGTCGGCTCGCACGACCCGTCCGAGACCCGCAGGCCGGTGTTCGCCCCGGCGGTCTCGGCGAGCAGGTTCGGCACGCACTCGGCACCGTCGAGGTCGTACGAGTACGGCACGGAGACGGAACCGGTCGACGTCGGGTTCGGCCCGGCCGGGTGGTTGTCGTCGTCGTCGGCGGTCCAGGTGATGTTGTCCCAGATGTTGCCGCTGACCTCCCACGTGCCCATGTCGTTGGTGTAGAAGGTCCCGAGCGGGTCCTTCGAGTCCTGGAAGTAGTTGTTCTCGACCAGCGCCTGGGCACCGAGCCGCGAGTTGATGCCGGACTTGGTGAGCCCGACGAAGTGGTTGTTGTACGAGTGCGCGGTGCCGGCCCGCAGGAGCGGGGTCCGCGAGTCGATGTTCTGGTAGAGGTTGTGGTGGTAGGTGACCGGGCCGTTGCCGGTGTCGCCGTCGCTGGAGCCGACGAGTCCGCCGCGACCGGAGTTGCGCAGGATCGAGTACGACAGCGTGACGTAGGTGGTGTCGGCCTTCATGTCGAAGAGCGCGTCGTAGCCGTCGGACTCCCCGCCCGAGGCCTCCAGGGTGAGGTGGTCGGCCCACACGTTCGACACGTCGGACTCCATGCCGATCGCGTCGCCGCCGTTGGAGGTGGGGGAGCCGGACTTCTTGACGTTTCGCACGTGCAGGTTCTGGAGGATGACGTTCTCGGCGGACCGCAGATGGATGCCGAGCTCGTCGAACAGGGCACCGGAGCCGACGCCCACGATCGAGACGTTGCTGACCTCCTTGATCTCGATCTTGTCGTCGGCGGTGTTGCACGAGTCGCCGGACACCTTCGAGGTGTTGCCGTGGTCGATGGTGCCCTCGACCTCGATGATGATCGGCGTGTCGCTGCTGGCCCGGTTGCACAGGGCCGCGTGGATCTCGGTGCCGGTGGTGGCGCGGACCGTCTGTCCGCCTGCACCGCCAGTGGTGCCTCCGTCCTGCGTGGCGAACCCGGTCGCGCTGCCGGTGACGGCGGCCTGGGCCGAGGACACGGACAGTGCCGTGACGCCCATGGTCGTCGCCAGGGCCAGTGCGACCCCGCCGGCGCCGACGCGGGCTGCGGCTGTGCGTCTCATGTCGTCTCTCCTTCGTCGTTGAATTCGGGACTGCGTCCTGCTGTGGTCCGGTGCGCTTCGTCGCGCCCTGCTCCGGCGCTCGCGCGCCTCCCCCTACGTGTCCCGCTCCGACGCTGGAGCGACGACACCCAGACCAGGCACTCACCTGCGAGATACCGGTTTCTGGATCCTAGAGACCGGTTTCTCATGGCGCAAGACCTGGTTATTTGGTTGGCGCTTTACTGTTGATGACACCGAAGTTGATTGGGTATGGCCCCTGCCAGACCTGATTTCGTCCGGGTGAAATCTGGCCATATCGGCGCGCAGGCCTTGCGCTGCGGCGCAGAACCACTCGCGCGAGCAACACTTCCCGGCACCCCCGACGCCCGGCAGCACGCGCGGCCGAGTCTGTGGCTCGCGTCAATCATCAACGCGCAACGTGCCTGGAAGTGGTCGAGGTGAGGCAATCCCTGCCGGGCGTCTTCACAAGATCTCCGCATCACGCCGAGGAGGCCGCGCCGTGGGCACGCCTGCGCTCCGGGCAACGAACCACTAGCGTGAGCCCATGACCGCAGCAGGGTTCCCTACTCCTGGCGGTGCGTCCGCCGCTGCCGAACGCACCGCGGTCGTCGTCGAGGACGACGACGAGATCCGCGACCTGCTGGAAGAGGTCCTGACACACGCAGGCTTCGAGACCTCGTCGGCCGCCGACGGCCGCTCCGGGGTCGAGCTCGTGGAACGCATCGACCCCCTGGTCACGACGCTGGACGTCAGCCTGCCGGACATCGACGGCTTCGAGGTGTGCCGCAGGATCCGCGCGGTGTCGAACACCATCATCATCATGCTCACCGCTCGTACCGACGAGATCGACACCCTGATGGGCCTCGAGGCCGGCGCGGACGACTACCAGACCAAACCGTTCCGCCCCCGCGAGCTCCGGGCGCGCATCGAGGCGATCATGCGTCGGCAGCGCCGGGGCAGCACGGCGACACCGGCGTCCGCGTCGTCACCGGCGCTCGACGGACTCACGATCGACGTCCCCGCCCGCACGGTCAGCGTCGACGATGTCGAGGTCCACCTGACCCGTAGCGAGTTCGACCTGCTGGCCGCCCTCGCCGGTGAGCCCGGACGAGTGCTGACCAAGGACGCCCTGGTCCGGGTGCTCTGGGGGGACGAGTACGACGCCGGCACGCTGGTGACGAGCTCGGACCATCGTCGCGTCGAGGTGCACCTGGCGAACCTGCGCCGCAAGATCGGCGACGACCCGAACGCCCCGCGGTGGATCCGGACGATCCGCGGCGTCGGCTACCGCTTCGACCAGCGCGCCTGAGACAGCACCGTCCGTACCAGGCCGGCCGAGACCTGCGCCTCGGCGATCATGTCGCGCGCCAGATGACGTGCCGAGCTGGTACCGGTGGCCGACGCGTCCAACGCGTCCTGACAGCGCCACGCGATCTTGGCGAACCGATCCAGTCCGAGCATCGCGGCCGAGCTGTGCAACGTCAGCAACCGGACTCGCGCCGTGTCGTCGTCACCGGCCACGAGCGCACGGCGGCAGGCAGCGAGGCGTCGCGGCAGCAGGTCGAGCCAGATCGTCGCGAAGCGCTCGACGGCACGCTCGTCGCCCTCGAGGTCCTCGACCAGGTCGTGCCACGCCCGCGCCACCGTCATCAGGTCGCCGGGCTGGTGGTCGACCGATGCCCGTGCCGCCGTGCGGGGGAACACGGCGGCACGAGCCATGACCTCGATGTCGCGGTCCTGTTCGGCGCCGCGTGCCTCGATGGAATCGGTCACCACTCCACTGTGGGACGCCGACCTTCGGGCAACGTCTCGCTCGCCTCAGGATTCCCTCAAGATCGTCGGATCGGGGCGCTCGTCGCCGGGCACCGCGTCCCGGAGACGGCCGACCATGGCGACGACCTCGTCGACCGCGGGCGACTCGTCGAGGGTGCCCTCGAGGTCTCGGGCCGATTCGGCCAGCTCGTCGTCGCCGAACGTCCCCGCGGAACCGGCCACGGCGTGGCAGAGCCGCCTGGCGTGGTCGCGCGCTTCCGGATCCTCCACCGCCTCGCCCGCCGGCCCGAGAAGCCGCACCACCTGCTCGACGCGTGCGCGGTTGCGCCGGCGGGCACGCGTCGCCAGCGCAGCCACGGCGTCGGCCAGGCCGTCGTCGTCCCGGTCGGCCGACGAGCTCACTCCTCCCACCCCAGCGCCGTGGCGAGCTGGTCCGCCAGGGTGAGGGGGTCGAACGGCTTGGTGATGACGGCGGCAGCACCGAGACCGTCGAGCCGGGAGATGTCCTGGGCCCCCACCTTCGCCGTCAGGAAGACGACCGGCGTCCGTCGCAGGTCCTCGACCTGGCGCAACCTCGACAGGACCGTTGGACCGTCCACCGTCGGCATCATCACGTCGAGCAGGATCGCATCGGGCCGGACCTGCCGCGCCAGCTCCACACCCTCGAAGCCGTCCGCGGCCGAGTAGCTCTCGTGACCGCCGGCCATCGACAAGGCCAACGTCGCCACCTCTCGGATCGACGGATCGTCGTCGATGACCACCACTCGTCGGTTGCTCGTCGACATCTGCAGGCCCCCTCCCGCGTTCGTCCTGCGACGACGGTATCCCTCGGCAGCGATCCGTGCGTGCCGATCGTGACCGTGTCATCCGGTCGGCAGCGGCCTCGTCGCTCGCCTACGCTCGGCGCATGGAGGATGCCAGGCGCACCGCGACGCGACTGCACGACAGGTTCGTGCGCTGGTGCTGGACCGCGGGGGTCGTGCTGTTCGCCCTGCTCGTGGTCCTGACCGGACCGTTCGACGACGCCACCCGCGAACAGGTCTCCCGCGCAGCCATCGGTGCCGCCGGCGTCGTCGCCGCCATCAGCTGCGGGCTGCGCGCAGCACGGTCCGCCGGTCGGCGACGACGTGCGTGGGGGGCGCTTTCCCTGGGCGCCGTCATCGGCCTGACCGGCAACCTCTGGGCCGCCCTGGCCCAGGACCCCGCGACGGGAGACCTCGCCTACATCTCCGCGCTCGTCCTCGGCATCGTCGGTCTCGCGTTCTTCCCGACGGTCCGACCCCGCGGCCAGGACCTGGTACGGATGCTGCTCGACAGCGTCGTCGTCGGCGGTTCCGTGCTGTACATCGCCGTCTTCGCCGTGGTGCTCGACGCCCCGGTCGGCACCGCCCAGCCGGCCCTGACCGTCTACGCGCTCCCTGTCGTCGACGCGCTCCTGGCCACGCTCGCCGTGCTGGTCATGACCCGCTCCAGCGCGGCCGAACGCGTCCCGCTGGTGCTCGTGGGCAGCGGGTTCGTCCTCTACGCGGTCGCGGACGTCGCCTTCGCGCTCCTCTCCGCCGGGACCGGCTTCGCGTTCGGCACCGTCGTCGACCTCGGCTGGGTGGGCGGCTATCTGGCGATCGCCGTCGCTGCTCGCCACCCCGCAGCCTCCGGTAGCCCGGTCGCCAGCCCGCGCCACGACGGCTCACCCGTGCTCGGCACCGTGGTGACCTTCTGCCTGTTCCTCGCGGCGGCACTCGTCCGCGTCGGTCAGTCCGGTCAGAACGCCCCCTGGGTGGCGGACGCCCTCTGGGTCGCCGTGCTGGTCGCCGTCGTCGCACGCCAGATCCTCGTCGTGGTCGACAACGAGTCACTGCGGCACGGGCTGGAACAGCGCGTCGAACGACGCACCGCACAGCTCCGCGCGCTCGCGGGGGAGCGCGAGCGGACCCTCGAGTCCGTGGCCGACGGCATCTACGGCGTCGACCTCTCCGGACGGATCACCTTCATGAACGCCGCCGGAGCCCACGTTCTCGGTGCGGCACCCGACGACATGGTCGGGCACGAGGCGCACACCACGTTCCACACCACGCACGACGGGACCGGCGCGGAGAGCCCGGGCTGCTACGTCACGGCGGCACTGCAGGAGGGCTCCACCGCCACCGCGGTCCAGGACGTGTACCGCCGGCCCGACGGCAAAGAGGTGCCGGTCGAGGTCACCGCCGGCCCGCTCCGCGACGACGGCGCCGTCCGCGGCGCCGTCGTCGTCTTCCGCGACATCACCGAGCGCCGTGAGATGGAACGGATCAAGGACGAGTTCGTGTCCGTGGTCTCCCATGAGCTGCGGACTCCGCTGACCTCGATCCGCGGAGCCCTGGGACTCCTGGCGAGCGGCCTGCTCACCTCGGCGCCGGACCGCGCCGAGCGGATGGTCCAGGTGGCCCTGACCAGCAGCGAGCGCCTCGGACGGCTCGTCGACGACATCCTCGACATCGAGCGCATGGCAGCCGGTTCGACCCATCTCGATCTGGGCGAGCACCGGATCGGTGATCTGGTGGCGGAAGCCGCTGACCAGGTCTCGATCCTCGCCGGTGACGCCGACGTGAACCTGGACCCGACCGACTCCGACGAGCTCGTCGTCGCCGACCGGGACCGCATCGTCCAGACGGTGACGAACCTGCTGACCAACGCCGTGAAGTTCTCGCCGCCCGGGGGGACGGTGCGCGTGGGGGTCGCCGCGGTGGGTGACCTGCTCGAGGTGCGGGTCGACGACGAAGGTCGCGGCATCCCGCAGGAGAAGCTGGAGACGATCTTCCGACGGTTCGAGCAGGTCGACGCGTCCGACGCCCGGGAGCGGGGTGGTACCGGCCTGGGCCTCGCCATCGCTCGCAGCATCGTCGAGCGGCACGGCGGGCGGATCTGGGCGCTCAGCGACGGAGCGGGCCGGGGGTCGAGCCTGCGGTTCACGCTGCGACGCGCACGGCAGGTGGCGCCCGAGGACGCCGGGGCGCCGCCGGCGGACGGACGGACGGCGGCCGAGACCGGCACGGTCGAGCACCTGCCGAGGGAGTCGTCCGGGCCCGAGCGCGTGATCGTGGTCGACGACGACCCCTATGTCGTCGATGTGCTGCGCACGCTGCTGGAGGAGCAGGGCTACGACGTCGTCGGCGTCACGGACGGCGACTCGGCGCTCGACGCGGCGGCGTCCGGTGCGGTCGCGGCGATCGTGCTCGATCTGGCGATGCCCGGCACCGACGGCAACGACGTGCTGATCGCCCTCCGGCAGGACCCGGACCTGGCGGACGTCCCCGTGGTCATCGTCTCGGTCACGACGCCCCTCGAGAACCCGGACGTCTCCCACCTGGCCGAGGCCTGGCTCGTCAAGCCCGTCGACCCGGGCCGCCTGCTGCGCGCCGTCCGCGACGCCGTCCGGGGCGGTGCCCGACGACGCCCGGTGGACACCGCACCCCAGCCTCGGACAGTATCCGCACCGGCCCCCGCTCCGCCCGACCCGAGGAACACATGACCTCCGCACTCACCATCCGCGTCAGCGCCGGCACCGGTACCGGCCGGACGACCTTGGCCGCCTTCGACGCCGCGCTCCTCGCCGCCGGCGTCGGCGACTTCAACCTGGTCCGCCTCAGCTCGGTGGTACCTCCCGGCAGCCGCGTGGAGGCCGTGACAGGACGGGACCAGATCGTCGGGGAGCACGGCGACGCCCTGTACTGCGTGTACGCCGAGGCGCACGCCTCGCTGCCCGGGCACGAGGCGTGGGCCGGGGTGGCCTGGTCGCAGCACGAGGACGGCAGCGGGGCGGGACTGTTCGTCGAGCACGAGGGGCCGTCGCACGAGCAGGTCGCGACCGACCTGACCCACAGCCTCGAGGACCTGTCGGCTTCCCGCGGGGGAGTCTTCCGCCCGGCGGGCCGGAGCATCACCGGCATCACGTGCGACACCTTGCCCGTGTCCGCCGTCGTCGTGGCGTCGTTCAGCCGTTCCGGGTGGCAGGAGACGTCCGGTGCGCGCTGACGTGACGTTCGAGCCGGTCGTCTCCGAGCCGGTGGCCGAGGACTTCTGGGAGCTGTACCTGGAGGCCTTCGGGCCGCTGCGCACCCGTGCCGCGGCACGGCACGTGCTGCACCGCGACGAGTTCGACGAGGAGATGGCGGACCCCCGGATCCTCAAGCTCCTCGCGCACGACGAGCACGGCACGCCGGTCGGGCTCACCACGCTGGCGACCGACCTGGCAGCGGTGCCGTGGGTCAGCCCCGAGTACTTCGCCGCCCGGTACCCGGAGCACGCCGCCCGGGGGGCCGTCTGGTACATCGGGTTCACGCTCGCCCACCCCGGACGCCGGGCCACGCGCACGTTCATGGACATGATCGACGCCCTCGTCGCCCACCTGGCCGAGCACCGGGTGGTCTGCGCCTACGACGTGTCGCGGTTCAACGACGACGGCCTGCGGTTCGCCGACAACCTGCGCCGCCACCTCGAGCGGACGCGGGACGTGACGGTCGAGACGGTGGACCGCCAGACGTACTACGCGACGACGTTCCACTGAGCCACCGACGGGCCGCGGGGCGCGGACGGCCTTGCGGGGGCGTCAGCGCAGCGGCTCGCCCGTCTCCAGCACCGATTTGAGACCGGAGTAGATCTCCGGGGTGTCGCGGGCGGCGGAGGCCGCCGAGGTGCCGGCCAGCCCGCTGATCGTGACGGTCAGCTCGGTGACGCCGTCGCCGTCGTCGTGCAGGTCGTAGACCAGCTCGCCGGGTTCCTCCGCGGTGCTGGCGTCGTCCCAGCGGGGGTCGAACGTCATGGCGAGGCGGCGCGGACGGTCGACGGCGCGCACCGTCCCGACGATCAGGTCCGTGCCGCCGTCGGACATCGCGTAGGGCGCGCCCACCTGCCAGGTGGACTCGATGGTGGTGCCCCACATCCACGACCGGGGCACGCCGGTGTCGGTGAGCGCGGACCAGACCTGCTCGGCCGAGGCGCGGATCAGGATGCGGTAGACGACAGGTTCGCTCATGGGTGGTGATCCGTCCGGGTTCTCGATCGCGGAGCGCAGGTCCAGGAGGCTCTGCGCGACGGTCGCCGTGTAGGGCGTGAGCCAGCGGCCCGCGACCTCCTGCAGCGGCACGGCGTTGAGGTGGTGCAGCGTGCGGCGGCCCGACCGGACCGTCGTGACGAGCCCGGCGTCCGCCAGCACCCGCAGGTGCTTGGCGACGCCGAACCGGGTCATCTGCGGAAGAGCCTCGGCCAGCTCCCCGAGCGACTGCCCGTCCCGGGCACGGAGCCGATCGAGCAGCTCACGCCGGTGCGGGTCCGCCAGGGCACGGAAGACGTCGTCCACCCCACCAGAATAGGTGACCATGTGGTCACATGTCACTGGTCTCGCGCGAGCCGCGCCCCGCCGGAAGGATGGACCCGTGCCCACGGCCCCCGACGACGCCGAGATCGAGCTCATCCGACGCTCCGGCGTGGCGCTGCGCGTCGGACGGCTCTCCCTGTCCGCCGGGACCGGCTCCTACCGGGTCAAGGCGTCCATGGCGCGCGTGGCGCGGGCGCTCGGGATCGAGCGCCACCAGGCGCACGTCACCCTCACGGAGATCACGACGACGTCCCACCGGGGTGCGAGCTTCCGCACCGAGGTGACCGAGGTGCGCAGCGTCGGCATCAACGCCGACCGGCTCAGCGCGCTGGAACGGTTCGCGCAGTCGATGGAGGCGCGCGCTCCCGTCACGGTGGAGGAGGCCGGCCGCGAGCTCGACCGCATCGAGGGCCGCGGTCCGCTCTACCCGCCGTTCCTGAACGCCCTGTGGGCCGCGACGGCGTGCGCCGCGTTCGCGTTCCTCAACAACGGCGGCGTGGTGGAGGTGGTGGGGGTCTTCGTCGCGGCGGGCCTGGGTCAGGCGCTGCGACGGGCGCTGATCCACCGCGGCTGGAACCAGTTCGGGGTGACGATGCTCGCCGCCGCGCTGGCGAGCCTGACGTATGTGGGGTTCCTCGCCGCCTTCGGCGCGTTCGGCGGTGCCGCGACCAGCCACGAGGCCGGGTATGTCTCGGCCGTGCTGTTCCTCGTGCCCGGGTTCCCCCTGGTCACCGGGGCGCTGGACCTCGCCAAGCTCGACTTCTCCGCCGGGCTGGCGCGGCTGACCTACGCCCTGATGATCCTCACCTCGGCGGCGCTGTCGGTGTGGGGGGTGTCCATGCTGGTGGGGATCGAACCGGATCCCGCCGATCCCGTCGGCCTCGATCCCGGGCTTCTGCTGGCGCTGCGGCTGCTCGCCGGGTTCCTCGGCGTGCTCGGGTTCGCGCTGATGTTCAACAGCCCCTGGTCCATGGCGCTGACCGCGGCCACGATCGGCATGGTGGCGAACACCGGACGCCTGTGGCTGGTGGACACCGACGTCCCCGTCCAGGTGGCCGCGACCGCGGCGGCGCTGCTCGTGGGCCTGCTGGCCGCCGTCGTCGCACCCCGCATGAACGTGCCGCGGGTGACCGTGTCGGTGCCCGCCGTCGTCATCATGGTGCCGGGCGCGTCGGCGTACCGAGCCATCTACTACCTGTCCAACGGCGAGACGACGCAGGCGCTGGCCTACGCGGTCGAGGCGGGGCTGGTGGTGGCCGCGCTGGCCATCGGGCTCGCCGTGGCGCGGATGCTCACGGATCGCGAGTGGGGGTTCGAGCGATGAACGGGGAGCACCGGCGGGACGGCCCCGCCACTTCCAACATCTAGCGCAGTGGGGGTCTTGCGGCAAGGCCCCCCACGAGGCGCAGAATCGCAGGCCTCACCGGCCCCACCGGGCCGACCGACCGGAGCTGATGCCCGTGACCCCCGTACCCCGCCGCGCCTTCGCCCTGCCCGCGCGACTCTCCGCCAAGGACGACCCCGTCCTGATCGCCGACGACGAGAACCACCTCGCCGCGATCGCCGCGGCCGTCGACCACCAGGTCGCCGACCTCACCGCTCGCCTCGACGTCGCGCGCCGCGCGCCCGGCCGGTCCGGGCAGGCCGCGTTCGACCGCGACCAGGAGATCCACCGTCTGTCCGCCCGCCTGCGGATGCTGCGTCGCTTCGGCGTGGACCTGTGCCTGGGCCGCATCGTGCGGGACGACGGCGTCACCTACGTCGGGCGCGTCGGGCTCACCGACGCCGCGGGGGAGCGGCTCCTGGTGGACTGGCGCTCGCCGGCCGCCGAGCCGTTCTTCGGCGCCACCCACGGCGACCCGCAGGGGCTGGTCAGCCGGCGTCGCTACCGCTGGACCGATGGTCTGGTCACCGACTACTGGGACGAGGTCTTCCGCACCGACGGGCTCGCGGACCACGCCGCGCTGGACGACCAGTCGGCGTTCCTCGCGAGCCTGGCCGCCGACCGGTCAACCCGGATGCGCGACGTCCTCGGCACGATCGCCGCCGACCAGGACGCGATCGTCCGGGCCGGATCGGCCGGCACGCTCGTGGTCGACGGCGGGCCCGGCACCGGCAAGACGGTCGTCGCGCTGCACCGCGCCGCCTACCTGCTGTACTCCGACCCGCACGTGGGCGAGCACCACGGCGGCGTGCTGTTCGTCGGCCCGCACCGCCCCTACCTCGACTACGTCGCCGACGTGCTGCCCGGGCTCGGCGAGGAAGGCGTGCGCACCTGCACCCTGGCCGACCTGGTGCCCGAGGGTGCGGCGGCACACCCGGAACCCGACCCGACCGTCGCGCGGCTCAAGGCCGACGCCCGGATCATCGCCGCCGTCGACCCGGCCGTCGCCCTGTCCGAGCAGCCGCCCACCGAGGGGATGCTGCTCGGGACGCCCTCGGCCGACGTGTGGGTCGACCCGCGCGACTGGGCCGAGGCGTTCGACGCCCCCGACCCCGGGACGCCGCACCACGAGGCCCAGGACGTGATCGCCGAGGCGCTGGTGACGATCCTGGCGGACCAGCTCGCCGACGCCGAGGCGGAGCCGCGCGAGGACGGGTTCGGCTCGGACGAGAACCCCGGCTGGGACGCCGTGCCCACCGGGTACCCGCCCGCCGTCGGCGACGACGAGTTCGACGCCTACGGTCGCTCGGCTCCAGAGCCCGGTGCCGACCTGCGCGAGGAGCTCGCCGACCACCCCGATCTGCGCAGCGCCGTCGCGCGGGCCTGGCCGCTGCTGGACCCGGCCGACGTCGTCGGCGACCTGTGGACGGTGCCCGCCTACCTGCGTCGCTGCGCGCCGTGGCTGACGCCGGACGAGGTCGCCACGCTGCAGCGCACCGACGCGCACGCCTGGACCGACGCCGACCTGCCGCTCCTCGACGCGGCCCGGCGTCGCCTCGGCGACCCGGACGCCGCCCGTCGCCGCCGGAGGGCCGCAGCCGCGCAGGCCGCCGAGCGTGCCCGGATGGCCGACGTCGTCGACCACCTGATCGCCACCGACGACTCCGACCTCGGCGTGATGTCCATGCTGCGGGGCCAGGACCTGCAGGCCGCGCTGACCGGCGACGCGCGGGTTCCCGCCCCCACGCCGGACGCGCTCGCCGGGCCGTTCGCGCACGTCGTCGTCGACGAGGCCCAGGAGCTCACGGACGCGCAGTGGCAGATGCTGCTGGCACGCTGCCCGTCCCGCAGCTTCACCGTCGTGGGGGACCGGGCCCAGGCGCGGCACGGGTTCGCCGAGTCCTGGACCGAGCGGCTGGCACGGGTCGGGCTGGACCGCGTGACGCAGGCGTCGCTGACGCTGAACTACCGCACTCCGCCGCACGTGATGGCCGCCGCCGCACCCGTCATCCGGGCCGGGCTGCCCGACGCGAACGTGCCGGAGTCCGTGCGCCCGGGCGGGGCGCCGGTGCGGTCCGGGACGACGGCGGACCTCACCTCCGTGCTGGACGGTTGGCTCGCGCAGCACCCCGGCGGCACCGCGTGCGTCGTCGCCGCCGACCCCGGCGCGGTGGGCCCGATCGGCGGCGACCGGGTCCGTATGCTCGACCCGGTGTCCGCCAAGGGGCTGGAGTTCGACCTCGTGGTGGTCCTCGAGCCGGAGCGGATGGGGGACGGCATCGAGGGGGCCGTGGACCGGTACGTCGCGATGACACGGGCCACCCGCGAGCTCGTGGTGCTCAGCCGGCCGGGAGTGTAGCCGTCCGAACCTGAACGCGACCTGATCACCGACCGACCCCGTTCCCAGGCTCGTGTGTTTACCGTCGTCGGCCCGTACCCGACCTGAGGAGCCACCATGTCGAAGCGTCCGCTCGTCGCCGTCACCCTGGCCGCGGCCGTCGCACTCGCCGGCTGCAGCGCCGACTCCGACGGCGAGGACACCTCGTCACCTTCCGCCGCCCCCAGCGCCGAGGCCACGCCCGACGCCGGCGCCGCACCCGAGGCCGACCTCGACGACGTGCCCGACGTCGTCGCCGAGGTCAACGGTGAGGAGGTCGGCCGCGAGGAGTTCGTCACGAGCTTCGAGGGACAGCTGCAGCAGGCCGCCCTGTCCCAGCAGCAGAGCGGTGCCGGTGAGGTCGACCAGGATGCGCTCAAGGAGCAGGTGGTCGAGCAGCTGGTGAACAACCGGCTCCTGACGCAGGCCGCGTCCGAGGCCGGGATCGAACCGACCGAGGAGGATGTGCAGTCCACGCTCGAGGACGTCGCCGCGCAGAACGGGCTCGAGTCGGCCGACGCCGTGATCTCCGCGCTGGAGGAGCAGGGCCTGTCCGAGAAGCAGGTGCTCGAGGACGCCGCGACCCAGTTCCGGGTCACGACCTACATCGAGGCCGAGTCCGACGTGCAGGAACCGTCCGAGAAGGAGCTGCGCGCGCAGTACGACGACCTCGTCGAGCAGATGGAGAACCAGGCCGGCGACGGCGCGTCGGCACCGGAGGTCCCGCCGTTCGAGGACGTGCGCGACCAGCTCGCCCAGCAGGCCACCAGCCAGCAGCAGAGCGCGGCGATCGACACCATCGTCACCGACCTGCGCGACGACGCCGACGTCACGATCCACCTGTGAGCTCCGCCGGGCGGAACGCCCGGCCACCGTCCGTCGTTGAGCGGGCAGTGACCACCCGAGGAGTACGCATGGATCACGGCCACGAGGTCGGCCTGCAGATCGAGCACGCGATCATGGCACAGCTGGAGAACGACGCGCCGGAGCTCGCCCTGACGGACGACCGCGACGGGCTGCTGGCGCGGTTCCGCGAGCTGCGGACGGAGTTCCAGCGGCTGCGGCTGACGTACCAGTTCGGCATCGAGGAGGTGTCGACCAAGGTCAACATCCTGCGCCAGGAGTTCGAGAGCACCTACGACTACAGCCCGATCGAGCACGTGCGCAGCCGGCTGAAGTCGCCCGACAGCATCCTGACCAAGGCGATGCGGCAGGGCACCGACCTCACCGTGGCCGCGGTCCGGTCGGAGATCCGCGACATCGCCGGCATCCGCATCACGTGCTCGTTCGTCTCCGACGTGTACTGGATCGCGGAGATGCTCAGCACCCAGGCCGACCTGCGCCTGCTGACCACCAAGGACTACATCGCCGCGCCCAAACCCAACGGCTACCGGTCGCTGCACCTCATCGTCGAGGTGCCGGTGTTCCTGTCCGACCACGTCGAGCACGTCCCGGTCGAGCTGCAGATCCGGACCATCGCCATGGACTTCTGGGCCTCGATGGAGCACAAGCTGCACTACAAGTACGACGCCGACCTGCCGGCGGACCTCGCCGCCGAGATCGACGACGCCGCCCGCGTGGCCGCCGACCTGGACGCCCGCATGGGCCGGCTGCGCGACGTGGTGCGTCCGTCGCCGCGGGCCGGTGACGACCTGGCCGCCCTGCACCAGGGCTGAACTCCTTCCCGCTGAACCGGCGAGCGGGTCCGCCTCAGTACCGAAGGAACTCCCGCACCACGCGGGCGAACCCCTCCGGGTCGGTCTGGTCCGCCACGTGCTGCTGTCCCTCGAGCGTGACGACCCGGCAGTCCGGGACGGAGCCGGCCACGGTCCGGATCGCGTCCTGCAGGAACTCCGGGCTGTCCCCGCCCCGGATGAGCAGGGTCGGAGCCCTGACGGCGGCCGCCTCCGCGGGATCCAGCAGCAGCGGGACGCTTTCCTCCCGGGGCAGGGTCGGGGCCGTGGCCACGCGCGCGGGCCAGCTCGGCTGCGCCCGGAGCATCGTGATCTCCTCCTCGGGCATGTGCAGCACGTCGCGCAGCATGATCTCGACGGCGTCCTCGGACCGTCCGGCGTCGACCGCCGCCTGCACGCGGGCGACCAGCTCGGGCGGCTGGGGGTGCGGCACGACGGCCGGCTCGTAGAGCACCAGCCGACGCACCTGCGCGGTGCGGGCCGCGGCCCGGACCGCCAGGTATCCGCCGAACGAGTGGCCCAGCACGTCGGCGGGATGCCCGGCGTCGGCAGCCACGGCCTCCACGACCGCGACGACGTCCTCGACCTCCCGCTCCGGGGTCCAGTCGGGACCGTCCGTGCTGCCGCCGCGACCGCGCCGGTCCATCGCGTGCACCGTCCTGACGTCGCTGAGGTGCTCGGTGATGCGCCAGCGGCGGTGGTCGGACATCGACCCGTGCACCAGGAGCAGCGGGGGACCGGTCCCGGTGCTCCACACCGCCAGCCGTACCCCGTCCTTGGACGTGACGTGCCGGGGACCTGCGGACTGCTGCTGGACCATCGCGACCTCCCGGGGACCGCAGCTCCAGGATCCCACCGGACCGACCACCCGTCTAGAGCGGCGTTTCAGCGCCGTAAACATTCTCGAACCGTTCGGGAACGTCGTTGACAGTGCCCGCAGGACGTCCGCACGCTGTTGTGTATCGCGAACGACGTTGCGCATAGCGCATCACCGCCCGCGAACTCTCGACGTCCGAGCCGGGGAGCCGCCGGTATGCATCGTCTGTGTTCGTTGAGCGACCTCACCCCCGGTGAGGGACTGCGGGTCGACTCGGTCGCACCGCCGGTCGCCGTCTTCCTCGCGGAGGACGGCACGGTGCACGCGATCGACGACACCTGCACCCACCAGGACGCCTCCCTCGCCGAGGGCTGGCTCGAGGACGGCGCGGTCGAGTGCCCGCTGCACGAGAGCCGGTTCTGCCTGCGCAGCGGGGTGCCCGACGGCGGTCCCGCGCGCGGCGCGGTGCGGGTCCACCGGGCGGAGGTGGTCGACGGCGAGGTCCTCGTCGAGCTGTCGACCGCCGCGCCGTGCCTGCCGCCCGGGGTGGTCTCCGCATGACCGGGCCCGCCGCCGTCCGCACCGGTGTCGTCGTCGTCGGCGCGGGCCTCGCCGGCTGGACCGTCGCCGACACGCTGCGGACCGAGGGCTACGCCGGTGACGTCACCGTCGTCGGCGCCGAGGAGCACGCCCCGTACGACCGTCCCCCGCTGAGCAAGGACTTCCTCGCCGGACGGGTCGGACGCCCGGACCTCACCCTGGGCGGCGGCTCCGACGACGTCACGTGGCGGCTCGGGCGCCGGGCTGTCGCGCTCGACGTCCCCACCCGCACCGTGACGCTCGACGACGCGTCCACCGTCACCGGCGACCACGTGGTGC
Organism: Isoptericola chiayiensis; assembly: GCF_013149805.1. Lineage (GTDB taxonomy): Bacteria > Actinomycetota > Actinomycetes > Actinomycetales > Cellulomonadaceae > Isoptericola > Isoptericola chiayiensis. The sequence goes on from NZ_JABEZT010000003.1 coordinate 60,163, forward strand.
TCGCGACCGGGGCCGCCGCACGGCGCCTGCCCGGTCCGCACGGGGCCGTGCACACCGTCGCCACGCTGGACGACGCCGAGCGGTTGCGCGCCGCTGTCAGGCCCGGCACGCGGGCCGTGGTGGCCGGCGCGGGATTCCTCGGCCTGGAGGTCGCCGCCTCGCTGACCGGGCTCGGCGCGGACGTCACCGTGGTGTGCGCCGCTGCCGGCCCGCTGCTGCGCGAGATCGGCCCCGACGCGAGCGCCGCCGTGCTCCGGCTCCACGAGGGGCACGGGGTGCGGGTGCTCACCGGGGCGCGGGTGTCCGGCGTCGGCGGCCCCCGCGGGCGCCGCCGCGGGCGGACCAGCGTCGACGGCCCGTCCGGTCCGGTCGCCGTCGTGCTGGAGGACGGGAGGGAGATCGCCGCCGACCTCGTCGTCGTCGCGGCCGGAGCCGACCCGGCGTCCGCCTGGCTGGCCGGCAGCGGGCTGCGGCTCGACGGCGGCGTCGTGTGCGACGACGCCGGACTGGCCGCGCCGGGGGTGCACGCCGTCGGCGACTGCGCGGTGTGGGCGGGGGAGCGCTGCTCCCACTGGACGCGCACGGTGCGCCAGGCGCGCCGCGTGGCCGCCGTCGTCGCCCACGGACGGCCGCCCGAGGCCGACGCCGAACCCGACTACGTCTGGTCCGACCAGTACGACGCCCGCCTGCAGCTCGCCGGCAGCCTGCGCGGCGACGAGACCAGCGAGGTGGTCTGCGCCGACGGCGGGCTGTTCGTCGTCTTCCGCTCCGGCGACGAGGAGGTCGCGGCCTTCGCCCTGAACCAGTCGCGTCAGCTGATGCGCTGGCGCAAGACCCACCGTCGTCGGCCCGCCGCAGAGAGGATCCCCGCATGATCATCGAGCAGCTCGAGGAGCCCCTGCCGGGGTCGATCCTGCCCACGCTGGGCGGCAGCTGGTACACCGACCCCGACGTGTTCGCCCTGGAGCAGGAGCGCATCTTCTCCACGCAGTGGATGTGCGTGCTGCGCGGTGACGACCTCCCCGCGGCGGGCGACTACCGGCTGGTGCAGGTCGGCCGTGAGCAGGTCGTGGTGTCCCGCAACCGGCGAGGCGAGATCCGAGCGTTCCTCAACGTATGCCGGCACCGGGGCATGCGGGTGTGCACCGAGCCCGCCGGCACCGCCCGCAAGTTCCAGTGCGGATATCACGCGTGGACCTACGACCTCGACGGGAAGCTCGTCGCGGCGCCGAACCTGACGAAGATGCCCGACGTCGACCGCGACGCCTACGGGCTGCGCGGCGTCGCGGTGCAGGAGTGGATGGGCTACGTGTGGGTGTGCCTGGCCCCGGAGCCGCCGTCGTTCACCGGGACGGTGCTGGGCGACCTGGTCACCCGGCTCGGGGAGGCCGAGACGTTCGACGCCTGGCAGGTCGCCGACCTGCGGCTCGGGAAGCGGATCGCCTACGACGTGCACGCCAACTGGAAGCTGATCATCGAGAACTTCATGGAGTGCTACCACTGCGCGACGATCCACCCCGAGCTCACCGAGGTCATCCCCGAGTTCGCGGACGGCTGGGCGGCGCAGACGTACGTCGGGCGCGGCGCGGAGTTCGGCGACGGGGTCGAGGGCTTCACCGTCGACGGGTCCGCCGGGGTGACTCCGCTGCCGCTGCTCACCGCCGACCAGGAGCGACGCTACTTCGCGGTGACGATCAAGCCGACGGTGTTCGTCAACATGGTGCCGGACCACGTCGTCGTGCACCGCATGTTCCCCACCGCGGTGGACCGCACGTACGTCGAGTGCGACTGGCTGTTCCTGCCCGAGGTCGTCGAGGCGGGGACGGACGTGTCCCGGTCGGTCGAGCTCTTCGATCGGGTCAACCGGCAGGACTTCGAGGCCTGCGAGCGGACCCAGCCGGCGATGTCGTCGGTCGCCTACGCCGACGGCGGCTCGCTGGTGCCGGCCGAGCACCACATCGAGGCCTTCCACGCGTGGGTGCGCGAACAGCTCGGCTGAGACGTCCCGACTTCCTCGCCTCGGGACGGTCGCCCTCGCCGCGCGAACCCGGCCGCTCGCCACCCCTGACGTGCGCACCCCGGTCGGGATCTTCAACCCTCAGGCGATCGCCGCCAAGCTCGCCGACCACCGCGCCCAAACCACCGCCAGCCTCGATCCCACCGGATGGGACCTGTCCGCCGGTCCGCTGCGGGCCATGGCCCTTGGAGCCGACCGATCGCCGTCGGGTGCACCTGGCTGAGCCGGGGGCCACGGTTGCTCGTCGAGAAGCACGGCCTGGTCGTGATCGGTCGCCGACCATTGGCTTCATCTGTACGACCGCCTTTGTAATGCCGCTCGCGTACCCGCACTATTGCTGCCCACCGGTGGCATTGCTCCCGCCATCGCTTAGGGAGCCCCGGCCAGAGATCGCCTGGCGGCGGTACGCCCGGGAGCCGGGGAGCCAGCCCGCTTCCCTCAGCCCGAATGAACCGCGCGCCCCATTGCACCATCAAGCATAACGTGACTTATCGGGCTCAGGATGCGGGTCGCATCTGATGCAGCAACCCATCCCTCAGGGCACTTTTGAGGACTGTCAGCCAGGAGAGACTCAAACTCTCGCAGTTCCGCCTCGAGTTCGGCCGCGCTGGTTAGCACGCCGCGGGCGTCTGCCGGCAGGCCTTGGTAGTCCGCGACGGCGACGGACGCGCTGGTGCTGGCAAGGGGCTGTTTCAGAGGTGCAGGTCAGTGGCGCTGGTCGAGCCATGCGGTGAGGTCGGTCGTGATCGCGGCAGCTACGGCGCGCCAAGCTAACCCGCACTATTGTCGTGGTCGCGCCGACCAAAGAGACGTCGCCGCGTTCGAAACTTACCGTAGAGAATCATCAAATTCAGAAGGGAAACGGCGGCCAGCATATAAACGAACCCGTTCTGCGTAGCGATGGCACCTGCCGTGCACCCTGCGAACACGAGCCAAGCGACACGCTGGTCCCAGGACGGCCTTTGGAAACCATTAGCAAGCATCACAAATGAGCGTATGAGAACACCTCTCAGATGGGTTGGTCTCTCGTCACGTCGTGTGACAGGCCGGGGCGCACCACCTGCAGCCGTTGACGTCGTTGAAATGGTTCTTGGCTGCGGTGACTGCCTGGCGGCATGAGCTGTGGTACCCGAGGTCGATGCGGTTGGCGCGGTCGGGCAGGCAAGACCGCTCGGAACTCACGTCGTGGACCTCGTGATCCCCTGATCCAGCCTGGGCGTTGCGGTTGACACAGAAGCGCGCCACTCTGCTCTCCTTCGAACGAGCTTTCCCCTGCTGCCGCCGACCGTACTACCGGTCACTCAGGCCCGCAGGATCGTCACGGCGGTGGTCGAGTTCGTCTTCGATGACGGCCTCTAGCTCGGCCGCGCTGGGCAGCACGCCGCGGGCGTCTGCTGGCAGTCCCTGGTAGTCCGCGACGGCGACGGGCGCGCTGGTACTGGCCAACGCGTACCGCACCGTCGGGCCAGACTTCCCGGTGCACAGCAGGATCCCGATCGTGGGTGCGTGGATTTCGGGTCGACGGATCTGGTCGTCGACGATCGCGATGTAGGTGCCCAACTGGCCGACGTGCGCGGGTTCGAAGGGCCCGATCTTGAGTTCGACCACGACGTAGCGCAGTTGCTCGACGTGGAAGAACAGCAGGTCGACGTAGAACTCGTCGACGCGGTCGCTGGCGTCGTCCGGCACGCTCAGGCGCACCTGGCGGCCGACGAACGCCATGCCGCGACCCAGTTCGAGCATCGTGTCTTGCAGCCGGTCGATCAGCGCCTGCTCAACATCGCGCTCGGCGACGCGTTCGACCATCGCCAGGTGCTCGAAGACGTAGGGGTCCTTGACCAGTTGCTGCGCCAGCTCGGAGTCCGGGGCTTCCAGGGCGTCAGTGAAGTTCGTCGGCGCTGCGCCGATGGCGCCGCGCAGGTCCGCCTTGATCTGGTGCTCGAGTACCGCGCGCGACCAGCCGTCCTCGACCGCCCTCTCGGCGTACCAGTCGCGCTCTTCACGGGTCTTGAGCCGGTCGAGCAGCACCGTCACGTGCCCCCACGGCAATCGTCCAACGGGTTGTTGGACGAACTCCTCCTCCGTGGGCCAGGTCTCCGCGGCCCGCCGCATGTACAGCAGGTTCGACCGCGACCAGCCCCGCTGGTCAAGGAACTCGCGCTGCAGGTCGCCTGCCAACGACGTCACGACCTTGCTCCCCCACCCCGCGGTGCGCTGCCGCTCCAGGATGTCGTACCCCACCGACCAGTACAGGCGCAGCACCTCGGTGTTCGCCGCCCGCGCCGCCCGAAACCGCGTCTCACGCACTCGCACCTTCAACTCAGCCAACAGCTCGGCATACCCGGCCGGCTCGAGCTCGCTCCCCGAAGACGTCATGCGCGACATCCTCCCCCACCACACCCACACCGTGACCCGCGGGCGATTCCGGCCTTCCGCTACAGGGCGAAGGTCCGTGCCGCACCTTGGCTACTCATCGAGGAACGTGCCGCCGAACAGTTGACTCGCTGATGCCGAGCGCTCTAGCCACAGCGGCCGCCGATTGTCCATCGGCGAGCAGTGAGGCCGCTGCTTCGCGGCGATCGGGAGTCATGACAGTGGGGCGACCACCGACTCGTCCCCGCGCTCGGGCAGCGGCCAAGCCGGCGATCGTGCGTTCTCGGATCAGGTCGCGCTCCATCTGAGCCAGCGCGGCGAGCATGTGGACCATGAACCGGCCTGCGGCGGTGGAGGTGTCGATCTGTTCCGAGAGCGATCGCAGTGCCACTCCCGCGCGATCGAGCCGCGCCGCGAGGTCGACCAGGTGGGCCACCGACCGGCCCAATCGATCCAGCTTCGTAACGACGATGGTGTCGCCGTCCTGGACTTGCTCAACAAGCTCGTTCAGGACCGGGCGGTCGTCCCGCGCGCCCGAAGCGGTCTCGACATGGATCTGCCGCTGATCGACGCCGGCCGCCCGGAGTGCGTCGAGTTGAGAGTCCAGGGTCTGGCCCGCGGTCGAGACACGCGCGTAGCCGAACGTCATCGCCATACTGGCGAGGCTATCGAAAACGCCTCAGCACGGTTTTGACTGCCACAGCTTTGGACACCAGTTTTTGACGGACGCGCCGCTACGGCATGGCGCCGAACACCGAGTAGCAGTCGCCGTTCGTCACAAACGGTCGTTTCTGATTGTCCACTGTCACAAAATGGTAACGATGGTCCTCGAAGGTGTTGCCTAGAGCGACCTGCCGGCAAGGAGACAAGTAGAGGGCCGGAGCAGGGCAGCGAGCCCAACGCCCCCCCTCTGACCAGGAACAAGACTTGACGAAAGGAAAAGCGGAAGCACTCGGGCCCTCGCGAACGGCGACGGGCATTATAGTCTTGCGCCAAAAAGGGCAGACTAGAACAACTTGCACGAGCCGGATAAGTGGGTAACGTGCAAATCGCATCAGATCCAATCCGAATAGGAGAAGACCGTAGTGCGACATCTGAGAACAATCCTGACCGCTATCGTGGCAGGGTCCTTGGCCCTCTCGGTAGCCGCCCCTGCGTCCGCCGAGAGCAGCGTGCAGGCCAGCACCGCCGACGACTGGCGCAACCTCCCGCTCGCCAAGGCGAACCCCGCCGCATCCAAGGACGTCATTCTCTCGTTGCCCGAGAAGGTGCAACAGTCGGACGCCTATATCGACTCGTCGTACACGCCCGGTGACACGGTCCACTATCCCGACGGAAGCCTTGTGGAAGGACAGGATCTTTCCACAACGGAGGCCAAGCGCGCGGTTGAGGCCGCGGCGCTCTGTTCAGGCAACCTGGCCGCAGGGAGCTACGGATCCTTCGGCCCGGAGGCCGTCTGCCGCAGCACGGTGTGGGGGAAACGGGGCTACAGGCACACGTACAGCTGGGGAGTCGGGAGCCTAAACACCGCCGTCTGCATGAAGGGGAGGGGCTACTACTTCGACCGCAACGGCACTCCTGTGAAGACCATGTACAATATCGGCTGCGCCCTGTGGAACTCCGGCGTGTCCGTAAAGTGGGGCAACGTCATCGGCAACCCCTCCGCGCGCGGGGCCTCGCAGGGCCTCGCTCAGACAGTTCCTTGGCAGGGCTAACCCTGAACAACCACGCCAATCCTTGGGGTGTCCGACCTGGTCGGGCACCCCATGGGCTTGCGAAACCTCAGGTCAGGGTGAATCACCCAAACTAAATATTACGGAGTTGAGATCAGATGTTGCCAACAATCCGTCCCGTAGGGATGATGATCGCCGGACTCGTGACACTCATTCTCGGCTGCGCGGGAGAAGCTTTCGTGCTGGTAGGCCCCTCACCCCGCCCAGGGTTGGCGGAAACTTGGAACTCCGGTGCTGGGTGGATTCACGCCGGCGCTGACCTACTACAGACGTTTGGCGTCGTGGCGATTGTTGCTGCACTATCGGTCCAGAGTGTGATCGCACTTCGCGCCTATCAGTTATCGGGCACGGATGATGAGGACCGTTCGTAGCCGAGTGAAAGACGTCGTCACACTCCACTGCCCACGGGCGGGCAGACTCCCTGACCACGGCCTGTTGCATGACAAGCGGATTCGTAATATCCTAGTCAGTAACAGAATAGGCAGGTAATATCCATGACGATCAAGCGTGCGACAGTTGCGACATCAGCCCTTATGTTGATGAGCGCGGCCATTTGGGCAATTGTCACCGGGCATGTAGTTGGTGGCTGGATATTGTCTCTTACCTTGCCTGCCTTAGTGGCTTATGGCCTCATCCGCCGCCTCCTACATGCAAGACGCCCCACGCCTGCTGTCCGCCCCGCAGTTCAGGGCATGGGAGAGGTCCAGAACATGATTCTTAACCGCCCAAGCGTTCCGGTCACCTATGGATCTCAGGTCGAGACGGTTGTGGTGGAGGGCGATTCCGATATTCGGGATTCGCTATTTGAAGACCCCGGCTCGGAGCGCAAGCAACTCTAAGAACAGAGGTCCAGCTGCCGCCTTCTCCGAAGGTGAAGGCATCGACGGTCTGCCTTGTCGAGGGTGTTCTCGCGGGTCTGGAACCGTCCACTGGCAACGATCGCTCGGGCGGCGTCTTCGCTGGTGCGGTGGTACAGGTCGAGTCGATCAGTCATCGTGCCTCCTGGTCATCTGGACCCATTGTCGCTGCGCCGTGTCCTGGGCGTGATCGCGGTGATGGCGATGCGCGCCCCGACCGCGATCGCGGTGATCTTCAGGATGTTCCCGACCTCGGCGATCTGGGGCGTCGTAAGCAGGTTCCAGGTGGCGTGCTCGGCGACGATGGGAGCTAGGGTGCCGGTGCGGCGGTACAGGGCCACGAGCAGCACCGCCCATACGGACACGAGCAGCGCTTCCCATCCGTAGTAGAGGTGGAACGGGACCCGTACGCACGCCGCGGTGATGCACACGATGATCCAGCTGTAGCCCGCACGGCGTAGCGCCACGACGACTACGCCGAGCAGCGCCGTCTCCTCCATCGGACCGGCCATCGCCGACGCAGCTCCCCGCAGCACCGCGGCGGCGACGCCCTCGACGTCGGGGTACGGGTAGGCGATCAGGTTCTCGGTGAACTTCGCAGCCAGCCCCATCAGGACGAAGCCGACGCCCACGGCAACAGAGGCGACGAAGAAGGTCCGCCACCGCGCCCGCCAGGTCGCCGGCTCCGCAGGAGTGGACGGCCGTGGCCAGCGACGGAACGCCAGCAGTACACCCAGCGCGATCAGGACGAAGATCCCATCGAACGCCAGCTGAAGAGCCTGAGCCTGCACCGTCTGCGGGCCGAGTTCGACTCGAGCCGGCTCGGCCCCCGCCAGGACGTGCAGTGCGGCGACCGTGCTCTCACCCCAACCCGCGGCATAGAGCAGCACGATGGCGGCCCAGGCGAGCCACCGGGTCCGGCGCATCCAGCGCCGTGGCACCGGAGTGAGCCCGGTGCGATCGATCCGCAACTGGGCCGCCAACGGCTCAGCGAACCCGGACCAGCGGTGCTGCAGACTCGTTCGGATCACTTACCGTCCCCGCTGCTCGAAGTGGTGATGGCATCGACCATCTCGCCGGCGACGATGTCGTGGTCCAGCACGAGGGCCAGGCGGTGGGTCAGGTGGGTCGTCGCCTGGGCCAGGGTGGCCGAGTTCTGGCTCGCGACGGCGGCGGTGACATGCCGCAGGGCCGCCAGGCTGCCCTCGATGCTGGTCAGGTCGTAGCCGGCCAGGGTGGCGTCGATGGCCACCTCGACCAGGGTTCGGGCCTGCTGGACCAGTGCGGCCCGCAGGTCGGTGCGCCGGCCCTGCTGGACCAGGTCTGCCGGGTCGGCGCCCGGCTCGAGCTCGGCGACGCGCACGGTAGCGACCTCCTCGGGAGTGAGCAGCCCGACCAGGCGGCAGATGGCCCGCTGGCCCGCGGTGTCGGCGTCGGTGGCCAGGACGAGCCGGCCCACGCTGTCGGGGTCGATGGCGCGCAGCGCCTCGAGGTGGCCGGTGGTGATGGCGGTGCCGCACGCGGCCAGGGGCACGAGGTCGGCGCCGGCGCGGCGCACGGCCTCGGCGTCGAAGGCGCCCTCGACCAGCACGGGGGTCGCGCCGCGGGCCAGCCGCTGTGTGGTCTTGGCGTCCAGCCCGTACAGCGCCCGGCTCTTGTCGTAGACGGCCGTGCTGGTGGTGTTCAGGTACTTCGCCGGCGGCTGGTCTGCATCGTCACTGGCCGGGTTGCGACGTGCGGTGAATCCGATGATCTGGCTTGCGTCATCGCAGATGGGCAGCACGATCCGGTCCCGGAGGGCGTCCCCCACCGAGCCGTTACCGGCGCGCACGGCCAGGCCGGCGTCGAGCAGCTCAGCCTCAGTGAAGCCTCGCTTGGTCAGCGTGGGCACCAGGCGCGCCCACCCGGCCGGGGCCTGGCCGGCGACCGTGCCGCGCAACCCGCGGGCGGCGAGGTAGTCGCTCACCCAGGCGTCGGCCTGTGTGGCGTGCCAGCGCCAGTAGTCCCAGGCCGCGGCGTTCGCGGCCAGGATCCGTGCCGTGGTGGTCATGGTCTCTACCCTTTGTGCGCCTACGGTCAGGCCGCCCGGGCCACGCGAGCGATCTGGTCGGGTCGAAACCCGCTCCAGTGGTCCTGCCCGGTGCCGTCCTCGACGACGACCACGGGGGCCTCGCTGTAGTCGAGCTCTTCGGTCACGTACTCGTGCGCGGCCGGGTTCTCGGCCAGCTGGACCACGACCGGCGTGACTCCCTTGTCCTGCAGCTTGTCGATCGTCATGCGGCAGCGGATGCACGACGGACCAGTGCTGTAGACGGTGACGGTGACCATGTCGCCCTCCTGCGTTCAGTGGTCCGGATCGTTCCTGATAGCGGAGCCAGTGCCGTCAGCAGCGGCCGGCGCGTCAACCCGCAGGGCGACAGGGCAAGAAGTTCTCGGTCGAGACAAGGAGCGCAGCGACGCGGCCGGGAAGTTGTGCCCCAGGCGGCGGGCCGTGGCCCGCTTGCGCACCGGTCGCAGCGGCAATGATGAAGCGGCAGCAACGATCCGTGCCCTCGAATCCGCGCGGCTCCGTCCGCACCCGCCGGCACTCACGCCGGCGCAAGCTCGAACGTCCTCGCGCGCTGGCCGGCGCGCACACCGTGGCGCTTGAGCACACGGCTGACCGTCGATCGCGACCACGGGGTCTGCGCGGCGATCTATCGTTCCAAACCACCCTCACGAGCCAGCTCAAGGATCACGCGGTCACGCTCGGCGACCTCGTCCTGCGGCGACACCGCCGCGACGGCCGCCGTGGCCTGCAGCCCGCGGGTCTGTGCCGCCGCGGTCGCCTTGGCTACCTGATCCGGTGGACTACCCCAATGGCAGGAGGGCGACGAACGATGCAGCAGCCCAGGTCGCCCCGCGGAAGGCCGAGCCACCGAGCGCCAGGTGCCGACGGTCCCTCGTATGAAGGCCCGTCCGTACCGCCGAACAGGGCCCGATCACAGGGTCGGCACCGAGAGGGCGGGGCGCCGGGGGTCGAACAGCCCGATGGGCGAGTCGGTCGCGCCGTCGGTCGTCAGGTCCGCCAGGATCTCACCGACCACCGGCACGAACTTGAACCCGTGCCCGCTGAACCCGCAGGCGATCGCGACCTGGTCGTGCAGCGGGTGGGTGCCGATGACGAAGTGCTCGTCGGGCGCCACGGTGTACAGGCAGGTCTTGGCCTGGACCACGGGACCGGTCAGGTGCGGGAAGAGCTCGAGGGCCCGTCGACGCATCTCGGCGGTCTCGTCGGAGCGCACGACGCGGTCGACGGCGTCGGGGTCCGTCGGCGAGCCGAGGTGGAAGTACCCGAGCTTGAACCCGCCGGCGGGGCCGTCGGTCATCGGGAACCCGTAGATCTGCCCGTTGCCGTGGGTCTCCTCGATGTACACGGGGTGCTGCTCCTGCGACCACCGCTCGACGGGGACGGCGTCGAAGTCCGGGGTGAACCAGTAGAAGACCATGCGCTCGACCGACAGCGGCAGCTCCAGCTCGGGCAGCATCTGCGGCGCCCACGCGCCCGGCGTCACCACGAGCCGGTCGGCGCCGTAGGTCCCCTCGGGGGTGACCACCTCGACTCCGCCGCCCGGGGTCGCGCTCCAGCGCTGAACGCGCTCCCCGAAGCGCAGCGTCGCGCCGTGGCGGGCCGCCACCTCGGCGTTGGCGATCACCGTCTCCTCGGGACGTACATAACCCGCCGCCGACTCGTACAAGCCCATCGCGTCGTCGGCGGGGGCCATGGTGGGGAAGCGGCGGCGGATCTCCGTGGCGTCCAGCACCTCGTGGTCCAGGCCGTGCTCCTCGGCGGCCAGCCGGCTGCCCGCGTAGGTCGGACTGTCCGGGTCGCCGAGGTAGATGCCGCCGCACAGGGTGAGCAGATCGCGTCCCGACTCGGCCTCGAGCCGGTGCCAGCCCTCGTACGCCCGCCGCAGCAGGGGCACGTACTCGGGGGACTCGAAGTACGACTGCCGCACGATCCGCGAGCCGCCGTGCGCCGAGCCCTGGTCGTGGCCGGGGGTGAACGCCTCCAGGCCGAGGACGTCGAGGCCGCGCCCGGCCAGCTCGTTCGCCGCCGCACCGCCCATCGAGCCGAGACCGAGGACGATGACGTCGTGGTGCTGCACGGATACCTCTCTCAGCGCAGGATGCGCGACATCTCGGGGTCGACCAGCGGTTCCGACTGCACGGTAGCGGGCAGGCGACGGCCGAAGTACTCGACGTCCAACGCTGTGCCGGGCTCCGCCAGCTCCGGGGGCAGCCACGCGTACGCCACGGTGACCCCGAGGGTGTACGACTGGTCGGCGCTGGTCACGTACCCGACGGCGCCCTGACCCGGTCCGGCACCGCGGGCCAGCACCGGCTCGTGGCCGAGCACGACGGCCTCCGGGGCGTCGAGCGTGAGGCAGGCGAGCCGCCGTCGGACCGGCCGGTCCTCGAGCGCCGCCCGGCCCACGAAGTCGCCCTTCCGGCTGCTCACGGCGAACCCGAGGCCGGCCTCGGCCGGGGAGTGCTCGCGGCCGATGTCGGTGCCGTACGCGCGGTACCCCTTCTCGAGGCGCAGGCTGTGGAACGCCCGCCGTCCTCCGGCGACGAGTCCCGACGGCGTACCGGCCTCCCGGAGGCTGTCCCACAGCCGTCGGCCCTGGTCGGCGGTGGTCCACAGCTCCCAGCCGAGCTCGCCGACGTAGCTGACGCGCAGCGCGAGCACGTCGGTGCCGGCGACCCGGAGCCGCTTGGCGCGGAAGTAGCCGAGCGCCTGGTGCGAGACGTCGTCGTCGGTGAGGCGTTCGAGCACGTCGCGGGCACGCGGCCCCCACAGTCCGAGCCCGCACGTGCCCGCCGTGAGGTCGGTGATCCGGACGGTGTCGGGGCACCGGCTCTCCAGGTGGACGCGGTCGCGGTGCCCGTTGGTGCCGACCAGGTACTGCTCGGGCCCGAGCCGCGTCACGGTGACGTCCGAGCGGATGCCGCCCGCGTCGTCGAGCAGCAGCGCGTACACGACGCGCCCGACCGCCCGGTCGACGTCGTTGCTGGTCAGGTGCTGCAAGAACGCGGTCGCACCGGGTCCGGAGACCTCGAGGCGGGACAGCGGGGTCATGTCGTAGAGGCCGACGGCGGTGCGGGTGGCGTGGGCCTCCGCGGCCGCGATCGGTGACCAGTGCCGCGCGGCCCACGCGTCGCGCTCCGGGACGCGGTCGAGGGCGTCCACGAGCGGGGCGTTCGCCTCGAACCACAGCGGCCGCTCCCAGCCGTTCGCCTGCTCGAACACGGCCCCGAGCTCACGCTGGCGGTCGTGGAACGGGCTCGTGCGCAGTCCCCGCTGCACCCCGGTGGAGGCCTGCGGGTGGACGACGTCGTAGACCTCCGCGTACGCCTCGGCCGCCCGGGCGCGCGTCCAGTCGCGGCTGACCACGGCGGGGTCGAAGCGGGTGTACTCCAGCTCGTGGGTGTCGACGCCCGGATCGTCGCGCACGACCCAGTCGGCCATGACCTGCCCGACGCCGGCGGACTGCGTGACCCAGACGGCCTGCGCGAGCCAGAGCCCGTCGATCCCGGCGACCGGACCCAGCATCGGCCCGCCGTCGGGCGTGAAGAAGAAGATGCCGTTGAAGCCCTCGCCGAAGCCGACGTCTCTCAGCTCGGGCAGCAGGCGGCGCGCCTCGTCCCACGACGGGCCGAAGTCCTCCCAGGTCAGCGGGTGCATGGCGGGGTGCACGCCGGTGGCCGCGAACTCGTCGGCGCCCGCCACGCCGTCGGGCTCCACGGGTATCGGCCGATGGCGGTAGGCGCCGATGCCGATCCGGTCGACGTACTCGCGCAGGTACAGCGAGAAGTCCTGGTGCCGCAGCATCGGGCGGGAGGCCTCGTCGAGCACGTCGTGCCGGCCGATCAGCCCCGGCACGGGTGCCGAGAGGCCGAAGCAGTGCTCCATGGGCATCATCGGCAGCTCGAACCCGAGCAGGTCGCGGGCCAGGCCCGGACCCCACAGGCCGGCGCAGGCGACGACGACGTCGGCCGGCACATGCTCCGGCGTCGCGCCGTCGGGTGCCGGGACCGGGAGGACCTCGACGCCGGTGACGCGGCCACCGGTCCGGGTGACGCCGACGACCCGGGTGCGGGGTACGAGGCGGGCGCCGTGCTCGACGGCCCGTTCGGCCTGCCAGCGGACGGCGTGCACGGACTTGACGACGCCGTCGGTCGGGGTGTGGAAGCCGCCGAGCACGCTCGTCGTGTCCAGGCCGGGCCACAGCTCGGCGCACTCGCCGGGGTCGACGAGCCGGGACGGGATGCCCCAGGACTGGGCGAGGCCGTGGCGGCGGGCCAGGTCGTGCACGCGCTCGGCGGTCGTCGCGATCTCCAGGCCGCCGAGCCGCTTGAGCAGCCACTGCCCGTCGACCTTCTGCCCGTCGAGCTTGTCGAGGGTGCGGCGGGCGAGCAGGCTCATGGTGCGGTGCGGCGAGGTCTGGAAGACGAAGCCGGGCGCGTGCGAGGACGAGCCGCCGGTCTCCCACAGGGGGCCCTGCTCGAGGACGGTCACGTGCCGCATGCCGCTCTGGGTGAGCTCGTCGGCCAGCGCCGCTCCGACGACGCCGAGGCCGATCACGACGATGCGCGGCTGGTGCGTGAGGCGGGACAGATCGGTCATCGCACGGCCCCCCGGGTCGGGGATGTCGCGCTCTGCGCAACATCGTGTCTATTGCGCAACAGCGTAGGCGTGCACGACGGCGGCGACGAGGGTCCGCCGTCAGGGTTTACGCAGCATTTACGCGGCTACGCGCCGAGCCGCGCGCTGAGCCCCGCGGCGTGCCGGGTCAGCACGGCCGCGGTCTCCTCGAAGCCCTCCGGGGTCAGCCGGAAGCTCGGCGCCGTCACGCTCAGCGCCGCCACCACGCGACCACCGGTCCCGTGCACCGGGACGGCGAGCGCGTTGGTGTCCTGCTCCCACTCGGCCACGGCGGCCGCCCAGCCACGACGCCGGATCGTCGCCAGCTCCTCGCGCAGCGCCGCCGGATCGGCGATCGTGCGGTCGGTGCACACCTCGAGCGGGCCGGCCAGCACGCGCTCGACGACGTCGTCCCCGGCGTGGGCGAGGAGCACCTTGCCGGTCGACGTCGCGTGGAGCGGCGTGCGCTGACCGACGTACTGGCGCGCCACCCCGACGTGCTGCGAGCTGGTGGTCTGGGTGATGTTCACCGCCGCACCGTCGTCGAGGATCGCGACGTTGCTGGTCTCGTCGACCTCCGCCGTGACGTCGTCGCACACCGCCCGCGCGTCCGTCGCGAGGTCCATGCGGCGGGTCACCCGGCCGGCCAGGCGCAGCAGCCCGACACCGAGGACGTAGGTGCCGCGCCGCTCCTCCTGCTCGACCAGGTCGTGCGCCTCCAGCGTCGCCAGCAGGCGGAACGCCGTGGAGCGGTGCACCCCCAGCTCGCGGGCGATCTCACTCACGCCCAGCTCACCCGTGCGGGCCAGGAGCTCGAGGATCGCGGCCGCCCGGTCGACGGACTGGACGGCGCCGTCCCTGGTCGCACGTCCCGCCGAGCTCTCCGCCATCGCACCAGGCTATCGGGACGCCGTCGGACCCCCGCCGCCGGCAGCAGCCCCGCCGCGCACCGACTCTGCCGCAGCCAGCAGGGCGTCGCGCGAGGAGATGTAGTCGAAGCCGAACTGGCGCGGAGCGTCCGAGCCGTCCACGTCGGCGTTCAGGCCCAGACCCCGGGAGGCCGTCCGCATCGCCGGCACGACGGCGGACAGGACGCGGATCAGCCAGTCCGGCGCGACGCGCGTGGTGATCCGGGCGTCCGGGTAGGCGGCACGCAGCACGTCGGCCATCTCGGGGATGGACATCCGCCCGGCGTTCGCCGGGAAACGCTGGCCCACCGCACCGTCGTCGGTCATCGCCCGGACGTGGATGCGTGCGACGTCCCGGACGTCGACGACCGGCATGTTCATCTGCGGCAGCATCGGCATCCGTCCGGTGACGAGCTGCTCGACCGTCTCCAGGGACGACCCGTAGTGCTCGTCCAACGCCGGGCCGAACACCATGCCCGGGTTGACCACGGTCAGCCGCATCTCGGGGTGCTCGGCGACGAAACGCCAGGCCGCCTGCTCGGCCAGCGTCTTGGACGCCTCGTACGGGGTGGTCCGCGGCCCGTCGATCTCCGTCCAGTCCGCACGCGTCTTCCGGCGGGACCAGTCGTGGTCGGCCGGCTTGTAGATCGCGCCGCACGTCGAGGTCAGGACCACCCGGTGCACGCCCGCCGCCCGGGCGGCGCGCAGCGCGCGCAGGGTCCCGTCCACCGCGGGTCGGATGAGGTCCTGCGGATCCTTGGGCGGCGCCGTCGGGAACGGGGACGCCGTGTGCATCAGGACGTCGACACCGGTCAGCGCCTCGTCCCACCCGTCGTCGGAGGTGAGGTCGAGCGAGACGAACTCGACGGCGGCCCCCGGGAAGAGCGCCTCGACCTGCGCCCGCCGACGGTCCGACCGGACCGTCGCCCGCACCGTGTGACCGGCGTCGAGCAGCTCACGCACGACGTGCTTGGCAATGAAGCCGGATGCTCCGGTGACCAGGACGGTGGACATGGTGCTCCTTCGAGACGGTCGCGGCGGGCGCTTGCTGAGGCCAAGTTCTCACTGTCGTCCCGGAATCTGCCGCCACCTGAAGTCGGAACCTGTTGCGCCCCGGGTTCAGTGGAGACTCTGGTGCGCCCCGGCTTCCGTGACCCGGCCACCGCCGTCGGGCAAGAACGACGAAACCCTCGGCCGGATCGCTCCGGCCGAGGGTTTCGGGAACTGGTGGCTCCCCATTTCGGGAACTACCTTGCGGTGCGCGAGGGGGGAGTTGAACCCCCACGCCCTCTCGGGCACACGGACCTGAACCGTGCGCGTCTGCCTATTCCGCCACTCGCGCTTGCCGGAGCAGATTAGCACGCACCGGCCCTGCGATCCCAACCCGTTCGGCGTCGTCGGGCGGGGACGTGCGTCACACCGACCGCGGAGGGGTCGCGTCGTGACCGCCCCGTGACCTGGAGGGCCACCTCTGCCCGAGGGATTCGCACGAAATCCACAGGTTCGTGGGCGCGGGTGGTGCGCTGCTGCCTACGATCTGGATAGTCTGCCCGCGACACGTGCGGGCCGACGGGAGGAGGTGGCATGGGAGCGCTGGACCGCTTCGAGAAGAGCGTCGAGCGACTGATGAACAACGCGTTCTCCAAGGTGGGACGCGGTGAGGTCAAGGCTGTCGAGCTGGCGAGCCGGCTGCGGCGCGAGATCGACGACCGTGCCGCCGTCGTCGGTCACGACCGCACGGTGGCGCCGAACGAGTTCACGATCGATCTCGCCCCGAGCGACTTCGCCCAGGTGCAGTCCTGGGGTGCGGAGCCGCTCGCCGACGAGCTCGCGACCAACCTCACCGAGTACGCGGCGACGCAGCACTACGCCTTCGTCGGCCCGGTGAGCGTCTCGTTCGAGGAGCACTCGGAGCTGACCGGTGGCCGGTTCACGGTGCGGGCGGCGACGGTGCGCGGCAACGTCGCGCCCGCCACGAACCCCGCGCCGAGCACCCGGCACCCGCTCATCGACATCGACGGGCAGCGGTACCTGCTCACCGGGCCCGTGACGGTCATCGGCCGCGACGCCGAGGCCGACATCGTCGTCGACGACCCGGGCGTGTCCCGCCGCCACCTCGAGATCCGCGTCGCCCCCGAGGGCGTGATCGCCACCGACCTCGGCTCCACCAACGGCCTCTTCGTCGAGGGCCACCAGGTGCCGGCCGCCACGCTGCTGGACGGCAACACCCTGACCATCGGACGGACCCGCATCATGTTCTGGACCGGGTCCTCCGCCGGACGCTCGAGCGAGGACTGGTGATCTCCCGAGGATGAGCGAGCTGACGTTCACCCTGCTGCGGCTGGGCTACCTGGTGCTGCTCTGGGTGTTCGTGCTCTCCGCGATCGCGGTGCTGCGCCGCGACATGGGGTCCCGATCCGTGCGGGCGGCCCGTCGCCAGCGGTCCGACGGCGGCTCGTCGTCGTCCGCCCCGGCCGCCTCGGCGGGCAGCCCGCCCCCGCCCCGGCGCTCGGGTCCGACGCGGCTCGTCGTCACGGCCGGCCCGCTGACCGGCACCACGCTGCCGCTGTCGACGTCGTCGATCCTCATCGGCCGGGCACCGAGCTGCACCCTCGTGCTCGACGACGACTACTCGTCGTCACGGCACGCCCGCATCTTCCCGCAGGGGGACCAGTGGTACGTCGAGGATCTCGGCTCGACGAACGGCACCTACATCGGCGACCAGCGCCTCTCCTCACCCACCCACCTGCCGCCGGGCGTCGGCGTGCAGATCGGCCGGTCCGTCGTCGAGCTGCAGGGGTGAGCGCGTGAGCCTCGCCCTGCGCTACGCCGCCCGGTCCGACGTCGGCCTCGTGCGGTCCGACAACCAGGACTCGGCGTACGCCGGACCCAACCTGCTCGTCGTCGCCGACGGCATGGGCGGCCACGCGGGCGGCGACATCGCCTCCGCCCTGGCGATCGCCGCCCTGGCGCCCCTGGACACCCCGGAGCACGGTCCCGAGCAGGCGCTGTCCGACCTGGAGCACACCGTCGAGCAGGCCCGCCAGGACCTGGTCGACGCGTCCGAGGCCGACCCGGAGCTCGCCGGGATGGGCACCACCGTCACCGCGCTGCTGCGTTCCGGCAACACCCTCGCGATGGCGCACCTCGGCGACTCCCGCGCCTACCTGCTGCGCGACCAGGTGCTCAACCAGGTCACGGTGGACCACACGTTCGTCCAGCACCTCGTCGACACCGGCCGCATCTCCCCGGACGAGGCCGAGACCCACCCGCAGCGCAACGTCGTCATGCGGGTGCTCGGCGACTTCGACGTCGACCTCACCCCGGACATGTCGATCCGGGAGGCGCGCGCCGGCGACCGCTGGCTGCTCTGCTCCGACGGGCTGTCCGGGTTCGTGCCGATCGAGCAGATCACCCAGGTGCTCGTGGAGTGCGATTCGCCGGACGAGGCCGCCGACCTGCTCATCACCCTCGCCATGACCGCGGGCAGCACGGACAACATCACCGTCGTCGTGGCGGACGTCGTGGACGTGGAGGCCGACGACGCGGCGGCCGCCTCGCAGGTC
Source organism: Isoptericola chiayiensis (assembly GCF_013149805.1). GTDB lineage: Bacteria > Actinomycetota > Actinomycetes > Actinomycetales > Cellulomonadaceae > Isoptericola > Isoptericola chiayiensis. The sequence goes on from NZ_JABEZT010000003.1 coordinate 78,305, forward strand.
GTGGGCGCCGCCGCGACGCACGACGCCCCCGCGCCGACCCACCGCGACGACACCGCGACGCACGACGAGGCACCGGCCCCCGCACGCGAGGACGACGACGAGGAGGACGAGGACGACGACGTCCGCCCGGCCCCCCGCCGTCGTCCCTGGATCGGCGTGCTCGTGGCGATCCTGGTGCTCGGCGGCCTCGGCTACGGCGGCTGGTGGGCGTACGGGTGGACCCAGGACCAGTACTACGTGGGCGTCGCCGACGGCGAGGTCGCCGTGTTCCAGGGCATCCCGCAGGACGCCGGGCCCCTGACGCTCTCGCACCCCGTCGACTGGACGGGCACCGCCGTCGACGAGCTCCCCGCGTACTGGGTCGACCGCCTCGACGGCACCATCCGCGCCTCCTCGGAGTCCGAGGCCCGCGCCCGCGCCGACGCACTCATCGACGAGGCCCTGCCGACTCCCACCCCGACCCCGACCCCCAGCCCGTCGCCGTCGACGAGCCCGAGCCCCGCACCGTCCCCCACGCCCACCGGGCGCGGCGGCGACGGCGGCGGCGCCGGCTCCGAGGAGGCGCAGGCGTGAGCGCTGACACCCCCGCGGTGACACCGCGCCAGCGCAGGCCGCTGCGTCTGGCCGAGATCTTCCTGCTGATCCTCGCCCTCGGCGGCGGGGTCGGCGGGTACGCCATGGTGGGGCTGTCGATCCGCGGCGAGCTGCCGGAGAGCTTCTGGTGGCGTGCTGGCCTGCTCGGGCTGACGGCCCTGGTGGCGCACGTGGTCCTGCGGCTGCGCGCCCCCTGGTCGGACCAGGTGATCCTGCCCGCGGTGGTGCTGCTCAACGGCATCGGCCTGTCGATGATCTGGCGTCTGGAGATCTCCGACTCCGCGGGCATGGCTCCCGCGGACGCCGCCGGGAACATGAGCGCGTCGCTGCTGGGCGCCGTCGTCGCGTTCACGCTCCTGTGGATCCTGCGCGACCACCGGTGGCTGCGCCGCTACACGTACATCGCGATGCTGGTCGGCCTGCTGCTCGTGGCGCTGCCGCTGATCCCCGGGCTCGGCGAGGAGATCAACGGCGCACGCATCTGGATCTCGGTCGGCGGGTTCTCCCTCCAGCCCGCGGAGTTCGCCAAGATCGCGTTCGCCGTGTTCTTCGCCGGCTACCTGGTGGTCAACCGCGACACGCTCGCGCTCGCCGGTCCCAAGGTCCTGGGCCTGCACCTCCCGCGGCTGCGCGACCTCGGGCCGATCCTCGTGGTCTGGGCGGCCTCGCTGGTCGTGCTGGTCTTCCAGCGCGACCTCGGCACCTCGCTGCTGTTCTTCGGCCTGTTCGTCGCCATGCTCTACCAGGCGACCGCCCGCTCGAGCTGGATCCTGCTGGGTCTGTCCCTGTTCGCCGTCGGTGCGCTGGCCGCCGCCCGCCTGTTCCCGCACGTGCAGGCCCGCGTCGACGTCTGGCTGCACCCGTTCGACGCCGAGTACTACGACCGCGAGATCGGCGGGTCGTTCCAGCTCGTCCAAGGGCAGTTCTCCATGGCGAACGGCGGGTTGTTCGGCACCGGCTGGGGTGAGGGCCGTCCGTTCCAGATCCCCTACGCCTACTCCGACTTCATCTACGCCGCCCTCGGCGAGGAGCTCGGTCTGACGGGGCTGGCCGCCATCCTCCTGACGTACCTGCTGATCGTGCAGCGCGGCCTCAAGACGGCCGTGACGGTACGCGACGGCTTCGGCAAGCTGCTCGCGGGCGGCCTGGCGTTCGTGATGGCGCTGCAGATCTTCGTGGTCGTCGGCGGCATCACGCGGATCATCCCGCTGACCGGCCTGACCCTGCCGTTCATGGCGCAGGGCGGGTCGTCGCTGCTGGCCAACTGGATCGTGGTGGCGCTGCTGCTGCGCATCTCGGACCAGGCCCGCAGACCGTCCGACCTGCCGGTGCGCGGCCAGGTCTCGCCCGGCCGGGCCGAGCCCGAGCCCGTCCTCGTCGGGGCGGGGTCCGACGGCGGCACGTCCGACGGCGCAGCGTCCGGCCCGCGCAGCGGCCCGTCGGGCACCCCGGCCGCCGGCACGCCCGCCGCAGGGACCCCGGCCTCCGGCTCGCCGTTGCCGCGCCGCCGTGTCGCGGACCGCGACGTGCCCGACGGCGGCACCGGTCCGGCGTCGTCCGCACCGACCGAACGCCTCGACCATCCCGACGACCAGCCAGGAGGTGAGCACCGGTGAACATCACGACCCGTCGGCTGGCCTCCATCGTGATGGTCATGTTCCTCGCGCTGCTCGTCTCCACCACCTGGATCCAGTACTTCCAGGCCGAGTCCCTCAACGACGACCCGCGCAACGCCCGGTCGCTGTACGCCCAGTTCGGCACCGACCGCGGCCCGATCGTGGTGGGGGGCGACGCGATCGCCGACTCCGTGCCCGTCGACGACGAGTGGAACTACCAGCGCCAGTACGCCCAGGGCCGGCTGTACGCCCCGCTGACCGGCTACTACTCGCTGGTCAGCGGCACGTCCGGCATCGAGCAGGCCGAGAACGACTTCCTCGCGGGCTCCGCCGACGCCCTGTGGGTGGACCGGCTGACCAACCTGCTCACCGGTTCGGACCCGCAGGGCTCCGCCGTCGAGCTGACCATCGACCCCGCCGCACAGCAGGCGGCGTGGGACGCCCTCGGCGACCAGCGCGGCGCCGTCGTCGCCCTGGAACCCTCCACGGGCAAGATCCTGGCGCTGGTCTCCAAGCCCACGTTCGACCCGAACGACCTGGCGACCCACAGCACCAGCGAGGCGAACCAGGCCTACCTCGACCTGGTGAACGACGACGACGACCCGCTGATCAGCCGGGCGACCAACACGCTCTACCCGCCGGGGTCGACGTTCAAGCTCGTCACCACCGCGGCGGCGCTCGAGAGCGGCGACTACACGCCCGAGACGGTCATCCCCGCACCCTCGACCTACACGCTGACGCAGACGGAGACCCAGGTCGGCAACTTCGCCGGCACGTCCTGCGCGTCCTCGGGGGAGATGACCCTCGCCGACGCGCTGCGGATCTCCTGCAACACCGCCTACCTGGGGCTGGCCGGCGAGCTCGGCGCCGACGACATGAACTCCCAGGCCGAGGCCTTCGGGTTCGGCAGCCCGTACGACGTCCCCTTCACCACGTCGGCGAGCCAGTACGACCCCGACGTCGACGCGATGACCACCGCCCAGGTCGAGCTGTCCGGCATCGGCCAGGGCAGCGTGAACACCACCCCGCTGCAGGTCGCGATGACGTCGGCCGCCATCGCGAACGGCGGCGAGGTCATGGTGCCCTACTCCGTCGACCGCATCCGCGACGCCGAGCTCGAGGTCGTCGAGGAGACCCGCGCCAACGCTCTCGGCCGGGCGATCTCCTCCAGCACCGCCGACGAGCTCACCGACATGATGGTCAGCGTCGTCGAGAGCGGGTCCGGCACCGCGGCGCAGATCTCCGGCGTCTCCGTGGCCGGCAAGACGGGCACGGCCCAGCACGGCGACAACTCCGAGCCGCCGCACGTGTGGTTCACCGGGTTCGCCCCCGCCGACGACCCGCAGGTGGCCGTCGCGGTCGTCGTCGAGAACGGCGGCGCGATGGGCTCCGAGGCGACCGGCGGGCGCGTCTCCGCGCCGATCGCCAAGGCGGTCATGGAGGCGGTGCTGAACGGATGAGACCTGCGGTGGGCATCTCCCTGGGCGAGCGCTATCGCCTCACGCGGCGCATCGCCGTCGGCGGCATGGGCGAGGTGTGGGTCGCCGACGACGGCTACCTGGGCCGCGACGTCGCCGTGAAGGTGCTGCGCGAGGAGTACACCGGCAACGAGGACTTCCTGCGCCGACTGCGCACCGAGGCCCGCAACAGCGCCGCCCTGTCGCACCCCAACATCGCGCAGATGTACGACTACGGCGAGCAGGACGGCGCCGGATACCTCGTCATGGAGCTGGTGCTGGGCGAGCCCCTGTCCGACCTCCTCGAGCGCGAACCCGTCGTCGCACCCCGCAAGCTACTGCCGATCCTGTCGGCCACCGCCCGCGGCCTGCACCACGCGCACGTCGCCGAGGTCGTCCACCGCGACGTCAAGCCCGGCAACATCCTGCTCGAGCACGACGGCGGCGTGAAGATCACCGACTTCGGCGTCTCCCTGGCCGCCAACCAGGCCACGATGACCGCCACCGGCATGGTCATGGGCACCGCCCAGTACCTCTCCCCGGAGCAGGCCGTCGGCCAGGCCGCCACCCCGGCGTCAGACCTCTATGCGCTCGGGATCGTCGCCTACGAGGCCACCGCCGGCAAGCGCCCCTTCACCGGGTCGACGCCGGTCGACATCGCCGTCGCGCACGTCAACAACGCCGTCCCGCCGCTGCCCCAGGCGGTGCACCCGGGCCTGAACGACGTCATCATGCGGATGCTCGCCAAGGACCCGAGCAAGCGGCCCGCGTCGGGCAAGGCGCTGGCCGACGAGCTGGACGCGCTCGCCGTCGAGATCGCCGAGGACCCGCTCGGAGCACGCTCACGATCCGCCCGCCGGGCAGCCCGGGCCGGCCGCCCCGCACCCGTGCGCCACGCCCGGTCCGAGCCCGCCCGCGCCACACCGTCGGCCGGTTCCGTCGAGTCCCCCGCACGGACCGCACGGGCCGCCGGCACGCCGTCGTCCCCGCCCCCGGAACCCGTGGCCACCCGCGCCGCCCGGCGGAACGCCGAACCCGGCCGCACCTACCCCGCGCGCCGCGACCTGCACGGTGGACCCGGTCGCACGACGCCCGTCCAGGGCGAACCCCGGACCCGCGCCGACGCCGGAGCGGGGGCCGGGACGACCCGGTCGTCCACGACGACCGGGCGCCGGCTCGGACCGCTGCAACGCTTCTCCTGGCCGCTGCTCGCACTCCTCGGACTGCTCGGGGTGCTCCTGGTGGCTACCGTGGTGAGTGCTCTGACCGGGGGCGGCGGTGACGACTCGGCCGCCGCGGCGGCCCTGGTCACCGCCGGAGCACTGACGACACGGCCCGCACCGTTGCGGGCGATGACCGTGCCCGACTCTGGGATGATGTGCCCAGACCCGCCGCGCTCCGCGAGCGCGGCCACGACCGAGAAGGACGACTGAGTGGTGGAGAATACCCCCCGAGTACTCGCGGGCCGGTACGAGGTCGGTGAGCTCATCGGCCGCGGAGGCATGGCCGAGGTGCACATCGGTCACGACGCGCGCCTCGGGCGCACCGTCGCGATCAAGGTGCTGCGCTCCGACCTCGCCCGCGACCCGTCCTTCCTGGCCCGGTTCCGCCGCGAGGCGCAGTCCGCCGCCGCGCTGAACCATCCCGCGATCGTCGCCGTCTACGACACGGGCGAGGACACCGCCACCGACGCCGGCGGGCAGCAGGTCCACATCCCGTTCATCGTCATGGAGTACGTCGAGGGCCACACCGTCCGCGACATCCTCGCCGACGGTGCGGCGGTGCCGATCGAGGAGGCCGCGGAGATCACCGTCGGCATCCTCAGCGCGCTCGAGTACTCCCACCACGCCGGCATCGTCCACCGCGACATCAAGCCCGCCAACGTCATGATCACCCCCACCGGCGCGGTGAAGGTGATGGACTTCGGCATCGCGCGCGCCGTCGCGGACTCCGCCGCCACCATGACCCAGGGGCAGGCCGTCATCGGCACCGCCCAGTACCTCTCGCCCGAGCAGGCCCGCGGCGAGCAGGTCGACGCGCGCAGCGACCTGTACTCCACCGGCTGCGTGCTGTTCGAGCTGCTCACCGGCCGCCCGCCGTTCGTCGGCGACTCCCCGGTGGCGCTGGCGTACCAGCACGTCGGGCAGGAGGCGCAGCGTCCCAGCGAGATCGCCAGCGACGTGCCGGACGTCTTCGACCGCATCGTCCTCAAGGCCCTGACCAAGGACCGCGACCAGCGGTACTCCTCGGCCGCCGAGTTCCGCAGCGACCTCGAGTCGGCCATGCGGGGCGGCGCCGTCGGCGCGCCGGCCATCGGGGCCGCCGCCGCGGGCCTCGGCGCCGGGTACGCCGCCACGCAGGTGCTCGGCAACGACCCGACGTCCACCCAGGTCATGGACCCCTCTCAGTCCCCGTGGGGCGCCACCGGGCTGCCGGCCGACCAGACAGCCGCCGGCGGCGCTCCGCCCGAGGAGGAGGAGAAGCCCAGCCGCAAGGGTCTGATGTGGACCCTCATCGCCATCGGTGTGCTCGCGCTCGGCGCCATCATCACGATGCTGCTCCTGAACAACGACAGCGCCCCCGAGACGGTCGCCGTCCCGGAGCTGACCTCCGACATGAGCCGGGCGGAGGCCGAGCGCGAGCTCGAGGACGTCGGGCTCGGGTTCGCCGAACGGGTCGACGACGAGTCGGACGAGCCCGAGGGCACGCTGACGCGGACCGACCCCGAGTCCGGCACCGAGGTGGAGGTCGGCTCGACGGTCGACGTGTACTTCTCCGGCGGCCCCGAGACCTTCGCGATGCCGGACCTCACCGGGCTCAGCCTGGACCAGGCGCGCAGCGAGCTGGAGGAGGCCGGTCTCGAGGAGGGCGAGATCACCGAGGAGGCGAGCGCCGACGTCGACGCCGACCACGTCATCTCGACCGACCCCGCCCCCGAGAACGCCGTGAACCCCGGCGACTCGGTGAACCTGACCATCTCCAACGGCCAGGTCGACCTGCCCGACCTCATCGGGCTGTCCCAGTCCGAGGCCGAATCCCGGCTCGACGAGCTCGGTCTGAACTACTCGACCGAACGTCAGGAGGTCGACGACCAGGCCGACGTCGGCAACGTCGTCAACCAGTCGCCCGAGGCTGGTTCCGTGACCCAGGACCAGCGCGTCACGCTGACCATCGGCGAGGAGCCCGAGGCCGAGATGGTCCAGGTGCCGAACGTCGTCGGGATGACCGCCGACGAGGCCCAGTCCGCGCTCGGCAACCAGGCCAACCTCAACGCCCGCCAGACCACCGCCGGCTCGGAGGAGTACTGCCCGGGCTACGTCTCGGCGTCGGACCCGCCCGCCGGCACCGAGGTGGAGGCCGGCAGCGAGGTCACCATCACCGTCTCGACCGGTGCCCAGGGCCAGAACTGCACCGGCGGGGCCACGCCGGAGCCGGACGACCCCAACGTCGGCAATGACGAGAGCGACGACGACGGCGGCGGCGACGCCTCGCTGCCCGTCGAGCCGCCGGCCACCGACTGATCTGCCCGCTCTCCCCGGCTCTCCCCGGCGAGGTCGTGCGCTTCCGCGAGGTAGCGCACGACCTCCCGAGGTAGGCAAACCCCTCGCGAGGTAGAGCGGGGCATCGCGAGGTAGGCAACACTGCGCCCACGGAGGCAACCTTTCGCGCGGATCATGCCTACCTCGCGCGAGGGTTGCCTATCTCAGCGGGGTATTGCCTACTTCGCGGGAGGGTTGCCTACCTCGCGAGTGCGTTGCCTACCTCGCGAGTGCGTTGCCTACCTCGCGGGACGAGGGGCGCGGGGTGCCGGGGCTCAGGCGGTGTGGACCAGCGGGGCCATGCCGGCCGAGCGCTCGACGGCGGCGGCGTCACCGCACACGGCCAGCCAGTTCGCGAGCAGCCGGTGACCGCCCTCGGTGAGCACCGACTCGGGGTGGAACTGCACCCCGTGCAGCGGCAGGTCCCGGTGCTGGAGTCCCATGACCACGCCCGACGCCGTCGAGCAGGTCACCTCGAGCTCGCCGGGCACGGTCTGCGGCTCGACCGCCAGCGAGTGGTACCGCGTCGCGGTGAACGGCGTCCCGAGCCCGTCGAGCACCCCGGTCCCCCTGTGCTCCACCCGGCTGGTCTTGCCGTGCATGAGCTCGGGGGCGTGCGAGACGGTCGCGCCGTAGACCTCCGCCAGCGCCTGGTGCCCGAGGCAGACGCCGAGCATCGGCGTGGCCGACCGGGCGCACGCCCGGATGACGTCCTCCGACGAGCCGGCGTCGTGGGGCGTGCCCGGGCCGGGGGAGACGAGGACGCCGTCGTACGCCGTGCCGTCCTCGTGCCAGAAGCGACCCTCGGCGTCGGGCTCGGGCACGGCGTCGTTGCGCACGACGGTGGTGCGCGCGCCGAGCTGATCGAGGTAGCCGACGATCGTGTAGACGAAGGAGTCGTAGTTGTCCACGACGAGGATGGAGGTCATGGTGCGTGCGCCTCGACGGTGTTGTCGTTGATGGGGACGTACTCGGAGAACCAGGGGAAGACCCACTCGAAGCACACCCAGACGGCCGCGACGAACAGGATCAGGACGAGCAGCACCCGCAGCCAGACGGGACCCGGCAGCGCGTGCCACAGCAGGCCGTACATCATCGCACCCCCGCGTCGTGGTCGGCCAGTGCCTGGATCTCGACGCCGGCGTCGATCAGCTCGGCGGGCGTGCCCTCGTCCACCGGCGCCCAGTAGTCGAACTCCCCGTGGACGATGTAACGCTGCGCCGCGGAGTACATCGGGTGGCACGCCGTCAGGGTGATGAACCGTTCGGTCAGCTCCGGCACGGGCTCACCCGGCATCAGGCCGGGCACGGGCGAGACCACCTCGACCTGCTGCGGCCAGACGATCTCGTGCTCGGTGACGCGGTACACGTACCAGGTGTCCTCGGTACGGACCACGATCGGGTCGCCCTCCTGCAGGTCCGCGACCCCGTGGAAAGGCCTGCCGTAGGTGGTGCGGTGGCCGGCCACGGAGAAGTTGCCCAGGTCGCCCGGCAGCACGGTGTCCGGGTAGTGCCCGATCCCGAGGCGGTCGAGGATCTCCGCCTTGTCGATGCCCTCGGCGACGGGTTCGACGTAGTCGGCGCCCCAGCGCGGGACGTAGAACTGGGCGAAGACCTCGGCGTAGTCCGGCGCGTCCATGATCGGCGGGTCGTCCCGGTACTCGGGGGCGACGACGGGTCCCTCGAGCTCGTTGTCCGGCACCTCCAGCGGCGGCTCCGTCCAGTCGAGGTCCGCGAGCACCTGGGTGTGGATACGCTCGGCCTGCACGTCGGTCCACCACAGCTGCCACACGACGAACAGACCGAGGAACACCCCCGCGGTGATGAGCAGCTCGCCGATCACGCCGACCACGGCGCCGAACGCTCCGCCACGGCGGGCCGCCGGTCGGCTCGCGTGCCTCACGAGAACACGTCCGTCCCGTCCGGGACCTCCGCGTACTGCAGGTCCTGGCCGCCCGAGTACGCCGGCATGTCAGTGGACTCGAAGCGGTCGACGGCGTAGCCCAGGCCGATCCAGTCGACGTACTGTTGGTAGATGGCGACCCCGGGCGACGAGTCGAGAGCGGCCTGCAGCGCGTCCGGATCGCCGATCGCCTCGACCACGTACGGCGGCGAGAACACCTTGCCGTGCAGCAGCATGATGTTGCCCGAGCACCGGAACGCGCTCGTCGGGGTGACGCGTTCCCCCTGGAGCGTCATCGCCTCGGCCCCGCCAGCCCACAGGGCGTTGATGACGTGCTGGACGTCCTGCTGGTGGACCACCAGGTCGTCGGCCACCGCGTTCTCGATCTCCAGGGACGACGACGGCGCGTCCTCGAGCGCGACGCTCAGCCCGGGTCCGCTCACCGGCCAGGTGCCGGTCACCACCGCTTCCCGCCGGCGGAGGTCGCCGCCGCGGGTCGGGACGTCCTCGTCCACCGTGTCGGTCAGCCCGGCGATCTGGTCGTTCAGGGCGCTTGCCTCGGTCGACAGCTCCTCGACACGTTCGGACTCGTCCGCGACCACGGACGCGAGGTCCTCGGCGTGCCGCGCCTCGTCGTCGGGGGCGAGCTGCGCGCTGACGGTGAACAGCAGTCCGGACAGGCCGAGCACCACCGCGACGGCGAGCGTGGAACGCACCCGGGGTGACATCGCGGGCCCATCCTCTCGTCGTCGTGCCGGAACCATGCCTGTGGACCACTACGCTAGACGACGAACCGTCGTCGGCGTGCCAGAAACCGACCCCTGGACGTCGCACCAGCCTGACAGGAGCCAGCCGTGTCCGAGAAGTCGCCGAAGCCCGGCAAGAAGAAGGGCGACGACGTCGCGCCCGCGATGCCGCAGAAGTCCTCGGCCAACCCCCGCTGGCTCGTGCCGACGATGCTCACGCTGATGCTCGCCGGGCTGGCCTGGATCGTCATCTACTACCTGACGAGCCAGAACCTCGGACTGCCCGTGCCGGCACTCGGCAACTGGAACCTCCTGGTCGGCTTCGTGCTCATCATCGCGGGGTTCTCGCTCACCACGCGCTGGAAGTAGCGGCTGTACAAATTCCACCGGTGTGATTCCACACCTGTGTACATCCCTGGGGACAACTCTCAGAAGAGCCCGAGTCCCCAGGTCGGGACGGTGGAATACTTCCACACCGACAGCGCCACCAGCACGACGCCCACGACGGCGGGCAGCGCCCACCCGACGAGCTGCTGCCGTTCCCGGGGAGCCCACGCGTAGCCCGCGCCGATCGCGAGCCCCACGATCAGACCGCCGACGTGCGCCTCCCAGGCGATGCCGCCCACGAAGAACGGCAGCGCCATGTTGATGGCGATGAGGGCGACGATCTGCCCCGCGTTGCGTCCCAGCCGCCGCAGCACGGGGATGATTGCGCCGAACAACCCGAAGACCGCACCCGAGGCACCCACGACGCCCTGCTGCCAGCTCAGCCCCGTCGGGTCGGCCAGCAGCAGGACGCCGACCGAGCCGCCCAGCGCGGAGAGCAGGTAGAGCGCCACGAACCGGCCCCGGCCGAACGCCTGCTCGAGGAACGGACCCACGAGCCACAGCGCGTACATGTTGAACAGGATGTGCAGCGGGGTCGTGGAGTGCAGGAACGCGGCGGTCAGGAACCGCCACGGCTCCTCCTGGCCGGTCGCGGGGGAGAACGCCCACTGCTGGGTCCACGCCCCGCCGGTAGCGAGCTGCAGCACCCAGCTGACGACGCACAGCCCGATGATCGTCAGGGTCACCACCGGCCGACCGCCGCGCACGGTCGCGCCGAAGGCGGTGCGCACGTTGCGCGCCGCCTTCGACGACTCCGCGACGCAGTCGACGCACTGCACCCCCACCGCCGCCGGGCGCTGGCACTCGGGGCAGGCCGGGCGGCCGCAGCGCTGGCACCGCACGTACGACACCCGGTCCGGGTGCCGCGGGCACACCGGCGGCGCGCTCCCGGGCTGCTGGGCAGGCTCAGGGGTGCTGATGGCTCGGCCCTCCGTGGGGTCGGGTCGGGTCAGTCCTCGACGGTGACCGAGTTGATGACGATGTCCTCCACCGGGCGGTCGCCCGGGCGCGTCTGCGTGGTGCCGATGGCGTCCACCACCGCGCGCGAGTCGTCGTCGGCAACCTTGCCGAAGATGGTGTGCTTGCCGTTCAGCCACGGGGTGGCGGCCGTGGTGATGAAGAACTGGGAGCCGTTGGTGCCCTCGACCGCGCCCGTGACCGGGTTGCGGCGCTTGCCCGCGTTGGCCATCGCCAGGATGTACTTATCGTCGAACGCGAGCTCCGGGTGGATCTCGTCGTCGAACATGTAGCCCGGACCGCCGGTCCCGGTGCCGAGCGGGTCGCCGCCCTGGATCATGAAGTTCTCGATGACGCGGTGGAAGATCACGCCGTCGTAGAGCGGGTCGTTGCGCTCGGCGCCCGTGCGCGGGTCGGTCCAGGTCGTGGTGCCCTGAGCCAGGCCGACGAAGTTCTTGACCGTCTTCGGCGCGTGGTTCGGCAGGAGCTCGATGCGGATGTCACCGGCGGAGGTGTGCAGGGTTGCGAACATGTCGCCCATTCTCGCACCACGCACCACGTGTCCGGGTCGTCGGGCGTGTACCGGTGCGCTATCGCGCCGCCGGTGGCAGAGTGGTGCCATGGTGCAGACCCCGAAGATCGACTCCGCCAAGGTCAAGGACTCCGCCGCCGAGGTCGCGGCAGCGCTGGTCGGTGCGGGCTCGCGCGCCGCAGACGGTGCCCGCGACGCCGCCGGTCAGGCCAAGGACTGGGCCGGCCCGCGCTACGACTCGTTCGTCGAGTGGCTGCGGCCCCGCGCCGAGAAGGCCTGGAACGACAGCGTCCAGGCCGCCGCCCCGCGCGTCGAGGACGCCGCCGTCAAGGCCGGTCCGATGATCGACTCCGCCCACGACAAGATCGTCGACGAGTACCTGCCCAAGCTGGTCCTCGCCTTCAACGCCGCGGCCGAGCGCGCCGCCATGACGGCCGACGAGGCCGCCAAGATGGCCGCGAAGTCCGCCAAGTCCGCCGAGAAGGCGGCCCGCAAGGCGCAGCGGAAGTCCCGCCGGCGCAAGACGCTCGTGTGGACCGCCGTCCTCGGCGGCGTCGCCGCGGCCGGCTACGCCTTCTACCGCCGGGCGCAGCCGCAGAACGACCCGTGGGCCGAGCCCTGGGAGCAGTCCTCCGCCCCCGACTTCGACGGTGTGGCCCGCGACGCCCGCCACGTGGTCGGTGACGCGGCCGAGGCCGTGGGCGAAGCCGCCGGTGCCGCCGTCGCGAAGGGCAAGGAGGCCTCGGAGAAGATCTCGGAGGCCGCCGGCCGCGCCCGCAAGAAGACCGCCGACGAGGCGAGCGACGCTGCCGAGAACGCCCAGGAGGCGGCGGACGAGGCCGCCGAGGACGTCAAGGACGCCGCGGACAGCGCGAAGGACGACACGACGAAGTAGGACCGCCACATCGTACGACGAGAGCCCCCGTCCGTGCCGGACGGGGGCTCTCGTGTACTCGGGTGGAGCCAGGGGGACTCGAACCCCCAACCCCCTGCTTGCAAAGCAGGTGCGCTACCAGTTGCGCCATGGCCCCGGGAGGGTGGTCAGTCGAGGGAGTCGGTGACCTCGGTCCACAGGTCACGGTCGGCGGCGTCCGCCGAGACGCGCCGCCAGACGAGGTAGCCGGCCGCTGCGGCGAACAGCACGACGATCAGCTTCTTCATGCTGGACCTCCTCGTCAGGCAGGGGAGTGGGGCTAGGAGGACTTGAACCTCCGACCTCTTCCTTATCAGGGAAGCGCTCTAACCGTCTGAGCTATAGCCCCTCGCACCGTCCCGATCAGGGCGTGCAGCACGGAACATTACCGTACCGGGCTGCCCGCACCCAAACCGGAATCGGGCCGGTCCGGTGTGACGTCCGTCGCCACCGGCCCGCGCCGCGGGACGGTCTCACTCGTCCGTGAGGGCGACGTGCACGCCACCCACCAGGGCGGCCGTGATGTTGTAGAGGATCGCCATGATCGTGGCCAGCGCGGTCATCAGCACCATGTTCACCAGCGCGACCAGCATCGAGAGCGAGATGACTCGTTCGAACGCGACGAACTGCGTGATGTCGATCGCCTGGTTGCCCAGGGTCTCCACCAGGAACTCCTGGATCGTGCCGAACGTGCCCATGCTGTTGAGCATGTACCAGGCCACGGCGGTGGCCACCACCATCATGATGCCGACGGCGAACGACAGCAGGAACGCGAGCTTCATGACGGACCACGGGTCCACGCGGGAGACCGAGAGCCGGACCCGCCGTACCCCGGCCTCCGTGGCTGCCACCGGCTGGGCGCCCGTCTGCGGCTGCTGCGCGGTGCCGTGCACCCCGCCGACGGAGTAGTGCATCTCGGGACGCGGCGCCGAGCGGTCCGCGGAGTCCGGCGCCGGCGGGGGCGGCGGGGTAGCACCCGGCGTGCCGGTCGCACCCGACGGCGGCGCGGACGCGTCGGCGGTCCGGCCGGAGGCGGAGGCCGACGACGACGCCGACTGGACCTTCCGCGCGGCGTTCCGGGCGGCAGCGAGCGCCGTGGCCGCAGCCTTGACGGCCCCCTCCTTCATGGGCGAGGAGGTCTGCTCCGCGGGCTCCGCCGGCTGCTCGGCGGGAGCCGCCGGCTGCTCCGTCTGCTCCGTCGACTGCGGCTCCCCGGAGACGGAGTCCGTACCGGCGGGCTCCGACGGCGCTGCCGACGTCTTCTCGGGGGAGCTCTTGCCGTTGCCGGTCGTGGCGGGCTCGGAATCGCTCACGGGCGTCATCGACTGCGTGGCCTCGACGTCCTCCTCGGAAGCCGCGGTGCGCTGCGAGGTGTTCTGGCTCGACATCAGATGTTCCCGTCCCCGGTCTCGTCCTGCGCCGGCGGGGCTGCCGTCGCGTCCTCGGTCGAGCCGTTCTCGGCGACTCGTCCCTCCACGCTAACCGACTCCTCGTCCTCGCGACGCTCGACGTTCCGGGCGACGGCGATGATCCGGTCGCCCTTCGCGGGCTTGGCGAAGGTCACGCCCTGCGTGGTGCGACCCGTGAGGTTGACCTCGTCGACGCGGGAACGCACGATCTTGCCCTGCTTCATGATGACGAGCACCTCGGTGTCCGCCTCGGTGACGAGCGCGCCCACCAGGTCGCCCCGGGCCTCGACGAGGTTCGCCACCTTGATGCCGTAGCCGTTGCGCCCCTGCAGGCGGTACTCCTCGATGCGGGTCCGCTTGGCGAACCCGCCCTCGGTCACGACGAACAGGTCGGTCTCCGGTTCGACGACGTCGGCGGCCAGCAGCTCGTCGTCGTCGCGGAACTTCATGCCGGTGACGCCGGAGGTGGCGCGGCCCATGGGACGCAGCGTCTCGTCGTCGGCCGGGAAGCGGATCGACTGGCCCTTGCGGGAGACGAGGATCAGCTCGTCGTCCGCGTCCACGAGGCGGGCGGCGACCAGCTCGTCCGGGGTGCCGTCGTCGTCCGTGCGCAGGTTGATGGCGATGAGCCCGCCGCTGCGCGGCGAGTCGTAGTCGCCCAGGCGGGTCTTCTTCACCAGTCCGCGCCGGGTGGCGAGGACCAGGTACTCGGCGTCGTCGTAGTCCCGCAGGGCCAGCACCTGGGCGATCTTCTCGCCCGGCTGGAACGCCAGGAGGTTGGCCACGTGCTGGCCCTTGGCGTCCCGGGCCTGCTCGGGCAGCTCGTAGCCCTTGGCCCGGTAGACACGGCCGGCGTCGGTGAAGAACAGCAGCCAGTGGTGCGTCGTGGTCACGAAGAAGTGGTCGACGATGTCGTCCTCGCGCAGCTGGGCGCCGCGCACGCCCTTGCCGCCGCGGCGCTGGGCCCGGTACGAGTCCGACCGGGTGCGCTTCGCGTAGCCGCCGCGCGTGATCGTGACGACCACGTCCTCCTCGGGGATGAGGTCCTCGACGGACATGTCGCCGTCGAACGGGAGGATGTGGGTGCGGCGCTCGTCGCCCCACTTCTCGGTGACCTCGTCGAGCTCGTCGCCGACGATGGCCCGCTGCCGCTCCGGCTTCGCCAGGATGTCGCGGTAGTCGAGGATCTCGGCCTGGAGCCGCGCGTGCTCGTCGAGGATCTTCTGCCGCTCCAGGGCCGCCAGGCGGCGCAGCTGCAGCGCGAGGATCGCGTTGGCCTGGTCCTCGTCGATGCCGAGCAGCTCCCGCAGCCCGGTACGCGCCTCCTCGACGTCGGGGGAGCGGCGGATGAGCGCGATGACCTCGTCGAGGGCGTCGAGGGCGCGCAGGTAGCCCTCGTAGATGTGGATCTGCTCCTCGGCGGCCCTGAGCAGGTACTCGGTGCGCCGGCGCACGACGTCGATCTGGTGCTGCGTCCAGTGCCGCACGAACGCGTCGAGGCTGAGCGTGCGGGGCACGTCGTCGACGAGGGCGAGCATGTTGGCGCTGAAGTTGTCCTGCAGCGGCGTGTGCTTGTAGAGGTTGTTGAGGACGACCTTGGCGATGGCGTCGCGCTTGAGCACGATGACGAGGCGCTGGCCCGTGCGACCCGAGGTCTCGTCGCGGATGTCCGCGATCCCCTGGATGCGTCCGTCGTTGACGAGGTCGGCGATCTTCGTGGCCAGGTTGTCCGGGTTCACCATGTAGGGCAGCTCGGTGACCACGAGGCAGGTCCGGTTCTGGATCTCCTCGACGTTCACCACCGCGCGCATCGTGATCGACCCGCGGCCGGTTCGGTAGGCCTCCTCGATCCCCTTGGTGCCGAGGATCTGCGCACCGGTCGGGAAGTCCGGGCCCTTGATCCGCTTGAGCAGCGCGGCGAGCAGCTCCTCCTTCGGCGCGTCCGGGTTGGCGAGGTGCCACCGGACGCCGTCGGCCACCTCGCGCATGTTGTGCGGCGGGATGTTGGTGGCCATGCCGACGGCGATGCCCGCGGAGCCGTTGACCAGCAGGTTCGGGATGCGCGCCGGCAGGACGGTGGGCTCCTGGGTGCGGCCGTCGTAGTTGTCCTGGAAGTCGACGGTGTCCTTGTCGATGTCCCGGACCATCTCGAGGGCGAGCGGCGCCATCTTGCACTCGGTGTACCGCGGGGCGGCCGCCGGGTCGTTCCCGGGGGAGCCGAAGTTCCCCTGCCCGGCGACGAGCGGGTAGCGCAGCACCCAGTCCTGCACCAGGCGGACCAGGGTGTCGTAGATGGCCGTGTCACCGTGCGGGTGGTACTTGCCCATGACGTCGCCGACGACGCGCGAGCACTTCGAGAACGCCCGGTCGGGGCGGTATCCGCCGTCGTACATCGCGTACAGCACGCGCCGGTGCACCGGCTTGAGCCCGTCGCGCACGTCGGGCAGCGCACGGCCCACGATCACGCTCATCGCGTAGTCGAGGTACGAGCGCTGCATCTCGAGCTGCAGGTCGACCTGCTCGATGCGCCCGTGGTGCACCAGCGTGTCGGGCACGCCGTCGGTGCCCTCCGTGTCGAGTCCGGGGGTCTCGTCCGTCACCGTCTACCGTTCCTTCCTGCGCCGCCCGGGCGCGGGTACCGCTCCATGTACATGTGATCTGGTGACGATGTACAGACACCGTCCGACCAGGTCAGATGTCGAGGAAGCGGACGTCCTTGGCGTTGCGCTGGATGAAGCTGCGGCGGGACTCGACGTCCTCGCCCATCAGGACCGAGAAGATCTCGTCGGCCGCGGCCGCGTCGTCCATGGTCACCTGCAGCAGGGTCCGGTGCTCCGGGTCCATCGTGGTGTCCCACAGCTCCGAGTAGTCCATCTCGCCCAGACCCTTGTACCGCTGGATGCCGTTGTCCTTCGGGATCCGCTTGCCGGCGGCCAGACCCTGCTCCAGGAACGCGTCGCGCTCCCGGTCGGAGTACACGTAGTCGTGCGGCGCGTTGGTCCACTTGAGCCGGTACAGCGGCGGCTGGGCCAGGTACACGTACCCGTGCTCGATGAGCGGGCGCATGTAGCGGAACAGCAGCGTCAGCAGCAGGGTGCAGATGTGCTGACCGTCGACGTCGGCGTCCGCCATCAGCACGATCTTGTGGTACCGCAGCTTCGACAGGTCGAAGTCCTCGCCGATACCGGTGCCGAACGCCGTGATCAGCGCCTGCACCTCGTTGTTCGACAGCGCCTTGTCGAGGCGGGCCCGCTCCACGTTGAGGATCTTGCCGCGGATCGGCAGGATCGCCTGGTTGTGGGGGTCGCGCCCGCGCACCGCCGAACCACCGGCCGAGTCACCCTCGACGATGTAGACCTCGCACTCGTCGGGACGGTTCGACTGGCAGTCCTTGAGCTTGCCCGGCATGCCGCCGGAGTTCAGGATCCCCTTGCGACGCGTGGCCTCGCGGGCCTTGCGGGCCGCGATGCGGGCCTGGGACGCCGAGATCGCCTTGCGGATGACGTCGCGCGCCTCGTTGGGGTGGGCGTCGAACCAGTCCGTCAGCCGCTCGCGGACGATGCGCTGCACGAACGTCTTCGCCTCGGTGTTGCCGAGCTTGGTCTTCGTCTGCCCCTCGAACTGCGGCTCGGAGAGCTTGACCGACAGCACCGCCGTCAGGCCCTCGCGGATGTCGTCGCCCGTGAGGTTCTCGTCCTTGTCCTTGAGGATCGCCTTGTCACGCGCGTACGAGTTGACCAGGGTGGTCAGCGCCGCCCGGAAGCCCTCCTCGTGCGTGCCGCCCTCCGTCGTGGAGATCGTGTTCGCGAACGTGTGCACCGACTCGCTGTAGGCGCCCGTCCACTGCATCGCGATCTCCACCGAGATCTTCTGCGCGTCGTCCTCCGCCTCGAGGTCGATGACCTCCGGGTGGATGATCTCGGACTTCTTGGCACCGTTGATGTGCTTGACGTAGTCCGTCAGACCGCCGTCGTACTTGAACGTCACGGTCCGCACCGCGCCGGACGCCGACTCGGCGTCGTGCACCTCGTCGTCGGGGGAGGCGGTGCCGTCCTGGTCGGCCTCGCCGTCCTGCGCCGCCACCGCGGCCAGCACCTGGCGCGAGTCCAGGGTCCCGGTGACCTCGTCCGGGCCCGAGACGTGCTCGGCGCGCTCGTCGGTCAGCGTGATGCGCAGCCCCTTGTTCAGGAAGGCCATCTGCTGGAAGCGGGAGCGCAGCGTCTCGAAGTCGTAGTCCGTGGTCTCGAAGATCCCCGGGTCCGCCCAGAAGGTCTGGGTGGTGCCGGTCTCGGTGGTCTCGCCGAGCTGCTGCAGCTCACCGACCGGAGCCCCGCCGTCGGCGAACTCCTGGCGCCAGGCGTACCCGTCGCGCGAGACCTCGGTGACCACCCGCGTCGACAGCGCGTTGACCACGGAGATGCCCACGCCGTGCAGACCGCCGGAGACCGCGTACCCGCCGCCGCCGAACTTGCCGCCGGCGTGCAGGATCGTCATGACGACCTCGACCGTGGGCCGGCCCTCGGTGGGGTGCATGGCCACGGGGATGCCGCGGCCGTTGTCGCGCACGCGCACGCCGCCGTCGGCCAGCAGCGTCACGTCGATGGTGTCGGCGTGCCCCGCCAGGGCCTCGTCCACCGAGTTGTCCACGACCTCGTAGACCAGGTGGTGCAGGCCTCGTTCGCCGGTGGACCCGATGTACATGCCGGGTCGTTTGCGGACGGCCTCGAGACCCTCGAGGACGGTGATGTTCCCGGCGTCGTACGTGCCGTCGGATCGCTGAGCCACAGGCTGGAGCACTCCTCGTCGTCCAGGCACTCGACAGGGACTCCCGGACCGGGGTCCGGGCCGCGACGCAAGGACGGGCACAGGAGTGCCGGCCGCGGGTCGGTGCCGTCGTGCCACCAGGAGACCACCGGGGCCCGAGCAGTCGACGACCGGCCCGGCGGTGACGCGGAGGGGCCGGTCGAATCGTTCTTCACGAGCCCGGGAAACCACCCGGGGACACCCGCTCAGTCTACCGTGAAGGCGCAAGAATTCGCGGGTTCCGGGCTCCGCGCGTGTGCGTTCTCACACGTTGTCCACAGGCCTGTCCACATCGCTGCCGGATCGGGGTCACCCGTACGTGTCGCGAGGGCCCGGACCGCGCACCGACCGGCGTCCACGACGGAAGCTCGGGCCCGCCGGACCCAGCACCGTCACCTGCTCCACGACGCCCTCACCGACCTCCTCGTCCAGACGGCGACGCAGCGTCGGCAGCAGCAACCGCACCTGCGTGGCCCACGCGGTGGAGTCGGCGCGCACCACGAGCACGCCGTCCTCGAACGTCTCCGGCACGCAGTGCTGCGCCACCTGGTCGCCGACGACCTCCGACCACCGGCCGATGACGCCACCGACCGAGACATCCTGCGTCCAGCCCTTGTCCCGCAGCAGCCGCGACACCACGTCCGACAGCAGCCGCGGGTCCCTCGCACCCGGACCCTTGCCCGGGTCCTTGCGCGGCTCGGCCAGCGGGGAGCGGCGCGACGGCGCCCCCGGGCGCAGCCCCTTCGCCCGCGCGGCGGCCTTGGCCCGGTTGAGCGCCTCGCGCGCCACCTCCGCGGCCGGCGTCAGCTCGGTCCGCTCGACGACGGGACGCGGGTCGCGCGGGTCCCGCCCGGCCGGGGCGGGGGAGGCCGCCGACGCTCCGCCGTCGTCCCCGCCCTCCGGGAGCGCGCCGGTCGGCTCAGACACGAGTGACCCGGCCCTCGGCGACCTCGAACCGGGCCCCCAGGAGCTGGTCCGGCACGTCCTGCGGCACCGCCGCCGTCACCAGCACCTGGCGCGCCGGGGCCACCAGGTCGGCCAGCCGTTCGCGCCGGCGCACGTCCAGCTCGGCGAACACGTCGTCCAGGACGAGGACCGGATCGGCGTCCGACCCGTGGTCCGGGTCCCAGAAGACCTCGTCAGCGCCCGTCGGGACGCCGCCACCGCCGCCCAGCAGGCGGAACGAGGCCAGCCGCAGCGCCAGCGCGAACGACCACGACTCGCCGTGGCTCGCGTACCCCTTGGCCGGCAGCCCGCCGAGCGTGAGCACCAGGTCGTCCCGGTGCGGACCGACCAGGCTCTGCCCCCGCTCGACCTCGGCGGTCCGCTGCTCCTGGATCGCCGCGAGCATCGCCTTCTCGAGGTCCTCGGGCGCCGGGGACGACGACGGCGCGGCGGTCGCGTCGTCGGGCACCACCGTCGAGCGGTACGTCAGCTCCGCGCGGCCGTCGGCATCGCTGACCTGCTCGTACGCCTCCGCGACGGCCGGCCGCAACGCCGCGACCAGGGCGGTGCGCCAGGCGAGCACCTGAGCGCCGAGCTGCGCGGCGCGCGCGTCCCACACCTCCAGGGGCGCGATGTCGGGGTCACGGCCCGCGGCCCGCTGCCCCCGCAGCGACTTCAGCAGCGCGGAGCGCTGCCGCACGACGCGTTCGTAGTCCGCGTGCACGCCCGCCGCACGGGGCAGGAGCTGCACCACGAGCTGGTCCAGGAACCGCCGTCGTCCCTCCGGGTCGCCCTTGACCAGGGCGAGGTCCTCCGGTGCGAACAGCACCGTGCGCAGGATGCCGAGCACGTCCCGCGCGCGCCCCAGATGACCCCGGTTGATCCGGGCCCGGTTCGCCTTGCCGGCGGTGATCTCGAGCTCGACGGTCGACGCCCGGTCCCCGCGCACCACCCGCGTGCGCACCACGGCGCGCTGCGCCCCAGCGCGGATCAGGGGCGTGTCGTTCGGCACCCGGTGGCTGCCCAGCGTGGCGACGTAGCCGACGGCCTCGACCAGGTTCGTCTTGCCCCGCCCGTTGCGGCCGACGAACGCGTTCGGCCCGGGTTCGAGCTCGACGTCCGTCGCCGGGTAGGACCGGAAGTCGAGCAGCGACAGGTGCGAGACGTACATGACTCCAGTGTGGCGCGACTACTCGGCAGGGCGGACGGCGTGCCCGCCGAACTGCTGGCGCAGCGCCGCGACCGCCTTCATGGCCGGCGACTGGGTCTGGCGGGACTGGAAGCGGGAGAACAGCGCAGCGGAGATCACCGGCAGGGGGACGGCGTTGTCGATCGCCTCGTCGACCGTCCAGCGGCCCTCGCCCGAGTCGTCCACCCAGTCGTCGATGGCGGCCAGGTCCGGGTCCGCCTCGAGCGCCTTGACCATGAGGTCCAGCAGCCAGGACCGCACCACGGTGCCGCGGCTCCAGGCCTTCATGGTGCCGTGGACGTCCGTGACCACGTCCTCCTTGGCCGTGAGCAGCTCGTAACCCTCGGCGTAGGCCTGCATCAGCCCGTACTCGATGCCGTTGTGGACCATCTTCGCGAAGTGCCCGGCACCGACCCGGCCGGCGTGCACGAACCCCTCGTCCCGCGGGCCCTCGGGCCGCAGCGCGTCGAACACCGGCATGAGCCGCTCGACGTCGGCGTCCGCACCGCCGCACATGAGGCCGTAGCCGTTCTCCAGCCCCCAGATACCGCCCGAGACACCCACGTCGACGTAGCCGATGCCGCGCTCGCCCAGCTCGGCCGCGCGAGCCTGGTCCTCGGGGTAGTGGGAGTTCCCGCCCTCGACGACCACGTCGCCGTCCTCGAGGAGCGTGCCGAGCTCGTCCACGACGCCCCGCGTGGGTTCACCGGCCGGCACCATCACCCACACGACGCGCGGGGCCGGCAGCGCCTCGACCAGTGCCGCGAGGGAGGGGACGTCGGAGACCTCCGGCCGCGGGTCGTACCCGGTCACCTCGATCCCGGCGCGACGCAGCCGCTCGCGCATGTTGCTGCCCATCCTGCCGAGCCCGACCAGACCCATGTGGGTGACCATGTGAACAACCTCCGATGTGCGGTCGCTGCGAGCGTACGGCCTGTGTCCGCCCACCGCGCGTGGAGCGCCCGGGGGCGATCCGGGAGGGGTCAGGAGGAGAAGCGGATCGGGACCAGCAGGTAGCGGTACTCCGAGGAGTCCTCGCCGTCCAGCGACTCCTGGCCGGTGAACTCCACGGGCTTGTTCGGGTGCGTGAACGACATGCGCACGAAGTCGGTGCCGAGCGCGCCCAGCCCGTCGAGCAGGAACTGCGGGTTGAACGCCACCTGGATGTCCTCGCCGACCAGGACAGCCTCCAGGGCCTCGGAGGCCTGCGCGTCGTCGCCCTGCCCGGCGTCCAGCACGACCTGGCCCTCGGAGAACGCCAGTCGGATCGGGGTGTTGCGCTCCGCGACCAGCGAGACGCGCTTGGCGGCGTCGATGAGGGCCTGGGTGGGCACGACGGCGTGGATGGGCGTGGCGTCGGGGAACAGCCGGCGCACGGCGGGGTAGTCACCGTCGACGAGCTGGGAGGTGGTCTGGCGGCCGCCCGCCTCGAAGCCGATGAGGTCCACGCCCTCGCCCGTGCTGAGGCCGACGTTGACCAGCCCGCCGCCCGAGCCCAGGGACTTGGCGACGTCGGTCAGCGTGCGGGCCCGGACGAGCGCGACGGCGGAGAACCCCGGGGTGGCGGGCGTCCACGTCAGCTCGCGCAGCGCCAGACGGTAGCGGTCCGTGGCCAGCAGGGTGATCCGCTCGCCCTCGATCTCCATGCGGACGCCGGTCAGCAGCGGGAGGGTGTCGTCCCGGCTGGCGGCGACGCTGACCTGCGCCACGGCGTGCGTCAGCGAGTCACCGGTGACGGTCCCGGTGAGCTCCGGCATCGCGGGCAGGGCCGGGTACTCCTCGACGGGCATGGTCAGCAGCGTGAAGCGCGAGGCGCCGCAGGTCAGGACGACCTTGTTGCCCTCGACCGAGACGTCGACCGGCTTGTTCGGCAGGGCACGAGAGATCTCGGCCAGCAGCCGACCCGAGACCAGCACGGTGCCGGCCTCCGACACCTCCGCCGCGATCTCGGAGCGGGCCGAGACCTCGTAGTCGAAGCTCGCCAGCGTGATGGAGCCCGAGACGTCGGCCTCGAGGCGCACGCCGGCCAGCACCGGTGCCGGAGGCCGGGTGGGGAGGGTGCGTGCCGTCCAGGTCACGGCATCGGCCAGGACGTCGCGCTCAACCCGGAACTTCATCCCACTCCTCAGTGTCCTCGTGCGAACCGACGGCGCGGACGCCCCGATGCCGTCCGCTGCGTGCTCCGTGCCTCTGCACCTCGCCTGCACCGCAGCGGCACCGGACCTGCGCCGTCGTCCGTGCAAACACTACCGCGTACGACCGACAGCAGGCCTTCCCGGACCAGGGGTGCGCTCACGAGGTCCACGGGCCATGAAGGCGGGTGGGTCATCTGGAGGAGAGAACACGTTCATCATCGTCGTAGGGGTTGTGGATTCTGGGGACGAGGCGCGTTGTCGCAGGTCAGCAGGCATGGCGTCGTGTGGACCGGGCTGGGGGCGGACCTGTGGGCAACTCGTGGTGCCTGTGGGCGACGGATTCCTTGCCCACAGGCATCCACCGATCGGGCCTCGTTCGTCCACCGTTCACGCGGCGTGTTCCACAGGCATCCACAGATTCGTCCACAGGTGTGCATCGACGGAGCGGGACGATCGAGCGATATGTCCACATCTGGGGTCCACAGGCCTGGGGACGAGAGTGCCCGGACGGGACGATCCCGGGCCGCGGGATGTGGGAAACCCTGTGCACGAGGCCCGTCCACAGGGTTGTGGACGCTGTGGACGGACCAGGCGTCCTGCTCAGGCGCGGTGCTGCTGCTGCTTGATGCGGCTCGTCAGCTCGGTCACCTGGTTGTAGGTGGACCGCCGCTCGGCCATCTGGCCGGCGATCTTCTTGTTGGCGTGCATGACCGTGGTGTGGTCACGGCCGCCGAACTGCTGTCCGATCTTCGGCAGGGACAGGTCGGTCATCTCGCGGCACAGGTACATGGCGATCTGCCGGGCCGTCACCAGCACCCGGGAGCGCGACGAGCCGCACAGGTCGTCGATCGTCAGCCCGAAGTAGGCGGCGGTCTGGGCGATGACCATCGCCGGGGTGATCTCCGCGGCCTGGTCGTCGTCCGTGATGAGGTCCTTGAGGACGATCTCGGTCAGCGCGGAGTCCACCTGCTGCTTGTTGAGGTTGGCGAACGCCGTGACGCGGATCAGCGCACCCTCGAGCTCGCGGATGTTGGTGGAGATCCGCGAGGCGATGTAGCTGAGCGCCTCGTCCGGGACCGCGAGGTGCTCGCTCGCGGCCTTCTTGCGCAGGATCGCGATGCGCGTCTCGAGGTCGGGCGGCTGGACGTCCGTGATCAGGCCCCACTCGAACCGGGACCGCAGGCGGTCCTCGAACCCGTCGAGCTGCTTGGGCGGCAGGTCGGAGGTGATCACCACCTGCTTGTCCGCGTTGTGCAGGGCGTTGAACGTGTGGAAGAACTCCTCCATCGTCTGTTCCTTGCCCTGCAGGAACTGGATGTCGTCGATCAGCAGCACGTCGACGTCGCGGTACCGGCGCTGGAAGGCTCCCGTGCGTCCCTCGCCGATGCTGTTGATGAAGTCGTTGGTGAACTCCTCGGAGTTCACGTACCGCACGCGCACGTGCGGGTAGAGGTTGTGGGCGTAGTGCCCGATGGCGTGCAGCAGGTGCGTCTTGCCCAGGCCCGAGTCGCCGTAGATGAACAGGGGGTTGTAGGCCTTGGCCGGCGCCTCGGCGACGGCCACCGCGGCGGCGTGGGCGAACCGGTTGGAGGAGCCGATGACGAACGTCTCGAAGATGTACTTCGGGTTGAGGCGGGTGGCCTCCGCGGACTCGCGACGGTCCACGGGCGGGGCGGCCACCACGGGCTCGGCCGGTGCACCGGGCATCGCGGGGTCGTCGACCGGCGGCGCGTAGTCCTGAGCCGGTCCGGCGAGGGCCTCGTGGCTGAGCTCCGGGTCCACGGTGATGCCGAACCGGATGTCTCGGCCGAGGGTGGACGACATCGCCGAGACGAGCTGGTCGCGCGCGCTGGTCTCCAGGTAGGTCCGCGTCTGCTCGTGCGGCACGGCGATGAACACCGTGTCGTCGACGATCGCCATCGGCTTGGCGAGCTTGATGAAGGCGAGCTGACGGGTGGTCATGTCGGACCGTGCCTCGAGCGTCGCCAACGTCTGCGACCAGACGTCGGTGATGTTCTCGTCGGGTTGTGGCACAGGGTCCTCCGGGGATGGTGCGGCTGAGGTGTCCACATAGTTTTCCACACCCTGTGGAGCCTGTGGACACGGGTGTGGACGAAGCGGTCCGAGACGTCGCCGTGTCGTCGTCGTCACGTCCGGCACGGTTGACCTCGGGGGCGCCGACGGCGTAACGTCAGACAGCCGTTCCAGGTACTTTCGCGCGCCCTCGTCCGGGTGCGAGCCTCGGGTCGGCCCGGTCGTCACCCTGCCGAGGCGAGGAACGACCTGCAACCTGACCGACATCGTCGAGGAACTGACGGTGTGCCTCCCCGACGTTTCTTGGAGTACCTCGTGAGCAAGCGGACCTTCCAGCCGAACAACCGCCGTCGTGCCAAGACCCACGGCTTCCGGCTGCGCATGCGCACCCGCGCCGGCCGCGCCATCCTGGCGAACCGCCGTCGCAAGGGTCGCGCCGAGCTCTCTGCCTGAGCGATGCTGCCCGCGGCGCGCCGGATGCGCCGCTCCGTCGACTTCGAACGGGCGGTGCGGCGCGGCGCGCGCGCAGGACGATCGACCGTGGTCGTCCACCTGGTCCGGGACCCGGACCAGGTGGACGGGCCGCTGGTCGGTCTTGTCGTATCCAAGGCCGTCGGCAACGCCGTGCGCAGGAATCTCGTCAAGCGTCGCCTCCGTGGCGCCGCCGCCCAGCACCTCGGGACGCTCCCCCCGGACGCCCTGATGGTGCTGCGTGCTCTGCCCGCCGCGAGTGATGTCCCGTATGCGAAGCTCGAGCGAGATGTCGCCCGGGGGATGGCCAAGGCCCTCGACCGCGCCACGGAGCCGGCGAGATGAGCACCTCGGTCCTCGAGCGCGGGCGTGAGCTCGCTCGGACGGTCCCGACAGCGGTGCTCGTCGGAGCGATCCGGATCTACCAGGCCGTCGTGTCGCCGTGGACGGGACCGACCTGCAAGTACTACCCCTCGTGCTCGCAGTACGCCGTGATCGCCCTCCGGCGGCACGGACCGCTGCGCGGTACCGGGCTCGCCCTCTGGCGGATCCTGCGGTGCAACCCCTGGAGCCTGGGCGGCGTCGACGACGTCCCGCCGGCTCGTGGACACGAGCACCGCGGCGCCCGCACACACTGATCTGCCGGGAGCGCGCCGCCCGGATCCGCTTTCCGACAGAGGAGACACATGGGGTTCTTCGATACGATCCTGTTCCCGATCCAATGGGTCGTGGCCTGGATCATGTACGGCTCTCACCAGCTGTTCACAGCGCTGGGGATGCAGGACGGCCCGGGGTTCGCCTGGGTCCTGTCGATCGTCGCGCTCGTGATCGTCATCCGGATCGTGCTGATCCCGCTGTTCTTCAAGCAGATCAAGGCCTCGCGCGGCATGCAGATCATGCAGCCGGAGCTGCAGGCGATCCAGAAGAAGTACAAGAACAAGAAGGACCCCTCGTCGCGTGAGGCCATGGGCCGCGAGACGATGGAGCTCTACCGCAAGCACGGCACGAACCCGATGGCGTCGTGCATGCCGATCCTGCTGCAGTCGCCGATCTTCTTCGCGCTGTTCCGGGTGCTCTACAACCTCCAGCCGATCGCTGAGGGAGAGCTCGACCCCATCGGGCCGATCGACCAGTCGGTCGCGGGGGACATCGAGAACTCGGACCTGTTCGGTGCCCAGCTCTCCGACGTCTTCCTGCAGACGGACGACTGGGGCGTCCGTGCCGTCATCCTGTTCCTCATCATCGCGATGAGCGCCACGACGTTCTTCACCCAGCGGCAGCTGACCATGAAGAACATGCCGAAGGCCGCGCTCGAGGGCCCGATGGCGAACACGCAGAAGATGATGCTCTACGTCCTGCCGCTCATCTTCCTGATCTCCGGCGTGAACTTCCCGGTGGGTGTGCTGATCTACTGGACCACGACGAACCTCTGGTCGATGGGGCAGCAGTTCTACACCATCAAGAAGATGCCGGCCCCCGGCTCGGAGGCCGAGCGGATCTTGAAGGAGAAGCAGGCAGCCAAGGCGGCGAAGAAGGGCATCGTGGTGGAGGAGGAGGCTCCCGAGCCCCCGAAGCCCCGCGGGCAGCGTCAGCAGCCGGTCCGCAAGGACCGTCAGAAGAGGAAGAAGTGAGGTGGGCACGATGACGGACGCCACGCCGGACACCAGCGTCGAGCTGACGAAGCGCCTCGAGGAAGAGGGCGAGGTCGCCGCCGACTACCTCGAGGAGCTGCTGGACATCGCCGACCTCGACGGCGACATCGACCTGGACATCCAGCACGACCGCGCCGCGGTCGAGGTCGTCTCCGAGGAGTCGCCACGGTCGCTCGACGTCCTCGTTGGCCGGGACGGGGAGGTGCTCGACGCGCTCCAGGACCTGACGCGGCTGGCCGTGCAGGCTCGCACCGGTGAACGGAGCCGGCTGATGCTCGACGTGGCGGGCTACCGGGCGGGGCGCCGGGCGGAGCTCGAGCGCCTCGCCGCCGAGGCCGTGGCCGGCGTCAAGGGCTCGGGAGAGCGCGCGACGCTGGCGCCGATGAACGCTTTCGAGCGCAAGGTCGTGCACGACGCCGTCGCCGCAGCCGGCCTCGTCAGCGACTCGGCAGGCGTCGAGCCGCACCGGTACGTGGTCATCCACCCCGCCGCCGACGCCTCGTGACGACGCACCGAGGGCCCGCTGTTTCACGTGAAACAGCGGGCCCTCGTGCTGTGTGCACATGGGACGACCAGCGCCCTGCCCGACCTGAGATGACAGGATGAACGCCATGGAACGCGACGACGAGCAGATCGGGCAGAGCGCCGCTGTCCGGGACTACTTCGGCACCCACTACGCAGCGATGTACCGCTTCTACGAGATGTTGCGTGACCAGGGTGAGCTCCGCGGCCTCATCGGTCCGCGCGAGGTCGGACGACTGTGGGACCGGCACCTGCTGAACTCGGCGGCCGTCGTGCCGTACCTCTCGTCGGCCAGATCGATCGTCGACGTCGGTTCCGGCGCGGGCCTTCCGGGCATCGTGATCGCCGTGCAGCGCCCGGACGCCGAGGTGATCCTCGTCGAACCGATGGAGCGCCGTGTCGCGTGGCTCACCGAGGTCAGCGAGGAACTGGAGCTCCAGAACGTGGAGGTGCGCCACGGTCGCGCCGAGGAGTACGACGGCGCCCTCGAGGCGGACGCCGTGACGTCCCGTGCCGTGGCGGCGCTGTCGAAGCTGGTGCGGATGAGCATGCCGTTGCTGCGCCCGGGCGGGGAGATGGTCGTGCTGAAGGGTCGCAACGTGGAGCGGGAGATCGAACCCGCACTGAAGGTTCTGCGCAGGTTCAAGGCGTCCGAGCCGGAGATCCTCGAGGGTTCGACGGTCGACGGTGCCGAGGCCACGACGATCCTTCGCGTCCGGCGCGGCTGAAAGTCAGGCGTGACCAGCGGAGCGACCCGCAATCGTTCCCCTGGCGGTGCGGGTGTCACCACGCTCCGGGCGACGCGAACAACGTAGAGTGAGCGCCGTAGCCGACGACTGGGCCACCCGAGCTGGAGGAGCGATCCGTGAGCATGAGCACCGACCGTCCGGACCCGTCCTCGGACGGTCGTGACTGGGCGACTCCCGACGGATCCGACGGAGATGTTTCACGTGAAACGCCGGCGCTGGAATGGGCCGCCGGAGCGGACGCGCTCGATGTGCATCGCGAGGCGTTGATGTCCTCGGTGCCGGAGGTCGACGACGAGACACCGCTCGCCGCTCAGCTGGCGCTCGACGCGCGGCGCCGTATCGATCTCGACGGCCGCAGGTTTCCTCGACCCGAGCGCACGCGCATCATCACGGTGGCGAATCAGAAGGGCGGCGTCGGCAAGACGACGACCACGGTGAACCTCGCCGCCGGACTGGCGCGCGCGGGACTCAAGGTGCTCGTCATCGACAACGACCCCCAGGGCAATGCGTCGACCGCGATGGGCTTGGAGCACCGCGCCGGCACGCCGTCGGTGTACGAGGTGCTGGTGGAGGACGGTCGCCTGGCCGACGCGGTGCAGGCATGCCCCGATGTCGACGGACTGTGGGGCGTTCCGGCGACCATCGACCTCTCGGGCGCCGAGGTCGAGCTCGTCTCCCTGGTTTCACGTGAAACACGACTGCGGAAGGCTCTGGACACGTATCTCGAGGAGCGGGTTGCTCGGGGGGAGGAGCGGATCGACTACGTGTTCGTGGACTGCCCGCCGAGCCTCGGACTGCTCACGGTCAACGCCTTCGTGACCGCGCGGGAGGTGCTGATCCCGATCCAGTGCGAGTACTACGCGCTGGAAGGCCTGAGCCAGCTCTTGAAGACCATCGAGCTCATCAAGGCGCACCTGAATCCGAATCTCATCGTCTCGACCATCCTGCTGACGATGTACGACGGTCGGACGAACCTGGCTCAACAGGTCGCCGCGGAGGTGCGGAGCCACTTCCCGGACCAGACGTTGCGGACGACGGTCCCGCGCTCGGTGCGGATCTCCGAGGCGCCCTCCTACGGGCAGACGGTGATCACCTACGACCCGGGCTCGACGGGCGCGCTCGCCTATCTGGAGGCGGCGCGCGAGATGTCGGAGCACGCGGTTCAACGCGCTGACCTGCGATGACGTGCGTACAGTGGTGAACGTGCCGTGAGGACCACAAGGTCGCGCCAGCGACACCTGGCGAGGACGACGCGGCGGCGACAGGCCGTCCAGGAGCAGAGAGCTGGGGGAGCATGAGCCAGAAGAAGCGAGGGCTCGGTCGAGGACTGGGGGCGTTGATCCCTCAGGGTCCTGTTCAGGACAAGCCCGTGGACGTGTTCTTCCCCGCGGGGAGGGACGAGTCGGACGGCAGCGCCGTGGCGACCGCCGAGCGTGACGAAGCGCCAGAAAGTGCCGAGAGCAGCGCGGAGTCCGCAGTGGGGGCCAGCCGCTCCCGCCGATCGGCGTCGTGGGACTCGGCGATCGCCGGCGGGCGCCTCGCGATCAACGGCGGTGCCGGACGCACCGACGAGGCGAACGATGACCCGGTCAGTGCTCTCGCGGGCCTGGCGGACCGGCTCGAGTCCGAGGCCACGCAGGTAGGTGACGACGAGCGGGTGGTGGGAACCGTCTCTGTCGTGGAGGTGGCGGAGCACGACGGCGGTGACGACCTCGCCTCGTCGACCTCGGCGGTCCCGACCGAGGGGGAGTCCGGTGGAGCTCCGTCGGACGCTGCGCACGTCGGGTCCCAGGACGGCGTCGAGCTGGTGCCGGTGCCCGGAGCGCACTTCGCCGAGGTGCCGGTCGCGGACATCCGCCCGAACGCCAAGCAGCCGCGCACGGTCTTCGACGAGGGTGACCTCGACGAGCTCGTCGACTCGATCAGCCAGATCGGTGTGCTGCAGCCCATCGTGGTGCGCCCCGATCCGGACGCCGGCTCCGGGTACGAGCTCATCATGGGTGAGCGCCGGTGGCGGGCCGCGCAGGAGGCCGGGCTCCAGACGATCCCGTCGATCGTCCGCGACACCGACGACTCCGAGATGCTGCGGGACGCGTTGCTGGAGAACCTGCACCGAGCTGCCCTCAACCCGCTCGAGGAGGCCGCGGCGTATCGTCAGCTGCTGGACGACTTCGGATGCACGCACGAGGAGCTGGCCGGCAGGATCGCACGGTCCCGCCCGCAGATCTCGAACACGCTGCGGCTGCTCCGTCTGCCACCGCTGGTGCAGCGCCGCGTGGCGGCGGGTGTGCTGTCGGCCGGCCACGCACGCGCGCTGCTCGGACTGAGCGATGGCGCGGAGATCGAGCGCTTGGCCCAGCGGATCGTCTCGGAGGGCCTGTCGGTGCGGGCTACCGAGGAGATCGTCACCCTGGTGGCCGAAGGTTCGGAGGAGAAGCCGAAGCGGCGTCAGCCGCGCGCCGGCCAACGGTCGGAGGCGATGTCCGAACTGGCCGGGCGTCTCTCGGACCGCTTCGAGACCCGCGTCAAGGTCGACCTGGGGAAGACCAAGGGCAAGATGACCGTGGAGTTCGCCTCCGTGGAGGACCTCAACCGGATCCTTCAGGTGATGGCACCCGAGGACCCGGGTCTGCTCAAGCCGTGAGTCCGGTTGCCTAGCGCCGTCGACACCGCAAGGCCCTGCGTCGTTTCACGTGAAACGACGCAGGGCCTTCGTCATGTCAGGGCTGGCTGGCGGGGCGACAAGGAGGCCTCGGTGTCGCGCCGGTGCTGGGACGCCCCTGTTTCACGTGAAACAGGGGGCGAGGATCAGTTCCGGGCCGAGACGGCCGCGTGCTCGACGATGCGGCGGTAGAGGGCCGGGAGCTGGTACCCGGCCGCCACGGCGGCCTGGGGGAGGAGCGACGTCTCGGTCATGCCCGGGGCCACGTTGACCTCGAGGACCCACGGGACACCGGCGCTGTCGAGGATGATGTCGGTGCGGGACAGGTGCTTGAGTCCCAGGGCGAGGTGGGCCCGGACGGCGACGTCGGAGACCGCTGCGGCGTCGGACGGATCGAGCCGGGCCGGCGTGAAGTACTCCACGGGACCGGGGTTGTACCGCGCGTCGTAGTCGTACGCGCCGTCGGTGACGATCTCCACGGGCGGCAGAGCTTCTAGGCCCTCGGGCCCGTCGACGACCGACACGGCGAGCTCGACACCGTCGACGGCGCGCTCGATGAGCGCGGTGTCGCCGTAGGCGAAGCAGTCCACCATGGCACGGGGGAAGTCGGCCGAGCGCTCGACGCGGGTCACGCCGAGCGCGGATCCGCCGCGCACGGGCTTGACCACCAGAGGGAGGCCGAGCCGGTCCTCGATGAGGTCGAGCACGCTCTGCGCCCCGAGGTCTCGGAAGAGTGCCTGGGGGAGCGTCACGTAGTCGGGGGTGTGCAGACCGGCCGTGAGGAGCTCGGCCTTGGCGACCGGCTTGGTCCAGGCCTGCCGGCTCTCCCGCGGACCCGTGCCGACCGTGGGCAGTCCGGTGAGCGCGAGGACGTCCTGCAGCGAACCGTCCTCGCCGCTCGCGCCGTGGAGGACCGGCCAGACCAGGGAAGGACGCGACTCGGCGAGGAACCGCAGCAGGTCGGCGTCGACGTCGTGCACGTGCACCTCGATGCCGGCCTCGCGAAGCGCGTCGGCGACGCGGC
Source organism: Isoptericola chiayiensis (assembly GCF_013149805.1). Classification (GTDB taxonomy): domain Bacteria; phylum Actinomycetota; class Actinomycetes; order Actinomycetales; family Cellulomonadaceae; genus Isoptericola; species Isoptericola chiayiensis. Next base: position 110,543 of record NZ_JABEZT010000003.1, read on the forward strand.
GTCCGGAGCGCAGGGAGACGTCGCGCTCGTGCGACAGCCCGCCGGCGAGAATGACGACAGGTCCGACATGACCTGACGTGGACGGAGCGTCGGGCAGGTCGGTGGTGGGGGAGGACATCGGGATGTTCACCTCGGGAGGAAGGTCGTGATCAGGCGAGGTCGGGGGACGGGTTCTCCACGTCCGAGGGGTCGTCGTCGGGACGCGCCGAGGTGCCGAACAGCTCGACCAGCTCCGCCTCGGCGTTGACGACGGTCGACAGCCGGCGCACGCCCTCCCGGATGCGGTCCGGCGTCGGGTAGCAGAAGGACAGGCGCATGTGGTCGGCGCCCTGACCGTCGGAGTAGAAGGCCGTCCCCGGGACGTAGGCCACCCGCTCGGTGACCGCGCGCGGCAGCATGGACTTGGCGTCGAGACCATCAGGCAGCCGGACCCAGACGAAGAAGCCTCCGGCGGGCACGTTCCAGCTCGCCGCGGGGATGTGCTCCGCCAGAGCGCCGACCAGCGCGTCCCGACGTTCCCGGTACAGCTCGCGGTAGTCCTTGATCTGGGCCCGCCAGTCGCAGGTCGACAGGTAGGTGTCCACAGCCAGCTGCGAGGCGTTCGAGGGCGACAGGATCGCGGACTCCGTGGCCAGCACCAGCTTCTCGCGCACGGCGTGGGGCGCGATCACGAAACCGACGCGGTACCCGGGGGCGAACGTCTTGGAGAACGAGCCGAGGTAGATGACGCCCTCGGCGTCGTAGGAGCGCAGGGCCGGGTAGGGATCGCCCTCGAACCCGAGCAGCCCGTACGGGTTGTCCTCGACCACGAGCACGTGGTGTCGCCGACAGATCTCGAGCACCTGGACGCGGCGCTCGACCGACATGGTCACGCCGGCCGGGTTGTGGAAGTTCGGGATGGTGTAGAGCATCTTGACCCGGCGTCCCTCGGCCTCGAGGCGGGTCAGGGTCTGCTCCAGCGCGGCGGGGATCAGGCCCTCGGCGTCGAGCTCCACGTGGACCACGTCGGCCTGGTAGGAGCGGAAGACCCCGAGCGCACCCACGTACGACGGCGCCTCGGCGACGATGACGTCACCCGGGTCGATGAACAGGCGCGTCACCAGGTCGAGTCCCTGCTGGGATCCGGTGGTCACGACGACGTCGTCCGGGTGGGCGTCGACGCCCTCGAGCGCGGCGACCTCGGTGATCTTCTCGCGCAGCGACTCCTCGCCCTGGCCGGAGCCGTACTGGAGCGCCGTCTCGCCCTTGGTGCGGATGAGGCGGTCCATCGCCTCGCCGATCACGTCGAGCGGGAGCCCGCTGATGTAGGGCATGCCGCCGGCCAGGGAGACGACCTCGGGGCGGTTCGCGACGGAGAAGAGCGCGCGGATCTCGGACGCTCGCATGCCGTGCGTCCGCTCGGCGTAGGCGCCGAACCACGGGTCGAGACGCGTGCCGGAGGTCTGCTCGGAGATCCGCTGCTGGTCTGTCACACCGCCCAGTGTCGCACGCCACCCGTGGAGGTCCGGTGCACGTCGGGCGTGCGTCCGGGGCGGCCACGGCACCCGGAACAGCCGGAACGCCGACGGCGGCCGCACCGGTCGGGGAACCGGTGCGGCCGCCGTCGGGCCGGGACGCGGGGGGCGTCAGGAGGCGAGGACGCCGTCGATCTCCTCGGCCAGCGCGCGCTTGGGTCGCGCGCCGATGATGGACTTGACGACCTCACCGCCGGAGTAGACGTTGAGCGTGGGGATCGACGTGATCCCGTAGGCCATCGTGGTGGCCTGGTTGGCGTCGGTGTCGAGCTTGACGATCTTCACCTTGCCCTCGTACTCGTCCGAGAGCTCCTCGAGGATCGGCGCGACCTGGCGGCACGGGCCGCACCAGGTCGCCCAGAAGTCGACCAGGACGGGGACGTCGGACTCGAGGACCTCGGTCTTGAAGGTGTCGTCGGTGACGGCGGAGGTGGGCATGGGTGCTCCTTGTCGCAGAGTGGTGAGGGTCAGCCGGCCGTGACGGGCTCGCCGGAGGCGTCGACCTCGTCGAGCGCCGCGGGCAGGTCCTCCGGGTCGACCTCGTCCATGTCGGCGAGGTCCGCGAGGTACGCCTGCGCGTCGAGCGCGGCCGCGCACCCGGACCCGGCGGCCGTGATGGCCTGGCGGTAGGTGTGGTCGACGAGGTCGCCGCAGGCGAACACGCCGGACAGGTTGGTGCGGGTGGAACGCCCCTCGGCGAGGACGTAGCCCTCGTCGTCCAGGTCGACCTGTCCGCGCAGCAGCTCGCTGCGGGGGTCGTGACCGATGGCGACGAACAGGCCGGTCACGTCGAGGTCGCGCTCCTCGCCCGTCACGGTGTCGCGCAGCCGCAGGCCGGAGACCTTGTCCTCCCCGGAGATCCCGACGACCTCGCTGTTCCACGCGAAGTCGATCTTCGGGTCGGACAGCGCACGGTCAGCCATGATCTTTGACGCGCGCAGGGCGTCACGGCGGTGGACGATCGTGACCTTTGCGGCGAACCGGGTCAGGAAGGTCGCCTCCTCCATCGCGGAGTCGCCACCGCCGACGACGGCGATGTGCTGGTCGCGGAAGAAGAAGCCGTCGCAGGTGGCGCACCAGGAGACGCCGCGGCCGGAGAGCTGCTTCTCCTCGGGCAGACCGAGCTCGCGGTAGGCGGAGCCGGTCGCCAGGATGACGGCACGGGTCCGGAACGTCTCGCCCCCGCCGGTGACGATCTCCTTGACGTCACCGTCCAGGGCGAGGCTCTCGGCGTCGTCCCACAGGACGGTGGCGCCGAACTTCTCGGCCTGCTTCTGCATGGACTCCATGAGCTCGGGACCCTGGATGCCCGGCGGGAACCCGGGGAAGTTCTCGACCTCGGTGGTGTTCATCAGGGCACCGCCGGCCGTGACCGACCCGGCGATCACGACGGGGGCGAGCCCGGCGCGGGCCGCGTAGATGGCGGCGGTGTAGCCGGCGGGTCCGGAGCCGACGATGACGATGTCGTGGACCGTGGGTTCCGGGGCTGACGTGGTCGGCTGGTCGGTCAAGGGTCTCTCCTGCAGGTCGGTTCGGGCCGGTGGGGCCGGCACGAGGAGACAACACCGCGACCCCCGCGCCTGTTCCGGAGGGTCAGGACAGCGTGATCTCGTTGAGCTCGAGGCGGTTCTCGCCGTCGGTCTGCGGCAGCTCGGTGATCCACAGGACGAACTCGTCGAGGATCACCGCCTCGTCGAGCTCGATCGACGTGTCCTCGGAGAACGAGCCCTCGGCGAGCACCTCGCCCCCCTCCGGGTCGTCGGCGGTGGTCTGGCGGAGCTGCCAGGTCCCGCCCGAGCTGTTGGTGTCGAGGTCGACCGCGGACACCGGTGCCGGTTCGCGCAGCGTCACGTGGTACCCGGCACCGCTCTTGAACCCGCCCCAGGCGGGATTGTTGTAGTAGGTCCGGGTGTACCAGAACGTCGAGGGGTCGGAGTCGTACGCGAGCTCGACCGCCTCGGGGTGCTCGCCGTCGCTGTACGGGTCGAGCTGGTTCCCGGAGTCGATGATGGGGCGGACCTCGGGCTCCTCGGTCTCGGTCGGCTCCTCCTCGGGAGCGGCCGAGCCGTCGCCCTCCTCGCCGGACCCCTCGGCCTCGGTGGTCGGGGACTGCGACGCCTCCGCACCGGGCGGCGGCGAGTCGTCGAACGGCGAGAACGCCTGGCCCATCGCCCACAGGGCGCCGAGCACGACGACGACGAGCAGCAGTCCCAGGACGATCGGCGTCGGGTTCACACCTCGCCGCTTGGGCGACGGCGTCGAGGCGAACCCGCCCGTGGACGGGCTGCCCGACGACGGGGGCGAACCCTGGGCCCCCGCTGCGGTGTAGCCGGCCTGGTCGTACCCGGGCTGGGCGTAGCCAGGCTGCGCGTAGCCCGCCGGAGCGTAGCCCGGCGGGGCGTACCCGGCCTGGGGACCACCCGGAGCGACCTGGGGCGTTCCGGGCTGCGCGTAGCCCGCAGCCTGCCCACCGGGGGGCGGCGGGACCTGCCCCGGCGGGACCTGTCCTGCGGGCGCCGGGGCCTGGCCGTACGCGGCCGTCTGCTGTGCGGGGGCCGGCGAGGCGGCCTGCTGACCGGCCCACGCGGCGCCCGCACCGGCGGCGGCACCGACCGCTCCGGCCCGAGCGATCCGACCGGTGGACGGACGGCGCACCGGCGGTGCGGGCGGCGGGGTGCCGGGTCGGGACCCACCACCGGCGGGGGAGCCGGCGCCGAGCACCGAGGACCGGACCGGACGCTCCGCCGTCGGCTGGACGAACTCGGGCAGCGCCCCCATGACGGACACGGCGCCCCACGGCTCGAGCGCCGCGACGACGTCGTCCGGGCCGTCCGGGGCGTCCTCCCCGCCGGAGAACGTGCGCCGCACCAGCTGGTCGACCTGCTCGTCGACGTGCGGCACCAGCTCGGACACGGGGACGACGCCGTCGGGTCCGGTCTGGGCGGGCAGCGGGCGCACCGCGTCCGGGGTGATCCAGTCGACCTCCAGGGGGTCGCCGGCCCAGCGGGCGGTGAGCGCGTAGTACCCCAGGGCGACGAGCCCGCGGGCGTCGGTGGCCGCGCCCTGCCGGCCGGGGACCTCGAGGCCGGCCACCCCGGCGTCGACCCCGAGACCGGTGACCACCACCCGGTGCCCGTCGACGCGCACGGCCTCGGGCCGCAGCGCCAGGTGGTGCACGCCGCGCTGGTGGGCGGCGGCGAGGGCGGTCGCGGCCTCGCCCATGAGGGCGCGGGCCTGCTGGGCGTCCACCAGGCCGCGGGAGATGATCTGCGTGAGGGTCTCGCCGGTGTAGGGCTCGGTGATGACGTAGGACGTCTCGCCGTCACCGAGGTCGGTGGTGCCGACGTCGAGCACCCGGCACAGGCGCGGGTCGGCGACGAGCGCGGCCCGGCGGGCGGCGTCGAGCGCGGCGGCGGCGTGGGGCCCCTCGACGAACGTCACCCGGACCGGCCGGTCGAGGATCTGGTCGTGGGCCTCCCAGGCGTGCGCGGCCGCCAGGTCGGTGGCGGCGGACCCGGTCAGCCGGTAACGGTCGACCATGACGGTCCCGGGCTGGACGTTGCTCACCTGGAGGCCTCCGTGGTGGTGTGGTCGGCGGTGGAAGTCCGGCGGGGTGAGCCGACTGTCCGTTCCATCGGTCCATGGTAGTGGGCGGGCAGGGTCATGAGCCGGACCTCCGCAGGCGGCGGACTAGCGGAGCGAGGGCGTCGTCGAGCTCGCGGACCCGCAACAGCTTCAGGCCGAGCACGTAGACGCCGGCCATGACGGTCCCGGCCACGGCGGTGACGAGGAGCGCCTCGGGCCACGAGTCCGCCGGCGAGGTACCCATCAGGTGCACGATCCAGGCCGCCAGTCCGCCGGCGACGAGCGCGGACAGCCCGGCGCGGCCGTACAGCGACAGGATGCGCCGCCCGTCCATGCCGTGGAGCTTGCGGTTCATGCCCCGCACCCGCAGCAGCAGGGAGATCCACGTCGACAGGGCGAAGGCGCCGCCCGCGGCGACCGCCCACGCGGTGACGGGCAGGGTCTGGACGGCGATCCACAGCGCGACCACCATCGCGACCGTCGCGACGACCTGGATCACGAAGACCGACCGGCCGTCCTCGAACGCGAAGTACATGCGGCGCACCAGGACGGTCGCCCCGAGCGCGACGGTACCGATCGCCATCGCGCGCAGGATCGGGGCGACGGCGTCGACGTCGGCCTCGGTGGCGGTGGGCACGAGCGTGCGCGTCAACGGGAAGGCGAGCACGATCAGTGCCGCCGCGGAGAACACGGAGAACACCCCGGCCGAGCGCATGCCGAGGGACATGTCGCGGCGCACGCCGGGCAGGTCGCCGGCATTCACCGCGGCGCTCATCCGGGGGAACAGGACCGTGACGATGGAGACCACGACCAGGGAGTGCGGCAGCAGGTAGATGGTCATGGCGTTGGTGTAGGCGGCGTTGCCGGCCGCGACCTCGCCGGTGTCGGCGGCGACCTGGCCGGCGGCGCCGAGGATGTTGGTGAGGTAGATGACGCCGAGCTGCTCGAGCACGACGGCGCCGAGCGTCCAGCCGACGACCTTGCCGGCCGACCGCATGCCGATGCCGCGCACGCCCAGGCGGAAGCCCCACCGGAAGCCGGAGCGGCGCAGCGCCGGGATCAGCAGCAGCGCCTGCGCGACGATGCCGGCCGTCGCGGTCCCGGCCAGCAGCAGCGTCTGGCCGGTGGTCCAGGCCGTGACGTCGTCGAGCCCGCCGGAGGGTGCCCGCCCGAAGGCGAGGAGGAACGCCCCGAACCCGAGCAGCGAGACGATGTTGTTCGCCACCGGCGCCCAGCCGTAGGCCGCGAACCGGCCGTGGGCGGCCAGCACCTGCCCGAGCAGCGTGTACAGCCCGTAGAAGAACAGCTGGGGCAGGCACCAGTAGGCGAAGACCGTGGCGAGCCCTCGCGCCTCGGGCGTCCAGGCGTCCGACAGCGTCATGAGCTGCACGACGACGGGCGCGGCCGCGACGAGCACGATGGTGCCGGACAGCAGCCCCAGGCCCGAGATGGTCAGCAGCTTGTCGAGCCGCTCCCGCGCGTTGGGCGCGTCCATCGCCTTCATGATCTGGGGCACCAGCACGGACTGCAGGAACCCTGCCGAGATGAGGGCGAACAGCATGTTGGGCAGCTTGTTGGCGATGTCGAACGCGTCGGCCACGGTCCCCACGGTGCCGACGCAGGCGACCAGCAGCATGGTGCGGACCAGCCCGGAGGCGCGCGACGCCGTGGTCCCCAGCGACATGATCAGCGAGCTGCGGCCGAGGCTCGACCGGCGCACCCCCTCGGACGGGACGTCCTCGGGGTCGGGCTCGGGCTGCGGGCGGTCGGTCATCGGGGGGCGTCCTCCACGTCCTGGGTGGTGTCCGTCAGGGGCGGTCCGTCACCGGCGGGGGTGACGGACTCGGCGACCTCGGTGCCGGTGGTGCGGCTGTCGGACCGGCCGCGGCGGATGGTGCGCCAGATGCCCCCGAGGAACAGCAGCGCGACGGCGACGGCGATCACCGCGGTGCCGACGGTCTCCCAGCCGGCGCGGACCCGGACGGCGAAGCTCGTGGGCTCGGCCACGGGGACGCCGCTCGGGGCGAGGACCTCGACGGCGAGGTCGACGTCGCCGGAACCGATGGCCCGCACGCGCACCTGGGCGTCGCGGGACTCCCCGGCGGGGACGACGACGGTCGGTGAGGTCTCGACGACGACGCGCGGGTCGGAGGGGGTCAGGGAGACCGTGACGGTCGCGTCCACCGGGAGGTCGTTGCGGACGCGGACGGGCAGGGCTCCGGAGTCGCTGATGAGGGTCACGTCGCCGCGCTGGCCCACGCTGACCCCGGTGCGGACCTGGTCGGCACGGGTCAGGGCGAGGCGGGTGGCGGCGTCCCGGGCCTGCGGGGCGTCCCGGTAGGCCAGGGCCAGCGGCGAGACGAGGTCACGGCCCACCGGACCGGTGAGCTCGGCGGGGTCGGCCGCGACCGACGCGAACTCCTCGACGGCCTGCCCGGCGCGCAGGAGCCGGCGCACGTCGTCGGGGGCGAGCTCGGCGTCGTCGACGACGGTGCCCTCCGGCTCGGTGTGCGTGCCGGGCTGCGGCTCCGCGGCGAGCACCTCGCCGAGCCCGGCTGTCTCGACCCATCCCGTGGAGTCCAGGGCCGTGACGAGCGACTCGAACGCGTCGACGTCCGGGCTCCATCCGCGCGGCAGCGCTGCCACCGCGGTCCCGGTGGTCCCGGCGTCGGCCGCGGTGCCGGCGAGCACGGCGGTCTCGGCCAGGAGACGTTGTACATCGAGCGTCGAACCAGATGTACCGCTGCCCTCGCTACCGGCAGCGACCAGGTCGGACAGCACGTCGTCGGCAACCACGACGGGCACGTCGCCGGCCGTGGTCGACACCGTGTCGCGGGCGGCGGGCACGGCACCGGGCACCTCCGTGACCCCCTCCGCCACCAGGGCGTACCCGGCGTCCGCGGCACCCGTGACGGCGAGCGTGGCCTGGTCGACGACGCCCTGCGGCCAGGCGACCGTGGTGTCCCACGCCGTCGGCAGGGCGGCGGCCCCCGGCAGGAGAGTGGCCGGGTCCGTCGCCGCGGCGACCGCGGCGGAACCCGCGCCCGCGTGCGCCAGCGCCGCCAGGTCCGTGTCGTACGGCGGCAGCAGGACGACGTCGTCCGCCCCGCGCAGACGGCGGTCCCAGGCCGCGGCCTCCGGGTCGCCCGAGCCGCCGGCCGCGGCGACCACCGCCGGGTCCACCGCCAGGGAGAGTGCCGCCGACCCCTCCGTCGCGGCGTCCAGCAGCCGTTCGAGCGCGCCACCCTCGGCCGTCCCGGCGACGACGGCCTCCGCGTACCGCGCCTCGTCGGCGGGGTCGGGGGCCGGGCCGGTCACCGGCGCGACGAGGGCGAGGCGGAGCGGGTCCGGCGCGGAGCTGCCGGCGCGGTCCGTGCCGCCGTCCGGGTCGTACATCAGGAACGAGTGCAGCACGTCGAGCGTCTCGCCCCCGGAGGTGACCTCCACCGACAGCGAGCGCGGCCCCCAGAAGGCGTCGTCACCGAGGCGCAGCGCGGCGACGTCCAGCGAGAGCTCCACCTCGGCGCTCCCGCCGGGAGGGATGCGGTCCACGCTCTCGCGTGCCTGGCTCGTGTTCGTCAGGTCCGAGCCGTCGTCGGCCCACGCCGCGATCTCGCTGCGGGTGCTCAGAGGGCGCCACCCCACCCCCAGATCCGCCTGGACGTCCGTCAGCGGTTCCTCGCCGGCGTTGTCGATCCGGACCGTGACCTCCTGCGTGTCCTGCGGACCCACCACCGTGGGTGACTGCGTCACGAGGGTGAGCGTGACGGACTCGTGCGCCACGGCGGGCTGCGGGGTCCCGACCAGCACGAGGCACGCCAGCAGCGTGCCGACCAGGACGGCCAGCGCGCTGCGAAGGTCCCCCGCGCCGCGGGAGGGGGCGGTCCGGGTCACTCGACGAGGTCCGGCGTGCGCACCAGCACCTGCAGTGCGGCGCCCGCGAGCCGCTGCTCGTTCGGGTAGGCCAGCCGCTGCGTCAGCTCCGCGAGCGGTACCCAGCGGGCGTCCTCGGCCTCGCCGTCCGGATCGCCGGCCGCGGTGATGACGCCGCCGTCGGCGCGGAGCAGGAAGTGGTGCACCACCTTGTGCACCCGGCGGTCCTCGCCGCTGAACCAGTAGTCGATCACGCCCAGCGCGGACCGGACCGTGCCGCTGATGCCGGTCTCCTCCCGGATCTCGCGGACGGCCGCCTCCTCGGGGGTCTCGCGGCCCTCCAGGTGCCCCTTCGGCAGGCACATCTCGAGGCGCCCGGCCCGGTTGCGGCGCAGGATGACGGCAGCCTGCGGTCCGGTGCGGTGAGGCTGCACCACCAGTCCGCCGGCCGAGGTCTCGTCGACCACCGGCAGGTGGGCCGTCGTCGCATGGCCCGGCCCGCCCGCGGACGCGACGGCACCACCGTGCACACGTGCGGGGTCGACCCGCAGGGGATGACCGCCGGGCGGGACGGGCACCGGCACGGGAGGGCGCCCGTCGGGAGCGCCTGGCGCCGGTGCCGCTGATGACATGGGGCCACCCTACCGAGTTCACCCGGTGGCCAGGACGCCGCCGCGAGCGGTGCAGGGCGGGTGCGCGGCGGGTGCGGGGTGGGTGCCCGGTCGGTGGGCGGCCGGGTCCGGTGCGCACCGGACCCGGCGATCTGGGAGGATAGGACGCCGTGTCGACACCTGAGCCCCCCGCCCCCGCCGCCCTCCTGCGGCGTGCGCTGAGCGTCCTGACCGAGATGGCCCCGGCCGCCGTCGAGCTCGGCGAGGTCTTCGCGGCCGCCGGGCACGAGCTCGCGCTGGTGGGCGGCCCGGTGCGGGACGCGTTCCTGGGGCGGGCGAGCGAGGACCTCGACTTCGCGACGTCGGCGACCCCGGACGAGACGCAGCGGCTCCTGGCGCGCTGGGGTGACGCCCACTGGGACATCGGCAAGGAGTTCGGGACCATCGGGGCGCGCCGCTACGGGCCGGGCGGCCGTACCGGATCCGGGGCGGGCGACGTCGTCGTCGAGGTCACCACGTACCGGTCCGACGAGTACGACCCGGAGTCGCGCAAGCCGGTCGTGGCTTTCGGCGACACCCTCGACGGCGACCTCTCGCGCCGCGACTTCACCGTCAACGCGATGGCCGTCCGCCTGCCCGACCTGACGTTCGTCGACCCGTTCGGCGGGCTGAGCGACCTGGCCGACGGCGTGCTGCGCACCCCGATCGCCCCCGAGCGGTCGTTCGACGACGACCCGCTGCGGATGCTGCGCGCCGCCCGGTTCGCCGCCCGGCTGGGGTTCGCCGTCGAACCGGCCACCCGGGCCGCGATCGAGGCGATGGCGCCGCGCCTCGCCATCGTCTCCGCCGAGCGCGTGCAGGCCGAGCTGTCCAAGCTGCTGTGCGCCGACCAGCCGCGGGCCGGGCTCGAGGTGCTGGTCGAGTCGGGACTGGCCGACCAGGTGCTGCCCGAGCTGCCCGCGCTGCGCCTCGAGATCGACGAGCACCACCGGCACAAGGACGTCTACGAGCACTCGCTCATCGTGCTCGACCAGGCGATCGCCCAGGAGACCGGGGCCGACGGCGCCGTGCCGGCACCCGACCTGGTGCTGCGGCTCGCGGCGCTGCTGCACGACATCGGCAAGCCCGCCACACGACGGTTCGAACCCGGCGGCGGCGTCAGCTTCCACCACCACGAGGTGGTCGGCGCCAAGATGGTGGCTAAGCGCCTGCGTGCGCTGAAGTACGAGAAGCAGGTGGTCAAGGACGTCGCCCGGCTCGTGGAGCTGCACCTGCGGTTCCACGGCTACGGCGACGGCGCCTGGACCGACTCCGCCGTGCGGCGGTACGTCACCGACGCCGGCCCCCTGCTCGAGCGGCTCCACCGGCTGACGCGGGCCGACTGCACGACCCGCAACCGCCGCAAGGCGCGGCGGCTGTCCGAGGCGTACGACGACCTCGAGCGCCGCATCGCCGAGCTCCAGGAGAAGGAGGAGCTCGACGCGATCCGACCCGACCTCGACGGGACGCAGATCATGGCGATCCTCGGCATCTCGCCGGGGCGCGACGTCGGCGCCGCCTACCAGCACCTGCTGGCGCTGCGCATGGAGCACGGACCGCTCGGGGAGGAGCGGGCCCGTGCCGAGCTCGAGGCCTGGTGGGAGGCCCGCCAGGCCTGAGCCGGCGCGCGCCCAGGATTCCTACCTCGCGGGGATCGCGCCTACCTCGCGACCCGACGGACCGCGAGGTAGGCGTGCTCAGTGCGCGGGGGCCTCGGCCGTCGAGTCCGCCCGGCGCAGCCGCGTGGCCAGCAGGACCGCACCCACCATGACGACGGCGGCCACCCCGAAGGCGAGCTGCGCGCCGCCGGCCGTCGCCGCGGCCTCGCCCACGCCGTCGTCCACCAGCGCCACCGACCGGATGGTCAGCAGCGCGACGAACATCGCCGTCCCCGCCGCACCGGCGAGCTGCTGGAGCGTCGTGATCGTGGCCGAACCGTGCGAGTAGAGCCGCGGTGCGAGCCCGCCGAGCGCCGAGGTCAGCGTCGGCGTGAACACGAAGGCCAGCCCGAGGCTCAGCACGACGTGCCCGGTCATCACCCACCAGATGGGCGACGACGGGCTCAGCGTCGCGAACAGGACCATGGCCACCGCCACGGCCGACACCCCGGGCAGCACCAGCGGGCGCGGGCCGACCCGGTCGTAGAGACGGCCGACCACCGGGCCGAGCAGTCCCATGATCAGACCGCCGGGCAGCATCACCAGGCCGGCCGCCAGCGGCGCGAGACCGATGGCCTCCTGCAGCACCAGCGGCAGACCGATGATCATGCCGAACATGGCGATCATCGCCACCACCAGCACGCCCAGCCCGGTCGCGAAACCGGGCGCCCGGAAGACCCGCAGGTCCAGCAGGGCGTCGTCGGTGCGCTGCAGGCGCAGCTGACGCCACACGAACAGCGCCAGGAAGACCAGTCCGCCCACGATCGGCAGCACCGGGGGCACCGGCGGCGCGTGCCGGGCGGCCTCGCCCAGGGCAGAGAGCCCGTAGACCAGACCGCCGAACGCGAAGCCCGACAGCACGACCGACACGGCGTCGAGGTGCTTGCGGGCCCGCTCGGCGACGTCACGGACCAGGAAGAGGCCGATGACCAGGCCGGTCACGGCGATGGGCAGCATCACCCAGAAGACCTCGCGCCAGCCGAGCGCGTTGACGACCGCGCCGGACATCGTCGGGCCCAGCGCCGGGGCGACGGCGATCACCAGGGACACGTTGCCCATGACGCGGCCGCGGTGGTGCGGCGGCACGATCGTCATGACGGTGGTCATCAGCAGCGGCAGCATGATCGCCGTCCCGGACGCCTGCACGACGCGAGCCGCCACGAGCAGCCCGAACACGGGCGCGAGCCCGGCGAGCAGCGTGCCCGTGGTGAACAGGGACATGCCGAGCACGAACGCCACCCGGGTCCCGAACCGCTGCAACAGCCAGCCCGTGGTCGGGATGACGACGGCCATCGTCAGCAGGAACGCCGTGGTGAGCCACTGACCGGCGGAGGCCTCGATGTCGAACTCGTCCATGACGGCCGGCAGGGCCACGCCCATCGTCGTCTCGTTGAGGATGACGATGAACGCCGACACCATCAGCAGGGCGATGACGCCGAGGTGCTCGCGCGAGAGCCGGTCGCGGTCGCGGCCGGGAACCGTCCCGTCGGTGGTGCCGCCGGGCGGAGCCTCGGTGGTGCGTGCGGACATGACCCCTCCACGTGGTTCGCATCGAAATGTCGTCGACCGCGGGCGGCGCTGCGCACGGACTGACCCGTCAACTCAAGGTCTTCCCAGCCTGCGCTATTCCCGTGCCTGGAGCGACCTGTTTTAGGTCTCCGACTCATCGGTCGGCGCCGAGGCGTTGCGGACCACGAGGATGCAGGTGTCGTCCTCCCGCTCGCCGTCCGCGCACGCCTCGACGATGGTGTCGCGGGCCGCCGCGGCGTCCAGCCCGGTCGCCATCTCGGCGGCGCAGGTGTGCAGATTCGCGAGCTGGTCGCGCAGCGACCGGTCACGGCGCTCGACCAGACCGTCGGTGAACAGCACCAGCAGGTCGCCCGGGCGCAGCTCGGTCGTCGCCTCGGGGACCTGCGGGCTGACCGTGGGTGCGCCGATCGGGGTGGTCAACGCCTCCTCGAGCAGCTCGACCTCCCCGTCGGCCCGCAGCAGCAACGGTGCCGGGTGGCCGCAGCGGGTGTACGTGACGCGCCGGACGCCGTCGTCGTCGGCCGGGTCGATGAGCGCGAAGACGCACGTGGCCATGTCGGCCATGGCGAGCCCACGGACCAGCTCGTCCATGCCGGAGACGACGGCGGCGGCGGACCGTCCCGACCACGCCTCGGAACGCAGCACCGACCGCAGCTGCCCCATCGAGGCGGCGGCACGCACGTCGTGCCCGACGACGTCGCCCACCGACACGGCGACCCGGCCCGAGGGCAGCGGGACGACGTCGTACCAGTCGCCGCCCACATCCGCCCCGGCCGACGCCGGCTCGTACAGCGCGGCGCAGTCCAGGCCGGGGGCCTCGACGATCTCCGGGAGCATGCTGTGCTGCAGTGTCAGCGCCGTGTGGTGCTCCCGGCGGTAGAGGCGGGCGTTGTCCAGCGCCAGGCCGCCGCGCGCGCCGAGCGCGACGATGTCGCGCACGTCGTCGGCGCTGAAGCTCTCCGGGGGGTCCTCGCTGATGACGACGAGCACGCCGATCGTGTGGTCGCGGCCGCGCAGCGGGACCACGATCGCCGAGCCCAGTCCCAGGCGCTCCAGCGCAGCGAGCTCGCGGGGGTCGGTCCGGTCCGGCAGCGAGTCGACGTCCACGGGGAACGGCTCGGCCACGTAGGACGGTTCGGCGGACAGGACCCGGTGGATCGCGGGGGACTCCAGGGCCCAGCGCTGGGACGCCTCCAGCAGGGCGACGTCGTCGGCCCGGTCGAGGTCGCGCGACGCGACGTGCACGAGCCGGGGGCGGTCGCGCTCGTCCACGACGACGACGGCGCACCAGGACCCGAAGTGCGGTGCCACGAGCTCCGGAAGCACCGCCGCGCCGGCCTCCTCGTCGAAGAGGTCCACCAGGGACTGCGTGATCTGCGCCAGCAGGCCCAGGCGGTTCTTCTCGCGGTGCGCCTCGTCCTTCTCGCGGTGCGCCTCGTCCAGCTCGCTGGCGCGGCGCCGGTCGGCGTGCACGCGGTCGGTCACGTCGGTCTGGATGCCGACGTGATGGGTGACCTCGCCGTCCTCGCCCAGCACCGGCGAGATCACCACCTGGTTCCAGAACGGCGTGCCGTCCTTGCGGTAGTTGAGCAGCGTCGTGCCCACCGTGCTGCCCTCGGCCAGCGCGGCGCGGATCCGCTGGACGGCCGCCGGGTCCGTGCCCTCACCCTGGAGGAACCGGCAGTTGTAGCCCAGGACCTCCTCCGTCGAGTACCCGGTGACCTCGCAGAACGCCGGGTTCACCCAGATCAGCGGGTTGTCGGGCTGGCTCGGGTCGGAGATCGTGAAGCTGAGGTGGCTGGCCACGGCCGCCCGCATCTGCAGGCCGTCGAGGGGGGACGCCGTCGTCGCGGTCTCGCGCAGGCCCGTCCCCGGCAGGAGAGCCACGAGGACGCGGTCGTCGAGGCCGTCCGGGGCGCCCTCCAGCGGGACGCCGACGGCCCAGAGCGACTCGGGCCGGCCGGGCCGTCGCGAGAGCAGCGCGGTGCCCCCGCCCCCGTCCAGGGTGCCGCGGATCGCCTCGGCGGCCGAGACCTCGTCGACCCCGGTGGTCAGGCCCGCCGCGGCGCACCACGAGTCCAGCGACGCCGGCAGGTCCGTGCCGCCGCTCATGCGTCCGGCCACGGGGTTGGCGTCCACCACGCGGTCGGTCGCGGCGTCGACCATGAGCACTGCTCCGCCGGTCGCGATCTCGATCGGGTCGTCCACGTCGGCCAGCGCGGCCGCCGCCAGGGCCGTGCCCGCGGCCTGCTCCGTGGCCTGCGACGTGGGGTTGCTCATGTTCTGCCTCTCGTCCTTCTCGCCGTCGATGATCGACCGACCGCTTGGCGCCCATCATCCGATGCCCGGACCGCGCTGTCCACGCGCGCGTCGGCGTCCCTGGTCAGGGATGCGTCGACGGCGCCGCGCGGCGCGGGACCTCGGCGGGTTGCCGGTCGCCGCGGAACCAGAGCCAGGCCGCGACCGCCAGGTAGGCCAGCGCCAGCGTGGCGAACAGGCCACGCGACCAGCCGTCGTCGGGCACCGCCCAGGCGGCCAGGACCGCGGCCCCGACGAACGCGGCGTTGAACAGCACGTCGTAGAAGGCGAAGGCCCGGCCGCGGTAGTCGTCGTGCGTGTCCCGCTGGACGATCGTGTCCACGGCGATCTTGGCGCTCTGCGCCGCCAGCCCCAGGAACCCGGCACCGACCAGGACGACCGTGCGCGACGGCGTGGTGGCCAGCAGGAGCTGGGACACCGCGGCCAGCAGCAGCATGCACACGATCCAGCCCTGCGGTCCCGTGCGACGCGAGAGCACCGGGGTCGCCACGATCGCGAACGCACCACCGACCGCCGTCGCGCCGAGGACCATCGCGAAGTTCGCGAGACCCGCCGACGTGTCGCCGGGGGCGGCCAGCATGTTGCGGGAGATGAGGATGGCGGCGATGAACACCACGCCGTACAGGAAGCGGTGCGCCGCCATGACCAGGAGCGCCTGCCCGGGCGTGCGACGGGCCGACAGGTAGCGGGCGCCGTCGACCAGCCCGCGCGCGACCTCGGCGATCTTCGTGGCCAGGCGCCCGCGGCGGGGGTGGAGGGGACCGAGCTGGTCCCGGCCGAGGCGCAGCGCCAGCGCGGCGGCCACACCGAAGACGACCGCCGCGCACAGCAGGGCCGCGGCGTCGTGCACCGGCCCGGGCGCGAGGCCCAGACCGACGACGAACCCGACGCCGCCGCCCAGGAACGCCGCGCCCGTCCCGAGCGTCGGGGTCAGCGAGTTGGCCGTGAGCAGCAGCGGGCCGTCCACGACGCGAGGCAGACCGGCGCTGAGCGCAGCGAGCAGGAAGCGGTTCACGCTCAGGGCGGCGAGGCCCAGGACGATCACCCACGCCTCGCCGGGCCCGTCGAGGCCGAGGGTCAGCATGACCGCGGCCATCGCTCCAGCCAGGACCACCCGCACGGCGTTGCCGACGGCGAGGACCTGACGGCGACGCCACCGGTCCAGGAAGACCCCGGCGAACGGGCCGATGATCGTGAAGGGGGCCAGCATCACCGCGAACGCCGACGCGACCCCGGCGGCCGTGCCGGCGCGCTCGGGGGAGAAGAACAGCAGGGACGCCAGGCCCACCTGGAACATGCCGTCCCCCGCCTGGGAGACGAGCCGGACGGCGAAGAGACGGCGGAAACCCTGCAGGCGGAGGAGCGCGAGCAGGTCGCGCCAGGTCTCGTGCAGGGCTCCCACCCGTCCTCCGTCCTTCCGCGTCCGACCGCGCCGGCTGCGCCGGCCGCGTCCCGCGAGGTAGGCAACGTTCCCGCGAAGTAGGCAACTCTCTCGCGAAGTAGGCGACGTCCCCGCGGCGGCGGACGCTCGCCGTCGGCCGCGGGCCTACCTCGGCGGGACCTTGCCTACCTCGCAGACGAGTTGCCTACCTCGGGGAGGTCAGCGCTCCTCGTCGCCGGCGATGAAGGCCTCGAGCTTGGCGCGGCCCTGGGTGTCCTCCATCTGGACCGGCGGCGACTTCATGAAGTACGTCGACGCGGACAGGATCGGGCCGCCGATGCCGCGGTCCTTGGCGATCTTCGCTGCGCGGATGGCGTCGATGATGATGCCGGCCGAGTTGGGGGAGTCCCACACCTCGAGCTTGTACTCGAGGTTCAGCGGGGCCTCGCCGAACGCGCGGCCCTCGAGGCGCACGTAGGCCCACTTGCGGTCGTCGAGCCAGGCGACGTAGTCCGACGGGCCGATGTGGACGTTACGGTCCTCCTTCTTCCCGGCGAGCGCGCCGGTGAGGTTGGAGGTCACGGCCTGGGTCTTGGAGACCTTCTTGGACTCGAGGCGGTCGCGCTGCAGCATGTTCTTGAAGTCCATGTTGCCGCCGACGTTGAGCTGGTAGGTGCGGTCCAGGACCACGCCGCGCTGCTCGAACAGCTTGGCGAGCACGCGGTGCGTGATCGTCGCGCCGACCTGCGACTTGATGTCGTCGCCGACGATCGGCACGCCCGCGTCCTCGAACTTCTTCGCCCACTCGGGGTCGGAGGCGATGAAGACCGGCAGCGCGTTGACGAACGCCACGCCGGCGTCGATGGCGCACTGGGCGTAGAACTTGTCGGCCTCCTCGGAGCCCACCGGCAGGTAGGACACCAGGACGTCGACCTGCGCGTCCCGCAGGGCCTGCACGACGTCGACGGGCTCGTCGGCCGCCTCGTCGATGGTCGCGCGGTAGTAGTCGCCGAGCCCGTCGAGGGTCGGTCCGCGCTGGACCATGACGCCCGTGGGCGGCACGTCGGCGATCTTGATGGTGTTGTTCTCCGAGGCGTTGATGGCCTCGGCGAGGTCGAACCCGACCTTCTTCGCGTCGACGTCGAACGCCGCCACGAACTCGAGGTCGCGCACGTGGTAGTCGCCGAACTGCACGTGCATGAGACCCGGGACGGTGTCTGACGGGTCGGCGTCGCGGTAGTAGTGCACGCCCTGGACCAGGGACGATGCACAGTTTCCGACACCGACGATGGCAACGCGGACGGAGGTCATCCTCGCTCCTTGTTTCTCGGGGCCGGGGTGTCGTGCACCCCGGCGTTTCGGTCGCGGGCACGGCCGCTCGCGCGGTCGCGCTCGGTGGTGATGAGGCCGTCGAGCCAGCGCACCTCGCGCTCGACCTGCTCCAGCCCGTGCCGCTGCAGCTCCAGAGTGTATTCGTCGAGCCGTTCACGGGTCCGGGAGGCGGACTCCCGGACGGCCTCCAGCCGCTCGGTCAGCCGGGTGCGCCGGCCCTCGAGGATGCGGAGGCGGGTCTCGGCGTCGGTCTGCGCGAACAGCGCGAACCGTACGTCGAAGCTCTCGTCCTCCCAGGCCGACGGCCCGGCGGAGGCGAGAGTGGTCTGCAGGTGCTCCTTGCCGTCGGCGGTGAGCCGGTACACGATGCGGCCGCGGCGCCCGGTGAGCGGTTTGCTGCCCGACGACGGACGTCCGGTCGCGCCGGCGACGCCGCGGCCCGCTGCCCGTCCGGTGGGCGCGGGCTCGGGGTCCACCGTCTCGATGAGACCGCGGGCCACCAGCGACTTCAGCGCGGGGTACAGGCTGCCGTAGGAGAAGGCCCGGAAGGAGCCCAGGAGCAGGTTGAGCCGCTTGCGCAGCTCGTACCCGTGCAGGGGGGAGGAGCTCAGCAGGCCGAGCACGGCGGTCTCGAGGACGTTCGAACGGCTCCGCACCGCGGCACCCCCTCCCCATGGCATGTTTCAGGTCGTTGTATCGAGTCGATACATCGGCAGAATAGGACCTGGGCGAGCGACTGGGCAACGGGACACGACTGTCCGGCGTCGTCACGTGCGCTGACTCACACCGGCGGGCCAGATGTGAAGGGGACGTGGAGCCCCCGCCAGAGGTGTGCGGACGACCGGGGCCGAACCCGTCGACGGGCGGCATCGCCTGGACAGCGCGTAGGACGCATCCCCTAGTGTTCCCTGAGGCTCCTCGTGCCCGGTGGGGCACACCGCAGGACCGAGGACTTCGCACAGCGAAAGGTTGGACGTGGCGAGCACCCGCAGACGTCGCTTCTGGAACTACCCGCGCCGGGGGAAAGGCATCGTGCAGCGATGGCTCCCGTCGTGGCGCGTCGTCGTCGGCTGCGCCCTGACGTGCCTCGCCCTCGGCGCCGGCGTGTTCTTCGCCGCCTGGTCCACCACGGAGATCCCCGACAACCTCGACGAGGTCGACCACCAGGCCACCACGGTCTACTACGCCAACGGCAAGGAGATCGGCACCTACTCGTCGATCAAGCGTGAGCTCGTCCAGTACGAGGACCTGCCGGGCTACGTCGGCAACGCCGTCGTGGCCTCCGAGAACGCGACCTTCTGGGACGACCCCGGCGTCGACGTCAAGGGTCTGGCGCGCGCCGCGTGGAACAACCTGACGAACTCGGGCAGCCGCCAGGGCGGTTCCACGCTCACCCAGCAGTACGTGGAGCGGTACTACCTCGGCACGACGACGGACCTCGTCGGCAAGGCGCGCGAGGCGATCATCGCGCTGAAGATCGGGCGCAGCGAACCCAAGGAGCTCGTGCTCGAGCGGTACCTGAACACGATCTACTTCGGTCGCGGCGCCTACGGCGTCGAGGCCGCCGCCCAGGCTTATTTCGACAAGAGCGCCGCGGACCTGACGATCTCCGAGTCGGCGATGCTGTCCGGCATCATCCCCTCGCCCGTCAGCTACGACCCGTCCGTGAACGAGGACGTCGCCAAGGCGCGCTGGGAGCGCAGCATCTCGCGGATGGCGGACCAGGGGTACATCACCGCCGCTGAGGCCTCGGACGCGACCTTCCCGGAGTACGTCCCCAAGGACGAGGGCGGCAACAGCCTCGGTGGCCAGAAGGGCTACATCATGGCGGCCGTCAAGAAGGAGCTGCTCGCCACCGGGGAGTTCACGCAGGAGGACCTCGAGTCCCGCGGCCTGCAGATCTACACGACGATCAAGCCGAAGCTGCAGCGCGAGGCCGCCAAGATCGTCAGGAACATGCCCGACGACGCGAACAAGAACATCCGTGCGTCCATCGTGTCGATCAACCCCGAGAACGGCGCGATCTGGACGCTGTACGGCGGGCCGAACTATCTGAAGCAGTCGCTGAACACCGCGACCGACGACGTGGTGCAGGCCGGGTCGACCTTCAAGCCCTTCACCCTCATCGGCGCCCTCGAGAACGGTCACGAGCTCAACGAGACGTTCGACGGCAACTCGCCCGCCCATCTGGACCCGAAGGACCCGGAGCGGGAGTGGCCGTCGAACTTCGGCAACTACAGCTACGGCCAGGTCGACCTGGTCGAGGCGACGGCGAACTCGATCAACACCGCTTACGTCGAGCTCAACATCGAGAACGGGCCGGAGAAGACGGCCGACGTCGCCCACCGGCTGGGGATCCGGGAGGACGAGAGCAACCCGATCGACGCGGTTCCGGCCAACGTGCTCGGGACGACGGCGGTCCGCCCGGTGGACATGGCGTCCGCCTACGCGACGATCGCGGCCGGCGGGTCCTACGTGACCCCGCACGTCGTCGAGCACGTCGAGCACATGGACGGCACCATGCGCTACCAGCCCGACACGGGCTCGGAGAAGCAGTTCGAGACCGACGTCATGAACGCCGCGACCTACGCCATGACCAAGGTGGTGGAGGAAGGCTCGGGCAGCGCGGCACTGGACCTGACCGGGCCCGACGGCACGCGTCGCCCGGTCGCCGGCAAGACGGGTACGACCAACGGCAACCAGGCCGCCTGGTTCACCGGGTTCACCCCTCAGCTCGCCACGATCGTGAACCTGCGCCAGTACAAGAACGTCGACGTCGAGGAAGGGATCCTCGGGGGCACGGCCGAGATCGAGACGTTCGGCGGATACGACGAGATCACCGGTTCGACCTGGCCCGCGCAGGCGTGGACCGAGTACATGCAGGTCGCCCTCGAGGGCAAGGACGTCGCGGAGTTCCCGGCCTACACCCCGCCGCGTCCGCAACCCTCGCCCACCCCGACGCCGTCCGAGTCGACGCCCGAGTGGGTGGAGCTGCCCGGCAACCTCGTCGGCATGGACGTCGCCCAGGCGACAGCGCTGCTCGAGGGTCTGGGACTCAGCGTCTCCACCCAGGCCAAGGACGACGACGCCCCCAAGGGGACCGTCGTGGACGTCTACGACCCGGGCGGCAGCATCCCCGCCGGCTCGAACATCACCCTGTGGGTCTCCACCGGCCAGACGCAGGAGGAGGAGCGGGTCGCCGTGCCCAACGTCGCCGGCCAGACCGTCGGGTCGGCCCGCGCCCAGCTGCAACGGGTGGGGCTCGGCGCCGCCGAGTCGCAGGAGTACAGCAACGACGTCCCGGCCGGCCAGGTCATCCGCACCGATCCCGGTGCGGGTGCCGAGCTCGAGCCCGGTGCCACCGTGACGCTCGTCGTCTCGCAGGGGCCCGAGGAGACCCAGGAGCCGACGCCCACGCCGACGCAGACCGGCGGCGGGGACGGCGAGGACGAC
Source organism: Isoptericola chiayiensis (assembly GCF_013149805.1). Classification (GTDB taxonomy): domain Bacteria; phylum Actinomycetota; class Actinomycetes; order Actinomycetales; family Cellulomonadaceae; genus Isoptericola; species Isoptericola chiayiensis. The sequence continues at coordinate 131,838 of NZ_JABEZT010000003.1, forward strand.
GGCGAGGACTCCACCGGCCCCGGCAACGGCGGGGGCAACGGCAACGGTGGTGACTGACACCACTCTGCCCCGAACTTCGTCCGGGACGCCCTGAGCGGGTATCCTGGTCGACTGGCCGTACCGCCGTCGTCCCGTCACCGGGGCGGCGCACCGCGAAGGTGGGTGCGGCCGACGCACGCAAGAACCCTCCTGCCACGGATGGACCGTGGCCGCTGAGACCAGAGGAGGTGGGTTGAACTCATGCGTCAGTACGAACTGATGGTGATCCTGGACCCGGAGGTCGAGGAGCGCACCGTGGCCCCGACGCTGGAGAAGCTGCTCAAGGTCATCACGACCGACGGCGGCTCCGTCGAGAACACCGACATCTGGGGCCGTCGCCGCATGGCCTACGAGATCGACAAGCGTTCCGAGGGCATCTACGCCGTCGTCGACTTCACCTCGACGCCGGACACCGCCAAGGAGCTTGACCGCCAGCTCGGCCTCAACGAGGGCGTGCTGCGGACCAAGATCATGCGCAAGGACGCTGCCTGAGTCCTGCTGGACCGTAGATCCCCGCGTCCCGGCTGGGCACCTGTCGGTGCCCCGTGATGGGATGCCACTGGAACATCGAGGACAGTCGAAACTCGCGGACGAACGAAGGAGCTTGGCATGGCTGGTGAGACCGTCATCACGGTCGTCGGAAACCTGACCGCGGACCCGGAGCTGCGCTTCACCCCGTCGGGTGCAGCCGTCGCCAACTTCACGATCGCGTCCACGCCTCGCACGTTCGACCGGCAGTCGAACGAGTGGAAGGACGGAGAGGCGCTCTTCCTGCGCTGCTCCGTCTGGCGCGAGGCGGCGGAGAACATCGCCGAGTCGCTGACGAAGGGCATGCGCGTCATCGCGCAGGGCCGGCTTCAGCAGCGCTCGTTCGAGACCCGCGAGGGCGAGAAGCGCACCGTCGTCGAGCTGCAGGTCGACGAGATCGGCCCGTCGCTGAGGTGGGCCTCGGCGAAGGTCGCTCGCGCCCAGCGCAGCGGCGGCGGCGGTGGATTCGGTGGCGGCTACGGCGGCAACGCCGGTGGCCAGCCCGGTGGCGGCGGTGGATTCTCCTCCGGCGGCAATCAGCAGAGCGACCCCTGGGCCACGGCTGGTCCGGCGTCGTCCGGCGGCGGGTTCTCGGACGAACCCCCGTTCTGATCGCCGCTCACATCCACGATCACCCCTCGTCCCCGCCTCGCGGGGACAGCACCTGAGAAGGAGCACTCACCATGGCAAAGCCTGTGGTGCGGAAGCCCAAGAAGAAGGCCAACCCGCTCAAGACCGCGAAGGTCGAGACGGTCGACTACAAGGACACCGCCCTGCTGCGGAAGTTCATCTCCGACCGTGGCAAGATCCGCGCGCGTCGCGTCACCGGCGTGTCCGTGCAGGAGCAGCGCCAGATCGCCAAGGCCGTCAAGAACGCCCGCGAGATGGCCCTGCTGCCCTACTCGTCGTCGGCCCGCTGAGGAAAGGATCCAGATCATGGCAAAGCTGATCCTGACCCACGAGGTGACCGGTCTCGGTGAGCCCGGCGACGTCGTCGAGGTGAAGGACGGGTACGCCCGTAACTACCTCATCCCGCGTTCGCTGGCCACCCCGTGGACCAAGGGCGCCGAGTCGCAGGTCTCCGCGATCCGCAAGGCTCGCAAGTCCCGCGAGATCGCCTCCCGCGACGACGCCCAGGCTGCGGCCGAGTCGATCCAGTCGCGCACCTACACCGTCTCCGCGCACGCCGGCGAGTCCGGTCGTCTGTTCGGTGCGGTGACCACGGCGGACATCGCCGCGGCCGTCCAGGCCGCCGGTGGCCCGTCGGTCGACAAGCGCAAGATCGAGATCGGCCAGCCGATCAAGCAGACCGGTGAGCACACGGTCTCGGTCCGCCTGCACCCCGAGGTGTCGGCGAAGATCGAGCTCGACGTCGTCGCCGGCTGACGCCGGCACGCTGCTCGCCGAAGGCCCCGGTCCCCGCTGCTGCGGGGGCCGGGGCCTTCGCCGTACCCGGCACTGCGTGCTCCGAGGGCTCCCTTCGCCGGGGCCGCCGACGGCTCCCTGCCCCCCCGGGCCGCCGACGGCTACGATTTGTTGCAGTATGGCGCTCGGAGTGCAACATTCCGGAGCACTCGGCGCGGCGACAGAGGTCAGTCGAGCCAGGAGACCGGCGGTATCCGTCCGCCCGGCACCCAGCCGAGGCGCTGCAGGTGTGCACGGATCGCCGCACCCGGGAGGTCGCGGTAGGCGTCGGCGCCGGTGAATCGCACCACCCTGTGACCGGCTGCGACCAGCTCGTTCTGCCGCCTCCTGTCACGCAGCAGAGCCTGCGGGGACTCATGCGCCGTGCGGCCGTCGATCTCGCAGATGAACCAGTGGCCGTCCGGTAGGTGCCAGGCGAGGTCGACGCGGGCGGCGACACTGCCGTCGCGCCGGTAGAAGAGGTGCTGCAGGGCGTCGGGTGGTGCGCCCGCGTCCAGACAGCTCAGCCGGGCCCAGGTCTCCGCGGGTGACTCGGCGCGTCCGTCGGTGAGGTCCCACCAGGGGTGGGTGCGTTCGACGCCGCGGCGGCCGCGCGCCAGATCGTGAGCCTCTCGCAGGGTGACCGCGTTGACGAGCCGCCGGTGCAGTGCGCTGTCGTGCACGGCGACCGCCTCCCGGCGTTCCAGGGTCGGCACGGCCTGTGCGAGGGCGAGCTGGATCGGCGCGACGCGACGGCCGCCGACGTCGGCGACATGGCGGAACGACACGTAGCGTCGCAGTGTCACGCCCTCGAAGGAGGTGCGTTCCCGCCGGTCCTGGCGGCTGACCTCGACGCGAGGTTCGACAGGTAGCCCTTCGACGCCATGGAGGAGGAGAGCCGTCTGCCCGACGGCCACTGCTCGAGGTCCGTAGCGCAGAAGACCGAGCCAGGCCCCACGCCGTCGTCGGTGCTGGTGGAGGTCGTTCCGTTCGGGATCGGGATCCATCGTCCGCTGTTCGGGCGGCACGGCGATGAGGTCGTAGATCCCGTGGCCGACCCTCCGGAGGGTGCCGTACCCGACGTTGCGGCTGATGCGCGACCGGTTCACGCCGCAGGCCTGGAGCTGCTGACTGTCGATCAGCTGTTCCTGCCGACGGGCGAGCGAGAGGGCCGCCGGCGGCAGGGTTTCGGGGGAACGCACGGAGTCATGGCACCAGAATCCGCCCGGCCGTGCGGACGGCCTGTGGACAACCGTCAGCATCCGACGTCGAACGCCCGGATGCGTTGCAGTACGAGCGCCGTACTGCAACAAATCGTAGCCGTCGGCGGCCCAGGGGCGGCGGCCAGGGGCGGCGGACCGGGGCGAGCGGGGCCAGGCGGCTGCGAGGCGGGTCAGGCGCCCGTGACCATCCAGCGCTCGCCCCGCGCCCGCCAGCCGGTCGTCACGGCGCGCGCGAGCATGAAGACGCCGGCGAACGCCGCCCACAACCACGCCAGCCCGACGGCCCCCTCCGGAGCCCACGCACGCACCATCAGGGCGACAGGCGCGTAGACGACCAGCGTCAGCATCCCGGCGGCCGCGAGGAAACGCCCGTCGCCGGCCCCGATCAGCACGCCGTCGAGCACGAACACCCAGCCCGCCATCGGCATGCACAGCCCGCACACCGCGAGGCCCACCGCGACCGCCACCCGGACGTCCGGGTCGGGGGAGAACAGCGGGGCGATCCACCAGCCCGCGACGGCGAGCACGACGCCGATGATCGCCCCGGCCGCGACACCCCACTGCAGGCAGCGGCGCAGCACGGCCCGGACACGCTCGCGGTCCCCGGTGCCGAGGCCGTACCCGACGAGTGCCTGGGCGGCGATGGCGAGGGCGTCGAGCGCGAACGCCGCCAACCCCCAGAGGCTGTTGACGACCTGGTGTCCGCCGAGCGCCACGGCACCGAGCCCGGTCGCCACCCAGACCGTCAGCAGGATCGCCAGGCGCAGCGAGAGGGTCCGCACGAACAGCGGCGCCCCGGCGACCGCGTTCGCCCAGATGCCGGCCCGATGGGGGCGGAGGGAAGCGTCGCGCCGGCGGGCACCGACGACCACGACCGCCGCGAGCACCGCACCCATCAGCAGCTGCGCCGTCGTCGTCGCCATGGCCGAACCCGCGATGCCCATCCCGACGCCGTAGACCAGCGCCACCGAACCGATCGCGTTGAGCACCGCACCGCCCGAGGCGACCCACAGGGGCGTGCGGGTGTCCTGCAGGCCGCGCAGCACGCCCGTGGCCGCCAGCACCAGCAGCATCCCCGGCAGGCCGGGTGCCGACCACCGCAGGTACGTCGTCGTGTGCGCGGCGACGTCGTCGGACGCCCCCATGGCCGAGACCGCCCATGGCGCCGCGAGCCAGAGCAGTGCGGCGAGCACTGCGCCGAGGAGCAGCGCGAGCCACATGCCGTCGACGCCGGACTGCAGCGCCTCGCGGTCGTGCCCGGCGCCGAGGCGGCGTGCGACGGCCGCGGTGGTGGCGTAGGCGAGGAAGACGCACAGCCCGACGAGCGTGACCAGCAGAGTGGAGGCGAGCGAGAGCCCGGCGAGCTGGGCCGTACCCAGGTGCCCGACGACGGCACTGTCGACGAGCACGAACAGCGGCTCGGCGACCAGCGCACCCAGGGCGGGCCAGGCGAGCGCGAGGATCTCGCGATCGAGGCGGCGAACCTCACTCAACTTTCTTTCCTCCACAGCCTGGGCACAGCATCGGGGCAGGTCAGCCCCGTGCTGTGACTTGTACACAGGAGATTTCCCCAGTTGTGCACAGAGTTGTCCACCGGCTGTGCACAGGGTGGAGGCAGTCTTCCACACCCTGGTCCACAGATCCGTCCACAGGCTCCGTTGCACGTGGTCCCGGGCGCGCCTAGCGTCATCCCGAGTGTCTGAGGGGGACGGTAGGACTGAACCCTGACGACCGCCGGCCATCACGGTGGGGCGGGTGGCGCGGACGGCAGGGACCAGGAGGGGGACGCATGTCGATCGAGGAGCTGGAGGCGGGCTACGGCGCGCCGTCGAGCGGAGCGTTCGACCGCACCCCGCCGCAGGACATCGACGCCGAGATGAGCGTGCTCGGCGGCATGCTGCTGTCCAAGGACGCCATCGCCGACGTCGTCGAGCAGATCCGCGGGAACGACTTCTACCGCCCTGCCCACGAGGCCGTGTACGAGGCGATCATCGACCTCTACGGCCGCGGCGAGCCCGCCGACGCCATCACCGTCGTCGCCGAGCTGACCAAGCGCGGCGAGATCGGCCGTATCGGCGGCGCCTCCTACATCCACGACCTCATGGCCGGCGTTCCCACGGCGGCCAACGCCGGATACTACGCGCGCATCGTGCGGGAGCGTGCCGTGCTGCGGCGGCTCGTCGAGGCCGGCACCAAGATCGTCCAGCTCGGTTACGCCACCGACGGCGGCGACGTCGAGGCCGTCGTCAACAACGCCCAGGCCGAGATCTACGCCGTCACCGAGCGCAAGACCTCCGAGGACTACCTCCCGCTCGCCGACATCATCGGCGGGACGATGGACGAGATCGAGGCCGCCGGGAACCGCGGCGAGGGCATGGTGGGCGTGCCCACCGGGTTCGCGGACCTCGACCGGTTGACCAACGGGCTGCACCCCGGGCAGATGATCGTCGTCGCGGCGCGGCCGGCCATGGGCAAGTCGACCCTGGCAATCGATATCGCGCGAGCCGCGTCGATCAAGAACCAGAAGACGTCGGTCGTGTTCTCGCTCGAGATGAGCCGCAACGAGATCACCATGCGTCTGCTGTCGGCCGAGGCTCGCGTCCACCTGCAGAAGCTGCGCAACGGATCCATGGCCGAGGACGACTGGCAGAAGATCGCCGGCGTGATGGGCAAGGTGTCCGAGGCGCCGCTGTTCATCGACGACTCGCCCAACATGTCGCTCACCGAGATCCGCGCCAAGTGCCGGCGGCTCAAGCAGCGACACGACCTGCAGCTCGTCGTCGTCGACTACCTGCAGCTCATGACCTCCGGCAAGAAGGTCGAGTCGCGGCAGCAGGAGGTCTCCGAGTTCTCGCGAGCGCTGAAGCTGCTCGCGAAGGAGATCGAGGTCCCGGTCATCGCGCTCTCGCAGCTGAACCGTGGACCGGAGACGCGTGGCGACAAGAAGCCGCAGATGTCGGATCTTCGCGAGTCGGGATGCCTGACCGAGGACACGCGGATCCTCCGCGCCGATACCGGTGCGGAGACGACGATGGGCGAGTTGTTCGCGCTGAACGCCAAAGACGTTCCCGTGTGGGCTCTGAACGATCGGCTGCAGTACGTCCGGCGGCACCTCACCCACGTCTTCCCGACCGGAGTGAAGCAGGTGTACCGGCTCCAGTTGGCGTCCGGCAAGGAGATCGAGGCGACGGCGAACCACCCGTTCCTCACCTACGAGGGCTGGACCCCGCTGGGCGAGCTCGAGGTCGGGTCCCGACTCGGCGTGCCGCGGCACGTCCCGGGCCCGGAACAGAATACTGCGTGGGACGACCGCAAGGTGGTCATGCTGGCGCACCTGCTCGGTGACGGCTCGTTCGTCAAGCGGCAGCCCATCCGCTACGCCTCGATCGACGAGCGCAACCTGGACGCCGTCAGCGACGCGGCGACCGCGTTCGGCATCACGCCCGTGCGCGACGACTACGCAGCCGCTCGCGTGACCACGCTCCGACTTCCGGCGCCGTACAGGTTGGCGCGCGGGAAGCGGAACCCGGTTGCGGCGTGGCTGGACGATCTGGGCCTGTTCGGCGCCCGAAGCCATGAGAAGTTCATCCCGTCGGGCGTGTTCCACCTGCCCAAGGAACAGATCGCGCTCTTCATCAAGCACATCTGGGCGACCGACGGGTCAGTGACGGTCAACAAGAACCGGCGAGGCGGGCGGATCTACTACGCCTCGACGGCCCGAGAGCTCGTCGATGGGCTCTCGCGACTCCTGCTGCGCTTTGGCATCTCGACAAGGATTCGGCGTGCCACGCTGAAGGGTGCATACCGGCAGGGCTACACGCTAGACGTTTCGGGTGTGGACGACCAGCGACGGTTCCTCCAGGAGATCGGCGTCCACGGCGACCGCGGTGATACGGCCGCTGAGCTTCTCGAGATCATTCGCGAGACCCAGGCCAACACGAACCGGGACACCGTGCCGCGCCAAGTATGGGACGACGTCCGTGACCTGCTGGTCGAGCGCGGGATGTCCCACCGCCAGTTCGCCGAAGCGATCGGCACACAGTTCTGCGGCAGCGCACTCTGGAAGCACGCACCCTCGCGGCAGCGCCTCGGCAGGATCGCCGACGTCCTCGAGAGCGAAGAGCTCGAGATCATGGCGGTCAACGACCTGCTGTGGGACGAGGTCTTGTCGATCGAGTCGATGGGGGAGAAGCAGGTCTTCGACGCAACGGTGCTCGACACGCACAACTTCATCGCCAACGGCATCGCTGTCCACAACAGCATCGAGCAGGATGCAGACATGGTGATCCTGCTGCACCGCGAGGACGCCTATGAGAAGGAGTCCCCGCGCGCCGGCGAGGCCGACCTGATCGTCGCCAAGCACCGTAATGGTCCGACCGACACGATCACCGTGGCGTTCCAGGGGCATTACTCGCGATTCGTCGACATGCAGGTCTGATCTGTCGGTGTTGTCGACGTGCAGCGCAGACTGCGCGAACACGCCTGGCTACCTTGCATGAACTCGGGCGTGTCGCGCTGGTCGCGCAAAGTAGGTTGCACCGTCCCGGACGCCAGTGGACATTCCCGCGTCGTGAGGCACGCTCAGGAGAGTCGGCGCGTCACCAACGCGCCGACCGGCACAGCAATGACCTGGACCTTGTCCCCATAGACGACGCGGCCCGGCGCACGGGTGTACCGCTCCACGCATGCCACTTCGTACTCGTCGAGCAGGGCGACGTACTCCCTGGCCTTGGCAATCAGATCGGTAGCCGAGCTGCGGAACCACGCCCGGGCGCCCGGGTTCAGAACCTGGTCGTAGACCGCGGGATCCACCGTGGTCGGATCCGGATACGCGGCGTTGCACCAGTCATTGCTGGCGCGCCACCACGACCAGTCTTCCGCCGATAGTCGACCCGATCGGGCGAGACCATTGGCCAGCCCGAAGACCCCTACGTGGTACCCGACCTCATTCTGCGTCGGGCTCTCGAACCGGACCAGCATCTCGTCGACCGTGAACGACGGCGGCACGACCGGCTCGGGAAAGCGGGTCACGGCGCGACGTCGTGCAGGTGTTCCTCGGCGGCCGCCCGCCATCCCGTGGCGTCCTGCGCCGGGTCCGGCGGGATCATGCCGAGCAAGTACCAGCCGACGAGGATGTCCCACCAGCGCAACTCGGACTCCCCGAGAGCGCGATGTGATTGGTAGCCGGCCAGGAAGTCGGCGCGCACCTGTGGCGAGACTGGCCCCCAGTCGCGGAACAGCGTCCCGAGCATGACCGCCGAGCGCGCCAGTTCCGCAACAGGATGGTCGAACCGGGCCTCCTCGAGGTCGAGGATCGCGGCGACGCGGCCATCGCGGCCATCGGCGCAGAGGATGTTCGCCGCCCGATAGTCCCCGTGGATGAGTTGGAGCTGCACTGACTCCGTCGGCGCGTCAACCAGTCGCTCGCTCAGTGATGTCCGCAGAGTCGCTGGGACGTTGGACCGGTCCGCATCAAGCCATCCCGAGACACGGTCAGTCAACGTACCCGTCGTCGCCGGAGACGGCTGACGAAGCCGTTCGGATCGCGGATATCGGGCGAGGTCGTCGTGCAACCTCCCCAGCACCGCTCCTGCCGACCTCACCTGGTCGGAGTTCGCGACGTCGAGGTGATCTCCGTCGACCACGTGCTGCAGCGTCACCAGGGCCCCGTCCGCACAGACCGAGGTACTCCCCGCGGCGGTTGGAACCGGTACAGATACCGGAGCGCCACACTCACCGAGCCACCGCGCAAGATCGGCGAGCTCCGACAACCGGTCGAATCGCTCATGAGCCACCGACCACTTGGCGAGGAGAGCGCCGGCGGACGTCGTGAGCCACGCGAGGGCGTTGTGGTCGCTCATCACGATCCGACGGCACGCAGTGACGCCAACACCCCAATGGAGACCGACCTCGGCCAACCACTCGTCGATCGCGCGACCATCCGCAAGGCCGAACCTGCGCCGCAAGACCTCGGTCGGGTCGTCACTTTCCCAGAGCATCTCCAGCGTGGGCATCGCCGTCGTCGACATGGCACCCATCACACCACGCTCTGCCAGAGCTCGGGCGCGTCGAACTTGCCGCGCGAAGTAGGTTGCACCGGCACGATTCACCAGTCTGACGTTGGCGTGCCGTTCGGCCACGCGCTTCCACCGTGGATCCCCCACGGAGGCTCGCTGACTGGCGACGGGTCCGGGCGGCGGATCTGGGCCGACTTCGCGTAGTAGATGCGCCGAGCTAGCCATTGTGTACGTCCTCTGACCGGTGGCGGGTCAGGCACGGGGCGCGGCCCCATTGCCCGTGTCAGTCGTTGCGGGCAAGGGGGCGGCGGCCTTCGACGCGGTCCGTGGCGGACCGCGTCGAAGGCGGCTTGTCCTATCGGGGCTTGCGCTGATCTGCCGTCGGCAGTGGCGGGAACTGGGCGGTGGGGGTCTGCTGATACCAGTAGGCCACGGTGGAGATGTCGTCGGAGCGTTCGAATAGCCCGTGGTCCCAGGCGCCGATCTGCTGCAGCGTCACGCGGAGCCGACGGGTGAAGTGCACCGGGTCCGGGACGTGCCACCGGTAGAGGCCGTGCATGGCGGGTGCGTCGACCGCGAACGGGGAGGCCTTGGTGGTGTCGCGGTTCACGTACTGCGGGTACCCGCAGTACGGCGCCGAGAACGTCAGAACCTGCGGCGCGGGCTCGCTTCGCAGCTCGTCCTGGAATGCCCAGGCTCCACCTGCGTAGTCCTCCAGCCCGGTCGAGCACAGCGTGGGCAGCTCCTCGTCGTCGTCGATGAAGAACTTCAGTTCACCTTCGCCCCACCAGAAACGGTGCAGAGAGGCCAGGGCAACAAAGGTCCCCAGGTAGGTGCCGGTGCCCTCGATGCCGTCGACGATCACGTGGTCCTCGCCGAGGGCGGTGCTGCCGTTGGACCGCCGCCACTGTGCGTGGAAGTACTGGGCGTGATCGGGGACGTCATCGCCGATCGTGTAGTCGACCTGGTAGAAGACGTGCTCGATCGAGCCGGGGTGCTGGTTCTCCAGCGTGATGCGGGCGCGGCGGCGGAACGGCATCTGGAAGTAGGAGTTCATGCCACCAGTCGGGGCGACGACCACCAGCTCAGAGGTCACCAGTGCGCGTTCAGCGAACCCGTTGCAGAAGAAGTCGCCCAGCGGAGCCTCGACCGCCGGATGTTCGTCGCCGTCCCAGTAGATGCGCAGTACGAGGTCCCGTAGGACCCAGGGGCCTGCTTCGGTTCGGTCTGGCACGGTGATCCACAGATGCCGGATAACGCCGGGGCCTTCGATGTCCGCCAGTGTCAGTGACTCGCCTCGTTCGGCGGCGAGGAATGCCGATCCCTTGCGCCCGGGGCCGAGCGGGGATGATGCGGAGGCTGCGTGACCAGGTGCCCCGCTCGGGTTCTCGGCATTGATCGAACGACTCTGCACGGCAGACGGGCTGCTGGCCCACAGGTGACGCATGGAAGTCCTTTCTCGGGTTACTTGATCGCGCCGGCGGTGACGCCGCGGCTGAGCGTCCGCTGGAAGAGCACGAAGAAGATGATGGTGGGGATCAGGGACAGCAGGGATCCGGCGTTGACGACGGTGATGTCGATGGAGTGCTGGCCGCGAAGCGTCGACAGTGCGATGGGCACGGTCTGGGAGGCCGGGTCAGCGAGCAGCACCAGCGGGATGTAGAACTCGTTCCAGGTCCAGATGAAGAAGAACACCACCAGGACCGACATGGTCGGGCGAAGCACGGGGGCCACGACCTGCCACAGGACTTGGCGTCGATTGGCGCCGTCGAGCGCCGCGGCCTCGAGCAGTGATTTCGGTACTGTCGACATGACGCTCGAGAGCAGGTAGGTCGCGAACGCGCCCTGCAGTACGACGAAGACGATGATGATCGACCAGATGGAGTTCAACAGCCCGAGAGACTGGGCGCCGTAGAACAAGGGGTAGATGAGCGCCTCGTGCGGCAGCATCGTGGCCAGCAGGAACACCGCGACGACCGCGGTGCTGCCGCGGATACGCCCGATCCCAAGTCCGTAGGCGGCAAGCAAGCCAAGCGTCACGCCGACGAAGGCGACAACCACGCTGATGACGATGGAGTTCCACAGCGCGAGAGGGAAGTCGACACGAGCGAGGTACCCCTCGAATGCCTGCATGCTGAACGTGGTTGGCCACGCCAGCGGACCGTTCTGGCTGTAGTCACTGCTCGACTTGAAGGCGTTGAGCACGAGCAGCAGGAAGGGCGCTGCAGTGAGCATCGCCCCGATCCCGACGACGGCCAGCACGATCCATCGCCAGGGTGCCCGCGGGCTTCGAGCTTGTCGCGAGGTCTTTGTGTTCCGGGAGGACGCGGGGGTCTTTGTGAGGGACATCAGCGGTTCTCCTGCCGGTCGGAGCGTCGCTGCAGGATGAGCAGCACCGTCGCCGCCAGGAAGATCACCAGGGACATGACGGTGGCGATGGTGGCGCCATATCCCACCCGGGACAGCTCAAAGAAGTTGCGGTAGGCGTAGTACGAAGGCACGACAGTCGATCCCTCGGGGCCGCCGCCTGTGAGGATGAGGATCGGTGCGAACACCTTGAGCGAGGCGACGGTAGCCGTCAGGACGACGACGAAGACCTCGGGACGGATCTGCGGAATCGTGATCGCGCGGAACCTGCGGAACCACCCTGCGCCGTCGAGCTCGGCCGCCTCATACAGTTCCGGGTCGACGCGTTGGAGCGCCGCCATGAAGATGACCACCGGGTACCCGATCTGCAGCCAGATCAGCACGAGCATGACCGAGTAGAGGGCGATGGCTGGGTCGCCGAGCCAGTCGGGGGGATCTTGAATGCCCAACTGCTGCAGCACCAGGGTGAACAGGCCGCTTTGGGAGTCGAGGACCCACGCCCAGATGAAGCCTGCCACGGCGATGGGCACGATCTGCGGCAGGTAGTAGGTCGCCCTCAGGAAGGCCGCCGTTCTGCCGCCGAACTGCTTGCCGATGTAGTCGAAGAGCGCAGCGGCGATGAGTACACCGAGGACGGTCGGTACCACCACGATTGCGACGATCATGTAGACCGAGTTGTAGAGCGACCTCCAGAACTCTTCGTCTCCGAGCAGACGTGCGTAGTTGTCGAGTCCGATGAACGTCGCCGGTGCGATGCCGCCACGCCAGCTGGTCAGGCTGAAGTAGACGTTCATCACGAACGGCAGTGCCACCACCGCGAGGAATCCCACGCCCAGCGGTGCGAGGTACCACCAGTAGCCGGCACGCCCGGTTCTGCGCGCGGTGCCGGAGCGGCGTTGCGCTGCGCTGCGAGTGGATCTCGCAGTGGTCTCAGTCGTCATTGTGTCCTCCTGGGATGGTGTGGGGCCGCAGGCGCGGCCCCACACCATCGGTCACTGACCGGTCTGGAAGGCCTTGCCCTCGTCGTAGAAGGCCTGCAGGTCGGCGAGGTATCCGTCGGCGTCCTCGTTACCGTTGGACATGGCCTGCATATGCTCCTGGATGAAGTCGAGGAATCCGGGGACGGGATAGTCCGGGTAGAACGAGAACTCGTCTCCCGCCACCAGTTCGTCGAACCGGGCCGTGAAATCCCTGATCAGCGGGTCATCGATCGACTCCGTCTCGCCGGCCAGCGGCAGACCGCCCTTGGTGCCGATGAGGTTCTGGACCTCGGGGCTGAGCGTCGTCTCGATCCAGTCGTAGGCGAGCTCCTTGTTCTGGGCGTTGGTCGGCACACCCCACAGGTGACCAGAGGAGCCCATCGTCAGGTTCGCCCCGGGCATCGTGAAGTAGCCCCAGTCGAAGGACGCGTCGTTGGTGATGCGGTCGAACTCACCGTTGTTCCAGATCAGCATGGCCGTGTTGCCCTGCAGGAAGTTGACTGTGGCCTGCTCGAAGTTCAGGCCGGCGAGGTCGTCACCCACGTAGCCCTTCTCGATCCAGTCTTGGAACTTCTCAGTCCCGGACCGCCACGGATCCGCGTCGAAGTCCACGTCCCCCTGCAGGAACATGAAGTCGTCGATCTGCTGACGGCTCGCCTCTGCGGACACCAGGGAGTACCACACCCACATCTGGTTGAACCCCTGGCTGGTGGAGGCTGAGCTCGAGATTGGCGTGTAGCCGGCCTCGAGGATTGCGTCCATGTCCTGCTCGAGCTCGGCAACGCTGGTGGGAAGCTCGTCGATCCCGACCTCGTCGAAGATCTCCTTGTTGTAGTAGAGCATCACGTACTCGCCGATGTTCGGGATGCCGTACCACTCGCCCGAGCCGGCGTTGCCGTTCTCGTCGTAGCGAGCGAAGGACGCCATCGAGCCGGTGACCTTCTCGTCCCAGCCGAACTGCTCGACCTGCTCGGTCAGCGGGTCCAGGAGACCCTGCGCGGCGAGCTGTCCACCGTCGGCGTTGCCCTTGTTGAACTCGACGACGTCGGGAACGTCGTCGCCGGACAGGGTGATCTTCGCGTTCTGTCGCATGGCGTCGAAACTGGTGGTCTGGAAGTCGACCGTGACTCCGGGGTGCTCTTCCTCGAAGATCTCCACCGCGCGGGCCCAGCCCTGCCCCTGTGCCGAGTCGGGGTTCTCGTACTGCAGCACGGTGAGTGTGTCCGCGTTCGACTCCGAGTCCGAGTCCGTGTTCTGCCCGCAGGCGGAAACGGCCAGGACCAGGGTCGTGGCTCCTGCCACCACGGCAGGGGTTCGGTGTCGTGCGATTCTCATGGTCAGCCTCCTTGCTGTCTTTCTCGGTCACTGCTGGTCGTTGTCGCGCCTCAGATGGGATCTGTTGGCTCAGCTGAGGTCGGGGGGTGGAGCCACGGACTCGCGTTCGACGAGTCCGCAGCGGATCTTCTCGACGGTGGTCGGCTGATCCGCCTCTCCACGGATGCGCGAGATCGCTCGGCGGGCGGCCCAGGCGCCCATCTCGTAGTGGGGCAGCTGGACGGTCGTCAGGCCGGGCAGCGTCGCATCCGCGACGAACTGCTGGTTGTCGAATCCGACGACCGAAAGCTCCGCGGGGATCCGGATGCCCAGCTGCGCAGCGACCTGGAACACAGCCAGGGCCAGCTGATCCGAGAAGCAGAACACCGCGGTCGGTCGATCCGGTCGCGTCAGCAGCTCACGGGCAACGGAGAACGAGGCAGCAGTCGACGCCTCGGGCACGCTGTAGACCAGATCCGGGTCCGGGCTCAGTCCCGCGCCACCAAGCGCGTCGTCATAGCCTGCGTGACGCATGGCCGCCGCCACATAGGTGCTTCCAGCGACCGTCAACATGGCGATCCGTCGATGACCCGCCGCGAGGAGATGCTCGGTAGCAGTCCGGCCGCCGCCGCGCTCGTCAGGGACGACACCGTCGGCCACGCCAGCTGAATCTGGCCAACCGTCAAGAATCACCGTGGGCAGACGACGAGGTGCGGCCGGGACCGCAACCTCCCGGTGGTAGTCGGCGGCAATGATCAACGCTTCGACATCCCGTTGCAGAAAGGACTGCGTCGCAGGTACGCCCATGGCGGCGTTGCCGTCGGTGTCGATGACCATCAACAGGAAGTCCAACTCCCACGCCGCGCGCTGGGCGCCGGCAAGCATGTGACCGCCGAACGGAACCGTGGCCACACGATCCGCCAGGAGGCCAAGCGTGTGCGACTTTTTCGTCTTCAAACCGCGCGCCAAGACGTTCGGAACATAGCCAAGCTCCTCCGCGCGAGCGCGCACCTGGTCTGCGATGTCGCGACGCACTCGCCCCCGATCCCGCTCGTTCAACACGAGCGAGACAGTCGAGACAGAGACGCCGAGCTCCTCGGCAATGTCCCGCATGGTCAACATGACGGCCCCTTCGTCGCCCTCCAGATCGACGTCGAACGATTGACGTCAACCGATTGACGTGAACGCTAGAAGCGTCAAACGCGTTGACGCAACGGCATGTGTGTGACCTGTGTCACACCAGGAGTTTCACGCCTTGCAAGCCCTGTTGTAGGTGCGATCGGAGCCTGACCCGGGTCCCGGAGACCTGATCTGAGGCGATGATCGTCTCGGGAAGGGAATCCGTGATACCTGCAATCTAGGCCCCGGCTTAGAGCGGTGGGCCTGACCCGCGCGGGGACGCGACGGTGTGGCGAGTCGCCAAGGATCTGGGATCCGCGAGTCGTGCCTGCGCCGGTGGATGGTCCCCCACGTCTACGGCGGCGACCTGCCGCTGGCCGTCATCACGAGAGTGATCCCGGTGACGGTTGCCAATGGTGTCCTCGTGGGACGAGCGCTGTCCACGGGCCCCGGCGGCTGAGCCCAGGGTCGACCGAGACTGCGCCACACCGGTTCCGGTCGACGCGACCAGCGCGGCCCCTCGCAGTCGGGACTGCTGCGCGGATGGGTGACGGTGGACGTCTGGCACTGGAGCGCCGACGGGGCGGTTAGCCCTGTATCGGCGGGCTGATGACGCCGCTCCTCCCAGATCGATGTCGATAACGTAGTCAAGGCTCTTGACTACGCATTCGTAGTCACGAACAATGACTACCGATACGTAGTCGAGCAGAGGCGGTCAGCATGGCGGTCCAGGGCACGGTCACCGGACCCGAGTCGCTCGGGCGGATCCTCCAGCAGGCCCGGCTGATCAACGGGTGGAGTCAACGCGAGCTGGCGGCTCGCATCGGCACGACGCAGCGCTACATCTGGGAGATCGAGTCCGGCAAGCCGTCGATCTACACCGACCGGCTGTTCGCCGTGCTGCGTGAGACCGGAACGACGCTCTCCGCGTCCATCGAGCCGCGGAGCGACGATGAGTGACCTCGAGGTGGAGCTGTACGGCACCAGGATCGGTTCTCTGACAGGGCGGGGACCTGCTCTCGACTTCGCCGCAGATCCGGAGGCGGTCGACGAGTTCGGCCTCGACAGCCTCGTGCTGTCGGTCGCCGTACCGCTCGCCGTCGTGCCGGCGCGAGCCCGTCGCGCCAGGCGGCAGAACTACTTCCGCGAGCTGCTGCCTGAGGGACAGATGCTGGTACGGCTTGCGCAGGACGCCGGGGTGCCGCAGCACGACGTCGTCGCGATGCTTCGCGCGTACGGCCGCGACGTCGCAGGGGACTGCAGATCTGGGACCCGGAGGCGCCGGGTGAACCGCGGACGCCCGCGCTCGAACGGCTCTCGGAGGCGGGTGTCGGTGAGCTGCTGGCTGAGGTGACGTCCTACCCGCTCGCCAACAAGCCGGACCGGGGCAAAACGTCCCTGGCCGGCGTCCAGGACAAGATCGTACTGACACGCACCGCTGAGGGCTGGGCCCGGGCGCTCGACGGCTACCCGTCGACACACATCCTCAAGCCCGTCTCGCAAGACCATCCCTCGCTCATCTACGACGAGGAGTACGGAGCGAGGCTGGCTCGCGTGCTCGGGCTGGCGGCCTTCCCCACCTGGATCGACGAGTTCGACGGTGTGCCCGCACTGGTCGTCGAACGCTACGACCGTGAACGGTCGGACGACGGCATGCCTCGCCGGATGCATCAGGAGGACTTCAACCAGGCGCTCGGCCTGCAGGGCGACCAGAAGTACCAGAAGTTCGGGGGCAAGGCTTCCCTGCAACGCGTGGCCCGTGAGCTCGCCATGCTCGGAGATCGGGCGGGGCTCCGGCGTCTCGCTCGCCTGACGGTTCTCGGTGTCGCGGTCGGCAACCTTGACATGCACGCCAAGAACCTGGCGTTGCTCCATCGACGTGACGGGAGCGTGGAACTCGCGCCCGCCTACGACGTCGTACCGCAGACGCATCAGCCCAACGACGGCGAGCTCGCTCTCGCCGTCGACCGGACATATCGCCATGCCGCCGTCACGCGAACCCACCTGGTGACAGAGGTCGGGTCATGGGGGCTCCGTGATGCGGCCGACCTGTCGACGAGGCGCTGGGGGCTGCCTTCGACGCCGTGGCCCGCGAGTCACCGCACCCGGACGCACATCCGGGTCTCGTCGACGACATCACCCGGTTCACCGAGAACCTCCTCGCCGGAAGGGCCGCGGGGGCGCGAGAGCCGTAGAGGGCGCCTCCTCGGGGGACCCGATCCGGTGCTCCTGTGGTGCGCTACGGTGACGTCTTCCCTGGTCATCGCGCAGTTCGTCCCGTGTCTCAGAAGTGGTCTGGAGCCGTCGCGCAGATCATCGAGGCCCTGCGGGAACCCGTCACGGGACCCTGCGCTGCACGATGACCGCGGTGAGGGTCGTCGTCGCCCAGGTGGTGTGCTGTTCGCCAGCGTCCCAGGACACCAGGTCACCCGGCCCGACGACGGTGGGGACGTCGTCGTCCCCGCCCACTTGCCCGGACCCGCTCACCACGTAGAACGCCTGATCGCTTCCCGCAGGGTGCTTGGGGAGCGACGCACCAGGTTGCACGACCACGACATCGACACGGACGAGCTCCGGGTCGACGCCCGGGGCGAGCAACGACATGACCACGCCTGGCGCGCCGTCGAGCGGAGTGAGTTCCAGGTTCTCGATACGCATGGCAAGGGACCTAGACGTTCGCGATGTCACCGACGGCCGACGCGGTGAGCTCATCGGCCGTGAGAGGGATGCTGGAGTGCACGACGGCGCGGCGTAACGCTATCGCCCAGGACCGTGCGCGTCGCTCGAAGGTGTCCAGATAGCTTCCCGCAGAGAGCAGCCACCGACCGTCGGCACGTCGCGTCAGCGCCGTGACGTCCGAGGTTCCTTCTGCGCAGTCCGGCCCGAGCAGGCTGACAGACGTGTTGGTGGTCCAGTGGTGCATCCGGGGCTGTGAACTCCACTGGCGCTCGATGGCCGCTCGGATCTCGTCGTGGCCGACGAAGCGCGCGACGCCGACGTCCCAGACACCGTCGGTGTGGAACGCCGCAAGGAAGCGTTCGGGGTCCCTCTTGTCGGCACCGTGCGCGTACTCCGCGACGATGCGCTGCAGTGCGTACGTCGACTCCAGCCGGTCAAGACGTGCTTCGACGTCGTCATCTCGACACATCTCGCCATGCTGGACCATGCCACGTGCTGTGGCCATCGCCTGGCCCAGGCCCTCGCCGCGAGGTTGACGTCGTGTCGATCTTCGTGGTGCCGTCCTCGCCCGCCTGGCCTGAGCCGGCTCCGACTCTTCCCCGCCATGGGAGCGGTCTGAGCGCCGTCGTCCCAGCGCGTCGCCGCCGGGTCGTGGCCTGACCGCACTACCGTCGTCACGTCCGGCGCCTGCCGGGACCACGAGGGAGGACGGATCATGGGTCTCTTCGGCCGCCGCGCACCACGCCGCGACCGCCAGCCGGTGGAGGCGAGCCGCGAGGTGACGCGCCCGCGGGTCACCGAGCCTCGGGGTGCCTCGAAGCTCTGGTCGGACGGCATGGGCAAGGTGGCGACGCGTTCGGTGCAGACCCTCGCGATCGTCGCGATCGTCGCGGTGGCGGTGTTCGTGGGCACGCGCCTGACGCTCGTGGTGATTCCGCTCCTGATCGCGCTGGTGCTGGCTGCGGCGATCTCGCCGCTGGTCTCGTGGCTGCGCGCCCGCGGGGTGCGCTCGCTCCTGGCGACGTGGCTCTCGCTCCTCGCGCTGATCGCGATCCTGGCGGCCGTGATGTGGCTGGTCGTGCTTGCCGTGGTCGACCAGTGGGACGAGCTGCAGCAGCAGGCGTTGGACGGTTTCGACTCCCTGCAGACCTACGTCCAGGACCTGCCCTTCCAGATCTCGGAGGAGCAGATCAGCTCGGTGCGGGACTCCGCGCTGAACTTCCTGCAGTCCAGCGCGGTCGGGTCCGGGGCGATCCAGGGCGTGTCGCAGACCGCTGACTTCGTCGCGGGCTTCTTCATCATGGTCGTCGTGCTGTTCTTCTTCCTGAAGGACGGCCCGGCCATGTGGGAGTTCCTGCTGCGCCCGTTCGACGGCGAGGCGTACGAGCGCGGTCGGCGCGTCGGGTCGGCGACCATCCAGACGCTGGGCAACTACGTCCGCGGGACGGCGATCGTGGCGGCCGCGGACGCCGTCGGCATCGGGATCGGACTCGCCATCGTGGGTGTCCCGCTGGCGCTCCCGCTGTCGGTCCTGGTCTTCTTGCTCGCCTTCATCCCTCTCGTCGGTGCCACCTTGGCGGGCATCCTCGCCGCACTCGTGGCGCTGGTCGCCGTCGGCCCGGTCGAGGCACTGATCGTCGTCGCCATCGTGGTCGGCGTGAACCAACTCGAGGGCAACTTCCTGCAGCCGATCGTCATGGGCCGCACCCTGCGGTTGCACCCCCTGGCGATCCTGTTCGCCCTGACGGCCGGCACCGTGCTCGTCGGCATCACCGGCGCGGTGCTGGCCGTGCCGATCGCGGCATCGATCTGGCGGGCGATCCAGGTGTGGGACGGGCCGGACCTCCCGGCGAAGTTCGCCCGCCAGAAGCGGGCTGAGACCGTCTGACCGCGCAACCCCGCCGCCGGCGACCGAGCCGCGGCCGGCGACCGCGCCGCCGCCGGCGACCGAGCCGTCGCCGATACCCTCGGCGGATGCCAGACGTCCCGCTGCACACCGGCCGCCTGCCCGTCGGCGACGGCAACGAGCTGTACTTCGAGGCGGCGGGCAACCGGCGCGGCCCGGCGGTGCTGTGGCTGCACGGCGGTCCTGGCGCCGGGGCGATGGCCGGGCACCGGCGTCGCATCGATCCGCGACGCCAGCAGGCGATCACCTTCGACCACCGGGGTTGTGGACGGAGCCGGCCGCTGGCCCCGGACCGGCTCGACCTGCTGGACACCAACACGACGCCGGCGCAGATCGAGGACATCGAGGCGCTGCGCGCCCACCTGGGGGTCGAGCGGTGGATGGTCACGGGTGCGTCCTGGGGGACGACGCTCGCGCTCGCGTACGCCCAGGCGCATCCGGAGCGGGTCTCCGCGTTGGGCCTTTTCGCGGTGACGACGACGTCGACGGCGGAGGTCGAGTGGGTCACCGAGGCGATGGGTCGCGTGTTCCCCGAGGTGTGGCACGAGTTCGCCACCGCCGTCGAGCGGCCGCCGGGGGAGCGCCTGGTCGACGCCTACGCACGGGCGCTGCGCCACCCGGACGCCGCCGTCCGCCGTCGGGCCGCCGCGGCGTGGGGCCGGTGGGAGGACGTGCACGTCTCGCTCGGACCGGGCTGGGAGCCGGACCCACGGTGGCACACCTCGCCCACCCGCGACGTGCTGGCCACCCTCGTGACCCACTACTGGTCGCACTCGGGATTCGGCGGCGACCAGATCCTCGGGCGGATGGACCGCCTTGCCGGCATCCCGGGTGTGCTGATCCACGGCCGCCGCGACATCTCCGGCCCCGCTGTCACGGCGTGGGAGCTGCACCGGGCCTGGCCGGGCAGCGAGCTGCACATCGTCGACGAGGGGCACGGCGGCCCGGCAGCGTCCGCGCTGCTGACCAGGGCGATCGCCGACTCGCTCGGCTGAGCCCCGGAAGCCTCAGGCGTCCGGGTCCGGTGAGACCCCCGCGGGCTCCTGCCCGAGGCGCCGGGCCAGCACCGAGCACACCACGAGCTGGAGCTGGTGGAAGACGACGAGCGGCACGACGACGACGGCGAGCGTCGCGGCGGGCAGCAGCGCCGAGGCCATCGGCAGGCCGGTGGCCAGCGACTTCATCCCGCCGACGAGCAGCAGGGTGACCCGCTGGTCGCGCGGCAGCCCGAGGGCGCGGCCGCCCCACCAGGTGGCGGCGAGCATGACAGCCAGCAGCACGCCGGCGGATCCGACGAGCACGAGCACGACCCCCGCGGTCATGTCCGCCCAGATGCCCTCGGCGGTGGCGCCGCTGATCGCCGTGAACACGATGAGCAGGATCGTGCCGCGGTCGACGGCCGTCGTGAGGCCCTTGTGCCGTCGCACGAGCCCGCCCACCCAGGGCTGCAGGAGCTGGCCGACCACCAGCGGTGCGAGGAGCTGCAGGAGCACGGTCTGCAGGCCGTCCGCACCGACCGCGCCGTCACCGGCGGCGGCTCCGCTCATGAGGCCGAGCACCAGCAGGGGAGTGGCGACCATGCCGACGACGTTCGACACGGTCGCGCCGCAGATCGCGCCGGCGACGTCGCCGCGGGCCACGGACGTGAACGCGACGGCGGAGTTCACCGTGGACGGCAGCAGGGAGACGCAGAGCAGCCCGACGGCGACCCCCTGCCCGACGAGCGGCCCGACGGCGGCCGAGATCGCGAGCCCCACGAGCGGGAACGCGACGAACGTCGCGGCGAGCAGGGACCCCTGGAGGCGCCAGTTCGTCAGCGACCGCCAGATCTCCCGGGTCGGCAGCCGTGCCCCGTACAGCAGGAACAGCAGCGCGATGGCAACGTCGGTGACGACGTCGAGCACGCCGCGCGCACCGTCCGGGACGGGCAGCACGATGCCGACGAGCAGCGCGAGGAGGATGCCGACCACGAACGGGTCGACCCATCGGCGCACGTGAGTCCACAGGGAGCTCGGTCGGCCGGGGCGTCGTGTCACAGGGGGTCCTCTCGGGTGGTCGCGACGACGGTACGGTACGCGCTCGGCGCCAATCGCTCCTAGGCTCTCGGCATGACAGCGGTCGAGGCGGGACGACGTGGCGACGATCCGACCGGTGGGACGCCCGGATGGCTCGCCGACGCCGTCGTCTACGAGATCTACCCGCAGTCGTTCGCGGACTCGGACGGCGACGGCATCGGCGACCTGCGCGGCGTCGTCGACCACCTCGACCACCTGGAGTGGCTCGGGGTGGACGTCATCTGGTTCAACCCGTGCTTCGCCTCCCCGTTCCGGGACGCCGGCTACGACGTCGTCGACTACCTGCGGATCGCGCCGCGGTACGGGACGAACGCGGACATGGTCGAGCTCGTCGAGGAGGCCCGACGCCGTGGCATCCGGGTGCTGCTCGACCTCGTGGCCGGGCACACCTCGATCGACCACCCGTGGTTCGCGGCGGCCCTGGCCGACCCGGGCGACGACCGGTACATCTGGGCCGACCGCGCCGGACCGGCGCTCGTCCCGTCGCCCGGCCCCCGTGAGGGCTGGTACCTGAAGAACTTCTTCGACTCCCAGCCGGCGCTGAACTTCGGCTACGCCCGGCCGCACCCGGACGAACCCTGGCGGCAGGCCCCTGACGCCCCCGGGCCGTCGCGCAACCGCGAGGCGCTGCAGGAGATCATCGGGTACTGGCTGGACCGCGGGGTGGCCGGCTTCCGCGTCGACATGGCGTTCTCGCTGGTCAAGGACGATCCGGGCCTCGAGGCGACGACGGCGCTCTGGCGGGGGATCGCCGACTGGATGCGCGCGCGGTACCCGGACGCCGTGCTGATGCCGGAGGCCGACGAGGACAACACCGCCGACGCCGGTCTGCGCGGCGGGTTCGACGCGGACTTCGCGCTCGTCATCCAGCGGGAGCACAGCGCGCTGTTCAACAACGGCGCCACCGGGCACCTCACCTGGCAGGACCCGGAGGCGACCCCCTGCTACTTCGACCCCGACGTCGACGAGGCGGCGGGCACCCGCGCGCTGGAGACCTTCCTGGCCGTGTGGGGCGAGCGGGAGCGCCAGGCCGGTGCGGACCGGCTCGTGGTGCTGCCGACGGCGGACCACGATTTCTCCCGGCTCGCCGCGGGGCCGCGCACGGGTGACCAGCTGCGCCCGGCCTTCACGTTCCTGCTGACCTGGGGGTCGTTGCCGTCGATCTACTACGGCGACGAGATCGGGATGCGCAACCTGCCCGAGGCGCCGGAGACGGAGGGGAGCCGCTGGAACCCGGGGTACGACCGGGCCGGCTGCCGCACCCCGTTGCAGTGGGACGACGCCCTGCCGAACAGCGGGTTCTCCTCGGCGCCGGCCGAGCGGTTGTACCTGCCGCAGGACCCGGGCCCGGCCCGTCCCACGGTGGCGGCCCAGCGTGGCGACCCGGGGTCGCTGCTGCACCACGTCCGCGACCTGGTGGACCTCCGCCGTCGCACCCCGGCCCTCCGCCCGCGAGCGGGGCGGCGGGTGCTGCACGCCGGGTACCCGTTCGTCTACCTCCGGGGCGAGGAGCATCTCGTCGTCGTCAACCCGCGGCGCGAGGCCGCCCGGGCCACCGTCCCGGAACTCGCCGGAGCCGCCGCGACGACGCTCCTCGGTGACGGCGTCGAGGTCGACGACGGCGTGGTGCAGGCTGCGGGGGGAGCTCACGCGGTGCTCGCCCTGACGCGACGCGTAGGCTGAGCGACCGATGAACCAGCACATCGGGGTCGCGATCTCCGGCGGTGGCCACCGCGCGACGGTCTGGAGCCTGGGCACGCTGCTCTACCTGGTCGACAGCGGGAAGAACCGTGAGGTGTCCGCGATCTCCTCGGTGTCCGGGGGCTCGATCACCAACGCCGTCGTGGCGCAGGAGACCGACTACACGACCACGGACCCGGCCGACTTCGACCGGAGCATTCGACCGCTGGTGAGGCACGTCGCCGGCACCGGCCTTTTCTTCTGGGGGCCGCCCACCAACGGCTACCTGCTGTCGGTGTTCGTCGGATTCGGCGTCGCCCTGGGCACGCTGCTGGCCGGTGCCGTCTTCGCGTTCCTCGACGGCATGTCGTGGCGTTCCGGTCTGACGCTGCTGATCGGGAGCGTGCTGACGGGGCTCATGGCGCGCTGGTTCGAGCGTCGTTCGCACGTCCTCGACCGCGCGCTGGCCCGGACCCACTTCCACCGGGACGGGAGGCCCACGCGGCTGGAGGACGTCGGCCGGTCCCTGGACCACGTGGTGTGCGCGACCGAGCTGCAGTCCGCGGAGCACCTCTACCTCACGCCCCGTTTCCTCTACTCCTACCGGCTGGGGACGGGGTCGCCGAACGGGATGCGGCTGTCCACGGCCGTCCAGGCGTCGCTGAGCATGCCCGGCGCCTTCACGCCGCGGCGGCTGAAGACCGCGCCGTACGGTTTCCACGGCGGCACGCGGGACGGCGGTGTCGCCGAGGACTTCCTGCTCACCGACGGCGGCGTGTACGACAACCTGGCCGACCAGTGGCCCGACGGTCTCGCGGCCCGCCTGGAGCGCGTGCCCGACCTGCCCGTCGTGGGACGCACCATCGACGAGCTCGTCGTCGTCAACGCCACGACCGCCCTGCACTGGAGGCGGCTGCGGTACGCCCGCCGGTTCCTCGTGGGTGAGCTGTTCACCCTGCTGCGGTCCAGCAGCGTCATGTACCAGGTGCCCACCGAGCGGCGTCAGCGCGGGCTGGTGCACAACTGGGTGGAGTGCGAGCGCACGGGGCGGGGGCAGCGGGGCGCGATCGTGCAGATCCAGCAGTCGCCGTACCGGATCGCCGACGCGTTCCTGCGCAAGGACGACGAGAACCGGGCCTCCCGTGCCCGCGCCGTGCTCGACCTGCTGGGCGACGACGACGAGGACCGCGAGGCGTGGCGGGCCCGGGCGGAGTCCGACGCGGCCGTCCCCACGGTGCTGCGTCGGCTCGGCCGGACGGCCACCGTCGACCTGCTCGAGCACGCCTACGTGCTCGCCATGTGCAACCTGCACGTCCTGCACGGGTACCCGCTGCTCGAGCTGCCGGGGCGCGAACGGTTCGAGCGTCTCCTGGACGACGCAGAGGGCTCGACCGGCGTCGTGTGACGCGGCTACGTGACGACCGCCGTCGTCGTCCCGGGTGCGCAGGTCGTGCAGAACATCCGCCGGCCCAGGTCGGTCTCGCTCGGCGCGCCGGGGGAGTACTCCACCTCCTCGTGCGCGTGCGCGACCCGGGTGTGCCGGGTGCACGAGGCGGCTCCGCACTGCGAACAGACCGTGACCGCCGGGGTGGTGGCCTGGTGCTCGGTGGCACATTCGAAGCAGTTCATCGGACATCTCCTGACATGCGTGCAGCGCGGCTCCGTCGCGCTCGCTGCCGGCCGTCCCGGAGGGGGGTCGACCCCTCCAGTCTGGCAGCGTGCGTGTGACCCGCACAGGGGGCTGCACGACGAGCAGGGTCCCGGCCGCCGTCGCATCATGGCGGGAACAGCGGGGGTCGACCCGGGGAGGGCAAGCGCATGGTCGCGCAGGAGCAGGTCCAGCTCATCGCGTACGCGGACCGCCTCGGTGGTGACCTGCGCGGGCTCGCCGACTTCCTGCGTCGTGACGAGGTCGCCGGCGCGTTCGGCGGCGTGCACGTGCTGCCGTTCTACACGCCGTTCGACGGCGCGGACGCGGGCTTCGATCCGGTCGACCACACCGCCGTCGACCCACGGCTGGGCACGTGGGACGACGTGCGCGACCTGGCCCGCACGCACGACGTGATGGTCGACCTCGTCGTCAACCACGTGTCCGCGGACTCGGCCACGTTCCGCGACGTCGTGGCCCGCGGAGACGCCTCGCCGTGGGCGCCGATGTTCCTGACGATGTCGTCGGTGTTCCCCGACGGTGCGCGGGAGGAGGAGCTCGCCCGCATCTACCGGCCCCGGCCCGGGCTCCCGTTCACGGCGATCCGCCTCGGGGACCGGCTGCGCTACGTGTGGACGACGTTCACGCCCCAACGGATCGACGTCGACGTCTCCTCGGAGCCGGGCCGTGAGTACCTGACCTCGATCCTCGACGCCGCCGCGCGGGCGGGCGTGCGTCTCGTCCGTCTCGACGCCGTCGGCTACGCGGTCAAGACGCCGGGCACCACCTGTTTCATGACGCCCGAGACATTCGACTTCATCGCGGGCTTCGCCGCGCAGGCGCGCGAGCGCGGGGTCGACCTGCTGGTCGAGGTGCACTCGTACTACCGGCGCCAGGTCGAGATCGCCCGCGCGGTCGACCTCGTCTACGACTTCGCCCTGCCGCCGCTGGTGCTGCACGCCCCGTACACCGGCGACGGCGCGGCGCTGGTGGACTGGCTGCGCGAGCGACCCCGCAACGCGGTCACGGTGCTCGACACCCACGACGGCATCGGGGTGATCGACGTCGGCCCGGACCAGACCACCCCGCCGGGCGAGCCCGAGCGCCCGGGGCTCCTCACGCCCGAGCAGATCGACGCGCTCGTGGAGGGGATCCACGCACGCACCGGTGGCGCCTCGGCGCGCGCGACCGGGGCAGCGGCGTCGAACCTGGACCTGTACCAGGTGAACTCCACCTTCTACGACGCGCTCGGCCGCGACGACGCCCGGTACCTCGCCGCACGGGCGATCCAGCTCTTCACGCCGGGGATCGCGCAGGTCTACTACGTCGGGCTGCTCGCGGGCCAGAACGACGTCGAGCTCCTGGAGCGCACCGGCGTGGGGCGGGACGTCAACCGCCACCACTACACGCACGCCGAGGTCGACGCCGCGCTGGCCACCCCGCTGGTGCAGCGCCTGCTCGCCCTGTGCCGCTTCCGCAGCACGTTCCCCGCGTTCGACGGCGATGTGGCCGCCTCCCTCGACGGGTCCCGCCTCACCCTGGAGCGCCGTGGCGCCGGACGAGCAGGCGGCCCGCGAGGCGATGGCCCGCGCCGGGGTGGCGCACCTCGCCCACCGGCACGTCGACGACCTCTCGGGCGGGGAACGCCAGCGGGTGCTCATCGCCCGGGCGCTCGCCCAGGGCTCCAGCCACCTGCTGCTCGACGAGCCGACCAACCACCTCGACGTGCGCTACCAGCACGAGATCCTGGCGCTGGTGCACGGCCTGCCGCTGACCACCGTCGCCGTGCTGCACGACCTCAACCTGGCGGCCCGGTACTGCGACGAGCTGGTCCTGCTCTCCGCCGGGCACGTGGTCGCCGCCGGAGTGCCGGACGAGGTGCTGGTCCCGGAGGTGCTGGAACCGGTCTACGAGATCGCGGTGCGCCGGTTCGACGTCGACGGGGTGCCCCAGCTCGTGTTCGGGATGACCGAGGGGGCTGGCGTGGCGACGGATCAGCGGCTCGGCGGGACGACCACGACCTGAGCGTCGTGGCCGGGCGCGGCGAGCTTGCTGTCGCAGGTGATGACGGGGGCTCCCGTGGCCTCGCCGAGAGCGAGGTAGGCGGCGTCGCAAGCGGTGAAGTGGTACCGCAGCCCCCAGATGCGATCGGCGAGCGCGTCCGTCGGGTATCGCTCGATCGCCAGGGTGAAGAAGTCGCCTCGTGCCTGGTCGGCCATGTCGGTGGTGAGCTTTCCGGACAGGGTGAGTCCGCGCAGCACGGAGAGCACCTCGACGTCCAGCAGGTGGGGCGCGCACACGGCGTCGTCCAGCGCGTCGAGCAGACTCGCGGCGGCGTCGCGGCCCACCAGGGCCTCCACCATCGCCGAGGCGTCGACGACGATCATCGGCGACCGGTGTGGAGAGCCTCGACGACCTCCTGCGACGACGGCCCGGCCGACCGGTCACGAGCACGGAGGCGTTCGACGACCTCGGCGTTCGTCGGGCGCTCCGCGAGCCGCGACAGCTCTGCGGAGACGTAGGCCGACAGGGACAGGCCGGACGCGGCCGCGCGTCGCTTGAGCGTCTCCGAGACCTGTGGAGGGACGTCGCGGATATAGAGGGTGGCCATGCCACCGATGATAGCAATGTGCAAGCAAGGCCCGTTCCGAATAGCATGTCCGCCCTCGAGGGGCCTGGCTATCCTCACCCTGTGGCTCCCAGCAGACTCCGCACGACCGCCCGGATCGTCGCCGTCGTGGCGGCCGGGCTCGCCATCGCGGACGGCTTCCGGTGGGGCAACCGCTGGTACGTCTCGACGATGTTCGGCGGCGCGGAGAGCGGGAACCTGCTGGCGGTCGAGCGGCTCGTGGGCGCCCACGACGCGCTCGTCGCCGGGCTCGCGTGGCTGTGCCTGGCGATCGTCGCCGCGGTCGTCGGGTGGCGACTGCGGATCGTGAGCGTGCCGGACGACCGCTCGGTCAGGACACCCCGCCGGCCGCCTCGACGGCCGCGGTGAACTCCCAGTGCCAGGGCTCGTACTTGGAGCCGCCCGGGCGCGCCCAGGCCGGGTTGTCCCAGCCGTAGGTGGGCCCGTGCTGGGCGAGCCAGTCGTAGCGGTCGCCGGTGTAGGTCTCGGGGCACAGGTCGACGGCGAGACCCCAGCCGTGGTTGGAGGTTCCGGGCGGCGCCACGAGCGACCCCTTGGCGGCTCGCGCGGCGACCTGCTGGCTGTAGCTGCGGTAGCCGTCGGTGACGCACATGGCCTCGCCGAACGCGGCGACGTAGGCCTCGTTGAGCCGGGCGAGGGCCACGGCGGCGTCCGCGCGGACCATGGGGCCGCCGTCCCACAGCGAGCACATCTCGGTGCTGGAGATGTTGCCGTTGGTGCCGGCCCCGGTCGCCTCACCGTCGCAGCCGGGCAGGACGGGCGGCTCGGGTGCGGACTCGACGTCGACGGCGATGTCCTCGGACGGGATGGCCGCGTCGTCGGCGACGACCAGTCCGGCAGAACCGGGGGCGGTCCGGGCGCTGCGCTCGCCGCTGCGGGAGGCGGCCTGGCTGCGTTCGGCGACGAGCTCGGAGCGCCGTTCGGTGCTGGCCTCGGTACCGAGCGCGGTGCCGGAGTCGGCGGGCTCGGGCGTGGCCCGGATGCCGGACGCCGAGGTGTCCGGCGTCGCGGAGTGCGGGACGCCGGTGGTCCCGGAGGCCACGGACAGCCCGGTGGTGGTCGCCATCGTGACGGCGAGGCCGACACCGAGGCTCACGGGCCAGCTCTTCGGCGCCAGCGAGGACCAGGTGGGTCCGCTGCGTCGCTGCCGCGGTGCCGGACCGGCGACGTGCCGTCCGGCGTGCTTGGCGGTGGTGCGGCTGCGGGTGGTGCGAGGTGCGGTCGGCGCGGGGTCGGCCGCGTGCCGGGCGTGCTTCATCGACGACCCGTCGCGGCGGAGTGTGCGGCCTGGGGCCGCGAGAGCGCGGGGTGGTGGCCCGTGGTGCGCGCTGGCATCGGCATCTCCTGGCGCCTGCGAGGTTAGCTGTCGGGTTCGGGTCGGAGACTGACCCGGCCGGCAGGGCTGCTGCGCGGCTTCACCCCGAGGACACCGTGGTGCCCGTGAGTGGGTCCCCCGTCCCTGTCGTCTGCGTCGATGGTGGTCCGGGGCGGTGACAGGGCTCGGCGCCCGCACCGGACGGCCCGCGGTCGTCGTGGGCTGCCTGGACCCTATCCCTCCGACCCGCAGATGTCACGGTAAGGTCACGGGCGCGCCGGAAGGGTGGACGGCGACCGGCCGGCCGCCCCGTCAGGCCTCGTCGTCGTGGGCGTGCCGCAGGCTCCAGGCCACCACGGCGACCAGCATGCCGAGCGACGGCCCGAGCGCGACACCCAGCCCCACGTTGCCGACGACGGCCCCGACGACGACGCCCGCGGCACTGCCGAAGACCACGCCCATCGCGATCCACATGCCCAGTCCGGCCTCGGAGTCCGGCGTGCTGTCCTCGTCCGTCATGGGACCCGACCGTACCGCCCGGTCCGCCGGCCGGCGTCGGCGCCGTGCCATGCTCGGAGCCATGACGACCGAGGGTGCGTGGCCGGCCGCCGTCGCGCACGTGCGCGACCGGTCGCGCGGTGGCCCGGTGCCGCCGTCGTCCCGCGTGGTGCTGCACTTCCACCCGGACGCCCCGGCGGGTGACGGCACCGTGATGGAGGCGCTGGCCGAGCACGGCGTCTACCGGTCCCAGTTCGAGACGGGGACCTCCAACGGGGGGCTCACCGCCTACCCGGGCGGCGACCGCTGGCGGTGGGAGAGCCGCCTCTTCGGCGGTGTGTACGACGACGGTCCCGCGGCCGGGCGGCCGCGGTACGGCGCGCTGCTGCTCGACGGCGACCCCTACGGTGCTGCGCCGCGCTTCGGATCCGCCTACCTGCGGCTGCGGGCGCACCTGCTGGCTCGGATGACCTTCGCCTACCCGGACAGCGCCCACGCGCCGCGGCACGTCGGGACGGCGGACCGGTTCGACCTGGCCGCGCGACTGCTCGCCGAGCCGCGCCCGGATCCGCTGGACCGCTACGTCGAGGCGCACGTGCACGGCGGGGTGGTGGTCGCCGACCACGTCGAGGCGGTGGTGCTCGACCCGTCGTACCGCGGGACGCCGGTCGCCCACGCGGCGCGACGCCTGCGCTGCCCCGTCGAGTGGCACCCGGGCTACCTGGCCGCGCTGACGGCGTTCGACCCCGACTACCGCGGCGCGGCACCGGTCGCGCTCGCGGAGCGGATCGCCGGCGGCGGTGAGCTCACCCCGGCACGGCTCGGCCCGTGGCGACGCGCCGACGTGGATGCCCGCACCCTGAAGCAGGTGTGGCACCTGCTGGCCCGGTACGGGCGACGCGCCGGACCTCACCGCCGCGCGCGGTCGTGATCCTCCGCGTGCTCCCGGGCGAACCGGCCGAGGAGTCGTGCGAGGTCCGCGACGTCGCCGTCGTCCCACCCGTCGAGCAGTGCCCGGAGCCGTTCGAGACGGTGCGCGGTCGCTCGTCGGGCGAGCGCGGTGCCGGCCTCGGTCGGGGCGACGACGGTCCGGCGGGGGTCGTCGGGGGCGGGGGAGCGGCGCACGACGCCGGCACGTCCGGCCCGGGTGACGAACCGGCTGGCCGTGGAGTGCGCGACGTCGAGGCGGGCCGCGATCTCGCCGATGCTCTGCCCCCCGGCGGGGAGCCCGTCGAGCACGAGCAGCGTGGACAGCTCGAGGCGGCGGCCGGCGTCGTCCAGCACGTCGGGGGCGGCGAGGAAGCGGCGCAGGTCCACCAGCGCACGGTCGACGGTCTCGAGGTCTCCACGGCGGTCCGGCATACATGTGCGATACATGCATGATCCTGGTGACGGGTGCGACGAAAAACGTCGGAGCCGTCGTGGCGCGCGAGCTGCGGGCGCACGGCGAGCCGCTGCGTCGCGCCGTCCGCCGGGCGAACCCCGAGGCGTACGACGAGGTCACGTTCGACTTCACCGACCCCGGGACGTGGTCGGACGCGTTCGACGGCGTCCGGTCGATCTTCCTCGTCCGGCCCCCGGCGCTCGGCAACGTGCGCCGCGACCTGCTGCCCGCCGTCGCCGCCGCCCGCGCCGCCGGGGTGGAGCACGTCGTCTTCCTGTCCCTGCAGGGCGCCGAGCGCAACAAGGTGGTCCCGCACGCCACCGTCGAGTCGTGGCTGCGCGGGTCCGGCCTGGACTGGACATTCGTCCGCGCCTCGTTCTTCTCCCAGAACCTGTCCACCACGCACGCGGCGGACGTCCGCGACCGCGACGAGATCGTCGTCCCGGCCGGCGGCGGCGCGACGGCGTTCGTCGACGCGGACGACGTCGGTGCGGTCGCGGCGGCCGCCCTGATCGACCGTGCGGGCCACGCCGGCGCCGCCTGGACGGTCACCGGCCCCCGCTCGCTGACGTACGAGCAGGTCGCGCAGATCCTCACGGACGAGCTGGGACGGCCGATCCGCTACACCCGCCCCGGCATGCTGCGCTACGCCCGGCACGCCCGGCGCCGGCTCGGCATGCCGTGGCCGATGGTCGCCGTGACCACCGCGATCTACACCACCGCGCGGCTCGGCCTCGCCGCCGGGCTCAGCGACGACGTGCGCACCGTGCTCGGCCGCGAACCCGTCGACCTCGCCGAGGTCGCCCACCGCGAGCGCCGCGCCTGGATCCCGGGGACGCCGGGGTCCGCGCCCGCCGACACCACCGACCCGGAGGAACTCTGATGCACCTCGCCCTGATCGGAGCCACCGGCCGCACTGGCCGGCACGCCCTGACGATCGCGCTCGAGCGTGGGCACGACGTGACCGTCCTGGTCCGTGACCCGGCCCGGCTGGACGCCACGCACCGCGACCGGGTGCGCGCCGTCGTCGGGGAGTCCACCGACACGTCCGCGCTGGCCGACCTGCTCACCGGTGCCGACGCCGTCGTCTCCGCGCTGGGCCCCACCTCCAAGGAGCGCGACCTGCACACCCGCACCGCGCGGGAGCTCGTCGCGCTGATGGCCGTCTCGGGGCCCCGGCGGTTCGCCGGAGTCAGTGGCGCGGGCATCGACGTGCCGGGCGACCTGAAGGCCGGCAAGGACAGGGCGATCAGCTGGCTGATCCCCACGCTCGGCGGCGCCGTCGTCAAGGACAAGCCCGCCGAGTACGCAGTCTGGGCCGACTCGGGGCTCGACTGGACGCTGGTGCGTCCCCCGCGCCTGGTCGACGGCGAGCCCACCGGCCGGCTCGAGCACGACGCGCACCGCTCGACCCGCTCCACGTCGATCCGCCGTGCCGACCTCGGCGTGTTCCTCGTCGACGTCGTCGAGCAGGACATGTACCCGCGCACCGCGCCGTTCGTGGCGACCGCGAAGGGCTGACGGCCGGCGGGACCGGCGGACGTCTGGCCTGCACGTTCGGCCTGCGGTCCGGGCCGAGGCGTGGAAGCATCGCGACTGCCCGGGGTGCAGAGCGCGTGGGGGTCGACGTGAAGACGGTGATCGGCGAGGTCGAGCAGGCGGTCTCCACCGGTTCGTTGCCGGGCTGGGGCCTGGTGGACGAGCTGGTGCACGTGGTTCACGACCGGTACCGGTCGCACGACGAGGGGGTCGTGGCCACCTACATCCCGGTGCTGGCGGACGCCGACCCGGGCGCGTTCGGGGTGTGCGTCGCGGAGACCTCCGGGGGCATCCACGAGGCGGGGGACACCGGCGTCGACTTCTCCGTGCAGTCCATCTCGAAGGCGTTCGTCTACGCCCTCGTGTGCGAGGCGCTCGGGCACGAGGCCGTGCGGGAGCGCGTCGGGGTGAACAACACGGGCCTGGGGTTCAGCTCGGTGATGGCGCTCGAGCTCAACGAGGGCCATCCGATGAACCCGATGGTCAACGCCGGGGCGCTCGCCACTACGGCGATGATGCCGGGCAGCTCGTTCGCCGAGCAGTGGGAGAACGTCCGCACCGGGCTGTCCCGGTTCGCGGGGCGCCAGCTCGCGCTCGACGGCGAGGTGTACCGCTCGGAGTCCGCCACCAACATGCGCAACAAGGCGATCGCCCGGCTGCTGCAGAGCTACGGGCGCATCGACCTCGACCCGCTGGGTGTCGTCGACGTCTACACCCGGCAGTGCTCGCTGCTGGTCACGGCGCGGGATCTCGCGGTCATGGGTGCCACGCTCGCCGACGGCGGGGTCAACCCGCTCACCGGCGACCGGGTGGTCTCGGGCCAGGTCTGCCGGGACACCCTCGCGGTCCTCGCGTCGACGGGGATGTACGAGCGGTCGGGGGAGTGGCTCTTCGAGATCGGGTTGCCCGCCAAGTCCGGGGTGTCGGGCGGCATCGTCGCCGTCGCCCCCGGCAAGGGCGCCATCGGCACGTTCTCCCCGCGACTCGACCCGGCGGGCAACAGCGTCCGCGGCCAGCGCGCCACCGGCTACCTGTCCCGCGCCCTGGGTCTCAACGTCTTCGCCTCCGCCGCCCGCGTGCCGGAGCGCGACGTCCCCCCCGCCGAGCTGACGAAGGACGACCGGTGACCGCACCGGAACCCGCCGCGACGGCGCCCGCCACCGAGGAGCGACGCTCCTGGCTGCCGATGGTGTGCCTCTTCCTCGCCCAGGTCCTCATGTCCTTCAACGTCGCGGCGCTGCCCGTCTCGCTGGGCGGCATGGTCGAGGACTTCGGCGTCCCGCCCACCGTGGTGAGCTCCACGATCGTCGTCTACGGCCTGGTCGTGGCAGCGCTGGTCATGACCGGCGCCAAGATCGGCCAGCGGGTCGGCTGGGTGCTCGTCTTCCGCGTCGTGGTGGTCACGTTCGGCGTCTCGGCGCTGCTGATGATCCTCTCCCCGACGGTGGGATGGGCGATCGCGGGGCAGTCGCTCGCGGGGGCCTCGGCGGCGATCATCGTGCCGGCGCTCGTGGCGCTCATCGCGGAGAACTACCGCGGTGCGCAGCAGGCGACGGCGATCGGTGCGCTCGGGTCGGCACGCGCCATCTCCGGGGTGTCCGCGTTCTTCCTCGGCGGTGCCCTCGGCACGCTGGTCGGGTGGCGGCCCGTGTTCGGCATCGTGCTGCTGCTGGCGGTCGCGGTGCTGGCCTTCAGCTTCACCCTGCGGTCCGACGGCGGCAACGCGGACGTGCACATCGACGTCGTTGCCGCCGTCCTCATCGGCGTCGCGGTCATGCTGCTCACGCTCGGGTTCAACAACCTCAACACCTGGGGGCTGTTCTACGCCACGCCGGACGCGCCGTTCGACGTCGGCGGCGTCTCGCCGGCACCGGTGCTCGTGCTGTGCGGCGTCGTCCTCGGCCAGACGTTCTTCTGGTGGACCCGGCGACGCATGGCGGCCGGCGAGGTGCCTCTCGTGGACCTGAGCGTGCTGGCCTCGCCGCGGGAGCGGGCGGCGGTGTACGCGATGTTCATCATCGTCGCCCTCGAGGGCGCCCTGAACTTCACGGTGCCGCTGTACATCCAGATCGTGCAGGGCCGCACCCCGTTCGACACGGCGCTCGCGATGATGCCGTTCAACCTCACGGTGTTCGTCACCGCGACGCTCGTGGTGCGGTTCTACCGGCGCTACCCGCCGAGGACCATCGGGGTGTTCGGCTTCGTGCTGACCACCGCCGCGCTGCTCTGGCTCTCGTTCGTCGTGACGAACAACTGGGAGACGCTGCCGACGATCCTGGGTCTGTTCGTCTTCGGCGTCGGGCAGGGTGCGCTGGTCACCCTGGTGTTCAACGTGCTGGTGACCGCCGCACCGACGTCGCGTGCCGGCGACGTCGGTTCGATCCGGGGCACGACGCAGAACCTCGCCTCGGCGGTCGGCACCGCGATCGCCGGGGCCCTGCTGGTGACGCTGCTGTCGTTCAACGTGGGCCGCGCCGTCGTCGAGCACGTCGAGATCCCGCCGTCGCTCGTGGCGCAGGTCGACCTGGACGCCGTGAACTTCGTCAGCAACGACGAGCTGCGCGGGGTCCTGGAGGACACCGACGCCACGCCCGAGCAGGTCGAGGCCGCCGTCGAGGTCAACGAGGAGACGCGGCTCGACACGCTCCGGCTCGGGCTGCTGATCCTCGCCGGGGTGAGCGCCACCGCCATCCTGCCGGCGAGTCGGCTGCCCGGCTACACCCCCGACGAGATCCCCGACCCGGAGACGTCCGGTGGTCCCGACCCCGAGCCTGACCGCGACGGCCGGTCCCGGGTGTGACGCGGGTCTCCGTTGACCTCGAGCGGGGTCGAGGTCCTACGTTCGAGAAGATCCGTCCCTCCGACCCGAAGGACTCGCGATGACCGTCTACACGCTGCCCGACCTGCCCTACGACTACAGCGCGCTCGAGCCGCACATCAGCGGCAAGATCATGGAGCTGCACCACGACAAGCACCACGCCACCTACGTCGCGGGCGCCAACACCGCGCTGGACAAGCTGGCCGAGGCGCGCGAGTCGGGCGACCTCGCGGCGGTGAACCTGCACGAGAAGAACCTCGCGTTCAACCTCGGCGGGCACACCAACCACACCATCTTCTGGCACAACCTGTCCCCCGAGGGCGGCGGCGAGCCCACCGGCGAGCTGGCCGAGGCCATCAAGGACCAGTTCGGCTCCTTCGCCGCGTTCCAGGCCCACTTCGCCGCCACCGCCACCGGCATCCAGGGCTCCGGCTGGGCCGTGCTCGGCTGGGACTCCCTCGGCCAGAAGCTGCTGATCTTCCAGCTCTTCGACCAGCAGGCCAACGTCCCCGTCGGCATCACCCCGCTGCTCATGCTCGACATGTGGGAGCACGCCTTCTACCTCGACTACCTCAACGTCAAGGCCGAGTACGTCAAGGCGTTCTGGAACATCGCCAACTGGGCCGACGTCGCCGCCCGCCTCGAGCGCGCCCGCACCCAGACCGCAGGCCTCATCGCCTGACGCCCCGTTGCGCGCGACGAGCGTGCCGGGTTCTTCCTCACCACGGGCCGGTCGGGAAGAACCCGGCACGCTCGATGCGTTCTCGGACCCTCCCTAGGGAGGCCGGAACCTTGCTGACCTGCAGGATCGTTGCCCCGGTCGCGGGCCCGGGACGCCGCGCGCAGACTGGTGGGCGTCCCCGAGGCGCCGCGAACCGGTGCCCGCCGACGACGAGGAGGCACGCACCGATGTCCGAGACCCCCCAGCCCCACGACGGCACCTCGATCAAGACAGAACCCTCGGCCGAGGCCGGGCAGGGCTCCACGACCGACACCGGGGCCCCGGCACTCAGCGACCGCAACAGCCTGACAATCGGTGCCGACGGCGCGATCGTGCTGCACGACGTGCACCTGATCAACCAGATGGCGCACTTCAACCGTGAGCGCATCCCGGAGCGCAACGTCCACGCGAAGGGCTCGGGCGCGTTCGGCGTCTTCGAGACCACCGAGGACGTCTCGGCGTACACGAAGGCCGGCCTGTTCCAGCCCGGCGTG
Source organism: Isoptericola chiayiensis (assembly GCF_013149805.1). Classification (GTDB taxonomy): domain Bacteria; phylum Actinomycetota; class Actinomycetes; order Actinomycetales; family Cellulomonadaceae; genus Isoptericola; species Isoptericola chiayiensis. Next base: position 168,236 of record NZ_JABEZT010000003.1, read on the forward strand.
CGCACCGAGATGCTGGCGCGCTTCTCCACGGTGGCCGGCGAGCAGGGCTCGCCCGACACGTGGCGCGACCCGCGCGGCTTCGCCCTGAAGTTCTACACGGACGAGGGCAACTACGACCTGGTCGGCAACAACACCCCGATCTTCTTCATCCGGGACACAATGAAGTTCCCGCACTTCATCCGCAGCCAGAAGCGCCGCGGCGGCACGGGCCTGCGGGACAACAACATGCAGTGGGACTTCTGGTCGCTGAACCCGGAGTCCGCCCATCAGGTCACCTACCTCATGGGCGACCGGGGCATCCCGAAGACGTACCGGCACATGAACGGGTACGGCTCGCACACCTACCTGTGGGTCAACGCCGCGGGGGAGAAGTTCTGGGTCAAGTACCACTTCCACTCGAACCAGGGGGTGGAGGGCCTGACCGACGAGGACGCCACCCGGATCGCGGGGGAGGACGCGGACTTCCACCGCCGTGACCTGTCGGACGCCATCGACCGCGGAGACTTCCCGTCCTGGACGCTGTCCGTGCAGGTGATGCCGTACGAGCAGGCGATGACCTATCCCACCAACCCGTTCGACCTGACGAAGATCTGGCCGCACAGCGACTACCCGTTGATCAAGGTCGGCACGATGACGCTGAACAAGAACCCGGACAACTTCTTCGCGCAGATCGAGCAGGCAGCGTTCGAACCGTCCGCGCTGGTGCCCGGCATCGGGTTCAGCCCGGACAAGATGCTGCTGGGCCGGGCGTTCGCGTACGCGGACACCCACCGGCACCGCATCGGGCCCAACTACCTGCAGTTGCCCGTCAACCGTCCGCACGTGGAGACCAACTCCTACACCCAGGACGGTCCGATGGCGTACGAGCACCGGGGCGACGACCCGGTGTACGCGCCCAACTCGTTCGGGCGCGGCTACGCCGACGAGACCGGCGTCGTCGACACCTCGTGGGAGTCCGACGGCCCGATGGTCCGGCAGGCGTACACGCTGCGGGAGAACGACGACGACTTCTCGCAGGCGGGCGCGCTGGTGCGTGACGTGTGGAACGACGAGCAGCGCGCCGCGTTCGTCAAGACCGTCGCCGGGCACCTGCTGGGCGGGGTGAAGGGCGACGTGCTGGAGCGGGCGTTCGACTACTGGAAGCGCGTCGACGCCGACACCGGCAAGCAGATCGAGGAGCTCGTGCGCGCCGAGGCGGACCTGGGAGCGCCCGGCGCGCAGCCGGGTGCCGCGAAGGACGAGGCCTCGGACCCGATCGTGGAGCCGCGCACGCACGCGCGCTCCTGAGGCCGACGACGGCCCGGCTGGTCCGCCCGGGCCGGGCCGCCGGGCCCGACGCCGTCGGTGCCGGCGTCAGTCCTCGTCGTCGACGAGCAGGTCCGCCGTGACGAGCACGTAGTCCTCGTCGCGCAGGTCCTCGATGATCTTGCCGACGGCGTCGACGGTCGTGCTGTGGATGTCGTGCAGGAGGATGTTGCTGCCCGGCTCCACGTTGCGTCGCACCGCCTGGCGCGTCTCCTTCGCGTCGCGCGTCTGCCAGTCGAGCGTGTCGAGGTTCCAGGTCATGACGTCGAGCCCGGTGCGGGTGGCGAGCGCCCGGACCCGGGCGTCGACGTCGCCGTAGGGCGGCCGCAGCAGGAACGGCGCGGTCCCGGTGGCCTCGCGGATCGCGTCGGAGGTGCGGCGCAGCTCGTCGCGCACCGTGGCGTCGTCGAGCGTGGTGAGCTGCGGGTGGTTCCACGTGTGGTTGGCGACCAGGTGTCCGGCGTCGGCCACGGCCCGGGCGATGTCCGGGTTCTTGGCGACGTTGTCCCCGACCATGAAGAACGTGGCGGGCGCGTCCTTGCGTTCCAGGATGCGCAGCAGGCGTTCGGTCTCGGCCACGGGTCCGTCGTCGAAGGTCAGCGCCACGCACCGGTCGACGCGGCAGTCGACGCCGTCGGCCCGTGCCGCGCGGCGTCGTTCGGTGACGATCTGGTCCAGCCGGTCGCTCCACAGGTCCTCGGTGGTGGTCAGCAGGGTGTCGCGCAGGGCCACGGCTTCGTCGGGGTCGACGGCGTCCGGCCCGGCGTCGAGCACCTCCTCGGCCCGGGCGACGGCGTCCTGCAGCGGTGCCACTGCAGCGGCGTCGACCTGACCGTCCAGGTCGGTGGCGGCGTCGCGCCCCTCGACGACGGCGGGTTCCAGCGCGGCCAGGGACCACTCGCGGCGGGCCTGCTCGACGACGGCGGTCGCTTTGGCGACGTCGGCCGCCGCGGCGTCGAGGTCGGCCGGCGCGGGTTCTGCCGCCTCGACGAGCTCGATCTGGACCTGCGGCAGCGTCTCGGCGAGGAATGGGTGCGGGCGGGTGACCTCCTCGACCGTGCGGGTGGTGACCGGGTAGGAGACCTCGGTGTCGCGCAGCGCCTCGGCGTCGGTCAGCGCCGTGCGCAGGTCGCGGCGGACCGCCGGGTCGTCCACCTGACCCTTGCTGGCCCGTAGGACCGGCCTGCCGTCGTCGATCGCGGCGACGAGCGTCTCGTGGCTCGCCACGTAGGCTTCCTCGGCCTCGGCGCGGGAGTCCTCGGCCTGGGCGTCCAGGCGGGCGACCTCGGCGTCGTACTCCGCCTGGGCCTCGACCCACGCGCGGTGCTCGAGCTCGGCCGCGACGACGACGCCCCCCGCGACGAGCAGCACGACGACCGCGCCGATCCACCACCACAGGGCACGACGGCGGCGCCGCGGCGGGGCGGCGGACGGACCGGAGGAGGTGCTCACCCCTCGATCATCCGGCGAACCGGCCGGAGCGCGAAACTGCGGCCCGCCGTCGGCCCCGGTTGTCCGCACCGGACGAGGGGTGTTGTGTGGTCCGATGAGCGAACCCAGGCACGAGGACCGACCGCGCAGCGAGCAGCTGGAGATGACCCGCATCGTGCTGCGGCCGACGGGCAACCCGCTGCCGCTGGGGTTCATGGCCCTCGCGGTGGCCACCGTGGGGTTCAGCTGCCTGCAGCTCGGCATCCTCAGCACGTCCGAGGAGAGCACGGTTGCGCTCGCCGTCCTGGTGCTCACCGTCCCGCTGCAGCTGCTGGCGGCGATCATCGGGTTCGGTGCCCGGGACCCCATCGCCGGCACGGGGATGGCGGTGGTGTCGGGGGTGTGGGCGATGCTCGCCGTGTCCACGCTCACCTCGCCGCCCGGGTCGTCGAGTCCGGCGCTGGGCGTGCTCCTGATGACCGCGGCGCTGGCCATGGTGGTCCCCGCGACGGCGGCCGGCGGCAAGGTGGTGGCCGCCGCCGTCATGATCGGCTCCGGCGTCCGCTTCGCGGTCACCGGCATCTCGGAGTTCACCGGCTCCGGCGGGTGGGAGACGACCGCCGGCGTCCTCGGCCTGGTCCTGGCTGCGATGGCGCTGTACGCCGCGCTCGGGTTCGTCCTCGAGGAGGTCGACCACCCGGTCCGCCTGCCGGTGCTGCGCCGCGGCGCCGGCCTCAAGCCGCTGCGCGACGACCTCGAGGAGCAGGTCGAGGGCATCGCCCGCTCGGCGGGGGTGCGCCACCAGCTCTGAGCGGGGTGCCGGACGGCAGGTTTCCTGCGTCGCCCGGGGTGGACGCACGAGTCCCGGCCGGGTGGTCACCCGGCCGGGACGTGCGCGTTCTCGTGCCTGGTCTCAGGAGCGGACGAATCCGAGCAGCGCCTCGTTGACCTCGGACGCGTGCGTCCAGAGCAGGCCGTGGGGCGCTCCCTCGATCTCGACGTACTGCGCCTCGGGCAGGGCGTCGCGGAACCGTCGCCCGGTGGCGTCGATCGGCAGGATGTTGTCCTTGGTCCCGTGCAGGATGAGGGTCGGCTTGGCCGCGGCGCGGACGGCCTCGACGTCGGGCCGGAAGTCCTCGATCCAGCTGGGGACGACGGCGTAGGCCGCGACGGGCGCGGATCCGACGGCGGTGATCCAGTTGGCCCGGACGACCTCCTCCGAGATCCGGCTGCCGAGGGTCTCGTCGAGGTTGTAGAAGTCCTGGTAGAACTGCGTGAACCAGGCGTAGCGGTCGGAGCGGGCGGCCTCGACGATCCCGTCGAAGACCGACTGCGGCACGCCGTCCGGGTTGTCGTCCCGCTGGACGAGGAACGGCTCGAGCGAGGCGAGGAACGCCAGCTTGGCGACCCGGTCGTGACCGTGGTTCTTGACGTACCGCGCGAGCTCGCCGGTGCCCATGGAGAACCCGACGAGGACGACGTCGCGCAGGTCGAGGGTCTCGAGCAGGGTGTCGAGGTCCGCGGCGAAGGTGTCGTAGTCGTACCCGGTGCCGACCTTGCTCGACCGGCCGAATCCGCGGCGGTCGTAGGTGATGACGCGGTACCCGGCGGCGAGGAGCTCGCGGGCCTGCAGCTCCCAGCTGGTGCCGTCGAGCGGGTAGCCGTGGATGAGGACGACGGGCTGGCCGGTGCCGTGGTCCTCGTAGGAGATCTCGACGTCGGTGCTGTTCTCGCGGCTGACGGTGATGTAGCCCATGGTGGCGTTCCCTCCGGACGGTGGAGAACGGGCGTTCTCCATGCGGACGGTAACCTGGAGAACGGCCGTTCTGTTCCCGGGTGAGGTGATCTGCATGGCGAGCTCTGACGACCAGGCGGTGCGCGCGACGATCGTCGCCGCCGCCGACCGGCTGTACTACGCCCGAGGTATCCAGAACGTCGGGATGGACGCCGTGCGCGCCGAGGCCGGCTCGTCGCTCAAGCGCATCTACGGGCTCTTCCCGTCCAAGGACCTGCTGGTCGCCGCCGTGCTGGACCATCGCACCGCGATGTGGTGGAGCGGTGTCGACCGGGCCGCCGCGGGGGCGCAGACGCCTCGGGAGCAGCTGCTCTCCGTCTTCGACTTCCTGAACTCCTGGTTCCGCCAGGACGACTTCCGCGGCTGCGCCTTCATCAACTCGTTCGGCGAGCTCGGCGCGACCTCGCCCCGGGTGTCGGAGAAGGTCCGGGCGCAGAAGGAGTCGTTCCACAGCTACGTGCGGGACCTGGTTCGTCGCGCGGGTCTGGCCGACGGCGTCGCGCTGCAGGTCACGCTCCTGGTCGAGGGCGCGCAGACCGTCGCGGCGATCACCCGGGACCGCGACGTCGTGCCGCAGGCCCGCCGCGCCGCCGTCGTCCTGCTCGACGCCGCGGCGGCCGAGGCGGGCGACAGCCGGGCGGGGCAGGGTGCGGTGCCGGCTGACGGACGGTGACCGCGCCCTGGCGCGCGATCCTGTCAGGCGGTCTCCCAGACCCCGGCGGCTGCCGCCTCGGCGATGAACGCCTGGAGGGAGCGCGCGGGCTTCCCGGTGAGGCGCGGCACCGCGTCGGTGACGACGGCAAAGTGGCCGTCGCGGACGCGCTCGTACGTGAGCGCCGTGAGCTCCCGCTCGAAGCCGCTGGTGCCGTCGAGCGCTTCTCCGTCCCCTGGTTCGACGTACGAGACCGGGCGGTCCATCGCCTCCGACAGGATCTTGGCGACGCGGGCCGGGGGAAACGACTCCGGCCCGGACAGCTCGTAGGTCCTGCCGACGTGCCGACGGTCGAGCAGGGCGAGCTCGGCGACCTCCGCGATGTCACGGGTGTCGATCCATGCCACCGACGCACCCGGGTGCGGGAACCCGAAGCGTCCGCCGGCGATCTCGTCACGGAGGAACCGTGGGTCGGACATGACCTGCATGAACCATCCGGGCCGCAGCAGCGTCCATGAGCGACCGCTGGTCCGGACGGAGTGCTCCACGCGCGCCGACCAGCCCTGGGTACCGGACCGCTCCGGGTCACGTTCGGAGAGCAGCACGACGTGCGTGGTCGGTGGTGTCGTCGCGAGATACGAGGCGACGAGGGCGGGGGCGTCCGCGCGGAGCGGGACGACGACGAAGACGGCGTCGACGTCGGCGCTCGCGGCCGGCCAGCGGTCCGGCCGGTCCCACGAGAAGTCGACCGGGACGACACCTCGCGCGTCGACGAGCCTCGGGTCGCTGCTGCCGCCCCGGAGCTCGATGTCGTCGCGCGACGCCAGGCGCTCGGCGAGCGCCGATCCGGTCTTGCCGCGGACCGCGGTGATCAGGATGCGCATCGCATCCTCCTTCCGTCGCTAGAGGTGTGGTTCAGGAGTCGGTGCGGGGAGGCGCGATCGCGGTGACCCGGATCTCGACCCGCATCCCGACGGCGCCGAGGGCGGCGACGCCCACCTCGGTCCACACGGGCGCTCGGTCGCCCATCCGGCGTCGGAACTGGTCGGTCATCACCGCGGTGTGCTCGTCGCCGATCTCGTCGGCGGCGGCCGGGACGTGGAAGCTGTCGACGGCGACGACGTCGGGCCAGCCGGCGCCTGCCAGGGCGAGCGTCCTCTCGACGTTGTCGAACGCCCGGACGATCTCCTCCTCGAGGTTCTCCGGGAACCGGAACTCGTCGTCCCATCCTCCCTGGCCGGAGAGGTGGATGGTGTCGCCGATCCGCACGGCCTGCTCGTAGTGGAGCTTCTCGCGCAACATGTCGCCGTAGCCGGGCGTGTTGAAGAACTGGGGCGTGGTCATGAGGACTCCTGGGTAGTTCACTTTACGCGTGAACTGAAACTATCACGCGTCAGTTCATGCGTAAAGTGATTCTCGCTGCTAGAGTCGGTGCCATGGCAGAACCGACCGGTGACCTGCAGGTCGAGCCTGCCGCCGATGACGTGCGTTGGCTCTCGCCGAGCGAGAAGGAGGCGTGGACGGGCGCGGTCTCGCTGATGCTCCTGCTCCCGGGCCGCCTCGAGTCGGCCGTGCAGCGCGCCGCCGGCCTCACCCTCTTCGAGTACCTGACGCTGAGCCACATGTCGGAGGCGGACGATCGCTGCCTGGTGATGAGCGAGCTGGCCTACCTCACCAACGGCTCGCTGTCCCGGCTCTCCAACGTGATGCGCCGGTTCGAGGCGCGGGGCTGGGCCCGCCGGTATCCCGACCCCGACGACGGTCGCCGGACGATCGCGGCCCTCACCGACGAGGGGTACGCGAAGGTCGTCGAGGCAGCGCCCGCACACCTGCGCTCGGTCCGCGAGCACGTCCTCGACCCGTTGACCGTCACCGACCAGCGGGCGCTGGCCAGGATCGCCGCAAAGCTGCACACGCGCCCGGAGGACTTCGCCGCGTCGTGACGCGCGGCCCCCGCCGGCTCGCCGCCGTCCCGGGGAGCGCCGCGCGTCGTCTCCGCCTCAAGAGGTCCGACGCGGCTCGTCCCGGTCTCGCCCCTCGGGCTCGGCGGCGGCGTGCTGTCGCGAGTAGTGGCGCCGCGCCTTCATGCGGTTGCCGCAGGTGGCCATGGAGCACCATCGCCCCGTGTTGCCCTTGGACCGGTCGACGAGGAACCGCCGGCAGTCGGGGTTCCCGCACGGGCGGAGCCTGCCGGGTCGACGGGTGACGAGGTCGGACCACGCGATGATCGCGCGCGCCGCCGGCAGCGCCGCGGCAGGGCCGGCGAGGTGCCAGTGCAGGCCGTCCGGGGTGAGCGGCGACGGCGCCTGCGCGACGTCATGAAGGATCTGGTCCAGCTCGACCCCGACCGTGCCCGTGCGCGCGACGTCCTGCAGGCCGTCCCGGGCTCGCGCCAGCTCGTGCACCTCGCTCGCCGTCCCCTCCCCGCCGAAGCGTCGCGCGAGGCCTGCCGCGTAGGCCGGGTCGGCCATCAGGTCCTCGGCGACGCCGTCCGTGACGGGTGTGGAGTTCAGCAGCGCGAGCAGCGCATCGCCGTGGTCGTCGTTCGTCACGAGTGTCTAACCCCCTCAAGCATATTGAACAGTTAGGTGTGGCGTGGTCTACTGACCTAACCACCGAAACCATTTTAGACAGGAGATCGTCGTGGTGAGCACCTACCACCGCTTCGTGGACATCGAGGGGCTGCGAGTCTTCTACCGGGAGGCGGGCGACCCCGAGGCTCCGACCGTCGTGCTGCTGCATGGCTACCCCACCAGCTCGTTCATGTTCCGCCACCTCATCCCCGAGCTGGCGGACGAGTTCCACGTGGTCGCGCCCGACCACATCGGGTTCGGGCTGTCCGACGCGCCGTCGGCGGACGAGTTCGGGTACACCTTCGACGCCCTGGCCGCGCACACCGCGAAGTTCCTCGACGCGCTCGGCGTCGATACCTTCGCGATCTACGTCCAGGACTACGGGGCCCCGATCGGCTGGCGGCTCGCGCTGGCGGACCCCGACCGGGTGTGGGCCGTCGTCAGTCAGAACGGCAACGCGTACGAGGAGGGCTTCGTCGAGGGGTTCTGGTCGGACGTGTGGGCCTACGCCGCCGAGCCGAGCGCCGAGACCGAGGCCGCGTTGCGACCGGCCCTGGGTGAGGAGGCCATCCGGTGGCAGTACACCCACGGTGTGCCCGACCCGGCCGTGGTGAGCCCGGACACCTGGCGGCACGACGCCGCGCTGGTCGCCCGGCCCGGAAACGACCGGGCCCAGCTCGCGCTCTTCCGCGACTACGTCACCAATGTCCGGCTCTACCCGGCCCTGCACGAGTACCTGCGCGACTCCCGGGTCCCGGTCCTCGCTGTCTGGGGCGCGAACGACGAGATCTTCGGGCCCGCGGGCGCCGAGGCGTTCCGCCGCCACGCCCACGACCCGGAGATCCACCTGCTCGACGGCGGGCACTTCCTGCTCGAGAGCGCGCTCGACGAGGTGGCGCCCGTGATGCGGCGGTTCCTCGCCCGCCACTCCTGACGCGGTCCCCGGGTGCTGCGCACCCGGAGACCGGTGCCGAGTTCGCCCCCGCCGGAGCGCGGCGGGGCCGGACGCCGTCGTCCCGCGGCCGGTCGTGCCGGCCGCACGGTCACGACCGGGCGGCGGGCCGGGCTTCGGCGTACTCCTTGAGGGCGGTGTTCATGTGCTCGAACCCGAGGCGGGTCGGTGCGAGCATCGACCGAAGCGCCGGTACCAGGAGGCCGCTGAACGTCTCGCTCTGCGTGAACCGCGTCCTGCCGGACGGCAGCGCCTCGAGCTCGAAGCGGTGCTCGCCATCGAAGAGGCCGGGGAGCAGGAGTCGGCCGCGCCAGTGCAGCACCTCGCCCGGGCGCTGGTCGAGCACCGTGGGTCGGAACGTCATCGGGCGCCGGCCGGGGGGCTCGATGACGACCTTGAGCCGGGCTCCCACCTCGAGCTCCCCGGACAGTCGCGTGATGAACGGGTTCCAGTCCGGGTAGCGAGCGGTGTCGGCGAGCACGGCCCAGACAGCGATCGGCGTCCGGTCGATCTCGACGGTGTGGCTGATGGTCGTGGCCATGACGACCTCCTTGGGTGCGTTCGGCGGCTTGACGGGTAGGCTAACAGCGTTAGTTTCCGAACTGTTCCCGGGGGTCGGCCGTGGTCCGTGCATCGACGGGACGACGGGCGGACATCGTCCGAGCGGCACGCGAGATCCTCGACGGCGAGGGTGCCGACGCCGTCACCATGCGGTCGGTCGCCTCTCGGCTCGGCATCCGTGCACCGTCCCTGTACAACCACGTGCCGGGTAAGCAGGCGATGGAGAACCTGCTGATCTCCGACGGTTTCGAGGAGCTGACGTCCGCGCTGCTCGGGGCACTGGAGGGCACGGTCGGCCGCGACGTCGTCGTGATCGGACAGGCGTACCGTGACTTCGCGCGCCGGCACCCCCACCTCTACCGGTTGATGACGGAGAGGGAGCTTGACCGGGACGGGCTGACACCCGGCGTCGAGACGGCAGCGGCGCGCCCGCTGGTCGAGGCGCTGCACGGTGACGAGACGCGGGCACGCGCCGTGTTCGCGTTCATGCACGGGATGACCTCGTTGGAGCTCCGCCGCCGCTTCCCGCCGGGAGCCGATCTCGACGCCGCCTGGGCTGTGGGGCTGGCGCAGCTCGCCGCCGACCCGGCGCCGCCGACCGCCTCATGAGTGCCGGGTCGCGGCCCGGACCAGCTCCCGTGCCAGCTCGCACGTGACCGCCAGCGTCTCAAGGGGCAGCGGCTGCGTGGCCAGCGCGCCCTCGTGCAGCACGAGCAGGCGGTCGGCGAGGACGCCCGGCTCGGCGCAGCCCGCTGTCGTGGCGAGCTCGGCGAACAGGTCGCGCAGCCAGCGCTTCTGGTCGACGACGACCGCGCGCGCCGGGTGCTCGGGGTCCGGGAGCTCGGCCAGCGCGTTGACGAAGGCGCACCCGCGCTCGTTGGTCTCGCTCCACGTCGTCAGCGCGTCGAACGGCGCGGTGACGGCGTCGAGGGGCTCGTCGCAGCGGTCGACGGCGGCCAGCACGAGCGCACGCCACCGCTCGTCACGCTGGGTCAGGTAGACGGCGACGAGCCGGTCCTTGGACCCGAACCGGTTGTAGAGGGTTCGTTTGGTGACCCCCGAGCGTTCGGCGACGAGGTCCACGCCGACCGCGGTGATGCCGCGGGTGTAGAACAGCTCCTCGGCGGCCGCGACGATGCGGCGGCCGGCCGGGGTCAGGGACTCCTGCACTGGACACTCCTTCACTGATCTGTATACCTTGGCAGGGTTCACCGATCAGTATACCGAGGAGGTCCTGTCATGAACCGGTCGACCACCATGCGAGCGGTACGGATCGCCGAGCACGGCGGCCCGGAGGTCCTGCACCTCACGGAAGTCCCCGTCCCGACGCCGGGCGACGACGAGGTGCTCGTCGAGGTCGCCGCCGTCGCCCTCAACAACACCGACCTGTGGACCCGCGAGGGCGCCTACGGGCTCGCCGGAGACCCGGACGCCCGGGCCGGCTGGCGCGGACCCCTCGACTTCCCCCGCACCCAGGGCGCCGACGTCGCCGGCCGCGTGACCGCCGTCGGACCGGGAGTCGACACCGGCCTGGTGGGCCGCCGCGTCGTCGTCGACCCGGCCCTCTACGCCGGGGACGGGCCCGACGCCCACCCGGTCGGGCTCCTGGGCAGCGAGCGCGACGGCGGCTACGCCGAGTACGTGACCGCGCCGGCCGACCAGGTCCACGACCTGACCCGCTCGCCACTCACGGACGACCAGCTCGCCGCCCTGCCCACGGCCTACGGCACCGCGCTCGGCATGATCGAGCGCGGCGGCCTCGCCCCCGGCGAGACGGTGCTGGTCACCGGGGCGTCCGGCGGCGTCGGTCTCGCCGCCGTCCAGCTCGCCCGCGCCCGCGGCGCGCACGTGGTCGCCGTGAGCAGCGGCTCCAAGCTCGACGCCGTGCGCGACGCCGGAGCCCACCAGGTGCTCGACCGCGCCCGCGACGTCGTCGACCAGGCCGGCGTTGCCGCACCGGACGGCTACGACGTCGTCCTCGACGTCGTCGCCGGGGACCTGGTGGGCGACGGGCTGCCGCTGCTGCGCGAGGGCGGCCGCTGGGTGGTCGCCGGGGCGCTCGGCGGGTACGACGTGTCCTTCGACGTGCGGCGCCTCTACCTGCACAACGCCCAGGTGATCGGGACCTCCATGCACACGCGGACGCACTTCGGGCTGCTGATGGAGCTCGCGCGCGGCGGCGAGATCGCCCCGGTCGTCGCCGCGACGTTCCCGCTCGAGCAGGCCGCCGCGGCGCAGGAGGAGCTCGCACGCCGCGGACACGTCGGCAAGCTCGTCCTGCACCCCTGACGGATCAGCTCACCCGGGCCTTCGAGGTGTCCCGGCGCAGGTACCACCACGCCACCACCAGGCACAGCACCCCGTTGAGGATGCCGAACACGACGTCCAGCGGACCGTGCATGCCGCGGTAGATGCGCGAGATGCCCACGGCGAACGGGATCGCCGTGCACACCACCGTGACCACGGTGCGCAGCACCTGGTTCTCGATGCGCTGGGCCAGCATCGCCATCGTCAGCCACAGCGCCGTCGACGCCCCCGTGTGCCCGCTCGGGAAGCTCGACGTCGGCGGCGCCTCGTCCAGCTTCTCGACGTCGGGGCGCTCGCGGCCCACCAGCGCGGAGGAGGTGATGAACAGCAGCGACTGCAGGGACACGGCGAGGGCCGGGACGACGGCGAACCACCACTGGCGGGTGCGCCACCACAGGATCGCGACGGTCAGCGCGGTCACGCCGATGACCACCTCGGTCATGCCGAGGTGCCCCACCCACTCCGAGACGGTGTTCATCGTGGGGGTCCGGTGGTCGGCGAACCACTGCTCGACCGCGTTTCCCTCGGGGTAGTCGTCCAGGGGTCCGACGATCAGGAAGCCGACACCGATGAGCACGAGCCAGCCGACGACGGCGGGCAGCAGCGCCCGCGTCGCGGCGTCCCGGGCGGCGGACCTGACCGTCGGTCGGCTCGTGTCGAGCTCGTAGCGGTGGACGAACGTGTTCATCGATGCTCCGCATCTGTCGTGCGGGTGGTGGGTGCCCACCCGCGGTAGCCGAGGTAGGACGCCCCGGAGACGGTGGCCCCGAGGAGGATGCCGGCGACGACGTCCGTGGGGTAATGGACGCCGAGGAAGATCCGGTCGGCGGCGGTGATCAGGGTGAAGACGCCTGCGACCGCCGGCACGACGACGCGCCCCGTGCGGCCCAGAACGGGCCAGACCAGCAGCGTGAGCGTGACGGCGGCGGTCGCGGACGACGTCGCGTGCCCGGACGGGAAACTCAGCCCGGGGGCGTCGAGGATGACGTCGTCGACCTCCGGGCGCACCCGGCCGACGGCGAGCTTGGCCAGGTTCGCCAGCCCCCACGAGACGAGCAGGGTCACGACGGCCCAGAGGGCCCGGCCGGGGTAGCCGTGACGTCGCCACATCCACAGGGCGAGCAGGGCGCCGACGAGCACCACCCAGCCGGGCTGGGTGACGGCCGACCAGGTGACGAAGAAGTCCTGCAGCCACGGGTGGTCCAGCGTGACCCGTGTCGCGGCGTCGACCACCGCCTGGTCGGCGTCGTGGATCGCCTGGTTCGTCCGGACGAACCAGGCGAGGACCAGCACGGGCACGAAGCCGGCCACGGCGAAGGCGCCGGCGCGGACCAGGGCGCGGGCACGGGCGGACTGTCGAGGCATCCCGGGAGGCTAACCCGCGATCGGGCGGAGCGCTCCTCGACCCGGGAAAGGGTGCCCTGACGGTGTCTCCCCCGGGTGCGGGAGCCGACGTAGCGTCGAGAGGAGACGTACGAGAACGGAGTCGCCATGAGCACCATGCCCGCGCTGCAGACCGTCCCGGGTTCGGCCCGGCCCGACCTCGCACAGGTCCCGGTGCCGGAACCCACCGAGGAGCAGATCCTCGTCCGGACCCGAGCCGTCGCCGTCAACAACGCCGACGTCGCCGTCGCCGCGGACGTGCGCGTCCCCGGCTTCGAGTTCTGCGGCGAGGTCGTCGCGGTCGGGACGGCCGTGGAGTCCTTCGCACCCGGGCAGCGTGTCGCGGGGGTCGGAGCGGGGGCGTTCGCCGAGTACGTGGCCGTCCTCTATCGGCACGTGATGTCGGTGCCCGAGGGGGTCCCCTCCGACGTGGCCGCCGCGCTGCCCACCGCTCTGCTCACCGAGTACGGTGCGCTGCGCCGCGCCGGCCTGCAGGCGGGCGAGACCGTGCTGATCACGGCGGCGACCTCGGCGATCGGGCTGGTCGGCATGCAGGTCGCGGCCGAGCTGGGCGCTGCCCGCGTGCTCGCGACGACGCGGAACGAGGAGCGGCGGGCACTGCTGGAGCGGGCAGGTGCGGACGCTGTCGTGGTCACGAGCAGCGAGGACCTGGCGACCCGGGTGCGGGAGCTGACCGACGGTGCGGGTGCCGACGTCGTCCTGGACCACGTCGGCGGGGACGCTCTCGACGGGGCGATCGCCGCAGCGCGGCCCGGCGGCCGGGTGATCAGCGTGGGACGCCTGGCAGGGCCCACGGCGGAGATCGACCTCTTCGCCCTGGCCCGCAGCGGTGCCGTCCTGCAGTCCGTCTCCTTCGGCTTCACGCCGGTGGAGATCATCGGCAGGCAGCTCGACGGAGTGGCACGAGACCTGTCGGACGCCGTCTCCCGAGGACGCGTCGCACCGGTGATCGGCCGGCGCGTCCCCTTCGCCGACCTGCCGGAGACGCTCGCGGCGCTGGCCGCCGGCGAGCACGTCGACGGCAAGGCCGTGGCCGTGGCCGTGCTCGACGGCCGGTGACCTGACCGGACGTCGACCGGGTCCTGTGCGGCGCGCTCGCCATACCCCGGAGGGACGGGGGTCAGTGCTGTTCCCAGGTCACCACGACGCGGCGGAGCAGCCGGACCAGGACGTTCAGGGTGATGCCGAGTGCGGACAGGATGATCAGCAGGGCGAAGACCGCTGGCGTCTCCATCCGGCCCTGCGCCTGCAGGATCAGCACGCCGAGGCCCTGCTGGGCACCCACGAACTCTGCCACGATCGCTCCGATCATTGCGTTGGCCACCGCCAGCTCGAGTCCGCTGAAGATCTGAGGCAGCGCGGCAGGGACGAGCAGGCGGAGGCGCATCTGCATGGGGCTGGCCCCGTTGACGCGAAAGAGGTCCACCTGGTCCTTGTCGACTCCGCGCAGCCCGTGGAGGGTGTTGACCAGCACGGGGAAGAAAGCCAGGAGTACCACGACCACGACCTTCGACGACAGGCCGAACCCGAACCAGATCACGAACAACGGGGCGACCGCGACCTTCGGGATGGACTCGATCGCGACGATGTAGGGGAAGACGATCCCGTACACCGTGGGCAGCTGGGCGAGGGTGATGGCCAGCACGAGCCCGAGCGTCACCCCGATCGCGAGGCCGAGCAGGACCTCGGTCATCGTGGCCACGGTGGCCTCGAGGTAGACAGGGAATGCGGCCGGGTCGGTCAGCGCGGCGAGGACGTCGCTGAACACGGGCACGACGTACGACGGCGTCCCCAGCGCGGTGGGAAGGAACTGCCAGGCGAGAAGCAGTACCGCGAGGACGACGAGCGAGCCGACGACCTGGCGTCTCTTGCCGGCGTCGCGACGACGCCGCGGTGTCGTCCTCGGTGTCGCGCTCGTGGTGCGGGCATCGGTGGATGTGGTGGTGCTCATGCTGCGCTCACCTCGAAGTGTCGGCGGATCTGGGCGCACAGGGAACCGAACTCGGGAGTCCCCATGAGCTCGAGGGTGCGTTCGGGGCCGAACGGGACCGTGATCTCGTCGACGATGCGCCCTGGGCGGGGGCTCATGACGATCACGCGCTGCGCGAGGAACACCGCCTCCGGGATCGAGTGGGTGATCAGGACGGCCGTCTTGTGGGTGTCTCGCCAGATCCGGTTGACCTCCACGTTGAGCACGTCTCGGGTCATCGCGTCGAGCGCGCCGAAGGGCTCGTCCATGAGCAGCAGGGAAGGCTCGTGCACCAGTGCTCGACAGATCGCGGCCCGCTGCTGCATCCCGCCGGAGAGCTCGTGGGGCCGCTTCGTGGCGAACTCCCCGAGCCCCACCATGCGTAGGAGGTCCATGGCGTTCTCCTTGTCGGCGGCCGAGGCGCGCCGTTTCAGGGTCACCGGGAGCAGCACGTTGGACAGGATGTCGAGCCAGGGCAGCAGGGTGGCCTTCTGGAAGACCATCCCGACGTCGTCGGAGCGGTTCGCCCCGAGCTCGTTGTTGCCCAGGATGCCGACGCCCGACGTGTGCTGCTCGAGGTTCGCCAGGATCTTGAGCAGCGTCGTCTTGCCGCACCCCGAGGGCCCGACGACGGCGACGAACTCGCCGTCCTCGATCCTGAGGGTGACCTCGCTGAGAGCTGTGACGTCGCCGGTGCGCGTGCTGTAGACCTTTCCGAGCCGGTCGAGCTCGACCAGCGCGCTCACAGGTCGATCCCGTAGACGTCGCAGAGGTTGCGGTGCAGCACCCGTTCCGCCAGCCAGGTGGCCTGACCGACGGTCCAGAGCCGGTCGGTCACGCCGGCGTGCAGCACCCGGTCCAGCGCCGTGCGGCTCCGTGCCGTGGCCGAGACATGGAGCTCCGGGGAGCCGGTGTCGGTCCCGAAGAGGACACGGTCGGCCGGCAGCAGCTCGAGCCACTCCTCGAGGACGCGCACCACCGCGTGGTGGTGCAGGTACGGCATCCAGGAGAAGTCCAGGCGGACGTTGCCGTGCATCTGCGCGAGCGCCGCCAGGTTCGAGGAGTACGGGTAGCCGCCGTGGATCAGCACGACCCGCAGGGTGTTGAGGGCCGGGTCGCCGAGGAACTCCTCGAGCAGGAGCGGGTTCGCCGTCGAGATGCGCAGACCGGGTTCCGTGTGGCCGAACCCGGTGTGGATCTGCATCGGCAGCCCGGCCGCGACGGCCCACTCGGCGATGGCGTAGGCCAGGTGGTCGGCCAGCGCCTTGTGGGCGGCCGGCTCGAGATCCGCCTCGCCCTCGCGACCGTCGAACGGTTGGTCGGCTCCGGTGCGCAGGGTGTGCCAGGCAGCCTCGGCGGTCGCGTGGTCGGTGCGGACGAAGTCCAGGGACCGTACGTACGCCGATGCGATCTTGAGCCCGACGAAGCCGGCGTCTCGTCGGCGTGCCAGCGAGGAGAGCACGAAGTCCGTGTACTCCGAGAGGGTGGTCGGCAGAGAGGTCCCGGCGATCTCGAGCTGGCGCTGGAGGATCCTCCAGAAGATCCGGCGGAACCGGGGTGCGTCGGTCCCTCGCCCCTCCCAGCGCGGGTGGCCGAACGGGTAGAGGTACGGGTCGATCCTCGCGATCGGCTTGTACCGCTCGTGCGGCCAGACCTCGGAGTCGATCTCGGGGATGTCGGTGAGCACCGCCGACGTCCCCGAGAGCAGCAGGGCGCGGTCGTAGAGCCCGGCCGGGTCGGTCTGCCGCGCGTGGCGGCTGACCTCGTCGATCCGGTCGCTCGGCACCGGTCCGTACAGAGCCTCGCACCCCTCGCGCAGGGCGACGGCGTGGACGGAAGTCTGCTGGAACGTGCGGCTCTCCCGGATCAGGTCCGGGATCCCCAGCTCGACCGCCAGCCGGTGGGCGCCCGTCTCGTCGCCGCTCTCGTGCAGGCTCATGTAGCGCTGGTAGTCGGCGTGGGGGACACGGCCCTCGACGTGGCCGTGGGCCACCTCGAGCAGGTAGTGGTCGACGCCGGTGACGGGCTGGCCGGGCCGGACGTATCCGGCGTGCGAGTGGTGGTCGATCGCAGGGATGCCCTCGGTGTAGCGGGGGACGTTCACTCGGACCACTCCTCGGCGGCCGCCACGACGGCGTCCTGGTCGAAGTCGTTGTACGCCTCGACGAACGTGTTCTGCACGTGCGCCTCGGCATCGACGGGCTCGCCGACGATGCCCGCCGACTCCGCGAAGTCCGCCCACGAGGTCACGGCCTCTGCCGAGTAGGCGCCCCAGGTGCCGTTCGCCGCCGGGTCGCCGGCGACCAGCAGGTCGATCCGGCGCTCGAGGGAGGTGAGGTCGATCGCCAGCTGCTCGTCCTCGCTCACGCCCGCGAGTCGTGTCTGCGGGTAGTCGGCGTACATGATCTGCAACGCCGCCTCGGGGCGGGTCGCCGTGAAGAGCGTGGCCTTGGCGACCGCGCGCCCGAACCCTTCGAGGACCTCCGGCGAGGACTCGACGTAGTCCGGGGAGGTGAAGTAGGTCGTGGAGAAGAGCGACTCGACCTCGGGCGTGGTGAAGTAGTTCAGCTCGGCGCCGGTGGCCTCGAACGCCGCGTACTCGGTGTCCCACAGGGAGAGGGCCTGGACCTCGTCGGTCTCCATCGCCTGCAGGGCTGCGGCTCCGGTCCCCACGGCGACGTTGGTGAAGTCCTCGCCCTCGGTGAACCCGACCGAGTCGAGGATCCCGTTGGAGAGCAGCAGGTTGCTGCTGCCGAGGCTGGCCTGCCCGACGGCGGCTCCCTCGATGTCGGTGAGCTCCTGGACCGGTCCGTCGGCGAGCGAGACGATCGACCCGGTCTGCTGACGGATGTAGTTGTAGACGAGCTGCAGGTCGGTCCCGGACTCGATCGCCTGCCACAGCGGCTCGGGCGGTGTGGAGCCGATCTCCAGGGCGCCGGTGTTGATCCCCTGGACGATCGAGGTCGAGTCGGTCGTGTGGACGATCTCCAGGTCGATGCCTTCCTCCTCGAAGTATCCGAGGTGCTGTCCGACGGCCATCGGGGAGTTGTTGGCCCCCATCTGGGTGGGGATGCCGAAGCGGACGGTGACGGGCTCGTCCGTGCTGTCGGCGGATCCGGTGCCGGACGAGCAGGCCGTCAGCGCCGTGGCGCTGAGCAGGAGGGTGGCGGTGGCTCCGAAGAGCGACCGACGGGAGTGGACGGACACGGGGGACTCCTTCAGACGGTGGGCGACCCGCGGACGGGCCGGATCATGGCGTGACGGGGTAGGGAGACGTCGCGGTCGGGACATGGGGAGCTCGGGATTCAGGGGTGCGGCTCCCGGTCGGCCCGTGACGTACGGGCCGGTGGAGCTCAGGCGTCGGCGCTGGAGGCGCTGCGGCCGGACGAGCCGGGGAAGGATGGTGGGGACACCACCCAGACGGCCTCGGCGGGGTCGGGTCCCGGGTTGTGGACGGCGTGCGGGACGTTCGTGCGGTACTCGATGCTGTCGCCGGTGGCGAGAGTGGTGGTCTCGCCGTCGACGGTGATCTGGAGACGGCCTCGGGTGACGAGGCAGATCTCCTGCGACTCACCGTGGGTGTATCCCTCGTCTCCTGTGCCCTGGCCGGGGGCGTACTCGGTGACGAGGACCTCGACGTTGCCGAGGGGCGGTTGGGTGACCTCGTAGTGGGTCACACCGCCGTCGGTGAGGATGCGAGGCCGGTCCGCTGCGCGCAGGACGCGACCGGTGGTGGTGGGGGACTGGAAGAGCTCCAGCCAGGGGACGCCGAACGTCTCCGCGATCGAGCGCAGGACGGTCAGGCTCGGGTTGGCCTGGCCGTGCTCGATCTGGCTGATGTAGCCGGCGCTGACCCCGGCTCGCGCGGCGAGGTTCCGCATCGACAGGCCCGTGACGGCGCGGAGCTCGCGGACCCGTATGCCGAGTGCGGAGTTGTCCGACGTCGTCATGGTGCCTCCACTAAGCGGTGCGTTTACTGGCTGGTGGAGCCACCGTACGAGGGCTGGTCGCCACGGGGCAATGGCCCGGTGTAAACACTGTGTTGCACTTCAGTAAACGCGTCGCTTACCAGTGCCCGGGTGTCCGCGCGTCTCACGGGATGTCGGCCTGTCCGGACTCGGGCGCCGTCGACTCGCGCACCACGAGTCGCGTCGAGAGCTGGGGGAGGAACTGACGCCTGGCCCCCGGGCGGCAGGTGCGCCGTGTGCTTCACCCTGCCAGCGCGGGCGGAGACGACAGCCGCGGGGGAGAGAGCCCTGGTGCCCGACGTTCTCGTGCACCGGACGACGACCGGGACGGTCACCGTCTCCTGAGCAGCCGCCGAGGAGCCACCGCATGACGATCCGACTGACGGTCGCGGGCTGCGACCTCACCGCCACCCCGGCGGACGGCCCGGCCGCGCGCGACTTCGCAGCGCTGCTGCCGCTGACCTTGGAGCTCACCGACTTCCACGCCATCGAGAAGGTCGCCGACCTGCCTTCCCGGCTGTCCACCGCCGGGGAGCCGGACGGAACCACGGGAACGCCGGCGACCTCATGTACTACGCGCCCTGGGGCAACCTGGCGATCTTCTACCGCGACTTCGGCCACGCGCCGGGCCTGGTGCGGCTCGGGGCGTTCGACGATGCGGACGCGGTCGCTGTCCTGCGCGGGCTGGACGGTCCGACCGAGGTCACGATCTCGGCCGACTGACGGCCGTCCCCGCTGGCGGCCCGGCGACCGGCCGGCGACCGCCCGGGGGCAGCCGCCTCAGGCGGGGACGGACTCCAGTTCGTTCGCGCCGAAGAGCAGCTCGATCCGTCCGCGCAGTCCGCCTTGGCCGAGGCGGTGGTGGGCGTCGAAGACATCGGCCGAGGAGAAGGTCTCCGCACGCGCATCGGCAGCAGTCTCGCCTCGACCTGCTCGCGCAGCCGGGAGGTCCCGATCATCGCGTCGACGCCGCCGTCCACGAGGCCGAGCACGTCCACGACCACGTCGTCGCCGCGCAGGAAGAACACGTCCGCGTCGGCCGCGCGCAGGGCCGCCTCGCCGGTGAGGAAGGCCAGAGCGACCACCCGGTGGACCTCGGCGTGCGCCAGCGCGACGGCGTAGCCCCCGACCGCGCCGGCGGCACCGGTGGCGAGCACCGAGGATTCCTCGGGCGGCCCGAGGACGTTCCGGGCCGTGAGTGCTTTCATGAGGAAGGAAGCGGCCTCCGCGGGGCTCGCCCCCGCCGGTGCCGCGGATGCGGCCCAGCGGCTCGGCGTCGTCCGCTTGCGCGGGGCATGGCGCTGCGGTGCCGAGCCTGGTCGCGGGCCGCCTGTCCGCCACGCTCGAGCTGTCGCGGATCGCCGTCGGCTACGCGGTGCTCGCGGTCGTGGCGGTCGGCGTCGCGCTGCGCCCCGGTGGCCACCACGACGGCGTCGTAGACGGACCGCAGCTCGTCGATCGTGACGTCGGTACCGACCTCGACGTTGGCCAGCAGCGCCACGTCGTGGTGGTCGAGCATCCCGTGCAACGAGTCGATGATCCGCCGGGTCTTGGGGTGGTCCGGGGAGACGCCGTAGCGCACCAGGCCGTACGGCGTGGGGAGACGCTCGACGACGTCGACCCGCGTGCCCGGCGCGAGCTCGACCAGGAGCCCGGCCGTGCAGACGCCCGCCGGCCCGGCGCCGACGACGGCGACGCTCAGCGGCCGCGCGCCCCCGGTCACGACGCGCCCCCGCCGTGCGGGACCGCGGTGACGACCTCGTGGTCGCGGGGCACGACGCCGAGCCGTGCCGCACCGCCGGGCGAGCCGAGGTCGTCGAAGAACTCGACGTTCGCCCGGTAGTAGTCGCTCCACTCCGGCGGGACGCCGTCCTCGTAGTAGATGGCCTCGACCGGGCAAACCGGCTCGCGGGCGCCGCAGTCGACGCACTCGTCCGGGTGGATGTACAGCGAGCGCTGCCCTTCGTAGATGCAGTCGACCGGGTACTCCTCGAGGCAGCCCTTGTCCTTGACGTCGACGCAGGGTTCAGCGATCACCTAGGTCAGGATGTCGGACGCGGAGTCGCTGTGACGTGCGTCTCCGTCGCCGCCACCGGCGTCCAGGGCTCCGGCTGGGCCGTGCTCGGCGGGGAATCCGTCGGCCAGAAGCTGCTGATCCTCCAGCTCTTCGACCAGCAGGCCAACGTCCCCGTCGTCCCACACGCGTCGAGCGTCTCTGTTCGCACCGCATCAGCCCGTGATGCCGTGCGAACAGAGACGCTCGACGTCGGTCGAGGCCGAATCTCGCCTCACGCCTCGGCGGTCGGCCGGCCGTACTCCTCGTCGGTGACGTGCTCCAGCCACGTGGTGGTGGTCGAGGGGTCCTCGGCGTTGTCCAGCATCGCCAGGTGCTCCATGAAGCTGTCCGGCGCGGCACCGTGCCAGTGCTCCTCGCCCGGCGGGCAGTAGACCGTGGTGCCCTGTCCGGCGCGGACGACCTTCCCGTCGCGGGTGCCGACCAGTGCGACACCGGAGGTGACGTGCAGCGTCTGGCCCAGGGCGTGCGAGTGCCACGCCGTGCGGGCACCCGGGGCGAACCGGACCTTGGCGACCACCATCGACTGGCCGGCGTCCTGCGGGAACGCGACGGGGTCGAGCCACACGTCGCCGGTGAACTGCTCCGGCGGGTTCTTGGTGGTCGGGGGAGTGGTGAGGACCTTCATGGGGTCGTCCTTTCGACGGGGTCGGGGTCGGGTACGACGGCGGGGTGGCCGGGCCAGCCCTGGGAGGCCGCCCAGCTCGCGAGCAGGCGGAGGCGTTCCTCGGAGGCGCTGCCCGCCTGAGCGGTGTAGATCGTCAGCGACAGCCCCGGCTCGGCGGTCAGCTCCATGCCCTCGTAGGCGAGCTCGAGGTCGCCGACCACGGCGTGGTGGAAACCCTTCGTGCCGCTGCCGTGGTGCCGGACGTCGTGGGCGCCCCAGCGGGTGCGGAACTCGGTCGACCGGGTGGACAGCTCGCCGACGAGGTCGTGCAACCCCTTGTCGTGCGGGTCGCGCCCCGCCTCGATCCGCAGGATGGCGACCACGATGTCGGCCGCCAGGTTCCAGTCCGGGTAGAACCGTTCGGCGTGTTCGGTGTCCAGGAACGTGAACCGGGCGAGGTTCGGCGTCCCCGTGGCTCCGGTGAGCACGTCGTCGTAGAAGGCCCAGCCCAACCGGTTGGCGGCGAGGATGTCCATGCGGCCGTTGCGGACGAACGCCGGGCCGGCCGTCACCGCGTCGAGCGCGGCCTGCAGCGCGGGTCGTGCGACCCATCGCGCGGTCCCGCGACGTCGGGGTCGCGTCGGTGCGGCGCGGTTCGCGGTGTGCGCGAGGTCGAACAGGTGGGAGCGCTCGGCCTCGTCGAGCTGCAGCGCGCGAGCGAGGGACTCCAGCACCGGGTCGGACACGCCCGCCAGGTTCCCGCGCTCCAGGCGTGCGTAGTACTCGACGCTCATGTCGGCGAGCATCGCCACCTCGCTGCGTCGCAGGCCCGGCACACGCCGGTTGCTGCCGGCCGGCAGACCGGCGTCGGCCGGTGTGACCCTGGCGCGACGCGAGGTGAGGAACTCCTTCACGTCCTGGCGGATGTCCATGTCTCGACCGTACGAGCGGACGATGTCGCGTGCGAGGTACTGGCAGTACACCCTTCGGCAGTGCCTCGCTCGCACGCCGTTCGTGTCGTCTCCTGGAGGGAGACGAGAGGAGCACCATGACGACATGGACACCTGACGAGCTCGCGGCGATCGGTGACGCCGGTGAGCTGCGCATCGCCCCGGCCCGGACCGACGGCACCTTCCGTGGTCCCGTGCCCATCTGGGTGGTGCGCGTCGGCGACGCGCTGTACGTCCGGTCCTACCGCGGGTCCGACGGCGGCTGGTACCGCCAGGCCGTGCGCAGCGGGCACGCCCGGATCGACGCCGGCGGCGTCGAGCGCGAGGTCACGCTCACCGAGCCGACCGACGACGTCGACGCCGCGGTGGACGACGCCTACCGCACCAAGTACGGGCAGCTCAGCAGCTATGTCGCGCCGATGGTCGCACCGGCGGCCGCCGCCTCGACGCGACGGCTCGACCCCCGCTGACCGGCTCACCCACCGCCAAGCAGGTCTTCCGCGGCGAGTCCTGACTCCTGCACCCGGACCCGACGGTCCCCGGGGACGCCCGCCCCCGGGGACCGTCGCGCTCAGAAGTCGAGGCAGGTGAGGTACTCGAAGCTCTCGCGCGCGAAGCTCGCATCGGTGGGAGCGCCGTCCATCTCGACGACGTAGTACTTGACCTTGCCCTGGGCCGCCTCGAGGATCGACGGCCAGTCGATGTCACCCTCGCCGACGACGGTCTGGGTGCCGAATGCCGGCGTCGGGCCGGACAGGTCGCCGTCCTTGATGTGCAGCAGGTCGATGCGGTCGCCATACTCGTCGAGCAGCTCGACGACGTCGGCGCCGCCGTCGGTGGCCCAGTAGACGTCGACCTGGAACGCGACGTACCGCGGGTCGGTGTTGCGGACCACGGCCTCCCACCAGCTCATCGACTCGCCCGTCGCGGGGTCGGTGACCTGGAGGACGAACTCGTTCCAGTGGTTGTGGCCGAAGTGCTTGCCGGTGCCGGCCTTGACGGACCGCTCGCCGGCGGCGTTCATGGCCTCGGCGGTCTCCAGGGCGCTCTCCCACGTCGTGGTGCCGCCGAAGAACGGGACGCCGGGGCCGGACCAGCCGCCGGAACCGGTGTACTTCTGGCCGAGCGTCTTGGCGAACTCGAGCGTCTCGTCGAAGGTCTCGGGGTCGGTGTCACCGTGTGAGCTCGGAGCCTTGAGGTGGTGCTCCTTGAGCAGGGCGCGGAACTCCTCCGCGGTGCGGCCCTCGTAACTGCCGCCGAACGGCTCCACGTTCTTGTAGCCGATGTCCGCCAGCTCGGCGAGCACGGCGTCGACCCCGATCTCCTGCTGCCAGCTGCTGTAGCTGTAGAGCTGGAACGAGATCTTGCTCGCCGGGACGGACCGGCCGGAGCACTGGGAGGCAGAACCGGGGGCCCGGTCCTTCTGGGGGGCGTCGGCGGCGGCCGGGGCGGCTGCTGCCAGGGGAAGGGCGAGTCCTGCGGCCGCGACGGCCGTCGCGGCCCGCGTCAGGAGAGTACGTCGCATCGTCGGGATTCCTCTCGAAGGCGTCGGTGCCCACCGTCGGACACCTGGGTCGGGAGCGAGCGTCGGCGGTGTCGTTTCGACGCCCGCCCCCGTACTTATGAAAGATAACAGCAGAAGACTGCTCCGCAATACCCTCCTTCGGCGTCCATGCGATCGAAAGCGCGGTGCCGCGGCGGGCCCTATCTTGTGACCCATGGGCAGCACCGGCGGCCTGCTGGGTCGCGCGGACGAGCTGCGGCAGGTCGCCGCCCTGATCGGTGCTGCGCGCAACAGGCACGGGGGTGCGCTGGCGGTGCTGGGCGACCCCGGCGTCGGCAAGACCTCCCTGCTGTCCGCCGCGTGCACCGACACCGACGCGCGCGTGGTGCACGTCGACGGCTTCGAGTCGGAGTCGGCGATGCCCTTCGCCGCCGTCGAGCGCCTCACCGGCGTGCTGCGCGAGTTCGTCGACGGCGTGCCCGCCCGGCAGCGGGAGGCGCTGCAGGTCGCCACGGGACGCAGCGACGGTCCGCCGCCGGACCGGTTCCTGGTCGGCCTCGCCGTGCTGAGCACGCTCGCCGCGGCGGGCACCGGGCGTCCCCTGGTCTGCGCGGTCGACGACGCCCACCTGGTCGACCGGGAGAGCCTCGCCGTCCTGGCGTTCGTCGGCCGGCGGCTGCAGGCCGAGCGGGTGGCGCTGATCCTGGCCGGTCGGGACGAACCGGCCCTGACCGAGCACCTGACCGGCGTGGCCCTCCTGCGGCTGGTCGGCCTCGCACCCGAGCCGGCGGCCGCCCTGCTGAACCGCGCGACGTCGCGACCCTTCACCGCGACCGCCACGACCGCCGTCGTCCGGGCCACCGGCGGCAACCCGCTCGCCCTCGTCGACCTCGCCACGGACCCCGTGCTGCGCGAGCTGCCCACGCTGGGCCTCGGACCCGACCCCGTGACCATCGGCCGGCACCTCGAGGCCCACTACCTGCGCCGGGTCATGGTCCTCGCCGGCGCCGTGCAGCGCTGGCTGCTGCTGGCCGCCGCCGACCCCACCGGTGACCCGACGCTGCTGGCCGGCGCCGCGGACCGGCTCGGCCTCCCGCCGGACGCGGGGGACGACGCCGAGACGGCCGGCCTCGTCCGCCTGGTCCCGCAGGTGCGGTTCCGGCACCCGCTCGTGCGGTCCGCGATCTACACCTCGGCGTCGGGCAGGCAGCGCCGTGCCGTCCACCGGGCGCTCGCCGGCGCCGCTGACCAGCTGGGGCTGGTCGAGGCCGAGGCCTGGCACGCCTCGCGCGCCGTGCGGGACACCGACGAGGACGTGGCCACCCGGCTCGACCGGGCCGCCGAGCTCGCCGCCCGGCGCGGCGGCACCTCCTCCCGGGCGAGCATCCTGGCCCGGGCCGCCGACGTCTCCTCACCCGGACCCCAGCGCGGACAACGGCTCGTCGCCGCGGCCGAGGCCGCGCT
Organism: Isoptericola chiayiensis; assembly: GCF_013149805.1. GTDB lineage: Bacteria > Actinomycetota > Actinomycetes > Actinomycetales > Cellulomonadaceae > Isoptericola > Isoptericola chiayiensis. The sequence continues at coordinate 193,752 of NZ_JABEZT010000003.1, forward strand.
CGCCGCCGGTGCGGCCGACGTCGCCGACCGCCTCCTCGCCGACGTGCCCCACACCGACCTCGACCCCGTCACCCGGGGTCGACGGATCGAGGTGCGGGCCGGCGTCGCCCTGTTCGTCGCCGACCCGTCCGGGGTGCGGCGCACGACGGCGGACCACCTCCGTGCCGCGGAGCAGTTCCGGGGCCGCGACCGGGCGCGCGAGCAGGACGCGCTGCTCAGGGCGTTCGAGACCTGCCTGACCACCGAGCACCTTGCCGAGGACGTGGCACTGGACGAGCTCGGCCGACGCATCGCCGACGGCGCCGACAGCGACGTGTCCGTGGACGTCGTGCTGCGCGGGATCTCCGCCGTGGCCCTCGCGCCCGCCGAGGAGGCCGTCGCCCCCGTGCGACAGGCCCACACCGCGCTGCTCGCGCTCCCCGACGCCCAGATGCTGCACCGAGCCGGGCTCCTCACCGCGCTCGCCATGTTCCTGTGGGACGACGCCGCGTGCCGCGCGGCGCTGGACCGCGCGGTCCGGGCGGCACGCCGGTCCGGTGCGCTGCAGGCGCTGGACTCCCTGCTGTGGACGGGCGCCCTCGCCGAGCTCGCCGCCGGCAGCGTCCGGCGCGCCGTCGCGCACGACCAGGCCCTGCGGGAGGTCCGGCGCGCCATGGGGTACGACGGCGCCAACGTCGTCAACGCGGCGCTGCTCGCCTGGACGGGCGCCCCTGAGAAAACCGTGCTGGCCCTCGCCGACGGCGCCGACGCCACCGGGTTCGGGGGCGTGGGTTCCTCCGCGCGCGCGGCCCTCGCGGTACGGCTCCTCTCCGAGCGGCGGTACCAGGAGGCGCTGGACCTCCTCGACCCCCTCATGGAGAAGGCGTTCCTGCACACCGCACCGCTCCATCTCGCCGACCACGCCGAGGCCGCCGCCCGTAGCGGGGACGTCGCCGCAGCACGCCGCGACGCCGCCGCGCTCCGTCGTCGTGCGCACGCCACCGGATCATCCTGGTGCGCCGGGCTGGCCCGGCGGGCGACGGCGCTCGCGGGCGAGGGCGACAGCGAGGCGGAGTTCCGTGCCTCTCTCGAGGCGTTGTCGGGCACCGTGGCGGAGGTCGAGCAGGGGCGCTCCCACCTGGTCTACGGCGAGTGGCTGCGGCGGCGGCGCCGACGGCGCGAGGCGGCCGTTCACCTGCGCCGGGCGTTGGAGCTGTTCACGGCCGCCGGGGCGGAGATCTTCCTGCCTCGCGCCCGGGCCGAGCTGGACGCCGTCGGGGGTGCGCCCCCGGGACCCGAGCAGGACGGTCTGGACCTGACGACGCAGGAGCGTGTCATCGCCCGGGCGGCCGCGGCCGGCCGCACGAACGCCGAGATCGCCGCGAACCTGTTCCTCAGTCCCAACACGGTCGACTACCACCTGCGCAAGATCTTCCAGAAGCTCGGGGTCACGTCACGTCGACAGCTCGCCGACCGCCTAGGCGGTTGAGTCGCGCCGACGGACTACGTGCCGCACGTGGTCCGCCCGCCGCGGGCAGCGCGGCACGCTCGGAGGGTCATCCACCGCTCGAGCCCCGGGAGGACGCCATGCCCTACGTCACCACCGACGACGGCGCCGAGATCTTCTACACCGACTGGGGGTCCGGCGGCACGCCCGTCGTGCTCAGCCACGGCTGGCCCCTCAACTCCGACGCCTGGGCGGCCGCCGCGCTGTTCCTCGCCGAGCGCGGTCATCGCGCCGTCGCCCACGACCGTCGTGGCCACGGCCGGTCCAGCCGTACCTGGGACGGCAACGAGATGGACACCTACGCCGACGACCTGGCCTGCCTGCTCGACGCGCTCGACCTGCACGACGTCACCCTGGTCGGCCACTCCACGGGCGGGGGAGAGGTCGTGCACTACGTGGCCCGGCACGGCTCCGCCCGGGTCGCCCGGGTCGTCCTGGTCTCCGCCGTCCCGCCACTGATGCTGCGTACGGACGACAACCCGCAGGGCCTGCCCCTGGAGGTCTTCGACGGTTTGCGGGCCGGCGAACGGTCGAACCGGGCGCAGCTCTACCGCGACCTCGCCGACGGGCCGTTCTTCGGGCACAACCGCAGCGGCGACGTCGACCAGGGCTTCCGGGACGCCTTCTGGCTGCAGGGCATGGCGTGCGGGCACCGCGCGGCGTACGAGTGCATCGACGCCTTCTCCGCCACCGACTTCCGTCCTGACCTGGAGAAGATCGACGTCCCCACGCTCGTGATCCACGGCGACGACGACCAGATCGTGCCGTACGAGGTCGGGGGTGCGCGGACCGTCGAGCTGGTCGACGGCGCACGCCTGCTGACCTACCCCGGCAGCGGGCACGCCCTGCCGGACACCGACCGCGAGCGCCTGCACGCCGACCTGCTGGCGTTCGTCGACTCCTGAACCGCACTCTCGAGAGGAATCGTCATGACCGGAACGACATCGAGCAGCAGACCTGACACGGTCGTCCTCGTCCACGGGTTGTGGATGACGCCGCGCAGCTGGGAGCACTGGGTCGAGCACTACGAGCGCCAGGGCATGACCGTGCTGGCGCCGGCCTTTCCCGGGTTCGAGGTGGAGGTGGAGGCGCTGCGGGAGAACCCGCAGGTCATCGCCGACCTGGGCGTCCCGGAGACGGTCGACCATCTGGCCGGGGTGATCGGGGCGCTGGACCGTCCACCGATCATCATCGGGCACTCGTTCGGCGGCACCCTGACCCAGCTCCTGCTGGCACGGGGCCTCGGGGCGGCGGGCGTGGCGATCGACTCGGCCCCGCCGGAGGGGGTCCGGGTCACGCCGCTGTCGCAGGCGCGGTCGCTGTTCCCGGCGCTGAAGAACCCGGCCAACCGGCACCGTGCCGTCGCGTTCACGGCCGAGGAGTTCCACTACGCGTTCGCCAACACCCTGTCCGCCGAGGACTCGCGGGCCGCCTGGGAGCGGTACGCGATCGGGGCGCCCGGCCGGTGGATCTGGGACTACGGCCTGATCGCCAACTTCAGGCCCGGGCACCAGGAGACCTGGCTGGACTTCAGCGCTGACAGGGCGCCGCTGCTGTTCATCGCGGGGGAGAAGGACCACATCATGCCGCCGGCGGTGAACCGTGCGAACGCGAAGCACTGGGAGAGGTCCCCGGCGCTGACGGAGTACGTGCAGCTGCCCGGCCGGGACCACTGGACGTGCGCGGCGCCGGGCTGGGAGGCGGTCGCCGATCGCGCGCTCACCTGGGCGTTGGAGCACGCGAACAGGTCGGAGCCGGCGCCGGCCTGACCGGATCGCGTCCGGGGTGGACGGTGGACGCCGTCCACCCCGGGCTGCCAGGATCCGGCCATGACGACGACGGTGCCCGGTCCGGCCGGTCCGCCCCCGCCCGCTGCGTCGTCGCCTCCGCCTCCGCCGTCCGTGGCCGCGCCGCCGTCGGAGGGCCCGTTCACCCCGGACCGTCCCCGCGCGTCCTGGTGGAACCGGGTGCTCGCGGTGCTGCTGGACTCGGCGGTCATGGCGAACGTGGCCTGGTTCGCGACGGGCGGCGCGCCGTCGTTCGCCGCCCTGCCGATGTGGGGCACGCAGGATCCGCCCCTGGCCCCGGAGGCGACCTGGTGGACGGCCGGCACGCTGCTGGTGCTCGTTGTCCTGCAGGCCTACACGGGCATGACGCCGGGCAAGCGGGTCGCGGGGATCAGCGTCGTCGACGCCGGCTCGGGGCGCCCGATCGGCTTGCCGGGGACGGTGCTGCGGTTCCTGGCGCACCTGATCGACGCGATCTTCATGGTCGGGTACCTGCGGGCCGCCTGGCATCCCGAGGGCCGGACGTTCGCCGACTCGCTGCTGGGCACCGTCGTCGTGCGCACCACCCGGCCCGTGCCGCACCGGTGGGTGGCGTGGGTCCGACGACGGCGGGACGCCCGGGTGCCGTGGCTGCGGTGGCCGTCGGTCGTGACCGGGGGCGTCGCGCTCGTGGTGTGCGCCGCGGCTGCTGCGGCGAGCCTGGTCCAGGGTGGTGGTGGCGGAGAGGTGATGTCGACCGAGGAGACGTCGTGCACGAGCGACGGGCCGAACGTCGCGACGGCGCTGGTCGGCAGCTCGTACCGGAGCACGGGTGAGACCCGGCTCGGGGTGTGGCGGACCGCCGACGAGTCGTGGCGCGTGGTGGTCGGCTGGTCCACCGGGCTCGGCGCCGACACCGCGGACAACCCGGACGCCGAGCCGGCCGAGGCCGCGCTGAGCGTCCGGTCGCCGGCCGGTGAGTCTTACGCGTCGGAGCTCGACCCGATCGACGGACCGACCGAGACCGATCCGCTGTGGTGGTCCATGCCGGACATGGTCGCGGCGACCGGTCTCGACGTTCCGCAGGACGTCTCCGGTTGGGAGGCACGGGCGACGCTGCGCGACGCCGACGGATCGGTGCTCGCCGAATGCACGACGACGGTGCCCCCGGTCGGGTCGGACCGAGCCCGGTCGGGGCGTTGACGTCGCCTCCACCGGGCAGCGTGGTCGACCGGGCGTGGGCTACTGCAGCCCGAACCCGCCGTCGGACGTGATGACCTGGCCGACGATCCAGGACCCCTCAGGGCCGACGAGCGGGAGATCGTGTGCGCTGCGGGCGTGTGCAGAAGTCCCTGTGCAAAGTGGGGACCAGCACGGGTCCGGGCCGCCCCGATCGCGTCGATATGGCGGTGACCACTGAGCAGGCGATGTGCGATGGTCCACCCATGGTGAGCTGGCCCCGACTCTTGCAGCCCGGCGATCGCATCGGCGTGACCGCGCCGTCGTCCGGCGTCCCGGCACCGTTGCGAACGCGGCTGGACTTCGCCGTCGCGTGGCTGCGGGATCGCGGCTACGACGTCGTGCTCGGCGAGTGCCTCAAGGGCTCCTCCCACGTCAGCGCTCCGGCGCAGCGGCGGGCTGACGAGCTGATGGCGATGCTGCTGGACCCGCAGGTGCGCGCCGTCGTGCCGCCGTGGGGCGGGGAGACCGCCGTCGACCTGATCCCGCTGCTGGACCTCGACGCGCTGCGCGCCGCCGAACCGACCTGGGTGGTGGGGTTCTCCGACATCTCCACGCTGTTGACCCCGCTGACCCTGGTCTCGGGCTGGGCGACGCTGCACGGCACGAACCTCATGGACACCCCGTACGAGCAGGTGCCGACGCTGGCGCACTGGCTCGACGTCGCCACCGGCGCGGCCCGGCCCGACGGCGTCATCAGGCAGTCCGCACCCGGCGTCCACCGAGCCTCCGGGTTCGACCGGTGGGAGGACGACCCGACCGTGACCGCGTACACCTGGGACGGCACCGGCTCATGGCGACGGCTCGACGGCGACGGCCCGGTCGACGCCTCGGGCCGGGTGATCGGTGGGTGCCTCGAGACGCTCGGACCGCTGGGCGGCACCCGGTACGCCGACACGTCCGCGCTGCGCGGCCCCGACGGTGACGACCCGCTGCTGGTCTACGTCGAGGCGGCCGAGGCCGACGCCTACAGCACCTGCCGCACGCTGCACGGGTTGCGCCTGAACGGGTTCTTCGACGGTGCGACGGCGGTCATGGTGGGCCGGACGGGCGCCCCGGACGGAGCCACCCTCACCCAGGACGACGCGGTGCTCGACGCTCTCGGCGGCCTCGGCGTGCCGATCGTGGCCGACGTCGACTGCGGGCACGTGCCTCCGCACCTGACGATGGTCAACGGGGCGTGGGGGCGCCTGGTGCACGACGGCGGCACCTGCGTCCTGGAGCAACGCCCCGGCTGAGCACGTCTCGTCTCAGCCGCGCCGGGAGCCGCCGCCTGCGAGCGCGGCCAGCTCGGCGCGGTTGGTGGCGCCCACCTTGCGCAGCAGGTTCGCCACGTGGAACTTGACCGTGTTCACGCTGATCGCGAGCTGCTCGGCGACCTCGCCGTTGCGGCGCCCGGCGGCGACGAGCGTGAGGACGTCCCGCTCCCGGAGGGTCAGGGCGACGTCGGCGTCCAGGCCGAGCTCCGGCGTCGGCGGGTCCAGCGGCAGCGTGATCGCCAGGTTCGACCCCCACCCGCGGGTCGCGTCCACGAGGAACGTGCCGTGCAGAGCGCTCACCCGCTCGGCGATGGGCCGCAGGCCGTCGTCGTGGACGTCCCGGTCGCCGGAGCCGTCGTCCCGGATCCCCATGAGCAGATTGCGTCCGTCGCAGTCCCAGTGGATGCGGACCCGCCGGGCGTCCCCGCGGTCCAGCAGGCCGAGCACGGCGTTGCGCACGATGGCGCGGGCCTCGTGCGCGACGACCTCCGGCAGCGCACACCCGGTCGGCGGCGGTTCGACGAACTCGACGTCGAGCTGACCGAACCGGATCAGCGGCCGCAGGTCGTCGCGCAGCAGCGCGAACGCCCCGACCACGGGTTCCAGCAGGTTGCCGACCCGGGCCTCGGCGGTGGAGCGCAACGTGACCAGGGCGCTGGAGGCGACGTCGACGGCGGTCGCCCGGGCCGTGGCGTCGTCGAGCCGGCGGGAGCGCAGGACGGCGAGGATCGACTCGAGCTGCACGGCGTGCCGGTCGGACTGTTCCGCCAGGGCGCGGCGGTACTCGTGCACCAGGGAGTCGGTCGGTGCCGGGGCAGTGTCCACCCCGGCACGCTACCCCCGGACCTGCCCGGACGGGTAGGTCGGCCACCCACCCGGGGCGATGTTACGGCCTCGTCGCGAGACGCACGATGGCGGCATGCCCGACACCGCAACCATGCTCGACACCCGCTCGACGGCGGCCGCCGCCGTCGACCTCGTCCTGGGCGAGGTGCAGTCCCTCCTCACCCGGATCCAGCAGGAGCAGTCCGGCCGGCTCCAGGAGCTGGCCGAGGCGGTCTCCGCGGCGGACCGCGTCTTCGTGCACGGCGCCGGCCGTTCCGGCCTCGCCGTGCGCGGCCTGGCCATGCGCCTCATGCACCTCGGCAAGCCCACCTTCGTCGTGGGCGAGACGACGACGCCGGCGATCGGTCGTGGCGACCTGCTGCTGACCGTGAGCGGCTCGGGCAGCACACCCGGCGTCGTGCGGGCCGCGGAGTCGGCCTGCGGAGCCGGCGCCCAGGTGGCCGCCATCACCAACAACGCCTCGTCCCCGCTCGGCCGCCTCGCCACGGTGACCCTGACCGTCGGCGCCGCGTCCAAGACCGACCACTCCGGGACGGCCTCGGCCCAGTACGCCGGGAGCCTCTTCGAGCAGGGCGTGGCCCTGGTCGGGGACGCGCTGTTCCACGACCTGTGGCAACGCTCCGGCCTCGACGCGGCCGACATCTGGCCGCGGCACGCCAACCTCGAGTGAGCGGCCGGCGGCCGAACCGCCCACCTCACCACTCCACTACCTCGCACCTCCGTACGACCGAAAGGCACGACCATGAAGCTGCAGTTCGCCATGGACACCCTGACCACCACCCAGGCCCTGGAGTGGGCGGCCGCCGCGGCGCCGCACGTCGACATCCTCGAGCTGGGCACCCCGCTCATCAAGAGCGAGGGACTCGCCGCCGTCACCGCCGTCAAGGACGCGCACCCGGACAAGACCGTGTTCGCCGACCTCAAGACGATGGACGCCGGTGCGCTCGAGGCCGAGATCGCGTTCAAGGCGGGCGCCGACCTGGTCACCGTGCTCGGCACCGCCGGTGACAGCACGATCGCCGGTGCCGTCCAGGCCGCCGAGACCCACGGCAAGGGCGTCGTCGTCGACCTCATCGGCGTCGCCGACAAGCCGGCCCGCGCCCGCGAGGTCGTCGCCCTCGGTGCGACCTTCGTCGAGATGCACGCCGGTCTGGACGAGCAGGCCGAGGAGGGCTACTCCCTGGAGACCCTGCTGCGCGCCGGCGCCGAGGCCGGGGTGCCGTTCTCCGTCGCCGGGGGCGTCAAGGAGAGCTCGATCGCAGCCGTGCAGGAGTCCGGCGCGCAGGTCGCCGTCGCGGGCAGCTCGATCTACAGCGCCGACGACGTCGCCGCCGCGGCCGCCGCGCTGCGTGCCGCCGTCGTCTGATCGGTCGCTGCCACCCGCGAGATACCGGTCGGTCGGCGAGATACCGATGCATCGACGGGTCGGCCGGCGACCGGCCGGTATCTCGGCGACGGGTCGGTATCTCGCGGGCCGGTGGGGTCCCGGCACGGTCCTGGTGGGTCGGGAGAGAGGGCGGTCCGGTGCGGGTCTGCTGGGTCCGGAGGGCTCGTGGCGAGGAAGGAAGGATGCCTCAAGACGGACCGTCCGGAATACGGGACGCTTGACCGGGGCTTGTGATCGACGTGCCCTCGACGACGACCTCGGTCGGCCTGCGCTCCGAGCGCGGCCCCATCCTGCTGTCCCTCATGCTGTCCACGGCGCTCGTCGCCCTGGACGCGACGATCATCGCGACGGCGTCGGCGACGATCGCGAGCGAGCTGGGGGCGTTCGAGCAGGTGCCGTGGCTGTTCTCGTCCTACCTGCTCGCCCAGGCGGTGAGCACCCCGTTGGCCGGACGCCTCTCGGACATCTTCGGGCGCAAGCGCCTGATCCTGGCCGGTGTCGGGCTGTTCCTCGTCGGGTCGATCCTGTGCGGTGCGGCCTGGTCGATGGGCGCGATGATCGCCGGGCGGGTGCTCCAGGGCCTCGGCGCGGGCGCCGTGATGCCGGTCTCGCAGACCATCGCCGCCGACATCTACACCCTGGAGGAGCGCGCGAAGACGCAGGGCTACCTGGCCTCGGTGTGGGCGATCTCCTCCGTGGTGGGCCCGACGCTCGGCGGCGTCTTCTCCGAGTTCGTGTCCTGGCGGTGGATCTTCTGGATCAACATCCCCCTGTGCGCGGTGGCTGCCTGGATGCTGATCCGGCGGTATCACGAGTCCCCGCTCGATGGTGAGCGCGAGCCGATCGACTACGTCGGCGCCGTCCTGCTCACGGGCGGCAGCACCCTGCTCCTGCTGGGCCTGCTCGAGGGCGGCACCACGTGGGGCTGGGCCTCGGTGCCGTCCGTCGTGATCCTGACGGCCGCCGTCGTGCTCGCGGCAGCCTTCGCCTGGCACGCCCTGCGCGCCACGCACCCGATCCTGGACCTGCGGCTGCTGCGCCGCCGGGTGATCGGTGTCGCCACCGCGATCTCCCTGGTCGTGGGCATGGTGGTGCTCGGCCTGGCGACGTACGTGCCGATCTACGCCCAGGGTGTCCTCGGCTTCGGGCCGCTCATGGCGGGCTTCGCGCTGGCCGCCATGATGGTGGGCTGGCCGCTCTCGGCGTCGAACGCGGGGCGGCTCTACCTGCGTCTGGGGTTCCGGCTGACGGCGATGATCGGCTCGGTGCTGGTGATCCTCGGGACGGCACTGACCCTGCTGCTGGGCGACGCGTCCCCGCTGGTGGCCGTCATGGGCACGACGTTCCTGGTGGGCACGGGGATGGGGCTGACGGCGGTGCCGACGCTCATCGCGGCGCAGTCGTCGGTGGGGCACGCCATCCGCGGTGCCGTGACCGGCGTGAACATCTTCGCCCGCTCGCTCGGATCGGCCCTCGGGGTGGCGGTCTGCGGCGCGATCGTCAACGCGGTCGCCACCGTCGGCCCGGACGGCGAGCCGACGGGTCCGGCTCTCATGGACGCGATCCACCTGGTGTTCTGGGTGGTCGCGGTGTGCGGCGTCGTGATTGCCGCGCTGTCGGTGTTCATGCCGGCCGACCGGCAGGCGGCCCGGGAGCGGCGTGCCTCGCTGCGGTAGCCGTCAGGTGGGTTCCTCGCCGCGGTAGCGCAGCTCGCGCACGGTGACGCTGCCGGTGGTGACGCCGACGCCGACCGTGCGGCCGGTGAACCCGCCGGCCACCTCGGTGGAGAGGTAGCGGCCGTCGAGGCGGCCGAGCTCGAGCGTCCCGTCGGGTCCGTGCACGACGGCGAGGATCTCGTCCGGTCCGCGCTCGCGCGGGAGGGTCGACGACGCCGGTGGCCGGGTCTGCAGCTCCAGCGTCGTCGCGGCGTCGTGCCGGGCGGTGTCCAGGACCTGCTCGAGCGAGCCCACCCGTGCCACGGCGCGCACCTGGTCGTCGGTGACCTCGAGCGCGACGGCGTGGCGCGGGTCGATGCGGATCTCGAGCGCCCCGCGCCCGTCGGGCACGTCGAGCCGGGCCGTGACGGTGATGTCCCTGTGCTGCTGACGCCGTCCCACGAACACGGGCCCTGTGACGTCGTCGGGCCGGGTGAGCACCCAGCCGTCCGGGCCGGGCCGCAGCGCCTGGCCGGGGTAGGCGCCGACCCCGACCCACTCCGGGCCGAGCCGGACCCCGGGCAGCGCAGGGTCCGGCAGCGCGGTGTCCGGCACCCCGTCGGCGCCGTCCCCGGTGAGAGGTTCGAGGGCGGCGCCCCGGCGGGGCCATCTGTCGGTCCAGACGATCTCGGTGCCGAACGTCTCGCGGCCGAGCACGTGCCAGCCCGGGAAGGTCCCGCGGTGACGGACTCCGAGGTAGAGGGCGGCCCAGGTCCCGTCGGGTCGCTGCACGAGGTCGGCGTGCCCGGTGCTCTGCACGGTGTCCGAGGTGCCGCGGGCGGTCAGCAGCGGGTTGTGCGGGCTCGGTTCGAAGGGGCCCGACGGTGTGGGGCCGCGCGCGATCGTGACGGCATGGCCCAGGCTGGTGCCGCCCTCGGCGATCAGCAGGTACCAGGTTCCACCGACCCGGTACAGGTGCGGTCCCTCGGGGGCGTGCCCGCCGGTGCCGCTCCACAGCCGACGGGGCGCGGTGAGCAGCCGGCCGGTGGCGGGGTCGAGCTCGGCCTGGCGGATCCCGTCGTCGGACCACGTGAGGTAGCAGGTGCCGTCGTCGTCCCAGGCCAGGTCGGGGTCGATCCCACCGGCGTCGGCGATGCGCACCGGCTCCGACCAGGGTCCGGCGGGGTCCTGGGCGGTGACGATCAGGTGTCCGCCGCCGTCGGAGACGTTGGTGGTGACCAGCCAGAACCGGCCGTCGTGATGGCGCAGCGTGGGGGCGTAGATCCCGCCCGACGGCGGAGCGTCGGCCGGGAGCTGGGAGGCCCGGTCGAGCGCGGAGCCGATCTGCTCCCAGTGCACCAGGTCGGTCGAGCGGAACACGGGGACGCCGGGGACGTACTCGAAGCTGGAGCAGGCCAGGTAGTAGGTGTCGCCGACGCGGCACACGGTCGGGTCGGGGTGGAACCCGCTGACGACCGGACGGACGGCGTGCGGGGGAGCGGTCGGGACGTCGTCGGCGGTCATGGCACGAGCGTGCCACAGGCACCCGATCCGGGCGCAGGACCTTGTGGTGGCGCCCGGACGACGCTACCTTACACAGTAAGGGGCGCCCGCCCCGGAAGGTGAGGAGCACCATGTGGCAGTGGATCACCGGGATCGTCGGGGGCGCGCTGGCGCTCGCGGTCGCCGCCGGCGTCGGCCTCGTCGTCACGATGCGGACCAAGTGGGACCCGGGCCTGCGCCTGGTCCGCCGCGTCAACAAACGGTTCACCAATCCTCGGGTGCTGGGCAGCGCGGGCGGGTCGGGGGAGTCGACGGCGGTGATCCACCACGTCGGACGCCGGTCCGGGCGGGAGTACGCCACCCCGATCGGCCCGGCGCGTACCGACCTCGGTCTGCTGGTCACGCTGCCCTACGGTCCGACGACGGACTGGGTGCGCAACGTGCGGGCGGCCGGCTCGGCCCGGCTCGACCTGGACGGGGCGACCCTGCGCGTGACGGACCCGCGCCTCGTCGACCTCGACGAGGCGGCACCGCTGCTGCCTGCGGGGGAGCGGCGGGTCGCCCGGATCTTCGGCGCGACCGACTTCCTGCTGCTGACGGTCGCCCCGCCGGAGGGTACCTCGGTGGCCGAAGGGCACACCGAGGCCGAGGGCGCCGGGCCGTCCTGAGCCCGACGCCCTCGGCGTCGTGCCGGTCGGGCTAGAGGCCGGCCTTCGCCAGGCCCTTCTGCCAGTCGACGAGGTCGTCGATCTTGTCCTCGAGCTCGTCGCCGGCGTCGCCACGCACGAGCGCGTCCGCGAGCACCGCCGTCGGGCGCAGGATGAGCGCCGACTTCCGCGGGTCACCGGCGTCGGCCGCCGCCTGGGCGCGGTCGAGACGCCGCTCCAGGATCCGCACGGCGGCGCGGTCGCGACCGGAGGCGTCGGGGAGCTCGTCGACGAGGCCGTCCACCTCGGACCAGGTGACGCAGTTGCCGCCGCCGTCCAGGTCGCCGGCGGTCCAGCGGATGCCGCGCAGCACGGAGGTCAGGAAGGTCGGGTCGGACCACGACTCGTCGACGTGGCCGGCGCCCTGGTGCCAGGAGCGGCCGCCCTCGAAGTTCTGGCACCAGGCGATCGGGTGGTCCTCACCCATGGTGCCGCCGGAGTAGGTGGACTCGTCCAGCGTCATGAGGACGTGGACGTCGCCGCGCGGGTTGAGCGTGTAGTTGTACCACTCGTCCCAGCGCTCCCACTCGAGCGGGACGCCCTGCATGGAGGGGTGGGCGGGGCTCTCGACGCGCATGGTGGCGGTCTGCTGCTGCGGGTGCCCGGCGAACCGTGCGCCGCCGCCGATGAGCTGGGTGAACCAGCTCGAGGTGTGCATCGTGTCGGTGGCCGCGTGGATCCCGACGACGCCGCCGCCGTCGTGGACGTAGCCCTGCAGGGCGGTGAGCTCGGCGTCGTCGAGGAGCCGGGGCTGGGCCGGGTCGAGGTTGTTCGTGTTGTCCACCGGCGAGACGAACACGATCGAGTCGTACTGCTCGAGGTCGTCGGCGGTGGTGAACGGAGTGGAGTCCATGGTCAGCTCGGGCTGGCCGGGGGACCCGGGGCCCCACCAGCCCCCGGAGTCGTTCGGCGGGTCCCAGACGTCGACGTCGTAGCCGTGCTCGTCGCCGAGGTCGATGAGGGCGTGCGTCGTCTCGTCGATGTGGGAGTGGCGGAACCCGAGGGTCTTGCCGACCACCAGGATCCTGTCGAGGTCGACGTCGCCCTCGGGGCCGTCGGCGGATGCCGGCGCAGCCACGGTGGCCAGGCCGAGCGTGAGGGTGGCGGTGGCGGTCGCTGCCACGGTGCAGCGGGCCGCGCGGTGTCGTGTGCTCATGACGCTCCTTCGCGCATGCGACATATGTTGGCCCGTTCAACTTAACCCCGCCCGGGCCAGATGTCAGCAGTAGAGCGAAAGTCGTGTGCTGATCAGCAGAAGTGCACGGTGCCTGGTCCGCCGCCACCCTCGCGATGAGGATCCGGCGGTTCCGTGCCAGACTGCCGGACACACCACACAGGAGTTCGCCACGGCAGGGTCAGCCCTGCCTCCTCGACGCCTGTCGACCGCCAGGAGGAGGAACGGACGCGTGAATGCAGGTTCCCCGAGCGGGGGCGTGAAGGTCGCGCGCGACGGTGCGCTGTGGGTGATGTGGGGTGAGGTGGACTTCAGCGTCACGCACCAGGTGCGGGACGAGCTGGCCGCCACGCTCGACGGACGCCCCAAGACCATCGACCTGTCCGAGGTCACCTTCATGGATTCCTCGGGACTGCACCTGATCCTGATGAAGGTGACCCCGGAGACCCGCCCGCGGCTCGTCGGCACCCCCGAGGCCGTGCTCGAGCTGCTGGAGATCAGCGGTGCGCGCGAGCTCGTCGAGCTCGTCGACGATCAGCCGCCGGAGGAGACGTCATGAGCACGCCGCTGGATGCCGAGCTGCCGAACACGCCGCCCGCCGCCCACTTCACCGAGATCGCCCGGTGGACCCTGACCGACGTCGAGGAGGTCGCCGACCTGCGCGCGGACCTCCAGTCGCGGCTCGGCACCGACGGCGCCGGCGACCTCGAGTCGACGGCGGAGAAGCTCGTGCTCGTGGCCTCCGAGCTCGCCACCAACGCGATCCGGCACGGACTGCCGCCCACGGTCGTGCGCCTGATGGTGGGCGACGGCGCGTTCCTGCTGGACGTCGCCGACCACGACATCTCGTCCGCACCCCTGCTCGCCCCGGACCGCGACGCGGGACACGGCGGCCTCGGCCTGCGGATCGCCCGGCGGCTCGCCCTCGCCGTCGGGTGGTACACGACGACGACGGCGAAGCACGTCTGGGCCACGGTGGCGGGGCCGGCGGAGGAGCCCGGCGCCTGATCCTCAGACGTGCCGCAGGCCCAACCAGGGCGCCAGCACGTCCTCGCCGCCCAGCCAGGCCAGGCCGCCGTCGGCGAGCTCCTCGTCCGTCGCCAGCGCGGCCCGGAACGCCGCCGTGAGCCGGGCGCGCGCCGACTCGCCCTCGGCGATCGTGCCCGCCCCGACGACGACGATGCGGGTGTGCGGCTCGTGGCCCGCGGCGACCTCGTCCCAGGTGCCGAGGTCGGCGATGCACAGCTGCCCGCCGGCGCCGTCCCACAGGCACAGCGAGTCGGGGCGGTTGGCCACCCAGAACGCTCCGCGAGCGCGCATCTCGCCGGTGCCGAGCGCCTCGACCTGCTCGAGGAGCCGGTCCGGGTGGAACGGGCGCGGTGAGGACAGCTCCAGGCTCCAGCTCCGGTCGACGCCGGCGGTCCGGCCGACGGATCCGGGCAGGAGAGCGCCCCGTGCGCCCAGCGGGTGAGCGCGCCGTTCGGCGTCCTCGGTGCGGTGGGCGGATGCCGCGAGCTGGTCGACGCTCAGGGCGTGCAGGCCGTCGACCCGGCGGGAGTCGGCGGCGCGGAGCCGCTCCACGAGCCCGGACCCGGTGGCGTCGTCGCCGGTGGTGACCACCAGGTCGGCCTGCTCGAGCTGGGTGACGAGCGCCTCGCCGACGCCGCGCTCGTCGTCGTCGGTCAGGGCGAGGCCCCGCTCGGCGCACCAGTCGTCGGCGAGCAGGTCGAGCTCCGCCGTGTCGATGTCGACGACGACGGCGGTGCTCGTCAGGTGCAGCGCCGCCAGCTCCTCGCCGGGGCGGCACCACGCGGCGAGGCCGCGTGTGACGGGCAGCGGCTCGGCGGTGACGGGCAGCGCGAGCACGATGTCCGTCCAGCGGCCCGTGGCGGCCAGCCGCGCGAGCGTGGGGACGGCGTCCTCGCGCACGCAGCAGGAGACGCAAGCGTGCTCCAGCGGGATCGTCTCGTCCTCGACGACACCGGTGACGTCGACGACGACGCGCCGCAGCGTGCCGTCGGCCACGTGCAGGTCGTGCTTGACCGTGACGGTGCTCGGGGCGTCGAAGGCCAGCCCGGTCAGGGTGCTGTCCCGCAGCACGGGGTCGACGCCGACCAGGACGCTGAGCGAGGTGCGGTAGTCCGACATGGGAATCTTCCTAGATTGAGAATCATTATCAACAGTGGTTCACTATAGCCCATTACGAGGCGTCGGTCGGCGCCCGGCCCACCTCCGAAAGGACCACCACATGTCTGCCCACTGCCAGGTGCTCGGCACCTCGCCGGGGTTCGGGCACTCGATCTCGCACTCCCACGTGCGCTCGAAGCGCCGGTTCGACCCCAACATCCAGGCCAAGCGCTACTGGGTGCCCAGCCTGGGCCGCACCGTCCGGCTCCGGGTCAGCACCCGGGGCATCAAGACCATCGACCGCCGCGGCATCGACGCGGTCGTCGCCGACATCCTCGCCCGAGGGGAGAAGATCTGATGGCTTCCCGCACCGACCTGCGCCCCATCGTCAAGCTGCGCTCCACGGCGGGCACCGGGTTCACCTACGTGACCCGCAAGAACCGCCGCACCACCCCCGACCGGCTCGTGCTGCGCAAGTACGACCCCGTCGTCCGCCGCCACGTCGAGTTCAAGGAGACCCGCTGATGGCCAAGAAGTCCAATATCGCGGCCGACGAGCGCCGCCGGGAGGTCGTCGAGAGGTACGCCGAGCGCCGCGCCGAGCTCAAGCGGATCGTCGCCTCGCCGTCGTCCACGCCCGAGGACCGCGCCGTCGCCGTCATGGAGCTGCAGCGTCAGCCCCGCGACGCCAGCGCCACCCGGCTGCGCAACCGCGACGTCGTCGACGGGCGTCCGCGCGCCTACCACCGCAAGTTCGGGCTCTCCCGCATCCGCCTGCGCCAGATGGCGCACCGCGGCGAGCTGCCCGGCGTCACCAAGTCGAGCTGGTGAGAGGACCACCCATGAAGAAGGACATCCACCCCACCTACGGCCCCGTCGTGTTCCGCGACGCCGCCGCCGGCTTCTCGTTCCTGACCCGCTCCACGCTCGCCGGTGACACGCCGGCGGGGCCCGGGCGTCCCGCCGCCACGGTCGAGTGGAGCGACGGCCGCACGTACCCCGTGATCGACGTCGAGATCTCCAGCGCCTCCCACCCGTTCTGGACGGGCAGCTCCCGGGTGGTCGACACCGCCGGTCGCGTCGAGAAGTTCCGCCGCCGCTACGGCAAGGCGGGTGCGTGATGAAGGTCCGTTCGTCGCTGCGGTCCCTGAAGAACCAGCCGGGATCCAAGGTCGTGCGCCGCCGCGGGCGCACCTACGTCATCAACAAGCTCAACCCCAAGTTCAAGGCCCGCCAGGGCTGAGGAGGAACCAATGGCCGTCCCCAAGCGCAAGATGTCCCGATCCCGCACCCGCAGCCGTCGCGCGCAGTGGAAGGCGTCCCCGCCTGCGCTCGTCCCGGTCGACGCCGGTGGTCGCGTCGTCCCGGTGCCGCCCCGGTTGGCGCGCGCGGTCCGCGAGGGCCGGATCGACGTGCCGTGACCCGGAGGGATGACCAGGAGTTGACCAGTCCCTGAACAGGCCCTGGACAGATGCCCGAGGAGACCGCTACTGTCGCGGACATCGGCGACGGTGACGGGAGATCACTTCGATGACCAGCGGTTTCACCGCCCTCACCCGCACCGTGGCGATGGCGGTCGCCACCGCGCTGGGCCTCCTCACGATGCTCGTGGCCCCCGCCTCCGCGGCCGACGGGGACGACCCGCTCGAGACGACTCTCCAGGTCGCCCAGGTCGGGACGTGGCGCCCCGGCGGCCCTCTGGTGCTCGACATCTCGGCCACCGGGCCCGACGGTGAGCCTGTGGCCGCGGGGTTCCTCAGGGCCGGGGTCGGCGGGGTCACGGTCGATGACGCGAAGACCCTCACCGGCGAGAGTTCGACGGTCCGCTGGGTCGTCCCGACGCCTCCGGTGGCGGCAGGTCCCCACGAGGTGGCGATCGTCTACATGGGCAGTCGCGAGCACGCCCCGCAGCGCTGGGTCGGCACCCTGCACGTCGAGGAGGGCACGGGGCCGACGACGATGACCGTCGATCCGCCGCCGCAGGCCACGTACGGCGACTGGGTGACCTTCGTCGTCGACGTCGAGACGCCGACCGACCTGCCTGCCGACGAACCCGAGGGCCAGGTGGCGATCAGGTGGGACGACGCGTCCATGAGGACCCGGACGGCCCCGGTGTCCGGGGGAGAGGCGCACGTGCAGGTGTGGGCCGAGACGCCCGGACTGCACCACTACGAGGTCACCTTCTACAGCTCGGGTGAGGCCCGGACCGTCGCGGTCGGCGGGACGCTGGCCGTGGCCAAGGCCCGTCCCGAGCTGCGGGTCTGGTCCAACGACGTCCAGCAGGGGGTCATGAACACCGCCGGGGGCGCCTGGGAGGTGGCCGCACGCCTGGACTTCCCGTGGCGGGTCGACGGGACGATGTCGCTGTACGACGGCGACCGGAGGCTCGCGACCCGGGACGTCGCGAGCACGGCCTCCCGGGCCGCCGTCTTCACGCTCGCTCCCGACGCCGTCCCCGCCGGCCGGCAGCGGTTGACGGTCCGGCTGACCGACTCGCCGTACGTGGCCGACACCAGCGCCTCTCTCGACCTCGAGATCGTGAAGAACCCCGCGTCGATCAGGGTGGAGCGGGCCACGGATCGGACGCTGCAGTGGGGCAGGCCGCACAAGCTCCGTGTCGACGTCCGCAGCGTGGAGCAGTACTGGCCTGATCAGACTCCGACGGGCACGGTGAAGGTCTATCGGGGGACGAAGAAGGTCGGCGCAGCGACGCTGGACCGTTCCGGCGACGTGGTCGTGCGGATCAAGGGCAAAAAGCTCCCCGTCGGGCGGACGAAGCTTCGCTTCGTGTACTCCGGCGACACCGTCTACGAAGCCAGGACGAAGTACCGCACGGTCAAGGTGCACAAGGCCACGACGAAGATGCGGGCCAAGATCATCGACAAGACCGTGCACCGTCCCCAGCGTGTCAAGGTCCGGCTGCGCCTGACCTCGCCGTCCGACGTCGCTCTGACCGGCAAGGTCCGGCTCAAGGTGGACGGCAGGACGGTCAAGACGGTGCGGCTGAAGAAGAAGCACGACGGCTCGCGCACCGTCTCGCTGCCGCGCTCCGTGGGGCCGACGCACCACTACCTCAAGGTGGTCTACCGCGCGACGCCCACCAAGAAGAAGTCGGTCAAGGTGCCGCTGTACTTCAGGGTGTTCTGACGCGTCCGACGACCCGGGGTGCCGCGTCGCGGGACGCCCTCCCGGTGCTCACGTCGGCTCGCGCAGGAACTCCGGGCGCACCAGGTGTGACAGCTCGAACCGCACCGAGTGTCTGATCCTGTCGTCCAGGAAGCCGCTCAGGAGCTCCAGTGTCTCGGGGACGGCAGGCTGGGCCTCCTTCGCGCCCAGGCCCTGCACGATGAGCATCCGTGCCAGAGTCGAGACGGGGATGCCGAGGCGCTCCGCCTGCGAGGACAGGTCGGCGAACACTTCGGCGTCCAAACGCACCGACAGCACCTTCGGCGGCGTCCCCGGGGTGCGGCGCGTGCCCACTGCATCGGCTGGCAACGGCTCGTGCCTCGACTCCTCGGCGGCGTCCGCCTCGGCAGCGATCAGGTCTCGTGCGTCATCCATCTGTCGTCACTCCTTCCCGTCCTCGCCCGTGTATCGGCGCTGGTCGCCGGTGTCGGACTTCCACGCGGTGGCGCCCCAAAGGTTCTCGCTGTCCTCCACGGTGATCACTGTGATCAGGAAGCCCGCCGTGTCTGACCAGCCGATAGTCCGGACGCTTTGGCCGCTCGTGCTGGCGAAGTCGGGTCGGAACTCCACCGCGTAGGGGTCCGCGTATGCCTCGTTGGCCCACGCAGGTTCGATGTTCTGTTCGCCTGGCCCATACCGGTCGGTGCGCGTGCGGATGTGCTCGCTGCGATGCCGCCAGTCAGGTAGTGCCATGTATGACAAAATACTACAACGCCCTCACGGTATGGGCGCCCGACCCGATGGTGCTGGCAGACTCCGGGCATGACCGTGCTGATCGAACCTGCAGGTGAGGCGGACATCGGGGCCGGTGCCCGGCTGATCGCCGAGGCGTTCCGCGACGACGTCGTGGTGCGCCGGGTCGTGCCGGGCGACCACGACAGGGTCGATCGGCTGACCGACGTCTATACCGCGGCGCTGCGCACGGGGGCCTGCGTGTCGGGGGCGGTCGACGTCGCGCGGGCCGGTCCGGGCGGGCCGATCCTCGGGGTGGCCGTGTGGGAGGGGCCGCACGGTCGCCGCGACGTGCTGACCGAGCTGCGCGAGGTGCCGCGGTACCTGCGGGCGCTCGGGCTGCGGTACGTGCCGGCGGTCAGGGCCCGCCTGGCCCGGTGGGCGCGAGCCCGGCCGACGACGGCGCACTGGTACCTGGCTGATCTCGCCGTGACTCCTGCGGCCCGGGGGCGTGGTGTCGGGTCGGCGCTGCTGGAGCACCGGTTGCGGGCCGTCGACGCCGAGGCCCGGCCCGCCTACCTGGAGGCCACCGGCCCCGGCAACCAGCGTCTCTACGAGCGTTTCGGGTTCCGGGACCAGGGGCCGCTGGACGACGACGGCACCCCGGTGGCGATGTGGCGTCCGGCGGGCGGTCAGAGCTGTTCGACGACGGCCGGGTCCTGACCCTTGTTGCGGCCGTCCGGGCGCGCGAGCGTGGCCACGGCGTCCATCTCGGCGTCGGTGAGCGTCACCTCGAGGGCGGCGAGGTTCTGGCGCTGGCGGTCGGGGCTGCTGGCCTTGGGGATCGGCAGGACGCCGAGGCGGGCGTGCCAGGCCAGGATCACCGCGGGTACGCCCACCCCGTGCGCGGCCGCGATCTCGGTGAGCACCGGCTCGGTGAACAGGCTGTTGGCCCGCCCGAGGGGGCTCCAGGCCTGGGTGACGATGCCGTGGGCGGTGTCGTAGGCGCGTTGTTCGGCCTGGGGGAAGTAGGGGTGCAGCTCGATCTGGTTGACCGCGGGGGTGACGCCGGTCTCGGTGACGAGTCGGTCGATGTGCTCGGGCAGGAAGTTGGAGACGCCGATCTCGCGGACCAGGCCGCGTGAGCGGGCCTCGATCAGTGCCTGCCAGGCCTCGACGTACTGGTCGCGGGCGGGGTTGGGCCAGTGGATGAGGTAGAGGTCGAGGTGGTCGAGTCCGGTGCGGTAGACGGACTCCTCGATGCAGGCCAGGGCCTGGTCGTGGGCGTGGTGGCGTCCGGGCAGCTTGGAGGTGACGATGACGTCCTCGCGTGGGACGACGCCGGAGCGCACCGCCGCGCCCACGGCGCCCTCGTTCTCGTAGTTGAACGCGGAGTCGATCAGGCGGTAGCCGGCATGCAGGGCGGACTCCACGAGGCGTGCCGCCTCGCCCCCGTGCAGGCTGCCGGTGCCGAACCCGATCGCGGGCAGCGTCAGGGTGCTCATGAGTGCGGGGTCAGCCGGATCACGGGGATGAGGCGGTCGGTCTTGCGCTCGTAGCCGGCGAACTGCTTCGCCTGCTCGGTGATGCGCGTCCAGGCGGCCGCGCGCTCGTCGCCGTGGAGCTCGGTGGCCGTCACGGGAACCCTGCGCCCGCCGAGCTCGACGGCGGCCTGATCGGGGTGGGCGGCCAGGTTGCGGTACCAGTCGGGGTTCGACGCCGCCCCGCCGGCCGAGGCCACCACGAGCCAGCCGGCCCGACCGTCGGGCAGGTCGTCGCCGAACCAGGCCACCGGCGTGCTGCGCTCCTGACCTGAGGTCCGCCCGACGGTGACCAGGACGAGCACGTCCATCCCCATGAAGGGCTTGTCGCTGCGGCGGGCACGGGGTGTGACGAGCTTGTTCATCCAGCGCAGGAACCGTCCGGGCGGTGCGGCACCCCGCGTGCCCTGGGGGTGGGTGAACGTCATCACAGCTCCTCGTAGACGGCCGGGTCCTGGTCGGCGGTACGCCCGTCGGGGCGGCCCAGGCCCGAGATCCGGTCGACCTCCGCGTCGGACAGCTCGATGGTCGCGGCCTCGAGGTTCTGGCGTTGGCGGTCGGGGCTGCTGGCCTTGGGGATCGGCAGGACGCCGAGGCGGGTGTGCCAGGCGAGGATGACCTGGACGACGGAGACGCCGTGGTCCTCGGCGATGCCGGTCAGGACGGGATCGCGCAGCAGCTCGTTGGCGCGTCCGATCGGGCTCCAGGCCTGGGTGACGATGCCGTGGGCGGTGTCGTAGGCGCGTTGGTCGGCCTGGGGGAAGTAGGGGTGCAGCTCGATCTGGTTGACCGCGGGGGTGACGCCGGTCTCGGTGACGAGTCGGTCGATGTGCTCGGGCAGGAAGTTGGAGACGCCGATCTCGCGGACCAGGCCGCGTGAGCGGGCCTCGATCAGTGCCTGCCAGGCCTCGACGTACTGGTCGCGGGCGGGGTTGGGCCAGTGGATGAGGTAGAGGTCGAGGTGGTCGAGTCCGGTGCGGTAGACGGACTCCTCGATGCAGGCCAGGGCCTGGTCGTGGGCGTGGTGGCGTCCGGGCAGCTTGGAGGTGACGATGACGTCCTCGCGTGGGACGACGCCGGAGCGCACCGCCGCGCCCACGGCGCCCTCGTTCTCGTAGTTGAACGCGGAGTCGATCAGGCGGTAGCCGCCCTGCAGGGCGCGGCTGATCGTCTCGACGCCGTCGGCACCGTTGAGTCGGTAGGTGCCGAAACCGACGTCGGGCAGGGTCAGGTGCTCGGTGGTGTGCGGCAACGTGGCCTCCTCTCAGGAGACGAGCGCGTCGTCGACGGCGCCCAGGAAGTCGTCGAGGTCCTTCGGCGTCCGCGACGTGATGAGGGTGCGGTCCTGCGCGGTGCACACGACGACGGACTCGTCGCGCCACTCGGCCGCGCCGGCGTTGAGGATGTCGGTGCGCAGGGACGGGTACGAGGTGAGGGTCTTGCCCTCGACCACGCCGGCCTCGACGAGCGCCCAGGGACCGTGGCAGATCGCGGCGATCGGGCGCCCGGAGCCGGCGAACGTCCGCACGAGCCGCGTGGTGGCCTCCTCGAGCCGCAGGGTGTCGGCGTTGAGGGTGCCGCCGGGGATCAGCAGCAGGTCGAAGCCCTCGGCCTCGACGTCGTCGAGGGACACGTCGGCGGGCACGGTCTGACCGGGGTCCTTGTCGCCGACGAGTGTGGCGACGTCCTGCGCACCGGGGGAGGCGACGGTCACGACGGCGCCGTGCTCGCGCAGGTGCTCGAGCGGGACCACGAGCTCGTCCTGCTCCACGCCGTAGCTCGTCACGATCGCCAGGACGGTCCGTCCGGTGAGGTCGTGGGTAGCCATGGGGGTCTCCTTCCCTCGGGGTTCCCGGTCCGCGGTGTGCCGCGGCGGGGCTCGCCACCGTAGGCACGACGTTGCCCGGGGCGCATGTCGGCGGGTCTCGGCGCAGGTCGTCGGCCCGCTGTGGACCGTCGCGGCCGGGCGCGGCAGGATGGTGGTACGACGACGAGCGGAGGCACACATGAGCAAGTCCGTCAGCACCGCCAAGGCCGGCGCGAAGCGCGGCCCGAGCCTGCTCAAGATGGTGATGTTCGCGCTCGTCGTCGCGGCCGTCACCAAGGAGCTCCAGAAGGACCCCGAGGACCGGGAGTGGCACGGGACGGTCGCCGGGTTCGTGCCCTACGAGTTCCGCGTCCCCACGCTCGAGCGCTTCAAGGAGCGCGTGTGGGACCCGGACGGCGAGCACCTCCTCAGCCCGCACGTGTGGGGCGTGGGCTGGACGGTCAACGTCGGCCGCGTCGTCTCCCTCGTCCGGGGCCTCGGCAGCTGACCGAGCCCGGCGGAGGGCTGACCGGGGCCCGCGGCCGGCTCAGCCGACCAGTGCGGCCCCGTACTTCCACACGACGGCGGCCACCAGCAGGATCAGCCAGGCCGCGGTGAGGTAGACGTCGGCGTCGATGCGCACCATCGCCACCGCGCGGCGCTGCAGGCCGCGCGGCAGGTAGAGGTTGTCCTCCATGACGTTCCAGTGCAGCAGCGAGACCCAGACCACCGTGGTGGACAGGGTGATGAGCAGGCACCACGGGCACAGCGCGTTGATCACCAGGTAGGACTGGGCGAACAGCCAGTACGCGAACAGCAGCCCGATCGTGTAGACGCCCTGGGCGGCGGCCATGAACCAGCGGGGGAACGTCACCCCGCCGAGGCTCGCCACGGCGAGCGTGATGACCACGGGTTCGGCGATGAGCCCGAGGAACGCGTTGGGGAACCCGAGGAGCTGGGCCTGCCAGGACAGGGCGACGGTGCCGCACGAGATCACGGCGTTGATGTCGCAGGCCAGGTCGGTGCCGGCGTCGGCGGCGAGGACGACGGCGTCGATCGACAGCACGAGCGACGCGGTGAGGCTGATCAGCGCCGAGACGAGCATGCTGCCGAACACCCAGCCACGGGTGTGCCGACGCCCGGGCAGATACGTCGACTCGCGCGCGTCCATGGACGCCAGCCTACGACCGGCGCCGTGCCGGGCCGGGCGCGCTGTGGACGACCGTACGCATCGAGCGTACGATCGTACGCATGAGCGTCGAGAACACGGCCGAGGACACCCGGACCCAGCGCGAGCGCATGCTCGCCGGCGACCTCTACGTCGCCGACCCCGAGATCGCGCAGGACGTGCAGCGGGCCCATCGGCTCGCCGACGCCTACGCCCGGGCCGTCCTCGACGACCCCGCCGGCGCCCGCGCCGTCCTGGCCGAGCTGGTCGGCCACCTCGGCGAGGGGGCCGAGGTGCGGCCCCCGCTGTACGTCGACCTCGGCAGCCGCATCAGCCTCGGTGCCCGCACGTTCGTCAACTTCGGTCTGACCGCCCTCGACGTCGCCCCGATCACCATCGGCGAGGACTGCCTCATCGGCCCGCACGTCCAGCTCCTCACCCCCACCCACCCCGTCGACCCGGAGCCCCGCCGCGCCAAGCTCGAGGCCGCCCGGCCCATCACCCTGGGCGACAACGTCTGGCTCGGCGGCGGGGTCGTCGTCTGCCCCGGCGTCACCATCGGCGACAACACCGTGGTCGGCGCGGGATCCGTCGTCACGCGCGACCTGCCGGCGAACGTCGTGGCCGTCGGCAACCCGGCACGGGTCGTGCGCGAGGACATCGACCGATGAGCGCCGCTCACCCGCCGCCGGCCGGCCGCCCCGACCCGGCGCCGTCGTCCCGCCGTCGTCGGCACGACCCCGACCGGCGCGACCGCATCGTCGCCACCTGCCTCGACGTGCTGGCCGAGCACGGCGTCGC
This sequence comes from Isoptericola chiayiensis, assembly GCF_013149805.1. Classification (GTDB taxonomy): domain Bacteria; phylum Actinomycetota; class Actinomycetes; order Actinomycetales; family Cellulomonadaceae; genus Isoptericola; species Isoptericola chiayiensis. The sequence goes on from NZ_JABEZT010000003.1 coordinate 218,075, forward strand.
CGGGACGTCGCACCGCCGTGTCGCCGCCGCCGCCGACGTCCCGCTGGGGTCCATGACCTACCACTTCGACGGGATGGACGACCTGCTGGGGGCGGCGTTCGGACGGTTCGCCGAGGAGGCGGCCGCCGCGTTCGAACGACGCATGACGGCGGCCCGCGACCTCGACGAGGCCCGTGCGGCCGTGGTCGCGCTCATCACCGAGGACGTCTTCGCGACCCGCCGCGACCTGGTGCTCACCCACGAGCTCTACACCCTCGCGGCCCGCGAACCCGCGTTCCGCACCCTGACCAACGCGTGGATGCGTCGCAGCCGCCGTGCGCTCGAACGGCACTTCGACCCCACCACCACACGCCTGGTCGACGCCTTCGTCGAGGGGATCACCATCCACCGCGCCCTGGACACCGAACCGGCCGACGACGCCGACGTGCGCGAGGCCGTCGCGCGGCTGACGGCGGGAGCCGCATGAGCGACGTGCCCACCACGCCCCACCCGGCGCCGGCCGCCCGCCGGGCGCGCGCCGCGGTGTCCGCGCTGTTCCTGACCAACGGCGCCCTGTTCGCGAACCTGGTGCCCCGGTACCCGGAGATCAAGGCGTCCCTGGAGCTCAGCAACACGGCGTACGGGCTGGCCGTCATCGCGTTCCCCGCCGGGGCGATCGCCTCCGGTCTCGCCGCCGGCGCCCTCGTGCGGCGGATCGGCTCGGCGCGCACCGCCGTGTTCGGCACGGTGCTGACCGCGCTCGGCGTGCTGGGGGCCGGCCTCGCCCCGAGCCTGGGCCTGTTCGTCCTGGCGCTGCTGCTCGGCGGGGCGATGGACGCGCTGACCGACGTCGGGCAGAACGCCCACGGGCTGCGCGTGCAGCGCCGCTACGGCCGCTCCATCTTCAACGCGTTCCACGCCCTGTGGTCGATGGGGGCCGTGGTCGGCGGCGCGATGGCGGCCGCCGCGATCGCCCTGGACGTCCCCCTCGGCATCCACCTGGCGGTGTCCGGGGCGCTGTTCGTGACGGTGGCGCTGGTCGCCCTGCGCTTCTGCCTGCCGGGGCTCGACGGCGAGGCGCGCGCGGCGGACGTCGCCGCCTCCGGCGTGCACGACGGCGGGACGGTCGAGGGCGGCCGGCCCGACGGCGGCGCGCCCGGGCCGGCGCGCGCGGGCTCCCGGATCCTGTGGCTGCTGGTGGCGCTCGTCGTGGTGGCGATCTCCGGGGCCGTCGTCGAGGAGGCGACCGGGTCGTGGGCCGCCGTGTACCTCGCGGACGCCCTCGACGCCCCGGGCGCGGTCGCCGCGACGGCGTTCATCGCGTTCATGGCCGCGCAGTTCGTGGGTCGGGTGACCGGTGACCGGGTCGTGGACCGGTTCGGGCAGCGGGCCGTGGCCCGGTCCGGCGGGGTGCTCGTCGCCCTCGCGACCGGCGTCATGCTGGCGTTCCCGTCGCTGCCGGGCACGGTGGTCGGGTTCGCCGTCGCCGGGTTCGGCGTCGCGACCGTCATCCCCGCGGCGATGCACGCCGCCGACGAGCTGCCCGGTCTGCGGGCGGGTACCGGGCTGACGGTCGTCACGTGGCTGATGCGGCTCGGGTTCCTGCTCACCCCGCCGGTCGTGGGGGTGATCGCCGACGCCACGCAGCTGCGGGTGGGGCTGCTGGTGCTGCCGCTGGCAGGGATCGCGATCGTGCTCGCGGGGGCCGCGCTGCAGGGGCGGCGCGCGGTGCGCCTCCCTGACGCCTGAGCGTGCAAATTCAACAGCAGGTGTTAAATCTGCGCGGTCACGACCCGGTGATCCATCGCGGCAGGCGTACCCTGGACGGGTGCCCGCGCCGGATCGCGGGCCTGGCAGCGGAAGCGAAGGACGAGGAGCGCACGGATGGCGAGCATCCGCCGGGAGAGCGGGGTGGCCCACGCGGCCTGCTCAGCGCCCGCGCGCCCCGGTCCCGCCCACCGCTGAACCACCGGTGGAGCGGGCCGGTCCGCCCTGCCCACCCACCGCCGTCGTCCCGCGACCCCGCACCGCGCCGCCCTGACCGGGCCCGCGTGCGTGCCGCCGTCGTGCCGTCGGTGCCGCACCACCGGAGAACGAACCTGATGAACCCCCTGACCGAGAAGCAGATCCGCGCGTCCTTCGTGAACGCCTCCAAGCGCGAGGCCGCCCAGGCCACGCTGCCCGACCTGGCCGCAACCGACTGGGAACGCCTCGACTACCTGGGCTGGCACGACCGCAAGGCGCCCCTGGCCGCCTACGTCGTCCTCGAGATCGACGGCGTGCCCGTCGGCGTCCGCCTGCGGGCCGCCGACGCCAAGTCCGGCCGCGGCCGCCACGGCCTGTGCGCCTGGTGCGAGGACGTGATCGACGACGCCGAGGTGTCGCTCTACGTGGCGCGCCGCGGCGGCGCGTCCGGCAAGAACGGCAACTCCATCGGCACGCTCGTGTGCACCGACTTCGGCTGCTCGCGCAACGTGCGCCGGGCACCCGCACCCTTCGAGGTGGTCGACCCGGCCGAGCGCGAGGAGTTCGTCCGACGCCGGACCGCGGCGCTGCGCGAACGCTCCGCCCGGTTCGTGGCCGAGGTGCGCAGCACCCGCTGATCCGGCACGCTGGAGCCATGACCTGGGCCTCCACCCCGATCATCACTCCGGTCCCGCCGTGCTGACGCTCCTGGCGGCGCTGCCCATCGTCGCGATCCTCGTGCTGATGGTCGCGGTCAAGTGGTCCGCCGCCGCAGCGGGCGCGACCGCCGCCGTCGGCGCCATGGTGCTCGCCCTGACCGCGTTCGACTTCGGCGGGGCCGACTTCGCGTTCGGCCCCGTCGAGGGCGTCGTCGGGGTGCTCGCCCGTGCGGCCTGGGTGGCGCTCACCGTCATGCTGATCATCGGCCCGGCGCTCGGCATCCACCACCTGCAGCAGCGCACCGGCGCCACCAAGGCGCTCGAGGCCGGGCTCGCCCGGATCACCCCCGACCCGCGGGTCGCCGCCCTGCTCATCGTGTGGTTCTTCTGCCTGCTCATCGAGGGCGCGGCCGGGTTCGGCACGCCCGTGGCGCTCGCGGCCCCATTCCTCGTGGCCGCCGGGTTCAAGCCGGTCACCGCCGTCGTCGGCGCCATGCTCGGGCACGCCTCCGCCGTGCCGTTCGCCGCCGTCGGCACGCCGACCCTCGCCCAGCTCGCCATCGTCGACTACCCCCCGCGCGAGCTCTCCTGGGCCGTCGCGCCCTACATGGCGCTCGCCGGGCTGGTGCTCGCCTTCATGGTGGCCCGCCTCGTCGGCACCCTGCTGCCCACCGCCGGCCCGCCATGGGGGTGGATGGCCGTCGCCTACGTCGCGTTCTTCGTGCCCAACCTGCTCATCGCGCGGTTCGTGGGCCCCGAGCTGCCCTCGCTCGTCGGGTCGATCGGCGGTGCGATCGTGTTCGTCCTGGTCGTGCGCTCGGTCGTGCGACGGCGGTCCTTCGTCTCCCGGCCCGCCGCGGCCGGTGAGCAGCCGGCCGAGGCCGCGGCCGAGGAAGCCGTCACCGAGGCCGCCGACGCCGAGCGGGCACCGCAGATGTCCTTCCTCGCGGCCACCGCGCCCTACCTCGTCCTCGTGGTGCTCGTGCTGATCACCCGCCTGGTCGTGCCCGTCAAGGAGGCCGCCCAGTCGGTGGTGTGGGAGTGGGAGCTGTTCGGCCACTTCTCCGAGAGCATCGAGCCGCTCTACCACCCCGGGCTCCTGCTCGCCATGGCCTACCTCGCCGGCGCGCTCTGGCAGCGGGCCTCCCTGGCCGACGTCGGCACCGCGTTCCGCCGCGCCACCTGGCAGGTCGTGCCCGTGTTCGTCGCGCTCGTCGCCATGGTGACCGTCGCCTTCACCATGTCCGAAGCCGGCATGACCACCCAGCTCGCCGTCGCCGCCGCGAGCGCCGGCGCCCTGTGGCCCGTGCTGTCCCCGTTCGTCGGGGCGCTCGGCACGTTCATGACCGGGTCGGCCACGGCGTCGAACATCCTGTTCACCGAGTTCCAGGACCAGACGGCGCTCGCGGCCGACCTGGATCCGGTGCCGCTGCTGGGTGCGCAGGGTGCCGGGGCGGCGATCGGCAACGTCATCTGCCCGCACAACGTGGTCGCAGCGGCGGCGACCGTGGGCCTGGGCGGCCGGGAGGGCCAGGTGCTGCGGCAGGCCCTGCCGGTCGCCGCGGTGTGCCTGGTGCTCATCGGGGCGATGGCGTGGGTGATCGTCTGACGGCGGTCACCGCATGCTGAACCAGCCCGGCACCGGGCCGACGATGCGTGGCTTGCGCGGTCCGTGGTCGTCACGGGCGCGGGCGTTGCAGTAGTCCGGCGGGTCGGTGACGGGGATCGTGACCGGGCCGCCGTCGGGCACGCCGTAGAACGTGGCCATCAGCAAGGTGGGTGCGTCGCCGGGGTTCCACGCGGTGTGGACCTCGTCGCCCGGGTCCACGAACGCCTCGCTGCTGGTGTAGTCGCGTTCGACGCAGTCGGAAGCCTGCTGGTAGACGAGGTCGCCGTCGACGACGGAGACCACGACGGGTCCGGGGTGGGTGTGCCACGGGAAGCGTGCGCCGGGCTGCACGGTGAGTCGTGCGACGACGATCGTCCCGGCGTCCTTCAGGCGGATCTGGTCGCGGCGCTCGCCGGAGAGCTTGCGGCGGATCGTCACGCCGACGTCGTCGGGGAAGTCGGCGTGCCCGGAGAGCACCTCGACGCCGATCGGGGGCGGGGCGTCCTCGACCTGGGGCACGAGGTCCGACCACGGTTCCGCCGCGGCGGGGGCGGCGGTCGTGGCCACGAGGAGCGCGGCGAGGAGCGTCGCCGGACGACGGCGGCGCAGCGGGGTGGTGCGGGGTCCGGCGGTGGTCATGGCATCTCCCTGGGGCGGGGCCGGCCGGGTGCCGGCCCGTTGGTCCCAGCCTTCGGCGGCGGGTGCCGACGGCCCATACGACATCCGTCGTATCCCGGCCGGCCGCGCGCGCGAGCGGTCCCGCCGCGGCCTACCGTGGTGGCGGGCGGACCCGGGAGGCCCGATGACGCACATCGACCCCACGACGGACGACTACGCGGTGCTGCGCGACATCCTCGATCTGGCCGATCCGCGGCGGCATCCGCCGTCGGTCGACGTGGTGGGCGAGATCCTGCGGCACCTCGAGGCGTTGCTGCGGTCCGATGGCGTGGCCTTTCACGCGATGGACGTACGCGACTTCTCCCTCCAGCACGCGCAGGAGTCGTTCATGGGTGAGCTCTACGTGGCCGGGCCGGAGGAGCTGGGCCCACCGGACGTCGAGGCCGACGGGTGCCAGGTGCTCCTCGACCACTGGTGGACCTCGACGTGCAGCCTCATCGAGCGCACGGCGGCGCCCGTGGCGACGAGCATCCGGGAGCACTACAGCGAGCGGCGCTGGGCGCAGCACCCGGTGCGCCGGGACTACCTGCCGTACGACGACGAGATCATCCTCGGCTACCCGGACGGCCCGGGCAGGTCCCTGCGCCTATTGATGGGGCGTGAGGGCGGCCCGGTCTTCTCCAACCGCGAGCTGACGATCTGCCGGCTCCTGCTGCCCTGGCTGCGCGGCGTGCTGGCCGCCGTCGTCGTCCCGACCCCGCCGCCGGACGGCTGCCTGACCGAGCGGCAGGTGGAGATCCTGCGCCTGGTCGAGCTGGGCATGTCCAACGCGGAGATCGGCGCGGCGCTGACGATCTCGCCCACGACCGTGCGTACCCACCTGGAGCACGCGTTCGAGCGCCTCGGTGTGACCACACGGATGGCAGCGGTCGCCGCGGCGTTCGGGGGAGTCCCGGCGCGCGAGGTCGCGCCGGCGTGAGCTACCGCGGGTCCAGGTCGAGCACGGCGTAGCCGAAGCCGTCGAGGTGGACCGCCTCCCCGTCGACCCGCAGCCCGCGGGTCAGCACCGGCCGGGCACCGGCGGCGCCGGGCAGCACCGTCTCGACCGGGGCCCGTCCGGGATTGAGGACGACGGCGAGGGTGCCGCCGCGCAGGTAGGCCATCGGGTAGCCGGTGACCAGCACCTCGACGGGCGAGCCGACGTCGAGCCGCCGGTCCCGGTGGCGCAGCGCGATCAGCGTGCGGACGAGGTGGAGCAGGGAGCCGGGGTCGTCGACCTGGTCGGCCACGGTGGGACGGCCCGGGTCGGGGTCCAGGGGCAGGTACGACGACGTCGCGGGTGTCCCCGGCCCGAAGCCGGCGGCGGGCAGGTCGCCCCACTGCATCGGGGTGCGTGACCCGGCGCGGTCGTAGGTGGGCCCGAGCCGCGAGCCCTCCGTGGTCGGGGCGTCCGGCACGTACCGCATCCCGATCTCGTCGCCGTAGTACACCGACGGCAGGGCGGGCCAGGTCATCACCAGCACGTGGGCTGCCCGCGCCTGCTCGGCGTCGCGCGGGCCGGCGACGAGCCGCGTGAAGTCGTGGTTCGACGTCGGCAGCCCCACGACGCCGCCCCGCCCGGCGGCGTCGATCGCGGCGGTCGCTGCCGACCACTCCCGGACGAACGTGGCCGCGTCGCCGCGCGCCTCGGCGTCGGCCCACGCGGGCACGTCACCCCAGGTGGGCTGGGTGGTGCCGGTTCCGTTGTTCCACAGCGAGCGCAGCGGCAGGCCGTCGTCGTCCCCGCCGAACTGCAGCAGGAAGTCGGCGTGGAAGCCGGCCGGCACGGCGACCTTCGGGTCGCCCCACTCGCTGATCAGGACCCGGCCGGGGTAGGTGCTGTTCAGCCAGGAGCGCATCTCCTGCCACAGCCGCCGGGTCTCGACGAGCCCGGGGTCGTCCTTGACGAGGGAGGCGGCCATGTCGACACGGAACCCGGCGACGCCGCGGTCGAACCAGAACGCCATGATCTCGCGCAGCGCGGCCCGGTTGGCCCGCGGGCCGGGTGCGTCCACCGGCTGTCGCCAGGGCTCGGCCGGGTCGAGGCGGGCGTACCCGTAGTTGAGCGCGGGCTGCACGGGGAAGAAGTTCGGCCGGTAGTACCCGCCGCGCCGGCCCGGACCGGGTTCGAAACCGTCGACGGGGGCGTCGCTCCACACGTACCGGTCGTCGTCCGGGTCGTCGATCGCGGCGCGGAACCAGGGGTGCTGGTTCGAGGTGTGGCCGGCGACGAGGTCGAGCAGGACCGCGATGCCGCGGCGAGCCGCCTCGGCGGTGAGGTGCTCCAGGTCGGCGTTGCTGCCGTACCGCGGTGCGATGCGCAGGAAGTCGGCCACGTCGTAGCCGGCGTCGGCGAACGGGGAGACGAAGCAGGGACTCAGCCAGATCGCGTCCACGCCGAGCCAGGCCAGGTAGTCCAGGCGGTCGGCGATGCCGCGCAGGTCGCCGATGCCGTCGCCGTCGGCGTCCGCGAAGCTCTGCGGGTAGATCTGGTAGAGCACCGTGCGGTCGAGGCGGTCCGCCAGGTCGGTCGTCGCAGGGGTGGTCGCCACGGCGCTGCTCCTTCGTCGGGGTGGCCCGCGACGTGTGCGGACCGGGGTGCGGCGTCCACGGTAGGCCACGTCACCGGTGACCCACGGTGCGCGGCATCGCCCGTACGCCGGCGCGTCCGCGGTGCTGCGGCCCAGGCAGCTAGCGTGGCGGCGCGGTCGAGTCGCGGACGACCAGCTCGTGGTCGGTCCGACGCCGGCGCGGGCGTTGCGCTCGCGGCAGCAACGCGAGCTCGAAGGCGGTCGACCCCATCGCTGACATCGGCAGCCGCGCTGTCGTGAGAGCGGGTGCGAGGTCCTGGGCGACCTGGATGTCGTCGAACCCCGTGACGGAGATGTCGCGGGGGACGGCCTGGCCCCGCCGACGCAGCGCTGACAGGACGCCGGTCGCCATGGCGTCGTTCAATGCGAGGATCGCCGTCGTCTCGGGCCGCGCGTCGAGCATTTCGAGGGTGGCTCGCTCTCCCCCTTCTCTGGTGAACGACGCATGGAGCACGGGGAGCGAGTCCGGATCCAGGCCGTGGCGGGACAGCGCGGTCCGGATTCCCTTCAGACGGTCGGCCACCGTACGGAGGTGCTCGGGGCCGGCCACGACGGCGAGGTGCCGGTGACCGAGGCGGATGAGGTGCGCGGCGACCTCGACCGCCGCCGCGCAGTTGTCCGGGAGCACGGCGTCGGCCCGCACCTGATGCTGCCCGATGACCACTGCGCGACCGCCGGACTCCTGGAACGCGTCGAGCTCGCGGGCGATCGCGGCCTCCATCGCCGGGTCGACATACCCCGACCCGGCGACGATGATCGCCCCCACCCGGGAGGCGCGCATGAGGCGGAGCTGTGCGGCTTCGGAGGCCGGGCGGCGTTCCGTATGGCTGATCTGCACACTCCAGCCGTGCTCGGCGGCGGTTCCGATGACTCCGCTCGCGATCTCCGAGAAGTAGGGGTCGCCGATCTCGAAGACGAGAAGACCTGCGACCGATGCTGCACCACCTGCCAACGAGCGCGCGTGCGGGTTCGCGACGTAGCCGATCGTCGCGGCGATGTCCCGCACGTGCGCGGCGACCTCTGCGGAGACGCCGTTCCGGCCGGCGAGCGCCCGAGACGCTGTGGCGAGGGAGACCCCGGCTTGTTCCGCGACGTCGACGAGGCGAGGCTGCGCTTTTCCAGAACGGCTCTTCGAGCCCACCCGTACCTCCCGCCCAGTGATGCGCGAACAGTCGACGACATCGTCGGAGTGTGACCCTTGCCACGTCAAGCGAGAGTACTGTACGCTGCTGAAAGCGCTTACCGGAAGCGCTTACGTTCGGCTCTCCCGCCGAACCTCACTACGACGATGTAGGGAGTCACCACATGTCCTTGGCGACCGCACCCCGAAACCGCAGGCGCAGAGGGCTCGCCGCCGGTGCCAGTCTGGCCGCAGCCGCACTCGTCCTGACCGCATGCTCCGACGACGGCGCCGGGAGCGACGAAGGGGCAGGGGAGGACGACCCGATCGTCATCGGCATCTCGCTGCCGCTCACCGGGGACTTCTCCGAACCTGGCAAGGGAGTGCAGCGCGGATACGAGGCGTGGGCCCAGTTCCTCAACGAGGACGGAGGGCTGCTCGGGCGCCAGGTCGAGCTCAAGATCCTCGACGACCAGTCCAACGCCGACCGAGTGGTCCAGGACTACGAGGCACTGATCGCACAGGACCAGGTCGACCTCGTCTTCGGACCATTCTCCACGCGCCTCGTCGTCCCCAGCGCCCGGGTCGCCGAAGAGTACGGCATGCTCTTCGTCGAGCCCGCCGGCGCGGCGGCAGAGGTGTTCGAGCAAGGATTCGAGAACCTCTTCTACGCGGCCCCCGCCGTCGCGGACGACCACTACAACTACCTCGCCGACTACATCCTCGCGATGCCCGACGGGGAACGACCCGAGACCGTCGCCGTCGCCTCGATGGACGACCCGTTCGCCCAGGGCACGGCCTACGGCCTGCGCGACAAGCTGGCGGACGGCGGCCTGGAGATCGTGGTCGACGAGGTCTACCCCCCGAACACGACCGACTTCGCCCCGATCGCCGCGAAGATCGACGACTCGGACGCTGACATGGTGATCGGCGGCACGCAGTACCAGGACGCCGTCAACCTCATCGTCTCGCTCCAGCAGCTCGACTACCAGCCGGAGATGGCTGCCTTCTCGACCGCACCGACCAACCCGGAGTTCGCATCGGCGATCGGCGACAAGACCGAGGGGATCCTCTCGCCCACGGGCTACACGGAGACCGCGAGCTATCCGTCGAACGTGGAGTTCGTCGAGCGGTACACCGAGCTGCACGGCAACCCCCCGGGGGAGGACGAGGCCAACGCCTACACCACCGGTCAGGTCGTAGCCGCCGCCGTCGAAGCGGTCGGGTGCGCCGAACAGGGCGAGTGCCAGCAGCAGCTCGTCGACTGGCTGCACTCCAACGAGGTCGACACCGTCGTCGGGCCGTTGAGCTGGGACGAGACCGGCAAGCCTCAGGGCGCCCACCTCATCCAGCAGTATGTCGACGGGGAGATCCAGATCGTCCTGCCCGAGGACGCCATGGAGGCCGAGCTCGTCTTCCCGAAGCCGGCGTGGTGAGTTCGTGACCGGCACCCTCCTCTTCCAGAGTCTCGTGCTGGGCGTGCTGCTGGGAGGGCTCTACGCCCTCCTGGCAGCGGGCCTCACCCTGTACTTCGGCGTGATGCGGGTCGTGATGATCGCGCACTCCGCGTTCCTCATCCTCGCGGCCTACCTGGCCTGGTACTTCCACGAGCAGACCGGTATCGACCCGCTCCTGTCGCTCGTCGTGACCGTGCCGCTGTTCTTCGCCGTGGGCGTCGGGATGCAGCGCCTGCTCATCACCCGGCTGCGCCCCGTGACGTTGACGATGATGTCAGTGCTCCTGACGTTCGCCGTCGCCCTCTTCATCGAAGGCATGATCGGCTTCGTCTGGAGCGGTACGCAGCGACGGATCCAGCTGCCGTACTCGGGGGACAGCATCGAGTTCTTCGGCGCGCAGATCGCCGTGGTCAAGCTGGTCGCCTTCGGACTGGCGGCGCTGTCGCTCGGACTGCTGTACCTGCTGCTCAAGCACAGCCGCTTCGGACAGGCGCTCCGTGCGACGATCCAGCACCGCGAGGCCGCGCAGCTCGTCGGGATCCGGACCGACCGTGTGGCCGGCTACGGCTTCGGGATCGGCCTGGCCACCGCGGCGATCGGCGGTACGGCCCTCTCCCTCGACGCGACGATCTACCCGTCGCTGCACTGGCACTGGATCGGGCCGCTCATGGCGATCATCGTCGTCGGTGGCCTCGGTTCGATCCCCGGTGCTGCACTCGCCGCCATGGTGCTCGGGATCGGACAGAGCCTGCTCCAGGTCCCCCTCGGCACCACCTGGGCACAGACCATCTTCTACGTCGCTTTGTTCGCGACGCTGATGCTGCGCCCCCAGGGATTCTTCGGAGGTCGCCTTGCCCAACGCTTCTGACACCCGGCCCGCAGCCACACCGCACGACGAGGTCGGTACGCCTTCCCGTGGACCCCGCGCCGCCGCGGTATCACCGCGCCCGTGGGGCAGGATCGCGCGGCTGATGGCACTGGTCGTCGGGGTTGCACTGGTCCTGTCCTTCCCGACGATCGCGCCCAACCCCTACATCCTGTCGGCGGGCATCGTCGTCCTCAGCTACGCCTGTACCGCCACGGCCTGGAACTTCATGGGAGGTTTCACCGGTTACGTCTCGCTCGGCCACGCGGCCTTCTTCGGGCTCGGGGCCTACGGCACCGGACTGCTGATCCGTGACGTCGGCCTGCCGAGCTTCGCCGCATGGCTGCTCGCCGGAGCTCTCGTGCTCCTGATCACCATTCCCGTGGGGATCGCGGCACTGCGGGTACGCGGCGCCTCGTTCGTCATCGTGTCCATCTCCTTCGTCCTCATCCTTCTCCTGGTCTTCCAGGGATGGGGCTCCTTCACCGGAGGGTCGGACGGGCTCGTCGTGCCGCGTCCGTTCCCGGACATGCTCCGACCTCAGCACCACGAGACGTTCTTCTATCTGTTCGCCGCGCTGCTCACGGTGATGCTCGTCGTGTGGTGGCTGATCGACCGGTCGCGCTTCGGCACCGGACTCAAGGCGGTGCGCGAGGACGAGGACAAGGCACAGGCGCTCGGCGTGCCGACCCGCAACTACAAGCTCGTCGCCTACGTCGTCTCGGCCACGTTCACCGGCCTCGCCGGGGGAATGTACGCGCTGTGGTTCGGCGACCTCGACCCCATCTTCCAGTTCTCGATCATGCTCGGTGCCTACATGGTGCTCATGGCACTGCTCGGCGGCGTCCGACACCTCTTCGGACCACTGCTCGGTGCGTTCATCGTCGGTACCGGTCTGGAGTACTTCAAGCTCGAGTTCGGCGACACCCAGTTCCACCTCGTGGCCGCGGCTCTCCTGCTCGGCGCCGTGGTGCTGTTCATGCCCGACGGCATCATCCCGGCAGTCACCGGCCTGGTCCGGCGCTTCGGACCTCAGGAGTCGTCCATCCGTGAGGTCACGGCAGCCGAGCTCCTCGAGCGCAACGGCGGGACCTCGCCGGTTCCGCAGCCCGGTGCGACGGCGGGGTCGGACGGTTCGCGCACCACATCCGAGGCGGCACCCCCCGACCCGAACGACGAGGAGGACCCGCGATGACCACCACCGCGCCCCCTGCCGCCCGCAGCCTCGAGACCGTCGGACTCACCAAGTCCTTCGGCGGGGTGCATGCCGTCCGAGACGCGACGGTGACGTTCCAGCCGGGCAAGATCAACGCCCTCATCGGTCCCAACGGTTCCGGCAAGACGACCTTCTTCAACTGCGTGACCGGCATGATCAAGCCGGACGCAGGATCGGTGACCTTCCACGGTGAGGACATCACGCGCCGACCACCGCACAGGATCGCGAGGGCGGGCATCGGCCGCAGCTTCCAGCTCTGTCGAGTCTTCCCGCGCATGACCGTCCTGGAGAACATGCTGGTGGCCGTCAGCAGGTCCCGGTTCCGTGAGCTGCTCAAGGGGGCGCACAACCCCGAGGAGATCGACAAGGCCCGAGCGTTGCTCGTCCGGGTCGGTATCGATCACCTGGAGAACACCGAGGCGCGGAACCTGTCCTACGGCCAGCAGAAGCTGCTCGAGCTCGCGGGAGTTCTCATGGGTGATCCGGACACGATCATGCTCGACGAACCCGCCGGTGGCGTGAACCCCGCGCTCATCGGCCGCATCGGCACTCTCGTGCAGGAGCTCAACGCCGAAGGGCGCACCTTCCTCGTAGTCGAGCACAACATGGACATGGTGATGAGCCTGTCCCACCACGTCATCGTGTTCGACCGCGGACGCCCCATCGCCGAGGGGACGCCCGACGTCGTCCAGTCCGACCCCCGAGTCCTGGAGGCCTACCTTGGTGTCTGACCAGCCCCCCGCCACCGGTACGGAGTACCTCCTCGAGCTGGACGACATCCAGGCCGGCTACGGACGCGCGGCCATGGTGCTGCGTGGACTGACGATCAAGGTCCCACCCTCGACCGTGGTCTGTCTCGTCGGGCCGAACGGTGCCGGCAAGTCCACGGTCCTCAAGGTCGCGAGCGGTCTGCTCAAGCCTCGGTCCGGACGCGTCCTCGTCGGCGGGCACGACGTGACCGGTCAAGGGCCCCAGGAGATGTTGTCCTCCGGGCTCGCCCACGTGCTGCAGGGCCACAGCGTCTTTCGTGAGATGACCGTGGCGGAGAACGTCCTGCTCGGCGCGTACACGCTGCGTGACAAGGAGAAGATCGCGAAACGGGTCGCGTTCGTCCAGGAGCTCTTCCCGATCGTCGGCGAACGCTGGAAGCAGCTTGCGGGGCTGCTGTCCGGCGGGCAGCAGAAGCAGGTGGAGTTCGCTCGCTCGCTCATGGTCAGCCCGCGAGTCGTCCTGCTGGACGAGCCGTCGATGGGCCTCGACCCCAAGACGACGGCGACGGTCTTCGAGCAGGTGGTTCGCATGCGGGACGCCGGCGTGGCGGTCCTGCTGGTGGAGCAGAACGCGCGCCGTGCGCTCGAGACGGCCGACATCGGATGCGTCCTCGATCTCGGCCGCGTCCACATCACGGGGCCCGCGCCCGAACTGCTCGCCGACCCACAGCTCTCCGAGCTGTATCTCGGTGGCCGACCCTCGGGAGCCGCCACCAGCTGACCGACGTCCGGCCACCGGACACACCCGGTCGGCACATCTCCCCACCGAGCCGCGAGCCTGCCGGCGCCCAGCGCGCCGGCAGGCCCGGTCGAGCACGTCCGCAGAGCTTCCGTCGGCACGTCGTGCCGCGTCCGACGGTCGGCAGGACCGCATTTCCGGCACAGACCTGATCGACAACGACGTTGAGAGGTACTCGGATGCACGTGCACAATCCACGACCGCCGGCCACGAGCCGACGGCACACCGTCAGCGGCGCCAGGAACTCGGGCCCCGCACGTACCGTGGCCGCGATCGCGGCCACCACCCTCGTCGGGACGCTCCTGACGAGCCTGCCGGCCGCCGCGGCCGAGGCAGAGTCGTTCACCGAGCTGCTCGACTTCGAGCAGTACGAGCGCACCTCGCTCGACGGTCAGGACGGATGGACGTCCTCGTCGGCGCAGGTGGTAGCGGACCCGCTCAACGCCAACAACCAGGTCCTCGAGCAGACCGGCGGAAGCCACAGCTCCTACCGTGAGATCCCGGCCATCGCGGACGGCGACACAGGCACCTTGTTCTTCCGCTTCTACCGGGACGGAAGCGTCGACACGTCGTTCGGCGTCACCGACGTCGACGAGCCGGCGGACTACCCGAACAGCCGTGCCTACGTCAACAACCAGAACTCCGACGTCATGCTCGTCCGCGACGGCGGGGCGTTCCGACCCGTAGGCGTCTGGGCGCGGGAGACGTGGCAGTGTGTCTGGGTCGTCGCCGACAACGCCGCGGACGAGGTGACGGTCTACAGCCAGGGCGGCCCGTACGAGGAGATCACCCGGTTGCCGGAGGGCGCCGAGCAGCAGTTCGACTTCCGTGAGTCCGTCGACGGCGACCTCGACCGGTTTTTCTGGATCAACGGTTCGAGCAGCAACGGTCGGCTCCTGCTCGACGACGTCGCGATCGACGCCGACAGCCAGAACCTCGACATCGCCACCGGCAACACCGGAGACTGTGCGGCGGGTGGGACCCAACCCGACGCGCCGCTCCTCAACCCGTTGCCCGACCCCTCCCGGTCCAACCTCGGTATCGAGGTGACCGAGCTCGCCCAGCTCCCGGAGTCGCAGACGACGCCGGCCACGGGCGACCAGCGGCTGGTGCGGCACAACCGCATCACGCACCTCGACGAGGTCCCTGACGGATCCGGCCGGCTCGCCGTGCCCGACATGAACGAGATCCTGTACCTCGTCGACGAGGACACCGGCGAGTACGTCGACTACCTGAACGTGCGAGACCAGTTCGTCGACAACTTCCACAACCACGCCGGTCTCGGCACGGGCCTCGGGTTCGTCGAGTTCCACCCCGAGTTCGCCGAGAACGGCCTCTTCTACACGGTGCACACCGAGTCCGGGAGTGCGCTGAGCGAGGACGCTCCCGACTTCCCGGCGTTCGGATCGACGAACTACCACAGCGTGATCACCGAGTGGACCGCGACGGACCCGGCCGCCGAGACCTTCGAGGGCACGAGCCGCGAGCTGATGCGCGTACCGTTCGCCGGTCGGGTGCACACGGTGCAGCAGATCGCCTTCAACCCGACGGTGGCCGAAGGGGACGCCGACTACGGCAACCTCTACGTCCTCGTGGGCGACGGCGGCAACGGCGTCGGCAACGGCAACCCGCAGGACGTGTCGACGCCGCAGGGCAAGATCCTGCGGATCGACCCGCTGGGGAGCGACAGCGCCAACGGGGAGTACGGGATCCCCACGGACAACCCGTTCCTCGACGACGCCTCCGCGCTGCCGGAGATCTATGCCGTCGGGATGCGCGACCCCCACCGGATCAGCTGGGACCCGGCAGGCGACCACACGATGTACCTCGGGCACATCGGTGAGTGGCAGGTCGAGTCGGTCTACGCCGTCGAGCCCGGCGACAACTTCGGCTGGTCGGAGCGCGAGGGGCCGTTCCGTGCCGAGAACCGACAGATCTACCCCCTGCCCGCCGACGACGCGCAGTACGGGTACACCTATCCCGTAGCCGCCTACGACCACAACCGTGATCCCGGCCAGACCGGGGACGCCGGCGTCGCGCTGAACGGCGGCTTCGTGTACCGCGGCGACATCCCGGAACTGCAGGGCCGCTACCTCTTCACCGACCTGGTCCGTGGATGGGTGCTCGCCACCGAGGCGGACGAGATGGTGCGCAACGACGGCGACGTCGAAGACCTGGCCACGATCGAGCACCTGCGCGTGTTCTCCGACGGGCAGGAGACGACGTTCGCCGACCTCGTGGGCGACCGCCGGGTCGACCTGCGCTTCGGGTCCGCCGACGGTGAGCTGTACCTCGTCGCCAAGGCGAACGGGAAGATCTGGAAGGTGACGGGCGCCCGGTACGCCGACGCGTCGTCACCGTTCGCGCTGCCGGAGCTCGCGCCGAACCTCGTGGCGCACTACGACTTCGACCACCCGGTCCAGGGCTCACCGACCCGGGAGTCGGACCAGGGCTGGTCCGGCACGGACATCGACCTCGTCAACGGCGGCGTCGAGATGCGGGTCGCGGACCGGGCCTATCCCGGTGCGGGCGAGGCGCTGCAGACGCAGCAGATGAGTCCGACGTCGTCGTCGAACGACGACTGGAAGGCGGGTGTGTACGATGCGGACGGTGTCGACACGCTGCGCGCCTTCGGGGGGACCGACGAGGCCGCCGTCATGGGCTGGTTCAAGCCCACGGGTGAGCACCCGGGCCTCAACAGCAACACCACGAACCCCGACGACCGCTACAACGCGATCGGGCTGGCCGGCGTGCTCACCGGCACATCGGAAGGGCACGCGGTGCGCGCCCTGCTCGAGGTGATCACCGTGGGTGGCGAGCTCAAGGTCGTGGCGCTCGGCCGCCGGGTCGACGGTGCTGCCTCCTGGGTCTACGCGGCCGACCTTCCCTGGCAGGACATCCTCCAGAAGGGCAGGTGGGTGCATCTGGCCGCGACGTTCGACTTCGCCGACCGCGAGATGAAGCTGTTCATGAACGGCGAGGAGCTCGACGGCTTCTACACCTCCCTGAACCCCTGGGGTTCCGGTCCCACGTCCGATGCCGCGCCGGCCGGGATCAAGATCGGCGGCAGCTACCCGCAGAACACCCGGGAGGCCAACCCGTTCAACGGCCGGATGGACGATCTCATGTTCCTCGACGTCGCCCCGACGGCGGAGCAGGTTGCTGCGCAGTACGCGCTGTTCGGTGCCTCCGACCCGGAGCCACCGGCGCCGCTGCCCTGCGCCCCGTCGGGACAGCAGACCACCGACGTCATGTCCGCCGAGGACTGGGCGCCGCGGACCCCCGCGAAGTGGGAGTTCCCCGGTGACCAGGTCGTGCTCGCGGAGCCGGGGACGAACCCGAACGACGGAATCCGCCGCCCGTTCGAGTACGCCGTCCTGACAGAGGGGCCGGAGCTCGGCTCGTTCGACCTGCAGGCCGAGGTCCGGCTCGACGCCCCGGCGTCGGTCAACAACCGCGACGTCATCGTCGTCTTCGGCTGGCAGTCGGACACCGAGTACTACTACGCCCACCTGTCGCAGGACAACACGATCTACGCCCACAACGGCATCTTCAAGGTGAACGATGCCGACCGGGAGCGGATCGACGATCAGTGGGACGGAACCGTCGGCGCGCCGCCGGCTGTCACGGACGAGGAGTGGCACGACGTCCGTGTCGTGCGGTGCGCCGACAGCGGTGACATCGCCGTGTACGTCGACGGCCTCGACACCCCGCTCCTGACCGCGAACGACTCCACGTTCGGTGAGGGTCGCGTCGGCTTCGGCTCCTTCGACAACACCGGTCGGCTGCGTGATCTCACGGTGACGAGCACGCCGCTCGACACGACGGCACCGACGGTGACCGTCAAGGAGGGCGCGAAGTTCACCACCGGCGTCGAGGGCGCCTACGGGCAGGTGTCGTTCAAGCTGTACGACGCGGGCAAGGTGGACCGGCTGACGCTGAACGGGGTGGAGAAGGATCTGACGGACAACGTCTGGTCCGACCTGAACTTCGTGCGGCCGGGTGCCTTCGGCGCGATGGCAGGTGAGAACACGCTGGTCGTCTACGACGTGGCGGGGAACGCCACCACGGTGGAGTTCTTCCTGGACGGAGTGGCGCCGAAGGTCACCGTGAAGTCCGGCGGGAGGTACACGTCCGGGTCGCACGGGTCGTACGCGAAGGTGTCGTTCAAGCTGTACGACGCGGGCAAGGTGGACCGGCTGACGCTGAACGGGGTGGAGAAGGATCTGACGGACAACGTCTGGTCCGACCTGAACTTCGTGCGGCGTGGGTCGTTCGGCGCGGTGGCAGGTGACAACACCCTGGTCGTCTACGACGTCGCGGGGAACGCCACCACGGTCGAGTTCGAGCTCAAGGGCTGAGTGACCGCGGCGAGACAGCCAGGGGCCCTGGTCGGTCGACCAGGGCCCCTGGCCGTCACGCGATCACTTCCCGAGCGACGGACCCCGGCCGGAGGAGCCGAACTCCTCCATCTCCATGAGCGGCCGCAGCGAGTCCTCGACGGCGCCGTCGGAGACGTAGCCGCGCACGGAGTCGTGGTCGAGCGCGTTGCCGAGCGCGGCCATGATCATGCCCTGGTCGAGGGCGAGGTAGCGCTCGGAGACCTGACCGCTGCGCACTGCGACGGCGTCGTAGAAGCCGCCGGGGCCGTAGGCGTCGAAGTCGCGGGCGATCCTGCGCAGGTTCTTGACCGCCTCCTGCGGCGCGTACCGCAGCGCGAGGAAGGAGGCGTGCGGGGTGACGACGCCGTCGCCGTACTCCGTGGGCGCCTCGGAGCCCTCGCGGCAGCCCTCGTACGGCTGGTCCACCGAGGTGCGCTCCTGGTCGGAGGTGTATCCCGGACCGTCCATGCCGAGCTGGTCGACGCCGTACTCGCGGTAGCCGCCCGCCGGGTCGTTCGACGGCGAGAAGCCCCAGTACCCGTAGTCGGCCTCCTTCAGACCGTGCTCGATCTGGCCCTGGACGTACAGCGGGTGGTTGACGGCCCAGGAGTCGGGGCCCCACTCCTCCTCGGGGACGAACAGCGGCACCATCAGCGCCTCGAACATGCTGCCGCCCCAGGTCGGCACGATGTCCATGCCGCGGTAGGGGAGCGTCCCCTCGAAGACGTCGACACCGAGGTAGCTCCTCCACTCCCCGGAGGCGTCCGTCTCCGTCCACGACCAGTCGCAGGTCGGCTCGAACGTGCGCACCGGACCGAAGTAGTGCTCGGCCGGGATCTGCCCCTCGGCGATCCCCAGGTAGGACGCGATGCGCGGCTCGGTGTTGAACGCGCCGTAGTGGTGGCCGGTGTACCAGACGTCGCTGCCCATGCTGCAGTAGTCGTCGGCGGGCAGGTTCGGGTCGTCCTGGTCGGTGTCCCAGAAGCCGCCGCGGATCTGGTTGACCTCCGGGTCGTAGAAGCAGCCGAAGTCCATCTGCTCGCGCACGGCGTCCGCCTCGTCGGCCAGCGACGGCTCGGCGTTCGCGGCCAGCAGCAGACCGGTGGCCAGCCAGCCGTTGTCCACGCTGGACAGGAACGGCTCGACCGGGTCGTCCTCGCCCAGCGCGTCGAGCTTGGCGCCCGTGGCCGGGTCGTACCAGTTGTAGAACATGCCGCTCGGCTCGTGCTTCTCGAGCCCGGCCACCGACTCCAGCGTGGTGGCCATGCGGTCGCGGGCCTCGGCGTCGTCGATCAGCCCGGTGTCCCGGGCGACGACGGTGCTCCACAGGTAGGCGCCGATGTTCGTCGGCGAGGTGTACCCGCCGCGGCTCTCGGGGCTCAGGTCGCCGCCGATGTTGTCGTCGGGCAGGCCGGTCTCGTCGACCACGAGGGCCTCGAACGAGGTCCACGTGTCCTGCGTCCACCGCTCCAGCAGCCGCTGGCGCTTGCCCCGGTCCTTGCCGCGGTCGTCGTCGCCGCGGTCGTGCGCGGCCCGTTCGGCGGCGGCCGGTCCGGCGGTGCTCGTCGCGCTCGCCGGGATCGTGGCGCTCGCGGCGAGCGCCATGCCGGCGGCCGCGAGCGCGGCCACGGTGGTCCGTCGTCTGGTCATGGGTCGTCTCCTCAACTCCGTCGTCGTGCGAAACGTCCGGGTGCCGCCACGGTCGGTGGCGGCACCCTCTCCCGGTCTCCGGTCAGGAGGCCGGGAGGCTTCCGGTCCGTGCTACCCGTCCGAGCCAGGCGAGGCTCGGCTTGGGGGTGCGCACGAACGTGCTCCGGTCGACGGCGATCAGCCCGAAGGTCGGGCGGAAGCCGGACATCCACTCGTAGTTGTCGAGCAGCGACCAGTGCAGGTATCCCTCGACACGGCAGCCGGCGTCCATGGCGCGGGCCATCCCGGCCAGGGCGTCGCGGGTGTAGTCGATGCGGCGCGCGTCGTCGGCGGTGGCCATGCCGTTCTCGGTGACGAGCATGGGCACGCCGCCGGTGATGCGGTGGGAGTACTCGAGGGCCTCGCCGAGCGCCTGGGGGTAGTACTCCCAGCCGGTCAGGGTCTTCTCGACGTCGTCGCCGAAGGGGACGGGTTCGCCGTCGGTCCCGATGATGGTGCGCAGGTAGCTCTGCACGCCGACGAAGTCGTCGTCGCGCGCCACCTCGAGGAAGAAGTCCTCGCGGGGCCAGGCGTAGGCGTCGCGGGCCTCGTCGGCGCCGGGCGCGGCCTGGAAGACCTGGTTGGCGATCGACCAGCCGGCGCGCACGTGCCCGAGCGACCGCATGATCTCCACGGCGCGGCGGTGCGCCTTGGCCTGCACCTCGGAGGCCTCCTGGTCGGGTGCGGCCAGGCCGGCGGCGTCGAGGTTGGTGCGGCGGCTCGCGCCCAGCATCATCGAGGTGATGTTGGGTTCGTTGATGGTGACGACCTGGTGGACGTCGTCGAGGATCGTCGCGACGGTCTCGACGTAGCGGGTGTAGGTGTCGACGGCGTCGGGGGCGAGCCAACCGCCCCGCTCGGCGAACCAGCGCGGCAGCGTGAAGTGCAGCAGCGTGACGATCGGGGTGACGCCGGCGGCGAGGCAGGTGTCGATCATGCGGCGGTAGTGGTCGAGCTGGGCGCGGGAGAACTCGCCCTCGGCGGGCTCGATGCGCGCCCACTCCACGGAGAAGCGGTAGGCGTTGAGCCCGGCGTCGGCCAGCAGGCGGACGTCCTCGCCGTAGCGGTGGTAGCTGTCGACGGCGTCGCCGGAGCTTTCGGCGCACAGGGTGCCGGGCTGGTGCTCCTTGGCCCACCAGTCGCTGTTGACGTTGCCGCCCTCGATCTGGTGCGCCGCCGTCGAGGCGCCCCACAGGAAGTCGGGTGCGGCGGGCAGCGTGATCGTGTCGGTCACGGGGTGCTCCTTACTTGATGCCGGTGGTGGCGATGCCCTGGATGATGCGGCGCTGCAGCACGAGGAAGACGACGAGGATCGGCGTTACGATGACGGTCGCGCCGGCGAGCAGCAGGCCGTACTGCACGGTGTTCTGGCCGGTGGAGTACAGGGCGAGGGCGACGGGCAGGGTGTACATGTCGGCCGACTGCACGGCCACGAGCGGCCACAGGAAGTTGTTCCAGGAGCCGAGGAAGGTCAGGATCCCGAGCGTGGCCAGCGCGGGGCCGGTCTGGGGCAGCACGATGCGGAAGAACGTGCGGAACTCCCCGGCGCCGTCGACCCGCGCGGCGTCCAGCAGCTCGTCGGGGATGTCGAGCATGAACTGCCGCATGAGGAACACGCCGAACGGTGCGGCGAGGAACGGCAGGATGAGTGCGGCGTAGGTGTTGACCAGGTCGAGGTTCGCGACCAGCACGAACAGCGGCACGAACGTGATGGTGCCGGGCACCATCAGCGTGGCCATGATCAGCAGGAACAGCGCCCTGCGGCCGGGGAAGTCGATCTTGGCCAGGGCGTAGCCGACCATCGCGCTGAACAGCACCGCCCCGACGGTGACGGCCAGCGCCACGACCACGGAGTTGAAGAAGAACTGCGGGAAGTTCAGGCGGTCGAACAGCTGGGTGTAGTTCTCCAGCGTGACGTCCTGGGGGATCAGGGTGGGCGGGAACTGGCGGATCTCGCTCTCGGGTTTCACCGAGGACAGGACCATCCAGACGAGCGGGCCGAGCGAGGCGACGAGCCCGACGAGCAGGGCGCCGTTGAGCAGGAGCGCGCGGGGGGTGAACAGACGACGGCGGTCGCCGCGGGTGCGCTGCCCGGACTCGGTCGCGGTGTCGGTGCCCGGTGCGGCGCTGGTCGTCGCCGGGGGCAGGGGTGTGGTGGTCACGGGTGCTCCTCTCGCTGCCCGGTCAGTTCTTGGGCCGCAGCAGGCGGAACTGGAGGAAGGACAGGATCGCGATGGCCACGAACAGCAGGTAGCTCATCGCTGCGGACAGGCCGTAGTCGCCGAACCCGAACTGGTTGTAGATCTCGTAGGCCACCGAGTTCGTGGCGCCGAGCGGGCCGCCCTGGGTCATGACGAACGGCTCCTCGAAGAACTGCAGGTAGGCGATGCCGGTCATGACGGCGCAGAACAGCAGCGTGGGGCGCAGCAGCGGCACGGTCACGGAGCGGAAGGTGCGCACCGCACCGGCGCCGTCGAGCGACGCCGCCTCGTACAGGTCCTTGGGGATGCCCTGCAGGCCGGCGAGCAGGATGACCATCGAGAAGCCGACGTTGCGCCAGACGGCGAGCATGATCAGCGACGGCATCGCCCAGGTCGGGTCGGTGAGCCAGTCCGGGCCGTCGATGCCGACCAGCCCGAGCGCGGAGTTGATGAGCCCGAAGTCGGGCTGCAGCAGGAAGCGCCAGACGACGGCGACCGCGACGATCGAGGTCACCACCGGGGCGTAGAACCCGACGCGGAACACCGAGCGGAACCAGGTGAGCCCGGAGTTCAGCAGTGCGGCGAGCAGCAGCGCGATGCCGAGGGTGAGGGGCATCGCCACGCCGACGAAGTACACGGTGTTGCCGGCGGCCTGCTGGAACTGCGGGTCGGTGACGGCCGCGACGAAGTTGTCGAGTCCGATGAAGTTCACCGCCAGCGGGGACCGCAGGTCGGCGCCGCGCATGTCGGTGAACGCCATGTACAGCGAGGCGCCCACCGGGAGGATCATGAACACGGCGAACAGGACGGTGAACGGCAGGGCGAAGCCCCAGGCCGCGTACCCGCGGCGGCGTCGTCGGGCGCTCTCCGGGCGGCAGCCCCGCGTCGCGGGGCCGCCGGGGGCCGGCGGCGCGTCGGTGCGCAGGGCCACGGCTCAGCCCAGCCCGTCGCCGATGGAGGTGGCGGCGTCCTGCATCTGCTGGGCGGCCTCCTCGGGCTCGAGCTGGCCGTTGACCACCTGCTCGATCACGAGGTTCAGCTCGTGCTCGATCTCGGACCAGGTGGGCAGCGCGGGCGTGGAACGGGCGGTCTCGAGCGCCTCGCCGTAGACCGCGAGCGACTCGTCCCCGGCCAGGGCCTCGTCGTCCCAGGAGGCCTGGACGGCGGGCAGGTCGTTCGAGATCTCGAACCAGTCCACCTGGACCTCGGGGTCGGTGGCGAACTCGACGAACTTCCACGCGGCGTCGGGGTTGGCGGCCTCGGCGGTCACGGCGAGGTTGGAGCCACCGATGAACGAGGCAGCCTGCTCGTCCGGGGGCAGCGCGGTGACGGCGAACTTGTCGGCGAAGTCGTCGCCGGCGGTCGTGAGCAGGTTCGACCGCTCCCACGGACCGGAGACGAACGCACCGAGCTCCCCGTCGATGAAGTCCTGGACCTTCTCGTCCTCGACGAGGGTCTGCGGGGCCAGTCCGTCGGCCATGAAGGAGGAGTAGAAGTCGAGCGCCTCGACCTGGGCGTCGTCGGCGAGCGTGAACTCGCCGGCGTCGTCGACGATCTCGCCGCCGGCCTGCCAGTAGAACGGGAAGTACATCAGCGCGGTGCCGTCGCCGTTGGTCTGCAGGGCGATGCCGTGCTCGGCGCCGGCGTCCTGCATGCCGGCGGCGAACTCCTTGAGCTCGTCCCAGGTCTGCGGCTCGTCGACGCCGGCCTGCTCGGCGAGGTCGGTCCGGTAGTACAGCACCCGCGTCTCGACGTACCAGGGGACGCCGTAGGACGTGCCGTCGACGACGGTGGTGTCCCAGGCGCCGGGGAAGAAGGCCTCGGAGTCGATGCTGTCGGGCGTCTCGGCCAGCCCGCCGAGCTCGACGAACCCGCTCATGAGGGTGGTGCCGGCCTGCAGGACGTCCGGGACCTCGCCCGTGGCCATCGCGGTGTTGATCTTCTGGACGGCGGACTCCCAGGGCACGGGCGTCACCTCGACGGTCACGTCGGGGTTGTCGGCCTCGAACTGCTCGGCCAGCTCGGGCAGCAGCTCGCCCTCGGTCCCCATGGCCCAGACCTCGACGGTGCCGGTGGCGGGGCCCTCGGACACCTGGGTCCCGGCGTCGTCGGTGCCGCCCGAGCCGGCGTCGCCGTCGTCGCGCCCGCAGGCCGTCAGGGCCACGGTCAGGACGAGCGTCGATGCTGTCGCCGCGGCGGCGCGGCGCGAGGTGATGATCACGGTCACTCCCTTGTAGATCCGTCGAAATTTCGAAAGCAGCGCTCGAAATCGCCCCGAGACGATAGAGCGCTCCGTGAGCCATGTCAACGGGTATAGGCGATGGGGTAGCATCCGTGTTTCGGAAACGATCAGCAAAGGAGGGGTCGTGGCGGCCGAGAAACCAGACGTGCCGCTCGCGGTCGTGGCCGCCGAGGCGGGTGTCTCGGTGCCGACCGTGTCGAAGGTGCTCAACTCCCGCACCGACGTCGCCGGGGCGACGCGCGAACGGGTCGCCGCCGTGCTGCACCGGCACGGCTTCACGCTGCGGCCGCGCCGACGGCGTGCCACCGGGATGATCGACGTGCGCATCGTCGACCTCGAGGGCACCTGGTCCGAGGCGGTGGTGCGCGGTGCGGTCACCGGCGCCCGGCGCCTCGGGCTCGACGTCGTCCTCGCCGTCGAGCCCGACCCCGACGACTGCAGCGCCTGGGTGCGCCACGCCCTCGAACGCGGCACCGACGGCCTGGTCAGCGTCGTGGCGGTGCCCGACGCCGAGGCGCGGCGGGCGCTCGCCGACTCCGAGACGCCGCTCGTCGTCGTCGACCCCCGGCAGCGGCCGCCCGAGGGCATGCTGTCGGTCAGCGCCACCAACTTCCAGGGCGGCCTCGAGGCGACCGCGCACCTGCTCGCGCTCGGGCACTGCCGGATCGCCACCATCACCGGCGCCCTGGAGCAGGACAACGCCATCGCCCGCCTGGCCGGCTACCGGGCCGCGCTGCTCCAGGCTCGCGTCGAGGTGGACGACGACCTCGTCGTCGACGGCCCGTACGGCGTGACCGCCGGGTACGACGGCGTGCAGCGGCTCCTCGAGCTCGCCGACCCGCCCACGGCGATCTTCGCCAGCAGCGACGACACCGCGCTCGGGGCCCTGCACGCGCTGCGGGAGCGGGGCCTGTCGGTACCCCACGACGTGTCGCTCGTCGGGTTCGACGACCTGCCGGTGGCGCCCTGGATCGACCCGCCGCTGACCACCGTGCGACAGCCGCTGGCCGAGATGGGGGCCACCGCCGTCGACCTGGTGCACCGGGCGCGCAGCGGTACCGGCCACACGCTGCGCACGGAGCTCGCCACGAGCCTGGTGGTCCGCGAGTCGGCGATGGCTCCGTCGGCCTGACGCCGTTCACGCTGCACCGGCCGGCCGGTGCAGCTAGGGTCGCGGCAACACCTTCGTACGACGGGGCAGGAGCAGGATGTACCAGTTGCTCGAAGCGATAGTTGCTGGTACCAGCGGTGCTGTCGGCGGCGGCGCGGACCCCGTCCCAACGACCGTCGCGGCCGGGCTCGCACTCGGCGCCCTCGTCGGCGCCGCCTGGCTCGTGCTGCGGCGCACGGGGCGGCGACCCCACCCCGACCGGGGCGGCCGGGGCTGGGTCCCGCGCGGTGTCGACGGGCTCCTGCCGCCCCGCGCCCTCGACGCGGACCCGCCACCGGAACGACCCGCGAGCCCGGTGGAGCACTGGTTGCTCGCGCTGCCCGCCCCGTTCGTGGAGCAGGCGGACCTCGACCACAGCGCCTGGTCGCTGGCCCCGGCCGCCGCCGACCACGCCTCCCGGCGGCGCGTCGAGGCCGCCGTGGTGGGCGCCGGACTGCGCGAGCGCGACGCCTGGCGTGCCCGTCGGGAGGCCGCGCAGCAGCAGGTGACCGCAGCGACGACGGCGGCGCAGCGCGCCTACGCGGTCGCCTGGGCGGCCTGGGTGCTGCGCCTCGGCGTCGCGGCCGGTCACCTGCGGACCTACCACGCCCGCGAGGATCTGCTGCGCACCGTCGGCGCCGTCGTCGGGCAGTACGGCGACTGGCCGACCTTTGGCGACGACTTCCTCGAGGAGGTCGCCCGGCGGGCGACGCCGCAGCAGGCCGAGGCGCTGCGCACCGCCGTCGGCCGGCTCTGCCGCCCCGGTGGTGCCTGGGGCGGGCGGCACTGGCCGGTCGAGGCGCTCTGAGATCCCCGGGAAAACCACCGGGGCGCACCCGGATCTCTCCGCGATGCGCCCCGGTGGCTGCTCGGCTCAGCTCACGAGTGGGTGATGTCGAGCTTGTAGAGGGTGGCTTGGCCGTAGTTGGTGTCGTTGCAGGGTGAGGAGTTGCTGCAGTTGGCCTGGGTGTAGGCGCCGGCCTTGAAGTAGTTCTCGTCCTCGTCGCTGTCGATGGTGGTCTGGAGCTCGTCGTTGTAGTAGACGTCGATCTGGCCGTTGGCCGCGACGAACTTTCCTTCGAAGACGGTGTTGAGCTGGTAGTCGTCGGTGACGAGGTGGTGGTGGGAGTCGTCGCCGTCGGTGATGTAGAGCTCGGTGCCTTCGAGGCGGAAGACGGTGACGTCGTCGCCGCCGCCGTGGATCTGGGCGCCGACGAGGTGGGGCTTGTCCTCGGGCAGGTGGTTGAAGTCTGTGCGGAAGGTCATGGTGTGGGTGCCGGAGGTGGTGGACCAGGAGGCCTTCTCGGTGCCGTCGTCGGTCATCTCGCGCAGCTCGGAGCGGGGGTAGCCGGATCCGGAGGTGGTGACGCCGTCGACGGGTGCGCGGAACTGGATGCCGGTGCACTTGTCGTTGACCTGGAACCAGGGTGCTGCGGAGAAGTCGGCGAGGTCGGGCTGCAGGATCTCGGTGGGGGAGTTGTCCGAGCCGGTGGGCAGGGTGACCTTCCAGTCGGTCAGGTCGATCTGCTGGGCCGGGTACTCGCACTGCTCGCCGTCCGCGGTGGCGGCGATCGCCACGGCGGAGCTCGCGGCGAACACCGTCCCGGCTACCAGGGCGGCCACGAGGCCGTGCTTGCGGTGAAGTCTCATCGTCGTGCGGATCCTTTCGGTGGTCACGCGGGCCTCGTGATCGTCCGCTGCTGCCCGTCCGCCGAGCTCGGTGTCAGCACGGCGTCCGCCGGGGGCGAGCACCGTCTGCCGCGCAGGGCGAGGGCCTGTCTGCAGCAGGGACGATCACTGCACTTCCGGAGCCGGTGATGCGGTGGTGCTGCCTGACGAGGTGAAGAAGGCTCCGTGGTGTCGAGATCCGGTGCATGGTTGCACCAGATCTCGCCGGAAAAGTATCCGTGCCCCGACGAACTGTCAAGGAGTAAAAATAGTGTGCTGACCTGCGTTTTTGTCTCGGAGGAGCGTAGAAATCGATGTCCGCTCTGTCGGATTTGGTGCGCGGTGCTTCACGAAGCGGGGACGACCTCGAGGCATCGATGCACTGATGGATCGAGACGCATGAAGGGCTCGGAGTCCCCTGCGGACTCCGAGCCCTTCATGCCCTGCTTACGTCAGGAGTGTGTGACGTCGAGCTTGTAGAGCGTGGCCTGACCGTAGTTCGAGGTGCTGCACGGCGAGGAGTTGCCGCAGTTGGCCTGGGTGTAGGCGCCGGCCTTGAAGTAGTTGCCGGACTTCGCGTGGTCGATCGTGGTCTGGAGCGTGCCGTTGTAGTAGACCTTGATCTTGCCGCCGCTGACCACGAACTTGCCCTCGAACACCTGGTGCAGCCGGTAGTTGCTGGTCACCAGCTTGTGGTGCGTGTCGTTGCCCTTCGTGATGTAGAGGTTGTTCCCTTCGACGCGGAAGACGGTGACGTCGTCGTCCCCGTCGTGGATCTGACCGACGACCACGTGCGGCTTGTCCTCGGGCAGGTGGTTGACGGCGGTGCGGAACGTCATGGTGTGGGTCCCCGAGGTGGAGGACCACGAAGCACGCTCCTGACCGTCGTCGGTCATCTCGCGCAGCTCGGAGCGGGGGTAGCCGGATCCGGAGGTGGTGACGCCGTTGACGGCGGCACGGAACTGGATGCCGGTGCACTTGCTGTTCACCTGGAACCACGGCGCGACCGAGAAGTCGGCGAGGTCGGGCTGCAGGATCTCGGTGGGCGAGTTGCCCGAGCCCGTGGGCAGGGTGACCTTCCAGTCGGTCAGGTCGAGCTGCTGGGCCGGGTAGTCGCAGGGTGCGGCGGCGGTTGCGCTGCCGACACCGGCGAGCTGGCCGGCCATGACGAGGGTCGTGGCCAGCATGGCGGCGGCGATGCCGTGCTTGCGGTGGAGTCTCATGGTGGTGCGTTTCCTCTCGGATGTTCGCCCTGGTTCGAGGTCGTCCGCCGGCGGCGGTCGCGGGGTGGGCCCGTCGGCGCTCTCCCGCTGCGTCGCCGTTGACGTGGTGGGAGGGCTGTCCCACCGATGACGACCTCTGCACTGCCGGAGCCGGCGAGCTGGGTGCTCCCTTCGTCGTCGAGGGGGCGGCTCCGTTGTCGTGGCCACATTTGGTGCATCGCTGCACCGTAGATCTCGTTCGAGAACCTAATCGTGCCCTGGTCGACTGTCAACAGGAGAAACAGAACAAGAGTCGAGAGGCCGCTAATCTGCAGGTCAGGAGCCAGATATCGGAGCGTTCGGGGCGCATCTTGCGTCCCGTCAGGCGGACGGCTGAACGGTAAACCGATGCATCGCATCCGCGACAAGGAGCCCGGGCCTCCGCCGTCGACGACGGTGGCCCGGGCTCCCGGGACAGAGGTGCGGCGTCAGCTCGGGACGACGGTGCCCTTCCACTCGTACTTGCGGTTGGGCTCGTCGACCGGGGTCTGGGCCAGGTGGTTCGTGTAGTTGGACATCACCTTCTGGGCGATGCCCAGGACGATCTCCAGCACCTGACGCTGGGTGAAGCCGGCGTCCAGGAACGTCTGCACGGTCGCGTCGTCGACCTCGCCGCGCTGACGGACCATGGCCAGCGTGAACGTCCGCAACGCCTCGAGGTGCGGGTCGTGCAGCGGGGTGCCGTCGCGCAGCGCGTCGATGACCTCGTCGTCGACCCCCATGCCCTTGGCGATCGCCGTGTGCGCGGGCACGCAGTAGTGGCAGGAGTGCTCGACGTTGATCGACTGCCAGACGACCGTGATCTCGTCGGCGTCGAAGCTGGTCGAGCTCTGGAAGAGGCCGTGGAGCTTCTGGTAGCCCTCGAGCAGACCGGGGGCTTCCGCCATCACCGCGTGCAGCCCGGGGATCCGCCCGAAGTTCTGCTTCGAGGTGGCCAGCAGGCCCTGGCTCTCGGCCGGGGCCGTGCTCTCGTCGTGCAGCGTGAAGTCGACCATGGGTTTCTCCTTGTCGTCGCCGTGTGCTGCGTACCCTCTATTGTGTACCGATCGGTACCAAATGATGCAAGCGCTGCTCCCGACGGTCGGCGGGCCGGCGCTCGTAGGATGGGGTGATGGGCGTGCAGGAGAGGACTCCCGCCGGGCGCCCGCGGTCGTTCGACGAGGAGTCGGTCCTCGCGGAGCTGACGGCGCTCTTCTGGCGGCAGGGCTACGGACAGACCTCGATGTCCGACATCGTGGCGGCCAGCGGCGTCCACAAGCCGAGCCTGTACCGCGCCTTCGGGGGCAAGGACGAGCTGTTCACCACGGTGCTGCGCCGCTACCTGCGGGAACGCATGGAGATGTTCACGCGGCTGATCGCCGAGGCCGGTCCGGGCGTCGACGGCGTGCACCGGTTCCTGGACCTCGTCGGCGTCGACGCCGCCTCCGAGCGCGGACGGGACGGGTGCCTGATGGTGATGTCGTCCAACGAGCTGCGCGGCACGCTGGGCGACTACGACTTCGGAGCCGACTACCGACGGCAGATGCACGAGGTGCTGGGCACTCTCGTCCGGCGCACTCTTCCGGGCGCGCCGGACGACGACGTGGTGCTGCGGCTCCGCACCGACCTGCTGACGACCCACCTGCTCGGTCTGCACGTCGTCATGCGGTCCGGGGCCTCGTCCGAGGAGATCGGACGCTGCCTCGCCGCCATGCACCACGTCGTCGACACGTGGTGACCGGCGCTACTCGACGGTGACCCCGGCTCCCTCGGCGATCCGGGTGTTCTCCCGGTTGCCCCGGACGGTGTTGGCGACCAGCCGGACGTCCTCGCCCGCGTCGACCCGGACCCCTCCGGCGTTGGCGACCACCAGGTTCCGCTTCACGAGCACGTCGGTCGGCACGCCGCTCGCGTGACCGTCGTCGCCGGGGTCCTCGGCCAGGTGGATGCCCCAGAAGTCCTCCGCGCGGTTGGCCAGCACGGTGTTGTGCCGCACCACGGTCCCCGGTGCGTTGCGCACCTCGATGCCCGACCGCACGTGGTCGCCCCGGCCGCCGGTCACCTCGTTGCGCTCCACGACGGTGTCGGGGGTGCCCAGGATGAGCAGGATGCCCTCTCGGTTGTTCTTCAGGACGTTGCCGTGGATCCAGTTCCCCGGACCGGCCGCGTCGTGCTGGGTGGCCGTGCCACCGGTGTTGCCCAGCGCGATCGCGGCGGCGCGGACATCCTTGACGGTGTTGTGCCGGATCTCGTTGAGGTACTCGTCCTCGCCGTGCAGGTCGATGGCGTCGAGCACGCCGCCACGGATGGTGTTCCCGGCGACGAGGTTGTTGTGGGTGTAGTACTGCAGCAGGATCGCGTGGCGCAGGTGCGTCCCCTCGAACACGTTGCCGACCACCGCGTTGTGCCGCGAGTCGTCGGTGTACGCAAAGCGGTCCTTGCCGGCCGTGCCCTGGATGGAGATGCCGTAGCCGTTGCCGCCGCCCCCCACGCTGGTGGCGTCGCGGAACGTGCTGCCGCGCACCGTGACGTCACGGCTCTTCTCGATCCGCACGCCCATCTTCTGGAACCGCTCGACGACGACGTCCTCGACCAGCACCTGTCGGCTCGCGCGGGATCCGAGGTTGGCCACGACGACGCCGTACGCCGGGCCGCCGGCGGCGGTGGAGTCCTGGTGGTCGGTCGACAGGGGGCCGTCGTAGGTCGAGCTCACGGTGAGGTCGCTGACGGCGACGTCCTGGACGCCGTAGCCGCGCAGCACCTTGCCGGACTGCGTCTCGGGGGTCAGCGCGGACTCGAGCACGGAGCCGGCTCCGTCCCCGCGCAGGTCGATGCCGGAACGCAGGGCCACGTTGGTGGTGGGGTCGGCCGGTTCGGTGGTGAGCAGGTCGTAGGTACCGGCCGGGAGGTAGACCTCGTCCCCCGGCTGGGCGGCGTCCAGGGCGGCGCGGATCGCGGCGGCGTCGTCGCCGGTGCCTGCAGCCGGGTCCGCGCCGTGGTCGCGCACGTCCACGGTGCGGCCGGTCACGGCACCGGGCTCGGCCGGGCGGTACCGCGTACCGTCGGGCTCGACGAGCCCGGGGTCGGTCCAGGGCTCCGCGTCCGGGTCCGGTGCGGGCAGGAGGTCGGAGAGGTCGTCGACCACGGCCCCCTGCGGGTTGGGCGGGTAGACGCGGACCTCCGTGACGCTGTTCCAGCCCGAGACGCTGTTGCCGTAGCCGAGGTAGCGCACGTACCGGGCCTGCGAGCCGGTGGTGGCGTCGTCCTCGAGCGTGACGGGTTCGAGGTTCGACGACGTTCCCGAGCTGGCCTGGTCGGTCGCGGCGGAGCGCCAGGTGGTCCCGTCGGTGGAGAGCTCGACGCCGAAGAGCGACTGTCGCTCGTCGCCCTTGTGCCACGCCACGCCGAGGTATCCGACGGAACGCTCCTCACCGAGGTCGAGCTGGAGCCACTGGGGCTCGTCCGGGGACGAGGTGAGGGACGACCAGCGGGTCGTGGGGTCGTCGTCGATCGCGAACTCGGGCAGGTTGCCGTCGCTGCTCAGCGCGCGTGCCGAGTCGACGGTCCAGTGCGCGGGCGGGTCGACGACGTCGGCCCGGACGGGGTGCGTCGGTGCTGACGGGAGGGTCTGCGCGGCGGCCGGACCGCCGAGGAGACCGAGGAGGAGGGCGGCGGCGGACGTGGCCGCCACCTTTGGTGCAACGATTCGCCATTGGATCATGGCCAAACTGTGGCACCATGCCGCCGCCGAAGCAAGACCTGGCACGGCAATTGCTGCATCGATGCACCAGACGTGTCTCGAAGGGACCCGCCTGCGCCACCCGATCAGCGGGTGACGGGCTCGCTGGAGGAGAGCCTGGCGAGCTCGGAGCGCCGGGGGAGGACCTCCCAGTCGCCGTCACCGGTGCAGGCGTAGGCGCCGACGGCGGTCGCGGTCGCCAGCGCCGTCGACACGTCCCGACCCGCCAGCGCGTCGGCGAGGAACCCGGCGACGAACGCGTCGCCGGCTCCCACGGTGTCCCGCACGTCGACCGGCACCCCTGGTGCGGAGAACTCGCCGCCCTCGCTCGCCGCGACAGCCCCCTGCGCCCCCCGCTTGACGACGGCGGTCCGCGCGCCCAGGTCCCGCAGCTGCCGCGCGGCCGTCGGGGCGTCGTGCTCGTCGCACCCGAGCAGCGCAGCCTCGTCCAGGCCGGCGAAGACGATCTCGCACCGGGGGACGACTCGCGCGTAGAGGCGTCGTGCGTCGTCCGCGGACCACAGGGACGACCGATAGTTGAGGTCGAACGAGACCGGGACGCCGAACGCGACAGCACGGTCGACGAGGTCCAGGGTGAGGGCGCGGGCCGACGGCGACAGCGCAGGAGTGATCCCGGTCAGGTGGAGCATGCTCGCCGACCGCACCGCGTCGTCGGGGACGTCCTCGGGCCCGAGCCTCGAACCGGCGCTCCCGGCGCGGTAGTACCAGATGCGCGTCTCCATGGTGGAGCGCCGCTCCTTGAGCATCAGGCCCGTGGGTGCCCCGTCGTCGCGCAGGCACGTCGTCGCCACGTCCTCCCCGCGCAGCAGCCGTTCGACCAGGTCGCCGGCGGAGTCCGCGCCGACGCGGCCGATCCAGGCCGCCGGCGCACCGAGGCGGCGCAGCCCGATCGCCACGTTGCTCTCGGCACCGCCCATCCCGAGCGACATCAGCGTGCTGTGCTGCAGCGGCTCCGGACGGGTGCTGCCCACCAGCACCATGGTCTCACCGACGGTGAGGACGGGACCGGGGGCCGTCATCGCGGCGCGACCACGCGCTGGCGCTGCGAACCCAGCCCGTCGATGCCGAGCTCCATCACGTCGCCGGGCTGCAGCCACGCCGGTTCGGCCATGCCGTTGGCCACGCCGGGCGGGGTGCCCGTGTTCACCAGGTCGCCCGGTTCGAGCACCATGTACTGGCTCAGGTGCCACAGGAGCTCGTACGGGTCGAACACCATCGTGCCCGTGCTGCCCGACTGGCGGCGCGCACCGGAGACGTCGAGCCACATGCCCAGGGCCGAGACGTCGCCGACCTCGTCGGGAGTGACCAGCCAGGGACCGCACGGGTTGAACGTCTCGGCGGACTTGCCCTTGAGGATCTGGCCCCCGTGCTCGTCCTGGAACGCGCGCTCGCTCACGTCGTTGCAGACGACGAACCCCGCGACGTGGTCACGAGCCTGGTCGGGGCTGTCCAGGTAGCTCGTCCGGCGGCCGACGACGAGGCCCAGCTCCACCTCCCAGTCCAGGCGGGAGAAGCCTCGCGGCGCCCGGACGTCGTCGTACGGCCCGACGAGCGTGTTCGGGGACTTCGAGAACACGAGCGGAAGGGCTGGTACGTCCGCGCCGATCTCGGCGGCATGGTCGCGATAGTTGAGGCCGGCGCACAGGATCTGGTGCGGACGCGCCACGGGCGGTCCGACCCGTCGTGCGCCGAGCGCCTCGACGAGCCCTGCCGTCACCCGGGACTCGACGCGTTCCGCCAGCCATCCGAACCCGTCGGGGAGCGTCGTGGCGTCGATGTCGGGCACCAGGTCGCCGACGTCGACGTAGGCGTCGGGACCGACGACGACGGCCGGCCGTTCGGCGCCGACCGGCCCGAGGCGTGCGAGCCTCACTGCAGCACCCCGTCCTCGTCGGCCACGACCGGTGCCGTGGCCCCCGTCGGCGACGCGGTCGAGTCCCGCACCACCAGCTCGGGGCGCAGCAGCACCGACCGGCCGGGCTCGCGGTCGTCCTCCTTCAGTGCCTCCTCGAGGCTCAACGACGCCATCCGTGAGATGGGCTGGCGCACCGACGTCAGCGGCGGGTCGTACAGCTCCGCGAGGATGATGTCGTCGAAGCCGACCACGGACACGTCCTTGCCGACGTGCAGGCCCTGGTCACGCAGGCCGCGGCAGAAGCCGAGCGCGGTCATGTCGTTGATCGCCACGATGCCCGTGGGCGGCTCGACGGTCCCGGAGAACAGGTCGTGCGCGGCCTGCCGGCCCACCTGGGCGGCCTCGACGTCCCCGAACGGGGCGCCGCCACCCGCGGTCCACGTCGGCATCGCCGCCGGGTCCAGGTCGGC
The DNA here is from genome assembly GCF_013149805.1 of Isoptericola chiayiensis. Lineage (GTDB taxonomy): Bacteria > Actinomycetota > Actinomycetes > Actinomycetales > Cellulomonadaceae > Isoptericola > Isoptericola chiayiensis. The sequence continues at coordinate 252,360 of NZ_JABEZT010000003.1, forward strand.
CCCCTCGAGCGCCGTGCAGAACCCGCGGAAGCGGCCGGTGCGGTTGACCGCCGCGAGCGACCCGGAGACGAAGGTCAACCGTTCGTGGCCGAGCTCGGTCAGGTGGGAGGTCGCGAGGAAGCCGCCCACGTGGTTGTTGATGCTGACGCTGACGACCTCCTCCGGGTCACCGGCCTGCGCCGGTCGGTCGAACGTCACGAGCCGCAGCCCCCGCCGGACGATGTCGGCGAGGTGGTCGAGCGTCGGCAGGGAGGAGCACAGGACGATGCCGCGCACCCCGTCCTCCCACAGCTCCTCGACGTACCGGCGCTCGCGGTCGGGGTCGCGTTCGCTGTTGCACAGCAGCACGTTGCACCCGACGGCCAGGGCCGCGACCTCGAGCTCCCGGGCGAACGCTCCCCAGAACGGGTTGCCGACGGACGGCACGATGAGCCCCACCGTCTGCGTGCGTCCCGTGCGGAGCTGGCGAGCCGCACGGTTGGGTCGGTAGCCGAGCTCGGCGATGGCGCGCTCGATGCGCTCCTTGGTGGCCGGCACCATGCGGTTGGTGCGGCCGTTCAGCAGGTTGGAGACGGTGCTGGGCGAGACCCCAGCGGCTGCTGCGACCTGCTGGATCGTCACGCGTGTCACGCTTCCTCCAACGTCATCGGTGGTGCACGTCATGTGCATCGTTACAACCATCCTAGCCCAGACTGAGGGTATGGACCGGCATCCCGAGGGTGTCGCATCGTGATCATTTCTTGATCTAGCAGGGAGTTGACGTGCCCGCGGTCCTGTGCCTAGTTTAGTGCATCGTTACACCGGCATCGTCGCCACCGGCGAGGTCGACACGCACCAGCCGACCGCACAACGTGAAGGATCAACGATGATCATCAAGAGTCAGTCCCGTCGACGGTTCACGGGCGCCGCCGCCCTGGCCGCCGTCGCACTGGGGATCACCGCCTGCAGCTCGGGCACGAGCTCGGGCACCGACGCCGAGGGCGGCAGCGGTGACGTCTCCGGCGACATCACGCTGCTCACCCCGATCTTCGAGGGCACCGACGGCCAGCAGCTCCTCGAGGACGAGCTGCTCCCGCAGTTCTACGAGGACTATCCGGACGTCACCGTGTCCGTGGACTACACGACCTACGGCAACCTCAACGAGAAGCTCACCACCGCCGCGGTGTCCGGGGCGGTGCCCGACGTCATGATGATGGGCGTCGGCTGGATCGAGGGCTTCGCCGACCGGGGTCTGCTGGCCGACCAGAGCGAGCTCGGCAACACCGAGGAGAAGCTCCTGGAGACCTACACGCCGGCGATCGTCGACGCCGGGACGTGGGACGGCGGCGTCTACGGCATGCCGATCATGCTCGACACCCGCTACGGGGTCGCCAACATGGAGCTGCTGGAGGAGGCCGGCTACGACGCACCGCCGTCGTCCTGGGACGAGCTCGTCGAGATCTCCGAGGCCCTGACGGTCCGCGCCGACGACGGCACGCTGGAGCGCGCCGGGTTCGACCTGCTCTCGAACGACCCGCGACAGGTCTTCGAGACGTTCCTCTTCTCCGCCGGTGGCGACCTCTTCAACGAGGACGTGACCGAGCCGACGTTCAACGGGCCGGAGGGTGTGTCGGCGCTGCAGCTCATGACCGACCTCATCAACGAGCACGAGGTCGAGGACATCGGCTTCTCCTCGCCGGACGCCGCCGTCAACCCGCTCCTGAACGGACGGGCCGCGATGGGCCTCGCCCACAACAACCTGTGGACGCAGGGTCTCGAGGCGGACCCCGAGATGCTCGAGAAGCTCGAGCCCTTCGTGATCCAGGGCGAGGGCGAGGGCATGTTCTTCGGCGGCACGTTCGCCACCCGTTCGGCCACGTCCCAGCACCCCGAGGCCGCCCAGGCGCTGCTCGAGTTCCTGGCGAGCCCCGGACCGGCGCTGGCTGCCAACGAGCAGCGCGGCAACGTCCCCGCGCTGACCGAGCTGCTCGACAGCGACTACGTGCAGTCCAACCGGTTCGTCCAGTTCTCGATGGAGAACCTCGACGTGGCCAAGCGTGAGGGCGGCCCGCCCTCGTGGCTCGAGGTCCGCGGTGACTTCGCACCGGCCATCGAGTCGGCACTGCTCGGTCAGGCCGAGCCGCAGGCAGCCCTCGACGACCTCGCCGCGCTCGTCGACGAAGCGATGGCCCGCCAGTAGGACCGACCCGTCCCGGGGCGTCGGGGCGGCCGAGCGCCGCCCCGACGCCCCTCGATCGAAGTGGGAACCATGACAAGCACCGAGACCCCAGCGGGGGCCGGACTCGCCGCGCGCAACCCCGCACCGGTCCGACGCCACAAGTACTCGCGGGCGGAGCGCAAGCTGCGACGCACGGGTTGGCTGATGATCACGCCGGCTCTGCTGCACCTCGCCCTGTGGACCGCCATCCCGGTGGTCGCCACCTTCGCGCTCGGGTTCACCAACTACAACGTGTTCTCCCCGCCCCAGTGGGTCGGGTTGCAGAACTACGTGGAGATCGTCCAGGACCCGGTCTTCCGCAAGGCCACCTGGAACACCATCGTCTACACCTTCTGGACGGTGCCGGTCTCGATGGCCATCGCGCTCGTCATCGCCGTGGCCCTCAACCAGGGTCTGCGGTTCCAGAAGTGGTACCGCACCGCCTTCTTCCTGCCCCAGGTCACCGCGACCGTCGCGATCGCCATGGTGTGGCTGTGGATCTTCAACCCGCAGCAGGGCCTCCTCAACGCCTTCCTCGGCCTCTTCGGCATCCCCGGGCAGGCCTGGCTCGCCGACCCCGACTGGGCGTTGTGGTCCGTGATCCTCGTCGGCGCGTGGCAGGGCATCGGGATCAAGATGCTGATCTACATCGCCGCGCTGCAGAACATCGACGGGAGCCTGTACGAGGCCGCCTCGGTCGACGGCGCGTCCACCGTGCGCAAGTTCTTCGCCATCACCGTCCCGATGCTGAAGCCCGCCACGTTCTTCGTCCTGGTCATCTCGATCATCAACGCGTTCCAGGTCTTCGACCAGATCTACGTGCTCACCAACGGCGGCCCCGCCAACGCGACCACGATGATGACCTACGAGGTCTACCGGTCCGCCTTCGAGGAGTTCCGCATGGGGATGGCCTCAGCGCAGTCGGTCGTCCTGTTCATCTTCCTGCTCTTCATGACGCTCGTCGGTCGACGTGCCACCCGAGAGGACCACTGATGGCTCTCCTCAATCCCCGGACCTCCACGAGCCCGTCGGCGACCCGGACCGTCCGCACGACGAACCAGTCGTCCGTCCGGCGACGCAACAAGCTCATCCTGCACCTGCTGCTGATCATCGGTTCGGTCACGATGGTGATCCCGTTCGTCTGGATGCTCTTCACCTCGGTGAAGAGCCCGGCCGAGCTGGCGCAGTTCCCTCCGACCTTCTTCCCCCAGGAGTGGCACTGGTCCAACTACGCGGAGGCGCTCGACGCCGCGCCGTTCGACAAGTATTTCCGCAACTCGCTCATCATCGCCACCGGGCACACCCTCATCACGCTGGTCATCGGCTCCATGGCCGGGTACGCGCTGGCGCGGATCCGCTTCCGCGGGCGGGAGATCATCTTCCTGTCCATGGTCGCGATGCTCATGATCCCGACCTACACGAAGATCGTCCCGCAGTTCCTCATCGTGAAGTTCATGCCCCTGTTCGGCGGCAACGACATCACGGGACAGGGCGGCAGCGGCTGGCTGGACAGCTGGTGGGCCCTGCTCATCCCGGGCGGCCTGAGCGCCATGTCGATCTTCCTGTTCCGGCAGTTCTACCTGACCCTGCCCAAGGAGCTCGAGGAAGCGGCGCGCCTGGACGGTCTCGGGGAGTTCCGGATCTTCGCGCAGATCTACACCCCGCTCATGAAGCCGGCCGTCGCGACGGTCGCCCTGCTGACCTTCCAGGAGAGCTGGAACAACTTCCTGTGGCCCCTGCTGGTCACGACCTCGGACGACCTGCGGGTGATCCAGGTCGGCCTGGCGGTCTTCCAGCAGGTGGAGGCCACCGCCTGGCAGTACCTGATGGCCGGCACCACCTTGGCCACCGTCCCGATGGTGCTGCTGTTCGTCATGGCGCAGAAGTACTTCATCCAGGGATTCACCAACTCGGGCATCAAGTGAGCCCGACCACCCACGAAAGAGGAACCATGCAGCACGTACTCAGCGGGCGCACGGCGCTCGTCACCGGCGGCGGCCACGGGATCGGCGCCGCCCTCGCCCTCGGACTCGCCGAGGCGGGCGCCGACGTCGCCGTGCACTACGCGCACTCCGGTGACGCCGCGGCCAACGTCGTCGACAAGATCACCGGCATGGGGCGGCGCAGCATCGCCGTCCAGGGCGACCTGACCGACCCCGAAGCGGCGCGCACCGTCGTCGAGTCGGCCGCGGGCGAGCTCGGCGGCCTGGACGTCCTGGTCAACAACGCCGGACACCTGGTCGGCCGCGCCACCGTGGCGGAGATGACCGACGAGCACTGGGCCAAGGTCTGGAACGTCAACGTCTCCAGCACCTTCTACGTCACCCGTGCCGCGGTGGGTCACCTGAAGGCGAGCAGCGCCGGACGCGTGGTCACGATGGCCTCGCTCGCGGCGGAGAACGGCGGCGGGCCGGGGTCCGTGGCCTATGCCGCGGCCAAGGCCGGCATCGTCGGGTTCACCCGGGGCCTCGCCAAGGAGCTCGCCGGTGACGGTGTCACCGTCAACGCGCTCGCTCCCGGGTTCATCGGGGACACCCCGTTCCACGACGCGTTCACGCCGCCCGAGGCGCAGGCCAACATCGTGGCGGGCATCCCGCTGGGACGTGCCGGTACCGTGGACGACGTCGCCGCGGTGACCACGTTCCTCGCCTCCGACGCCGCCGGCTACGTGACCGGCCAGGTCCTCGACATCAACGGGGGGCTCAACTTCCGATGACGACGGTCCCCACGGCGCCGGGCGGCTGGTGGCACGACTACGTCTGCCCCACGCACCACGTCGAGCTGTCCGGCTCCGCCCCCGGGGGCCACGGGTGCCCCCGGGGGTGCGTGGTCGCCGGCGAGAAGTACGACGCCGCACTGCGCACGTTGGACCACCAGCGCTGTGCCCGCGAGGTGCGACGCCTGGCCCGGACCGGGGACGCCGCCGACCGGCGCCGCGCCGTCGCCGTGCTCGGCGAGATCGCGAAGGTCTACGGCGACGTCGTCGGACCGGGCTGGAACGACGCCGCCGAGTCCTGGATGCTCCGCGGCAGGATGTTCGCCCAGGCGCTCACGGAGGCGCAGTGGGCGGTGCAGGTCGCCGATGCCGTGCTGGTCCTCGGGCCCGAGGCGCACGTCGCGGGCGTGGACGACCTCCTCGAAGGCCTTCTCGCCACCTTCGAGCAGGCCTACGGCGTGCTGGTCGACGAGCGGCAGGACGAGCGCAACAACTACACGGCGTGGCTGTGCGCCGCCGGTGCACTGGTCTCGCGCGCCCTCGACGCTCCGCACGAGGTGGTCGCCACGTGGCACACCCGGGCGCTCGCCCACCTCGAGATCGCCGTCGGCGACGACGGCTGGGAGTGGGAGGGGTCCACCTACTACCACGTGTTCGTACTGCGCGCGTACCTGCTGACGTTCCGGGACGCCGTCCCTGCGGACCTTCCTCGGCCTGCGGTCGAACGCCTCGCCGCGATGGTACGGGTGCTCGCCGAGGTGGCGGCTCCGGACGGTACCCTCCCGGCGATCCACGACGGCCCCTACGACCGGGTGCCCATGCACCACGAGGTGCTCGAGATCGCCGCCATGGCCCGTGGTCTGCTGGCCCCGGCCGGGCTCGAGGCGGTGGCGACGGCGGCCAGGGCACGGCTGGGCCGGGCGGACGACGGCCTCGACCGGCTGCTCGACGGCTGGTTCTGCGGGCCGCCGGTGCAGGTCCCCGCGCCCACACGGGGCAGCGTGTACTTCCCGCAGGTGGGCTACGCCGTCCTGCGGGACGACGCCGACACGTGGCAGGCCGTCGTGGACGCCGGACCGCACGGGGGATCCCACGGCCACCACGACAAGCTGGCCCTCTACCTGTACGGCACCGCGCCGTGGCAGCCCGCACCCGGGGTGCCGCCCTATGCGAGCGCGCTGCGGCGTGGTCACTACGCCCGCACCCTCGCGCACCCGACCCTCCGTGTCGACGGCCGGGACCAGGACGAGACGACCGGCCGTGTGGAGCGCTGGGCGCCCGAGGTCGGGCTGGTCGTGACGAGCGCCGAACCGCACCCCGGGGTCCGGGTGCGCCGGGCGACGCGCCTGACCGACGGTGTCCTCACGGACGTCGTCACGGTGGAGGCCGACGAGCCGCACGAGCTCGTCCTCGCGCTGCGGCCCGCCGTCGACCTGACCGTCCGGCACGTGCCGGACGGTGCCCGGACCACCTGGACGGCCGACGACGGCGCTAGCCTGCACGGCACGCACGTCGCCTCTCCCGGTGCCGCGCTCGCCGTCGTGCCCGGCCGGGGGCCGTCGGACGACCCGGCCGCGGTCCGGCCTGTCGCCGACTGGACCGCGACCGGTGACCGCGCGGTCTTCGCCTCCTTGTTCCAGCAGGGCCCGGATCCCGCGCCGGCCCGCATCGACCTCGCGCCCGACGGCGCCACCTTCCACCTGACCACTCCCGACGGGGAGAAGACCATCGAGGGAGCACCATGACCCGACCGCTGCTGATCGCCGACCGTGAGGAGACGCTGCGCGCCGAGCTGCACGACGTGCGCCGTCCGCAGCTGCGCCGCCTGGTGGACGAGTGCGAGCGCCTGACCTCCCTCGAGCTGCCCGACGAGCACCCCCTGGCGTCCATCACCTACCTGGGGGCCGGTGCCGCGAACCTGGCGCTGGCGTACCGGCTGACCGGCCAGGAGCACTACCTGACCGAGCTGCGGCGCTGGCTCGTGCCGTCCCTGTCGTTCCCGCACTGGGGCCGCGCCAACATGCCGGACCACGACCTGGACGCCGGCTGGATCCTCCACGGCCTCGGCCAGGCCTACTCCTGGGCCGGAGACGCACTGCTGGACGACGAGCGCGAGGCCCTGCGCGACAAGCTGATCCTGCAGGGCACCCGGTTGTACGAGTTCGCGGTGGAGTCCGAGGGCGGCTGGTGGTCGTCGTCGTACTGGCAGAACCACAACTGGATCTGCTACGCGGGACTCGCCACCGCCGGGTACGCGCTGCGCGACGACCACGAGCCGGCCGCGCTCTGGACGGAGCGGGCCAAGGAGAACTTCGACACCGTCCTGGACATGCTGCCCGAGGACGGGTCCAACAACGAAGGAGTCGTCTACTGGCGGTACGGCGTGCCGTGGATCGTCACCTACCTGGACCTGCTCAAGGCCGAGGAGGGCATCGACTGGTTCGCGCGCAGCGACTACCTGCGCGAGACGTTCTGGTACCGGCTGTACCAGGCGGCGCCCGACCTGGAGCGGATCATCGACCACGGTGACTGCCACGACCGACGCAGCGGGCACCCGGTGGCGATGTACTACAAGCTCGCCGCCGAGTACCGGATCCCGCAGTGCCAGTGGCTCGCCGAGAAGGTGGCCGACGACTTCTTCTGGCGCGAGGCCTACGAGAGCGGCGTCCGGCCCGGGGTGCGCGCCGAGGCCTACCAGGAGCTGCTGTGGTTCGACCCGGAGGCGCCCAGCGCGGACCCGTACGACCTGCCGACGAGCCGGTGGTTCCGCGACCTGGGTCTCGTCGTCGGCCGCACGTCCTGGGACGCCGACGCCGTCATGGTCTCGTTCAAGGCGTCCCCGGGCGGCGGGCACAAGGCGTGGGAGACGGCGCACCGCATCAAGGCGGAGAAGGGCTGGACCACCCTGAACGCCGGGCACCACCACCCGGACTCGGGCACCTTCACGCTGCTGGGGCACGGCGCCTACCTGGCGCTCGACGAGGGGTACTCCTCGCGCAAGCGCACCGCGCACCACAACGCGGTGCTCGTCGACGGCAACGGGTTCGTCAACGAGGACCGGTACCACGTCTTCGAGAACCTGCCCTACGAGCACCAGGCGAGCATCCTGACCGCCACGCTGGCGGACGGCTGGGTGCACGCCGTGAGTGAGACCGCGGCGATGTACGACCCGTCTCTCGGCGTCGAGCGTGCCCGCCGCCACCTGGTGCTGACCCCGAGCGGTGCGCTCGTGGTCCTGGACGACCTGCGTGCCGCCACGTCGCGGACCTGGACGTTCCTGCTGCAGACCGAACACCCGGCCCGCGCCGAGGGCGACGGTCACTGGGTCGCCGAGGCCGGGACGGGACGTCTGCGCGTCACGGCGCTGGACGACGCGGACGACGTCGAGACGGTGCCGACGCCGGTGCACGCCAACCCGACGTCGTCGACCCCGAGCCTGGCGATCGAGAAGACGCTGCACACCCTGCGCCGCTCGACGGCGCCGACCACCCGTGGCCGGTTCCTGACCGTGCTGGAGCCGCGAGCCTGGCACGACGAGGCACGCGCGGAGGTGTCCGTCGAGGACTCGGGTGACACGGTCACGGTCCACGTCGACCACGACGGCGTCCGCGAGACGGTGACGCTGGATCTCGAGCTCGGCACGCCGGCGGGCGCCGGGACGAGCGGGCCCGGGTTCGCGGCCCGCATCGACGTCGCCGCGACGGCCGGTGCCGGGGCCGGCACGACGGAGTGAGCGTGGCGGCCCGGCCGGAGCACCGCGAGCGCTGGGAGACCCGCACCCTGCGCGCCCTGATGGTGCCCGCCAACCTCGTGCTGGGTGGCCTGGTGGCGTCCCTGGTGGCACTGCCCGGGGTGACGCTGCTGCCCGCGCTGGTCGCTCTCGGCCGGGCCTTCTCGCAGTGGCACGACGACGGGGACGACGCGGTGGTGACCTCCCTGCTGCGCGAGCTGCGGGCGACGTGGCGCCGGACGTGGCGGGCGGGGATCCTCGCGGGGATCGTCGTGTGGCTGCTCGTCGTCGACGTCCTGTTCCTGCTGGCCCAGCTCGGCACGGCGTCGGCCGGTTTCGCCGTCGTCCTCGGCGGGGCCACGGTGCCGGTGGCGGCCGTCGTCGGGCTCGTCCTGCTGCTGGTCCCGGTGGCCGCTGCGCGGCAACGTGACGGGACGGTCCGTGACTGGCTGCGTGCCGCCGCGACGTTCGCCGCCGGGCGCCCGGTGGGCACGCTCGCGCTGCTGCTGCTCGGCGCGGCGGTGCTGGCCACCTGCGTGGTGCTGCCCACCCTGGCGCCGTTCGTGGCACTCTCCGTGCCGCTGTATCTCGCGGTCCGGGCCTGGCCGCCGTCGGCCGGCCCTGCGGACGCGGGCTCGTGACGGGCGGGGAGCCACGGTCCTCGAGAACCGCGCTGTGGGTGCTGTACGGCGACACGCTGACGATGGCGGTCGGCTTCTACATGCTGGTGCCGCTGCTCGCCTACCACTACCTGCAGAACATCGGCCTGACGGTCGCGGTGGTCGGGGTGCTGACGGCGGTGCGGTCCGCGGCGCAGAACGGCGTGATGCCGATCTCCGGTTGGGTCGCCGACCGCATCGGCTACCGGCGGGCGATCGCCGGGGGCGTGCTGATCCGCGCGTCCGGCTTCGCCGTGCTGGGTGCGGTCTCGAGCCTTCCGCTGCTCGTGCTCGGGTCGGTGCTCGCCGGGCTCGGCGGGGCACTGTTCCACCCGGCGTCGTACGCTGCGTACTCGGCGCTCGCCGTCGGGCGCGACTCGGTGCGCGTCTACTCGACGCGGGAGCTGTTCTCCAACGTGGGGTTCGTCCTCGGCCCGATGATCGGTGGCCTGCTCGCCGGGCTGGACTTCCAGTGGGTGGCGTTCGGCTCGGCCGGGCTGTTCCTCGTGGCGTTCTTCCTCACCGTGATCGGTCTGCCCCGGGTGCTGCTGGCCACGGACACCAAGCGGGCACGGTTCGGCGAGGCGCTGCGGGACCGGTCGTTCCGGCGCTACCTCGTGGTCGTCGCGGCCCTGTGGATGCTGGTGACCCAGCTCTACCTGGTGGTGCCGGTGCGGGCGGCGGACGTGCTGCCGGGAGCGATCGGCGTCGGTGTCGTCTACACCGCGGCCGCGGTGTTCATGGTGGTCACGATGCTGCCGCTGACCGGCTTCATGTCGCGCCACCTCCCGGCCCCGCGGATCCTCGCCCTCGGGTCGGTGTCCCTCGGGACCGGGGTGGCGGTGATGGGGTTGTGGGACTCCGTCGCCGGGCTCGTCGCCGGCGTCCTGACCTTCACGCTGGGTCAGATGCTCTCGCAGCCGGTGATGAACGCCGTGGTCTCCGAGCTGGCCGACGGGCGGGCCGTGGCGTCCTACTTCGGGGCGATGGGGCTCGCGCAGGCGGTCGGCGGGATCACCGGCAACCTGGCCGGTGGTGCGCTGTACACGCTGGCCGGGACGGACTCGCCGTGGGCGAACGTCACGTGGTTCGTGTTCCTCGCCGCGGGACTCGTGATCGCCGCGGTCTTCTGGTTCCGGGGACCGCGGCCCGGGAGCTCACCGCCCGAGCCGTGACAGGCTGACCCCGTGAACCCGACCGACACCCCGCTGCCGTTCGCCGAGCTGCACCTGCACGTCGAGGGCACCCTCGAACCTGAGCTGGTGATGGCGCTCGCGGAGCGCAACGCCGTGACCCTGCCGTACGACGACGTGGACGCCCTGCGCCGCGCGTACTCGTTCACGGACCTGCAGTCGTTCCTGGACCTGTACTACGCGAACATGGCGGTGCTGCGCACTCCCGAGGACTTCGCCGACATGACCCGCGCCTACCTGACGCGGGCCGCGGCCGGCGGGGTGCGGCACGCGGAGCTCATGGTGGACCCGCAGGCGCACCTGGTGCGTGGCGTGCCCCTCGAGGTGGTGCTGGAGGGCGTCACGCCGGTGCTGGCGACCAGCGAGGCCGAGCACGGCGTCTCGACCCTGCTGTTCGCGGCGTTCCTGCGGGACCGCCCCGAGGACGAGGCGCTCGAGGTGCTGGACCGGCTGGTCGCGGCGGGTGCCCCGATCGCGGGGATCGGGCTGGACTCCGCCGAGGTGGGCCATCCGCCGTCGGACTTCACGCGCCTGTACGCCCGTGCCCGGGCCGAGGGTCTGCGGCTGATCGCCCACGCGGGGGAGGAGGGACCGGCGTCGTACGTCACGGACGCCCTGGACCTGCTGGGCGTGCAGCGCGTCGACCACGGCATCCGCTCCCTGGACGACGACGCCGTGGTCGAGCGGCTGGTCGCCGAGCAGGTGCCGCTGACCGTCTGCCCGCTGTCGAACGTCGCGCTGCGCGCCGTCGACCGGATCGAGGACCACCCGGTGCTCGCCATGCTGGACCGCGGGCTCAACGTCACCGTGAACTCCGACGACCCGGCGTACTTCGGCGGCTATCTTGACGACAACCTGGCGGCCCTGGAGCGTTCGCTCGGGATGACCGCGGACCAGCGGGCCCGGCTCGCGGCGAACTCGATCCGGTCGTCGTTCCTGCCGGCCGCCCGCCGCGACGCCCTGCTCGCCGAGATCGACCACCCCTCCGCGAGGTAGGCGACTTTTTCGCGAGGTAGGCCAACATCCCGCGAGGTAGGCAAACTACTCGCGAGGTAGGCAAACTTCCGCCGAGGTAGGCAAGCATCCGGTCACGTCAGGTCGTTGAGCCACCGCCGCGACCGGATGCGCCACGCGGCCACACCGATCCGCACGGCCTCCTCCACCAGCACGAGCGCGAACACCACCACCGGTCCGGCACCGACGACGTCGCGCAGCAGCAGCGCCCCGGGCAGCAGCAGCACCCACTGGGCCCCCACGTCGAGCAGCAGGCAGAACCGCACCTCCCCACCGGCCCGCAGCACGCCCAGCACCATGACCATGCTGACGCTCTTGAGCACGAACGAGACGACGAGCACGGCGAACAGGGTCTCGGTGAGCGCTCGGGTCTCGGGCGTGATCGCCCCGAACGTCCCCAGCACCGCGTCCTGCGCGGCCCAGGTGACCACGCAGGTGGCCACCCCGACCAGGAGCCCGAGCCGGACCAGCGCCCACGCCTGCCGGTAGGCGTCCTCGACACGCCCGGACCCGATCGTGGAGCCGACCACCACGGCGGCCGCGTTCGCGAGCCCGATGGTGAAGGCCAGCGCCAGCGACTCCACGGGGGACAGGATCGCCAGGGCGGCGGCGGCCGAGACGCCCGTGCTGCCGATCACGGCGTAGAACGCGAAGGATCCCAGGGCCCAGATCGTGCTGTTGCACGCCGCCGGGACGGACAGGCGCAGCAGCGCCACGGTCTGCGCGCGCGTGACGAGACCCAGCTCGGCGCGCGGGAACCGGGCGAGCACGTGCCGGGTGGCGAGCAGGTGCACGGCGAGCAGCCCGGTCTCGACGACGGCGCTGACCAGCGTGCCGTACGCCGCACCGACGACTCCCAGCCGGGGCGCACCGAGCAGCCCGAAGATCAGCACCGCGTTGAGCGCCACGTTCAGCACCACCCCGACGACGGCGTAGACCGTGCTGACCGTCGGCTGCAGCATCACCCGCAGCCCGGCGGCCACCGCCGAGGTGTAGCAGAACAGCAGGAACGTGGGGCTGACGATCCGCAGGAACGCGGCGCCCCGTTCGACGACGGCGGCCGAGTCCGTGCCGAGGCCGACCACGGCCTCCGGGACGACGGCGAAGGTGACGAACGCCGCCAGCGCACAGGCCGTGGAGGTCGCCCAGGTCAGCCACACCGTCTGGCGCAGCCGCACGGCCCGGTCGGGGCGCTCGCTACCCCACAGCTGGGCGCCGATCTGGGCGCCGCCGATCGTGAACCCGATGAGGAAGATCGAGACGACGAACGTCGCCTTGGACGCGATGCCGATCGCGGCGACGTCGATCTCGGTCTGCGTGCCGAGCATCATGGCGTCGACGATGCTCTTGGAGGAGAACACCACCGTCTGCAGCGTCACCGGGACGGCGATCCGCAGCAGGGACCGGCCGGCCGGGCCGCGCAGCGCCGTGATCACAGCTGCTTGATGACGCGGGCGGGGTTGCCGACGGCGACCGCCCCGGCCGGCACCGACTCGTAGGCGACGCTCTGCGCCCCGAGCACGGCACCGTCCCCGATGTCCACACCCTTGAGGATCGTCGCGCCCGTCCCGATCCAGGCGCTGTCCCCGACGCGCACGGGTGCCGCCGTCGTGCGGGCCGCCTCCCCGGCCGCGCCGCGGCCCCGCAGCGGGTGACCGCTGGAGTCCATGATCGTCACCAGCGGGCCGAACATCACGTCGTCGCCCACCTCGACCAGGTCGTAGGCCACGACCGCCACGCCCTGCAGCGAGACCCGGTCCCCGATGCGGATCCGGCCGGGTGCGCCGTCGTTGACCTGCACCGACGTGAGCTTGACCGGCTGGCTGTGGAAGGCGGGCGCCACGCCCGACTCGACGTAGCACCCCGACCCGACCCGGATCGCGCCGCGGAAGTCCTCCGCCCGGAGAGGCAGCGGGCCGAGCTCGGCGTCGACGGCGCGCGTGAACGCCACCCGGGGCACGTCGCAGAACACGGTGCCCTCGCCGACCGCCACGCCGTGCGCCCGCAGCGCCTCCGCAACCCCGCCCGTCAACGGCCAGTCGGGCCGGGTGGGATAGAGGTTCTCGTAGACGACCGGCATCAGACGGCCCCCTCGGCCTCGCGCCGCGACGCGGAGAGCTGGATGACCTTGTTCAACGAGTACTTCTCGTTCTGCAGGTCCTTGCCGTAGAAGCTCGTGGTCCACAGGTCGTACTTGCGGTGGATGCGCTCGGCCGCCGTCGCCGACGACTCCTGCAGGTCCTCGACCTCCTTGGCGTGGGGCCAGTGCAGGGACCGGGCCGCACGGTCCATGACGAACACGTTGTCCTGCCGGAACAGCCGCACCCCCAGGTCCACGTCCTCGCCGCCCCACCCCGTGAAGGACTCGTCGAACAGGCCGGCCGCGAACAGCGCCTCCCGCTCGGCCGAGGCGTGGCACGTCCAGAAGATGTCGAACGGCGCGGGCCAGCTCGTGATGTTCTCGCCCAGGTCGGCGTACTGGCGCTCGCGGACGTCGAGCGCACCGTGGGCGTGCAGGTCGGCGATGGCGGCGTCGACGTCGGCGGGGTCGAGGCTCGCCATGACGGCGTCCTTGGACGGGTCCACCTCGAACCCGTAGACGTAGCCGACGACGGCGGTGGGGTAGGCCGACCCGGTGTGGATGCGCAGGTGCGTGGCCAGGGTGGTGGTGGCCAGCAGGACGCCGGTGTCCACGTAGACGACGTACCGGCCGGAGGCGATGGCGGTGCCGATGTTGCGGGCCTTGCCGGCGCGGAAGCCGGCGTCGGGCTGCCAGAAGTAGGTGATGTCGAGGTCGTCGGCGAAGGACCGGACGACGGCCTCGCTGTCGTCGCTGCCGCCGTCGTCGACCACGACGACTTCGAACGTGTCGGCCGGCAGGGTCTGGCGGCGCAGCGCGTCGAGGGTGTGGTGCAGGAGGCGGCTGCGGTTGTAGGTGGGAATGACGACACTGATCGCGGGCATGTTCGACAAGGGTGGTCCATTTCTCTTCGGCAGGGCGGAAGAAAGGCAGGACCGGGCGGGACAAGAAGGGGAGCGCATGCGTGCCGACATTTCGGGACGGTGGTCCCGGAATGTCGAAAAAACTCGACTCGACCGGTCCCGTCCCTGGGTGGGGCGCTGCGAGCCTACGAGGAAACATCCCCGAAATCTACGCCTCGACCACATACCGAGACGCTTTCGCGAAAGGCCTTTCCTGGCTCGAATGATCGTCCTGATCGATCGCTCTGCGAAGTGGTGGACGTTGAACAGGAATGTTCTGGAGGAACCCTAACAAACATTCTGGTGCCTCGCGAGGTGCACGGCCGGACCAGGGTGGTCACGCGCTGACGACTCTCATCGCGCCGTGTCGGCCGCCGTGCCGGTCGCCGTCCGGACGGCGTGTCCGGCCGGCGACGGCTTCGGGTCGGGGAAGGACCCGTGCCCGAACAGGATCCGCTGCGCCGCGGCTCGCCCGAGCGGGTTCCGCAGCGCGGTGAACGCAACGGTCGCCACCGCTGGGGTGCGCACCAGGGACAGGCCGCGGCGCAGCGCGAGCCGGCCCCGGAAGCGTGCCCGCAGGGTGGCGCCGTCGTACCGCGTCAGCGCGCTGCGGTCCCCGGTCTGCAGCGCTTCGTCGAGCACGTCGACGGCTTGCTCCGCCTGGCGCAGGCACGGGTCGAGCCCGCCGGCGGTGAGGGGGGACACGGCCCCGGAGGCGTCCCCGACGAGCAGCCCGTCCGGGCAGGAGATGCGGCGCAGCAGCCCGCCGACGGGGATGGGTCCGGCGCGCCGTTCGACGGCGTCCGGCCGGCGGGTGCCGTCGAGCCCGGGGGCGTTCGCGGCGAAGTCCCGCAGGGCGTGCCGCAGCCCGTGCGGGTAGCGGGCGGGGTAGCCGGCGACGCCGACGTGCGTGTGCTCGCCGTCGTCGAGCACCCAGGCGAGGTAGCCGGGGGCGAGGCGCGGGTCGACGACGCAGTGGAACGCGGGCACGACGTCGCGCGTCGGTGACGGGTAGACCTCCTCGGCGCCGACGAGCAGCTCGCTGTTGCGGTCGAGGCCGAGCTCGCGGGCCACGGCCGAGCGGGCGCCGTCGGCCCCGATGACGAACCGCGCCCGGATCTCGACAGGTCCGTCCGGTCCGTCGAGCACGTGCCGGCCGTCGCTCCGTCCGGTGTAGCGCGTACCGAGCAGGAGCCGGACCCCGGCGTCGGCCGCCTCCTGCGCCCCCGTGCGGTAGAGGGCGGCGATGTCGCCTACGCGGTACTCGTCGCGGGGGCTGTCGAGGGTCACGGGACGGCGGTGCGAGGGCGGGTAGAGCACCATGCGGCGGATCGGCGGGCCCAGGTGCCGCTCGGGCAGGTCGAAGTCCTCGAGGGTGCGCCGCACGAAGATACCGGTGGTGCGCACGCCGGCGTCGAGGCGGGTGCGGCGGTCGGCGAGGACGACGTCGTGACCGCGCCGCGCCAGCGCCGTGGCGGTGCGCAGGCCGGCGAGCCCGGCGCCGACGACGAGAACGTCCGTGGCGGGCAGCTGACCCCTGAGCATCAGGCCTCCGGTCCGTCGTCGTCGACCCACTCGAGCAGGTCCCCGGGCTGGCACCGCAGCACCCGGCACATGGCCTCGAGCGTGGAGAACCGGACGGCCTTGGCGCGGCCGTTCTTCAGGACGGCGACGTTGGCGGGAGTGAGGCCGACGCGGTCGGCGAACTCGCCGACGCTCATCTTGCGGCGGGCGAGCTCGACATCGATGCGGACGACGATGGGCATCAGATCACCCCGTCGAGGTCGGTGCGCAGCGTGGTGGCGCGGACGAGCAGGGCGCGCAGCACCACCATGAGCAGCCCGACGGCGGCACCCACCAGGAGCACGACGAGCAGCAGCGCCGCGGTGCCGGACGGTCCTTCGGCGCCGACGACGAGGCCGCATGCGACGGCGACGAGCACCCAGGCGACCGCGACGGCGGCGAGGATGGCGTCGACCCAGCCGAACGCCGCACCGGAGAAGATGCTGTCGTCGCGGACCATCGTCAGCAGCCGCCACGAGCACACGACGACCGCCTCGACGCCTGCGAGCGCGAGGACGCCGACGACGAGCAGCGGGGTCTCGACGGGCGCGAGGTCGGGGTTCTGCTCGGCGGCGCGGTTCAGCACCGTGGGCAGACCGGCCACCTGGACGGCGACGAGGGTGACCAGGACGGCGGCGAGGAGCACGCGCAGCGGGACGACGAGACGTTCGGTGCGGGTCATGGGACCGAGCATCCCGAGCGCATCTATCGAAAGTCAATAGGTGACGATCGATGTTCGATATCGGTGCGAGGTCTTCACGGAGTCTCCCCGGCGTCACGCCGGTCCGCCAGCCGCTGGACCTCGACGTCCGGGAGCTGCTCCCACCAGCGGCGATACCGCCGGAAGACCTCCGGCTCCCGGTCGGCGAGCAGGGTCTGCAGCCGCGCCGCCTCGGCGCGCAGTCCGTCCCAGGCTGCCGTCGGCAGCGGCTCGAACGCCGCCGCGTCGACGCCGTCGGCCGTCGCCCGCCACAGGCCCACCACCCGGCCGTCCACCAACACCGACGCCAGGGTGTCGCCGTTGCGCCGGATCACGTGGCCGCGCAGGGCGTCCGGCAGCACGCGCGACCGGTCCGCGTGCGCGAGCAGCACGCTGTCCCACATCCCCAGCAGCCGCGGGGGAGCGGGGAGGTCCGGATCCGGCCGGGGTGCGTCCGGCAGGTCCAGCAGCGCGGCGCCGTCCGGTCCATCGACCTCCACGAGCTCCGGCCGCAACGTCTCGACGGCGGGCCGGGTCCACGGGCGGCGCAGCATCGTGAACTGCGCGAAGTCCGCCTCCGACGCCGGACCGAACGCCGCGAGGTAACGGCGCAGCAGGTGCACGACGGCGGGGTCGTCACCGGGCGGCGGCTCGTCCGCGGCGCTCGGCGAGCCGGCACGGTAGACGCGCTCCCGTGGCGAGTACGACCACGGTGGACCGGTCGGCACGTGGTGCAGCGGAGCGAGCGTGCGCAGGGCGAACCAAGCGGCCGGTGCCCGCTCCTCGTCGAGGAGCCGCGTCAGCTCGGCGAGGAGCTCGGCCTGCGTCCGTGGTTGGGCGGCGGCGGCGAGCAGCGCGTCCCGGACGCCGTTCGCCTCGGCGGGGGTCAGCCCGGCCGGGAGGAACCGGCGGTCGTTCAGCCGCGACGCGCGCAGCGGGTGCGTCATCGCGCGGTGGAACGGTGCCCAGTCGTCGCGGTGGACGGCGTGCAGCGTGATGCGCATCAGCGTGGCCCGCACGACGTCGCCGGTCGCGAACGCGTCGTCGAGGTCGTCCGGGCGGAAGCCGGCCACCCGGTTCCACAGGGCGAGGTAGGGGCCGGAGGGCTCCTGGGCCTGCAGCGCACCGGCACGAGCGACGGCGTCGGGCACGGTCAGGTCGGCCCGGTCCAGCAGGAGCTGGCGGGCGAGCGTGGCACGGCCGAGCCCGGCCTGCGTCAGGTGCACGCTCCGAGACTGGCCCGGTGCGCCGTCGTCGGCAATCTCACGGCCCCGGTTGCCGACGGTGGACGCCGTGGCGACGGTGGACCGATGGAACCCACGGAGCTGACCACCGCGGACTTCCCGTCCTGGGCCGTGACCCTGTCGACCGTGCTGGTCGCGCTCGGCCTGGCGTGCGCCCTCGCGCTGTGGATCGACGTCTTGCGGCGCCCGCAGCCGATGCGGGTGATGAACGTCGTGTGGCCGGTGACCGCCCTGTTCGGCTCGCTGGTCTGGAGCGCGGCCTACCTGCGCTGGGGGCGCGCCCCGCGGCGCGGGGCGGGGTCCCACCACGACCACGGCACCACGCCCATGCCGGTCGCCGTCTTCAAGGGCACCTCCCACTGCGGGGCCGGGTGCATGCTCGGCGACCTGCTGGTGGAGTGGACGGTCGTCGTCCTGCCGGTCCTGACGGTGCTCGGCGGGTACGAATGGCTCTTCGACGACCAGATCTTCGCCGTCTGGGTGCTGGACTACGTGGCCGCCTTCACCATCGGCGTCGCCTTCCAGTACTTCGCGATCGCGCCGATGCGTGGTCTCGGGCGCCGTGCCGGGCTGCGCGCCGCGGTCAAGGCGGACGCGTTGTCGATCACGGCGTGGCAGGTGGGCATGTACGGCACGATGGCGCTCGTCCAGCTGTGGTGGCTGCCGGAGCTCCTCGGGGGCCGGGCTGCCGTGACGACGCCCGTGTTCTGGGCGGCGATGCAGGTCGCCATGGTGGTCGGCTTCCTGACCAGCGCCCCCGTGAACTGGTACCTGATCCGGGCCGGCATCAAGGAACGGATGTAGCCCGGCCCGGACGGCTCAGCGTCCGAACAGGCGCGAGAAGAACCCGCCGCCGTTGTCGGCGGGGGCGTCGTCGTGGCCGTCGCACCACTGCGCGGCGGGGACGGTCCGGCGGACGTCGGCGACGTGCTGGCCGCAGCCGTTCCAGGTGGTCTTGCCGCAGGTCCGGCAGGTCGTGGCGTGGCACATGAGGGGCTCCTTCAGGGGGTTCAGGCGAGGGTGAGGAAGAGCTTCTCGAGCTCGTCGGCGGTCAGGCCGTCGTCGGTCTTCTGCTCGGGGTCGGCGAGGCAGTCCTGCATCGCGGTGGCGACGACGGCGTACCCCGCCTTGTCGAGCGCGCTGGAGACGGCGGACAGCTGGGTGACGACGTCGCGGCAGGGCCTGCCCTCCTCGACGGCGGTGATGAGGGCGTCGAGCTGGCCGCGGGCGCGCTTGAGCCGGTTGGCGATCTTGCGCTGGGCGGCGGGGTCGGGGGTGGCCATGGCGGGTCCTCTCGGAGCGGGCTGGGTCGCGGGTCGGTGCAGGGCGGGGTGGTGCGGGTCAGGCGGCGGGCACGGGCTCGTCGGCGACGAGGACGTCCGCGGCGCGCGACCCCAGGGCGGCCCGCAGGGTCAGCATCCCGCCGGACAGCGACGCCGAGTCGTACCCGGCCTGGGCGAGGACCCGGTGGGCGATGTGGGAGCGGACGCCGGAGCCGCACAGCACGCGCACGGGTCGGCCGTCGGCGGCGTCCCGGACCTCGTCGAGACGGTCGCGCAGCTCGGTGTGCGGGACGTTGAGGGATCCGGGCACGTGTCCGCCGGCGAACTCGTCGCGGGTGCGGACGTCGAGCACCAGGGCGTCGCGGCGGACCTCGTCGAGCTCGTCCGCGTGCCAGATCCGCAGCGTGCCGTCGAGGACGTTGCTCGCCGCCATGCCGGCGAGGTTCACCGGATCCTTGGCGGCGCCGTACTGCGGTGAGTAGGCGAGGTCGAGGTCGATGAGGTCGGCGGCGCCCATGCCGGCGCGCAGCGCGGTGGCGAGCACGTCGATGCGCTTGTCGACCCCGGCGCGTCCGACGGCCTGGGCGCCCAGCAGCAGCCCGTCGTCGGCCCGGAAGTGGACGACCAGGTGCACGGGTTCGGACCCGGGGAACCAGCCCACGTGGTGGCCGGAGTGCAGGTGCAGCGTGTGGAAGACGATCCCGGCCGCGGTCAGGGACTCCCGGTTCGCGCCGGTCGTGGCAGCGGTGAGGTCACCGACGCGCACGACGGCGGTGCCGAGCGTGGACGGCACCGGGCGGGCCCGGCCGGGACGCAGGACGTCGTCGGCGACGAGCCGGCCGGCACGGTTGGCGGGTCCGGCCAGGGCGACGGGGCGGCGCACGCCGGTGACGGCGTCCGTGGAGACGGTGGCGTCGCCGACGGCCCACACCCCCTCAGCACTGGTGCGTCCGTGGTCGTCGACGACGATCGCGCCGCGGTCGGTCTCGATCCCGGCGCGGGCGAACACCTCGGTGTCCGGTCGCACGCCCGTCGACAGCACCACGAGGTCCGCGGGGGCCCGGGTCCCGTCGGCCAGCACGACCACGTCGGTGTCGGTGCCGGGTTCGACGGCCGCGGCCGCGACCCCCGCCCGCACGGTGACGCCGAGCCGCACGAGCTCGTCGGTGACCAGGGCTGCCGTCTCGTGCTCCAGCGGCGGCAGCACGTGGTCGGCGAGCTCGACGACGGTGACGTCGAGGCCGCGACGGGCGAGCGCCTCGGCGGCCTCGAGCCCGATGAACCCGCCGCCGAGCACGACGGCTCGGCGGGCGCCGTCGTCGACCCGTGTGCGCAGGGCGGTGGCGTCGGCGACGGTGCGCAGGGTGCGCACGCGGGGCGAGTCCAGCCCGTCGATCGGCGGGCGGACGGCGCGGGCGCCGGGGGAGAGCACGAGGGCGTCGTAGGTGACGGTGGACTCGCCGTCGTCCGTGCGGACGGTCAGGGTGCGCGCCGCGTTGTCGAGGCCGACGACGTCGTGGCGGGTGCGCACGTCGAGGTTCAGGGCGGCGCGGAGCCGCTCGGGTGTCTGGACGAGGAGGTCGTCGGCGTCCGGGATCTCGCCGCCCACGTGGTACGGCAGCCCGCAGCTCGCGTACGACACGTGCTCGCCGCGGTCCAGGACCACGATCTCGGCGCTCTCGTCGAGGCGCCGTGCCCGGGCGGCGGCACTCATGCCGCCGCCGACTCCACCCACGATGACGATCTTCATGACCACGAGAATACCCCCAGGGGTATTCTCGTGGCCAGTCGGCACGGCGTGGGCCGCGTCACGTGCTCAGTCGCCCACGCGGACGACCATCTTGCCGACGTTGCCGCCGCGCATCATGTCCAGGAAGGCCTGCGGGGCGTTCTCGATGCCGTCCACGACGGTCTCGTCGTAGGCGATCCTCCCGGCCGCGAACCACTCGCTCATGCGCTGCCGGAACTCGTCCGCCAGGTGCATGTAGCTCGGCAGCGTGAACCCCTTCAGCGTCAGGCCGCGGGTCACCGCGTTGGCGAGGTTGTCCGGACCCGGCGTCCGCTCGGTGTCGTTGTACTGCGAGATGGCCCCGCACAGCGCGAGCCGGCCGCCGTCGTTCATCCGGTCCAGCGCCGCCTCCAGGTGGTCGCCGCCCACGTTGTCGAAGTAGACGTCCACGCCGTCGGGGGTGATCTCGCGCAACGACCGGCGGATCGGTGCGTCCTTGTAGTTCACGGCGGCGTCGTACCCGTAGCGCTCCGTGAGCAGCGCGACCTTCTCGGCCGTGCCCGCGGACCCGACGACCCGTCCGGCACCGAGCAGCTGGGCGATCTGTCCCACGGCCGTGCCGACGGCACCCGCCGCGCCCGAGACGAACACCGTGTCGCCCTCGCGGAGCCCGGCGATCTCGGTCAGGCCCACGTAGGCCGTCAGCCCCGTCACCCCGAACATCCCCAGGTAGAGGGACAGCGGCGCACCGGGGATCTCCGGGACCACCTGGAACCCGCGGGCGTCCTCCTGGACGACGTCCCGCCAGCCGTACTGGTGCTGGACCGCCGCGCCGACCGGGACGTTGTCGGACGCGGACTCCACGACGCGGCCCACCGCCGCGCCGGTCATGGTCTCGCCCAGCTCGAACGGCGGCACGTAGCTCCGCACGTCGTTCATGCGCCCACGCATGTACGGGTCGACCGAGACGAACTCGTTGACGACACGCACCTGACCCGGCGCGAGGTCGCCGTAGGTGACCTGCACGGTGCGGAACGTGTTCGCGGTGGGCCAGCCGGTCGGGCGCTCGGCGAGCTGGATCTGGGTGGAGACGGCGTCGGACATCGGGTGTTCCTTCCGCAGGGTGCGTGGGTGCCACCGCGCACAGCACCGCGACGGGGTCGATCCATTCCTGACACGGTGTTTCCGGCGCTCCCGACCACGGCAGCGTCCCCTCGAGGTAGGCAAAACCCTCGCGAGGTAGGCAACGTTCCCGCGGCACGTTCCGGCGCGCTGTGGGACCGTCTCGTCTCGCGCGAGTTGTGAAGGTTCGGTAGACATGGCGACGACGGAGCCTGCCGACTCCCGCACCCGGCGGACGGTCGGCCTGCTGGCCACCCTGCGACCGGTCGCCCGAGGAGGAACGTGATGACGGAGCAGATGCGGGTCCGGCCGACGGCGGTGGCGGGCCTCGGCGCGTTCGTCGTGTACGTCGTGGTCATCGTGCTGGTGCAGAGCACCAGCGGGGTCGACTACGACGACCTGGCGGCGTCGTCGGGGAACATCTGGCGCGCGGGCATCCTGTCGCTGGGTGTCGGTGCCGCCGTGGTGGCGGGACTGACCGTCTGGTTCGGCTGGTGGCGCGCGGCCACCGTCGAGACGGTGCGCAGCCGCCGTCGGTGGACCCTGGTCGCCCCGGCTCTCTACCTGCTCGTCGTGGTCGGCAACCTGGCCGTCACCGACTGGGGCGCGGTCGAGGTCGGGTTCCTGCTGTCCGCCGCGGCGCTCGGTGTCGCCGTCGGGTTCGCCGAGGAGCTCACGTGCCGCGGCACGCTCCTGGTGGGGCTGCGGGGGACGGCGCGCGAGGTCGTGGTGTGGCTGACCACGTGCGTGCTGTTCGGTGCCATGCACGGAGTGAACGTGCTGTTCGGTGCGGAGGTCGGCACCACCCTGCAGCAGGTCGTGATGGCCGGCATGCAGGGCAGCGCCTTCTACGTGCTGCGTCGGGTGCTCGGCCGGCTCGTCTGGGCGATGGCGCTGCACGGGTTGTGGGACTTCTCGATCTTCGTGCAGGCGGCCTCCGACGGCGGCACCAACCTCCTGGGTCTGCTCGTCTACCCGACGGCGCTGGTCTCGCTGGTCGCCGGGTTCGTCGTGGCGCGCGACGCCGGACGGTCGTCGGGGGAGCCCGCCGTGCGGTCCGCGTCGGCCTCGTCGACCTGATCCTCCTGCCGGTCGTCGTCGAGCGCACCGGGATTATCTTTCGGCACGAACAGCACGACCAGGGCGCCGAGCGCGGCGGCGACGGCACCGATGACGAAGCACCAGGTGAACGAGCTCTCGGCGGGGATCGTCACGCCGGGGGCGAGGTCGACGGTCTGCGCCGTGAGGACCATCGCCATCACGGCACCGGCGACGGTGGTGCCCATGGAGCGCATGAGGCTGTTGAGCCCGACGCTCGCGGCGGACTCGTCGGTCGGCACGTTGTTGAGGATCAGGGTGGGCATGGCGGCGTACCCGATCCCGACGCCGGCGGTGGCGACGCACGAGGCGACCATGAGCTGCCACGGCGCGTCCATGAGGAACGTCGCGACCACGTAGCCCAGCGCGAGGACCGACGCGCCGACGGCGAGCGTGATGCGGCCGCCGAGCCGGGTGAGCATCCGCGAGGACACGGGGGTGAAGAGCATCATCATGAGGCCGCCGGGCGCCATCCACAGGCCGGCCTGCAGGATCGTCTGGCCGAGCCCGTAGCCGGTGGCCTCCGGCATCTGCAGCAGCTGCGGGACCACGATCGACTGCGCCATCATGCCGAAGCCGATGAGGACGGCCGCGATGTTGGTCAGCAGCACGGGGCGGCGGGTCGAGGTCCGCAGGTCGACGAGCGGGTCGTCGTGGCGCAGCTCGTACCGGCCCCACAGGAGCAGGACGACGAGGCCGCCGCCGATGAGGCCGAGCGTGCTCGCCTCGGCCCAGCCCCAGTCGTTGCCCTTGGACACGCCGACGAGGACGCCGACGAGTCCGACGGCCAGGCCGAGCGCTCCGACGACGTCGAGCCGACCGGGGTGGGCGTTGCGCAGGTGCGGGACGACGACCAGGGTGAGCAGGGTCATGACGGCGGCGAGCGCTGCGGACACCCAGAACAGCATGTGCCAGTCGAAGTCCTGCGCGATCCAGGCGGCCAGGGGCAGCCCGATCGCGCCGCCGATGCCGAGGGTGGCGCTGACGCCGGCGACGGCGGTGTTGCGCAGGTGCGGCGGTGCGGCCTGCCGGACCATGCTGATGGCTACGGGGATGTAGCCCATGGCGAGGCCCTGCAGCACGCGGCCGATCAGGACGGGGCCGACGGAGTCGCTGATCGCGCACACGAGCGAGCCGACGAGCAGGATGACGGACGAGGTGACGAGCACGGGCTTGTTGCCGTACATGTCGGCGAGGCGCCCGGTCACGGGCATGGCGACGGCGCCGCCGAGCAGGGTGGCGGTGACGACCCAGGACGCGGTGCTCGGTGAGGTGCCGAGCAGCTCGGGCAGCTCGCTCTGGATCGGGATGACCAGCGACTGCATGAGTGCGGCGCAGAGGCTGCTGAAGGCGAGGACGGCGATCACAGCGACCGCGCGGGCGGTCGACCGGGGCGCCGTGGAGTCGGGGGTGGTGCCTGGTGCGTGCACGGCGACCCTCCATGTGTGTGTAACTTACATACGGACTGATGTATGCTACCTACATATCTACTGGAGTCAAGCGACGATCCGGAGGACCCATGACTCGCGCGACGCCGTCGTCCACGAGCCCTGCCCACGTCTCGAGCGCGGAGCGCCACGTCGCCTCCCTGCTGTCCCGCCTCGACGTCCATCGCCGCCACGTCGAGCATCACGGCCGGCTCGGCGTCGCCGACGCGCGCCTGCTCTGGCTGCTCTCCGACGGCACCCCCCGCACGCTGCGCGAGATCGCCGAGGCGCTGCGCCTCGAGCAGTCCACGGTCAACCGCCAGGTCAACGGCGCGCTCGAGGCCGGGCTGCTGCGGCGCTTCAGCGAGGAGGGTCGTTCCGCTCGGCTGGTCGAGGCGACCGAGGCGGGCCTCGCGCGTTTCGAGTCGGCGACCACGACCGCCCTGGGCGCGTTCGGCGACGCGCTCGGTGCCCTCGGCGACGACGCCGGGACCTTCCTCGATCTCCTGGACGGGTTCGTCGACGCCTACGGGCGTGCCGTGGCCGAGCTGCCGGCCGACTGACCTGCACGAGGGCCCAGGACGCGCGCTCTCGCCCGAGATGTCCTAGGTTGCAGGCTGTCCGACCGATCGTCGACCTTCAGGAGAGTGGATCGAGCATGACCGTGTCCGGGATCATCACTGCCATCGTCGTAGGTGCCATCATCGGGGCGCTGGGGCGTCTCGTGCTGCGCGGCAAGCAGAACATCTCGATCATCGCGACGATCCTCGTCGGGATCGTCGCGGCACTGATCGGGACCTGGCTGGCGAGCCTGGTCGGGGTGGCGGACACCGGCGGCATCGACTGGATCGAGCTGGCCTTCCAGGTCGGTCTCGCCGCCGTGGGCGTCTCGATCGTCGCGGGTTCCTCGCGGCGCTGACCTCGCCCGACAGGGCGGTGCCACCGTCCCGACGGGGCGTCGTCACCGGTACGGCCGGTCGGCGGCGCCCCGTCGTCGTCCCGGGGTGGCTCGGTGGGCGGGGCGTGAACTAGAGTTTTCGGTATGCCGAAACCTTTGACACGGATCGCCGGATCCCTGCTGCTCACGGCCTCGGCCGCGGGCCTGCTGGGCGCCTGCAGCACGGACGGGTCGGCCGCCGAGGCGGACGACCGCCCGCTCGTCCTGACCACCTTCACCGTGCTCGCCGACATCGCGGAGAACGTCGCCGGCGACCACCTGCGGGTCGAGTCGATCACGAAGGTCGGCTCCGAGATCCACGGCTACGAGCCCACCCCCGGCGACCTCCGCACGGCTTCCGACGCCGACCTGATCCTCGACAACGGCCTCAACCTCGAGGCGTGGTTCGCCCAGTTCGTGGCCGACGTCGACGCCCCTCACGTCGTCGTCTCCGACGGCGTCGAGGTCCTCGACATCACCTCCGACGCGTACGCGGGCACCCCGAACCCGCACGCCTGGATGAGCCCGCTGAACGTGCAGACGTACGTGGACACCATGGTCGAGGCGTTCTCGGACCTCGCCCCCGAGCACGCCGAGGACTTCGCCGCCAACGCCGACGCCTACGACGCCGAGCTGCAGCAGGTGCAGGACGACCTGGTCGCCGAGGTCGAGGCGCTGCCCGCCGAGCAGCGGGCCATCGTCACCTGCGAGGGCGCCTTCTCCTACCTGGCGCGCGACGCCGGGCTCACCGAGCAGTACCTGTGGGCCGTCAACGCCGAGCAGCAGGCCACCCCGCAGCAGGTCGCCGACACCATCGAGTTCGTCCGGGCCAACGACGTGCCGGCGGTGTTCTGCGAGTCCACCGTGTCCGACGCCGCGATGCAGCAGGTCGTCGACGCCACCGACGCGACGTTCGGCGGCACCCTGTACGTCGACTCCCTCTCCGAGCCGGACGGCCCGGTACCCACCTACCTGGACCTGATCCGGCACGACGCCGACCTGATCGTCGCGGGACTGACCGGCAGGGAGGTCGACGGCACGTGAGCGGCACCGGCACCCCCGCGATCGAGGTCGACGGCGTCACCGTCCGCTACGGGGATGTCCTCGCCCTGGACGGCGCGACCCTGCGCCTGGACGCCGGGACGGTCTGCGGCCTGGTCGGCATGAACGGCTCCGGCAAGTCCACCCTCTTCAAGGCCGTCATGGGCATGGTCCCGGTCACGTCCGGCACCGTGCGGGTCGACGGCGGCACCCCGGCTCGCGCCCGGCGTCGCGGGTCGGTGGGCTACGTGCCGCAGACCGAGGCCGTCGACTGGGCCTTCCCCGTCTCGGTGCGGGACGTGGTGGCCATGGGGCGGTACGGCCACCTCGGGATCACGCGCCGCCCCCGCCCTGCCGACCGTGCCGCCGTCGAGCATGCCCTGGACCGCGTCGAGCTGACCGACCTGGCCGACCGGCAGATCGGACAGCTGTCCGGCGGGCAGCGCAAGCGGGCGTTCGTCGCCCGCGGGATCGCGCAGGACGCCCACGTGCTGCTCCTCGACGAACCGTTCGCCGGCGTGGACAAGCGCTCGGAGGCCACCATCGTGCGGCTGCTGCGCGAGCTCGCCGCGGACGGTCGCACCGTCCTCGTGTCCTCGCACGACCTGCACGCCCTGCCGCGACTCGCCGACGAGGCGGTGCTGCTGCTGCGCCGCGTGCTGTTCCACGGCACGGTCGCGGAGGCGCTGGAACCGGCGAACCTGGCCCGGACGTTCGGCCTCGACGTCGAGGCCGCGCCCCTGGACGGTCCCGGCGGTGAGGCCGCGTGACCCTCGTCGACCTGATCCTCGAACCGTGGACCTACGACTTCATGGTCCGGGCGTTCCTCACCACGACGCTCGCCGCCGTCGTCGCCGCGCTGCTGTCGTGCTGGCTGGTGCTCATCGGCTGGTCGCTGATGGGCGACGCCGTCTCCCACGCCGTGCTGCCCGGGGTCGTCATCGCCTACGTCCTGGGCGTGCCGTTCGCCCTGGGCGCGCTGGTGTTCGGCGGGCTGGCGGTCGTGCTCATCGGGGCCGTCCGGGACACCGGGCGGGTCAAGGAGGACGCCGCCATCGGCATCGTATTCACGACGCTGTTCGCCCTCGGCCTCGTGCTGGTGTCCGTGACGCCGAGCCAGACCGACCTGAGCCACATCATCTTCGGCAACGTCCTGGGCGTCTCCACCGCCGAGCTGGTGCAGGTGGCCGTGCTCGCCGTCGTCGGGGCGGCCGTGCTGTTGGTCAAGCGGCGCGACCTGGTGCTGTTCGCCTTCGACCCCACCCATGCGCACGCCATCGGGCTGTCCACCCGGCGGCTGTCCGCGCTGCTCCTCGGGGTGCTCGCGCTGACCGCGGTGGTGACGCTACAGGTGGTGGGCGTGATCCTCGTCGTGGCGATGCTCATCATCCCCGGTGCGACGGCGTCGCTCCTGACCCGGCGCTTCGGCCGGATGCTGGTGCTGGCGCCGATCATCTCGGCGCTGTGCTCGATCACCGGCATCTACCTGTCGTACTGGCTCGACGCGGCCTCGGGCGGGATGGTCGTCCTGGTGCAGGGGGCGGTGTTCGCCGTCGTGCTGCTGGCCGGTCCGCGTTCCGCGCTGCTGCGCGGACGCGCACGCACGCAGGTCAGGGCACGAGTGTCGCGGTGACCGTCACGATGGCGAGCAGCGGCAGCGTGCCCTGCGCGACGGCGGCACGCCACTTGCCCGGCGACGAGGCGAGCAGCACGAGCGCCGCGGCGAGCATCGCGCCCGTGCCGGCGAGCATCAGCGACGCGCCGGCGAGGTGCGGGCGCGGGCTGTCGAACGCCCCGGTCAGCAGCGTCAGGACGACGCCGGCGAGAGCGATGACCGCGAGGAACAGGTTGTAGAAGCCCTGGTTGAATGCGAGCTCGCGGGTCGCCGCCGCCTCGTCCGCCGTCGTGCCGAAGACCGCCCGGGCGCGCGTCGTCCACGCGAACGACTCCAGCCAGAAGATGTAGACGTGCAGGGCGGCGGCCAGCGTGACCAGCACGAGTCCGGCAGCGATCAAGAGGGCTCCTCGGTGGGCGGTATTGGGGAGTTGCTGCGACGATCGTCGCAGATCGCAGCGCCGGGCGAGCCGGGGCACGACGACGGAGGGGGACGACCGTGACGGACTCGAACCCGGCCCTCGGGGTGCACTCGGAGGTGGGCCGGCTGCGCAAGGTCCTGGTCTGCCGGCCGGGGCTGGCGCACGAGCGGCTGACGCCCTCCAACTCCGACGACCTGCTGTTCGACGACGTGATGTGGGTCGAGGCCGCTCAGCGCGACCACGCCGACTTCGTCCACCAGCTGACCGACCGGGGGGTGGAGGTCGTCGAGCTGCACGACCTGCTCGCCGAGACGATGGCGGACCTGCGGGCCCGCTCGTGGCTGCTGGACCGCAAGGTGACCCCGAACCGGGTGGGTCTCGGCCTCGTGGAGCCGGCCCGGGCCTACCTCGACGGCCTGGCACCGGCCGAGCTGTCCCGCTACCTCCTCGGTGGGCTCTCCACCGCCGACCTGCCCGACGACTACCGCACCGGCTACGTGTCGCTGGCGCACGAGTCGCCGGACTCCCGCGAGTACCTGCTCGCGCCGCTGCCCAACACGCTCTACACCCGGGACACCACGTGCTGGGTCTACGGCGGGCTCACGCTCAACCCGCTGTACTGGCCGGCGCGCAAGGAGGAGACGCTGCTGATGAAGGCGATCTACTCCTTCCACCCGGACTACGCCGACGCGACCGTGTGGTGGGGCGACCCGGAGGTCGACTGGGCCCAGGCGTCCCTGGAGGGCGGCGACGTCATGCCCGTGGGCGACGGCGTCGTGCTGGTCGGGATGAGCGAGCGCACCTCGCGCCAGGCCATCAGCCAGCTCGCCAAGGCCCTGTTCGACGCCGGTGCGGCCCGGCAGGTGGTCGTGGCCGGCATGCCGCGCCTGCGGGCCGCGATGCACCTGGACACGGTGTTCACGTTCGCCGACCGCGACCTGGTGACCGTCCACCCTCGCATCGTCGACGACATCCATCCCTACGTGCTGTACCCGAGCGACCGGTCACCCGGCATCGACGTGGTCGACGCGCGGGGCAAGTCGTTCGTCGACGTGGTCGCCGACGCGATGGGGCTGCCGCGCCTGCGGGTCGTCGAGACCGCGGGCGACGTCTACGCCTCCGAGCGCCAGCAGTGGGACTCCGGCAACAACGCCGTCGCCGTCGAACCCGGCGTCGTGTTCACCTACGACCGCAACACCCAGACGAACGCCGCGCTGCGGAACGCCGGGGTGGAGGTCGTCGAGATCGTCGGGGCGGAGCTGGGGCGCGGCCGCGGCGGCGGGCACTGCATGACGTGCCCGATCGTGCGGGACCCGCTCGACTGACCGCAGGGGCGATCCGGACCGAGGTGCCAGGTGTCTACGTGTACCGGCCGATCAGTCGAGCCACGATGTCGCGGACGGCGTCGAGGTCGTCGCGGGTGGCGGCCCCGAGTCGACCGGTCACCCGCTGGCGGACGTCGATGGTGCGGACCTGCTGACAGAGCGCGACGCTGATCTGCTCGGGGTCCTCGGTCCGGAGCCGGTGCGACGTCGGGTAGCCCTTGTCCCGGCTGGTCAACGGGACGACGATCGCGAATGTGTGGTTGGTCGGCGTCTCGGAGATGACGAGCACCGGTCGGTGCCCTCGTTGCTCGTGACCCTTCGTCGGCGAGAGGTCGACCCAGAGGATGTCGCCGGCAGCGACCTTCATCCGGTCGGTCCGGAGGTGAGGTCGGCGTCGAGCCAGTCGGTCGCCTCGTCGAGGTCCTCGTCGTCGTACCGCTCGGCGGCGACCGCCCGGAGGAACTCGGCCTGCTCGAGCTCACGCAGGGCGCGCGCGATGTACTCGGCCTGCGTCTCCCGATGGCGCTGTGCGCCGTCACGGATTTTGTCGCGCAGCTCGGTCGAGACGCGGAGGGAAGTCATCGAGGTCATGCATCGAGTATGAAGGAATGTATGTAGACGGACAAGGGTCGTCGGCGCCACCCACCACGGCGCGCGCCTACTCGCCGATCATCAGCTCGTCGGAGACGACCGCCGGTCCCTCGGTGACGGTCAGCTCGAAGATGACCCGTGCCCCCTCGGGGAGGTCGGGTGGCAGGGCGACCTGCATGTCGAGGGTGCCGTCGTCGGCCGCCGTCAGCGTGCCGTCGATCGCCGGCCCGGGCTCGACCGGCTCGCCGTCCACGACCAGCCTCGCGGCGGTGATCTCGAAGGGCTCCTCGGTGTCCCCGGACCCGTCCTCACAGCCGGTGTGCAGGCCCTCGCCGTGCAGGGCGACGGCGTCGCCCGCGGCGGCGGTGTCCGCGTCCCACGTCAGCCGAGGAGCGGCGCACGCGGCGGAGCTGTCGTCGTCGGGTGCGGCGCACCCGGTGGCGACCAGGGCGAACAGGGCGGCGGCGGTCAGGGCTCTGCGTCGTCGCGGCATGTCCCGACCGTAGAGCCTCAGGCCACCATGGCGCGCGCCAGCTCGGCACATGTCGCCGTCACGTCGTCCCACTTCCACCACCGCTTCGCCAAGCCCTTGTAGCGGGGGAGCTCGGGGATGACGGCGGCGTCCTTCGGCTCCGGAGCGGCGAGCTGAGCGGCGACCTGGGTGGCGACGGGGGACTCGTCGTGCAGCAGGTCGGCGTAGTAGTCGTCGATCCCGATCAGCACGCGGGCGGCGTGATCGGTTCCAGCCGCCGCGGCGAGCGCCGCGACGTCGAGGTAGTCGCGCACCTGGTTCCGCTTGACGACGAGAAAGGCCTTGATGCGCAGGATCTCGTCGAAGGTCGGAACGGTCAGGGTGCGACCCGAAGGTAGCCGGACCTGCTCGGTCTCGAGCGGCCGGGTGCGGATGAGCTGGCGTAGTCCGGACTCGATGCCGCCGAGCTCGCCGAGGATGATCTTTCCCGGACGGACCCGGTTGGTCAGCCACTCACCCTCCCGTTCGAGAGCGTCGAGGATGGTGTCGAAGCGGTCGCGCAGGTCGACGAGCACATGGTCGTGGTCGACGGAGAGTCGGTGCCGGGCGTGCAGCGCCGCGGCGGTGCCACCGACGAGGACGGCGTCGGGGACGATCTCCTGCAGTCTCGCGGCCGATTCCACGAGCTCTTCGAGGGTCGGGACGTCGTGCGGGCCTGCGGTGTCCCCGTCAGAAGGCATACGATGATCGTATCTGATAAGGAGGTTCGATGCTCCGGTTCCGCAACATCGACGCCAGCCCGGAGGACCCGGTGTCGACCTGGGGGGTCGAGGGCCTGGCCACCGCCCTGGAGCGCGGGTACCTGCCGCACTGGCAACGCATCGCGCGAGCGGTCCGCGCGGAACCGCACGGCACCGTCGCCCGTCAGCTCGAGACGGCGCTCGCCGTCGTCGAGCCGAACGGGGCCACCGCTCTGCTGTCGGACGTGCTCGTGCAGGCCCGGGAGAGCGACCGAGCGGCCGTCGCCCGGGGGCTTCGCGAGAACCTCCGCCGTTCCGGGCTCACGGCCCAGGACCTCGCGGCGGCCGTCGGCACGTCGCCGTCCCGGCTGTCGACGTATCTCACCGGCCGTGTCGTGCCCTCGGCCGCCATCGCGCGGCGCATCGAGCGGGTCGCCGAGGAACACGCGAGTCGTGGCCGGATCCACCCTGGTGGCGCACTCGGGAGCCCCGCCGCCTGACCGGCCCGCGCTCCGCCTACCGCGCCTCGTCCGGCTCCGCCGCCTCCAGCGCCTCGATCGCGGCGATCAGCGTGGCGGCGTCGTGCGGCCCCTGGTGGCGGACCCCGTCGAGGAAGAACGTCGGCGTGCCCTGGGCACCGCTGGCCCGGGCGCTCTCGGCGTGGTCGGCGACGCGGGCGTGCAGGGCGTCGTCGGCGAGGTCGGCCTCGAACTGCTCGGCGTCGAGACCGAGCGACGCGGCGTACGCCCGCAGGTCCTCGGCCTCGAGCGCCGTCTGGTTCTCGAACAGCACGTCGTGCATCTCCCAGAACCGGCCCTGCCGGGCGGCGGCCTCCGCGGCGACGGCGGCGAGGCGGGCGTGCGGGTGCACGTCGTCGAGCGGCAGGTGACGGACGACGTAGCGCACCCGGCCGTCGAGCTCGGCCTGCAACTCTCGCCACATCCCGGTGGCCCGCATGCAGAAGGGGCACTCGAAGTCGAGGTACTCCACGATGGTGTGCGGGGCCTCCGGGTCGCCGCGCAGGTGGTCATGCCGGGTGTCGACGGGCGGGTCCAGCGCCATGGGCAGGTCGGCGCTCTCCTCGCCCCAGCGCACGCGGGCCAGGCGGAAGAGGGCCCACGCCACCAGGGAGGCGAGGACGAGCGACAGCAGCACGCCGACGGTCGCGGCCTGCACCTGTGCCTCGTCGTCGAAGGCAAGGTCGATCACCAGCAGCGACACCGTGAACCCGATGCCGCACAGCGCGGCGCCGCCGAGCACGCTGCCGGGCCCCACGCCGTCGGGCAGCGTGCCGAGCCCGGCCCTGACGGCCGCCCACGTGCCGAGGCTGATGCCCACGAGCTTGCCGAGCACGAGACCGGCGACCACGCCCCAGGTGATCGAGGAGCCCAGCGCCTCGCCGAGCGCCCCGCCGCGCAGGTCGATCCCGGCGTTGGCGAGCGCGAACAGGGGCACCACGACGACGTTGACGGGGGTGTTGAGCACCTCGTGCAGGCGCTGGTTGACGGAGATGGACCGCGACAGCCCCAGGTGCACCTCGCGGGCGACGCCGGCGCTGGGGGACTGCCAGTAGGCCCGGTACAGGTCCTTGGTGCGCACGACGTCGGACCGCTGCGTCAGCGCGGCGGGCACCAGGAGGCCGGCGAGCATCCCGGCGATGGACGGGTGGATGCCCGCCTGCACCGTGGCGCCCCAGAGCACCACCACGACCAGCAGGTAGGGGGTGCTGCGCCACTCCCGCATGCGCCCGAGCAGCCAGAGGGCGGCCAGGCACGCGCCGGCCACCAGCAGCGGGGTGATCCGGACGTCCTCGGAGTAGACGACGCCGATGATGGTGACGGCCAGGAAGTCGTCCACGACGGACAGGGTCAGCAGGAACACCTTGAGCTGGTTGGACATCGCGGGCCCCACCAGCGCCAGGACGCCCAGCAGGAACGCCGTGTCGGTGCCGACGACGGCGCCCCAGCCGTGGGGTGCGGTGCCCCCGGCGATCGCGAGGTAGATCAGGGCGGGGACCACGACCCCGGCGGTGCCGGCGACGAGCGGGACGAGCCGTTGGCTGCGTCGTCGCAGCGAGCCGATGGTGAGCTCCTGGCGCACCTCCAGGCCGACCACGAAGAAGAACACCACCATCAGCCCGTCGTTGACCCAGTGGTGCAGGTCCATGTCGAACGCGAGGTCCCCGATGTCGACGTTGATCGGGATCTCCCAGAGGTGGGTGTACGCCTCGGAGAAGGGCGAGTTGGCCCACAGCAGCGCGAACAGCGTGACCGACAGCAGCAGGACGGCGGCACCGGAGTCGGTGCGCAGGCGCCGGGCGAGGTTCAGGGCCATGCGGTCTCCTTCAGGAGGGCTGTCGGGAGCGTACGACGGCGGTCCCCCGGCGGCACCTGCGCGGCGCGGTCGCCCCTGGACGGGAGAGGTGTCAGCCGAGGGGTCGCACCACGAGCGACTGCGCCAGGCGGCCGAACGGGCCGTCGGCGTCGTGCAGCACCGTCGAGGTGACGCCCGCGCCGGCGGGGCCGAACGTGACGGTGGTGTCCAGGCCGAGCCACCCGCCAGCCGGCGCGCGGAACAGGTGCGTCGTCAGGTCCAGGTTGGGGAACGCGACCCGGCGCGGGTCGGCGCGCACGCTCATCCCGTTGGCGAGGTCCAGCAGGCCCGCCGTGCTCGCGAGCGGCGCGACGTCCTCGTCCTCGACGAGCGGGTGGTCGGTGCGCACCCAGACCGTGCCCCGGCCCGGTTCCGCGAGGGTGCGCCGCACGTCGATCGAGGCGACGAACCCGCCCGGCCAGTCCGTCGTCGGGTCCCAGGCGGGCGTCTCGTCCGGGCCGGGGATCGACGGCGGATCACCGCCTGCGAGCGCCGCCGTGTCCCCGGCCGCCGCGAGCCAGGCCCGCAGCGTGGCGACGGTCCGCCCCGCGCAGGTGACCGCGGCCTCGACCAGCTCGACGCCGCGACCCGGACGGATCACGTGCACGGAGGTGTCCATCGGGGCCAGTGGGTAGGGGCCCCAGACGTCGAAGGTGAGCCGGACGGGGGTCAGCTCGTCGCGCCCGCGAGCGACCCGGTCGGTCTCCACCAGGTGGGTGAGCAGGCCGAACGTGGGGGCCACGTGCTGCTCGTCGGTGCGCCACGCCCCGCCGGTGTGCTCGGTGGGGTCGAAGGTCGAGGCGCCGGTGCGTCGGAAGTAGGCCATGGCGGCCATCCTGGCAGCACCGGCGCCTCGGGTGGCGTCACGGACGCACGAGCACCTTGAGTGCCTCGCGGGAGTCCATGAGGCGGTAGCCCTCGGGGGCGTCGTCCAGGGAGACCTCGCGGTCGAAGACCTGGCCGGGGTCGATGGTGCCGTCCAGCACCTGGCCGATCGCGGCTTCCAGGTAGGCGCGCACCGGTGCCGGTCCGCCGTTCAGGGTCACGTTCTTGCCGAACAGCGACCGGAAGCCGACGGGGGCCTTCTCGTACTGGGGGACGCCGACGCGGGAGATGACCCCGCCGGCGCGCACGACGCCGTAGGACTGCTCGTAGGCGGGCATGTGGCCCACGGCCTCCAGCACGACGTGGGACCCCTCGCCGCCGGTGAGCTCCAGGACCTTGGCGACGCCCTCCTCGCCGCGCTCCGCGACGACGTCGGTGGCGCCCCACTGCCGACCGAGGTCGGTACGGTCCTGGTGGCGGCCCATGAGGATGATCGTGCCCGCGCCCATCTGCTGCGCGGCGAGGACCGCCGAGAGCCCGACGGCGCCGTCGCCGATCACCGTGACGGTCTGGCCCGGCTGCACGCCGGCCATGGAGGCCGCGTGGTAGCCCGTCAGGTAGACGTCGGACAGGGTCAGCAGGCTCGGCAGGAGCGACTCGTCGGTGTCCGCCGGGAACGACACCAGGGTGCCGGACGCCTGCGGGACGCGGAGCTTTTCCGCCTGCGCACCGGAGAAGAAGCCGCCGTGCGCGCAGGCGGTCTGGAAGCCGTCGCGGCAGATCGCGCACGTGTTGTCCGCGTAGGCGAACGGGACGATCACGTGGTCGCCGACGGCGACGCCCGTGACGTCGTCGCCGATCTCCTCGACGACGCCGATGGCCTCGTGGCCCATCGGGGTGCCGTCCTCGGAGGCCGGCATCGAGTGGTACGGGTGCAGGTCGGAGCCGCACACGCAGGCCAGGGTGACGCGGATGATCGCGTCGGTGGGCTCGACGATGGTCGGGTCGGGGATCTCCTCGACCCGGACGTCGCCGGCGCCGTACATCACAGTTGCTCGCATGGTCTCGCTCTCGTGGTCGGTGGCCGGTGTGGTGGGTCGCCCGGCCGACGTGCTCCTGCTATCCGAACACGTCGGCACGCGTCGCGGGAGCCGGGAGGGGTGCCCTGTCAGTACCCCGACGAGCCGTGCCTGGCCGGCGTTCCGTCGGCGCGATGGACTGAGATCACGTCTCCCGTCGAGAGCCCGCGGGACGGGGCGCCGGGAATACCTCCTGCTCGGGGCGGTTGCACTCGACGGCCGCCCGAGCCGACCGCCCGTCCGACCCGAGGAGTTCCGATGACCACCACCGCCACGGAGAAGGACCTCGGTCGGCTCCCGCTCGCCGGCACCGCCCGTCTGGTCGGGCCGGGTGCCTCGGTCGGCGCGTGGCTCGTCCGGTTCGACGGCGCGCTGTACGCACGGTCCGCCGCGCCGCGTTCCGCCGTCGTCGACCGACGCGGCCGCGGGCGCATGCGGATGGACGGGCAGGACCACGCCGTCGTCCTGAGCGAGGTGGCACCCGAGATGCACGAGCTCCTCGACGACGCCTACCGCGCCCGGTACGGCCGGTGCCGTCCGGAGCAGGTGGACGCCATGGTGTCCGACGACGCCGCGGCCGCCACGTTCCTGGTCCGGTCCCGGTCGCTGAGCTGGGGCGAGCGCGCGGCGGACGCGGTCGCGGCGTGGCGCGAACGATTCTCCGCCCCCGCGGCGTCGACCGGTCGGGGCGACGCGCCCTGCCCGTGCCCCGGCTCCTGACCGGAAGCGGTACTCAGCCCCGCGTCAGGTCGAGGCGCAGGATCCGGTCGTCGTCCGGCCCCGGCGTCCCGCGCCCGTCGGTGTTGTTGGTGACGATCCACAGCTCGCCGTCCGGCGTAACGACGGCGTCGCGCAGCCGGCCCTCGTCCTCGACGACGACGGCGGAGGTCGACGGCGCCTCGACGGGCACCGCCCGCAGCACCTCGCCGCCCAGGTTCGCCACGAACAGCGTGCCGTCCACGTGCGCCATCCCCGACGGGCTCGCCTCGCCGGGCCGCCACTGCTGGACCGGGTCGACGAACCCCTCGGCTCCCGCGATCCCCTCGACCTCCGGCCAGCCGTAGTTCGCGCCCGGCTCCACGACGTTCAGCTCGTCCCACGTGTTCTGCCCGAACTCCGTCACGAACAGCGTGCCGTCGTCCGTCCACGCCAGCCCCTGGACGTTGCGGTGGCCCAGGCTGTACACCAGCGAGCCCGGGAACGGGTTGTCGTCCGGGGCCTCGCCGTCGGGCGTCATCCGCAGGATCTTGCCCGCCAGGGACTCCGGGTCCTGCGACCGCGACGGGTCGCCCGCGTCCCCCGTGGTGGCCCACACCATCCCGTCCGGACCGAGCGCGAGGCGACCACCGTCGTGGTTGCTCGCCGCCGGGATCCCCTCGACCAGGGTGGCCGGGTCGCCGAGAGCGAAGGAGCCCGGGGAGCCCTCCAGGTCGTAGCGCTCGATCCGGTTGCCGTCCGCGCCGGTCGAGTACACGAACAGCCGCCCGGCGTCGTCCGCCGCCAGCCCGAGCAGCCCGGCCTCACCGCCGGTGACGACCCCCTCGACCACGCCCACCTCACGCACGGTCCCGTCGTCGGCCAGCTCGAGGACGCGGGCCGAGTCGCGCTCGCTGACCAGCGGGACCTCGCCGACGAACGTCACCGACCACGGGGCGGCCAGGCCCGAGGCGACGACGGAACGCCCGCCCGTCGGGGAGGCGGGCAGGGCGCTCGCGGAGTTCTCGTCGGCGCCGCCGTCGGGGCCGTCCGCACCGCCGCCCGGACCGCCCGACGCGGTGCACCCGCCCAGCGCGAGAGCCAGCAGTGCGGCGACCGCCGTCGTCCGGTACCCGCGTCCGCCGGCCGCCCGTCGTGATCTGCGCATCATCTCGGGGCAACGTCGCACGTCGGCGCCGCGATTCCCGCACGCCGCGTCGGCGCGGTGCTGCGCCGCGCGGAGGCATCGGGCACTATGAGTCTTCGGTCGCGGAGAAGACGCGACCCACGGAACGTCTTGCGAGGGTGACAGTGAAGGATGACAAGAACCACGGCGGGGTCCGGATCGACCCCGACCGTGCCCACTGGACCATGTGGGGAGAGGTCGACGCCGCGGTGCAGGCCCGTGACTCGGGCCGGCTGGCGGCCCACCTCCGCGGTCGGGTTGACGAGACCCTGACGGTCGACCTCGAGCAGGTGACGTTCATCGACTCCGGCGGGCTGCGGCTGCTCTACCACGCCGCCGAGACCACGGCGTCGCCCCCGGTGCTCGTCCGGACCCCGACCAAGGTCCGCGACCTGCTCCGACTGACCGGCGTGGACACGATGTTCGTCCTCGCGGACTGAAGGAGGCGAGAACGTGGACCTGAGGATCACCGCAGCGCCGGCCCCGGACGGATTCCACGAGGTGCGGTCCTGGCCGCTGCTCACGCTCGACCAGCTCGCGCTGCTCCGGAACGACCTGGGAGCGGCACTCCCCGCCGGCGGGGACAACCTCGAGGACGTGCCCGAGTGCGTCCTGCTCGTCGCCAGCGAGCTGGCCACCAACGCGATCGAGCACGGGGGCGGACCGGCGACGGTCCGGCTGCTCGCGCGCGACGGCGAGTACCTCCTCGACGTCGCCGACCGCTCACCGCAGCACCGCCCGCAGATCTCCAGCACACCGGGGGGCGACGGCGGGTTCGGCCTGATGCTCGCCGCTCGGCTGGCCGACGCGGTGGGCTGGTACGCGACGCGGGCGGGCAAGCACGTGTGGGCCCGGTTCGTCGTGCAGAACGACGCCCCGCCGCTGCCCGCCTGATCAGGCCCGGCGCACGACGACGACCGTCGCGTCGTCGTCCGACGCCGGGTCGCGCACGGCGGCCACGAGCGCGGCGGCGCCGGTCACGATGCCGGTCGCCCGCCGCAGGCGTTCGAGGGAGTCGACGATCGACTCCTCGCGCCGCTCCACGAGCCCGTCGCTGAACAGCACGAGACCGCCGCCGGGCTCGACCTGCAGCGTCCCGGAACGGTTGGTGCGCCGGCCCACGCCCAGCGGGGGCGTGCCGAGCATCGCGGCGAGCACGCCGCCGTCGGGCCCGACGACGACGGGCGGCGGGTGGCCCGCGGTCACGTACTCACCGGCTCCCGTGGCCGGGTCGACGACGGCGACCACGAGCGTGGCGACCTGCCCCGGCATCGTGGAGCGCAGCAGCTGGTCGACCTGCTCGACGGCGCGCACGGCAGGGCTGCCGGTCAGCAGGAGAGCCCGCAGGGCGTTGCGGAGCTGCCCCATCGTGGCGGCGGCCGACAGGCCGTGGCCGCTGACGTCCCCGACCACCGCGGCCAGGCGACCGTCGTCGAGCACCAGCGCGTCGTACCAGTCGCCGCCGGCCAGGCCCCCGCCGGTCGGCTCGTAGACGGCGTCGATCTCCCAGCCGTCGACCTGCGGCAGCGCGGTGGGCAGCAGGCTGCGCTGCAGCGTCGCCGCGGCGCGGATGTCCCGGCGGCCGCGCAGCAGCAGACCCTCGGCCAGGTAGGAGCGCAGCGACGTCGCGACGTCCACCTGGTCGTCGGTCCACGGCTCGCTGGTGCCGCGGACGATCTCGCGCCAGCGCGCGAACGACTTGCGGGGCGACAGCCGCACCGTGTCGCCCTCGCGCCGCGCAATGGCCTTGTTGCGGGGGTCGCCGCCCCAGTCGACGCTCTGCACGACCTCGCGCCGCAGCCACACGGTGACCGCGCCGTCCGGGACGACGAGGGCGAGTAGGCCCGCCGCGTCGGGGACGATCCGTGCCAGCTCGGGCTCTTCCTCGGCCAGCCGGTCGGTCACGAGCACCTCGACGTCCAGCTCGGCGAGGGCCCGCGCCAGCCGCAGGCACGTCTCCTCGGCGGGGACGTCCCCGAGCCGGCCCACCCGGTGCTCGGCGGCCACGAAGGCGCCGTCGGCGTCCACCAGGTCCAGCAGGCCCGGCGTGCCGGTCAGGGCGTCCGTCAACGGGGCGTCGTCGTCGCGCGTCGCCGCCACGAGCCGGGCCAGCACGCCGGCCGAGCGTCGTGCCGCGGAGGCGCGGTCGTCCTCGGCCTGCGTGACCAGCCGGGCCGACAGCGTCGAGCCGAGGAACTCCGCGGCGGCCCGGGCGGCGTACGACGGCGCGTGCGCGCCCGAGTAGTGGTGGCAGGCGATCAGGCCCCACAGCCGCCCGTCGCGCAGCAGCGAGATGGACATGGAGGCGCCGACGCCCATGTTCTGCAGGTACTCGACGTGGATCGGCGAGACGCTGCGCAGCGTGCCGTAGGTGAGGTCCAGGGGCGCACCGCCGACCGGGTCGTCGGTCGGCACGACGGGGACGGGCCGGTAGTCCACGTCGGAGATGAGGCGGATCCAGTTCTTCTCGTACAGCGCCCGGGCCTGCGGCGGGATGTCGGACGCCGGGTAGTGCAGCCCCAGGAAGGGGTTGAGGTCCTCCCTCCGGGCTTCCGCCGCGACCTCGCCGTTGTAGTCGGCGTCGAACCGGTAGAGCATCACGCGGTCGAACCCGGTGAGCTCGCGCACACGTTCGACGGCGACGTCGTAGAGCTCCTGCAGGGAGGTGGCCCGGTCGAGCTGCGTCAGGGCGTCGCGCACCGGCTCGTAGGTGCTGGTGTAGCTCAGGGCCGCGTGCCCGGAGAACGGTTCGAGCTCGACGACGAGCACGGCCGGGCGGGTCGCCGTGGCGGAGCCCGGGGCGTGGTGCAGCACCGCCTCGAAGCGTTCGGCGGTGCCGCCCACGGGGATCGTGACCTCGACCGGGTTGCGCAGTCGCGGGTCGTCCACGGCGGCGACGTGGTCGAGGAGGGTGCGTGCCGCGTCGGTGCCGATCACGTGGCCGAGCGGCGCCCCCAGGACGCCGTCGGGACCGGTGCCGAGCACGTCGGCGACGTTCTCCGAGCACTGGGTCACCACGGCGTCGTCGGTGCGCAGCGCGAGGAGCAGCCCGCGCGGCTGGATCCGGCCGGGGATGTGGATGGGCTCGCGGGCGCAGTTGTCGAGGTCGACGGCCTCACCGGGCGCGAGGAACCCCTGCTCGGACACACCCACCTCCGCTGGAACGTTGATGGTGAGCAGGATACGGGTGACACGGGCACGCGACGAGCGGCAGCGCCGCGCGCTGGTGTGTCGTCAGTCGCTGTAGGCGGCGGCGAACTCGGCGCTCGGCGGGATCGGCTGGATGACGTCGACGAGCACGCCGTCCGGCGCCTCGACGATCACGTGTCGCTGGCCGAAGTCCTCGTCACGCAGCGGCACGATCTCGGTGCAACCGTGCTCCTCGACGAGCCGGCGGTGCACGGCGTCGACGTCGTCCACCTCGACGTTGATCAGGACGCCCCGCACCGGGTGCCCGAACCCGGCCGGGACCGTGGGGTGGTCGGGATCGAGCAGCGCCAGCTCGTGGTCGCCGTGGCGCAGGCTGACATACCAGTCGGTGGCGAACGTGGTGGTGAAGCCGAGCGCGTCGCGGTAGAAGTCGGCGGCGGCGGTGACGTCGCTGCTCATGAGCACGGGGTAGACGCTGGTGACGGCGGGCGTGGCCGGGGCGACGGACATGGTGCGCTCCTTGACGTACGGTGTGTATGTATAACCACGATACCTACAGTGCGTACGTAAGGAAACCCTGTGCCCCGAGCCTCCGCAGCGGACGCCGCCGAGACCGCCCGTCGCGTCCTCGCCGTCGCCACCGACCTGTTCGCCGAGCGGGGGTACGCGGGCGTCGCCCTCGACGACGTCGCCCGGGCCGCACGGGTGACCCGTGGCGCCGTCTATCACCACTACGGCAGCAAGGAGGGGCTCTTCCTCGCGGTCGCGGACGGCTTGCAGGCCGCGGTGGCGGCGCACCTCGTCGCAGTGGCCGACGACGGCGGACCCGACCCCCGCGCCCGGCTCCGGGCGGGCAGTCACGCCTTTCTCGACGCGATCACCGCACCCGGCACGGCGCGGGTCCTGCTCGTCGAGGCGCCCGCCGTGCTCGGCTGGCAGCGCTGGCGTGCGCAGGACGCCGAGGCGTCCGGGGTGCACCTGACCGAGGCGCTGGCCGACGTCGGCGTCGACCCGGCGCTGCGCGACGCGCTGTCCGCCCAGCTGTCCGGTGCGATGAACGAGGCGGCGCTGTGGTTGGCGGAACGCACCGACGATCCCGCGGCCCGTCCGGCCGCGCACGCCGCGCTCGACCGGCTGCTCGACGCCGCCGTCCCCACACCCTGATTGCCGCGGCGCCCCGATCAGGCTGGTCGACGAGCGAGGAAGTCCGGCCCGACCCGGCGCCCGCGGTCGAACCACGCGTCCCACCCGGACCCGGCGGGTTCGGTCGCCCGGGTGCTCCCCACGCCGCCGCGCACCCCGGCGAAGTGGCGGCTGATGCCGAACGCGGCGGCCAGGCCGGCCGCCACGGTCACCGCCGTCCCCAGGTTCGCGCCCGGCCGGAACCGTCCGACGCCGAGCAGGAGCGCGCCGCCGGCGACGGCGTTGAGCCCGCCCCAGACGATGTTCTCGGCGGGTGTGGAGTCCCCGACGCCCGGCGGGTCGGCGAACGGGCTGGGGAACGGCTCGCCCGACAGGCCGTGCACGGTGTGCGGCACGGCGTTGACCAGGAGCGCGGCTCCGGCGGCGTGGGCGACGGTGTGCCAGGGGGACGGTCGTGTCATGCGTCCACGCTACGCAACCCTCCGCGCTACGGGCGCAGAATCTGGCCCGATGTGCCCGGTATGCCCGACCGTGACACCCAGGAACTGCGCCCACAACGTACGGGGGACGGCTGCAGAAGGTCCCGACTAACGTTCTTGCACGTCGCGACATTTGCTTGACAGGAAGCAGAAGTGGCGTAGCGTGCGGACCATGGTTTCTGACGACGACGTCAACCGTCCCGAGCGACGCCTCGGCCTCTGGTTCATCGGCGCCCGCGGTTCGGTCGCCACTACCGCCACCGTCGGCGCGCTGGCCCTCGCCCGTGGCGAGGCACCGGTGACCGGCCTGGTCACCGAGCTGCCCGAGGTCGCCCGCGCCGGCCTCCCCGCCCTGGACACGCTCGTCGTGGGCGGCCACGACGTGTCCGGCAGCATGGTCGACCGGGCGCACGAGCTGGCCGCCTCCGGGGTGATCCCGCCGGCCACCGTCGCCGCCGTCGCCGACGACCTCGCCGCCGTCGACGCCCGGGTGCGTCCCGGCACCGACGGCACCGCCGACCGCGTCACCGTCGACCGCCTCGAGCAGGACCTGCGCGACTTCCGGGCCGCGCACCACCTCGACGACGTCGTGGTCGTCGACGTCTCCAGCACCGAGCCGCCCGCTCCCGAGGCGGACACCGTCGGCACGCTCGCCGAGCTCGAGTCGCTGCTCGACGCCGGCACCGCACCCCTGCCGGCCTCCTCGCTGTACGCCTACGCGGCCTTCCGTGCGGGTGCACCGTTCGTCGGGTTCACGCCGTCCACGGGGCCGCGCACGCCCGCGCTGGAGGAGCTCGCCAAGTCCCAGCACCTGCCCTGGGCCGGCCGGGACGGCAAGACCGGCGAGACGCTGCTCAAGACGACGCTCGCCCCGATGTTCGCCACACGGGCGCTGGCCGTGCGCTCCTGGTCGGCGTTCAACATCCTCGGCGGTGGCGACGGCCGCACCCTCGCCGACCCGGCGGCCGCCGCGAGCAAGACCGCGACCAAGGCGATGGCCGTGCAGGCCATCCTCGGCTACCCCGTCGAGGGGCCCGTCCGGATCGATCACGTGGCCGACATGGGGGACTGGAAGACGGCGTGGGACCACGTCACCTTCGACGGCTTCCTCGGCACGCGCATGCGGATGCAGGTCACCTGGGAGGGCTGCGACTCCGCCCTCGCGGCCCCGCTCGTCCTGGACCTCGCCCGGCTCGTCGCCCGCGCCCACGAGGCCGGGCTCTGCGGCCCGCTGGCCGAGCTCGGGTTCTTCTTCAAGGAGCCCCTCGGCGGTACCGAGCACGCCCTGGCCGACCAGTGGCAGACGCTGGTCCGCTGGTGCGCGGGCCTGGCTGCGCAGTCCGCCGCGCCGTCCGCCGCGCCGTCCGCCGCGACGCCCGCCGAGCCGTCGTCCGACGCCCCCGACCGCCCATGAGGTGGCGGGACCTCGCCGAGCTGGTCCGGGTGCCCGCGGCGCTGACCGTGCCCGGGGACACGCTGGCCGGTGCCGCGGCCGCGGGGTGGCCGTGCGGCCGCCGCACCGCCGCGCTGCCGGTCGCCTCGGCCTGCCTGTACTGGGCGGGCATGGCGCTCAACGACTGGGCCGACCGCGACCTCGACGCCGACGAGCGCCCCGAGCGCCCGATCCCGTCCGGTCGGGTCCGTCCCGACCAGGCCCTGGCCGTCGCGGGAGCGCTCACGACGGCTGGGCTGGCGGCCGCCGCCGTCGCCGGCCGCCGCCCGACCGCGATCGCCGCGGTGCTCGCCGGAGCCGTGTGGGCGTACGACGTCGTCGCCAAGCCGACGCCGTTCGGCCCCGTGGTCATGGCGTCCACCCGGTTCCTCGACGTGCTGATGGGCGGCGCGGGCCACCGCGCGGCCCTGGCCCCGGCGACGACGGTGGCCGCCCACGTCCTCGCGGTCACCCTGGTCAGCCGCGGCGAGGTGCACGGCACGACGTCGGACCTCGGCCGGGTGGCGGTGGCCACCACCGCCGGGGTCGGGCTGGCCGCGGCCGCCTCGGGGCGGGGCGCGCCGTCGACGCTGGTCACCGGGACAGCGCTCGCCGCGACCTTCGCGGGCACGGTGCTGCCGGCCCAGCTCGACGTCGTGCGCACCCCGGACGCGGCGACGGCCCGGCGGGCGAC
Source organism: Isoptericola chiayiensis (assembly GCF_013149805.1). Lineage (GTDB taxonomy): Bacteria > Actinomycetota > Actinomycetes > Actinomycetales > Cellulomonadaceae > Isoptericola > Isoptericola chiayiensis. The sequence continues at coordinate 297,216 of NZ_JABEZT010000003.1, forward strand.
CGGCGTCGGACTGCGTGGTCTGGTCCCGCTGCAGGCCGCCCTCCTCGCCGGCCGGGGCGCCTACCGGGCCGCGGCCGGGGTGCTCGCCGCCGTCCCGCTGGCCCGCCTCGGCGCCCGGGTGGTGAGCTCGACGTGACCACCCTCGCCTACGGCACCAACGGGCTGGCCGACCACCGCCTCGCCGACGCCGTGCCCTACCTCGCCGACCTCGGCTACGGCGGCATCGCGCTCACGCTCGACCACATGCACCTGGACCCGCTGGCACCGGGCCTGGCCCGACGCACGGCCGACGTGGCCGCCCTGCTCGACCGGCACGGGTTCGGCGTCGTCGTCGAGACGGGCGCGCGCTACGTGCTCGACCCGCGGCGCAAGCACGAACCGACGCTGGTGTCCGACGTCGGACGCGAACGTCGTCTGCACCTGCTGCGGACCGCGGTGGACGTCGCGGCGGACCTCGGGGCCCCGGCGGTGCACCTGTGGTCCGGCGTGCTCCCGGCCGGCACCTCGGCGGCCACCGGCCACGACCGGGTGCTGGCCGGGCTGACCGAGCTGCTCCCGGTGGCCGACGCCGCGGGCGTCGACCTGGCCTTCGAGCCCGAGCCGGGGATGCTCGTCGAGCGCGTGGACGACGTGCTCGCCCTGCGGCGCGCGCTCGGCGACCCGGCGCGGCTGCGCCTCACCGTCGACGTCGGGCACCTGACCTGCGTGGAGGACGAGCCCGGGCCGGACGTGATCCGGCGGACGGGTGAGCACGTCGCCCACGTCCAGGTCGACGACATGGTCCGCGGCGTGCACGAGCACCTGGAGCTCGGGCAGGGGACCGTCGACCTGCCCGGCGTGCTGGCAGCGCTGGACGACGTCGGCTACGCCGGTCTGGCCGCCGTCGAGCTGCCGCGCCACTCCCACGCCGCCGCACGCGTCGCGGCCGAGAGCCTCGCCGCCCTGCGCGACGCCGCGGCCACCGCCGGGGTCCCGGTGCGGCCCGCGCCCGCTCCCGTCCCGACCGCGCCCACCCCGGAGGTCGCCCGATGACGCCCGACCCTGCCCCCACCGCCACCCGGGCCCGCCTCGCATCAGGCGCCGAGGCGCGGCTCGAGGAGCTGATCACCGAGGTCCGCCGGGACCCGGGCCGCCTGTCCCGAGCCGTCGCCCGAGCGGCGCGGGTCGTCGGTCGCGGACCCAACCCCGATGGGCACCGCGTCGAGGACGTCGCCCGCGCCCGGCTGGTCGCCGCGGCCGCGGAGGCGACCGGTCCGGCCGGTGCCTCCGCCGTCGTCGAGGACGCCTACCGCACCGGGGACGCCGACGAGCGCCGCGCCGTGCTCCTGGCCCTGCCCGACCTCGACCTCGCGGCCGCTGCGCTGCCGCTCGTCGAGGACGCGCTGCGGACCAACGACGCCCGGCTCGTCGCCGCCGCCATGGGCCCCTACGCGGCAGCCCACCTGCAGGCCGAGGCGTGGCGGCACGGCGTGCTCAAGTGCCTGTTCGTCGGCATCCCCCTGACGGCCGTCGCCGACCTGGAGCACCGCCGGGACGCCGAGCTCGACCGCATGGTGGCCGCCTACGCCGCCGAGCGGGAGGCCGCCGGCCGCGAGGTCCCCCCCGACGCCCGCGCCCTGCTGGACCGGACTCCCTCGAACCCCTGACCCGACGACGCCGCGACGACGCGGCCCGAGACGAGGAGGGTGCCGTGCGCATCTTCGACCCCCACATCCACATGACCTCCCGCACCACCGACGACTACGAGGCGATGCACGACGCCGGGGTGCGCGCCGTCGTCGAACCGGCGTTCTGGCTCGGCCAGCCCCGCACCTCGGTGGGCTCGTTCGTCGACTACTTCGACGGGCTGCTCGGCTGGGAACGGTTCCGCGCCGCCCAGCACGGGATCGCCCACCACGCCACCATCGCGCTGAACCCCAAGGAGGCCAACGACCCGCGCTGCCGCGGCGTCCTGGACCTGCTGCCCCGCTACCTGGAGAAGGACGGCGTCGTCGCCGTCGGCGAGGTCGGGTTCGACTCCATGACCCGCGAGGAGGAGGACGTGTTCGTCCGCCAGCTCGAGCTGGCCGGCGAGCACGACCTGCCCGTCCTGGTGCACACCCCGCACCGCGACAAGGCCGCCGGCACCCGACGCACCCTGGAGATCGTGGCGCAGGTCGGGATCGCTCCCGAGCGCGTCGTCGTGGACCACCTCAACGAGGTCACCGTGGACGTCGTCGACGACGCCGGCTGCTGGGCCGGGTTCTCCGTCTACCCCGACACCAAGATGGACGAGGCCCGCATGGTCCGGATCCTGCAGCGGCGCGGTCTCGAGCGCGTCATGATCAACTCCGCGGCCGACTGGGGCCGCTCCGACCCCCTCAAGACCTGGCGCACCGGCCAGGCGATGCTCGCCGCCGGGTTCACCGAGCACGACGTCGACCACGTCCTGTGGCGCAACCCCGTGGCGTTCTACGGCCAGAGCGGGCGGCTGCTGCTCGACGACGTCGACGCCGGCGCCGACTACGCGGGCAACACCCTGCAGCGCGGCGAACCCCTCACCCCGGCGGCGCAGGGCTGACCGTGCGGCTGCGACACCCCGACGGCACCGTCCTGCACGTCTCCTACGGCACCAACGTCCACCCCGCCCAGGACGTGACCGGGCTGCACGACCAGCTGCGCCGCTACGCCGGCCCGGTCCGACGTCGGCTCGGCATCGACCGGCTCGGGCTCGGGCTGTGGCTGCCCGCCCGCGCCGTCCACGAGCTCGCCGCCGACCCGCGGCAGACCGCCGCCCTGCGGACCGCCCTCGACGCGGGAGGCCTCGAGGTGGTGACCGTCAACGCGTTCCCGTACGGCGACTTCCACGCCCCCGTCGTCAAGAAGGCCGTCTACCGGCCCGACTGGACCCAGGACGCCCGCCTCGACTACACGCTCGACGCCGCCCGGGTGCTCGCCGGCCTCCTGCCCGACGACGTCACCACCGGCAGCATCAGCACCCTGCCCCTCGCCTGGCGCAGCCCGTGGGACGGCGGCCGCGCCGACGCCGCCCGCAAGCGCCTCGACCGGCTCACCCACGGGCTCGCCGACGTCGAGGCGACCACCGGGCGCCGCATCCGCGTCGCCGTCGAACCCGAGCCCGGATGCGTCGGCGAGACGGCCACCGGCCTGGTCGAGCACCTCGCCGACCTCGACGCCGCACGCCTCGGCGTCTGCCTCGACCTGTGCCACCTGGCCACCGAGTTCGAGGAGCCCGCCGCGGCGCTCGCCGCCGTGCAGGAGGCCGGCCTCGACGTCGTCAAGACGCAGGTCTCCGCCGCGCTGCACGCCCCCGACCCGGCCGACCCGGAGGCGCTCGCGGCGCTCGAGGAGTTCGTCGAGGGGCGGTTCCTGCACCAGACCCGGGTGCGGCGCGCGGGCGGGGTCGGACGCCGCGACGACCTGCCGGACGCGCTCGGCCGGGTCGACGACGTGCCCGCGCTGGACACCGACGGCCCCTGGCGGGTGCACGTGCACGTGCCGCTGCACGCGCAGCCGCGCCCGCCGCTGCGCAGCACCACGGACGTGCTCGACGACGCCCTCGACCGGCTGGTCGGCGGGGAGCGGCCGCTCGTGGAGCACCTGGAGACCGAGACGTACACGTGGTCGGTGCTGCCCGACCACCTGCGGCCCCGCGACGACGACGGACTGGTCGCCGGGATCGCCGCCGAGCTGGACTGGACCCGCCGCCGGCTCGTCGCACGAGGGATGGAGGCGCTGTGAACCGGATGCTGGTCCTCGACGTGGTGGGGCTGACGCCCCGCCTGCTGGAGCACATGCCCTACCTGCAGGCGGTGGCTCGCAGCGGGTGGCAGGCCGAGCTCGGCACGGTGCTGCCTGCGGTGACCTGCTCGGTGCAGTCCACGTTCCTGACGGGCACGATGCCGCGCGAGCACGGCATCGTGGGCAACGGCTGGTTCTTCCGGGACCTGGGCGAGCCGCTGCTGTGGCGCCAGCACCACCGCCTGGTGGCGGGGGAGAAGGTGTGGGAGACGATCCGCCGCGAGCGCCCGGACTACCGGGTGGCGAACGTGTGCTGGTGGTACGCGATGGGGTCGACGGCGGACACGACGGTCACGCCTCGGCCCGTGTACCACGCGGACGGCCGCAAGGACCCGGACTGCTGGACGTGGCCGCCGTCGTTGCACGACGAGCTGGAGGCCGAGCTCGGCCCGTTCCCCCTGTTCACGTACTGGGGTCCGACGGCGGGCATCGCGTCGTCGCGGTGGATCGTGGGGGCGGCACGTCGGCTGCTGCCGGAGCACGACATGACGCTGGTGTACGTGCCGCACCTGGACTACGACCTGCAGCGGTACGGGCCGGACGCCCCGGAGGCGGTGGCGGCGGCGCGGGAGCTGGACGGGGTGCTGGCGCCGCTGCTGGCGGACGCCGCGGCGTCCGGGACCACGGTGGTGGCGCTGAGCGAGTACGGGATCACGGCGGCGCGGCGTCCGGTGGACGTCAACCGGGCGCTGCGGCGGGCCGGGCTGCTGCACGTGCACACCAACGCGACCGGCGAGCTGCTGGACCCGTGGACGTCGCGGGCGTTCGCGGTGGCGGACCACCAGGTGGCGCACGTGTACGTCCACGATCCGCAGGACCTGGCGGAGGTCAGTGCGCTGCTGGCCGACCTGCCGGGGGTGGACGAGGTGCTGGACGCCGAGGGACGACGCCGGTACGGGCTGGACCACGACCGGGCCGGGGACCTGGTGCTGGTCGCGGAGCCGGACGCGTGGTTCACGTACTACTACTGGCTCGACGACGACCGCGCCCCGGACTTCGCCCGGTCGGTGGAGATCCACAAGAAGCCGGGGTTCGACCCGGCCGAGCTGTTCTGGGACCCGGCCGACCGGTGGGTCAAGCCCCGGGCGGGCCTGCACGTGCTGCGCAAGAAGCTGGGGATCCGCTCCACGCTGCGGGTGGTGCCGCTCGACCCGGCTCCGGTGGGCGGGACGCACGGGCGGCTGCCGGCGTCGCCCGAGGACGGGCCGGTGCTGCTGTGCTCCCGTCCGGACGGCGCGCGGGGGCGGCTGGAGGCGACGGAGGTGCGGGACCTGCTGCTCAGCCTGGTAGGGGAGCCGGTGCGGGCGTGAGGAAGCATCCGGGCCGGGCGAAGGCGTGCTCGATGGCCAGCCACGCGCCGCCCAGCGCTCCGCCGTGCGGGCCGGTGCGGCTGGTCATGACCCGCAGGTGCTGGGTGGCCAGCGGCAGGGAGCGTGCGTAGACGACCTCCCGGATCCCGGCGACGAGGTGCTCGCCCACCCGGGACATGGACCCGCCGACGACGATCGCGGACGGGTTGAGCAGGCTCACGCAGCTCGCGAGGACGGACCCGACGGACCGTCCGGCGTCGCGCACGGCGTGAGCCGCGACGGTGGAGCCTTCCCGGACGAGGCGGACGACGTCGTCGGTGGTCGCGGCCTCCAGCCCCTGCGCGGCGATCGCCCGGGCGACGGCGCCGCTGCCCGCGATCGCCTCGAGGCAGCCGGTGTTGCCGCAGGTGCACGGCACCGGGTCGCTGCCGGGGACGGCCACGTGACCCAGGTCCCCGGCGCTGCCCTGCGCGCCGCGGTAGATGTGCCCCTCGGCGACGATGCCGGCGCCGATGCCGGTGGCGACCTTGACGTAGAGCAGGTGGCCGACGTCGGGCAGCGCGCTCGAGTGCTCGGCGAGGGCCATGAGGTTGACGTCGTTGTCCACGAGCGTGGGAACGCTCCCAAGGCGAGCGCTGAGGTGGCCGGGCACGTCGTAGCCGTCCCAGCCGGGCATGATCGGCGGCTTCGTGGGCCGCCCGGTCGCGTGGTCCACGGGGCCGGGCAGGCCGACGCCGATGCCGACGAGCTCGTCCGGGCGGCGCCCTGCACGGCGCAGCAGACCCTCGAGGATCTCGGCGACCTGGTCGAGCACAGGTCCCGGGCCGTTGGCGATGCAGAGCTCGGTGCGGTGGTCCGCGAGCGGTTCCGCGGCGAGGTCGGTCACGGTGACCCGGGCGTGGGTGGCGCCCAGGTCGACGCCGGCCACGACGCGGACGGCCGGGTCGAACGTGAAGGTGGACGCGGGCCGCCCGCCGGTCGAGCCCGCATCGCCCGTGGGGGTGACCAGTCCGAGCGCGAGCAGGTCGTCGATGCGGTTGGTCATCGTGGAGCGCGACAGCCCGAACTCCCTGGCGAGCTCCGCCCGGGTGCGTGGGCGGCCGTCGCGCAGGGTGCTGAGCAGGGGGGCGATCTCCTCGGGCCCCGACGTCGCTGTCATGAGGTCAGTCAACCACGGTTCAGTCGGACGTCGACAGAAATACGTCCATGGACATACTTCTTTTGCTTGACGGATCACAGAAGTGCGTTACTGTCGTGCCCATGGTCGAAGAGGACCGCGCAGCGCAGGTGCTGCGACACGATCACGAGGGCGGGCCCACGGCCCGGCTCCTCGCACCGGGGTGCCCGGGCCGGCACCCCCTCGACGCCGACCCTCGGGAGCGCACGGCGTCCGCGTCGACGGGCGGGTCCGTCCCGTCGTCGACGCACCGTCCGGAACGTCGGGCCAGCCGACGTGCGGATGCATCACGGAAGAGGCCCCGCCGCGGGCCCGGATCCGTCGTGGCAGCGACGGGGGCGTGCGGCGGGGCACTCCTGCACCTCGACCGAAGGGAAGTGCACGGTGAATTCTAGGCGTTCACGGCTGGTCGCCGCTCTGGCGGCGACCTTCGCCCTGGCCCTACCAGCGGCGTCGGCCACCGCTCACGACGGTGTCGACCACGGGTCCGAGGAGGGCGCCGACGCGGCGCTCGACTGGTCCAACTACGAGAAGATCCTGCTCACCAAGAACACCGGTGAGCCCATCGCCATGGCCGTGATGCCCGACGGGTCGGTGCTGCACACCGCCCGCGACGGCGCGATCCGGCACACCGACCCCAGCACCGGCGTCACCGAGGTGGTCAACACCGTCGACGTCTACGCCAACTCCGAGGACGGCATGCAGGGCATCGCCCTGGCCCCGGACTTCGCCGAGTCGGGCTGGGTCTACCTGTACTACGCACCCCGCGTGATGGAGGGCGACTACCCCGAGACGACGCCGTCCGGGTCCGCGCCGAACTCGCTGCCCGAGGGCGAGGACGAGTCGTACTGGGACCAGTGGAAGGGCTACAACCAGCTCTCCCGCGTGCAGTGGGACGCCGACGCCGGCGCCCTCGACATGAGCACCGAGCAGGACATCCTGCAGGTCGAGGTCCAGCGCGGGCAGTGCTGCCACGTCGGCGGTGACATCGACTTCGACGCCGAGGGCAACGTCTACCTGTCCACCGGTGACAACACGCCGGCCGGCACCCCGGGCGCCAACGGGTTCGCCCCGATCAACAACGCACCCGGCATGAATCCCGGCTTCGACGCCCGCCGCGGCGCCGGCAGCACGAACGACCTGCGCGGCGCGATCCTGCGGGTCAGCGTCGAGGAGGACGGCAGCTACACGATCCCCGAGGGGAACCTGTTCGAGCCCGGCACCGAGGGGACGCGACCCGAGATTCTCGTCATGGGTCTGCGCAACCCGTTCCGCATCGACGTCGACGACGTCACCGGCGCGGTGAGCTGGGGCGACTACGGGCCCGACTCCGGCGTCGCGAGCGACGAGCGCGGCCCGATGGGCTACGTGGAGTGGCAGAGCACCACGCAGCCGCTCAACGGCGGGTGGCCGTACTGCCACGGACCCAACGCGAACTACAACGAGTGGGACTACGCCACGCAGACCCAGGGCCCCTGGTTCGACTGCGAGGCCGGCGCCGAGAACAACTCGACGTGGAACACGGGTCTCGACGTCCTGCCCCCGGCGACCGCGCCGCAGGTCTACTACGGCGACAACCCGGGCGACCAGCCGTTCGACGAGTTCGTCGAGTTCGACGCCCAGGGCGGTCAGGGACCGATGGGTGGACCCACGTTCGCCCACGACCCGGAGGGCCCGGACACGCAGTGGCCCGAGTACTGGGACGGCAAGGCGTTCTTCTACGAGTTCTCCCAGGACTACATCGCCGGCCTGACCATCCCGGACCGTGACGGCGAGGTCACCCACGTCGAGCACGTGCTGCCCAACGCCGCGCTGACCGACAACGTCCAGGCCATCACCGACGGTCCGATCGACATGGAGTTCGGTCCGGACGGGTCGCTCTACATCCTCGACTACGGCAACGGCTTCTTCCGGCAGAACCCGGAGGCGGGCCTGTACCGCGTCGACTACGCCGAGGGCAACAAGGCCCCGACCGCGGTGATCGCGGCCGACCCGATCTCCTCCTCCGAGGCGCCGCTGACGGTGACCCTCGACGGCTCGGGATCGAGCGACCCCGAGGGCGAAGAGCTCACCTACGAGTGGGACACCGACGGCGACGGCACGTTCGACGAGACCGGCGTCGAGGTCACCACGACCTACACCGAGCTCGGCCAGTACACCGCCCGGCTGCGGGTCACCGACCCGGCCGGCCGGATCGGCCTGACGTCGCAGCTCATCACCGTCGGCAACGTGGCACCCACCCTGACGGCCGACTACCCGGCGGACGGCTCGTTCTTCGCCTGGGGCGACGCCGTGCCGTACGCGTTCTCCACCTCCGACCCGGAGGACGGCGACGAGACGGACTGCTCGAACCTGTCCTGGACGTTCGGGCTGGGCCACGACACGCACGCCCACCCCGAGGTGCTCGGCAGCGGGTGCTCCGGCGCCTGGGTCACCCCGGCCGACGCCCCCGAGCACGGTGCGACCGAGAAGCTGTACGGCGTCGTCGTGGCGACCTACACCGACCAGGGCAACGGGGACATCCCGCCGGCCCAGGACGAGGTGTCGCTGCTGCTCAACACCTTCACCCAGGAGGCCGAGCACGCCGACACGCTCGAGGGTGTGGAGGTCGTCGAGGACTCCACCGCGGGCGCCCTGTCCAAGGTCGTGTCCTTCGACGCCGGTGACCACCTCGCCTGGGACCCGGTGAACTTCGCCGGGATCGAGGGCGTCGACGTCACCGGTGCCGGGACGGGCACCATCGCGCTGCGCTGGGGTGCCGCCGACGCCGAGCCGTTCGCCACGGCGGACCTCGACTCCGACGGCTGGTCCACGGTGACCGCGGACGTGTCCGCGTTCCCCGAGGGCACCGGCGAGCTGTTCGTCACCTCCACCGGTGGCGTGGAGCTGGACACCCTCGTGTTCGACGGTCCGGGCGTCACCGACGTCACCCCGCCCGAGGCGAGCCACACGCTCGACCCGGCCGAGCCGACCGGCGAGAACGGCTGGTACACCGGCGAGGTGGACGTGGAGGTCTCCGGTACCGACGACGGTGAGATCGGCGACGCCGAGGTCTCCACCGACGGCGGGGAGACCTGGCAGAGCCTGAGCCACCCGTGGTTCGGCATCCAGCCCCTCACCCTCTCCGAGGACGGGGTGCACGAGGTGCTCTACCGCGTCACCGACACCGGCGGCAACGTCTCCGAGGTCGGCGAGGTGACCGTGTCCATCGACGCCACGGCCCCCGAGATCACGGTGACCGGGGTCGCCGACGGCGACGAGGTCGGTTCCTCCCAGGTCCTCGACCTGGGTGTCGAGGCCACGGACGCCACCTCCGGCGTCGCGTCGTCGAGCCTGACGCTCGACGGCGAGACCGTGGAGGCGGGCGAGATCGACCTGTGGACGATCGAGCTCGGCGAGCACCAGGTCGTGGCGACCGCCACCGACGAGGCGGGGAACACGACCGAGTCGACGGTGACGTTCACCGTCACCACCTCGGCCGAGGACCTCGCCGCGCACCTCGAGCGCCTCGAGGACGCCGGGGAGCTCTCGAGCTCCGAGTCGGCACGCCTGAACGCCTACCTCGGCCAGGCGGAGCGGCACGCCGACGCCGGCCGCGACCGGCAGGCCACCGCCGCGCTCGAGCGCTTCATCGGCGCGACCGACGAGGACGTGCTCGTCCGCGACGCCGAGGCGCTGATCGACCAGCTCGGCTGACAGACCCCGGCGGGGGTACCACGGTGCCCCCGCCGGGCTCCACCGGCACGACGTGCCGGAGCAGGACCCGAACGACGACGTTGGACATCCCTGGAGGAATCCCCATGCGCAAGAACACCACCCGGCGCCTGTTCGCCGGCACGGCGGCCGCAGCCCTCATGGCGACCGGCCTGTTCGCCGGCAGCACCTCGGCCGCCACCGCGGCCCCGCAGAGCGACAAGGCCAACGGCGCCGCCCAGTGCGCCGGTCGCAGCGTGCCCGCCAGCAAGATCTCGATCCAGCTCTTCAGCTACCTGGGCTGGCAGAGCCAGATCGGCATCGACGGCGTGCTCTCCGAGCTCGACGAGATCGGTTTCAAGAACGTCGAGCCGTTCGGGTCGCCCGGCGGCTTCGGCTCGTACGGCGACTACTCGGCCGACGAGTTCCGCGACGTGCTCAAGGGCTACGGCCTCAAGGCGCCGAGCTCGCACGGCAGCACGAACGAGGCGTCGTTCGACGGCACGCTCGAGAACGCCAAGGACCTGGGCCAGAAGTACGTCGGGTCCGGCGGCTTCGCCGCTCCCGGCATCGGCGGCGGCTACGAGAACGTGATCGCCACCGCCGACACCATGAACCGGCTCGGGGAGCGGTCGGTCAAGAACGGGACCGGCAAGTTCTTCGGCCACAACCACCAGTCGGAGTTCACGACCCAGTACACCGTCCCCGAGACCGGGGAGACGAAGAGCGCCTGGGAGATCCTGGTCGAGAACACCGACCCGCGGTACGTGACCTTCCAGCTCGACACCTTCTGGGCCGCCGACGCCGGTATCGACGTGGCCGACCTGCTCGAAGAGCACGGCGACCGCGTCGAGCTCCTGCACATCAAGGACGGCGACCTCAACGGCGACGACCGGGGCATCCCGGGCAACGTCGGTGACGGCGACATGGAGTGGGGCCCGATCCTGGAGGCCGCGCAGGGCAAGGTGAAGCTCTACGTGCTCGAGCGCGACGGCGCCCCGGCGAACGCCGACTTCGCTCGGGAGAGCTTCGAGTTCCTCACCTGCTTCTCGTACTGACCCGTCGACGACGGCGGGCGTCCGGACGGTCCGGGCGCCCGCCGTCGGGCGTGACGTGTCCTACGTCACAGGTCACGGTCTCGTCTCGGAGCTGCCCGCGGGGCGGCGCTCCACGGGGTCTGTCGATAGCGTGCGGTGAACGCACCCGCCGCCGGCAGAGGTCGGGCGACACCGGTGCGCACACCGTCGTCGTGGCAGGGGGAGTCCGTGCAGGTCCGTGGGAATCGACCCGTGGGGCGGGCCGCGGCGCGCCTCGGTGCCGTCGCCGTCGCCCTCGGGCTGGTGGGCGCGGTGTCCGTCGCCCCCGCCCAGGCCGTCGTCGAGCGGTACGACCCGTTCGAGGTCAACCAGGGCTTCTCCGCGGTGGCGACGGGCGACATGGCGCTCAACAACGGGGAGTTCGAGGGCTCCGTCGCGGCCTTCGGGAGCCTGTCGACGACGAGCCAGAACTACCCCTTCATCCATCAGGCCGCCGGCAACCCGGACTACACGGTGCCCACGATCGACGGGGACCCGGTGCGGGTGCTCGCCGACCGGTTCGTCGGCACGGGCGAGTTCGACGTCACCGACCGGGACGACTCGGGCACCATCGCACCCGACTCGCCCGAGGCGAACGCGATCGCGAAGTTCGCCGACCTGGGCGGTGTCTCGGCCACGGAGCGGGGCTCCGGGTACACGCGGCTGACCAACGCCGACGGCGGGATCTTCGACCTCGAGGCGCTGCCGTTCGACGCGGCGACCTGGCAGGACGACATCCGGACCACGCAGCCCGCGGTCGCGGACTACTTCGAGGACCTCGACGCCCACGTGGCGCAGACCAACCAGTGCCTGGCCGACATGTACGGCGACCCGGAGCTGGCCAACGAGGTCACCGTCACGGGGGACGCGAACCAGAAGTTCGTCTCCGGATTCTCGACGACGATCCCGAACTGGATCGACTACGAGGACGTGGCCGGTGCGGTCATCAAGCTCGACCAGGCCGGCGGCTACCTGCCGACGGCGCAGGCCCCGCTCGTCGTGCGCGTCTCCGACCCCACCACGACGGTCGGGCCGCTGAACTTCGAGGGCTGGAACGACCAGGACCTGTCGGCCTTCATCATGCTCGACCTGTCCGAGGCGACCGGCCCGGTGACGATCGACGGCCTGGAGTACGGGGCCGTCTGGGCGCCCGGCGTGGACGTGGTCTACACCTCGTCGCGCACCACGAACGGGCAGTGGTTCACCGACGACTTCACCACCGGTGGCGAGAACGGCGGTGGCGGCGGCGAGATGCACCACCACACCTTCCGCGGTCAGCTCCTGTGCGGCGTCGACGCCGCGCCGGACATCACCTCCCAGGCGGCCGTCGCCGACTCCGAGGACGGACTCCTGCCGGCCGACGGCGGCACCGTGGTCGACACCGTGTCCTACACGGGGCTCGAGCCCGGCACCGAGTACACCGTGACCGCGACCGTCATGACCGTCGACGGCACGGACACCGGGATCACCGCGACCACGACCTTCACGCCGGTCGCCGCCAGCGGCAGCGTCGACGTGCCCGTCGAGGTCACGGCCGAGCAGGCCGTGCTCTACGCGGGGCAGGACCTGGTGATCTTCCAGGTGGTGACGCTCGGCGGGTCCGAGGTCGCGGTCCACGAGGACCTGGAGGACCCGGACCAGACGTTCTCCGTGGCACCGATCCCCGCCACCGGCGGGTTCGACGTCGCCAAGGTGGTCGACGGCAGCGGTGCGGCGCAGGTCGACCCCGAGACCACGTTCACCGTCGGGTGGGAGGTCGTCGAGGGGCCGTCCGCACCCCGGTCCGGCACCCTCGAGGTGCAGGCCGACGGCGTCGTGGTCGCCGGGCCGGACGACCTGGCGGAGGGTGACGTCGTCGAGTTCTCCGAGGCCACCCCGCCGGTCGTCGACGGCACCGACGCGGCGACGGTCGCGATCGACCCGGAGTCGATCACCATCGACCCCGCGGCCCCGATGACACCCGTCATCACGGTGACCAACACCTACGAGGCCGCCGAGGCAGGCTTCACCATCGTCAAGGAGCTCATCGGCGACGCGCAGGACCTGGTCCCGGCCGACACGGAGTACACGGTCGGCTGGGAGGTCACCGCCGGCCCGGACGCCGGGCAGACCGGGGACGTGACGTTGACCGTCGGCGAGGAGGGGACGGTCGGTGGCCTGTCGCACGGCGACTCGATCACCTTCTCCGAGCCGGACTTCCCGGAGATCGACGGGGTCCTCTGGGGCACCCCCACCATCACGCCCGACCCCCTGGTCCTGGACGCGGACGAGACCGCCGAGGTCGTCGTCACCAACCGTGCCGGTACCACCCGCGGTGAGGGCGGCTCGCTCTCCATCGCCAAGTTCCTCGACGGCGAGGGCGCCGCTCTCATCTGCGGCGACGACGGCAACAACGGGGGTGGCAACGGCGAGGAGTGCGCCGACCCGCCGACGTACGCGTTCAGCTGGACGGTGACCGACTCCGAGAACCCGGACAACGTCGGACGGACCGGCACCGTCGAGGTCGTGGCGGACGGCAGCGCGGTGGACATCCCCGGCCCCGGCGAGGAGCCCTTCGACATCGGTGACGTCGTGGAGCTCGGCGAACTGGACTGCGTCGACGGCTGCCCGGACGGCAGCGTGGACCTGTCCGGGGTGTCCTTCTCCCCGTCGCAGGTGGTGATCGTCCAGGACAACCTCGACATCACCGTCGACGTCACCAACACCTACGACATCGCCGACGCGACGTTCACCGCGCACAAGGAGCTCGCGGGGGCGGGCGCCGACCTGGTCCCGGCCGACGCCGAGTTCTCCCTGCACTACGAGGTGGTCGACGGACCCTCGACCGGAGCCGCCGGCACGCTGGACCTGCCCGCCGACGGGACGGTCGTGGACGGCCCGACGCTCAAGGACGGCGACGTCCTCGAGCTCTCCGAGGCGACCCCGCCCGTGATCGACGGGATCACCTGGGGGCAGGTGACGATCGACCCGAGCGAGCTGACGCTGGACTCCGGTGCAGAGACCGTCGACGTGACCGTCACGAACACCGCCGAGGTCATCCCGACGCTGTCCTCGCAGGTCGCCGTCGTCGACCAGACCCGGGTGGGCCGCCTCACCTACTCCGGCGGGACGGTCGTGGACACGATCAGCTACACCGGTCTGGAACCGGGGGTGGAGTACACCGTGGCCGGGCTGCTGGCCACGCCGGACGGCACGTCGACCGGCATCACGGGCGGTCCGGTGACGTTCGTCCCGGAGTCCTCGAGCGGCACGGTCGACGTCACCTTCGAGCTCACGCAGCAGCAGATCGACGAGTACGCCAACCAGCAGCTCGTGGCCCTGCAGGCCGTGTGGCTCGACGGCGAGGTCGTGGCGGTCCACGCCGACCCGACCGACGAGGCGCAGACGTTCACGGTGGCGGTCACCCCGACCCTCTCCTCGCAGGTGACGGTCGTCGGCTCCGACGGGGGGACCGTGGGCGTGCGTGGCGCCACCGTCGTGGACACCATCACCTACACCGGCCTGACGCCGGGGCTCGAGTACACGGTCGCCGGTGCGGTGGTCACCGACGGGCCGGCCTCCGTCGGCCCGGTCGGGGCCACGGCGTTCGTCCCGGACAGCCCGGACGGCACCGTGGACGTGACCTTCGAGGTCACGGCGGCGCAGGCCGCCGCGTACGCGGGGGAGTCGCTGGTCGCGTTCCAGGCGGTCTTCCTCGACGGAGAGCTCGTCGTCGGGCACGCCGACCCGGCCGACGAGGCGCAGACCTTCGACATCGCGGTCCCGCGGCCCACGCCGTCGCCCAGCCCGAGCACCCCGGCGCCCACGCCGAGCCCGAGCACACCCGGCGGCGGCGAGCTGCCGGTGACCGGGCCGGAGATCGTCGGCGCGCTCCTGGCGGTCGCGGTCTTCAGCCTGATGGCCGGTGCGTCGCTCCTGTGGTGGCGCCGTCGGTCGACGCTCGGCTGACGGCCGCCCGTGCTGATCCCCGGCCCGGTCTGATCGCTCGGGCGGGGGTCAGCGCCCGAGCATCGCCTCGAGCACCCGGACGACGCCGTGCTCGGCGTTCGACGGCGCGACGTACCGGGCGCGGGCGATGACGTCCGGGTGCGCGTCGGCCATGGCGTAGGACCAGTGGGCGGCGTCGAGCATCTCGAGGTCGTTCAGGTAGTCGCCGAACACCACCGTCTGCTCGGGTCCGATCCCGGCCAGCTCCTGCAGCCGGCGCAGCGCGACGCCCTTGTTCACGCCGGGGTTCATCACGTCGACCCAGTGCGGGCTGGAGACCACCACCTGCAGCGAGTCCTGCAGGTGGGCGAGCGCGGGGAACGTGCCGGTGGCGGAGTCGACGTCGTCGTGGACGGCGACCTTGAGGACCTGGTCGTCGACGCGCGTCAGGTCGTCGACGACCTCGAGCTCGGCGTAGTAGGTGCGCACGTGGTCGACGAACGCGGCGTCGGCGCGCTCGACGTAGGCGCCGCGCAGGCCGGCGACGACGGCGCCGCCGCGGACGGGCTCGATGTCCCGCACGGCGTGCACGACGGCGGTGACGGCGTCGGGCGAGAGGGCGTCGGTGGAGACCGGGTTGCCGCCGCGGGTGACCAGCGTGCCGTTCTCGGCGATGATCACGAGCTCGTCGTGCCCGGGGGTCCGGTCGGCGGGGAAGTCGGCAGCGATGGTGGCGTGCTGACGTCCGGAGGCGGGCACGACGACGATCCCGGCGTCGTGCAGCCCGGCCAGGATCGGCCACAGGTCGTCGGGGACGCGACCGTCGGCGTCGAGCAGCGTGCCGTCCATGTCGGTGACGACGAGGCGCACGTCGGCCGGGGCGGGTGTCGGGGGGAGGGACATGGCTCCATGATCGCCGACGTCGACGGGCATCGCGGCGGTCGCCCGGTCAGGCGGGTCGGCGCCAGCGCGCGGCGATCAGGTCGACGACGAGACGCATCTGGGCCGCGAGGTCGAGGGGGAGGCCGGTGTGGTCGGGGGTGGCCGTGACCTCCCGGCCGTCGGCGGCGGCGTCGGCCCGTGCGCAGAGCCACTGCAGCTGCATGCCGTCCGAGAGCGCGACGACGGTGCGGGCCAGCTCGTGGGACGGGGCGTCCGGGTGCACGGTGCCGGCTGCCTTGCCCTGCTCGAAGGCGTCGGCGGTGGCTTCGACCGCTCGCGCGAAGTGCTGGTGCAACCAGCGGTGCGCGGGGTGGTCGGCCTCGACGCCGTCGACCGCCATCGCGCTGTACAGGCGCACCATCTCGGGGGATCGGGCGTTGTCGCGGGCCAGGTCGACCCACGTGTCGAGGTAGGCCCAGACGTCGTCGCCGATGTCGGTCATGCCGACGAAGTCGTCGGCGTCGCGCTGCTCGAGGACGGCGGTGTAGAGGCCTTCCTTGGACCCGAAGTGGTGCAGCAGCCCGGCCTTGGAGATCTCGGCGGCTGCGGCGACGTCCCCCAGGGACGTGGCGGCGAACCCCTTCTCGGCGAAGAGTCGGAAGGCTTCGGCGAGGATCCGGGCGCGCTTGTCCTCGCTGCCGGCGCGAGGGCGCCCGGGGCGGCGCTGCGGGGAGGAGGGGCTCGGCACAGGGGCACTCTACCGAGCATCGGGCGAATTTATCGACCGGACGGTCAATAACTTGGTACGCTGACCTCGGCCCACCGACGAAGGAGTTCCGATGACCGCCTCCACCCACGCGCCGCTGACCCTCGGTGACGTCCCCCGCCTGCTCAGCGAGCTCACGCTCGAGGAGAAGGCGTCGCTGTGCTCCGGCCAGGACTTCTGGAACACGCAGGCGGTCGAGCGGCTCGGCGTCCCCGCCGTGATGGTCACCGACGGCCCGCACGGGCTGCGCAAGCAGGCCGGCGCCGCCGACCACGTCGGCCTCAACGACTCGGTCCCCGCCACCTGCTTCCCGACCGCGGCCGGGCTCGCGTCCACCTGGGACCGCGGCCTGGTCCGGCGGGTGGGCGAGGCGCTCGGCGTCGAGACCCGCGCCAACGACGTCGCCGTGCTGCTCGGCCCGGGTGTCAACATGAAGCGCAGCCCGCTGTGCGGCCGCAACTTCGAGTACTTCAGCGAGGACCCGCACCTCGCCGGCGAGCTCGCCGCCGACCTCGTGGACGGCATCCAGTCCCAGGGCGTCGGCACCTCGCTCAAGCACTTCGCCGCCAACAACCAGGAGACCGACCGCATGCGCGTCTCGGTCGAGGTCGACGAGCGCACCCTGCGCGAGATCTACCTGCCCGCCTTCGAGACGGTCGTCACGCGCGCCCAGCCGTGGACGGTCATGTGCGCCTACAACAAGATCAACGGCGTCTACGCCTCGCGGGACCCCTGGCTGCTCACCCGTGTGCTGCGCGACGAGTGGGGCTTCGAAGGGCTCGTCGTGTCCGACTGGGGCGCCGTCGACGACCGGGTCGCCGGCGTCGACGCCGGGCTCGACCTGGAGATGCCGTCCTCGGGCGGCCTGAACGACGGCCGCATCGTCGCCGCCGTGCGCGCGGGCGAGCTCGACGAGGCCGTCGTGGACCGGGCCGCCGGCCGGGTCCTGACCATGGTCGCCCGGGCCCTCCAGCACAGCGACGCCGTCACGTTCGACGCCGCCACCCACCACGCGCTGGCCCACGAGGTGGCCACCCGGACCGCCGTGCTGCTGAAGAACGACGCCGACGTGCTGCCCCTCGACCCCGCGACGGCGGGGGACCTCGTCGTCGTCGGGGAGATGGCCCGCACCCCGCGCTACCAGGGCGCAGGATCCTCGCAGGTGAACCCCACCCGGCTGGTCAGCGCGCTGGACGCGTTCGCCGAGCGGGACCTCGACGTCGACTTCCACCCCGGTTACGTGCTCGCCGAGGCCGCCGGGAAGCCCGGGCAGGACCGCGCCGACGCCGGGCTGCGGGCCGAGGCGGTCGCCGCGGCCGCAGGCAGGACCGCCGTCGTCTTCGCGGGTCTGCCCGCCGCCCACGAGTCCGAGGGCTACGACCGCGACCACATGGAGCTTCCTGACGCGCACGTCGCGCTGATCCGCGAGGTCTCCGCCGTCGCCGCGCGCACCGTCGTCGTGCTGTCCAACGGCTCGGCCGTGACCCTCTCGGGCTGGCAGGACGCCGCCGACGCGATCCTGGAGACGTGGCTCGGCGGTCAGGCGTCCGGATCGGCCGCCGTCGCGCTGCTGCTCGGCGAGGCCGCACCGTCGGGCCGGCTCGCCGAGTCGATCCCCGCCGCGCTCTCCGCCGTGCCTGCCCAGCTCGGCTTCCCGGGCGAGCACGGCACCGTCCGGTACGGCGAGGGGCTGTTCATCGGCTACCGCGGGCTCGACGCCACCGGAGCCGCGGTGTCCTATCCGTTCGGGCACGGGCTGACCTACACCTCGTTCGCCTACACCGACCTGGTGGTCGACACCGAGGAGGTGACCGCGACGACGGCGCAGGGGGCCGGCGTCGTGCGCGCCACCTTCACCGTGACCAACACCGGCGCGCGCGAGGGTGTCGCGGTGCCGCAGCTCTACGTCGGCCGGCCGCGGTCCGCCGTCGCCCGTGCGCCGCGTGAGCTGCGCGGGTTCACCAGCGTGCCGCTGCAGCCCGGCGAGTCGCAGCAGGTCGAGCTGACGCTCACGCGCCGCGACCTGTCGCACTGGGACACCGAGCTCCACGGCTGGGTCGTCGAGCCGGGCGCCCTCGAGGTCGCGGTGGGCGCCTCGTCCCGCGACCTGCCGCTCGTCGCGACGGTCGACCTCGCCGCGCCGACGCCGGTCGCCCCGCTGCACCGCTACTCCACCGTGGCCGAGTGGCGCGCCCACCCGCAGGCGTGGGACGCGCTCGTCGCGGCGATCGGCCCGGCGGCGCAGATGTTCGACGAGTCCGCGGGGGACCCGGCGCACGCCGCGATGTTCTCGGCGATCCCGGTGATCAAGGTGACCACGATGGGGTTCTCGGAGGGGCTCACCCCGGAGCGGTTCGAGGAGCTGCTGGCCACCTACGGCGAGGCCTGATCTCGAGGGTTCCGTCTACGCTGGGCCCGTGCCCCCAGCGCAGAAGTCTCCCGCCCCGCCCGTCGTCGACCCCGTCGAGCCCGCCGACCTCGAGCCCGGCCCCGCGAGCGAGCTCGCGCCCGGCGCCGATCTCGAGGGCAGGGAGCACACCGACGTCGAGGTCGACCGGCTCGAGCTCCGCGGCGCGCAGGTGTACTCCTCCCGGCTGGACGGTCTGCGGGCCGCCGAGGCCGACCTGCGAAACCTCACGCTGACCGAGGTGGCCATGTCCCGCGTGGACGTCCCGTCCGTGCAGGGAGTCCGGGGGCGCTGGCGGGACGTCGGGCTGACCGACGCGCGCATCGGGTCCGCCGAGCTCTACGAGTCGCAGTGGCAGTCGGTGCGGTTCGTGGGCTGCAAGCTCGGCTACGTGAACCTGCGCGGAGCGACCCTGCAGGACGTGGTGTTCGCCGACTGCCAGGTCGACGAGCTCGACCTGGTCCAGGTGCGCGCCACGCGGGTGGCGTTCGAGCGGACGAGCGTACGCCGGCTCGACGTGCAGGCCTCCACCCTGTCCGACGTCGACCTGCGCGGCGCCGACCTGACCGAGCTCGTGGGCACCGACGCCCTGCGGGGGACCACGATCACCGCCGACCAGCTCCTGCTGCTGGCGCCGATGCTCGCCGCCAACCTCGGCATCACGGTCGACGGGTGAGCATGTCGGCACAGGACGACCGCGCGGACGAGCACGACCGCCCGGACACGGGCGGACGCCACGGGACGCGGTGGGCCTGGACGACCCGGGCCCTGGCCGCCGCCGCGCTCGCCGTCGTGGCCTGGGCGTGCCTGACCGCCTCGGGCGCGATCGTCCACGGGCATCCCGCGTACGGCGTGCTGCTGGCGGTGACGACGTTCGCCGCGGTCGCCCTGCTGTGGCGCAGCACCCTGCCCCGGGGCGCGGTGTCCGGGTGGCACCTGGCACGGCGGGTCGTCGGCCTGGTCGGGGCGGTCGCGTGGATCGCGGCGATCGCCTGGCTGCGGCCCTTCGACGCCGTGGAGCCGGCGCCCTCGGCGCTGGAGCCCGACGACGCCGTCGCCGTCACCGAGTCCGCCACCACGATCGAGCTCGCCCCCACCGGAGAGCCCAGCGGGACCGCGCTGCTGTACCAGCCGGGCGCCAAGGTCGAGGCCCGCGCGTACGCCGCCGTGCTGCGGCCGCTCGCGGAGGCGGGGCACACCGTCGTCGTGGTGCAGCAGCCCCTCGGGATCGGCTTCCTCGCCACGGGCGCGTTCGACGACGCGCGGGACGCCCGCCCGGAGGTCGACCGGTGGGTGCTGGGCGGCCACTCCCTGGGTGGCGTCGTCGCTGCCACGCAGGCCGACGACGACGCGTCCGACGAGGGCACGAGCGGGGACGAGGACGCCGTCGCCCCGGTCGCGGGCCTGCTGCTGCACGCCTCCTACCCGGCCGGCGACGTCAGCGACACCCTCACCGCCGCGGTGGCGTCCGTCTCCGGCTCCGAGGACGGCCTCACCACTCCCGCCGCGATCGAGGACTCGCGCGCCGACCTGCCCGCGGGCACCACGTTCACCGTGGTCGAGGGCGCCGTGCACGCGTTCTTCGGCGACTACGGTCCGCAGCCCGGTGACGGCACGCCCACGATCGACCACGACGACGCCCGGCAGCAGATCTCCGCGGCGAGCCTGCGGTTCATGGACGCCGTCACGCCCGGGTGACGGCCCGACCGGCGCCACCCCTGCCGGTCGGGCCCCTCCATCCGCTACGGTCGGGGGCGTGCAGCTGCTGGTCGTGGAGGACAACGAGCACGTCGCCGGGGCGCTCGTCGCCGTGCTCGGCAAGCACGGGTACGAGGTGACCCGGGCCGCCGACGGCGCCTCCGCCCTCGCGGCCCTGGGGCCGCGGACCGACCTCGTGCTGCTCGACCTCGCCCTGCCGGACATGGACGGGTTCGAGGTCTGCCGCCGGATCCGCAAGGTCTCCGACACCCCGATCATCATGGTCACCGCCCGCACGCAGCTCGAGGCGCGCATCCGTGGCCTGGAGCTCGGCGCCGACGACTACGTCACCAAGCCGTACGACATCCGCGAGGTCCTCGCGCGGATCGACGCGGTGCTGCGGCGCGGGCGGCCGCGTGAGTGGGACGGGCGGGCCGACGTCGCGCAGGTCGACGTCGGCGGCGTCGAGATCGACCTCGCCGCGCGGCAGGTGCGGCGCGACGACGGCGCGATCGTCTCCCTGACCCGCAAGGAGTACGACCTGCTCGCCCTGCTGGTGCGGCACCGCGGGACGGCGCTGTCGCGCGAGCGGATCCTGCGGGAGGTCTGGGGGTCGAGCTGGAAGGGCCTGGGCAGGACCCTGGAGGTCCACGTCGCGTCGCTGCGCCGCAAGATCGACCGGCCCGACGTCGTCGAGACGGTCCGCGGGGTCGGGTACCGCGTCGCCGGGCAGAGCTGAGATGCGCTCGCGGCTCGCAGCCCTGCTGTTCGTCCCCATCGCCCTGGTCCTGCTGCTGCTCGGTGTCCTGTACGCCGGCACCGTCACGCGTGCCCAGCAGCAGGAGGCGTTCCTCGACCGGGCGCGGGACGCCAACTACCTCGTCATCTCGGCGCGGCAGGCGATCCTGGCGGACGACCCGGACATCGTCGCGGTCGATCTCGAGCGGTACGCCGAGGTGTACGGGGTCGGTACCGCCGTCGTCGACCAGGCCGGCGAGGAGTTCGCCGCGGTGGACCTGGACGTGGCCGACGTGCCCGAACGCGAGGTCGCGGTCGCCGGCCGCGCCAGCGAGCCGCGCCAGAGCTTCTGGCCCTGGGAGGTCGACCGGATCGTCCTGGCCGAGCCCGTGTTCCACGGCGGGGACGTCGTCGGTGCGCTCGTGACGTCGTCGGACGCCTCCGCGGTGCGGCGCAGCATGTGGAACAGCTGGGGGCTGCTGCTCGCGGCGGGCGCCGTGCTGGCCATGGTCGCCGTGGTGATCGCCGACCGGACGGCCGGCTGGGTGCTGCGGCCGGTGCGCGCGGTGGACCGTGCCATGACGAACATGGGCGGCGGCCGGCTCGACGAGCGCATCCCGCCGTCGGCCGGCCCGCCCGAGCTGCGCCAGATCATCGAACGGTTCAACGACATGGCCGAGCGCGTCGAGCACCTCATGCACCGCCAGCAGGAGTTCGTGGCCAACGCCTCCCACGAGCTGCGCAACCCGCTCAACGCGCTGATGCTGCGGGTCGAGGCACTGGCCCTGACCGTCCCGTCCGAGCACGCCGACGACGTCGAGCACGTCCGTGCCGAGGCGCTGCGCATGGCCCAGATCCTCGACTCCCTGCTGCTGCTCGCCGACGGCGTCACGCTGGGCTCCGCGCAGCCGGTCGACCTGGTCGACGTCGCCGGGCGGCGTGTCGAGGCGCGCCGTGCCGCCGGCATCGGCCGGGAGATCCGGGTGACCGCCCCGGACGAGGAGGTGTGGGCCACCGTCGACCCGACGGCGCTGGAGACCGCGTTCGACACCGTCGTGGACAACGCGGTGAAGTTCGCGCCCGCCGGCACCCCGCTGGACGTCGCCGTCCGCGAGGGGACCGACGGGCCGGAGATCGTGGTCCGCGACCACGGCCCGGGGGTGCCCGCCGACGAGCTCGACCACCTGACCGAGCGCTTCTGGCGCAGTCCCGGGCACAGCGCCGTCACGGGATCCGGCCTGGGTCTGGCCATCGCGTCCGAGCTGCTCGCGGCGGGGGGCGGCGCGCTGCGCCTCGAGCTGCCCGACGACGGCGGGTTGCGCGTCCGCCTGCAGGTCCGGCCGTGGCAGGAGGAGGCGTCGTGAGGAGGCTCGTCGCGGCGGTGGCCGCCCTGCTGCCGGCCGTTCTCGTCCTGGGCGCGTGCTCGCCGTCGGACGACGACGCCTGGACCGAGCAGCTCCCCGAGACGGTCACGATCGCGACCGGCGGGACGACGGGGATCTACCACGCGTACGGCACGGCGCTCGCGGCGCAGCTCGAGGAGCGGCACGGTGTCGAGGTGGAGGTGCTCTCGACGGGCGGGTCGATCGAGAACCTGCACCTGCTCGCCGAGGGGACGGCGCAGATCGCGTTCAGCGCCGCGGACGCCGCCGGCGACGCCGTCGACGGGACGGGGGAGTTCGACGCGCCCATGGACGTGCGGTCCCTGGCCCGCGTCTACGACGACTTCGAGCACGTCGTGGTCCCGGCCGACTCCCCGGTGGAGACCCTCGAGGACCTGCGGGGGCTGCGGGTCTCGATCGGGGCGCGCGAGTCGGGGACCTCGCTCATCGCGCACCGCGTCCTCGCCGCGGCCGGGATGGACGCCGCCGACCTGCGGCCGGTCGAGCTCGGGATCACCGAGTCGATCGAGGCGTTGGAGGCCGGGCGCATCGACGCGTTCTTCTGGTCCGGGGGGCTCAGCACGCCCGGCCTCGTCGACCTGTCGGACCGGATGGAGCTGCGGCTGGTGCCCCTGCAGCGGGTCGTCGACGAGCTGCGCGTGCAGCACGGCCACGAGTACCGGCCGGGGAGGGTGCCCGAGGGGACCTACGGGCTGCCGGAGGACGTCGACACCCTCGCCGTGCCCAACGTGCTCCTCGTCGGCGCGGACATGCCGGACGACGTCGCCCACGGGCTGGTGGAGCTGCTCTTCGGGACGCGCAGCCAGCTCACCGAGACCGTCGGCGCCGCATCGGTGCTCGACCTCTACCGGGCGATCTACACCGCCCCCATCGAGCTGCACCCCGGCGCGCGGGAGTTCTACCGCGCCACCAAGTCCTGACCAGGTCGCGGCGTCAGTTCGGGTTGACGGCCGCGGGCGGGGGCACCAGCCGCAGGCGGTGCCCGACGCCGCCGCGCCACGGGGTCTCCGGGGTGACGGTGGGCGGGTAGCCGTGCGGGTTGCTCTGGTGCCAGCGCCAGTGGTCGCGGACCACGTCGTCCAGCGTGCGGCGGGCCGCCCACCCGAGCTCCGTCGTCGTGCGCGTCACGTCGGCCACGACGCTCGCCACGGTCCGGGCCGGGGCATCCACGATCCGGTGCGGGATCTCGCGGCCGAGCACGCGCTCGACGCGGCGCAGCACGTCGAGGACGCTGGTGGGCACACCGGTGCCGAGGTTCCACGTGGTCACGGCCCGCGAGGTGTCGTCCAGCCCTTCGAGGGCGGCGACGTGACCCTCGGCCGCGTCGGCGACGTGCACGAAGTCGCGCACCGGGGTGCCGTCGTGCGTGGGATGGTCCCCGCCGTGCACGGCCAGGTGGGGGCGCTGCCCGGCGACGACCTCGCCGATCCGGGCGACGAGGCCGGCCCCCGGCACCTTCGCGAGCTCGCCGATGCGGCCGGAGGGGTGGGCGCCCGCGGTGGTGAAGCAGCGCACGACGGCGACCCGGACCGCGCCCGCGGCCGCGAGGTCGGTCAGGAGGTGCTCGTTGGTGGCCATGCTGCGCCCGAGGGGCGAGCTCGGCACGATGCGCGCGGACTCGGCCAGGGGCGTGCCGTCGTCGGACCCGCCGTAGACCGCGGCCGAGGAGGAGAGCACGAAGCGCTGGACGCCGTACCAGGCCATGCACCGCAGGAGCGCGAACGTGGTGGCGAGGTTGGTCTCGTAGGCGTCCAGGACGCGGTCGTGGCACTCGTCGGTGGACCGCAGCCCGGCCAGGTGCACCACGGCGTCGAACCGACCGGTGGCGAAGATGCGCTCGACGGCGTCGATGTCGGCGACGTCGGCGGCATGCGTGGTGACGTGACGACCGGCGAGGTGCTCGACCCGCGCGAGGGAGGCCGGTGTGCCGCGGGTGAAGTCGTCGACGACGTCCACGTCGTGACCGGCCGTGAGCAGCGCGAGCACGACGTGGCAGCCCAGATAGCCGGCTCCGCCGGTCACCAGGACACGCATCGTTCTCCCCCCGGTCACGATCCTGTCGTCATCCTATGGTCGAGGACGGGGACGACGCAGGTCATCACGCGTTGAGGAGATGCTGAGCATCGCGCGCGCGTCGGTGTGGTCTGTGCCACTCTGCCTGCATGATCAGACTCCTCGCGCGCACCGTGATCTTCCTGCTCGGAGCCGCCATCGGCATCGTGCTGACCGACCTGCTGTTCTCCGCGTTCGACTGGCAGACGTTCGACGTCGTGTGGGGCAACCCGCTGGCGTTCGTGCTCGCCGTGGTGATCTTCGCCCTCGCCCAGGCGATCCTGTCGCCGTTCCTGGCCAAGGTGGCACGCAACAACGCGCCGACGCTCGTCGGCGCCGTCGGGCTGATCAGCACCTACGTCGCGCTGCTCATCGCGACGCTCGTCGCCCCCGAGGGCCTGGACATCGCCGGCTGGCAGGGCTGGATCATCGCGCCGATCATCGTCTGGCTGGTGACGATGCTGGCCACCTTCCTGCTGCCCGCCGTCATGCTCAAGGAGGCGCTGGAGAACCGCCGCGACGGCGACTGACGACTGACCCAGGGCGGGCGCCGTCCCGTGGACCGCGACGACCGGATCAGACCGCCGGCGCGTGCGCGGCCCGGTCGGTGAACGCCTCCTTCGGGACGACGAGCAGCAGCGCGGCCGCGACCAGGGCGGTGCCGCCGCACACGATCCACACGGTCATGTACCCCGCGAGGGTGCCGGCCGTGCCGGTCACGGTCTCGGCGGCGTTCGCCCCGGCCGCACCGAGCAGCGCGATGCCGAACACGCAGGAGGCGATCGCCCCGCCGACCGTCTTGACCGAGTTGGTCAGTCCCGTGGCCACGCCGGTCTGCGTCGGCGGGGCCGCCGCGGCGGCCGCGGCGGGCAGGGCCGCGACGAGCGTGCCCGACCCCAGCCCGACGATCACCATGTTGGTCGCGACCTGGACGTAGGTGTCGTGCAGCGGCAGGAACAGGCCGAACCCGACCGCGACGGACAGGGCGGCGACGAACAGCGTGAGCCGCGGCGAGACCAGCGCCGCCACCCGCGGGAAGCACAGCGCCCCGACGATCATGGCGATCAGGTAAACCCCGATGAGCAGCGACGTCTGGAACCCGGACGTGCCCAGCCCGTACCCGTACACCTGGGGGTCGGTGCGGGCGAACGTGGACAGCGGTGCCTGGGCGCCGAGCACGGAGACGCCGAACAGCCCGGCGGTGAGGAACACGGGGGCCAGCGCGGGGGAGCGGAACATCCGCACGTCGATCAGCGGGTCGGGGTGACGCAGCTCGGCGCGCACGAACGGCCACAGCACCGCCAGGCCGAGCGCGACGGCGGCCCACGCGACCGGTGAGGCGACGCCCTCGAGCCGCAGCAGGCTCAGCCCACCGGTGAAGGCGAGCAGCGACAGCGAGATGAGCACGAGCCCGCGGGTGTCGAGCCGCCCGCCGACCGGGTCGGGGGTCTCCGCGACGCCGAGCAGGATCACGACGAAGCACGCGCACACCATCAGCGCCGGGACCAGGAGCACGATCCACAGTGGCAGCACGTCCACGAGTGCACCGCCGGCCAGCGCGCCGGCGATCGCCCCGGTCTGCAGCGCGGCCACCAGGACGCCGGCAGCCTTGGCGGTGGTGGCCGACCGGTCCGGCAGGTCGCGGGTGCGCAGCCAGACGAGCGCGATCTCCAGCGGCAGCCACACCACGTAGAAGCCCTGCAGCGCCCAGGCCACGAGGAACACCGCGAACGAGTCGGTGAACGGCAGCGCCAGGGAGGCGGCCGCCGTGAGGGCGGTGGACCACAGCAGGATGCGGCGGTGCCCGACCATGTCCCCGAGCTTGGCCAGGACCGGGACCACGAGCGCGGAGAGCATGAGCTGGCTGCCCTCGAGCCAGTTGACGTCGGCGTCGTGCACGCCGAGGTGGCGGGCGACGTCGGTGAGCAGCGGCGTGTAGTAGCCCTGGATGACGCCGCTGGTGAGCTCGACGAACGCGAGGAAGCCGACGACGACGGTCATGGACGCCGGGCCGGTGGCACGGGTCCTGCCCGGGGCGCTCATCCGAGACGCTCCAGCAGCGTGCGGTGGAAGACCTCGCCGCGCTCCAGCTCGGCGATCTCGACCCGTTCGTCCACACCGTGGATGGTGGCGCGCTGCGCCGCCGACATCTTGAGCGGCGCGAACCGGTAGACCGCGGGCGAGAACCGGTGGAAGTACCGCGAGTCCGTCGCGGCGAAGACGACGTAGGGCACGGTCGCGGCGTCCGGGTGGGAGACGCCGACGGCGGAGGTGATCAGCGCGAACCGGTCGTCGTCGGTGGGGGACTCGGGCGAGGGCTCGCTCGCCTCGACCACCTCGACCTCCACCTGCTCGTCGGCGATCCGGCGGCGGATCCGTGCGACGGTGCCGCCGACGGTCTCGCCCAGGGCGATGCGCAGGTTGAGGGTGGCCGACGCCCGCGAGGGCAGCACGTTCGCCGCGGTGCCGCCGTCGAGCATGGTCGCGGCCACGGTGGTCCGCACGAGGGCGGCGGTCTCCCCGCCGCGGGCGACGAACGCCTGGGCCGTCGCGGCCGGGGCGGCGGCCAGCGCGCGCAGCGCGGCACGACCCGGGCCGGTGGCCCGCTCGGAGAACCGGCGCAGCATCTCGGTCACGGCCCGCGGGGTGCGTGCGGGGAACGTGCGCGGTCCCAGGCGCTCGACGGCGCGGGCGATCCGCCGCACGGCCGTCGTGGTCGGCGGCATGGAGGCGTGCCCGCCGTCGCCGCGCGTGGTCAGCCGTGCGGTGAGGACGCCCTTCTCGCCGACGCCGACCATCGCGGCGGTGCCGGAGACCATCGGCAGCGGGGAGTCGACGACGGCGCCGCCCTCGTCGAGCACCAGCCACGGTACGACGCCCCGCGCCTCGAGGGTCGCGGCGATCGCCTCCGCGGAGGGACCGTGGCACTCCTCGTCGCCGCCGAAGGAGAGGTAGACGTCCCGCGCCGGCGTGAAGCCGGCGGCCAGCAGGTTCTCGACCGCCTCGAGGACGACGACGAGGGGGCCCTTGTCGTCGAGCGCGCCGCGTCCGTGGACCCAGCCGTCGGCGATCCGACCCTCGAAGGGCGGGTAGGTCCAGTCGTCGGAGGCGTCGACGGGGACGACGTCGAAGTGGGCCATGAGCACCAGCGGTCCGTCGTCGGCGTCGCCGCGTCCCGGCCAGCGGTACAGGAGCCCGAGGTCGCCGATCCGCTCGCGCTCGAGGTGGGCGTGGACCAGCGGGTACTGCTCGGCGAGCAGCTCCACGAGGGCCTCGAACGGCTCGGGCCCGCGCTGCTCCAGCTCGGCGGAGACCGTGGGGAGCTGGATCAGGCGGGACAGCCGCTCCGCGACACCCGGGCGTGGTGTGACGGGCGCCACCTCAGGTCGATGCATGCGGGACACCGTAGCGGGCTTCTGTCACGGTCACGTCATCGTCGTGTGACGGAGTCTCGACCAGTGAGACCTCGTCGCGGTCGCTGGCCCTGACCGTGCGCGCTCGGCCGCGTCTGGTCAGGCTGGGCGGCATGGACTCGTCACGACGCCGTCTGCTCCTCGCCGGTCTGCTCGCCGTCGCGCCCCTCGTGGTGCTGATCGTCATCGCCCCGGAGCTGTCGACGCCGTACTTCCTGGGCATGCTGCCCACCGTCGTCGCGGCGTTCGCCTCGCTGCGCCGGGCGTGGGCGCTCGCCGCGCTGACCGGCGTCCTCGCGCTCGTCGCCCCGTTGGCGGGCGCTCGGGTCTGGACCGCCGTGGTGCTCATGACGCTCGTCGCGGCGGCGCTGGGATGGTCGGCCCGCCGCGCGTGGACCTCCGGCGGCGCGCCTGCTGCGGCGAGCATCGCCGCCCTGACGGTCGCGCCTCCGGCCCTCGGGGGCGCCGACCCGCGTGCGCTGGCCGGCGCCTGGCCGCTCGCCGTCATGGTGCTCGCCGGCGGGCTCGTCACAGCGCTGGTCCTCACGCTGCTCACGCGCGGTGTCGTCCGCCGCCGCCGCGATCCCCTGACCGGCCCGGAGTCCGTGTTCTACGTGGTCGCCCTGACCCTCGTCACGGCCGTCGGGACCTGGTGGGCCATGACCTGGTTTCCCGACACCCACTCGTGGTGGCTGCTGCTGACGTTCTACATGGTCATGGTCCCGCGGACAGGTGACATCACCGATCGTGCGGTCGCCCGGGCAGGCGGCACCGTCGTGGGCGGCCTCGCCGTGGTGATGCTGGTCGCGCTGGGCGCACCGCCCTGGCTGATGTCGGCCGTCGTGGTCGTCGGCGTGGTGGGGTGCGTCGTGACCACGCTGGTCGCCCCGTACTGGGTCTACACGATCTTCCTCACGCTCACGGTGGTCGGGACCTCGGCGGGCGACGCGCCGGCCACCGGCGCCCTCGAGCGGATCGCGCTCACCCTGCTCGGTGCCGGTGCGGCGGCGGGGATCCTGCTGCTCGCCCGGCTGCTGAGCCGTCACCGGCGCCACGCCGGCCAGGGCGCGGTGCCGACCGGATCAGACGACGCCGGTGCTGCCGAGCAGGGACCCGACGGCGAAGGTCGCCCCGAGGGCCAGGGCGCCGCCGACCACGACCCGCAGGACCGCCCGGGCCACGCGCGCGCCGCCGAGCACGGCGGCCGTGCCACCGGTCAGGGCCAGCGCGACGAGGACGGCGCCGAAGGTCGCCACCACCCTGACGGGTTCCGGCACCAGCAGCACGGTGACGAACGGCAGCAGGCCGCCGATGGTGAACGCGACGAACGAGGCGATCGCGGCGTGCCACGGTGAGACGACGTCGTCGGCGGCGAGGTTCAGCTCGGTGGACAGGTGGGCCCCGAGGGCGTCGTGCTCGGTCAGCTCGACGGCCACCCGACGTGCGGTCTCCTCGGAGAGTCCCCGGTCCCGGTAGGCCTCGGTGAGCTCGTCCAGCTCCTCGTCCGGCATGGTGGCCAGCTCGTGGCGCTCCTTGGCGATGAGTGCCTTCTCGGTGTCGGACTGGGACGACACCGAGACGTACTCGCCCAGCGCCATGGAGATCGCCCCGCCGACGAGCGCGGCGAGCCCCGCCGTGAGGATCGCGGCCTGCGCCGTGGTCGCCGCGGCGACGCCGACGACGACGGCCGCCACCGACACGATGCCGTCGTTGGCGCCCAGCACGCCGGCGCGCAGCCAGTTGAGACGCTGCGCCAGGCCGGCCGCCGCGTGCGGTTCGTCGGGATGCGTCGTGCCGGTCCCGGGACGGGTGCCCATGACACCAGGAAAGCACCGCTCCCGGGTGCGTCGCCAGCAAGGGAACGCTGCCCGGGTCCTGCTAACGTCTGGATCCGTGATCGACGATGCCTGAGCCGACGGCGACCATCCACGACGTGGCTCGCCACGCCGGGGTGTCGGCCGCGACCGTCTCCAACTTCTTCAACTGGCCCGACAAGCTGTCGGACCGGATGAAGGAGCGCGTGGGCGCGGCCGTGGACGCGCTGGGGTTCGTGCCGAACATGCCGGCCCGGCAGCTGCGCCGCCAGCACAGCGGCATCGTCGGCCTGAGCGTCGTCAACGCCTCCAACCCGTTCTTCGCGGGGCTGGCCACCGCCGTCGAGCAGGTCGCCGAGGACGCGGGGCTGTCGGTCGTGGTGGGGTCGTCCCACGAGTCGCCCGTGCAGCAGGAGAAGTTCCTCACCCTGTTCGAGCAGCTCCGCTTCGACGGCGTGGTGGTCACCCCGACCGACGACGAGCTCGAGCCGTTGCGCCGCCGCCGCGACCGGGGCACGCCGGTGGTGCTCGTGGACCACGAGGACCCCGACGGGCGGCTGTCCTCGGTCAGCCTGGACCACCGCGAGGGTGGCCGGCTCGGGGCGCGGCACCTGGTCGACTCGGGCCGCCGTCGGCTCCTGTTCGCCGCCGGTCACGAGGGCGTGCGGCAGGTCGCGCGGCGCCTGGAGGGCTGCCGCGAGGTCGTGGCCGCCGCCGAGGGGGTGCACCTGGAGGTGGTGCGCTCCGAGGACCTGGACCTCACCGTCGGTGAGGAGACCGGGACGTGGATCGCGTCGCTGGACGCCGACGAGCGCCCCGACGCCGTGTTCGCCGGGAACGACCTGCACGCCATCGGGCTGGTCGGCGCGCTGCTCGCCGGCGGGCTGCGGGTCCCCGAGGACGTCGCCGTGCTGGGGTACGACGACATCCCCTTCGCCGCGCGGGCGTCGGTCCCGCTGACGACGGTCCGGCAGCCGATCGCGGAGATGGGCCGGGCGGCGGCGCGGCTGCTGCTGGACGAGATCCGCACGCCGGGCAGCGCCCCCCGCGACGTCGTCTTCCCGCCCGAGCTCGTGGTGCGCGCGTCGGCACCCTGATCACGCGTGCGTGGGGTGCTCGTGCTCCGGGTGGGTGTCGGGCTCGACCTGGAACGTCGTGTGCTCGACGCCGAAGTGGTCCCGCACGCAGTCCTGCAGCTCGTCGAGGATCCGCCCGGCGTGCCCGTCGCGGAAGCACCCCGTGTCCACGACGACGTGGGCGGAGAGCTGGGGGAGCCCGGTCGCGACGAGGGTGGCGTGCACGTCGTGGATCTCGCGCACGTGCTCGACCTCGAGCAGGTGGCGGCGCACGTCGTCGAGGTCCAGGCCCGGCGGCGTGGACTCCAGGAGCACGGCGGCGGTGTCGCGCATGAGCCGCAGGGCGCGGGGCAGGATCAGCGCGCCGATGGCCAGGGCGGCGACCGTGTCCGCGTACGGCCAGCCGGTGGTGGTGAGGACGACGGCGGCGACGATCACGGCCACGGATCCCAGCGCGTCGTTGAGCACCTCGAGGAACGCCGCACGCAGGTTGAGGCTCGCGCTGCGGCGGCCGGCGAGGACGGCGAGCGCGGCCAGGTTGCCCACCAGCCCGACGACGCCGAACCAGATCAGCTCCTCGCCGGGGACCTCGGGCGGTCGTCGCAGCCGCTGCACGGCCTCGACGAGCACGAACACCCCGACGCCGAGCAGGACGGTGGCCTGCGCGAGGGCCGCGAGCACCTCGACCCGGCGCAGCCCCCAGGTCCGCCGGGACGTGGGCGGCCGGCGCGAGACGTGCGCGGCGAACAGCGCGATCGCCAGCCCGGAGGCGTCCACCAGCAGGTGCACCGTGTCGGCGAGCAGCGCGAGGGACCCGGTGAGCCATGCGCCGACCACCTGGGCGAGGACCACCGTCGAGGTGATCGCGAAGGCGGTCGCGAGCCGTCCGCGGTGGGTCTCGTGCGCGTGCGCGTGGTCGTGGGGCATCGGCGGCCTCAGGCGGCGGTGCCCGACGGCACGGTGCCCGACGGCGCGGGACCGGCGGCGCACGTGCAGTCCGGCCCGCAGCAGGCGGGGTCGACGACGAGGGTCAGGTCGAGCAGGTCGCCGAGGGCGTGCGCGAGGCGCGGGTCGGCGAGCCGGTACTCGGTGCGGCGGCCCTGCGGGCGGGTGGTGACGAGCCCGCACCCGCGCAGGCAGGCGAGCTGGTTGGAGATCACCTGCCGGGACACGGCGAGCCGTTCGGCGAGGTCGGACGGGTAGGCCGGCGCCTGCCGCAGCTCGAGCAGGATGCGCGCCCGGGTGGGGTCGCCCAGGGCGTGCGCGGTCCGGGCGAGGGCGTCGGTGTGCGTCAGGGTGGCCACCTGCCGACCGTAGCATCGGTACACGCATCGGTGTACCGAGGGGTCAGGTGCGCGCCAGGACCTCCCGGAGCCACCCGATCGTGGGTGCCAGCAGCTCGGCGTCGAACCGGGCGTCGGAGTGCTCGGCGCCCTCCAGCCAGGTGACCCACGGCCGGTCCCCACGCCGCTCCAGCGCGTCGACGAGCAGCTCGGCCTGCCCCGGCGCGACCGTGCAGTCCGCCGTGCCGTGCGCGATCGCGAACGCCGGCAGCGGTGCGTCGCCCGCCGACGCCAGGTGCGGCAGGGGCCCCGCCTGCGCCGCGGCCTCCGGGGCGGTGCGCAGCGGAGAGCCGACGTACCGCGACTCCGGCGAGTCGTCCGCCGAGTGCGTGCTCGGCGCGCAGCCGATCTCGGCGGCGTGGGAGTCCATCAGGGTGAAGTCCGTCGGCCCGTACCAGTCGACCACCGCGGCGACCCGCGGGACCGGGGTGCCGTCGTCGTGCTCGGACCCCCCGGACCCCGCAGCCGGCCACGGCGGCACCTGGTCCGCCAGCGCCCCGACGACGCAGGCGATGTTCGCGCCCGCCGACTCCCCGAAGAGCACGACGCGGTGCTCGTCCACCTCGGGGAGCCCCTGCAGGAACCGCACGGCGGCGATCACGTCCTCGACCGCCGCGGGGAACGGCGCCTCGCCCGAGAGCCGGTAGTCCAGGCTGGCGACCACGAACCCGCCGGCCAGCAGCGGCCCCACCTTCGGTGCCGCCATCGTGCGCGACCCGTAGTACCAGCCGCCGCCGTGCACGAACAGCACGGCGGGCAGCTCGGGCCCGTCCTGGGCGTCCTCGGGCAGCCACACGTCCAGTCGCTGGCTGGGGGAGTCGGCGGCGTAGGCGACGTCGGCGCGCGTCGGTGCGAGATCCATGCCCCCAGCCTTCCATCCCGGTCCTGCCCGGGTCACTCCGCCCTCCTCACTCCGCGAGCCGGGCCGGCAGGACGGCCGTCACCGCGAACCCCCCGTCGGCCGACCGCCCCGCCTGCACCGTGCCGCCGAGCAGCACCGCGCGCGCTACGGCCTGCGGCGGCCCGCAGCCCGCCGGGTCCGGCTCTCCCGCGACGGACCGCTCGACGACGGACCGTCTCGCGCCGTCGTCGGCCACCGTGATCCGCAGGCGGCGGTCGGCGACCGCGAGGCGCACCAGCACGTGCCGTGCTGTCGCGCGGCGCAGCACGTCGGCCACGCACTCCTGGACGATCCGGTAGGCCGCGGCGTCGACCGTCGCGTCGATCGAGCCCGTCGGGACGTCGACCCGGGTGGTGACCTGCACGCCCGCGGAGCGCACCGGCTCGACCAGGGCCGACAGCCCCGCCGGGCCGGTCGCCGCGGGAAGGACGCCCCGCGCGCCGCGGCCCGTCGGGTCCGTCGCGGGTCGGTCGCCCAGCAGCGCCGCGGTGGCGCGGAGCTCGTGCCGCATCGCCGCCGTCGCCCCGCGCACGTGCCGCAGCGCGGTCCGGGCCCCGTCGTCGTCCCGGCCGACCGCCTCGGCCGCGACGTCCGCGTGCAGGTCCACCAGCCCCAGCAGGTGGCCGACGACGCCGTGCAGGTCGCCGGCGACGCGCAGCCGCTCGTGGACCAGGTCGTCGTGGCCGGCAGGGGACGCGGCCGCGCGCGGCGCCGCCGTCGCACCACCGGCGACCTCGTGCGTGCGCCGCACCGTCACCCCGACCGCCGCCGCCGCGGTGACCAGCGCGAGCCCGCCCGCCAGCACCTGGAGGGTGTCGCGCAGCCCGGCCGCGCCGCGGACGGCGAGGGACGCCGAGACCGCCACGAGCGCGACGAGCAGCACCGCGGCCGCGCCGGAGGCCACGTCGGCCGCCCAGGGGGTGGGCCGGCCGACCTCCTCGTCGAGGGGTGCGGGCGGGGGCACGCTGACACTGTAGGTCCGTGCCGGGCGGCTCGCCGGGCCGTCGCGGCTGCCGGGCCCTGCGACCACCCGCCCGTCGCGACGGCCGGGACGCGCCGCTACGTTGGTCGCCATGGGACTCGCCTCGCGCCTGCTGCGCACCCGCTGGCTCGTGCGCGCGCCGATCCACCTGTACCGCGCCGGGCTGGGATTCCTCCTCGGTGACCGGATGCTCCTGCTGACCCATCGCGGGCGCTCGAGCGGCAAACCCCGGCAGGTGGTCCTGGAGGTCTCCGCCCGCCCGGCCGACGACCACCTGGTCGTGGTCAGCGGACTCGGCCCCCGGTCCCAGTGGCTCCGCAACCTCGCCGCCGAGCCACGCGTGCTGGTCTCCACCGGGCGTCGGCGCGACGTGCGGACGCTCGCGGGCGTCCGCGCCCCCGACGGCGCGGCCGCGATGCTGCGCGACTACGCCCGTGAGCACCCGACGAGCTGGGAGAACCTCCGTCCGGTCGTCGAGGAGTGGGCCGTGCCCCTGGCCGCCGAGCGCGGCGAGGAGGACTGGCTGCGCGTCGTGCCCGTGGTGGACCTGTACCTGCTCGCCCCGTCCTGAGGCCGGGGTCGGCAGAGCGACCGGGACCGGCACCAGGCCCGCCGGCGTCACACGGTGGTTGCGGGCGTGGCTGCCGCGACGAGCCGGTCGATCTCCGCCTCCCAGTCCACGGTCGCCCCGGCCGGTGCCGTCACCCCGAGCAGCACCACGCGGTCGTCGAACCAGGCCACGGCGGCGGCGGCCTGCCGGGACCCGGCGGCGCTCCCCGACGGCGACGGACCCGTGAGCCCCGCCCAGCCGCGGTCGCCCCGCAGCTCGACGGGGGAGCCGCCGGGGCCGGGCACGATGCGGTCGCCGAGCGGGGCGACCTCGGCGGGTGCAGGCCCGTCGCAGAGCAGCGCCGTCTGCGGGACCTGCGGGTCGACGTGCGAGCCTGCCGCGGGGTCCCGCAGGTTGACCCCGAGCAGGTAGGTGGCGGGCCTCGGTGCCTCGGGGTGGGCGGCCAGGGTGAAGACCTCCAGCCCCCCCGTCCGGACACCGGAGACGGCGACGTCGCCGCGGTGCAGGCCGGTGGTCCACAGGTCGCCGCACCAGTCCCAGCCGTACCCGGGCGAGGTGATGAGCTCCAGCCCGGGCAGCCGGTGCGGGACGGGGGTCCGCGGACCGTACGGGTCGTCCCGGGAGGGCCTCGCCAGCCACTCCTCGCGCACGGGGATCACCTCGGCGTCACCGTCCGGGAAGTCGTCGACGGTCAGGACCCACGACGCCGGGACCCAGCGTTGGTCCCGGTGCTCGCGGTAGACGGCGGACAGGCTCGGACCCCAGGACGTCAGGGTGGCCACGAGGAGCGCCATGGCGGCGACGATCGTCGTCGGGACGAACAGCATCCGGCGGCGGTGCGCGGCGAGCAGGTCGGTCATGAGGAGTCTCCCAGGGTGCGGCGGAGGTCGGAGTAGACCCCGTAGCGTTCGTCGAAGCGGCTCCCGATCGCGTGCGAGTCGGGATCGAGCTGGTCGAGCCGGGCAGGGGCGGCCTCCGGGTCGAGGCCGGCGGCCGCGTCGGCTTCCGTGGCCGCCTCGTGCAACGGGGCGGCGAACCGTTCGCGCAGCAGCGACTCGTCGCGCAGGACGGTCTCGCGCGCCTCGGCCACCTGGTCGGGCAGCAGGGGCGGCAGCAGCAGACCCGCGCCGGTCGTGATCACGGAGGCGGCCGGCCGTGCCGTCGCCGTCGACAGGCCGAGGCCCGTGTTGAGCCACCCCGTCGCCGCCTCCGTGCGGGCCTGGTCGGCGCGGGCCTCGAGCAGGATCGGCGAGCGGGTGGCACCGGCGACGACCCCGGTGTCCCCGACGGTGTCCTGCGCCGCGGCGGTCCGGCCCGAGGCGTCCAGCGGTGCGTCCATGCCGTCCGCCACCCGTGCCACGTAGCGGTCGGCGGCACCCAGCCAGTGGTCGGCCGCAACCGGGGTGCCCGACGTCACGCCGATGAGCCGGCGCAGCTCGAACGCGTCCAGCCGAGGCTGCACGCAGGTCGCCGTGCCCGGCGTCGTCCCGTCGTCCAGCTCGGGGTCCTCGATCTCCTCGAAGATCGGGATGTACGGCTCGTACGCGAGCGCGACGTGCCGTGCGGCCTCGTCGGGGACCGCGGAGTGGGGGCCGAGCAGCCCGCGATGGCCCACGAGCTCCGGCGTGGCGCGTTCCACCACGAGCGCGGCCCGGGACTGCGTCGCGGAGTCCGACGACGCGCTGCCGTGCCGGACGGCCACGGCGAGCAGACCTGCCACCGCGGCCCCGCCGTCGGGCCAGCCGTCCGGCGGCACCCGGCCGAACCAGGACCGGATCCGCACGGCGGCGAGATCGGCGTCCTCGGGTGCGAGGTGGTCGAGCGCCGCGTCGGGGTCGGCGGACAGTCCGGTCGCGACCGCGACGACCACGGGCCCCGACCCTGCCACGAAGAGGTCGTCGCGAGGTTCGTGCCCGTGGCGGGCGCCGAGCGCGTCCGCCGCGCCGACGAACACCGGGAGCGGGAGACCCGCGAACAGGCCGGCGACGAGCTGCGCCCGGTCGTCCATCCCGAGCGTGGAGTCCCCGAGGGCCGCGACCAGCGCCGCACCCTGCTCCCGCTGCTCCGCCGCCGTCGCCGTGCCGGCCCACGCCGCGAGGCCGGCGGCCAGCTCCTGCACGGGGGCGCCGGACCCGGAGCCGAGCACCCGGGCGACCTGTGCCGGGGTGACGTGCTGCCAGAACGCGGTCCACACGACGGGGTCGTCGCCGGCGGCACGGATCGCGGCGGCCAGGTCGGCGCGGGCGGCGGCCTGGTCCTCGCGCGAGCCGTCGGGGAACGTCGTCGCCAGCATCGCGGCCAGCCGCACCCCCCGGTCCCACCCGGCCCGGTACCGCGCCATGGAGCTCCCGGACGCGGCGGCCAGGCGCAGGGCTCCGGTGCGGTCGAGGCCCCCGAGCCGCGCGGCGGCCAGCTTGGACCCGGACTCCTTGGCCTCGCGGGCCCGGTACCAGTCGGCCTCGGCGGCCGCGACGTCCTGGCACGCCTGCTCGGCGCGGCGCCGGGCCTCCCACAACCGGGTGGCGGTGGTCGCCGGGTCGGCGGTCAGCGCGTCCTGCTGCCAGGCCTCGGCCTCGTCCGCCTCCGCGTGCCGCAGCCGGGCGGTCGCGACGGCGCGGCGCTCGAGCGCCAGCGCGGCCTCCCGCCGTTCGCTCGCCAGGTCCGCGGCGCGGCCCGTCAGGACGGTGGCGGCGTGCCGCAGCACCGTGCCGACGACGTCCGCCTCGGCCCCGAGGGCGTCGGTGACCTGGCGTGCGGCGTCGACGGCGTCCGAGCGGTGCTGCTCGAGACCGCGCCGGAGCCGGTCCAGGTCGGTCCGGGTCGTCGCCAGAGCCGCGGCTGCGCGTGCCGCGGCGGCGGAGAGGCCCTCCATCTGCGGGGGAGAGCCCGCCAGCGGGGTGAACGGGACGTCCGTCATGACCCGTCCCCGGTCACCGCCCGCGCGAGGCGTTCGACGGCCGCGACCTCGGCCTGCTCGAACGCGGTCGACGCCGCCCCCAGGCGGTCGGCGAGGCCGGCGAGCGTGGCGACGAGGTCGCGGTGCGCGGGGCGCCAGGCGTCCAGCAGGTCGGTCACGGCCGCGGCGAGCACCGGGTCGCCGGCGGCGGCGCGGGCCTCGGCCGGTCCGCCCCCCGCGGTCACGGGGTCGTGCGCGACGGCCTCGAGGGCGTCCGCGGCGCGTCCGGCCTGCCGTGCTGCCGCGGCGAGGTCGCTGGTGTCGAGGTCGAGGTGGGCCATGACCGGGACGCTAGCGGCGGGGGACGGGACGCTGCCGGCGTCGTCCACAGGCTGTGGACGACGGTGCGCCGGCGCCCCGCGACGCGCCGGTCAGTCCCACCACAGCCGGTACCAGTACTGCTCCGGCTCGGCGGGGCCGCGCCCCGTGCCCAGGCCCCACCACCGGCCGACCTCGTGCGGCGGGACCAGCGCGTCGTCGACGCCGAGCCCTGCGACGAACCGTTCCAGGTGGTCGCACTGGCACCCGGGCCCGTGGTGGTCGCCGAGCACGAACTCGTGGTCGGTGCGCACCAGCACCCCCTCGACGGTGATCCGTTCGTCGCAGCGGCCCGGACCCACGAGGTAGCCGTGCGCGCGCAGCCGGTCGGGGTGGGCGACGACGGCGCGCAGCACGGCGCCGAGGCTCGGCCCGTCGTTCTGCCGCTCGGTGCGCAGGTACTCCTCGGGGAGGCGTTCCAGCAGGTCGGCGGCCACGGGCGCGTCCAGCTCGGTGAACCGGTAGAACGACGTCGCGCCCCAGGTGTCCGGCAGCACCACGGGTTCGAGCACCGCGTCGAGGCCGTCCCGGAGCATCCACCCGTGCCGGTCGGGGCACCACGTGTGGTCCCGGTCGGCGGCGAGCCGCTGCTCGGCCAGCCACGCGGTGCGCAGGTCGACGAGCTCGGGATGGGTGAACCGGCGGCGGGGCAGAGGGGGCGCCTCCCCCGGACGGCGCGGCGGGTCGCTGACGCGCGCGTCGGCGCGGCCGGGCGAGTCGGTCGGAGCGGGCACGGGTCCTCCTCGGGTCCGTGTGCCGGGCGTGCCGCCCGGCCGGGCCACCGTGGCGCGACCTGCGCTCCCGCCGTCGTGCCGCGGGCCCGCCCTGTGGACGACGGCGGGCCGTGCGCGGGCCCCGGCGGTTGCGCCGCGGGAGAACAGCCGTGACAACGGGCGCCGAAGGGCGCATGCTCGGTACTGATGTCTGACACGACCTCGCGACCCGCGCCGCGCACCTACCCGACGAGCCCGTCCAGCGAACCGGTGAGCGACGAGCTCCTGGTGGTCCACCTGGCCGACCGCCCCACCGAGTACTTCCGGCGCCCCGGTCTCGAGCGGTTCGAGGTGATCGACGGCGTCCTGGCCGTCCGTCTCGCGCCCGACGGCGAGACGCCGCGCCGCACCCGGCACTTCCCGCTGGAGCAGGTCGTCGAGTACGTGCTCGAGGACCCGAGCCCCGCCTACGAGCGGGCCTTCGACGCCTGGACGCAGGCCGAGTTCGGCGTGGACGCCGAGACGTACCGGTCGATGAGCGACGCCACCCAGGACGTCACGATGGCCGAGAAGATGCGCCGCCAGATCGCCGAGGGGCTCGGCGTCGACCCGGACTCGGTGCACTTCGGCGGGTCCTTCACCATCGAGGAGCCCGACGACTGGGAGGACGACGAGTAGCGGTGCGATGAGTCGGGGGCGTCCGCGTCGTCCACAGGGCATGACCAGCGACACCGACGGCCCCACCACCCGCACGCTCGACGTCCCCGGTGCCGGGATCGCCTACGACCTCCGTCCCGGCACCGACGCCGGGCAGTGCCCCCTGTTCGTGCTCGGCAACCCGATGGCGGCCGACGACTTCGCGCAGCTCGTCGCCGAGCTCGACGACCGCACCGTCCTGACCTACGACCCGCGCGGCGTCGGACGCTCCACGCTGGCCGACGACGGCGGCACCGCGGTCGGCGACCACGCCGCGGACCTGCACGCCGTGGTCACCGACGCCGCCCTCGGACCCGTCGACGTGCTGGGCTCCTCCGGCGGCGCCGTCACCGCGCTCGCCTGGGCCGCCGCCCACCCCGACGACGTACGCCGCGTCGTCGCCCACGAACCGCCGCTGACCGCGCTGCTCGAGGACCGCGACGTCGCCGTCCGCGCCCAGACCGACATCGTCGCCACCTACGCCGAGCGCGGGTTCGGCCCGGCGATGGCCAAGTTCCTCCGGCTCGTCCTCGCCACCGAGCCCCTCACGCCCGCGTTCCTCGCCGCACCCGACCCCGACCCGGCGCAGTTCGGCCTGCCCACCGCCGACGACGGCCGCCGCGACGACCTGCTGCTCGGCCGCACCCTCGCCACCATGCCCCTGTGGGAACCACCCGTCGAAGCCCTGCGCGCCCTGACCCGGGACGGCGTCGTCCGGATCCTGCCCGCCCTCGGTGCCGCCTCGCCGCCCGGGGCCCTCGCCACCCGCGGCGCGGCCGCCCTCGCCGACGCGCTCGGCACCCGGCCCGTCGTGTTCCCCGGCGACCACGGCGGGTTCGTGCGCACCGAGTGGTCCCCGGAGAACGACCCCGCGGCGTTCGCCGCCCGGCTGCGCGAGCTGCTGGCCTGCTGACCCCGGCACCGGCCGTCGGTGCGTCGGCAACGCCGCCGACACATTCGTGCGGGATCATGGGGGAACGGCCCGCGGTGCGCGGTCGTTCCCCTGGTGCCACCGTCCGCACGGTGCGCCGTCCGCCCTGCCCCCGACCCGTGGAGGTGGCCCGGAGATGACCTCCATCGTGGTCGTCGGCTCGGTCAACGCCGACCTCGTCGCACCCGTGCCCGCCCTGCCCGAACCCGGCGAGACCGTGCTCGCCGAGTCCATGACCGTGCTGCCCGGCGGCAAGGGCGCCAACCAGGCGGTCGCCGCCGCCCGCCTCGGCGCCGACGTCGCCCTGGTCGGTGCCGTCGGGTCCGACGCGTTCGCCGAGGCGGCCCTCGCCGGCGTGCGCCGCGACGGCGTCTCGCTCGACGCCGTCGACGTCGTGCCCGGCCCGACCGGCGTCGCGCTCGTCGTCGTCGGCGCCGAGGGCGAGAACTCCATCGTGGTGGTGCGCGGGGCGAACGCCGCCGTCGGCCCCGCCGTCGTCGACCGGCACCGCGACCTGCTCGCGGGCGCCGACGTCGTCGTCGTGCAGGGCGAGATCCCCGTGCCCGGCATCGAGGCGGCCGTGCGGGCCGCCCGCGGACGCGTCCTGCTCAACCTGGCCCCCGTCGTCGACGTCGCACCCGACGTGCTGGCACTCGCCGACCCGCTCGTCGTCAACGGCGGCGAGGCCGAACGGCTCCTCAGCGACGCCGGCCGTCCCATCGCGGACGCGCCGTTCGCCGTCGTCGAGGAGCTCCTGGCCCTCGGCCCGCGCTCCGTCGTGCTGACCATGGGCGGTGCGGGTGCCGTCGTCGCCGGCGCCGACGGACCCGTCGTGGTGCCGTCCCCGCGCGTCGCGGCCGTCGACACCACGGGCGCCGGGGACGCGTTCGCCGGCGCGCTCGCGACGCG
Organism: Isoptericola chiayiensis; assembly: GCF_013149805.1. Classification (GTDB taxonomy): domain Bacteria; phylum Actinomycetota; class Actinomycetes; order Actinomycetales; family Cellulomonadaceae; genus Isoptericola; species Isoptericola chiayiensis. The sequence goes on from NZ_JABEZT010000003.1 coordinate 338,769, forward strand.
CCTCGCCGCCGGTGACGACCTGGTCGCCGCCGCCCGCACCGCCGTGCGGGCCGGAGCGTTCTCCGTGGTGACCCCCGGCGCCCAGCCGTCGTTCCCGCGGCTCGGCGAGGAGCTTCCCGTCACCGGGCCGTGACGCCCGGCAGCGACCGCGTCAGTCGTCGTCCTGCGAGACCTCCCCGGTCTCGAGCGAGACCGTGAAGTCCTGGTCGCCGCCGTCGGGCAGCGTGACGCCCACGGACCAGTGCGCGGCGCCGTCGTCGACGTCGAGCTCGGCGTCCTGCAGCGCACCACCGGACTGCCCGACGACGCGCTGGACCGCCTCGGACAGGCTGACCTGCGTGGCGTCGAGCGCGTCGCGGTCCTCGCCGTCCAGGTCCCCGGACTCCGTGCCGGTCACCTCGGTGCCGGCCGCGTTCGTCGTCACCTCGACCGACCGGTCACCGTCCGCGACGTCCACCTGCCAGCCGCCGTCCTCGTCGTCGAGCGCGTAGGCGGCCCCGCCCGTCTCGGCCTCGGCCAGCGCGATCGCCGACAGGCCGGTGGTGGTGCGGTCCGTGGGGGCGGAGTCGTCCCCGCCCGCGCCGCCCGCGCCGCCGTCGGAGTCGTCGGCACCGTCGTCGTCGGCACCGCCGTCGTCAGAACCGTCGTCGTCGGCCGCACCGTCCTCGGCGCTCGACTCCTCGGCGGTCGGCTCGTCGGCGCTCTCGGACGCCGACGGCAACGTCACCGCCTCTCCCGGCGTCGCGTCGTCGTCGCCCGTGCACCCCGACAGGGCGAGCACGGCGGCCAGGGCGAGAGCAGGCATCCCGGCGGAGCGGGTCAGGCGTGGGGTCATGGGCCCATCGTGGCGGACCGGACCGCCGGACGCACCCCTCACGCGGCCCCGAGCCGCAGGAGGCCGCGCGCCCCCTCCGCGGAGACGTCGCGCAGCCGGCCGAGCACCGCGCGGACCTCGGGGCGCTCGCGGTCCTCGGGCCGCACCCGGGCCGGGTTGAGCGACGTGGAGTGCGCCCAGCGGGCCAGGTCCGGGTCCGCCATGAACGCCGCCGAGGAGAGCGCGCCGGCGCCCTGCGCCGCGACCCAGTCCCGCGGCGTGGAGAACAGCGGCGTGGGCGCGCACAGGGCGTTGAGCTCGTCGTCGTCCCGGTCGCCGCGGGTGGCCTCGACGTGCCCGGTGAGGGCCGCGCCGAAGCAGGGGAAGCCGGCCCGGACCGGCTGGACGACGATCCGTCCGGGCGACCACACCGGGACGGGCGGCCGCACGCGCAACCCGTCGGCGGCGCAGTGCACGACGACGGCGTCGCGGGGCACGGCGACGTCGCCGTCGTCGCAGCGCAGCAGGCCCGCCGAGACCCGCCGCAGGTGCCCGTGCCGCACCACGCGGGTCACGGTGCGCAGCAGGTCCAGCTCCCACCGGCCCAGCGTCGGCACGCGGGCCATCGTGGGCGTGACGTCGGGGTCCAGGCGCAGCATGACGCCGTCGTCCTCGAGCCGCAGGAAGAGGTCGTCCACCGAGGACGCCGTCGCGCCGGCGGTCATGACGGCCGTCGCCATCGAGAGGAAGACGGCGGGGTCGGGCTGGACCACGGCCCGGTCGAGCATCCACGGGTCGCGCGGGCGCACCCACCAGATCGCGTCCGGGGCGGTGCCGCGCTGCAGGATCCACACGATCGCGTCGGTGGCGGTCTTGCCCGACCCGACGACCACGAAGGCCCCGGCGTCGTCCGCGACCGCGGGGAGGTCGCCCACCGGGACGCACGTCGCGTCGTCGTCCACGGCGAACGGCGGGGGCGTGAGGGCCGGGATCTCGGGCGACAGGTAGCGGGCGTCCACCACCCGACGGCGCACCCGCACCTCCTGCTCGGCACCCGTGGCGGCCTCGACGAGGGTGCACGTGCCCGCACCGCCGGACTCCGGCAGCCGTGCCTCGTGACCGCCGAGGAACCTGACCCGGCCGCTCGGCAGGAACCGGTCGCGCAGGACCCCCTCGTAGTAGCCGCGCACCTCCGCACCCGTGGCGCGCCCGCCCAGGCCCGCCTCGGGCCCCGTGGTCTGCACGCCGGTGTCGAACGGGGTGGAGGCCACCCCGTAGAAGGGGGAGGCCTGATGGAGGCGCACGAACGGGTAGGCGTCGCGCCAGTGCCCGCCGACGTCGTCACGCCGGTCGACCAGCGTCACGTGCGCGTCGCCGCCGTCGAGCACCGCGTCGGTGAACGCCATCCCCGACGCGCCGGCGCCGATCACGAGGTAGTCCGTCTCCACGTCCGCCATGACCCGATCCTCCCGCGACGTGGCGTCGGACACGAATGCTCGTCCCGGCCCGCTGCGGGACCGTGGCGGCGTTACGGTGAAGTGGTCAGCACCGGCCCGAGCGGCCGGTGGTCAACCGTCCCGGACGGGCACGTCCCGCGCGCTGCCGTCCGCCGCCGATGTCGCCGACGGTCGCCCGTGCCCCTGCCCGTGCCGGGGCGTCGTGCGAAGGAGTGGACAGATGACGTTCGACGGCAAGGTGGCGCTGGTGACCGGCGGCGGTTCGGGCATCGGCGAGGCCATCAGCAAGGACCTGGCGGCGGCCGGCGCGCAGGTGGTGGTCACGGACATCCAGCTCGACTCCGCCGGGCGCGTGGCGGACGAGATCACGGCCGCGGGCGGGACCGCCGCCGCCGTGCAGCAGGACACGGCGAGCAAGGACGACGCGACGAAGGTCGTGGACTTCGCGAAGGAGACGTTCGGCGGCCTGCACCTCGCGGTCAACAACGCGGGGATCGGGGGCAAGCAGGCGCCCGCCGGCGAGCTCGACCTCGACGACTGGGACAAGGTCATCGACATCAACCTCAACGGCGTGCTCTACGGGCTGCGCGCCCAGATCCCGGCGATGCTGGCCCAGGGTGCCGAGGACTGCGCGATCGTCAACATGGCGTCCATCCACGGCACGGTGGCGGCGATCGGCAACGGCGCCTACACGGCCGCCAAGCACGGCGTCGTCGGCATCACCAAGAACGCCGCCGCGGAGTACGGCGCGCAGGGCCTGCGGATCAACGCCGTCGGCCCGGGATACATCGAGACCCCGCTCGTGGAGTCGTCGCTGTCCACGGAGGCGCTCGAGGCCCTGCAGGGCAAGCACATGCTCGGTCGGCTCGGCACCCCCGCCGAGGTCGCGAACGTGGTGCGCTTCCTGCTGTCGCAGGACGCCTCGTTCGTCACGGGAGCGTACTGGCTCGTCGACGGCGGCTACACGGCCGTGTGACCCGGCGCGGCCACCTGATGTTCACCTGATGGTGAGGTGATCGTCACCCCTCCGAGGCGGCGGTGCCACCCGCGCCCGGCACAGTCGTGCGGACCAGCGACACGCCTCGGGGGGTGGGCCATGACGATCCGGATCGAGAAGCGCAAGCCCTGCGGTGCCGTGCGCGGCCGGTGGCGGGCCGACGTCCTCGGGTTCGACGAGTGGGGCGACTGGTTCGCCGTGCACGACGGCGGCGTCCTGCTGCTCCCGCTCGCCGACCCGTGGGCCGCCTGGTTCGCTGCCGACGGCAGCGTCCGGGTCGACGTCGCCACCCAGGTGACCGCCGCCGCCCCCGTCAGCTCGTTCGTGGACCTCGATCTCGACGTCGAGCGGGACGCCGACGGCACCGTCCACGCCCTGGACCGCGAGGACTTCCTGCAGCGGTCGCCGTCGTACCCGTCGGTGTGGGTGGACCTGGCCTGGGCCGCCTGGCACGAGGTGCAGACGGACGTCTCCGGGTTCGCGGAGCCGTTCGGGACGGCGCCGGACCGGTGGCTGGCCGAGGCCGCCACGCGCACGCCCGTGTCGCTGCCCGTCCCCGCCTGATCGCATGACCCCGGGCGGTGCCCTCGACACGGCGATCCGGCTTGCCGTGCTCGTCCTCCTGATCGCCGGGGTCGCCGCCGCGGTGACCCTGACCTCCCGTCGCAGCGTTCCGCCCGGCCGAGGGTCGGTCCGCCGACCGCTGGCCCCCGTGCCGACCGCCGTGCGTGCGCTGCTGTCCTTCGTCGCGCTGGGGCTGCTGGGCGCCACCCTGCCCGTCGTTCCCGTGGACGGTGGCGGCGGGTGGCTCCCGCTCGGCCTCGGCGTCCTGGCGGTCGGGCTCCTGTGGTGCACCCTGGCGCCGCTGCTGCGCGACGTCCTGGACGCCGTCCGGCCCCGGACCGTGGTGGGCACGGTCACCGACCGGCGCCGGTCGGTGCACGGCGCACTCGACGAGGGCGGGGTGCGGCGGGTCGCGGAGTGCTTCGTGCGGGTGGTCGACGACGGCGGCACCAGCCGGGAGTACCGCGTGCGGCCCGAGCTGTTCGGCCGTGTCGGCCGCGGCGACCAGGTGCGGCTGTCCGTGGCGGCGCGGTCCGGCTACGTGCACGCGATCACACCGGCCGGCACCGTGGCGAGGGGCGTCGCCTCAGACCTGCGCTCCTGAGTCCTGGCCGCGGATCACCGCCGTGCACTCGCGCTGGATCTCCACGTCCTGCCACATGGCGTGGTGGGGCGCCGCGTTGGAGCACACCACCGCACCCCAGGCGTCCACGGCGTCGGCGAGCCGCACCGCGTCGCGGCAGATCTGCGCCCCGACCGGCCCCTCCTCGAACCGGGTGGCACGCGGGGTGTAGCCGACCCAGCCCTCGCCGAGGACCAGCGGGATGCCGCGCTGCGCCGCTGCGTCGGCGGCGACGCCGATCCACTCCCGGAGCCGGTTCGCCATGGCGATCCGGTGCTCGCCGTACCGCGAGTACAGCCAGCGGTCCACCGCCTCCGGGTCGCACCAGTCGTGCACGTAGATCTCGGCGTGCCCGACGATCGAGGCGTGGCGCTTCCACTCCTCGTCGGCCGGCGGTGCCCACTCGCCGAGGCGTGGCGCCCCCGGGCGCAGCAGCTCGGCGTCGGCGCGGTCCTGCGGGAAGTCCGCCGGGTCGCCCCGCAGGGCGAACTCCTCCACCAGCGCGTCGAGGACCCCGTAGACGTACGGGTGCACGCCGAGGACCTGGGCGTTGCGGGGGACGCCGCGCATCGCCGTGACCGGCACGGCCGCGTAGTTGGGTCCGCACAGCACGTCCGGGTGGCGGGCCGCGAACGCGTCGATGGCCGCCTCCAGGCGGCCGCGCAGCTCCACCACCGGGTCCTCGACGCCCGCCAGGCCGTCGGTGAGGTGACCGGCCTGGACCTCGTTGTGCGGTTCGACGAACGCCAGCGTGCGGTCCAGCCCCTCGGCGACGAGCAGGTCGACCAGGTCGGCGAGCGCTTCGGCGAGCACCACGGCGCGGTCCTCGGGCGTGACCGCCTGCAGGGCGTCGTACCAGCCGCGGTCGGTCGCGAACGCCGGCGTCTGCTGGTACTCCCACGACGAGGCGATCACGACGAACTCGTGGCGGTCGGCGGCGCGGAAGAGGTCCAGCAGGCGGGCACGGACGTCGATCGTCGTGGGTGCGACGACGTCGTACCACCGCACCCGGGAGGCGTAGCCGCCGCCGATCGGACCGAACCGGAAGGCCGTGGTGTCGAGGCCGCTGCGGAACAGCAGGAACGGCATCGCGCAGAGGCGCACGGCGTTGTAGCCGCGGTCGGCCGCCTCGAGGAACGCCGCGTCGAGGTCCTCGAACGGTTCGCCCGGTCCGGAGCGCACGGCCCACGAGAAGTCCCACAGGGTGATCGCGAGCCGGTCGGGCAGGTGGCCGGGCACGCCGGCCGCGGACCGGGTGCGGGGCGCGTCGGTGCCGGTGACCATCGTGGTTCTCATGCCGTCTCCTCGCAGAGCTCGTCGGGGGTGAGAGGGTGGCGGACGACGCGGACCACGTCGGCGGTGCGCAGGCGGATGCCGTCGGGGACGTCCCGCACGGACGGGTCGACGTGCACGCCGGTGGCGCGCCGCCACGGCAGCAGCTCGAGGGTGAGCCCGTCGCGGGCGACCTCCTCGCGCCAGGGCGTGAAGTCGACGTCCCAGTCGCGGCCGTGCCAGAAGTGGTCGCCGATCACCGCGCCGTCGGCGAGGACGGCCCGGCCGACGTCGCCGGTCCAGGCGATCCGCAGCAGGACGCGGTCGCCGGGTGCGGCGTCCAGCAGCTCCTCGGGGACGTCGAGGTGGATACGGGCCGCACCGGAGAAGTCGGTCGGTGCGGCGAGCCGGACGGCCGGTCCGCCGCGTCGCGGTGCGGGAGGTGCCGGGGCGTCGGGTGCGAGGTCGGCGGCGATCCGGTGGTGTCCCGCCCGCGGGACGTCGAGGCTCCGCGGGGACCAGCCGCCGTCGCGCCACCACGACACCGTCGGTGCCGGTGCCTCGGTCCGCACGACGACGGTCCGCCCGTCGGCGGCGACGGTCAGCGGGGCGTCGCTCAGCACGAGCCGTGGCACGCCGTCGACGACCGGACGGTGGAGCCGGTCCGCGGTGCCCTCGTCGAGCACGAGCACCAGTACCCCGGGCAGGTCGACGGCGGTGTCCCGCCCGGGCGGCGCGGTGAGCGTGACGCGGGTGCCGCCGTCGTGCGGTGCGGCCGTCACCGGGCCGTCGGCCGCGACGTCGCCGTCGAGGACCAGCTCGACCGGGACGCCGTCGGTCGCCGCCAGCACGACGACGGGTCCGCCGTCCGGCCCGGCGTGGTCGAGGCGCGTGACGAGCTGGGCCGTGGCGCTGCGCAGCACCAGGCCGGCCGTCAACGGGTAGCGCACCGGCCAGACCACCGAGACGCCGGACGGGAGGTCGACGGGACGGGACGGGACGGTGACCGGACCGTCGTCCAGGTCGACCGTGACCTGCACCCCGGGCTGCGCCGGCAGGGGGGAGTGCGACGGCTGGTAGGTGGACGCGAACACGTAGCCGCGCCGCCCGTCCGACCGGACCGACCGGCGCAGCCCGCCCGGGTCGCCCGGGTCGCCGGACGGGATCGTGGCCGGCATCGCGGCCAGCGCCGGGTCGGTCGCCAGCCACAGGTGCTGGCGGCGCAGCAGGTGATGGTGGTCGCGGACCTGCCCGTGCTCGCCGATCGGGGCACCGAAGTCGTAGCTCAGGGTCGGCACGTCGTTCGGGTAGCCGGTGGCCTGGGACTCCTGCTCCGTGCCGGTCGCGCCCACACGCTGCGTGCCCCCGGCGTACATGTAGTAGCCCTGCCACACCGACCCGCTGCCCAGCTTGGCCAGGGCGAGCGCCGCGACGTCCCGCGGCGTCACCAGCGGACGGCGGTGGTAGGCCACGTGCATGCCGCCGCCGAGCTCGCACGTCGCGAACGGCGTCGTGCGGCCCGTGGCCCCGGTGCCCGCCGCTGCGTCCGCCGCTGTGCTCGCCGTCGCGCCGCCGTCGGACGCCGTGGCCTCCAGCGCGGCCTGCACGTCCGCGCCCACGCCCAGGTCGTCCCGCACGCTCGAGTACCGGAAGTGCTGCGCCGCCCAGGCCGGCCAACCGTCCTCCGCCTCGGCCCAGAAACCGTCCGCGTAGCCGCTGTACACGTCCAGCAGGGTGTCCGGCACCTGCGCGCCGCCCCAACCCGTCGCCGTCCACAGGGGGACGTGCAACCCGCACTCCTCGGCGATCCGCCGCAGCGTCGCCAGGTGCTCGGGCTGGTCGGCCAGCTCGTTGTCCACCTGCGCGCCGATCACCGGGCCGCCCTCGGCGAGCGTCAGCCCCACCAGCTGGTCGGCGATCTGCCCGTACAGCCGCCGCACGAGGTCCAGGTAGGCCGGGTCGTCCGTGCGCGGCACCAGGTCGGAGCGCTCCGTCAGCCAGTCGGGGAAGCCGCCGTGGCGCGCCTCGCCGTGCGCCCACGGCCCCAGCCGCACCACCACCTCGAGGCCGTGCGCCCCGGCGAGCTCGACGAACGCCCGCAGGTCCCGGTTCCCGTCCCACCGGAACGCCCCCGGCTCGGGTTCGTGCGCCTGCCAGAACACGTAGGTCGCCACCGACGTCAGACCGCCGGCGCGGGCGTGCTCCAGGATCTCGGCCCAGCGGTCCCGCGGGATCCGCGCGAAGTGGATCTCCCCGGTCACCGGGAACCACGGCCGGCCGTCACGGACCAGGCAGGTGGGGGTGATCGAGATGTCGCTCATGCGGTCGCCTCCGTCGTCGCGGGGAGTTGCCCCGGTGCGGCGTCCAGCTCCTCCAGCTGTCCGCGCAACCGGTCCACGCGGGCGTCGTGCGCCACCTGCACGTCCTGGGTGAACAGCAGCATCGTGGGCAGCGACGTCGCGAAGTAGTCGACCGTCGCCGTCCGCCCCGCCTCCTCGTCGACGTACGCGGCCAGCCCGTCCCGCAGCCCGTCCGCGTCGGCGACCCGTCCGAGGCGGCGCAGCGCACGGACCGAGGCGGCCGTGCGCTCGGAGAAGTCCTGCACCTGCATCACCTCGAAGTCGCCCTGCTGCTCGGCCGCCGTCGTCCACGCCCGGCGGGCGTCCGCGTCGGCACCGTCCGCGGCCAGCGCGTCACCGAGGAGCAGGTGCAGGTCGGCGGTGTTGGCCAGCGGGTGCCGGGCCTCCCCGAGGTTCTGCGGCACCTCCAGCGCGGACCGGGCGTGCGCGACGGCGGCCGCGGCGTCGCCGTCGTCCAGCGCCCGGCGGCCCAGCGCCAGGTGGGCGTCCTCCCACGCGGCCAGCACCCGACCCTCGCCGCCCTCCCACGGCTGGAACGACCTGCCGGTCAGCACGTCCAGCGCCTCCGCGGGCCGCCCGACGGCGGTCAGCAGCTCGGCCAGCCCGACCGACAGGTCGTCCCGCTCGGCGACCAGGGCGGGGCGCTCGCGGAGCACGGCGAGCCGTTCGGCGGCGGTGGCGCCCCGGCGGGCGGCGAGCTGGTCGGACTCGAAGAGCAGCCGGGCGTCGTGCGGGGCCAGCGCGCGGGCCGTGGCGTAGCAGGCCGCCGCCCGGTCGACGTCGCCGAGCACGTTGTGGGCCGCGACCCCGAGGTTGCGCAGCACGACGGGGTCGGTGCCGTCCCGGTCGGCGGAGACCTGCCACGCCGCGATCGCCTCGTGCCGCCGGCCCACGGCGTACAGGACGTGACCGGCCAGCGCCGCGAGGAACGGGTCGCGGGGCCAGGTCTGCCGCAGTCGCGTGAGGACGTCGAGGTCGCGGGCGTCCGGGAAGCACCACCGCCGATCGAGGTCGGCAGCGGCGTCCACGGTCGCGCGGGCGGACTCCTCGGCGCCGGCGGCGAGCTCGAGGGCGGACCGGTGCAGCAGCGCCAGCGGCGCCACGTTGCGCCGCCCGGGCAGGGTCGGGGCCGCGGCGATCTGGTCCAGCAGCTCCCGGGCGAGGTCGTGCTCACCGGCCGAGACGTGCTCGAGCGCGACGTCCAGTGCGGCCGTCGGGTCGACCGTGGGCGTCGTCGCCTCGCCGGTGGTGCCAGTGGTGCCGTCACCGGTGGTGCCGTTGGTGCCGGTGACGCCCAGGCGGGCCGCCAGGTCGCGGGCCCAGGCGTCGAGCGGGTTGACCGCGAGGGTGCCGCGCACCAGGTCGCGCGCCGTGGCGTCGTCGCCACGACGACGGGCGGCGACGGTCGCGAGGTTCCGGGCCGGGGTGTGGCCGGGACTGCGGGTCAGCAGCGCATCGAGGTCCTCGGCCGCGTCCCGGTCCCGGCCGGCCGCCAGGTCGAGGCGCGCCGTGGCCACCGTCGCGGCGTCCCGCCAGGCGTGGTCCCACAGCGCGGTGCCGAACGCCTCGCGGGCCTCGGCGGTCCGCCCCTGCCGGGTCAGCACGACGCCGAGCCGGTAGTGGGCCTCCCCGTCGCGCGGGTTGGGGTTGCGGCGGGTGAGCCGAGCGGTGGCCCGGCGCAGCAGCTCCTCGGCCTCGGTCAGCAGACCCGCACGCGACCGTCGGGCCGCCAGCGCGGTGCAGCAGCGGGCGTCGTCGGGGTCGCGGCGCAGCGCCTCGCGCCAGTACGGCTCGGGGGAGCGGGTGGCGTGGCGGTACTGCTCCAGGTGCAGGCCGGTGACGTACAGCTCGTCGACCGACCCGATCTCCGCGGGCGCCGGCGGTGCGGTGGCGACCACGTCGGCGGCGGCCGCCTCCGGGTCCGCCGGGGGTGTGCTCGACCGGGGACGCCAGCGCACCAGGTCCTCGCCGTCGTGCGTCACCACCAGCTCGTAGGCGGTCGCCGGAAGTCCCGGAGCGGTGGTCAGCTCCCGCACCAGCGGCGTGCCGGGGGCGACGTCGACGGTCTCGTCCAGCAGCAGCTCGTCCCCGGCCCGCAGGGTGACGCGGGCGCCGGGGCGCGGCCGGGTCACCGCCACGCCGACGCGGACCCGACCGTCGGCGGCGTCCGGGGTGCCGCCGTCGTCCCCGGAGCCGCCGTCGTCCCCGGTGCCCGGCACGACCAGGCTGACCGCTGACTCCCGGGTGGCCTGGTGGGCCGGGCCGATGTCCTGGATCGGGTACCAGTACTGCGAGAACTCCTTGGTCTCGCCCGGCGCGAGGAACGCGAAGTCCGGCTGGTTGTCGGTGAAGACGCCCGCCATGAGCTCCACGTACGGGCCGTTCGTGTCCGTCAGGTGGCGGTCCCACGCCCAGCCGAACGGCGCGTTCCCCCACGTCCACATCTTCTTCCCGGGAGCGATGCGATGGTCCGCCCAGTGCACGAACCCGGCGCGGGCGCCGTGGTCGTAACCGCCGAAGAAGTCGTCGCGCGACCCGAGGCACATGTACGACGTCGGTACCGGGATGTTGCGGTACCGGTCCAGCCGGTCGGCGAGCGGGTCGTCCGCCGTGCGGCGTGCCGCGTAGTCGACGCCGTAGTAGCGGCCCGACGCCGCGGGGAACGTGGTGACCGCCCGTTTGGCGTGGTCGGCGACGACGGTGACGTCGGTGGGGAAGAACGCCTGGTAGTCGTCCCCGGCCGCGGCGGCGACGTTCGCCCACCACAGGAACGTCTGCACGTCGTCCGTGCGGTTCACCAGGCGGCCGCGCAGCTCGATCAGCGCGCTGTCGGGGGCGATCCGGATCCCGTGCATCCCCTGCATGCGCTGCAGCGGGTCGTGGTCGGAGCACCACACGGTCACCGAGCCGTCGTCGGCGGGGTCGATGCACGTCTCGACGGGCAGCGCCGTGGCGGGCCGGTGGTGCTGCGGCCAGTTCAGCTCGACCCCGCCGGAGACCCACGGTCCCGTGAGCCCCACCAGCGCGGGCTTGATGACGTCGTTGCGGTAGAAGAAGTCGTACCCGCGCGTGCGGTCCAGACCGACGTGGATCCGCCCGCCCAGCTCCGGCAGGATCATCAGCCGTACGTAGGCGTTCTCCAGGTGGATCGCGTCCCAGGCGCGCGGCTCCGAGGTCTCGGCCACCCGTTCCACGAACGGCATCGGGTACACCGCCCCCGACGAGCCCTGGTAGACGCGCTGGTCGAGGTAGGCGGGGAACCGGTCCGGGTCGGCGACGGCGTAGGTGTCGATCGTGACCGGCTCGCGCCAGACGCGGACCGGGCGGTCGGCGAGGTCGGCCGGGGCGGGCGGCAGGACGATCCGGGACTCCATGCCTCGACGCTACGGCGGTGTTGCGTCCGCGCGCGATGGGCGATTCCCTGGGGCGCATGGACGAAACGACGGTCGACGGCGGGTCGGCGCTGCCCGACGGATTCACCGGCCAACGCATGGTCGTGGTGCCCGCGCCGGCGGTGCGCGCGGCCCGCCGGCGACCGGTCACCGACCGGCTGCTCGTCACCGACGCGGGAGTCTTCCCGCACGCCGCCCGGCACGGGAGGTCCCGACCCACCGGTGCCGGCGAGCACGTGCTCCTGGTCTGCACGGGCGGCGCGGGCTGGATCCGCCCCCCCGATGGACGATCCGCCGTCGGACCGGGGGACGTCGTCCTGCTGCCGGCCGGGGTGGCGCACGAGTACGGCGCCGCCGCGGACGACCCGTGGACGGTGTGGTGGCTGCACGCCGTCGGCCCGGACGCCGACGCGCTGGTCACCGCGGTCCGGGACGCCGCCGGCGGCTCCGTCGCCCACCTGCAGGACCCCGCCCCGGTGGCCAGCCTCGTCGCGCGGACGATCGACGCCCTCGACACCGCCACCGCCGGCGGGCTCGTCCAGGCGGCCGGGTGCGCCTGGCACGCCCTCGCGCACGTCGCCGCGGTCGGACGGCGTCGGCCCGGACCTGCCCCGGACCCGATCGAACGAGCCGTCGAGCACCTGCGGGCGACGACGCCGCGACGCACCTCGGTCACCGAGCTCGCCGCCCTGGTCGGCCTCAGCCCGTCCCAGCTCGGGGCCTCGTTCCGCCGGCGGGTCGGCTCGTCGCCGCTGCGCTACCAGACCGACCTGCGGATGGCCCGCGCCCGGGAGCTGCTGGACGCCACCACGACCCCCGTGGCCGCCGTCGGGCAGCGATGCGGGTACGACGACCCGCTGTACTTCTCCCGGCAGTTCTCCCGGGTGCACGGGCTCTCGCCCACGGCGTACCGCGACCGGCCGCGGTGACCGGGAGGATCAGTCCGCCGTGCCGCCCGGCCGCAGGTCGAGGCGGCGCAACAGCTGGGCGTTGAGCGCCACGACCACCGTCGAGGCGGACATGAGCAGCGCGCCCACCGACATCGGCAGCACGAACCCGACCGGCGCGAGCACCCCGGCGGCCAGCGGCACGGCGGCGAGGTTGTAGGCCGCCGCCCACCAGAGGTTCTGCTTCATCTTGCGGTACGTGGCCCGGGACAGGTCGATGACGGACAGCACGGAGCGAGGGTCGTCGGAGGCGAGGACGACGCCCGCCGAGGCGATCGCGACGTCCGTGCCCGCGCCGATCGCGACGCCCACGTCGGCCTGCGCGAGGGCCGGGGCGTCGTTGACGCCGTCGCCGACCATCGCCACGCGTCGGCCCTCGTCCTGCAGCGTGGACACGCGGTCGGCCTTGTCCTCCGGGCGCACACCGGCGAAGTACCGGTCGATGCCGAGCTCGTCCGCCACGGAACGAGCCACGGCCTCCGCGTCGCCCGTGATCATGACGACCTGGACGCCGCGCTCGTGCAGGGCCGCGACGGCGTCGGCCGACTCGGGGCGCACCTCGTCGGCCAGCTGCACGGCCCCCACGGTGTCGCCGTCGCGCAGCACGTGCAGCACGGTCGCGCCGTCGTCGCGCCATCCGGCGGCCTCGTCGACCTCGGCGGCGCCCGTCTCCTCGAGGAGACGCGGCCCGCCGACGCGGATCTCGTGGCCGTCGACCGTCGCCGTCACGCCGAGGGCGGGCTCGGAGGAGAACTCGCGGGCTCGCGGCACGTCCAGGCCGCGGTCACGGGCGGCGGCGACGATCGCGCGGGCCAGGGGGTGCTCGCTGTCGGCCTCGGCGGCGGCCGCGAGCGTCAGCACGGTGTCGGTGTCTCGATCGGTGTCGTCGGTCCTGGGCCGGGCGGCGACGTCGACGAGGGCCGGCTCGCCGCGGGTCAGCGTGCCGGTCTTGTCGAACAGGACGGTGTCGACGGTGCGCATGCTCTCCAGGGCCAGACGGTCCGTGACGAGGACGCCGCCGCGGGCCGCGCGTTCGGTGGCGATCGCGACGACCAGCGGGATCGCGAGCCCGAGGGCGTGGGGGCAGGCGATGACGAGCACGGTGATGGTGCGCACCACGGCCTCGTCGGGGCTGCCGATCGCGGACCACACGACGGCGGTGAGCCCGGCGGCGCCGAGCGCGTACCAGAACAGCCAGGCCGCGGCGCGGTCGGCGAGGCGCTGGGCGCGGGAGCTGGACTCCTGGGCCTGGCTGACCAGTCGCTGGATGCCGGCGAGCGTGGTGTCGTCCCCGGTGGCGGTGACCTCGACGCGGAGCGCGGAGTCGGTGGCCACGGTGCCGGCGGTGACGTGGTCGCCCTCGGTGCGGGTCACCGTGCGCGACTCGCCGGTGACCATGGACTCGTCCATCTCGGCGCGGCCGTCGACCACGTCGCCGTCGGCGGGGACGCTGCCGCCGGGGCGGATCAGGACGACGTCGCCGGCGGCGAGGTCGGCGGGGGAGACGGTCTCGGTGCCGTCGTCGGTGACGCGCTCGGCCTCGTCGGGCAGCAGGGCGGCCAGGGAGTCCAGGGCGGAGCTGGTGCGGGCCAGGGACCGCATCTCGACCCAGTGGCCGAGCAGCATGATGACGACCAGGAGGGCGAGCTCCCACCAGAAGTCGAGTCCGCCGTCGAGCACCCCCAGGCTCGCGCCGAGGGAGGCCAGGTAGGCGACCGTGATGGCCAGCCCGATGAGCAGCATCATGCCGGGGGACCGGCCGCGCAGCTCGCTCCAGGCGCCGGTGAGGAACGGGCGACCGCCCCAGAGGTAGATCACGGTGCCGAGCACGGGGGAGACCCAGCCGACCCACGCGGCGTCGGGCAGGTCGTACCCGAGCAGCATCGCGAACGTGCCCGACAGGGCGACCGTGGGGACGGCGAGGGCGAGCATGATCCAGAAGAGCCGCCGGAACTGGGCGACGTGATCGGCGTGGCCGCCGTGGCCCTCGTGGTCGTTGTGGCCGCTGTGCTCGTGGTGGCCCTCGTGCCCCTGCTGGTCGGCCTCGTTCGCGTGCTCGGTGTGGTTCGCGTGCTCGGCGTGCGACGACGTCATGGCTTCCTCTCGTCATCTCGACTCAGTAATACCCTATGGGGGTATGCAATGCGTCGCATCCGCGGATGATTCCCCGCATCGCCGGACCGACTTGCGCTTGACGCAACGTCAACCTCTACCGTCGATCCCATGAGCCGTTCCATCCAGGACGTCGCCCGCCTCGCGGGTGTCTCGAGCCGCACCCTGCGGCACTACGACCGCATCGGCCTGCTGCCGCCGTCGGGCACCGGGCACGGCGGGCTGCGCCACTACGACGACGGAGCGATCCGCCGCCTGCAACGCATCCTGCTGCTGCGCGACCTCGGGCTGCCCCTGGCCGAGATCGCCGACGTCCTGGACGCACAGACCGACGAGACCACCGCGCTGCGGCGCCATCTCGACGTCCTGCACGACGAGCGCCGCCGGATCGACCGGCAGATCGCCTCGGTGGGACGCACGCTCACCGCACTGACCGAGAGGAGGCCGATCATGGCCGAGGAGATGCTGGACGGATTCGACCACACGCAGTACCGCGAGGAGGTGACCGAACGCTGGGGAGCCGACGCCTACGCCGCGTCCGATGCCTGGTGGCGCGGGCTCGGCGCCGAGGGCCAGTCCGCCTGGAAGGCCCGGGCCGACGCGCTGGGCCGAGCCTGGTCCGAAGCCGCCGCACGCGGAGTCGACCCGACGTCCGACGAGGGGCAGGCGCTCGCGGCCCGGCACGCCGAGTGGCTCGGGTCGATCCCCGGGACGCCCGGGTCCGACGTCGGGCGCCCGCCGAAGGAGTACGTCGTCGGGCTCGCCGAGATGTACGTCGCCGACGAGCGGTTCGCGGCGAACTACGGCGGGGTCGAGGGGGCGACGTTCGTGCGTGACGCGCTCGTGGCCTACGCCGAGCGCGAGCTCTGACGGGGCCACCCCTCTCGATCCGCGAGGTCGTACCTTCCGTCTCGCGGTCGTACCCGCCGTGTACGACCGCGGGACGGAAGGTACGACCGCGCGGTCAGGGTGGGCGGTCAGGTGGGTCGCTTGAGCGGCATGTGAGACTGGCCGGGATGAACGACGACTGGGCCCGGCAGCGCACCGAGGCCGCCCACGAGCACGCCGCCCGGCTGGCCGCCCGGCAGGACGCCGAGCACCGGCAGGCCGAGGAGCTGCTCGCACGGTTCGTCGTCGCCGCCCGCGCCGCGGACCTGCCGACCGTGCCGCTGCAGGTCAAGGGCTACGGCGGGCGCGGGACCGCCCGGACGCCGCTGCACGGGTGGTACCTGCGGGCCGACCGGACGGCCGCCGTCGCCACCGACGGCGACTTCTACGTGCTCACCGCCCCGCTGAGCCTGCTCGACCGGGCCCGCGGCGTGCACCCCGAGCCGAAGCGGCCCCCGCTCGTGCTCGGGGCGGGCGGCAAGGACGGCGACTCCATCGACCTCGTCGACGCGCTCGAGCGGCTGCTGCCCGGCTGGTCCTCGCGGTCGGCGTAGCCCTCGGGGCGGTCAGGCCTGGCCAGGGGCGTGCTCCGGCAGCCAACGCGCCGGGGTGGCCGGGGGAGCCGGGTCCCCGACGAGCGGCCGGGTGCTGGACTTGGGAACCAGTATCGGTTCCATCACGATCCGCCGGTGCTCGTGCTCACGGGGGTTGCGCAGCTCGTCGATGATCAGCTCGGCCGCGGAACGTCCCATCTGGACTCCGGCCTGGTCCATGGTGGTCAGCGGCACCAGGCTCGACCAGGCTTCGCGGTTGTTGTCGTAGCCGATGACCGACAGGTCCTCGGGGACGCGCAGTCGGCCGCGGACGAGCGTCGCCTGGACGAGTCCGAGAGCGAGGAGGTCGGCGCCGGCGATCACACCGTCGGGGCGGTCCTGGTCGCTGCGCGAGTGGATCACGGTGGCGACCTCGTAGCCGTCGTCGGCGGTGACCCCGTCGGTGGTCATCACCTCGAGCGTGACCTCGCCGCCGGTCTCGGCGACCGCCCGGCGGGTGCCCTGGAGCCGGTCGACGACCGCCGGGAACCGGTGCGCCCCGGCGAAGAGGAGCCGGCGGCACCCGCCCGCGATGAGGTGCTGCGCCGCCAGGTACCCGCCGCGGACGTTGTCCGTCTCCACGCTGCACACGTCGCCGGGCGGGTGGGCGTTGAGAACGACGACCCGCACCCCGCGGTATCGAAGCGGCGCGACCTGGTCGAGCAGGTCCTGGCGCGGCGCGAGCAGGATGCCGGCGACGCGTTCCTCCTCGAACAGGTCGAGGTAGGACCGCTGCTTGTCCTCCCGGGAGTCGGCGTTCGCCAGGACGATGTTGAGGTTGGCGGCCTGCGCCGCCTCCTCCGCGCCCTTGGCCAGGTCGAGGAAGAACGTGTTCGTCAGGTCCTCGACGAGGAATGCGAGCGTCCGGCTCGTCCCGGCCGCCAGCGACCGCGCCGTGCCGTTCCGTACGAAGCCGAGCGCGGCGATCGCGGCCTCGACCTTGCTCCGTGTGCGAGGCGTGACCTTCGCGGGGTTGTTGAGCACGTTGGAGACCGTGCCGAGCGAGACGCCCGCCGCGCGTGCGACGTCGGCCACGTTGGGCTGCCTCTCCTCCACGGTGAGCTCCTCCGGACGGTCGGTCGTAGGTCGACCTGAATCTAGACCACCGTACGGCGCCGCGGTCCGCGGCCGATGTGGGGATCACGGTTCGGCATCGACTTGTTGACACCCCACCCTACCTGTGAAACGCTTCAAAAAGTTCGCCGGACGGGGCGTAGACGTCACCGTCGGCCAACTCGGGAGTTCCGTGTCGTGCGGCTCCCGTCGTAGGGACGACGACGTTCGGAGCAGGAGCGATGACGCAACCTCTTCCGGCCTCCACGCCCCGGGTGACAGGCGATCCCGGGACCCGTGGGGCCACCGGCTCCCCGCCGGCTCAGGGCCCGGGGGGCCAGAAGCGCACGCGGCGCCGCCGGCGTGGCCTGACGGGCTCGCGGGCACCGTGGTGGTTCCTCCTGCCCGCGCTGTCGATCTACGTCTTCGTCGTGATCGTCCCGAGCCTGCGGGGCAGCGTCCTCGCCTTCACCGACTGGAACGGGCTCACGCCGGACTGGAACTGGGTCGGGTTCGAGAACTTCGCCAGGATCTGGGAGACGGAGATCGCCCGGGACGCCGTGGTGCGCACGGTCGTCATCGCCGTCGCGGTCACCGTCGTGCAGAACGGCATCGGGCTCCTGCTCGCGCTCGGGGTCAACACGCGGATCAAGTCGCGCAACCTGCTGCGGGTCTTCCTCTTCGCTCCGGCCGTGCTGACCCCGCTGGTCGTGGCCTACCTCTGGCGCAACCTGCTCGCCCCGACCGGTGCGGTCAACGCCTTGCTCGACGCCGTCGGTCTCGACAGCTGGCAGCGTGCCTGGCTCGGTGACTCCGATACCGCCATGTGGATGATCGTGGGGATCGTGGTCTGGCAGTTCGCCGGCTACTCGATGGTCATCTTCCTCGCCGGGCTCCAGGGCATCCCGGAGGAGATCTACGAGGCGGCCGAGCTGGACGGGGCCCGCTCGGTCCGACGCTTCTTCTCGATCGAGCTCCCCCTGCTCGCCCCTGCCGTGACCATCAACCTCATGCTCTCGATCATCGGCGGGATCAAGCTCTTCGACCAGGTCTACGCCACGACCGGGGGTGGTCCGGCCAACTCGACCGAGACCCTGTCGACCCTCATCTACCGGTACGCGTTCAACTCGGGCCAGTTCTCCTTCGCGATCGCGATGGCCGTGGTGCTGACGATCCTCGTCTCCGTCTTCGCGTTCGCCCAGTACGCGGTCCTGCGCCGCGGTGAGAGGAGGGCTTCCTGATGCGCCGCTACACCGCGCGGACCTTCGGCCTCGAGCTGGTCATGCTCGCGACCACGCTCGTCGTGGCCTTCCCGCTGTACATCCTGGTGAACCTGTCGGTGCGCTCCCGCAGCTCGACGCAGTCGATCCTGACGCCGACGACGGACCCGACGTTCGAGAACTACCGGACGGCGTGGGAGGACGCGGGCCTCGGCCGAGCGTTGCTGAACAGCACGTTCGTCACGGTCCTGAGCGTCGCGATCGTCGTCGTCTTCGGTTCTCTCGCCGCCTACACCCTCGCCCGGGTGACGCGCGCCTGGAGCAAGGTCACGTTCGTCGTCGTGATGGTGGGTCTCCTGCTGCCGTTCCAGCTCGGCATGCTCCCCCTGTACTCGACGATCCGGGACCTGGGCCTGCTGGGCTCCCTCTGGTCGCTCGTCCTGTTCTACGCGGGACTGCAGATGCCGTTCGCGATCTTCCTCTACACCGGGTTCATGCGGGCGCTGCCCTCGGACTACGAGGAGGCGGCGATGCTCGACGGGTGCAGCCCGATCAGGGCGTTCGGCCAGGTCGTCTTCCCCCTGCTGCGGGCCATCACCGGCACCGTGATCATCCTCAACGCCGTGTTCATCTGGAACGACTTCCTCACCCCGCTGCTCTACCTGTCCGGGACGGAGACGGCGACCATGCCGCTGGCCGTCTCGACCTTCGTGGCGCAGTACTCGTCGAACTTCAACGTGGTGTTCGCCGGCCTGCTCATCGGCATGGTCCCGGTCCTCGTCGTCTACTTCGCGATGCAGCGCCACATCATCAAGGGCTTCAGCGGCGGGCTCAAGGCATGACCCGCCGCCGCCCCCTCGACCTCGATCGGACCACCATGCCGCGACGGAGCGGCGCACGGAAAGGGAACCCCATGAAGAAGAACCTCATCACCACGACGGCCGCGGCTGCGGCGCTGGGCCTGGTTCTCACCGCCTGCAGCGGCGGCGAGTCCGAGCCGGAGTCCGGCGCGGAGGGCACCGGCGAGGAGACGGGTGGCAGCGGCACGCTGACCATCTCCGCGCTGAACTCCGACAAGGACGCGCTGGAGGCCTCGATCGCGGCGTTCTCCGAGGAGTACCCCGACATCGAGGTCACCACGACGTGGGCGGACGTCGACCAGTACCAGCCCACGTTGCGCACGCAGCTCACCGGCGGGACGGCGTCCGACGTCATCCAGATCTGGCCCGGTGCCGGCAACTCGGCGGCCATCTCGGTGCTGCAGCCGGCCGGCCTGCTCGAGGATCTCAGCGGCCGGGAATGGGCGGGCGACGTCCCCGAGGGGCTGCGTCCGGTGCTGGAGCGCGACGGCGGTCTGTACGGTCTGGCCGTCACGGTCAGCGGTATCGGCGCGATCTTCAACGACCAGGCGATGGAGGAGGTCGGTGCCGAGGCTCCGACGACCTTCAGCGAGGTGCTCGAACTGTGCCAGACGGCGCAGGACGCCGGGATCGTGGCCTTCGCGCACGGCACCCAGGACTCGTGGGTCGGCCAGCTCGTGCCGTACTCCATGGCTCCCGAGCTCGTCTACGCCGAGGACCCGGAGTTCGACAGCGGCGTGACCGAGTACACCGCCCCGCACTTCGCCGGGTCGGCATGGACCGACGTCATGGCCCAGCACACGGCCATGGTCGATGCCGGGTGCTTCAACGACGGCGTCGGCGGCACGGACTACAACACCGTGCTGCAGACGGCCGCCGCGGGCGACGCCCTCGGCATCATCAACGGCAACTGGGCCGTGGCCGAGCTGGGCAACGTCGCGCCCGAGGGCACGACGTTCAGCCTGCACCCCGTGCCGGCCTCTGACGACCCGGAGGCCACCCAGATGGCGGCGGCCGCCTCGGGGACCTACGGCGTGAACGCCAACGCGGAGAACAAGGAGAACGCGCTGCTGTTCTTCGACTTCCTCGCCAGCGCCGCAGGCACGAACGCCTTCGCCGAGATCAACGCCGGGCTCCCGGGCATCCCGAACGACGAGTTCGAGCTCGACCCGGCGCTGGCCCCGCTCGGCGAGTACTTCGACGGCGGACGCACCTACCCGTTCATGGACCAGCTCTGGCCGAACCCGGACGTGCAGACCGCGCTGCTCGACGGCATGCAGGGGGTCTTCGACGGCTCGATGACCACGGACGACGTGCTGACCGGCATGGACTCCGCCTGGGAGCAGGGCGAGGCCTGACCTGGCTGCGACGCCCGGCCGGTGTGACACCGGCCGGGCGTCGTGCGCCCTTCCACACCAGAGCAGGAGAAGAACGTGCGCCACGACCTGCCCTCCGCGGACCGTGTCCGCGAGGCGACGGTCCGGGACAGCAAGGCTGCCGGCCCGGACCCGTTCGACGACGAGCCCCCGGGCGGTGCCATCGCATCCGGCACCTGGTACTACCCGTGGGGACAGCTCGAGCTGGCGCGCCTGCACGACCTGGTCCGGCGGGGGTTCGAGGCCAACCGGTACGTCGACTACGTGGACAACTTCGGCGACGTCGTCGACGCGGCGGAGTTCCGTTGGGTCGACGACTCAGGTGCCCGGCAGGAGCGTGTGGCGGCCCGTCCCGGGGAACCGCCGGCGCTCCTGCTCGACGACGTCACCCCCGCACGGGGAGCGGTCGAGGTGCGCGTGGCCGGCGGCTCCTGGCGGCCTGCCGTGCTGCGTCGCGGCGCTACGGACCGGCCGCCGCACCGGGAGAGCGATCCCGTCGTGACGGTGCAGGGCCGGTGGGCCGACGGCCTGCTGGAGCTCCCGGCCCCTGTGCTGGGTCGCCCGGTGATCGTGTGCGACGCACGCCCGCGGATCTCGACGGGCGAGTCGCGCGAGGAGGCCGCGACGCCGGACGGCGAGGAGCACGAGGCGCGCCATGACGTCGTGCTGCGGCCCGACGGGCGGTGGACGACGCGGCACCTGCTCGGGTTCCGCTACCTGACGGTGCGGGCCGAAGGCCCGGTCGACGTCGAGGTCGAGGCCCGTGTGCACCCGGTACCGCGTCGCGGCGCGTTCCTGTGCTCCGACGAGCGTCTCAACCAGATCTGGGCGACGAGCGCGTACACCCTGAGGCTGTGCCTGCAGGAGCTGGTCGTCGACGGGATCAAGCGAGACCGCATGCCGTGGATGGGCGACCAGGCGTTGAGCACACTGACCAACGCGTTCGCCTTCGCGGACCGGCGAGCCGCGCACGACACGCTCGTCGCGCTCGGCCAGCCACGGCACGGCTACGTCAACGGCATCGCCGACTACTCCCTGTGGTGGGTCATCGCGTGCGGCTTCTACCTGCGGCACTTCGACGCGACCGACGACGTCGACGCCCTGGCCGGGCAGGTCGAGCGCTTCCTGGAGGACATGGCCGCGCACGCCGGACCGGACGGCATCCTGCGCCCGGCGCTGCTGCCCGACCAGTTCATCACCCACGTGTTCCTGGACTGGGGCCTCGAGATCGATCCCGACCGCGACCTGACAGCCCTGCAGGTCCTGTGGTGGTGGGCCATGACGTCCGGCGCGCGGGTCCTGACGGCGGCGCGGCACGGCGGGGCGGCGCGGTGGCAAGGACGTGCGGACGCACTCCGTAGCGTGCTGGAGCACCGGGCCCGGGACTCGGCCGGGACGTGGCGCGACTACCTCGACGCCGAGGGCCCTGCGGCGACGCCGTACGCCGACTTCCTCGCCGTGGCCTCCGGCCTCACCGAGAACGTCCCGACGAGCCTGCGGGTCGCGATCCGTGAGTCGGGTCGCGCCGGGACGCCCTTCATGACCGCGTTCGCGCTGCGTGCGCTGGGGATGGCCGGCGAGCGCCACGAGGCGGTCCGTCGGCTGCGCTCCTGGTGGGGCGAGATGCTCGACGCCGGGGCACGGACCTTCTGGGAGGACTTCGCCGACGACGGCACCGACGCCCTGGATATGTACGGGCGCCCGTTCGGCAAGAGCCTGTGCCACGGCTGGTCGGCCGGCCCGCTCGTCCTCCTGCCGGAGCTGGTGCTGGGCGTCCGTCCCCTGGCGGACGGCTGGGCCGTCCTCGAGCTCGACCCGTGCCTCGGGGACCTGACCTGGGCACGTGCGGTGGTGCCGTTGCCCGGGGGCGACCTCGTCGTGGATGCCGAGACCTCCGCCGCGGAGGTCGTCGTCGTCGTCGACGTCCCGCCCGGCAGCGCGCTGCGGCATCCCGAGCACGGCGAGCTGGGGCCCGGCCGCTGGACACTGACCTACCCCGAGGAGAGCATCACGTGACCGACGAGACCGTCCCCGCCCCCCAGAACGTCCGGTTCGAGCACCACCAGCCCGGTGCCCTGGGGATCGGTGCGGCACGGCCCCGGGTGTCCTGGACGCTGCCGCACGCTCCGGCGGGCTACCGGCAGGCCGGATACGAGCTGCGGGGCGTGATCACCGCGGCCGACGGCACTCCCGAGGAGTTCGGCGAGCAGGTCGAGGGTGACGCGCAGGTGCTCGTGCCCTGGCCGGCCCGACCGCTCGGCTCCCGCGAGGCCGTCCTGGTGCAGGTGCGCGTCCGGTCCGCCGGTGGTGGCTGGAGCGCCTGGAGCGACCCGACCTCCGTGGAGGTCGGACTGCTCGGTCCGCAGGAGTGGGAGGCCGCGCTGGTCGGACCGGACGACTCCGGGGTGGCGCCGTCGGACCGCCGTCCCCCGCTGCTGCGGGGCGAGTTCACCGTGCCCGACGGCGTTCGCGCGGCTCGTCTCTACGTGACCGCGCACGGGTTGTTCGAGGCGGAGATCAACGGGACCCGGGTCGGGGACGACGCGCTCGCTCCGGGCTGGACCAGCTACCGCCACCGGTTGCGCTACCTCACCTACGACGTCACCGATCATCTGCGCCCCGGGGCCAACGTGCTGGGAGCCTGGTTGGCCGACGGGTGGTACCGGGGGCACCTCGGGTTCGACGGCGGGGAGTGGGACATCTTCGGCGACGACGTCGGCATGCTCGCCCAGCTCGAGGTCGTCACGGCCGCGGGTCGATCCGTGGTGCTGCGGTCCGACGGCTCCTGGCGCACGGCTCCCGGGCCCCTGCTCTCGGCGCAGCTGTACGAGGGCGAGGTCCACGACGCGCGGCTCGAGGAGCCGGGCTGGTCCGCACCCGGGTTCGACGCGACCGGGTGGCAGGCCGTCCGGGTGACGGATCTCGACCTGTCGCTCCTGGCCGCCCCGGACGGACCACCGGTGCGCTGCACCCAAGAGCTGTCCCCGCTCTCGGTGTCCGAGCCGGAACCGGGGCGCTACCTGGTCGACTTCGGGCAGAACCACGCGGGCCGGCTGCGGATCCGTGCGGACGGGCCCGCCGGGACGCGGGTGACGCTGCGGCACGCCGAGATCCTCCAGGACGGGGAGCTGTGCACCGTCCCGCTGCGCGCGGCGACCTCCACCGACGTCCTGGTGCTCGACGGTGCGGGGGAGCGGGAGTGGGAGCCACGGTTCACCCTGCACGGGTACCGGTACGCGGAGATCTCCGGACTGCCCGCGGGGTCACCGCCGGAGGTCGTGTCCCGTGTGCACCACTCGGACATGGCGCGACGAGGCCACTTCTCCTGCTCCGACCCCGACGTCGAACGGTTGCACGAGAACGTGGTGTGGTCGATGCGCTCGAACTTCGTCGACGTGCCGACCGACTGTCCGCAGCGGGACGAGCGGCTCGGATGGACGGGCGACATCCAGGTCTTCGCGCCGAGCGCGGCGTTCCTGTACGACGTCGGCGGAGTGCTGTCCGAGTGGCTGCACAGCGTGGCGGCGGAGCAGGCGCACTACGGCACGGTGCCGTGGTATGTGCCGTACATCCCCGGCCCCGGCTGGGACCCGACCGTCCCTGGAGCGGTCTGGGGCGACGCCGCGGTGCTCGTGCCATGGGTGCTCTACGAGCGCACGGGCGACGCCGAGCTGCTGCGTCGGCAGTACCCGAGCGCGCGGGCGTGGGTCGACCAGGTGTTGGGGATCGCCAGGTCCGAGGGTCGAGACCTGCTGTGGGACACCGGGTTCCAGCTCGGGGACTGGCTGGACCCGACGGCTCCGCCAGAGGACCCGACCCGTGCGATGACCGACCCCTCGCTGGTCGCGACGGCTTACCTCGCACACTCGGCGCGGCGCCTGGCCCGGACGGCCGAGGTGCTGGGCGAGGACGACGACGCGCGGCGCTACGCCGAGCTAGCGGCAGAGGTGGCACGGGCCTTCGCCGACGCCTACCTCGGCGAGCACGCCCCCGCCGGAGCGCGTACGCAGACGTCGTACTCACTCGCGCTGACGTTCGACCTGTGCCCCGACGAGGAGACCCGGGACCGCATCGGGGACTCCCTGGCAGCGCTCGTGCGGGCGTCGGGTGGCACGATCCACACCGGTTTCGCGGGGACGCCGGCCGTGACCGACGCGTTGTCGGGTTCGGGACACCTCGACGAGGCGTACCTGCTGCTGCTCGCCAAGGAGTGCCCGTCCTGGTTGTACGCCGTCACGATGGGCGCCACCACGACGTGGGAACGGTGGGACAGCATGCTTCCCGACGGTTCGGTGAACCCGGGTGACATGACCTCGTTCAACCACTACGCCCTCGGTGCGGTCGCCGACTGGATGCACCGGGTCGTCGCCGGGCTGGCCCCGGACGCCCCGGCCTACCGTCGCATCCGGTTCGCGCCGCGTCCCGGTCCGGGCATCACGGCGGCGGCGGCGAGCCACGAGACGCCGTACGGCACCGCGAGCATCGGCTGGACGCTCGACGACGGTGTGCTGGCGGTGCGCGCCGTCGTCCCGCCGGGAGCCGAGGCCGTCCTCGACCTGCCGGGTCTGCGGCGCGAGCTCGGGCACGGCACCCACGTGGTGGAGCACAGGCTCCGCGAGGATGCGTCCACCCCCTGAACGGAGCAGTCGTGGAACGACGGCGGCCCGCCCCTCGCAGGAGAGGCGGGCCGCCGTCGTCGGGTGTGCCCGGACGTCAGCCGAGCTTCTTCCACGGCCCCCAGCGTGACGCTCCGGGCTCCGCGTTGCGGTTCCACCACTGCGCCTCGTAGGTCTCGCCGTCGTGCACGACGACGTCGCCGCGGGTGAAGATCCGCGACTCGGTCCACACGGCGGTCCCCTCGGACGTCTCGGCGAGCTCCTGCCACGGGCCCCACGGCGAGGCACCCGGCGTCTGGCGCTTCGTCCACCAGGTCGCCTCGAACACCCGGTCGTCGTAGGTCACGCGGTCGCCGGCACGGTACGTCTTGCCCTGCTTCCACTCCGCGGGGCCCGCGTCGTCGCCCTTCACCGTGAGCTCGACCGGCTCGGAGAGGTCGTCGGACGCGGCCCCCACCCGGACCTCGAAGGTGCCGGACGGCGTCACCCAGTCGTCGGAGCCGGCGTCGAAGTACTCGAGCAGGTGCCGGGTCTCGAGCTCGTCCTCCGACAGGGTGATGGTCACGTTCCGGTGCTCACCCGGCTCCAGGTGCACCCGCTCGAAGTCGACGAGCCGCTGGAACGGCTCGCCGGCCTCGTCCGGCAGGGTCACGTACACCTGAGCGACCTCGGTGCCCGCCACGTCACCGGTGTTGGTGAGCCGGAACCGCACGCGGACGTCACGGCCCTCCTTGACCTTCTGCGGGGTGACCTTCACCTTGTCGTACTCGAACGTCGTGTACGACAGGCCGTGACCGAACGCGAAGAGCGGCTCGATGCCCTGAGCCTGGTACCAGCGGTAGCCGACCTGGAGGCCCTCGGAGTACTCGACCTGGCGGATCTCCTCCTCGTCGTTCCGTTCGGTCGAGCCGTCCGCGAAGACGCCCGGGTACTGCTCGGGAGTCTGGGTGGGGGTGTCCGCGAGGGACGCCGGGAACGTCATCGGCAGCTTGCCGGAGGGGTTGACGTCACCCCAGAGCAGGTTGCTGATGGCCGTACCCATCTCGCGGCCCGCGTACCAGGTGTGCAGCACGGCGTCGACGTCCTCGATCCACGGCATCTCGACGGCGGAACCCGTCTGGGTGACCGCGACGGTGGTGTCGGCGGCCGCGGCGACCGTCTGGATGAGCTCGTCACCGCCGGCGTCGAGGCGGAGGTCCTCGATGTCGCTGAACTCGCCCATCCGGTAGTGGCCGAAGACGATCGCGACGTCCGCAGCCGCGGCCGCGTCGCTCACCTCGTCGAGGTCGGACCCGTTCGCGAAGGTGACGGAGCCGCCCGCGGCCTCGACCCGCTCGGTGATCGCGTCGAGCGGTGCGACGGGGTCGGGGCACGGGACGGAGGTGCCGCCCCCGCCGAACGGCAGGTACGACGAGCAGACCGACACGGCGCTGATGCCGTCGGTGGGCTCGTTGGACGCGGTCGGGCCGATCACGGCGACGTCGAGCGCCCCGTCCGCCAGCGGCAGGGTGCCGGCGTCGTTCTTCAGCAGGACCGAACCCTTCTCGGCCATCTCGAGGGCCAGCGCCCGGCTCTCGTCCGTGATCAGGTCGTCGGATACCCGCTCGGGGACGTTGTCGAACAGTCCCGTCTCGATGAACGCACGGACGACCTCGAACGCCGCGGTGTCGATCTGCTCCTCGGTGATCTCGCCGGCGTCGAGGGCTGCGTGCAGGCGCTCCGGCGTGTACCAGATCGGCCGGTTGAGCTCCATGTCCAGTCCGGCGTCCAGCGACGGTGCGGTGGAGTGCACCGAGCCGAAGTCGGACATGATGAATCCGTCGTAGTCCCATCGGTCCTCGACCTCGTCGGTCAGCAGGTCCTCGTTCTCGCAGGCGTAGACCCCGTTGACCTGGTTGTACGAGCACATGATCGAGGCGGGGTCGCCCTCGCGGGTGGCGATCTCGAACCCGAGCCCGTAGATCTGCTGCATGGTGCGCTCGTCCATGTTGCTGGAGCTGAGGTCGCGGTCGAGCTCCTGCTCGTTGGCGACGTAGTGCTTGAGGTTCGCGACGACGTTGTTCTCGGGGTTGGTGTCCTCGAGGCCGCGGATGTTCGCGGCGGCCAGCACGCCGGAGAGGACCGGGTCCTCGCCGTAGTACTCGGACGTGCGTCCCGAGAGCGGGGTACGCCCGCCGGCCACGCCCGGGCCGAGGATGACGCCGTACCCGCCACGGTGCGCCTCGTCGGCGACGATCGCGCCCTTGGCCGTGCTGAGCGTCGGGTCGAAGCTCGCCGCCTCCGCGATCGGGACGGGGAAGGCGGTGCCCCCGGTCGCCGAGAGGCCGTGGGCCCCGTTGGCGAAGGTGAGGTCCGGCGTGCAGGGGACCTGCTCGGGGTAGACGACGCCCCCGGACCATTCGGTCTGGTTCGGTGCGACGGCGGGCTGCTCCACGAGCCAGCGCATCTTCTGCTCGAGGCTCGAGTGGTCGAGCAGGACCTGGGCCCGCTCGCCCGCGGAGAGGCTGGTGTCCATCCAGGGGCACTCGGCGGGGAACGAGGCGTTTGCCGCGTTCGGGGACGAGCCCCACGGAGCTGCCTGGGCGGCGAGCGGTGCGACGACGAGCGCCGCGGTGAGGGCGACCGGCACCAGCGCCCGTCGGCGCCTCCGGTCCCGGTGGGTTCCGCGACCGGCGTCCTGCCGGTCCATTGCGTCGATGGTCATGTGTCCTCCTTGACACCGATCGGCGTTTTGTGAAGCGTTTCAAACCGATCTCGAGGAACCTCGAGGAAGAATGAAGCGTTTCAAGAGCATCGTGGCACGTGACGCGCGTCACCACAAGAGGAGGTGCGGTGCGACGGCCCGCACGCGCCGGGCGCGTTTTCTACGGCCTCACGGCCGGGCCAGCGCTTCGTCGAGCAGTCGCCCGACCTCGGGGACGGCTGCGTAGCCCGCAGGGCGGTTGTCCAGCACCGTCGCCGCGGCGTGGTGCCCCGGCACCGGATTGACCACGTCCGCGTTCTCGATGGTCAGCGGGCCGGGCAGCGGGAACCCGTCGGCGTCGAGGTCGCGCAGGGTGAGCAGGTCGCGGGGGTCCCGCAGCGCCACCCAGCGCTCGACCGGTGCCGGCCACGTCAACGGTGCGATCGCCTCGACCGCGTCGCGGACCGCCGCGATGGCCAGCGGGGAGCCGAGGGTGACCAGCAACGGCACGTCGTCGAGTCCCGGGGTGGTGGACCGCAGCACGTCGTAGGCGATGACCGACCCCAGCGAGTGGGCGACGATCACGGCCGGTCCGTCCCCGGCGATCGCCGCGGCCACACCGGCGTCGATCGTGGCGCGTGCCTCGGCGTCGGTCAGGTAGACGTACACGTCGCGGACGAACAGGAGCAGCACCGCGCTGCTGAGGTCGGGAACCCAGCGGTCGATTGCGGCGAGCGCCGCCGACAGCGCTGCCCACAGCGACCCGCCGGTGAGCGCCGCGGGTGCGACGGAGGGCTCGGCGGTCGGGACGCCCGCGCTGGTGAGCACCTGCCGCGCCACCGACAGCGCGAACCGCGCGGCGTCCTCGCTGAGCCCCGGCAGGCCGTGGGTGGTGATCGGCGGTGGTTCGTCCCTGCCGACGACGGCGTCGAGCGTGTCGCCGTAGAACACGAACTCGGCGTCGGCGTCGGCGAGGCGCAGCGCCGAGCCGGCCTCGGCGAGCCCGGTGTTCAGTGCGGCGAGCCAGGCGGCCTCGAGGCGTTCGGGGTCGAGGCCGCCGGTGTCCCGGCCGGGGAGCAGCACGAGGCGGGTCACCGGGCCTCCCCGACGAGCGCGACGACCTCCGCGGCGCAGCCCCAGCTGAGCGTGACCCCGGCGCCGCCGTGCCCGTAGCAGTGCACGACGCGGCCCTCGCGTTCGAGCCGCACCTCCGGCCGAGCGGGACGCAGCCCGACGACGTGCCGCAGCACCCGCGCCTCGCGCACCTCGGGTACGAGCCGGGCGGCGCGCTCGAGGATGTCCGCCGCCGTCGCCGCCGAGGGTTCGCGGTCCCACGCGCCGTCGTCGTCGGTACCCCCGACCACCACCTCACCCAGGCGCGGCACCACGTAGGTCGGCCCGGCGGCGTCGAGCCACCAGCGGTCCAGCCCCCACTGCTCGAGCACCACCACCTGCCCGCGCACGGGGTGCACGGTCTCGTCGCCGATCAGGTCACGCGCGCCGAGGCCGGTCGTGTTGACCACGACGCCGCTCTCGGGCATCGCGGTCAGGTCGCGCTGGGTGATGGTGCCGCCGAGCGCCGCGACGCGTGCTGCGAGCCACGCCAGGAAGACGGGCATGTCGATCACGGGGGAGGTGAAGGTCCAGCCGTCGGTGTACGACGGCGGCACGTCGGCCGTGCGGGTCAGCTCGCCGACGGCGTCGCGCCACCACGGGTTGGCCGGTCGCTCGGTGAAGACCTCGGTGCCGGCACGCATCCGGACGCCGGCCCCGGGGTCCGTCGCGGCGAGGTCCGTGAACGTCGAGAACGTGCGGGCCGACCAGGCGGTGACCCGGTCCTGCGGGAACGCGAGGTACGGGTACCAGAGGGCGGCCGAGACCGCGGAGGTGGTGTCCTGCGGCAGGTCGCGGGCGAGCACCTCGACCCGGTGCCCGGCCTCCAGGAGCCGGGCCGCGCAGGTCAGCCCCATGACCCCGGCCCCGACCACCGTCACGTCCGCCATGGGCGCGAGTCTGCCAGAGGAGTCCCCGTCGCCCGGATTGCCGACATCGGCAATCCGGGCGTCGACGGGCGACGAGAGGGTCGTCGAGTGGGGGACGGGCTCAGGCGACGACGCGGGTGTCGTCCAGTGCTTCGAGGGCGCGTCCGCGCACATGGCGTTCGATGGTGCTGTTTACAGCGCCACGGTGCGCGCGATCTGGTGGATCCGCGCCATCTGCGCGGTGAATTCGCAGTCCGATGGTGGTGGATTCGCAGCATCCTGGTGGTGGATCCGCACTGCCCCGACGCCTCAGTCGTGCTGGCCTCGTCTGAGGCTGCGGTTCCGCTGCGGGCGGGTGCCTTGCTCCGCTGCGGCCCCCACCCTGCGCGCACCTCCGCCTCAGTCGAGCGGGTGCAGGATCCGGTGCAGGAACTCCCGGGTCCGCGCCCGGCGCGGCGCCGAGAACATCTGCGCCGGCGCTCCCCGCTCGACCACCACGCCGCCGTCCAGGAACAGCACCTCGTCGGCGACGGCGCGGGCGAACTCCAGCTCGTGGGTGACCACGACCATCGTCCAGCCCTCGTCGGCGAGCTCCTTCATGACGGTCAGCACCTCGCCGACGAGCTCCGGGTCCAGCGACGACGTCGGCTCGTCGAAGAGCAGCAGGTCGGGCTGCAGGGCGAGCGCCCGCACGATGCCGACGCGCTGCTGCTGCCCGCCGGACAGCTCGCGGGGGTAGGCGTCGCGCTTGTCCGCGAGCCCCACCCGGTCCAGGAGCTCCAGCGCCCGGGACTCGGCCTCGGCGCGCGGCACGCCGCGCGTCTGCACCGGTCCTTCGACGACGTTCTGCAGCACCGTCAGGTGCGGGAACAGGTGGTGGTGCTGGAACACCATCGCCGACCGGTCGCGCAGCGACTCCCGCTCGGCGAGGGCCCGGCGTCCGGCACGTCCCCAGGCACGTCGGGGTCCGCCGTCGAAGGTGAGGTCGACGTGCTCGCCGGGGCCGCCGTCGACCACGATGCGGCCGGCGTCGGGCGTGGCGAGGCCGTTCAGCGAGCGCAGCAGGGTGGTCTTGCCGGACCCGGACGGGCCGATGAGCGCGACGACCTCGCCGCGGCGTACGGACAGGTCGACGCCGCGCAGCACGTGGTTCTCGCCGAAGGACAGGTGGATGCCGGTGGCGGTCAGCAGCGGGGCCTCAGACATACTGCTCCAGCTTCCTCTCGAGGCGGGTCTGGCCGAACGACAGCACGGTGCAGAAGATCCAGTACACGAGCGCCGCCTCGGTGTAGATCAGCAGGAAGTCGTTGGTGAACGCGGCGATCTCCTGCGCCTCGCGGAACAGCTCGGTCACCAGGATGAGCGAGGCGAGCGAGGTGTCCTTGACCAGCGAGATGAACGTGTTGGACAGCGGTGGCACGGACACGCGGGCGGCCTGCGGCAGGATGATGCGGCGCAGCGTCCGACGGCGGGACATCCCGACGACGTAGCCGGCCTCCCACTGGCCGGTGGGCACCGAGAGGATGGCGGCGCGGATCACCTCGGCGGCGTACCCGCCGACGTTGAGGGAGAACGCGACGACGGCGCTGGGCCAGGGGTCGATGGTGAGCCCGAGCGACGGCAGCCCGTAGAAGATGACGAAGA
The DNA here is from genome assembly GCF_013149805.1 of Isoptericola chiayiensis. Taxonomy (GTDB): domain Bacteria; phylum Actinomycetota; class Actinomycetes; order Actinomycetales; family Cellulomonadaceae; genus Isoptericola; species Isoptericola chiayiensis. The sequence continues at coordinate 370,221 of NZ_JABEZT010000003.1, forward strand.
GCTGCACGAGCAGGGGCGTGCCGCGGATGGCCGAGACGTACGCCCGGCCCACCCACGCGAGCACCGGGTGGGCCGAGAGGCGCAGCATCGCGACGCCGAGGGCGAGGACGAGCCCGATCGCGAACGAGGAGAGCGCGAGCGGGATCGTCCCCACCAGGCCGCCGCGGACGAGCGGCCAGAACGAGTCGGTGAAGAGCTGGACGTCCATCAGCTCGTGACGTCGGCCCCGAAGTACTCCTGCGAGAGCTCGGCGAGCGTGCCGTCCTCACGCAGGGTGTCCAGCGCGCCGTCGATCGCCTCGGCCAGCGCCGCCCGCTCGGGGGTGACGACGAACCCCATCTCGGAGGTCTCCTCGGTCTCGGCGGCGATCTCGATCGGCGCGTCCGGGTGCTCGGCCTGGTAGTCGAGCACGGTCAGCGTGTCGTTGATCGTGGCGTCCACGCGGCCGGTGCCGAGCAACTCGACGGACTGGGCCCAGCCCTCGACGGCCTCGATCTGCGCGCCGGACTCCTCGGCGAGCGTGCGCCAGTTGCTGGTCAGCGACTGCGCGGCGGTCTTGCCGTCCAGGTCGTCGAAGCTCGTGATCGAGGTGTCGCCCTCGGGCACGACGACGGCGCCGCGGGAGACGGTATACGGCTGGGAGAACTTGTAGTCCTCGAGGCGCTCCGGGGTCATGGACACCTGGTTGGCGATGGTGTCGAAGCGGCCGGCGTCCAGCCCGGCGAAGATCGCGTCCCACTGCGTCTCGGCGAACTCGATCTCGAGGCCCATCTCCTCGGCGACGGCCTCGGCGACCTCGACGTCGTAGCCCACCAGCTCACCGGTCTCGTCATGGAAGGTGAACGGCCGGTAGGTGCCCTCGGTGGCGACGGTCAGGGTGCCGTCCGCGACGAGGTTCAGGTCACCGGAGCCCTCGGCGGCGGTGCTGCCCTCGGACGCGCCGTCTTCGGACGAACCGCAGGCCGCGAGCGCCAGCGCGGTCAGGGTGGCCGTGGCGGTGACGAGCAGGGGGCGTCGCATGAGGGTTCTCCTGTGTGGTGCGCGTGCCCGACGGCGGTGTGTGCCGCAGGCGTGGGCGATCCGGACGGACATATCGACCGGATCGATGGATGGCATCGATGGTCACGATGCTCACGGGCGGCAACGGGGCGCGGGCGCCGCGGCATTCCCGGTGTGAGCGACGACACCCGCCCGCGGCCCGCGACGTGCCAGGCTGTCCCCATGACTGCTGAGGACGCCGCCGCCCTGGTCGCCGAGATCGAGGAGGTCGAGCGCGAGCTCGTCCTGCCCCGGTTCACCCACGACGACGCGTGGCGGCTGGGCTGCCTGCTCGTCGAGCTCGCGACCGACCGGGACCTGCCCGTCACCATCGACATCCGCCGGGGCACCCAGCAGGTGTTCCACGCGGCCCGCGAGGGCACGACGCCGGACAACGACTCCTGGGTGGAGCGCAAGGTGCGCGTCGTGTACCGGTTCGGGGCGTCGTCGTACCTGGTGGGCCGGCGGGCGGCCGCGACGGGCCGCGACTTCAACGACGCCCACCAGCTGCCCCTGCAGGAGTACGCAGCGCACGGCGGCGCGTTCCCGATCCGGGTCGACGGAGCAGGGATCGTGGGTGTCGCCACCGTCTCGGGGCTCGCCCAGGGTGACGACCATGCGCTCGTCGTCGAGGCGCTGCGGGCGTTCGCGGCAACCAGCGCCTGACCCCACCCATTACCGTGTGCGGGGTGACCGTCCTGCACCTCGCGAACGCCCGCCTCGCCGGGCGCCCCGACCGTCCGGTCGACGTGCTGCTCGACGCCGGCCGGGTGGCCGCCGTGCTCCCCGCCGGGGCGGACCTGCCGGCCGCGGAGCCGCCGTCGGGCACCCCCGAGCGCATCGATCTCGAGGGCCGCACCCTCGTACCGGGTCTGTGGGACGCGCACACCCACCTCACGCAGTGGGCGATGGTGCGCCGCCGCCTCGACGTCTCGGACGCCACCGGCCCGGCGCACGCCGCCGCCCTGGTCGGTGCCGCCCTGACCGACCCGGCCCGCCACCCCGCACCCGGGCGGCCGTTCGTCGGGTTCGGCTTCCGTTGGGCCACCTGGGACGACGAACCCACCTCCGACGTGCTGGACGCCGTCGCCGGCGAGATCCCCGTCATCCTGCTCTCCGGCGACCTGCACTCCGCCTGGGCGTCCACCGCCGGGCTGCGCTACCTCGGCATCCACCACCACCCCACCGGGCTGCTGCGGGAGGAGGAGTGGATGCCGGCCTCGCCCGCGATCGTCACCGCCACCGACGCCGAGACCGACGAGCTCGTCGCCGACGCCGCCCGCGCCGCGGCCGCCCGGGGCGTGGTCGGCGTCGTCGACTTCGAGGTCGCCGACAACCTCACCTCCTGGCGGCGCCGCGCCGGCCACGGCTGGGACCGGCTGCGCGTGCGGGCCGCCGTCTGGGAGCAGCACCTCGACGCCGTCGTCGACGCCGCGCTGCGGCACGGCGACCCCCTCACCGGCCACGACCGGGACCTCGTCACCCAGGGCCCGCTCAAGGTCATCTCCGACGGCTCCCTCAACACGCTCACGGCGTTCTGCTTCGAGGACTACGTCGGGTTCCACGGCCCCGACGCGCACGGCATCCTCAACGTCGCCACCGACCACCTCGTGCCCCTCATGGCCCGCGCCCACGACGCCGGCCTGCGCTGCGCCATCCACGCCATCGGCGACCACGCCAACGCCCTCGCGCTGGACGCCTTCGCCGCCTCCGGCGCCCGCGGGTCCGTCGAGCACGCCCAGCTGCTGCACCCCGACGACGTCGCCCGGTTCGCCGCGCTCGGCATCACCGCCAGCGTGCAGCCCGAGCACGCCATGGACGACCGCGACGCCTCCGACGAGCTGTGGGCCGGCCGCACCGACCGCGCCTTCCGGCTCGCCGACCTGCACGCCGCCGGGGTGCCGCTCGCCCTCGGCTCCGACGCGCCCGTCGCCCCGCTCGACCCCTGGTACGCCGTCGCCTCGGCCGTCACCCGATGCCGCGACGGCCGCGACCCGTGGCACCCCGAGCAGCGCATCGATGTCGCGACGGCGCTCGCGGCCTCCACCGACGGGCACGGCACGCAGGTGCGGCCGGGCGGGTCCGCGGACCTGGCGGTGCTGGACGTCGACCCGCTGTCTCTGCCCGACGACGGCACCCCGGCCGGGGCGGTCGGGCTCGCCGAGGCGCTGCGGGAGCTGCCGGTGGCGGGGACGCTCGTGGCCGGCCGGTGGACGCACCGGGAGCTCTGAGGTGTCCGACGGCGCAGCCCCGGACCCGCAGGACGCGTTGCGTGAGCGCCTCGCGATGGTGGAGGACCGGATCGCCCGGCAGCGTGCGCTCGTCGAGGGCATCGTCGACTCGGTACGGGGCGAGAACGTCGACGACGAGCACGATCCCGAAGGGGCGACGCTCGCCTGGGAGCGTCAGCAGGCCGCCGCGCTGCTCGCGGAGGCCGAGTCGGAGCGCGAGGTGCTGCGCGCGGCACTCGACCGGGTCGTCGCCGGCACCTACGGCGTGTGCGAGGTCTGCGGTCGGGCGATCCCTGCGGCCCGGCTCGCGGCGCGGCCGGCGGCGACCCGCTGCGTCGAGCACGCCCGGTGAGCGCCTGTCGCGTGCGCTACGGCCCGAGCAGCGCCAGCGGCACGACAGCGACGCCGTCCTGGCGCCGGTAGGCGTACGGTCCCGTCGTGACCACGACACGGACGGCGAGCGACTCGAACAAGGCCCCGAGCCAGGTGCCGGTGTCGTCACGAGCCGTGACACGGTCCCCTTCTCCGCGCAACAGGCCGTCCTGTGTGACGCCCACGAGTCTCGCCGCGAGCGCCGGGTCCACCAGGTGGTGCTTGGGCGTCCTGGTCAGGCGCTTGAGGGGTGCGAACATCGGAAGCCACGCGGGCAACGGATCGAGGATGAAGAGTCGCGAGAGGTGCTCACGGTAGATGTCGACCGTCTGCCGAGCGGGCTTGTCGCCGCCGCCGGTGGTGGCCGCGTCGAGGATCGTGCTGTACGAGGCATCGGTCGCCGTGGCGGCACCGTAGGCGGCGAGCCAGCTGGTCAGCGCCTCGGGGCGGCGGACGCGGATGCCGTTCTCCGGGAGCTCCCGCTCGACGATCCGGGCCAGGTAGCTGTCGAGCTGGACATGCCTGGCGGTCTCCGGGAGGTGCCGGATCCCGGGGAATCCCGACCGGAGGATCTCGTCGACGTAGTGGGGCAGTCCGACCTCCGACGCCCCGGTGATCTCGGGACGGTGGCCGTCCAGGAGGGCGCGTAGTGAGACGGTCGGTGTGCTGACGGCGCGTTCGGCGAACGACAGGGGGCGCATCTGGAGCGACACGATGCGTCCGGCGCCGGAGTGACGGCCGCCTCTCTATCCAACAAATGGCGACACTTCTATCTAGCAAGCAGCCGGGTCTCTGCTCGACAGATGGTCGGGGGAGGGTTGAGGCTCCCCTCAGGTCCGCGGTGCTGTCGTCCCCCGCGTCATCCCTCGCCAGGCCGTCCGCACCGCTTCCCGGCACCGGTCGACTACCACGGGGTCGGTGAGGGACTCCCCGCGCACCACGTACTGGTAGTAGAAGACCCCGGTGATCAGGTCCATGCTCGCCTCGAGGTCCAGGTCGTCCCGCAGCTCGCCCCGTGCGATGCCCTCGCGCAGCACGGCGACGAGCCCGGACCGGCGTCGGGCGACGTGGGAGCGCCAGTACGCCTGGGCGAGCCGCCGGTCGGACAGGGCCAGGCGCAGCCGCAGGCGGAAACGCCGTTCCGGGTAGTCCCGGCCGGCCGCCCTCGTGTCGGGGGACAGGGCGGCCAGGAGGTTCGTGAGCAGGTCGCCCTCGAGCGAGATGGTGTACGGCTCGCGCCCCACGTCCAGTGCGGCGGCGACGAGGTCCGTCATCGACGGCCAGCGCCGGTAGATCGCGGCCCGCGACACCCCGCTGACCTCGACGACGCGGGACACGGTGACGTCCTGGCCGCGCTCCAGCAGCTCCACGGCGGCGGCGAGGATCTTCTCGTCGTGCCCGGCGGACCGGGGACGACCGGGCCGCCGCCCGGTGCCGCGACGCTGCACGGCACCGGCCGACGGCGCAGGCCGGGTGGTCGTGGTCGTCACGCCGCCCCCGGGCCGACCAGGGCACGCTCGCGCAACCGCGCCACGAGGCCGTCGGTCAGCCCGGCAGCGCGCAGCGGGGTGAGCGGGTCGCCGTGCCGCTCGGCCAGCGCGGCGAGCAGCTCGCGCATCGGCTCGCGGGAGAACCCGGTGCGCAGCGCGGCGCGGGCGGCGTCGTCGAGGTCGAACCCGAACCGGGCCAGCAGCGGTGCCATGACCGGCGCGAGCCGCTCCTGGATCGCGGCGGAGCTCTCGCCCGTTCGGGCGTAGTCCGCCACGATCGCCGCCTCGTCCGCGCCGAGGGCGAGCAGCAGGGCGGCGGCGAGGACGCCGGTGCGGTCCTGCCCGGCCGCGCAGTGGAACGCGACCGCCCCGGGGGAGTGGGCGACGACGGCCAGTGCGGTCACGATCTGCGCCGCGGCGCCCTCGAACATCCGCAGGTACATCGCACCGAACCGGGACTGGTCCATCATCTCGGCCGGGTCGGGTGCGCCGTCGGTGCCGGTGAGGTCGCCGGAGGCGGCCCCGATGTCGGCCAGGAACGGCACGTGGTGGTAGGTCACCTCGGATCGCGTGGCGAGCGGGCCGCGACCGGTGACGGCGACCTCGTCGGCGGAGCGCAGGTCGACGACGGCGCGCAGCCCGCCGGCCACCAGCGCGTCGACGGTGTCCTGGTCCGCGGTGGACAGGTCGTCGGCCCGCAGCGCGACGCCGGTGCGCACCGTGCCGCCGTCGACGGCGATTCCGCCGAGGTCGCGCAGGTTGACCGGCGCGGTCAGGGGGATCCGCGGGGCGGTGGGGGAGTCGGGCAGGGTGGTGTCGAGCGTGGTCACGTGATCTTCCTCCGGATGACGGCGCTGATCTGGTCGATGACCGTGACCAGCACGATGATGCAGATGACGATCGCGGACAGGTGCCCGTAGTCGTACATCTTCATGGCGGTGGTGAGCTCGAGGCCGATGCCGCCCGCGCCGACCATCCCCAGGATGGTGGCGCCGCGGACGTTGCCCTCGAACAGCAGGAGCGTGTAGGACACGAGCAGCGGGCCGGCCTGCGGCAGGATCCCGTACTGCACGACCTGGCGCTTCGAGGCGCCGACGGACTGCATGGCGGTCACGGGGCCGGTGTCGACGGCCTCCATGGCCTCGGCGAACACCTTGCCGATGGATCCGACCGAGCCGATCGTCATGGCGAGGATGCCGGCGAACGGCCCGAGCCCGACGGCGGAGACGAACATGAGGGCGAACACCAGGTCCGGCAGGGACCGGATGACGTTCATGGTCCAGCGGCACGGGTAGTACACCCAGCGCGGGGCGATGTTCGACGCGGCGCCGAACGCCATGAACAACGACAGCCCGGCGCCGAGGGCCGTGCCGACGATCGCCATCTGCAGCGTCTCGACGAGCTGGTCGACGATGACGTCGAGCTCGTCCCACGTGGGCGGGAACATGCGGGTGAGGAACTCGGCCATGTTGGCTGCACCCTCGCCGAGCTTCGCGAAGTCGAACTGGGCGCCCACGGCGGACCAGTACAGGATCGCCAGGGCGACCGGCACGCCCAGCAGGAACCGGGCGCGGGGGACGGTGAACGCCCGCTCCAGCCGGTCCCGCTCCGCCGTCGACAACGGTTCGGCGGCGTGCTCGCGGTGCCCGCCACCGGGGCGCGGGCGGGTGTCAGTGCTGGTCATCGGTCTCCTCCTCGACGCCCTCGTAGACGACGGCGAGCGCCTCGGCGTCCAGGGACGCCGTCGGGGCGGAGACGAGGACCTCGCCGTGGCGCAGCCCGACGACGCGGTCGGAGTGCTCCAGCGCGAGCGGCAGCACGTGCAGGCTCACCAGCACGGGGATGCCGTCCTCGCGGGCGATCTCCTGCAGCAGCTCGAGTACCGAGTGCGACATCCTGGGGTCGAGGGACGCGACCGGTTCGTCGGCGAGGACGACCCGCGGCTGCTGCATCAGCGCGCGGGCGATCGCGACGCGCTGCTGCTGCCCGCCGGAGAGGGTGCGGGCCTGGTCGTTCGCCTTGTGCGCGATGCCGACGCGGTCGAGCAGGGCCATCGCCCGCCGGCGGTGCGCCGAGCCGAACCCGCCCACCCAGTTCAGGGGACCGGCGTCGTGCAGGGCGCCGGTGAGCACGTTGGTGAGCACGGACAGCCGCCCGACCAGGTTGAACTGCTGGAACACCTGCCCGACGTCGGCACGCACGCGCCGCAGCTCGCCCCGGCGCAGCCGCGTCAGGTCGTGGCCGGCGACGTCGACGCTGCCCGCGACGACCGGCGCGAAGCCCGTCAGCGCCCGCATGAGCGTCGACTTGCCGGAGCCCGAGGAGCCGAGCAGCGCGACCGTCTCGCCGGGGGCGAGGTCGAGGTCGACGCCGTCGAGCACCACGGGTCCGTCGCCGTAGGCGACGCGCAGCCCGCGGACGGTGACGAGGGAGTCGGCCGACGACGCCGCGCTCGTGGTGGTAGCGGCGAGCCCCGCGGACACGGTGGTCCGCGCGGGTCGGTGGATCGTCGTGGTCATCAGCCCAGGTCCGAGATGTCGACGTCGGCGATCGCGGCGATGTCCACGAACGGCTGGAAGATCTCGTCGTCGGGCTCCAGGATCGGCTCGGTGCCCTGCATCGCCTCGAGCATGGCGCCGAGCTGATCGGCGTTCTCCTCGGTGAACACGGTCGGCAGCGCCTCGAGCAGGTCGGCGCGCTTGTCGTCCGCGAGCTGCTGGTCGGCGAGCACGGTGACCGCGACGGGCATCGAGTCGCTGACGCCGATGGACCGGGTCTCGCCCTCGTCGAACGGGAACATCGGGTTGTCCTGCCCGGCCATCGTCGGGAAGATCGTCGAGGTGCAGGCGACGTCCACCTGGCCCTCGGCGAGCGCGATGAACGACATGTCGTGGCCGCCGGAGAACATCGACGTGTAGTCGACGTCCTGCTCCAGGCCTGCCTCGTGGAGCATGGCCGTGGGCATGAAGTAGCCGGAGCTCGACGCCGGGTCGGCGAACGCGACGACCGTCTCGGGGGTGACGTCCTCCAGGGACTGCAGCTCGGAGTCGTCCATCACCAGGCAGGTGGAGACCGGGTCGTCGTTGCCGGGCCAGGCGATCAGGGAGTCGACCTCGCCGGTGTTGACCGCCAGCGCGGACGGGAAGCCGCTCATGAAGCCGATGTCGACGTGGTGGTTGCGCAGCGCCTCCACGACGGCGGTGTAGTCGGGCACGTCGACGATCTCGACCTCGCGGCCGGTCTCGGCGGTGACGAGCTCGGCGAAGGCCTCGATGGGGTTCTCCGCGCCCGGGTCGTCCCCGAGCGGGGTCGTCGCGAACGTGATCGGCGCGTCGGGGTCCGACGCCGCGACGGCGTCGTCGGCCTCGGCGTCGGCCGAGCAGGCGGTCAGGACCAGGGATCCGAGGCCGAGAAGGACGAGGGCGGGCAGGGCGCGGGCGCGCATGGCGGGTCCTTTCGAACGGGTGCCGCGAGGGCGGGACGAGGTATCGCGACTGGCGATGCCGGAATCACATCGCGCCCAGGTGTCCGCGAATTACGAGACCGCCGTACCCCGAAAGAAATCCTCGGTGAACATCCGATGGCGCCGTGTGAGCATGGGCGGATGCGGGTGGAGCCGGTCACGTACGACGCCGCGGTGGCCCGTGTGGTCGATCGCGTCCTGGACCGCGGCCCCGGCCCGGTCCGGGTGCTGGTCGACGGCCACCCCTCCACCGGACCCGGACGGTTCGCCGACGCGGTCGCCGGCCCGCTGCGCGTGGCCGGGCGTCCGGTCGCCCGGGTCGCGGTCCGCGACTTCCTGCTGGCGCGGTCGCTGCGCCTCGAGACCGGTCGACGCGACCCCGACGCCCTGCTGGACACCTGGATCGACGTCGGTGGCCTCAACCGCGAGGTGCTGCGCTCCGTCGTGGACCGCGGCCGCTGGCTCCCGAGCCTGCGCGACCCCGACACCGGGCGGTCGACCCGCGCGCCCTACCGGGACGCGCCGCCCGGCACCGTCGCCCTGCTCGACGGATCGCTCGCCGTCGGCCGGGGCCTCGACGTCGACCTGGTGGTGCACCTCGCCCTGAGCCCCGCGACCGAGACGCGCCGCACCGACCTGACGGACGCCTGGCAGCTCGCCGCGTACGGCCGCTACCGGCGAGAGGCCGCTCCGGAGCGGCGTGCCGACGTCGTCGTCCGCCTCGACCATCCCGACCGCCCGGCGCTGCTGCGGCAGTGACGGCTCCGGCGGGACCTCAGAACTGGCACAGGCAGAACGGATGGCCGGCGGGGTCGGCGAAGACGCGGAACGCCCGGCCCTCGCCGGGCAGCCGGGTGGCCCCCGCCGCCAGGGCGCGCTCCTGCGCCTCGTCCTGGCTCAGCGGGCCGATCGACAGGTCCAGGTGTCCCTGCTGGGGCGCCGCCGGGTCCGGCCAGCGCGGCGGCGCGTAGTCGGCAACCTGCTGGAACAGCAGCGCGCGAGGACCCGAGAGCATCGCCATGCCGTCGGCGTCGTGGACCACCTCCGCCCCGACCAGACGGGCCCAGAACGCCGCCGCGGCGGAGGCGTCCGGCACGTCGAAGGTCAGCCCTATGACGGTGAGGCTGCCGACGTCCTCGGCGAGGCAGAGGTCGAAGGGGTGGCCGGACGGGTCGGCGAGCGTCGTCCACCGCTCGTTCTCGCGCAGCACCGTCGCCCCCAGCGCCTCCGCCCGTGCCACGGCCACGGCGACGTCGGGCACGAGCAGGTCCAGGTGGAGCTGCTGCGGACGCTCCTGCCCGGGCCATCGCGGTGCCACGAGGTCCGGGGCGGGCTGGAAGGCCAGCGACCAGCCGCCGGGCAGCGCGAGCGTGATCCAGCCGTCGTCGTCGGTCTGCTCCACGATCCCGCCGGTCAGGTAGCGCCAGAACGCCGCCGACCCCTGCGGGTCGGGGGTGTCGAGCACGAGCGCGTCGACCGTCCCCGCGGGTCCGGCCGAGGCCGGTGCGGTCGCATCCATCGGGACTCCAATCGTCCGGGGTTCGACGGGTCCAGTGTGACCTGCGCCACCGACATCACGGACCGTCGGGGCCCGGACGTCTCACACGCCCGCAACATCGCTGCGGCAGAATGCACAGGGCACCGGTCGCGGGCACCAGGGAGGCCACCAATGATCGTCGCGCCGTTCGGACGCTTCACCGAGGGTCGGGTCCCCGACCCCGGGATCGCGGCGCTGTTCACGCGGGAGAACCGGTGGCAGGCCCGGCTCGACGTCGAGGCGGCGCTCGCCCTGGCGGAGGCCGACGCGGGGGTGATCCCGAAGGAGTCGGCCCGGGCGATCGCCCTGACGGCGCGGATCGAGAAGCTCGACATCAAACGAGTCCTCGAGGCGACGGCGTCGGCGAGCCACCCGCTGGTGCCGCTCATCGAGGAGTTCGCCCGCACCGTCGGCTCCAAGCACGGCGGCTGGGTCCACTGGGGCGCCACGACGCAGAACATCACCCAGACCGCGGACGTGCTGGTGCTGCGTGACGCCCACCGTGCGATCCTGCAGCAGCTCGGCCGCGTGCTGCGGTCCGCGGCGGTGCTCGCCGACGACTCGGCCGACCTGCCGATGGCGGGGCGCACCCACTCCCAGCACGCGGTGCCCGTGACCTTCGGGTTCAAGGTGGCCGTGTGGATCGACCAGCTCGTGGCGCACACCGAACGCCTCGAACGACTGGACGACCGGCTGTTCTGCGTGCTCATGGGCGGCGCCGCGGGGACGTTCGCGTCGTTCGGGGACGCCGGCCGGGTCATCGAGGCCGGGGTGGCGCACCGGCTCGGCCTGCACCCGATGCGCGTGCCGTCGCGGTCCGTCAACGACGGCATCGTCGAGCTCGTGCTCGTCCTGGCGCAGCTCGCCGGCACGATCGGCAAGATCGGCAAGGACGTGTACGCGCTCATGCAGCCGGAGTTCGGCGAGGCGTCGGAGCCGGTGCCGGAGGGCACCGTCGGGTCCTCGACGATGCCGCACAAGCGCAACCCGCAGCTCGCCCTGGACCTGCTGACCATGTCCGCCGAGCTGCGGGCGCTGGCCGCGCCCGCGCTGGAGTCGATGCTGCACGACCAGGAGGCGAACGGCGCGATGACGGCGCTGCTCGAGGACGTCTCGGCGTCGGCGGCGGTGCTCGCGGGCGACATGCTCGCCCGGCTTGAGGTGATCGTGTCGGGGCTCGAGCTCAACCCGGCGCGGATGCGGGCCAACATCCGCCTGTCCGAGGGGATGATCGGCTCGGAGGCCCTCATGCTCGCGCTGGGGGAGGAGATCGGGCGGCAGAAGGCGCACGACATCGTCTTCGAGGTGGCCCAGGCCGCGCCGCAGAGCGGCAAGCCGTTCCTGGAGCTGCTGCAGGCCGACCCCGTCGTGGGTGCCGCGTTCACCGAGTCCGAGCTCCGTGAGCTCATCGATCCGGCCGCCTACCTGGGGCTGAGCCAGCAGATCGCCCGCGAGCTCGCGGGGTGTGCCGTCCGCACCTCCGACCGGCTCCGACGGCTCCCCGAGCGGACCCCGGTGATGACGCGCTGAACGTGCCGCACGCCGGCGCGCCGGTGCGTTCGGGTTGCAGAGACTGGTTGCCTGCGGCACAGTGACGTGAGTCACGGTCCTGACCGGGACTGATGTGCGACAGCAGGGGGAAGCATGACGCGCACCAGCGCCGCGACGCAGGCACGGCGCCTGCCGCGCTGGTCCCTGCGCGCCCTCGGGGTCACGCTCGGCGCCGTGACGACCACCTTCTGCCTGGCGTCCACCGCCGCCGCCGACGACCGCTCCGGCGAGGAGTCGGGCGGTCTGCTCAGCGGCGTGGTCGAGACCGTCGGCAAGACCACCGAGGCCGTCACCAAGCCGGTCACCGAGGTGACCGAGCAGGTCGCGGACTCCGTCGAGAAGGCCGCCGACCGGGTCCAGGAACGCCGCGAGGCGCGTGCCGAGCAGCGCCGAGACCGCGTCGAGAAGGCCCAGGACGCCGTCGAGAAGGTCGTCGAGCCCGCTCCTCGACCCGAGAAGCCCGCCCCAGCGAAGCCCGCCCCAGCGAAGCCGGCCCCGGAGAAGGCGGCAGAGAAGGTCCCTGCCAAGGCCGCCGACAAGGCCGACCGGCCCGCGAAGCCGTCGAAGCCGGCGCCCGAGCAGACCAAGCAGACCAAGCAGTCTGAGCAGGTCGAGCAGGTCGAGCAGGTCGAGCAGGCCGAGCAGCCCGAGAAGAAGGCCGCGAAGCAGCCGGCGAAGGCCCCGGACGAGGCGGACCCGGAGCGCGACGCCGACCGTCCTACCGACGTGGCCGCCGAGCCGGTCGCCGGGGTCGCCGAGGCCGTCGCGCCGACGACGTCGGCGGTGGGTTCCGCCGTCGAGCAGGTCGTCGCACCCGTCGGGGCGGTCACGACGCCCGTCGGGGAGACGGTCGGAGGGCTCGTGGGTGGGCTCATGGGCCCGCTGGCCGAGCCGCTGGACACCGTGGGCGAGACCGTCGGCACCGTCACCCGGCCCCTGGAGCCCGTCGTGGCGCCGGTGGGTGAGGTGGTCGCCCCGGTGACCGGTGCCGTCGGCGCTGTCGTCGCCCCCGTCACGGAAGCGGCCGGGCCCGTGGTCGGCGTGCTGGGCCCGGTCCTCGAGCCGCTCGGCCCCGTCGTCGGCGGGGTGACCGACCCGGTCCTGGGTTCGCTCGACCCCGTGCTGGACCCGGTCCTCGACCCGTTGGACCCGGTGCTCGACCCGGCCGACCCGGTGGTCGACGTCGCCCGTCCGCCTGACGCCGGCGACGGCGACGACGCGGACGGCGGGTCCGTCCCCGGCGGTGGGACCGGCGCGACGGGCGGCTCGGACGGCAGCACGCCCGGCGTCCCCGGGGGAGCCGCCGAGCCCGGCGCTGACGCCCCGGCCGAGCCCGCCGCGCCCGGCGGGTCGACGTCCGGCAGCTCGACGGACCCGACGCCGTCCTCGCCCCTCGCCGACGACCCCGCCGAGCAGGCGGCCTCGGCAGCGGCGCTCGAGACCTCCGCGACCGACGGCTCGGTCGTCCTCGGCCCGCAGCTCTCCGTCGCGGACACGGCCGAGGCGGAGTCGATCTCGGCAGCCGACGCGGAGTCGTCCACGACGTCCTCGGCGACGTCGTACGACGGCGGTGCGCCGGCCGCCGACGCGGCCCAGGTGGCCGCCTCCGGCGGGTCCTCCGGGTCGGCCCGAGGCGCTTCCGGCGCCGGTGACGCCGGCGCAGAGCTGGCGGGCGGGCCGGACGCCGGTGCCGTGCACTGGCTGGTCCCCGCCGAGGACACCTTCGTCCACCTTCCGGTTCCCCACTTCGAGATCCCTGTCTCTCCTGCCTGACGTGGCTGCGCCGCGCCTCTGAGCGCGGCATTCCGCGGGCGGCGTCCGCCGTACCGCTCACACGTCAGGAACAGGAGAGACACCCATGCGTACGAACGCGCGCCGAGTGCTGCAGACGGCACTCGTCACGAGCGGCCTGCTGGTCGCCGGGGCCTGGTCGGCCCACGCTGCCGAGGACGACGTCGTCGACGTCGAGATCGGCGAGAACACCTCGGTCGAGGCGAACTTGTCCGAGGTCACCGAGGAGGCGAACGACGCCTCCCTCGACACCCCGATCGACCTGCCCGAGGTCGACACCGAGCCCGTCGAGGACGTCGTCGACGACCTGGTCGGCGAGGACGGCCCGGTCGACGACGTGGTCGGCGCCGACGAGCCCACCGAGACCACGACGGACGACGTCGTGGACCACGTCGCGGAGGACGTCAGCCAGACCGTCGAGGACGCCACCGCGGGTGACGTCGAGGCGGTCGTGGAGGACGTCGCCGGCGACGACGGGATCGTCGACGACGTGATCGAGGACGGCGGGTCCGACTCCGCCGCCGAGACCACGGCCGACACGGTCACCGAGGCCGTCGAGGACACCGCCGAGACCGTCACGGAGGCCGCGGAGTCGGCCGACGAGGCCACGGGGTCCGGCGGCGAGCCGTCGGGCACGGTCGACGCCGTGCTCGGTGAGGACGGGATCGTCGACGACGTCGTGGGGGCCGACGAGCCCTCGGAGGGCGTGACCGACGAGGTCGTCGAGGAGACGCTCGACAACGTCGAGACCACGGTGGACGACGCCCTGGAGGGTGACGTCGATGCCGTGGTGGACGACGTCGTCGCCGACGACGGCGTGGTCGACGAGGTCCTCGAGGACGGCGGGGTCGATGCCGCGCTGGACGAGGTCGACGCCGTGGTCACGGACGTCGACGGTGCGCTCGGCGCCGACGGCGGCCTGTCGGGCACGGTCGACGCCGTGCTCGGTGAGGACGGGATCGTCGACGACGTCGTGGGGGCCGACGAGCCCTCGGAGGGCGTGACCGACGAGGTCGTCGAGGAGACGCTCGACAACGTCGACGGGACCCTCGACGAGCTGCTCGAGGGTGACCTCGACGGTGTGGCCCGCGAGGTCCTCGACGAGGACGGTGTCGTGGATGACGTCCTGGAGGACGGTGGCGTCGACACGGTCGTCGCCGACGTCGTGGACTCCACGGGCACGATCGACGACCTGCTCGGCACCGGTGACCTGGTCGGCGGCACCGTCGACGGCATCGCCGGCGAGGACGGTCTGGTCGACGACATCGTCGGCCCGGACGAGCCCGAGGAGGGCGTCACCGACGGCCTGCTCGACGAGCTGCGCAACGACCTGAACGAGACCGTGACGGAGCTGCTCGAGGGTGACCTTGTCGGCGTCGTCGACTCGGTGCTCGCCGAGGACGGCCTGGTCGACGACGTTCTCGAGAACGGCTCCGGGGACGGCTCCGACGGGTCTGACGGGAACGACGGCACCGACGGGTCCGACGGCACCGACGGGTCCGACGGCACCGACGGGTCCGACGGCACCGACGGGTCCGACGGCTCGGACGGGTCCGACGGCACCGACGGGTCCGACGGCACCGACGGCGGGAACGACGGCACCGACGGCACCGACGGGTCCGACGGCTCGGACGGGTCCGACGGCACCGATGGGTCCGACGGCACCGACGGCGGGAACGACGGCACCGACGGCACCGACGGCTCCGACGGCTCGGCCGACGGTTCTGACGGCTCCGGCAGCACGACCGACGGCGGGACCGTCGTCGTCCGCACGGTGTCGGCCGGCGGTGCTGCTTCCGACGGCACCTTCGGGCGCTTCGGGAGCCTGACGGGTTCGTCGCCGGTGACGGCGTCGGGCGCGGGGGCGACCGCGCTGCCGACGACGGGTCCGGCGTCTGCTCCGCTGGGGCTGGCCGTGCTGCTGATGGCGTTCGGTGCGGCGCTGGTCGTCGCTCGACGCCGGCTGCGCGCTGCTCCGGCGGCTGCTCGGGTCGGCTGACCTCCGGCCGGTCCGGCGTGGGCCCGGAACGTCGCAGGGGGACGGTCCGGGCCCGCGCCGGACGGCGGGCATCACAGACTGCGTGGGCCCGGTGCCACTGGGGAGTGTGCCGGGCCCACGCTCCGCCGTGTCCGCGGCGGGGTCACCGACGGTTCAGAGTGAGCGCAGGCTCTCGGCGAGGCGGTCGAGGGCGCCGGGGACGGCGGCGTAGTAGGCCCACCGGCCGCGCTGGGTGCGGGTGAGCAGGCCGGCTTCCACGAGCAGCTTGAGGTGGTGGCTGACGGTCGGCTGGCTGAGGCCGACCGGTGCGGTGAGGTCGCAGACGCAGGCCTCGCCGCCGTCGGCTGCGGCCACGACGGACAGCAGTCGGACCCGGGTCGGGTCGCCGAGGGCCTTGAACACGGGGGCCAGCTCCAGCGCTCGGTCGACGTCGGGGGTCGCGGTCATGCCCTCATCTTGCCACGCATCGATATCCATGGATATGTTGGCGTCATCGCATCGACATTCTTCGATATGGAGGCGCAACATGGGCACGACGTCGGAGCTGCCGGTCGTGGTGATCGGCGCGGGTCCGGTAGGGCTCGCGGCAGCCGCGCACCTGCTCGAGCGCGGTCTGGAGCCGCTGGTGCTCGAAGCCGGCGACGGTCCGGGAGCGGCCGTCGCCCGGTGGGGCCACGTCCGGCTCTTCTCGCCGTGGCGCTACTGCCTCGACCCGGCGTCGCGACGGATCCTCGACGCCACCGGGTCCTGGACCGCCCCGGACCCGGAGGCGCTGCCGACCGGAGCGGACCTGGTCGGGGAGTACCTCGAGCCCCTCGCCGCCACCGGGTTGCTACGGGACCGCATCCGCTACGGCACGCGGGTCACCGCCGTCGTCCGTGACGGTGCCGACCGGACCCGTTCCCTCGGGCGCGAGCGCCGGCCGTTCCGGGTGCGCACGCGCGGGGCCGACGGCGGCACGCGGGACGTGCTCGCCCGCGCGGTCGTCGACGCGTCGGGCACGTGGACGCGCCCCAACCCCGTCGGTGCCCACGGCATCCCCGCCGTGGGCGAACCGGAGGCCCACGGGTACCTCACCGGTCCGCTCCCGGACGTCCTCGGCGCGGAGCGCGCGCGGTTCGCGGGCCGGCACACCCTGGTCGTGGGGATGGGGCACTCCGCCGCGAACACCCTGCTCGCGCTGACCGCCCTCGCCGAGGAGGTGCCGGGCACCCGCATCACCTGGGCGATCCGGGGCGGGTCCCCACGCCGACTGTTCGGCGGCGGTTCCGACGACGAGCTGCCGGCGCGCGGGCTCCTCGGCCACCGGCTGCGTGACGCCGTCGACGCCGGCCGTCTCGAGCTGGTCACGCGCGCCTCGATCGACGAGCTCGCCCCGGCGGACGGGTCCGTCGTCGTGCGCGGCACGGGTCGGCGGGACGGTACGGACGGGCCGCTCGACCTCGCCGTGCACCAGGTCGTGGGTGCGACCGGTTTCCGGCCGGACCTCGACCTCCTGCGCGAGATCCGCCTCGACCTCGACCCGGTGGTGGAGGCCCCGGCCCGGCTGGCGCCGCTCATCGACCCGAACCTGCACTCCTGCGGGACGGTCGAACCGCACGGCGAGTCCGTCCTGGCGCACCCCGAGGAGGATTTCTACCTGGTGGGCATGAAGTCCTACGGTCGGGCGCCCACCTTCCTGCTGGCGACCGGGTACGAGCAGGTGCGCTCGGTCGCGGCGGCGCTGGCGGGCGATCGCGCTGCGGCGGATGCCGTGCAGCTCGACCTGCCGGCCACGGGTGTCTGTTCCACGGACGTCGACGCGGCGGACGGTGCCGAGGGCGCGGCCTGCTGCGGGACGACGGCGGAGCCGGGGCCGCAGTCGGCGGGGCTGACGCTCACCCCGCGCTGAGGTGAGATGCAGTATATTGCGCGCTCCGTGCAGGACTGTCCCTGAGGAGACCCGTGACGCTCGACGACTTCCCCCGCTACCCGCTCACCTTCGGCCCGAGCCCCCTGCAGCATCTGAAGAGGCTCTCCCAGCACCTCGGCGGTGCCCAGGTCTGGGCCAAGCGGGAGGATGTCAACAGCGGTCTCGCGTTCGGCGGCAACAAGGTCCGCAAGCTGGAGTACATCGTCCCGGACGTGCTCGCCTCGGGGGCGGACACGCTGGTGTCCATCGGCGGGTACCAGTCCAACCACACGCGCCAGGTCGCGGCCGTCGCCGCCCATCTCGGCCTCAAGGCCCGGCTGGTCCAGGAGAAGTGGGTCCCGTGGGACGACCCGACGAACGACAGGGTCGGCAACATCCTGCTGTCCCGCATGATGGGTGCGGACTCCCGGCTGGACGACGCCGGGTTCGACATCGGCATCCGCGACTCCTGGAAGTCCGCGCTGCGTGAGGTCGAGGAGGCCGGCGGCACGCCGTACCCGATCCCCGCGGGCGCCTCCGAGCACCGCCTCGGCGGTCTCGGGTTCGCGAGCTGGGCGTTCGAGGTCGCTCAGCAGGAGAAGGAGCGCGGCGTCTTCTTCGACACGATCGTGGTGTGCACCGTCACGGGGTCCACCCACGCGGGCATGATCGCCGGGTTCGCCGCCCTCGAGGAACTCACCGGCGTACGCCGCCGCGTGCTCGGGATCGACGCCTCGGCCACCCTCGACAGGACCCGCGACCAGGTGGAGCGGATCGCCCGGCACACCGCCGACCTCATCGAGGTGGGCCGGGACCTGCGCGACGACGAGATCCAGGTGCTCGACGGCTGGGCCGGCGACCTGTACGGGATCCCGGTCGAGTCCACGGAGAACGCTATGCGGCTCGGTGCCGAGCTCGAGGCGATGATCACCGACCCCGTCTACGAGGGGAAGTCGCTGGCCGGGCTGGTCGACCTGGTCGGCAGCGGCGACATCCCGCGCGACTCGACGGTGCTCTACGCCCACCTCGGCGGGCAGCCGGCGCTGAACGCCTACCACTCGCTCTGGTCGTAGGGCTCAGCGCTCCGGACCGCAGCAGTCGTCCCCGCAGTCGCAGGCACCGTCCGTGGGCCCCTCGGGGCTCTCGGCCCCGGTGCCCCCGGAGACCATCGCCGCGACCGGCGTGCAGCAGGCGTCCCCGCGCCACGCCTCGAGTCCCTCGCGGACCGCGAAGCCGGCGATGACGAGTGCCGCGACAGGGTCGGCCCAGGTCCAGCCGAGCGCCGAGTTGAGCAGGAGACCCACCAGGAGCACGGCTGAGAGATAGGTGCAGATCAGGGTCTGCTTCGAGTCGGCGACGGCGGAGGCGGAGCCGAGCTCGCGGCCGGTGCGCCGCTCGAACCAGGACAGCAGGGGCATGATCGCCAAACTGACGGCGGCGAGCACGATCCCGACCGTCGAGTGGTCGGGTTCGGCCGCCCCGAGCAGGGTGCGCACGGCGTCGACGGTCACGAAGGTCGCGAGCCCGAAGAACGAGAACGCGATGACGCGCAGCGCCACCTGTTCGCGCCGGTGCGGGTCGGGGGCGGCGAACTGCCAGGCCACCGCGGCGGCGGACAGCACCTCGACGAGGGAGTCGAGGCCGAACCCGACCAGCGCCGCCGACGAGGCCAGGTGCCCGGCGGTCAGCGCGACCGCCGCCTCGACGACGTTGTCGGCGATCGTCGCCGCGACGATCCAGCGGACCCGGCGTTCGAGCACGGCCCGACGCGCGGAGTCGAGCGGGCGGGGGCCGAGGCGCACGGAGGGCATGACCTCAACAGTACACGGCAACGTGTATCAAGAGAACGGGTCAGGACGCGTCCCGCCGCAGACGCACGGTGCGCACCAGGATCCCGACGGCGAACATCCCCAGCCCCGTGAGCACCGCCCCGAGCGGCAGCGTCACCACCAGCACCAGGCATGCGACCAGCCCGAACGCCTGCAGCGCCCGGGGGTACAGCCGGTCCGTCCCCGTCTGCGTCCACGCCGCGGCGTTGGCGACCGCGTAGTACAGGAGCACCCCGAAGCTCGAGAACCCGATCGCTCCTCGCAGGTCGACGGTGAGCACCAGCACGACGACGACCGCCGCCAGCGCCACCTCGGCCCGGTGCGGCACGCCGAACCGGGGGTGCACCGCCGCAAGCCTCCGCGGCAGGTCGCCCTCGCGCGCCATCGCCAGCGACGTGCGCCCGATGCCGGCCACCAGCGCCAGCAGCGCACCGAGCGACGCTGCCGCCGCCCCGACGCGTACCACGACCCCGGCCCAGGGCGAGCTCTCGACGGCCGCGGCGAGCGGCGCCGTCGTCCCCGCGACGCCCTCGAGGCCGAGCGACCCCAGCAGGGTGACGGCCACGACCGCGTACACGACGACGGCTCCCGCCAGCGCGAGCAGGATCGCCCGGGGGATCGTGCGCCGGGGGTCGCGAACCTCCTCACCCATCGTGGCGATGCGCGCGTATCCGGCGAACGCGAAGAACAGCAGCCCGGCCGCCTGCAGCACGCCGTACGCGGCGGCCCATCCCGACCCGGACGCGGCGCCGCCGTCGGACAGCGGCGCCCCGACCGACACGGCCACCCCGGACCACACCACCGCCGTCCACGTCGCCAGCACGAGCAGGACCAGCGCCACGATCCACCGGGTCAGCCGGGCGGTCCGCGTCACGCCCCGATAGTTGACCGCGGCCAGCGCGACGATCGCGACGGCGGCGACCGGGCGCTCCCAGCCGGGAGGTGCGGCGTAGGCGGCGAAGGTCAGCGCCATCGCGGCGCAGCTCGCCGTCTTGCCGATGACGAAACCCCACCCGGCGAGGTACCCCCGCCAGGGCCCGAGTCGTTCGCGACCGTAGACATAGGTGCCGCCCGCCACCGGGTACTGCGCGGCGAGCTGGGCCGACGACGTCGCGTTCGCGTAGGCGACCAGGGCGGCCAGCGCCAGCGCCCCGAGCAGCGCCCATCCCGTCCCTGTGGGCAGCACGGCGCGGGCGGCGGGGGAGAACGCGGCGAAGACGCCGGCGCCCACCATCGAGCCGAGCCCGATCGCGACGGCGTCCCGCGTGCCGAGCCGGCGGGCGAGCTGCGTCATCGACCCTCCGCCGAGCGGCCCCGCACGTGACGCTGGTAGGTCTTGTTCCCGCCGGAGAGGTTCGCGACGTCGGCGAACCCGCGGCCCCGCAGCACGTTCTGCCCGGCGTTGCCGGTGACTCCCTTGTTGCAGTAGGTCACCGTGGGCAGGGCGGGGTCGAGCTCGTCGGCGCGG
This sequence comes from Isoptericola chiayiensis, assembly GCF_013149805.1. Taxonomy (GTDB): domain Bacteria; phylum Actinomycetota; class Actinomycetes; order Actinomycetales; family Cellulomonadaceae; genus Isoptericola; species Isoptericola chiayiensis. The sequence continues at coordinate 390,881 of NZ_JABEZT010000003.1, forward strand.
GCCCGCAGCTCGGCCAGGGGGATGTGGACGGAGTCGTCGACGGCGGACTTCGCGCGGTCCTTCGCCGACCGGACGTCGACGACCTGGACCTGCTCCCCGCCGTCGCGGCGGCGGTCCAGCTCGGAGGCGGAGACGAGCGCCGCGCGGCCGCTGATCGCGCCGTCGAGCGCCATGCCCGTGTAGTGCACCGGGTCCTTGGTGGTCGCGTAGGTGGGGGCGTAGGCGAGGTCGAGGTGGAACAGGTCCTCGGCCTTCGCCCCGAAGGTGATGGCGGTGGCGAGGACGTCGATCCGCTTGTCGACGCCCGACGGTCCGACGGCCTGCGCCCCGAGGAGGCGCCCGGTGCGGCGGTCGGCGACCGCCTTGATCAGCATCTCCTGCCCGCCCAGGTAGGCGGGGCGGTCGGGCTTGATGTTGTGCACGACGACGGGGTCGAACCCGGCCGCTCGGGCCCGGTCCTCGGTGAGTCCGGTCTGGGCGACGGCCAGGTCGAAGACCCGCACGATGGACGTGCCCAGGATCCCGCGGTGCTCCAGGTCCCCGCCGGTCAGCGCGTCCCCGGCGATGCGACCCGTCTTGTTGGCGGTCGAGCCGAGGGGCACCCAGGCCGGATCGCCGGTGATCAGGTCGAAGCTCTCGGCGACGTCCCCGACGGCCCACACGTGGTCGGCGGAGGTGCGGCCCGCCGGGTCGACGGCGATCGCACCGGACTCGCCGACGCGCACGCCGGCCGCGCGGGCCAGGTCCAGGTTGGGGCGGACCCCCACGGCCACGACCACGAGGTCGGTCTCCACGGTGCGTTCAGCGTCGCCCGATCCCGACCCCGGCCCCGACCCCGGCTCGGCGCCGGCCTCGACGCGCACGGCCCGCGCCGCGCCGTCGTCGGACGTCTCGATCGACGTGACCCGGGCGCGGGTGAGCAGCTCGACGCCGCGGCTGCGCAGCTCGTCGTCGACGCGGTCAGCGACGTCGGCGTCCATCCGTGGCATGGAGTGCGCCTCCATCTCCACCACGGTGACGTCGAGGCCGCGCTCGGTGAGCTGCTCGGCGGTCTCCAGGCCGATGTACCCGGCGCCGACGATGACCGCCCGCCGGGCGCCACGGTTCTCGATCCACTCCCGGATCGCGGTCGCGTCCGAGGGGTTGCGCAGCGTGAACACGCCGTCGGCGTCGACACCGGGCAGCGGGGGCACCACGGGGGAGACCCCGGTGGCGAGGACGAGCTCGTCGTAGTCGTCGGTGAAGGTCTCGCCCGAGGCGAGGTCGCGGACGGTGACGGTCCGTGCCGCGGTGTCCACCCCGGTCACCTCGTGCCCCGTGCGCACGTCGATGCCGTAGCGCTTCGCGAACCAGGCGGCGTCGCGCGGGGTGAGCACGTCGATGGTCTCGACCCGCCCGCCCAGGTAGTACGGCAGGCCGCAGCCGGAGTAGGAGATGTCGGTGTCGCGCTCGTAGACGACGATCTCGGCGTCCTCCGAGCCGCGGCGGGCCTTGGCCGCGGCGGAGGTGCCGGCGGCCACCGACCCGACGACGACGATCTTGAGCCGCTCGGTCATCAGGCCACCGCCTCGACGTCGAGGGAGACCAGCAGGGCGCGCACGCGCCGCTCGATCTCGTCCCGGATGGGCCGGACGGCCTCGATGCCCTGACCCGCGGGGTCCTCGAGCTCCCAGTCCTCGTACCGCTTGCCGGGGTAGACGGGGCAGGCGTCGCCGCACCCCATGGTGATCACGACGTCGGACGCCTGGACGGCGTCGTCGGTGAGCACCTTGGGCTGCTCGGACGCGATGTCGACGCCGCGCTCGGCCATGGCCTCGACGGCCACGGGGTTGATCGAGTCCTTCGGGGCGGAACCCGCGGAGCGCACCTCGACGGCGTCGCCGCCGAGGGCCCGCAGGAACCCGGCGGCCATCTGGGAGCGGCCGGCGTTGTGGACGCAGACGAACAAGGCGGACGGGACGGTGGGCATGGTGCTCCGATCGGTGGGCGGGCCGGTGCGGCAGGCCGGTGCGGCGGGTCAGTTCGGCAGGTCGAGGTCGGGCAGGAGGTCGGCGAGCAGCGCGCGGACGCGGCGGTCGATCTCGTCCCGGATGGCGCGCGCGCCCTGGTCCGAGGCGAGAGCCGGGTCACCCACCACCCAGTCCTCGTACCGCTTGCCGGGCAGCACGGGGCAGGCGTCGCCGCACCCCATGGTGACCACGACGTCGGCGGCGCGCACGGCGTCGTCGGTCAGCGGCTTGGGAAAGATCGCCGTCCCGTCGTCGCCGCTGTCGCTCGCACCGGCGAGCTCGGCGAGCAGCGGGCGGACGGTGTCGTGGACGTCCGCGGCCGGCATCGACCCGGCCGAGCGCACCACGACCCGCGTGCCGGCGTACCGGTGCAGCAGCGCGGCGGCGAGCTGGGAGCGCCCGGCGTTGCCGACGCACACGAACAGCACCTGCGGCGGCCGCGCGGCGGCGCTCTGCGGACCGTGGTCGCCGGTGGCGCGTTCGACGTCGGCGAGGCGCTGCCCCGCGAAGTGCTCGGTGAGCGCGAGCAGGTGCAACGGCATGCCTCCGCGGCGGGCCAGGCCGGTGTAGGACTCGCGCACGATGCGCCGGACCTCGCCCGCCGGGACGTCGGGATGCCGTGCGGCGAGGGAGTCGGCGAGCCGGTCCAGCGCGGGGTCGACGTCGGTGAGGCCGGTCATGAGCGTCGGGCGTGAGCCGGCGTCGGGGTCGACGGCGAGCGCCGCGGGGGCGAACCGGTCGAGCAGCGTGGTGACGGCGCCCCGGTAGGCGGGGGCGACGCGGTACCAGACCCAGGTGCCGCGTCGCTGCGACGTGAGGATGCCGACGTCGCGCAGCACCTTGAGGTGGTGGGAGACGGTGGGCTGGGAGACGTCGGTGAGCTCGGCAAGGTCGCAGACGCAGGCCTGGCCGTCGGGGGAGGTGACGACGGCGGACAGCATGCGCAGCCGCAGCGGGTCGGCGAGCGCCTTGAGCGCGGTGGCGACGGCGTCGGCGGCGTCGGTACCGATGGCGTGGTCCGCGGCGGTGTGCCGCGGTGCGCACGCGGCGTCGTCCGGGGCGGGGGTGAGCGTGGTCATGGACGGACCTCCGTGTCCGACGGCGTGACCCCGGTGGGTGCGACGTTGCGGCCCGGGGTGACGCGCGGGTCGACGCCGAACCACCGGCGGCCGGCCCACAGGGTGACGTAGACGAGGCCCACGAGGACGGGGACCTCGATGAGCGGCCCGACGACGCCGGCGAGGGCCTCGCCGGACGTGGCGCCGAAGGTCGCGATGGCGACGGCGATGGCGAGCTCGAAGTTGTTGCCGGCGGCGGTGAAGGCCAGTGTCGCGGTGCGGGCGTAGCCGAGGCCGAGCAGCTTGCCGGTGACCATGCCGATCGCCCACATCAGGCCGAAGTAGGCCAGGAGGGGCAGGGCGATGCGCGCCACGTCGGCGGGGTTCTCGGAGACCTGCTCGCCCTGGAGGGCGAAGAGCAGCACGATCGTGAACAGCAGCCCGTACAGCGCCCAGGGGCCGATGCGCGGCAGGAAGGTGTCCTCGTACCAGTCGCGGCCGCGGGTGCGTTCGCCGATCGCGCGGGAGGCGAACCCTGCGGCCAACGGGATCCCGAGGAAGACGAGGACGTTGAGGGCGATCTGCCCGACCGAGACGTCGAGTCCGGCGGTGTCGAGTCCCAGCCAGCCGGGGAGCACGGTCAGGTAGAAGTACCCGAGCACGGAGAACATGACGACCTGGAACACGGAGTTGATCGCCACGAGGACGGCGGCGGCCTCCCGGTCGCCGCAGGCGAGGTCGTTCCAGATGACCACCATGGCGATGCAGCGGGCGAGCCCGACGATGATGAGGCCGGTGCGGTACTCGGGCAGATCGGGCAGGAAGATCCACGCCAGGGTGAACATCAGTGCCGGACCGACGAGCCAGTTCAGCACCAGGGAGCTCACGAGCAGCTTCGTGTCCCCGGTGACGGCGGCCATGCGGTCGTAGCGCACCCCGGCGAGCACCGGGTACATCATCACGAGGAGGCCGAGCGCGATCGGCAGGGAGATCCCGGCGATCTCGAGGGCTTCGAGGGTGTGGCCGAGTGCGGGGACGTAGCGGCCCAGCAGCAGCCCGCCGACCATGGCCAGGCCGATCCACAGCGGCAGCCAGCGGTCGAGGGTGGACAGGCGGGCGCGGACGGGGGCGTCCGTCGGGGTGATCGACACGTCGTCTCCTCGCTAGATCGAACTTCTTCAATATAGAAGAACTTCGATGCAGCGTCCAGCCCGCGACCCTCTTGCGCACCGACTGAACGCGTGTTTAGTCTGTTGAACATGAGTTCAGCCGAGGCGGGTGCGGAGCCGACGATGCCGGCCGCCCGGCCGCCATCGGACGGCGGCACCCGCGACCGCATCCGCGACGCCGCGGTGCTGCGGTTCGCGCGGTCCGGCTTCGACGCGTCCGTCCGTGCCGTCGCCGCGGACGCCGGGGTCAGCGCTGCGCTCGTCATCCACCACTTCGGGTCCAAGGACGCCCTGCACCGCGCCTGCGACGAGCACGTGCTCGCCTGGATCGTGGCGTCCAAGCGGCACAACATGGGACGGGCCACCGGCGGTCAGCTGCTGCAGGTGCTCGCCGAGTCCGACGAGTACGCGCCGCTGCTCGGCTACGTGATGCGGTCCCTGCAGAGCGGCGGCGACGTCGCCCGGGCGTTCGTGCAGCACATGATCGACGACGCACGGGTCTACGTCCGCGAGGCCGTCGCCGACGGCATCGCCAAGCCGTCGGTGGACGAGGACGCGCGGGCCCGCTACCTCACGCTCTCGGCGCTGGGCACCCTGTCCCTGTCGTTGACGCTCGACCCTCCGGACGACCCCGAGAACTTCAGCGCCACGCTGCGGACCTTCCTGGCCGAGCAGTACCTGCCGATGATCGAGATGTTCGCCCAGGGGTTCCTCACGAGTCGTCGCATGCTCGACGACTACCTCCTGTACCTCTCCGACCCTCCGACCGGCGGCGAACCCGACGACGCACCAGCCACCGCGACCACGAGCGAGGAACCATGACCACCACCCCTGCGACGGGTACGCCGGGAGCCGGCGCACCCGCGATCGAGACCCGCGACCTGCACAAGCGCTTTGGCTCCACCCGCGCCCTGGACGGTCTCGACCTGACCGTCGCCGAGGGCGAGGTCGCCGGCTTCCTCGGCCCCAACGGCGCCGGGAAGTCCACCGCGATCCGCGTCCTGCTCGGCCTGCTGAGCCCCACCTCCGGCAGCGCCCGCCTGCTCGGCGGCGACCCCTGGACCGACGCCGTCGCGCTGCACCGCCGGCTCGCCTACGTGCCCGGCGACGTCACCCTGTGGCCCAACCTCACCGGTGGCGAGGCCATCGACTTCCTCACCCGGCTGCGCGGCACCCCCGACGCCCGGCGCAAGCGCGAGCTGCTGGAGGCCTTCGAGCTCGACCCCACCAAGAAGGCCGGCACCTACTCCAAGGGCAACCGGCAGAAGGTCGCGCTCGTCGCCGCGTTCGCGACCGAGGTGCCCCTGCTGATCCTCGACGAACCCACCTCCGGGCTCGACCCCCTCATGGAGGCCGTCTTCACCGAGCGGGTGCGCGAGGCCGCGGCGAACGGGACCTCGGTGCTGCTGAGCAGCCACATCCTGTCCGAGGTCGAGAAGGTCTGCGACACCGTCACCATCATCCGGTCCGGCCGCGCCGTCGAGTCCGGCACTCTCGACGAGCTGCGGCACCTGACGCGGTCCAGCGTGACCGCCGTCGTCGAGGGCGACCCGACGTCCGTGGCACGGCTCGACGGCGTCCACGACCTCGTCACCGCCGACGACCCCGAGGGCACCCGGCTCACCTTCGACGTCGACAACGCCGCGATGGGAGCCACCCTGACCGAGCTGTCCCGGCTCGGGGTGCACTCGTTCAGCGCCGCCCCGCCGTCGCTCGAGGAGCTGTTCCTGCGCCACTACGGCGACGACGTGTCCGACGACGGCACGCCGGCCGGAGACGGTCGGCCCGGCGGCCGGCACGCGGCCGAGGCCAGCGGGGCAGGTGCCCGATGAGCGCCGCCGTCGCCACGCCGTCGGGCACCCGCGCCGCACCCCGCGGAGGTTCCACGCTGACCGGGACGGGTGCGCTGGTCCGGTTCGTGCTCCGTCGCGACCGGGTGCGCCTCGCCGTGTGGGCGGGATCCATGGTGGCGTTCTACGCCTACTTCACCTTCGCGCTGGACACCGTCTTCGCCGACGAGGCCGCCCAGCAGGGCCGCGCCGCCATCATGGAGACCCCCTCCGGCATCGTCATGGGCGGACCCGGCTACGGCCTCGACCACTACACGACCGGCGTGGCCATGGCGAACGAGGGCATCACCTGGGTCGTCCTCGCCCTGGCGATCTTCTCCGTCCTGCACATGGTCCGGCACACCCGGGCCGAGGAGGAGACCGGACGCTCCGAGCTCGTGCGGGCCGCCGTCGTCGGACGGCACGCACCCGCCGTCGCCGCCCTGACCACCCTCGTGGTCGCCCAGGCCGTCATTGCCGTCCTCTCGGCGTTCGCGATGGTCGCCGTCGGGGACCTCGCCGTCGTCGACTCGTTGGCCATGACGGTCGGGTCCGCGTTGAGCGCGGTGGTCTTCGGCGCCGTCGCGCTCGTCGCGTGCCAGGTCTTCGCCGCGGGCCGGGCCGCCGTCGGCGCCTCGCTCGCCGTGTTCGGGGCCGCGTTCGTCGTGCGCGCCGCCGGTGACATGCGCGAGACCGGCGGCTCAGCGCTGTCCTGGTTCTCGCCCATCGCCTGGGCCCAGCAGATGCGGGCCTTCGTCGACCTGCGCTGGTGGCCCGCGCTGCTCTCCGTCGTCGCCCTCGTCGTGCTCGTCGTCGTCGCCTCCGCCCTTGCCTCCCGGCGCGACTTCGGCGGCGGGCTCGTCGCCGGACGGCCCGGCCGGGCCGACGCGCGCGCGTCGCTGCGCTCGCCGTTCGCGCTCGCCTGGCTCCAGCAGCGCGGCGCCCTGCTGTGGAGCTGCCTCGGACTCGGGCTGCTGTGGTTCGCCTCCGGCACCCTCCTGCCCGAGGTCGGCTCGATGATCGGCGACCTCGTCGCCGAGAACCCCGCGATCGCGCAGGTCTTCGGCACCGACGGCACCGAGCTGTCCGTCGCGTTCGTCGCCTTGATGATCCTGTACGCGGCCCTGTGCTGCGCGGGCTACGCCGTCGTCATGGCCCAGCGGCCCAAGGCCGAGGAGACCTCCGGCCGCGCCGAGGTCGTGTTCTCCCACCCCGTGTCCCGGTACCGATGGCTCGGCGCGCAGGTCCTCGTCGCCGGGCTCGGCACCGCCGTGCTGCTCGCCGTCAGCGTCTACGCCACCTGGCTCGGTGCCGTGGCCGTCGGGTGGGACGACCAGACCTTCGGCGACTACACGACCGTCGTGTGGACGTACCTGCCGGCGCTCGCGGTGTTCCTCGGGCTGGTCGTGGCGCTCTACGGCTGGGTGCCGCGCCTGACCGGGCTCGCCTGGGCGCTGCTGGCCTACACGTTCGTCATCGGGATGTTCGGCGGTCTCTTCGACCTGCCCGACTGGGCGTTCCGGCTCTCCCCGTTCGACTGGGTGCCGGCCGCGTTCAGCGGGGAGTTCTCCGCCGGGGACGTCGCCGTCCTCTGGGGTGCCGCCGTCGTGCTCGGCGTGCTGGGGTTCGTCGGGTTCCGGCGTCGCGACCTGGTCACGGGCTGACGGACACGGCGCCGCGTGGGCGCCCGGACGTCAACCGGGCGCTCACGGCGAGCACGATCCGGCGGGGCAGCATCCCGGCCAGGGCCGCGGCGGCGGCGTTGGCGCGCCCGGAGACGACGGTCGCCGGCGGACGACGCCGGTCGAGTGCTCGGAACAGCGTGTCGGCGACCTGGTCCGGCGTCTCGAACCGTCCGACGGCGGCGTCCTCGGTGCCCACGACGTCGAAGAACTCGGTGCGGGTGGGTCCGGGGCACAGCGTGATGGCGTGCACGCCGCTGCCGCGCAGCTCGACCGACAGGGCCTCGGTGAGGCTGAGCACGTAGGCCTTGGTGGCGCCGTAGACGGCCATGCGGGGCACCGGCTGGAACGCCGCCGTGGAGGCGACGTTCACGACGGCGCCGCTGCCGTGGGCGAGCAGGTCGGGGAGCAGGACGCGGGTCAGCGTGGTCAGTGCGCGGACGTTGAGGTCGATCTCGGTGCCGAGGCGGTCCGGGTCCTCGGTGACGAGGTCGCCGTACGTGCCGAAGCCGGCGTTGTTGACCAGCGTGCCGACAGGGCTGCCGGTGGCGCGTGCGGCCTCGACGACGGCGGTGACGCCGTCGGGCGTGGCGAGGTCGGCGGCGACCACGGTGGTGCGGACCCCGTGATCGTCGCGCAGCCGCTGGGCGAGCTCGGTGAGGCGGTCCTCGCGACGGGCGACGAGGAGCAGGTCGGCGCCGCGGGCGGCGAGCCGTGCGGCGACGACAACGCCGATGCCGGAGCTCGCCCCGGTCACGACGGCGGTGGATCCTCGGAACGTGATGGTCATGGTGTGCCTCTTCCGTCTCGGGACTCCAATGTAGGCATCGACAACTTAGGTAGTCAATGCCTACATCGACGCTACGCTGGTCCGATGGGCTACCACCACGGCAACCTGCGCGACGCGCTGCTCGACCGCGCCGAGCAGGTGCTGGCCACGGACGGCGTCGACGGGCTGTCCCTGCGTGCGCTCGCCCGCGACCTCGGCGTCAGCCACGGCGCCCCCGCCCGGCACTTCCGCGACAAGCAGGCGCTTCTCGACGCCCTCGCGCTCGCCGGGTTCCGGCGGCTCGAGGAGGCGCTCGCGGCGTGCCCGGGCAACTGGTCGGACCGGCTCCGCGGCATCGCGCGGACCTACCTCGACTTCGCCGCCGCGAACCCCGCCCTCCTGGCCGTGATGTACGACGTCAAGCACCACCCCGAGGCGTCGGACGCCCTGCGGGCCGAGGCCGAGCGCGGTCTCGGCCAGGTCGTCGATGCGGTCCGCGACGGCCAGCGCGCCGGCGGGGTGGTCGACGGCGACCCCGGCGAGCTCGCGACCGCGCTCTTCGCCGCCGTCCACGGCGTGGTGCAGCTCGCCCTCGGCAATCTGCTCGAACCCGACGAGACGGACCGCGCGCTCGTGACAGTGCTCACGATCAGCCTGCGGGGGCTGTCCCCGAGCCCGGGACCCGCGCGCCCGGCGGGCTAGCGTGGAGCGGTGACGACCTCCCCCGAGCTCCCCGCCGAGCCGCTCGCGCACGGCCTGCGCACCCGGCACCTGACGATGATGGGCCTCGGGTCCGCCATCGGCGCGGGCCTGTTCCTGGGATCCGGCGTCGGCATCGCGACCGCCGGCCCCGCCGTGCTCGTCAGCTACGCCATCGCCGGGGCGCTGGTGGTGCTCGTCATGCGCATGCTCGCCGAGATGGCCGCGGCCCTGCCCGCCAGCGGGTCGTTCTCCGTGTACGCCGAGACCGCGCTCGGACGCTGGGCGGGCTTCCTGCTCGGCTGGGTGTACTGGTTCATGCTGATCATGGTGCTCGGCGTGGAGGTCACCGGGGTCGCCGAGATCGTCCACGGCTGGTGGCCGGCCGTGCCCCAGTGGGCGGCGGCCGCCGTCGTGGTCGCCGTGTTCGGCGCGGTCAACCTGGTCGGCGTGCGGCACTTCGGCGAGGCCGAGTTCTGGTTCGCCCTGATCAAGGTCGCTGCCATCGTCGGGTTCCTGGTGGTGGGCGTGCTCATCGTGGTCGAGGTGATCCCGGTGAGCGGGTCCGTGCTCGGCGACTGGGCCGCGCACGGCGGGTTCGCCCCCGCCGGCTGGGCGGGGATCGCCGCCGGGCTGCTCACCGTCGTCTTCGCGTTCGGCGGCATCGAGATCGTGACGATCGCCGCGGCCGAGGCGCGCGACCCGGCCACCGCCGTCGTCAGCGCCACCCGCACCATCCTGTGGCGCATCCTCGCGTTCTACATCGGTTCGGTCGCGATCATGGTGGCGCTCATCCCGTGGGACGACGCCGGCTCCCTGACCTCGCCGTTCGTCACGGTCCTGGAGATGGCCGGCTTCGACGGCGCCGCCCGGCTCATGGAGGTCGTCGTCGTCATCGCGCTGCTCAGCGCCTTCAACGCCAACATCTACGGCACCTCGCGGATGCTCTTCTCGCTCGCCGAACGCCGCGACGCCCCGGCCGCCGCGGCCCAGGTCTCGGGTCGCGACGTGCCCTGGGTCGCCGTCTGCGTCTCGGTCGCGTTCGGCGTCGTGGCGGTGCTGCTGAACTGGCTGCTGCCGGAGACGCTCCTCGCCGTCCTGCTCAACGCCGTCGGCTCCGCGCTGCTCGTGGTCTGGGTGCTGGTCGCCGTCTCCCAGCTCGTGCTGCGCCCCCGCCTGGAGGCGGCCGCCCGCGAGCGCGGCGAACCCATGGCGCTGCGCGCGTGGGGATACCCCTGGTTGACGTGGGCCACCCTGGTCGCCCTGGCGGCGCTGGTGGTGCTCATGCTGTCCGACGACGCCGCCCGCGCCCAGCTCACCGCCACGGCCGGGCTGGTGCTGTTCGTCCTGGCGGTCTACGCGGTGCGGACGCGGGTGCTCCGGCGTCGCGCCACGGCGCCCGCACCCGGGTGACGGCCCGGTGACGGTGGTGACGCCGGGGCCCGGAGGCCCGCTGTGGAACCATGAGCGTCATGGGTGAGGTCCTCGCGGTGTGCCGTGTCCACCAGCTGCTGCCCGACGCCGGCACGGTCGGCGTCACGGCGATCGACAAGCGTCCCGTGGCCGGGCGGGTCCGCGCCGGCCGCTACGGCCTGTACGCCGACGTGCAGGCCGACCGGGCGAACCACGGCGGCGAGGACCAGGCGGTGTACGCCTACGCCGCCGAGGACGCCGCGTTCTTCGAGCCGGAGCTGGACCGGGAGGTCACGCCGGGGTTGTTCGGGGAGAACCTGCGGACCGGCGGTCTGGACGTGTCGGGCGCGCTGGTCGGGGAGCGGTGGCGGATCGGCTCGGCCGTGCTCGAGGTGACGCAGCCCCGCACGCCGTGCGCGACGTTCGCGCGGCGGCTGGGCTCGCCGCCGCGCTGGGTGCGCCGGTTCACCGAGGCGGGTCGGACGGGCGCCTACCTGCGGGTGGTCGAGCCGGGTGACCTCGGGGCGGGGGACGCCGTCGAGGTGGTGTCCTCACCGGGGCACGGGGTGAGCGTGGCGGGCTGGTTCGCGGCGTGGAACGCCGGACCGTCCGGGTTCGCCGAGGCGGCGCGGATGGCCGCGGCGCTGCGGGCGGCGGCCGACGACGGCGAGCTCCGGCTGAGCCCGGACATGGAGTCGCGCACGGCGAAGGCCGTCGCGCGGGCATGACACGATGGCTCGATGAGCCTCCACGCCCCCGTCGTCGCCGACCACGTCGTGACCTGTGACGAGGCAGGCAACCGCCTCGGCACCGTGCCGCGCGCCGAGGTGCACACGACCGACACCCCGCTGCACCTGGCCTTCTCCTGCTACCTCCTGGACGCCGCGGACAACCTGCTGATCACCCGGCGCGCGCTGGTCAAGCGGACCTGGCCGGGAGTGTGGACCAACTCGTTCTGCGGCCACCTGCGCTGGACCGAGTCCCCGGAGGACTCCCTGGTGCGGCACGCCGAGCACGAGCTCGGCGCCGAAGTGTCGGACGTCCAGGTGGTGCTGCCGGAGTTCCGCTACCGCGCCGTCGACGCCTCCGGGGTCGTGGAGAACGAGATCTGCCCGGTGTACGTGGCCCGCGTCGTCGGCGACGTGGCGCCCAACCCGGCCGAGGTCGCCGAGCACGTCTGGGCGCCGGCGACGGCGGTCCGGGCCGCGGTGGAGGCGACCGGGTGGGCGTTCAGCCCGTGGATGGTCCGCCAGCTCCGCGACGTCGTCGGGGTGCCGGCCGCGGAGCGGACCGCCGGCGGGCAGGTGCTCGCGGGGGCGCTGGGGCTCGACGCGCAGCGCTGAGACCTGCCCCGACGGGGCCGTGCGCGCGGTGCACACATTCGTCCACAGAGTGACGGCACCTCTTGCGCGGGGCGGCGCTCCTCACTAGGGTCGAACACATGTTCGAGAACGACGCTTCCCTCCCGGGGCACGACGCCGCCGGGCCTCGTCGTGCTCGGACCTCGGGGGCCGGTGCAGCCAGTGCCCCGGCTGCACCGGCCCCGACCACGAACGGTGACGCCGGACTCCTGGAACGCGCTCTGGTCGCCCTCGTGGCCGGCTCCGTCGCGGGCTGTGCCGAGATCGTCGGCGCCGGTCGTGCGGCCGTCGACCGCGGGGCCCGGCATCGCACGGTTCGCTCCGGTTCCCTGGACATGTCGTGGCCCGGGCAGGGTTCACGACCACGCATCCCGGGGACCCTGCGGGCCGGCCCGGGAGCTGCGGGACGTGACGGTGCGGGGGCCGTGGCGCTCAGCCGGCCGGGCGACCTCGGTCCCGTGCTCGAGGACGCACCCGGTCCCGAGGTCGCCGCCGGGCTCGCCGATCTCGACCCGGCGGACCTCGACGACCTCGCCCTGGTCGAGTGCCTGGCGGCGTGGGAGCGGCTGGCGGCGTGGGCGCAGGCAGGCTCGGCGCGGATGCTCGCCGAGCTCCTGGACCGGGCGCGGGGGTCGGCCCGGCACGAGTTCGTCGTCGACGAGGTGGCCGCCCGCCTCGGACTGAGCCGACCGGCCGCCGCCCGGCACGTCACGGTGGCGCACGGCGCGCGGCAGCTCCCGGAGGTCGCCGACGCGATGGCGTCCGGCGAGGTCGATCGGCGCAAGGCCGAGGCGCTCGTGGCGACGGGGAGGCTCCCGGACGAGGTGCGGCGGGACGTCGTGGCGCGGCTGCGGCCCGACCTCGAGCAGCTGACGGTGCGCCAGATCCGCGACCGGCTGCGCCGCGCCGAGATCGCCGAGGATCCGGACGGTGCGGAGGATCGCCGGCGTCGCGCTCGCCGGGAACGTTCGGTGACGCTGGAACCGGTCGACGACGCGATGGCCTATCTGACCGCGTACCTCCCCGCCGACGACGCGGCCCGTGCCTTCGCCGCCGTCGAGGGGCCCGCACTGGCGCAGCGCAGGGCTCCCGGCGAGGAGCGGCGCCTCGACGAGTGCCGCGCCGACACCCTCGTCGCCCTGCTGACCGGACGGATGGCCGCGACGGGCGAGGTGTCAGCCGGTCGCGAGGCGGCGGCCCGGCCGTCCGATCCCGGGCACGGCCCCGTGCCCGTGCCCGTGCCCGTGCAGGTCACGGTCGCCGCGTCGACGCTGCTCGGGACGGACGACCTCCCGGCGATCCTCGCGGGCTACGGTCCGATCCCCGCGGAGATGGGGCGCTGCCTCGCCACCGACCCGGAGGCCACCTGGCAGCGGCTGCTCACCGACCCGCAGACCGGGGTGCTGACGGACCGGTCCTCGCGCGCCTACCGCCCGTCCGCGCGGTTGCGCGCCGCCGTCACCGCCCGTGACGCCACCTGCACCTTCCCCGGGTGCCAGGTGCCCGCCCGCCGCGGCGACCTGGACCACGTCGACCCCTTCGACCCGGCCGCCGACCGGCCGCAGACGCACGGCGACAACCTCCACGCTCTCTGCCGCACCCATCACCGCGCCAAGACCATCGGCGGATGGGGCGTCGAACGGGACCCCGTCTCCGGGGTGACGGTGTGGTCCGCGCCGAGCGGTGGCCGGTACGTCCGCACACCGCACCCGGCGCACCCAGCGCACCCGGCGCACCCCGCGCACCCGACGTGTCCGGCGCCCGGCCGTCCACCGGATGCCACGCCATCCCGGGACACGGGCCCGCCACCGTTCTGACCTGTGGCCGGCGGCTGCCTAGGGTCGTCGGCGCGCTCCACGCCGCGGCGGTTCGCCCGGCGGCCACTCGCCGTCGTCGGACCCGTCGTCGGCGCGGAACAACAGCTCCTGCAGCTCGCGGTGCACGGCCTCGACGTCGGGGACGTCCGGCAGCCGCATGCCCGCTTTCTCGGTGGCGTCCGAGACGATCAGGGTGCCGCACCCGAAGAACCGGTCGACGAGGCCGATCTCGATGCCGACGTCGTTGATCCGGTAGAGGGGGATGTCGCGGCCGACACGAGTCGTGATGCCCGTCCGCATGGCGATGCGCTGGTTGGTGACGGTGAACGACGTCGTGCGCCACCGCAGCCACGGGACCAGGACCCACACCACGGCGACCAGCGCGAGGACTCCCCAGCCGACCCACCGGCCGGCGCCGGCCGGGACGAGGACGGCGACCGCGACCGCCGCGACCAGGACGCCGACCAGCACGACCGTCGGCCAGACGAGGGCCTTGGGGTGCTCGCGCAGCTCGAGGACGACGTGCTCGTCACCCGTCAGGTTCCGCTCGTGGAGGGCCATGGGTCCCATCCTTGCACCGACGCGCGCACCCGCGGCACCGGCGCTACCCGGCGTCGACGAGGTTCCAGGCCTCGATGGTCGGCAGGTGGTGCGAGCGCCCGAGCGCGCAGACGGCGGCGCACCCCAGCTCGAGGTGAGCGCCGAACGTCGCGTCGACCTCGAGCCAGGCCGTCGCGAGGACGCGCAGCAGATGACCGTGGGCGACGGCCAGCACGGTGCCGCCGTCGGCCAGGACGGGGCGCACCCGCTGGAGCACCCGTTCGGCCCGGGCGCGCACCTGGGCGAGGCTCTCGCCGGACGACGGCGGCGCGGAAAGCCCGGGGGCGGCGAGCCCGGGGACGGAGAGCCCGGGGGCGGCGAGCCCGGGGACGGAGAGCCCGGGGACGGCGACCCCGTCGCGGAAGATCTCGTACGGCCGCCCGAGCACCGCGCCGACCTCGGCGGAGGTGCGCCCCTCGACGGGGCCGTAGTCCCACTCGGCCAGGTCGGCGTCGACGACGGCGTCGGGATACCCGGCGAGCTCCGCCGTCCGGCGGGCGCGCTGCAGCGGCGAGCACAGCACGAGCGCCGGATCGAGGCCGTGGAGCCGGTCGCCCGCCCGGCGGGCCTCCGCCTCGCCTGCCGGGGTCAGGGGGACGTCGGTGCGGCCCGTGTGGCGCCCCTCGGACGCCCAGGCGGTGTCGCCGTGGCGCAGCAGCACGAGTCGGGGCGAGTCCGAGACCGGCAGCTCCATGGCTCGATCGTCCCGCAGTCCGGCGGCCCCTGCCATGTCATGGCGTTTTATGGCAGTCTTCACGTGTTCATCACGATTCGCCCCTACTCGGAGGACACCGTGCTCGTCTTCGCCCTGATCGGCGCGGCCGGTCTCGTGCTGCTCCTGCTGTCGCTCGTGGTCGGGGAGATCCTCGATCTCGGTGACGGCGCCCTGTCCGGGACGTCGCTGGGCATCGGCGCCGTCGTCTTCGGAGCGGTCGGCGCCATCACCACGGTCAACGGCATGGACGCCTGGATCGCCTACGCGGGCTCCGCGCTCGTCGGTCTGGTCGCCGTGGTCGTCGCCCAGCTGATGATCCGGCGCCTGAGCGCCACCGAGGACAACGCCCGCGTCGACCTCGTCGGCGTGCAGGGCACCGCGATGACGGACATCACCCAGTCGTCCGGCGAGGTGTCCCTGGACGCGGTGAGCGAGCTCGAGCGGCGACTCGCGTGGTCGCTCGAGCCGATCACCGTGGGGACCCGCGTCGTCGTGCTGGAGCACCAGCCCAACAGCGTGCGGGTGGGACCGTACCGGCCGGACGCCTGAGCGCGGCCCGGCCAGGTCCCGACCGCCCACCGACGGAAGGAGTCGCGCTCCGGCGCGCACCATGCTCTCCTCAGCCAGCCTCGTGACCACGATCTCCGTGGTCGCCCTCGCCGTCGCCTTCCTGGCGGTCGGCGTCTTCATCGCCCAGCGGATCCGACGGGTCCCGCCGAACCAGGCCCTCGTGATCGTCGGCCGCGGCGCCGGCCGCAAGGACATGGCCGGCCAGAAGGTCGTCATCGGGGGCCGCACGTTCGTGTGGCCGATCCTGCAGCAGGGCTACCCCATCTCGCTCGAGCAGCGCCAGATCGGCATCACGGTCGAGGGCGTCGACTCGAACCGCATCAAGATCGCCATCAAGGCGTCGATCAACTTCAAGGTCCGCGGCGACGACGAGGGCGTCCGTCGGGCGGCCCAGCGCTTCATGTCGCAGCAGGAGACCCTGACCGACATCATCGCCGAGTCCCTCGAGGGCTCGCTGCGCTCGATCGTCGGCGACATGTCGATCGAGGAGATCATCTCCGACCGCAAGGGCCTGTCGGACCGGGTCGTGGAGTCGACCAAGAAGGACCTCGCCGAGCAGGGCCTGCAGGTCGACATCCTCAACATCTCCGACATCTCCACGCCGGGCTCCGACTACCTGGAGAACCTGGGCCGTGCCGAGTCGGCGCGGGCCCGCCAGGTCGCGGAGGTCTCCGAGGCCGAGGCGCGCCGGGCCTCGGAGTTCGCGGTCATCGAGGCCGCCGAGCAGATCGCCGAGCGGCAGAAGGCGCTCGACCTGCGCAAGGCCTCGATCAAGGCCGAGACCGACAAGGCCCAGGCGGAGGCCGAGGCCTCGGGTCAGCTCGCCCGCGCCGAGCAGGACCGGCTCGTGGCGCAGCAGGAGCGTGAGGCGCTGTCGGAGAAGGCGCGCGTCGAGCAGGAGCGCCTCGACATCGAGGTGCGCAAGCCCGCCGAGGCCCAGGCCTACGCCGAGGTCCAGGAGGCCACCGCCCGCCGCGACTCGCAGAACGCCGCGACCGAGGCCGAGGCGTTCAAGCGCACCACGATCGCCGAGGCCAACAAGAAGGCCGCCATCCAGGACGCCGAGGCGGCCGCGGAGGCCGTGCGCCGCGCCGGTGAGGCCGACCGCGACAAGCAGGTCGCGATGGCCGCCGGTATCCGGGCCGAGGGTGAGGCCCGGGCCGCGGCGACCGAGGCCGAGGGGCGCGCCGAGGCGGCCGCGACGGACGCCAAGGCCGAGGCGCTCAAGAAGTACGGCGAGGCCGCGCTGGTCCAGGAGCTCATCGAACGGCTGCCGGAGATCGTCCGGGCCGCGGCCGAGCCCATCGCGTCCATCCAGGGCATGACCGTGGTCTCCACCGACGGGGCGTCCGCCATCACCAAGAACGTCTCCGACGTCCTCGGCGAGGGTCAGGCCGTCGTCAAGGAGCTCACCGGCATCGACATCAACCAGCTCCTCGCCGGACTCACCGACCGGCAGGAGGCGGGTACGACCGTGACCCACGGCAGCTCGAACTGACGCTCACGGGGCCGGGCACCCTCAGTCGAACAGGGTGCCCAGTTCCCAGTCGGGCCCCGAGGTGGGCGGCGTCGTGCGGGACTCCTCGCGGCGTGCCGCACGCGCCCCCACCGGCTCCGGCTCGCGCCGGACCTCCTCGGACTCGACGTCCAGGAGCGACTCGTCCAGGAGCGCGCCGTCCAGGTCGCCACGGCCGGCCGCCCAGTCGTCGGCCGCCAGCCCGGCGAGCTCCCGAGCCCGTTCGCTGAACGGGCTGTCCACGTGTCCGCGCGCCCAGCGGAACCGCACCGGGCCGGAGCGGGCCGTGATGGCCCGGTCCAGCCGCTGCACGGTCTCCAGGTGCTGGACCGCAGCCCCCGAGGCCGTCCGCCAGCCCTGGGCCTTCCAGTCGGGCAGCCACTCGGCGGCGCACCGGATCGCGTACTGCGAGCCCGACTCGACGAACAACGGCTCGTCGCCCGGATGCGCCTCGACGGCGTGGCACAACGCCGTCAGGTCGGCCACCTGGGCAGAGCCGTCCGCGGCGCCACCGGAGTCGAAGCGACCGGAGCCGTGGGCGACCCACGCCCAGCCGATCGCCCCGCCGGTGCCGGCCGGGCTGGAGCCGTCGGTGCTGACAATGATCACGCCGGTGTCCCTCGGAGTCCGCGGATGCTCGCCTCGCCACAGGGGGCGACGGGGACATTGTGCCCCCTACCGGTGACATCCGGGAGAACCCGCTGCCTACGGATCGGCGAAACCTCGTCTCCCGTCACCCGGAACCCGGCGTGCCGGGCACCGCAACCCCCGCACGTCGTCCTCCGGAACCCGCCGTCCGCCGTCGGACGCCATCATGGGAGCCATGGACACGCCACCACCCGCGCGCACGCCCGCCGAGATCCGCCGCTGGCGGCGCTACCTCGCCGCCGAGCGTGCGGAGGCGGCCGTCTACCGCGACCTCGCCTCGCGACGCACCGGACAGGAGCGAGAGATCCTCCTGGCGCTCGCCGCCGCCGAGAAGCGGCACGAGCAGCACTGGCTCGACCTGCTGGGCGACGACGTCGGCATGCCCCTCCAGGGTGACCTGCGCACCCGGTTCCTCGCCTTCCTCGCCCGGCGGTTCGGCGGCGTCTTCGTCCTCGCGCTCGTGCAGCGTGCCGAGTCCCGCTCCGACTACGCCGACGACGAGCACGCCACGGCCCGGATGGCCGCGGACGAGCAGATCCACGAGGAGGTGGTGCGGGGCCTCGCGACCCGTGGCCGGCAGCGGATGTCGGGATCCTTCCGCGCCGCCGTGTTCGGGGCGAACGACGGACTGGTCTCCAACCTGGCGCTGGTGCTCGGCATCGGGGCGTCCGGGGTGGCCACGGGCACGGTGCTCGTCACCGGGCTGGCCGGCCTGCTCGCCGGAGCGCTGTCCATGGGGGCCGGGGAGTTCGTGTCCGTGCGGTCCCAGCGCGAGCTGCTGGAGGCGTCCACCCCCGACCCGGGGACCACCCGCGCCCTGCCGCACCTGGACGTCGACGCCAACGAGCTGGCGCTGGTCTACCGTGCCCGCGGCATCGAGCCCGAGGAGGCACAGTCCCGTGCCGACCAGGTGCTCGCACGGTTCGGCCCACCCGGCGGGCGGCCGGCAGATCTCGGCGACGACCCCGACGACGGCTTCGGCGCCCGCGGTCCGGCGGACGACGACCCCACGGCGCAGGACGTGGACGAGCACGAGTCGCACGGCACCGCCTGGGGCGCGGCCGCCTCGAGCTTCTGCTTCTTCGCCTCCGGCGCGATCGTGCCCGTGCTGCCCTACCTGCTGGGCATGGACGGCCTGGCCGCCGTCGTCGTCGCCTGCCTGGCGGTGGGCGTCTGCCTGGCGGTGACCGGAGCGGTCACCGGCCTGCTCTCGGGCACCTCGCCCGTCACGCGCGCGCTGCGCCAGCTCGCGATCGGTTTCGGGGCCGCGGCCGTCACCTACCTGCTCGGCCTGGCGTTCGGCACCTCGCTCGCGTGATCACACCCCGACCAGGGTCGGGGTGTATGGTCCCTGCGATGACTGGTCAGCCCGACGTCGACATCGTCCAGGACCTCGCCGGGTCCCGCTACGAGGCGCACGTCCGCACGGGCCACGGGGCAGCGGTCGCCGGTGTGCTGCGGTACGTCGACCAGGAGCACGTCAGGGTGGTGCCGAGCACGGTCGTGATGCCGGCGCACCGCCACCAGGGGATCGCGTCCGCGCTGGTCCGCCGGATGCTCGACGACGCCCGGGAGCAGGGCGTCCAGGTCGACCCGCGCTGCTGGTACGTCGTCGAGTGGCTCGACCAGCACCCCGAGTACGCCGACGTGCGTTGGCAGGGACCGCCGTCGGGCACCACGATGGGTCGATGACCGATCAACCGAACGTCGACGTCCGCGACGACGTCGAGCGCCAGGCCTTCGTCGCCGTGCTCGACGACGGGACCGAGGCGGGGTTCGCCGCCTACCGCCGCGCCGACGGCGTCGTGACCTTCACCCACACCGAGGTGCCCGACGAGTTCGAGGGGCAGGGGATCGGGTCACGGCTCGTCGCCGGCGCCCTGCAGCAGGTGCGCGACGACGGCGACCGGGTCGTGGCCCGGTGCCCGTTCGTCCACGCCTACATCGAGCGGCACCCGGAGCACCAGGACCTGCTCGCGGCCTGACGCGGCGTCACGACCCGTCGAGGGCGTCCCCGACGACCTGCTTGGCCGCGTCCTGCACCTGGCTCAGGTGCTCGGCCGAGACGAACGACTCGGCGTAGATCTTGTAGACGTCCTCCGTGCCGGAGGGTCGCGCCGCGAACCAGGCGTCCGACGTCGTCACCTTCAGGCCGCCGATCTTCGCCCCGTTGCCGGGCGCCTCGGTGAGCTTGGCGGTGATGTCCTGGCCGGCCAGCGACGTGGAGGTCACCTGCTCGGGCGACAGGCCCGCCAGCGTGGCCTTCTGCTCGCGGGTGGCCGGGGCGTCCACGCGGGCGTACCAGGACTCGCCGTGCTCGGCGACCAGGTCGGCGTGGTGCTGCGACGGCGAGCGTCCCGTGGTCGCGAGGATCTCCGAGGCCAGCAGGGCCAGCAGGATGCCGTCCTTGTCGGTGGACCACACCCGGCCGTCGGTGCGCAGGAACGACGCCCCCGCGGACTCCTCCCCGCCGAACGCGACCTCACCGGTCAGCAGGCCCGGGACGAACCACTTGAAGCCCACCGGAACCTCCGTCATCCGGCGCCCGAGACCCGAGGCGACCCGGTCGATCAGGGCGGAGGAGACCAGCGTCTTGCCGATCGCGGCCGTGTCCGGCCAGCCCGGGCGGGCGCCGCCGAACAGGTAGTGGATCGCGACCGCGAGGTAGTGGTTCGGGTTCATCAGCCCCGCGTCCGGCGTGACGATGCCGTGGCGGTCGGAGTCGGCGTCGTTGCCGGTGGCGACGTCGTACGGCGCGCCGCCCCCGCCGTCGGGCCGCATCTGGGACACGAGGGAGGCCATCGCGTGCGGCGAGGAGCAGTCCATGCGGATCTTGCCGTCCCAGTCCAGGGTCATGAACGCCCAGCGCGGGTCCACCTGCGGGTTCACGACCGTCAGGTCCAGGCCGTACCGCTCGCCGATCGCCCCCCAGTACTCCACGGCCGCGCCGCCCAGCGGGTCGGCGCCGATGCGCACGCCCGCGCCGCGGATCGCCTCCAGGTCGAGGACGTTGGCCAGGTCGTCGACGTACGTGGACAGGAAGTCGTGCTTGTGCGTGGTCGCCGCGTCCAGGGCGTTGTCCAGGGAGACACGGCGGATGCCGGACAGGCCGCCGTCGCGCAGCAGCTGGTTCGCGCGGTCGGCGATCCAGCCGGTCGCCTCGGACCCGGCCGGGCCGCCGTGCGGAGGGTTGTACTTGAAGCCGCCGTCGCGGGGCGGGTTGTGCGACGGCGTCACCACGATGCCGTCGGCCAGGCCCGGACCGGAGGTGCGCACGCCCTCGTCCGACGCGGCACCGTTGTGCACGAGGATCGACTGCGACACCGCGGGCGTCGGGGTGTACGAGTCGCGGGCGTCGATCATCACCGTCACCCCGGCGGCGGCCAGCACCTCGAGCGCCGTCTGCCAGGCCGGCAGGGACAGGGCGTGCGTGTCCCGCCCCAGGTAGAGGGGACCGTCCGTGCCCTGCGACGCGCGGTACTCCACGATCGCCTGGGTGATCGCGGCGATGTGCGCCTCGTTGAAGGCGGCGTCCAGCGAGGACCCGCGGTGCCCGGACGTGCCGAACACGACCTGCTGGGCCGGGTCGGCGACGTCGGGCGTGCGGTCGTAGTAGGCGCCGACCACCTGGTCGACGTCGATGAGGTCGTCGGGCTGGGCCACCTGGCCGGCGCGGGGGTGCATACCTCGATCTTGCCAGGCCGAGGTGTCCGGCGCACGGATCACTCCGGACGGGTCGGCGCCGCCGCCTCCTCCACCGGTCGGCTCGCCGCGCGCGCCGCCAGGACGCCGCCGACCAGCACGGCGACCGTGACCAGCAGGCCTACGGCCGTCCCGGCGCCGAGCGCCACGACGACGTAGCCGACCAGGGCGGCCACGGCCGCCATGCCGGCGTACGGGAGCTGGGTGAGCACGTGGGTGATGACGTTCGACCCCGCCCCGGTGGACGACAGGATGGTGGTGTCCGAGATCGGTGAGCTGTGGTCGCCGAGCACCGCACCGGCCAGGACCGCGCCGAGGGCGGGCAGCAGCAGGTCCGGCTCGTCCAGGGTGTTCATGATCCCGCCCACCAGGGGCAGCAGCAGCGCGAACGAGCCCCACGACGTGCCCGTCGCGAACGCCATGGCGGCGGCGAGCACGAACGTCACGGGGATCAGCCACCCGGCGCTGAGGTCCGCGTCCTCCACGAGCCCGCCGAGGTAGGCGCCGGTGCCGAGCTGGTCGATGAGCCCGGTCAGCATCCACGCCAGCACCAGGATGCTCACCGCGGGCCACATGGAACGCAGCCCCTCGACCCAGCCCTGCCCGAACTGGCGGGCGCTGAAGCGGGGGTTGGAGCCCGTGTAGCGCACGTAGTAGAAGATGGCCGCGGCCAGCCCGAGGACGCCGCCGACCATCAGCGCGGCGCTGGTGTCGGTCTCGGCCAGGATGTCCACCACGTCCCACGTCCCCGCCGCCGCGTAGCCGGTCCACACGATGCCCGCGAAGACCCCCGCCACGAGCAGCACGAACGGCACGATGAGGGCGCGCATCGCCCCGGGCTGGTGCACCGGCAGGTCCTCGGAGAGCCGGCCGGGGATCTCGGCGTCCGGGTCGTGCGGTTGCCCGTCGTGGACCGCTCGGGACTCCTCGGCACGCATCGGTCCGACGTCGAGCCGCAGCAGCACGACCAGCCACACCGTGAGCGCGGCGGCGATCGCGTAGTAGTTTGCCGCCGCGGCCCCGAGGAACGCCTGCACGCTGGAGATGCCGAGGGCCGACGCCGCCACGATGGGGGAGAGGATGCCCATGATGTAGGCGCCCCAGCTCGAGAAGGGCGCCAGGACGGCGACCGGCGCCGACGTCGAGTCGATGATGTACGCCAGCTTGGCGCGCGAGACGCGGTGCCGGTCCGTGACCGGCTTGGACACCTGCCCCACGGCCAGGGCGTTGAAGTAGTCGTCGATGAAGATGACGATGCCCATGACGGCCGGGAGGACCTGCGCGCCCCGGCGGGTGCGGATCCGTTCCACGGCCCAGTCCGCGAACGCCCGCGTGCCGCCCGACATCATGATGAACGCCGCGATGACACCGAGCATGAGGGTGAACGCGAGGATGTAGACGTACCAGGTGTTGACGGCGCCGTCGGTCCAGAAGATGACGGCGAACGAGTCCCACACCAGCCGGAGCGTCTCGAGGGGGTTCAGGTCCGCGACGAGCAGCGCCGCCGCGAGGACGCCCGCGCCGAGGCTGATCAGCACCTTCTTGGTGACGATGACCAGCGTGATCGCCAGCAGCGGCGGCACGAGCGTCAGGACCGGGTAGGACTCGATCATGGGAGCATCCTCCTCGGTGCCGGATGGCACGACGCTAGGCGCGCGGGCCGGATCCGGCATCCCGGCGGACCGAGCAACCTGCGGGGGCCGCCGCCCGTGTACCTGCTGTGGGAGTGCGAGAGGATGCGGCCGTGCCAGAGGCGTGGACGCCGGTGGTGGTCGCCGGCGCGGGTGACCGTTCCGGTCGGGACCAGGAGTTCGCCGCGTTCATGGCGGAGGCGGAACCCGTGCTCGCACGGACGGCGTACCTGCTCACCGGCGACCGGCATCGCGCGGAGGAGCTCGTCCAGCAGGCACTCGTGAAGACCTATGTCGCCTGGCCACGGGCACGGGGCCGGGACCCGCTCGCGTACGCCCGCCGGGTGCTGGCCAACGCGCGCATCGACGCCTGGCGCAAGCACCGCCGCGAGCGCCTCGTCGGACCCGACGAGCTGCCGCACGGTCGTCACGGGGGCGCGGACGAGGGACAAGCAGACCGTGACCTGCTGGTCCGTGCGCTCGCCGAGCTGCCGCAGCAGCGACGCCGGGTGGTCGTGCTGCGCTACCTGGTCGACCTCGGGGAGCAGGAGGTCGCCGAGGACCTCGGGATCAGCCGGGGTGCCGTGAAGTCCGCGGCGTCCCGTGGACTCGCTCAGCTGCGGTCGGCGCTGGCCGGCACCGGCGTGCACGAGATCGCGACGGGAGGGGCCCGATGAACGACGACGAGCTGATCCGCGCGATGCGTGTGCTGGCGGGACGGACGCCGCAGGTCCGCGTCGACGTGGAGGAGGTGCTCCGGGCGGGTCGCCGGCGGCGCGCACGACGGGCTGCCGGAGGTGTTGCCGTCGGTGGTCTCCTCGGCGTGGGACTCGTCGTCGGGACCTTGGCCTGGGCGGACACGACACCTGCGCCGGACGTGGTGCCTGCCCCCGCGGCATCGACGGGGGTGCCCGCGCCGGACTCGACGTCGGACGCCGACGACGGGTGGACGACGTACCCTCCGTCGCCGGACGACGGTGAGCATGCGCTCGTCGATCACGAGCGGGGGACGATCGGGCTGCCGGAGGACGACTGGGTCCTGAGCGCCGAGGAGCAGGCCGCGGTGGACACTGCCCAGCAGTACCTGGAGATCGAGTGCCTGAGCGACGTCGGTCTGGGCGACGAGGTCGAGTTCGTCGGGCCGGTCCCGCCCTACGACGAGCGCCAGCGCGGCCTGGGTCTGTGGACGGCGGAGGACCTGGACCGCGACTACGACGTCCTCGTCGACCGTGGGGCGTTCTGGTTCGACTTCCAGGACGACCCGCGACACCTGAACGACCACACGTACTCCGGCGTGACGCCGGTGCCGGATGATGTGTTGCACGGGTGCTACGAGGACGCCGAGGCGGCGATCAGCGGCCTCACCGGGGACGAGTTCGCCGAGTCCGCGTGGGCGGGCGGTACGTCGGGCTCCCCGGACCTGGCCGTGTACCTGGGCACGTCGTTCCGGTCCGAGGCGACGTTGCGGAACCTCGAGCCGGAGGAGCGCCGCGTCGCACGCCAGGCCCGCGAGATCGTCGTCGAGTGGGAGGAGTGCCTCGCGGAAGAAGGCCTCGAGGCGATGGAGGCGCAGGCGATGGTGCCCGCCGGAGTGCTCGACTTCGAGGGTGCCTACAGCGCCGAGCAGCGCGAGATCATGGCCGCGCTCGCCCGGTGGGAGTCGGAACAGGAGCAGAGGCGCGAGATCGACGAGTGGCCGCCGTCGGAGCTCGGCTACACCGCGGAGCAGACGGCGTTCCTCGACGAGCCGCGTCCGCGGCCGCTGCTGGTCGGCGACGCCGCCGAGCGGCGGCGCGTCGTCGAGGTGGACGTGCGGTGCAAGCAGTCGCTGGGCACGGTCCAACGGCTGGCGGACCTGGACGCCACGGTCCAGCTGGCCTACATCGCCGAGTACCCGGAGTACTTCGAGAGCCGGCGGGAGATCAGTGTACGGATGCTCGCGAACGCCCGGGACGTCCTCGACGAGGCGGGCGTCGAGATGCCCTGAGCGCGCGTGATTGCGCGAGGCGACTTACCGTGCTGGAGACGGGCGACGGCGTCCGTGCGGTGACGACCCGGGGGGATCGCATGGAACAGCGCATCGACAGTGCTCGCAGGACGAGGCGTGCCGGACGGCGGTGGGTGGTGCTGCTGACGGCGTTGGCCGTCGCCGTCACACCGACGTTCGTGCAGGTGGCCGCGCCGCCGCCGGCGCAGGCCGCGACCCGGCTCGCGGCGCCCCTGAAGAACGACACCTACGTGCTCAGCTCCTACTACGGGCCGCGCTGCATGCCCGTGCGCGGCTCCTCCACGTACCACCTCGGGCAGGACTTCGGGGCTGCCAGCGGCACCGACGTGCGTGCGGTCGCCGCGGGGAAGGTGACCCGCGCCGGTGCGATCAGAGGTTTCGGGCAGTGGGTCGTCATCGACCACGTCGTCGACGGCGTGAAGTTCTCCTCGCTGTACGCCCACCTGATCGACGGCGACCGGCGGGTGAAGGCGGGTCAGAAGGTCAAGAAGGGCCAGCACATCGGCGACGTCGGCTCGACGGGCACGTCCACGAGTCCTCACCTGCACCTCGAGATCTGGCGGGGCGGCTACGGGTCGGGCAAGGCCGTGGACCCGCTGAGGTTCCTGCGCAAGCGCGGCGTCGACCTCACGACCCGGTCGATCCGCAACTACCCGCGCAGCGTGCCGTCGTCGTGCACGTACTACACGGCGGCCAAGGTGAGCTTCCGGACGGGCCCCGGGACGGGCTACTCCAAGATCCGCACGATCCAGGCGAACCTGAAGCTCACCGCCGAACCGGGCGCGGGCAGCGGGGAGTGGCGCCAGGTGACGCGCAAGGGGCGCACCGGGTGGATCCACCGCGACTACGTGTCGCCGTCGTACACCTCTCACGGGACGCGGTACGTGCTGCCGAGCTCCCTCAACCTGCGGTCCGGGCCCTCGGCGTCGAACAAGGTCCGGGTGCGCCTGCCGCACGACGCACGGCTGACCCTGCTGCGTGACGGCTACCGCAACGGCGTGTGGCAGCGGGTGCGGTACGGCAGCAAGAACGGGTGGGTCTCGGCCCGCCACATCGCGCTGGACCGTGACGGCGCCCAGATCGTGCCCGACCGCACCGGCAAGACCTTCGCGTGGGTCGACCCGAAGACCCTCAACATGCGCAAGGGCCGGTCCGCGTCGACGGATCGGGTCCTGAAGCTGCGGCGGGACGAACGCGTGCGCCAGCTCGGGCGCGTGAGCAACGGGTGGGTCAAGGTCCGCCACGACGGGCGGACGGGCTACGTCTCGGCGGTGTACCTGCGCTCGAGGCGCTGAGGGTGCGGTCGTCCGGGCCGGGTGCGGCCCGGACGACCGCGCGGCGCTGCGGCGGGTCAGCCCGCGTCGAAGCGCTCGTCGTCCTCGGTCTGCTCGTGGTCGTGCTCCGCCTGGTCGGGACGCTCGTGTTCGTCGGTGGCGGCCTGCTGCTCGTCGTGCTCGGAGTCCTTCAGCAGGCGACGGGCGAAGTCGTTCGGGGTGGGGCGGTCCTGCGGTGCGTCGGTCATGGCGCGCCTCCTCGGGGATCGCTGACGTGACGTCCGATCACCGTAACCCGCGACCGCCCGGTCCTGCTGACCGGGGCGATCAGTCCAGGTGATCGGCCACGAGCCGTTCGGCGAGCCCCACGTACGACGCCGGGGTGAGCGCCGCCAGCCGTGCCGCGACGTCGTCGGGCAGCCCGAGGCCGGCCACGAACTCGCGCATGGCCGGTCCGTCGACGCGGTGGCCGCGCGTGAGCTCCTTGAGGCGCTCGTAGGGGTTCTCCATGCCCTCGACGCCGGCGACGGACGCGGCGCGCATCGCCGACTGGACGGGCTCGCCGAGCACCTCCCAGTTGGCGTCGAGGTCGGCGGCCATGGTCTCGGCGCTGACCGCGAGCGCGGTGAGCCCCCGGCGCACGTTGTCGATCGCGAGCAGGGAGTGGCCGAACGCCGGGCCGATGTTGCGCTGCGTGGTGGAGTCGGTGAGGTCGCGCTGCAGGCGGCTCGTCACGAGCGTGGCCGCGAGGGTGTCCAGCAGCGAGCAGGAGATCTCGAGGTTGGCCTCGGCGTTCTCGAACCGGATCGGGTTGACCTTGTGCGGCATGGTCGAGGACCCGGTGGCGCCCGCGACGGGGATCTGCGTGAAAAAGCCCATCGAGATGTACGTCCACACGTCGGTGGCGAGGTTGTGCAGGATGCGGTTGAAGCGCGCGACGTCGGCGTAGACCTCGGCCTGCCAGTCGTGCGACTCGATCTGCGTGGTCAGCGGGTTCCACGTCAGCCCGAGGTGCTCGACGAACGCGCGGGACACGGCGGGCCAGTCCGCGCCCGGCACCGCCACGGTGTGGGCACCGTAGGTGCCGGTGGCGCCGTTGATCTTGCCGAGGAACTCCGCGGCGCCGATGCGGCGCAGCTGTCGGCGCAGGCGGTGGGCGAGGACGGCGAGCTCCTTGCCCATCGTGGTGGGCGTGGCGGGCTGGCCGTGGGTCCGGCTGAGCATCGGCACGGCCGCGTGCTCGCGGGCCAGGTCGGCGAGCTGGTCGGCGAGCGCCGTGGCGGCGGGCAGCCACACGTCGAGGACGGCGCCGCGCACCATGAGGGCGTAGGACAGGTTGTTGACGTCCTCGGACGTGCAGGCGAAGTGCACGAGCTCGCTCGCGGCGGGCAGCGACGTCTCGCCCAGGAACTTCCCGGCGACGTCGGCGGCCAGGCGGCGCTTGATGAAGTACTCGACGGCCTTGACGTCGTGCACGGTCTCGCGCTCGATGGCGCCGAGCTCGGCGATCTCGTCGGCGCCGAACGTGGCGGGGATCTGCCGCAGGTAGGCGATCTCCGCGTCCGACAGGGTGGGTGCGCCGGGCACCACGGGGCCGGCGACGGGGGTGGTGCCCGCCTCGCCGGCGACGGTGCCGTTGCACAGCACGATCAGCCACTCGACCTCGACCTGAATGCGGGCCCGGTTCAGCGCCGCCTCGCTGAGGTGGTCCACCAGGGGCGCGACGGCACCGCGGTAGCGGCCGTCGAGCGGGCCGAGCGCGATCGGCGGGGTGACGTCGGCGAGGTTCACGCGGGTCTGGTCGGACGGGTGCTGCGGGGCGGTGGAGGTCACGTGCCGCATTCTCCCACGGGTGCCCGCCGTCCCCAGGGCGCCGCGGTCCACAGGGCGGCGGGCGCGGTCCGACGGCGGTGCACCGGTCGCGTCTAGCGTCCCGGTCATGCCTCTGACCAGCACCGACATCACCGCGGCCGGCGTGCAGCTGCGCCGCGCGGCCGCCGAGCTCGACGACGCCCTGGGCCGGCTGCGCCTCGCGGCGCTGCTCGACTGGCGGTCCCCGGCCGCCGACCGCTGCCGCTCGGAGGTCGCGGCGCTGACCGGGCTGCTCGACGCCGACGCCGCGACGGTGTCGCAGGCGCTACTCGTCACCGCGGGCTGCGAGTCGTGACCGACCCGCAGGACACGCTGCTCGTCCTCGGCGGCCCGTCGCTCACGCACGTCGACGTGGGACAGGTCCGCGCCGCCGCCCAGCGGCTCGCCGAGGCCACCGACCGCCTGCGGTCCGCGACCGCCGGCGCCGCCCTCGCCCGGGCCGTTCTCGACCGCGTCCTGTGGACCGCCGGGCTCGGGTGGGACGACCCCGCGCTGCCCGCCAGGGTCCGCTGGGCCCGGGCGCTCGCCGACGACACCGCCGTGGCGCTCGCGGACCGGGCCGAGCAATGCGCGGTGCTCTCGGGCCGGCTGCTGCGCGCCGCGGGCCTGTACGAGCACGCCGAGGGCGCCGTCGAGCAGCTGGTCGGCGGGATGGTCGCCACGGCCACGGGCGCCCTCGGGTTCGCGGTGACGCGGATCGTCACCGACCCCGTCGTCGGGACGCCCCTGCGGGCGGCGGGCAGCCTCCTGATCCGCACGGCGGCGGAGTCGGCGCCGGACCCCGACGACCCGGACCGTCCCGCGGTGCCCGCCACGACGCCGGAGGGGCCCGCGACGCCGGAGGGGCTCGCGACGCCGGAGGGAGCGCCGTCGGACGGGGGCGTGACCGGCGCGCTCCTGCGCGAGGTGGCGCCCTTCGTCGACGAGGCGGTCGGCGGTGCCGCGACCGGGGTGGCGCTGGGCGCCCTCGAGTACACGGGACGGTCCGTCACGGACGGGGCGCGGGTGCTCGCCACGGCCGTGGAGGAGGTGCTCGGCACGGTCGAGGTGCACGTCCTGGCGACGCCCGCGGAGGCCTTCGGGGTCGGGCTGCCGGCGTGGCACGACCGTCCCCTGGCGCGGGTCGACGACGCGCTCGCCGCCACCGCCGACCTGTACCCCGCGGGCAACGGCGTCCCCGGGCGCGAGCTGCCCGGCACGCCGCCCGGGACCGTCGCGGTGCAGGAGGTGACCCGCGCCGACGGCAGCACCTCGTGGACGGTGCTGATCCCCGGCACGCAGGAGCTGCTCTCGACCGGCAACCCCTTCGACCTCGCCACCGACCTCGACCTCATGGCCGAGATGTCCGCGGACGTCGCCGCCGGGGTGCTCGCCGCGCTCGCCGACGCCGGTGCCGGGCCCGACGAGCCGGTGGTGCTCGTCGGGCACTCGCTGGGCGGCATCGCCGCCGTCTCGCTGGCGGCGTCCCCGCAGCTGCGCGGGCGGGTCGCGGGCGTCGTCACCGCGGGGGCACCGACGGCGACGTTCCGCACCCCGCCGGGCGTGCCCGTGCTGCACCTCGAGAACGACGAGGAGCTCGTCTCCCCGCTCGACGGGCGATCCTCCACGGAGAACCCCGCCACCCGCGACCGGGTGACCGTGGGGCGGGCGCTGGCCGACTCCGGCGACCCGCTCGACCGGGCCGCGTCCGGCAGCGTCGCGGCGGCGCACTCGGTGGGCACCCACCTGCGCACGCTGCGCCACGCGCGGGACGCCGGCAGCGTGCCGGTCACGCACGTGAGCGCCCGCCTCGACGCGCTGCTGGGCGGCGAGCGCGCCGAGACCCGGTACTACCGGGTGCGCCGCGGCGAGGCCGGGTGAGTCAGTCCTTGTCCCCGGGCACGACCCAGCCGATCACCGTCTGCAGGACCGCCAGGATCAGCGCGATCCACAGGTACCACCAGAAGCCGCCGTCGATGGTCAGGCCCCAGTCGCCCAACCAGTTCTGGCTGGTCAGCCACTCGGTGAGCCACAGCATCGCCGCGTTGATGAGCAGGTAGAACAGTCCCAGGGTGAGGATCAGCAGCGGGATCGACAGGAAGCTGACGATCGGCTTCACGATCGAGCTCACCAGCGTGAAGATCAGGCCGACACCCACGATGGCGAGGAGGCGTCCGAGGACGTCGTCACCACCGAAGATCTCGAAGCTGTCGAAGATCAGGTCGCAGATCCACAGGGCCAACGAGGTCACGACGAGCCGCAGGATGAAGGTCATGGCCGACATCGTGGCACGTCGCGGCCCCGCAGGACAGGGTCCGCGCCGGTCCGTCCGACGGGGTGAGATCCTGGGGCCGTGCCGAACCAGTCGAGCCCCCACGTGTCCGTCCCCCTGCGCGCCGCCGTCGCCGCCCTGCCCGCCTACGTGCCGGGTGCCCGGCCCAGCGGTCGGGCCTGGAAGCTGTCCTCCAACGAGAACCCCTTCCCGCCGCCCGCCGCCGTCGTCTCCGCCATCACGGAGGCCGCCGGCGAGGTCAACCGGTACCCGGACATGTTCGCCACCGAGCTGGTCGAGGCGCTCGCCACGCACGTCGGCGTCGCACCGGAGCAGATCGTCGTCGGCAACGGGTCGGTCTCGGTGCTGCAGCACGTCCTCGAGGCCGTCGTCGAGCCGGGTGACAAGGTCGTCTTCCCGTGGCGGTCCTTCGAGGCGTACCCGATCGTCACCGCCGTCGCCGGCGGGACGCCCGTCACGGTGCCGGTCACGGCGGACGGCCGGCTCGACCTGCCCGCGATGGCGGCCGCCGTCGGCCCGCGCACCCGCGCCGTGCTGGTGTGCACGCCCAACAACCCCACCGGACCGGTGGTGCACGCGGGCGAGCTGGAGGAGTTCCTGGCGTCGCTCCCGGGCGACGTGCTCGTCGTCGTCGACGAGGCCTACCTGGAGTTTGTGCGCGACCCGGAGGCCCCTGACGGCATGGACGTGCTGGGCCGGCACGCGAACGTGGTGCTCGTGCGCACGCTGTCCAAGGCGTCCGGGCTGGCCGGCCTGCGGGTGGGGTACGCCGTCGCCGCACCGCGCCTCGCCGCGGGGATCCGGTCGGCGTCCACGCCGTTCGGCGTCAACCACCTCGCCCAGCGCGCGGCCCTGGCCACCCTGCAGGCGCCCGTGCAGGCCGAGCTCGCCGAGCACGTCGAGGCGCTCGTGGGTGAGCGCACCCGCGTCCACGACGCGCTGCGCGCGCAGGGCTGGGACGTGCCTGCCACGCACGCCAACTTCGTCTGGCTGGCGACGAGGGAGCGCACCGGCGAGCTCGCCGCGCAGGCTGCCGCTGCCGGGGTGCTCGTGCGGCCGTTCGCCGACGAGGGCATGCGGGTCAGCATCGGCGAGGTCGCGGCCAACGACGCGTTCCTGGAGCTGGCCGCCGGCTGGCGCTGACGGCGTCGGCCGGCTGTGGGCGCCGCCGCCGGCTGCGGGCGCCGCCGGCGCCGTCAGCGGGGCAGGTTGCGCAGGTTCGAGCGCGCCATCGACATGACCTCGCCCATGCCGCCGCCGAAGATCTCCTTCGTCATCGCCGTGGTGAACCCGCGGATCTGACCGGAGGTGATCGACGGCGGGATGGACAGCGCCCGCGGGTCCGTCATGACCTCCACCAGGGCGGGACCGTCGCTGTCCAGCGCGGTCGAGAACGCCTTGGCCAGGTCCTTGGGCTTGGTGACGCGTTGCGACGGGATGCCGACGGCGGTGCCGATCGCGGAGTAGTCCACCTCGGGCGAGTCGGTGCCGTGCGAGGGGAGACCCTCGACGAGCATCTCCAGCTTGACCATGCCCAGCGAGGCGTTGTTGAAGACGACGACCGTCACCGGCAGGTCGTAGGCCCGGACGGTGATCAGCTCGCCCAGCAGCATGGACAGCCCGCCGTCCCCGGCGAGCGCCACGACCTGACGGTCGGGCTGGGACATGGACACCCCGATGGCGTGCGGCAGCGCGTTGGCCATGGAGCCGTGGATGAACGAGCCGATGACGCGTCGCTTGCCGTTGGGCGTGACGTACCGGGCGGCCCAGACGTTGTTCATGCCCGTGTCCACGGTGAACACGGCGTCGTCGGCCGCCGCCTCGTCGAGCTGCACGGCCGCGTACTCGGGGTGGATCGGGGTGTGCTTCTCCACCTTGCGGGTGTAGGCGCCCACCACCTTGGTCATGACGCGGGCGTGCTTGTCCACCATGGACGTCAGGAACTTGCGGTCCGTCTTGCGCTCGATGCGGGGGTTGAGCAGCCGCAGCGTCTCGCCGACGTCGCCGTGCACCGGCAGGTCGAGGCGGGTGCGTCGGCCCAGGTGGGAGGCGTCGATGTCGATCTGCGCGGTGGGGACGTCGTCGGGCAGGAACGAGTCGTACGGGAAGTCGGTGCCCACCAGGATCAGCAGGTCGGCGTCGTGCACCGCCTCGTGGCAGGAGCCGTAGCCGAGCAGGCCGGACATGCCGACGTCGTGGGGGTTGTCGTACTGGATGATCTCCTTGCCGCGCAGCGAGTGGCCGACGGGGGCCGCGGCCAGGTCGGCGAGCTCGAGCACCTCGTCCCGCGACCCGCGGGCGCCCGCGCCGACGAACAGGGTCACCTTGCGGGCGGCGTTGATCGCCTCGGCGAGCGCCGCGACGTCCGCGTCGTGCGGGACCACGCGGGCGGGGCAGGCGCCGGGGATGAGGATCGGGGCGTCGTCGTCGGCCACCTCCTGGTCGGCGACGTCGCCCGGCAGGGTGAGCACGGCGACGCCGGGCTCGGCGAGGGCGTGCTGGATCGCCGAGCGGGTCACGCGGGGGAGCTGCGCGGCCGTCGAGATCATCTCGGAGAACACCGAGGCCTCGTTGAAGAGGCGGTCCGGGTGGGTCTCCTGGAAGAACTTGGTGCCGATCTGCGCGCTCGGGATGTGCGAGGCGATCGCCAGGACCGGGACGCCGGAGCGGTTCGCGTCGTACAGGCCGTTGATGAGGTGCAGGTTGCCGGGCCCGCAGGAGCCGGCGCACACCGCCAGCTTCCCGGTGACCTCGGCCTCGGCGGCGGCGGCGAACGCGGCGGCCTCCTCGTGGCGCACGTGCACCCAGTCGATGCCCTCGGTGCGGCGCACGGCGTCCACGACGGGGTTCAACGAGTCCCCGACGATGCCGTAGACGCGACTCACCCCGGCGGCGACGAGCTGGTCGACCAGGTGTTCGGCGACGGTGCGAGCCATGACGGGGACCTCCTGAGGTGTGGACGTCGGTCCCTTGCGATGCTGCCGCAGCCCGGCCCGGTGTGCGCGCGGGAGCGCGGTGGGACGCGTCACGGCGCGGATGTGCCGCGGCCGCGGCGCGGGCCCCGTGCTCGCCGGCCGGCGTTCGCCGGGCCGGGCGAAGTCTCGCCGGCCGCCGGGCCGGGCGAAGTCTCGCCGAGGGGTGCCCGCTCCCCGGGAAAGGCGTCGCCGCAGCGCACCGGAATCCTGCTGGGCGTGAGATTCACGCCCAGCAGGATTCGTGCACGTTCGGCATGCGTGGATCGCGCGGTCCGGACACCCCTGAAAACGAGACAGAGGTTCTGGGCCCGTGTGGTGGGATGAGCGGATGCCGGGCATCCACCACCTCGAGATCTGGGTCGCGGAGGACGGGACCGCCGCCGCGGCCTGGGGCTGGTTGTTGCCCCGTCTCGGCTTCCGGCTCACGCAGGAGTGGCCGCAGGGGCGCACCTGGTCCGACGGCGGCACCTACCTGACGCTCACCACCCCGCCGAACCTGACCGCGGACCGCCACGACCGCCGTCGTCCCGGGATGAACCACGTGGCGTTCGACGGCGGCACCCCCGCCGACGTGGACGCCCTGATGGCGGCCGCCCCCGCGCACGGCTGGGCCCCGCTCTACGCGGAGCGCTACCCGCACGCCGGAGGACCGGACCACTACGCGGGCTGGCTGGAGAACGCCGCCGGGTTCAAGGTCGAGGTGGTCGCCGACAGCGCCGGTCGTGTCGCCGAGGTGCCGTACCGCGCCCTGCCGCTCGGCGACGCCCCGGTGCGGTACGCACACGGC
The DNA here is from genome assembly GCF_013149805.1 of Isoptericola chiayiensis. Taxonomy (GTDB): domain Bacteria; phylum Actinomycetota; class Actinomycetes; order Actinomycetales; family Cellulomonadaceae; genus Isoptericola; species Isoptericola chiayiensis. The sequence goes on from NZ_JABEZT010000003.1 coordinate 425,257, forward strand.
CCGGACTCGTCACCCCGCCCGGGCACACCGGCGGGCCGTACCGCGTCGTTCGACCTGGCCAGCACCGTCTTTCCCGGCACGACCCGGCGGGTCTGGATCCACGCCCCGCCGGGCATCGACGCGGCGCACCAGGTCGGTGTCGCCGTCTTCCTCGACGGATGGTGGTACCTGGACCCCGACGGCGAGATCCGCGGCGGCGTGGTGCTCGACAACCTCGTCCGCTCCGGACAGATCCCGCCCATCATCGGGGTGTTCGTCGATCCCGGGGTCTTCCCCGACGCGGGTGACCCGGAGGCGCGGAAGAACCGCAACGCCGAGTACGACGCCGCGGACGACCGGCTCGCCCGCCTCCTGCTGGACGAGGTGGTCCCCGAGGTCCGACGGCGGCACGCGCTCAGCGACGACCCGGCCCGGTGGGCGGTGATCGGCGGCAGCAGCGGCGGCAACGCCGCCTTCACCGTCGCCTGGCACCGCCCGGAGCAGTTCGGCCGGGTGACCGGGTTCCTGTCGAGCTTCGCGCAGATGCCCGGCGGCAACCCGTACCCTGAGCTGATCGCCGACACGCCCCGCAAGCCGCTGCGCGTGCTCCTCCAGGCCGGCCATCGTGACCTCGGTTGGAACGAGCCCGAGCACAACTGGTTCGCCGAGAACCTGCGCACCGCCGCGGCGCTCGCCGAGGCCGGCTACGACGCTCGCCTGGTGCTCGGCGACGGCGGGCACGACCCGAACCATGCCGGGGTGCTGCTGCCCGACGCGCTGCGCTGGCTGTGGCGGGACGCGCGGGTGTGGTGAGCGGCTCCGACGCCGTGGCGGCCTACGTCGGTCGGGCCCGGCTGCTCGACGCGGCGCTGCCCCGGGTCTCAGCGTCTGAGCAGGTTCTGGGCGTACTGATCGAGGACGGTCAGGATGCCCCGGTGCTCCCAGACACGGTTGCGCCGCAAGCCGGTTCGCTCGGTGAGCACTCCCGCCTCGGTGAGCTGGTTCAACGCGTTCTGGGCGGTCTGACCTGCCATACCCAGGTGGTCGGAGAGGAATCGTGCGTTGACGACCGGGTGGGAGACGAGGTGGGGGAGCACCCGCCAGGCGACTGCTTGTCGCCGGAGGCCACGGAGAAGTTCACGGGCGGCGTCGACCTGGGCTGCCAGATCATCGACGAGACCGGATCCCGAGAAGGCAGCGAAGCGGGCGGCGTCGGAGAACCGCTCGACGACAGGACGGGCGTCGCCGTCGCGGTAGCTTAATCAAGGTTTCTGAAGAACCTTGATCAACGCGCGAGGTCTACTCCACGTTGCGCAGCGCCGCCGGGATCGTCTCGTCCCCGCTGGTGAACCGCACGAACTGCCCGATCGACTCGTCGATCCGCAGCGCGGCGGCGGCGACCTGGGCGACGTCGGCCCGGGGCACCTCCGAGGGGCCGCCCCGCTCGACGCGTTCGTCGGCGCCGAGCACCCGGATGTGGCCGGTGGGCGGTCCGTCGGTCAGCGTGCCGGGGCCGAGGATCGTCCAGGCGAGATCGGTGCCGCGCAGGTGCTCGTCGGCGGCGAGCTTGGCGTCGGCGTACGGGTGGAAGCTGGAGTCGGACGGGATGCCGTGGTCGGGCACGGACCCGATCCACGAGACCATCACGTACCGACGGACGCCGGCACGCGCGGCGGCGTCCATCGAGCGGATCGCGGCGTCGCGGTCGACGGCGTAGGTGCGGTCGGGGTTGCCGCCCCCGGCGCCGGCGGCCCAGACGACGGCGTCTGCGCCGTCGAGCGCCGTCGCGATCTGGTCGGTGTCCGCGGACTCGACGTCCAGGAGCAGGGGGTCGCCGCCCAGGTCGGCCACCCGGTCGACCTGTTCGGGCTTGCGGACCACGCCGACGACGTCGACGGCCGGGCCGGCGCCACCGTCCGCGAGGAGCGGGACCAGGAGCTGTGCGACCCTGCCGAGCGCACCGATGACGACGACCTTCATGACGGACCTCCGTGACGTCGGGAAATGCTCCCCCCACCGTGGCCTACTCCGGCGGCGGTTGCCAACGCTGACGGCGTCCGGCTGTGACATCGGGCCGTCGCGCCTACGGTCGGGTGATGGACGCGATCATCGACGGGCTCATGGCGACGGAGGACCGCCTCGCGGTCGGGACGGGCGAGGACTATGCCGAGGTGCTGCACGAGGACGCCGTCGTCGTCGTCCCCGGTGCCGTGCTCGACAAGGCGGGGTGCATCGCCGCGATGGACTCCTCGCCGGGCTGGGACGAGGTCGATCTCGGCGAGGCGCGGCTGGTGCGCAGCGAGGACACGGCGACCGTCGTCTACCGGTTCACCGGCCGCCGCGGCGAGGAGACCTACGTCGCCACCCTGGCCAGCACGTACGTCACGGCTGTCGGCGGGTGGCGGCTGCTGGTCCACCAGCACACCCCGGAGTGACTCAGGTGCCGCCGCCGACGTCGGACGGCGAGTCCCCCTCGAGGTAGCGCGGTCCCGGACCCAGGGCGGCGGCACGGTCCTCCGGGTTCTGCAGCGTGCAGCGCTCCAGGGACAGGCAGCCGCAGCCGATACAGGAGTCGAGGTCGTCGCGGAGACGTTCGAGCACGGCGATGCGCTCGTCCAGGAGGCCCCGCCACCTCCGGGACAGCCGGCGCCAGTCCTCGGCGGTGGGGGTGCGGCCGTCGGGCAGGGTGGCGAGGGCGTCGGCGATCTGGTCGAGCGTCAGCCCGAGCCGGGAGGCCGTCCGGACGAAGGCGATCCGCCGTAGCGTCGTGCGCTCGTAGCGGCGCTGGTTGCCGCCGGTGCGCTGCGCCTCGATCAGGCCCCGCTGCTCGTAGAAGCGCAGGGCCGACGGCGCCACCCCGCTGCGCCGCGCGACCTCGCCGATGGTCAGGTACCGCTCCAGGATCATTCGTGCTCCACCCCTTGACCTCAAGTGAACTTCAACTTACAGCCTGGGTCCATGACCACGACACCCCTGGCTCCCGAGACCCTGGAGCACCTCGTCGCCCGCGTCACCGGCGACGAGAAGCACGACGCGAGCGCCCACTCCACCCTCGACGTCGTCCGCGTGCTCTACGACCGGGTGCTCCGCGTCGACCCGGACCGCCCCGACGACCCGCACCGGGACCGGTTCCTGCTGTCCAAGGGGCACGGACCCGCGTCCACCTACGCCGTGCTCGCCGCCCACGGGTTCTTCCCCGCGGCCTGGCTGGACGACGTCGCCGCCCGGGACTCGCCCCTCGGCCACCACCCCGACCGCGTGCTCGTCCCCGGGATCGAGATCGGCAGCGGCTCGCTCGGCCACGGGCTGCCCCTCGCCGTCGGCACGGCCCTCGGCCTGCGCGGGCGATCTCCGGGACGTGTCGTCGTGCTCGTCGGCGACGCCGAGCTCGACGAGGGCTCCAACGCCGAGGCGATCCAGATCGCCGCCCGCCTCGGCCTCGGCAACCTGACCTGCGTCGTCGTCGACAACCACAGCGACAGCCACGGCTGGCCCGGCGGCATCGCCGCCCGGTTCGCCGTGGAGGGATGGACGACGACGGACGTCGACACCCGCTCCGACGACCGGCTCGCCACGGCGTTGCGCCGCACCGAGCCCGACCGGCCCACTGCCGTCGTCGTCGACACCACGCGACGCGGCGCCCGACCCGCGGCGGAGATGACCGCATGAGCGCCGTCACGACGCCGGTCCTCGACATGCGGGCCCGGTTCTACGCCGATCTCGGGCCCCTGCTCGACGCGCACCCCGACGTGGACGTGGTGCTCGCCGTCATCGGCTCCGGCCAGATGGCCCCCGTCACCGCCCGGCACCCCGGGCGCGTGATCGACGTCGGCATCCGCGAACAAGCGATGATCGGGGTCGCCGGCGGACTGGCGCTCGCGGGCCGGCGACCGATCGTGCACACCTACGCCCCGTTCCTCGTCGAACGGCCCTACGAACAGCTCAAGCTCGACCTGGGACACCAGGACGTCGGCGCGGTCCTCGTCAGCATCGGCAGCTCGTTCGACGCGTCCGCGGAGGGCCGCACCCACCAGGCACCCGCCGACGTCGCCCTCGTGTCCGCGCTGCCCGGCTGGACCGTGCACGTGCCCGGCCACGCCGACGAGGTCACCGCCCTCCTGCAGGCCGAGGCCGCCACCGACCGGCGCGTCTACCTGCGGCTGTCCCGACAGCGCAACGCGCAGCCGCAGCCCACCGACGGGCGGGTCCACCTCGTGCGCGACGTCGCCTCCGGCCTCGACGGGGCCGGGCACGCACCCCTGGTGCTCGCCGTCGGACCGATGCTCGACACCGTGCTCGCCGCCAGCGCCGACCTGCCCGTCCGCGTCGCGTACACCGCGACACCGCACCCGCTCGACGCCGAGACCCTGCGGGCGCTGGCCGGGCCGCAGCCCGTGCTCACCGTCGTCGAGCCGTACCTGGAGGGCACCAGCGCGGCGGCCGTCGCGGCGGCGCTCGCCGACCGGCCCGCACGTGTGCAGCACGTCGGCGTGCCACGGGACGTCGAGCTGCGCCGGTACGGGACCCCGCGCGACCACGCCGCCGCGCACGGACTGGACGCCGCGGGGGTGCGGCGCCGCATCGCAGCGCTGCTCGACCCGCCGTGACGCGCCTCAACGCGTCAGCTCGGTGCGGATCGTCGCCAGGGCCACCCGCAGGGCGGCGGTCGAGGGCGGGGCGTAGCCCAGCACGATCCCGTCGCACCGCAGCCCCGAGCCCTCGACGACGTAGTCCTGCAGGTCGCTGACCAGCACGCCCTGGTCCGCGAGGCGGGCGACGAGCCCGGCCGCCGGTCGTTCGAGCTCCAGGACCGCGTGCAGGCCGCCGTCCAGGGCACGGGTCCGGACGCCGGGGATGCCGGTGAACGCGTCGGCCACGAGACGACGCCGGTCCCGGTAGTCTCGTCGGCACCGAGCGACGTGCCGCCGCAGCGCCCCGGACGCCATCAGCTGCGCGAGCGCGTGCTGGACGACCGAGGCCACGGTGGCGCCCCGCCCCGACCGCGCGGCGAGGATCGCCTCCCCGGACGTGGTCCCGCCGTCGTGCTGCACGCCGCCGTCGCGACGGTCGGCAGGGGCGCTCGCGGGCAGCACCAGGTACCCGCACCGCAGCTGCGGGTCGAGAACCTTGGAGAACGACCCGACGTGGACCACGACGCCGCACTCGTCCAGGACGGCCAGCGCCGGCAGCGGAGAACCGCGATGGCGGAACTCGGAGTCGTAGTCGTCCTCGAGCACCAGGACGCCGCCGGCGGCGGCCCACCGCAGCAGCTCCAGGCGCCGCGCGACGGGCAGCGCGCCGCCGAGGGGGTACTGGTGGCTCGGCGTGACCATCACGGCGTCGAGCGGGGCGTCCACGTGCGCGGCGCGCAGGGCGTCGAGGTCTATGCCCTGATCGGTGACCGGTACCGGCACCACGACGCCGCCTGCCGCCGCCACCGCCCGGCGTCCGGCGCGGTAGCCGGGGTTCTCGACGGCGACCCGCGGTGCTCGGGCGGTGCTGCGTGCCAGCGCCTCGACGGTCAGTGTGACCGCCTCGGCGGTGCCCGCGGTGACCACGGCGCGGCGTGGGTCGGGCGCGAACCCGCGGCTCAGCGCGAGCTGGTTCGCGACCTGGCGACGGAGCTCCGGCTCGCCGACCGGGTCGGGGTAGCGGGCCTCGACGGGAAGGGCGGTCGCGTACCGCCACGCCCTGCGGCGCTCCCGGTCCGAGACCGCTGCGACGTTCGGGACCCCGGGCTGCAGGTCGACGACGGCGTGCGGGTGAGCGGGCAGTGTGGGGTGCGGTCGTGCGTCGTGGACGGAGGTGGGCTCGGCGGCCGGGACGCCGGTGAGAGTGGCGGCGACGCGCGGCACCGCGCCGTGGCGCAGGACCAGGTATCCCTCGCCGTCGAGCTGCTCGTAGGCGGCGGTCACCGTGCCGCGGGCCACTCCGAGCTCCGCGGCCAGGGCCCGGGTGGAGGGCACGGGGTCCCCCTCGCCGAGGCGGCCGTCGTGGACCATGCTCCTCACGAGGTCGGCGACCCGGGCGGTCTTGGTCGGCACGAGGTCAGTGTCGCACTGGACCGATCGAGTAGTGCAGCAGTGGACCATTCATTGATCCAGTGTGGTCCCTAGTCTCGGAGCGTGACGACCGAGACCTCTCCACCCGGCCCTTCGCTGACCGTCCGCCGCAAGCCGGACCGGCAGACCGACGACCCCGCCGTCCTCGACCGCATCCTGGCCGACGGGCGTCTCGCCCACGTGGCCCTCGTGCGCGACGGGCACCCGGTCGTGCTGCCGTTCCTGTACGGCGTCGGTGACCTCGGCGACGGGCTGGGGCGCCGACTGCTGCTGCACGGTTCCACGGGTGGCGGGCTGTTCCTCGACGCGGGGCACGAGGGCGTGCCCGTGTCCGTCGCGATCACCCACCTGGACGCACTCGTCTACGCCCGGTCGCTGAACGACAGCTCCGCGAACTACCGGTCCGCGATGATCGCCGGACGTGCCTCCGTGGTGCCCCGCGAGCGCCGCGCCAGGGCGCTCTGGTGCGTGGGTGACCACCTCATGCCCGGACGGCGCACCGAGGTCCGCGAGATGACACCCAAGGAGGTCGCTGCCACCCAGGTGCTCCAGGTTCCGCTCGACGCCGTCAGCGTCAAGGTCCGAGCGGGTGGCGTGGGGGACTCCCCGGACGACGGCGAGGACCACGGTGTGTGGGCCGGCGTCGTCCCGCTGACCACGACCACGGGGCCGCCGGAGCCGAGCCCGCTGTCCGAGGGGCTGCCTGTGCCCCCGTCGGTCGCACTGCGCTGAGCGAGTGCTTGGAGGAAACCTCCAAAGCGTGGTCTCAGACGTTGGACGCCCCGCCGGGGGGCAGATCCCGGGGTCCGCAACCTACGCTGGCGTAGGCTACGACAGCGTAGGTTGCCCGACCGGTCCTGGGGGATCGGCTCGGGACCAGCGCGCAGCCGGAGCAGCCCAGCCCCGTCCGGGGCCGCCAGCGAAGGAGATCGCGTGTCCGACCAGGTCACCGGCGGGTCCGACGTCGCCCCTGCCGACGTCGTCCCGCTCGTCCAGCTCGTCACCCCCACCGGGGAACGCGTCCACGAACCCGACAACCGGTACGCGGCCCGGGTCGCTCACCTGACCGGCGACGACCTGCGCGCGATGTACCGCGACATGGTCCTCACCCGGCGGTTCGACGACGAGGCCACCGCCCTGCAGCGTCAGGGCGAGCTCGGCCTGTACGCGCAGTCGGCCGGGCAGGAGGCCGCCCAGGTGGGTCCCGCCCACGCGCTGGCCGCCCAGGACATGGTGTTCCCCTCCTACCGCGAGCACGGCATCCTGCACGTGCGCGGCGTCGACCCCGTGGACCGGCTGAAGCTGTACCGCGGCGTCGACCACGGCGGCTGGGACCCGGCCGAGCACAACGTGCACCTCTACACGCTGGTGATCGGTTCCCACGTGCTGCACGCCACCGGATACGCCATGGGGATCCAGCGCGACGGCGCGGTCGGCACGGGCGACCCCGACCGGGACACCGCCGTCGTCGCCTGCTTCGGCGACGGCGCCACCAGCCAGGGCGACGTCAACGAGGCGCTGGTGTTCGCCGCCGTCAACGACGCGCCCGTGGTGTTCTGGTGCCAGAACAACCAGTGGGCGATCTCCGAGCCCACCACCCGCCAGTCCAGCGTCCCGCTGTACCGCCGCGGGGAGGGCTTCGGGGTGCCGAGCCTGCGGGTGGACGGCAACGACGCCCTGGCCTGCTACGCCGTGATGGCCGAGGCCCTCGAGCGCGCGCACGCCGGGCACGGCCCCACGTTCGTCGAGGCGTACACCTACCGGATGGGCGCCCACACCACCTCCGACGACCCGACGCGCTACCGCGAGCGCGCCGAGGAGGAGTACTGGCGCCAGCGCGACCCGATCGACCGGCTCGCCGCGCTGCTGCGGGCCGAGGGCCACTGGGACGCCGACTGGGCCGCCGGTGTCGACGCCGAGGCCGACGCCCTCGGCGAGACGCTGCGCGCCGGCGTGCGGGCGCTCGATGCGCCGCCGACCACCTCGATGTTCGAGAACGTCTACGCCACCGAGCACGCGCAGGTCGGCACCGAACGTCGGTGGTTCACCGACTACGAGGCCGAGACGGCCGGGACCGGGCAGCACGACACCGAGGAGACGGCCCGATGAGCACGCAGACGATGCCGCTGGCCAAGGCGATCACCGCCGGGCTGCGCGCCGCCCTCGACGCCGACGACTCGGTGATGCTGATGGGCGAGGACATCGGCCGGCTCGGCGGTGTCTTCCGGGTCACCGACGGGCTGCAGAAGGACTTCGGCGAGCACCGCGTCGTCGACACCCCGCTGGCCGAGTCGGGGATCGTGGGCACCGCGATCGGCCTGGCCATGCGCGGCTACCGGCCCGTCTGCGAGATCCAGTTCGACGGGTTCGTCTTCCCCGCCTACGACCAGATCACCACCCAGCTGTCCAAGATGCACTACCGCTCCGGCGGGCGCGTCCAGGTGCCCGTGGTCATCCGTATCCCATACGGCGGCGGGATCGGCGCCGTCGAGCACCACTCCGAGTCGCCCGAGGCGCTGTTCGCGCACACGGCCGGCCTGCGCGTGGTCTCCCCGGCCACCCCGCAGGACGCCTACGACATGATCCGGGCCGCCGTCGTCTCCCCGGACCCGGTCATCTTCCTCGAGCCCAAGGGCCGGTACTGGACCAAGGGCGAGGTCGACCTCGACAGCCCGGTGCCGGCGCTGTCCGACGGCGGCACCAGCGACCCGCTCGGCACGGCCCGGGTGGTGCGGCCGGGCACGGACGTCACCCTGGTCGCCTACGGTCCGACGGTCGCCACCGTGCTGTCCGCGGCCGAGGCGCTGGCCGCCGAGGGCACCAGCGCCGAGGTCGTCGACCTGCGGTCGGTGTCCCCGCTGGACGTGCCCACCGTGGCCGACTCGGTGCGCCGCACCGGACGCTGCGTCGTCGTGCACGAGGCGCCCACGTTCCTCGGGTCGGGCGCCGAGCTGGCGGCCCGCCTGAGCGAGGTTTGCTTCTACTCCCTCGAGTCGCCCGTGCTGCGGGTCGGCGGGTACCACGCCCCCTACCCGGTGGCGAAGCTCGAGCACGAGTACCTGCCGAGCGTCGACCGCGTCCTGGACGCCGTCGACCGCGCCCTGGCCCACTGACCCGTCCTGACCCGGAGGCTTGAGATGAGCACCCAGCGCTTCCCCCTGCCGGACGTCGGCGAGGGGCTGACCGAGGCCGAGATCGTCGAGTGGAAGGTCGCCGTCGGCGACACCGTCGCGGTCAACCAGGTGATCGTGGAGATCGAGACGGCCAAGTCCCTCGTGGAGCTGCCCTCCCCGTGGGCGGGCACCGTGACGGCGTTGCTCGCCGAGGAGGGCACCACCGTCGACGTCGGCGCACCGATCCTCGAGATCGGCGACGGCGCCGCCGGGGCCGGTGAGCCGGAGCCGACCGGATCGGGGTCCGCCGCGTCGGGGGCGGCCGCGTCGGAACCGGCCGCGACCGACGGCGAGTCGTCCGGGTCCGTGCTGGTCGGGTACGGCACGTCCGACGCCGGGGCGAGCGGTCGCCGTCGACGCCGCCGGGGAGCTGCCGACGCCGGTGCCGCGGCGCCGAGCGCTGCAGCACCTGCGGTGCCCGCGGCGCCGGAGGCCCCGGCAGCGCCCGAACCTCCGGCACCCGCCCCGACGCCGCAGCCGGCTCCGGCGCCCGAGCCCGAGCGGATCGCCCGGGCGATGGTCAGCGTGCCCGCGGCGTCCGCCCCGGAGGACGCGCCGTCGTCGTCCCGCGTGCGGGTGCTGGCCAAGCCTCCGGTGCGCAAGCTCGCGAAGGACCTCGGCGTCGACCTCGCCTCGGTGCATCCCACGGGACCGGGCGGGATCGTCACCCGCGAGGACGTGACCGCGCACGCCGCCTCGGCCGAGCCACGGGCCCTGGCCACCTACCCGGACGACGACCAGCCGTGGCTCGCGTCGGGCAGCGTCTCCGACGACGGCCGCACCACCCGCGTACCGGTCAAGAGCGTCCGCAAGCGCACCGCCGAGGCGATGGTGGCGAGCGCGTTCACCGCCCCGCACGTCACCGTCTTCCACACCGTCGACGTCACGCGGACCATGAAGCTCGTCGAACGGCTCAAGGGCGACCGGGACTTCGCCGACGTGCGGGTCACGCCGCTGCTGATAGCCGCCAAGGCCGCGCTGCTGGCGATCAAGCGGCACCCGGAGATCAACGCCGCGTGGGACGACGCCGCCCAGGAGATCGTCTACCACCACTACGTCAACCTGGGGATCGCCGCCGCCACGCCGCGCGGGCTCGTCGTCCCCAACGTCAAGGACGCCCACCGGCTCGAGCTGCTCGGCCTGGCCGAGGCCCTCGGGGAGCTCACCGCGACGGCGCGGGCCGGCCGGACCACGCCGGCCGCCATGTCGGGCGGCACGTTCACGATCACCAACGTGGGCGTGTTCGGCATCGACACCGGTACCCCGATCCTCAACCCGGGCGAGGCCGGCATCCTCGCGTTCGGGGCGATCCGGCAGCAGCCCTGGGTGCACCGGGGCAAGATCAAGCCGCGCTGGGTCACCCAGCTCGCGCTGAGCTTCGACCACCGTCTCGTCGACGGCGCGCTCGGCTCGCAGTTCCTCGCCGACGTCGCCAAGGTGCTGGAGGACCCCGCGCACGGGCTCGTCTGGGGCTGAGCCGCCGGATTACTTTCCCTCCCGCTGCCGAGATCGACGTACCCGTACCGAGATCGACGTACGGAACGTCGATCTCGGTACGGGTACGTCGATCTCGGCGGCAGGGGCGAGTGGGGCGGCGCGTGTCACACCCCGCCGGGACGGGACCGCGCCGCACGCCGCCTACCCTGGTGGACGTGACCGCGCCCGCCCGTCCGACGACCTCCCGCGCCGCGGCGACCGCACGTCGCCCCTGGTGGCTGGTCGCCGCCGGACCGGGCGCCGTCGTCGTCGCCGTGCTGGCCCTGCTCCTGGCGGGTATGTACTCCGACGCGTTCGCCCCGCTGGGCACGTTCTCCGACCCGGGCGCGCTGGTGCGCTGGGGGCTCCCGGTCAGCACCGTGCTGGCGGAGGTGAGCCTGTCGGTGACGTTCGGCGGGCTGTTCGCGGTCTCCTTCTGGCTCCCGCCGGGTCGGCAGCGCGACCGGGTGCTGTTCGTGGCGGGCTGGGCGTCGAGCGCCTGGGCGGTCGCCACGGTGGTCCAGCTCGTCCTCAACTACTCCTACGTCTCCGCAATCGCGCCGAGCGCCAGCAACTTCGGCCAGGGGCTGTGGCAGTTCGTCCAGGACGTCGAGCTGGGGCAGATCAGCGTGTGGACGATCGCCCTGGCGGCGGTGACCTCGGCGTTGGCACTGGGCGTGCGCGGGCCGGTGGGCGCCCTGTGGACGGCGCTGCTGCCGTTCGCGGCACTGGCCCTGCAGTCCACGACCGGGCACGCGGCCGGTGCCGTGAACCACGACCTGGCCGTCGGCGCGATGCTGCTGCACATCGGCCCGGCCGCCCTGTGGGTCGGCGGGCTGGCAGCGCTGCTCGTCGTCGTGCTCACGCGGTCCGACGGCGGCACGGGCGCGGGCAGCGGCGGTGCGCGCGGGCGAGCAGCCGCCTCGGACGGGCGGGAGGTCGCGGCGACGGCGGTGGCCCGCTTCTCCCCGGTGGCCGCCTGGTGCTTCGCCCTGGTGGGGATCTCCGGCGTGCTCAGCGCGCTGGTCCGGGTGGCGCACCTCGACGACCTGTTCACCCGGTACGGCGTGCTGCTGCAGGTCAAGATGCTGCTGCTGCTGGTGCTCGGCGCGCTGGGCTGGGCGCACCGCCGGTGGATCGTGGGCCGACTGACCCGCGATGCCGAGCCGGTGCGGCGGCTGTTCTGGCAGCTCCTCGCGGTCGAGGTGCTGGTCATCGGTGCGGTCTCGGGCGTCGCGGTGGGTCTCGGCTCGACCGCGCCGCCCGTCCCGGACGAGGTCCCGGTGGACGCCTCGCCCGCCTACCAGCTCACCGGCTACCCGCTGCCGCCCGAGAACACCGTGGACCGCTACTTCACCGAGTGGGCGTTCGACCCCCTGTTCACGGTCGCCTGCCTGGCCGGCATCGGCGTCTACGTGGCCTGGGTGCTGCGGCTGCGCCGGCGGGGGGACCGGTGGCCGGTGGGGCGCACGATCTCCTGGGTCGCCGGGCTGCTGGTCATGCTGTGGGTGACCAACGGCGGGCCCGCCGTGTACGGCCACGTGGTCTTCTCGGGGCACATGGTCCAGCACATGATCCTGGCCATGGTGATCCCGCTGCTCCTGGTCCTCGCGGCACCGGTGACGATGCTCCTGCGTGCCGTGCCGACCCGGAAGGACGGGTCGCGGGGACCGCGCGAGTGGGTGCTCGCGCTGGTGCACTCGCGCGTCGGGTCGTTCGTGGCCCGGCCGGTCGTGGCCGCCGTGATCTTCGCCGGCGGCATGATCGCCTTCTACTTCACGCCCGTGTTCGAGTGGGCGCTGAGCAACCACGCCGGCCACGTGTGGATGACGCTGCACTTCACGCTGGCGGGCTACCTGTTCGCCAACGCGCTCATCGGCATCGACCCCGGCCCGCAGCGCCCCCCGTACCCGCAGCGCCTGCTGCTGCTCTTCGGGACCATGGTGTTCCACGCGTTCTTCGGCGTGGTGCTCACCACGGGCACCTCCCTGCTGGTGGCGGACTGGTTCGGGAACATGGGCCGGCCGTGGGGGTTGTCCGCCATCGACGACCAGCAGCTCGGCGGCGCGATCGCCTGGGGCATCGGCGAGCTGCCCACGCTGGTGCTCGCCGTCGTCGTCGGTGTGCAGTGGTCGCGGTCCGACGAGCGCGAGGCGCGCCGCCGCGACCGCAAGGCCGAGCGGGACGACGACGCCGAGCTGCGCGCGTACAACGCGATGCTCGCCGAGATGGCTGAGCGCGACGGGTCGAGCCCCGGGCGGGACCCCCGCGACCCGCAGCGATGAGTTCGGCCGGGCACCGCCGTCGTACCTGGTGACGCCGCCCAGCAGCTCGGCAGGACGCGGCGCGGACCGGAAAGGTGACGCGATGTCGTTCCAGGCCTACCTCGACGCCGTCGAGAAGAAGACGGGCAGGACCCCGCGAGCGCTGCTCGAGGAGGCGACGGCCCACGGCTTCGGACCGGGGACCAGGGCGGCGCCGATCCTCGAGTGGCTGCAGGCCGACTACGGTCTCGGCCGCGGGCACGGCATGGCGATGGTGCACGTCATCACCAAGGGCCCGCAGATCGACGCCAAGCACGTCGGCAGCACGGGCACGCACCGGGACGCGTCGGACACCCTGTGGCTCGACGGCGCCGCGACCCGGCCCGCACCGGCGGGCTGAGGACCCCTCAGAACAGCCCGTCGAGCACCCGCGGCGCCAGGCCGAGCGCCGTCGTCGTGGCCAGGCCGTCCGCCACCGTCACCGTCCGCACCCCCGGCAGCGGGTCCGTCACCAGGAACGGCTCCCGCGGACCCGGACCCGGGGTCCGCACCACCTCCGGGACCGTCCAGCGGCCCAGCACCTCCAGGTCGCCGGCACCCAGCAGACCCGCGGCCTCCTCCAGCAGGAGCCCGTCCACCGCCTCCGACCGGCCCGGCTCGTCCGCCGGCGCCCGACCGTCACCCAGCACCAGCGAGCCGTCTGGCTGGGACACCAGGGTCACGTGCACGTCGGCGGCGAGCAGGTCCGGTCGGGTGCCGCGCAGGCGCTCGCGGACGTCACCCAGGGAGCGCGAGTGCGCGAACGCGTCGTCGCGCAGCAGCGTGCCCGGTCCCACGAGCACCGGGCCGTCGGGCCCGTGGTGCCCGCCGTCGTCCACCGGGGCGGCGACGCGCAGCAGCTGCCGGTCCACCGGCACCAGCCGTGACCCGACGTCCCAGAACAGGCGGCCGACGTGGTGCCCGACGGCGACCACCACCCGCTTGGCCACGACCTCGCCCCGGGTGGTGCGCACCAGGGTGCACCCGCTGCCGGCGTCGAAGGTCTGGGCGGTCGCCTGCCACGCCACGGACGCCTGGGGGCGGCCGTCGAGCCAGTCCGCGACGCCGACCAGCGCGGACACCGGGTGCAGCCGCAGGTCCAGCGGCAGCAGCGCCCCGCCGACGGTGTCGGTGGTCCCGGTGCGGTCCCGCACGCCGCGGGCGTCGAGCAGCTCGGCGTCGCCGGCGCGCGCCGCGACCAGGTCGTCCAGGACGGCGAGCTCGTCGGCGTGCCGCGCGACGACGACGGCCCCGGACTCGCGCACCCCGAACCCCGCCTCGCGGCCCAGCTTGAGCCAGCGTTCGCGGGCGGCCAGCGCGCAGGCCAGGGCGGTCGAGTCCTGGGTGGTGACGGCGATGTGCCCGCCCCGGCGGGCGGTGCCGCCGGCGGGCCGGGCGTCGGCGTCGACGACGAGCACGGACAGGCCGCGGGCGTTCGCCTCGACGGCGTGCGCGAGCCCCACCGCCCCGGCACCCACGACCACCAGATCGACCTTGGCGGGCAGGGGCGGCAGAGCGGTGTCGCGGTTCACGACCAGAATCTGCCTGAGCCCGGCAGGCCTGTTCAAGGCGGAGATGGCCGACCGACGAGGTGTTCGGGCACTGTTCACCTGGGGTTCGGCGGAGCGTTCCGTGGGCGTCGCACCGGACCTCGGAGGGGTGCCTTGTGGTAGACCCGAGCCATGACCCAGGATTCCTCCGCGCCCACCCCGCGCACGCCCTTCGACGACCTCGACGACTACATCGGGCTGGGCCGGCTCGGCGGCCTCGCGCTGAGCGGTGACGGTCGCCGCCTCGTGACGACCGTGCAGTCCCTCGACGCCGAGCGGACGGGTTACGTCTCGGCGCTGTGGGAGGTGGACCCGGCGGGCGAGCTCCCGGCCCGTCGCCTCACGCGCAGCGCGAAGGGCGAGGCCGCTGCCGTGTTCTCCGCGAGCGGAGACCTGCTGTTCACCTCGGCACGCCCGGACCCGGAGTCGTCCGGCAAGGACGAGCCGAAGGCGGCGCTGTGGTCGCTGCCGGCCGCCGGCGGGGAGGCCCGGGTGCTGGCGACGGCACCCGGCGGACTGGGCGGCATCCTCGCCGCCCGGGACGCCGACACCGTCTCGGTCGCGGCGTCGGTGCTGCCGTCCGCGGACGGCCTGGAGGCGGACGCCGCGCTGCGCGAGACCCGTGATGACCGCAAGGTGAACGCCATCTGGCACACCGGCTACCCGGTGCGGCACTGGGACCACGACCTGGGCCCGGACGCGCCGCGCCGGTTCGTGCTGGGCACGGACGAGGTGGCCGAGGGCGAGCGGGCCGACCTGCACCAGCTCACCGGTCCCGGCCCGCAGCTCGTGGAGCACGGCGCGGCGCTGTCCCCGGACGGGGCCACGCTGGTCACGACGTGGGCGGTCGCGGACCCGGGTGCCGCGCGCCGCGAGATCCTCGTGGCGATCGACACCGCCACCGGCGAGCGCCGCACGCTGGTCGACGACCCGGACGCCGAGATCGGCTCCCCGAAGGTCTCCCCGGACGGCCGGTGGGTCGCCTACGTCACCTCGACGATCACCACGCCGACCGACCCGCCCGTGGTGCGCGCGGGCCTCGTGGCCCTCGACGGGTCGGGCGCCCCCGAGGTGCTGGCCGACGACTGGGACCGCTGGCCGGGCTCCCTGACGTGGCTGCCGTCGTCGGACGGGCTGCTCGTCACGGCGGACGACGACGGTCGCGGCCCGGTCTTCCTGCTCACGTTCGACGGCGGTCCCGGCGAGGGGCCGGTGACCGTGGAGCGGGTGACCGCCGACGACGCCGTGCTCACGGACGTCTGCGTGGCGCCCGACGCCTCGGCGGTGTACGCGCTGCGCAGCTCCTACGCGGCGCCGGCCGAGCCCGTGCGGGTCGACCTGGCGGCGTTCGTCGCGTCCGGGCCTGCGGGGGAGCGCGAGCCGGTACCCGCCGTCGTGCTGCCGTCGCCGGCCGCGGCACCCGAGCTGCCGGGCTCCCTGACGGAGGTGGAGACCGTCGCCGCCGACGGGGCCCGTGTGCGGGCCTGGCTGGCGCTGCCCGCCGGTGCCTCGCCGTCGGACCCGGCGCCGCTGCTGCTGTGGATCCACGGCGGGCCGCTGGGCTCGTGGAACGCCTGGTCGTGGCGGTGGAACCCGTGGCTGATGGTGGCCCGCGGGTACGCCGTGCTGCTGCCGGACCCTGCGCTGTCGACCGGGTACGGGCAGGAGTTCGTCCGCCGCGGGTGGGGTGCCTGGGGCGACGCGCCGTTCACCGACCTCATGGCGATCACGGACGCCGCCGAGGCGCGCGACGACGTCGACGCCTCGCGGACGGCCGCGATGGGCGGCTCGTTCGGCGGGTACATGGCCAACTGGGTCGCCGGGCACACCGACCGGTTCCGCGCGATCGTCACGCACGCGTCGCTGTGGGCGCTGGACGGGTTCGGTCCCACCACGGACCACGCCTACTACTGGGGCCGTGAGATGACCCCGGAGATGAACGAAGCGCACAGCCCGCACCGGTTCGTCGGCGACATCCGCACCCCGATGCTGGTGATCCACGGCGACAAGGACTACCGGGTGCCGATCGGCGAGGGCCTGCGGCTGTGGCGCGAGCTGCTGGCCGACTCGGGGCTGCCGGCCGCCGACGACGGCACGACGGTGCACCGGTTCCTGTACTTCCCCGACGAGAACCACTGGATCCTGACCCCGCAGCACGCCAAGGTCTGGTACGCGGGGGTGCTGGCGTTCCTGGCCGAGCACGTCCTCGAGGTGCCGGACGGCGAGGGCGACCGGGTGCTGCCCGACGTGCTGGGCTGAGCTCCGGGCGGAGCGGTGTGCAGATGAGCGCGCCGCTCCGCTCATCTGTTACGCTCATGCTCCCGACCCGACGGAGCAAGGACGCGCCATGACCGCACTCACCGACGAGACCGTGGGCCGCCTGCCGGGCGCCGCCGGCGAAACGCTGACCGTCCCCGGCTATGACCGCAGCCGGTTGCGGGCGGGGATCGTGCACCTCGGGGTGGGCGGGTTCCACCGCGCCCACCAGGCGATGTACCTCGACGCGCTCATGGCGCGGGGTGAGGCCCTGGACTGGGGGATCTGCGGTGTGGGCGTGCTGCCGCACGACGCGCGGATGCGCGACGCGCTCATGGCGCAGGACGGGTTGTACACCCTGGTCCTGAAGCACCCGGACGGGACGCTCGACGGTCGCGTCGTCGGGTCGGTCGTGGACTTCCTGCTCGCCCCCGAGGACCCGGAGGCGGTCGTCGAGAAGATCGCATCGCCCGAGATCCGCATCGTCTCGCTGACCGTCACCGAGGGCGGCTACAACGTGCACCCCGTGACCGGGGAGTTCGACGACTCCGACCAGGCCGTGCAGGCCGACCTCGTCGACGGCGCCGTCCCTGCGACGTCGTTCGGCCTGGTCACCGAGGCGCTGAGGCGCCGGCGCGACCGGGGCTTGGGTCCGCTCACCGTGATGAGCTGCGACAACATCCAGGGCAACGGCGACGTCGCCCGCCGGATGTTCACCGCGTTCGCTCGGCTGAAGGACCCCGCGCTGGCCGCCTGGATCACCGAGTACGTCCCGTTCCCGAACTCCATGGTCGACCGCATCACACCGGTCACCACGGACGCGGACCGCGCCCTGGTCGCGGAACGGTTCGGGATCGACGACGCTTGGCCCGTCGTCGCCGAACCGTTCTGCCAGTGGGTCCTCGAGGACCGCTTCGCCGCGGGTCGGCCCCCGTTCGAGCAGGTCGGCGTCCAGGTCGTCGACGACGTCGAGCCCTACGAGCTCATGAAGCTCCGCCTGCTCAACGCCAGTCACCAGGCGCTCTGCTACCTCGGCTACCTCAGCGGGTACCGGTATGCGCACGAGGTCTGCCAGGACGAGGTGTTCGTGCGGTTCCTCCTCGACTACATGGAGCGCGAGGCGACGCCGACGCTGCAGGAGGTCCCCGGCATCGACCTCGACGACTACCGCCGCACGCTCGTCGAGCGGTTCGCCAACCCCGCCGTCCGCGACACGCTCGCCCGGCTGTGCGCCGAGTCCTCGGACCGGATCCCGAAGTGGCTCCTGCCGGTGGTGCGCCAGAACCTGGCCGCCGGGGGCGAGGTCCACCGGGCGGCAGCCGTCGTTGCTGCGTGGGCGCGCTACGACGAGGGGGTGGACGAGCAGGGCGCGGCGATCGAGATCGTCGACCGGCTGGCCGAACGGTTGCACGCCGCCGCCGCCTCCCAGCACGACGACCCCCTCGCGTTCCTGCGCGACCGCGAGCTGTTCGGCGACCTCGTGGACGACCGGCGGTTCACCGAGCACTACCTCGTGGCCCTGGCGGCGTTGCACGACGCCGGCGCGCACCGGCTCGTCGAGCGCCTTGCGGCCGGAGAGGTGCTCTGAGCCGCGGGTCTCAGGCGGGTCGCGGCGCGGCGGTGAGCCGTTCCAGCTCGACCGCTGCGCTGTCGTCCATGACGAGCACGGTCGCGATGCTGCCGACCGCGGCGGCGCGGAGGCCGACGGCTGCCTCCGCGCCGTAGCCGATCGCGACGACGTCCTGGGTGCGGACGAGCTGGTCGAGCGTGACGCCCACGACGCGGTCGTCCAGCGGGGTCCGCACCGGGTGTCCGTCGGCGTCGAAGAGGCGTCCCGAGCACTCGGCCACCGTGCCGCCTGCAGCGGCGGCCTCTCGCTCGGCGGCCGTGACCTGGGGGTAGACCGTCGAGCCTGTCGCGTTCCAGGCGCCGACGGCGACGACGGCGAGGTCGAGCGCGTCGGCACGGTCCAGGGCGGCGGCGATCTCCGGCTGCTGGCGCATGCCGACGGCGGTGGTCGGGTCGCCCACGAGCAACGGCGACCACACGGGCCAGGTCCGGACGCCGTCGATGCCCCGGAAGCGCTGGATGAGCTCGAGCGAGTTGCCGCTGCCGTCGACGGGCAGGGCGCCGACGAGCTGGACCACGTCGCAGGGGGGGAGGGTGCCGAGGAAGCGGACGGCCGTCTCGATGGTGCGGGACCACGACACGCCCACGGTCGAGCCGGCTCTCACGCGGGCCGCGATGACGCGCGCCAGCTCGCGGGCGAGTCCCTCGCGGGTGGTGTCGCGGTCGGTGCCGCGCGGCACGATGACGACCTCCTCGACGCCGAGCTCCTCGGCTAGCGCCCGGGCCCGTCCGGCGTCGAGGTGCGCGGGGGCGGCGATCTCGATGCGGACGACGCCGGCCTCCCGGGCCTCGGTGAGCAGGCGGGCTACCTGGAAGCGGGAGATCTCGCGGTTCTTGGCGATCTCGACCTTGGACAGGTTGTCCAGGTAGTAGTCGGTGCTCACCTCGACGAGGAGGCGTGCGTGCGCGGCGTCGTTCACGGGGGTCGTCGTCTCCCTGGGGGCGATCGGGCGCATGCATGAGCATGACGTCTTGCTCAGGTGAGCATATCCGACTACTCTCGCATCAGATGAGCGCAACAGAGCACTCGTCTGAGCATACCTCTCGACGTAAGGACAACGATGTTCGAGCCGCATCGCGTGCGACGGCGACCGAGGAGCGGTGGTGGACGGTTCCGCGCCGCCGCCGGGACCGTCGCGCTGACCCTGGGCCTCGGGGCCTGTGCCGGGGCCGGGGCCATCGGCGGCGACGGCGAGCAGATCGTCGTCGCCATCGTCTCCAACCCCCAGATGCAGGACGCGATCGCCCTGCAGGACCACTTCCGTGCCGAGCACCCCGGCGTCGACGTCCGGTTCGTCAGCCTCCCGGAGAACGAGGCCCGCGCCAAGATCACCGCCTCCGTCGCCACCGGCGGTGGCGAGTTCGACGTGGTCATGATCTCCAACTACGAGACGCCCATGTGGGCGGAGAACGGCTGGATCGAGAACCTCCAGCCGTACGCGGACGCCACCGACGGCTACGCGCCCGACGACTTCGTCCCGTCGGTCCGCGAGGCGCTGTCGGTGGACGGGGACCTCTACTCGGTGCCGTTCTACGGCGAGTCCTCGTTCCTCGCCTACCGCGCGGACCTCTTCGAGGCCGAGGGGCTCGAGATGCCGGAGCGGCCCACGTGGAGCGAAGTGCGCGAGCTCGCCGCCCAGCTCGACGACCCCGCGGACGACTTCTCCGGTGTGTGCCTGCGCGGCCTCGCCGGCTGGGGCGAGGTCATGGCGCCGTTGGACACGGTCATCAACACCCACGGCGGCAGCTGGTTCGACGAGGACTGGAATGCGACGCTCGACAGCCCGGAGGTCCGGCAGGCCGTTGAGACCTACGTCGACACCGTCCGGGAGTACGGCCAGCCCGGCGCGGCGACCTCGGGGTTCGGGGACTGCCTGACCCGGTTCTCCCAGGGCAACGCGGCCATGTGGTACGACGCGACCTCGATGGTCTCCAGCGTCGAGGACCCTGCTTCGTCCACCGTCGCCGGTGACGTCGGGTACGCGCCGGCGCCGGTGGCCGAGACCGACGCCGCGGGGTGGCTGTACTCGTGGTCGCTCGCGATCCCCTCGACGAGCGAGCACAAGGACGCGGCGTGGGACTTCGTCTCCTGGATGACGGACCCCGAGTACATCCGCCTCGTCGGCGAGGAACTGTCCTGGGAGCGCGTCCCACCGGGCAGCCGCCTCTCGACCTACGAGATCCCCGAGTACGCGGAGGTCTCCGAGGCCTACGCGGAGGCCACGCTCGCCTCGATGGGGGAGGCGACCCAGGACAACACGATGGTCCGGCCGGTCCCGTACCCCGGGATCCAGTTCGTCGGCATCCCCGAGTTCCAGGACCTCGGCACGCGCGTCGGTCAGCAGATGTCGGCGGCCATCGCGGGGCAGCAGAGCGTCGCCGAGGCGCTCGAGCAGTCGCAGCGCTACGCCGAGACCGTGGCCGAGACCTACCGCGACGGAGGTTCGTGATGACGACGACGACCGTGGGCCACGCGCAGAGCCTGCGCCGCGCCCAGAGCAGCCGGGCCGCGAGGGACCGACACACGCTGCCCCGGGCCGAGCGCTGGCGCCGTCGTGGCCCCCTGCTTCCGGCCCTGATCTTCACGATCGTGGTCACCCAGATCCCGTTCCTCGTGACGATCTGGTACTCGCTGCGCTCGCGGAACCTCCTCAACCCGGGCAGCGACCAGTTCGTGGGCCTGGCGAACTACGGCGACATCGTCCTGGACTCCACGTTCCGCCAGGCCGCCGTGAACTCGGTGGTCATCACGCTCGGGTGCGTCGTCGTGGCGATGGCGCTCGGCATCGGGCTCGCGCTGCTGCTCGACCGGTCGTTCCCCGGCCGCAGCGTGGCACGGACGCTGCTCATCACGCCGTTCCTGCTGATGCCCGTGGCGTCGTCGGTGCTCTGGTCGATGGCGATCCTCAACCCGACGTTCGGGCTGTTCAACTGGACGATCGGGCTGGTGGGCATCGACCCGGTGGACTGGACGTCGACGTTCCCCGTGCTGTCGATCGTCATGGCGCTGGTGTGGCAATGGACGCCGTTCATGATGCTGCTGGTCCTCGCCGGGCTGCAGGCGCAACCCAAGGACGTGCTCGAGGCAGCGCAGATGGACGGCGCCGGGCCGGGCCGGACCTTCGTCTCCATCACGCTGCCGCAACTGCGGCGCTACATCGAGCTCGGCCTGCTGCTGGGGATCATCTACGTGGTCAACACGTTCGACCAGATCTACCTCATGACCGCCGGCGGGCCCGGGACGGCCAGCGCCAACCTGCCCTTCTACATCTACCAGCGCGCCTTCCTCGGGTTCGACGTGGGGCAGGCCGCCGCGATGGGCGTGGTCGTCGTCATCGCCACGATCATCGTCGCCTCCGCCGCGCTGCGCCTCATCTTCCGCAGCTTCGACGTCAAGGAGTGAGCATGACCGCCACCGCACCCCCCCGTGACGCCGGCGCGCCGGCGGCCCGCGCCCCACGCCGCGACCCCGCGACGCGTCGCCGCTCCACGGGCATGCTGCTCACCACGCTGACCTGGATCCTCGCCGTCGGGTTCTTCTTCCCGGTGGCCTGGCTCGCGATGACCGCCTTCAAGCAGGAGGCCGAGGCGCAGTCCGACCCGCCGACGTTCTTCTTCACCCCGACGCTGGACCAGTTCCGGGCCGTCGTGGAGGGCGGTTCGGGCACCTACGTGCTCAACTCCGTCATCGCCACCGGGGTGTCGACCCTCCTGGTGCTGCTGCTCGGTATCCCCGCGGCGTATGCGCTGTCGATCCGTCCGGTCGAGAAGGTCAGCGACGTGCTGTTCTTCTTCATCTCCACCAAGATGCTGCCGGTTGTGGCGGTGATCGTGCCGATCTACGTGATCGCCGGCGAGATCCACGCCCTGGACAACATCTGGACCCTGGTCGTGCTCTACACCGCCATGAACCTGCCGCTGGCCGTGTGGATGATGCGGTCGTTCTTCCAGGAGGTCCCCGCCGAGGTGCTTGAGGCGGCCGCGATGGATGGCGCGGGGCTGCTCAAGACGCTGCGTTCGGTGCTCATGCCGATGGTGGCGCCGGGCATCGCCGCGACGGCGCTGATCTGCGTGATCTTCGCGTGGAACGAGTTCTTCTTCGCCCTGAACCTCACGGCGTCGCGGGCGGCGACGGTCCCGCTGTTCATCGTCTCGACGATGACCAGCGAGGGCCTGTTCCTGGCGCGGCTGTGCGCCGCGGCGCTGCTGGCCTCCCTGCCGGTGATCCTGGCGGGTTGGATAGCGCAGAAGCAGCTGGTCCGCGGGCTGTCGATGGGGGCGATCAAGTAGGACGGGCGGCCCGTCGTCCTGCCGCAGGTCAGCAGGGCTGGACGAGCAGGTCGACGACGGCCTGCAGCCGGGCGACGGGATGCTGCTCCGCCGGGGCGCCCAGCATGGCGGCACGGGTGCTGGACTCCGCGGAGTCCATGAGCAGGTCGACGGCCGTGGCCGTGTCGACGGCGAAGGTCAGGCCGAACCGTTCGAGCAGCGCCTCGATCGCCCGCATCACCTCGGCGCGCAGTCTCTGCTGCTCGGCCACGTAGCGGGTCGCGACCTCGGGCTCGCGCAGGGCGAGCAGCTCGAACTCGGCGTTCATCAGTGTCCACGCCCGGTGGCCCGCCTCGTCGAGTCCGACGGCGGCGACCAGCTCGGTGACGGCCTCGCGGAAGCCCTCGGCCGTGGCGACGGCCGAGGTGTCGATCTCCGCCGCGGCCCGCTCGAGCGCGTCGAGGTGGCGCCGGGCCTCGCGGTCGACGATCGCGTGGAAGAGCTCCTCCTTGGAGGCGAAGTTCGAGTAGAACGCGCCTCGGGTGAAGCCTGCGGCATCGCAGACGGCCTCGATCGACCCGCCGGCGATGCCGTGCTCGGCGAACACCTCGAAGGCGGCGTCGAGCAGCCGTTCGCGGGTGCGCTCGCGCCGGGACGAGCGCACGCTGGTGGTCTGCACCGGCAGTGCAGCGGTCACGGTGGCCTCCTCGGTGGCTCGTCGTCGGTCCGGTGTGCCTTCACTGTAGCCAATGCGCCGGTGTATCGGATACATTCATGCATCGGATACAGTGTCGTATCGGATCGCCCGTCGCGGGTCGGCACCGGCCGCCCGCTCCGCACACGACGCACACCGGGAGCCCGCTGTGTCCTCCGTCCTCTACTCCCTCGGCCACTGGGCCGCCGGCGCCCGCCGCCTCGTGGTCGTCGCCTGGGTCGGCGTCCTCGTGGTGGTCGGTGGTGCCGGAGCACTCGTCTACCAGGGCTTCGACAACTCGATCACCATCCCCGGGACGGAGTCCCAGCAGGCGCTCGACCAGCTCTCGGCGACGTTCCCCGAGGTCAGCGGCTCCTCCGCGCAGATCATCGTGGTCGCCCCCGAGGGCGGCACCATCGAGGACGACGACGTGCGCGACCCGGTCGAGGACGCCGCCGAGGACATCGAGGCGCTCGACGAGGTGCGCGTCGTGTCCACCCCCTACGACGAGATGCTGAGCGCCTCGGTCAGCGACGACGACCGCGCCACGATCCTGCAGGTCCAGCTCGACGGCGACGCCTTCTCCATCAGCGACGCCACCAAGGACGAGCTGCACGGCATCACCGACGAGCTCGCCGCGGCCCTGCCCGACGGCAGCCAGGCCTCGCTCGGCGGTGAGCTCTTCTCCACCGAGCTGCCCGCGCTGAGCATCGTCGAGGCGATCGGTGTGGTCGTGGCGCTGATCGTCCTGATGATCACGCTCGGTTCGTTCGTCGCCGCGGGGCTGCCGCTGGTGAACGCGCTGGTCGGCGTCGGCGTCTCGATGCTGCTGCTCCTGGCCGCCACCGTGTTCGGCCCCATCAACTCCACGACCCCGATGCTCGGGCTGATGCTCGGCCTCGCCGTCGGCATCGACTACGCGCTGTTCATCGTCTCGCGGCACCAGGAGCTGCTGCGCGAGGGTGTCGAGGTGCGCGAGTCCGTGGCCCGCGCCACCGCGACGGCCGGGTCCGCCGTCGTCTTCGCCGGGCTGACCGTGATGATCGCCCTGGTCGGCCTCAGCGTCGCCGGCATCCCGTTCCTGTCGATCATGGGTGTCGCCGCCGCCGTGTCCGTGGGCCTCGCCGTCGTCGTCTCCCTGACGCTGCTGCCCGCGCTGCTCGCCATGGCCGGGGACCGGCTGCGGCCCCGGCCGAAGAAGGCCCGCCGCGGCAAGCGGTCCGGGCAGGCGCCCGAGCCGGACGCCACCGGGCACGAGAACCGGTTCTTCGCCGGGTGGGTCAAAGCCGTCACCAAGAAGCCGATCGTGACGATCGTGCTGGTCGTGGTCGCCCTCGGGGCCCTGGCGTTCCCGGCGACGAACCTGCGCCTCGCGCTGCCCGACGCCGGCTACCTGCCGGAGGACAACGAGGCCCGCCAGACGTACGACCTGGTCGGCGAGTACTTCGGCGACGGGTTCAACGGCCCCCTGATCGTCACCGGGTCCATCATCGAGTCCACCGACCCGCTCGGTCTCATGGACGACCTCGCCGCCGAGATCGAGGACCTGCCCGGCGTCGCGGACGTGCCCATGGCCACCCCGAACCAGACCGCCGACACGGGCATCATTCAGGTGATCCCCGAGGGCGCCCCGGACTCCGAGGCGACCAAGGCGCTCGTGGCCGAGATCCGGGACATGGAGGACTACTGGCTCAGCGAGTACGGCGTCGAGCTCGCCGTCACCGGCTTCACCGCCGTCGGCATCGACGTGTCCGACAAGCTCGGCGAGGCGCTGCTCCCGTTCGGGTTCGTCGTCGTCGGCCTGTCGCTGCTGCTGCTCATGATGGTGTTCCGCTCCATCTGGGTGCCCGTCAAGGCCACCGTCGGGTTCCTGCTGAGCGTCGGGGCGGCGTTCGGTGCCGTCACGCTCGTGTTCGAGCACGGGCTGTTCGCCGACGCGCTGCACGTGACCAAGCTCGGCCCCGTCATCAGCTTCATGCCCATCATCCTCATGGGCGTGCTGTTCGGCCTGGCCATGGACTACGAGGTCTTCCTCGTCTCCCGCATCCGGGAGGACTTCGTCCACAACGGCCGCCGCGCCCGCCGCGCGGTGCTGACCGGGTTCCAGGGCGCCGCCAAGGTCGTCACGGCCGCCGCCGTCATCATGTTCTCCGTGTTCGTGGCGTTCGTGCCCGAGGGCGACATGACGCTCAAACCCATCGCGCTGGGGCTCGCCGTCGGCGTGGCCGTCGACGCCTTCGTGGTGCGGATGGTGCTGGTGCCCGCGGTGCTCGCCCTGCTCGGCGACCGGGCCTGGTGGATCCCGCGCTGGCTCGACCGCGCCCTGCCGACGTTCGACGTCGAGGGCGAGGGCATCGCCAAGGAGCTGCGGCTCGCGTCGTGGCCCGGTGAGCGCGCCGACGGCCGCGCCGACGCCGTCGTCGCCCACGAGGTCGAGGTCGCCGGACCGCGCGGCCCGGGCCTCGGGGAGCCGCCGCTCGTCGGCCCCTTCTCGGTGCGCGTGCTCGACGGTGGATCCCTCGCCGTGCACGGCGACGCCACCGCGCCCGTCAACACCCTGCTGCTGACCCTGGCGGGACGGGTGCACCCGGACGCCGGCGCGCTGAAGGTCGCCGGGTACGTCCTGCCGGAACGCGGCGGATCCGTCCGGGCCCGGGTCGCCGTCGTCGACGCCGTCACCGACCCCGCGGCCGACGCCGTGACCACCGCCGTGCGCGAGGGCGCCCGGATCGTCGTCGTCGACCGCACCGACGTCGTCGCCGACCGGACCGACCGGGAGGCCCTGGCCGAGGCGTTCGCCGCGGCGCACGCTGCCGGCGTCACCCTGCTGGTCGGCTCCACCGGCGTCGCGGTCACCGACCTGCTGCCCGACGGCAGCCCCGTGCTCGACGTGGGCGCCGGCTGGGGAGCACCCGTCCACCTGGGTGGTGGCGAGGTGCCGCCCCCGCCGCCCGACGACGAGGCCCACGCACCGCCGTCGCCCGCGGCGGACAGCGCCGACGGCACCGACAGCGCGGCGTCCGGGGACGAGTCCCGCGCCAACCCGAACACGACCCCCGAGGAGGTGCGGGCATGAACCGCGTCCGCCAGAACCCGTGGTCCGTCGCCGCGGTCGCCCTCCTGCCCGTGCTGGCGCTCGGCATCCTGCTGGCCGCGCTGTGGAACCCCGTCGACCGGCTGGACACCGTCCAGGCGGCGATCGTCAACAACGACGAGCCGGTCGAGGTGGACGGGCAGACCGTGCCCCTCGGCCGTCAGCTCGCCGCCGGGCTCGTCGGCGGCGCCGAGGACTCGGACGTGAACTACGACTGGACCCTCACCGACACCGAGCACGCCACCGACGGGCTGGCCGACGGCACCTACGCCGCCGTCGTCACCATTCCGGAGGGCTTCTCCGCGGCCGCGACGTCGTTCGGGTCCGAGGACCCGGCCGACGCCGAGCAGGCCACCATCGACATCTCCACCCCGGCGGGCGGTCGGGTCGTCGACGACGCCCTGGCCCGGATCGTGGCCACCACCGCGACGTCCGTCATGGGCTCGTCGCTGACCGAGACCTACGTGGACAACGTCCTGGTCGGCTTCAACGACCTCTCCGACGGCATCGGGGAGGCGGCCGACGGCGCGGACCAGCTCGCCGACGGCGTCGACCAGACCGCCTCGGGCGCCGACGAGCTCGCCGACGGCGCCGGCCAGTACGCCGACGGCGTCGACCAGTTCGCCGTCGGGCTCGACGAGGCCGCCTCGGGCGGCTTCCAGCTCGCCGACGGTGCGCAGCAGTACGCCGCCGGCGTGTCCGAGGCCGCCTCCGGGACGGACGCGCTGGTCTCCGGTGCCGACCAGCTCGCCGACGGCGTGGGTCAGGCCGCCGACGGCGGTCAACAGCTCGCCACGGGCGCCCAGCAGTACGCGGACGGGGTGGGCGAGGCCGCCGACGGCGCCGACGCGCTCGCCGACGGCGCGAACCAGGTCGCGGCCGGCGTGGCCGGGATCAGCGGTGGCATCCGCGAGAGCGCCGACGGGGCCGACGACCTCGCCGACGGCGGGTACGAGCTCGCCGACGGGGCCGACGAGGTCGCCGGCGGCGTGCAGCAGCTGGCCGACCAGGCCGGGCAGATCAACGAGCAGATCCCCTCGGAGGAGGACATCCAGGCGGGGATCGACGAGATCGCGGCGGGCTACGAGCAGAACGCGGCCGAGGTGACCGCGGCCCTCGACGAGGCCGCCGCCGCGCTCGGGTGCGAGACCACGCCCGACAGCGCCGCCTGCCTCCAGCTCGAGGAGATCCGCGCCGCGCTGGCCAGCCTGTCCGGTGACGTCACCGGCGAGTTCGACGAGGTCACCAGCGCGCTCCTGAGCGCCCGCGGGCAGGTCACGGAGCTCGCCGACGGCACGGCGCAGCTCGCCGCCGGCGCCGAGCAGGTCGCGACGGGTACCCGCGGCATCGCCGACGGCAACGCCGAGCTCGGCGACGGGCTCCGGGAGCTCGCCGCCGGCAACGACCAGGTCGCCGCCGGGGCCGACGGCGTCGCGTCCGGTGCGACGGACCTGGCCGGCGGCATCGACCAGCTCGACGCCGGCGCCAGCGAGCTCGCGACGGGCGTGTCCGGGTTCGCGGACGGCGTCGGGCAGCTCGACGCCGGCGCCACCGGTCTCGCGTCCGGCGTCGACCAGTTCGCCGCCGGGGTGGACCAGCTCGACGCCGGGGCCAGCGAGCTCGCGACGGGCGTGTCTGGGTTCGCGGACGGCGTCGGGCAGC
Organism: Isoptericola chiayiensis; assembly: GCF_013149805.1. GTDB lineage: Bacteria > Actinomycetota > Actinomycetes > Actinomycetales > Cellulomonadaceae > Isoptericola > Isoptericola chiayiensis. Next base: position 453,404 of record NZ_JABEZT010000003.1, read on the forward strand.
TCGACGCCGGCGCCGGGGAGCTCGTGAGCGGAGCGGACGGGCTCGCCGACGGGTCCCAGGGTCTGGCCGACGGCGTCGACCAGCTCTCCGACGGTGCGACCGACCTGGCCGGCGGTCTGGACGAGGCGGCGTCGGGCATCCCGACCTACTCGGACAGCGAGCGCGAGAACCTCTCCGGCGTCGTCGCCGACCCGGTCGCCGCGCCCGGGGTGGACGATCTGTCCACCGGGGCCACCGGACCGCTGTTCGCCGTCGTCGCCCTGTGGCTCGGGGCGCTCGGCCTGCTGACGGTCTACCCGCCCGTGGCCGCCCGTGCCCTGGGTTCGACGCGCTCCTCGCTGCGGCTCACGCTGGGCGCACTGGCGGTGCCCGCCGCGATCGGCACGGGGACCGGTGCCGCCGTCGGCGCGATCCTGGCGGGCGTCGAGGGCCTGTCCCTCGGCGGCTGGCTCGGTGCGATCGTGGTCGGAGCGCTGGTGTCCGTGTGCTTCGTGGCCGCGCACCTCGGCTTCCTGGCCTGGCTGGGCAACGTCGGGCGCGGGATCAGCCTGCTGATGGCGGTGCTGCTCATCGGGACCGGCGTGGTGGCCACCGTGCCGGACGTGCTGGTCGCCGTGGCCGACTTCCTGCCGACCGGTGCGGCGCAGTCGGCGCTGTCCGCCGTCGTCTTGTCCGGTGTCGGTGGCCTGGCCGGTGCGATCACCGTGCTGGTCCTGTGGACGCTCGCGGGGATCGGGCTGGGCGTCGGGGCCGCGGCGCGGGCGCGTCGCACCCGGGTCGCGGCGCTGCTGCGCACCTGACCTGCGCCGTCGGACGGCCCCCTGGGACGCCGTGCCGCAGCCCGGTCCTCAGTGACGCCGGGGCAGCGGTGCGGCGTTCTGGCGTTCCTGGATCTGCACGGGGCGGAAGCCGGCACCGGTGGCCTGCTGCCAGTGCGCGACCAGGGCGGCGTCCGCCTGCCGGCGGCCCGCCTTGTCCACGTGGGTGACCTGGCGGTACGCCAGGAGCGCCGTCAGGTCGTGGGACAGTGCCCAGCGGACCGCGGCGCGTACCTCGTCGACCGTCGTGGAGTTCCTCATCACCGGCAGAGAGTGTCGTACCGCGGACTTGTGACGCGTATCGGCCCAGGTGGGCAGGGATTTTCCTCAGGTCTTCCTCAGACGTCGCCCCGGGCGTCGGACCGGACCGCCTCGGGCGCGCCCGCCGCGCCGAACGCGACGTCGTCCGACAGACTCGCCCCATGGACCTGACGCAGGCGCGCGAGACCAAGCACCACCTGACCGACTACGCCCGTGACCTGGCCGAACGTTACGGCGTCGCGGTCACGCCCCAGGCCTCGGTGCCCGACGGCGGGCCGCTCGCCGCGGTGCGGGCGCCCACGGTCTCGATCGGGCTCGCGCCGTCCGCGGAACCCGGCAGCTACCAGATCGCGGTGCGCTACCGGCTCGGTGTGCCGGCGGCCCGGGCCGTGGTCCGCCGGGTCGCCGCCGAGGCCGGTCCGGCACCCGACGTCCGGCGCACGGGTCGCATCCGCCGGCTGAGCCCGGGGCGCCGCGCCAGCAGCCGGTCGGACGTCGTCGAGCCGCAGCCGCCCGTCGCCACGGCGCTCGCGCTCGGCGAGACCTCGCGGGTCCGACCGCTGCGACCGGGCGTCTCGATCGCGCACGTGGACGTCACGGCGGGCACGCTCGGCGGGTTCGTCGTGGCCGACCCGGACTGCGCGGTCCCCGGGGCGCCGGACCTGCCCGGCGGTCCGGACGCGCTGTACGCGCTCTCGAACCGGCACGTGCTGGACGGGGCGCCGGGCGACGGGGTGCTGCAGCCCGGGCCGGCCGACGGCGGCACCGATCCCGCCGACCGGGTGGGCACGGTCGCGGCGGTGGTCCCGCTGGCGGCGGGGGAGCGGGCGACCGTCGACGCGGCCGTGGCGCTGCTGGACGACCCGCAGGTCGACCTCGACTACCCCGTGGGCCGCATCACGACGACGGCGGAGGCGATGCCGGGGGACGCGGTCGAGAAGATCGGCCGCACCACCGGGCACACGCAGGGACGCGTGTCGGCGATCGAGATGGACGACGTGCTCGTCGGGTACGGGCCCGAGCTGGGCGTGCTCGCGTTCGACGGGCAGATCGAGGTGGAGTCGACCGCGCCGGGCCCGTTCTCCCGCGGCGGGGACTCGGGCTCGCTCGTGTACCGGGCCGACGGCGTCGCGCTGGGGCTGCTGTTCGCGGGCTCGGAGACGGGTGGCCCCGACGGCAGCGGGCTGACCTACGTCAACCCGGTCGACGCGGTGCTGACCGCGCTGGGCGTCCGGCTGCGCTGACCGCCCCTCCTGACGCTGTGGGCATTTCATGCCCACAGCGTCAGGAGGGGGTCTCCGGGGCTGACGTCGGAGCCCGGCGCGGCGAGGAGCTCCACCTGCTCGGGCGGCGCCTCGAGGACGACGACGGGGCACGCGGCCGAGCGTCCGCCGTCGCGCACCGCCGCGGGAGACCAGGTCACGACGGGGTCGCCGGCCGTCACCTCGTCCCCCTCGACGACGTGCAGGGTGAAGCCCTCGCCGCCGAGCTGGACGGTGTCGATCCCCAGGTGCACGAGCACCGCGGGTCCGTCCGGACTCTGCACCACGAACGCGTGCGGGTGCAGCTTGACCACGCGGCCGTCGACGGGTGCGGTCACGTCGTCGCCCGTGGGCTCGACGGCGGTCCCGGGCCCGACGAGTCCTCCGGCGAAGACCGGGTCGGGCACCTCGTCGGTGGGGATCACGCGGCCGGCGACGGGGGAGCGGACGGTCAGCGGCATCGGGGCCTCCGGGCTGGTCGGTGCGGACTGTTGACACGGGGTGGTGCATCGACCAGTCTGCACGGAACGGGTCGGTGCGCGCGGCGTTGCGTGGTGGGGTTCGGAGGTCGATGGCATGAGCACGACGCTCACCGGAGCGCCGGTCAGTCCGGGGCGCGCCGCGGGGCCGGCCGTCACCATGCCCGACCCGGTGCCCGAGCCCCGGACCACCCGCGTGGGCAGCGCCGACGTCGAGGCCGCCGTCGAGCATCTCGCGGCCGCGGCGCGCGCGGTCCGCGACGAGCTCACCGAGCGCGCCGGGCGGGCCACGGGGACGGCCGCCGACCTCCTCGCCGTCACCGCCGCCATGGCGGCCGACCCGGGACTCACCGCGGACGCCGAGCGGCGGATCCGCACGGACCGGCTCACCGCCGAGAGGGCCATCTGGGACGCCGCGCGCGCGGCGGTGCGCCAGCTCGAGAAGATGGGGCCGCCGCTGTCGGAGCGGGCGCGGGACGTGCGGGACGTGCGCGACCGCATCGTCGCCGAGCTCATCGGGGTGCGGCCACCGGGCGTGCCCCAGTCCGACGTGCCGTTCGTGCTCGTGGCCGAGGACCTTGCCCCGGCCGACACCGCCTCCCTCGACCCGGAGGTCGTGGTGGGCGTGGTCACGAGCTCCGGGGGGCCGACGTCGCACACCGCGATCCTCGCCCGGGCCCTGGGCATCCCGGCCGTCGTCGCGGTGCGCGGCGCGCGGGACATCATCGACGGCGAGACGGTGCTGCTCGACGGCGGGGCCGGCGTCGTCGTGCGCGACCCTGACCCGGACACGGTGGCGGCCGCGCAGCAGAAGGTCACGAGCCGGCGTCGGTTCGACGGCACCGGACGCACCGCCGACGGCACCCGCGTCGAGCTGCTGGCCAACGTGGCCGACCCGGCCGGGGCGCAGGCCGCGATCGAGGCCTCCGCGGAGGGCGTGGGACTGTTCCGCACCGAGTTCTGCTTCCTGGGCCGCAGCGCCGAGCCCGGGATGTCGGAACAGGTCGCGGCCTACCGGCAGGTGCTCTCGGCGTTCCCGGGACGCAAGGTCGTGGTGCGCACGCTCGACGCCGGTGCGGACAAGCCGTTGCCGTTCGTGACGTCCGACGGCGAGCCCAACCCGGCGCTCGGGGTGCGGGGTCTGCGCACGGCGTCGTCGCGCCCGGGGGTGCTGGACCGCCAGCTCCAGGCGATCGCGCGGGCCGCCGAGGCCGAGAACGCCGAGGTCTGGGTGATGGCCCCGATGGTGTCCACGGCCGAGGAGACCGCGGAGTTCGTGGCGGCCTGCGCGCGGCACGGCCTGGACACGGCCGGCGTCATGATCGAGGTGCCGGCCGCGGCGCTGCGCTCGTCCGCCGTGTTCGCGCACGCGGCGTTCGGCAGCCTGGGCACCAACGACCTGATCCAGTACACGATGGCCGCCGACCGTGTGCTCGGCGAGCTCGCCGCGCTGTCCTCCCCGTGGCAGCCGGCGGTCCTGGAGCTGGTCCGCACCACCTGCAGGGGTGCCGCGGAGCACGACCGTCCGGTCGGCGTGTGCGGCGAGGCGGCGGCGGACGCGACGCTGGCGCCGGTGCTGGTCGGCCTGGGTGTGCGCTCGTTGTCGATGACGCCGCGTGCCCTGGCCGACGTCGCGGCCGTTCTGGGGCGCGTGAGCGACGCGGAGTGCGTCGAGCTGGCGGAGCTGGCGCTGGGCCAGGACGACCCGATCGCCGCGCGCCAGGCGGTGCGCGACCGGATCCGGCCGGTGCTCACCGACCTGGGTCTGTGAGGCCGCCCGCCCTCCACCGCTGCGGGCGCACTTCCTGGCCCGTGATGACCGTGATGTCCAGGTCTGGAACCAAAGGAAGTGCGCCCACAACGGTGGGTGCGGTCGGCGGGGACGCCGGCGCGCCGGTTCAGCGGCCGGTGTTGTTCATCTCGTCCGGGTGCGAGCCGACCCGCTCGCCGCGGTCCAGGGCCGTGATGTCCGCCATGTCGGCTTCGGAGAGCTCGAAGTCGAAGAGCGCGAAGTTCTCCTTGATCCGCTCGGGCGTCACCGACTTCGGGAAGATCACGTCGCCGCGCTCGATGTGCCAGCGCAGCACCACCTGCGCGGGCGTGCGGTCCAGGTTCCCGGCGATGCGCACGATCGTCGGGTCCTCCAGCACGGCACCCCGGCCCAGCGGCGACCACGCCTCCGTCACGATGCCGTGCTCGGCGTCGACGGCGCGCACGTCCTCGTTGCCGAGCCACGGGTGCACCTCGATCTGGTTCACGGCCGGGACCACGGTGGACTCGTCCATCAGCCGGCGCAGATGGTGGGGCTCGAAGTTCGACACCCCGATCGCCCGCGCCCGCCCGGACCGGTAGATCTCCTCCAGGGCTCCCCACGCCTCGACGTACTTGTCCACCTTCGGCAGCGGCCAGTGGATGAGGAACAGGTCGACGTGCTCGAGGTGCAGCTCCTTGAGGGTCTTGTCGAACGCCGCCAGCGCGTCGTCGTGCGCGTGGAACGCGTTGTTCAGCTTGCTCGTGACGAACACGTCGTCGCGGTCCAGGCCCGACTCCGCCAGAGCCTCGCCTACGCCGCGCTCGTTGCGGTACATCTGCGCGGTGTCGATGTGCCGGTAACCGATGTCGAGCGCCTGGGCCACGACGTCACGGGTCTGCTCCGGCGGGATCTGGAAGGTGCCGAACCCCAGCTGGGGGATCGACACGCCGCTGTTGAGGAGGAGGTCGGGGATCTGCTGCTCGGTGCTCATCTGCCCATCGTGACCACAACCGGCCACCGCGCGCGACCCCGGTGCGTGACTCCGGTCGCGGCGGGCCGCCGTCGGCGGGGGCACAATGGAAGGAGCACCCGGGAGGTCATCCGATGGTCACGAGGGACGAGGCACGAGCCGCCAAGAGCATGCTGCGCGAGCGTCTGCAGCGCGTCGACGGCGTGCAGGGCGTCGGGCTGACGCAGCGCGGGGAGTCGCACGAGTGGATCCTGCAGGTCGACGTCGCCGACGTCCGCGCCCGCAAGGACGTGCCGCCCGACGTCGAGGGCGTCCCGGTGACGGTGTGCGTCGTGGGGGCCGTGCAGCCGTTGTGACGGTTCGGTGCCGCAGAATGGACCGGTGAGCACCACCGCACTGCCCAAGGTCCGCGCCTCCGCCCTCACCGGGCGTGGCTGGCTGAATACCGGCGGCAAGGATCTCGCCCTCGCCGATCTGCGGGGCAAGGTCGTCGTCCTCGACTTCTGGACGTTCTGCTGCCTGAACTGCCTGCACGTCCTCGACGAGCTGCGCGAGCTCGAGGAGTCCCACCGCGACACCCTCGTGATCGTGGGCGTGCACTCGCCGAAGTTCGCCCACGAGGCCGACCCGGACGCCCTCGCCGCAGCCGTGGAACGGTACGACGTGCGCCATCCCGTGCTCGACGACCCGGAGCTGACCACCTGGGACGCCTACACGGCCCGCGCCTGGCCGACGCTCGTGGTCATCGACCCGGAGGGCTACGTCGTCGCGCAGATGGCGGGCGAGGGGCACGGGTCGGCGCTCGCGGGGATCGTGCGCGATCTGGTCGCCGAGCACGAGGCGAAGGGGACGCTGCACCGGGGCGACGGGCCGTACGTGCCGCCGACGCCGGAGGCGACCACGCTGCGGTTCCCGGCGAAGGCCGTGGCGCTGCCGGGCGGCACGTTGCTCGTGGCGGACGCCGGGCATCACGCCCTGGCGGAGCTGGCGTCCGACGGCGAGACCCTGGTGCGGAGCATCGGCTCGGGCGAGCGCGGACTGGTCGACGGCGGGCCGGTCGACGGCGGACCGACGTCCCCGGGCGCGCACGAGGCCCGGTTCAGCGAGCCGAACGGGCTGTGCCTGGTGCCCGAGCCGCTGCGGGAGCGCCTCGGCTACGACGTGCTGGTCGCGGACACGGTGAACCACGCGCTGCGCGGTGTACATCTCGAGTCCGGCCAGGTGTACACCGTGGCGGGCATGGGTGAGCAGTTCATGGTCGGAGCCGTGGACAACGTGGCGGGGACCAGCGCGCCGTTCGACCCGGACCGCACCTACCCGGCCCGGGAGGTCAAGCTGTCCTCGCCGTGGGACGTCGCCTGGTCCGAGGCGCTGGACGCGTTCGTCGTCGCCATGGCCGGCAACCACACGCTGTGGACCTTCGACCCCGTCGCGCACGACGGCACGGGCGCCCTGCGGCTCCTCGCCGGCACCATGAACGAGGGGCTCGAGGACGGGCCGGGTGCCGACGCGTGGTTCGCCCAGCCCTCGGGCCTGACCGCCTCGCTCGACGCCGACGGCGCCCCCGACGGCAGGTTCTGGCTGGCCGACGCCGAGACGTCCGCGTTGCGCCGGTGCACGCCCGCCCGGATGGGCGGGATCGAGGTCCGTACCGCGGTCGGGCAGGGACTGTACGACTTCGGGCACCGGGACGGCGCCGCCGGGGAGGCATTGCTGCAGCACCCGCTGGGCCTGGCGACGCTGCCGGACGGGTCCGTCGTCGTCGCCGACACCTACAACGGCGCCCTGCGGCGTTACGCCCCCGCCGCCGACGGCGGTCCCGGCGAGGTCACGACCCTCGTGACGGGCCTCGCCGAGCCGAGCGACGTCGTCGTGCAGCCGGACCCGGCCGCCGGCACCCTGCACCTGCTGGTGGTCGAGTCCGCCGCGCACCGCCTCACGCGCGTCGCAGTGCCCGCCGACCTGGCCGGCCAGGTGCTCGACGCCGGCTCCCACCGCGTCACGCGGGCGGCCACCGCGGTCGCCGCCGGCGAGGTCCGCCTCGAGGTCCCGTTCACGCCCGCCCCCGGCCAGAAGCTCGACGACCGGTTCGGCCCCTCCACCGAGCTCACCGTCAGCGCCACCCCGCCGGAGCTGCTGCTCGACGGCAGCGGGACCGGCACCGACCTCACCCGCACGCTCCACCTCGACGCCACGGTCGGCGCGGGTGTGCTGCACGTGACCGCCAAGGCCGCCTCCTGCGACCTGCCGCCCGCGGACGTGCCGCTCGGCCCCGACGGCGAGCCGGAGGACTTCTTCGGAGCCTGCCACCTCGCCCAGCAGGACTGGGGCGTGCCCGTGCACGTCAGCGCCGACGGCGAGGCCACGCTCACCCTCCCGCTGCGGGGCTGACCCCGCGTCCACCGTCCGGTGGACTACTGTGACCAGGGCCATCGCCGTCCGCCGAAGGAGCCCGGAGCGCCGCCGCGCCGTCGCGGCGCCGCCCGGATAGGGTGATGCTCCCGCCCGCCCCCGACGGACGGAGTGCCGTGCTCCAGATCCTGCTGCTCACCTTCGCGTCGGCGCTCGTCGCGCCCGCCCTGGTGACGTGGTGGGGTCGTCGTGCCTTCTGGGTGCTGGCGCTGGGTCCGGCGTCGGCCGCCGGCTACGCGATCGCCGTCGCCGACCAGGTCGCCGCCGGCGACCACCCCACCCAGCACGTGCCCTGGGTGCCCGGCCTCGAGCTCGCCGTCGACCTGCGCCTCGACAGCCTCGCCTGGCTGATGCTGCTCGTCGTCGGCGGCGTCGGTGCGCTGGTGCTGCTGTACTGCTCGGCCTACTTCGCCCGCGACGCCGTGGGCACCGGCCGGTTCGCGGGCACGCTGACCGCTTTCGTCGCCGCGATGATCGGGCTCGTCGTGGCCGACGACCTGCTGCTGCTGTTCGTGTTCTGGGAGCTGACCACGGTCTTCTCCTACCTGCTCATCGGCCACTACGCGGACCGCAAGGCCTCCCGTCGCGCGGCGATGCAGGCGATCGTGGTCACCACGGCGGGCGGGCTGACGATGCTCGTCGGGCTCATCGTGCTCGGCGTGTCCACCGGGCAGTGGCGGATCTCCGAGGTGGTGGCCGACCCGCCCACCGGCGCGCCCGCCGTCGTCGCCGCGCTGTGCCTGCTCGCGGGTGCCGCCACGAAGTCCGCGCTCGTGCCCTTCCACTTCTGGCTGCCCGCCGCGATGGCGGCACCCACCCCCGTGTCCGCCTACCTGCACGCCGCCGCCATGGTGAAGGCCGGCGTCTACCTCGTGGCGCGGTTCGCCCCCGGCCTGGCGGACCTGCCCGTGTGGCGGTGGACCGTGGTGCTCGCCGGGGGCGGCACGCTCCTGCTCGGCGGGTACCGCGCGCTGCGCCAGCACGACCTCAAGCTCGTCCTCGCGTTCGGCACCGTCTCCCAGCTCGGGCTGCTCGTGCTCCTGCTGGGCCTGGGGACCCGGGCGGCGGCACTGGCCGGGCTCGCGCTCCTCGGCGCCCACGCGATGTTCAAGGCCGCGCTCTTCCTCGTCGTCGGCGCCGTCGACGTCGCCGCGGGCACCCGCGACCTGCGCAAGCTGTCCGGGCTGTGGCGGTCCATGCCCGTGGCCGCCGCCGCCGGCGTGCTCGCCACCGCATCCATGATCGGGCTGCCGCCCCTGGCCGGCTACGTCGCCAAGGAGGCCGCCCTCGAGGGCCTGTGGCACGACGTCACCCACGGCGGCGGGACCCTCGCGGTCGTCGCGCTGGTCGCCGTCGTCGTCGGCTCCGTCCTGACCGTCACCTACGGGCTGCGCTTCGTCTGGGGCGCGTTCGGCACCAAGCGGTCCCTGCCCGACGACGTCGCCCCGGTCACGCGGGTCCGTCGCCAGTCGTGGCTGCTGGTCGGACCGCCCGCCGTCCTCGCCCTGCTGGGCCTCGCCGTCGCGCTCGTGCCGGCCACCGGCGAGCACCTGCTCGCCCCCTACGCCGACACCTACCCGAGCGGCGACCCCGGGCACCTGGTGCTGTGGGCGGGACTCACGCCGGCGCTCGTGATGTCCGCGGGGATCCTCGCCGTCGGTGCCCTGCTGTTCTGGCAGCGGGTGCGCGTCGAGCGGTGGCAGGAGGCCCTGCCGTCCGCGCGCGGCGCCGACGTCGTCTACCGGCGGGGGATGCGCCGCCTCGACGACCTCGCCGCCGACGTCACGGCCGCGACCCAGCGCGGGTCCCTGCCCTTCTACCTCGGCATCGTGGTGCTGGTGCTGGCGCTCGCCCCCGGCGCCGTGATCCTGACCGGGCTGGTGGGCGGCACGTCGGTGGCGCTCGAGGTACGCCCCTGGGACGAGCCCGCCCAGGCGGCGGTGGTCGCGATCGTCGCCGTCGCCGCCGTCCTCGCCGTCCGCGCCCGGCGCCGGCTCAAGGCCGTCGTGCTCGTCGGCGTCGCCGGCTACGCCAACGCCGCCCTGTTCCTGCTGCACGGAGCCCCCGACCTGGCGCTGACCCAGGTGCTGGTCGAGACCGTCACGCTCGTGGTGCTCGTGCTGGTGCTGCGCCGCATGCCGCCGTACTTCACCGACCGGCCCCTGGCGGCGAGCCGGTGGGTGCGCCTGGCGCTCGCCGTGGTCACCGGCGTCGTCATGATGGCGCTGACGGTCGCGGCGCCGCTCGCCCGGGTCGCGGACCCGATCAGCGTGGACTTCCCCGCGGAGTCCGTGGAGTACGGCAGCGGCCGCAACATCGTCAACGTCACCCTCGTGGACATCCGCGCCTGGGACACGGTCGGCGAGCTGTCCGTGCTGCTCGTCGCCGCGACCGGGGTGGCCTCCCTGGTGTTCCTGCGGCAGCGCAGCGGCGAGGTGCTGCGGCTCTCGCGCGCACCCGGCCAGGACGGGGACCGGTCCGAGTCGCGCGGGCAGTGGCTCGTCGCCGGGCGCACCCTCGCCCCCGGACGTCGCTCGGTGATGTTCGAGGTGGTCACCCGCCTGGTCTTCCACGCGATGGTCGTCTTCGGGCTGTTCCTGCTGTTCAGCGGCCACAACGCACCCGGCGGCGGGTTCGCGGCCGGGCTCATGGTCGGTATCGCGCTGGCGGTGCGCTACCTCGCGGGCGGCCGCTACGAGCTGGGCGAGGCGATGCCGGTGCCGCCCGGCCTGCTCCTCGGCACCGGCCTGTTCCTCTCGGCCGGCGTGGGCCTGTTCGCCCTGCTCACCGGCAACGAAGTGCTGGAGAGCTTCACGTACGACTTCCACGTGCCGCTGCTCGGCGACGTCCACCTGGTCACGTCGCTGTTCTTCGACGTCGGGGTGATGCTGCTGGTCGTGGGCCTGGTGCTGGACGTGCTGCGCACGCTCGGCGCCGAGATCGACCGGCAGGGCGAGCTGCCCGAGCAGGTCGTGCGGACCGCGGGGGAGGAGCAGCGATGATCGTCCTGGAGAACACCCCCTCGGCGGTGCTGGTGCTGGCGATCGGCGTGCTGTGCGGCGCCGGCGTGTACCTGCTGCTCGAACGGCCCCTCACCCGCATCCTGCTGGGGTTCATCCTGCTGTCCAACGGCGTCAACCTCATGCTCCTCGTCGCCGGCGGCAAGGCCGGCGCGTCGCCGATCGTCGGCAGCGCGCCCGAGGACGAGCCGATGAGCGACCCGCTGGCCCAGGCGATGACGCTCACCGCCATCGTCATCACCCTCGGGCTGACGGCGTTCATCCTCGCGCTGGCCTACCGGTCCTGGCAGCTGCACGGCCACGACGAGGTCGCCGACGACGTCGAGGACCAGCGTGTCGCACGGCAGGCCGCGCTCAACGCGCCCGCGTACACCGACGCCGACGCCGACGAACCCGGCACCACGCTCGACGAGGAGGCCGCCGAAGTGCACGACGACGTCGTGCGCGACGGCGACCCCGACCCGACGCCGGGAGACGCGCCGCGCCGGGGGTGGGACGCATGAGCTGGCTCGACACCGTGCTGAGCGCACCGACGCTCGTCCCGCTGCCCGTCCTGGTGCCGCTGTTCGCCGCCGGGCTCACGCTCGCGCTGCACCGGTACGCCAACGTCCAGCGCGTCATCTCCGTCGTGGCGCTGGCGGTGTCCACCGCCGCGTCCGCCGGTCTCGTCCTGGCCGCCGACTCCGGTCCCGTCGTCGTGGACCTGGGTGGTTGGGCCGCACCCGTCGGCATCGCGCTCGTCGCCGACCGGCTCGCCGCCCTCATGCTCACCGTCAGCGGCGTCATGCTGCTGTGCGTCCTGCTCTACTCCCTCGGCCAGGGCGTGCCCGAGGGCGAGGCCGAACCGGCGCAGGAGCTCTCCGTCGACGAGGCGCGCGTCGGCGGGGCCATCCCCGTGGCGATCTTCCACCCCACCTACCTCGTGCTGGCCGCCGGGGTGTCCAACGCGTTCCTCACCGGGGACCTGTTCAACCTGTACGTCGGGTTCGAGATCCTGCTGGCCGCCTCCGCCGTGCTGCTCACCCTCGGCGGCACCGCCGAACGGGTGCGTGCCGGGTCGGTGTACCTCATCGTCGCGCTCGCCTCGTCGGTGCTGTTCCTCGCGGCGATCGCCCTCGTCTACGCCGCGACCGGCACCGTCAACATGGCACAGCTCGCCGTGCGGCTGCCCGAGATCGACGACACCGTCCGCGTCGCGCTGCAGCTCCTGCTGCTGCTCGCCTTCGGGATCAAGGCCGCCGTGTTCCCGCTGTCCTTCTGGCTGCCGGACTCCTACCCGACCGCCCCCGCGCCCGTCACCGCCGTGTTCGCAGGCCTGCTCACCAAGGTCGGGGTCTACTCGATCCTGCGCACCCAGACGCTGATCTTCCCCGACAGCCCCGCCGTCGACCAGGTGCTGATGGTCGTGGCGCTGGCGACCATGGTGATCGGCATCCTCGGCGCCGTGGCGCAGAACGACGTCAAACGGCTCCTGTCCTTCACGCTCGTCAGCCACATCGGCTTCATGGTGTTCGGCGTGGCGCTGGCCTCCGAGGCGGGCACCGCAGCGGCGATCTTCTACGTCGTCCACCACATCTCCGTGCAGACCGCGCTGTTCCTCGTCGTCGGGCTCGTGGAGTGGCGCGGCGGGTCGACGTCGCTCGACCGGCTCGGCGGGCTGGCCCGGATCGCGCCCGTGCTGGCGGTGCTGTTCTTCGTGCCCGCCATCAACCTCGCCGGCATCCCGCCGCTGTCCGGGTTCCTCGGCAAGGTCGGGCTGCTCACCGAGGGCGTGCGCACCGGGACGCCGCTGGCCTGGATCCTCGTGGTGGGCTCCGTCGTCACCTCCCTGCTCACCCTGTACGCCGTCGTCAAGGCGTGGAACAAGGCCTTCTGGCAGACGGCGCCGCCCGACCTGCCCGAACACGCCCCCCTGCCGCGCACTATGGTCTGGCCGGCAGGGGCGCTCGTCGCCTTCGGGGTGTCCCTGACCGTCGTGGCCGGCCCGCTGTACGCCTACGCCGAACGGTCCGCCGCCACCACCATGGACGGCGTCACCTACGTCGACGCCGTCTACCCCGGCGGGTCCGACCGCGGCACCGGACAGTCCGTCGAGGTCACCGAGGAGAGCACCGGGGAGGAGGAGTCATGAGCGCACCGTCCACCGGCGCCCTGCGCCGCGCCGCAGGCCGGTTCGTCTGGCAGTGGCCCGCCGTCGCCGCGCTGACCGTCGTCTGGGTGCTGCTGTGGGGCGACGTCTCCTGGGCCAACGTGCTCGGGGGTGCGGCGCTCGCGGCCCTCGTCGTCGTCGCGTTCCCGCTGCCCCGCATCGAGGACCGCGCGACCTTCCGGGTGCTGCCGTTCCTCGGGCTCCTGCGCCGGTTCGTCGCCGACCTGGTCGTGGCCTCCTTCCAGGTCGCGTGGGTGGCGGTGCGTCCCGGACCGCTGCCGCGCGGCGCCGTGGTCGAGGTGCAGCTGCGCAACCCCGACGACCTGTTCCTCACCGTCACGGCCGTGCTGTCCACGCTCGTGCCGGGGTCGCTCGTCGTCGAGGCGCGGCCCGACACGGGCCGGCTGTACGTGCACGTGCTGGACATCGCGCACTTCGACGGCCCGGAGGCGGTCCGCGCCGACATCCGCGGGCTCGAGGAGCGGGTGCTGCGCACGCTGGCGCCCTCCGAGGTGCTCGAACGCTGCGGGCTGGAGGGCTGATGGAGACCGTGATGCTCGTCGTCGTCGCCGTCGCGGCCGTGCTGGTCGCCGTCGCGGCGCTGCTCGCGCTCGTGCGGATCGAGCGCGGTCCCTCCATGCTCGACCGGGCGCTCGGCCTCGACCTGCTGGCCGCGGCCCTGGTCGGCGTGATCGCCATCGAGGCCGCCTGGCTGCGCCGGACCGAGACCATCCCCATCCTCGTCGCGCTCTCCCTGGTCGGGTTCGTCGGGTCGGTGGCGATCTCCCGGTTCGCCGCCCGGGAACCCGCGGCGCCCGACGCCCGGGACGACGCCGACGTCGGCGACGGCGAGGAGCGCCCGGTGGCCGTGCTGCGCGTCGAGGACGCCGGTGAGGACGACGGCACCGAGGAGTCGCCGGAGACCCCCGAGGAGCGGCCATGACCGAGATCGAGCCCGGCTTCTGGACGGCGCTCGCCGACGTCGTCGCCGCCCTCTGCCTGCTGGCCGGGGCCTTCCTGACGTTCGCGGCCGGCGTCGGCGCGCTGCGCTTCGGCTCCCTGCTCGCCCGCATGCACTCGGTGACCAAGCCCCAGGTCCTGGGCCTGGTGCTGCTGCTGATCGGCCTGGCGCTGCGGGTGCGCAGCTGGTCGGCGGTGGCGATGCTCGCCCTCGTGGTCGTCTTCCAGCTCGCCACCGCACCCGTGGCGGCCCACCTGCTCAGCCGGGCCGGGTTCCGCACCGGCAAGGTCGACGAGTCGGAGCTGGTGCCGAACCAGATGGACCCGTCCGACGAGCCGGACGGCCCGCACGGCGGCGCCTGAGCCCCGGGGCCGCGCCCCACGCGCGCGTCAGACCAGCCCGGCGTCCCGGGCGACGACGGCCGCCTGCATGCGGGTGGGCACCCCGAGCTTGGCGAGCACCCGGGACACGTGCGTCTTGGCCGTCGCCTCGGTGATGCCGAGCGCGGCGGCGACGCCCTGGTTGGACAGCCCCCGCCCGAGCGTGACGAGCACGTCCCTCTCCCGGGAGGTGAGCGCGGCGAGGCCCGCGTGGTCGTCCCTCGTGGTCGACGGACCACCTCGATCACCGTCCGACGCCGTGGGGTCCGGTCGCGGCAGGCGGGCCAGGACGCGTCGGGTGATCTCCGGCGCCAGCACGCCGTCGCCCGCCGCCACCCGGCGGACGGCGTCGACGAGGGCGGCGGGCTCGGCCGACTTGAGGAGGAACCCGGCGGCTCCGGCCGCGAGGGCGGCGTCGACGTAGTCGTCGAGGTCGAACGTGGTCAGCACGAGCACGTCCGCCAGCCCCTCGCGCACGACGGCGTCCGTCGCGGTGATCCCGTCCGTGCCCGGCATCCGCAGGTCCATGAGCACGACGTCGGGGCGCAGCGCCCGGGCGTTGGTGACGGCGGCGTCACCGTCGGCCGCCTCGCCCACGACCTCGACCCCGGCGGCCTCGAGCAGCATCCGCAGGCCGGCACGGATCGCGGCGTGGTCGTCGGCGAGGAGGACCCGGACGCGGGCTTCCTGGACGGTCATCCGTCGGTCACCGGGACCTCCGCGGCTCGGGGGACGGCGGCGTGCACGACCCAGGACCCGTTCTCGGGCCCGGCGCGGAAGCTGCCGCCGAGCGCCTCGGCGCGCTCCGCCATGGTGAGGATCCCGATGCCGGAGTGCAGGACCTCGTCCGAGGCTCCTGGCCGTCCGCCGTCGCCGAGACCGTTGCGGACGTCGAGGTGCAGCGTGCCCCGGCCGTCCTGGTCGAGGCGGACCTCCACCGGCCGGCCGGGCGCGTGCTTGCGGGCGTTCGTCAGGGCCTCCTGGGCGATGCGGTGCAGGGCCTGCTCAGCAGCGGTCCCGGCGTCGACGGCGGGTGCCGGCCGGACGAACGAGACCTCGACGCCCCCGGAGCGGGCGGCCTGGACGAGGCCCGCGATCTCGTCGAGCCGCCCGGGCGCCCGCACGGAGTCGGACGTCCCGGCCCGCAGCAGGTCGATCATCGAACGCATCTCGCCGAGCGAGTCCAGCGCGCTGACGCGCACCTGCTCGAGCGCGGCGCGGTCCCGGTCCGGGTCGGGCGGGCCGTTGAGCGCTGCGCCGGAGTGGATCGCGATCGTGGACAGGTGGCCGGCGACGACGTCGTGGAGGTCGCGGGCCATCGCCGCCCGTTCGGAGCGGACGGCCGCGACCCGGCGGGACTCGGCGAGACGGGCGTGGTCGGCGGCCCGGGCTCGTTCGAGCGCGGCGGAGCGGGCGGCCGCGTCGGCGCGAGCCCGCTCGAGCTCGACGAGCTCGGTCTTCTGACGGACGTTCTGGGCCCACCAGAGGGGGACCAGCAGCAGGGCACCGAGCTGCAGCGTCGCGTGCACCAGGGCGCGCGGGTCGTCGGCGACGACGGCTGCGGTCACGCCGCCGACGACGGTGATCGCGCCGGCGACCATCCACAGGGCGTCGCGGGCGGTGGCCCGTGCCCACAGGGCGGCGCTGTAGAGCAGGTCCCACAGGACGAGCAGGAGGGCGAGGCTGCCGCCGCCGGCCAGGTCGAGGCCCGTGAGGGCCGAACCGCCGGCCAGCGCGAGCAGGGGCCGGGCGCGCTTGAGGGCGACCAGGACGCAGCCGGCCGTGAGCAGCCCGAGGTGGGCGCCGCGGGGGAGGTCCAGCGGAGGGTCGGCCACGACGTCCGTGAGTCCCACGGCGAGGAGCAGGCACCCCGCGACGAACGTCACGACCGCGGTGGACAGGTCGCCGCGCCGGCCGTCGCCCCAGAGCCGACGGAACCGGTCGCGGACCCGGGCGCCCCGGGGCTCCTCGCCTGCCACGCCCCCATCCCAGCACAGGCCGCCGCGGCGCGTGTCCGTCGAACGAGGTACGTCGGGCGAGGACGGATCCGTCGGGTGGGCGATGTGGCGGCCCCGGGTCGCGAGCAGGCTGCTCCGCATGGAACTTCCCGTGGACCTCGCTGCTCCGGAGGTTGCCGGGCCGGTGGCGCTGGTCGGTGTGCTGGCGGTCCTCGCGCTCGTGGACTCGACGAGCTTCGGCACGCTGCTCGTGCCCGTCTGGCTGCTGCTCGCGCCGGGACGGGTGCGGGTCGGCCGCGTGATCGTGTATCTCGCCACGATCGCGGGCTTCTACCTCGCGGTCGGGGTCCTGGTCATGCTCGGCGGCACGACGCTCCTCGATCGGTACGGGGACGTGCTGGACTCCCGCCCGGTGGTGGCGGCCCAGCTCGTGGTCGGCGTCGCGCTGCTGGCTCTGAGCTTCCGGTTCGACGGTCGGCGGGCCGCGCGGCGCGCCGCGCAGCGGGGCGGCACGCCCGGGAGGCTGGTGCGCTGGCGCGAGCGCGCGACGGCGACCGACGGGTCGTCGGGGTCCCTCGCCCCGCTGGCCGGCCTGGCGCTGGGCGCGGGCGCGCTGGAGGTCGCGACGATGCTGCCGTACCTCGCGGCGATCGGGCTGATCACCGCCTCCGACCTGTCCGGACCGGCGTCGGTCGGGGTGCTGGCGGCCTACTGCGTCGTCATGGTGGTCCCGGCCCTGCTCCTGCTGGTCGCGCGCCGGGTGGCGGCGCGGGCCGTGGACCCGGTGCTGCGTCGGCTGGAGCGTTGGCTGACCCGCCACGCGGCCGAGATGACCGCCTGGGTGCTGGGGATCGTCGGGGTGCTGCTGGCCCTGGACGCCGTGGGGCGGCTCGGCTGGACCTGACGCCTCAGCGCGCCAGCAGCCCCACCAGGTCGCCCAGGGAGTCGACGACGGCGCACCGGGCCGCCTCGGGCCGTTCGGCGTGCAGGTAGCCCCACGGGCCGCGCCGGACCAGCACGGGCCGCATCCCGGCGTCGGCGGCGGGCAGCACGTCGTTGTCGAGGCGGTCGCCCACGTAGGCCACGTCGGAGGCCGGCACACCCGCGAGGTCCGCCACGCGGGCGAAGAACACGGGGTCCGGCTTCTCCACGCCCCACTCGTCGGAGGTGCGGATCGCGTCGACGGGCAGGCCCATGGCCTCCAGGGCGGCGCGGGCCTGGGGCGGCTGGTTGCCGGCGACGACGACGGCGAGCCCGGCGTCGCGCAGGGCGGTCAGTGCCGGGCGCACGTCGGGGTAGAGGTCGTCGGCGTCGAAGTTCTCCCGCAGGCCCTCGGGGTCGTCGTGCGCCCACCGGGCGATCTCGGCCTCCAGGTCGATCCCGGGCCGCGCGATCGCGAAGGCGTCCGAGAGCGGGCGGTCGGTGGCCGCGCAGGCGCCGATCAGGCCGAGGAACGTGCCGGCCGGGAGGCCGAGGCGGGCGGCCCACCGCGTGAAGATCCTGGTCTCGTCGATCAGGGTCTCACCGACGTCGAACACCACCGCGCGCACCATGGGGGCGAGCCTAGTCGCGGTGACACGCGCCTTTCACCGTCCGGGCGTAGCGTATTCAGCGACCGTCCAGGTCCCCGACCTAAGGTGTTGACATGGCCGACCCGTCCATCCCCGTGACTCTGTCCACAGCATCCGTGTACCCGCGGCGTGCGGCGTTCGCCTTCGAGTCGGCGGCGCAGATCGGGTACGACGGCGTGGAGGTCATGGTCTGGTCGGACCCGGTCACGCAGGACCCGCGCGCGCTGGAGCGGCTCGTCGCGGACAGCGGCGTGCCGATCCGGTCGATCCACGCGCCGACCCTCCTGGTGAGCCAGCGGGTGTGGGGCCGGTCGCCGGCGGACAAGCTGGCCCGCGCGGTCGACATGGCCGGTGAGCTCGGCGCGCGGACCGTCGTCGTGCACCCGCCGTTCCGCTGGCAGTACAAGTACGCCCGCGGGTTCGAGGAGCAGGTCCACGAGCTGAACCAGCAGGGCGAGGTCACGGTCGCCGTCGAGAACATGTACCCGTGGCGGCCGCACAGCCGGCTGGACCGCGAGCTCAAGGCGTACCTGCCGGGCTGGGACCCGTCGGAGCACGGGTACGACTCGGTGACCCTGGACCTGTCGCACGCGGCGATCGCGCAGCAGGACGGGCTCGCGCTGCTCGACGAGTTCGGCGACCGGCTGCGGCACGTGCACCTCGCGGACGGCACGTTCAACGCGCGCGACGAGCACCTGGTCCCGGGGCGCGGCGACATGCACTGCGACAAGGTGCTCACCGAGCTGACCCGGCGCGGCTTCACCGGCGACGTGGTCCTCGAGATCTCGACCCGCAAGGCGCGCGACGCGCACGAGCGGCACGCCGACCTGGTGGCCGGGCTGGAGTTCGCGCGGGCCTACACCGCGCCGGAGCCGGTGCCCTACCGCACGCCGGACCCCGAGCACCGCCACGTGCCCGCCGACGCCTGGTGGTGAGCCGGTGGCGACGCAGCGCTGACTCGGTGGTGACTCAGGCCGCCATCTGAGGTCGTGCCCCGACGGCGCGCAGCACGAACGTCTCCGCCGCGCGGATCGCGCGCTCGCGGGCCTCGGCGTCGTCCGGGATCAGGCGCCCGGACAGGCATGCGTTGACGAGCTGGACCGTCGGCTCGATGTCCTGGGGCGGGAACGAGCCGCGTTCGATGCCGTCGTGCAGGATCCGCTTGAGGATGGACTCGACGATCTCGGCGTGCTCGCGCAGGCGTGCCAGCGTGGACCGGGACAGCACCGTGCGCAGGTCCGGTCCCGGAGCGAGGTGGAAGACGCGGGTGAGCTGCGCCTGCTGGCGGATGTAGGTGCGCAGCTGGGCGACCGGGTCGTCGACCTCGGCGAGAGCCCGTTCGAGGGTGAGGGCGTACTGCTCCGTCTCGTGGGTGATGAACCCGAGCAGCAGCGACTCCTTGTCGGAGAAGTGGTTGTACACGGCGGTGCGACCGACGCCGGCCGCCTGGGCGATGTCGGCGAGGGTGATGGTGTCGAACCCGCGCTCGGCCATGAGCGTGGACAGCGCCGTGAACAGCTTGTGCCGGGTCATCTGGCGGTGCTCGTGGAGGCTCTTGCCGATGATCTTGGGCATGCTGACATCATAGGCATCCCGTGTCAGGACAGCGGTCGGTACAGTCGCCGTGTGACCGATGCCACCGACCCGTACGCCGACGTCGTCCCGGACACCAAGGACTGGACGTGGGCGGCTTCCGAGCCGTGCCCGGACTGCGGGTTCGTGCCCGCCGACCTGGACCCGCTGCGGGTCGGGGACGCCGTGCGGGCGACGTTGCCGCGCTGGCGTGCCGTGCTCTCGCGGCCGGACGTCCGCCGTCGTCCCGCGCCGTCCGTGTGGTCCCCGCTGGAGTACGGTGCGCACGTGCGCGACGTGTTCGGCGTGTTCGACCAGCGGCTCGCCCTGATGCTCGCCGTGGACGGCGCGCAGTTCGCGAACTGGGACCAGGACGACGCCGCCTTGTCCGGCCGGTACGACCGGCTCGACCCGGACCGGGTCGCGGTCGAGCTCGTGGACGAGGGGCTGACGGTGGCGGGCCGGTTCGACACCGTCAAGACCGCCCACCTGGACCGGGTCGGGCTGCGGTCCAACGGCTCGCAGTTCACGGTGCGCAGCATCGGGCGCTACTTCGTGCACGACGTCGTCCACCACCTGCACGACGTCGGCGCCTGAGCGGCGCACGTCCCGGCGCGAAGCCGGGCGCCGGGGCGGCCCGGGGCATCGTCACACGACGGAAACATCCGGGTGTGTTCCGCGACCGCGGACGGGAGTAGGTTGCGCCACATGTCGTACGTCCAGGCGCTCGTCCCTCCGCAGCACGCCGCGAACCACGTGCTCGTCCTGCCCGACGGAGGTGGGCCCTCGGTCGTCGAGCTGGCCTCCGCCTGGTTCGCGGACGTGCGGTGGCTGCGCGAGCCGCAGGCCGCGACGACGGCCGCGCCGATTCGGGGTGCGCGGTTCCGGGGCATGGCGGCGTCGGAGTCCCGCAGCGCGGGCCCCGGCGTGCTGGGCATCGGCGCGGAGCACGGCGCTGCCGGGCCCTTCCCGGTCGCGGCCGAGGTGGCGCCGCAGGCGGGCCTCGACCGGGCGGCCTCGGCGTACGCGCTCGGACGGGTGGACGGGATGATCGACCGGCGCCAGGGTCCGCCGGCCGTGACCGACGACCGGGACGGCATCGCCCGGGCGTTCGCGGCCGGGTTGCCGGAGGGCGAGGAGCTGCGGCTGGTGCAGTTCGGCGTGGCCGCCGCCCGCAAGCTGGGCGGCTCGCTCCTGGCGGACGGGCGACACCTGCTGCGGCCGGACCCGACGGCGACCGTGGACCTCACCCTGTACTCCGCGCACCCGATCGCCCCGGCGGACCTGCTGGGTCTGCTGCGCTCCCAGGTGGCCACCGCCGACCTGGCGGACGAGCGCACCGCACCCGACGGCAGCCGGACCTACCGGGCGGTGGCGGCCACCCCCTACGACGGGACGATCACGGCGGAGGTCGAGCACGTGGACCGCGTCCCGCGGGCGCTGGCCGACCTCGACTGGCGCGAGTACGGCCCGCACGTGGTCCGCGTCGGCTGGACGCCGCAGGACCCTTACGAGCTGCAGGTGGAGCAGCCGTCCGGCGTGCACGTCATCGCCCGCGCCCGCATGCGGGCGATGGTCGCCCGGCTGGTGCTCCTGCTGCAGGCGCGGCTCGGCGGCGTGGTGGTGGACGACGGCGCCTTCGTGGCGACGACGGCGGAGATCGAGCGCCGTACCGACGAGCAGCGGACGGCGTCCCGCGCCTGGGTGTGAGTTGTCCACAGGTGTGTGGATCACGGCGTGTCGTCGCGCCGACCTGCGGTGATCCGGTGAATCGTCGGTGTCCCGGGCGGGCCGACGACGCCCCCCGGAGGCCCCGGAACGGTCCGGTACGGGCTCAGATCCGCGGGATTCCGCGGTTCTCCGGCTGTCGGAGCTCGTTCGCGCGGTCGCAACGCGGCGTTCGGGCCGTCCGGTGGGAGCGTGTGCGACACGTCACAGGCACCGTGCTGTCCACAGATTTTTTCCACAGGGGTGTGGACGGTGTGGGGATTCCGCGGCTCCGGCTGTGGACGAACCTGTGGCCGAAAACTCGGTCCCGCGGACCCCTTGCAGCGGCCCCGACAGGGGGTTAGAAACTTCGGTAGCGGTCTCGCCGGCAGGACCTCTCGACCTCGCGGAGACGTGAGGAGGGGGACCGGGCGGCGGGTCCACGGTCGACCGGAGAACGACGGGCCGATCCGCACCCAGGTGCGGGCCGCGGGTGACGACGCGGGTGCCCGGCGGGGCCGGAAGACCAGCCGCGTCCGGGCTCCTGCGGAGAACGGACCGACCGGGGCGACGACGCACCAGGCCCCGCCGGTCCGGCAGGGCGATCCGGGGCCGTGACGTCGACACGGCGCCCCGCCAGCGATCGCGTGGGGAACGCGGTCCTGCCGAGGCCCCCCGGCCGCCCCGGGGGGCCTCGGCATCGCCCGGTCGGCTCGCCGCGCGTAATCTCGGTGGATGAGCAACCTCGAGACGCGACCGGCCGAGCAGGTCTGCGGCCCCGACCCGGGCGAGTCCGTCGAGCTGCTCTCCGCCCGTGACGTGCCGCTCGGCGGCCCCCGGGCCATGACGGTGCGGCGCACCATCCCGCAACGACGCCGGTCCCTCGTGGGCGCCTGGTGCTTCTGCGACCACTACGGCCCCGACGACGTCGCCACCTCGGCGGGGATGCAGGTGCCGCCCCACCCGCACATCGGGCTGCAGACCGTGACCTGGCTGTTCGCCGGCGAGATCCTGCACCGCGACTCGGTGGGCTCCACCCAGCGCGTCCGCCCGGGCGAGCTCAACCTCATGACCGCCGGACGCGGCATCTCCCACTCCGAGGAGTCCCCGGCGGGGACGCCCGAGCAGCCCCGCCCGCCGATGCTGCACGGGGTGCAGCTGTGGACGGTGCTGCCGTCCACCGCCCGGGACGTGGAGCCGGCCTTCAGCCACCACGACGACCTCCCGGTCGCCCAGACCGCGGGGGCACGCGTCCAGGTGCTGCTCGGCTCGCTGCAGGTCGCCGGGGAGCGACTGGTGTCGCCCGCGCCGACGTACACGCCCCTCGTGGGTGCCCAGCTCGACCTCGACGCCGGGACCGAGCTCGACCTCGACGTCGACGCGGGGTTCGAGCACGCCCTGCTCGTCGACGCCGGGCCGGCCACGTTCGCCGACACGGTGGTGCCGCCGTCGGACCTCGCCTACGTCCCGCCCGGCCGCACCCGCCTGCGGGTCACCGCCGGCACCGAGCCCGTGCGCGCGATGCTGCTCGGCGGCGTGCCGTTCGAGGAGGACGTCGTCATGTGGTGGAACTTCGTGGGGCGCACGCACGAGGAGATCGTCGCCGCACGGGCCGACTGGTCCGCCCAGGTCGCCGACCTGCCCGACGGCGGCACCGACTACGCCGCCGGCGCCGACCGGCGCCGCTTCGGCCGGGTCGACGGGTACGACGGCGGACCGCTGCGAGCGCCGGCGCTGCCCGACGTGCGCCTGCGGCCGCGCCGTCGCCCGCCGGGCTGAGACCGGGCGGGGACCGGGGCCGGAGACCGGCACCGGGGCACGGACCGGAGACGGCGAAGGGCCCGGCCGTGACGGCCGGGCCCTTCGAGCGGAGCGGGTGACGGGAATCGAACCCGCGCTGTCAGCTTGGGAAGCTGAAGTTCTACCATTGAACTACACCCGCGCGGCGCACCGACGTCGATGCGCGCACGGCGATCATACCCAACTGCGCCCGAGACCCGAAAACGGGCGTCCGACCAGCGTGTGGACCCGTCCGCCGAGGCCGGAGGCATGTCGCCCCGGTTCTTCTCCCGGGCGCGGGCGGCGCGACCTGCGCCGCGGGGCTACCGTGTGCTGGTGCTGCTCTCCGACCGCGACATCCGAGCCGAGATCGACGCCGGGCGGGTCGAGCTCGACCCCTACGACCCGGCGATGATCCAGCCGTCGTCCATCGACGTGCGCCTGGACCGCTTCTTCCGCCTCTTCGACAACCACCGGTATCCGTTCATCGACCCGTCCGAGGAGCAGCCCGAGCTGACGCGGCTCGTCGAGGT
Source organism: Isoptericola chiayiensis (assembly GCF_013149805.1). GTDB lineage: Bacteria > Actinomycetota > Actinomycetes > Actinomycetales > Cellulomonadaceae > Isoptericola > Isoptericola chiayiensis. Next base: position 476,989 of record NZ_JABEZT010000003.1, read on the forward strand.
GGACGCCGGCGAGCCCATGGTGCTGCACCCGGGGGAGTTCGTGCTCGGCTCCACCTACGAGGCGGTATCCCTGCCGGACGACGTCGCCGCCCGCCTCGAGGGCAAGTCGTCGCTGGGACGTCTCGGCCTGCTGACGCACAGCACCGCGGGGTTCATCGACCCGGGCTTCTCGGGCCACGTCACGCTCGAGCTGAGCAACGTCGCCACCCTGCCGATCACGCTGTGGCCCGGGATGAAGATCGGTCAGCTCTGCTTCTTCCGCCTGTCGTCCCCGGCGGAGCACCCCTACGGCTCGGAGCGGTACGGCTCGCGCTACCAGGGGCAGCGGGGTCCGACGGCGAGCCGGTCCTGGCAGTCCTTCCACCGTACCGACGTATGAACCCCTACTACCGGGGTGGCAGACGTCGGTACGCTCGGTCCCGCCGCGCGGGGTCTGCGACCAGCCAGACCACCGTGCTCCGGTCCCGGAAGGAGCTCCGCCAGATGGCCAAGCAGTCGCCGCCGTCACTGCCACCGCTGCCCGCCGCCACCACGAAGGGGCACCAGGCGCGCCACCTGCTGGCGGTGCCCGACGACGTGCTCGTCGACGAGGTCGAGGTGCTGGCCGTCTCCCGCTTCTCGGGGACGCGCTGGGACGTGGTCCCCTCCGACATGCCGGGCGCCGACCTGCCCGCCGGTCGCATCGCCTCCCCGGGCGAGCCGGGGGTGCTGCGGCTGACCCGGCACAGCCACGTGCACGGACCCTACGCGCCGCGCGGCGACGGCTTCGAGCTCGGGCTGCCGCCCGGCACCGCGATGGTGTTCGACGTCGTCACCCCGCGGGAGCGCTGGGACGACCCGCCCGCGTCCTTCGGCGGAGACCGGGACGGGCTCGCCCGCGCCTTCCCCCGGGCGCTGCCGAACCGCGAGGAGGAGCGGGTGGTGCGCTGGCTGATCGCCGCGGCGCGGCGCCTCGGCGGTTCCACACGGCTCGACGTGGCGGCCCTGTGGGACCCCGCGGAGGCCGCCCGGCGCGACGCCGGGGCCGGTGTGGTGCTGCGCCCCGACCCGGCCGCCGCCGTCGACCTGACGGTCTGGTCCGACGTGTGGCTCGACCCGCAGGCCGCGCACCGCGTCCTGCAGGCCGTGCATCCGCGCGTCGTCCTGGCGACCCAGGGCGCCGACTACCAGGGCCCGCCCGAGGGCATCGCGGAGAAGCCCCTCTACCCGGGCGAGAAGATGGACCCGGACGTGCGCCGCGAGCTGCACGCCCGCGCCGACGACTACGACATCGCGGCGCTGCAGGCGCCGATCGTGCTCGACGGGTACGGGCTGACCATCGACCTCGGCCACGACGGCTACGTCACCGTCGAGGTCAACGGCGACGAGGTCCTGCCGCTGCTCGTCAAGGAGCTGCCGTGGGCCGGGTCCGGCGCCATCTGCTACCGCGTCGTGTGGGACCCGCCGGACCAGGCCGAGTCGCAGATGGAGTTCCCCCAGCCCGCCCTCGTGGTGGCCCGCAAGCGGGCCGCCGACCTGGTGGGCCGGGTGGCGCTCGCCCTGCACGAGGCCGTCGGCGGCGAGATCGCCGACGAGGCCGAGTTCCTGCTCGCCCCCGAGGACCTGCGCTGATCGCGGCAGTTGCCGAGGTCATATCAGGGAGCGACCCTCCGGTGCAGGACGACCCGTCAGTCCTTGCAGTCGTCGACGACGTAGCCGATGACGCCCCCGACGGCCCCTCCGATGGCGGCTCCTGTCGGGCCGCCGAGTGCGCCGCCGATGATCGCTCCTGCTCCGGTGAGCAGCCCCTGGTAGTCGCGGTTGCTCTTGGCGAAGACGACGGTCGTGCCGTCGTCCCCGGGCGTGGCCTCATAGGACCCGACGGCGGACGATGCCAGGACGAGAGCGACGGGGCTGGCGTCGCCACGTGCGAGCAGCTCGTCGTGCATGTCACGCACAGCGAAGTATTCTCGTGCGGCGATCGGCCCTTTGCGCTCGGACGTGTCTCGGCCCGGCGCGGGCCTCCCGGTCGCGTGCATCCGGGTCACGACATCCCGCTCGTGCGCGGTGATCCACCCGAGTTCCTCGAGCCGGGCGAAGACAAGGCGGGCGGCGACAGCGCGGTCCCCACGCGCTTCTCTCATGTAGCGTCGCGCTTCGCTCAGCGCTGCGTGCTGTAGGTCGGCAACTCCGATTCCGACGTGGGACGTGGCATCCATGGCTCCTCCTCGGTCGTCGGAGCGGCTGAGTAGCCATCTCCACCATGAAGGGAGCGCCCGCCACCCTCCGAGATACCGGCCGACGCCGAGAGTCGTGCCGCCGCCGGTCAGCCCGCGCGCTCGCGGGCCAGCAGCGACTCCTTGACGGCGGTGCCGTAGCGGAAGCCGCCGAGCGTGCCGTCGCTGCGCAGCACCCGGTGGCAGGGCACGAACAGCGCGGCAGCGTTGTGCGCGCACGCCCCGGCCGCGGCCCGGACGGCGGCGGGTCGGCCCGCCTGCGCCGCGTACTCGGTGTAGGTGACGGGTTCGCCGGCAGGCACGGCGCGCAGCGCCTCCCACGCCTGCTCGCGGAACGGTCCGGAGCGCTGGCGCACCGGGACCTGTGCGACGGCGGTCACGTCGCCCGCGTAGTAGGCCCGCACGGCCGCGACCGGTGCCGCGACGTCGGTGCCGTCGTCGGGCACGCCCGGCACCTGGTCGGGGCGCAGCGCCGGGTGCACGAGCGCGACCAGCGACGCGGCGTCAGCGGTCCAGCCCGAGGCGAGCACGACGCCGTCGTCGGCGACGATCGTGAACGGTCCGTCGGGGGTGTCGAGCGTGGTGGCGGAGGTCATCGGGTGGTCCTTCCTCGGGAACGGGCAGGGGCGGGTCGGGGGCGGCGCCACAGGTGCCCGACGGCGTAGGAGCGCCAGGGGGCCCAGGCGGCGGCCCGGTCGGGGGTCACGGGGCGCAGCGCGGCGTCGCCGGGGAGCCAGACGTCGGGGTCGCCGAGCACCCGCATCCCGACGTACGCGGCGGTCCACGGCCCGATGCCGTGCCGTGCCTGCAGGGCGGTGGTGAGCTCGGCGCGGTCCTGCCCGACGTCGACCGTGAGGTCCCCGCTCGCCAGGTCGGCCGCGGCGGCGGCCAGCGTGGCGCGCTGCCGGGCGGGCAGGCGCAGCGTCCCGGCCGTCTCGGCGACGGCGGCCGGCTCCGGGAAGAGGCGCGTCAGCCCGGCGAAGCCCGACGCGTACGGCGCGCCGGCGGACGCGGCGAGCCGGGACAGGTGGGTGCGGGCCGCGGCCACGGAGATCTGCTGCCCGACGACGGCGCGGGTGACGAGCTCGTGGGCGTCGGCGGCGCCGGGCATCCGCAGGCCGGGTGCGGCCCGCACGGAGCCGGCGAGCAGCGGGTCGGCGCCGAGCGCGGCGTCGATCGCCACCGGGTCGGCGTCGAGGTCGAGGAGCCGCCGGGTGCGGGCGACGGCGGTGGCGACGTCGGCGAGCGCCGTCAGCTCGAGCCGCACGTCGACGCGTCCGGGGCCGACGGCGGTGCCCGCGCGGATCTCGACGGCGCCCGGGCCGTGGGGCAGGCGCAGGGTGCGCGCGTACCGGAGCTCGCCGTCGTCGGTCGCTGCACCGTCGGTCGCTGGACCGCCGCTGATCCCTGTGCCGCCGCTGATCCCTGTGCCGCCGCTGATCCCTGTGCCGCCGCTGGTCCCCGGGCCGTCGGCGGCCTCCACGCCGTCGACGGCGCGTGCGGCGAGGAAGGCGATCGTGCCGGTGGCGTCGAACGGCTCGCGGACGGGCAGGGTGAGCCGCAGGTGCACGACGCGGGGTGATGCCGGTTCTTCCGGCCGCACCATGCCGACGCGTGGCCTGTCGGACCCGACGGTGCGGCCGCGGCGGGCGCGGAGCTCGGAGGGGGAGGTGGCGAACACCTCCCGCACGGTGTCGTTGAGCTGGCGGATGCTGCCGAACCCGGCGGCGAACGCGACGTCCGATACCGCCAGGTCGGTCCCGGTGAGCAGCGCGCGGGCGGTCTGGGCGCGCTGGGCCCGCGCGAGGGCGAGCGGTCCGGCGCCCAGCTCGGTGCGCAGCAGCCGGTGCACGTGCCGGGGGCTGTACCCGAGCCGGGAGGCCAGGCCGTCGACGCCCTCGCGGTCCACCACGCCGTCGCCGATCAGCCGCATCGCCCGTCCGGCGAGGTCCCCGCGCTGGTCCCAGGCGGGGGTGCCCGGGCTGGCCTCCGGCAGGCAGCGCTTGCAGGCGCGGTAGCCGGCGTCGTGCGCGGCGGCGCTGGTCAGGTAGAAGGTGACGTTCGTCGGCCGGGGCGTACGGGCCGGGCAGGAGGGGCGGCAGTAGATGCCGGTGGTGCGCACGGCCGTCACGAACTGCCCGTCGAACCGGGCGTCGCGGGCGGCGATCGCGCGGTACCGCTCCGCGAACTGCTCCCCGTGCTGCTCGGTGGCCGGCTGCGTGGTCATGGAGCCATCGTCGCGTGCTCCGACCGTCCGTCGCTAGCGGGAATCGGACACGACGGCCGCGGTGCCGGCAGGGTCAGCGGCGCCGTCAGACCGCCGCGGCGATCCAGTCGAGCACCACCTGGCGGTACTCCTCGCGCGCGGGGGACGGTGACAGCGCCAGGTCGTGGGTCCCGCCGGCGACCGTCACGAGGCTCACGTCCTCGCCCAGACGCGGCGCGATGCGCCACATGTGCGCGACGTCGAGCACCGTGTCGCTCGTGAGGTGCTCCGTGCGGGTGGTGCGGTCCGAGGTGACGACCAGCACGGGCACGTCGAGGTCGACGCCCCGGGCGAGACGGCGCTGGGCCCGCAGCACGGAGCGGAACCAGGCGGCCCGCACGGGGAACGGGTCGTGCGGCTTCCATGCCGGGTCGAAGTCCCACTCGCCGCCGTACCCCTGGTGCAGTGCGCGGGCATAGTCCACGCCGAGGTGGGAGACGACGGCGCGGGGTGCCAGCGGTGCGAGCGCCTCGACCGCGAGCGTCCCGGCCCAGCGCGCCGGGAGCGAGGCGTTCTGCCCGACCCACGGGCTGTTCAGCACCAGCGCGTCCGCCCGGCCGGGTCGGGCCGCGGCCCACAGGGGGACGATCAGCCCGCCGGTCGAGTGGCCGAGGACGACCAGACGCTCGTGCCCCGCGGCCCGGACCGCCGCCGCGGCCGCGTCGAGGTCCTGGGCGTACACCGCGATGTCCGGCACCTGGTTGGGGTCGCCCCCCGCGGCCACCTGGGTGTCCCACGAGCGGCCGTGCCCGCGCAGGTCGACGGCGTAGAACGCGTGACCGGCGTCGGCCACCGCGCGGGCGACGTGCGGGTGGAAGAAGTAGTCGGCGAACCCGTGCACCTGCAGCACGGCCACCCGTGCCGGCGAGTCGTCGGGAGCGACCGAGGCGCGGTGCCGGACGAGGGTCGCGGAGGCTCCGTCCGGGAGGTCGAGCGTGCGGTCCTCGAAGTCGGGACCGAGCACGTCGGGGTGCCAGGCGGTGCTCTCGAGCGACGTCATGGCGACGAGGCTACCGGGGTGCCGCCGTCGGGCGTCCTAGCGTGGCGTGGGCGGCGTGGAGTTCGGGTCGGCCGGCCCCTGGTACGGGTCGGTCGGGCCCTGCTGCGGCGGGACCACCGGCGGGGCGGGCTGCTGGGGCTGGCCGTAGTCCGCGCGCGGCGCGGCGCCCGAGGTGTACGGCGGGGGAGCGGCGGCCCCGCCCGGCCCCTGCGGGAACCCTGCCGCGGGAGGCGGGCCGGAGGAGCGGTTGTTGCGCACGATCAGCCAGACGACCAGACCGAGCACGGCGAGCCCGACGACGGCCCCGACGATCCACGCCCAGGGGGAGGAGGCCTCGTCGACCATCATCGACTCCTCGCTCGTGTCGGTCATCGAGTCGTCCGTGGTCGCCCCGTCCTCGGTGCCGGCGGTGTCCTCCGTGGCCGGCTCCTCGGTCTCCTCGGTGGTGGCGGAGTCGTCGGGCGCGGCGCCGTCCCCGACGGCCGACCCGCGGGCGAACATTTCGGTGCTCTCGCCGACGGGCGGGTTCCAGACCACCGTGGTGCCGTCCACCTCGCCGTTGGTCTCGCTGATCTCGCCGGGGAACGTCACGGCGATGCGGACCACGAAGGAGTCCATGAGGCCCTCCGGCAGCTCGCCGGTCTCCTCGGTGCTGGTGTCCGACAGGTCCATGACGCCCTCGACCACGTACTCGTCGCCCTCGCGCGTGATCGAGAGGTCGTCGGTGCCGCCGCTCATCTGGTCCAGCGGCTGGTCGGTGTAGGTGATCCGCGTGCCGGTGTACTCGCCGTCGGAATAGGGCTCCTCGGTGGCGCCGTCGGGCAGCTCGTCGACGAGCGAGTCGTCGCCCTCGTTCGCCGAGTCCCACAGCTCCTGGGGGTCCATGCCGAGCGACTCGGCGAACTCGTCCGAGAAGGCCATCACGACCGACCCGGAGACCGTGTCGTCCTCCGAGAGGACGAAGTCCGTCTCGATCTTCATGCAGCCGGCCAGGGCGAGGAGCCCGACGGCGGCGAGCGCGGCGGCGAGCACGGTGCGGGCGGGACGTCGGGTCCGGCGTCGGACCGCGGGGGAGGCGAGCGTGGCGGAGGTCACCCGACCAGCATCCCGCACGGGAAGGTCCTCGGCATCCCGGTTCGGGTCGATCTGAGGTGGTTCACCCGGCTGCAGCACAAAGTTGAGTGGAATAGACTCAACTTTGCCGAGGTTGGCACGGTCAGACCCCACAGACGGACCCGGAGGATCCATGGACACCAAGTTCACGACCATGTCGCAGCAGGCCATCGGCGACGCCGTGCAGTCGGCGTCGGCGGCCGGCAACCCCCAGCTCGAACCCGTCCACCTCCTGGCCGCGCTGCTGCAGCAGACCGGGGGCGTCGCCGTCGGGCTGCTCGAGGCCGTCGGGGCCGACGCCCAGCAGGTCGGGCAGAAGACCCGGGCCGCGCTCGTCGCGCTGCCCGCGGCCAGCGGTGGCGGCGTCGCCCAGCCGACGCCGTCGCGCGCCATGCAGACCGTGCTGACCGCGGCGGGCCAGGAGGCCGAGGCGCTCGGCGACGAGTACGTCTCCACCGAGCACCTGCTCATCGCGACCGCCGCCGGGCAGTCCGCCGCCGCGCAGGCCCTGACCGCCGCGGGCGCCACCGCCGACGCGCTGCGCTCCGCGCTGCCCGCCGTCCGCGGGAACAGCCGGGTCACCAGCCCGAACCCCGAGGGCACCTACAAGGCGCTGGAGCAGTACGGCAGCGACCTCACCCAGCGGGCCCGCGACGGCCGCCTCGACCCCGTCATCGGCCGCGACGCCGAGATCCGGCGCGTCGTGCAGGTGCTGTCCCGACGCACCAAGAACAACCCCGTGCTCATCGGCGAGCCCGGCGTCGGCAAGACCGCCGTCGTCGAAGGACTCGCGCAGCGCATCGTCGCCGGGGACGTGCCCACCTCCCTGCAGGGCAAGCGGCTCGTCGCCCTCGACCTGGCCGGCATGGTCGCCGGCGCCAAGTACCGCGGCGAGTTCGAGGAGCGCCTCAAGGCCGTCCTGGAGGAGATCACCGCCTCCGACGGCGAGGTCATCACCTTCATCGACGAGCTGCACACCGTCGTCGGCGCCGGAGCGGGCGGTGAGGGCGCCATGGACGCCGGCAACATGCTCAAGCCCATGCTCGCCCGCGGCGAGCTGCGCATGGTCGGCGCCACCACGCTCGACGAGTTCCGCGAGAACATCGAGAAGGACCCCGCCCTCGAGCGCCGCTTCCAGCAGGTGTTCGTCGGCGAGCCGTCCGTGGAGGACACCGTCGCCATCCTGCGCGGGCTCAAGGAGCGCTACGAGGCCCACCACAAGGTGACCATCGCCGACTCCGCGCTCGTCGCGGCCGCCGCCCTGTCCGACCGGTACATCACCGGCCGCCAGCTCCCCGACAAGGCCATCGACCTCGTCGACGAGGCCGCCTCACGGCTGCGCATGGAGATGGACTCCTCACCCGTCGAGATCGACGAGCTCCAGCGAGCCGTCACCCGGCTCGAGATGGAGGAGGTCGTACTCAAGGACGCCGAGGGCTCGGCGGACGCGGCATCGCGCGAGCGGCTCGAGAAGCTGCGCGCCGACCTCGCCGACCGTCGCGAGGAGCTCGCCGCGCTCACCGCCCGCTGGGAGGCCGAGAAGGCCGGCCACAACCGCGTCGGCGACCTGCGCGCCCGCATCGACGAGCTGCGCACCGAAGCGGACCGGCTGCAGCGCGACGGCGACCTCGAGGCCGCCGCCCGGCTCCTGTACGGGGAGATCCCGTCGGTCGAGCGCGAGCTCGTCGAGGCCGAGCAGGCCGAGGCCACCGAGGCGGCCGCCGAGGAGACCGCGCACGAGGCCCCCATGATCGCCGACAAGGTCGGCGCCGACGAGATCGCCGAGGTCGTCTCCGCCTGGACCGGTATCCCGGCCGGGCGGATGCTGCAGGGCGAGACCGAGAAGCTGCTCGGCATGGAGGACGTGCTCGGCCACCGCCTCATCGGCCAGCAGGCCGCCGTGCGCTCCGTGTCCGACGCCGTACGACGCTCGCGAGCCGGCGTCGCCGACCCCGACCGGCCCACCGGGTCGTTCCTGTTCCTCGGACCGACCGGCGTCGGCAAGACCGAGCTCGCCAAGTCGCTCGCCGAGTTCCTCTTCGACGACGAGCGCGCCATGGTGCGCATCGACATGTCCGAGTACTCCGAGAAGCACGCCGTCGCCCGCCTGGTCGGCGCGCCCCCGGGGTACGTCGGGTACGAGGAGGGCGGCCAGCTCACCGAGGCCGTCCGCCGTCGGCCCTACTCGGTGGTGCTGCTCGACGAGGTCGAGAAGGCCCACCCCGAGGTCTTCGACATCCTGCTGCAGGTGCTCGACGACGGGCGGCTCACCGACGGGCAGGGCCGCACCGTGGACTTCCGCAACACCATCCTGGTGCTGACCTCGAACCTGGGCTCGCAGTTCCTCGTGGACCCGACCCTGGACGAGGCGGCCCGGCGCGAGAGCGTGATGACGGCCGTGCGTGCGGCGTTCAAGCCGGAGTTCCTCAACCGGCTCGACGACGTCGTGCTGTTCGACGCCCTGAGCGTCGCCGAGCTGGGACGCATCGTCGACCTGCAGGTCGAGGCGCTCGCGCGGCGGCTCGCCGACCGGCGCATCACGCTCGACGTCACCGACGGGGCCCGCGAGTGGCTGGCGCTGGAAGGGTTCGACCCGGCCTACGGGGCGCGGCCGCTGCGCCGGCTGGTGCAGCGCGAGATCGGCGACCGGCTCGCGCGCCGGCTCCTGGCCGGCGAGGTGTCCGACGGCGGCACCGTCGTCGTGGACCGCGACGCCGAGGGGACCGGCCTGACGCTCCGCTGACGGAGCCCGCACGGCAGCCCGGTACGAAGACGGCCCCGGCCTCCACAGGTGGAGGCCGGGGCCGTCGAGCGCGTGGACGTCAGACGCGGATGAACGTGGGGTTGTCCTGCCACATCTTGCGCTTGACGACGCCGACGCCGGGGCGGGCGGCCTCGATGATCCGGCCGTTGCCGGCGTAGATCGCGACGTGCCCGGGGGTGTAGACGATGTCGCCCTTCTTCGCCTTGCTGCGCGAGACCTTCTTGCCCGCGCTGCGCTGGGCCGAGGACGAGCGCGGCAGGGTCTTGCCGGTCGCCTTCTTGTACACGTACGAGGTGAAGCCGGAGCAGTCGAACCCGGTGCGCGGCGAGCCACCGCCGTACGAGTAGCGGTGGCCGACGTACTTGTGGGCCACGCGGACGACCTTCTGGCCCCGGTTCTGCTTCGCCTTGGCGCGGACGACGCGGTGCTTCTTCTCCTTGGCCAGCCCGGTGGACTTGGCCGGCACCACGGTGAGGCGGATCCGGTTCTTGCCGGTGTCGTACTTGCCCCAGCCGGGACGGAAGCGGACGATGCCGTTCTTGTTGACCTTCTTGACGGCCTTCTTGTCGCCGTTGATGAACAGGCGCACGCGGCTCTTGACGGCGTCGCCGTGCTTGGTGACCTTCACGGTGTACTTCGGTCGCGTGTGCGCCTTGCCCTTGGTGCCCTTCTTGCGGGACACGGAGACCTTGACGTTCGGCGTGGCCTTCTTCTTGCCGGTCACGACCACCCCGCCGAGGGCTGCGGTGCTCGCGGACGCGGTGGTGGTCGAGGCGGGTGCTGCCGAGGCCGTGCCGGCGCCGGCGACGAGGGTGCCGCCGGCGAGGGCGGCGGTGAGCGACATGGCGACGGCGGCGCGGCGGACGAGCCGTGGGCGCGCAGGCGCGATCGTGGTGCTGGTGGACATGGGTACCTCTCCAGCCTGCGAGATGAGCTGTCGGATGAGGCCGAGAAGTAGTGGCCCGCCGCCGAAGGACGGCTTAACCCCGAGGACGACACCGTGGTCGCCCGAAAGTGGTTCTCCCGCTGCTGCCGTGGTGTTCCTGGGGGCCGGTCCGCCGGCAGCACTGGGCTGCGGGCCTGCCACCGCCCGAGTCTCCGGGCGACGACGGGACCGTAACCACGCGTCCACGGCAGGTCACAATCAGGTAACGACCAGTCGCGGTGCATGTCGTGGAGGGTCTGTGAAGAACTCCGGCCGCGGGAACGTGTCGGGCAGATCGCCGCTGTCCCGCTAAAAAGGCTTAAAGGGGTCTGGAACCGTGCCCGGAATGCGCGGGACGCACCATGTGAACGTGCGTCATCCGGTCGCCCGAGAAGGCGTCGGTGCAGGTCGGGCCCGACCCTCCACAACTTCTGTGGTGCCGATCACTCCAGGAGGCTTCCGGTGGCCGACGGCGTGAGCCGGGCCACACACAGGCTGGTGCGGTCGCCGGCGGACCACGAGTCCTCGCTCGGGGTCCACACCACCAGGGACACGTCGTCCTGCCCCGCGCGCGCCGCCGGCCCCAGCAGCTCCGGGGTGCACATCCGCGCCGCGCGGGCCAGGACGGCGTCCGCGCCGGGCCAGACCTCCCGCGGCGCCGCGTCGGTACGGCCGACGACCTGCGCGTCGTGGTCGTCCGCGCAGGGCACCACCTCCACCCGACCGACCGGCCCCGACGAGGGCGGCGCGTCCAGGCAGGAGCCGAGCACGAGCTGGACGGCGTTGACCGTCGTCGGCGCGTCGGGCAGGGCCGCGACCGGGGCCCACGCACGCTCCTGCCCCGTGGAGACCGCGTACGAGACGCCCGCGGCGATCCCCACCACGAGCGCGACGACCCCCAGGACCGACGCCACCCACAGTCGCGCCCGGCGTCGTGCCGCGGCCCGCTCCTGCGGCGTCGGACCACCCGGGGCACCCCACCGGGCGCCGAACGCGTCCGAGCCGACGGCGGTGACCTCCGGCTCCGGCTCCGCGGGCGCGCCCGGACCCGGGGCGACGAACAGCGGGTCGGCGTCGGGGCGGTCGGTCATGTGCCCCAACCTATCCGGGCACGACGGCGGCACCGGGCCGCCGTCGTCGGCCTCACGCCAGCTCCAGCACCACGGGCACGTGGTCGCTGGCACCCTTGCCGCGGCGCTCGTCGCGGTCTATCCGCACCCCGGCGACCCGGGCGGCCAGCGCCGGGGACGCGTACGCGAAGTCGATGCGCAGACCCTTGTTCCGGGGGAAGGCGAGCTGCTGGTAGTCCCAGTACGTGTAGGTGTGCTCGGCCGGCACGTGCTCACGCGTGACCTCGGTGTAGCCGGCCGGCTCGAAGGCGGCGAAGGCCGCACGCTCCGCGGCCGAGACGTGCGTCCTGCCCTCGAACGCCGAGACGTCCCACACGTCCGTGTCCCGCGGGATCACGTTCCAGTCCCCGGTCAGCGCCACCTGCGCGCCCGGATCGGCCTCCAACCAGCCGGCCGCGTCGGCACGCAACGCCGCTAGCCAGTCCAGCTTGTACGCGTAGTGCGGGTCGTCCAGCGCCCGGCCGTGCGGCACGTACAGCGACCACACGCGCACCCCGCCGCACGTCGCCGCCAGGGCCCGAGCCTCCCGGCGCGGATCCTGGTCCGGCTTGCCGAACACCGGCTGCCCGGCGAACGACCGGGCGACGTCGTCGACCCCGACGCGCGAGGCGATCGCCACCCCGTTCCACTGGTGATACCCCGAGGCGACGACCTCGTACCCGGCCTCGGCGAAGGCCGCGACGGGGAACTGCTCCTCGCGGCACTTGGTCTCCTGGATCGCGAGCACGTCCGTGCCGGAACGGTCCAGGAAGGCGAGCACCCGGTCGAGACGGCTCCGGATCGAGTTGACGTTCCACGTGGCGATGCGCACGCGAGGCACCCTAGGGCCATAGAGTGCCTGCATGGGAACCGCGCTCGTCACCGGCGCCACCGCCGGCCTCGGACTGGAGTTCGCCTGGCAGCTCGCCACCGCACGCCACGACCTCGTGCTCGTGGCCCGCGACGTCGACCGCCTCGACCAGGTCGCCACGCAGATCCGCGCGGCCGCCGGCGTCCACGTGGAGGTGCTCGCCGCCGACCTGTCGGTGCCCGACGACGTCGACCGCGTCGCCGCACGGCTCGCCGTCACCGGTGACGAACCCGACCTGGAGCTGCGACCCGTCGGGCTGCTCGTCAACAACGCCGGTTTCGCGACCGCCCAACGGTTCGTCGGCGGCGACGTCGACGCCGAGCTCCGGGCGATCGACGTCATGGTCCGCGCCGTCGTCCAGCTCACCCACGCCGCCGTCGGACAGATGACCGCCCGCGGTCGCGGCGCCGTGCTCAACGTCGCGTCCGTCGCCGCGCTGACCACCGGCGGCACCTACGCCGCCGCGAAGGCCTACGTCCGGTCCTTCACCGAAGGGCTCACCGTCGACCTCCAGGGCACCGGCGTCACCGCTACCGTGCTCTGCCCCGGATTCGTGCGCACCGAGTTCCACGACCGCGCCGGGCTCGACATGACGTCCGTGCCGGACATCGGCTGGCTCGACGCCACCTACGTCGTGGCGCAGGCGCTCGCGGACGTGCGTCGAGGCGTCGTCATCTCGACCCCGTCGGTCCGGTACAAGGCCGGTTCGGCGCTGCTGAGGCTCCTCCCGCGTTTTGCCGTCCGTGCCATCGGGCACTACCGCTGACCGGGACCTGAGCGCCGTACCCTGGTGCCGTGACTGCTGACTTCTCCCCGACGCCCCGCGAACAGCTGCTCGAGCTCGTGAAGGAGCTCGCCGTCGTGCACGGCAGGGTGACGCTGTCCTCCGGCAAGGAGGCCGACTACTACGTCGACCTGCGCCGGATCACGCTGCACCACCGGGCCGCGCCGCTGGTCGGGCACGTGCTGCTGGACCACCTCGAGGAGGTCGGGCTGGGCACGGCGGAGGTCGACGCCGTCGGCGGCCTGACCCTCGGGGCCGACCCCATCGCCGACGCGCTGCTGCACGCCGCGGCCTCCCGCGGGCAGGACCTGGACGCCTTCGTGGTGCGCAAGTCCGCCAAGACGCACGGGATGCAGCGCCAGATCGAGGGGCCGGACGTGGCCGGGCGTCGCGTCGTCGTCCTCGAGGACACGACGACGACGGGCGGGTCGCCGATCACCGCGATCGAGGCGCTGCGCGAGGCCGGCGCCGAGGTGCTCGGCTGCGCCACGATCGTGGACCGGGCCACCGGTGCGGGGGAGAAGATCGAGGCACTCGGGGTGCCCTACCATCACCTGTTCGACCTGAACGACCTCGGCCTCGCCTGAGCCCTCCCCGCGCCTCCCGAGACTGTGGGCGCACTCCGTGGCCCGTTATGCCCAGGTATGCACCTGATCGGGCCCCACGAAGTGCGCCCACAGTCTCGGGATGGGGTGGCGCGGGGCGGGGCCGGGCAGGCGCGAGGTGCCCGGCGGGCCTCAGACGCGGTCGACGAGGTCCGCGACCGAGTCGACCACGTGGGTCGGCCGGAACGGGTGGTGGTCGACGTCCTCGGGAGCCGTGGACCCCGTGAGCACGAGGAACGTCTCCAGCCCGGCCTCGATCCCCGCGACCACGTCCGTGTCCATCCGGTCGCCGATCATCGCCGTCGTCTCGGAGTGCGCCTCGACCCGGTTCAGCGCGGACCGGAACATCATCGGGTTCGGCTTGCCGACGTAGTACGGCGAGCGGCCGGTCGCGGCGGTGATCATCGCCGCGACGGCGCCCGTGGCGGGCAGCGGGCCCTCGGCCGACGGTCCGGTCGTGTCCGGGTTCGTCGCGATGAACCGCGCGCCGGCCTTGATCAGGCGGATGGCCTTGGTGATCGCCTCGAACGAGTAGGTGCGGGTCTCGCCGAGCACCACGTAGTCGGGGGACGACTCGGTGAGCGTGTAGCCGGCCTCGTGCATGGCCGTGGTCAGCCCGGCCTCACCGATCACGTAGGCCGACCCGTTCGGCACCTGCTCGGTGAGGAACGTCGCGGTGGCGAGCGCGGAGGTCCAGATGGCCTCCTCCGGGACGTCGATGCCCGAGTGCGCCAGCCGCGCGGCGAGGTCCCGCGCCGTGTAGATCGAGTTGTTCGTCAGCACCAGGAACGGGCGCTCGTGCTCGCGCAGGGCGGCGATGAAGTCGGCGGCACCGGGGATCGCCTCGCCCTCGTGCACGAGCACGCCGTCCATGTCCGTCAGCCAGCACTCGATCGTCCGTGAGGTCATGGCCCCCACGGTAGCCCGTAGGCTTCGTCGGGTGACCGACCAGCCGCACGAGCCCACCACCGACACCGGGGCGATCCACCGGCACGCCGCACCCCGTCCCGGCACGCCGTGGCGCGCCGCTCCCGGCCTCGCCGTGCGCGGGGGACTGGTCGGCATGGCCGAGTCCGTCCCGGGGATCTCCGGCGGCACGGTCGCGCTGATCACCGGTCTGTACGACCGCCTGCTCGGTGCGGCGAACCAGGTGGTGCACGCCGGCCGCGAGCTCGTCCAGGGCGTGGTGCAGCGCCGCGGGCTGCGACCGGCGGCCCGCGCGCTGCGTGCGGTGGACTGGCGGTTCCTGGTCCCGGTGATCGCCGGGATGGCGGTGGTGCTGCTGGTGTCGCTGAACACGATCGCCCCGCTCCTCGAGGAGCACCCCGTCCCGGTCCGGTCGGTGTTCTTCGGCATGATCGCGGTCTCGGTGCTGGTCCCGCTGCGCATGATGCCGCGGCGGTTCCGGCCCGCCGACGCCGCCCTGCTGGTGGCGGCCGCCGTGATCGGCTTCTTCCTGGTGGGGCTGCCCCCGGCCGAGGCCACCGACCCGTCGCTCTGGTACGTCGCCGGCGCGGCTGCCATCGCGATCAACGCCCTCGTCCTGCCGGGGGTGTCGGGGTCGACGCTGCTCGTCGTCATGGGTCTCTACGTCCCGGTCCAGCAGGCGATCGAGGACCGTGACCTGGCCTTCGTCGGCGCGTTCGCCCTGGGCGCGATCGTCGGCCTGGCCTCGTTCGTCAAGCTCCTGCACTGGCTGCTGGAGCACCGGCGGCAGGGCACGATGGCGGTCCTCGCGGGCCTGATGATCGGCTCGCTGCGGGCGCTGTGGCCCTGGCAGGACGCCGACGGCGGGCTCCTCGCACCGCCCGACGCCGGGTCCGTGCTCGGGCCGGTGCTGCTGGCGCTGGCCGGTGCCGCCGTCGTCGGCGCGGCGATCTGGTGGGAGTCGAGCCGGACCGCCGATGCCTGAGCAGGGTCGGAGCCCGGGGCCGGACGCCCCTCGGGTCGTCCAGGTCGGCGTGGGGCCCTGGGAGGGGCCGTGGCCCGACGACCCGCGGTACGACCCCGAGCTGCTGGAGCACGGCGACCGGCGCAACGTCGTCGACCGGTACCGCTACTGGACCGTCGAGGCGGTCGTCGCCGACATGGATCAGCGTCGCGACGCCGACGCCTTGCTGCACGTGGCGATCGAGAACTGGGCGCACGACCTCAACATCGGGTCGGTGGTGCGCACCGCCAACGCGTTCAACGTGGCCGGCGTGCACGTGGTGGGACGACGGCGGTGGAACCGCCGCGGCGCGATGGTCACCGACCGCTACCTGCACGTGCACCACCGTCCCGACGCGGGCGACCTGGCCGCCTGGGCCGCCGCGGAGGGGCTCGCCGTGATCGGGGTGGACAACGTGCCCGGGTCGGTCCCGCTGGAGCGCCGCGAGCTGCCGGCCCGTTGCGTGCTGCTGCTCGGGCAGGAGTCGAGCGGCCTGACCGCCGAGGCGCAGGCCGTGTGCGACGTCGTCGTGCACATCACCCAGCACGGGTCGACCCGGTCGATGAACGCCGGGGCCGCCGCCGCGATCGCGATGCACTCCTGGGCGCTGCAGCACCTGTGACCGGCGCTGCGGCACCCGTGACCGGTGCTGCAGCACCCGTGACCGGTGCTGCGCTGGGCGTCCGGCGGGTGGCGTGGACCGTCCGCGCGTCTCACCCTGTGCGACGCGACGTGACGCCGATGTGGTGGTCGTGAGAAAATCCGGTTGCATGTGGGCTGCGCTCGCCCCACCAGTGAGGGTGTGATGCCGTCCGCCTGCGTCCCTCGTACGTTCCCTCATTGGAGTACCGCAGATGCCTATCGCAACCCCCGAGGTCTACGCCGAGATGATCGACCGGGCGAAGGCCGGCAAGTTCGCCTACCCCGCCGTCAACATCACCTCGTCGCAGACCGTCACCGCCGCCCTGCAGGGCTTCGCCGAGGCGGAGTCGGACGGCATCATCCAGGTCTCCGTGGGTGGTTCGGAGTACGGTTCGGGCGCCACGATCAAGGACCGCGTGACCGGTTCGCTCGCGCTGGCCGCGTACGCGACGGAGGTCGCGAAGAACTACCCGGTCAACATCGCGATCCACACCGACCACTGCGTCAAGAAGAACCTGGACTCCTGGGTCCGTCCGCTGCTCGCCCTCGAGGCCGAGCAGGTCAAGGCCGGCAAGAACCCGACCTTCCAGTCCCACATGTTCGACGGCTCGGACATCCCGCTGGAGGAGAACCTCGTCATCGCCGAGGAGCTGCTCGAGCTCTCGCAGGCCGCCCGCACCCTCCTCGAGGTCGAGATCGGCGTCGTCGGCGGCGAGGAGGACGGCCACGTCGCGGAGATCAACGAGAAGCTGTACACGACCCCCGAGGACGGCCTGGCCACGGTCCGCGCGCTCGGCGCCGGTGAGAAGGGCCGCTACCTGACGGCGCTCACCTTCGGCAACGTGCACGGCGTGTACAAGCCCGGTGCCGTCAAGCTGCGTCCCGCGATCCTGGGCGAGATCCAGAAGGCCGTCGGGGACGAGATCGGCAAGGAGAACCCGTTCGACCTCGTGTTCCACGGCGGTTCGGGCTCCACGGCCGAGGAGGTCGCCGAGGCGGTCGACAACGGCGTCATCAAGATGAACATCGACACCGACACCCAGTACGCGTTCTCGCGCCCGGTCGCGGACCACTTCTTCCGCAACTACGACGGCGTGCTGAAGGTGGACGGCGAGGTCGGCAACAAGAAGGCGTACGACCCGCGTGCCTGGGGCAAGCTGGCCGAGGCCGGCATGGCCCAGCGCATCGTCGAGGCCTGCCAGTGGCTGCGCTCGGCCGGTCACAAGATGTGATCAGCGCTCCGCGCCGACGCGACGCCCTCCTGCCCCTGCCGGGCCGGGGGGCGTCGTCAGTTGCGGGTCGTGGTGACGTCGAGGTCGACGCCCGGGTCCTCGTCGACGATCTCGAGCAGCTCGCCGATGCGGGTCACGTCGAGCAGGAACCGGACCGTGGGCGGGGCCCGCAGGACGCGCACCTTGTGCGGGCTGCGGGTGGCGAGGCGGGCCAGGAACGCCACGCCGGAGGAGTCCATGAAGGTCACGTGGTGAGCGTCGATCTCGACGGGCAGGCCGGAGGCCTCGGCGTCGGAGATGGCGTCGCCGAGCTCGGCGCTGATGTCGGCGTCGATCTCGCCGGACAGCACGACCCGGGCGCGCGAGGTGCCCTGGATGACGTGGACGCTGGCGGGGTCACCGATCCGGGGCGCGGCGGGGTCCGCGCCGTCGTCGTCGACGGGGCGGTCCGCGGCCGTGTTCGATCCGTCGTGCACGGTGCTCCTTCCACGAGCTCGTCGCTCACCTGAGGTCTCAGCGGACACCAATCTACGGTTGAATGGCCTGCGAATGCACCAACCTGGCCGCGATCATACCGAGATGGGGAGGATATGACCGAGATGTCCCCCTCCCCGGCGGGACTTCTGCCCGTCTCGGCGGACCATCTGACGGCCGCGCTCGCCGCGACCGGCGTCCCCACCTTCATCACCGGTGAGTGGTCGGCGGGCATGCCGGTGCTGTGGGTCAACGCCGCGTTCGAACGGTTCACCGGGATGACGG
Organism: Isoptericola chiayiensis; assembly: GCF_013149805.1. Taxonomy (GTDB): domain Bacteria; phylum Actinomycetota; class Actinomycetes; order Actinomycetales; family Cellulomonadaceae; genus Isoptericola; species Isoptericola chiayiensis. The sequence goes on from NZ_JABEZT010000003.1 coordinate 495,205, forward strand.
TCGAGGACCTGGCCGTGCTCGGCCCGAACGCGCTGCTGGCGCTGGTCGACGACGACCCCGAGCGCGAGCCCGCGCAGGTGGACCTGGTCGCGGGGCGCTCGATGCGCCGCATCGTCGGGATGCGCGCCCGGGACGGCCGGACCAGCTGGCTGCAGATCGACGTCACCCCGCTGCCCTCGGACGACGGCGGCGCGCACCACTGGGTGGGCATGGCCACCGACGTGTCCGAGTACGTCGACCGGCAGGCGGCGCAGCTCGCGTCGCTGGAGGTGGAGCGCCAGCAGCGCGCGGACCTCGACCTGATCGCCCAGACCACCGAGCTGCTCGGCGACCTCGAGTACCCGCTGGCGCTGCGGGACATCGCCGACCTGCTGCGCTCGCTCGTGCCCTGGGCGAGCTTCTACCTCAACGACGACGGCCTGCAGCACGCCGACGGCGTCGACGTCGCCTCGCCGCCGTCGGGCCGGGGGCGCCGGCACGCCCGGTACGTCCCCGCGCCGCCGGGCGAGCCCTCGACCGGGCCCGGGGACGCCGTCGAGGGCGGCGAGACGCTGGCGGGCGACCACGTGCAGGACCTCCTGGACGGCCTCGTCGACGGTCCGGTGCGGCTCGACCTCGGGGCCACCTACCCGCCGTTCTCCGCCTCGGGCTGGCTGTCCCGGGACCTGCGGCACCGCGTCGTGGAGGAGACGGGCGCGATCCCGCGCTCCGTCGTCGTGCACGCCGTGGCCGGTCGACGCCGCGTCCTCGGCCTGGTCGTGACCTGGCACGGGGACGCGCAGGGCGAGCCCCCCGCCACCGCACCGGCCCCGGAGGGCGAGCACGTCGTCACCGTCGTCGAGGTCGTGGCCCGCCGTGCGGGGACGGCAATCGACAACGCCCGCCTCTACGCGCGCGAGCACCGGCTCGCCGAGGCCCTGCAGCGCGCCATGCTCCCCGAGCAGGCGGACGTCACCGGTCTGGACGTGTGGACCTACTACGCGCCCAACGCCGAGCACGCGCAGGTCGGGGGCGACTGGTACGACCTGCTGCAGATCGCCGACGGCACCGTGGGCCTCGTCATCGGCGACGTCGTGGGGCACGACGTCGAGGCCGCGGCGGCGATGGGCCAGCTGCGCTCCGTGGTGCGCGCCTACGCCTACGAGCTGACGCACCCGGCGACGGTCCTGGACCGCGTCGACCAGCTCGTGACGGGCATGCGGGTGCCACGGCCGGCGTCGCTCGTCTACGCCACCCTCGAGCACCGGGTCGAGGACGACACCTGGGCGCTGGACTACACGCGCGCCGGGCACCTGCCGCCGCTCCTCCTGCGCGAGGGGACGGTCCGCCTGCTCTCCGGCGCGGGGGGACCGCTGGTGGGGTTCGGGGCCGACCCGCGCGCGGTCAGCCGGGAGGAGCTGCGCCGCGGTGACGTGCTGCTGTTCTACACCGACGGGCTGATCGAACGCCGCGACCGGTCCCTGAAGGTCGGCCTGGACACGCTCGTCGACATCTCCGCGCGGATCACCGCCCGGGACTCCGCCGGCGTCGGCGAGGAGCTGCTGGCCCGCCTCGCGGACGCCCCGGAGGACGACGTCGCGATCGTCGTCGTGCGGGTGCCCGACCCGGCCACGGACGACCAGGTCACGGCGCTGAGCCCGCGGTCGCGCCGGTGGCTGCTGCCGAGCGAGCCGGCGTCCATCGGTCGTGCGCGCCACGCGGTGCTGCGCACCTGCCAGGCGTGGGGGCTGCCGGACTCCGCGGCCGCCGAGCTGGTGGTGTCCGAGCTGGTCGCCAACGGCGTGCTGCACGGCTGGGGGAACATCGCCCTGCGCCTGTACGACACGGGCGAGGGGCTCCGCATCGAGGTGGAGGACGCCAACCCGGCGCCGCCGGTCGCCACCGACGGGCACCCGAACCGGCTGGGCGGGTTCGGCATGCAGATCGTCGAGCGGCTCGCCGACTGGGGCTGGCGTCCGGCCGGCAGCGGCAAGCTGGTGTGGGCACGGCTGCGGGCGACCTGACGGGCCGGCCGACCGGCCCGTCGGCCGGACGGGTCAGCGCAGGGCGCGCACCTCGTCGGCCGACGTGCCGGAGTCGACGAGGAACTGCTCGCACCGCTGCGCCTCGTCGTCCTCGCCGATGCGTCCGGCGGCCTCCGCCAGCGCCAGCAGCGCTCGCAGGAACCCCTGGTTGGGCACGTGGTCGGCCGGGACGGGGCCCTGCCCGCGCCAGCCGGCGCGTCGCAGCGCGTCGAGCCCGCGGTGGTAGCCGGTCCGGGCGTACGCGTAGGCGGTGACCGCGTGCACGACGTCGTCACCGCCGTCGAGGGTCTGCTCGGCCAGCACGGCCCAGACCAGGCCGGCGGACGGGTCGGTGGCGGCCAGGCGGGCCGGGTCCTCGCCCGTCTCCAGCCCCTCGCGCGCGGCGGCGTGGTCGTCCGGCAGGAGCGTCGGGGGCGGGCCCCCGAGCAGGTTCTCCACAGGCTTCGGTGAGGTCATGACCCCAGTGTCCCAGGACGGGCCCGCGCGACGCACCTCACCGGGCGGGGGCGGCACTACGCCCGGCGGCCCGGCAGGGTTCGCCGGTAGGCTCGGCGCATGATCGAGATCGCGACGTCCTCCACGACGACGACGCTCGTGATCGCGGGCGACCTCGATCTTGCCGAGCGCGACCAGTTCCCCGAGATCGCCGCGCGCGTGGTGGGTCTGCGCCGCCAGCTGCTCGTGATCGACATGTGCCGGGTCACCTTCATGGACTCCACGGGTGCGGCGTTCCTGATCTCGCTGGCCGACTCGGGCCGCAAGCGCGGGGGAGCGACGGTGCTGCGGGGGGCGGACGAGCGCGACCTGTTCGTGCTCGAGGTGTGCGGGGCGCTGGAGCTGTTCCGCATCGACACCGACCACCGCTGCGAGTCCGCCTCGCAGTCGCCGGGGACGGGCCCGGTCCAGCTCCCGCAGCGTCCGCGGCCCTCCTGACACACCGCCTCGGCCCGGTCGATCGAAAACCTTGGTCACGGACCGGTAAACTCCGGTGAGGCCGGCGGCCGACCGCCGGTCTCCACGACACACGAGGAGAGTTGATCCATGCCAGCCGTGGTGCTCGTCGGCGCCCAGTGGGGCGATGAGGGCAAGGGGAAGGCGACGGACCTCCTCGGCGACCGCGTCGACTACGTGGTCAAGTTCAACGGCGGCAACAACGCCGGGCACACCGTCGTCATCGGTGACGAGAAGTACGCCCTGCACCTGCTGCCGTCCGGGATCCTGTCGCCGGGCGTGACGCCCGTGATCGCCAACGGCGTCGTGGTGGACATCGACGTGCTGTTCGAGGAGCTCGACGCCCTGAACGCGCGCGGGGTCGACACCTCGAGGCTGATGGTCTCCTCGCAGGCGCACGTCATCGCGTCCTACCACCGCACGGTGGACAAGGTGACCGAGCGGTTCCTCGGCAAGCGGCGCATCGGCACCACGGGCCGCGGCATCGGCCCGGCCTACGCCGACAAGATCAACCGCGTCGGCCTGCGCGTCGCCGACCTGTTCGACCCGAAGATCCTGCGCGAGAAGGTCGAGGGGGCGCTGGACCAGAAGAACCACCTGCTGGTCAAGGTCTACAACCGTCGCGCCGTCGAGGTCGACGAGGTCGTCGACGAGCTCCTCGGCCACGCCGAGCGGCTGCGCCCGATGGTCGCCGACACGGGGCTGGCACTGAACCAGGCGCTCGACGCCGGCAGCACCGTGCTGTTCGAGGGCGGCCAGGCGACCATGCTCGACGTCGACCACGGCACCTACCCGTTCGTCACGTCGTCGAACGCCACGGCAGGCGGCGCCGTCACCGGCTCCGGCGTGGGGCCGACGCGCATCGACTCCATCATCGGCGTCATCAAGGCCTACACCACCCGCGTGGGCGAGGGGCCGTTCCCCACCGAGCTGTTCGACGCCGACGGCGAGTACCTGCTCAAGACGGGCGGCGAGTACGGCGTCACCACCGGTCGCGCCCGCCGCTGCGGCTGGTACGACGCGGTGATCGCCCGCTACTCCGCACGGGTCAACGGGCTCACCGACCTGGTCGTGACCAAGCTCGACGTGCTCACCGGCATGGAGAAGGTGCCGGTGTGCGTGGCCTACGACGTCGACGGCGTCCGCTACGACGAGATGCCGGACGACCAGTCGGCGTTCCACCACGCGAAGCCGATCTACGAGGAGTTCCCCGGGTGGTGGGAGGACATCTCGCGGTGCCGGTCGTTCGACGAGCTCCCCGCCAACGCCCAGGCGTACGTCCGGGCGCTCGAGGAGATGTCGGGCTGCCGCATCTCCGCGATCGGCGTCGGCCCGCGACGCGACGAGATCATCCCGGTGCACGACCTCATCCACGCCCGGGCATGACGGCCCCGGCCGCGGTGGTCGCCGCGCTCGCCCCGACCGGGGTGCTGCGCGCCGTGATCAACCTCGGCAACGCCGTGCTCGCCCAGGGGACGCCGGACGCGCCGAGCGGGGTGACTGTCGCGCTCGCCCGCGAGCTGGCCGCGCGCCTCGACGTCGACGTGGACCTCACCTGCACCGACGCGGCGCGGGACTCCTTCGCCGCCGTGCGTGACGGGCGGGTCGACGTCGGGTTCCTCGCCGCCGAGCCGCAGCGTGCCGAGCACGTCGCGTTCACCGACCCCTACGTGCTGATCGAGGGCGTGTACGCGGTACCGGCGTCGTCGTCGCTGCGGACGGCGGACGACGTCGACGCCCCCGGTGTGCGGATCGGTGTGAAGGAGGGGTCCGCGTACGACCTGGCGCTGACCCGCACGCTGCAGCACGCGCAGATCGTGCGTGGCGCCGAGGGCACGGCCGTGCTCGAGGCCGGGGCGGCCGACGTCGCCGCCGGGATCCGCCAGCCCCTGACGCGCTGGGCCGACGCCCGCGACGTGCGGGTGCTCGAGCCGCGGTTCACCGAGATCCGGCAGGCCGTCGCCACCGGGCGCGACCGGGCGCCCACGGCCGTCGACTGGCTGCGCGACCAGGTCGCGGACCTGGTCGGGAGCGGATTCGTGGCCGACGCCCTCGCCGCCTCCGGCCAGGACGCCACCGTCGCGTCCTGACGGCATGCGGGCCACCGCCCCGCCGTCGGGTCCCGGCACCTACACTGAGGCCCCGTGAAGATCCTCGTCGTCGGGAACGGTGCTCGCGAGCACGCCATCGTCCACGCCCTCGCGGCCGAGGCCTCGGGCGGTGACGTGCACGAGCTGCACGCGGCCCCCGGGAACCCCGGCATGGCCGCGCAGGCCACGCTGCACCCCGTCGACGCCCTCGACGGTACGGCCGTCGCCGCGCTGGCCGCGGAGCTCGGCGCGGACCTCGTCGTCGTCGGACCCGAGGCGCCCCTGGTCGCCGGGGTGGCCGACGTCGTGCGGGACGCCGGCATCCCCGTCTTCGGTCCGTCCGCCGAGGCCGCCCGGCTCGAGGGGTCCAAGGCGTTCGCCAAGGAGGTCATGGCCGCGGCCAACGTGCCCACCGCGATGGCGCACGTGTGCACCTCCCTCGACGAGGTCGCCGCCGCCCTGGACGCGTTCGGCCCGCCCTACGTCGTCAAGGACGACGGTCTGGCCGCCGGCAAGGGCGTCGTCGTCACCTCCGACCGGGACGAGGCGCTCGCGCACGCCGACGCCGCGCTGTCCGCCCGCGGCGCGGACGCCCGCGTCGTGGTCGAGGAGTACCTGGACGGCCCCGAGGTCTCGCTCTTCTGCCTGTGCGACGGCACGACCGTGTCGCCCATGGTGCCCGCCCAGGACTTCAAGCGGGCGCTCGACGGCGGCGAGGGCCCCAACACCGGCGGGATGGGCGCCTACACGCCGCTCGACTGGGCGCCGTCCGGCCTGGTCGGCGAGGTCGTCGACCGGATCGCGCAGCCCACGGTGGACGAGATGGTGCGCCGCGGCACCCCGTTCGTGGGCGTGCTGTACGTGGGGCTCGCGCTGACCTCCCGCGGCACCCGCGTGGTCGAGTTCAACGCCCGCTTCGGCGACCCGGAGATCCAGGCGGTGCTCGCCCGCCTCACCACGCCGCTGTCGGGGGTGCTGCTCGCGGCCGCGCGCGGCGAGCTCGCCGACTTCCCGCCGCTGGTCTGGTCCGACGACGCCGTCGTCAACGTCGTGGTGGCGTCCACCGGCTATCCCGAGGCACCCCGCACGGGGGACCCGATCGCCGGCGTCGAGGCCGCCGAGGTGCTCGACGCGGTCCACGTGCTGCACGCGGGCACCGCCCGGTCCGACGACGGCACGCTCGTGTCCGCGGGCGGTCGCGTGCTGTCCGTGGTCGGGCGGGGGAAGGACCTCGCCGCGGCGCGCGCCGCCGCCTACGCCGGGGTCGCCGAGGTCGACCTGGCCGACTCCCACCACCGGACCGACATCGCGCTCGCCGCCGAGCGCGGAGAGGTGCAGCTGCCGTGACCGAACTCGACACGTCCGACGCCTTCGCCGGCGGACCCCTGGACCTGCCCGGCTGGCGGCACGTCTACTCCGGCAAGGTCCGCGACCTGTACGCCCCGGACCTGCCCGCCCTCGGTGGCGTCCACCCGCTGGGCGACGTCGTGCTGGTGGTCGCCAGCGACCGCGTGTCGGCCTACGACCACGTGCTCAGCCCCGGGATCCCCGACAAGGGGGTGGTGCTGACCCAGCTCAGCCTGTGGTGGTTCGACCAGCTCGCCGACCTGGTGGACAACCACGTCGTCTCGACCGAGGCGAGCGCCGAGCCGGGGGACGGGCTGGTGCCCGACGTCGTCGCCGGCCGCGCGATGATCTGCCGCCGCCTCGACATGTTCCCCGTCGAGTGCGTGGCCCGCGGCTACCTCACCGGGTCGGGACTGGCCGAGTACCGGGCCGGCGGGGAGGTCACGGGGATCCCGCTGCCCGCCGGGCTCGAGGACGGATCGCGCCTGCCCGCACCGATCTTCACCCCGGCCACCAAGGCCGAGGTGGGCGAGCACGACGAGAACGTCACGTTCGCCGAGGTCGCCCGCCGGATCGGGGACGACGACGCCGCGCGGCTGCGCGACCTCACCCTCGCCGTCTACGCCCGCGCCGAACAGGTCGCCCGCGAGCGCGGCGTGATCCTCGCGGACACCAAGCTCGAGTTCGGGACGGTGGCCGCCCCGGACGGCGAGCGGCGCATCGTGCTCGGCGACGAGGTCCTCACCCCGGACTCGTCGCGGTTCTGGCCCGCCGACGACTGGGAGCCGGGCCGCGCGCAACCGAGCTTCGACAAGCAGTTCGTGCGCGACTGGCTGACGTCGGACGCCTCCGGGTGGGACCGCGCGGGCGACGCGCCGCCGCCCGCGCTGCCGGCCGACGTCGTGCAGCGCACCCGCGAGCGCTACCTGGAGGCGTACGAGCGCCTCACCGGGGCCCCGCTGCGCTGACGGGCCGCAGACTGGCCGCGCCGGTTCACGGGGTGCCGGTGGCGAGGACCTCCCCGTCGGCATCGAGGGCCTCGAGCGCGACGTACTCGGCGTCGTCGGGCACGCCGTCCACGGCGGTCTCGAACCCGTCGCGCGCCACGGTGGCGACCTCGGACGCCGAGTCGGCGTCGGCGCCCGCGACCAGACGCCAGCTCGCGACGTCGGTGGCGCCGTTCCAGCTGACGTACGCCGTGCCGTCGGTGACGACGACGGCGGGCGGGTCCGTGGGCGTGGCCTGCCAGTCGAAGCGGTAGGCCCGGTAGGTCTCCCCGCCGAGGAACGGGAACTCGCGCACGAGGGTGCCGTCGTCGGTGTACTCGCTGGTCCACTGCGCGTCGCCCCACCCGACGATCACGTTGCCGTTGTCGAGGACCTGCAGGTTGCCCTGGCTGCCGGCGAGCAGCTCCGGGTCGCTGGGCAGCCACTCCTGGTCCACGGACGCGGTCATGGTGTCCGTGTCGAGGGCGAGCCGCAGGCCGCGGGAGTGCTCGCCGATCGGAGGGTTGCCCTGGTTGTCGAACAGGGTGACGGTGCCGTCGTCGTGCTGCTGGACGTCGTGCTGCCACGCGAACTGCGCGCCGGTGCCGGGTTCGTCGTCCTCGCCCGAGCCCTCCATCGTGAAGTCGGAGTCCTCCCCGCCGAGCGTCCAGCGGACCTCGCCGCTGGTGCGGTCCACGGCGTACGCGGCGTGGTACTGCCGGCTCGAGATGAGCACGTCGCCGTCGGGCGTGAGGGTCGCCGAGTTGACGTGGAAGAAGTCGAAGGGGTTCTCCTCGCTTCCCGACGGGTCGCCGTCCTCGGGCTCGACCTCGGCGTACGTGTCGGTCAGGTCGACGTGGTCGAGGGCGGACCAGTGGTGCAGCACCTCGCCGGTGGCGATGTCCACCTCCTGCACGACGCCGTCGAAGACGTACCCGTCCTCCGGGCCGCCGACGGGCGTGAGGTCCAGCGGCACCACGGGGTAGGCCAGGACGAGCATCGTGCCCTCGGGCGTGATCGTGGTGTCGTGCAGGTCGGCGAGGTGCGGGTCCAGGTCCCCGCCGGTCGTGACGGTCGCGATCTCCTCGTACGAGGTGTCCAGCAGCTGGATGTCCCCGGTGCCGTGGCCCACGAAGTCCGACTTGCCGCGGTAGTAGGTCAGGACGGGCTCGCCGTCGTACTCCTGCACGCGGAAGTCGTACATCGGCGTCTCCGCCGGGTCGATCCACACGGGTTCGCCCGTGGCGTCCACGATCAGGCCGCCCAGGTGCGGTTCGGCCTCCTTCTTGGGCGCGAGGAAGTAGAGCGCGTCGGAGTCGTCCTGGTCCGCGGCGTCCCCCTCCGTGATCGGCAGGGGCGGCGCCGTCATCTCGACGGTGCGGTAGGTGCGGGGCTCGGCGTCGGGTCCCGGCTCGGGTTCCGGCTCCTCGGACCCCGAGCCGGAGCAGGCGGCGAGCGGCAGCACGAGGGCGCCGGCGGCGACGACGGCGGTGGTGGTCCGGGTGCCGCGGGGCCGGTGCCGGACGCGGGGACGGTGCAGGGTCATGCTCCGAGAGTGCCCCACAGCGCGCACCCGGCGCCAGCAGAACGGGCGTCCCGGGTGGTCGGGCCGGGGCGCTAGACTGGCGGACGGAATCCCGCCGTCGTGCTCCCGCTCGCTGCCCGTGCGCCTCCGCCGCGCCGACGTCGGCAGCCAGAACCCGGAGTGACGGCCCTGCCGAGCGCTGAGGAGCCCGAAGTGGGACGCGTCGTCGTCGAGGTCATGCCCAAGCCCGAGATCCTGGACCCCCAGGGCAAGGCCGTGGTCGGGGCGCTGCCGCGCCTCGGCTTCACCCAGTTCTCCGGTGCCCGTCAGGGCAAGCGGTTCGAGCTCGAGGTCGACGGCGAGGTGACGCCCGAGGTGCTCGAGGCCGCCCGCCAGGCCGCCGAGACGCTGCTGTCCAACCCGATCATCGAGGACGTCGTGCGCGTCGCGGACGCCTCCGAGGAGTCCGCCGGGGCGGTGGCCTGATGGCCGCGGGCACGCTCGCCTCCGCCCGCATCGGCGTCATCACGTTCCCGGGCACCCTGGACGATCGCGACGCGGCCCGCGCCGTGCGGCTGGCCGGCGGGGAGCCGGTGTCCCTGTTCCACGCGGACGGAGACCTGCAGGGGGTCGACGCCGTCGTGCTGCCCGGCGGGTTCTCCTACGGCGACTACCTGCGGGCCGGGGCGATCAGCCGGTTCGCGCCCGCGATGGACGCCGTCGTGGACGCCGCTCGTGGCGGGATGCCGGTGCTCGGCATCTGCAACGGCTTCCAGGTCCTCACCGAGGCGCACCTGCTGCCGGGGTCCATGATCAAGAACGACCACCTGCACTTCGTGTGCCGCGAGCAGGTCCTGGCCGTGGAGAACGCGTCCACGGCGTGGACCAACCGGTACGAGCAGGGTCAGCACATCACGATCCCGCTGAAGAACCAGGACGGCCAGTTCGTCGCCGACGAGCGCACCCTGGACGAGCTCGAGGGGGAGGGCCGCGTCGCTTTCCGCTACGTCGGGACCAACCCGAACGGTTCGCGCCGCGACATCGCCGGCATCACCAACGCCGCCTGCAACGTGGTGGGGCTCATGCCGCACCCGGAGCACGCGGTGGAGGCCGGGTTCGGCCCCGAGGCCGCCGACGGCACCAAGACGGGTGTGGACGGGCTGGGCTTCTTCACGTCCGTGCTCGCGGCCCTCGTCCACGCATGAGCCTCGAGGTCGGCACCGCGACGGTCGAGATCGTCGAGGTCCCCTGGGACGACGCCGAGGCGGTCGCGCTGCGTGCCGAGGCCGTCGCCGACCTGGGCCGCCGCTACGGCGGTGACGAGGACGCCAAGGAGGTCATCGACCCGGCGAGCATCGTCGTGACGCTCCTGGCGCGGGTCGACGGCGTGACCGCGGGGTGCGGCAGCGTCCGGGACGTCTCCGGCACCGACGACGGCCGCGGGCACGGCACCGCCCATCCCGCCGCGACCGGCGAGGTCAAGCGGGTCTACGTGCTCCCCGAGCACCGGGGCCACGGCGTTGCCCGGCGACTCATGGGCGAGCTCGAGCGTGCCGCCCGGCAGGTCGGGTTCCGGCGCTTCGTGCTGGAGACCGGCACCGCCCAGCCCGAGGCGATGGCGATGTACGTCGCCCTCGATTACGCGCCGATCGAGTCGTACGGCCGGTACGCCGCCGAGGACGACCAGCGCTGCTACGGCAAGGACCTCTGACTCTGCTCGTCCGCGAGCGGACGGGAGCGCTCAGTCGGCGAGCCGCGGCCTGACCTCACGGCCCAGGAACGCCGCCAGCCCGGCCAGGTCCGGCTCGTCGGCGGTGGGCTGGATCGCGACGGCGGTCGCCCCGGCATCGGCCAGGGCCCGCACGCCCGCGGCGACCTCGTCGGCGCCGCCCGCCGCCCCGATCCCGCTCGCCGGCTCGGCGCCCCACTGGGGCAGCTCGGCCGCGAGTCGGTCCGCCGCGTGCGGACCCGTCGCGACGATCAGCGTGGCGTGCACGTCGACCAGCTCGCGTCCGACGGCGGTCGCAGCGTCCCGGGTGATGGCCACGGCGTCGCGCACGGCGTCGGGGGTGAGCGCGTTGCCCAGGATCAGCCCGTCGCCGAGCTCGCCGGTCAGCGCCAGCGTGCGGGGGCCGAACCCACCCGTCCACAGGGGCACCGGCGTCGTCGGCGGCCAGTCGAGGCGCACGGCGTCGAGCGTCACGTACCGGCCCGACGTCGTCACCTGGCCGCCGTCGAGCAGGCTGCGCAGCGCCTCGAGGTGCTCGCGCAGCAGCGTCAGCGGCGAGTCGACGCGCACGCCCGACTGGCCCATCCACGACTGCACTCCGTGCCCCACGGCGGGGACGAACCGGCCCGGGAACGACCGGGCCAGGGTGGCGATCTCCATCGCGGTCAGCGCCGTGCTGCGCAGCGGGGCGGGCATGAGCCCCAGCCCGACGCGGATCCGGTCCGTCCACGCCAGCGCGGCGGCCGCCGAGGCGAGCCCGCTCTGCTTGAAGCAGTCCTCCCAGACCCACAGGTCGTCGAGGCCGGCGTCCTCGGCCGCCGTGGCCAGGGTGCGCAGCGACTCCGGGGCGTGGGTGGGGACGTGGGCGATGCCGAGGCGGACGGTCATCGCTCCATCATGCCCCTCCGGGCCGCCGCAGGTACGCGAGCTGGGCCGCCACCGACTGGCGCGCCGCCGGGAGCACCGACGGGTCGACGTCGGCGTAGACGTGGGTGACGACGTCGTCCACCCCGGCGTCCGTGCCGAGCACCTCCAGGGCGGCGCGCACCTGGTCGAGCCGTTCGATCCGGTGGGCCCGGTAGGCCCGGACGGCCGCACCCAGGTCCTCGATCTCGGGACCGTGGGCGGGCAGCCCGAGACGACCGTCACCCACGCGCTCCAGCGCGTCCAGACTGGCGAGGTAGTCGGCCAGCGAGCCGTCGGGTTCCGCGATGACGGTGGTGCCGCGGCCGAGCACCGTGTCACCGGTCAGCACCACCGGCTCCTGGTCGGCGCCGGTGACCACGAACGACACCGAGTCGCCCGTGTGGCCGGGCGTGGCGAGCACCTCGATGCGGACACCACCGGCCTCGATCACCTCACCGGCGCTCAACGGGTCCCCACCGTGGCAGTGCTCCGGGTCGGCGGCGCGGACCGGGGCGCCCGTCAGCTCGCGCAGCCGCGGTGCGCCCGCGGTGTGGTCGGCGTGCCGGTGCGTGATCAGGATCAGCACGACCGGGCCGGCCGTGGCGAGCGCCGCCAGGTGGATGCCGTCGTCGGGCCCCGGGTCCACCACGACGCACGCCGCCGCACCCGGAGCCCGCAGCACGACCGAGCGGGTGCCGTCCAGCGTCATCGGGCCGGGGTTGTCCGCACGCAGCACGGAGATCGACGGGGTCAGGGTGCGCACGGCGCGGCCTCCGGGGGCGCGTAGGTCAGCCACTGCTCGTCGACGACGTACCCGAGTCGGGCGTTCGCCCGCAGGATGGCCTCGTTCTCGGTGGCGCCGCCGGTGCGGAAGCGGCGCACGCCGTCGCCGAGGAGGCCCAGGACCGAGGCGGCCTTCACGGCGGTGGCCACGGCGCGCTCCCGCCACACCGGCGCCACGACGGTGAAGTCCGTCTCCGCCGTCCGACCGTCGCGGTCGACGAACGTCATCGCCACCAGCTCGCCGCCGTCGAACGCCCCGTACCCGCGCCGCACGTCGGTGGGTCGGGCGGTGCTCGGCGTCAGCGGCAGGTGCGCCGTCGCGGGGCCACCGGGGTGGTCGTCGAGGGTCGCGGCGTCCAGGGCGAGCGCGTCCTCCACGTCGTCGGCGGTGAGCGGGCGGACGGCGAGGTCCGGTCCGACGGCGGTCACCGCGTCGCGCAGCCGGCTCACGTCCACGTCGTCGGCCGTCAGCACGGCGCCCCACGACCGCGCGACCACCGTCCAGCCGTCGGCCTCGAGCCGGACGCGCTGCGGGTCGTCGTCGCGCAGCACCGGGGTCGGGCTCGGCGTTCTGGCAGTGGGGGGCACGGTCACCTCGCAGGTCGTGGTCGCCCGCTCACGATACCGACGTCCGCCCGGAGTCGTCCGGTCGGCCCGCCGTCACACGAGGCGGATCGGCCCCTGGTAGCGGGCGACGGTCGAGTCGCTGGTCAGGAGCGTGGAGCCGGTGAGCAGGGCCTGGGCGACCAGGAGGCGGTCGAACGGGTCCTGGTGGATCGGCGGCAGGTCGGCGGCGGCCGCGGCGTGCGCACCGTCGACGGCGAGCTCGGTGAACCCCAGCGAGAGCGTCGAGGCGCGTGCGACGTGCGGATTGAGGTCGAAGTCCGGTCGGCCGAGGCGGTACTTGATGCCGATCTCCCAGATGTTCACCGCGCTGAACCAGATGTCCGGCTCCCGGTCGGCGAGGATCTCGGCCGCCGCGTCGGGCAGGCGGTCCGGGTAGCCGAGCGTCCACACGAGGATGTTCGTGTCGAGCAGATACCTCACCGCTCAGCTCCCGGTGCGTCCGCGGCGCTCGGGGTGTCCGCCGTACCGCCGTGGAACATCGCGACGATCTCGTCCTGAGCCCAGGTGTCGAAGTCGTCCGGCATCGAGAACTGGCCCGCCAGCGGCCCGAGGCGGCGACGGCTCGGCACCGGGACCTCCGGGGTCAGGCGTGCCACCGGCTTGCCGGCGCGTGCGATGACGATCTCCTCGCCCGCCTCGACCTCGGCGAGCAGGCGGGACAGGTGGGTCTTCGCCTCGTGCACGTTGACGGTCTTCACGGTCTGCTCCCTGACTCAGGTGGACTCAGTCCAACTTAGTCCACCTCGGCGCCGCCGCGCAGCGGGCGGGCTCACGCGAGGGCGCCGGCCAGCAGCTCCAGGGTCTGCACCCGGCCGGGGGTGGCGTCCAGGGGCTCGGTCGCGTAGGTGCCGGCCACCGGGACGACCATGACCTCGTCGACGCCGTGGCGGTCGGCGAGCCGGCGGATCTCGGCGGCGGCGTCGTCGGCGGTGCCGATGAGCCATCGCGGGCGCATGTCCTCGATCATCTGCTGCCCGAGCCCGTCGAGCGGGGCGGCGAGCGCCTTGTCGACGGTCTCCGCGGTGCCCATCGGCTTGCCGGTGCGCAGCCGGGCCATCGCGCGCAGCTGCGGCAGCGCCCGCTCGTGCGCCTCCTCGGCGGTCGGGGCCACGACGGCGTTGACGGTGAGGAAGGTGCGCGGCTCCGGGTGTGCCTCGCTGGGACGGTACCCGTCGCGGTAGAGGGCGAGCACCTGGTCGATGCCGGCCCCGGAGAAGTGGTTGGCGAACACGTACGGCAGCCCGAGCTCGGCGGCCAGGCGTGCCGAGTAGTCCGAGGATCCCAGCAGCCACAGGGTCGGGGCGGCGGTCGCGGCGGGGGTGGCGTGCACGTCGTAGGTCTTGCCGTCGGTCAGCCGCAGCCGGGCGCCCTCCGGCTCCATGAGCGCGAGGATGTTGCGCACGTGCTCCGGGAACCTCTCGACGTCCGACGTCGGTCCGGAGGAACGCAGCAGCGCCGTCACGACGGGGTCAGAGCCGGGGGCGCGGCCGATGCCGAGGTCGATGCGGCCCGGGGCGAGGGCCTCCAGCGCGGCGAACTGCTCGGCCACCACGAGGGGGGCGTGGTTCGGCAGCATGACACCGCCCGACCCGACGCGGATGCGCGACGTGCGCGCCGCGGCCGCGGCGATCATCACCGGGGGCGTGGAGGCCGCCACGGCGGGCATGTTGTGGTGCTCGGCGAACCAGTAGCGCGCGAACCCGAGGTCGTCGGCACGCTCCACGAGGGTCATCGAGGACGCGAGCGCCTGGGCGCTGGACTGCCCGGAGCGGACGGGGACGAGGTCGAGCACGGAGAGGGCGGGGGTGGTGGGCATGCCGGTGTCGTTCATCGCCCAGGTCAACCGGTGGCGGCGCGGTGCCTATTCCGGATGCGCGGGCGGCGTCGTGCGGTGACGATCACTTCCGGACGAGAGGGAGGACGATGGTCGAGGAACGTGGTCGACGGGTGGCTCGTGCGCTGTACGGCGCCTGGCTGCGCTACCCGCGGTTGTCGATGGCGGTCCGGGGCGGCATCGCCGCCGGGCTGGCGTGGCTGGTGGGGATCTACGTGCCCCACCCGCTGGGAGACTTCCCCTACTACGCGCCGCTCGGTGCGGTCATCGCGACGACCAGCACGCTGGTGCGGTCCGTCCAGGACTCGGTGCGGGTCACGGTCGCGGTGCTGCTCGGTGCGTTGATCGCCCGGCTCGCCGACTGGCTCCTGCCGGTCGGTCCCTTCTCGATCGCGCTCGTCGTCGCCGTCGCGCTGCTGTGCTCGAGCTGGCGGGTCTTCCGCGAGACGGGGAGCTGGGTGGCGACCTCCGCCCTCTTCGTGCTGATCCTCGGCAACGCCGACGCGTTGTCGTTCGTCGGGTCCTTCGCCGGACTGGTGGCGATCGGCGCCCTCGTGGGCATCGGCGTGAACTTCCTGCTGCCGCCGCTGCACCTGACCCCGGCGGAGAACGCCCTCGACGGCCTGAGCACGTTGCTCGCCCACGAGGCCGAGGACCTGGCCGACGTGCTCGACGAGACCGGTGACGTCCCGGTCGAGGACTGGGAGGACCGCCGCGCGGCGCTGCAGCCGGTGCTGGAGAGGACGCGGGAGTCGGTGCGCCAGAGCCGCGAGGCGGCCCGGGTGAACCCGCGGGTGCGCCGCTACCGGCGGTGGACCCGCGGGCAGGACGTGCGCGCCCGCGAGCTGGAGACCGTGGCCGCGTCCGTCGACGTCGTCGTCACGCTGCTCGTCGACACGGGGGAGCCCGTCCGGCTGCCCGAGAGCCTGTGCGGTCCGCTCGCCCGGTCCCTGCGCTCCCTGGCCGAGGTCCTGCGGGCGGACGCCTGGAGCGAGGACCGGGACAGGCTCGTCGACGAGCTGCAGGGTCAGGTCCGGGGCTTCCGGGACCGGTTGCTGGAGCTGGAGAGCCCGCCCGGGGAGGGGCTGGTGGCCGGATCGGTGGCCGTCGCCCTGCGCCGCGCGTCCGACGCGTTCACGCGGGTGCGGCCGGACGACGTCGACGAGGAGGTCGTCCGGACCGACCCGCGGTGACGGGTCACTCGCCGACGGCGGCGACCGCCTCGACCTCGACGAGCTGGTCGGGGTATCCGAGCACGGTGACGCCCAGCAGCGTGCTGGGCACGTCGTGGTCGCCGAACGCGGCACGGACGACGTCCCACACCGCGACGAGATCGGCCTGGTCCGTCGAGGCCACGAGCACGCGGGTGTACGCCACGTCGTCGATGCCGGCGCCCGCGTCGGTGAGGGCCTGGCGGAGGTTCGCCACGACCTGGTGCGCCTGGGCGACCGGGTCGCCGGGCGCGACGGTGCGTCCGTCGGCGTCGAGCGGGCAGGCGCCGGCCAGGTGGATCAGCCGGGTGCCGGCCGGGACGACCGAGGCGTAGGCGTAGTCGACGTCGGTGGTCAGGACGTCGGAGCGGACGAGCCGGACCCCGCTCACGAGGCGACCCCCGTCCGGGACGCGCCGGCCAGCGCCGTGAGCGCCGCGCCGTCGACGCGGTGGGTGGTCCACTCGTCCTGCGGGGTGGAACCGAGGGACCGGTAGAAGGCGATCGCGGGCTCGTTCCAGTTCAGCACGCACCACTCGAGGCGGCGCCACCCGCGTTCGACGCAGATCTCGGCCAGACGGGTCAGCAGCGCCCGGCCGGCGCCGCCGCCGCGGTGGGCGGGGTCGACGAACAGGTCCTCGAGCCAGATGCCGTTCTGTCCGGTCCAGGTCGAGAACGTCAGGAACCAGATCGCGATGCCGACGACCTCGCCGTCGACCTCCGCGACGAGCCCGTGCGTGGTCGGGGTGCCCGACGTCGGGAACAAGGCCACCGTGAAGTCTTCCTCGGTGGCCTCGACGGCGTCGGGCTCACGCTCGTAGGTGGCCAGCGCGTGGACCAGTCGCAGGATCGCGGGGACGTCGTCGGAGGTGGCGGTGCGGATCGTCGGGCTCACGCGGCGAGTCTATGGCGCAGGCCGGGCTGACGGCGTCGCGCTACCGGTCCGACATCTGCGACTCCCGCGGCCGCGCGACGACGGTCACGACAGCCGCGACGAGCGCCCCGGCAGCCATGACGCCGACCGTGACGGCCAGGCCCCACCACTCCTCGAGCAGCGGGAAGGCGAACGTCACCACGACGGCGCCCGCCTTGCCGGCCGCGGCGGCGAACCCGGCACCGGTGGCGCGCACCCGGGTGGGGAACACCATGGCGGGCAGGACGAACGTCGTGGAGTTCGGCCCGGCGTTCTGGAAGAAGTTCGACGCGGCGAACCCGGCGAACGCCAGCCAGGTGTACGCCGCGACGCCGCCGGGCAGCGCGGCGGCGAGGGCCAGCGTCCCCAGTCCGGCGGCGATGCCGACGAATCCCACCACCTGCAGGCGGATCATCCCGACGCGGTAGATCAGCACGAGGGCCACAGCGAACCCGAGCACGAGGAAGACGTCGGTGACGGCGGTCTGGCGCAGGCTCGTCACCGTCGCGCCGACGGTGCTGTCGGCGTCAGCGGTCGCGACGGCGGCGAGGACGGTGGGGGTGAACACCCCCACCCCGTAGACGACGACGTCGAGCAGGAACCAGGGCACGCTGGTGACCAGGGTGAGGCGGCGAAGGCCGGCGGTGAAGAGCTCGCGCTGGGAGACCTGCTCCGCGGGCGGCGGCGGTGACAGGTCGTCGGCGGCGACCGGTCGTCCGACCAGTCGGGAGACGACGTCGGCCGCCTCCGTGCGTTCTCCCTGGGCCAGCAGCCACTGCGGGCTCTCGGGCACGCCGATCCGGGCGAGCACGACCGCGAACGCGAGCACGGCGCCGGAACCGAGGATCCAGCGCCAGGCCCCCTCGGACGGGTCGAGGTCGAGGATCGCCAGACCGAGACCGACGCCGAGCAGCGAGCCGACGGCCTGGAAGCTGATCACCCCGACGAGCAGGCGCCGTCGGCTGCGGCGGGGTGCCACCTCGGCGGCGTAGCTGGAGCTGAGCGGGTAGTCGGCGCCGATCGCCAGGCCGAGCACGAACCGGAACAGGATGAGGGACCACACGTCCCACGCCAGGGCGCAGGCCAGTGCCGCGAGCACGAACAGCACCAGGTCGAGGCGGAACATCGTGCGCCGACCGATGCGGTCGGCGAGGATCCCGCCGAGCAGCGCGCCGAACACCGACCCGACGACGGCCGACGACGCGATGAGCCCGGTCTCCAGCTCCGAGGGGGCGAGCTCGGCGGCGATCAGCGGCAGGCACACCCCGATGACGAAGAAGTCGAAGCCGTCGAGCATGAGCCCGAGGGCGGCCACGAGCCAGATCCGCCGGTGCAGCGGCGTCAGCCGCGCCTCCTCGAGGAGCTCGTCCGTCGTCGCCACGTGACCATCGTGCAGGTCAGCGGCGCGGTGCGCTCCCCGAGCCGGACGACGGCGTCAGGCCCGGAGCGCCTGGGCGACGTCCTCGACGATGTCCAGCGGGTCCTCGAGCCCGAGGGACAGCCGCACCGTGGTCTCGTTGATGCCGACCGCGGCGCGGCCCTCGGCCCCCAGGCGGCGGTGCGTCGTCGTCGCGGGGTGCGTGACCAGCGACTTGGCGTCCCCGAGGTTGTTGGAGATGTCGATGATCCGCAGGGTGTCGAGGAAGCGGAAGGTGCGCGCCTTCGCCTCGGCGTCGGTGGCGCCGTCGGGCACCTCGAGGTCGAAAGTGACCACGGTGCCGCCGCCGGTCTGCTGGGCCTTGGCGAGCTCGTGCTGGGGGTGGGAGGGCAGGTACGGGTACTTCACGCCGGTGACGCCGTCGGCGGTCTCGAGGAACTCGGCGAGCTGCAGCGCGGCGGCGTTCTGCGCCCGGACCCGCACGTCGAGGGTCTCGAGGCCCTTGAGCAGCACCCACGCGTTGAACGGGCTGAGCGACGGGCCGGTGTGGCGCAGGAACGTCTCGACGGGCCCGGACAGGAACTCCTGGGGTCCGAGGATCGCTCCGCCCAGCACACGGCCCTGCCCGTCGATGTGCTTGGTCGCCGAGTACACGACGATGTCGGCGCCGAGCTCCAGCGGCTTCTGCATGACCGGCGTGGCGAACACGTTGTCGACGACGACGACGGCGCCCGCGGCGTGGGCCAGCTCGCACACGCGGCGCACGTCCACGAGCTCCTGCATCGGGTTCGAGGGCGTCTCGAAGAAGACGACGTCCGCGCCGGTCGCGAGCGCCTCCTCCCACTGGTCCAGGTGGTGGCCGTCGACGAGGTCGACCTGCACGTCCCACTTGGCGAGGATCTCGTCGTAGATGACGTTGGTGGACCCGAACAGGGCGCGGGCCGAGACGATGCGCGACCCGCTGCGCACGAGGGCCGCCAGGGTGGTGAACACTGCCGACATGCCGGTCGCCGTCGCGTAGCAGGCCTCGGCGCCCTCGATGAGGCGCAGGCGCTCCTCGAAGGTGCGCACCGTCGGGTTGCCGTACCGGGAGTACACGAACCGGGAGTGGTCCCCGGCGAACGCCGCCTCGGCGTCGGCGGCGGAGTCGTAGGTGTAGCCCTGCGTGAGGAACATGGCCTCGGACGTCTCGGAGAAGTCCGAGCGGCGGTGGCCGCCGCGCACCGCGAGGGTGGCGGGCCGTGCGGTGGCCGGCAGCGGGGCGTGGCCGGCGCCGCCGTACGGCTCGGGGTTGGGGCCGGGGCCGGTGGGGATCTCGGTGCGGCTCACCGGGCGGGCTCCGCGTACGTGGTGTGCGGCAGCTCGCGGACCTTCCAGCCGGCCTGGTCGCGGGCGCCGAACGGGCCGACGGGGCCCTCGAAGCCCTCGAGCACGTTGTAGGCGGGGCCGTAGCCGGCCGACGTCGCCAGGCGGGCGGCGCCGATGGAGCGCTGCCCGGAGCGGCACAGGAACACCACGGGGTGGTCGGTGGGCACGGCGGCGGCCTCGAGCTCGGCGAGGAATCCCGGGTTGGGGCGGCCGTCGCCGGTGACCCACTGCGTGAAGACGGTGCGCTTGTCGAGGGTGCCGACGTCGGGCACCCCGATGGTGCGCCACTCGCCCTCGGTGCGGACGTCGACGAGGACGGCGCCGGTGTCGGCGGCGAGCAGGTCCCACGCCTGCTGCGGGGTCAGGTCGCCGGCGTAGCCCTGCGCGGGTCGGGGTTCGATCGGTGCGGTCACGGCACTCCTCCCATCGGTCGTGGCGGTAGCACCCGCGCCCGGTCCCGTGTCGCCGACGACGGCGGCCCGGTCCCGCGGGGTTGCTGCGGCGTCGACGTGCCACGTCACTCGGCCGCTCGGGATGGTCAGGGCGATCGTACGCCAGCGGTTCCAGGGGGCGGGACGGGTGTCTCAATCTGTGAGCCGGTGGCGTCCGGGCTCGTGGCCTGACCCCATTTCGACCGCATCCTGAGACGTGCCGCTCATTTGTTGACACGATTTCGGGGATCGGTGAACCTGGCATCAGGTCAAGAGCGCCAGCGCCAAGCCCCGGCTCGCTGGCCGGCAACCCTCCCCTCGCGGCGGGGTGCCCCGGGTGACGACCAGGCACGACGTCGACCGGCGTCGGGCAAGCGCGGGGAGGCGACTCCCCGGACCACTCAGGGAGGACGCCATGACCGTAATCGCCGAGAGCCCCGCCTGTCCCGCCACGGTGGGCGACCTCGCCCCCGTGCTGCCCGTCGTCGGGCACGAGACCCTCGCACCCCTCGTCGACGGCCGGCGCGTGCCCTACGCGAACCTCGACGTCGCCGCCTCCGCCCCCGCGCTGCAGGCCGTCGGCGACCGCATCACCGCCACCCTGCCGCTCTACGCCAGCGTGCACCGCGGCGCCGGCTACCTCTCCCAGGTCTCCACCACCCTCTACGAGCAGTCGCGGGCCACCATCGGCGCGTTCGTCGGCGCCCGGGACGACGACGTCACGCTGCTCGTGCGCAACACCACCGACGCGCTCAACCTGCTCGCCGGCTGCGTCCCCGCGTCCGACGACGGCACGCCGGGCCGGGTGCTCGTCCTCGACGTCGAGCACCACGCGAACTTCCTGCCCTGGCAGCGCTCCGCCGACGCCACCGTGCTCACCGGCCGCGACACCGTCGCCGCCACCGTGGCCGCGATCCGCGACGAGCTCGCCGCGGCGCACGCCGCCGGTCGCGGCTACGCGCTGCTCGCCGTCACCGGCGCCTCCAACGTCACCGGCGAGACCCTCCCGGTCGACGACGTCGTCGCGGCCGCGCACGCCCACGGCGCCCGAGTGCTGCTCGACGGCGCCCAGCTCGTCCCGCACCGCCGGTTCTCCCTGGCCGCCACCGGCGTCGACTACCTCGCCTTCTCCGGCCACAAGACCTACGCCCCGTTCGGCGTCGGTGCCCTTGTCGGCCGCCGCGACTGGCTCGACGCCGGCACCCCGTACCTCGCCGGCGGCGGCGCCGTGCGCAGCGTCCGCGTCGCCGAGACCGAGTGGCACGACGGCCCCGCGCGGCACGAGGCCGGCTCGCCCAACGTGCTCGGCGCCGTGGCGCTCGCGGCCGCGTGCGACGAGCTCGCCGCGCTGGACGCCGCGAACCTGCGGGAGCACGAGGACGCTCTGCGCGCCCGGCTCGTCGACGGGCTCGAGGCGATCGACGGCGTCGAGGTCGTGCGGCTGTGGTCCGACGCCCCCGACACCGTCGGCGTCGTGACCTTCACCGTCGCCGGGTACGAGCCCGGCCAGGTCGCCGCCTACCTCTCGGCCGAGCACGGCATCGGCGTGCGCGACGGCCGGTTCTGCGCCCATCCGCTGCTGTCCCGCCTCGGCTACGGTGCCGGTGCCGTGCGGTCCTCGGTCGGCGTCGGCACCGCCGGCGAGGAGGTCGAGCGGCTCGTCGCGGCCGTGGCGGCGCTGGTCGCCGACGGCCCCCAGGCGCGCTACGACGTCGTCGACGGGCTGTGGATCGTCGTCGACGACCCGCGGCCCGTGCCCGAGGGCTCCGGGCTGACCGGGCTGCTCGCCACCGCCGGCCCCGGCCAGGACGAGGCGTTCGGCTGCCTGCTCGAGGACGCCTGAGCCCCCCACCTCACGCGGCTACCAGACGGGCGGGTGCTTCTCCGGCCAGCGCAGCACGTCCTCGAGCTGGGCCGCCAGCGCCAGCAGTGTGGGCTCGCCGCCGGGACGCCCGACGATCTGGACCCCCATCGGCAGGCCGTCGTCCGTCCAGTGCGTCGGCACGGTGATCGCGGGAAGCCCCGCCACGTTCAGCCACGACGTGAACGGCGTGTACTGGCACTGCTGCATGAAGTTGCGGTCCGGGTCCTCGGCGTCGAACCAGCCGATCGGCCGCGGCGTCATCGCCAGCGCCGGGGTGATGACGGCGTCGAGGTCGCCGAACCCGGCGATCAGTCGCCGCTCGAACTGCGTCAGCGTCGCCAGCGCCTCGGCCAGCTCCCGTGCCGGCACCTCTCGTCCGCGCCGGATCAGCCACGACGTCAGCGGTTCCAGCGAGTCGAGGACGGCGTCGTCGTCGATCGGCACCGCCGACGCCCCCGCCATCCACAGGGAACGGAACGCGTCCCCGAACTCCGGCGCCGGGTCCCACGAGTGGTCCTCGAGCTCGTGGCCCAGCCCCGACAGCGCCCGCGTCCCCGCCTCCAGGGCGGCGTGCGCCTCCGGCTCCACGGTCACGTCGTAGTGGAACTCCCAGGCGTTCCACGTGGTCACGCCCACGCGGAACCGGCTGCCGTGGCCCCCGACCAGCCCGCTGTGACCCCGGGCGGCGGCCGTGCGCGCCGCAGCCAGGTAGGCGCCCTCGTGCTGCACCGGGGTGCGCAGCGTGAACCGGTGGTCCACCTCGCCCGTCGGGGTACGGCGCAGCATGCCCTCCAGGAGCAGAGCGGCGTCCGCCGTCGTGCGCGCGATCGGACCGTTGACCACCAGACCGCCCAGGCCCTCGATCCCGGAACCCGCCGGGAGCAGACCCCGCGTGGGCTTGAGGCCGACCACCCCGCACGCCGCGGCCGGGATGCGGACCGAGCCTCCGCCGTCGGACCCGGGCGCGAACGGCAGCAGCCCCGCCGCCACCGCCACGGCCGCGCCACCGCTGGAGCCGCCCGCCCCCCGCGAGGTGTCCCACGGGTTGCGCGCCACCGGGCCGACCACCGGCTCGGTATAGGCCGGGAAACCGAGCTCCGGCGTCGCCGTCTTGCCCAGGCTGACGATGCCCGCGGCGTCCAGGTCGCGCACGACGTCGTCGGACTCCTCGGGCACGAACCCCGCCATCGCCCGCGACCCGAACCCGCTCGGCACGCCCGCCCGGTTCCACAGGTCCTTGTCCGCCGTCGGGACTCCCCACAGGATGCCCGACGGCGGACCCAGGGCCGCGGCGCGCTCCCGGGCGGAGTCCGGGGTGACGTGCGCGAACGCACCCAGCGCGTCGTTGCGCGCGGCGATGCGGGCCAGGAAATGGTCGGTCACCTCGCCCGGACTCAGCTCCCCGGCGCGCAGCCGGTCGCGGAGGGTCAGGGCGGTCTGCTCGTGCAGGGCGGCCATGACCCGACCCTACGCCCGTGCGCCCGAGGTCGACGGCCCCGGCCAGCGACGACGGTGCGACCGCACGAACTGCCGACGTCGACAGTTCGTGCCGAGGTCGGCAACTCGTCCTGCCGATCTCGACGCGCTGTGCCGACGTCGACAGTTCGCGCTGCGGTGAGGCTGCGCTGCGGTGAGCCCGCGGCCCGGCAGGCTCTCGGCGTGACGGCCACCGGGCCTCGTCAGAGCGGCGTGACCTCGCCGGAGAAGTGACGGACCCCCTTGCGGGAGCTCCACCCCACGTAGTCGAACCCGGCGGCGGTCCCCGTCAGGTCCGGGGCGGGGTTGCCGTCGTCGTCGGACCGCGGCGTGATCGCCACGTCGACGGTGCCCGGCAGCAGGACGGGCTTGGCGAAGTCCACCGTCCAGCGGTACGCGTCGGCGCGCCGGTGCCCGACGTCGGCCAGCGCCCGGGCGGCGGTGTACATGCCGTGGGCGATGGCCCGCGGGAACCCGAACGCCTTGGCGGACAGCGCCGACAGGTGGATCGGGTTGCGGTCGCCCGAGACGGCCCCGTAGGCGCGGCCGGTGCCGGGACCGAGGGCCCAGCGGCCGGTCGGCAGCGGCGGCGTCCACCCGTCCGAAGCCGACGCCACCGACGCCGCCGAGGTCGTACCGTGCGTCGCCGGGTCGTACCCGGCGGGTGCGACCTCGGGACGGGAGGTACGACCTCGCTGGCCGTCGGCCTCGGCGTCCGGCAGCTCGTACCCCTTGGCCAGGTAGGTCGACACGCCGCGCCACACCGGGGGCTCGGACGGGTCGGCCCCGTCGAATCGGATCTCGGCGACCAGGTCGACCTGGACGCCGCGCCGGTGGGCCGTGAGGTTCTCCGCCCAGGCGCGCACGTCCAGCACGTCACCGACGGTCACCGGCCCGCGCACCTCGACGACGTTGCGCAGGTGCACCATGCCGAGCAGCGGCAGGGGGAAGTCGCCCCGCACCATCACGGCCGTCGCCAGCGGGAACGCGAGCACGTGCAGGTAGCCGGCCGGCATCGTGCTGCCGACGGGTTCGTGCAGCAGCCGCTGGTAGTCGTGCAGGTGCCGCTCCAGCCCCGCGGTGCGCACCCCCGAGACGCGGTAGGCGACGTCCGGCAGGACCAGCGCGGCCTGTGCCTCGCCGTCGTCGTCCGACGCCGGTCGTCCGGTCCCGATGACCGGCAACGACGGCAGGGCCCGCCCGGCCGCGATCCGGCCCGACGCCGCGGCGCCGCGCGCGTAGAGGCCGCCCAGGCCGGGCAGCCCGGTCTGGGTCTCGACGCGCAGCGTCCGCCCGTCGGCGGTGCGGGGCGGGGCCGCCGTCACTGGCCCACCAGGTGCTGGCCGCACACCCGCAGGACCTGGCCGTTGACACCTGCGGCGGCCGGCGAGGCGAGGAACGCGATCGCCTCGGCCACGTCCACCGGCTGACCGCCCTGGGCCAGCGACGGGATGCGGCGCGCCACCTCGCGGGTCGCGAACGGGATGCGGGAGGTCATCTCGGTCTCGATGAAGCCGGGTGCCACCGCGTTCGCGGTGCCGCCGCGCGCGGCGAGCAGCCCTGCGGTGGCCCGGGTGTGCCCGATGACGCCGGCCTTGGAGAACGCGTAGTTGGTCTGGCCCTTGTTCCCCGCGATGCCGGAGGTGGAGGCCAGGGACACGATGCGCAGCCCCTCCAGCCCGGCCTCGAGGAGCGCGGCGTTGATCCGCAGCTGCGCGGCCAGGTTGACCGCGATCACCGCGTCCCACTGTCCCGGCTTCATGTTGGCGAGCAGCTTGTCCCGGGTGATGCCGGCGTTGTGCACGACGACGTCGAGGCGTCCGTGGCGCTCGCGGGCGTGGGCGAGGATGCGCTCGCCGGCGTCCTCGGCGGTGACGTCGAGCTGCAGGGCCGTGCCGCCGACGGCGTTGGCGGTCGCGGCGAGCGCCTCCCCGGCGGCGGGGACGTCCACGCAGACCACGGTGGCGCCGTCACGGTGCAGGGTGCGGGCGATGGCCGCGCCGATGCCGCGGGCCGCGCCGGTGACGACGGCGACCTGGCCGGTCAGCGGCCGGTCGGTGGCCGGCTCGGGCGCGTCCGCGGCGGGCACGCCGTCCGCGGTCGGCCCGACCCGCAGGAGCTGGCCGTCGACGTACGCGCTCTTCGCGCCGAGGAAGAACCGCAGGGTGCCGAGGACGGACGGGTCGTCGACGGCGACGTCGTCGGTCAGGACGACGCCGTTGCCGGTCGCGCCGCCGCGCAGCTCCTTGGCGACCGAGCGCAGGAACCCGTCGACCCCGTGGCGGGTGGCGGACAGGGCGGGGGAGTCGCCGTCGGCCGGGGCCCGGGAGACGGTGACGACGCGGCCGTTGCCGGCGAGGCGCCGCAGCACGGAGCCGGTGGCCAGCACGGCCTCGGAGGCGTCGGTCGGGGCGGTGGCCTCGGTGAGCACGAGGACGACGGCGCCCCACCGGACGTCGTCGGTGGGCTCGCGCCGCACGTCGAGGTCCCAGCCCAGCAGGGTCTGGGCGATGGCGTCGGCGTCGGCCTTGGACGCGCCGTCGGACACGACGAGCACGGGCCCCACCGTGAGGGAGTCACCGGCGCGGTAGCGGCGCAGGACGGCCGGTCGGGGCAGCCCGAGCTTCTTCGCGAGGGTCTGGGTGAACCCGGAGTTGACGGCCTTCGTGTAGCGGTCGGTCATGGGTGCTCCTCCCGGGATCAGACGGACTCGAGGACGGCGGTGGCGCCGAGGCCGCCGGCCGCGCAGACGGACACCAGGGCACGGGCGGGCCTGCCGGTCTCGGCGGCCTTCTCGGCCACCAGCTTCGCGGCGGTGGCGACGATCCGCCCGCCGGTGGCGGCGAACGGGTGCCCGGCGGCGAGCGAGGAGCCGTTGACGTTCACCTTGGCGCGGTCCACGGAGCCGAACGCGCCGGACAGGCCGAGCTCGTTCTTGCCGTAGTCGACGTCCTCCCACGCGGCGAGCGTGGTCAGGACGGTGGAGGCGAAGGCCTCGTGGATCTCGTAGAAGTCGAAGTCGTCCAGGGTCAGGCCGTTGCGGGCGAGCAGGCGCGGGACGGCGTGCACCGGGGCCATGAGCAGGCCCTCGTGGCCGTGCACGAAGTCGACGGCGGCGGTCTCGGCGTCGACGACGCGGGCCAGGACGGGCAGGTCGTGCGACTCGGCCCACTCGCGCGAACCGAGGAGCACGGTCGAGGCGCCGTCGGTGAGCGGCGTGGAGTTGCCGGCGGTCATGGTGGCCGGCGTCTCCAGGGAGCGGCCGAAGACGGGCTTGAGGCCGGCGAGCTTCTCGGCGGAGGTGTCGGGCCGCATGTTGTCGTCGCGGGTCAGGCCGCGGAACGGGGTGACGAGGTCGTCGAAGAACCCGGACTCCCAGGCGGCGGCGAGGTGCTGGTGGCTGGCGAGCGCGATCTCGTCCTGCGCCTCGCGGGTGATGCCCCAGCGGGCGGTGGTGATCGCCTGGTGCTCGCCCATGGACAGGCCGGTGCGCGGCTCGTCGGTGGCGGGGGTCAGCGGCTTGAGGTCGCCGGGGCGGATCTGCGCGAGCGCCTTGGCACGGGCCTGCCACGTCTTGGCGTGCTGGGCGTCCAGGAGGGCGCGGCGCAGCCCCTCGCCGACGGCGATGGGTGCGTCGGAGACGGTGTCGGTGCCGCCGGCGACGCCGGACTCGATCTGGCCGAGGCGGATCTTGTTGGCGACGCCGATCGTGGCCTCGAGGCCGGTGGCGCAGGCCTGCTGCAGATCGTAGGCGGGGGTGGCGGGGGACAGCGAGGAGCCGAGCACGGACTCGCGGACCAGGTTGAAGTCGCGCGAGTGCTTGAGCACGGCGCCGCCGACGACCTCGCCGAGGCGTTCGCCCTGCAGCCCGTAGCGGGCCACGAGGCCCTCGAGGGCGGCGGTGAACATCTCCTGGTTGGAGGCGTCGGCGTACTTCTTGCCGGCGCGGGAGAACGGGATGCGGTTGCCGCCGACGACGACGGCGTCGCGTGGGCCGTTGGTCGCTGCGGCTCGGGACTGGCGAGAGGCCACGGGGTGCTTCCTCACACTCGACGGGGACATGTAGTACTCACAGTACCTGATACTCTCAGTCTCGTGAGACGAGTCACAGGGGGTGACCGATGACGGTCGCAGCACACGGGACGGACCGGGCCGCGCGGGCCCGCCCCGACGGACGGTCGACCCGATGGGACGATCATCGCGCCCAGCGCCGCGCCGCGCTCGTGCGCGACGCCCGCCGGGCGATCCACGAGCTCGGTCCGGGCGCGTCCATGGACGAGATCGCCGGCGTCGCCGGGACCTCGAAGTCGATCTTCTACCGGTACTTCGACGACAAGGCCGGGCTGCGGCTCGCCGTCGCCGAGTCCGTGGTCAAGGGGATGCACCGCCGCCTGGCCGAGGCCGCGCACGAGGCGCCCACGCCGCACTCCGCGCTGCGCGCGATGGTGCGCACCTACCTGCAGACCATCGAGAGCTCGCCGCAGGTCTACTGGTTCGTCACCCGCACGGCGATCGGCGGGAACGAGCCCGACGACGGCACCGGCCGCGTCGAGGCGCTCGGCGCCTACCTCGACTCCGTGATCACCCTCGTCGCCGAGCCGTTCGCCCGTGCCGTCCACGTCCCGCCCACGACGGCGGCCGCCTGGGCCGCCGGGGCCGTCGGCTTCGTGCGCGGCGCCGGCGAGTGGTGGCTCGGCCACACCCGGGCCGAGGGCCTGACCCGCGACGACCTCACCGACCAGGTCACCACCTGGCTCTGGAACGGGCCGGTCGGCGTGCTGCACCACGAGGCGCCCGCCACCGGCACCGAGACCCCTGGCACCCCTGGTACCCCCGAGAAGCTGGAGTGAAGATGACGACGACGTCCCCCGCCGAGAACCTCGGCGCCGCCCAGACGACCACCGCCGACGACGCCGCGACCGCCCACGTCGACGTCGCCGCGCTGTCCGAGTACCTGCTGGGCCGGTGGCCCGAGCTGCGACGCAAGGCCCGCGAGCGCGCCGGCGACCCCCGCTTCCACAAGGACGAGTCGCTGACCCCGGCCGAGCACCGCGAGCGCACGCTGGAGCAGATGCGCGAGATGGTCGCGGCCGACGACAAGATCGCCTGGCTGGCCTTCCCGGAGCGGATGGGCGGCTTCGACGAGCCGGGCGCCAACCTCGCGTGCTTCAGCGAGCTGGTCGCGGCGGACCCGTCGCTGCAGATCAAGTCGGGCGTGCAGTGGGGACTGTTCGGTGCCGCGATCCTGCACCTGGGCACCCCCGAGCAGCAGGACCGCCTGCTGCCCGGCGCGATGGACCTGTCCGTGCCGGGTGCGTTCGCGATGACGGAGACGGGCCACGGTTCGGACGTGCAGTCGATCGGCACCACGGCCACCTACGACCCGGCCACCGAGGAGTTCGTCATCGACACCCCGTTCCGCGGGGCGTGGAAGGACTACCTGGGCAACGCGGCCGTGCACGCCACGGCCGCCACGGTGTTCGCCCAGCTGATCACGAACGGCGTCAACCACGGGGTGCACTGCTTCTACGTGCCGATCCGCGACGCGGAGACGATGGAGTTCCTGCCCGGCGTCGGGGGCGAGGACGACGGGCTCAAGGGCGGGCTGCGCGGCATCGACAACGGCCGCCTGCACTTCAGCGGCGTCCGCGTCCCGCGCACGGACCTGCTGGCCCGGTACGGGTCCGTGGCCGCCGACGGCACCTACTCCTCGCCGATCGAGAGCCCGGGCCGCCGGTTCTTCACGATGCTCGGCTCCCTGGTGCAGGGGCGCGTCTCCCTGGACGGCTCCGCGGTGAACTCCGCGAAGATCGGTCTGGCCATCGCGGTGAAGTACGGCGCGGAGCGCCGGCAGTTCGCCGGGGCGGGCGTCGACGAGATGGTGGTGCTGGACTACGCCACGCACCGCCGTCGGCTCTTCCCGCGCATCGCCGAGGCCTATGCGGGTCACTTCGCGAACGAGCGCCTGCTGGACCTGTTCGACGACGTCTTCTCCGGCGCCGGCGACACCCCCGAGCGGCGCGAGGACCTCGAGACGACGGCGGCGGCCCTGAAGTCGACGTCGACGGCGTTCGCGCTGGAGACGCTGCAGGAGTGCCGCGAGGCGTGCGGCGGCGCCGGGTTCCTCACGGAGAACCGCATCACCTCGCTGCGCGCCGACCTGGACGTCTACGCGACGTTCGAGGGCGACAACACCGTGCTGCGCCAGCTCGTCGCCAAGCGCCTCGTCGCGGACTACGGGCGCGAGGTCAAGGGCGCGACGAAGACGCCGGCCGGCATGGCACGGTTCGTCGTCGAGCGGGCCACGGACGCCGCGCTGCACCGCACCGGGCTGCGCCGCGTGTCGCAGGCGATCGCCGACGTCGGCGACCCGCGCCGTGCGGCCGGCCACCTGCGGGACGCCGAGACCCAGCGCGAGCTGCTCGCCGACCGGGTGGCCACGATGGTCGAGGACGTCGCGATGGCGCTGCGCCCCGCGCAGAAGGCCGCACCGGACGAGGCGGCGCGCATCCTGGACGAGAACCAGGTCGCGCTCGTCGAGGCGGCCGCGGCGCACGCGGACCTGCTGCGCTGGGAGGCGTTCACCGACGCGCTCGCGGGCATCGAGGACACGGGGACCCGGCTGGTCATGACGTGGCTGCGGGACGTGTACGGCCTGACCGTCATCGAGCGCAACCTCACCTGGTACCTGCTGCACGGCCGGCTGTCCGACCAGCGCGCGCGCACCGTGACGGGTTACGTCGACCGGCTGCTGCGCCGGCTGCGCCCGCACGTGCTCGACCTGGTCGACGCCTGGGGGTACGGGCCCGAGCACCTGCGCGCCAAGATCGCCTCCGGCGCGGAGGCCGAGCGGCAGGAGGAGGCGCGCGCCTACTACGCGGCGCTGCGGGCGAGCGGGAAGGCGCCGATCAGCGAGAAGGCGCTGCGCACCTCGCGGGCCTGAGGCGGGTCAGGCGGCCACGGGCGCGACCGCGGGTTCGTCGGCGATGCCGGCGCCGCGCTCGTCCGTGGCCGCGGCGACCTCCTCCTCCGGGGCGGAGGTCAGCTCACGCACGGGCAGCCCCAGCGTGACGGTCGAGGGCCTGGGCCGGGTGCGGGGAGGGGGTGTCGCGGTCGCCACCCACCCGGCGCCGACCAGGCCGGCGACGGCGCACACCGCCGCCACGATCGGCCATCCCAGGGCGAGCGTCGTGCCGAGCAGCACGCCGTCGCCCAGGGCTACTGCAGTCCCGGTCAGAATGACCCGTCGCATCTTGGAAGTCCTCCACGGTCCGCCTCATCCGTGCACTGTCCAGCACACGACAGGTCGGGCCGGTCCGCATCCGCAGGAGGCCTCGATCGGGTCACAACTCGATACCGACCGGCCGACGACCTCAGGTGGACCTCAACTGCTGCGGGCCGGCGGCGGGGCGCGCAGCGCCCCGCTCCGTCGTCGGCGGGAGCGTCGTCAGCGGGAGTGCTGCGGCACGTGCTCGAGGCTGTGGCCCAGCAGCAGCGGCGACGGTTCGGGGCGGCGGCGGGTGCGGCGGTGCACCTCGCCGGACAGGCGCAGGGCGAGCTCGAGACGGACCGGGACGGCGGACTCGGCGCTGAGCCGACCGCCGAGCACCGGGTGCGGCATGAAGGTCAGCACCTCGTCGTGGGCCGGGACCACGCCGCGCTGCGCGGCCTCCACCACGAGGTCCTCCAGGAGGAGGTCCTGGCGGCCCTCCGGCGAGTCGAGCTCGGCCGACAGCTCGACGGCGGTCGGCCAGCGCAGCTCGAGGGTGCCCTCGACCGTGTCGAGGAACCACCAGCCCTCCAGCGACTCCAGCACCACGTCGCCGAACACCGTGGCGAACCGTGCGGTCTTCCCGTCCAGCCCCAGCCACGTCCACGCGTCCAGCCCGTAGGAGAAGGAGCGGGGGTCGAAAGGCCGTAGGTGTTCCACGGGCGCATCAAAGCACGGTCGGCGGGTATCTGAAACCCCCGGTCGCAGTGAACAACCTGTGACCGGGTTCACGGGCGCGAGTCACACGGGACAAGAGTTGTTCAAGTCCCGGGCTGCTGCGGGGTGGGCCGCGCCGGCGGGAACCTCTCGACCCTCGTCCTCGTTCTGCCGGGCACACCCACGAGCCCCCGGAGGACCGATGCGTCACGAGACAGGCGGACCCGACGTCCGCGCCGCCGTCGTCGGCGGGGTCGCGACGGCCGCCTGGTACGCGGTGCCCGACGTCGTGCGCCCCCGCTGGGCGCGCGCCCTGGCCAAGACGGCCGTGTTGGCCGGCGGGCTGACCGCGGCGCTCGCCGTCACGCGGGACGGCCGGGCCGCGCGCGCCGCCGTCGACGAGCTGCGCGACGCCGTCGACGGCGCCGTCACGGACGCCGCCGACCCGCTGGCGCAAGCCGGGCTGGAGGGCGCCGACCCGGGCACGCCGGACGACGAGGCCGTCGACAACCCGGCGCCCACGACCCTGACCGAGCCGCCCGGGCCCGGTTCGGGGTGGGCCGGCGCGGCCGTCGTCACCGGCGGGCTCACGCTCGTGGCCGGAGCCGCCGTCGCCGGGGAGATCCTGGTGCACCGGCTGGCCGAGCGGCTCGGTGCGCGCGGCTGGCCCGCCCCGCACACCACCGTCGGCATCGTGCTGGGCGCGGCCGCCGCCGGGCTGTCGCTCGTCGAGCCGCGTCCAGCGCAGCCCGACGGCGCGCCGCCGGCCCGGTGATCGTCACCCCCGCGGACCCGCGGCGGTGACGGACCGGACCGGCTCGATCACGCGGCGTCGGCCGCGGCGCCGTCCGGGTCGGGCGCCGGCGAGACGGGCAGCGGACCCTCGCCGCCACGCAGCCGCCGGGCCACGAGCTCGGCGCTGATCAGGCACATCGGCAGGCCGACGCCGGGCACCGTCGAACCCCCGGCGTGCAGCAGCCCCGTCACCCGGCGCGAGACGTTGCCGTCGCGCAGGAACGCGCTCTGGGCCAGGGTGTGCGCCGGGCCCAGCAGGCTGCCCGAGAACGCCGACAGGTCCGCGGCGAAGTCCCCGGGACCCACCGTGCGGCGCACGGCGACGCGCTCGCGCAGGTCGTCGACGCCCGCCCAGTCGGCCACGCGGTCGATCGCCGCGTCGGCGACCTGCTCGACCATCGGGTCACCCGTGCCGTCGACACCGCCGCGGCCGATCGTCGGGTCCGCCGGCACCGGCACGAGCAGGAACAGGTTCTCGTCACCGTCCGGCGCCACCGTGGGATCCGTGCGCGACGGCGTGCACACGTACAGCGACGCGGGGTCCGGGATCCGCCCCGCGGCGATGTCGCCGAAGTTGCGGTCCCAGTCGGCGGTGAAGAACAGCGAGTGGTGCGCCAGCTCGGGGACCCGGCCGCGTACCCCCAGCATCGCCAGGACGCCCCCGGGGCCGGCGTCGAGCCGGTCCCAGCGTCCGGGGGAGTGGCTGCGCAGGCGGGGCGGCAGCAGGGCCGTCTCCGCGTGGTGCAGGTCCGTGGCCGTCACCACGACGTCGGCCGCGGCGTGGTGCGCGGTCCCGTGCACGTCGGACCAGCGCACCCCCGTGACGCGCGCCCGCGGCCGCCGCGGGCCGGGGACCAGCTCACGACGGCGCCCCGACCGGGCCACGGGCGGCGCCCCGGTGCCGGTGGTGCTGACCGCCGTCACCGTGGCACCGGTCCGCACGGTCACCCCCGCCGCCGTCGCCAGCGCGGCGACCCGCTCGATCAGGTGCGCGAAGCCGCCCTGCGGGTAGCGCACGCCACCGTCCAGGTCGAGCGAGCTCATCAGGTGGTACAGCGCGGGGGTGCGGTCCGGGGAGGACCCCAGGAAGACCGCCGGGTAGCCCAGGACCTGGCGCAGCCGCACGTCGTCGAACCGCGAGGCCGTGTGCCCGGCCAGCGAGCGGGACAGCAGCGGCGTCAGCCGGTGGGCCCGGCGGAGCACGTCCGCGTGGGTGAACGGCCGCAACGAGTCGAACGACGTGTACAGGAACCGCCGCAGCGCGACGTCGTAGGTGTCGTGGGCCTGGTCCAGGTAGCGCTCCAGCGCCGCACCGGCACCCGGCTCCACCGCCTCGAAGGCCGCCACGTTCGCCGCGCGGTCCCGTGACACGTCGAACGGCCCGGGGTGCCCCTCGAAGAACACCCGGTAGGCCGGGTCCGGCGCGACCAGGTCCAGCTCCGCCTGCGTCGAGGAACCCATGAGCGCGAAGAAGTGGTCGAAGACCTCCGGCATCAGGTACCACGACGGGCCCGTGTCGAACCGGAACCCGTCGCGCTCCCACGACCCGGCCCGGCCGCCGACGCGGTCGTGCCGCTCCAGCAGCTCCACCTCGTGCCCGTCCCGGGCCAGGAGGCCGGCGGTCGCCAGCCCGGCGATCCCGCCGCCGACGACGACGACCCTCACGAGCGCACCCGCCCGGCGGCCTCGCGGGCGGCGGCCGCCAGCACGATGCGGGCCTTGACGGCGTCCGGCACCCGCACCCGGCGGGTGCGCAGCGTCGCGGCCGGGGTGCGGTGCAGGCGCCGGGACAGCTCGGCGAACAGCCCGTGCGCGGTGCGCACGGCCAGGCGGCTGTTCCGGGGCAGGTCGCTGACGGCGGTCGCGGCGGCGTCCAGGTCGGCGTCGACGTCGGCCAGGAGCGCGTCCCGGTCGGCGTCGGTGAAGGAGGCGACGTCGAGGCCGGGGAAGTAGGTACGGCCGCGGCCGTCGACGTCGTCGGCCAGGTCCCGCAGGAAGTTGACCTTCTGGAACGCGGCCCCCAGCCTCCGCGCCCCCGGGGCCAGCCGCTCGTAGGCGGCGTCGTCGCCGTCGACGAACACCCGCAGGCACATCAGGCCGACCACCTCGGCGGACCCGTACACGTACTCCTCGAAGCTGTCGGCGTCGTGCTCGGTGACGGTCAGGTCGGCCCGCATCGAGGCGAAGAAGGGCGCGGTGAGCTCCGCGCCGATCCCGAACCTGCGGGCCGTGCGGGCGAACGCGTGCACCACGAGGTTGGTGCTGCGCCCGACGCGCACCGCCTCGGCGGTCTCGGCCTCCATGCCGTCCAGCAGGGCGCCGCGCTGCTCGGTGGTCAGCTCGACGTCGATGTCGTCGACGATCTCGTCCGCGACGCGCACCAGGGCGTAGACGGCGCGCACGTGGTCGCGGACCTCGGGACCGAGGAGCCGGCAGGCCCACCCGAAGGACGTGGAGTACTCCTCGACCACGGTGGCCGCGCTGCGCGTCGCCGCGACGTCGTAGGTCGTGGCGGGCTCGTCGCGGCGTGCGGGCGCGGCCTGCTGCCGGTGGTCGGTGGTCGCGTCGTCACGGTCGTGCACGAGGGTCATGCTGCCTGCACCGCCGTCCCGGCGCTCGTCGTCGGGGCGGCGTGCCCCAGGACGGCGGCGACGGCGGCGTCGAGGCCGATGCCGGTCGCCGTCCGCAGCGCGGCCTGCTCGAACCGTCCCGCCAGGTCCTCGGCGGTGCTGCGGGCACCGCACTCCTCGAGGAGGGTGCGCGCGAGGTCGAGGTCGGCGTCGGTCGCGTCGGCGCGGCCGACGAGCGGTGCGAGCCGTGGCCAGACGTCGGTGCCGCGCGCCAGGGCGACGAGCACCGTGCAGCGTCCCTCGCGCAGGTCGGTGCTGGCCGGCTTGCCGGTGCTGGCCGGGTCCCCGAAGGTCCCCAGCACGTCGTC
This sequence comes from Isoptericola chiayiensis, assembly GCF_013149805.1. Classification (GTDB taxonomy): domain Bacteria; phylum Actinomycetota; class Actinomycetes; order Actinomycetales; family Cellulomonadaceae; genus Isoptericola; species Isoptericola chiayiensis. The sequence goes on from NZ_JABEZT010000003.1 coordinate 530,307, forward strand.
GCGGACCTGGAAGGCCACGCCGAGATGCCGGCCGATCGTGACGAGACGGTCGTCGAGGTCGCCCCGGCCGGCGAGCGCGGCACCGAGGCGCATCGGGAGCTGGAACGAGTACGCGGCGGTCTTGCGCTCGGCGGTGAGCAGCACGTCCTCGAGCCCGGCACCGCGGTGGGCGTCCGCCCACACGTCGCGCAGCTCGCCGTCGGCGGTGACGTGCAGGGCCTCGTCCATGAGGTCCAGCAGGCGTGCCGTGAGCACGGGGTCGGCGCCGCACAGCGCGACGTCCCGCACCGCACCCGCGAGCGCGAGGTCCCCGGCGAGCAGGCCGGCCGCGGCGCCGACGTCGTGCGCGGCGTCCTCGGCGGCGCCGGTGCTGCGCGCCCGTGCCGCGTAGACGCCGGCGACGTTGGCCCGGCCGCGGCGGTACTCGTCGTCGTCGATGACGTCGTCGTGCGCGAGGAAGGCGACGTGGAGGAGCTCGACGGCGTCGGCCACGCGGTCCACGACGTCGCGCGGGGCGGGGGAGCAGGGCCCGGCGAGCGCGTCGTAGGTGGCGGTGAGCAGCCTCGGGCGCACCCGCTTGCCGCCCTCGGTGGTGGTGCGCAGGGCCTGCCAGAGCGACAGGTCCGGTGGGGGGTGCGGTCCGTCCACGAGCTCCTCCTCGATCGATGTCACTAGCCTAGCAAGTGACTAGTTCGTCTAACTAGGTATCATCGAAAGCGTGACCGAGCACCCCGAGACCGACGGGGACCCGTACTTCTACGGGCCCGGCGACGACGCACCCCGCAGCCTGCTGGAGGCGCTGCGCGTCTTCCGGCGCTCCGACGAGGTCATGCGCCGCCGTGCCGTGCGGGACATGGACATGAACCTCACCGACCTGCGGGCGCTGCGCCACGTCATCGCCGCCGAGCGCCACGACCGCCCCGTCACGCCGCGGGGGCTGGCCGCCGACCTCGAGATCTCCACCGCCTCCACCACCAAGCTGCTCGACCGCCTCAGCGCCTCCGGACGCCTCGAACGCCGACCGCACCCCCGTGACCGGCGCTCCGTCGTCGTCGTGGCCACCCCCGCCGCCCACGCCGAGGTCCGCGACCGGCTCGGCGGGGCGCACGCCCGCATGATCGAGGTCGCGCGCGCCGTGCCCGAGCACTGCCGGCCCGCCGTGCGGGACTTCCTGCTCGGCATGGCGGCGTCGGTCGAGGAGTCCGACGACGACGTCGCGGGCAGCGTCGTCGGCGATGTCGGGACCGTGCGCCCGGCGTCGGTAGACTGACCCCGCACCGGCCCCCCGCGCGGGTCGCGTGCGAACCAGGCCCGGACCGACGCCGGATGCCGTCCGCGGGCGGTGATCACCCGGTCCGGCGACCCGTGCGACCCGAGGGAACTTCATGACCGCCGCTGCCGAGGCTGCCGCCCCCCGTCCGACGCTCGACACCGTCGAGAACGCCGCCGCGACGCCCGACGAGACCCTGCCGTTCGGGGAGCTCGGCCTCAAGCCCGACGAGTACCAGCGCATCCGCGACATCCTCGGGCGGCGCCCCACCGCCGCCGAGCTCGCCATGTACTCGGTCATGTGGTCCGAGCACTGCTCCTACAAGTCGTCCAAGCCGCACCTGCGCAAGTTCGGCGAGCGCGTCACCCCCGAGATGACGCGGCACCTGCTGGTCGGCATCGGCGAGAACGCCGGCGTCGTCGACATCGGCGACGGCTGGGCCGTGACCTTCAAGGTCGAGTCGCACAACCACCCGTCGTTCGTCGAGCCGTACCAGGGTGCCGCCACCGGCGTCGGCGGCATCGTCCGCGACATCATCTCCATGGGCGCGCGCCCCGTCGCCGTCATGGACCAGCTCCGCTTCGGGGCCGTGGACCACCCCGACACCGCACGCGTCGTGCACGGCGTGGTGTCCGGCGTCGGCGGCTACGGCAACTCCCTCGGCCTGCCGAACATCGGTGGCGAGCTCGTCTTCGACGCCTCCTACCAGGGCAACCCGCTGGTCAACGCCCTGTGCCTCGGCGTGCTGCGGCACGAGGACATCCACCTCGCCAACGCCTCCGGCGCCGGCAACAAGGTGATCCTCTTCGGTGCCCGCACCGGCGGCGACGGCATCGGCGGCGCCTCCATCCTCGCCTCCGAGACCTTCGAGGACGGCGTGCCCGCCAAGCGCCCGTCGGTGCAGGTCGGCGACCCGTTCATGGAGAAGGTGCTCATCGAGTGCTGCCTCGACCTGTACGCCGCGCGCGTCGTCGAGGGCATCCAGGACCTCGGTGCCGCCGGCATCTCCTGCGCCACCAGCGAGCTCGCCTCCAACGGCGACGGCGGCATGCACGTCGACCTCGACGACGTCCTGCTGCGCGACCCCTCGCTCAACGCCGGCGAGATCCTCATGTCGGAGTCGCAGGAGCGGATGATGGCCGTGGTGCGGCCCGAGAAGCTCGACGAGTTCCTCGCCATCACCGGCCGCTGGGACGTCGAGACCTCCGTCATCGGCGAGGTCAACGGCTCCGGGCGCCTCACCATCGACCACCACGGCCAGCGCATCGTCGACGTCGACCCGAAGACCGTCGCCCACGAGGGCCCCGTCTACGACCGCCCCTACGCCCGCCCCGGCTGGCAGGACGAGCTGCAGGCGGCGTCCGTCGTCGGGCTCGGGCTGGAGCGTCCGGCGTCGGCCCCTGGTCTGCGCGCGGCCGCGCTGCAGCTCCTCGGCTCGCCGAACCTCGCCTCCCCGGCCTGGGTGACCGACCAGTACGACCGGTACGTGCAGGGCAACACCGCGCTCGCCCAGCCCGACGACGGCGGCGTGGTGCGCGTCGACGAGTCCACCGGCCTGGGCGTCGCCCTGGCCACGGACGCCAACGGTCGCTACGGCAAGCTCGACCCGCGCACCGGCGCTCAGCTGGCGCTGGCCGAGGCGTACCGCAACGTCGCCACCACGGGCGCGACGCCCCTGGCGGTCACCGACTGCCTCAACTTCGGCTCCCCGGAGCACCCCGACTCGATGTGGCAGCTCGTCGAGGCGATCGAGGGCCTGGCCGACGCCTGCCAGGAGCTCGCGGTGCCCGTCACGGGCGGCAACGTCTCCCTGTACAACGGCACCGGCGAGCCGGGCCAGATCGACTCCGCCATCCACCCGACGCCGGTGGTGGGTGTGCTCGGCGTGCTGGAGGACGTGCGCACCGCGCTGGCCTCGGGCTGGCGGGAGGCGGGCGCGTCGGTGCTGCTGCTCGGCACGACGGCCGACGAGCTCGACGGCTCGGCGTGGGCCGACGTCGTCCACCAGCACCTGGGCGGGCTGCCGCCGCGCGTCGACCTCGAGGCCGAGCGTGCGCTCGCGTCCGTCCTGGTCGGGGCCCGGCGGTCGGGTGCCGCGACGGCGGCCCACGACCTGTCCGAGGGTGGGCTCGTGCAGGCGCTCCTCGAGTCGTCGCTGCGGCACGACGTCGGTGTGTCGGTGTCCCTGGACGAGCTGACGACCCGCGACGGGGTGGACCCGTTCGTGGCCCTGTTCAGCGAGTCGACGGCCCGGGCGCTCGTCGCGGTGCCGGCCGAGCGGGAGGACGAGCTGCTGGCCGCTGCCGCCGAGGCCGGTGTGCCCGCGCTGCGGCTGGGGACGACCGGCGGCCGCGCCGTCTCGGTGTCCTTCGGCGAGGACACGTTCGAGATCGGCCTCGACGAGGCCCGCGAGGTGCACGAGGGCACGCTGCCGCGGCTCTTCGGCTGACGGCCTACAGCTGACAGCTGACAGCTGACAGCTGACGGCCGCGGGCCGGAGTCCGTTGCTCGGAGTCCGGCCCGCGGCACCACATTGCCGACGTCGGCAGTCCGTGCCCGGATCGGCAGTGTGTCCTGCCGACCTGGCGACGAACTGCCGACGTCGGCAGGTCGGAAGGGGTCAGACCTCGGTGTTCTCCGAGGCGATCATCCAGGCCTGCTTCTCGAGGTCGTGGATGATCTCGTGCAGGAGGTCCGCGGTGGTCGGGTCCTCGGCGTCGACGTCGTCGTGGACCGCACGGGCGACCTCGACGGTCTGGGTCAGGCGCTCGACGATCGCGTCGACGGTGTCGCCGACGGAGACGAGCCCGGCCGGGTACGGCGAGAGCTCGGTGGTCGTGGCGACCGTCTCGGACCGGCCGTCGGGGACGACCTGCAGGGCGCGGAGCCGCTCGGCGACGGTGTCGCTGTGCTCGCGGGCGACGTCGACGACCTCGTCCAGCTGGAGGTGGATGTCGCGGAATCCGCGGCCGGTGACGTTCCAGTGGGCCTGCTTGCCCTGCACGTGCAGGTCGACGAGGGCGACGAGGACGCGCTGGAGGCTCGTGGTGAGCTTCTCCGACGCCTGGACGCGGTCGGTGGTGCGATCGATCGACGGAGTGGTCATGGTGTGCTCCTCGCTCTCTCGGGGATCGCCCGGTGGCGGTCACCCCGGGATTCTCCGGTGGTGTCTTCCTGGAACGATTCCAGTTTAGGTCGCTCGGCGCGACCTCGCCAGCAAGGACAGGCACGCCTGAGTGCCGCTGCCGGGGTCGCCGAGACGTGACCTGGGTCACTAGAATGGTGGGCAGGAGGGTGCTCACGATGACGTGGCTCGCGGCGTTCCTGCTGGCCGGCACCGTGCTGCTGGGCGTGGTGGCCGGCACGTCGTGGTGCCGTTCACCGTCGCACCGTGCCGCCGTCGCCCGGCGTCGGCGGCGACGGGCGGGCCCCGACCCGCTCGTGACGCTGGCGATCCAGATCCGGCTCGGCGAGCTCTCCCGCGAGCTCCGCACCGTCGCGGAGGACCCCGAGGTCTACGCCCGAGCCCACCACTGGCGGGCCGCCCAGGACGCGTACGACGCCATGCTGCGTGAGGCCTGTCGCGTCGCCGGGCTGTCCGTCGTCGACCAGCCGCTCCGTCCCGACGAGCACGTCGCCGCGGACGAACGGCTCCGCGAGGAGCTCGAGCTGAGCTCCCGGGGCTGGAACTGGTGACCCCGCACCGCACGCGACCGCGAGGTAGGCAACAACGTCGCGAGGTAGGCAAACGTCCCGCGAGGTAGGCCACGGATCCGTGGCCTACCTCGCGGGACGTTTGCCTACCTCGCCGAGGGTTTGCCCACCTCGCGGGAGGGCGGGGAGGGTCAGAGCGCGTCGATCGCCGCGTTCAGCGTCGCCGACGGGCGCATCACCTTGGCGGCCTTGTCGCCGTCCGGCCAGTAGTAGCCGCCGACGTCGGCCGGGTTGCCCTGCACGGCGAGCATCTCGTCGACGATCGTGGCCTCGTCGGCCGCCAGCTTCGCGGCCAGCGGCCTGAAGATCTCGGCCAGCGCGGCGTCCTCGGTCTGCTGCGCGAGCTCCTGGGCCCAGTACAGCGCCAGGTAGAAGTGCGAGCCGCGGTTGTCGATGCCGCCGATGCGCCGGGTCGGGCCCTTGTCCTCGTTGAGGAAGGTCTCGGTGGCGCGGTCGAGGGTGTCGGCCAGCACGCGGGCGCGGGCGTTGTCCTCCACCTTGGCCAGGTGCTCGAACGAGGCGGCGAGCGCGAAGAACTCGCCCAGGGAGTCCCAGCGCAGGTAGTTCTCGGCGAGCAGCTGCTGGACGTGCTTCGGCGCGGAGCCGCCGGCACCGGTCTCGAACAGGCCACCACCGTTCATCAGCGGCACGATCGAGAGCATCTTGGCGGACGTGCCGACCTCCAGGATGGGGAACAGGTCCGTGTTGTAGTCGCGCAGCACGTTGCCGGTCACCGAGATGGTGTCCAGGCCCTCGCGGATGCGGTCGAGCGAGTACTGCGTCGCCTCGGCGGGGTTCATGACCAGGATCTCGAGCCCCTCGGTGTCGTGCTCCGGGAGGTACTCCTCGACCTTGGCGATGAGGTTCTTGTCGTGCGCGCGGGTCTCGTCCAGCCAGAACACGGCGGGCGCACCGGACTCGCGGGCGCGGCGCACGGCCAGGCCGACCCAGTCGCGGATCGGGGCGTCCTTGGTCTGGCAGGCGCGCCAGATGTCGCCGGCCTCGACGTCGTGCGACATGAGGACCTCGCCGGAGCCGCTGACGACCTCGACGGTGCCGGCGGCCGGGATCTCGAACGTCTTGTCGTGCGAGCCGTACTCCTCGGCCTTGCGGGCCATGAGGCCGACGTTCGGCACCGAGCCCATGGTGGCGGGGTCGAGGGCGCCCTTGGCCTTGCAGTCCTCGATCACGGCCTGGTAGACGCCGGCGTAGGACGAGTCGGGGATGACGGCGAGCGTGTCGTGCTCGGCGCCGTCCGGGCCCCACATGTGCCCGCCGATGCGGATCATGGCGGGCATCGAGGCGTCGATGATGACGTCGGAGGGCACGTGCAGGTTGGTGATGCCGCGGTCGGAGTCCACCATCGCCAGCGCCGGGCCGTCGGCCAGGCCCTTCTCGACGGCGGCCTTGATCTCGGCGCCGTGCTCGAGCCCGTCGAGTCCGGCGAGGATGCCGCCGAGCCCGTCGCGCGTGGAGAGGCCGGCGGCCTTGAGCTCGGCGCCGTACCGCTCGAACACCTCGGGCAGGAACGCCTCGACGATGTGCCCGAAGATGATCGGGTCGGAGACCTTCATCATCGTGGCCTTGAGGTGGGCGGAGAACAGCACACCGGTGTCCTTGGCGCGCTGGATCTGCTCGGCGAGGAACGTGTGCAGCGCGGCGACGGACAGGAAGGTGGCGTCGACGACCTCGCCGGCCTCGACGGCGAGCCCGTCCTTGAGCACGGTGGTGCCGTCGGCGGTGCGCAGGCGGATGGTGAGGCTGTCGGCGGCGGGGATGACGACGGACTGCTCGTTGGAGCGGAAGTCCGCCGCGCCCATGGTGGCGACCTCGGTCTTCGAGTCCGCGCTCCACTCGCCCATGCGGTGCGGGTGCGCCTTGGCGTAGTTCTTGACGGCCGAGGGTGCGCGGCGGTCGGAGTTGCCCTCGCGCAGCACCGGGTTGACGGCCGAGCCCTTGACCTTGTCGTACGCGGCGCGGGCGGTGCGCTCGGCGTCGGTGGTCGGCTCCTCCGGGTAGTCCGGGATGGCGTAGCCGGCGGCCTGCAGCTCGGCGATGGCCGCCTTGAGCTGGGGCACGGAGGCCGAGATGTTCGGCAGCTTGATGATGTTGGCCTCGGGGGTGGTGGCCATCTGACCGAGCTCGGCGAGGGCGTCCTCGACGCGCTCGTCGCCGAGCGTCTCGGGGAACTGGGCGAGGATGCGCCCGGCCAGCGAGATGTCCCGGGTCTCAACCTCGACGCCCGCCTGCTTCGCGTACGCCTGGACGATCGGGAGGAACGAGTACGTCGCGAGCAGCGGTGCCTCGTCGGTGTACGTGTAGACGATCTTGCCGGCCGCAGGCCGGGACTCGGTGGTCATGCGGGAGTGCTCCTGGGGACGTGAGGGATCGCGCGATTGCTTGATATCAAGATACTTTGCCGCGCGCGGCCGTGTCGAAACAGCGTCTCGCGTCCGCCGTCGTCGTGCATCCGCCGGGTGCGCGGCGGTGTCGCGGGACGACGGCGGAGGTCCCGTCCTCGCCGCGCGCCGCGGTCCGGGCGCAACTACGGTCGTGGCGTGCCCACCCGACAGCTCCGCATCGCACCCGCCGCACCGGAGGACGTCGCGGACGCGCTCGCGGCGCTGCGGGCGGAGGTCGGGATCCCGGCGATGTATCGGGCGGAGGCGCGGGACGAGGCGGTCGAGGCCGCTCGCGGCGACCTGAAGGACTTCCGGCAGGACCGGCGGGACCTGGACCTGGTCACCATCGACCCGCCGGGGTCGATGGATCTCGACCAGGCGGTCCATGTCGCCACGTCGGGTCACGGGTACGTGGTGCGCTACGCGATCGCGGACCTGGCGGCGTTCGTCTCGCCGGGCGGTGCGCTGGACGCGGAGGTGCACCGGCGGGGCGTGACCTTCTACGGCCCGGACACGCGGACCCCGCTGCACCCGCCGGTGCTGGGGGAGGGCGCGGCCAGCCTGCTGCCGGGGGAGGACCGCCCCGCGGTGCTGTGGACGATGGCACTGGACTCCTCGGGTGAGCTGACGAGCGCGTCGGTGACCCGCGCCGTCGTGCGGTCCCGCGCGCGGCTGACGTACGGGGAGGCGCAGACGGCCCTGGACTCGGGGACGGCGCCGGAACCGCTGGTGCTGCTCGCGGACGTGGGGCGGCTGCGGGAGGCCAGGGAGCGCGACCGCGGCGGTGTGTCCCTCGCGGTGCCGGAGCAGGAGGTGCTGCAGCGCCCCGACGGCACGTTCGGCCTGGAGCTGCGGCGGACGGTGCCGATCGAGGGGTGGAACGCCCAGATCTCGCAGCTGACGGGGATCGCCGCGGCCCGGCTGATGCGGGAGGCGGGCGTGGGTCTGCTGCGGACGTTGCCGCCGGCGGCCGACGACGACGTGGCCCGGCTGCGGCGAACGGCCGCGGCGCTGGGGATCGACTGGCCGGAGGACGCCGGGTACACCGACGTGCTCGCGGGGGTCGAGTCGCGCCGGGCGGCGCACGCGGCGTTCCTGACGGAGGCGACGACGCTCTTCCGTGGGGCGGGGTACCTCGCCTTCGGGGTGCCGGGGCCCGACGGCGGGGCGAAGGTCGCGCTGCCGGACGACGCCTCGCACGCCGCCCTGGGTGTGGAGTACGCCCACGTCACGGCCCCGTTGCGGCGACTCGCGGACCGGTACGCCACGGAGGTCTGCCTCGCGCAGTCGGCCGGCCGGGCCGTGCCGGGGTGGGTCCTGGCGGCGCTGCCGGGGCTGCCGGGCACGATGGCGACCGCCGCGCGGCGGGCTGCGGCGTTCGAGCGGGCCTGCGTGGACATCGTGGAGGCGGCGCTGCTCGCGCCTCGGGTGGGCCGGCGGTTCGAGGGCGTCGTGGTGTCCGCTGACGGCGAGCCGGGCGCGGACGTCGTGCGGCGGGGCGAGGTCATGCTGCGCGAGCCGGCGGTGCGGGCCCGGGTGCAGGGGACGGAGCTCCCGCTGGGTGAGCGCACCAAGGTGACGCTCGCCGAGGCGTCCGTCGCCGAGCGGCGCGTGCTCTTCACGCTGCCCTGACGCCGCCGTTCGACCGGTACCTGACCTGTTGGGATCGCTCTCAGAACACGGTTTGGTAACACTCCTTCTTTACATCGATGCACAAGGTGGCGCTCGTCACGCCTCTATTTGTTAACTTGCCTACCTACCGAGCGGTACCCCCTGGACGCGCAGCAGCGTCACCGACCGGCGCACAGCCGCGCCGACGAAAGGAAGGACCACGATGTACGGACGGACGAGGCGCCAGCGCTGGCTCACCGCCACCGCACTCGCCGCGAGCGTGACCCTCCTCGCCGCCGCCTGCGGCGGCGGGGCGGACGACCCGGAGACCACCGACACCAGCGAGTCGCAGTCGACCGAGGGCGGCGAGGGCGTCGCCACCGACCGCGAGCTCGTGATCTGGGCCGGTTCCCAGACCCCCATCACGGCGAACTTCAACCCCTACGCCGTGGGCGTGCTCCACCTGGCCAACGGCGGCATCTACGAGACGCTGTTCGCCTACAACAAGGCCGCCGACACCGAGCCGATCTCGATGCTCGGCACCGGGTTCGAGTGGAACGAGGACGGCACAGAGCTGACCGTCACGATCCGCGAGGGCGTGACCTGGAACGACGGCGAGCCGTTCACCACCGACGACGTCGTGTACTCGTTCACCAACGACGCCGCGCAGCCCGCCTACCTCGCCGGCGCCGAGGCCGTCGACGACACGACCGTGGTGCTGTCCTTCGACACCCCGCAGTACACCAACGAGTTCGCGCTGCTCGGCTCCACCTACATGGTTCCCGAGCACGTCTTCAGCGCGAACGAGGACGCCGAGGACGCCGAGGCCGAGCTCACCGGCATCGTGGCCTGGCCCAACGCGGAGGCCCCGGTCGGGACCGGCCCGTACCTGGTGGACTCCACCTCCGACGCCGCCTACACGGCGGTCGCGAACCCGGAGTACTGGGGCGGCGAGCCGCAGGTCTCGAACCTGCGCTACATCGGCATCGACTCGAACCAGTCCGCGGAGGACCTGCTGGCCACCGGCCAGATCGACTGGGCGACCATGTTCGTGCCCGAGCCCGACCGCCTGGTCGACGCCGGCCTCGGCTACCTCAACACCCAGGTCGACCCGACGGTGCTGTACACCTGCGCCGACGCCGACATGGGCTGCTCCGGCGAGCAGACCGACGTCGCCGTGCGCCAGGCCCTGAGCGTGGCCATCGACCGCGGCGCCATCAACGAGAAGGCGTTCGTGGGCCTGGCCAAGGAGATCTCCCCGACGTTCGCCCTGCTCGGCCGTGACGACAAGTGGATCGCCGACGGCATGCCCGCCGCGATCGAGCAGTCCGCCGACGCCGCGCAGGCCGGCGAGATCCTCGAGGCCGCCGGCTACGAGAAGGACGCCGACGGGTTCTACGGCAAGGACGGCGAGACCGTCGAGCTCACGCTGACCTCCGTGGACGGCTGGACCGACTACAACAACGCCGCCAAGCTGATCGAGGAGCAGGCCGCCGAGGCAGGCATCAAGGTCGTCGCCTCGACCGTCTCCTGGAACGAGTTCGCCGACTCCCGCACCTCCGGCGAGTTCGAGCTCATCATGGGCGGCGTCGTCGGCACCTCCACCGCCGACCCGTACCAGATCTACCGCGACTGGTTCACCAGCGGGTACACCACCGAGGTGGGCACCCCGCTGGAGCCCGGGTTCTGGAACTTCTCCCGGTACTCGAACGAGGAGGTCGACGCCGCGGTGGCCGAGGCCTCCGCGACGAACGACGACGCGGTCAAGGCCGACGCCTACGCGACCGTCCAGGAGCACATCGTCAACGACGTGCCGTACATCCCGCTCCTGGTCAACGCCTCGCAGACGTTCTACAACCAGAACGACTACACCGGCTGGCCCACGGAGGAGGACCTCTACCTCTTCCCGCCGGCCTGGCAGGGGCCGTCCTCCGGCGTGATCCTCGGCAACCTCGCCGGGACCGAGTGATCGCCTGATGTCCCAGTCGAGGAGGAGCCGGACGCCGTTCACGAAGGGAGGGACGCCATGAGGTTCTACGCCCGTCGCATCGGGTTCTACGCGCTGACGCTGTGGATCGCGGTCACGCTGAACTTCCTGCTCCCGCGCCTGCTGCCCGGAGACCCGTACACGATCCTGCTGGCCAAGCTCCAGCGGAACGGGGACGTGTCACCGGCCATCCAGAACACGCTCCGGCTCCTCCTCGGCGCCGACGAGGACACCGGCCTGTGGGAGCAGTACACGACCTATCTGGGCAACCTGCTCCGCGGTGACCTGGGGATCTCGGTGACGCAGTTCCCCACCCCCGTCACCGACCTGATCGGCGGGGCGCTGCCCTGGACCCTCGGCCTGGTCGGCACGGCCACCGTGCTGTCCTTCGTCCTCGGTGTCGGGCTCGGCGCCTGGGCCGGGTGGCGTCGCGGCACCTGGGTGGACTCGATCATCCCGTCCACCACGCTGCTGCAGTCGCTGCCCTACTTCTGGGTCGCGCTGCTGTTCATCTTCGTCTTCAGCGTCACGCTGCAGTGGTTCCCCATCATCGGGGCGTACGACGTGTTCACGTTCGACGGCCCCGAGTGGAGCTGGGCGTTCGTCGGCTCCGTGCTCTACCACGCGTTCCTCCCGGCGCTGACGATCGTCATCTCGTCGGTCGGGGCCTGGCTGCTGGGGATGCGCAACATGATGGTCGCCACGCTCTCGGAGGACTACATCACCACCGCCGAGGCCAAGGGCCTGAGCCGGCGGCGCATCTTCAGCACCTACGCCGTGCGCAACGCCGCCATCCCGTCCGTGAACGGGTTCGGCATCGCGCTCGCCTTCGTCGTGGCCGGCTCCCTCGTCACCGAGCAGGTCTTCAGCTATCCCGGGCTGGGCAAGCTGATGATCGAGGCCGTCCGGAACAACGACTACGCGCTCATGCAGGGCGTGTTCCTCATGATCACCCTGGCCGTGCTCGCCGCCCTGTTCATCATGGACCTGGTGCACGGCCTCATCGACCCGAGGGCCCGCCACAGTGACTGACACCCGCACCCGCACCGCGCCGTCGAGCGTGCCCCCGAGCGCGCCCCCGACCGCCCCGGCGACGACGTCGAAGCCGCCCCGTCGAGGCCTGCGCGGCCGCCTGGCCGGCCAGGGGAAGCTCGTCGTCGGCCTGGGGATCGTGATCGCCATCGTGCTGTTCGCGATCGTCGGCCCGTTCTTCACCCAGGACCCGCGCGACTCCGACAACGCGGCGATGCTGCCGCCGCAACCCGGGCACTGGCTCGGCACCACGAGCCTCGGCTACGACGTGCTGGCCCAGCTCGCCGAGGGCGCCCGTGGCTCGCTGATGGTCGGCGTCGTCGCCGGTCTGCTCGCGATCGTGCTCTCCCTGCTGTTCGGCGTGGTGGCGGGTTACACCCGCGGGATCGCCGACGAGGGGCTCTCCCTCATCACCAACGTCATGCTGGTGATCCCCGGCCTCCCGCTGATGATCGTGGTCTCCAGCTACCTGGAGGTCCGCAGCCTGTTCGTCGTGGCGCTCATCCTGGGCGCCACCGCCTGGCCGGGGTCCGCCGTCATCCTGCGGCTCCAGGCCCGCTCGTTGCGCAAGCGCGACTACGTGTCGGCCGCGAAGGTCTCGGGGGAGAGGACCCCGAGGATCCTCATGGTGGAGATCCTGCCGAACCTGCTGCCGATCCTGACCGCGCAGTTCCTCTTCGCGGTGATCCTCGCCATCCTCGGCGAGGCCGGCCTGTCCTACCTGGGGCTCGGCCCCAACGGCTCGATCACCTGGGGCACGATGCTCAACGAGGCGCAGGGCGGCGGCGCGCTGACCCGCGGCGCCTGGTGGTGGTTCATCCCGCCGGGCCTGATGATCGCGCTCCTGGGCTGCGCGCTGAGCCTGATCAACTTCTCCATCGACGAGGTCATCGACCCCAAGCTCCGTTCGGCCCCGGCCGCCGCGAAGAGCGTGCGCAAGGCGCGCAGGGCGGGCCTGGACGTGACGGTGCACGACGACGGCGCCCCGGTCCGCAGCGGGACCGACGCCCAGAAGGAGGCGGTGCGGCGATGACCGCGACGACGACGGCCGGGCCGCTGAGCTCGGCGGCGCACGCCGAGCACGTGGCCCGGCTGACCCCGGTGCTCACGGCGCACGACGTCTCGATCGAGTACGAGGTGGACCCGCCCGTGCGCGCCGTGCAGGGCGTCTCGCTGACGCTGCACCGCGGCGAGATCCTGGGGCTGGCGGGCGAGTCCGGCTGCGGCAAGTCCACGCTCGCGTACGGCCTGAACCGGCTGCTCAAGGATCCCGCGGTCCTGCGCTCGGGGGAGGTGACGTTCCACGACGCCGACGGCACGGACACCGACGTCGTCGCGCTGGACGGTGACGCGCTGCGGGCCTTCCGCTGGGACAAGGTGTCCATGGTCTTCCAGGGCGCCATGAACTCGCTGAACCCGGTGCTCAGCGTGCGCGCCCAGCTCGAGGACGTGCTCACCACGCACCGGCCGGGCCTGTCGAGGACCGAGCGCGGGGAGCGCTGCGCCGAGCTGCTCGAGATGGTGGGCGTCGACCCGGTGCGGCTGGACTCGTTCGCCCACGAGCTCTCCGGAGGCATGCGTCAGCGCGTCATGATCGCGATGGCGATGGCGCTCGAGCCGCAGGTCATGATCATGGACGAGCCGACCACCGCGCTCGACGTCGTGGTCCAGCGCGACATCCTGCGCGAGATCATGCGGCTGCGCGAACGTTTCGACTTCGCGGTCGTGTTCATCACCCACGACCTGCCGCTGCTGCTCGAGATCGCCGACCGCATCGCCGTGATGCGCGCCGGGGAGATCGTCGAGCTCGACACCGCCGAGCAGCTCTACGCGGCGGCGCAGCACGAGTACACGCAGACGCTGCTGTCCTCGTTCCCCAGCCTGCTGGGCGACTTCTCCTACGACGACGGCGAGGGGGCCGGACGATGAGCACGCTCGAGGTGCGGAACCTGGTCAAGGAGTTCAAGGTCCGGGACGGGCTGCGGCGCAGCACGCTGCGGGCGGTGAACGACGTGTCCTTCACGCTGTCGGCGGGACGCACGGTCGCCGTGGTGGGGGAGTCGGGCTCCGGCAAGTCCACGGTCGCCCGCATGATCGCCCAGCTCGAGACCCCGACGTCGGGCGAGATCCTGCTGGACGACGCGGCGATCGGGCGCCGCGGCCGCGCGCTGGCCGACTACCGCCACCAGGTGCAGATGGTCTTCCAGGACCCGTTCGCGTCCCTCAACCCGTACCACTCGGTGGAGCACCACCTGGCCCGTCCGCTGAAGCTGCACGGGGTCGCGCGGGGCAAGGACGTGCTCCCGGCGGTGTACGGGCTGCTCGAACGGGTCAACCTCACCCCGGCGCCGGTGTTCGCCGAGAAGCGGCCGCACGAGATGTCCGGCGGGCAGCGGCAGCGCATCGCGATCGCCCGCGCGCTCGCGCCGGGCGCCCGGTTCCTCGTCGCGGACGAACCGGTCTCGATGCTCGACGTCTCGATCCGGCTCGGGGTGCTGAACCTGCTCGCCCGGCTGCAGCGCGAGGAGAACCTCGGGGTCCTCTACATCACGCACGACCTCGCCACCGCCCGGCACTTCAGCGACGAGATCGTCGTGATGTACCGCGGGGACGTCGTCGAGCAGGGGCCGAGCGACGAGGTGATCCTGGACCCGCAGCACGACTACACCAAGACGCTGCTCGCCGCGGCCCCGGAGCCGTCGCGGCACGGCCGGCTGCGCGACGAGGTGCGGGCCGAGCTCGCCGCCGGCTGACACGACTCCCGGGTCGGTCCGTCCGGCGGCAGCCGCGACCTAGGGTGGGCTCATGCCTGCACGACGACGGACCGATCCGCTGGCCGGGCGCGCCGCCGTGGCCGCCTGGCTGGCCGGGGAGGCCGACCGCCGCACGGTGACGACGGCCGTGCGGTTCACTCTGGAGGAGCTCGCGGCGGTCGCTCCCGGCAACGCGGTCGAGGTGCGCGTGCCGCCGGCCGGCGCCGTCCAGGCCGTCGAGGGGCCGCGGCACACCCGCGGGACGCCGCCGAACGTGGTCGAGACGGACGTCGAGACGTGGCTCGGCCTCGCGACCGGGCGGCTGACCTGGTCCGACGCCGTGGCGGCGGGAAGGGTGCACGCCTCGGGCGAGCGCGCCGACCTGTCCGGCCCGCTGCCCCTGCAGGCGGCTCGCGTCCGGCGCTGACCCGCCCGGCGTCGCCGCGCCGGTCCCGGATCCCGGGACGGCATGCACGGGCAACGTTTTTCACCCACCATGGAGCGATGCTGTGGGTCGGGGGGTCTCTGGTCGTCGTGGGTGTCGCGCTCGCGGGCCGCACCATGTGGGTGTCGCGGTCGCGCCGGACCACGGGCGCGCACGGTCTGATGCTGGCGCTCGGTGTCTCGGCGGCGTGCTGGGGGCTGCTGCTGCTCGGCGTCTCGGCGCTGCTGGACTGAGGTCCGACGGCGGCCCGCTCGACCTGCGCGGCGCCCCGGTCCCCGCTAGCGTCGCGGTCACCGGCCGTCTGCCGTCGGAAGCACGCTCGTGACCTGCGGTTCAACCAGGGTTCACGCCGTGCTGGTTGGCTAGGCCCACCTGCCGTCCCTGCTCGAGGAGGACCAGCGTGACCCGCACCGTACCCCTGTCGCGCCGCCGTCGGACCCTGTCCGCCGCGGTGGCCGCGACGCTCACCGTCCCGGCCGCCGTCGCCGCCCTGCCGGCCGCCGCCGTGCCGTCGGTGGACGCCCCTGTCGTCATCGACGAGGTCTACGGAGGTGGCGGCAACAACGGCGGCACCTACGACCGCGACTTCGTCGAGCTCCACAACCCGGGTGACGAACCCGTGTCCCTCGACGGCTGGTCCGTCCAGTACGGGTCCGCCGGCGGGACCACCTGGTCCTCCCAGACCGACCTCAGCGGCCAGATCCCGGCCGGCGGGTCGTTCCTCGTGGCCCAGGCGCCGGGCAGCGACGACTCGCAGCCCGACCTGCCGACGCCGGACGTGGACGGCGGCATCTTCATGTCCGGCTCGGGCGCCGAGGTCGCGCTCGTGTCCTCCACGGACCGGCTCGACTGCACCGGCACCGCGTGCGCCGACGTCGACGACCTCGTCGACCTGGTGGGCTGGGGCTCGGCCAACACCTTCCTGGGCTCCGGCCCGGCGCCGGCCACGACGAACCCGGTCTCCGTGGCCCGCGTGGACCACGCCCACACGCTCGACAACGCGGCCGACTTCGTCACCGGTCCGCCGACGCCGCAGAACAGCGGCAGCGCCCCGACCCCGACCCCGACCCCGACGGTGAGCCCGTCGCCGGAACCCACCCCGGAGCCCACCGACGAGCCCGCGCTCGTGACGATCGCCGAGATCCAGGGCACGGGGGACTCCTCGCCGCTGGCCGGGCAGGACGTCACCATCCGTGGCGTCGTCACCGCGGCCTGGCCGACCGGCGGGTTCGACGGGTTCACGATCCAGACGCCCGGCACCGGCGGCGACCCCGCCGACGACGCGACCCCGGGCGCCTCGGACGCCGTCTTCGTCTACTCGCGCGCGGGCGCCCAGGACGTGCAGGTCGGCGACCACGTCGAGGTCACCGGCGAGGCCGGCGACTACTACGACCTGACGCAGGTCTCCGCAGACTCGTGGACGGTGCTGGACGAGCCGGCGGCGGCCGTGAAGCCGACCGTGACGGGCTGGCCGGCCACGCAGGACGAGCGCGAGGCGCTGGAGAACATGCTGCTGGCCCCGGCCGGCGAGTTCACCGTGACCGACAACTATTCGACCAACTACTACGGCACCGTCGGGCTCGCGGCCGGCGACAGCCCCTTGGTGCAGCCGACGACGGCGGGCCGTCCCGGGTCCGAGGAGGCCGCCGCGCAGGAGGCCGAGAACGCCGCCCTCGCCGTGCAGCTCGACGACGGCTCCTCGTGGAACTACTCCAGCGCCTCCCGCGCCGCCACCCCGCTGCCCTGGCTGAACGGCACCGACCCCGTCCGGGTCGGGGCCTCGGTCACGTTCACCGGTCCGGTGGTGCTCGACTACCGGTACAGCGCCTGGTCGTTCCAGCCGCAGACCCAGCTCACCGGCGAGAACGCGGACGCAGTGCAGCCCGCCACGTTCGAGGACACCCGCACCGCCGCGCCCGAGGACGTCGGCGGGGACCTGCAGGTGGCCACGTTCAACGTGCTCAACTACTTCACCACCACCGGCGACCAGCTCGACGGGTGCCAGTACTACACCGACCGCGACGGGAACCCGATCAGCGTGCGCACCGGCTGCCTCGCCCGGGGTGCCGCCGACGCCGAGAACCTGGAGCGGCAGGAGACCAAGATCGTCGCGGCGATCGGCGACCTCGACGCCGACGTGGTCGCCCTCGAGGAGATCGAGCAGTCCGCCGCGTTCGGCAAGGACCGCGACCAGGCCCTGTCCGACCTCGTCGACGCGCTCAACGCCGCGCAGGGAGCCGGGACCTGGGCGTACGTGCCCTCCCCGGACGGGGTGCCCGCCGACGAGGACGTCATCCGCAACGCGTTCGTGTACCGGGTCGCCGACGCCGAGCCGGTCGGTGCGTCGCAGATCCTGCTGGGCTCCGAGGCCTTCGGGAACGCGCGCGAGCCGCTCGCCCAGGTGTTCCAGCCGGCCGGAGGGGCCACCGGCGACCCGGCCGACGACGTCGTGGTGATCACCAACCACTTCAAGTCCAAGGGCTCCGCCGGGCCGTGGCCGGGCGACGAGGACGCCGGCGACGGGCAGGGGAGCTCCAACGAGTCGCGGGTGCGCCAGGCCACCGCGCTGGTCGAGTTCGCCGACCAGGTCGCGGCCGACGCCGGGACCGACCGGGTGCTGCTCGTGGGCGACTTCAACGCCTACGAGCAGGAGGACCCGATCGTCGTCCTCACCGACGCCGGGTACACCGACCTCGGGCCGACCGTGGGCGAGTACACCTACAGCTACGGCGGGCAGGTCGGCTCCCTGGACCACGTGCTGGCCTCCGCGGGCGCCCTGGAGGACGTCACCGGCGTCGACATCTGGAACATCAACGCCTACGAGCCGGTCGCGAACGAGTACAGCCGGTACAACTACAACGCGACCATCCTCTACGACGAGTCGCCGTACCGGTCCTCGGACCACGACCCGATCCTGGTCGGGCTGGCGCTCGCTGACGACGGTCCGGCGCTGCCCGCCTGGGACGCCGGCACCGTGTACACGGCCGGGGACCGGGTCGAGCACGACGGCGCGGTCTTCGAGGCGCAGTGGTGGACCCGTGGCCAGGTCCCCGGGGCGAGCCCGTGGGGCGCGTGGGCCGAGGTCGGCGCCGCGGTGACCACCCCGGCGGGCACGGCGCCCGCGTGGACGCCGTCGGGGATCTACACCGGCGGCGAGACCGTCGCGCACGACGGCGAGCTCTGGCGGGCCCGGTGGTGGACCCGCAACCAGGAGCCCGGTGACCCGTACGGGCCGTGGGAGCAGACCTCCTGACCTCGCCGGAGGCAGGACGTCCGGCGGGGCGCGTTAGGCTCGACAGGTGAGCAGCACCGACCCCGAGCGCCCCGCCGAGACGCCCGACGGGCCCGACCCTGCACCCGCGGGGGACGCACCCGTCGGGGAGCAGCCCGGGGAGCCCGACGAGCACCTGCTCGTCGACCCCGCCCGGGTACGCCGCGCGCCCCGGCTGCGGGCGTTCTTCACCGTCGGTGCCGTGGTCGGCGTCGTCGTCGGCGTCGCCCTGGGCGTGTGGCTCAACGCGATCGCCGTCGCCGAGGACATCCCGATGCTCAAGCCGGGCGTGTTCGTCTCCGTCGTCGTCCTCGGCGTCACCACGTTCTTCGTGCTGCTGGCCGGGGCGATCGCCGTCTGGGCCGACCGGCGCAGCGTGCGGGCGATGCAGCGGCGCTGAGCGCGGTCCGTGCCCGGCGGCGACCGGCGCGGACTCGCTGTGGGATACTCGGACCATGCCCCTGCGTCCTGACGGCCGCCTCAACCACGACCTGATGCCCGGCGAGAAGGGCCCGCAGGACGCCTGCGGGGTCCTCGGGGTCTGGGCACCCGGTGAAGAGGTCGCCAAGCTCGCGTACTTCGGTCTCTACGCCCTGCAGCACCGCGGACAGGAGTCCGCGGGCATCGCCACCAGCAACGGCGAGCAGATCCTCGTCTACAAGGACATGGGCCTCGTCTCCCAGGTGTTCGACGAGACGGCCCTGAACGCCCTGACCGGCCACATCGCCGTCGGGCACTGCCGCTACTCCACCACGGGTGGCGTCACCTGGGAGAACGCCCAGCCCACGCTGGGCGCCACGGCGTCGGGCACGGTCGCGCTGGGGCACAACGGCAACCTGACCAACTCCGCCGACCTCGTCGACCTGGTCGCCGAGCGCTACGGCGCGCAGCGCCGCGGCGAGCTCGCCCGCGGCAACACCACCGACACCGCGCTGGTGACCGCCCTGCTCACCGGCGACGAGGACCACACCCTGGAGCAGACGGCCCTCGAGGTGCTGCCGAAGCTGCGCGGCGCGTTCTCGCTGGTCTTCATGGACGAGCGCACGCTGTACGCCGCCCGCGACCCGCAGGGCGTGCGCCCGCTCGTCCTCGGGCGCACCCAGCGGGGCTGGGTCGTCGCCTCCGAGACCCCGGCCCTGGACATCGTCGGCGCCTCGTACGTCCGCGAGGTCGAGCCCGGCGAGCTGATCTGCATCGACGACGACGGCCTGCGCTCGACCCGGTTCGCGCCCACCGAGCGGGCCGGCTGCGTGTTCGAGTACGTCTACCTGGCGCGTCCCGACACCACGATCAAGGGGCGTCCGGTGCACGCCGCGCGGGTGGAGATGGGCCGCCAGCTCGCCCGGGAGCACCCGGTCGAGGCGGACATGGTGATGCCGGTGCCGGAGTCGGGCACGCCCGCCGCCACCGGGTACGCCGCCGAGTCCGGCATCCCGTTCGGGCAGGGCCTGATGAAGAACGCCTACGTGGGGCGCACCTTCATCCAGCCGTCGGACACCCTGCGCCAGCTCGGCATCCGGCTCAAGCTCAACCCCCTGCGCGAGGTCATCCGCGGCAAGCGGCTCGTCGTCGTCGACGACTCCATCGTGCGGGGCAACACCCAGCGCGCCCTCATCCGCATGCTGCGCGAGGCCGGGGCCGCCGAGGTCCACGTGCGCATCTCCTCGCCGCCGGTGAAGTGGCCGTGCTTCTACGGCATCGACTTCGCGTCCCGCGCCGAGCTGATCGCCAACGGTCTGACGCCCGACGAGATCGGGCAGTCGCTCGGTGCCGACTCCCTCGGCTACATCTCGACCGAGGGCATGATCGCGGCGACGGAGCAGCCGTCCTCCCAGCTGTGCGCCGCGTGCTTCACCGGCGAGTACCCGATCGAGCTGCCGGAGGAGGAGCGCCTCGGCAAGCACCTGCTGGAGCAGGCCGAGCTGCCCCTGGGCGCGCCCGAGGACGGGCTGTCCCAGCTCTCCGTGGGAGTCGGCGGCCAGACCGCGCTCGACCACCCCTGATCCCTGCGCGACCTCGTCGCCACCCGCACCACCCAGGAGCCGAACGCCCGTGAGCGAACCCCTGACCTACGCCGCCGCCGGAGTCGACACCGAGGCCGGCGACAAGGCCGTCGAGCTGATGAAGGACGCGGTGCGCCGCACCCAGGGGCCCGCCGTGCTCGGTGGTGTCGGCGGGTTCGCGGGGCTCTACGACGCCTCGGCGCTGACGCGGTTCCGCAAGCCGCTGCTGGCGACCTCCACCGACGGGGTCGGCACCAAGGTGGCGATCGCCCAGGCGCTCGACGTGCACGACACGATCGGGTTCGACCTGGTGGGCATGGTCGTGGACGACATCGTCGTGGTCGGTGCCGAGCCCCTGTTCATGACGGACTACATCGCCACCGGCAAGGTCGTCCCGGAGCGTGTCGCCGACATCGTGCGGGGCATCGCCCAGGCCTGCGAGGTCGCGGGGACCGCGCTCGTGGGCGGCGAGACCGCCGAGCACCCCGGCCTGCTGGCCCCGGACGAGTACGACGTCGCGGGTGCCGCGACAGGCGTCGTCGAGACGGACGACGTGCTCGGTCCCGAGCGGGTCCGGGCCGGCGACGTCCTGATCGCGATGGCCTCCAGCGGCATCCACTCCAACGGCTACTCCCTGGTGCGGGCCGTGATCCGGCACGCCGGGTGGGAGCTGGACCGGCACGTGGCGGAGTTCGGCCGCACGCTGGGCGAGGAGCTGCTGGAGCCGACGCGCGTCTACGCCGCCGACTGCCTCGCCCTCGCCCGGGACGAGGCCGCGCAGGTGCACGCGTTCACGCACGTCACCGGTGGGGGGCTGGCGGCCAACCTCGCCCGCGTGCTGCCCTCCGGCGTCGTCGCCACGGTGGACCGCTCGACCTGGGAGGTGCCGGCCGTGTTCCGCACGGTCCGCGAGCTGGGCGACGTGCCGCGCGGCGATCTGGAGAACACGCTCAACCTCGGGGTCGGCATGGTCGCCGTGGTCGGGGCCGACGGCGCGGACGCCGCGCTGGCCGCGCTCCGTGCGCGGGGCGTGGCGGCGTGGACGCTCGGGACGGTCGAGGACCTGCACCCGGACGCGGACACGACGGACCTGGTGGCGGGGACGAAGGGTGTCCAGGCGGGGGCCGTCCGCCTCGTTGGCGACTACCGCTGACGATCGCCCCGGCCGTCCTCGCCCGGGCGGCGTGACACGCGGTGAGTGACAGACCTCACACGACGAGAGGTCGGACGGCCCTGCCGTCCGACCTCTCGTCGGTTCCCGCCGGCGTCACCGCCGCAGCGTGAGCCTCAGTGTCGCTCGTCGTCGTCCCACGGGGAGGAGCTGTTGTCGTACTCGTCGGGTCCGCCGGAGTCCCAGCGGTCCTCGGTCACGACATCGGTGGTGCCCGACCCCAGCTCCTGCTCCAGCGCGTGGAAGTTCGTCTCGGGACTGTAGTACTTCAGCGCGCGAGCAACCTTGGTGTGCTTAGCCTTCTGACGGCCGCGGCCCATGGCTCCGACCCCCTCAACGTAGGAGCGGGGCGGCGACGTCTCGACGTGCGGCCCCGAGAGAAGTTTCGTCTGTTCAGGCTCTAACGGTACATGCAACGGCGGTATTCCCTCCACTCGACCGTCCGGCCCGTGGCGCGTCTCTCGTCCGGCCCGCGGACGTCACGGGCATCCCGCGCAGGCCCGACAGGCCCGGTTCAAGTCGCCTCAATCCCACTTTCTGCACACAATGGAACGACACGGCCGTCGTGTCGTCCGGACGCCGTCCGGCCCGGTCGCGTGTGCCAGGAGGTGCAGGGGATGTCCTTCCACAGTGACTCCGAGGTCCTGTTGACGCCTGCCGAGGTGGCCAGCCTCTTCCGTGTCGATCCGAAGACGGTGACGCGGTGGGCCAAGGCGGGCAAGCTGTCGTCCATCCGGACGCTCGGCGGCCACCGCCGCTACAAGGAGTCCGAGGTGCGCGCCCTGCTCGGTGCCGCCTCCGACGCCGCCGAGGCCGAGGCGGCCCAGAACGCCGCCGCGAACGAGGCGACGCGGCCGGACACCCGGCGCTGATCGACCTGCTCGCGCTGCGGCCGACGGTGCCGGCCGCAGCGCGACCCGCGCAGGCTCGGCGAGCCGCGGTCCGACGTCGCGCGCAGCCTCAACGGCGAGCGGCGCGCACCACCAGCACGACGACGGCGACGGCACCCGCGACGGTGGCGCCCAGCAGGATCTTGGCGTTGCGGCCACGGTGCGTGCCGTCGTCGGGCAGACCCTGACCGGTGAAGAGGCCGCCGGCGTCCGCCGCCGCCTGGCGGGTCCCGCGGGCGAGCTGCGAGGCCTGGTAGCCGGGCGACAGACGTGTCGTCAGCTCGTCGAGCGCCGACCCGAGCTCGCGCCGGGCCTCCTCGACCTCGGACTGCAGCTCGCGCCGGCTCGGTGCGGTGCCCTGCTCCGGAGCAGCCGGGTTCGTGGACTGGCTCACCGCTTCATCCCCTCCTTGACCGCGGCCACGTCGTCCTTGACCCGGTCGATCGACTCCGGCTTGCGGGCGGCCTGCTTGAGCTGCTTGACGCCGATCCAGGCGAGCAGCCCGGCGAGCAGGAGCATCGCCACGCCGATGATCAGCGCCGTGAGCCACAGCCACGGCACGGACGGGCCGAAGATGTCCGTCAGACCGAAGACGGCCGACCAGATCAGGACGCCCACGGCGTACAGCACGATCACCACCGCGGCGGCGAGCAGCCCGACACCGACGCCGGACCGCTTGGCCTTCTCGGCGAGCTCGGCCTTGGCGAGCGCGATCTCCGCCCGCGCCAGCCGGGTCGCCTGCTCCGAGACCTGCTCCATGAGCCGGCCCATGCTGGGGGGTCGGTCGGCGGGCGGGGTGCGCCCGTCGTCCCAGTCCGTCATCGCCTGCTCCGATCCTCGACGAGTCTGTGCGGTCCCACTCAACCCTTATGTGCCGGTCCCGGCAATTCCAACGCCGGGATCGGCGCGTCGTGGACCGGCGTCCCGAGCTCGTCCGCCAGGCGCGGCCCGCCGCGTGCGACGCACCCGGAGCCGTGGAACGACGAAGACCCCCCGGATCTCTCCGAGGGGTCTTGCGCGGTGGCTCCGACCGGCGTCGATCCGGTGACCTTTCGATTTTCAGTCGAACGCTCTACCAACTGAGCTACAGAGCCAGGACACGAAAGCCCGGGCGCCGTTTCCGACGTTCCGGGCGCTCATGCGCGACCCTGACGGGACTTGAACCCGCGACCTCCGCCGTGACAGGGCGGCGCGCTAACCAACTGCGCTACAGGGCCATGATCGTTCGGCCTCCGCAGAGGCCTGCTGATCGGGGGACTCGTTTCCGAGCCGAGAAGAAGCGTACCCCATCGATGTCCCGAACTGGAAATCCGTTCCGGGGCCGTCGGCGATGATCCGCATCACACCCTCCGGCGCCCCGCGCGGGGCCCTCGAAGGAGGTGTCGGACGGCCCGTGACGAGCCGTCCCTGGTACCCCCAACGGGATTCGAACCCGTGCTACCGCCGTGAAAGGGCGGGGTCCTAGGCCGCTAGACGATGGGGGCCGGCGGGACCACCATACCGGCCGGGACCGGTCCGGACCGCATCCTGCCGTGGGAGAGGATGGGCGACGTGGTGGAGATGTCGCGCGAGGACTTCGAGTCGGCCGTCTCGGACGGGCTCGACCAGGTGCCGGCCGAGCTGACCCGGCTGATGGACAACGTGGTGGTGCTCGTCGAGGACGACGCGCCGGCCGACGACCCCGAGCTGCTCGGGCTCTACGAGGGCGTGCCCCTGACGGAGCGCGACCTCGCCTGGGCGGCCGGCTCCCTGCCCGACCGCATCACGATCTACCGGCACCCGACCCTGGCGATCTGCGAGACGCCCGACGAGGTGGCCGACGAGGTCGCCGTCACCGTGGTGCACGAGATCGCCCACCACTTCGGCATCGACGACGACCGGCTGCACGCGCTCGGCTGGGGCTGATCCGGGCCGTGCTCAGCCCTGCAGCGGGGTGTACTCCCAGTGCCACGCCTCGGGCTTGGAGCCTCCCGAGCGCGCCCAGGCGGGGTTGTCCCAGCCGAACATCGGCGCGTTCTCGCGCAGCCACTCGTACTCGGCCGTGCCGAAGGACTCCACGCCGCCCCCGAGGTCCACGGCCACGCCCCAGCCGTGCTCCGAGTAACCGGGGACAGCAGCCAGGTACCCCTTCGTGGCGCGCACGGCGACCTGCGAGTCGTAGGAACGGTAGGAGTCGGTGATGTCGAGGTGCGTGCCGAACCTCGCCCGGAAGGCCACGTCGAGCCGTTCGAGCTGGGCGGCGGCGTCCCGGCGCAGCGTCTCGCCGCCGGCGAACGACAGCTCCCGCAACTCGGCGGCGGGGACCCGACCGTTGGCGAAGCCCTCGAACGAGTCGACGTGCTGCGCGAGCTTCGCGGCCGCCGCCTTCGCCTCGGCGGCCTGCGCCGCCGTGATCTCCACCGGTGTCTCCGGTGCGGCTTCGACCGTGACGTCGGTCCGCGCCTTCGTGACGAGCCGGGTGAGCTTCTTCGTGGCCGTGGCCACCTGCTCCGTCGAGACCGCGTCGGCGGTCCCGTCCTGGGCGTCGTCGACGACGTCACCCGAGGCGCCGTCGTCGGCCCCGGCCTCGTCGCGGACGTCGTCCTCGACGAGGGGGGAGGGGGAGGCGCTCGGCAGGGCTTCGCGCTCGGTCGGCAGCGGCTCGCGCTCGCTCGACCGGGAGGCCGCGCCGGAGCTCCGCGCGGCGAGCAGCTCGGCCACGGCGTCGGCCTGCTCGGCGATGGCGCGCTCCTGCTTCGCCGTCAGCGAGGTGGACTCGCTCGTGACCTCCCGGGCGCGCTGCAGCGCGGTCGTGGCCCGCGTGACGACCTTGCCGTCGACGGCGGTGGTGGTGTCGCTGTCGCCGTCGGCCCGGGTCGCGGGTTCGGCGGGCTCGGCGGCGGGCGCGGGGGTCGCGGAGCCGTCCGTGCCGGGGGCGCTGGTCGCCGACGTCGCGACGCCCGGGGTGAGCGCGGTCGCGGTGCCGGCACCCAGGGCCAGGACGGCCATGGCGCCGGCCACGGCGGTCCGCGGTCCGACGGACGGACGGCGGCGCGCCGCACGCGGGTCGGCGCGGTGGGCGCCGCGTCGGGTCCGACGGCGCCAGGGCAGGGTGAATCGAGGTCTGGTCACAGGGGGAAGTCCTCCGGGTTGCGGGGCCGTCGTCCATCGTGGACCCCGGACGTGGAGAGAGGCTGAGGGCCGCGCGCCGATCTCCTCGCGTTCCGGGGGAAGGCCTGCGCCCGACCGGTGAAGATCGGGCAACCGTGACGTCCGCATGACGGGACGGCGCGTCCCGCTGCGCGTTCCCCGCCGCGCGAACCGGGGGTCGCCGTCGAACACTGGGCCCATGAGTCCCACCCCTGTGACCGTGTCGATCCACCGTGTCGTCAGCCCGGAGCGGGTCCCGGAGGTCACCGCCTGGGTGCAGGCCGGAGTCCGCCTGGCGAACCGGTGGCCCGGGTTCCTCGGTTCCGGGTGGATCCGCGCCGCCGAGGGGTCCACCGAGTGGGTGATGCTGTACCGGTTCGCCGACGTCGAGCGCCTGGAGGCGTGGGAGAAGTCCGCCGAGCGGCGCGAGTGGCTCGACCGCGGTGAGGGACTGGTCGCCGAGCAGGGCGTGGTGCGCCGCACCGGGATCGAGGGCTGGTTCGACCCGCCGTTGCGGCAGGACGAACCCACCGGGCCCCCGCTGCTGCCGGCCCCGCCCCGGTGGAAGCAGTCGGTCGCGATCTGGCTCGGGTTCTTCCCGGTGAACCTCGCGTTCACGGCGCTGATGGCGTGGCTGGTCCCGGCGTTCGACGACCTGCCGCTGGTGCTCGGCGTGCTGGCCTCCACCCTGGTCCTCACGCCGATCATGTCGTTCTGGGTCCTGCCGTTCGTCACGGGGCGGCTGCGCCCGTGGCTGCACCGCCCGCCGAGCCGGGGCGCACGGCCGGCACGTCGTCCCTAGGCTGGGGGCCATGTTCCTGGACAGCGACAACGGAGGGATCGACGAGGAGACGGTCGAGGAGACCGTCCAGTCGGCCGCGCACCTGACTCTGACCCTCGTCTGGGCCGGGGCGGCCCTGGTCGCCGCCTACATCCTCGTGACGCTGGTCTCGGCGATCGTCCGGCGGCTGGCCCGCAAGCGGCCGCTCCTGCACGACCTGGCCACCCGGCTGCGCAAGTCGATGCGGGCGCTGCTCATGACGGTGGCCGTGTGGATCGCGTTCTCGCTCTCCGCGGACGAGGAGGAGGCCTGGTACCCGCTCGTCCAGCACCTGCTGCTGATCGCGACGATCATCGCCGGCGCCTGGTTGCTGGGCGCCCTGGCGTTCGTGGTCGAGGACCGGACCCTCGCCCGGCTGTCCGGCAGCCAGGACGACCGGCACAAGCGCCGGGTCGAGACGCAGATCTCGGTGATCCGTCGCGTCACCGTCGCCGTCGTCGTCGTGCTGGCTGTCGCCGCCGTGCTGCTGACCTTCCCGCAGATGCGTGCCGCCGGTGCCTCGATCCTGGCGTCCGCCGGCCTGGTCTCGCTGGTCGCCGGTCTCGCCGCGCAGTCGAGCCTGGCCAACACCTTCGCCGGCATGCAGATCGCGTTCACCGACGCCATCCGGGTGGACGACGTCGTCGTGCTCGACGGCGAGTTCGGTCGCATCGAGGAGATCACGCTGACCTACGTCGTCGTGCACGTGTGGGACGACCGGCGCATCATCCTGCCCAGCACCTACTTCACCACCACGCCGTTCGAGAACTGGACGCGGCGGGCGGCCGACCTGCTCGGCACCGTCGAGATCGACGTCGACTTCCGCGTCCCGCTGCCCGCGATGCGGGCCGAGCTCGACCGGATCCTGCACGCCTCCTCGCTGTGGGACCACCGGCTGGGCATCCTCGAGGTCACGTCCGCCACCGAGGGGTACGTCAGGGCCAGGGCGCTGGTGAGCGCCCCCGACTCGCCGACCCTGTGGGACCTGCGGTGCACGGTGCGCGAGGGTCTGGTCGCCTGGCTGCAGCGGGAGGCGCCGTACGCGATCCCGCGCACGCGGTTCGAGGAGGCGGCCGACCACGCCCCGCCGCCGCCCGCCGAGGGGCAGCACGACGTGCGTCCCGAGCTCGAGGCACCCGACGAGTCGTCTGCCGAGGAGGCGGACGGGTCGTCCGCCGAACGGCCCGGGACGTCACCCGAGCCGGAGCCCGACCTCGGCGACGACGTGATCGTGGTCGTGCCGGGGCGGGAAGGCCCTCGGCGCGCGTCCGTGCGCCAGCGGGGTCTGTTGCGACGCATCCGGCGCCATCAGTCGGACGAACCCGCCCCGGTGCCTCCCACCGCGGGGGCCGAGGAGACAGTCGTCCTGGAGAGCGTGGACCGGCCCGGCCTCTACAGCGGCAGCGCGGAGGCGGAGGAGCGCTCGCGCACGTTCCACGGGCCGGGTCAGGACGTCATCGAGGAGCGGGAGGAGAACGCCGAGCGCCGGCTGACCGGTGAGGTGCCGCTCGACGAGTCGGGCGCGTCCACCCCCGACGACCCGGACGCCGGCCGCGTCGGCGCCGACGACGGGGGTGACGACCGCGACGACGACTCGCGTCGGCACCGGGTCGGCATGGCTCGGGACTCGGGTTCCGGTGGGGCCGTGCAGGGCCCGGGCGAGGGCGGCGACGGCGGGCAGTAGCGCGCCGACGTGGACGGCGGCGCGCCGGAGGGCAGCAGCGCCGTCGGGAGACGGCGGTCAGCCGCACCGCCCGGCGAGCCATCCGGCAAGCGTGCCGGGCCGGTCGGTGATGATCCCGTCGACGCCGGCGTCCACCAGTCGCGTCCAGCGCTCCGGCGTGTTCGCCGTCCACGGCATGACGCGCAGACCTGCGTCGTGGGCGCGCTCGACGAGGTGTGGCGCGGCGATCACCGCGGCGACCGAGGGGTTGACGGTGACGACGTCGAGGTCCCGGCCCGCGTCGAGGAGGTCGTCCGGGACGGCGTCGCACAGCAGGCCGCGCGGCAGGTGCGGGGCGGCGGCGCGCAGCGCGGCCACCGTGGCGCGGTCGAAACCCTGCACGACGACGCGGCCGGCCAGCCCCGCCGCGTCGATCGCCGCCGTGGTCGGGGCGACGTCCTCGGCGGTCCATCGCCCCTTGAGCTCGCAGAGCAGGTCGAACCCGGGGCGGGCCGCGAGGTAGCGCAGCACGTCGGTCAGGCGGGGCAGTCGCTGACCGGCGAAGGCGGTGGAGAACGACCCGCCGGCGTCCAGGCGGGCGATCGCTGCCGCGTCGAGGTCCGCGACCGCACCGGAGCCGTCGGTGACCCGGTCCACGACGGGGTCGTGGACGACGACCGGGACGCCGTCCGCGGTGCGGCGTACGTCGAGCTCGAGCGCAGCGGCGCCGCTGCGCCAGGCGGCGTCGAACGCCGCCATCGTGTTCTGCGGGGCGACGGCGCTGTAGCCGCGGTGGGCGACGACGACGGGGCGGTCCGGGTCCGGGGTGCCGGGCAGCAGGGTGGTCACGACGTCCATCCTGGCTGCTGGGCGGACCGGTCGGCGACCGGGCGGCGTCCTCCAGCGGCGTCCCGCGGCGGCCGGGTGATCTCGGGTGCCGGGCGGGCGTCGGGCCGGGACCGTCCGTAGCATCGGACCTGACGGGCGCCCGTCCGCCGCACGGAAGCGTCGAACCACGGAGCTGATCGCCATGTCCGCCGTCCGTCCCCCCACCACCCGTCCCGGCAGCGTCACCGTCGTCGTGGTGCTGACCTGGCTCGTCGCGTTCCTGTCGATCGTCGCCGGGGTGGTCATGCTCGTGACTCCCGACGACCTCCTGGCGGAGGCGGGCATCAGTGCCGGCGACGCGGCGGTGTACTCCTGGGTGGAGATCGTCTTCGGCGTGATCACCGCGCTCGTCGCGATCGGACTGAGCCACGGCAACAGCTTCTCGCGGCTGCTCGTCACCCTGCTGATGGCCCTGCGTGCGGCCGCGACGCTGTGGGTGGTCATCGCCTGGTGGGGCACCGCCGGGACCTGGTCGGCGCTGCTGTCCGGGCTGTTCGCCGTCCTCGTGATCGCGATGCTCTGGAACGCCCGGGCGAACGCCTTCTTCGCCGGCCACTGACGGCGTCGGGCAGCGGGGGAGTGGGCCCCCAGGGGATCGAACCCTGAACCCACGGATTAAAAGTCCGTTGCTCTGCCGATTGAGCTAGAGGCCCGCCGTCGGCCGTCTCCGGCCGGGGCAGGGGTCAGCCTACGCGGCGCGCGTGCCACGGGCCGCCCCGGCCGTCGTGCGACGCACCTCACCGGTGCGCCGCGGGCTCGACCGGCATGGGGCGCCGACCGGGCCCGCGGGTCTCACCCAGCGGGAAGTTTCGTCTCGGGTGCGCTGGGACGTTGCGTTCGCCCCCGGGTGCTGATTCGGTGGACGAGTCGCGTACCCGACGAGAGGAGCAATCGTGCTCACCGTGACGGACAACGCCCGCACCGCCGTCGACACCCTGGCCGAGCAGGCCGGGGTACCCGCCGAGGGCGGTCTGCGCATCGCGCAGTCCGCCGAGCAACCCGGCAACTTCGAGCTCGCGCTCGTGCCCGCTCCTCAGCCCGAGGACCAGCGCGTCGACGAGTCCGGCCAGACCAACGTCTTCGTCGACTCCGAGTCCGCTCCCGCGCTGGACACCCTCCAGCTCGACGCCGACCCCTCCACCGAGGGACCCGGCTTCGTGCTCACGCCGCAGCAGGCCTGAGCCCCCAGCACCCACGACGGCGGGTCACCCCCGGGTGGCCCGCCGTCGTCGTGCCCGGGTGCTTCCTGTGGACGTGCCGCGCGACCTGCGGCATGGTGGGCGCCTGCCACGAGATCCGTGGCGCACGGAGGTGAATCGATGACTGCTGACCCTGCCAACCAGGCCCGCGGTGCCGCGCAGGAGCTGCGCCACAGCACGGCCCTGCGGACGCTCGCCCGCGCGGGCTTCGTGGCGTCCGGAGTGCTCCACCTGCTCATCGGCTGGCTGGCGGTGCAGATCGCCTTCGGTTCGTCCGACGGCAGCGCCGACTCGTCGGGCGCGTTCCAGCAGCTGGCGTCGGCGCCGGGCGGCGCCTTCCTCCTCTGGGCCGTCACGGTCGGCTTCGCCGCGCTGGCGCTGTGGCAGATCGCCGAGGCGCTCCTCGGGTCCGTCGGCGTGTCGATGTCGAAGCAGACCGGGGCCCGCATCAAGGCGGCCGCCAAGGGTGTGCTGTACGCGGTCCTCGCGGTGTCGGCGGCGCAGTTCGCCACGGGCTCGGGCGGCTCCGGCAACAGCCAGGAGGGTCTGACGGCCTGGGCGCTGCAGCTGCCCGGCGGTCGCTGGATCGTCGCCGCCGCCGGCCTGGTGATCGTCGGCGTCGGCGTCTACCACGTCGTCAAGGGTGCCCGGAAGAAGTTCGTCGAGGACCTGCGCAGCACCGGCGGCGGCGCCGTCGGCACCGCCGTCGTGCGGCTCGGCCAGGTCGGTTACATCGCCAAGGGCGTCGCCCTGGCCGTCCTGGGCGGGCTCTTCGTCCTGGCCGGCTGGCAGTCCGACGCCGACCAGGCCGGGGGGCTGAACCAGGCCCTGCAGACCATCCGTGAGCAGCCGTTCGGCACCGTGCTGCTCGTCGTCGTCGGCCTCGGGATCGCGGCCTACGGGCTGTACTCGTTCGCCCGCGCCCGGTACGCGCGCCTCTGAGAGCCCCGGCCCGGCGGTCAGACCGCCGGGCCGAGGATCCACCCCGCGCCCACGACCAGGCAGGTGAGGGTCACCAGGGCGAAGACCACGACCCAGACGATGCCGGGGACGCCGGTGAGCCGGCCGAGCTGGTCCGCGTCGGACGTGCGCGCCCGTCCGCGGGAGCGCTGGGACTGGAGTTCCAGGACGGGTCGCACCGACCCGAGCAGCAGGAACCACGTGACGGCGTAGGCGACGGTGGACTGCGCGGCCGGCTCGAGCCACCACGACACCCCCACCAGCGCGGCCCCGCTGACGAGCACCGACCACAGGCCGAACCAGTTGCGGATCTTCAGCAGCAGCAGCGCCAGCAGCACCACGAGCAGCCACAGCAGCCCGACGGCGTAACCCGCGCGCAGCAGCCAGGCCGCGCCGAGGCCGACGAGCCCGGGCCCGACGTAGCCGGCGAACGCCGTCAGGACCATGCCGACGCCGCGGGGCCGGCCGGCCGTCACGGTCAGGCCCGAGGTGTCCGAGTGCAGCCGGATGCCGTCGAGCCGGCGGCCCGTCAGCATCGCCGCCACGGCGTGCGCACCCTCGTGGGCGATCGTGACCACGTGGCGGGCGACCCGCCAGACGGGCGTGACGAGCACGACGGCGAGCGCCACCAGCGCGGCGGCGAGGACCACCGTCCGGTCGGGCGGGTCGACCGGGGTGGTGGCGGCCGTCCAGATCTGTGCGAGCACGGCGCCCGTCGTCGCGAGGAAGTCGTCCACGGGGCCATTCCACCATGTGACGCCGGGCACGTCGGCGGCGCCGGAGCGCGGGGACGTGCGAGAATGGGTCCGAGAGGGCAGTGCGACCACCGCGCGCCCCACGTCGTGGAGATCCCCCGGATTGCGTGCGGCGGACCCCGACCCGGACGCCGCCAGGCGTCCCAGAGAGGCATCATCTGTGACTTCCTTCGCCGAACTCGGCCTGCCCGCGCCCGTCGTCGAGCACCTGACGCGCGCCGGCATCACCACCCCGTTCCCGATCCAGTCCGCGTCGCTGCCGGACTCCCTGGCGGGCCGCGACGTGCTCGGCCGGGGGCGTACCGGCTCGGGCAAGACGCTCGCCTTCTCGCTGCCGGCGGTCACGCTGCTGGCGCGCTCGGCGGCCCGGGCGAAGGCGGCGGGACGGTCGCGCCGGGTGCCGAACCGGCCCACGTGCCTGGTGCTGTGCCCGACCCGTGAGCTCGCCAACCAGATCGACGCCACGATGAAGCCGCTGGCGGAGTCGCTCGGTCTGCGCACGACGACGATCTTCGGCGGCGTCGCCCAGTCCCGTCAGGTGACGGCGCTCGGTCAGGGCGTGGACGTCGTCATCGCCTGCCCCGGACGCCTCGAGGACCTGCTGGGCCAGAAGGTGCTGACCCTGGACGACGTCGAGATCACCATCCTCGACGAGGCGGACCACATGGCCGACCTCGGGTTCCTGCCCGGCGTCAAGCGCATCATGGACCGCACCCCCCGCGACGGTCAGCGCATGCTGTTCTCCGCGACGCTCGACAACGGCGTGGACGTGCTGGTCAAGCGCTACCTCAAGAACCCGGTGACGCACTCGGTGGACGAGGCGGCCGCCCCGCCGCCGCAGATGACCCACCACATCCTCGCCGTGGCGGACAAGGAGGCCAAGAAGCGCCTCGTGCACGACCTGGCCAGCGGGACCGGCCGGCGGGTGCTGTTCACGCGGACCAAGCACCAGGCCAAGAAGCTCGCGCGCCAGCTCACGGCGGCGGGGGTGCCCGCGGTGGACCTGCACGGGAACCTCGGCCAGGGCGCCCGCGAGCGGAACCTGGCGGCGTTCTCCTCCGGGGACGTGAAGGTCATGGTGGCCACCGACATCGCCGCGCGGGGCATCCACGTGGACGAGGTCGAGCTCGTGGTGCACGTGGACCCGCCGGCGGAGCACAAGGCGTACCTGCACCGGTCGGGCCGCACCGCCCGCGCCGGCTCGGGCGGTGACGTCGTCACGCTGATGCTGCCGGAGGAGCGCGGTGACGTGCGGGACCTCACCCGCAAGGCGAAGATCTCCGCGAAGCCGCAGCAGGTGGCCCCCGGGGACGCCGTCGTGACGGCGCTGGTCGGCGAGGTCGCCCCGTACGTGACCCCGCCCGAGCCGGCCGCGCAGGGCCAGCAGGGCGGCCGGCAGCAGGGCCGGTCCGGGGGGCGCTCCGGGCAGGCCGCCGGCAACGGCGGCAGCAACGGCGGTGGTGGCCGACGTCGGCGCCGCCGCGGCGGTGGCGGCGGTGGCGGCGGGGGCGGCCAGAACGGTGCCGGTGCGGCGCAGGCCGGCTCCGGATCGACGCAGGGTCGCCAGGGCTCCCGGAACCAGGGTGGCCGGCGGTCGGGCGCCCCGCGGCGGTCGGGGTCGTCGCGCTGAGGCCCGGCATCGAGGAACACCGAGGAACACCGAGGAACAGGGCCGGGACCTGGCGTGTTGGTGCGGGCATGAGCTACGAGATCGCGAAGACCGACGACGAGTGGCGCGTGGAGCTGTCGCCGCAGGAGTTCCAGGTGCTGCGCCAGGCCGGCACCGAGCGCCCGTGGACGGGTGAGCTGCTGGACGAGCGCCGCGAGGGCGTCTACCGCTGTCGCGCCTGCGACGGCGAGCTGTTCCGCAGCGAGACGAAGTTCGACTCCCACTGCGGCTGGCCGTCCTTCTACACCCCGCTCGCGGGGGACCGGGTCGAGCTGATCGAGGACCGGTCGCTGGGCATGGTGCGCACCGAGGTGCGGTGCGCCCGCTGCGGGTCGCACCTGGGCCACGTGTTCAAGGACGCCCCGCAGACCCCGACCGGGGACCGCTACTGCATGAACTCGGTGAGTCTCACGTTCGACCCGGTCGCCGACTCCTGACGCCCGCAGCGGCTACGGTCGTGCCATGAGCGTCGAGACCTCCGCGGACCGGCTCGTCAACCTGCGCGACGTCGCCTCGGCGTCGGACGCCCTGCGACCCGGGGTGCTGCTGCGCTCCGACGCGCCCCGGGCGGGCGACGTCCCGCCCGACGGCGTCGCGTGGCCGCCGCGGACGGTGCTGGACCTGCGCGACGTCGGCGAGCAGCGCGAGGAGCACCCGTTGCGGGACGTCGCGCGCGTCGTGGCCCTGCCCGTCCTGGACGGGGCGACGCGGGCCCGGCCCGCCGGCGACGTCGTCCCGTTCGACCTCGGGCGGCTGTACGTCGAGATGCTCGACGGCGTGGGTGCCGCGCACCTGGCCGACGGGGTCCGCGCGGTGGCCGACGACGACGCCCCGGTGCTGGTGCACTGCACCGCCGGCAAGGACCGCACGGGCGTGCTCGTGGCCGTCGTGCTGGCCCTGGTCGGGGTGGACCGGGCCGCGATCGTGACGGACTACGTGCGCACCGACCCCAACATGCCGCAGATCATCGCGCGGGCACGCCGGACGGCGCGCACCCCGCGGGGCGACTCGCACGTCCTGGCGGCGCTGCCGCCCGAGCTGCTCACGGCACCGGCCCACGCCGTCGAGGCCGTGCTCGACGTGCTCGCCGCGCACGAGGGCGGGGCGGTGGGTTGGTTCGTCGCGCACGGGGGCGACGCACCGACGGTCGAGCGGTTGCGCGGGCGCCTGCTGCGCTGAGCGGCGGCGGGGGTCAGTCCGCGTGGGCGGCGTCGACCTGGTCGGCGGCCTGCTGCGTGGCGAGCCAGTCGACGACGTCGGCGGAGTACCGGTGCAGCAGGGTGGCGAGCTCGGCGACGTCGTCCTTCTCCCAGCCGCTCAGCGAGCCCTCGAGCATGCCGATGCGGGCGTCGCGGGCGTGCTCGAACCGCGCGGCCCCGGCGTCGGTCAGGGTGATGAGCTGACCGCGGGTGTCCTCGGGGTCGGTCTCGCGGTGGACCAGTCCGAGATCGACCATCCGGCTGAGCTGGCGCGAGACGGTGGCCCGCCCGACGCCGAAGTGTGCGGCGAGGTCCGAGCCGCGCGTGCCCGGGTACATCGCGATGTGGGCGAGCAGCGGGTAGGCCGAGGCGTCGAGCTGCGGGTGGATGATCCGCGCCATCTGGGCGGACGTCGACTGCGCACGACGGATGAGCACCCTGAGCTCCCGCTCGAGGGCGCCGAAGGGGTCGGTGACCGGGTCCGGCAGGGGGGAGGCGCCGTGTGCTTCGCTGTCGTGCATGCGGTCCATCATGGCGGGCGTTGCCGATGCTGCGGTAGGTCCGCAGGTCACGATTCGGCCATCAACGGCTTTTCAGCGGGTGAAATTCCTCAGTCGGTGACGGTTTCCGGCTCCTTCGTGAGATCGCGGGCCTGCTCGATGCCGGAGCGTTCGCCGAGCGGGATCTCGACGACGAAGCAGATCGCCACGAGCGCCACGAGCGCCATCGGGACGGCGACGAGGAAGATCCCGGTGATCCCCTCGGTGTACGCGCCGGCCACGACGTCGGCCACCGGGGCGGGCAGGGCGGACATGTCGGGGACGGACCCGGTGGAGCCCCCGAGCGCGGCGGCGGGCACCCCGAGGTCGGCCAGGCCGTCGGCGATGCGCTCCTTGACGTCGGCGGCCATCACGGCCCCGAGCGCGGAGACGCCGATGGCGCCGCCGAGGGAGCGGAAGAACGCCACGGTGGCGGTCCCGGCACCCATGTCGCGCAGGTCGAGCGTGTTCTGGGTGGCGAGCACGAGGTTCTGCATGAGCGCGCCGACGGACAGCCCGAGCCCGAACAGGTACACCGACACCACGACGAGGCTCGTGTCCGTGCCGATGGTGGACATCCCGAACAGGGACAGGCTCAGCACGGCGGCGCCGCCGACCATGATGGCCTTGTACCGGCCGGTGCGGGAGATGATCCGGCCCAGCACGACGCCGCCGAGCATGGTGCCGACCACCATCGGGATGGTCTGCAGGCCGGACTGCGTCGGGGTCATGCCCCGGGCGAGCTGGAGGTACTGCGCGAGGAACACGGCGGTGCCGAACATCGCGACGCCGACCGCCGCCGAGGCGACGATCGAGAGCACGAAGGTGCGGTTGCGGAACAGGTGCAGCGGGATGATCGGCTCGGGGGCGCGCCGCTCCACGAGCACGGCGCCGACCAGGGCGAGGACCGCGGCGCCCACCATGGCGGCGGTCTGCCACGAGGTCCAGGCGAACTGGTCGCCGGCGAACGTGACCCACAGCAGCAGCAGGGCGACGCCGACGGCGATGAGGGCGGCGCCGACGTAGTCGATCCGGACGGCCCGCGCCGGACGGGCCGGCAGGTGCAGGGTCTTCTGCAGCACGAACAGCGCGACGACGGCGAACGGCACGCCCACGAAGAACGTGTACCGCCAGCCCACCGAGTCGGTGATGAGACCGCCCAGCAGCGGGCCCCCGATCTGCGCGACGGCCATGACCCCGCCCATGAGGCCCATGTACTTGCCGCGCTCGCGGGGGCTGATGATGTCCGACATCAGCACGGTCGCCAGCGACATCAGGCCGCCGGCGCCGATGCCCTGCAGTGCGCGAGAGGTGATGAGCATCTCCATGTTCTGCGCGAACCCGGCCGACGCCGCCGACACCACGGTGATCACCAGGGCGACCTGGATGAGCACCTTGCGGTCGGTCAGGTCGGCCAGCTTGCCCCACAGCGGGGTGGAGATGGTCATGGTGAGCAGCATCGCCGTGACGACCCAGGTGTAGGCGTGCTGGGAGCCGCCCAGGTCCGCGACGATGCGCGGCAGCGCGGTGGAGACGATCGTGGTGGCGAGCAGGGAGACGAAGACGCCCAGCAGGATGCCGGAGAGCGCCTCGAGGGTCTCCCGGCGGCTCATCGCGGGCGCGCGGCCGGCGGGCGTGTGCTCGGTGGGCGTCGCGGACCCTGCGGTGCGCGCGTCGGTGGTGTCGGTCATCGGTGCGTGGCCTCCTGGCTGACGGAGCTGATGGCGGCCGCGACGCTGCGGATCCGTTCGATGGCGTGGGTGAGGTCGGCGGGGGACCAGTCGGCGAAGGCCTCGGCGATGAACGCCTCGAAGAGCTCGTCGCTCCGGGCGGCCAGGTGCCGGCCGGAGTCGGTGAGCTCCAGGGTGCGGGCGCGGCGGTCGGACTCGTCGACGTGCCGGGCGACGTGCCCGGAGTCGACGAGCGCGCTGACCTGCCGGCTGGCGACGGAGGCGTCGACCCGCAGCGCCTCGGCGACCTCGCAGAGCTGGACGGGTCCGTGGGCGCGCAGGTATCGGATCACGCCCAGACCGGCCCGGGGACGGTCGAGGTCGTGGGCGATGCGCGCGGCGGCCTCGCGCTGGGCCCGCCCGAGCTGTTCGAGGGCACCGACCAGGGCCGGTGCGGCGTCGTCGGACACGGCGCTCCTTTCGTTGCTCGGGGATACCGTATGGTATTTGCTTGCATCAAGCAAGTACCCGGGTCGCAGCGCGCACGATGACGGCGGCCCGCCCCGTGCAGGGGCGGACCGCCGTCGTGGGTGGGCGGGCCGTGCGAGCGCCGGTCAGGCCCGGTGGCGCACCTCCTCGGTCATGTCCTCGAGCTCCTTGCCCTTGGTCTCGGAGACCTTGAACCAGATGAAGAAGAACGACAGCACCGCGAAGAACCCGTACATGCCGTAGGGGATGGTCGGCCCGAACGTCGACAGCAGCGGCGGGAACGTCAGCGTGATCGTGAAGTTCGCGATCCAGTTCGCCGCCGCACCCACGCCGAGCGCCGCCGCGCGGATCCGGTTCGGGAACATCTCGCCGAGCATCACCCACATCAGCGGGCCCCACGTGGCGCCGAAGAACACCACGAACGCGTTCGCGGCGACCAGCGCGATCGTCGACCACGGGTCGCCGAGCTGCAGCGTCGACTCACCCGTCGCCGGGTCGGTGACCGCCGAGCCCTGCGTGAACACCGCCGCCATCGTCAGCAGCGAGACCGCCATGCCGGCCGACCCGATGAGCAGCATCGGCCGCCGGCCCACCTTGTCGATGAGCGCGATGGCGATGAACGTCACGGCGATGTTGGTGACCGAGGTGATCGTCGAGACGAGGAACGCCTGCGACTCGTCGAACCCGACGGCCTGCCACAGCGTCGTCGAGTAGTAGAAGATCACGTTGATACCGACGAACTGCTGGAAGATCGCCAGCACGATCCCCACCCAGACGATGGGCTTGAGCCCCAGGAACCCGCTGCCCCTGAGGGAGCCGAGCTCCGCGTTCTTCTCGTCGACGGCGATCGAGCGCTTGATCTCGGCGATGCGGTCGCCCACGCCCTCCTCGGGTCCCAGGACGGAGTCCAGCACCCGCTGGGCGTCCTCCTCCTGCCCCTTGGCGACCAGGTAGCGCGGGGACTCCGGCATCGCCAGCGCGAGGATCCCGTACAGGATCGCCGGGACGGCCTCGACCAGGAACATCCAGCGCCAGGCCTCGAACCCCAGCCACAGCTCGTTGGCCGCGCCGCCGGCCGTCTCGGCCAGGATCTGGTCGCTCAGCAGGGCGCCGAAGATGCCGACGGTGATCGCGAGCTGCTGCAGCGAGGCCAGGCTCCCGCGGATCGCCGCCGGAGCGATCTCCGCGATGTAGGCCGGGGCGATCACCGAGGCGATACCGATGCCGATGCCGCCGATGAACCGCCACAGCGACAGGTCCAGCGCGGTCCACGCCAGCGCGGACATGATCGCGGAGAACAGGAACAGTCCCGAACCGAGCAGCATCACCTTGATGCGCCCGATCCGGTCGGCCAGGCGACCCGCGCCCCAGGCGCCGAGGGCACAACCCAGCAGCGCGACCGCGACGACCAGCCCCGTGATGGTCGAGCTCAGCTCGAACTCGCCCTCGATCGCCGAGACGGCGCCGTTGATCACCGAGGAGTCGAACCCGAAGAGGAAACCGCCGACGGCGGCGGAGAACGACAGCGCGATCGCCTTGCGGTGGGCCGCGCGGGCTCCGGACCCGGAAGGTGCGGAATTCGACATGCGACATTCCTCCAGACGTCGAGACGACGCCCAGCGGCGCCGCCACGACCGATGCTAGGTCCGTCACCGCTGGTCGGCACGGCGGAGCGGTGCGACACGGCTCACCCCGGCCCCTCGGCCGGCCCCGGGCTGCGAGACTGGACGGGTGAACGACCGTCCCCGGTTCCGCCGACCCGCCATGCTCGACCCCCAGGAGGCCGAGAACCTGCCGGGATCGCTCGACCCCGCCCGGCGCGACGAGGTCGCGCACACCACGGCCCGCGCCGTCGTGCACCAGGCCCGCGCCGCCGAGGACCCCGAGGTCGTGGCGCGCCTCGTGCGGCTCGTCGAGGACGAAGGGCTCGACGTCGTCGCCGGCCTCTGGGCGGACGCCGCACCCGCGACGCTCCCGGGCGCCCTGTGGCGGCTGTACGCCCTGCGCGAGTGGGTCCGGCGCGACGCGCGCACG
Organism: Isoptericola chiayiensis; assembly: GCF_013149805.1. GTDB lineage: Bacteria > Actinomycetota > Actinomycetes > Actinomycetales > Cellulomonadaceae > Isoptericola > Isoptericola chiayiensis. The sequence continues at coordinate 569,870 of NZ_JABEZT010000003.1, forward strand.
GTCGGCCTGCGCTACCGGCTCGGCGTCGACGCAGCCCCCGTGCAGGAGGCCGTCGCCGGCGTCCCACGGCCGCCCACGCCGTCGGACCTGCGCGACCTCGCCGACGCCGTGCTGTCCGGCGTCTACTCCGGAGAGCTGGACGTGGCCCTGGAGCGCGCCGGGGCGTTCTGCCGGATCCTCGCCACCGGCGCCGCCTACGACGCGGACGCCCGCGAGGTCGCCGACCCCGACCAGGCGGCCCGCATGACCCGGGGTGCCGCGGACCTCGTCGGCACGGCCGGCGAGCTCGAGCACGCCGCGGCGCTGTGGCGTGCGGGTTCGCTCGACTAGCGGCACCGCCCTTACGATGGACGGGCGACGTCGGGCTGCGGTAGCCCCGGGCTCCATCTTCAGCCGCTACGAGCGGCCACGCGCCGAGAGGCGCTCCCGGTCCGGCGTCGCACTTCTCTGCCTGGCCGCGGCGACGTGCCACTCCGTGGTCGGGGTACGCACGCCCCCGCGGCGGGCTCTACCCTGTCAGTGACCGAGCGTCAATCCTCACCGGGAGCCCCTGTGCGCCTGCGCCTCACCCCGCGCGACTCGACGTACTTCGACCTGCTGGCCCAGCTGGCGCGGCACACCGTCACCGGCGCCAGCCTGCTCGCCGAGCTGCTCGGCGCGTCCCGCCCCGAGCGCGAAGGCCTCGTCAAGCGGCTGACCGAGGTCGAGCACCTGGCCGACGACGTCGCCCATAGCATCATGAAGCGGCTCAACCAGACGTTCGTGACGCCGTTCGACCGCGACGACATCTACGCGCTCGCGTCCGCGCTCGACGACTGCATGGACGCCATGGACGAGGCCGGCCACCTCATCGTCCTGTACCGGATCGACGAGCTGCCGATGGCGGTCTCCGAGCAGGTGCAGGTCCTGCAGCGGTGCGCCGAGCTCACCGCCGACGCCATGCCCCGGCTGCGCCGGCTGGAGCAGCTCACCGAGTACTGCGTCGAGATCAACCGGCTCGAGAACCAGGGCGACACGCTGCACCGCTCGCTGCTGGGCGACCTGTTCGACCGGACGACCGACCCGATCACGCTCATCAAGCTCAAGGAGGTCGTCGACGTCCTCGAGGAGGCGGCCGACGCCTACGAGCGCGTGGCGAACCTCGTCGAGACGATCGCCCTCAAGGAGTCCTGAGCGTGGACGTCGCGCTCCTGGTGGTCGTGGTCGCGCTCTCGCTCGGCTTCGCGTACACCAACGGGTTCCTCGACGCGGCCAACGCCGTGGCGACGTCGGTCTCCACCCGGGCCCTCACGCCGCGCATCGCCGTCGCGATGGCCGCCGTGATGAACTTCGTCGGCGCGCTGCTGGGCACGGCCGTCGCCGAGACCGTCGCCACGGCGATCGTCGACCTCGACGGGGCCACCGAGAGCGCGGCACTGATCGTGCTCGTCGGAGCCCTGGTCGGTGCGATCCTGTGGAACCTGGTCGCCTGGTGGTTCGGCATGCCGTCGTCCTCCACCCACTCGCTCGTCGGCGGCCTGCTCGGCGCCGGGATCGCCGGCGGCATGACCGTCCACGGCGCCGAGCTGGTGGACCGCGTGATCCTCCCGACACTGATCTCGCCGCTGGTGGGCTTCGTCCTCGCGTTCGGGCTCATGATCGCGGTGCTGTGGATCTTCCGGAACGCCGCCCCCGCCCGCGTCAACCGCCGGTTCCGCATCGCGCAGACCGCCTCGGCCGCCGCGATGGCGCTCGGCCACGGCCTGCAGTCGGCGCAGAAGACGATGGGCGTCATGTGGCTCGCCCTGCTCACCACCGGCGTGCTGGCCGACGGCGAGGGCATCCCCGTGTGGGTGAAGGTCTCGGCCGCCGCGGCGCTGGCCGCCGGCACCTACGCCGGGGGCTGGCGCATCGTGCGGACCCTCGGCCGGCGCATCATCGAGCTCGACCCGGCCCGCGGGTTCGTCGCGGAGACGGTCGCCTCGTTCGTGCTGTACGCCAACGCGATCGTGCTGCAGGCGCCGGTATCCACCACGCACACCATCACCGCGGCCATCATGGGCGTCGGCTCCACCCGGCGGCTGGCCGCCGTCCGGTGGGGCGTGGCCCGCGACATCGCCGTGTTCTGGGTCCTCACGGCCCCCGTGGCAGGGCTGCTCGCCGCCGGCGTGACGCTCGCGCTCCTGCCGCTGGCCGGCTGACGCCTCAGAAGACCGGCGGGGCCACCCGCTCGGCCGAGACCACCCGCGGTCCCTTGGCCGTGATCGCCACCTGCGCCACCAGGGCCTCGCCGGGCTCCAGGTACGGGTCACGCCGCGGCAGCGCCGAGGCCACCGCACGGCGCGAGTGCTGCCCCAGCACGTCGAGCACGGTCGGCAGCACCGGCCGGTGCGTGCACAGCACCGAGGCGCGCGGAGCCTCCAGCAGGTCCCGCACCGCCGCCGCGACCCGCGCCGGCGAGCGTTCGTGCTGGGCCTCGCCCAGGTTGTCGCTGTACTCAGGGCGCAGGCCCGCCGCCCGCACGTACGGGTCCATCGTCGTCGCGCACCGCTCCCACCGGCTCGAGACCACCGTCCCCACGCCGTACGCCGCCAGCACGGGCACGAGCGCGGCGGCCTGGCCGTGCCCCACCGGGGTCAGCGGACGGTCCTGCTCGTGGCCATACCAGGAGGCGCGGGCCAGCGCCCGGCCGTGGCGCACGATGACGACCGCGTGCGTGGACAGCAGGCCGTCGCGGTGCGCCTCCACCAGCGCGTCCAGGGGCCCGCGGTCCGTGGACCGCGTGAGCTGCTCGGCGGCGTCGTCCACGTCGAGCCACTGACAGCGGTCGATCTCTTTCTTGCCGGCCAGGGCCACGGGGGCGCGCGCCGCCAGCGGCCGGGCGTCCTGGCGCGAGGAGGCGCGGCGCGCGGCCCAGTAGTGCACGCGCTTCACCCGGCCCTCGGGCGTCAGGTACTGCAGACCCGGCAGGGGCAGGCCCAGCACCACGGGCTTGCCGGTCTCCTCGGTGACCTCGCGCACCGCCGTCGCGGCCAGCGACTCGCCCTCCTCGTGCTTGCCCTTGGGCCACGACCAGTCGTCGTAGCGCGGCCGGTGCACGAGCTGGATCTGGAGCCGCCCCTCACGCAGGCGCCACACCAGCGCCCCGGCGGTCTCGATCACCGGGGTGTGCTGCACCGACGTCGCGCCGAGCGGGTCGACGAACGGGGTGGCGGTGCGCAGCGGTCGGGGGGAGTGCGCGGGAGTGCTCATCCGGTCAGTGCGCACCCGGACGGCGACGGTGCCGGTCGACGAGCACCGCTTGCAGGTCGGCCGCCGGCTCCCCGCCCGGCGCGACGTCGTGGCGCTGCCACGTGCCGTCGTCCTGCAGGTGCCAGGCGGCCGTCTCCGGCGACATCGAGGCGTCGACGAGGTCGAGGAGCTCGGCGATCTGCCCCTCGTCGACGATGCGCACCAGCGCCTCGACCCGACGGTCCAGGTTGCGGTGCATGAGGTCGGCCGACCCGATGAAGACCTCGGGCCCCGCGTCCGGGCCCTCCCCGATGGCCGGTCCCGCCGCGTTGGCGAACGCGAAGATCCGCGAGTGCTCCAGGAACCGGCCCAGGATCGACCGGACCCGGATGTTGTCGCTCAGGCCCGGCACCCCGGGGCGCAGCGCGCAGATGCCCCGCACCACCAGGTCGATCTGCACCCCCGCCTGCGAGGCGCGGTACAGGGCGTCGATCGTGGCCTCGTCGACGGCGGAGTTCACCTTGATCTTGATCCACGCCTCGTGGCCCGCGCGCGCCGCCGCCGCCTCCCGGTCGATCCGCTCGATGAGCCCCGAGCGCACCGTGCGCGGCGCGACGAGCAGCCGGTGGAACCGCGACTGCGGCGCGTACCCGGAGAGCTGGTTGAACAGCCGCGTCAGGTCCTGGCCGACGTCGGGGTCGCACGTCAGCAGGCCGTGGTCGGTGTACAGCCGGGCCGTCTTGGGGTGGTAGTTGCCGGTGCCGACGTGGCAGTAGCGGCGCAGCCCGTCGCTCTCCTGGCGCACCACCAGCGACAGCTTGCAGTGCGTCTTGAGCCCGACGATGCCGTACACCACGTGCACGCCCGACTCCTCGAGCTTGCGCGCCCACGAGATGTTCGCCTGCTCGTCGAAGCGGGCCTTGATCTCGACCAGGGCCAGCACCTGCTTGCCGGCGTCGGCGGCGTCGATCAGGGCGTCCACGATGGGCGAGTCGCCCGACGTGCGGTACAGCGTCTGCTTGATGGCCAGGACCTTCGGGTCCGCCGCCGCCTGCTCCAGGAACGTCTGCACCGACGTCGAGAACGAGTCGTACGGGTGGTGCAGCAGCACGTCGCGCTCGCGGATCGCGGCGAAAACGTCGCCCGGCATCGCCGACTCCACCTCCGCGAGCTGGCGGTGGGTGGTCGGCACGAACGGCGGGTAGTGCAGCTCGGGCCGGTCGATGTCCGCGATGACGTTCAGGCCCGTCAGGTCCAGCGGGGCCGGCAGCTCGTAGACCTCGTCCTCGAACACGCCGAGCTCGCGGACCAGCAGCTCACGGATGCGCGGCGAGATGCCCTCCGCCAGCTCGAGCCGCACCGGCGGGCCGAACCGACGTCGCAGCAGCTCCTTCTCCATCGCCTGCAGCAGGTTCTCGGCGTCGTCCTCCTCGACCTCCACGTCCTCGTTGCGGGTGACGCGGAACGTGTGATGCTCGCGCACCTCCATGCCGGGGAACAGGTGGTCGAGGTGCTGGGCGATGACCTCCTCCAGCGGCACGAACGACTTCTGCGTGCCGCCCTTCTGCGTCGGGGTCGGCGCGCTCGGCCGACCGCGGTCGTCGACGGCGATGAACCGCGGCAGCAGCGGCGGCACCTTGACGCGCGCGAAGTGCTCCTTGCCGGTCAGCGGGTTGAGCACCACGACGGCGAGGTTGAGCGAGAGGCCCGAGATGTACGGGAACGGGTGCGCCGGGTCGACGGCTAGCGGCGTCAGCACGGGGAAGATGTGCTTGCGGAAGAACTTGTGCAGCCGCTGCTGCTCCTTGTCCGCCAGCTCGTCCCAATGGACGATCGTGATGCCCTCGTCGGCGAGCTGCGGCTGCACGTCGCGGCGGAACACCTCGGCGTGCCGGGACATGAGGTTGTGGGCGCCCTCGCCGATGCCCGCCAGCACCTCGCGCGGGCTCAGCCCCGATGCGGCCGTCACGGCGATACCGGTGGCCATGCGTCGCTTCAGGCCGGCCACGCGCACCATGAAGAACTCGTCGAGGTTCGAGGCGAAGATCGCCAGGAACCGCACCCGCTCCAGCAGGGGGAGCCGAGCGTCCTCGGCGAGCTCGAGCACCCGCTCGTTGAACGTCAGCCAGCTCAGCTCGCGGTCCGCGAACCGGTCCTTCGGCAACGGCTCCAGGTCCGCGGGCGGTGCCATGACCGGCTGGTCGCCCATGTCCTCGGCGATGTGCTCGGCGATGTGCGCCGCGAGCTCGGGATCCATACGACGACGCGGTGCCGTCGCGGTGGTGCGGGTTCCCGGTGCGGTCGAGGTGGCCGCGGCCACGAACCGGCCGCGGGCGTCGCGGTGGCGGGAGGGCTGGGACCGGTCCGTCGCGGTCCGGTCCGTGCTGGACGAGGTCATGGGCCCATCCTGGCACCGATAGATGAACGGTGGGTGACGGACGCGACACAAGGACCCGCAGGAGCGGGCTCGTGGTCCGGGCGCGTGTCAGCCGCGGGTGTACTGCACGTCGACCGCGGCGCGCCCGAACCCCGCCCGGTCGTAGGTGGCCAGCGCCGCCGCGTTGTCGCCGTCGACGTACAGCACCGCCCGGTCGCAGCCCGCCTCGCGCAGGTGCGCCAGGCCCACGGTCGTCAGGAGGCGCCCCAGGCCGCGGCCACGGGCGTCCGGGTCGGTCCCGACGGCGTAGATCTCGCCGTCGACCGCCCCGGCCGGCTGGTCCGGCTCGATCTTCGTCCACACGAACCCGATCGCGCGCTCACCCTCGGTCAGCAGCCGGAACCCCGCCGGGTCGAACCACGGCTCGGCCTGCCGGGCCCGCAGGTCCGCGACGGTGAGCCGGCCCTGCTCGGGGTGGTCGGCGAAGGCGCGGGCGTTCAGCGCCACCCACGTCTCGTCGTCCTCCCCGGGCACGAACGTGCGCAGCGACGTCCCCGCAGGCGCCGCCGGGGCGGGCAGGTCGTCGCGCAGCGGCCGCGCCAGGAACAGCAGCTCGCGCACGCTGCGCAGCCCGCGTGCCGCGGCGAACGCGCGGGCCGCCGGCAGGTCACCGTGCGCCCACACGTGCAGGGCCTTGCCGCGCTGGTCCGGGGCACCGGACCGCTCGGGCAGCCGCGCGTCGCGCTCCGCGGTGCGCAGCAGCAGGCTGCCGACGCCGCCGCGCCGGTGCTCCGGGTGCACCACCAGCTCCGCGCTCGCCACGTCGCCGCCGCGGTCGACCTGCAGGTAGCCGATCGTGGCACCGGTCCTGGTGCGCACGACGACGTGGGTCAGGGACGCCGCGTCGTCACCCAGGCGCAGCAGCGGCTGCTCGGACAGCGGCGCGACGCCGTCGGACGCCGCGGCGGCCTCCGCCAGGGAACGCACGGCGTCCTGGGCGGACGGGGACAGCGGGCCGATCTCGATCGGGACAGGAAGGCGCACGTGTCCCATTGTGACGCCCGGTGATACCGTCCCGCGTCATGACCGGGGACCGTCCGCGCAGCGCGCCGCCGCCGCACGCCGGCGAGGCGGCCCAGCGTCTGCTCGACGCGCTCAGCCCCGAGCTCGTCACGCTCCTCGACGAGGGCTCGGCGACGATGTTCTGCGCCAAGGACGTCACCGGTCGTTACGTGCTGGTCAACCGCACCTTCGTCGACCGTGCGAACCGGCGCTCCCCCCGCGAGGTCGTCGGGCGCACCTCCCACGAGCTGTTCGCCCCGGAGCTCGCCGAACGGTACGAGGAGCAGGACCAGTACGTCCTGTCCGAGGCGTGGCCGCTGCGCAACGAGCTCGAGCTCATCCGCCGCCACGGCGGCACCCCCGGCTGGTACCTGACGACCAAGCTGCCCGTGCAGCGCGACGGCACGGTCGTCGGCCTGGTCTCCACCTCGCGGGACCTGGCCACGGACGACGTCGAGGACCAGGTCATGGGGTCCCTCACGCGCGTGGTGCAGCTCGTCGAGGAGCGGCTCGACCGCGGGGTGCGGATCGGCGACATGGCTGACGCCGCCGGGTGCACGACGGGCGCCCTCGAGCGCCGCATGCGTCGCGTGTTCGGGCTGACGCCCAAGCAGTTCGTGCTCCGGGCCCGCGTGGACCGCGCCACCGCCCTGCTGGTGCAGACCGACCTGGCGCTCGCCGACGTCGCCGTGCGGGCCGGGTTCTACGACCAGCCGTCGTTCACGCGGACCTTCGTGCGGCTCACGGGGGAGACGCCGTCGGCCTACCGGCGCAAGGGGCGGGCGCTCGCCGCCGACTGACTCTCCGCCTCGACCGCGAGATCGCCCCACCCGGCGAGCCTCCACAAGACCGCGAGGTCGTACCTCCCGCCGTCCGGTCGTACCCGCGGGTACGACCGGACGACGGGAGGTACGACCTCGCGGTCGGCTCGCGGGCTCGCTCCGGGTCAGTCCTGAGGGTCCTCCGGTCGGACTGTCCCTGCGCTCGCGGGCTCGCTCCGGGTCAGTCCTCCGACGGCTTGGCGAGGCCGGACTGGATGAGGTTCATCACCGACGAGTCCGCCAGGGTCGTGGCGTCGCCCACCTCGCGGTTCTCGGCGACGTCGCGCAGCAGCCGCCGCATGATCTTGCCGGAGCGGGTCTTGGGCAGCTCGGGCACCACGAGGATCTTGCGCGGCTTGGCGATCGGTCCGATCTCCTTGGCGACGTGGTCGCGGAGCGTCTTCTCGATGCGTGCCGAGCCCTCGTCGGTGGACGCCTCCTCGGCGTGCTCGCCGCGCAGGATGACGAACGCGACGACCGCCTGCCCGGACACCTCGTCGCTGGCGCCGACGACGGCGGCCTCGGCCACCAGGTCGTTGGAGACCAGCGCGGACTCGATCTCCGTGGTGGACAGCCGGTGCCCGGAGACGTTCATGACGTCGTCGACCCGGCCGAGCAGCCAGATGTCGCCGTCCTCGTCCTTCTTGGCGCCGTCGCCGGCGAAGTAGAGGCCCTCGAACCGGGACCAGTAGGTGTCCTTGAACCGCTGCAGGTCGCCCCAGATGCCGCGCAGCATCGACGGCCACGGCTCCGAGAGCACGAGGTAGCCGCCGCCGCCGTCGGGGACCGGACGGGCCTCGTCGTCGACGACGTCGGCGCTGATGCCGGGCAGCGCGACCTGCGCCGAGCCGGGCTTGGTCGCGGTGACGCCCGGCAGCGGGCTGATCATGATGGCCCCCGTCTCGGTCTGCCACCAGGTGTCCACGATCGGGGCGCTGTCGCCGCCGATGACACGGCGGTACCACATCCACGCCTCGGGGTTGATGGGCTCGCCCACCGAGCCGAGCAGGCGCAGCGAGGACAGGTCGAAGCCGGCGGGGATCTCCTCGCCCCACTTCATGCAGGCCCGGATCGCCGTCGGGGCCGTGTAGAACAGCGACACCTTGTACTTCTCGACGAGCTCCCACCAGCGACCCTTGTGCGGGGTGTCCGGCGTGCCCTCGTAGAGCACCTGGGTGGCGCCGTTGAGCAGCGGGCCGTAGACGATGTAGGTGTGCCCGGTGACCCAGCCGATGTCGGCCGAGCACCAGTAGACGTCGGTCTCGGGCTTGAGGTCGAACACGTTCTTGTGGGTGTAGGCAGCCTGGGTCAGGTAGCCGCCGGTGGTGTGCAGGATCCCCTTGGGCTTCCCGGTGGTGCCCGAGGTGTAGAGGATGAACAGCGGGTGCTCGGCCTCGACCCACGCGGGCTCGTGGTAGGTGTCGGCGGCCTCGACGGCCTCGTGCCACCACACGTCGCGCCCCTCGGTCCAGTCGACGTCCTGCTCGGTGCGGCGGACCACGAGCACGTGCTGGACGCTCTCGGCGCCCTCGCCGGTGAGCGCCTCGTCCACGGCGGGCTTGAGCGAGCTGGGGGCGCCGCGGCGGTACCCGCCGTCGGCGGTGATGACGACCTTGGCCTCGGCGTCGGCGATGCGGCTGCGCAGGGCGTCGGCGCTGAACCCGCCGAAGACCACGGAGTGCGCCGCGCCGAGGCGTGCGCAGGCCAGCATGGCCACGACCGACTCGACGAGCATCGGCATGTAGATCACGACCCGGTCGCCCGACTCGACGCCGAGCGCGGCCAGCGCGTTGGCGGCGCGCGAGACCTCGCGCTGCAGGTCGGCGTAGGTGACGGTGCGGGTGTCGCCGGGCTCGCCCTCGAAGTGGATGGCGACGCGGTCGCCGTGGCCGGCCTCGACGTGCCGGTCGACGGCGTTGTAGGCGGCGTTGAGGGTGCCGTCGGCGAACCAGCGCGCCACCGGCGCGCCGGACCAGTCGAGGGTCTCGGTGAACGGCGTCCTCCACGTCACGAGCTCGCGGGCCTGCTTCGCCCAGAACTCGAGGCGGTCCGCCGCGGCCTCCTCGTAGAGCGCCGGGCCGGCGTTGGCCTGGTCGGCGAACTCCGGGCTCGGCGGGAAGGCGCGGGTCTCGTGGAGCAGGTTCTCCAGGCTCGGGTTGCTGGACTGGGTGTCGGTCACTGGGTTCCTCCGCGTCGTCGCGTTCCGTCCGTCGGGCGTGCCTCACGGGCCGCTCTCCTGGGGAGTCTAGACCCGGACCGTGAGGCGCATCACGCCACGACAGAACATAGTAAGGGGAGTTCACAATTGGCGGTGACCGTGTCCCGAGGGCCGTTCGGCGGCGAACGGTCGGCAGCCCGGCCCCAGCGGTCCGGACGGCCACCCGAGCGGCGCCACGACCGCCGGCGGGACCGCCCCGGGCACGAGGACGGCGCCCGGGACCGTGCCACCGAGCGCCGCTCTCGCAGGACGATCCGCGGGTAGCAGGCGCGTGGTCCTCGCGTCGCCGTACCGGGTCCAGCCCGCCCGACGAGTCCCAAGCGGACTGTCTTCGCGTGGGTCCCCCGGCTCGTCCTCGTGCTTCCATGGAACGACCACCGCGCACCCGCCGCAAGAGGAGTGCGTTGTCCGGATGCCCCCGGGGCACCCGGCCGGACGGCTCAGGCCGGAGCGGGCCCGCCGGCACGACGGCGGCGCCACCACCACCAGCACGCCGCCGCCAGGCCGAGGGCACCGGCCGCGGCGAGGGCCGCCGTCGGGCGCCACGACGTGCGCAGGGCCACCGGCCGGACGAACGTCAGCGTGTCCCACCCCTTCTCCGCGGCGACCCGTCGCAGCGAACGGTCGGGGTTGACGGCGAACGCGTGCCCGACCGCGTCGAGCATCGGGGCGTCCGTGATCGAGTCCGAGTACGCGAAGGAGCGTTCGAGGTCGTACCCGCGAGCGGCCGCGAGGTCGCGGACCGCGGTGGCCTTGTTCTCCCCGTAGGCGTAGAAGTCGATCTCCCCGGTGAACCGTCCGCCGGCCACGGCCATGCGCGTCGCCACCATGTGGTCGGCGCCCAGCATCGCCGCGATCGGCTCGACCAGCTCGCGACCCGACGCGGACACCACGACGACGTCGTGCCCCCGGGCGTGGTGGTCGGCGATCAGCTCGACGGCCTCGGCGTACACGTACGGGTCGATGTGCTCGTGGAGGGTCTCCGCGACGATCTGCTCGACCTTGGCCACCTCCCACCCCGTGGCGAGCTCGGACAGGTGGCGGCGCATCCGTTCGGTCTGGTCGGCGTCCGCGCTGCCCAGCATGAACAGGAAGTGCGCGTAGGCGCTGCGCAGCACGTCCCCGCGGGTGATGAGCCCACCGGCGAAGAACGGTCGGGAGAACGCTGCCGTGGAGCTGGTCGCGATGATCGTCTTGTCCAGGTCGAAGAACGCCGCGACACGACGGGCGTGCGGGGGGCGACGAGCGGGCCCCGGGTCGTGCGGTGAGACGGTCACAGGCCGAGCCTAGTGGGCGTGCAGAGGGTGACGTCGGACGATTCCCGGGCGCGCGGCCCGCCCCCGTCGAGGCGCTGTCCACAGGTGCGGCGCCGCTCGGAGCGCCGGGCGGGCCGGTCGCACCAGGGTGGCCGACATGGACAGCTCGCCCCCGGCCACCGGCCCGGACACGACCCGCGCGGCGCGGATGGTCGCCGTCGTCGGCGCGGCCGGCGGCGCCGGGACCTCCACCCTCGCCGCCGCCCTCGCGCGCAGCCTCCGCCGCCAGGTCGGGGAGACCACCCTCGTCGACCTGCACACGCCCGGCGGCGGCGTCGACGTGCTGCTCGGTGTCGAGGACGCACCCGGTGCCCGGTGGCCCGACCTCGCGGACGCCCGCGGCACCGTCGACCCGCCGGACCTGCTCGCCGCCCTGCCCCGCTGGGCCGGGGTGCCGGTCCTGTCCGCGTCCCGGTACGCCGCCGCGCCGCCGCAGGACGACGTCGTGCTCGACGTGGTGACGGCGCTGGTGCGAGCCGGGCAGCGGATCGTCCTCGACCTGCCGGGGCCACGGTCGTGGGACCGGGCCCCGGGCAACCTGCTGCGCTCGGCCGACGTCGTCGTCCTCGTCGTCCCCCGGTCGGCCCGGGGGGTCGCCGGCGGGATAGCGGCCCGTCGCGCGCTCGACGCCGTCACCCGCGGGCCGGTACGCCTCGTCGCGGGTCTGCCGTCCGCGGGCCGGGTCGACGCCGGCGAGGTCGCCCGCGCCGTCGGTGGCCCCCTCGCCGCCGTCCTCGACCGCGACCGGCACCTGCCGGCAGCGCTCGAGCGCGGCGAGGGTCCGCGCACGGGTGCCCGGACACCGGTGGGCCGTGCCGCGAGGGGCCTCGTCGACGCCCTGAGCCGCGTGCCGGGGGCGGACCGGACGGCGGTGGGGGCGTGACCGTGGATCAGCAGCTCCTCGACGACGTCCGCGCCCGCCTGGACGCGTCCCGCCGTCGGCCCGACGACGACGCGGTGGCCGCCGCGATCCGGGCCAGCGGCCGGGTGCTCGGCTCCGACGCCCTCGCCGACCTCACCCGGGCGGCACGGGCCGAGCTCACCGGGGCCGGGCCCCTGCAGCACCTCCTGGACCGGCCCGGCGTGACCGACGTGCTCGTCAACGGCCCCGACCAGGTGTGGGTCGACGACGGCGCAGGACTGCGGCGCGCGGACGTCCGGCTCGGCACGGACGACGACGTCCGGGCGCTCGCCGTCCGGTTGGCGACCGTCGCCGGCCAGCGGCTGGACGACGCGAGCCCCGTCGTCGACGCCCGCCTGCCCGACGGCACCCGCCTGCACGCCGCCGTCGAACCGGTGGCACCGGCCGGGGCCGTCGTCGCCCTGCGCGTGCTGCGGCAGGCGACGCTCGACCTGCCTGCCCTCGTCGCCCGCGGCGGTGTCCCGGCCGCGTGGACCGCGCTGCTGCACGGGCTGGTCCGGCGTCGGGCCAACCTCCTCGTGACCGGCGGCACCGGGACGGGCAAGACCACCCTGCTGGCCGCGCTCCTCGGCCTGGCAGGGCCCGAGGAACGGGTGCTCACCGTCGAGGAGGCCCGCGAGCTCGCGCCGCAGCATCCTCACGTGGTCGCCCTGGCCGCGCGGCGGGCGAACGTCGAGGGGGTGGGCGAGGTCTCCCTGACCGACCTGGTCCGCGGCGCCCTGCGGATGCGGCCGGACCGCATCGTGCTCGGCGAGTGCCGCGGCGCCGAGGTGCGCGAGCTGCTGCTGGCCCTCAACACGGGGCACGACGGCGGGCTGGCCACGGTCCACGCCAACGCGGCCGAGCACGTGCCCGCACGCCTCGAGGCCCTGGCGGCGCTGGCCGGGATGTCCCGTGCCGCGGTCTCGGCGCAGGCGGCGGCCGCGCTCGACGTCGTGCTGCACCTCCGGCGCCGGGACGGCGCACGTCATCTCGCGCAGGTCGCCGTCGTCGAACGCAGCGACGACGGCGAGCTGGCGGTCCGGACCGTCGGGACCTGGGGCGGGCCGGGTACAGGGAGACCCGATCGGCTGGCCGGGTGGGGCGACGTCGTGCGCAGGTGGGCGTCGTGACGGGGGTCGGGTGCCTCGTCGCCCTCGCGGTCTGGTGCCTGCTCGCACCGCCCGGACGACCCGGCGTGTCCCGGGACCGGCGCGACGGGCAGGAGCCGGCCCTGGTGCGTGGCACCGCTGTTCCGCGCGGTGACCGGGCGGCGTCGGACCGCGGGACCCCGGTGCGGGTCGCCGTCACGCAGGTGGCCGGCGTGCTGCGGACCGGTGCCGCGCCGTCGGACGCGTGGCCGCGTGCGCTGGCCGTGCCCACCACCCGCGACGGACTGCCCGTCGAGGACGAGCTGCGTGCGCGGCTCGGCGGCGATCGTGCGGCCGCTGCGGCCATGGTCGCGGCGGCACGCCTGTCCCGCGACGTCGGCGCGCCCCTGGGCGGCGTGCTGGACGTCGTCGGCCAGGCGCTGGTCGCACGCCAGGAGGCCGAGGCGGAACGCGACGCCTCCCTGGCCGGACCCCGCGCGACGGCCAGGGTGCTGGTCTGGCTGCCCGCCCTGGGGGTGCTGCTTGCCGTCGTGCTCGGCGCCGATCCGTGGGCCACCGCCACCGACGGTGGTGCCGGGACCGCCGCCGTCGGTGGCGGCCTGGCGGCGTTGCTGGTGGGGCGATGGTGGAGCGGCCGCCTGATGGCCGCCGCCCGGGCCGCGGGGGCCGAGTCGTGAGCGGCCTGCCGGTGACCGGGCTGCTGGTGACGGCGTGCGCCGTCGGGGCGCTCGTGCCCTGGTGGGTCGCCGAGACCGGCGGTCGACGTCGACGGGAGACGCTGGCCCGGTCGCGGTCCGTCGGTGCGCGTGCGGGGGGGTCGGACGGCGGTCCTCGCCGTGGCGTGGGCAGCACCGGTCCGGCCGGAGCCGGCGGGGCGGGTGGCGACGGGCACCCCGAGGTGGACGTCGTCGTCGTGCTCGAGCTCGTCGCCGCAGCGGTGCTCGCCGGGGCGGGGCTGCCGCGGGCCCTGCAGGCCGTGGGTCGGGCGACCGGTGGACGGCGCGGACGTGCGCTCGAGGCAGTCTCCGGCGGGCTGCTGCTCGGTGCGGGATGGGACCCGGCCTGGGACGCCGCGACCGGCCCCGGTGCCCCGGGGGAGGGCACCGGCCGTGCCCTCGACCCCGTCCGCCGAGGCCTGCGCGCCGCCTGGACGGACGGTGCCGCCCCGCAGGAGGCCCTCCGTGCCGCGGGCGCCGACCTGCTGCACGAACGGCGGTCGACGGCACGCACGGCAGCGGCGCGGCTCGCCGTCCGCCTCGTGCTGCCCCTGGGCCTGTGCTATCTGCCGGCCTTCGTGCTCGTCGGGCTCACGCCCGTCCTCCTCGCGCTCGGCCTGGACGTGCTGTCCGGCTGACGAGAGCCGCACCCGCTCGGGTGCTTCGTCCGGCCGACCGGCCGGACGCCGTGTCGCGACCACCCGGTCGCGACGGACAGGCCGGGTCGACACCCGGCCGGGGAAGGAGAACCATGACCGACACCATCACCCGCGAGGCCGACCAGCCGGCCGGGACCGGCCGGCTCACCACGGTCGGCGCACCCGTACCCGACGGGGGCCCGGCCCCCGACGGCGCCGCCGCGCCGGACCGGGACACGGAGGCCGGCCTGGCCACCGCCGAGTACGCCATCGCCACGATCGCCGCCGTCGGGTTCGCCGGTCTGCTCCTGCTGGTGCTGCAGAGCGACACCGTGCGCGGGATGCTCGAGGCGCTCATCGGCCAGGCGCTGACGGTGTGAGCGGCAGCGACCAGGGATCGGTCCTTCCGACGGCGTCGCCGGCGCTCCCCGGGACGGCGGCGCGCCGTCCGGAGGCCGGTCAGCGAGGTGCCGTCACGGCCGAGCTCGCCGTCGGCATGCCGGTGGTCGTGCTGCTCCTGGTCGCCGTGCTCACGCTCGTGGCCGCGTCCTCCGCCCAGCTGCGGGCGGCGGACGCGGCCCGGGCGGGGGCGCGGCAGGCCGCGATCGGCCACGACGAGACCGCGGTCCGCGCAGCGGTCACGACGGCCGGCGGCGATCGGGCGCGGGTGACCGTCGTCGACGAGGGCGACTGGGTCCGCGTCGTGGTCACCCGGCCGGTGGCCGCCGGGTGGCTCGCGGGGTTGCCCGTGCGCGCCACGGGCGAGGCCGTGGCCTGGGTGGAGCCGTGACCCGCACCCCGGCGCGGCACCCGGAACGTGGCGCCGGCACGGTGCTCACCCTCGCGGTCACGTCCGTCCTGCTGGTCTGCGCCACGGCACTCGCGGCGTTGGGCGCGGCCCAGCAGGCGAGCTCGACGGCGCGGACCGCCGCAGACCTGGCGGCGCTCGCCGGAGCGGGCGCCGTGCGGTGGGGACAGGACCCCTGCGCGACGGCGGACCGCGCGGCGGAGCGCAACGGGGCCGAGGTCGTCGCGTGCGAGGTCGAGGGCGGTGGCGTCGTCACCGTCACCACCCGCCGGCAGGCGCGGGGGATCGCCGGCTGGGGCGGCCGCGCCCGGGCAACCGCCCGTGCCGGACCCGCGAGCGCGGCACCGGCGAGCTCGGCACCGGCGAGCGGCGCGCCGCCGAGCAGCGAGGGCTCCGCCCCGGCGGACCGGTCAGCTCGGGTTGACGCGGTACAGCTTGGAGCGCTCCTCGATGAGCCGTGCGCGGGCCAGGCGCGGCTTGTCGGAGCCGTCGCGGATCACCGAGCCGGCGGCCTCGAACTCCACGAGGAAGTCCAGGGCCCACGCGACGTCGGCCGGGGCGGGGGAGAGCACCTCGTTGACCACGGCCGGCTGCTCCAGGTCGAGGCAGATGCGGCCGGTCATGCCGAGGGCGACGGCGTCGCCGGACTGCTCGCGCAGCAGCGGGTGGCTGGAACCGACCGTGGGGCCGTCGATCGGCCCGGACAGCCCGCCGATGCGGCTGGCGACGACGAGCCGGGACCGGGGGTAGGCCATCGCGAGGGGCTCGTTCGCGGCGCCGGTGTCCCGCCGGTAGTCGCCGGAGCCGAACGCGAGGCGGAACGCGCCGGGCGCCGTGGCGATGCCGACGGCCTCCTCGATGCCGAGCGCCGACTCCACCAGCGGGATCACGGGCACGTCGCCGCCGAGCCGCTGGACGGTGTCGACCACCTGGTCGGGGCTCTCGGTCTTGGCGAGCATCACCCCGCACAGGCCCTCGGCGTCGCGCAGGGCGCGCATGTCGTCGCCCCAGGCGTCCGAACCGCGTTCGTTGACGCGGACCCAGGCGCGCCCGCCGCCGGCGAACCAGTCCAGCACGCCGCGGCGTGCCTCGTCCTTGCGGGAGTCGTCGACGGCGTCCTCGCAGTCGAGGACGAGCTGGTCGGCGCGGCAGAGCTGGGCGGCGTCGAAGTCGTCGCGGCGCAGGGCCGACAGCAGCAGCCAGGACCGCGCGTGGGCGGGGGCGACGCGCGTCGACTCGCGGGTGGCGCGCAGGGTGGTGATCTCGTCGTCGGTCACCCGCACGATCCTAGGTGCCGACCGGCGCGTGGGACAGCACCGCGTCGAGGACGCGCACCGCGCCCGCCTTGTCGAGCGGGGAGTTGTCGTTGCCGCACTTCGGCGACTGGACGCAGGCCGGGCAGCCGTCGGGGCACGGGCAGGCCGCCACGGCGTCCCGCACGGCGCGCAGCCACCGCTCGCCCTGCTCGTAGCCGCGCTCCGCGAACCCGGCGCCGCCCGGGTAGGCGTCGTAGACGAACACGGTGGCCTCCCCGGTGTCGGGGTGCAGGTCGGTGGACACCCCGCCGAGGTCCCACCGGTCGCAGGTGGCCAGCAGGGGCAGGATGCCGATCGCGGCGTGCTCGGCGGCGTGCAGCGCCCCCGGTGCCGCGTCGGCGTCGACACCGGCCGCCCGCAGCACGTGGTCCGGCACGGACCACCACACCGCCGTGGTGCCGAGGGTGCGCTCCGGCAACTCGAGCGGCTCCGTGTCGAGCACCTGCATGTCGGGCACGCGGCGACGCTGGAAGCTGACGACCTGGCTGGTCACCTCCACCGGTCCGAGCCCCCACGTCACCGGACCCCACTCCCGCCCGCGGGCGGGCGGCGAGCCCTCCGGCGCGGGGTGCGCCGGGTCACCGGCCTCCGCGAGCGCGATCTCCATGACCTCGCGCGACCAGGTCGCGTGGTCGACGTCGCGGCGCACCACGAGCGCCACGTGGTCGGCCAGGTCCAGGCGGTCGACGACGAACGTGACGCCCTGGTGCACGTACACGGCGCCGTCGTGCACCTGACCGTCGGCGGACCCGGCGTCCACGGTGCCGAGCAGCCGGCCCGTGGTGGCCTCGACGACGCGCACCGGCTGTCCGCCCGAGCCCCGCAGGTCCGCCATCGAGGCGGCGGGCTGGGCGTGTGTCCAGTACCAGCCTGACGGACGCCGGCGCAGCAGGCCGCGGGCCACCAGCACGTCGAGCACCTCGCGCACCTGCCCCCGGTCGCCGAACCGGTCGAGGTCCTCGCCGCGCAGCGCCACCTCCTGGGCGGCCGCGCACAGCTGCGGCGCCAGGACGTACGGGTTGGCCGGGTCGAACACCGTCGCCTCCAGCGGCGCGTCGAACACGGCCTCCGGGTGCGTCACCAGGTAGGTGTCCAGGGGGTCCTCGCGGGCCACGAACGCCACCAGCCCGTCCGCCCCGGCGCGGCCGGCGCGACCGGCCTGCTGCCACAACGACATCCGCGTCCCGGGCCAGCCGGCCACGAGCACCGCGTCCAGTCCCGAGATGTCGACCCCGAGCTCCAGCGCGTTGGTGGTGGCCAGACCCAGCAGCTCACCGGTGCGCAGCGCCTGCTCCAGCTCGCGGCGCTCCTCGGGCAGGTAGCCGCCGCGGTAGGCGGCGATCCGCCCGACCAGCGCAGGGTCCACCGGCCTCAGGTGGTCGCGCGTCTGCTGCGCCACGGACTCGGCGCCGCGCCGGGACCGCGTGAACGCCAGGGTGCGGGCCCCGTGCGCCGCCAGGTCGGCCAGCAGGTCGGCCACCTCCGCCGTCGCCGAGCGGCGCGGGTGGTCCGCAGCGCCCCGCACCGTGAGCACCTGGTCGGCCTCGTGCGCGGTGGGGTCCAGAGGGTCGGGCAGCGCCCACGGGTCCGCGGCCGGGTCGACGTCGCCCGCACCGGAGCGCTCCAGACCCGCAGAGGCGATCTCGGGCGGCTGCCACAGGGCGACGGTCCGCCGCCCCGAGGGCGAGGAGTCCCGGGTCACCGCGGTGACCCGGTCGACGGGCACGCCGATCAGTCGTGCGGCGCTCGCGGCGGGGTCGGCGCTGGTGGCGCTGGCGACGACGATCGTGGGCGGCCGTCCGCCGTGGTGCTCCACCAGCCGCGCGAGGCGACGCAGCACCAGGGAGACGTGGGCGCCGAAGACCCCGCGGTAGGCGTGCCCCTCGTCGACGACGACGTGGCGCAGCCCGCGCAGCAGGCGTCCCCACCGGCGGTGCGCGGGCAGCAGGGCGAAGTGCAGGAAGTCGGGGTTGGTCAGCACGACGTCCGCGTGCTCGACGATCCAGCGGCGCTCCTCGGCGGGGGTGTCGCCGTCGCAGGTGGCGGCACGCACGTCGCGCGCCCCGGCGGCGTCGAGCAGGCGCGTCAGCGCACCGTGCTGGTCCGCGGCGAGCGCCTTGGTGGGGGACAGGTAGAGCACGGTGCTGCGCCGTCCGACGGTCTCGATGCGGCCGGCGTCGCTCGCGGGCAGGTCGCGTCCTGCGCGGACGGCGGTCAGGGCCGGCAGCCAGAAGCCGAGCGACTTGCCCGACCCGGTGGAGGTCGCCAGGGCCACGTGCCGGTCCTGGTGCAGGGCGTCGGCGGCCTCGACCTGGTGCCGCCAGGGCCTCTCGACGCCCAGGGCGCGGTAGCCGGCGACGAGCCCGGGGTCGGCCCAGGCGGGCCAGTCGGAGTGCTCCCCGGTCCGGGCGGGCAGGGTGCGCACGTGCGTGAGGCGGTCGGCGCGGGCGCCGTGGGCGGTCAGGACGTCGAGCAGCGGGTGGTCCGCGGGGGTCGGCTCGGCTCGGTGCACGCCGCACAGTGTGGCACCGCGGCAGAACCTCAGGGTTGTCGCGAGATCCTCAAGGCTGACTTCTCCGCGTCCACCATCTCGCTCAGGATCCCCGCAGGAGCCCCCGGATCGGCGCAGATGTGCGCCCGCGGCACCCAATACTCCTCGTCGGAGATGCACGGTTCACGACCGACAGGAGCACGACCACCATGAAGAAGACGCTCGTCGCCGCGGGTGCCGCCGGCCTCGTCCTGGCCCCTGTTGCCGCATGGGCCGCTGGCTCGGACGACCCCACGCCCTACACCGTGACTGCGAGTGGTCTGCAGCTGCCGGAGTCCGAGACGTTCCACGACAGTGGGCACGTGAACATCCGATACACGGTCGACGGTCAGGAACGCGCCGTGGGGATCCACTTCGAGGCGCTCAACAACCAGCCCTCCGGGGTGTGGATCGGGGAGTCGTACCTGCCGTGGACTGCCCTGGTCAGTGAGACCGACTTCTGCATCACGTGGGTACAGGTCTCCCAGTTCAACGAGCACTTCGGCGAGGGCGGTCAGGACCCGGTATGCACGACGACCGAGCCTGCGGAGCCGACCGAGCCTGCGGAGCCGACCGAGCCGACGGAGCCGACGGAGCCGACGGAGCCTGCCGAGCCGACGGAGCCGACGGAGCCTGCCGAGCCTGCGGAGCCGACGGAGCCGACGGAGCCGACCGAGCCTGCCGAGCCTGCGGAGCCGACCGAGCCTGCGGAGCCGACGGAGCCGACCGAGCCTGCGGAGCCGACGGAGCCGACCGAGCCGACGGAGCCTGCGGAGCCGACCGAGCCTGCGGAGCCGACGGAGCCGACCGAGCCGACGGAGCCGACCGAGCCTGCGGAGCCGACCGAGCCCGCCGAGCCGACGGAGCCTGCCGAGCCGACGGAGCCTGCCGCCGAGGTCGTCCCGACGGCGTCATCGACCCTGCCGCAGACCGGCTCCGGGACCGCGGCGCTCGCGCTGACCGCCGCGGCGTCGGCGCTCGCGGGTCTCGTGGTGATGGCGATCCGTCGACGGGTCTGACCGGGGTCCAGGCGGCGCATCGTCCGGGTCCGTCCGGTTCGCCCGACGGGCGGTGCGCGAGTCCCGAGGGGGTCTCGTGAAGGGGCTCGTTATCGTTTCGTGATCATCGTTCCCTGGTAGCCATGCCCACACTCCTGCCGCGGCGCGTCGCCGCCACCGTCGCGACCGTTGCCGCCGCGGCCCTCGTTCCGCTGACGGTCGCCCCGGCGTCGGCGAACCCTGTTACCGCCGCCGCGGCACCCACGGTGTCCACCGCCGTCGGGCCGGTGCAGACCGCGCCCGCCCAGCGCTCGGTGCGCTGGGTCAAGGCCGACCGCGCCAAGGTCACCGCCAAGCGCAGCCCGTCCAGCCGGCGCGTCGCCCGGCCCGACGACGGCACTCGCCTCGTCGTGCTGGACCGCGCGCCGAAGCGGCTCCAGGTGCGCCTGCCCGGCGGTCGGAAGGGCTGGGTCGCCAAGAAGCAGGTCACGACCGTGCCGCTGCGGGACATCACCGGCAAGCGGTACACGACGAAGCGCGTGCGCGTCACGAAGAACATCAACGCGTCGTCGCGGACCGTCACCCGCGCCGCCCTCGGGTCGAAGGTCGTCAAGCTGGCCCGCACCACGCAGCGCCCGACCACCCGGGTCAAGGTCAGGCTGCCCGGCGGCCGCACCGGCTGGGTCTCGGCCGGGCGGCTGACGAAGCGCGACGTCTGGGGTCAGCTCGCGCAGTGCGAGTCCGGGGGTCGGGTGCACATCAGCACCGGCAACGGGTACTACGGCATGTACCAGTTCACCGCGCGCACCTGGCGCTCGGTCGGCGGGCGCGGGCTGCCGCACCGCCACGGCGCGCGGGAGCAGACCAAGCGTGCGCAGATCCTGCAGGCCCGCGCCGGGTGGGGGCAGTGGCCGCACTGCACCCGCAAGCTCGGCCTGCGCTGATCCCCGCGGGCGCGGGCGCGGGCCGAGCGCCGGTCAGCGCACCAGCGCGGCGCCCATCGCCCGGGACAGGTACCAGGGGTCGACGACGGCGGTGAGCTCGCGCGCCGAGTGCATCGACAGGATCGGCACGCCGACGTCGACCACCCGGATGCCCAGGCGCGTCGCGGTGATCGGCCCGATCGTCGAACCGCAGGGGATCGTGTTGTTCGAGACGAACTCCTGGCTCGGCACCCCGGCGGCCGTGCACGCCTCCTGCCACAGCGCGGCGCCGTGCGCGTCGGTGGAGTAGCGCTGGTTGGCGTTGATCTTGAGGATCGGGCCGCCGCCGGCCTGCGGCTGGTTGGCCGGGTCGTGGCGCTCCGGGTAGTTGGGGTGCACGGCGTGCCCGACGTCGGAGCTCACGCACAGCGAGGCGGCGAGCGCACGACGGCGGTCCTCACCGCCCGCGCCCAGCGCGCGGGAGACGCGTCCGAGCACGTCGGCGAGGAACGGGCCGGCGGCTCCCGAGCGGGACTCCGAGCCGATCTCCTCGTGGTCGAACGCGGCGACGGCGGCCACTCCGGTCAGCGCGTCGGGGTCGGCGTCGAGCAGCGCCACCAGGGCCGCGTGCGTGGAGAGCAGGTTGTCCAGGCGTCCCGAGGCCCACAGCTCGCCGCGGGCCCCGAAGGCGCGCGGGGCCTGGGTGTCGGCGACCAGCACGTCGTAACCCAGCACGTCGGCGGGGTCCACGGGACCGCCGGCGGCCGGGTCGACGCGGGCCGCGAGCTCGCCCAGGACGTCCGCCCCGGAGACGTCACCCAGACCGATGACGGGCTGGGTGTGCCGCTGCTTGTCGAGGGCGAGGCCGTCGTTGACCTGGCGGTCCAGGTGGATGGCGAGCTGCGGGATGCGCGCGAACGGACCGGTGCGGACCAGGTGCTCGGCGCCGTCGCGCGTCACGAGGCGACCGGCGAGCTCGAGCTCGCGGTCCAGCCAGGAGTTCAGCAGCGGCCCGCCGTAGACCTCGAGTCCCGCCTGCACCCAGCCGCCGCGCCCCGTGGTGGGCTGCGGCTTGAGCTTGAAGCCGGGGGAGTCGGTGTGCGTGCCCAGCACGGTGAACGGCGTGGTCGGACCGGCGGACGGCGGCACCACGAACGCGATCGCCGACCCGTCGCGCACGACGACGTAGCGACCGCCGGGTGCGACCTGCCAGGCGTCGGTCTCGGTCAGGCGGACGAACCCGGCGGCCTCGGCGCGGCGGGCCAGCTCGGCGGCCGCGTGGTACGAGGACGGTGCGGCGCTGACGAACCGGCCGAGGTCCTCGGCGTGGGTGCGGGCGGCCTCGGGCACGGTGGTGGCGTGGGAGTCCTGCATGCCGTGCATCCTCGCACGGTCCTGCCGACCTCATCCGGGAGCCTGATCAGGTCGGCACGATCCCGAGCGTTCAGGTCAGCAGGTCAGGTTGCCGCCGGTGGTGGTGCCGAGGATCTGCGTGAACTCCCGGAAGGCCGCCACGCGGCTGTTCACCTGGGCGGGGTTCCCGCCGTCGCACTCGAGGGCGCCGTTGATGGAGCGGATCGACGCGCCGAACCCGTGACCGTCGACGATCGCCTCGTGCCCCGTCACCGTCCCCGGACCGGACTGCGTGTTCCAGTACCACAGCGCCGTCTGCCAGGCGACGGCCGGGTCGTTCTCCACGAGGAACGGGTCGTTCAGCAAGTCGAGGCCCAGGGCGTCACCGGCCGCCTTGTAGTTGAAGTTCCAGCTCAGCTGGATCGGGCCCTTGCCGTAGTAGGCGTCCTGGCCGGCCGGGCAGCCGTACGGCTGCGTCTCGTCGCAGTAGTGCGGGTAGTTGGCGGTGTTGATCTCCCGGACGTACCGCAGCCCGCCCGACTCGTGGTCGACGTTGGCCAGGAACGCGGCGGCCTCCCGCCGAGCGATCTCGTCGCCGCCGGTCGTGGCGAACCCCGGATAGGCGGACAGCGCCGCGACGAGGCCGTCGTAGGTGTAGAAGGAGCTCCGGTCCGGGAACATCTGCTCGAACTGGGCCTCGGACACGACGAAGCCACCGCTGGACCCGCCGTCGCCCTCGCCGGGGTCGGTGGTCCCGCCGTCGCCCGGATCGGTCCCGCCGTCGTCGCACGTGCCGACCGACGTCCACACGCCCCAGTCGGTGTCGGCGGGCGTCGTGCCGACGGTCCACCACCCGGCACGCCAGTTCTCCCCGTCGTGGGAGACGACGTCGCCACCGGTGTAGACGGTGTCCGCGGACCACGGGGCGGCGCACTCCACGGCTCCAGCGGCGGGCGCGGGGCCGGCGAGCGCCCAGGACAGCGCGGCGGCGAGGGCGACCGTCGCCGCGGCCGGTGCCGAGGTGCGTCGGCGCGGTGCGGCGGCCGTGACGGTGGGGGCTGCGGTGCTCATGAGGGTCCTTCGTCGTCGGAGGCAAGGAACCCGGGAAGTCTGACCAGTGCGGGCGCCGGTGGACAACACCCGTACGCCGACCGCGACGGCATACGTGCTCTCCCGTACCCGTCGGGCTCTCGCCCGGTTCCGGCCCTCGGAGCGTGCGGCGCTCAGAGGAAGCCGGCGAGCCGGTCGAGGGCGTCGGGTCCGACGAGGTCGTCGCCCAGCAGCGGCACCTCGTCCAGCGGGAGGTGGCCCAGACGCTCACGGAGCGCGTCGAGGTGGGCGCGCTCGGCCTCGTGGCGTGCGGCGAGCAGGGGGCCGGCGTCGGCGGGGGAGCGCTTGTTGACGACGAGTCCGCCGACGGGCACCTGCAGCGTCGACAGCTGCTCCACGAGCTCCACGGACTCCAGCACGGGCAGCCGTTCGGCGGCGAGCACGACGACGAACGCGCACCGTCCGGGGTCGGTCAGGACCTCGCGCAGCAGCGTGAAGCGTTCCCGGCGGCGGGTCAGCACGGACCGGATCTCGGCGTCGCGCCGCGCCTCGGACTCGCCGCGCCCGCCGAGCATCTGGGCCGCCCCGCCGAGCCGCTCGGACCGGTCGCGGCGGCGCAGCAGCCCGTCGGTCCAGGCACCCATCGTCTCCGGCAGGGACAGCAGGCGGGCGGTGTGCCCGGACGGCGCGGTGTCGAAGACGACGAGGTCGTAGCCGGCCAGCCCCTGCTCGGTGAGGTCGGCGACCCGTTCCAGGACCGCGGCCTCGTGCATTCCCGGCGCGTCGCGGGCCAGGTCGAGGTGCCGGTCCACCTCGCCGCCCAGGTGCTCCGGCACGATCCGGCGCAACGTGGCCCGGACCGCGGACAGGTGTGCCGCCGTCGTGCGCTCCGGGTCCACCTCGACGCCGTCGAGGTGTCCGCCGCCCGGCGCGGTGTCCAGGCGCACGATGTCGTCACCGACCGTGCGTCGCCACAGGTGCCCCAGGTTGTGGGCGGGGTCGGTGGAGACCACCAGCACCCGCTGCCCCGCGCGGGCGCGGGACAGCGCGACGGCGGACGCGATCGACGTCTTGCCGACCCCGCCCTTGCCGCCGAGGAACAGCACCCGGCGCCGCGCGGCGAGGTCTAGCAGCACGACACGTGCTCCAGGGGGGAGCGGTCCATCCCCAGCCGGGTGTGCCACTCGTGGACGCGGTCGGCCACCAGCGGCAGCATCTCGACCGTGTAGTAGCTGGCGGGGTTCGGCACCCCGAGCGCCTCCGCGAGCACGACCAGCGTGAACAGGTCGTCCTCGTCCCGCCGGGCGCGAGCCATCGTGCGCCGGTAGGGCGCCTCGTAGAGCTCGCGCAGCCCGGCGGCGACGGCGCTCAGGGTGCCGGCCACGCTCAGTCCTCCGACCGGCGGGCGCCGGAGGCGCCGGAACCCACGCTGCCCGCGGGCACCGGCTCGTCCGTCTCCGGGTCGAAGGTGCCCTTGCGGGCGGCGTTCATGGCGCGCGCGGCCTCCACGGCGACCCAGGCGGAGGCGACCAGGATGACGACGTCCAGGCCGAGGAGGAACCAGTTCTGCTCGGCGTAGAACTGTCCGAGTTGGACGATCAGCGCGTAGACGCTCATGCTCAGCACGAACACCAGCGGGACGAGCGCCGCGAGCGGGTTGCGCTTCCGGCGCAGCAGCATGACCGCCACGATGGACAGCGTCAGGGAGGCGAGCAGCTGGTTGCTGGTGCCGAACAGCGGCCAGATGAGCAGGCCGCCCGCGCCGTCGCCGCCGGCGGAGAAGGTCAGACCGACGGCCACGACGAGCACCACCACCATCGCGACACCCTTGCCGATCCGCATCCCCATCAGCTCGCCGGCCTCCTGGACCACGAACCGTTGCAGACGCACCCCGGTGTCCATGGTGGTGGCCGCGAACAGCACCGCCATCGTGGCGAGGATCGTCGCGGACAGCGACGCCGGGATGCCGAGACCGTCGTTGACGATCTGCGCGCCACCGGTGACGAAGGCCGTCACCCCGCCCTCGTTGAACGCCGAGTAGACGCTCTCCCAGTCGGCCAGGGTCCGGAAGCCCGCCGTGGTGGCGATGATCGCGCCGAGGGCCAGCAGACCCTCGCCCACGGCCCCGAAGTAGCCGACGAACCGTGCGTCGGTCTCCTTGTCGAGCTGCTTGGAGGAGGTCCCGGACGCCACGATCCCGTGGAACCCGGAGATGGCGCCGCAGGCGATGGTCACGAAGAGCAGCGGCACGAGGCTGGGCGTGTCGGCGGGCAGGTTCTCGTTGATCGCCGGGGCGACGACGGTCGGGGCCGCGAAGAGCACCGACAGGTACAGGATGCCCAGGCCGATGAACAGCTGGACGCCGTTGATGTAGTCGCGCGGTTGCAGCAGCACCCACACGGGCAGCAGGGAGGCGATGCCCGCGTAGGCGAACAGGGCGAGGATCCAGAAGGTCGCCGGCGACATGCCGAGGATGGGGTCCGGCAGCTCGACGGGGAACCGGTCGCCCACGAGGATCAGCGAGTACAGGGCGACGACGCCGATCACCGTGGTCAGCAGCAGGTTCATGTTCCAGCGGTAGATCATCTGGCCGATGATCAGCGCGACGATGATGGCGCCCCACACGGGGATGACGGCGCTCGGGGTGGAGATGAGCAGGTTCTTGATGACGGTGGCGAACGCGGCCACCACCATCAGCAGCACCAGGTAGATCACGACGAGGAACAGCGCGCGGCCCCGGGCCCCGATGTAGCGGCCCGAGATCATGCCCATGGACCGGCCCCGGTTGCGCACCGACGCCCACAGGGCGCCCAGGTCGTGCATGCCCGCGAAGAACACGGTGCCGAGCGTCACCCACAGGAAGGCCGGCAGCCAGCCCCAGATGACCGCGACGGCCGGGCCGACGATCGGTGCGGCGCCGGCCACCGAGGTGAAGTGGTGGCCCCACAGGACGAACTTGTTCGTGGGGACGTAGTCGACGCCGTCGCGCATCTCGTGCGAGGGGGTCCGGAAGTTCTCGTCGAGCTTGTAGATCCGGCTGGCGAGGAACTTCGAGTAGAGGAAGTAGCCGGCGAGCACCATCGCCAGGCCCACCACCATCAGCACCAGGGAGTTCACGGTGTGCTCCGTCCGGTCGTCGTTGACTAGATTTCACCCGGAGTCTACGACGGCAGGTCGGTGCCGGTGACAACGTTGACGTGTCGGCGCTGGTCACCGTGTTGTTCGTGACGGCCGTCACATGTGGGTAGACTCGCGCGCATCCCGTCGTCAACGGCGACGGCGGGGTCTCACCACGGGCGTCCGGGGCGCGGTCGACGGCGACCTCTCGGACGCGGCAGCACGTCGAGGAGGACGGATGCTCGAACTCGGGTCGGACAGCGTGACGATCGTCGCGGTCATCGGAGTCGTCGCCCTGGCGGCCCTGGTCTGCGCGGCGACCCTGCGGCGCCAGGTGCTCGCCGCCGGGGACGGGACCGCGGCGATGCAGGACATCGCCCGCGGCGTGCAGGAGGGGGCCTCGGCCTACCTCAACCGACAGTTCCGGACGCTCGCGCTGTTCGCGATCGTCGTGTTCGCGCTGCTGTTCCTGCTGCCGGGCGACGGCGGCATCCGCATCGGCCGCTCCGTGGCGTTCCTGGTCGGTGCGGGCTTCTCCGCCGCGATCGGCTACCTCGGCATGTGGCTGGCCGTGCGGGCCAACGTGCGGGTCGCGGCGGCGGCCACCCGGCCGGACGGGCGGGCCGCAGGTGCCCGGATCGCGTTCCGCACCGGCGGCGTCGTCGGGATGTCCGTCGTCGGGCTCGGCCTGCTCGGGGCGTCGGTGGTGGTGCTCGTCTACCGCACGGACGCACCCGCCGTGCTGGAGGGCTTCGGGTTCGGAGCAGCGCTGCTGGCGATGTTCATGCGCGTCGGCGGCGGCATCTTCACCAAGGCGGCCGACGTCGGGGCGGACCTGGTCGGCAAGGTCGAGCAGGGCATCCCCGAGGACGACCCCCGCAACGCCGCCACCATCGCCGACAACGTCGGGGACAACGTCGGCGACTGCGCCGGCATGGCCGCCGACCTCTTCGAGTCCTACGCCGTCACCCTCGTCGCCGCGCTCATCCTCGGCCGCGCGGTCATGGGCGAGGAAGGCCTCGTCTTTCCCCTGATCGTCACCGCCATCGGCGCGTTCGTCGCCCTGCTCGGCGTGGCCATCACCAAGGTGCGCGGCAGCGAGTCGGGGCTGACGGCGATCAACCGCGGCTTCTACATCTCCGCCGTCGTCGGCGCGCTGCTCGCCGCGATCGCCGCCTTCGCCTACCTGCCAGGCTCCTTCGCCGAGATGGCCGGGACCGCGGACCTCGGCGACGTCTCCAGCGACCCCCGGGTCGTCGCCTCGCTGGCGGTGCTTGTCGGCATCGTGCTCGCCGGCGTCATCCTGTGGCTCACCGGCTACTTCACCGGCACCGACTCCAAGCCCACCAAGCACGTGGCCGCGACCTCCAGGACCGGGGCCGCCACGGTCGTGCTCTCCGGCATCGGCGTCGGGTTCGAGTCCGCCGTCTACACCGCGGGCGTCATCGCCGCCGCGATCTGCGGCGTCTTCCTGCTCGCCGGGGGCTCCCTGTGGCTGTCGCTGTTCCTCGTGGCGCTCGCGGGCTGCGGCCTGCTCACCACGGTCGGCGTCATCGTGGCCATGGACACCTTCGGGCCCGTCAGCGACAACGCGCAGGGCATCTACGAGATGTCCCAGGGCGAGGACGGCGGCGACGACGAGGCCGCGCAGACCCTCACCGACCTGGACGCCGTCGGCAACACCACCAAGGCGATCACCAAGGGCATCGCCATCGCGACGGCCGTGCTGGCCGCCACCGCGCTGTTCGGGTCCTACGCCGACGCCGTCGAGACGGCGCTGGCCGACGTCGCCGAGGTCGGCACCGGTCTGGTCGGGGCGATGCTCAGCTACGAGATCGTCTCCCCGATCACCCTGGTGGGCGTGATCCTCGGTGCCGCGACGGTCTTCCTGTTCTCCGGTCTGGCGATCGACGCCGTCACGCGGGCCGCTGGCGCCATCGTCTACGAGGTGCGCCGCCAGTTCCGCGAGAAGCCGGGCATCATGACCTACGAGGAGCGCCCGGAGTACGGCCGGGTCGTGGACATCTGCACCAAGGACTCCCTGCGCGAGCTCGCCACCCCCGGTCTCCTGGCGGCGTTCGCGCCGATCGCCGTCGGGTTCGGCCTCGGGGTCGGGCCGCTGGCCGGGTTCCTCGCCGGGACCATCGGTGCCGGCGTGCTCATGGCGATCTTCCTCGCCAACTCCGGCGGCGCCTGGGACAACGCGAAGAAGATCGTCGAGGACGGCGCGTTCGGTGGCAAGGGGTCCGAGGCGCACGAGGCGACGATCATCGGCGACACCGTCGGCGACCCGTTCAAGGACACCGCCGGCCCCGCGATCAACCCGCTGATCAAGGTGATGAACCTCGTCTCGCTGCTGATCGCCCCCGCCGTGGTCATGATGAGCGTGCCGGCGGACGCCAACCACGTGCTGCGGATCGCCATCGCGCTCGTCGCCGCGGCCATCGCGATGGGCGCCGTCGTCTGGTCGCGGCTGCGGGCCGCCCGCGTCGACGAGGGGTCCCCCGCGGAGTCGGTACCGGTGCGCTGAGCACGCAACACGATCGGGTGGCGCAGGTCACATCCACGAAACGTCCAGCGGTCATGCTGACGTCCCGGAGCCTGCGCCACCCGCGTGCGCAGCCCGGGTCCGGCACGCACCGATGAAGGGGACCCATGAGATTCCAGCGCACGATCGCCGGCCTGAGCGGCGTGGCCGTCGCCACCACCTGCCTGGTCGGCACCAGCGCCCTGACAGCCGTCGCCGACGAGGACGACGCCCCGGGGCGTTCCGACGGCCGCGGGGCCGAGCGGGACCGGGCTGGCGCGACGCCGTTCGGCGGGCAGTCGTTCTCCGAGCTGGTGCGGGCCGCGAAGAAGACCGCACCCGCCAAGGCCACGGACGGCAGCATCGAGATGCCGACGTCGTACCCGTACCAGCCGACGCTGACCGTGCACGATCCCGCCGAGGAGGACGCGACCACCCGCAACGAGACGATCTCCTACTCCGAGATCGCGCCGCGGCTGAACGACCTCATGGCCGTCAGCGACCGTGTCTCGGCGCAGGTCGTCGGGCAGTCGACCGGGGGCCGGGACCTGTACCTCGTCACCGTGACGGCCCCCGAGTCGCGCGGCGAGACGAACCGGCAGACGCGCTGGCGCGAGGAGATCCGGCAGGACCCGGCGCAGGCCGCCGGGGACGCCCGGCTCGCCGCCGGCTACAAGACACCGCTGTGGATCAGCGCCAACATCCACGGCAACGAGTGGGAGGGCACCGACGGCGCGATGCAGGTCATCACCGACCTCGCCACGTCCGACGACGCCGCCACCGCGGAGCTGCTGGAGAACCACCGCCTCTACTTCTCCGTGTCGCTCAACCCGGACGGCCGCACCATCGGTACCCGCGCCACCGAGCTCGGCCTGGACGCCAACCGCGACATGGTCACCGGCGCCACGCCGGAGGCCCGCTCGTTCGTGGCCACGGCGCAGACCCTGCAGCCGCTGTACGCCGCGGACTTCCACGGCTACACCGGCGTCCTCCAGGTGGAGCCCTGCGGGCCGCCCCACGGCGACAACTACGAGTACGACCTCTTCCTGCCGCACGGCTACGCCCTCGCGGAGCAGGTCGAGGCCGACGTCGTGGCCGCGGACATCGAGGGCAACACGTACTTCGACACCGAGACCGGCCGCTCGACCACCGAGAAGACCGGGAACATCAAGATCCCCTACCGGGACACGCCGTCGGGCTGGGACGACTACCCGCCGATCTTCACCGCGCAGTACGCCGCCTACCACGGCGCCGTGACCAGCACCGTCGAGCTCCCGCTCGGACGCTCCTGGTCGTTGGGGACCACGACTCCCGAGGACGCCGCGGTCAACACCGAGGTCGCCCGCGTCACGATGGTCTCGATGCTCGACTACGTGGCCGCGCACAGCGACGAGATGCTGGCCGACCAGATCGAGACGTTCCGCCGTGGGGTCGAGGGTGCGCCCAAGGAGTCGCTGACCACCGAGACGATCGCCGACGTCGAGGGCCCCGACTCCTGGAAGGAGCTGTGGGACCTCACGGACGACCAGGAGCCGGTGGACCTGCCGCGCGCCTACGTCATCCCGGTCGGCGAGGGGCAGCGTTCGTCGTCCGACGCCGAGGCCCTCGTGGACGCGCTGCTCTACCACGGTGTCGAGGTCGGTACGCTCCGGCGTGCGGCCGAGGTCGACGGGACATCGTTCCCGGCCGGCTCGATCGTCGTCGACATGCACCAGCCGCGCCGCGGCCTGGCGAACACGTTGCTGGCGACCGGGTCCGACATCTCCGCCAAGCTGCCCACCATGTACGACATTTCGGCGTGGAGCCTCGCCGACCTGTGGGGTGCCACCGTGGTCCCGGTCGGTTCGACGACGGACGCCGCGCTGGGCGGCACGACGCCGCTGCACCGGCTCCCGCAGGACGGCGGCCTGCCGAAGAAGGCCGACCACGTCGCCTTCGACCTGGCGGGCGTCGAGGACTTCCGGGCGCTGAACGCCCTCCTCGAGGAGGACGCCCCGGTGTGGCTCCTCGACGACGGGCGTGCCGTCGTCGGACCGGAGGGTCTCCCGGCCGCCGCGGACGCCGTCGTCACCTACGACATCCCGTTCGAGGCCGTGACGTCCGCCGAGCTCGCGGCGCTGGACGAGGCTCCCGAGCTCGAGGACCTGACCGTCGCCTATACCGGGGGGTCGGACGACGTGCTCGCCCTCACCGACCTCGGGTTCGACGACCTGGTGGCCGTGTCGTCCTCCGGGGTCTCGGCCGGTGCGGCCGACGGCACCACCGGTCTGGAGGACGCGGACGTGCTGTGGGTCGGTTCGACGTTCGACCCCGACGCGGCGGGCGACGTCGCCGTGCAGGAGTGGCTGGACGACGGCGGCGCGATCGTGGGCGAGTCGACCGCCGGGTTCGCCGCCGCCGAGGCCTACGGCCTGGTCGAGGGCGACGCCGTGCGCGGGAACTCGCGCGGCAACGGGATCGTGGCCGTGGACACGCCGAGCGACTCGCTCCTCGGGGCGTTCCCGCAGTCCACGTCGTTCATCTACCCGGCGGTCTGGTTCACCGACCTCGGTGACGGCACCACGGTCGAGCTGTCGTACGCCGCGGAGCCGTTCCTCGCCGGTCACTGGAACGCCCTCTACGGCGCCGGTCCGGACGCGGCTGCCGGCCAGGCCGCCGTCGTCTCCGGGGAGACCGCCACGGGTGCCCGAGCGGTGGTGTTCGGCACGACGCCGTTCTTCCGCACCCACCCCAAGGGCGGGATGAGCCAGGTCGCGACGGCGATGTTCTGGGCCACGTCCGGCGACTGACGGTCACCGCCCCCACCGACGCTGTGGGCATGAAATATGCAGGCTCGGACCCGTCCGAGCCTGCATATTTCATGCCCACAGCGGGACGCACGGGGTCAGGACGTCGGGAGGAACGTGTACACGGCGGCGATCGTCGCGGCCGTCGCGACGACCAGCAGCGTGTCGCCGACGCTCCAGCGCAGGTGCGCCAGCCGGAGGCGCCGCCCCGCGGTCGACGGCCCGGCGCTCGTGAACCCGCGGGTCTCCATGGCCTCGACCGTGGTCCGGGTGCGCTGGGCGGTGTTGAGGAACAGCGGGTAGAACGCCTGCACCGCGATCCGGCCGATCCGCGCGATCGTGCGCCAGCCGAGGAACCCGTGCCCCCGGTGCGGGGCGCCGCGCAGCCGGTGACCGTCGACGATGTCGTGGAACTCGTCGATGAGCAGCGGCACCATCCGGTAGCCGTAGCTGATCGCGAACCCGAGCACGGCCGGGGCCCGCATCGCCTGCAGGCCGTCGGACAGCTTCTCCGGGTCGAGGGAGACGAACGCCGCCATGCTGGCCAGCGACACCGCCCCGAGCTTCAGGGAGATCTGCAGCAGACCGTCCAGCGCCGTCGTGTCCCCGCCGAGGACCAGCACGAGCACCAGGACGTACGCCGCCTGCCCCACCAGGCCGAGCGTGAACAGCCCCAGCAGCAGCGGGCCGATCCGCGCGGCCAGCGCGCAGCCCAGCGCGAGGACGAACAGCGCGACCAGGATCGGCGTGGAGTAGGTGAACCACGGGGCCAGGGCGCACAGCACGTACCAGCCGAGCACCGCCCGCGGGTCGCGGCGGGCCAGGAACCCGCCGCGCGTGGCGTACGCGACGCGCATCAGCTCGAGCTTGACCCACTCGACGGACATCCGGTCCAGGCCGGAGCGCTTGCGGCTCGTGGTGCTGCCGGCGCCGGAGGTGGTGCCGTCCGGCGTGGCGACGTCGACGGTGGTCATACGAGCTCCTCGGTCGGTAGCGGGGCCAGGCGCCGGCTCATCTCGTCGACCGACAGCGGCAGCGGGTTCATGCCCAGCGCGTGGCCGACCTGCGTGACCTGCGGCGGCACGAGGCGGGCGCGGCGCAGCACGTCGGGGGAGTCGAACAGGGTCGCGGGGTCGGTGTCGGCGACCACCCGGCCCTGGTCGAGCACGACGACGCGGTCGGCCCACTCGGCCACCAGGTGCATGTCGTGGGTGGCCACCAC
Organism: Isoptericola chiayiensis; assembly: GCF_013149805.1. Taxonomy (GTDB): domain Bacteria; phylum Actinomycetota; class Actinomycetes; order Actinomycetales; family Cellulomonadaceae; genus Isoptericola; species Isoptericola chiayiensis. Next base: position 602,871 of record NZ_JABEZT010000003.1, read on the forward strand.
GGTGCAGCGGATGTGCTCGGCGAGCGCGGCGAGCATCTCGATGACGTCGTCGCGGGAGCGCAGGTCCAGGCTCGACGTCGGCTCGTCGAGCAGGAGCAGTCCGGGCCGCATCGCCAGCCCGACGGCGAGCGTCGCCCGGCGCTGCTGACCGCCGGAGAGCAGGCGGCCGTCCCGGTCGGCCAGGTGGGTCAGCCGGGTGCGGTCGAGGACCTGGTCGACCAGGGCCTCGGCGTCCGGGACCTGCCGCCCGACCGGGTGCATGGCGACGTCGGACCGCACGGAGTCGGTCAGGAACATCTCCTCGGGGCGCTGCAGCAGGTAGCAGACCTGGGAGGAGAGCTCGGCCGCGCTGACGCTCCGCGTGTCGCGGCCGTCCACCTCGACGGTACCGGTCTCCGGCACGGCCAGCCCGGACAGCAGCGAGAGCAGCGTGGACTTGCCGGCGCCGTTGGAGCCGACCAGCGCGATGCGCTCGTCGGCCCGCAGCGTCAGGTCGAAGCCGTCGAGCACGGTGTGCTTGCCGCCGGAGATCGTGCGGTAGCCGTACCGCACGTCGTCCAGCCGCGCGACGACGTCGGACCGGGCGTTACGCGCGCGCGGCGCGTCGGGTGCCGGCGAACCGTCGTCCCCCGGATGGTCCGGGGTGCGCAGCAGCGCGGCACCCGGCTGCTCCGACCGCCCCGCCTCCCGCAGGAGCGCGGCGCAGGCCTCGACCGTCAGCGGCGGGCGCCGTCGTCCGGCGGCGACGTCCGGGACCAGACCCTGGGCCAGCGCCACCACCTGGGGGGCCGGGATGTGGGCGTCGGCCAGGTCGGCCGTGCGGGCGAGGGCCTCCTCGACCGGGAGGTGCCAGCGCACCCGTCCGGCGTCCATCAGCACGACGCTGCGGGCGTAGCGGGCGATGAGCTCGGCGTGGTGCTCGATGACGACCACCGTGACGCCCTGGGAGTTGAGGCGGGTCAGGTGTTCGTACACCTGGGCCGCCCGGCGCGGGTCGACCTCCGCGGCGGGCTCGTCCACGACGAGGATCGACGGGGCCAGCGCGAGCGCACCCGCCAGCGCCGTGAGGTGCTGCTGACCGCCGGAGAGCTGCCAGGTGTGCGTGCCGGCGACGTCGTCGATCTCCAGGGCGCGCAGCGCCGCGTCCGTGCGCGCCTCCCAGTCCTCGAGCCCGAAGTTCAGCGGCCCGAAGGCGACGTCGTCGAGCACGGTGGGCCGCACGAGCTGGTTGCCGAAGTCCTGGAACACGTAGCCGACGTCGTGCGCGATCTCCCCGACGGTGCGCCGGGCGGTGGACCGCCCGGCGACCTTGACCCGCCCGGAGATGTCGCCGTCCCAGAAGTGCGGCACCAGACCGTTGAACGTCTTGCACAGCGTCGTCTTGCCGGACCCGTTGCCGCCCACGACCGCGACGAAGTCACCGGCCTCGATCGTCAGGTCCACCCCGCGCAGGGAGTCCTGCGAGGCGCCCGGGTACCGGAACGTCAGGTCGCGGACCTCGACGGCCGGCGCTCCGTCGCGGCCGGGCATCAGAAGGACGCCTCGTCGTCCGAGCGACGCGTGCCGGCGGTGGCGTCGGCGTCGGCCGCGTCGGCGGCACGGCGACGGCGCACGACGGCGACGATCACGAAGACGCCGAGACCGACGACCAGCGCGACCGCGGCGGCGATCCACAGCCACACGTCGCCGTACCGGTCGACGTAGTCGGGCTCGAACGCCCCGATCGTGGAGATGCCGCCCTCGCGGCCGACGAACTCCTCCCACTGGGACAGCAGGGCCAGCGCCGCGGCGGCGACCAGCGCCAGCACCGCGACCGGCCAGAAGCGCGTCCCCTTCGGTCCGGTCGGGCGCGGCGGGTGCTCCGGGTCGCGCGGACGCAGCCCCATGATCGGCTCGAGCTTGCCGTACAGGCGCGGGGTCAGCCACAGCGCCGGCAGGGCGCCGAACAGGATGCCGGAGAACACCACGGTCACGACGATGTCCAGACCCTCGGCGACGAGGAACGCCCCCACCAGGCCGTCCGCCTCCTCGAGGGTCTCGGGGTCGATCCCGATGAGGACCTTGGTGATGTCGACGATGCCGCCGGAGACCTTGTCGACCAGCACCATGACGATCGGCGCCAGGGCGACCTGGACCCGGTTGAGCGGGTTGCGCACCAGGCAGCCGGCGACGTAGATCGCCAGGGCCGTCTGCAGGAACCCTTCGAGCTCGCCGAACCCGGAGAAGTCGCCGAGCAGCATGTCGGAGAAGACGAGCTCGCCGAGCGGCGCGCCGATCGCGACCCAGAACGGGTTCAGCAGCGCGGCGAGCACCACGGCGATGAAGGAGAAGTAGGAGACGCCCAGCTCGAGCGGCCCCACCTGGAACTCCGGCACCACGCTGGCGACGATGTCGCCCACGCCGTACAGGGTCATGGACAGCACGAGGATCATGAGCTTCTGCGAACCGGACAACGGACGAGGGTCGGCGAGCCGGGTGCGGGGCGCACCCGCCGCGGTGACGTCGCTGGACATGAGGACCTTCCTGGAGGGTTTCGTCTCGGTACTGCTCGGGCTACCGGCGGGTGCCGGCGGGGGTTCCCTGCACGACGTCGACGCGTACGCCCAGCAGGGCGGCGACGTCGGTCATGGTGTCGAGCAGGTGGTCGGGGGTGTGGGGGCCGTCCGCGGGCAGGGCGTCGAGCGCGTCGTCGTCCGTGGAGCCCCCGCGCACGAGCACCGTGGTCCCGACGCCGGCCGCGCGGGCCGCGGCGACGTCGCGCTGCGGCTTGTCGCCGACGAACACGGCGCTCGCGGCCTCGGCGCCGAGTGCGGTCAGGGCGGTGCGCACGGTGGTGGGGTCGGGCTTGCGGCGGCCGAGCTCGTCGGAGTAGACGTGCGCGCCGATCAGGTCGTCCAGGCCTGCCTCGACCAGCTCCTCGCGCACGGCGCGTCCGCAGACGGTGTTGGAGACGACCGCCACGGGGACGCCGGCGTCGCGGGTGGTGACGAGCAGCTCGCGCACGCCGGGCCGGACGGTGGGGACGGACTTGGTGCGGGCGTAGCCGACCATGAGGGCGTGGGCCTCGGCGCGCAGCCAGTGGCGGACGCCGGGGCCGTGGTGGGCGAGCTGCGGCCCGACCAGCTCGACCCAGAACGTCGGTGCGTCGATCTCGGGGACGGTGGTGCCGTCGTCGGACGCCGTGCCCGCCTCGTGCGCCGCCTTCCACCGCTTGTGCGCGGCGCGGGCGACAGTGAGGACCTCGAGGGCGTCGTCGGTGCCGGTCGGGTAGCCGGCGGCGGTGAGCCGGGTGGCGAGCTCGGTCGCGAAGCCGCGGCGGACGGCCTGGTCGGCGCGGGACGTGGCGATGACGCCGCCGTGGTCGAGCAGGAGGGCGCTGACTCCTGTGCGGTCCCGGGCCGGGGCGCGGTCCGGGACGGCCGCCGCAGGCACGTCCGTGGACGACGACGGTGCGGCGTCGCGCAGGAGGTCGACGAGGCCGCGGGGGTCGTCGAGGACGACGTCGGGCCGGTCGGCCACCGGGAACGGCACCCGGTCGGTGTGGTGGTCGCGGGTCAGCACGAGGCCGCCGACGTCGGCACGCCGGCCGGCCAGGACGTCGCGGTCGTAGGTGTCGCCGACGTACCAGCACCGCGCGGGCTCGGTGCCCAGCGCGCGAGCGGCGAGGTCGATCATGCCGGGGTGGGGCTTGCGGATGCCGACCTCGTCGGAGTACACCTGCACGGCGAAGGCGTCGGCGACGCCGTGCTCGGCGAGGATCGCGCGGTGCGCGCGGCCGGAGTGGGCGTTGGAGACGATGCCGAGCGGCACGCCGAGCGTGGCGGCGAGGTCGATCAGCTCGCCGATCCCGGGGCGCAGGTGGTGGTCCGTGAGCGTGCGGGTCAGGGTCTCCTGCAGGGCGCCGGCCGACCCGGCGAGGACCTCGCGCTCGGCGGCGGTCAGCGGGGAGCCGTAGAACTCGCGCCAGATGGTGCGGTGGTCGAGCTCGGTCGGGGCGAGGCGTCGCGACGACGCGTTCTTCCAGTCCTTGAGGGCCTTCTTGCCGCCGCGCAGGACCGGGACGAGCTCGGCCGGGGTGCGCTCGTGCCCGGCGCGGGCGAGCACCTCGGCGACGTGGTCGGCCATCCGCTCCAGGCCGTCCGGGCGTTGCCGCGTGGTGACGACGACGCCGCCGAAGTCGAGCAGCAGCGCGGCGGGCCGCGTCCGCAGGGCGGTGGTGCCGCCGTCGGCGGTACGGGGTGCTGGTGCGCTGGGGCTCGGGGCGATGGTCACGGCGGCGACGCTAGGGAGGCGCGACGACGCCGCGGCGTCGCTGCGGTGGCCGGTCGGTGAACGCGACCCGAACTTCTGGAACGTTCCAGTTCATGAGCCGGACGCCGGTTCCCTTGGCGGGCCGACGTCGTCGCGCACCCGTCGGCCACGGTGCAGGATGGACCGGTGCCCGCCGTTCGCCGTCCCCGCCCCACCCTGCTCGACGTCGCCGCCGCGGCCGGGGTGTCCAAGTCGCTCGTGTCCCTCGCCCTGCGCGGCGACCCCGGCGTCTCGGAGCGGACGCGCGAACGCATCCTCGCCGTCGCCGACCAGGTCGGCTACCGCCCCTCGCTCAGCGCCCGCACCCTCAAGCAGGGTCGCTCCATGCTGGTCGGGGTGGTCATCTCCAGCCTCGCCAACCCGTACCACACCGAGATCGTCGCCTCCGTCGAGGACGCCGCCGAGGCGCAAGGGCTCTCGGTGGTGCTCGCCCACGGGTCGCGGGAACGACACCGGCTCGCCGACCGCGTCCAGCAGCTCGGGGACCTCGGCGTCGACGGGCTCGTCGTCGTCTCCTCCTGGGTGCCGGCCGAGGTGCTCACCACCGCCGCGCGCCGGGCCCCCGTGGTCATGGTCGGGCGCACGGCCGAACCCGTGCCCGGCATCGACTCGGTGAACAACGACGACGAGCACGGCGCCGCGCTCGTCGTCCGGCACCTCGCCGCGCAGGGCCACGAGCGGATCGCGCACGTCAACGGCTCACGGCGGCCGGCCGGGACGGCCCGACGGCGCGGCTACGAGGACGCGATGGCCGCCGTCGGGCTCGAAAGTCACGTCCGGACCGTCGAGCCCGACGGCGTCGCGGAGCTCCTGGCCGGGCCGGGGCGACCCACCGCCGTGTTCGCCCGCAACGACGTCGAGGCGTGCGACGTGCTCGACCACGCGCTCGACGCCGGGCTCGCCGTGCCCGCCGACCTCGCCGTCGTCGGCTACGACGACACGATGTTGGCCCGCCGTGCGCGGCCCCGTCTCACCACGGTGCAGCAGCAGCGCGAGGTCATGGGCACCCGGGCGGTCGAGCTGCTCACGGGGCGGCTCGGCGGACGCGCCGACGACGTGCACGAGGTGCTCGAACCCCGGCTCGTGGTGCGCGCGTCTGGCTGAGCGTCGGGCTGAGGTGAGAGTCCGGAGTGCAGGAGCCAGGACGGTGGCTCTGCCTGGCCCGGCACATCACCCTGTTGACGGAAGACTTCGTCAAGACGAAACTGTCTGTCATGGGTGGTCTGCTCACGGTCTCGGACGCGGCCGGACGGCTGAGCGTCTCGGTCCGTCAGGTGCAGCACCTCGTCGCCCGCGGCGAGCTGCGCAAGATAGCCCGCGGCCTGGTCGACGAGACGTCGGTCGACCGGTATATGGCGGTCCGGTCCGGGGCCCACACCCGAGCCTGGTCCAGTGGGACCGCATGGGCCGCTGTCTCGCTGCTGTCCGGTCGGGGATCGGGCTGGATCGGGGCCAGCCAGCGGTCCCGCCTCAGGCAACAACTTCGGCGCAACTCGCCGGAGGTGCTTGTCGTCAGGACACGTGACCGCGCCGCGGTGACGCGCTACCGGGCCCATCCGAGCGTCGCCCGGCATCTGAGCGACGCCGTCGTCCACCATCAGGAGGCGGAGCAGCGTCTCGGGCTGACGGCTTCGACAGCGCTGGACGGGTACGTCGCCGAGGCCGACCTCGGAGGCCTCGTGTCGCAGTACGGGCTGGATCGGGACGACGACGGCGACGTCGTGCTCCGTGCGACGACGATGGACCTCGGCGTCGTGCGTGAGCTCGCCGAGGGGGACGTGGTGCTGGCGGCACTCGATCTTGCCGAGTCGCTCGACGTCCGAGAACGCCGCGCAGGGCAGCAGGCGTTGGGGCGTGCGCTGGAGCGGTTCCGTGGCTGACCGCCCGACGTTCGACGTACCGGCCCCGCCGGGAGGCTGGGGGACGACGACGATCAGCGTCCCGTCGGCCGAGGAGCAGCGGAACGACGGTCAGGCCGCGCTCCGCATCCTCGCCGCCGGACCGCCGACGACCTGAGCTCCGCGCTCAGCTCCGACGCCGCGTGAGCCGGACCGTCACGGTGTCGCCGACGTCCTTGCCGAGGCGTCTGCGCAGCTTCGCGTTGAGCGACAGCATCAGCTCGCCCCGCCCCGTCGGCATCAGTCCGACGTTCTCGACGGCGACGCCGTCCACCGTGCCGTCGACGCGGACGGACCGACCGGTGCCGAGCAGCTCGGTCGCCCCCGCGAGCTCGACGCACGGCCAGACCTCCCCGCGGACGTCGACGCCGATGGGTGCGGTGAAGCTGTGGTCGATCGCTGTGGGTTCGGCCGTCATGGGTCTCCTCTGCTCGATGGGTGGTGGACGTCGTAGACCAGGTGCACCGCCGTCGACGACACCCGTACCTCGCGCTGGACGAGCCCGTGCCGACGTCGTCCCGTGAACAACGGGGTGCCCGCGCCGAGGACGACGGGCGAGACGTGCAGCTGCAGCACGTCCAGCAGCCCGGCCTCCAGGGCCGACCCGATCGTGGCTCCGCCGCCCATGAGCACCACGTCGGCGCCGCCACCGGCCTGCGCGACGCCCCGGGCGACGTCGGACGCCTGGGTGACGGCGTCGGCCAGCCCGGTCGTGACGAACCGCCAAAAGGGTAGTCGCGGGGAGACCGGTGGCTCGCGGGTCACGACGAAGAAGGCCGGCGTGGCGGCCTCGCGCGCCCCGTACCCGAGCTCCTCCGTCCAACCCTGCGGGCCGTCGACGACGTCGAACAGTCGCCGCCCCAGGACCACGGCACCGCTGGCCGCCGTCCCGTCGCGCAGCACCTCGCGGTCGACGGGGTCGTCGCCGAACGCCCAGGCGTGCAGCGCCTCGCCGCCGTCCCCGAGGCCGTTCTCGGGCCCCGGGTCCGGACCGGTGACGAGCCCGTCGACCGAGATCGAGATGTCTCCGACGATCCTGGTCATGTCGTTCGGACGGGCGGGGCCGCCCGAACTCATCGGTGGCCGTGGGATCCGGGGTCACCGCCCGGGCAGCAGGACGTCCGGCGCGGCCTGCTCCGGCGCGCGCAGGTCCGCGAGGTCGGACAGCTCCGTCAGGTCCAGGTCGAGGGGGCCGACGCCGCCGCGCACGTCGTCGAGCACGGCACGGACGAGCCCGGGCAGGAAGTCGTGCCCCCGCCGCACCGCCCACGGCACGCCGGCGAGCGTCAGCCACGCCGCGCGCTGCCACGCCGACGGCGGCGGCGGAGGTGCGGGCAGCCGCGCCAGCAAGGCTCCCGTCGAGGTGTCAGGCGGTGCCGAGCGGACGGCCGACGGTCCCGGCAGTCCGGGCAGCGCGGCAGCGACGGCTCGGACCCCGCCGGCCGCGACGTGCCGGTGCCCGAGCGGCGACGGGTGCACCCGGTCGACGAACCAGGCTCCGGGCCCGGCGCGGCGGACGGCCTCGCCGACGTCGAGGAGCGCCACGGACGGCCCCCGACCCGTGCGCTCGCGGGCCGCCGTCGCGCGGACCATGGCGTTGACGGCGTCGATCCGGGCCCGCATGACGCGGCGGACCCGGCCCGGGAACAGCTCGAACAGGCCGACGGGCGGCAGCGTCGCGAGGACGACGACCGCACCGCGGGCCCGCAGCGTCCGCGTGCACCGCGACAGGTGCCGCCCGACGTCCACCGGGGAGAAGTCGGTGCGCAGCGCGTCGTTGCCGCCGACGACGAGGGTCGCGACGTCGGCGTCGGCGGCCAGCGCGGCGTCGAGCTGCTCCAAGACCACCGTCTGCGCGCGGGCCCCGTTGCGGGCGAGGTTCTCGAAGCGGGACGCCCCGGCGAGAGTGGCCAGGTGTGCCGCCCAGCCGGGACCGTGCACCGCCTCCGGGGTGACGGCGTCGCCCACGCCCGCCGTGATGGAGTCGCCGAGCGCGACGACGGCAGGCCCGCCGGTCATCGCGACCCTCCCGCTGTGGGCATGAAGTCTGCAGGTTCGCACCGCTCCGGGGCTGCAGATTTCATGCCCACAGCGGTCGGGGTCGGGGTCGGGGTGGCGGGTAACACCGCCGTGCCGTGCAGGGCGAGCATCGCCCGGCCGGTCGCCGCCCACGGGAACAGCTCGGCGCGCTCGCGCGCGGCGGCCCGCCGCACCCCGACCGGACGTGACAGCACGTCGGCCATCGCCAGGGCCAGCGCCGCGGGCTCCGGCGCGGCCGCGACCCCCGCGTCACCGACCACCTCGGGCAGCGCGCTCGTCGCCGAGCACACCACCGGCGTGCCCGAGGCCAGAGCCTCCAGCGCCGCCAGGCCGAATGTCTCGATCGGCCCCGGTGCGACGACGACGTCCGCGCTCGCGAGCAGCGCAGCCACCTCGTCCCGGTCGGGCACGAACCCGCAGAACCGGTGGTCGACGCCCAGCCGCTCCGCCCGGGCCCGCAGCGCCCGGAGGTCCGGTCCGCCGCCGGCCACGACCAGCCGCACCGGCACCCCCTCGGCCACGAGGTGCCCGACGGCGTCGATCGCCAGGTCGACACGCTTCTCCCGGGACAGGCGGCTCACCACGAGCACCATCGCCTCGTAGCCCGGGGTGATCCGCCGTCGCACGTCCAGGTCGAACCTGTCCGGTCCGAACCGCTCGAGGTCCACGCCGAGCGGCACCCGGTGCAGCGGCGGCAGCGGTACCTCGCGCCCCGCGCCCAGCCGTTCCGCCTCCTCGGCGGCGAACCCCGTGGTGGCCACCAGCCGGTCGAACCGGCCCAGCGTGCGCCGGTTCCACGCGTCGGCCACCGCGGGCGCCAGCCGACGGCCGACCGGCCCGGGTCGAGCCCCCGACCCGGCGCCCGGCCAGAACGCCGACAGCACGCCGTCGAGCCGTTCGTGCAGCATGAGCAACGACGGCACGCCCGCCGCGCGCGCCCACAGCCCGACTCCGGTCAGGGAGGCACGGTCGGAGACCTCGACCCGGTCCGGCTCGAGCGACTCCAGGACGGTCCGCACCGACCCCGGGCGGGTCACCATCCGGTAGCCGGCGACGCCGGGCACGCGGGGTGCCGGGACCTGCACCACGCGCACGTCGCCCTCGCGCCGGTCCTCCGCCGTCGGACCGGGAACCACCAGGACCGGCTCGTGGCCCGCGGCGAGGTACTCGCGGGACAGGGCGTGCATCGCGGTGCGGATGCCGCCCGAGCGCGGCGCGTACGCGTTGGCGACGTGCACGATCCGCATCTCACACCCCCGATCGGACCCGGATCGCCGCCTCGTAGTGCTCCATCAGCTCGTGGCAGACCTTCGCCCAGGTGCGACCCAGCGCCCGTTCCCGGGCGGCCCGGCCGAACGCGTGGCGCTTGCGGTCGTCGCCGAGCAGGTCGTCGACGTGCGCGCGGAGCGCCGCGTGGTCGCCCGGCGGGTAGAGCCAGCCGGTGCGGGAGTGGTCGACGACGTCGATCGGTCCGCCCGCGGCCGGCGCGACGACGGGCACCCCGGACGCGTTCGCCTCCTGCAGGGTCTGGCCGAACGTCTCCAGCTCGCCCGGGTGGACGAACACGTCCAGGCTCGCCATCGCCCGGGCCAGCTCCTGGCCACGCAGCAGACCGGTGAACACGGCGTCCGGCAGCAGCTCGGCCAGCAGCGGACGCTCGGGACCCTCGCCGACGACGACGAGGCGGACGTCGGTGCGGTCGTGCAGCACCCGCAGGGCCTCGACCTGCTTCTCCGCGGCGAGCCGCCCGACGTACCCCACGAGCAGCCGGCGGCCCGCCCCGACCTCGCGCCGCCACGCCTCGTCGCGGGCCTCCGGGCGGAACTGCACGGTGTCGACGCCGCGGCCCCACCGGTGCAGGCGCGGGATCCCGTGGGCGCGCAGGTGGTCGATGGTGGGCGTCGACGGCGCCAGCGTGACCGATGCGCGGTCGTGCAGGTTGCGCACCCGCCGCCACAGGAACGGCTCCAGGTGCCGCATCCCGTACCGCGCCGCATATCCGGGCACCTCGGTCTGGTAGACCGCCACGGTCGGGACACCGAGCGACTCGGCGGCCTGCATCCCGCGCCAGCCGAGGGTGAACGGCGAGGCGAGGTGCACGACGTCGGGCCCGAACGCGGCGAGCGTCCGCTCGATCCGCGCACGCTGCCCGACGACGACCCGCACGTCCGGGTACCCCGGCAGGCCGACCGACGGGACCTCGACCACCGGCGCGCCGTGGACGAACGGCGGGACGTCGCCGTCGTCGCAGTCGGGCGCCAGCACCAGGGCCTCGTGGCCGGTCCGGCGGAGATGCTCGAGGATCCGCAGGACGGAGTTCGTCACCCCGTTCACCTGCGGAAGGAAGGACTCTGCGACGATCGCTACCCTCACGACTTGCACTGTCGTGGGGCCCGGTGACCTGCGGGGGAGCGGGCGGCGACGTGTCGGGGTCGGGTTGCCGAACGGGCGGCAAACGTTCGGGCGGAACTACGCGGAGCGGACCGACCCCGGCGGGACGAGGTCCTCGCGCAGGTGCCGCGCGTAGCCTCCCGGCGTGCGGCCGACCAGCCGCGCCGACGTGACGACCTCGCACGCGGCGTCCGCGACGACGCGCGCCCCGGTCGTGCGGGCCCGGTCCACCAGGACGACGTCCTCGTGCTCGCGCAGGGCCGCGAAACCGCCGGCGGACTCGTAGGTCGAGCGTCGGATCCCCAGGTTCGCGCCGTGCACGTGGCCGTTCGCCACGCCCGGCCGGTGCGACGCGAGCCACGCGTCGGCGCGGTCCGCGGACAGCTCCTCCAGGCGGGGCCGGACGGTTCCGACCACGACGTCCGCACCGCCGTCGGCCAGCTCCAGGTGCCGGACCAGCCAGTGCTCGGGCACCTCGGAGTCGCCGTCGGTGCAGGCGAGCCAGACGCGCGCCGTGTCACGACCGGGGTCGGCCCGCCCGACCGCGTCGACGCCGGCCCGGCGGGCCTCCCCGACGCCGACGCCCGGCGTCGTCAGCGTCGCGAACCCCGACGCCCGCGCGACGTCCGCGCTGCCGTCCGTGCAGCCGTCCAGGACGAGCACGGTGCGCACCCGCACGAGCGGCGCGGCGTCGTGCAGGAGCGCGACGGCGCCCCGCAGGGCGTGCAGGCACCGTGGCAGCAGCTCCTCCTCGTCGTGGACCGGGACGACGACGTGGATCGCCTCGAGCGGGTCCGGCGCGGCGTTCACACGAGCCCCGTCTCGCGGGCGACCGACCGTGCCGGTCGCCGGACCAGGACCTCCAGCACGAAGTCCTCCTCCTCGTGGCGGACGAGCACGTCGAGGCCGGGGTGCGACCGGAGGGCGTCGTGGACCTCGTCGCCCGCCAGCGGGTACTCGGGGACCTCGTGCCGCCAGTGGCAGGCGACCACGACGCCGTCGTCGTCGAGCGTCGCGACCGTCCTGTCGACGGCCGTGTCCAGGTCGGCGCGGTCGTAGTAGTACAGGACCTCGGACAGCACGATCAGGTCGTAGGTGCCGTCGGGCCACCGGGCGGGGGTGTCGAGGCGGAGCAGCTCGACGGTGTCGCCGAGGCGTCGGCGGGCGCGGTCCAGGGGTGCGTCGGCGATGTCGACACCGGTGACGCGGTCGCACCGGTGGGCCAGCTCGGCGGTGAGGACCCCCGTGGAGCAGCCGATCTCCAGCCCGTGCCGGAAGCGGGGGCGCGGCAGGGCCGCGAGGAGGACGGCGCGCTTGCGCTCCTCGTACCAGCGCGTCTCGAACCCCCACGGGTCGGTCCGTCCGGCGTAGAACGTGTCGAAGAAGCCGCGGTCGAGCGACCTGGTCGGTGGCGGCGGGGCACCGGGAGCCCGCTCGACGACGAACACCTCGACGGGTCGGGCCGCGTGGCGCAGCATCTCGGCACCCAGCACGGGCTCGGTCCCGGGGGTCGGCAGGGCGACCTGGGTGGCGTGGGCGGCCAGGGCCTTCGCCTTGGCGGCGACCTCGGTCGGCGTCAGCCGCAGGCCGTGGAGGTGCTGCCAGGGTCCGTCGGACGCCGGGTCGCCCCAGTGCCACCACCAGATGGGGTACTCGGCCAGCCGGGCGTCGCGGGCGGCGGCGACGTCGGCGGCGGTCTCCCCGGCGACCCGGTGGTCCCGGTGGCCGTCACCGCGCCACGGCGCCACGAGGAGCGTGCCCTGGCCGTGGCCCTGGCCCCGGCCCGGCGCCAGCGCTGCGTCGAGCCCGCGGCGCAGCTCGTCGCGGTGCTCGCGCAGACCGCCGTCGGGCAGTCCGAGCAGGACCAGCCGGGCGCTCGGGGCGAGGACGGCCAGGGCGGCGACGAGCTCGCCGCGACGCGTGGTCCGCAGCTCCTCGACGTCCGCCGTGCCGGGGTACGACGCCTCGCCGTCGGTGGCGACGACGACCGTGACGGGGACCCCGGCCCCGCCGAGCCGGTGGAGCAGTCCCGCCGCGCCGAACGACTCGTCGTCCGGGTGGGCGGCGAGCACGACGAGCTCGTCGACGCCCTCGAGGTCGAGCGGGTGCGGCCGGGTGAGGATGCCGGCGTCCACCCAGGTCTGCTCCGCGGTGCCGGGCTCCCGGTGGTCGAACGTCACCACGGCAGCTCCCCGCGGGCCAGGAGGTCGCGACCCTGGGAGGCCTGGTCGCGTTCGGCGTGGTGCTGGCGCACGTAGAGGCCGAGGTCGGCGACCCGCCGGGCGAAGGCCTCGTCGGTCGTCAGCGGCCCGGGACCCATGGCGTGCGCGCAGCGCCGCTGGACCTCCTCGACGGCGTCGGCGACGACAGTTCGGACGCGGCGCGCCGTCAGGCCCGCGACGGCGTCGTCGAGCCCGCCGTCGACGCTGCCGTCGACCAGCACGGCCGCCTCGGCGAGCGCCGACCGTGCGGCGCCGAGCGCGACGTCCACGGCGCCGAGGTGGGCGAGCGCGAGCTGCTGCGCCTCGCGGCCCTGCAGCGAGGACCACAGGCTGCGCGCCAGCCCGACCGCACCGCCCCACCAGCAGGCGGCCACCCCGATCCCGCCCCAGGCGAACCCGGGGCGCCGCAGGTACCAGCCGGTCGGACCGACGGGTACGGCGGGTGCGGAGTCGAGGTGCACCGGAGCGCTGACCACCTGGGTGAGCCCGCGCGCCACCCACGGGCCCTCGTCGGCGCGGACGTGCGGGGTGCGCAGGGCGACGGCGAAGAGCCGTCGCTCGTCGCCGACCCAGGCCGTCACGAGGGCGTGGCTGAGGTGGCGGGCCAGGGAGCACCAGGGCTTGGTCCCGTCGAGCACCCAGCCCTCGCCCGCGGCGTCCGGCCGGGCCTCGACGCGCACGCCCGGTCCCTCGGCGGCGTAGACGCCCCAGGTCGATGCCGGTCCGGCGTCGAGAAGGCCCAGGTCGACGCCGTCCGGTGCCTGGCGCAGGATCGTCAGGGCGTCGAGGTGCGGCTCCAGGACGCGTGCCGCGCCGACGTCGGCGGCGGCCACCGAGGCCAGGGCCGACCAGAGCCGGACGGTGTCGCCCTCGCCGGGTGCGGGCAGCGACGGTGCGATGCGCCCCACCCGGTCGAGGAGCGCCGGCACGTCGGTGGCGTGGTCGGCGACGAACGCCAGGTCCGACGGCGGCAGCGCGGCGTCGGCGCCCGGCGAGGGGTCGGGAGCCAGGGTGACGGGCGACGGTGCGGCGGGGTCTGCCACGGGACCTCCTGGACGGGGACGGCGATGGTTGCCTCAGCGTCCGGGGAGGTGGGTGCGTGCGCAACCGGAAGGATCCGGTTGCGCAGTGCTCAGGGGCGGGGGTGGACGGGGCGGCCGTCGCGCGTCCGTGCCGCCGGTTCGGCGCCGAGGTGGACGATGCGCCAGGTGGCCCCGGCGAGCAGCACGACGAGGGCGAGGTTGCGCAGCGCCTCGACGACCACGATCCAGGTCTCGCCGCCCAGGAAGGGGCCGTAGGCGACCGGGTAGACGAGGTAGGTGGCGTAGGCGACGAGGATCATGCCGAGCGCCGGTGGCCACCACCAGCGCAGGGAGCGACCGGCCGGGGCGGCGGAGAGCGCCACCGCGACGGTGGGCCCGATCCAGGCGACGAACTGCGGCGAGCCGACCTTGTTGAAGACGATGAGCGCGACGAGCAGCGCTGCCGCGGACAGCAGGACGAGCTCGTAGGCCTTCTCGGGGTGCCGGCGGGCGGCCCACAGCGTCACGAGCGCGAGGGCGGCGACGGCGGCGACGAGCAGCCAGTCGAGGGTGTCGGCGACGGTTCGCGCGGCGTCGCCCTGGACCTCGTAGGTGAAGATCTCGTCGTTGTACTCGATGCGGATGCCGGGGTCCCACCAGCGGGCGACGGAGAACCAGGTGGCGAGGACGGACTCCGCCTGCAGGGTCCGCGACCCCTGCTGGCCGAACACGCTCAGCGCACGGGTGCCGGCGCCGCCGAGGAGCGCGAGGCCGACGACCACGGCGCTGACGACGGCTCCGGGGACGACGACGGCGCGCAGCAGGTCGCGCAGGCTGCGGCGGGTGGCGGCGATCGCGACGACGACGGCGCCGGGGGCGATCTTGATCCAGGCGCCGGCGGTGGCGACGGCGACGGCGATCCGTGGGTGGCGCCGGGCGAGGACGAGGGCGACGAGGATCATCGGCGCGACGACGCCGTCGAGGCGGCCGAGGAAGATGGGTCCGAGGGCGAGCAGGAATAGCAGCCACCACCAGGCGCCCAGGACGCCGCGGGGGGTCGAGCGCACGAGGATCACCGTGGCGACCGCGTTGAGCGCGACGATCGCCGCGGTCCACAGGATCTCGTAGCCGAGGAGGTCGTCGGTGACCAGCGCGGGCGTGACGACGGGGGCGAGGGCGCCGGCGGGGTAGACCCAGTCGTAGTCGAGGACGGGCCACTGGCCGGTGGTCAGGCCGTGGCGGGCCCACCACTCGTAGAGCGTGACGTCGCCGTAGATCGTGTTCTGCCAGGTGATGGCCTCGTGGACGAGACGGGCGTGCACGACGACGAAGGCGAGCGCGAGCAGCCACGGCGAGGCCAGGAGGTGGGCACCGCGGTCCCGCGCGGCGGCGGCCGTCGTGGGGGCGGGGGCGTCGTCGGGCACGCGCCACATCGTGCCAGATCCGCGATCACGCGGGGACGCCGTCCGGCACGAGCCGCGGACGCTGTGATACCCCGTATCGCTTGACTGAGACCGAGTCGCGTGCGCATGATGGGGGCAGACCGGCGCCGTCGCCACCAGCCTCGGTGACGGCGCCGGCGCACCAGTTGGAGAGAAGGACCTCATGAACCGCCCCGCACCCGCACAGATCGGCGTCACCGCGCCCGACTACGACGTCGCCGCACCCCTCGACGTCGACTTCGCCCGCGCGTTCGCCGACGTCGACCCCGCCGCCCGCGCGCACCAGCTCGCCGTGCGCGAGTTCGTCCAGGACGAGGTCCTGCCCGTCATCGACGGCTACTGGGAGCGCGCCGAGGTGCCGTTCGACCTCGTCAAGGCGCTCGCCGAGCGCGACTTCCTGCGCGACGGCGTCGACGTGCCCGGCCGCCCGTCGATCTCCTTCATGGCTGAAGGTCTGGCCAGCATGGAGATGTCCCGCGGCGACGGCTCCGTGGCCACCATCTGCGGCGTCCAGGGCGGGCTCGCCCTGCGCTCGATCGTCATGCACGGTTCGCCCGAGCAGGTCGAGCGGTACGCCGAGCCGATGGCGCGCGGCGAGATCCTCGGTGCGTTCGCGCTGACCGAGCCCACCCACGGTTCGGACTCCGTGTCCCTGGAGACCACGGCCCGCCGCGAGACCCGCGACGGCGTCGAGGGGTACGTCATCGACGGCGAGAAGAAGTGGATCGGGTTCGGCTCCTGCGGCGACATCACCGTGGTGTGGGCCCGCCTGGTCGACGAGGGCAGCCCGGGTCACGGCCAGGTGCACGGGTTCGTCGTCCCGCAGGACGCCCCCGGCTACACCGGCACCACCATCGAGGGCAAGATGGCGCTGCGGGCCATCTGGCAGGCGCACATCGTGCTCGACGACGTGTTCGTGCCCGCCGACGCCGCCCTGCCGGGCGCCACGTCCTTCAAGGCCACCTCCGAGGTGCTCTTCGCGACGCGTCTCGCCGTCGCGTGGTCCGCCGTCGGGCACGCGATCGCCTGCTACGAGGCCGCCGTGCACTACGCGACCCAGCGCGTCCAGTTCGGCAAGCCGCTCGCCGCCAAGCAGATGGTCCAGGAGCGCCTGACCCGGATGCTGTCCACGGTGACCCAGCTGCAGCTGCTGGTGACGCGCCTGACCGAGCAGGCCGACGCCGGCGAGCTCACCGGCGAGCAGGCCTCCCTGGCCAAGTACACGTGCACCCGGGGCGCCCGCGAGGTCGCCTCGATCGCCCGCGACATGCTGGGCGGCAACGGCATCCTGCTGGCCAACCGCGTCGCGCGGCACTTCGCGGACATCGAGGCGATCCACACCTACGAGGGCACCGAGTCGATGAACGCGCTGATCGTGGGCCGCGCCATCACCGGTGTCTCCGCCTTCGCGTAGACGATCACCGCAGGTTCCGGCGTGGGTCGACGCCGGTCACGTGCACCGCCGTGCGATCACCAGCCGGACGGCGGTCCACCTGAGGCGCAGCGCCGCCCCGTGATCCGGGGCGGCGCTGCGTCGTTCCCGAGGCGTCGCGTCGGCACTCCGCGGCCGGGTCGGCAATCATCCGTGCCGATCCGGCCGCGGAGTGCCGACAGGTCGCCGGAAAGGCGGCCCGTCCGGTCAGGACGACAGGATCGTCGGCGTGATGATCGCCGGGAGGATGATCGTCGTCAGGAGCACCGCGTTGATCTCGTCGACGGCCTTCTTGACGGCGTCGTGCGCCCAGGACTCCTCGGCGAGCTCCTTCGCGCGCGCCTCGGCCTGCTTGCGGTGCTCGGCGGGCACGAGCTGCTTGACCAGCGCGGTGCCCGCCACGAGGGACAGCAGCGCCGCCGTCTCGGGCCGCGGGTCACGACGGCCCAGCAGCACGTCCTCGCACTCGGCCCGCAACGCCGTCTCGTGCGACGAGTCGGCGGCCGGCCAGGACGTGGTGGGGAAGATCCCGAGGATCTTGCCCGACTCCCGGCGCAGGATCCGACGCTCGACGAGCCCGGTGAGCAGCTCGTCCCGGACGTCCTTCGCCAGCGGGCCGAGCAGGTCCTTCGGGGTGCGCGGCCGCTCGGCGACGACGGCGAGCGCCCGGTCGAGCGCGGGGTGCCCGGCGGGGGAGGCGTCCAGCACGACGACGGCGCCCTGCGGCACGGCCGACCCGGCCGCCGTCGTCGTCCCGGCGCCGGCCACCTGGACGCGACCCGCCAGCGCCAGCTCGAGCAGCAGCGCGGCACCGAGCCGGGTGTCCAGGTCGGTGAGCCAGCCGTCCGGCTTGCCGGTGGTGTCGTCGTAGGCGAGCAGCAGCAGGTCCTCGGCGATCAGCATGGGGCCATCATCGCGCGCCGGGCCCGTGTCGCGGATCCCCCGCGCGACGGAGTCAGGGTGTGGCCTCGGCCTGCTCGCGGCGGTGCACCCGCAGCCAGACGAAGAACCCGACCAGGGTGAACGCGCCGTAGAACACGTACATCAGGGCCGTGGCGTAGTACTCGGCCGACCACAGTAGCGGGACCCCGACGACGTCCACGGCCACCCAGATCAGCCAGAACTCGACCCAGCCGCGCGCCATGCCGTAGGTGGCCAGCAGCGAACCCATGAAGATCCACGCGTCCGCCCACACGGGTTCGTAGGAGCCCAGGGCCTTGAACAGCGGGGTCAGCGCGAGCGTGCCGCCCACCATCGCGACCACCAGGAACGCGCGCTGCGGCCAGGTCGCCCAGCGCGGGTGCACCCCTTCGGCGCCCGACGACGGCACCTTGCCGTCCGCACGGACCTCCAGGTCCTGCTTCCTCGTCTCGCGCCAGCGCATCCACCCGTAGACCGAGACCGCGATGAACATGACCTGGCGGCCGGCCTGGCCGAGCATGTCGGCCCGGCTCGCGTCGCCGAACACGGAGTTGAGGAACACGGTGAGCAGCAGCAGGTTCCCGATGATGCCGACCGGCCACGCCCAGACCTTGCGGCGCATGCCGCCGAGCGCCGAGGCGAGTCCGAACGCGTTGCCGATCACCTCGCGCCACAGGACCGGACCGGAGTCGCCGACCGTGAACGTCGCGTCGAAGAGCCACTCGATCATCCGTGCCTCCTCAGTTGAGCACGTCGCGCACGGCACGGGCGACGTCGTCGGGGCCGGCGCCCTCCTCCAGCACCGCCACGACGACGCGCTTGCTGCCGGCGTGCGGCTCGCCGACGTCCTCCGCGGCCGTGGTGCCGCCGTCGGACGCCGGAGCAGCGGCGACGCGGCGCAGGTCCGCGAACGCCTCCTCCAGGTCGGGACGCAGGTCGAGGTAGGGGTTGCGCAGCCAGCGACGCAGCACCGCGTTGTGCACGGCGACCACCGAGGCCGCGAACGCGATCGACATGGTGGTGCGGGAGCGGTCGGTGGGCAGCGTGTCGCGCAGGTAGGCGGTGAAGGCGCGCTCGTAACGGTGGGTGGTGACGAGCTCGCGGTCCCGCAGCGCCGGCACCTGCTGCAGGAGTCGGTGTCGCGCGAGCGACGTCTCGCGCTGCCCGACGTGGTGGTCGAACACCAGGCGCGCGGCCCGGCACACCTCCAGGTACGGGTCCACCGACGGGTCCCACGCCGACTCGCGTGAGGTGTTGGCCTCCTCGTTGACGCGCGCCTCCGGGCGGGTCGCCGCCAGCATGACCACGACCTCCTCGAGGAGGATCTCGTGGTCGGCGAAGACCACGTCCTCCTTGGACCGGAATCGACGGAAGAACGTCGCACGACTGATCTGTGCGGCGTCGGCGATCTCCTCGACGGTGGTCTGCTCGAACCCCTTCCGGGAGAACAGCTCGATGGCGGCGTCGACGGCCTGGGCGTGGGTGTGCGTCCGGACGGCGGTCATGGCACACGAGGCTACTCCGCGGTGAGACGGCGTCCCAGTCGCCGGACGGTGGACGGCGTCTCCGACGGCGGGCCCCGGCGTGCCCGGTCAGCGCCGCGAGCGCAGCGCGAACACCAGCACCCGGACGCTGAGCAGCGTGCCGACGAACGCCAGGCCCGCGCCGAGCACCCAGTACAGGTCGATGCCGGGCATGAGCATCGGCCCGGTCGGGGAGACGATCATCAGGACGGCACCCACCAGCGACGCCGCTGCGATGACCGCGGTGACGAGCTGCTGGACGAGCGAGGTCAGGAACCGGCGGTCCTCGGGGTGCGCGAACGAGCGGACGGTGACGGTGAGGTTGCCGTCCTGCAGGTCCTCGACGACCTGGGTCAGGCGGCGGGGCAGGCGCTGCAGGGTGGGCGCCATGCCGGCGAGGGACCGGGTCACGCGGTCGCGGACGGCGCGCGGGCCCATCGACGCCTTCAGCAGCGGTGCCCCGATCTCCTGGGCGCCGGCGACGAGGTCGTACCCGGGTGCGATCAGGGCCAGCGCACCTTCGAGGGAGGCCATGGTGCGCAGCGCCGAGGCGGGCCCGGGCGGGACGGTCATGCCGGCGTCGGCGAACAGCGAGATCATCGTGCCGAACAGCTCGCCGGAGCCGCCGGGGCCGGTGCCGTGGCGGAACCGGACGATGACGGCGCCGAGGCGTCGCTCGACGTCGCGGGCGTCGAGGTGGGCGGGCTGGTCGAGCAGCTCGCGCAGCGCGTCGAGGGCGGCGATGGAGTCGTCGCCCTGCACGGCGAGCAGGAACGCGCCGAGCGCCATGCGTTCGGACTCGTCCATGCGGCCCACGGCGCCGAGGTCGAGCAGGCCGAGCGTGCCGTCGGCGCGGACCAGGATGTTGCCGGGGTGCAGGTCGGCGTGGAAGACGCCGGTGACGACGAGCTGGCGCATCGCGCTGCCGAGCAGCGCCTCGGCCATGGCCTGCCGTTCGTCCGGGTCGAGGTCGGCGAGCACCGCGTCGGCCTCGCCGAGGGGGACGCCCTCCATGCGGTCCATGACGAGCAGGGTCGGGCCCGACAGCTCGGGGTGCATGGTGGGCAGCTGCACGCGCGGGTCGACGCCGCCGGGCGTCGCGGCGAGGGCCCCGTCGAGGTTGAGCGTGTTGCCGAGCTCGATCGTGTAGTCGAGCTCTTCGCGCAGGGATGCCGCGAACCCGGCGACCAGGCCCTCCACGCCGAGCGACCGGGCCCACTGCGTGTCCCGCTCCAGGCGTCGGGCGAGCCTTCCGAGGATCCGCAGGTCCACCTCGACCTGGGCGCGGGCGCCGGGTCGCAGCACCTTGACGACGACGTCGCGGCCGTCGCGCAGCCGTGCGGCGTGCACCTGGCCGACGGACGCGCTGGCCAGCGGGGTCTCGTCGAACCGCTCGAACTCCTCCTGCAGAGGGCGCCCGAGCGCGGCGTCGACGGCGGTGCGGACCGTGTCCCAGGACTCCGGCGGCACGCGGGACTGCAGGTGGGTGAGCTCGTCGGCGACGACGTCGGGGACGAGGTCGCGTCGGCTGGAGAGCATCTGGCCGAACTTCACGTAGGTCACGCCGGCGTCGGACAGCGCGAGACGCAGGGACCGGGCGTGCGCGGCGAGCGCCCCGGTCGACTCGGGTTCGCCGTCGGCGCCGCGCCGCAGGAACCCGCCGAGGCCACGTTGCACGAGGATCGCCACGACCTGGGCGTACCGCTGCGACTCCTGGCGGCCCTCGCGCAGGCCGCGCAGCGTCTGCAGGGGCGAGGGGAGCCGCCCGGTGGGCAGCAGCACCTCGAAGGCGAGGAGGAAGCCGAGGGCGACGGCGAACATCCAGGCCCAGGCGACGACGACGAGCAGCAAGAATCCGAGGGCCTCCCCGGTGCTGCCCACGTCGAGGGTGCCGATCCCGGCGTCCAGCAGGGAGGTGCCGACGCCGAACACGACCAGTGTGGTCACGATCGAGCGGATCCAGCCGACGGGCGCGTCGAGCGCGCGGCGTGCGGCCGCGGCCAGCAGGAGCCCCGACACGAGGGTGACGACCAGCACCACGAGTCCCGAGAGCCACGACATGACGCCCACTCTGGCGTGTCTCGCGCCCTCCGGCGCGCTGAGCGGGCGGATCGTGTCCTGTCCGTCGGACGGACAGGGCCTCGTCAGGAGAGTGAGGTTTGCCTATCCTGGCCCGGTGATCCTTCCGCTGCTCGAGACGACCGGCCTGCGCGTGCGGCACCATCTGCCGCACGACGACGGCGGGTTCCGGCTGGGTGCCGCGGCCCCGGACGGCGTCGACCTCGCGGTGCATCCCGGCGAGGTCGTCCTCCTGCTCGGGCCCTCGGGGTGCGGCAAGTCCACCCTGGCGCTGGCCACGAACGGGCTGGTCCCGCACGTGGTCGCCGCCGACGTCGCCGGGACGATCACCGCAGGCGGGCGGGACGTGGCGCGGACGCGCCCTCCGGAGCTCGCCGGGGACGTCGCGATGGTCTTCCAGGACCCGGACGCCCAGGTCGTCACCGGCTCCGTGCTCGACGAGGTCTGCTTTGCCCCCGAGAACCTCTGTCGGCCCGCCGACGAGGTGCTCGCCCGCGCCGAGACCGCGCTGCGGCAGGTCGGGCTGTGGGCGCGCCGCGCCGACGACCCCGCCACGCTGTCCGGCGGGGGACGGCAGCGGCTCGCGCTGGCCGCCGCGCTGTCGGCCGGGGCCCGCACCCTCGTGCTCGACGAGCCCACCGCCAACCTCGACCCGGCCGGGGTCGAGGAGGTCTACGACGTCCTGCGCACGCTCGTCGCCACGGGTGAGCACGGCGTGCTGCTCGTCGAGCACGACCTCGACGTGGCCGCCGACGTCGCATCCCGGGTCGTGGTGCTCGACGACGGAGGCCGCGTCGCCGCCGAGGGCCCGGTGCGCGAGGTGCTGACCGGGCAGGCGAAGCTGCTCGACGCGCTCGGCGTCTGGCTGCCGACCGCGACGCTCGCCGGCCTGCGGCTGCGCGACCAGGGCGTCGTCGTCGACCCGCTGCCGCTCACCCCCGCCGAGCTCACCGCGACGCTCGAGGCCGCCGACGACCTGCCCGACCCGGCCGCGCACGCGGACCCGCGGCGACCGGGCCCGCCCGTCCTGACCGTCGACCGGCTCACGTTCCGCCGCGGCCGGACGACCGTGCTGCGGGACGTCGGCCTCGCCGTC
This sequence comes from Isoptericola chiayiensis, assembly GCF_013149805.1. Lineage (GTDB taxonomy): Bacteria > Actinomycetota > Actinomycetes > Actinomycetales > Cellulomonadaceae > Isoptericola > Isoptericola chiayiensis. The sequence continues at coordinate 625,248 of NZ_JABEZT010000003.1, forward strand.
GGTCGGGGCGAGTTCCTCGCCGTGGTCGGCGCCAACGGTGCCGGCAAGAGCACCCTCGCCCAGCTCGTCGCCGGCGTGCTGCGGCCGCGCCGCCGGGCCGTGCAGGGGAGCGTCGCCGTCGCCGGCCTCGACCCCTGGCGCGCCGACGTGCGCGACCTGACCGCCGCCGTCGGCTTCGTGTTCCAGAACCCGGAGCACCAGTTCGTCACCTCCCGCGTCGACGACGAGCTCGCCGTCGGGCTCCGGGCCCGCGGCCTGCCCGAGCCCGAGATCGCTGCGCGCGTCGAGGACGTGCTCGACCGGTTCGGCCTCACCCCCCTGCGCGACCGCCATCCGTTCTGGCTCTCCGGCGGGCAGAAGCGCCGCCTCTCCGTCGGCACCGCGATCGTCTGCCGGCCCGACGTGCTCGTCCTCGACGAACCCACCTACGGCCAGGACCGCGAACGCGCCGTCGAGCTCCTCGACCTGCTCACCGCCCTGCACGACGACGGCACCACCGTCGTCGTGGTCTCCCACGACATGCAGCTCGTCGCGGAGCACGCCACCCGCGTGGTGGCCCTCGCCGACGGGCGCGTCGTCGCCGACGGCAGCCCCGCCGTCGTCCTCGGTGACGAGGCCCTGCTGGCCCGCGCCGGGCTGCGCACACCCCCGCTGGCCCGCGCCACGCGCGACGTGCACCGGCACCCGCGGTGGCGGTCGGTGACGCGACTCGCCGACCTGCCCACCGCCACGGCGCCCGTGGAGGTCGGGGCATGAGCGCCGCCGTCCTGCCCGCGCCGGCGTCGACGACCCGGACCCGCGAGGGCCGCAGCGACCTGCGCACCTACAACCCGCTGGTCAAGATCCTCGGCGTCGTGCCCGTGATGCTCTACGTCGTCACCACCCGCGACGTGCTCACCCCCGCGCTCATCGGCGCCGCCGCCTTCGCTGTCCTCGCCGCGATGGGCCGCGTCCGTCCCACGGTGCTCGCCGGCGTCGCGCTCACCGCCGCCGCGCTCGTCGCCGTCATGACGCTCTCCTTCGGGCTGCTCACCGACCCCGCCGCCGTCACCGGCAGCACCCTGATCGCCTCCATCGGACCCGTCCAGGTGTGGTCCGGGGCGCTGGCCACCGGGCTCGCCACCGCCGTGCGCACCGTCGCGCTCCTGATGCTCGTGCTGCTCGGCGGGCTCACCACCACCGGCGCCGACCTCGTGCGCGCCATGACCCAGCAGCTGCACCTGCCCTACCGGATCGGGTACGCGGCGCTCGCGGCCGTGCGGTTCGTGCCACGGTTCGGCCACGAGCTCGAGGTCATCCGCGGTGCGCACCGGGTCCGGGGCGTCGCCCTCAGCCGCGGCCCGCTCGGGGCAGTGCGCCGCCGCGCCGGGTACGTGGTGCCGCTGCTCGCCGGCGGGATCCGGCACGGCGAACGGGTCTCGCTCGCCATGGAGTCGCGCGGGTTCGGCGCCCACCCGACCCGCACCGAACGCGTCCGGGTGCCGTTCGGGCCCCGCGACGTCGTCCTCCTCCTCGCGCTGTGGGGCGGAGCCGCCGCCTGCGCCGCGCTCGCCACCCTCCTCTGACCGCCCCTCGACACCGGAGTCCCACCATGCAGTCCGTGACCACCCGCTACCTCATGACCTGCGCCGCCATCGGCGCGGCCGTGGGCGTGCTCCTCGTCCCGGCGAACTTCGTCAGCGCGCCGCTGGCCGCGGCGGCACCCCTCGCCTACGCCCCGCTGGTCGGGCTGTGGATGATCGGGCCCGTGCTGGCGCTGGCGCTGATCCGCCGCCCGGGTGCGGCCGTTCTGACCACGTTCGTCGCCGGCGTCGTCTCGTCGGCCTCCCCGGTCGGCGCGTGGTCGATCGTCACGTGCCTCATGGCGGGCGTGGCGGTGGAGCTGGCGTTCCTGGTGACCCGGTACCGCGTGTGGAGGGCCTGGCTGTTCTACCTGGACGCGGCGGTGTTCGGGGCGGCGTACGTCGCCTCCGGATGGGCGGCGTTCGACATGGCCGCGATGGCGCCCGGGGTGCTGGCGGCGTTCGTGGTGCTCATGATGGGCAGCTTTGTGGTGTTCACCTGGCTGGGGCTGCTGCTGGCGCGGCAGCTGGCGCAGGCCGGCGTCGCGCGCGGCCTGGCGCCGTCCGGCCCGGCCCGGGCGCGCGAGGTCGGCCCGGAACCGGCGAGGTAGGCATTCTTCCCGCGGGGTAGGCAACTCTCCCGCGAGGGAGGGCACGGTGCCTACCTCGCGGAGGAGGTCGCCTACCTCACAGGGACGGTGCCTACCTCGCAGGGGAGCGCCTAGGTCCCGGGGTTGCGGCGGTCGGGCTCCTCGAACCCGACGTGCCGCCGCCGGCTGCGCTGGACGTGCCGGATCTCGCGCACCAGGATCGCCGCGGCCAGGGCGAAGGGGATCCAGGCCCAGACCCGGCCGCGCAGCGCGGCGAACAGCGTCACCAGGGTGAAGACGGCGGCGGCGGCGATGGTCAGGACGCTCGCCCACGGGACCCTGCGCACGATCGAGAGCACGACGCCGACCCTACCGACCCGTGATCGCACGCGATCGTGCGCTGCTGTCGAATCGATACACGCTCCGGAGTATCGTGCAGGCGATGACTTCCACCGACACGACCAAGCCCGTCGTCGACGTCTACATCGACCCCACCTGCCCCTTCGCCTGGGTGACCTCGCGCTGGGCGCTGGAGGTCGAGAAGCACCGCGACGTCGACCTCACGTTCAAGCTGATGAGCCTCTACCTGCTCAACGCGGACAAGGACATCCCGGACGACTACCGCGAGCGCATCGAGGCCTCCCGCGGCGGCGGTCGGGTGGCCGCCGCGGTCCAGGCCGACCACGGTGCCGAGGCGCTGTCCGCGTACTACACGGCGTTCGGGACCCGCTGGCACGACCAGGAAGTCAAGGACGTCGACAGCGTGATCGCCGGTGCGCTGGCCGACGCCGGCCTGCCTGCCGAGCTGGCCGACGCCGCGACCTCCGAGGAGTACGACGACGCGCTGGCCGCGTCCCACCACGCGGGGATGGACCCCGTCGGCCAGGAGGTCGGCACCCCGACGATCCACGTCGACGGCGTCGCGTTCTTCGGCCCGGTGCTGACCCGGGTCCCGCGCGGCGAGGAGGCCACCGAGGTCTTCGACGCCGCCGTGTCGCTGGCCCGCAACCCGCACTTCTTCGAGCTCAAGCGCTCCCGCACCGAGCGCCCGGTCCACGACTGAGGGGGCGTCATGACTCTCGATCTGCGCATCTTCACCGAGCCCCAGCAGGGGGCCTCGTACGACACCCAGCTCGCCGTCGCCCAGGCGACCGAGCAGCTGGGGTTCAGCGCCTTCTTCCGCTCGGACCACTACCTGGCGATGGGCGGGGACGGGTTGCCCGGGCCCACGGACTCGTGGACCACGCTCGCCGGTATCGCCCGCGAGACGTCCACGGTGCGGCTGGGCACCCTGGTGTCGTCGGCGACGTTCCGTCACCCCGGGGTGCTGGCGATCCAGGTCGCCCAGGTGGACCAGATGTCCGGCGGCCGCGTCGAGCTGGGCCTGGGCACCGGCTGGTTCGGTGCCGAGCACGCCGCCTACGGCATCCCGTTCCCGGACAAGCGGTTCGGTCTGCTCGAGGAGCAGCTGGAGATCCTCACGGGGCTGTGGGGCACCCCGGTGGGCGAGACCTTCGACTTCGCCGGCGAGCACTACACGCTCACCGACTCCCCGGCCCTGCCCAAGCCCACCCAGGAGTCGATCCCGCTCATCGTCGGCGGTGGTGGGCCGAGGCGGACACCGCGGCTCGCGGCACGGTTCGCGAGCGAGTACAACCAGTCGTTCCCCGAGATCGAGGCCGTCGGCCCGCGGATCCGGGTCATCGAGAAGGCCCTTGCCGACGCCGGACGCCCGTCGGACTCGCTGACGCAGTCGGTGGCGCTGGTGCTCGCCGTCGGCCGCGACGAGGCGGAGTTCACCCGCCGGGCCGCGGCCATCGGCCGTGAGCCGGCGGAGCTGCGCGAGCACGGGGTCGCCGGCACGGTCGCCGAGGCCGTGGACCGGTTGGCGTCGCTGCGCGACCAGGGCGTGCAGCGCGTCTACCTGCAGGTGCTGGACCAGCAGGACCTGGACCACCTGGACCTGGTGGCGCGGGAGATCGCCCCGCAGCTCTGAGCGAGCCCCCACGAGTTGTGGGCGTGATTCTTGGGCTGTGAAGGTGGCTAAAAGGTGCATCTCGGGCCAAGGATCACGCCCACAGCGTGGGCTGGGGTGTGTGAACGGGGTATTGCGGGCTGAGCGCACCCCGGTTGCCGGTTGGTGGAGATCCTCGGCGACAGCGCTTTCCATCGTGACAGCCACCACAGCGCGACCTAGGTTGAGCAGCAGACGACGAGGTGGGTTCCCCGACGCGGGGGACCCACCTCGTGCGTTCGGGGGCAGCTTTCCCCCGTACCGCCAGGCACTGCTCCACCGGCGTCTCGCGAAGGGACACCCGTCATGACCACCCTGGACTCACCGAGTACCGAAATCCCGTACACCGCCGGCCCGCCCCCGACGCCCGGCACCACCATCCAGGGCGACCCGCAGGCCGCCGCTCGCCGTCGGGACGCGAACGCCGCCGCGCACTCGCCGTCGCTCATGCTCGTCATGCTGCTGGCCACGCTCGGCGCCGTCGCCTACGCCGTCTTCCTGCTGAACCCCGACAACCGGGGCGACCTGCTGCCGTACACGCTCGTGGTCGTCGCCGAGTCGGTGCTGCTCGGCCTCGCGCTGCTGGCCATGTGGACGGTGCTGTCCTCGGGGTACAACCCGCGCGACTTCGCCTACCACCAGGCGCGCGAGCGCCTCTTCGACGCCCCGGAGATCCTGCGCGACGGCGCCACCGACGACCCGACCCGGTGGCGCATGTACCTGCACGACCGGCCCGTGACGGCGGACATCTTCATCACCACCTGCGGCGAGGACGTCGACACCATCGCGCGCACCGTCCGCGCCGCCGTGGCGGTGCACGGCGAGCACCGCACCTGGGTGCTCGACGACGGACGCGACGACCAGGTGCGCGACCTCGCGGCCACGCTCGGGGCCCGGTACATCCGGCGCCTGTCCAGCGGCGGGCAGAAGGCCGGCAACGTCAACCACGCGCTGAGCATCGCCAAGGGCGAGCTGTTCGTGATCCTCGACGCCGACTTCGTGCCCCGGCCCGAGCTGCTCGTCGAGACGGTCCCGTTCTTTGTGCGCGACGACGTCGCGTTCGTCCAGTCGCCGCAGACGTACGGCAACATGAACTCCCTCATCTCGCGCGGCGCCGGCTACATGCAGGCGGTCTTCTACCGGTTCGTCCAGCCCGGCCGGAACCGCTTCAACGCGGCGTTCTGCGTCGGCACCAACGTGGTGTTCCGCCGCGAGGCGATCGACGACGTCGGCGGCATGTACACCGACTCCAAGTCGGAGGACGTGTGGACCTCGCTGCACCTGCACGAACGCGGCTGGCGCTCGACCTACATCCCCCAGACCCTCGCCGTCGGCGACACGCCGGAGACGATCGTCGCGTACGCCAAGCAGCAGCTGCGCTGGGCCACGGGCGGGTTCGAGATCCTCCTGCAGCACAACCCGTTGTCCCCGCGGCGCAACCTCACCGTGGACCAGCGGCTGCAGTACTTCGTGACCTCGACCCACTACCTGTCGGGCATCGCCCCGCTGCTGCTCCTGCTGGTCCCGCCGCTGCAGATCTACCTGGACCTGACCCCGATGCGGCTCGACGTGTCGGTCGGCACGTGGGCGCTGTACTACCTCGGGTTCTACGGGCTGCAGATCACCCTGGCGTTCTTCACGCTCGGCTCGTTCCGGTGGGAGGTCCTGCTGCTCGCGGCCGTGTCCTGGCCGATCTACGTCAAGGCGTTCTGGAACGCGCTCACGGGCAAGCAGCAGGCCTGGGCGGTCACCGGCCGGGTCGGGGGAGCGACGTCCCCGTTCGAGGTGATCGTCCCGCAGGTGCTGTGCTTCGTCTTCCTCCTGGTCACCTCCGTGGTGGGCCTCTGGAAGCACTGGGGCGACGACGGTCTGCCGGGCCTGTCCGTGGCCTGGAACGTCACCAACACCCTGATCCTGGGCGGGTTCGTCCTCACCGCGGTCCGGGAGCACCGGGTCGCCATGCGTGAGCAGCGGGCCGCCCGCCGCCCCCAGGCACCTGCCCGCCCCGCGGCCGGCGACTCCCGTGCCGCCCGCCGCGACCGGAACACCCGCCGCGGCGACCGCCGTCGGACCACCGTCACCTCCGGAGGTGCCGCATGACCTGGACCACCCGCCTCAAGCTCGCGGTCGGCGTCGTCGTCATCCTGGCGCTGTGCGCCACCCTCACGCTGGTCCTGAACCGTCGCATGAGCCAGGCCGTCTCCGCGCAGGCGACGATCGTGGCCGAGGAGATCTCCGTCGGCACCGACTACGCCGGCACCGTCGTGGAGACGTTTGTCGAGGAGGGTGACGTCGTCGCCGAGGGCGACCCCGTGTTCACGCTGCGCAGCCTCGTGCTCGCCCACGACCTGTCGATCGGCATGGTCTCGCGCAAGGCCGCCACCTACGAAGTGACCGACGAGGGCGAGATGACCATCACGGCTCCGGACGACGGCGTCGTCTCGGCGGTCGACGCCGCGCCCGGCGGGTTCGTGCAGTCCGGCACCGTGCTGGCCACGCTGCAGCGCCACGGCACGATCTCCGTCGACGCGCGCCTGCTCCTCGACCCCGCCGACTTCGCGCGGATCGAGGAGGGCTCCTACGCGCGCATCGTCCTGCCCGACCAGACCGAGCTGCCCGGGGAGGTCGAGTCGCTCGCCGTGCAGTCGACGCGCAACGACGCCGAGGCCACCCTGACGATCACCAGCGCCGCCCTGGCGCAGCAGGCCGGGGAGGGCATCGTGCTGCCCGGCACCCCCGTGCAGGCCAGCGTCGAGCTGCGCGACGACGGACCGCTCGCCGGCCCGGACCTCGCGTTCCAGCGCTTCCTGACCAGGATCGGTCTGTGAGGACGCGTCCGTTCGCCGCCGTGGTGGCGGCCGGTGCGCTCCTCGCCGGGTGCACGACGGCGCAGGCCCCGGCCGGCCCGACGTCCTCCGGCGTCGAGGTGGTCGAGGCCGCCGCCCCCGCCGTCGACCCGACGGTGCTGCCCGCCGCGGAGGGCCCCGACGTCGCGATGCGGCTCGCCGACGACCTGCCGCCCCCCACCAACCGCTGGTTCTCCGGTCTCGTCTTCGGCGACGAGTCCCAGCCCGTCTTCCCGCTGCCGCTCGCCGTCGACGTCACCGCCTCCGGGTTCGCCTACGGGCTGCCCGACGTCCGCGCCGACGGCACGCTCGTGGCCGGGCCGTTCGTCCCCCAGGTGGCCGTCGACCTGCGCGAACCCGTCACCGGGCAGGTCAGCGGGTACGACGCCGCGACCGTCAGCGTCGACCTGGTCGCCGGCGACGGCACCGTGCTCGGCGAGCTCCGCCTGACCCGCGGGTCGCCCGTCCTGCACTACACCGCCAGCCGCGACCAGGACGTCCGCCTCAGCCAGACCTTCGCCGCGGCCGGCGACCTGCCCGACGACGTCGCCGCCGCGGACGTCGACGGCCGCCGGCACGTGCTGGTCGGCTCCGACGGGCTCGACGTCACCGCGGCGCTGGCCGGCGACGGTGGCACGATCTCGCTGTCCGCCGGCGACGCCGTGTCCTGGCTGGTCGAGCCCGACACCGAGGACGGCGACACCGAGGACGGCGACGCCGGGACGACGGCGCTCGCGGACCTGGTCGAGGCCGTCCGCGACCCGGTGGTGGCCTCGCAGGCCGACTACGCGACCGGCGACGGGCAGGTGACCACCGCGGTGCGCTACGAGACAGCGGGCGGCGGGGACGCCGTCCTCGTGCGTTTCCCGCACCAGGCCGAGGCCGCCGACGAGGCCGCGTGCGGACTGGGCACGTACGCGACGGTGCTCGGCACGGCCGAGCTGTGCCTCGGCGACGAGATCGCCTGGCACTCGCCCGCGCGGCAGCCCGTGCTCGGCCTGGACCTGTCCGGCCTGTCCACGGAGCAGCGCGACGAGCTGGCCGACCAGGTGCGCGCCGATGTCGAGGCGGCGCTGGCCGAGACGCGGCCCGCCGACACGTACTTCGGCGGCAAGGCGCTGGCCCGCGACGCGAACCTGTGGATGCTGGCGCTCGACCTCGGCCTGGAGGACGAGGCGGCGAGCCTGCACGACAGCGTCGTCGCCGACCTGCGCACCTGGGCCGAGCCCGACGGGTGCACGACCCGGCCCGAACGCTGCTTCACCTGGGACCCGACCCTGCGGACCGTCGTCGGGCAGGCCGTGTCCTTCGGCAGCGACGAGGGCAACGACCACCACTTCCACTACGGCTACTTCCTGTACGCCGCCGGCGTGCTGGCGGCCGACGACGCCGCGCTGGCCGAGGAGGTCGCCCCGGTGATCGACCTGCTGGCCGCGGACGTCGCCGCCGCCGCGGAGGTGGACGCCGGCGACGGCGCCCCGATGCCGGCGCTGCGGGTGCTCGACGTCGTCATGGGGCACTCGTGGGCGTCCGGCCCCTCGCCGTTCGCCGACGGCAACAACCAGGAGTCCGCCTCCGAGGCGGTGGCGGCCTGGCACGGCCTGGCCCTGTGGGCCGACGCGAGCGGCGACGACGCGTTGTCGCAGCAGGCCCGCTGGATGCTGTCGCTGGAGGCCGACTCCGCGCGGGCCTACTGGACCGACTTCGACCGCGACGACCCGGTCGCCGAGGGCCTCGAGGCGTCGGTCACGTCCCTGGTGTGGGACGGCAAGCGGGAACGGGCGACGTGGTTCTCTGCCGAGCAGAGCGCCGCCCTGGGGATCCTCGTCCTCCCGGTGACCGGGGTGTCCACCTACCTCGGCGACGACCCCGACCGCGTACGGGCCAACCTCGCCGAGGCGCTCGGCACCGACGACCTGTGGTCCGAGGCCGACACGTGGGACGTCATGTTCGGCGACCAGCTGCTGATGTACGCCGGGCTGCTCGGCCCGCAGGACGCCGAGGCGGCGCTGGAGGTCGCCCGGGACCTGCCCGACGAGCGGGTCGACGACGGGTCCACCCGCTCGTGGCTGCTGGCCTGGCTGATGACGCGCGCCGCGGCGTAGGCCACGGGCTCCCTGGGGGAGGACCGGACCCGCCCGGTGCCCGGCGGTTAGGGTTGGCCTGCCTTCACCACCCCTTCACGGACGGAGCACCATGCAGCTCGGTTGGACCACGCACGGCGACGGCGCGCACGTCGCGCCCGGTGAGGTCGTCGCGCCCGGCGAGCGGCTGAGCTGGCCGCGCACGATCGGCATCGGGCTCCAGCACGTCGTCGCGATGTTCGGCGCCACGTTCCTGGTGCCGATCCTCACCGGGTTCTCGCCGTCGACCACCCTGTTCTTCTCCGCGATCGGCACCATCGGGTTCCTGCTGATCACCGGCAACCGGCTGCCCAGCTACCTGGGTTCCAGCTTCGCGTTCATCGCCCCGATCGGGGCGGCCACCGCCTCGCACGGTCAGGCGGCCGCGATCGGCGGGATCCTGTTCACGGGTCTGCTGCTGGTGGGCGTCGGCGTGCTGGTGCACTACGCCGGGGCGCGGTGGATCGACGTCGTCATGCCGCCGGTCGTCACCGGCGTGATCGTGGCGCTCATCGGGCTCAACCTCGCGCCCGCCGCCTGGGACAACTTCAACCAGGCGCCGGTCACGGCCATGGTCACGCTCGTGGCCGTGGTGCTGATCTCGGTGCTGTTCCGCGGGATCCTGGGGCGCCTGTCCATCCTGGTCGGCGTGCTGATCGGGTACGCGTTCGCCGCCGTGCGCGGCGAGATCGACTTCACCCGGGTCGAGGAGGCCGGCTGGTTCGGTCCGCCGCAGCTCACCGCCCCGAGCTTCGAGCCCGGTGTCCTCGGGCTGTTCCTGCCGGTCGTGTTCGTGCTGATCGCGGAGAACGTCGGGCACGTGAAGTCGGTGGCCGCGATGACCGGCCAGGACCTCGACCCCCTGATGGGCCGGGCGCTGCTCGCCGACGGCGTGGCCACCACCCTGGCGGGCACCGGCGGCGGGTCCGGCACCACCACGTACGCCGAGAACATCGGCGTCATGGCGGCCACCAAGGTGTACTCCACGGCCGCCTACTGGGTGGCCGGCGTCGCGGCGCTGCTGCTGTCCTTCTCGCCCAAGTTCGGCGAGGTCGTCGCGACCGTCCCGGTCGGCGTCCTCGGCGGGGTCACCACGGTGCTGTACGGCATGATCGGCGTGCTCGGCTTCCGCATCTGGGTGCAGAACCGCGTGGACTTCGCCGACCCGGTCAACCTCACCGTCGCGGCCGTGCCGCTGGTGGTGGCCGTGGCGAACTACAAGTGGGTCGTCGGCGGGCTAACGTTCGAGGGCATCGCGCTGGGCACGGCGTCCGCCCTGGTCCTGTACCACGGGATGCGCGCGATCGGCCGGTGGCGGGGGACCGTCCCGCAGGAGCGCTGAGCTCGGGGCACCTCAGGCGTCCTGGGCGTCATCCTCGGCGGACTCCGGCCCGTCGCCCTCGCCGAACTCGCGCGGCACGGGCGTGAGCTCGCCGACGGGCACGCAGTCCTCCATGTCCGTCATGGGTTCGCCCGCGGCGAGCTGGACCTGGTCGACGGGCAGCGGCTCGGTGTAGTCCTCGCCGACCACGAGGTCGATGATGCGCCCGGGCCGGTCGTCGAGCACGAGGCGCACCGAGGGGAACTGCGCGGCGAGCGTGTACGCCTGCCGGACGGCGCCGGATCCGTAGCGGATCTCCGAGGGCCCCTCGACGAGGCGGGAGAAGTCCCCGGTGTCGCGGATGTCGAAGCCGCGGGCGGCCAGCACGTCCGCGTTGGCGCCGGCGATCGCGAAGCTGTAGTCGGCCGCGTTGTAGACCCGGACGCGGACGTCGTCGTAGGCCAGCGGCGGGGCGCCGTCGGGCCAGTTGTCGTTCTGCGGGACGCACGGCGGCGGCATCGAGTCGGCGTTGCCGCCGGGGGTCTGGATGGGCTCGTCGAACGGGGAGTCGATCGTGCCGGTGTAGACGGCGAGCGCCCCCAGGCCCATGAGCACCATGAACGCGATGAGGAGCCCGAAGACCACGGCCTGTCGTTCGTGCTTGCGTCGCCGGCGGGCGACGCGGGCCGGATCCTGGGCTGGTGAAGTCACGCGACGAAACTACCTGAGAATCTTCGGACTGCTCGGATCAACCCACGGTGAGGACCCGGGCGTGCAGGATCGGGCGCTGGTGCAGGGCGGCCCGCACCGCACGGTGCAGACCGTCCTCCAGGTAGAGGACGCCCCGGTACTCGACCACGTGGGCGAAGAGGTCGCCGAAGAACGTCGAGTCGTCGGCCAGCAGGGTGTCGAGGTCGAGGTTGCGCTTGGTCGTGACGAGCTCGTCGAGGCGGACCTGCCGGGGCGGGACGTCGGACCAGTCCTGGCTGCTCTCGCGTCCATGATCCGGATAGGGGCGCCCGTCGCCCACGGCCTTGAAGATCATGCGGCTCATCGTAGGGGTAGGACGTGACGGTCCTGGGACGTCCGCACCATGTTTCGGTCACGATGCCATGACGATTCCTTGACCTATTCCTCGGTGTGGCCCAGGTCCGGCGCCGGGGCGAGACCCACGGTGGCGCGGTCCGCCCCGTGCAGCTCGAGGACGACGACCTCGTTCTCACCGTCCCGGACCACCGGCCCCGGGACGTACAGGGTGCGCGCGGGCCCCGCCGCGCGGTGCCGGCCCAGGCAGAAGCCGTTGACCCAGACGACGCCGGCCGTCCAGCCGTCGGCGCGCAGGAACAGGTCCGTCCCCGCGCGGCCGTCGAAGGTGCCGAGCGCGAGCACCGGGCCCGCCAGCGGGGACGACGGCGGTACGGCCGCCCGGGGCGCGGCACGCAGCGCCGTGGTCACCTCGGACGACAGCGTGTCGCCGTCGTCGAACCGCAGCGGGCGCGCGGACCAGCCCGTCAGTTCGCCAAGTGCGGTGCGCACCGGCGCGACCAGGCCGTGCGGCTCGCCGATCCGTGGGCCGTAGTTCACGCGCCCGGTGTCCTCGACGAGAACGGTCAGCTCGCCGTCGCGCGCCGGCAGCGCGACCGCCCGCTGGTGCGTGGTGCGGTCCAGGTGCCCGACGGGCTCGCCGTCGACCATCACCAGGGCGCGGTCGCGGACGTCGCCGACCGTCAGGACGGCGTCGCCGGCGGAGATCTGCGTGCGGTAGAGGACGAACCCGTCCCAGACGCCCAGGTCGTCGTGCGTGGGTGCGGGGCCGTCGACGGAGTGCTCGGTGCCCAGCGCGTCCAGGAGGTCGGTGAGCGGCACCCGACGGTCCAGCGCCACCGTGCCCGTCGGCGCCGGGGGAGCGGCACCGGGGACCTCGTCCGGCACGGCGGCGTGGCGCGCGACGACCTCGCGCATCGCGTGGAACTTCGGCGTCGGGGCGCCGTGCTCGGCCAGCGGCGCGTCGTAGTCGTAGGAGGTGGTGACGGGCCGGTAGACGCCCTTGTCGTTGGCGCCCGAGGTGCGCCCGAAGTTCGTGCCCCCGTGGAACATGTACAGGTTCACCGAGGCGCCGGCGCCCAGGAGGGTGTCCAGCTCGCGGGCCGTGTCCGCGGCGGGCGTGGTGTGGTGGTGCCCGCCGACGCTGTCGAACCAGCCGTTCCAGAACTCCATGCACATCAGCGGGCCGGTGGGCTGGTGGCGGCGCAGGACGGCGAGGCGCTCGCGGGCCCGGGAACCGAAGTTGGCCGTGGTCAGCAGCTCGGGCAGGCTGCCCCGGCCCAGGTGCTCGTCGTTGGCCTGGTCGGACGTGAAGAGCGGCACCTCGAGGTCGCGCTCGCGCAGCAGGGCGGCCAGGGTGCGCAGGTAGGCCCGTCGCGTCTCGACGGGGTCGTCGCCGTAGGCGCCGTACTCGTTCTCCACCTGCATCATGAGCACGGGGCCGCCGCGGGTGACCTGGCGGGGCGCGACGATCCGCGCCACGGCGGTGTAGTAGTCGGCGATGGCCTCGAGGAACCGGGGCTCGGCGCGGCGGACGCCGACGCGCGGGTCGGTGAACAGCCAGGCGGGCAGGCCGCCGCCGGTCCACTCGGCGCAGATGTAGGGCCCGGGGCGCACGATCGCGTGCAGGCCCTCGGCGGCGACGAGGTCGAGGAACCGCCCGAGGTCGCGGCGCCCGTCGGTGCGGAACGTGCCGGGTGCGGGGGAGTGCAGGTTCCACGCCACGTAGGTCTCGACGGTGTTGAGACCCATGAGCCGGGCCTTGCGGATCCGGTCCGCCCACTGGTCCGGGTGGACGCGGAAGTAGTGCAGGGCGCCGCTGATGACCTGGTGCGGGCGGCCGTCGAGCAGGAAGTCTTCGTCGCCGGTGTCGAAGCGTGGCATGAACCGATTCAAGCATGCTGGACCGGGGAACGACGAAGGGCCCTGCACCGGTGGTGCAGGGCCCTTCGGGCCGTGCGGAGGATGGGGGATTCGAACCCCCGAGGGCGTGAACCCAACACGCTTTCCAAGCGTGCGCCATAGGCCGCTAGGCGAATCCTCCTCGTGGTGCTGCCTGAGGTCTCCGGTGTGCACACTGGCGCAGGCAACCCCAGCAGAATAGCGGACGAGGTGCCCGGGGGCCGAATCGGCCCGGTGTGAGGTGCGCGACGGCGGTCGCGACGGGTTTCGGAGCACCGCCCGGTCTCCGTTAGGGTAGGGGGCAGACCCCTCGTGCGGCACCATCTCGCCGAACTCCCCCAGGGCCGGAAGGCAGCAAGGGTAAGTGAGCTCTGGTGGGTGCGCGAGGGGTCCTTTGCGTGGCTGAGCGGTGCGTCACACCGGGCTCTGACCTGCACTTTCTCTCGATGTGAGACACGGTCGGTTCGCATGGCGAGATTTCTCCGCCGTCGAGTTGGCCGCCCCTGTCCCACGGTGTTCACCTGTAAGCATGCACCGCACCGACCACGTCGCACCCCGGACCCCGCGCACCGCCTCGCGCGCCGTCATGTGCGTCCCGTCGATGCCCCGCACGCGAATGTGCCGCCGCTGATCGGCCCCCGCCCCGCCGTCGTCCACCGCTGACGACCGCCCGCCGCGCGTGCCGGCGCGGCCCCGCAACGTCACCACCCCGTGCCACGGCGAGATCCGCCGTCGTGCATCCCTGCCCGGAAGGACCACCATGAACCTGCGCTCCACCCTGCTCTCCGCCGGCGCCGTCGCCTCCGTGCTCGCCCTGGCCGCCTGCGGCGGTGACTCCTCCGCCGCACCTGCCGCCGGGACCGCCGAGGACCCGATCCGCATCGGGGTGGTCTCCGCTGGTGAGGAGTACTGGGACACCTTCGCCCAGGCCGCCGCCGACGAGGGCATCGAGGTCGAGATCGTGAACTTCTCCGACTACCAGCTGCCCAACCAGGGTCTCTCGGACGGCGACCTCGACCTCAACCAGTTCCAGCACCTGCAGTTCCTCGCCGGCTACAACGTGGCCCGCGGCGACGACCTGACCCCGATCGGCGCCACCGCCGTCTACCCGCTCGGCCTGTACTCGACCGCGCACGGCAGCGTCGAGCAGATCCCGGACGGCGGCCAGGTCGCCATCCCCAACGACGAGACCAACCAGGCCCGCGCGCTGCTCGTGCTGCAGGACGCCGGACTGATCACGCTGCGCGACGGCGGCAACTCGTTCTCCACCCCGGCCGACGTGATCGCCGACGAGTCGCGGGTGACGGTGACGCCGGTGGACGCGGCCCAGACCGCGATCGCCCTCGCCGACGTCGACGCCTCGATCATCAACAACGACTTCGTGGGCGACGCGGGGCTGACCGAGGACGACGCCATCTACACCGACGACCCGGACTCCGCGGCGGCCGAGCCGTACATCAACGTGTGGGTCGCGCGGTCCGCCGACGCCGACGACGAGACGCTCGCGCAGCTCGTGGACCTTTACCACTCGCCGGAGATCGAGGACGGCGTCCTGGAGGCCTCCGGCGGCACCGGCGTCATCAAGGGCAACGAGGCGGCCGAGCTGCAGTCGATCCTCGGCGAGATCGAGACCAACCTCGCCGCGAAGTAGGCAAACGTCCCGCCAGGTAGGCAATCTTCCGGCGAGGTAGGCAACGTTCCCGCCAGGTAGGCGTCGCCTCGCCGAGAAGTTGCCTACCTGTGAGTCTTCGGGTGGCTGACCCGGGGTCGGCTGGCCAGGGTGGTGTTGTTCTGGTCGCGGTGGCGTGGCTCGTTGCCTACCTGCCCTCCCGAGCCTGTCGGGAGTGGCTTTCGCGAGAACTGCCCGCTGCCGCGGCCGGGCCGGCGCCGCCCCGGTCCACCTCGATGGCTTGATAGAAACATGCACCAGCCCCCCGCTAGAACCTCAGGGGGCTGTGGCTCGTCACAGGTTTGCCTCGAAGTGACTCCACCCCGGGAACGACGCCGGTCACGACGTCCACCCGAACGGAGTCCGCCGCAATGACCATCGTCGCAGAGACCTACCGATACGTCGTGGGCATCGACACCCACGCCGAGCAACACACCTACGCCCTGCTCACCAGCAACGGCGCCTGCCAGGACCTGCAGTCCTTCGCCACCACGACCGCCGGCATCGACCGCGCGATCGCCTGGATCGCCCGACGCACCGACGGCGACCTGGACCAGGTCCTGATCGTCGTGGAGGGAGCAGGCTCCTACGGACGCATCGCCGCCGCCAGGTTCACCCGCACCGGCTACACCACCGTCGAGGCCATGACCCCGACCCGCGCCGACCTGCGCACCGCCAAGTCCGACCCGCTGGACGCCGCACGCATCGCCCGCACCGTGCTGGGCACCCACCCCGACCGGCTACGCCGACCGCGCACCGGCCACGCCGGACAGCTCGCCGCCCTGCTCCTGGCCGACCGCGACGCCCTCAACAGCGACCGCACCGCGAAGATCAACCAGCTCACCGCGCTGGCGCGCACCCACAGCCTCGGCATCGACGCCCGCACCGGACTCACCACCACCCAGATCACCACGATCACCACCTGGCGCGCCCGCCACGAAGACCCCCTGAGCGCCCACGCCCGCCAGATCGCGATCCGCACCGCCAAAGCCATCACCACGATCGACAAGCTCCTCAAGGCCAACCAA